>CBDEUC010000003.1:297500-2756965 GCA_965243105.1 Gammaproteobacteria bacterium
TCACCCGTCCGCCACTCGTCAGCCAGGAGCAAGCTCCTGCTGTTACCGTTCGACTTGCATGTGTTAGGCATGCCGCCAGCGTTCAATCTGAGCCAGGATCAAACTCTTCAGTTTAATCACTTTAGTTGCTTTTAGAGGCAACAAATCTCGGCTCGATAGTTCACTTGACAAGTTGACACTTAGGTCTATTTGACTAGCTTCTACCGATAACTCTGGTGATGCAGATCAATGACGTAAGCGCCCACACGTATTTCTTGATTAGGAATTTTTAAAGAACAACAGCCCGGGCGAACCCAGGCTGTGAGAGCGCGGAATTATACACGGGTCGGGGGTACCGTCAACAGAAATTACAAACTTATTTCAAATTAAATATTTATTATATAATTCAGGTAGTTAGCTCACCGTTACACGGGCAAATTTGCGCTTGCCCACCTGTACCACCGCTGTCTGCCCGGCAGCCAGCTCAGTATCCTTGTTAGTGACCCGTTCACCATCGATGCGAACCGCATTCTGGGCTATCATCCTGAAAGCTTCCGAAGTACTCGAGGTCAGTCCCGATTGCTTGAGAACCTGGGCCAGGGAAAGCGCTCCATCGTCCGCGGCAAGGCTGAATTCCGGCATATCCTCCGGTATGGCTCCATCCCGAAAACGCTCTATAAAGGCGTCCCGCGCCTGTTTTGCGGCATCAGCAGAATGAAAGCGGGATATGATTTCCATGGCCAGGTCGATTTTTATATCCCGCGGATTAGCGCCTTCTTCCACGGATTTCTTATATTTTTCAATATCTTGCACTGACTTGAAGCTCAGCAGCTCGTAATACCGCCACATCAGGTCGTCAGAAATGGACATGAGCTTGCCAAACATATCACCGGGCAAATCCGTGATACCGACGTAGTTATCAAGGGACTTGGACATTTTCTGAACTCCGTCCAGGCCCTCAAGGATGGGCATGGTCAGGATCACCTGGGATTCCTGTCCCGCCTCCTTCTGTAATTCCCGGCCCACCAGCAGGTTAAATTTCTGGTCAGTGCCACCCAGTTCAACATCGGCCTTCATGGCAACCGAATCGTAGCCCTGCATCAGGGGGTAAAGGAATTCGTGAATGGAGATGGGCTGATTATTGGCATAACGCTTCTTGAAATCATCCCTCTCCAGCATTCTTGCCACGGTGTAGCTGGAGGCCAGCTTGATCATGCCTGCCGAACCCAGGGCTTCTCCCCAGCTGGAGTTAAAGCAGATCTCGGTCAGTTCAGGATCCAGTATCTTGAACACCTGCTCCTTGTAAGTCTCTGCATTTGCTGCAATTTCTTCACGGGTGAGTGCTTTTCTCGTGACGTTCTTTCCACTGGGATCGCCAATCAGGCCGGTAAAATCGCCAATCAGGAACATGACGTGATGACCAAGTTCCTGGAAGTGCCGCATCTTGTTGATTAACACGGTATGACCAAGGTGAAGGTCAGGTGCAGTGGGGTCAAAACCCGTTTTTACCCGAAGTGCCTTGCCCTTTTTGAGCTTGGACAATAGCTCGCTTTGCTGGATAATTTCTTCCGCCCCGCGGCCAATAAGGTCCAGGGCCTCTTGATAATCGGTCATTGAAGGCAAACTAATAATTAAAAATTCGATAGCTTAGCACAGTCGTCAAGTCCCCTTCAGCTGCCAATCCAGTTTGACTCCGGCCCTTGTTGAGGCTATTTTTCACATAAATTTATCCAGTAATCACGGTGACTTACAGGGTCTATATAAAGAAAGACTATAAACCCGAAATCATGTGGCAGGAAAACCGGCCACGCTTTCACTTGAGTTCGGGTTTTTGTCTGCTGGTCATTTCTGTGGCCCTGCTGGCTGGCGCGCTGCTTTTTTTTCCGCGCCCCGAATCAACCGCTCCCGGCCTTGTACAGCAACAACTGAGCCTGCCGGGTGAGGTCCAGACCCCCTTCGACGCAGCCCCTGAAATCGTTATTCCGCTGATCGAAGAGCCCCCGGCAGAGGAGGCCCCGGCACAGGAAGTCCCGGCACCCGGGCATGTCGTGCAGCTGGCTCCAGCCTGGCGCAACGTGGAGATACGAAGGGGCGATAATCTTTCGCTTATTTTTGACAGGCTCAAGCTCGGTCCCTCGCAACTCTACAAGGTGATACATTCGGGAAAGGATGCGGCCCTGTTAAAAGATATTCGCCCCGGGCAGGAACTTGCCTTGCTTATCGAGGAAGGAAAACTGGAGTCGCTGCGCTTTGAACCGGGCCTGACGCAGCGCCTTGAAATCAGCCGCGACGGCGAAAAGTTCATCAGCCAGCTGCAGCAGATCGAACTCGACACCCGTTCACTGGTGACACAGGGCAATATTGACTCTTCCTTATTTCTTGCGGGCCAGGCCGCCGGCCTTTCAGATAACCTGATCATGCAACTGGTGAGCATATTTGGCTGGGATATCGACTTTGTGCTGGACATTCGTCAGGGTGATTCTTTCAAGGTTGTCTTTGAAGAGCTTTACAGGGAAGGCGAAAAAGTCAGCGATGGCGCGATACTCGCCGCGGAGTTCAGGAACCGGGACCGGGTACTTCGCGCAGTGAGGTATACATCACCGGCTGGCGATACCAGTTACTTTAATGAGAGCGGGCTTAGCATGCGCAAGGCCTTTTTGCGCACCCCTCTTAAATTCAGCCGGATAAGTTCAGGATTTAACCTGCGCCGCAAGCACCCGGTGCTGAATCGGATTCGAGCACATCGCGGTGTTGATTATGCCGCGCCAACAGGCACGCCGATAAAAGCCACGGGCGATGGCAAGGTCATACTGGCAGGGAGAAAAGGCGGTTATGGACGAACCGTGATTATCAAGCATGGCGGAACCTACAAAACACTGTATGCACACATGTCCAGCATATCGAGAAAGGTTAAAACCGGAACCCGGGTAAAGCAGGGACAGGTGATTGGCTACGTGGGAAAGTCCGGTCTCGCCACAGGGCCACACCTGCACTACGAATTCCAGGTTAACGGTGTGCATAGAAACCCGCTCACCGTCAAATTGCCAAAGGCCGCGGGGGTGCAAAAGACCAACCTGGACCATTTCAGGCAACAGTCTGAATCTCTCCTTGCTCAACTTGATGCGGGTCAGCAATTTGCGTCGCATACGGCTACACCATCCGACACCAGCTCGGCAGCGAAAAACAACGTTCTCGCTTCCAAGCACCTCAAGTAGTTATCCACCATGTATTACCTTGGCCTTATGTCCGGAACCAGCATGGACGCCGTGGACACAGCACTTGTTGAATTCAGCGAAAGCGGGCTGCAGGTCGCTGCCTACGAGCAGCATGACATCCCGGACGCGGTGCAACAGCAAGTTCGGGAATTCCAGTCGAGTGCGTCGGTGAGTCTGACAACTGAGCTGGATGTGATCCTGGGTGAACTTTATGCGGAGGTGATTAATGGCTTCCTTGAAAGCCTGGACATCAGCCCTTCGAATATCGCGGCAATTGGCTGTCATGGACAAACCGTGCTTCACCTTCCCACGGACAGGCACCCGCGTACGCTGCAGATTGGTGATGCCAACATCATCGCACACAGGACCACCATCACCACCGTGGCAGATTTTCGCAGGATGGATATTGCTGCGGGGGGCGAAGGCGCCCCACTCGCGCCCGCTTTCCATGCCTGGTACTTCGGTACCGAGGAGCAAAAATGCATCCTCAATATAGGGGGGATGTCGAACCTGAGCGTGCTGGGCCAGGGTACTACCCTTGGTTTTGACTGCGGTCCCGGCAACGCCCTTCTTGACGACTGGACGCGTTTAAATCGAGGAGAACCCTTTGACAGGGATGGTAGCTGGGCCCTGTCCGGAACACCCAGCATGGCATTGCTTAACGCCATGCTCTCATACGAATACTTTGAAAAAGCGCCGCCAAAAAGTACCGGCAAAGATGAATTTAACCTCGACTGGCTGAAAATGATGTGCTCCAGGACCGATGAAGGCTTGGCCCCTGAAGACGTGCAGGCCACCTTAATGCGACTCAGCTCAGGCACGATTGCCGCTGCCATCAAAAGGCATGCCGGGTCCTGTAATGAAGTTATCGTTTGTGGCGGTGGCTACCATAACCAGGCTTTGATGCAGCAATTGCGAGAAGCGCTACCGAATATTCCCGTGCTTGGCTCGGACGTGTACGGTATCGATCCAGACGCCATGGAAGCTGTCGCCTTTGCCTGGCTCGCCAGGCAACGCATGGAACTACAGGCGGGAAACCTGCCCGCTGTGACCGGGGCAAGTGAACCTGTGGTTCTTGGTGCGGTTTACCAGGCGAGGCCGGGAGGCCTGTAAAGACCGCTGGCTGCAGAAAATAAAAAAAGGGGCTTAAAGCCCCTTTTTTTTCATTTTCGATTTGATTAGACGGAAAAGGACGATCCGCAGCCACAGGTAGTCTGGGCATTGGGATTTCGTATAACAAATTGCGCGCCTTCAAGACCCTCGGAATAGTCTATCTCGGCACCGGTGAGGTACTGGATACTCATTGGGTCGATCAGGAGCTTCACCCCTTCTTTCTCTACGATGGTATCGCCGTCGGTGATGTTTTCATCAAAGCTGAAACCATACTGGAATCCAGAACAGCCTCCGCCTGAAATAAAGACTCTCAGCATCAGGGCGTCATTGGACTCTTCTTCGATCAGCTCGCGCACCTTGTCCGCGGCTGAGTCGGTGAAAACCAGTGGGTCGGGTATTTGTTCGGCTACTTCTTGCATCTCTTACAGGCTCCGGATTTCAACTAAATACGTAATCTTACCGGAATTATTCTAAAAACCAAGTGTTTTAGTCAAGTATTAACTTTGCTCGGAGGGCTCAAGGGAATCCATGTGATTCAGGGCCATGGGTAGTTCTTCTGCATCCTGGGTATGCACCAGTTTGCCATTGACCTCGGCGCCAATAGCCATTTCGATGAGGTTATAGTAAACGTTACCCGTGATACGGGCTTTTGAAGCAAGTTCAACATGCTCGCCACCGTGCACATCGCCAATCACCACGCCATTCAAAACCACGAAAGGAACATTGACTTCACCCTCGATAGTGCCCTGCTCACTCAGGGACAGCATTGAATGACTATCCCTTTCTGCAATGACATTACCCTTGATGGTGCCATCAATATGGAGTCCGCCACTGAACTTGATATCTCCCTGGACTTCAGTTTGCTGCCCAATCAATGTATCGATCCGGGTAGACTTTCTTTTTCTGTTATTCCCCCACATGGATTATCTCTCCTGGTTAAGTGGCGCGGTCCAGTCAAATACTTCTCTAATCATAGCCTGATTTCTTGCTTTAGGCTTCAACTCAATTGCTACTCTTTCAGCACTAAAGCCTTCCGGTAGCTCCAGGCGTACTTCAAATCGATGAAAGCTTCTGAATTTGTAGGAAAGGTTTAACTCCTCTCCGGCTACCAGGGTACCCAGGTCCAGGTTCCTGCTTTCGCCATTCGCTTCCCCTTCCACGCTTATTTTCATCGTGCCTTCTGTTGGCGCACTACCGGTCGATACATGCGTAAGAACCATCTTCAGGCGAAAACTGCGAGCCTGTGCCAGTTTTTCAACGTGAATACCGTGCACGTTCAATCCCTGGCTACCGCGAGTTGCGTCCATCACTCCCTGGTAAAATTCCAGTTCCCCTTTCAGGGTGTATATTTTTTCCTGCAGTTGCATGATCTCTTCCTGCAGCGTTGCGGCAGTTTGCTTGTCTACGCTGGTTATGCGTTCAAGCATTAGCACCCTTTTTCGTAACTCCTTTCTTTCCGATTCCAGCGCCTGGTTGACTTCCCAGAGATGCTTCCAGTCCTGGCTGTCAGTCAGGCGCTCGTAAATAAACGACCAGTGACTTCGATCCAGTAACACCCAGGTAAGCGTTGCAAGAAACATGCTCAAAACAATTACGGCGATGGCAAACTGCCAGGGCCGATGGGATTTGACTACTAAAGCGCCTTTTTTCAAAGAGTTAGCCTTCTATTGGTGTCATCCAGGCGGCACATGCTTTCAGGGAAAGATTGCAGGGGCCGTCAATCCTGTCGCTTCAGGGAGACCAAATAACAGGTTCATATTCTGAATCGCCTGCCCGGCGGCACCTTTTACAAGGTTATCTTCCACCGCCAGGATGACCGCAGTATTACCACCCTGCGGCTGGTAACAGGCAATGCGGCAGGTATTGGATCCCCTGACACTGGCCGTGTCGGGATGGGAACCCGGCGCAAGGACATCCACAAACGGTTCGTCCCTGTACCTGTCTTCAAATACCTGCTGCAGGTTAACACCGGTCTCTTTCAAACTTGCATAGAGCGTCGCATGTATTCCTCGAATCATTGGCGTGAGGTGGGGCACAAAGACAAGTTCGATATCATCCTTGCTCACGGTCATTAAGGACTGCCTGATTTCAGGTAAGTGACGATGACCCTCAACTGCGTAAGCCTTGAAATTTTCACCCGCTTCACAGAACTGGGAAGCGAGCGCCGCATTTCTTCCTGCACCACTCACCCCGGACTTTGCATCCGCAATAAGGGACCGCGCGTCAACCAGCCCCTGTTCCAGCAGCGGCAAAAATCCAAGTTGAACAGCCGTTGGGTAACAGCCGGGGTTGGCAACCAGGTGTGCCTCCCGTATTGCCTTCCTGTTCAGTTCAGGCAGACCGTAAACCGCTTCTTCGAGCAGAGCCGGACTTGCATGTTCCTGTCCGTACCACTTGCTCCAGAGTTTCGCATCTTTCAACCTGAAATCAGCGGAAAGATCGATGACCTTGCAACCCTTCTCGAGAAGCGATTGTGTCGAGTGCATAGCCACCCCGTTTGGCGTTGCAAAAAATACCACGTCGCACTCGTGTAATTGTGGGTTATCCGGTTCTGAAAAAGCCAGGTCGACTGCGCCTCGCAAGCTGGGAAACAGGTCGCAAACATTCCTGCCCTGCTCGCTTCGAGAACTGGCGATCCTGATGTCTACATCGGGATGTGCAGATAGTAGGCGAAGCAATTCCACGCCGGTATATCCCGTCGCACCAATAACACCTGCCTTGATCATTTGTTTTTCACCGTGAGTAAGAACCTTTTCCAGGATAATGAAGGATACATTGAACGATTTCCGAATGCTTTCACTATTGGCGTCAGGAGATGTTTTCAAAACTGTCCTGAGCCGTAGGTGACTCAGGGATATTGAGTATGCCAAAAGGAAAGTCGGCAATCGCCGGTTTTTGCTCCATGCAAAACCGGAGTATGACCGCCATGGATGGCGGGAATGCCGATAATGCAGGAGCAATTATCGGCCATTGCGTCCCGGTCGTCGCTCCTGCGCATCCTGCGCCCGCGACATACCGTACGTCCTGTACATAAATAAAAAAGCGGCCGAAGCCGCTTATAAATCAATGTTGTTATTATTGTTATTTCAGTTGATCCCGGTGCTTGAAGCAGCAGGACCGCGAAAAAGAATAACACCGGTCCAAAATCTGTCAAGTCGCCCAAAAAGTCTTGAACCTTGGCCAAGTAACCCCATCTTAACAATATACATCCTGAAGATTTACCTGGCCTGCTATCTATATCACTGAATTTCTTGAATTAATTGGCGGGGTTCCCATTATCACTTTTGCCCCGTGACAGATAGCATTACTATGACAAGAAGTAAGACTGATCGGAGACATTCATGGATACCGTACAGATAATCGCTTTGACAATGGGCACCGCGTGGGCAAGCGGTATTAATCTCTACGCCGCTATATTTATGCTGGGTTTAATGGGTACTACGGGCAATGTCGCCCTTCCCGCGCAACTTGAAGTTGTCCAGGATCCGCTGGTTATGTCAGTTGCAGGCCTGATGTACTGCGTGGAATTTTTTGCCGACAAGACCCCGGGAGTTGATACCGCCTGGGACACCCTGCACACCTTTATCAGGATCCCCGCAGGCGCTATCCTGGCAATGGGCGCCGTTGGTGACACAAGCGCTGCGATGGAATTAACGGCTTTTCTCGTTGGTGGCTCCGTGGCTGCTGGTACCCATGCCACAAAAGCAGGTACCAGGGTCATGATCAATACTTCACCAGAGCCTTTCACTAACTGGACCGCTTCGATATCAGAAGATTTCCTGGTGATCGGCGGAATGTGGGCCGCACTGACCCACCCAGAGATTTTTCTTGTGGGCCTGGTGATATTTGTCATCCTGATGATCTGGCTATTGCCAAAACTATGGCGCGGAATCAAGCAGCTGATAAATAGCATCAGGAGCCTGTTTGCGGGGGAAGCGGAAAGTCCAAAAGCGGCCCTCATGAAACCTGCAGAAGGTATCTCGGATAACTGAAGAAATATGAAAACAGGCATTGCCGCCGCACTTGGCGGGCTGTGTATTGTTGCCCTGTCCTGGATTGTCTACAGTCATTCTGCCTCGTCAATTTCACCGGAACTTGAGTTCCAGCTGATTGACGGCAGACGCCTGCAGTTACCTGACCTTGAAAACGGCCCGGTGCTGGTTACTTTCTGGGCGACCAGTTGCGCCACCTGTGTAAAAAAGACCCCCGAGCTTGTTCAGCTATACCGGGACCTGAATCCCCGGGGTGTAGAAATGATCGCTGTCGCCATGGCTTACGACCCTCCCAACCGTATCCTTGATTTCTCGCGGCTCAATAGCATTCCCTATCCCATTTCACTGGACCTGGACGGGGAAATTGCAAAGGCTTTTAATGATGTATCACTTACCCCGAGTACATTCCTGCTCGATCAGCATGGCCGAATCATATTCAGCCGTGTTGGTGATATTGATGTTGAAAACCTGAGATCAAGAATAATCGACTTACTTAGCAGCAATTCAGCGACTGGCTAATTATGCTCTGGGTAAAGGCACTACACCTCGTCTTCATGGTCACCTGGTTTGCCGGTCTCTTCTACCTGCCCAGGCTTTTTGTGTATCACGCCATGAGTGATGACCAGGTCAGTATTGATCGCTTCAAGATAATGGAGAGAAAACTTTATTTTGGTATTGCCACCCCGGGTGGCGTCCTGACCCTTTTGTTTGGGTTCTGGACATTGTATTTATTTGGCTGGGACAGTTACAGTGGCTCACTGTGGTTACATGCCAAGCTGGTGTTGGTGTTCGCTGTGGTGATTTACCACGTTTATTGCGGCAAGCTTTTACTTGATTTTAAACATGACCGTAACAGGCACGGTCATGTGTGGTACCGCTGGTTTAACGAAGTTCCGGTCCTTTTCCTCGTTGCCATAATTATTCTTGCCGTCGTACGACCTTTTTGAGAAAAAGCCGTGAAAGTGGTGACCCGGGCAGGGACCACGGTACTTGGCCTGGCAGGTGTGTAAAATATCTTTTTCCCCGCAATTAATTTACCTGGGAGTATTTGATTGAGTAGTCAATTGTTTGAAGCTGCAAAGAAATTTATCCCCGGAGGAGTGAACTCTCCGGTCCGTGCCTTTAAATCAGTTGGAGGCGATCCCCTGTTCTTTGACAGGGCCGAAGGTGCCTACATGTTTGATTCGGACGGAAAACGCTATATCGATTACGTGGCATCCTGGGGGCCGATGATACTCGGGCATGCTCATCCCGAAGTCATCTCTGCTGTCCAGGCTACGGCAAGCAAGGGCCTGAGCTTTGGTACACCAACAGAGATCGAGACTGCGCTTGCCAGCAAAGTGTGCGAAATGATGCCGGCGATAGAAAAAGTACGCATGGTCAGTTCAGGCACGGAAGCCGCGATGAGTGCAATTCGCCTGGCCAGGGGATTTACCGGTCGCGACAAGATCGTAAAGTTTGAAGGTTGTTATCACGGTCATTCCGATTCCCTGCTGGTCAAGGCAGGGTCCGGCGCTCTCACCCTCGGTGTTCCAACATCCCCGGGTGTACCCGCTGACCTTGCTCAGCACACCATCACCCTGGCCTTCAATAATGAAGACCAGGTGGCCGAAGTATTCAATGAAATTGGGGGAGAAATCGCTGCGGTTATCGTCGAGCCGGTGGCTGGCAACATGAACTGTGTGCCTGGCACTGCGGCCTTTTTGACTGCACTGCGCCTGGCCTGCGATGATTTCGGGAGTGTATTGATATTTGACGAAGTGATGAGCGGGTTTCGAGTTGCCGCCGGCGGCGCCCAATCTGTCTATGGCATCAAGCCTGATCTCAGTATTCTTGGAAAAGTCATTGGCGGTGGGATGCCAGTAGGTGCATTTGGCGGTCGCGCTGACATCATGGACCATATTGCCCCGAACGGTCCCGTGTACCAGGCCGGTACACTTTCAGGTAATCCTGTTGCAATGACCGCCGGCCACAGGACATTGGAGCTTGTTTCAAGGAACGGTTTCTTTGACGAACTTGAAACAAAAACGCATCGACTTGTCTCGGGTATCCAGCAGGCCGCTGAAGCGGAGTCCATAGATCTTGCTTACAATTACCTTGGCGGCATGTTTGGCTTATTTTTCAGCGATGAAAAAAACATCAGCCTGTTTCAGCAGGTCATGGAATGTGACGCGGACCGGTTTAACAGTTTTTTCCATGGCATGCTGGGCGAAGGTATTTACCTTGCTCCGTCAGCCTTTGAAAGCGGCTTTGTTTCCATCGCCCACAGCGATGATGATATCGATGCCACGGTCGAAGCCGCTGCGAGGGTTTTCAAATCACTAAACAACTCTTGAGAGCAGTAACTAGTAAAACTGGATACTACCTGACACGCTGACCGTTACCTTGCTGGTGCCCGCTTCCACGGCCGGGGCATCTGCCATTTCCATTGCCATGGCCCTGTGGCGGCTACGCATCATGGGCTGAACCTGGTTGTTACTATTGACGTGGATGTTTACCACTCGGTAATCCTGGTCACCCATGTGCTTCCTGATAATCCCGGCACGATGTTCAAATGCCTGCATCGCCTCTTCGATCAGTTCATCTTCGATTGTATCCCGGGACTTTTTGCTGGCACTGAACTGCATGTTTCGAACCTGTAATCTTTCCTGTAACTCGCCAACAAGTTCACCCAGTGCCGCCATGTTCTCACTTTTGATCATAACTTCCTGGCTAACTCGCCAACCGATAACACGTCCGTCACGGTAATCAGGATGAGTCTGGTAGGCCCTCGTACTGACTTTAAACTCACTATTACTCCTGGCTTTCTGCAGCGCCCAGGCGGTATCCCCATTGACCTTGCGTGCCAGGGCGGCGGGGGTCTTGCCCTGGTGCTCGCTAACCAGCAGCACCTGCATCAGGTCATTGGCTATATCCCTCTCGGACTGGACCTGGATGTGGACCTGGTTAAACAACGGCTCCGAATCATGTGCATACAGGCCTGCTGGCAAACCCATCAGGCCGATACTCAGCAGCAATATCCTGGTTCTCATTCGGTTATCTCCTTGCAGTGGTGTTTTCGTGTGAATTGTAAACGCAGTACCGCGCATTAAGGGTTTAAATTCTATTGACAAATGCTTTGTTGCGGTGCAACATTGCCGCAATTTTATCGCAAGCCTACCCGGACAGGAGAAGAGAGATGGCCGAAATTCGTGAAGTCGTTGTTTTAAGTGGAACCCGTACCGCTATCGGTACCTATGGAGGTAGCCTCCTCAACAGTTCTCCGGGCGAGCTGGCCGCTACAGTGGTAAAGGAAGCCATTTCGAGAGCCAGCCTGGGCGGAGAAGACATTCAGCATACGGTCATCGGTAACGTTATTCATACCGAACCGCGTGACATGTATATCAGTCGTGTTGCCGCGGTGAATGGTGGCATACCCATCGAATCACCTGCAATGACGGTGAACCGACTTTGCGGTAGTGGTCTGCAGGCGATAGTCAGTGCTGCCCAAATCATTATGCTGGGCGATGCAGATACAGCGATAGCCGGCGGAGTCGAATGCATGAGTTCCGCACCTTACTGGGCACCCGCCATGCGTTGGGGTCAACGTATGGGTGAAGGAACCCTGGTCGATGCCATGAATGCTGCACTTCACGATCCTTTTGATGCCTGCCACATGGGTATCACAGCTGAAAACGTCGCTGAAAAAATACGGCATAACCCGTGAGCAACAGGACGAGTTTGCCGTAGAAAGTCATCGGCGCGCCGTGAATGCCATTGAGCAGGGATATTTCAAGGATCAGATCACACCCATCGAATTAAAGTCCCGCAAGGGCACGACTATCTTTGATACCGACGAACATGTCAGGGCCGATGCCAGTATCGAAGGAATGGCTAAACTGAGACCGGTATTCAAGAAAGACGGCAGCGTGACAGCGGGTAATGCGTCCGGTATTAATGACGGTGCCGCTGCATTGACACTGGCCGATGCGGCCTGGGCAGAAAGCAAGGGCCTGCAACCGATGGCGAGACTTGTTGGCTACAGCCATGCCGGCGTGGAACCGCTGCTCATGGGTACCGGTCCGATTCCTGCAGTTGAAAAACTCATGGAGAAAACCGGTTTGAATGTTGATGATATGGATGTCATCGAGTCCAATGAAGCCTTTGCCGTACAGGCCATGTCCGTAAGCCAGAGTCTTGGACTGGATGCGGAAAAAACCAATCCAAACGGTGGCGCGATCGCCCTCGGTCACCCGGTCGGCGCTACAGGCAGCATCATCGCTGTAAAGGCCCTGTATGAACTCCAGCGTATCGACGGTCGCTACGCCCTGGTGACCATGTGTATCGGTGGTGGACAGGGAATTGCTGCTGTTTTTGAGCGCGTTTAAACCCCTGTAAAACCAGCAGAAAGCTGTTCCAGTTCGGCTTACGCTTTGGCCCCGGGTATTGGAATTCCCGGGGTAAAGCGGCACTTCTTCATAAAAAACCTACAAACCCATTGATAAATAGCGAAAAAGGTTGATAATTTCGCGCAAATAACCTGATTTCTGTACTAGTCTTACATAGTTTTCATATGAATGAACAAGGGCCCTTGAGCAACAGCCAAACTGCTACCGAAGAAATGCTGTCCACGGTGCTGCCGCAGGATCAGCCGTTTCACGCGCCCGCTGCACAAAACGATGCCCTGAGCCAGGCGGTGCAAAAATCTGCACAGGCACTGCTCAACCTGCAGGATGAAGATGGTTGGTGGCGATTCGATCTCGAGGCAGATGCGACCATACCCTCGGAGTACATGCTGCTTAAGCATTTTCTTGGCAGCGTCGATCAAGAGCAGGAAAGTCGCATGGTTGACTACCTTCACTCGCGGCAAATGGCCGATGGCAGCTGGCCGCTATATCATGCCGGCCCCGGTAACATCAGCGCCACGGTAAAAGCCTATTTTGCACTCAAGGTAGCTGGTGTCGATCCCGCTTCAGATTCGATGAAAAAAGCACGGAACTGGGTACTGACCCACGGCGGCGCCGAGAATGCCAACGTGTTTACACGTTTCACACTGGCCACCTTTGGCCAGGCCCCATGGCGTATCGTGCCCTGCATGCCGATGGAAATCATTTATCTTCCTAACTGGTTTTTATTTAGCCTGAACAAGGTTTCCTACTGGTCTCGCTGTGTCATTATCCCCCTGCTGATCCTTTACGCGAAACGACCGGTGTTTTGAACTTAAACCTGAACAAAACATTCGCGAGTTGTTCCTGCAACCACCGGAAAACTTAAAAAACCTGGACAAGTTTGTTCCGGGCAAACCCCTGAAGAATGCCTTTATTGTTATAGACTGGATCCTGAAAAAGGTGGAACCGCTCGTGCCCTGGCTGGATCAGGAACCACGCTATCAGGAAGGCAGAAGCATGGACCCGGGAGCACATGAGTGGCGAGGGGGGTATCGGTGGTATTTACCCTGCCATGGCGAACGCTGTTATGGCACTCACCCTGCTGGGCTATGACGACACAGACCCGGACATGATTCGAGGCAAGAAAGCCATTGAAGATCTTGTTATCGATAATGACAGGGAAACCTACGTACAACCTTGCGTGTCACCCGTGTGGGATACCTGTCTCAGCGTCAGTGCACTGGCAAGAAGCAGAGGTGAACGTTGATCACAAGAGTTTTAGCCAGGCGGTGTGAATGGCTGTTTGACAAGCAGGTATTTGTTCGCGGTGACTGGAAATCAAAAGCACCAAACCTGGATTCCGGTGGCTGGGCATTTCAGTTTGAGAACGATTTTTATCCCGATGTGGACGATACCTGTAGTGTTCTCATGGCAATGATGCGCATCGGTGTTCACGATAATCTCGCCAAGCGCAGGCGCATGGGCCAGGCCGTTAACTGGGTCATCGGCATGCAAAATTCTGATGGTGGCCTGGGGGCGCATTTGATATCGATAATCACTACGAGTATCTCAACAATATTCCCTTTGCCGATCACGGTGCGCTGGTTGACCCAAGTACCGCCGGACCTGACCGGACGTGTGATCGAAATGCTGGCGATGCTGGGTTACGACCGTAGTTTTACACCCATCCAGCGTGGACTTGAATTCCTGAGACAGGACCAGCACGAGTGCGGTGCCTGGTTTGGTCGCTGGGGAGTTAATTATATCTACGGCACATGGTCAGTCCTGATTGCGCTGGGAATGCTGGGTGAAGACCCCAACCAGCCATGGATTCGAAAATCCATTGACTGGCTCAAGGACCGCCAGAACAGCGATGGCGGCTGGGGCGAGGATTGTAATACCTATGACGACCCGGAATTGCGTGGACGTGGTTCCAGCACCCCATCGCAGACCGCCTGGGCCCTGCTTGGCCTGATGGCCGTCGGAGAACTCGAATCAGAAAATGTGGAACGGGGTATGCATTACTTGATGCGAAACCAGGAAACTTCCGGGGACTGGGATGAGTCACTATATTCAGGCACCGGGTTTCCGCGCGTGTTTTACCTGCGTTACCACGGATACAGTCATTACTTTCCCCTGTGGGCACTGTCCGTGTATCGAAAAATGCGGCAGGGATTGCCGACCCGGCAGGAAATGGTTCGTGACAGTGGTCCAATAGAATTTGATCCACTACCCGTGTTGATGAATTAACGACAGAGGTCAATCCTTATGGTTGCATCGGCTAAAGTTCTATCTGCAGAGATATCAAATGGCAAGTTAAAGAACTTTGATGGTGTTGAACGGATTTACTACGACGGTTACTGGATAAGGTATTACACCGCCAATGACACCCTCGCGAGGAAAAAAAACGACTCATTGACCAGTTGGCTCGCCGAGTATTTCACCACACCGAATCGGGTATTAACACACCGGGACCCAAGCTTGAAGAAGTGCGTGACAGCCTATGAGAACGAGGAAAATTCAGCCAGGCGACGTGTGCTCGCGGCGATGCTTGCTGGTGCATTATTGAATCGTGGTGTCGACATTCTCACCAAGATCGTTGAACTTGAAGAAACCGGCGTAGCGGTCAACAAGGATAATGAATTGTTAAAGGATTGCGGTCGCTGTTTTCTCGGCGCTCTTGAATATGGTAAGTACATTCGACCTACGAGAGCAAAAGAAGGTCTCGAAGAGCTCTGGGGTGAACCATTCAAGGCTTTTACCATGTCCATGGACGAATTTTACCAAACACGCTACATCAAGCTTGCTCAAACCATGCGTGATATCGACCTGGTGAGTAAAATTCTCTCCGACCTGTTCAGCGATGGCAAGTAGTTTTGCTGAAGTTCTGCCAAAGATTCGTGAGCTGGCAGAGTGTTGCAAGGAAGTGACCGAAACCATGCGAAGCGACCCGGCCATGTTTGAAATCTGGCCTCACTATGTTTCGATTGCAGAAGAGTTAAGAACATTTCGACCCAAGCCGCGCGAGGGAGCAACCAATGCCGAACGTGCCATGGGTCGTCGAGGCAAAGAACTTATCCTTGCAGGTGTTGACCTGATGAATGACATGGCCAGCATGCGAATTCCACTTCCAAGAACCACCCAGAGCTTTGTACAAAAATGTGAAATTTTCGGTAGCAAGTACGGCTCTCGTCTCAGCACCTGACAAATCAATCCTGCAGGAATTGCGGTATACTTCCTGAAAAAATCGAGTAATAAACCATGAGTGACTACATCGCCCCGGCGCGGGATATTACCTTTGCGCTAAATGAACTTGCCAATCTTCCTGCCATAAATCAGCTGGAAGGCTTTGAAGACGCCACGCCGGACCTGGTGGACGCCATTGTCGAAGAGGCATCCAAACTTGCAACCGGCGTGCTCTCACCCCTGAATAAAAAAGGCGACGAAACGGTGTGCACGTGTAGAAAATAATAAAGTGGTACCCGTAGAAGGTTTTTCCGATATCTACCAGGCTTTCAGGGAAGGTGGTTGGCCGGCACTGCCATTTGATCCCGAACGAGGCGGCCAGGGCTTGCCTGAAACCATTGCCTGCGCAATTAACGAAATCTGGCAATCAGCAAACATGGCCTTTGCGCTTTGCCCAATGTTAACTGAAGGTGCGGCTGTCGCTATCAACGAGCACGCTTCCGACGAACTCAAGGATCGCTACCTGCCCAACATGATTTCCGGCGAATGGACGGGCACAATGAATCTTACCGAGCCCCAGGCCGGTTCGGATCTTGCCGCAGTAAAAACCCGTGCTGAACCTGATGGCGATCACTATCGCATTTTCGGGCAAAAAATTTATATAACCTGGGGCGATCATGATTTCACCGATAACATCATTCATCTCGTGTTAGCACGCCTTCCCGATGCTCCTCCCGGGATCAAGGGCATTTCACTGTTTATCGTGCCCAAGTTCCTTGTAAACGAGGATGGTACGACGGGAGAAAGGAATGATGTTTATCCTGTCTCCGTGGAGCATAAGCTCGGAATCAATGCCAGTCCAACCTGCGTCATGAGCTATGGGGATAATGGTGGTGCCATTGGTTACCTGGTGGGCGAACCCCACAGCGGGATCGTCTGCATGTTTACCATGATGAACCACGCTCGAATCGCCGTGGGTGTCCAGGGTCTGAGTATCAGCGAGCGTGCATACCAACAGGCGCGTGGCTATGCACTGGAACGAGTCCAGGGTCAGCTGCCCGGCCATGAAGGCAGGCTGACAATTATTCATCACCCTGACGTGCGTCGCATGTTGATGCTGATAAAGGCCGGTACCGAAGCTATGCGCGCGGTTTGTTATGTCACCACTTCCTCGCTGGATTTCGCACATCACGCCGAATCTGAGGAGCTCAGGCAGTTCCACGAAGAGCGTTTTGCACTGCTCACCCCGGTTGTAAAGGCCTGGTCCACGGAGCTGGGACAGGAATTAAGTTCCCTGGGTGTGCAAGTTCACGGTGGCATGGGATACATTGAAGAAACCGGTGCCGCGCAACATTTTCGTGATGCGCGTATCACGACAATTTACGAGGGAACAACCGGCATCCAGTCACAGGACCTGGTAGGAAGGAAAGTACTTAGAGATTCAGGTAAAGCCATGCAAACCTTGCTGGCTGAAATGCGCGAAGTTGTAAACAGTGTCGAAGCACTGGACAAGACCAGCGTTGGCGCCATGGCGAGGTTACTGTCCGAGTCAATTGAATGCCTTGAGCAGGCAACAGCGTGGCTTCTGCAAAATTACCAGGATGATCCCAGTGCTCCCGGAACGGTTGCAGTAAATTACATGATGCTAACCGGCATGGTCTGTGGTGGCTGGCAAATGGCCCGCGCTGCCCTGTGCGCCAGTGACAAGCTCCAATCAGGAAGTGACGACAGGGATTTTTATGAAGCCAAACTTGTTACTTCGCGTTTTTATGCTGAGCATTACCTGCCAAGAACCGCTGCATACCTCGAAACAATCATGGCAGGCAGTACCAGCGTGATGGCTCTTGCCGAAGACCAGTTTTAGCAACGATGGTCGAATAAATTCGACCCTACGAGGGGACGCTGCCAGACATCGTACATTCCTGTAGGGCCGAGAACCTGGGGATGGAATTCATTCGGCCATTAACTAATTTAGGCCACCAAATCGTTCAAAGTACTTTCGTTTTGCACGTGGCAACGTGCCATCCATGTTTTCCATGTGGGATTCTATATATTGCATTGCCTCGCTGTGCACGGCGC
The DNA here is from genome assembly GCA_965243105.1 of Gammaproteobacteria bacterium. Taxonomy (GTDB): domain Bacteria; phylum Pseudomonadota; class Gammaproteobacteria; order Eutrophobiales; family Eutrophobiaceae; genus WLWS01. The sequence continues at coordinate 315,432 of CBDEUC010000003.1, forward strand.
GATAAATGCTGGCGGTTATGTCACTGGCCGCATGGCCGGGCCAGTTCGCCGGCAGTAATTCCCCGGGTAAATCTGCGTCACTTAGCAGTATCCTGCGGTACTCATGTATTAAAAGTGTTCTCAGGATAAAAGCCTGCTGCGGTTCAGGACAGTTTCCTTTCTTGATAGCAGCGTTGACCGGTCTAAAACTCTTCAGGAAGCGCTCGTAGCGTGCAGAAATATCATCCAGTTTCCACGATGAATAAGCCAACTCCTGCATGCTGGAATGAGAAGCAATATCCTCCGTGCTGGATATCATGACGATCACTTCCCTCGTTATATCCATTTCCAGCAGGGTCTCGTCCAGTGACTGCCTGTCCGCGGATGGCCTGGCAAGAACACCGGGCGCTATCATTCCATAACCAAGCCAGAGTAATTCTTTCTTCAGCTCCTCTTTCTTATCACTGTCGACAAATGCCGGGATAACAACAGTCCATTTGCCGTCCCATTCTTCAAGCTTGCCCGCGTAAATTCGCCTGGCCGCCTTTTCATAATGTCGAATACCAAACTCCGTAAGACTATAGAAGCTCCTGCGTCCGGACTGGTCGCTTAAAAGCCAGCCTTCCTTGACGAGGCGAAAAACTGCCGTCCTGATTTGGCGCCCATTGAGACCGAAAGGTGTGAGAGATTCAATCAGGCTGCCGAGCCAGACAACATTGCTGTGCTGGGAAATGGAGTCGCCAAAGACAGAAATGATAATTGAACCGGCCCTGACTGGCGTCCTTTCAGCGAAGTCCGCGAGGATTTGTTCGATTACCTTCAATTTACCCGCTATTGATCAAAATCGACGATGACTTTGTCCGTGATGGGATGAGACTGGCAGGTAAGTATGTAACCCTTGTCAACTTCTTCCTGCGATATAGCATGGTTGAGGTCCATATCGACTTCGCCTTCGACGAGCCTCGCCTTACAGGTTGAACACACGCCTGCCTTGCAGGCGTAAGGTAAATCCAGCCCATTATGAATCCCGGCATCGAGGATATTCTCCCCCACCGCGGCAAGTTCAAAATTAATTGAACGACCGCCGGATACCACCGTGACATCGCTGGTTTTCTTCTCACCATACTCGGCAATACGCTGGGTATATTTATCCAGTGCTACCTGGGAGTCCTCGGAAGAGCTGGTAAATAATTCGTAGTGGATATGTGAATCGTCAAAACCCATACTGCGAAAACCACGGGAAATTTCAGACATCATGGCTTGCGGTCCACAGATGAATGCCTCGTCTGTACCTTCGATATCAATCATGTGATGCTTGTACAGGGCAGCACCTTTCTTGTTATCGATTATTCCGTTTAACAAGTCCGCACCCTGGTCCTCGTTGTCCATGATGTTGATCCATTGAAAGCGGTCCATGTGACGATTCTTGATAAAGCCAAGTTCATCCAGAAACATGACCGAGTTTGTGCGAAGGTTACCGTATAACAGGGTAACCCTGCTCAGGGGTTCCTCGTGTAAAATTGTCTTGATATTGGAAAGTATGGGAGTAATACCGCTACCCGCCGCAATCAGCATGTAATTCTTTTCATTTGCCGGATCGAGCTCGGTATAAAAATTTCCCTGCGGTGGCATGACATCGACCATCACCCCGGGCCTGAACGTATCATTGGCATAATTGGAGAAACGACCTCCGTTTACCCTCTTTATACCAACACGCATGTGTCCATCGTGAGTACCCGAGCATATTGAATAGGAACGCCGAACATCTTCGCCATCAATATCAGCCCGCATGGTCAGGAATTGTCCCTGCTTGAATTCAAATACCTCCTCGAGGTCATCGGGCACGTCAAACGTGACACATATCGAAGAAGCGGTTTCCTCGCGCACGTTTGAAATTTCAAGCGGATAGAATTTATTGGTTTCCATCACGGTCATATCTGTTTGAAGTAACAAAAAGTCTCGGCACAGTCATCACAGCGATACATTGCCTTGCAGGCTGTCGACCCGTACTCGCTTAGCAGGCTTACCCCGGTGGTTGCACATCGCGGACATCGAATCGCCTGGTTGGCGCAGGAGGAATGCGCCGGTGGTGCAATGCCAAACTCCTCAAGTTTCCTTCGCGCCTCGTCGCTCATCCAGTCAGTTGTCCAGGCTGGCGCAAGTTGCGTCCTGATATCAACATTGTCATAGCCAGAGCTCGCGAGCAGGCGTTTAATGTCGTCGCGCATTACATCCATCGCAGGACAACCGGAGTAAGTCGGTGTAATTGTAATCTCAAGCCTGTCTTCAAGCTCCCGGATATCACGCAGCACACCAAGTTCCCGCAAGCTTAAAACAGGGATCTCCGGATCCTTCACCTGTTCAAGCAGGGTCCACAATTCCTGTTCCACCTGGTGGTTGTCATGCACTGCGTTCACACTAATTTCCTACCACTCAAGACCAGGATACGTACGTTGCATGAACTGCAATTCAGTCAGCAGGTGGCCAAGGTGCTCTGTATGAAATCCTTTTCTACCACCACGTACCACCCAGCTCTTTTCCGGAACCGTGATCGTCGCCTCGGCGAGTATGGCTGAAATCTTTTGCAGCCAGGGCTCGTACAAGCCTGCCGTTTCAACGGCGATTTTGTCCTTAACGAGTTCAAGTTCCAGCTCGTCCTGTTCGAACAATTCCGGCACATAGCCCCAGAGCGCATCAAAGGCGTCCTGCAGGCGACGATGACTCTCCTCTGTACCATCACCCAGTCGCAACGCCCAGTCAGTACTTCGACGAAGATGATAGCGGGATTCCTTGATGGCTTTGGCCGCTATTGCAGCCAGGGTTTCATCACCCGAGCGTGATAACGCTTCAAGAAAAAGCGTGTTGAAAATATCGAGTATGAGTTGCCTCGCCATGGTATAGGCAAAATCACCGCGTGGAAGTTCGTTAATCAGGAAGTTCTGGTACTCCCTGCAATCGCGCAGGTATGCGTAATCATCCTCGGAGCTGCCGTCGTTCGCCAGGTCAGCAGCGTAAGTGTAGTACATCCTCGCACGGCCAATATAATCCAGCGCGACGTTGCTCAGCGCCAGGTCTTCCTCGAGGAAAGGGCCGTTACGACACCACTCTGACAGCCTGTGACCCAGTACAAGTGAATCGTCTCCAAGACGAATGGCGTACTGTTTAATTAAATATTTGTTATTAGTTTTTTCCATTTGATGCAGATTTTTTACATGTTGTTGACTTCATCGGGTAACTCATAATATGTGGCATGCCGGTAAGGTTTATCATCCATCGGATCATAAAATGATTCGCTGTCATCCTCCTGGGATGCCACGATGTCAGTGGATTTCACCACCCACAGGCTCACACCCTCGCTTCGCCGGGTATAGACGTCTCGGGCGTATTCAAGCGCCTGTTCATGATCATCTGCATGCAGGCTGCCCACGTGGCGGTGATCCAGTCCACGCTTTGAGCGTACAAAAACCTCGAATAATTCCAGCTTGCTGTTACTCATCTTGATCTCCTAGGCGGCTCGTTTTGCACCCTTCTTTTCGTTGTAGGCATGCAGGGCATCGCGAACCCACTGCCCTTCTTCATGAGCACGCACGTGGTGCTCGATGCGTTCCCGGTTACAATGCCCGTCTCCGTTTATCACCGCGTAAAACTCTTCCCAGTTCAGCTCGGCAAAATCGTAGTGCCCCCTGCTCTCGTTCCACTTGATCTGGGGATCGGGATATTCAAGTTTTAACACGTCAATTTGCGGGATCGTCTGGTCGACAAATTTTTGCCTGAGGCTGTCATTGGATTCGCGTTTAATTTTCCACTGCATGGATTTGCCCGAATGGGCCGAGTCTGCATCATGTGGGCCAAACATCATGAGCGATGGTTCCCACCAGCGATTCAGGGCGTCCTGCGCCATGGCCTTTTGCTCAGCACTACCATGAGCCAGGGCCAGCATGATTTCGTACCCCTGGCGCTGGTGAAAACTCTCTTCCTTGCAGATTCGAATCATTGCCCTCGAGTACGGGCCATAGGAAGTACGCTGTAGTGAAACCTGGTTAACAATGGCTGCACCATCAACAAGCCAGCCAATAGCACCAATGTCTGCCCAGCTCAGCGTTGGGTAATTGAAAATGGACGCGTACTTCGCCTGTCCGCTTTGCAGTGCCTCGATCATTTCGGCGCGACTGGTACCCAGCGTCTCGGCTGAGCTGTACAGGTAAAGCCCATGACCACCCTCATCCTGTACCTTGGCCAGCAAAACTGCCTTGCGTCGTAAGGTTGGTGCACGGGTAATCCAGTTACCTTCCGGTTGCATACCAATAACTTCAGAGTGGGCGTGCTGGGAAATTTGCCTGACCAGGTTCTTGCGATAGGCCTCGGGCATCCAGTCCTTGGGTTCGATTTTCTCTTCCCTATCAATGCGTTCCTGGAAATTCTCTTCCAGCGCAGGGATGTGCTCATCGTTCATACAGGTTTCACCGGTTTATTCGTGATACATAAATATTTTTATAGAGTATAATTCTGTATCACAATATTTCAAGCAAAATTTTTTTAGTCTCCCTCCTGGATGACCTTTTCATCCAGCTGGAAGGAGCGGCCCCTGAATGCCGCCAACTGCACATTTTCCCGGTTGGATATGGTCACGTCATAAAGCCCGGTCAGCTTGCCCTTTCGCTGCTCTTCAGCGACGGCAACCAGCACATCCCCTTCCCTGGCAGGACGAAGAAAATCGATGTCGCAGTTTTGCGCCACGTTTACCCTGTTGTAGCTGTTGCAGGCATAGGCGAAAGCGGTATCTGCCAGCATGAAGATGAAGCCTCCGTGACAGATTGCGTGACCATTCAGCATGTCGGGCCGCACGCTCATGCTCAGTTTTGCATAACCCGGGGCAACTTCGACGATGTCTATTCCCTGGGCCCTTGCTGCGATATCCCGTTCATACATCGATGCTGCACACCCCTGCGCAAGCTTCTCGGCGTCAGTCCGGGACATGGGTAGACTTTAACTTGAAGGTATTGAAAGGACAGGAATCACTTCTTGCCAAAGAATTTTCCAAGAATCGTTTTATCTTTTTTCTGGGCAGCGGCCTGTTCCTTGGCTTTTTCTTCTGCCTCTCTCTTGGCAGTGATATCGGCCTTTAGCTTGGCCCTTAGCTGGGTCTTGGCTTCCTCTGAAATTGTATTACCCACCATCTCGTTGTACTTGTTGTCTTCGCGCATGATGTGACGAGTTAACTCATCCATCAGTTCCTGGGTAATATCTTCTTTTGCCAGGTAATTAGTCTGGGACCACAGGTTTTCATAATTCCTGATAGTCAATCCTATTTTTCCGCTTTTCAGATCAGCGGTAAAACGATACTTTGTACGCAGCGGTGGCTTGATTTCAAACTTGACGTTCTTGTTACCCGGCACGGGGGTCGTGACACATTGCAGCTGGTTATCACTAAGCAGTGTCTTGAAATTGCTGGCCCCGGGCCCAGCGGGAACAACCGCATATGTCGGGTTTTCCGAGCCGTTTTCAATTTCAAATACCCAGTCTTTTTCCTTGTCTGCGGTGGGATGGATAACCTTGTAATTGCCGGCTTTCAGGCGCTTCATCGTGACCGAATCATTGATTTGAAAATCAATGATGATGTCTTTTTCCAGGACGTTCAGTGTTTCCGCCAGCTCGGTGAAGTGCTGCTTGAGATACTTCATCACCGGTCCAAGCTTGCGCCACACTTCTTCCTCTGAAGGACCTGCATCCTTGTTGACCTGGTTACGAAGCGTCGCTTCGGAGGCCTGTTTTTTTAATTCTTCCAGTGTCGACATAAATCGGTTCCCATGAGTATTTTGGGCTGTCCAAGGGGGCTAAAAGCCTAAATTGACTATGTGCGCTAGTCAAGTATTGAAGCACAAACAGGCTATAAATACCTGTATTTGGTGAGATTATTACAAAGTCATCCCTTCAATCGCGGATTATTCACGTCGTTCAACCAGGGTCATGACGTCGTACAGGGCAACCGGAACATCATCCTGGTTTACAATTTCCACTGCCCAGCGCACTACGCCAGTGGCTACTTTCTCACCTTCACGCTTATCCTTGCGTATCTTCTGCTTCACCGCCACCTTTACCTGGATGGTATCCCCAATCGCCACTGGCTCTATAAATCGCAGGTTTTCCAGGCCATAGTTGGCAATTACCGGGCCGGGTGCAGGGTCAACGAACATGCCTGCAGCGGCCGAGATTACAAAGTAACCGTGTGCCACCCGCTTGCCAAAAAACGAGTCCTTTGCAGCAATTTCGTCAAAGTGTGCGTAAAAATGGTCACCGGATACACAACCAAAATTGACCACGTCAGCCTCGGTCACCGTTCTTCGATGGGTCACCAGGGTTTCGCCAATCTGCAGGTCATCAAAATATTTTCTAAAGGGATGAATATTATCGATGAGGGGTTTACTGCCGCGATGGTGCTCACGAGTGATTGCGCTGAGTGTTGTGGGTGAGCCTTGAATAGCGGTACGCTGCATGTAGTGCTTGATAGCCCTTGCGCCTCCCAGCTCCTCTCCTCCGCCAGCCCGACCCGGCCCACCATGTACAAGCGTCGGCATGGGAGAACCGTGCCCGGTGGATTCCGCTGCGCAATCACTGTTAATAACAAGCATTCGCCCGTGGTAGGCCGCTGTACCAAGGATGACCTCGCTTGCTTCAGCATCGTCAGCAGTAAATATAGAACCCACCAGGCTACCGCGCCCCATCTTTGCCAGCTGGATGGCTTCATCCAGGTCAGCATAGGGCAAAAGGGTGCTGACCGGGCCAAAGGCCTCTTCAGCATGGGGTTCTTCCGCCATCATCGGCTTATCACAGTAAAGCAGAGTCGTCGGAAAAAACGCGCCCTTGCCTGGGTCTGCTCCGAGTGTTTCAAACTCGCGCTGCCCGCCATAAACGATCTCGCTGCTCTTGCCCAGCAACTCTACTTTCTCCCACACGTCATTAACCTGGTCACGCCCCACCAGCGGTCCCATGCGTACGCCCTCGGTCGCCGGGTCACCGATGACGGTCTTATCAAGCCTTGCTGCCAGGGCATCGCGCACCGCGTCAACCTTTGAGCGAGGGATAATTGCCCGCCTGATCGCGGTGCATTTCTGTCCCGCCTTGACGGTCATTTCCCTGGCTACTTCCTTTATAAAGAGGTCAAATTCCGGCGAAGCCTCGTCGACACTTTCCCCGAGTATGCAGCAGTTCAGGCTGTCCGCTTCCATGTTAAAGGGGATTGAGTTTTCGATGATATTGGCATGGGATTTCAACTTTCGCCCTGTCCAGGCTGAACCGGTAAACGTGACCACGTCCTGTTCAACAAGATGATCCAGCATGTCCCCGGTGCTACCGCACACCAGCTGAATGGCACCGTCAGGCAGGATACCGCTGGCAATGATCTCTCTCACCATCACTTCTGCCAGGTAGCAAGAGACAGTTGCCGGCTTTACAATCACCGGCACGCCCGCTGCGAGACTTGGCGCTATTTTTTCCAGCATTCCCCAGCATGGGAAGTTAAATGCGTTGATATGCACGGCGACCCCTTCCTTTGGTACCAGGATGTGGCGGCCGATAAAGCTACCTTCCTTTGAGAGCACCTGCGGTTCCCCTTCCACCAGGAAACGTTCATTGGCAAATTCCCGTCGTACAACACTGCTGTAAGTGAAAAGGGTGCCGATGCCGCCTTCGATATCGATCCAGCTGTCTGCCCGGGTCGCGCCGGTCCAGGCGGAAATCTCGTAAAACCTTTCTTTCTGTGACATGAGGTGCTGTGCCAGTGCCTTGAGGGCATTGGCCCGCTCATGAAAAGTCTGCCTGCGTAGTGAATGACCGCCCTTTTCACGAGCCCAGAGCAGGCTGTCAGCAAAATCGACCCCTTTACTGGATACCTTCCCAATGGGCTCTCCAGTCACGGCCTTAAATACTTCAACGCCCTCATCCTGTCCACTGACCCACTCACCGCAAATGTAACTTTGTATATTCAAGATCAGACCCCTTGCCTGTGTAAGATATAGAAAGAAAGTTATAACCGTCCCGGCCAGTCATGGTCATGACCGGGCTGAATATGATACAAAATTTATTCAAATAGTGAAATTCTTGTGTTATTTTATTTCTTCACCTGAATTGTGAGGATTCGCCCTATGGTTTCTGCAGGAACACGCGACGAACTGGAAAGTATCGAGAAAGCCAGCGTGGACGAGCTCCAGGCGCTGCAACTGCAGCGTATGCAATGGAGTCTCAAGCATGCTTACGATAACGTGGACTGCTACAGGCGAAAATTTGATGAAGCGGGTGTGAAACCGGAAGACCTGCGTTCCCTGTCCGATCTCGCGAATTTTCCCTTCACCACCAAGACAGACCTTCGCGACAACTATCCATTTGACATGTTCGCAGTCCCCATGAGCGACGTGGTCAGGGTTCATGCCTCCAGTGGGACCACCGGAAAACCGACGGTGGTGGGTTACACCCGCAATGATATCGATGCCTGGAGCCAGGTGGTGGGACGCTCGATACGGGCAGCCGGCGGAACACACAGGGACAAGATTCACGTGGCCTACGGTTACGGCCTGTTTACCGGCGGCCTTGGCGCACATTACGGTGGAGAATACCTCGGCTGCACGGTCATTCCCATGTCCGGAGGACAGACCCAGAAACAGGCCCAGCTCATCCAGGACTTTGATCCGGATATCATCATGGTGACACCCTCGTACATGCTCAGTATCGCCGACGAGCTGGAAAGACAGGGAGTGGACTGTCACAAGCTTAGCCTGCGTGTTGGTATTTTCGGCGCAGAACCCTGGACAGGTTCCATGCGGGAAAACCTGGAAAAACGTCTTGGCATAGATGCCATCGATATTTACGGTCTGTCAGAGGTCATGGGGCCGGGTGTCGCGCAGGAATGTATCGAGACGAAGGACGGTCCCACGATCTGGGAAGATTTTTTCTACCCGGAAATCATTAATCCTGAAACCGGCGAAGTCCTGCCAGACGGTGAACAGGGCGAACTGGTGTTCACCAGCCTCACAAAAGAGGCATTGCCGATCGTTCGTTACCGCACCAGGGACCTGACGCGTCTTTTGCCAGGCACGGCAAGGACCATGCGCAGGATGGACAAAATTACCGGTCGCAGCGATGACATGCTCATCATACGCGGCGTCAATGTTTTTCCGACACAGGTGGAAGAACAAATATTGAAAATCGAGGCACTGGCGCCACACTACCAGATTGAAGTGAGCCGTGATGACAACCTTGATAATGTCCGGGTTAATGTTGAGCTGGCCCCTGATGCAGCTGAGTCTGCTGCAGAGGCCGCAGGTCGCGAGCTGGAAAAGAACATCAAGGACATCATTGGTATATCCACCCGCGTTACCGTGCACCCGGAAAACGGGGTTCCGCGCTCAGAGGGAAAGGCGCAGCGAGTTATTGATAAACGCGAACTCTAGCTGTTGTTCAGAGCATCTTCGGTGATGCCCAGCTTTTTCTGTATTCGCTGAATAAGCCTGGCGCGGGTGCCATTCACGTCCATCAGCGGGCTGGCCCTCAGGCTGCCGATTTCCTTACCGGTATAGGGCTGGAATTCCTGCGGCACCTGCTCCTTGCTGAATGTGACAAGCATCCAGTTAAGTACATCAGCCAGCTCCTCGTCGCTTATGGGGGAATTGGCGGAACCGGGTACCTGCACGATAAACTCGCGACCACCTTCAACGTGCAGGAAATTACCGACAAAATCTTTCATGCGCGGTACCAGTCCCGGCGCACCCATGGCATTCGGAAGATGACAGCCCTGGCAATTGAGAATGTAATTTTGCCTTGCAAGCGTCATTACCGCTTCATCTTCTGCCCATGACTGGCACGGGACAAGGCTGAGGAAAGAGCTCAGTGCCAGTACGGCAAGGCGCAAAACTGCTTTCATTTGGACTATCAGGCTTTCTTAGTCGCCACACCCAGTACCAGGGTCACGGTGCAATGGTAGGCCTCGCTACTCGTACCAAGGCACCAGTTAATATCATTGGCAGTATGTGGCCGGTATGTCGGACGGTCGCTGACGTTGGTATTGCAAAAACAATTACCACAGGAAGTCTTACCACAGCAGTCGTTGTAGGAAATGATGTAATCCTTACCGTCATGGGGGTTTTTGCAGGTACCAATCCAGGTTATAGGCGACATTTCCGTACCCGGTGGACACACTTTATCCGTACCACCGCAGCAACTGCACAGGAACCCATCAATGGAGCAGTTACGCCAGTAGGAGCAGCTTGTTGGATCGTCCAGGTCCGCGTCTGTGGGCTCGGCCGGTTGACCGTGGTCTCCGCCGGTGGCTGCCCTTGCCACGGGAAGCAGTGGTACGGCCGCTCCACCGACAAGCGCGGTCCCTATACCGCTGACAAAACTCCTCCTGGAAGAATTTTGCGCAATTTTTCGTGTTAGTGATTCAGTGATGTGATCAAACCATTTCATCTTGGTATCTCTCTATCATTCACAAAAATTAATTTGCAGAAAACAGGATGAGCGGTGTTTCCTGCCCAAAATCAGATAAAGTCTTTACGTACTCGCCGGTCAAGGCGTCGTAAACATCAATATTCATTTCAACGTTAGTCGCGAACAACCACGGTGATTTATCCTCGCTCACTTCAATGGTCAGGGCCGGGAGCTTGAGCGGGATCTTTTTCACGCGCTTTTGTTTCTTTACGTCATACACCCAGACTTCAGCACCGGGGTACTTGTGTGTGCCTTCTTCACCGTCAGGATGCATGAGAATATACATGTGCCCGAGACTGTCCGCGTCATTAAGGTTCATCCCGCCGGGACGCCAGTTTTGCTTTTTATCCTCTTCGGATAAAAGGCTCCATTGCTTGCCGGGAACTGCCCTGGCACCGCTCATGTCCACTTCCCTCAGGTTACCCAGGAATGAAGGGAAGTAAGCGACACTGTCAATAATCACTGGTCTCTCAAAAAGAGCATCCTTGTCTATATCAAAGAAAGAAGGTACACGTGCCTCGTTGATGACCTTGCCGTTGGCATCCAGCTGGTAAGACATCATCGAAGCGTCACCACACATGGCACTGAAACCTCTTTTCCCCGTTGGATACATCAGTGAGCACCCGGGAAGGTCAATTTCATTCAAAATTTCGCGTTTTGCGGTGTCGACCACGGTGACGGAGGTCGCGGGAGTAAAGTTAAACAGCAGCAGGAGTTTCTCATTATCGATGAGAGTCACCCAGAAATCGCTGGGCAACTGGCCTGCCCGCTTGGCACCGGGAATGATTACTTCGTCGATAACAGACAAGGTTGTCTTGTCCCAGATGGTCAGTACATCGGTGGGTGTCCCACGGGTGCCGCGGGAGTAAAAGGATTCGTAAACATAAATTTCCGGTCGCGTCCTGGCAATAGCGACACCAGCAATAAGGGAGGTATTGAGCATGCCCTTGTACTGCGGCCTATGCGCATCCTCTTCTGCGTCAAGCACAATCAGCCTGCCGTTTAACATGTTTCCAAAAGCCACATCATGGGCATAAAGCCAGTGATCCGGGTACCTGGCTGGCAGCGTCCTCACCTTTCCAACCGGGTCAATCGGCTCATCAGCGTGCAGGGGTAATTGAATAAACAGGAGAAAAAGAAAAACGGACAATATTTTCATCATATGCAGCGTCTCGTTAAGCTTGGCAATCATGCGTTTACCTGGGCCCGTGACAGGCCAGCGATTGCCTATTGGAGCATATTTTTAAATTTAGGACAATCGTCTAATACAGTAAGTTCCGCAGGTAAAAACAAAAACCGGCCGCGTCCGCACAGGCGCGTTTCATCTTTGACCCGGGTTAATGCTATGGTTGCGGTTTCGCTGGCGAAATACTAATGAACGGAGGAAGTCAATTATGAGTGATGCGGATGATGCCAGGGCGGTTATCGAGGAGTACGTGGCGGCCTGCAACGATGGTAGCGTTGAACGCCTGAGAGCAATTTTCCATGAAAACGCGCTGATGTCAGGCTACATGATGGGGGAATACCTGATGGGACCCCCGGAACCCTTTTTCCAGGTGGTTGAAAACCCTCCTCCCGAAGCCCCGGCTACCGCTGGTAATTACACTGCCAATATCAGCAATGTCGAGGTATCCGGCCCGGTCGCGAGCGTCACGCTGAAAGAGGCTGGCTTCATGGGTATGAACTTCACAGACTATTTCCACCTCGCAAAGGTTGACGGGGAATGGAAAATCATCAGTAAAACCTTCAACCCTGAATAGCTTGTTAACGCTTTCTCAGCTGGATGTCCAAAGTAAAGCTAGCCTCGTCTGTCATTTTAAGTCGAGGCCAGGGTGCGGACACGGAAGTCTTTCTCTGCCTGCGCGCGCCCGAACTCAGGTTTTTTGGCGGTTACTGGGTATTCCCCGGCGGCAATCTCGATAACGGGCTGGATGTCTTCTCCGGGGATGAATCTCTTGAACCGGCGCTTCGTCGTTGCGCCGTACGGGAATTGCTCGAAGAAGTAAATGTTCTTTCCTCGACCCTCGGGGAATCCTTCACCGCGGAAAGAAAGGTCGAGCTAAGATCCGAGTTGGCCTCTCCAGGGAACGGCTGGCGCGAGTTTATATCCGGATTTGACCCCGCTTTTCCACGGCTGCAAAGTATTTTACGCATTACCACGCCGCCCTTTATACCGCTACGCTTTGACACGCAGTTTTTTCACGTGCGCACGCACGATAGTGATTCACCGACCGTTGATAAACAGGAATTACTTGAAGGGCAGTTCATCAGGCCCGCTGATGCTATTAAGGCCTGGGAGCAGGGAGAAATGGATATTGCCCCACCTGTATTGTTCCTGCTGCGCCTGCTTGCGACCCATGGCATGGATGATTTCGCGAATACCGCTTCCACCTGGGAAGAAAGACTCGAGGAAGGTGCGCTGCACCAGGCTTACTTTTCCCCGGGAATTTTCATGGCACCCCTGCAAACGCCTACCCTGCCACCGGCGACGACGACTAATACACTGATCATCGGCACACAACGGCTGTACGTGGTTGACCCGGCAACACCCGATGAAACAGAGCAGGACAGGCTTATCAGGCACATGGAGGAATTACAGCAGGCGGGACATAGCTTTGAGGCTATCTTGCTTACACACCATCACAGCGATCACGTCGGCGCTGTGAACAGGATAAGCCAGTACTTCAAGCTGGCGGTTCGTGCCCATGAGAAATGTTATGAGCGAATCGAACAGGGTTTCATCCGGGGAGACGCGCTCAAGGACGGTGACCGGCTGGAACTGGGAGACGCACCCGATGGTAGCCCGGGTTGGCACCTGCAGGTGCTGCACACGCCGGGGCATGCGATCGATCATCTTTGTTTTATTGACAGCAGGTACAATGCTGCAGTCATCGGCGATATGCTGTCCACGCTATCAACTATCGTTATCGATCCTCCCGAAGGTCATATGCGAACTTACCTCGATCAACTTGAAAGACTGGGTCAATTACCCCTGGCCACGGTATTCCCTTCGCACGGACCCCCGCGCCGGGACGGGGTTACATTAATCCGCGAGTTTCTTGCTCATCGCAGGGAAAGAGAAAAGGAGATTGTCACTGCGCTTTCAGCAACTGCACAAAAGATTGACGAGTTATTGCCCGTTATTTACAGCGACGTACCCAGGGAGGTATATCCAATCGCATCCCGCTCACTACTGGCTGGCCTGATAAAACTGGAAGAAGAGGGTTTGTGCGTTCAGGACCAGGGAGCGTGGCGCCTCGCATAAAAAAACCGCCTTGCGGCGGCTTTTTTAAGACGATATTACCCGTCTTAGCTCATCAGCACTTCTTCAATCTGAACGACCGGATCGATATTCGTAAAGTTTGGAATATCTCCCATGATCTCTCCACCATGTTCCTTTATGGCATTTTCAAATGAGGCTACATCATCAAACTTGAGACTGGCGACCGTCACATAAGTCGCTGCTGAGCCTTCCGGGCCCGAGAGACCTTTAATGACTTCCACGCCCCTGAGTACATCACCCCACTTCTCCTGCACCAGCGGCATGTGCGTGGCGAGATAATAGTCGTAATCGAAATTACCGCCTGGCTGGTTTGGGTACATGACACTGACTCGAATCATTATTATCCTCTCCTTTTTTCAGTTGCTTAAAGTATTAGTTGTGACAAATCTCAGAGTGACTTGGCAACGAGGTACCCGGAAGCACCTCCTAACCCTGGCCCTGGATGCGTCGATGCGCCAATATGATACAGGTTCCTCAAGGGCGTACTGTGATTTTTCAGTGACTTCAATGGTCGCCAGAGAAAATACTGGTCAAGGGCACAGTCACCACCATAGGGATCACCACCCACCAGGTTAATATTGATTGCTTCAAGATCCGCCGGTGACAGGACGCTTCGTTTCAAAATATTTTCCTTTAGCCCTGGAATGTGCTCAGCAATCCGATCCACGATACGATCGGCATAGGCTTCCCTGACCTCTTCAGTCCAGCTGCCGTCTACAGGTATCGAAATTTCCCCGGCTGCATCCCCCTCTATAACCCGGGGTAACTCCTGCAGCTGTATCCAGAGCAACCCCTTTCCTTCAGGTACACGAGTGGGATCAAGTGCCGCCGGCTGTCCTACCACGATAGTGGCGACCCGTGGTAGAAGCCCCCTGTCCGCTTCATTCATCGCCTGCGAAACCCCATCCAGCCCGGGTGTGAGGTGAACAATGGCAACCTTGTCGAGATTTGAGTCTGACCACCGGGGTGGCGTATCCAGGGCAAGATGGATCTGCATATCGGCGTGCCCGTGACGAAAACCTGCCGCCTGTTCCTTCACTACAGCCGGTAATTCTTCATTTTTCAGCAAGCGCTGGTATAGCTGGCCCGGCGTCATGCTGCATATGACTGCTCCATTGGACCTGTACTCCTCTCCGCTGGCAGTAGTCACCCCAACTGCCGCACCATTTTCAACAAGCACTTTTTCTACGTCGGTATTCAGCCTGATTTCACCACCGTGTGAATTGATAAGCTTCTCAAACGCCTCGACCAGCCTGTAGCTACCACCCTTGACCACGGGACAGCCCGCCACCTCCAGCGTAAAGGCAATAATACGTGCCATGTGTCCCGACATGGGTGAGTCCGGCCCGATGCCGGTGTGTGCGGGCCATGCTGCCAGGCAGGCAGCGGCGGTCCTTGACTCAAAGGTGTTGCCAAGCCAGGTTCTGGCTGTCTCAAGGCAGTAGTTAAAATATTGACTCAGGTATAGCGGTCCGCGTTTAAACAGCGTTAGTGCAAATAACTTGAAGGTAGACCAGGTCCACAGCTCGGAACCAAGCAGGGCGAAAGTCAGATCCAGTGACTGCATAAGCTCACCCATGGCCCGCTGGTATCGATCCCCGTCCCCCGGGGACAGTTCGTTGAGGCGCCTGACGTTTTCTTCCCTGGACATTTTCAGGATCCATGAACTGCCATCAGGCAGGACCGTCGCCGTCGGGCAATCGGTATTGCAATACTCAAGTCCATGCTTTTCCAGTTCATCCCTGAGTTCGGCGTATCCAGGAGAAGTGACAAACAGCGGATGCCAGCTGGATAACACATCGTGAACAAAACCAGGTTCGGTAATTTCATCTGTCCTGATACAGCCCCCTGCCCGGTCATTCCTTTCAAGGAGCAGTACTTTTTTTCCTCCCCGTGCCAGCAATGCACCGCAAACGAGGGAATTAATTCCTGTACCTACAATAATGTGATCAAATGTTTTCATTGGCTGGATATACTCGCTAGTTAACCAGGTAACATACCGGCGTTTTCCAGGACCTTGAAAAGATGCCTGATTTTTTCCGGGTCCTTAATGCCATGACTTTCCTCCAGGCTGGAAGAGAGATCGGCTCCCATGGGCTTGACTTGCTCAAGTGCCTCCACGATGTTTTCCGCGTTCAGGCTTCCCGCAAGAAACAGGGGGTAATCCAGTGCTATTTGCCTGGCCTGCTCCCAGTCAGCCTTTTGACCCGTGCCGCCATACTTGTCGCCGACCCTCGGCGCATCCATGAGGAACATGTGAGGTCGATAAGAATTCAACACCCCTGTGTCCCCCAGGTCCAGTTCCTGTATTGCTTTTAGAACTGGGATATTCACCTTGTTACATTCCTCGGGAGGCTCACTACCATGCATCTGCGCAATGGTGATACCAACATTGTCTGCAATTGCGTTGATGTTTTCCGCTGGCTCATCCAGGAAGACGCCCACTTTTTCGACCCCTGGCTGCTCCGCGTCGAGTCTTCGAATAATGTCCCTTGCCACACCAGGATCACAAGACCGGGGCGATTTATCCGTAAATATAAATCCCAGCCCCCATGCCCCCGACTCCGCAGCAAGTACAGCGTCCTCGTAGCGCGTTAATCCACAGACCTTGATCTTAGCCACTAATCAACTCGTGCAATGCTTTACCGGGGCGACCATCCATCATCAACGAGGTGCCGACCAGGAATCCATCAAAGCCCAGTTCGCGAAAATCATCAATTTGCGAACGTTCAAAGATACCACTTTCGCAAATCTTGACGACATCGTCCGGGAAATGCGGTGCCAGGTTTCTACCCACATCAAGATCAATGTCCAGGGTCTTGAGATTTCGATTATTAACCCCCATGACCTTGCAGCCGATCCTGCACGCAATTTCCAGCTCTGCTTCATCGTGTACTTCGACCAGGGTATTAAGCCCGATACTGACAGCCAGCTGCTGCAGGTCTTTTATTTCCACCTCATCAAGATAGCGCACACACAACAGCACGACACTAGCACCAATAAACCTGGCAAAGTGCACCTGGTAGGGATCAATAACAAAATCCTTCATGATGATAGGAATTTCAGGATAGGCTGAACGCACTGACCTGAGATAATCATAGGAGCCGTGAAAGTAAGTGGGTTCGGTCAGGATTGAGATTGCCCTGGAACCGTTTTCTACGTACGCACGTGCAACATCGACCGGGCTTATTACGTCGGCATCAAAGATCTTTCCGCGGGACGGACTACCGTATTTTATTTCCGTGATGAGATTCACCTCGCCCACTGGAAAGGCGTCGTCAAAATTTGCTGCGGTCAGTTCAAATTCAGGCTCATCCATCACTCGCTGTAATGGAAATGACTCCTGGTCTCTTTTCACACGAGCCCGGGTTTCTTCAATTATTTCAGCGAATGCCATATCAATGGACCTCTGCCAGGCGTTTAATGTAGTCAAGTGCCTCACCGCTTTCCTGTACGGTCCTTGCCTGTTCTATCCCGGCTTCGATGGAGTCGGCGCTGCCGGCTAACCAGAGCGCCACACCGGCATTCAATACCACGCAATCGGCGCGGGCGCTTTTTTCCCCGGCAAAGATTTTTCTGAGGATTTCAGCATTGTCTGCCGCGCTACCTCCTTTAAGCTGGTCCAGCTTACAGGCTTTGAAGCCATAGTCTTCGGGACGCAGTTCCAGCTCACTAATGCTGTCCCCCTCAACCAGCCGCGCATAGGTAGGGCCCGTCATGGAAATTTCATCGAGACCATCCGCTGAATGCACAACCATGGTTTTTTCATGGCCCGCCAGGGAAAGCGCGTTGGCCATGGTATCCAGCAGCGCAGCATCAAACACGCCAATAACCTGCCGTTTCAGGTTTGAAGGATGCAGCAGCGGTCCAAGGATATTAAACAGGGTGCGTACGCCAATCGCCGTGCGGATTGGAGCAATATTTTTGAAAGCCGGGTGATACAGCTGGGCAAACAGGAAAGCAAAGTTATGGGACTCCAGGCTGGCACTGGCTTTTTCAGGGTCGAGATCCGTGGCAATCCCGAGTTCGTTTAACACATCTGCGCTACCACTTTTACTGGTCACAGAACGACTGCCATGCTTGGCTACGGCCACACCCGACGCGGCTATCAGTAACGAAGCAGTGGTACTGATATTAAAAGTACCGGCACCATCACCACCGGTACCGCACAGGCATACCGCTGCTCCAGGTAATTCAATCTTGACCGCCCTCTCTAGGAATACCTCCGCAATAGCAGCAAGCTGTGCCGGAGTTTCTCCACGGGCACGTAACAGGACCAGCAGCGCCGCCTGTTGTTCCGGTGGATACTTCACACCGTCACAAAAATCAGCAAAACAGCTCTTGAGAATTTCAAGGTCTATTTCGCGATCAGCGATCAGATCGTTGAGTAAAGTTTCTATAGTCATTAGCAAGACTCCAGTAGAACCGAAGATACACGTATCGCTGCAGCATGACCAGCCAGATAACTTAAGTGAAATATGCAGGACACTATTGACTCTTTCTCCTGGTTATTGATGGAGTTTCTCCAAATCTCTCCCGGTAACACTTCGCATATTTACTCAGGTGACTGAAACCACAATCGGTAGCGATTTCCGAAATAGTATTATCGGCATACCTGGCATCCAGTAACTTTTGCCTGGAGATACCAAGACGAAAATCCCGCAGGTATTCCATTGGCGTTGTATTCCGGTAGCGACGAAAACCATTTTGCAAAGCCCGCTCACTCACTGCCGCACACCTGGCCAGGTCGAAAAGCTGAATCACATCCCTGTAGTGGTCGGAAATATAATTTTCCACGCGCCTGATGTAATCCGGTACCTGCCCTGTAGCAGGGGCGCCGACAAGTTCTCCCTGGTTGTGGGATAGTTCTGCCAGGATCTGTGCGTAGATCAGTTCTTCCCACTGCTTTTCTACTATCGGCAGTCGTAAATCAACATGCCCTTTATCGATTTCATTGCAAGCGTGTACCAGGAGGTTCATCAGCCCGCTGGCCTGGTGCGATGTTCCCGGGTCCGCTGAATTAAATAACAGCTCAGAAGAAAGTGTCTTTCCGGATTCACGTTCAAGAATTTGCTGCAGTCCACGCTGTGATACTTTTACGGTGAAATTCATCATGTCATTGGATAAATCAAGTACCGCGGGAACTCCCGGATTGAACATATAAACATCCCTGCCAGACAATGAAATGACATTGTCCTGCTGTTTTACAAGGCCAGTCCCGCGCAATAGAACCAGCATGAAAAAGGTATTTTCCGGTGGGCAAACGCCAATTCGAATGGCAGTGCCATAGTAAAGACTGTTTATACCAATACGACCGATATTGATACCGCAGTGTTGAAAACTGACGCAATAGTTCTTGTCCAGCGGATTGATCGTGTGCCTGCCAAGGTATTTTGCGAGGTGATCGCGGGTCGCAATAAGATCGTCCGTCTCGCAGACAAACTGGCTTTTCAGGGGTAACCTCGTTCGGTTACTTTCGTTCAGGATCTGCACGTGGATATGCTCTCGACCATGCGTATTCGGGCTCAACTACTGCGTAGAAAGGATACTCCAGCCATGAGATATGTTCTATATTAGTAGTCAGCACATTGGCTCATATTAACCAGTTAAAATGAGATTTAACCTATGTTTATACTCGATATCCTGCGCTGGCTTGTTGCAATCCCCCTTTTGCTTGTTTCCACCTACTTCATTATTACCAATTTTCGATTTCTTGCTAAGACACTCAAGCTTGGGCTTGATGCCGGGCCGGCACCGGTAACTGTCATGGGCGGTCTCACTGGCTGTATCGGGCTGCTTCTATTGCCCGTGATGAGCTTTACTGATCGCCTGTCCCTGTTGTGGATTCCGCTGGTGATTGATATTGGGTCACTGCCGTTTTATGGCGGCATGCTCGGCCTTGCCGTTTTGCAGTATTTCAATTCCGGGATCTGGCGCAAGCAACCGGATTATGTCGAGGGAGGGTCAGATTAATGGGTTTCTTTAATTACCAGCTAAGCGACAAGGGAAAATTCACCCCTTCAAAATTCCACCAGCTGATATGGCCAAAAAATGCTTCCGGCAACAAGGTCAACGGCCTGGGCAAGGAAAACAAGGAACGCCCCGTGCAGTCTTACCACAAGCATCATCCCTGGTATCCCTTTGGCCTGGCAGAGCAATGGTTTGTACACAAGTGCATGTATGACTTTCGCATTTCCAACTGGTACTTCAAGCACTGGATTACAGAAAACGTGACTCGACTCGGCGCAATTGCCGGTAAAAAGAAAGAGGACAGCCCGGAGAACTGGACAAGGATAGTCAAGGAAAAAGCCCTGGCTGATGACGATGTCCATGTCGTGGGTATTTGCCACATGAATCCCGACTGGGTTTTCGCAGACCGCGAGGTACCCAGGGGCGAATGGGTCATCATGCTGGCCAGGCGCATGGACTACGATGAATTTTCAAAGAACATGAAAGGGGACTTTGTTTCTCAGTGTCGCGAAGTGATTAAGTCCTATGTCAAGGGACAGGAAACCGGTTATCGCCTGGCGAAGTGGATCCGTGACCAGGGTTACTACGCTTCTTTCAAGGGTGGCCTGAGCGATGACCACCTGTTTACCGTGATACCTGCTGCTATTGAAGCGGGCATCGGTCAGCTTGGCAAACATGGCTCGCTCATCTCCGATGAACTGGGTTCAAGCATGCGACTCACGCCAATCCTGACTGATATGCCGCTGGTGCCTGATAAATCTCGCGATATCGGCGTTGATGATTTCTGTGCTACCTGCCAGCTTTGCGCGCGTGACTGCCCCGCTGATGCCATTACCCACGAAAAACAGATGGTGAATGGAAATATGAAATGGTACGTGGACTTTGACAAGTGCGTACCTGCATTCAATGAACTTTATGCCTGCGGCCTGTGCCTCGCAGTGTGTCCCTGGAGCCGACCCGGGGTAGCACCTAACCTCATGCAAAAAATGTTAAGACGGAGAGAAAAAAGCGCAACCAGGGAAAGTTAAAACATGGGTATCCTGACAAGCACAATTCGGGAAGACGGTAGCTTCACGCCATCGCGTATGTACCAGTGGTTACGTCCTCGCATATCAGGTAATGAAATCAACGGCGTGGGTGAAACGGAAAAGAGAAGACCAACACCCGTTTACCATTACGTGTGGGTAAAGCATCCCTGGCGTCGGTGGCAAAACTGGTTTTATTTTCGCGTGTCCTTCCCACCCGGTTACATAAGGCAGTTTACCCGCGCACTATTCCTGCGTTACGCACCGCTTAAACAAATAGCGAGATCGAAAAGCAGCTTATCAAATGCAGCTTTGACTGAAGGCCTCAAAGACTACCTGCTTGGCCAGGGTGCTGGCGACATCGCAATAACACGCATGCGACCGGAGTGGATCATTGAAGGCATGACGGTGAAAGAGCCCATCGTTGTCACCATGGCAGTTCCCATGGACCATGACATCATGATGAAAATTGCAGAAAAAGGCCGTGACATGACCGGAGGAATCCATGTCATTCAGAAATATAATGATGGTACTGCCCTCGCTCGACTTGGTTCGAACTGGTTACGGGAAAACGGACACCACGCACGCGGCTATTGTGGACCCGCTTCTGGCCAGTTTACCTCGGTGCCGGCAGCGATTGCTGGCGGCCTGGGGGAACTGGGCAAACATGGCTCTATCATCAACAGGAAGTTCGGCTCCAACTTCAGGATTGCCTACATACTCACGGACGCAGAATTGCTCACCACTGAGGCGGAGTCATTCGGTGCGGATGACTTCTGCACCAACTGCAAGGTTTGCAGTAAATACTGCCCACCCAATGCCATTACCCATGAAAAGCAGATGGTACGAGGAACCAGCAAGTGGTACGTGGATTTTGACAAGTGTGTTTCTTACTTTAACGAGGCATATGGCTGCGGAATTTGCTTGCCAGTGTGCCCCTGGAGCCGGCCTGGAGTAGCACCAGGCCTGGTTCAGAAAATGCTAAGACGGAGGGAAAAAAGCGCTACGGACACTGCAGCGTAATATAGCTGCACGCTATTTTCGTCTTAACTTCCTGTAAAGCAACTCCATCAGCGGCAGGCTCAGGTACCCCATTAACACGGTGATCACCGCAGTGGATAGCAGTGACTGCAGGAGGGCTTGCTGTGGAAGATGGGGATTTAAAAGTGGCGGCACAAAGTAGACCAGCGGCCAGATAGCCGTGTAGGCGACAAGTACCATGCGCCAGTCCGGTGGCCAGCGTTTTGACGGGTTGCCTATAAAGGAATACACGCCGATAAATTGCTCCGACACGATTTCACCCGCCACCATGTCCGCCATCCCGGCGAGCAACTCACGTCGTTGCTCAGATTCTTCCCAACCCTGGAAATGCCGATAGTTATCAAAGGTGATCACGGTAACGTAATCCCCGTCGGTACTTGTCGGCTGTATCAGCTTGGTAGAGACATAACCCTCAAAAGTGCTGCACACGGAAGTGATTTTTTTTGACCAGTTAATGAAATCCTCTTCACGCCCTTCTTTTATCCTGCGCTTGAATATGGCGGTAACGGGAGCGTTTGCTTCGGCTTCAGTCATGATTTTTATTTAACTGCCCAAGCCCGGCACAGGTTAGTTCAGGTTAAAGTCGGTCTGTACACCGGTGATCTTGATGCCTGAATGGGCCTTGTAGGTCTTGTTGATGTGAATCAGCGCACTGGTCAGGGCCTCTGAAGCGGCAGAATTGGCCAGCTTGCCAGCATTAATGGGACGACAACCGGTGTCTTCAACCAGGTGCTTGATGGCGCGCCGCGTGGATAATTCATCAGCAGTGACCAGCACATCACAATCCACTTCTTCGTCGCTCTCAAGAATCGCCGCAGCAACATTATGAAATGCTGCCACTACTTCGGCCGTGTCACCCACCAGCTTCTGGGTGATCTCTGCCGCGCTGCCGTCTTCAGGCAGTTGCGCGACGGCTACTCTCGGTGGTCGCAAGGGTACCGTGGTATCAATCAATACCTGGCCGTTGAGCGCAGGCTTGATTGTTTCCAGGGTATCCGTGTGTGCAGCAAACGGCACTGTGAGAACAACGACCTCTGCGCTACGGGTTGCATCAAGGTTATCGCTGGCCTGGATGCGCTCTTCGCCAAGGCGTTCATTCAGTTCTTTTGCCGTGACGTCTGCCTTTTCACTGGTACGTGAACCGATAGTGACATCATGGCCAGCTTTTGCCCAGCGCCAGGCGAGGCCCCTGCCAAGGTTACCTGTACCGCCGATAATTGAAATTTTTGTCTTGTTAACCATATTCCTGCCCTTCTGCATGGAAATTCAGGAAAAATGGTATCACCGCGAATTTTGCCCAGCTTGCTTGCCGGGGCAAGATCTCTTGTCTGGGAGTGTAAATCAGCGCATCAGGGCGCCAGTACTTAAAAAAGCCCTGACTTTGTCTTCCTGTGAGGAAACTGCCGAATCAACTTCATGTGGGAACCCACCATGCGCTGAAACGGCACGATCGCCCAGAGATGGTTATACATGGCACCGTATTTTTCACCGGGATCACGTATCAGGTTATACATTTCATAGTTTGGCAGTCCGCCGCGGGATCCCGGTACGATTACCAGCTTATGATCTTCCATGCGAATCGCTTTTAAATCGTTTCCGCTGTAGTAGAACATGTGTTTTCGCCTGCCGCTGCCCTCGCCATTTAACAATAGCGGCAGCTGGTCAATGCCATCAATCACGCGATCGCCTGGAAGCTTGTCGGCGACACCCGCAACACGCGCCGCGGTTACGAACAGGTCCGTTACCGAGATCATGTCAAGTGGCTGCTGGCCAGGTTCAATCATGCCGGGCCAGACCGCAAACCCCGGTGTCCTGACTCCACCTTCATAGACCTCGCCTTTTTCTCCTCGAAGCCAGGAATAACCGGCGTTGGGCCAGAATGCATACATGGGACCATTGTCACTCACCCAGACCACCAGGGTATTTTCTTCAATACCGGCCTCCTTCACGGTATCCAGCAATTGCTTGATGTAATCATCATGCTGAGCCAGCTGTGCGCTCTGGTTATTGCGGTGATCAAGTCCTTCATTGAATCGATATTCCCGCGGTGAAGATGCCATCTGCTGCGCGTAGGACGCCCAGTAGAGGAAGAAAGGCCTGTCGGACTTTGCTTTTTCCTTAATATACTTTTTCATTTTCATAATGGAATCAGCTTCCATTTCCACCATGGATTCCGGTCCCATTGGCTTTATTTGCTTGCGACCTTTACCCTTCATGCCTTCAAGGGCACCAAGGATCTCGATACCGTACTTGTTGCGGTAATCCTCAAAGGATCCGGGGAAATCGTAAAAATGCCCGACACCATCGAGGGTCTGTTGTTCATAAAAGTTTTTCTGGTTTACCCAGGAATAGATGGCACCGTTGTAAAGGCCATAATACGCGTAATCAAAACCCTGGTTCTCGGGAGCATGCTGTTCCAGGTCCCCCACGTGCCACTTGCCAAACATGGCGGTGTGGTAACCGGCATCGGACAACATTTCAGCAACGGTGATTTCTCCAGGTGCGAGACCCTGTGTCTGCCCGGGCCACAGGACAATGTCGACGCCTGTTCGTACCGGGTGGCGACCGGTCAGGAGTGCGAGACGAGTAGGTGTACAGGATGGTTCAGAGTAATGGGACAGGAACTGCATGCCCTGCTTTGCCATGTTGTCGAGGTTTGGCGTTGGTGTACCGCGAAGTTTGCCGCCAAGGTAAGAGCCCAGCTCTCCCCAGCCGACATCATCACCGAGGATGTAGATAATGTTTGGACTCTTTCCATGTTTTTTCTTCAGCTTTGCCAGCTTCTTGTCGATGCTGCGATCTTCCTTGTCCCAGGCTTTCTGGTTTTCCTTTCGTGCCTTTTCAAAGGGTGCATCACCCTGGTAGGCGAAAACAGCAGCGCCAGGTATAAAAAACAAAAGCGCAGGAAAAATAATGGCGAACTTTAAACAGGCATTCACTTGGGAAATTTGAGTCTTCAACACAGTATCCTCTCTTGAATGGAACAAGGGGGTTCTATAAAACAATCTAGCAGGCACTCCGGTTAATTGCAAAATCAGGCAGGCTTTATATTCTGGTTCAGGTGAAACAGGTTGCCAGGATCATATTCCTTCTTGATGCTGGCAAGACGGGCATAGTTATCGCCATAGGATGCCTTCACGAGTTCTTCGCCCTCTTCTCCAAACCCCGGGTGGTTAAGATAGACGCCACCGCTTAAAGAATAGGCTCGCATCAGCTCCCAGAAATCCCGGGTCCATTTTATGTTCTTCTCGTTCTCACCCGGGTCTGTCCAGGTGGCGTTGAGTTCAAGCAGGAAAGGAACAGAGCGGTCACCGTAGGCCGTGGCGCCGGCTGCGACGCGACTATAAGCGCCCTTCATGTTCTGGATCACTATCAGCGACCGCGGTGGTCGGGATTCTCCCTGGCTCACAACCTGCTCTATCACTTCATCAGATAACTCGTCGATTTCCAGTGATTTCCAGTAATACTGGCAATCGTGCATGGGCACAAATGGATCAAACTGCTGCTGTAACTCGGTGTAGGGGATTAGTCCGCTTGCATCCATCACGGGATTGCCAAGTTCTCTCAGGGCCTGAACCGCAGCTTCACCTTCATCGATATCACCACAGTAAACCCCGTGAATAGCCAACACCGGCTGGCCACGAAAGGCAGATGGAAAAAGATCAACGTCCGGGATAGCCCAGAGAATTGCCAGGGTGGTGACTTCATCGGGCAGCGTCGGCAGCAATTCACGCCACTTGGTAAGGACCTGCCGGGCTTCGTCTGCTGGATACAGCACCGCCGCGCGCATCAGCTGTGGCCCGATATCAAGAAGATTGAATTTAAATGCAGTCGCCACGCCAAAATTACCGCCACCGCCGGTCAGTGCCCAGAAAAGATCGGCATGCTCGTTTTTACTTGCACGTAGCAGCCTGCCATCCGCGGTGACGATTTCCACTTCCAGTAAATGGTCGACGGTCAGCCCATGCTTGCCGGATAACCACCCGGTACCTCCCCCAAGCGTCAGTCCGGCAACGCCGGTGTGGGACACCACTCCGGCGGGCACCGCGAGACCATGTAACTGGGTTTCACGATCAACATCACCCAGCTTGCAGCCACCCTGCACCCAGGCCGTCCTGTTCACCGGGTCAACCTGCACGCTGCGCATCAAGGAAAGATCAATCATCAGGCCGTCATCGCACACCGCGTTTCCGGCGACGTTGTGACCACCACCACGAATGGCGATATCAAGATTGTTGTCGCGCCCGAAATTAACAGCGTCGATAACATCCGCATTTCCCAGGCAGCGCACGATCAAGGCTGGCCGCTTGTCTATCATGCCATTCCACAGGCGACGGACCTGATCGTAGCCAGCGTCACCGGGAAGCAACACTTCCCCACGCACTTTAGCTGCCAGCTCTTGAATCAATTCATTCATGAAAATCAATATGTTTGCATGTCGAGTGATAATAGAAAATTAGAAATTTTTATCTCAGACGAGGCACGAATCTTTCGAATAGCGGAGCGTACACGATAGTACGTGAGCATATGAGAAAGATGAGAACGAAGTATGAGGTAAAAATAGCAATTTTCGAAGGTCAGTCCTCGTCCCAGGGTGCCCACATGGTCTTTAGGTCTTCCCACGACATCTCCTCCTCGCCACCCGGTTGAAAACGACAACCTTCGTGCTCATAGAAAGGCTTTGTCCAGGTACCCCGGTCAACAAGACGTTGAATATTCTCGCGATAAATTTCATCCACTTCCTCGTGGTGGAGCGGATCCTGTTCCATCCAGAGGTTCTTCGGGTGAATAGGCTTGTCATACATCTTCTTGAAAAGCTCAGTACGCAGGTCTTTAAGCCAGTTGCTGTTGAGATTCATGAGGCGGAATTGACGAAGTGCCTCGATATCAATCACGGCGCAAACCATGGTGTTGTTGGTGGATGCCGAGTAGGACATGATTTCGCCGCGGTAGTCGACAATATGCGCGTTGCCCCCGGCGATATCCACGGGATGCTGCGAAGTTGCAGACAGGCGTACAGGACCGGCATTGGGACACAGCATGTAAACGGAATTAAACTCGGCGTGCCCGCGGTTTTGTACCATCCATGAACCACCACCGGGATAGCTTGAACCTGTCATTGGCATGGCTTCGGACGGTCGATACACAACTTCTGCACCGTTAAATGCGAGGGCCCTTACCGCCTCCGGATACTCACCATCACTGCAACAAATTGTTCCAATGTTACCGATATCATCGGTTTTCAGGACCGGGTAAAACGCATCGATATCATCGCCGAATATTTCCACCCAGCGATCATAAATATCGTGTGGCATACAGGAACGTTCGCGGCACCATATGTGATTCTTGGCGGCCTTGTGTACGACCTCCCCGTTTGGATCGATGACAAACAGGGTGTTAAAAAAACGATTCTCCATCACTTCAGGCCAGCGTGCCTTGCATTGCACGATGATATAGGTGCTGTAGAGCCTGGCCAGGCGTCCAAGCCACTCGGTTTCTTCGCCGGGAATGTCGATGAACAGTTCTTCCGCAGCCAGCGTATGAGGTAGATCAAATATTTCGTCGGTAAACCCGGTCAGCGCACCTTCAGCCAGCGCAATGATTTTTACCGGCATGTTGATATTGGTCATGGAAATAGACGCGTGAATCGCTTCCTCAATATTTTCCAGGTTGTGCTTGATATGTTTCCGGTTAGCAATGCCGGTAATGGCCGTGGAAAGGCCAATGGCCATGTAGGGTGCAATGGGTTTTTCTGCTTTCGTATTCATAATAATCCTGTCCCGTCATTGAAAAACCAGGTAAGGCAAAAAGCATATTAATACCCCCTGCTTCACCGGGCATGAACTGCCTGAGGAGTGATACATTTTCACCCAGGCAGGGAAAAATAGCCACGCGCAATCTTCTCCAGCATGCTCTGTGGAAGGTATTAATCAATACAATCCCTGGGGAATGAGTGATAGATTAGTACACGGACAGTTTAAAAGGGGATGTGCCATGGCCGAGAAAATAATCGACGTCCCGGGTTACGAGGGGCGGGCAACGACCGTTAATGCCGGCGAGACCTTTCGCATCACTGACGTGGAAGGCTGCCAGATCGCTGACATGTTCCTGATCAATGCCGATGACCACAGCGAGTATTTCAGTCCCGCATTGACCAAGCAGGTGATATTTCGAACGGTCGCGAAACCCGGGGATTATGTTTACAGTAACCGACGTCGACCGCTGGCCCTGTTTGTTGAAGATAAATCACCGGGTCCCCATGACATGTCATTTGCACCCTGCGACCCCGGATTTTACGAGGACCTTGGATGCAGCGAGCCCCACCCTAATTGCCGGGATAATTTTTACTCGGCGATTACAACTGCTGGAATCAACATTGACCCGCCGCCTGACCCATTTAACCTTTTTCAAAATACCGTGCCGAAAGCTGGCGGCGATTTCGATGTGGGCGTGACCCTGAGCAAGGCGGGAGACTATGTGGAGTTCAGGGCGGAAATGGATATCATCCTTGTCATCACTGCCTGTTCGGTAGATCTGCCTGTTGAAGGAATACAGGCACTTGGCGGAAAATCTACGCCGCTGCAAATCCGGGTTTTTTAATTTTATAAAATTCATGCAGGAACGCGACTCACTCAGCCATATTCTCGGGACCTGCGCTGCCCAAATTGGGGCAATCACCACGCCGATTCTTTCCCCTCTCATTATCGGTGGCCTGATCGTAGGCCTGGATCTCGGCGAAGTTGAAGCCGGCTCGCTGATCACAGTGGAATTACTGGTAATTGGCGTCACCAGTATGTTGATAGCACCCCTGGTTGCCCGGTATCCACATCACATCCTGGCCATAAGTGGCGCCCTCTTACTGGTGGTTGCGCAGCATTTTTCCGGTAAAGCAGATGACCTGTCCACGCTCTACACCTGGCGAATCCTGGCCGGGCTGGCAGGTGGCTGCCTGATGGCCACGGCCAACGCTGCCATTGCCAGGGCAAAATCACCTACGCTGCTTTATGGCCTTGCCTGGGCCGCAGGCTATTCTGCTACAGCGGCAATGGCTATAGGTATAACGACAAGTAACGACATCGTCACCTTTGATATTGTTTATCGCTGGCTAACCCTGTGTATTGCAATTGCGATTCCTCTAATGTGGTTTGTACCGAGACATGGCGCAACAGAAACTATAAAGGGCCTGCCAGCTGGCACATGGCTTCCTGGAATATTGTTAATGACCGGGATACTCCTTATTGGCATCAGCATGATGGCCTATTACGCTTTTCTTGAACGTATTGCTGTAAATATTGATGCCAGCTCGGAACAAACCGGCCAGATTATTGCTGCTGCACAGGTTGCCGGCATTATGGGTGGTCTGCTGGCAGCGCCCGTTGCCAGTAAGCTCGGTATTGTAAAAGCACTGATCGGAGCTTCTACCGTTCACGCCCTGGTGATAATGCTCGCTATATTAACCAGCTCTGTGCTGGTGCTGGGCATTGCCGCTTTCATCGAGGCGATTTTATTTATCATTATGACACCGCTGATGTTCAGCGTTGCGGCACAAATAGATAATAAAGGACGATGGGCGGCAATTGCCGGTGGTGTATTCGTGCTGAGCACGGCTTTTGGGCCCATTATAGGCGGCCTGATCATCGAAAATATCAGCTACAATGCCCTGGCGTGGTTACAGCCACTTGCCACGTTACCGGCAATAGTTTTCTTCATGAAGGTAAATCAAGCCTCGACCCAGGGGAGATAGAGATGGACCAGGAAAAACTGGAAGCACTGCGTAAAAAATACAGCGACAAGCAGTACCACGATGTAGAGACACCCGAGTTTCAACAGGCCATGATCGGTGCAACCGACCTGGGAGCCGGTATCGCCACGCTTGTTGATGCGCCATACCAGCCGAATCTTGATGGGCTCGATATCGCCCTGATTGGTATTCCCTTTGATTCCGGCGTGTTTCACCGCACCGGCGCCCGTTTCGGGCCACGGGCAATTCGCGATTTTTCCATGACAGTAGGTCCATTCAATCACCAGACCCGGGTCAGCCCATTTAGTCTTTGCAAGATCGCAGACGTTGGTGATGTGCCAAACCTGCATGGCTTTAGCCTCGAAGAAGGCATACAGACCATAGAGGATTATTATCACAAGGTAATTGATGCAGGCGTAATTCCCGTATCAGCGGGAGGCGACCATTCTGTGACCTATCCCGTAATGAAAGCGGTTGGCCGGGATCGGCCCATTGGTATGCTTCACGTGGATGCCCATTGTGACACCATGGGCGCCGCGGATGATCACAAGTTCCATCACGGTGGCCCGTTCAGGCACGCTGTACTGGATGGCGTACTGGATCCGGAGCGCTGTGTACAAATTGGTATTCGAGGTTCGGCAGAAGTTTTCTGGGAGTTTTCCCATGATTCCGGCATGACAGTCATTTACGCCCAGGAATTCCACCAGATGGGCGTGCAGGCTGCCATAGAAAAAGCCAGGGAAGTGCTTGGTGATGGCCCCACCTATATCACGTTTGACGTGGACGGCCTTGATCCGGTTTATGCCCCGGGTACCGGGACCCCTGAAGTTGGTGGACTTTCTACTGCAGACGCATTGCAATTACTACGTGGTATGCGCGGCTTGAACATTATTGGCGGTGACCTTGTAGAAGTTGCACCGGCCTACGATGCGACCACGAACACGGCACAGGTAGGAAAACAGATGCTATTTGAAATACTCTGTCTTGTTGCAGAGAGCCAGTTTGGTTGATTTATAGTATTCTGCAAGGTAATTATATACCACTCATGTAGGGTCGAATTAATTCGACCGTGATTAACAAATGGCGGAATGAATTCCGCCCTGCATGAAATCCCCCCGGGAGAGCAAAATAAAAATAACAATGCAGCCCGATGTAGATATTCAGCGATTGGCAGGATCTGAAGTCCTTCGTTCCCTTCTCAAGCGCAAGGTGCGGATGTGCTTTACATTGAGCACTATCATGACGCTGGTTTTTTTCAGCTACTTTTTTGCCCTGGCCTGGCTTCCCGAGTGGATGGGCAGCCGCGCCTTTAGCGGCAGTAGTGTCAGTAATGGCGTCTACTTCACCGTTGTAGCGGTACTGTTTGGTGTCGCTATATCTGCATATTACATCTGGTGGGCGCGTCGTCACTTCGACGGCCAGCTACAGGATATTCTCAGGGAACACGGTCTTGAAGAACAATAGACGGTTCTGCCTGTCACTCTGTATCTCGTTTTTGCCGGCGATATTTTTATCTCCCTATGCATTGGCTGCCGATGCAATCAGCGGAGAAGTAGAAAAACAGCCACTGAATTTAACAGCCATTGGCATGTTTCTGCTGTTTGTGCTGAGTACGCTGCTGATTACCTGGTGGGCCGCCAGGCGTACGCACTCACGCAAGGATTTTTACGCCGCCGGTGGCGGTATCCCGGCATGGCAAAACGGCGTCGCCATTTCCGGCGATTTCATGTCAGCAGCAACCTTTCTCGGTATTTCAAGCGCGCTGTACTTCAATGGTCTTGATGCGCTTACCCTTGTTTTCGGGGCGCTGGGCAGCTGGCCTATTATTCTTTTCCTTGTATCTGAACGCCTGAGAAACCTGGGTCGCTTTACCTTTATTGATGTCCTTTCCCTCAGGCTTGATGCCCGGCCGATTGGCCTGGTTGCGGCGCTGGGGTCGATGTCAGTGCTGGTTTTTTACCTGATTGGGCAGCTAGTCGGTGCCGGCAAGTTAATCGAGTTACTGTTTGGGCTGGATTACATTGTTGCCGTATCGAGCGTCAGTATATTGATGATCCTTTATGTCAGCTTTGGTGGCATGCTCGCCACTACCTGGGTTCAATTTATCAAGGCTATCCTGCTGGTGCTTGGTGGCAGTATCGTAACTTTCCTGCTGGTTCGACATTTTGATTACAATATGGCCGAGCTTTTTCGAAGCGCCGCCCAAACGCATCCCAGGGGACAGGAACTCTATGCACCGGGCGGCTGGCTAAAGGAACCCATGTCGGTTATTTCAGTGGGGCTCACTTCCCTGCTCGGATTTATCGGGCTGCCGCATATATTAATGCGGCTTTTTACTGTCAAGAATGCCAACGAAGCGCGCAAATCGGCTTTTTATGCTATCTCGATAATCGGCTACTTCAACCTTCTTATCCTGGTCATGGGTTTCGGCGCAGTTTCGCTGATCATGTTTAACCCGGAATACCACGATGCCAGCGGCACCCTCGTTGGTGGCAGGAACATGGTAATGCTGCACCTGTCTCACACGCTTGGTGGAAACGTACTGCTGGGCTTTCTCTCTGCTGTCACCTTTGCCACGATCCTGGCAGTTGTTTCAGGCCTTACCCTGGCAGCCGCGGCCACCATCGCTCACGATCTTTATGCGAAGACGCTTTTCCCGGGTAAATCAACGGAAAAATCCGAGTTGCTGGTATCACGGATATCGGTCATTGCTATTGGCCTGCTTGGAATATTGCTTGGACTGGCATTTGAGAAACAGAACGTGGTGTTTGTCACGACCATGGCCCTGGCCGTCGCGGGTAGCGTTAACGCGCCCTTACTCCTCGCGTCGCTGTTCTGGCGTGGCCTTACCACCCGCGGAGCAATCGCCGGCAGCCTGCTTGGTCTCGCCAGTTCGGTTGGCTTGATCATTGTCGGGCCGCAGGTCTGGGTACCGATACTGGGCATGGAAAGGGCGATTTTTCCCTGGGTATACCCAACCGTGGTCTCGGCGCCCCTCGCCTTTGCGGCGCTCTGGCTTTTTTCTGTTACAGATAAGAGCAAACGGGCAGAACTCGACCGGCGGGCCTTTGATGAACT
The DNA here is from genome assembly GCA_965243105.1 of Gammaproteobacteria bacterium. Classification (GTDB taxonomy): domain Bacteria; phylum Pseudomonadota; class Gammaproteobacteria; order Eutrophobiales; family Eutrophobiaceae; genus WLWS01. The sequence goes on from CBDEUC010000003.1 coordinate 348,028, forward strand.
GCTAATTCGTTCAGAAACCGGTATAGGTAAAGCCGCTGCAGCTTCCCATTAAAGCTGTCCTGTTTATTGAGTACAGAAATGTAAGCCGATAAGGTTTAGAATAGCTTGTAAAACGGATAAGGGGAGCGGGGGCGAAATGATATTCTTTTCCAACAAGCAGAGACCATTCCACTATAGCTACTTTCCCCTGGAAAGATTGCAAAGGGATGACAGCATCGCCAAAGAAGAACGGGAAGCCGCTTCCAACCCCAGTCCATCCTCGCGTCCTCGCACTAACAACACCTATTCCCTCGCTGTAGATAAGTACCACGACATCTTCAAGGCATTTTGTCGCGGTGACAAGGCTGCCGCTGAAGCCCCGGTTCCCGATGACCTTGAACGAAGGATGATCGATATCAAGGGTGCCGGTTATTTCCTTGATGCCAGCCAGATCGGAATTTGCGAGTTGTCCGATTCCTGCTGGTACCAGGACGCAACGCAGGAAGATCATAGCCACGCCATCGTTGTCATGGTCGAGTACAGTCGCTTGCCGGAGAAAGACAACCGGGCCAGGGAATGGCTTGATGGTTCGATTCATAGCACCGCGGAAATGCGAGCCTTTGAAGTGGCAGTTGGAATCGCCAATCACATTCGTTCAATGGGTTTTGATGCTGTCGCCCACGATGATGAAAATGAACAACTTGACGTGAAGCGCCTCACAGTACTCGCAGGTCTTGGCGTACGAAAGGGAGATGAAGTAGTTAACCCTTTTATTGAAAACAATTATGCAGTGGCACTTGTCAGCACCAGTTACAAGCTGGCTTGCGATAAACCTGTTGCAAAGACGTCAGCCAACGGTAAAAACCTGGGATGGTGGATTGGCCTGGGTGGCGCTACTTCCGGGCTGGAACGCTGGCGCAGGAGCAGCCGTGCAACTCACCTGAGCAACTATCCCATGGAGCAGGTCGACCGCGTGGACCATCCCACCACCCAGATCTTTGCCGATGAAGTGCCCCGTGTACCAAAGCGTGCCGGATTTTTTGAGCGTGCCATTCACGGCGACCTGGGCGGCAAGGCCCAGCGCGAACGGGCCAGGTTTTCATTTAAACATCCCTTTGCCGATGGCATGTTAAAGCAGATCCGTGCCATGGTGCCTCACCAGGACGGTGATATTGCCAGCGAATTTGCAGCCGGCACCGAGAACGCAGAGGCCAATACGAGGGCCTTGAAGTCCCTCAGCTATGCCCTGGGTTCAGAAGTCACCGGTATCTGCGAAATACCGGAGTACGCCTGGTATTCGCACAAGGAAGACGGATCGGAAATTAAGCCTTACAACAGGTACGCCGTCGTGTGTCTCATTGACCAGGGATATGACACCATGGAAGGCGCGTCCGGTGATGATTTTATTTCCGGGGCACAATCAATGCGCGCCTACATGCGCGGAGCCCTCATTGCGGGCATCATGGCTGAACACCTGCGCAATCTCGGTCATTCATCCCGGCCGCAGACCAACGCGGATTCCCACCTGTTACACATCCCACTGGTACTCTGGGCCGGTCTTGGAGAGTTAAGCCGTATTGGCGAGCTTGTCCTGAACCCCTTTATAGGCCCCCGTTTTAAAACCGTGGTAATGACCACTGACCTGCCGCTGATACCTGACAAGCCCATCGACTTTGGCCTGCAGTATTTCTGCTCCAACTGCCAGAAATGTGCAAGGGAATGTCCCTGCGATGCCATTCCCTACGGAGACAAGGTGGTTTTCAACGGCTACGAGATATGGAAACCGGATGTGGAACGTTGTACCCGTTACCGCCTCACCAACCAGCGCGGACTGGCATGCGGGCGCTGCATGAAAACCTGTCCATTGAACAAGGTGATTTCCTGGGATGGTCCCATCGCCACGCAAATCGCCAGCTGGTGCGGTGTGAATGCACGATTTCTTAAGCCCCTGCTGGTTCCCATCGCGGTAAAACTGGATGACATGCTGGGGCATGGCGTACGAAATCCCAACAAGAAGTGGTGGCTTGATCTTGAAATCGTCGATGGTGTTTGTGTTGAACCAACCAAGGGGGTCAACCAGAGAGACCTTGATGTAAACAAGAAGATTGACCTGAAAAAGCACAAGGTGGCCTATTACCACGCGAATATGATGCCTGCACCCAACACAGCAGGCATGGTGCAGGACGTGGCACGAAAAGAAGGACTTGCCGCAGCAGAGCTTGTAGAAACCGTACCCGAAGCACTGGCCAGGCGAAATCGCGGCGAAGCGAAACCATTGCACTATATTCCGACACCTCCACTAGCGCCTGAAGAACTTGAAACATCCGATGTGGAGCGCTTCAATCCTTATAAGAACTAGAAAACAGGAAAAGTAAATTTATGCTTCGCTGACACGCGACAGGTACTCCGGCTTAAATAATAAAAACAGTTAATCAATATTTTGCCCTTTCACGGGCTTTTTCTTCTGGGGGGAGAAAGTGATGAGCAAGCATCACTACGACCATATTCGTAGTAACAAAAAGTTTCATGAGCTTGTAAAACAAAAATCCAGGCTGGGCTGGTCGCTGGCTGCGCTGATGCTGGTTGTCTACTTCAGCTTTATCCTGGTAATCGCTTTCTTTCCTCAATGGCTCGGCGTACCGCTGGCCGCAAACAGTGTCCTGACCTGGGGGCTCGCCGTGGGTATTGCCATAATACTGTTTACCTTTGCGCTCACCGGTTTTTACGTGCACAAGGCGAATAACCTTTACGATGTGCTGATGCGAGAGGTGATTGACGCATCAACGCGGCACGTCGATGGAATTACTGAAAACGGGGAGGGAGAATCATCATGAGCGCGGACATCAATATCAGCGCCATTTCAATGTTCTTCGTGTTTGTCGCTGCTACTCTCGGAATTACCTACTGGGCGGCAAGACAAACCAGGACCGCGAGTGACTATTACGCGGCCGGCGGTGGAATCAGCGGTTTCCAGAATGGGCTTGCCATTGCCGGCGACTACATGTCCGCAGCTTCCTTCCTTGGCATTTCTGCACTGGTATTCAGCTCAGGCTTTGATGGACTGATTTACTCAATTGGTTTCCTTGTGGGCTGGCCAATCATTCTTTTCCTGCTGGCGGAACGCCTGAGAAACCTGGGTAAATACACTTTTTCCGACGTAGCCTCGTATCGCCTGCAACAGCGGCCGATTCGCTTGATGGCAGCCTGCGGCTCACTGGCAGTGGTGTTGCTTTACCTTATTGCGCAAATGGTGGGTGCGGGCAAATTGATACAGCTGCTGTTTGGCCTGCCCTACGAGTACGCTGTTGTCATGGTCGGTGTGCTCATGGTTATCTACGTCAGCGTAGGTGGCATGATCGCCACCACCTGGGTACAAATTATCAAGGCCTGCCTTTTGCTGGGCGGGGCTACTGTACTGGCATTCCTGGTTCTAATGCAGATGGAGTTTTCCCTGGACAAGCTGTTTCAGTCCGCGGTTGATTTTCATGATAAGGGACAGTCAATCATGGCACCCGGCACCCTGGTATCCGACCCTGTTTCTGCTATTTCACTGGGGCTTGCCCTGATGTTTGGTACGGCCGGGTTGCCACACATATTGATGCGTTTTTTTACCGTACCCGATGCAAAACAGGCACGTCGCTCGGTCTTTTACGCCACCGGGTTTATCGGCTACTTCTATATCCTGACTTTCGTTATCGGTTTCGGTGCCATCGTTTTCGTTTCAACCAACGCTGCTTTCAAGGATACCGCCGGCGCCTTGATCGGCGGTAATAACATGGCCGCTATTCACCTTTCGCAGGCCATGGGTGGCGATCTCTTTCTCGGATTTATCTCCGCGGTCGCCTTTGCAACAATTCTTGCCGTGGTTTCCGGTCTCACCCTGGCAGGCGCTGCAGCCGTATCTCACGATCTCTACGCCCACTGCTATATGAATGGCCAGGCATCAGAAAAAAGCGAGATCAAAGTGTCACGCCTGGCTACGATCACCCTCGGTATTGCGGCCATTGCCCTTGGTATTCTTTTTGAGAAACAGAATATCGCCTTCATGGTCGGCCTTGCCTTTGCCATCGCCGCCAGCGCAAACTTTCCCGTACTGTTTTTTTCCATGTTCTGGGACAAGCTGAGCACGAGGGGAGCAGTTATCGGAGGCTGGGTGGGACTGGTTTCGGCGGTCACCATGGTCATACTCGGACCAATAGTCTGGGTGGACATTCTTGGGAATGCCGAGGCAATTTTTCCATGGAAGTACCCGGCTCTTTTCTCAATGAGTGCTGGCATCGTCTGCCTGGTCATTTTTTCAATCCTGGACAAAAGCGAAATTGCCCTTGAAGAGCAGGAAGCTTTCAGCGACCAGTTTGTACGTTCAATGACCGGTATTGGCGCGGAGCAGGCCGCAGAACACTAGGTCAGCATTACCGTAGCCAGGGCAAGCAGGAACCCGATACTCAGTATATCTGTTGCAGTAGTGAGGAATATGGTTGATGCCGTTACCGGGTCAGCCCCTGCTCTTTCAAGGGTTAGCGGAACCATCACCCCGATAATCCCGCTCACGATACAGGCGCCGATCATGGAAAGTGCCACGACCACGGCCAATACCATCGGCGATGTGGCACCCATAATGGTGGCATAAAAGAACATCGTTGCACCGGCTGTGATTCCCACGAGCAGGCCGTTACTCAGGCCAAGCATGGCTTCCTTGGCTATCAGCTTTTTACCCATTCCTGGCTTGAGTTCTTTCAGGGTCATGCTTCTCAGGGTAACAGCAAGCGCCTGGCAGCCGGTATTTCCGGATTGTCCGGCAAGAACCGGCAGGAAAGCGGCGAGGACCACGACCCGGGCAATGGTATCTTCAAAAACGCCGACGACCGCTCCTGCCATCAGCGCTGTGAGCAGGTTCAACTGCAACCATGGATGCCGGTAACGTAAGCAGGTCAACCATGGCGTATTAACTTGTTCGACCTTTTCCACGCCCATCATGTTGGCCGGTAAGGCAGTCAGCTGGTAATTTCTTCTCTCAAACAGGGCATAACCATGTACGAAACCAAGCAGACGCTTGTTCTTGTCGCATACCGGGTACATCGGGTAATGACGCATCAACACCGCCGACATGGCATCTTCAATCGAGGTCTCGGCAACAAAATAAAATGGCTCACTGACCATTACATCGCGCAGGAGATCGTCCGGTTCCGCCAGCAACAGGTCGCGCATGACGATAATGCCTTCCAGTTTCATGCCTTCGCTTATTGCAAAAGCATAGATAATATTTCGCTTTTCCGATATGACACGAAGATCTTCAATCACATCTCCAACCCTTGCATCTGTCGGAAACGTGGGAGGTAGCGGTTCCATCAGTCGGCCCACGCTGTCCTCCTCGTAATTTAAATTCAAAGACCACTGGTCTCCGATTGTCGCATCCAGGTTAGCGAATAACTCCTCCGCCCTGGATTGCGGGAAAAGGGATAAAAGGCGTACTGCGAGATCGTACTCGAGTCGCTGCAGGACAGCCGCAACCGTCGCATCGCTTTCTCTTTCCAGCAGTACTACGGCATCAAGTGGCGCACGACGTCGTACAGAATGGATAATTTGCTGCAGGCGGGCCTCATCGACGACTCCCCCACCCTGTCTCTCTGGGTCGCTCATGGTTGTTAGTCTCTTGCAAAAATTTTACCTGCTCAGGCCAGCAGCCACGCTCGATACAACAAGCGAAACGCGAATAGTGTCATGATCAATTTAAATACCAGCCTGAACTGCTTTTCGGAGATCCGTCTCAGAATGGCCTTGCCCAGCTTCGCTCCGGGGAAAGCAGCGAGAATAGCCAGGGCCATCACCAAAATATAAGGCTTGAAGTCAAAGCCAAATATAACATACCCGGTAATCTTGAAGGTATTCATGCACATTAAACCACCCGCAAGGGTTGCGGTAATTTGCATCTTGCTCAGTTTTGTTCGAACCATGATGGGCTGAAACAAGCCACCAAAGGAAAAAAGAGCTGAGAGAAAGCTATGTGCGACGCCGATCAGGAAAAAAGGGTGGGGTATTTCACGCTTCATTTTTATCTCCGGCGTCCACACAGCCAGTAGCATGAGAATCGCGATGGAGATAGCGATAAATACTTCCGAAAGGTCTACGTACAGGTAAGTACCGGCGAATGCGCCGATAAGTGCACCCAGTACAAAAGGCTTGACGATCGTCCAGTCAATATCCCTGTAGAAATACCAGGTACGCGACAACGACAGTCCCATCATCATGACACTGTGCACAGGAACCATGGCAGTTATGGGTAAAAAAGAACTCAGGATGGCAATCATGACAAAGCCACCGCCGATACCAAATGCTGAGCTCGTGGCCGTGGATATAAAACTACCAAATATGATTAACCACGAAAGTGGATCAAGGAGATCCATAGTTTAAGGCTTGCCGGGTGATGTAGATAAAAAGCAACTAGTTTTGCTTGTTCTTAATATGGGTGTGAATGTTGTTTTCCTTGAAGTTCAGCACCTCGTGGGCCTCGGTGATTTCAAAGGAAATTGCCAGGGGGCGTTTTGCCTGGATGGGTTTGAAGTAGCTCTTGAGGGCCTCAAAAATGTGCTCACCCGCTTTTTTTCGAGTCTCAAGATCTCTGCCATGCCCCATCCTCAGCGTCATATGCACAAAGGCATTTTCCGGATCACCATCAGCAATCAGGTATTTCTCCGCCCTGAGTGCTCGAAATCGTATGCCTCCAAGCGGAAACACGCCGGTTTCAAGGGCAGCATCATGAAGTGTACCCAGTAACTTCTGCATCTTGATCTCATCGTCAAGGTTTGCGCTGTATTCAACGATAAAGTGTGGCATACATCCTCTCAAATACGCTATTTCGAAATAATTTTTTCCAGTACCTTACGCAAGGCATCCGGCAATGATACTGGTTTCCTGCTTTTTTTATCCACATAAACATGAACAAAATGACCCTGGGCTGACGGAAGAAGCTCGTCGTTTCGAAAAATACCCACTTCATAACGCACACTACTATTCCCCACGTGTACCACGCGTATGGCTGCACAAACACGGTCCGGAAAGCTAAGGGGTGCGAAATAATTACATTGCGTCTCTATAACCAGTCCAACCACCTCGCCATTGACCGGATCAAGGACCGCATTTTCTATTAAAAACTGGTTTATTGCAGTATCGAACCAGGAGTAATAAACCACGTTATTAACATGGGAATATGCATCGTTATCCATCCACCGCGTGGTGATTTCGGTTGACCACAGGTAAGCACTTCGCGGATCTTTCTTTATATTTTTACCCACCTTCAGAAAGAGATATCCAGTTCAATCACAACTCAAAATATTTCCTGGATTTTCTCAGGTGAGCGGAAATTCAGCGTTAACCTGGCCGGTGCCAGAACTTGGAAAATAGTCAGAAATGATCCTGACCTTGCCCTTGTATGCATCCCAGCCAAGCATACCAAGTAACATCGCGGTATCGTGCATACCACCTTCACCCTGGCAACGTACTGCATACTCTTCAAACATGTCGATGAAGGTTTTCCATTCCCCCTCTTGCCAGAGTTCAAGTACTCTCAGGTCGACCTGGCGAAAAAACTCATCACTGATTTCAAAAATATTATCACCTGCATTATCGTTGTCATTAAAACGATGACTCATTGAACCACTTGCCAGTACGGCAACTTTACTATCACTTTTCTCAATAGCTTCAAGCACGGCTTCGCCAAATTTGCGCGAATCATCCAGCCTGTGCCAGTCGCACCATGCGGCCACTGACACCACCTTGAAGTGACGATCTTCATTCATGTAACGCATGGGCACCAGCGTACCGTATTCAAGACCGAGGCTTTCCACCTGGTGCGCCCGGGTATTAACACCTTTTGCATTCGCACATTCTGCAATCAGTTCCCCCAGCCCTGGATTGCCATCGTATTCATATTCCATGTTCTGGATAAAATGAGGTAACTCGTTGCTTGTGTAAGTTCCTTTAAAATGTTCACAGCAGGTAAGGTGATAACCACTGTTAACCAGCCAGTGAACGTCAAACACGATAATCGTGTCCACACCCAAGTCTCGGCAGATCTTGCTGATTTCCTTATGCCCATTTATCGCATCATCCCGGCATCCCTGGTGAGGACCGGGCTGTTCCGAGATATACATGGACGGCACGTGAGTAATCTTGGCCGCGTAAAGAAGTTCACCCATTCATTATCCCTCCTGTTTACCTGCCCAGCACCGGGATCTTGTGTGTACCATGAGCGACACAGATATTCTTTGTTTCCATGTAAAACTCAAAACTGTAGTCACCGCCATCCCGGCCGATACCGCTTTGCTTCATACCACCAAAGGGTGAAGGCAGGTTGCGATTATTCTCGGAGTTGACCCAGACCATGCCGGCTTCAATCCCCTCTGCCATTCGAATTCCACGGCCCGAATCCTGGGTCCATACGTAACCTGTCAGTCCATATTCCGTATCATTGGCAATGGCCAGCGCTTCCTCTTCCGTGTCAAAGGACATTGCCGTCAGAACCGGGCCGAAAATTTCCTCTCGCGCGATTTTCATGCTGTTATTGGCATCAGTGAACAGTGTTGGCGAAAAATAGTTTCCTGTTCCGAGGTCGGTACGTGCTTCGCCACCCACCGCGACCGTGGCATTCTCGGCCCTGGCCGCATCCACGTAGCTCATAACTTTTTCAAAGTGGGTGGTGTGCACCAGCGGCCCCACTTCTGTTTCCGGATCCAGCGGGTGTCCCACCCTGATATTGGCAACACGCTGCTTGAGTGCCTCAATAAACCTGTCCTTTATACCGGACTGCACCAGCAGACGACTACTCGAGGTGCACCTTTGCCCGTTCAGGCTGTAAATCATGAATACAACCGCATCCAGGGCCCGCTCAAAATCCGCATCGTCAAAAACGATTACCGGGTTCTTGCCGCCCAGCTCTACGTGGGCTCGTTTTAATGTTGGCGCGCCCTGCGCAATGATGTAGGAACCTGTCACAGTTTCCCCGACAAAACCAATCGCCTTGATAGCCGGGTGTTCAGTCAATTTTTTGCCCGCCACATCCCCAAAACCATTGATCGTGTTCCAGGCACCGTCAGGCAGACCTGCTTCTTTGCTTACCTCAGCCAGTATCATGGCTGACAGGGGACTGAACTCCGCCGGCTTGTGTACCACTGTACAGCCCGCGGCAAGTGCCGGCGCAATTTTCCAGGTAGAGAGCATGAAGGGCGTGTTCCATGGTGTGATCACGCCAACCGGGCCAATAGGCGTACGCTTCGTGTAATTTAAATGTTCATCCTGGTGCAGTGAATGACCATTTGCCGCTTCCGGGGCCTTGTCTGCAAAAAAACGGAAATTCTCCGATCCGCGTATGGCCGCAGCTTTCATAAAGCGTATCGCCTGCCCGCAATCCATGCTTTCCACCATGGCGATTTCCTCCGCCCGCTGCACGATGAGATCGGCAAAGCGGTGCAGGACTTTTTTCCTTTCCTTTCCCGGGGTCTGGCTCCATTCTGCAAAGGCAGCCTGCGCGGCATTGCAGGCAACATCAATATCATTTGCTGAACCCTCGGCAATAAAACCCAGCGAGCTGTTATCTACCGGTGTTGTATTTTCAAATACTTTGCCGGAATCACCCGCATAACTTTCGCCGTTAACAAAGTGCGTCGTGGTACTGTCCTTGAACCTTTGCAGGTAGCCTTCGGCTTTTTTTAAATTTTCCTCAAGTTCTTTGCTCATGCGTTTTTCCTTCTAATTGTTACCCTGGTTGGCAAAGTATTCTTCTTCGCTAACAATAAAATTGGTCAGGCTTCCTACACTTTCTATCTCGATAACCACCTCATCTCCCGGCTGTACATCGGACAGGCCTTTTGGCGTACCGGTTGAAATCATGTCGCCGGGTTGCAATGTCATAAATGCGCTCAGGTATTCCACCAGGAAGGGAATATCAAAAATCATGTCCCTGGTTGTTCCTTCCTGCCTGACCTCACCATTTACAAGCGTGCGCAGGGACAGGTCATGGGGATCTTTGATGTCGTCCCGGTCGACCACGTAGGGACCCAGTGGTGAAAGACTGTCATGGCTTTTTACACGGAGGTTGGGCCGGTAATAATTTTCCAGGTAATCCCGAATTGCGTAGTCATTGCACAGCGTGTAACCACCTATGTATTCCATCGCCTCATCTTGCTTTACATGTCGGGCTGTTTTTCCAATCACAGCTACCAGCTCACATTCGTAGTGCATGTACTCTATGTTATCGGGGCGAAAGGTGTTTTGCCGATGGCCAGTAAAGGTCGTTCCGGACTTGATAAAGATAAGCGGTTCCTCGGGTGCCTTGAACTCCAGCTCTGACGCATGGTCGGCATAATTTAAACCCAGCGCGATGACAGTACCATGTTCAGGCGGCAACCAGGTCACCTGGTCTTCTGTCAACTTGACACCCTGGTTCAGCAACACCTTGTTGTCCTCGTGCACGCTGACTTCCTGCACTTCGCCGTCGTATTCTATTCGTGCCCGTTTCATGCCTGGTAAAACTCCTTTTCGCTGACCACGGGGTTACTCAGTAAGCCCACCTTGTCTATTTCCACGCTCACCTCGTCTCCGACTTGCAGGCTCACTCGACCCGCGGGAAAACCGGTGGCGATCACTTCGCCAGGTACCAGCGTCTTAAAGCTGGAAACAAATTCAATGATTGATGCGACGCTCCAGATCATTTCGTCAGTATGTCCTTCCTGCTTCAGCTCACCGTTCACAAAGGTGCGTATATGCAGGTCATGGGGATCTTCAATTTCTTCTCTTGCCACGATACCGGGGCCGAGCGGCCCAAATGAATCGTAACATTTACTCGTGATAGCCGGCCTGAAATAGCTCTCTTCGGGCAGGCTGATGTCATTGAACACGGTGTAGCCAAGAATATAGTCCATGGCCTCGCTTTCACTGACACGACAGCACTTTTTCCCAATCACGATTGCCAGCGACGGGCCAGCCTGGATCTCCTCGACACCGTCAGGAAAGAGTACCGGGTCCTGGTGGCTTGTTAAGGTATTTTGGGGCTTGATAAAAAGTACTGGGGTCAATGGAGGGGACTTGTAAGGTGCCTTTCTGAAAGCCGATTCTACTTCTTCTACATGGGTGATGTAGTTTAACGCTACACAAATAACTTCCTGGGCATCATCAAGAGAAATCTTCATATCAGTAGCCTTTACCCAGGTCCTTTTCCACTGGGGACTCGTTGTCTTTAAATTTCGCTGCCAGTTGCCTTGCCCCGTTACCAAGTATGAGTGTGTCCACGCCAACACCAACAAAGGTGGCACCGACCTCAATGTAGTGACGTGCCTGGGACTCCTCAAGGGCAAGAATACCCGCAGCCTTACCTGCACGGGCTATGCGGGAAATGGTGTCATCTATCACTGTTACCACGTCGGGATGGGACGCGTTACCCACGTAGCCCATGGAAGCAGACAGGTCTGAAGGCCCGATAAAGACCCCATCTACACCCTCAACCTCGAGAATGTCATCAAGGTTTTCCAGTGCCCGGGTGGTTTCAACCTGGATCAGCAGGCAAATTTCATCATTGGCAGTTACCAGGTAATCAGGAATCGTGTTCCAGCGTGCACCTCGCGAAATGGAACTGCCCATGCCACGAATTCCCTGTGGCGGGTAACGCACTGCCCTGACAAGTTCAGTAGCCTGTTCCGCCGTATCCACCATGGGTATAAGCAGTGTCTGCGCGCCGTAATCCAGCAATTGCTTGATCAGGTTCGTTTCCCCCTGCACCGCGCGCACAATCGGGTGAATATCATAGGGAGCTACAGCCTGCAGGCAGTTGTAGATAGCACGCATGTCGAAGGGCGCATGCTCACCGTCAAACAGGAGCCAGTCAAAACCACTGCCGGCACAAATTTCCGCGTTCGTGGTGTCAGGAATACCGGACCACAGGCCATACTGTACCTGCCCTTCGGCAATTGCATGTTTGAATTTGTTTTCTGGTAATTCCATATTCGAAGAACTCATTCGATGCTATCTGTTAAATACCATATGCGCTGACAGTACCGGAACAGAACGCAGACACGCTGTGAATACATCCGTGTACGCTCCACAGTGGCATCCCTGCCACTGAAGGTCTGCTTTTCTGCCCCGGAACTGTCAACAAAATGTCCACTTTAATCCGCTTTCAACTAAATTTAAATTTGATTACGAGTAGAAATTTTTTTCCCAGGCAAGGAAAGAAAGCGCGCAGAAGCGGAGCTTATAGATAATAAGTGAGCATTCGAGCACTTTCTTGACACAGTATGGGGAAAAAAGATCATTCGTAATCAGGTTTAAACAAAATGACAGGTTATATTGCCCAACGCCCCATAGTCCGCGTGAAAAGTATCCCCGACCCTCGCGATTACAGGTCGAGTAAAAGAACCCGCCAGCAATACCTGTCCCGGTTCAAGCGCGATACCGTGCGGGGAAAAACGCCTGGCAATCCAGCAAATACCATTAGCAGGATGGTTAAGCACCCCCGCTGCCAGGCCTGTTTCTTCTATGATGCCATTCCTGTACAGCAATGCACCTACCCAGCGTAGATCCAGGTCCATGGGCTTGATTGGACGCCCTCCAAGGATGACCCCGGCATTGGCGGCATTATCAGCAATGGTGTCGTAGACCTTGCGCACATAACCAGTTTCCGGGTGTACACGCCAGGTACGCGCGGCGATGAGTTCAATGGCTGGGATGACGTAATCCGTCGCATTCATGACATCAATGATGGTCAACTCTTCGCCTTCCAACCGGTCTTTCAGGATGAAGGCAAGTTCCACTTCGATTCGAGCATCGGTAAAACGCTCAAGCTCGATATCAGCACCATCGTCAATAAACATATCATCCAGCAGGGTGCCATAATCAGGCTCATCAATCTGCGAGCTCTGCTGCATGGCACGTGATGTGAGTCCTATCTTGTAGCCCTTGATTTTTCGCCCCTCTCCCACTTTCCAGTCCACCCACGCTTTTTGAATCGCATAGGCTTCATCCATGGTGATATCCGGGTAACGTACAGACGTTGCTTCAAACTGGATTCGGTTCTTTTCAGCCTCGTTCAGACCGTAGGCTTCTTTCGCTATTTGCTCAGGTGTCATTATTCTTTCTCCGGCTCGGGAATCTTCCCGTTCAGGTGGATAAGCTGGTCCAATGATTGAAACAGGTCCTGCCAGCTATCTTCGCTGAAACTTGATTTCATCTGTGCATATTCCGCTTCAACCAGCGGTATAATACGTTCGTAAAGACGTCTCGCTTTCCGGGTCAGCCAGACACAGGTCTTTCGACCATCATGCCTGTCCTTCCTGCGCCCAACCAGTCCGTCCCTTTCGAGACGGTCAATGATACCGGTCATACTTGGTTTTAGTATCATTGTTCGCTCGGCCAGCTCCGAGGATTCAAGGCCATTATCTTCCGCCAGCGCGCGGATCACGCGCCATTGCTGCTCCGTCAGGCCCTGCTCGGTCAAAATCGGTCGAAATCTTGTCATACATCCCTCCCGTGCTCGCAGCAGCATGAATGGCAGGGAATGTTCGAAATCCAGCATTTTGTTAATATATTAATTAAAATATTGTTAACATATTAACTATTATACCTGCGAGCGCAAGCTTTTTCTGCCCTGCTGCACATGGCGGCCATATAGGCAGGCTTCGGCTGCACAGCGTCCCGGGAGTGCCCACCCGGTGATTTTTCGGTTATCATTCGGCAGCATCAAAAATTATAAGAAACCTTGCTTGCTGTAATAAATCCAGGCCAATCTCTTGACACGCTTTGTTACTCTAACTATTCGACTGGGACTATTAATCGGATTTATATCCGGTTTGGCCGTGCTCGCCCTGCTGGCCTCGATCCCCATTGCAAAGATGGAGTCCACACAGCACCTGCCCACTATCGACAATACCCAGGCCCTGGCGCTTGATAATGCCAATATCATCACCATGGTAGGCAACAAGGTATTGCGCTCCCGGCAATTGCTCATTGAAAATGGTCGTATCAAGGACATTCGACCGGCGGGTAGCCCGGTTGATGCCAACGTCGCTGTAGTTGATGCCAACGACGCGTGGATCCTGCCTGGCCTTTTTGACATGCACGCCCACGTGTATGACCGCAGTTACCAGGTCCTCAGCCTGACCTATGGCGTGACAACAGTTCGTAACATGGCTGGATTTCCATTTCACTTACGCTGGGCCGAGGAATTACGAAACGGCAAATGGCTTGGAAGCAATCTCCTCAATGCCTCTCCAATACTGAACAGCGCCGAGAATGCAGACCCGCTTGGGCAGGTTGCCGTTAACAGCCCGGAACATGCCAGGCAGCTCGTGGCTCGCTACAAGGAAGAAGGCTGGGACTACATCAAGGTCTATGAAGACCTCTCGGCCGATTCCTTCAGGGCGATCCTTGAAGAAGCAGGAACACAGGGTCTTCCTGTCGTGGGACACATCCCCTACTCGGTAGTTGACGATGCCTACGAGCTTGCTGCCGAAATGCGAACACTTGAGCACGTAGAAGAAATCTATGATGGTCCTCTCGATTACAGCTTTGACAGGAAAGAGCTGGAGCAAACTGCGCAACGACTTGCCGAACTTGGCGCCACGGTAACACCGACGCTAATGATTTTTGACCAGCTGACTCACATATCCAGCAGGAAAGAGACCTACCTGGGCGAGTTACCGATGGAGTATATCAATCCACTGGTAAAGATTATCATGAACCATACAGACGCTAAGCGATGGCTGTCTGCCAGTGAAGAAGTTGCCAGGCATAACGTCGAGCAAAACGAGTTTCACAGGCATATCGTGCGCACCTTGCAACGTCACCGGGTTAACATGGTGCTGGGTTCAGATTCAGGTGCGATCTATGCCGTCCAGGGCGTTTCAACTCATGATGAAATGAGTCTCATGGTGAAGGCGGGTCTTTCTCCATGGAGCGTATTACGCACTGCGACCAGTAATGCCGCGAGAGCGGCGGGATTGGATGAAACCCACGGAACCATTGAAATTGGCAAGACCGCCGACCTGCTCATGGTGTGGGAAAATCCGCTGTTTGACCTGTCCGTCCTGAGAGAACCTCGCGCGGTAATCAAGAACGGCCAGTACCTTAACCGGGAAAGAATACTGGAACTTCGAATCCTGTCTCTCAACCACTCCAGCCTGTACCGCACGCTGGGCCGACTCCTGGAATTCCAGTTTTACAGGTAATATTTACTGCCACGAGCAACTCCTGCCAGTGCAGAGTATCCCTATGAGTCGGAATTACCTCTACCCATCTGTCGTTGTGCTGGTCGCCATCATGGTAAGTATTGCTTACTGGTTTTCACCTGATACTACGAAAAACAGCGAAGATGCCAATACCCCCCAACCACGCGTAACTGGCGAGCCTGTAAAGAGTAGCCAGCCAGCTGCCACTTCCTACCTGGCTGCAAGAGCAACTCATATTGGCAGCCAGTCCTGCGCAGGCTGTCACATTGCACAGTATGAAGCCTGGCAGGGATCTCACCATGAGCTGGCAATGCTGGAAGCCAGCAGTGAAACCGTGCTTGGAAATTTTAATAATGCCAGTTTCAGCGATGAGTTTATCGAGAGCTTATTTTTTACCAGGGACGACAGCTTTTACATACGCAGCAAGGGCATCGATGGAGAACTAACCGATTTCCTGGTGACACACACATTTGGAAGTGAACCCCTCCAGCAATACATCGTTTCGTTCCCGGGCGGTCGACGACAGGTATTCCCGGTAGCCTGGGACACGCAAAAAAATGAATGGTTTTTCCTGCAGGCTGACTTGAAACCAGCTGCCGGGGAGTGGGTACACTGGACCCGCGGTGCAATGAACTGGAACGGTATGTGTGCGGACTGTCATAGCACCGGGGTGAAAAAGAACTACAGCATCAAGAACGATACTTACAAAACGACCTTTACCGAGGTGAATGTTGGATGTGAGTCCTGCCATGGACCTGGCAGCCTGCACCTGCAGGCCGTCAGCGAGGGGCAGGCAGCAGGGGAAAACAAAAACCTTTACATCGACATGTCCACGGCCGAAGAAGCCCACAACCTGGTAGACAAGTGCGGTCGCTGTCACTCCAGGCGTCAGCAGCTCACCTCGGAATACAGGTATCACGGCAGTGATATGCTGGATCACTATTTACCGGCAGTACTGCGTTCTGATCTCTACCATGGCGATGGGCAGATTAATGAGGAAGTCTTTGTTTACGGGTCATACCTTCAAAGTCGCAAATACCAGTACGGTGTAGATTGCAGGAATTGTCATGACCCTCACAGTGCAAGGCTGAAACAGCAGGGTAACAATCTCTGTACGGCGTGCCATTCCGCACAAGTCTATGATGTCGGGGAACATCATCACCATGCTGAAGCGGACATTGACGAGGCAGGCATCCAGTGCATCGACTGTCATATGCCAGGGAAGTACTACATGGTCCGTGATTTCAGACGAGATCATAGTTTTCGAGTGCCAAGGCCGGACCTGAGCGAAAAATACGGTACACCAAATGCATGCCAGCACTGTCATGCTACCGAGAGCAACAGCTGGGCAAGTACTGCCATTAACAAGTGGTTTGGTGAGAAGCGTCGCGATCATTATTCAGACTTGTTACTGGCATCAAGTCCGGGAGAAGGTGCTGAAATTCTGCCACTGCTTGCGTTAATTGAAGACCAGCAGCAGCCGGAAATCGTGCGCGCTACGGCCGTCAATAACCTGTCCCCTTTTATACACCTGCCGGAGGTTGGCAGGGCCATTGCCGGGAAGCTGGCGAGCAAGTCATCCCTTGTTCGAAGCTATGCAGCGACGGCAGTATCGGCGATGCCACTGGCCGCAAGGCAGCAGCTGCTGTTTCCACTACTTGACGATGCGGTACGCGCAGTGAGGATTTCCGCGGCCGCAGGCCTGCAGGAAACAGACCCGGCATCCCTCCCAGCGAAGTTAAGGACACAATACGTATCGGCAATGTCGGAATACCAGGCTTCGCTTGCACAGAATGCCGATATCCCATCCGGCCGTTACCAGCTGGCACTTGCTTATCATCGACAGGGGCAGTTTGCACAGGCGGAGACTGGCTACCAGGAGACCTTGAAACTGGACGATCATTTCAATGCGGCCAGGCTCAACCTGGCCCAGCTTTACTACCAGCAGCAACGGCTGGAAGAAGTAGAGAGTGTCTACCTGGAAGTCATTGACCAGGAGCCCGCTTCTGACCATGCGTATTATTCCCTTGGATTACTTTATGCTGAACAGGGCAAACTGGATAAGGCAAAAAGTTACCTTGAGCAGGCTGCAGGAAAAGGCAATAACCCGCGGGCGTGGTACAACCTGGCAGTGCTTCACCATCAGCAGCAAGATACGGAGATGGCTGAAGAATTTTATGTGAAAGCCCTGTCCGCCTCTCCACTTGAACCTGATTTTCTACAGGGCATTTACAGCCTGTACGCACAGCAGCAACAATGGAGCAAGCTGGAAAAGTTGATTGACGATTCACTGCTTTTTGCACCCCGCAATCAACAGCTCCTTGAATTGAGACGTTCCGTAAACCAACAACTCCTAAACCAATCGCCGAGGTAAACCCATGCGTTTTGTAAGCTTCCGATACAAAGAGTCAAGCAGCTGGGGCGTGCTGAACGACCAGGACATCATTGACCTCTCACATACCGCCACTTCCCTGCATGAAGCAATACAGGAAAGCAGGCTTCCACAGTCAATTGAGCAGGCCACTGGTAAGAAAGAAGCGCTATCGCTGGACGAGGTAAGCCTGTTGCCCCCTGTTACCAGGCCCACGAGAATACTTTGTGTTGGTCAAAATTACGTGGCACATCGCGATGAAATGGGTGGCGCCACCACGACACACCCCCTGATATTCACTCGTTATCCCTCCTCTATCGTCGGGCATCGACAGGACATCATAAAACCGGCTGAAAGCGAGCAATTCGACTATGAAGGAGAACTCGCCGTGATAATTGGCAAGCGCGGAAGGCGTATCTCAAAGGAGGATGCGCTTGGCCATATTGCCGGCTACAGTTGCTTCATGGATGGTTCAGCGCGCGACTTCCAGGTACACACCACCCAGTACATTCCTGGTAAGAATTTTGACGATAGTGGAAGTTTTGGTCCATGGATGCTTGCCTCCAGCGCATTACCCGAGCCCAATAGTGGCATCACCCTTCAAACCCGCCTAAATGGCGAACTGGTTCAGCAGACAACAACTGACCTGATGATTTTTGATATCCCGGCGATTATTGCCTACCTGTCGACGTTCACCACGCTGGAACCGGGAGATGTCATCGCAACCGGGACACCGGGTGGTGTGGGATACAAGAGAGAACCACAACTTTTTATGAAAGCCGGTGATGAAATCGAGGTCACAATCGAAGGTCTTGCTACCTTATCAAACACCGTCAGGGACTAGCTATTTCCCGCGCACATGGCTTTTGTGTTCGTGCCTGACGTTGAGAAAATTCCCGGTAAAGATGACAAGGGCACCCAGAAGTACAAACAGGTCAAGGGCTTCCTGGTAAACGAGGAAAGCCACTATCATGATGAAAGGCAGTCTCAAAAAATCCAGCGGTATCATCAAGCTGGCGTCTGCAATTGCGAGCGCGCGGCTCAGGCAGTAGTGAGCGGACAGTGACAGGAAGGCAAGCAGCAACAGCCATAACCAGGCCACACCCATGGGCATGACCCACGTGTAGGCAGCCAGTGGCAGTGCCAGGGGAATTTGAACCAGGCTCATAAAGAACAGGATCTGCAAGGGTGATTCTTCTACAGTTAACTTGCTGGTGAGAATGTGGGAAAGCGCAAAGAAAAAAGCACAACCAAGCACGGCAATTGACGCCGAGTTTATTGGCACGAGACCCGGTCGAAGTACGATTAGCACACCCAGTAACCCCAGTACCAGTGCAATCAGTTTCCAGGTGGTTATCCTCTCACCCAGCATCAGGCTGGCCAGCAAAAGGGTCCAGATCGGCGTGGTAAACTCGATAGCAAACACCTTTGCCAGGGGCAAAAGCGTAATACCGTAAAACCAGGCCAGCTGGGCGATGTAATGGGATATATTCCGTACCAGGTGCTTTCCGGGATGCCGCGTGGTCGGAATACCCTTTTGCTGCCTGGAGACAAAAGGCAGCAGTATCATCATGCTGAACAGGGCCCTGAAAAAAACCATTTCATAGGTACTGACAGAAGACGACAACTCCCTTGCAGCAATAGCAATACTGGAAAGGGACAATACTGTGCCAATCATCCATAGTGAACCGCTTAGCACAGGGCTTTTCGACTTTAAAACCTGTTGCTGCTCTTCTCTCGACATTCTTTTCTGATTATGTGAAGGTTATAAACCACAACGTGGGAGAATTTTTTTATGTTCCAGTGTTACTTGGCCGGTCGACTTTCTATCCCTGGTGGAATAATTAGCGGGTTAATCCTGTTTACTTTAACTGGCACCGTACTGTCCGCCCCACCGCAGGCACAATACCATCTTTCTTCAGATCAGACCCACAGCAAATTCAGTAAAAACGAAAAAGTTGTGCTGGCTGTTAACCCCGGTGCAGTCATAGAGGTTCACACGGAAGAAACCACCGATGGCCAGCTTGATATCAATTCCAGTATCGAGGACCTGGCAAATCTCAATCCGGATCCCATACATCCATTGACTGGTGCCGTGTATGTCAATGGTGCGGAGCCCGGCGATACACTGGCGGTAACCCTTCACGAAATTGAACTTGGAGAGTGGGGATTTTCGGCGATAGTACCCGGCTTTGGCTTACTAAAGGATGAGATCAGTGGCCCCTACCTGAGAACGTTCAAGCTTGGTAAGGATGCAACAGAGGTTCGATTCAACGATAAGATTCGCATACCCCTGAAGCCCTTTCCCGGTGTCATGGGGGTTGCTCCGAACACCGATGAAAGACTATCCACGATACCTCC
This sequence comes from Gammaproteobacteria bacterium, assembly GCA_965243105.1. Classification (GTDB taxonomy): domain Bacteria; phylum Pseudomonadota; class Gammaproteobacteria; order Eutrophobiales; family Eutrophobiaceae; genus WLWS01. Next base: position 367,951 of record CBDEUC010000003.1, read on the forward strand.
TCGAGCGAACGGCGGAAACATGGACGATCCAAACATCACAGTCGGCACAACGGTTTACTTTCCCGTGTTTGTAAAAGGCGCCCTTTTTTCAATTGGTGATACCCATGCTGTGCAGGGTGCCGGCGAAGTCTCCGGCACCGCCATCGAGGCACCCATGCGAATTGTTTATGAGCTGAATCTCATAAAAGGCGGCAGGAAAATCCCGGAGCCGCAGTATGAAAGTGAAGACAGCTATGCTGTCACGGCCTATGCCACCACGCTTGATGAAGCGGCCAGGAAAGCAACGAGGTACATGATTGACTACCTCATGGAAGTACACAACCTGGGCGAAAATGATGCCTATATCCTGTGCTCGCTGGCGGGTAGCCTGAAGATCGCTGAAGTTGTCGACGTACCGCATATGCTGGTGACCATGCACATGCCCAAGAAAGTTCTTGGAATCGAATAAGCATGGGAAAACACCTGGCGCTTGATAATGGCCTGGAGATCCACTACGAGGACCGTGGTGAAGGTAACACCATCATATTTGTGCCGGGTTTGACCTGCACAACCGAGTTTTTTATCAATAACCTGGATGAAATAGCCGGGCACCATCGCGTAATTTGCTATGACCCGCGTAGCCAGGGCGATTCATCAAAGACAGAAAACGGAAATAATTTTATCCAGAGAGGAAGAGACCTGGCTGAATTTGTCGACGCACTGGGTCTTGAAGACTTTGTTCTCGCGGGCTGGTCACTCGGCAGCTATGACTGCTATGCCTACCTGCAGGAACATGGTTTTGACAGGGTGAATGGCTTTATCAATATCGACATGCCCCCCAAGGTAATTCCCACGCGCGGCGATGACTGGGCGCACCCGAGCCTGGAGGTGGTGCGTGCCATGTACCTTTCGATCCTGGATAGTGATCAACCCTATTTTTTTGAGTCCTACGCACACTACATGCTGATTCGAGACGCCACGCAGCAGGAAATCGACTGGATTGTTTCGCAATCAAAAAAGACGCCATTACACGTTGCGGCGCAGATAGTCGCGGATGCAAATCTCTGTGACTTCAGTGAGCTTGCAATAAACCTCGCCCGGCAAAAACCGGTCATGCACTATATAAAGCAGGACTGGTCAGAAGCTGCACTGCCATGGCTGGAGAAAAACACCCCTTCTGCAAGAACCAGGGTGATGGGTGGACACATGATGTTTTACGAAGAACCCGAAGAGTTTAATAACAGCCTGCTGGAATTCCTGGCATCGGTCTGATTCTGTCTCGTAACTATAAAAGGGAGATGCTCCTATGCTATATACAAACCTGCTTAAGCTTTTTCGCCATGGCACACCAGGGCGCCTGTGTCCTGTTTTTCTTGCCTGCCTCGTTCTACCTGCTTACGTTTTTGCCGAGCAAGAGCTACCCCCTGTAAACTCGTCAGTGACTTTCCTTTATTACAAGGACCTGGCAGCTGCAGAAAATTTTTATGGCCAGGTGCTGGGATTTGAAAAGGACTTTGATGGCGACTGGGTGAAAATATTCCGCGCTGCTGACAGCGGCAGAGTCGGAATCGTGGATGAAAAGAAAGGCTACCTGAACACGGCTGAGAACAAGCCGGTCATGTTCAGTATCGATACACCCGACGTCGAGGCCTGGTACAGTCGCGTGCTGGAGAAGGGAGAAAATTATATTCACAAGCCCTTGAAACCAGAAGCCGACGGATTTGTACGCGCATTTTTACTGAAGGACCCTGGCGGTTACCACGTAGAATTCTTCCAGTGGCTGGAAAAAGAAGGAGACTGAATAGCACCCTCAACAAGTTAAATAATATCCAGTATTTGCTGTACTGCCCGCCTTCCCTGGTCGGCTGCCGGACCCCAGTGTTGAAAGCCCTCCAACTCAGAGTGTCCAAACGCGATACGACCGTATCCTCTCATGATGATATTTCGTGGAGCTTCTCTCTCCGCCGTGTCGAGGAAAAAGCCAGTGGTCGGCACCACGTAAGCATGCCCCCAGCGATTAAGAATTATCCCCTGGATATCAGTCTCGTGCCGGAAACCGGAAGCCTTGAACATTCGACTTAGCTGGTCACGGATCTGCATCTCGTAATCTGCATAAGATGTATAAAAGAGTTTTGCCCTGCCCAGGGTAACCTGCGCCTTGACCGGGAGTCCCGGTGAATGAAATGGAACGTAAAACGTGAGAATGGCGGGCTTGTCGGGGTGCAGTTCAGGCCTGTGACGCCCCACGTGCATCGGTTGCCTGATGTTGGCGGTGTAGCCAAAACCCTTGCTCCACTTGGCAGCGGTAATACCCATTTCGTACATGAATCGCCAGTTGCTCAGGGCCACGTTCGCCACCAGGAAAGGTGCGTGGTGGAAGGTTTCATAGGCAGCACGAATACTTGCGGGCATATCCCGTACCACGTGACGATTGATCCAGCCACCTGACGCCATGACCACGCCCCTTGCCCGTACCGCCCGTGTACGACCACCGTGTGCATAAACGACACGCACTGAGCGGGAATCCATCGGACTGCCCTCGTGCTGAACAGCAACGGCTGTACTGCTCAATCGAATCCTTACCTGGTCTCCCGGCTTGTCCAGTTCAGAGAAATTGATGCTGCCGGTAATAATGTCATCAAAGGAGTTTTTGCCTGCGATGGCAGCTGGCTTGATAGCATTAAGAAAGTAGCGTGCGAAACCGGAATTACCCCCGGGAAAGGAGTTCCTACGCGCTGAAGAGGCAGCGTTGAACTCCTCCTGCGTCAGCATGCCCGGCATCATGACGTCGCGGGCGACGAAGGCTGACGTGGCATCAGCACCAAGACCGTAGGCTCCTGCCATGAATACATCCGCTTCCTGGCTTCCGGTCCGGGGTAAGCTTAACTCTTTTTCCATGAACTCCCTGTAGGACATTGTATCCAGCCAGGCCTGTTTTTCTTTCGTACCGAGCCCCTCTGTCCTGGCGCCGTACCATGCCAGCATGGCCTTTCGATCTGTTGCTGAGAGGGGAGTCTCACTTAACTGGTTCCTCCAGATATTGTTTGCCCAACTGCCCTGTCCGCCTTTCTCAAAGAAATAGCCAATGCTGGTTTTTGACTCCAGCAGGGGATGGGTAAAACCAAAGTTGTCCCTGCAGATATCCAGTGGCTCAATACCCTTTGCCCATTCGCCGTAGGGCAAGTCACGGGGTATACCCAGCTCTGCATAGTAACGCGGATCGCCTGATACCTTTTCCGGATCTTTCGCAGCTGCAGGAACGAAGAATCCGTTTGCCCCCTGTGGGCCAATCAAGGTTTCACCGTTTACCATGAACTCGTTTTCCTTTGCCTCGCCACCGAATATGGGGTGATTGTCCAGCAGGAGACATTTCTGACCGGGTTTGGCATGTTTTGTAAAGTGCCAGGCGGCTCCCAGCCCCGCCATGCCACCACCCACGATGACCAGGTCATATTCTTCATCTATGGACAGGCCTGGTAACTGGTTAAACTCACCATCTCGAATTCGATGGGCCGTGTTTACAACTTCCGGCGTATTACCGTGGGAAGACGCATAATCACCGATACCGCCATAACCGTACCAGCTATCGTCAACACTGGCCTGGAGTTTCCCGTTACCAGCAAGACCGGGTCGAGGGGACATGAGGGCGGCACCGGAGCCTGCCAGCACACCGTTGATGAAATCGCGTCGCGTGATTTTCATTTACCTTTCTCCAGCAGTGCTTGTATGTTTTCCCTGATCACGTCGATGGCGTAATCCATGGTTTCAAGGTGAGTGCGGTATGAAAGGATATTCACACGAATCATGAATTTGCCACCAAGCATGGTTGATGAAAGAAATATCCTGCCATCTGCTCGAAGTGAAAGCACCAGTTGTCGATTAAAATCATCAGCCTCCCCAGTGTCGGGGACATACCTGAAAGCAAAAGTACTCAGGTCCGGATACGGTCCCATCTCAAAGTTATCCAGCTCAGCCATGCGTTCATAGGTATAGCGTGTCAGTAGTATTTTCTCTGACAGGGCCGCCCTGAAAGGTGCCACGCCGATCAATTTTAATGGTAACCATAACCTCAGTGCGCGAAAGTGCCGGCTCAGCTCCGGACCAAAATCCGCCGGAGAGAGAGTGCTTTCCTCGTCTTCGATATTATCCTGCAGGTAATCTGCAGTGTGGTAATGCGCGCGACGTAATTGCCCGCCTTCGCGTATCAGGGCCGCACCGAGTCCAAAAGGCGTATAGAGTGTTTTATGGGGATTCATCACGATGGAATCGGAGCGTTCGACGCCTTTAAACTTTTCCTTCACAAGCTCGCTGAGTATGAAGAACCCACCATAGGCACCATCAATGTGGAACCACAGGTTATTTTCTTCTGCGACATCCGCTATATCATTGAGCGGATCAACACCGCCAACATCGGTTGTACCCGTGGATGCGGCAACTAGCCATGGCACCAGTCCCGATTCCCGGTCTTTTTCTACACACTCCGCAAGTGCATCTGCTTTCATCCTGTATCCGTCATCAAGCGCCACTTTACGGACCACGCACTCGCCAAGACCCGCCAGGTGAATACCTTTCAAAAAACAGTGATGGGTAAGCTCGGTGACATAAACCACGGTCTTTTCGATATCCCGTGACTTGATTTGCCTGGCTTCCCTTGCGGTTACAATGCAAATAAACGTGGCCAGGCTTCCGCCTGATGACAGGTTGCCCATGGTGGTATCGGGGTAGCCCAGTAAATCTGCCATCCACCTGATCAGCGTATGTTCCATCTGTACCGCACCGGGACTGGCAGAGTAGTCTGCCGAATAGGGGTCGGTGACCGCAGCAATGTAGTCGGCCAGGGCAGAGTAATACATGCTGCAGGGGGCGATATAGCCCATGAACTTACCAGACACGGTGGTAATACCCTGTTGTTCGACATTGTCGCGGTAAAGGCCCAGTATCTCTCCCAGCTCCATGCCGCTCTCATCGATACCTGAATCAAGAAGCCCGGCTCCGTCAAGTCCATCCTGGATGTAGGCCTTACGCGAATGTACAGATTCCAGGAACCCTTCAATGTAGTCATTTACCTGCCCAAGCAAGTCCTTGCGTCGTTTCGCCCCGGGCTCGATTTGCTCGGCCGCTGCCTGGTACTTTTTAATTTGCTCAATCTTATCCTGCATGATGACTACTAAAGCTCCTTACTCGCCATTTGAATTGCTTCATCAAGTTGTTCCAGGTCCCCCAGCTTGTCAGCGAGCACAAAGCAAAGCTTGCTGAGCAACAACATTTCTTTCTCCGGGCCGGCCTGGTTAATGGCAACAGCAAGCATCTCCAGTGCCTGTTCCAGTTCTTCTTCCGTCAAGTTGCTACTCATTGGGTTCTCCTTTAAGACAGGCCTGCATCGCCTGGAGTACTTCTTTTATGTCAATGACCTTCCAGCGTGCAAGTACGTGTCGGTCAGGTCTGATAAGGTAAAAACTATCATGATTCACGCCGTAGCTGGAGAAAATACTGCCATCCTTGTCGTGCAGGACAACTCCCACATCGCCGGGTGTTTCATTGGATGAAATTATCAGCAGCCTGAATTTTTCATCACCCACATCCAGGCGTGATAAATATTCTTTCAGCCCCGCGTCGATTGCACCGGTATTGCTGAAATAAATACCGCTGAAGGACTTGCCAATATAATCCAGCAGGTAGGTATTGTCGTCGAGCGCACAGTTAAATATTGGGGCGCCCGTACCAGGACCACGTTTAAACTTTGCATCCAGTGCACGGTAGGCCGCGGGACTACTGTTTATGTAGGTATAGGGCTGTGACTGGCGTGGATTTACCAGGCATCGGGTAAATTCGTGGCTTGTCGCCAGCGACAGCGCCGCGCTGCGCATCAGCTCGTGTCCTCGACTGGGTGGGGTCATGAATTTTGTACTCTTGCTGGCGTTTTCAAACACTTCCAGGGTCGCTCCGCGTCTTTCCGGGCTGTAGCTATCAAGCAGGCTGTCCTCAGCCCAGCCGTGAATAACATAGGCCAGCTTCCAGGCGATATTCATCGCATCGGCAAGCCCCGAGTTCAGGCCGCGTACGCCAAATATCGGCACAAGGTGAGCCGCGTCCCCCGCAAAAAATGTGCGCCCGCATCGATAATCGTCCAGCGCAAGGGTATAGGCCTTGTAAATGCTCCACCACTCCAGCTTCCAGTCATCGGGGCCGCCGATCATCTTGACAATTGGAGCCACCCTGGCACGAATTGTCTCTTCCCTGAGTTCCTCGGCTTCGTCAACCTCGTCATTTACCTGGTAGTCTATTCGCCAGATGTTATCAGGCTGCTTGTGAACAAGAATGGTCAGGCCCGGGTTTGAAACAGGATCAAAAAAAGCACGACGCTCGGTCGGGTAATCCAGTTCCATTTGTATATCCACAATGACATAACGACCTTCGTATGCGTCGCCATTCAATTTCAATCCAAGACTCTTGCGCGCAATGCTCCTTGCACCATCCGCGGCAACAAGATAAGACCCGCTCAGCTCGTACTCGCCTTCGGGGGTTATTACATTGACTGATACGCCGTTCCTGTCCTGCCTGACATCATCCACGCGGCTACACCAGCGAATATCAACAAGGCTTTCCTGCATGGCCCGTTCAACCAGGAAAAGTTCTATGTACTGCTGCTGCAGGTTGTACATCGGGTAAAAACGTTCCTGCGCTGAATGCGGCATCTCGAGACGATAAACTTCCCTGTCACGGTAATAGGAAGTCCCGTGGGTCCACGGCAGGGCCTTCTCCAGGAAACGACCCGCGAGTCCCAGTTGTTGCAGGCACTCCATGCTGTGCCGGGCTATACATATTGCACGACTCCCATCGTTTACCGTGTTCTTGTCATCCAGGACCACGCTCGCGACCCCATGACGTGCAAGTTCCAGTGCGGCGGTGATTCCTACCGGCCCTCCCCCCACGATGATGACCGGGTGAGTGCCTGCATCCCCATCCATTTCCGCTGGTCTTTGAAAATCAAATCGCGGGTACTCAAAGTAAAGTGACTTATCGGAATTTGCCGGCCTCACCATGATTAGTCACTCTCTTTCATCAGGCTATTCATGGACTGCAGCCACTGCTGGCGTGACATGAATCCCGGCTGCTCGCGACAAAACAATTCCGTCTCCCGCTGTATTTTTTCTATATCCAGGTTCAAATCAAGTGGTTCCCTGAATGGTTGCCTGATATACCAGGGCGTGTGCGTATACACCTCGATTCGATTACCTTCCGGGTCACGAAAGTACACTGACCAGGCATTCCCATGGGTCACGCACTGCAGGTCCTCAACGCCCATTTCCAGGACGCTCTTGTAAAAGTCTTTCAGCTGCTGTAAATCGTCTACAAAAAAAGACACCTGGTTGATCGAATTAAAGTCCAGGGAAGGTGGCCGACCTTCTACCAGTACCACCTGGTGATGCTCTTCCGGGTCCTTGCTTAAGAAAACCAGGTATTGACCATCAGGAAAGGGGCCTTCGTCTGTCACATAAAGGCCAAGTACGCGGGTGTAGAAGCTTTTCATTTGATGGATATCGGATACGAATAGCCCTAAATGGCTGAAAGAAAGAGAATTGAAATTTTTCACGACCCTGACCCCTGTTTCTGATTAGAATGATTGCTAATCAAACCTGGATTAATTATATCCATTACGAGGAAAAATGATCGTCCTCATTTATTCGATTTATTACGCCCCGGGAGCCTGGTGATGCGGAGATATTTTAACGCGACCGGGGTAACAGGCCCTGCTGTTTCTGCCTTCATCTTTATTTTATGCTGCCTTGGCGCCTGCAGTGACAGTCAATCCTCTTATTTTCCGGTAGAAAAAGGTATCCGCTGGCAGTATGAAATAGAAACAAGGACCGTCGAGGGAACACGCAAGCAAAAAGACATACTGCAGGCCCTCGGGCCAGCGAAAAGGGCCGAAGCCCAGCTTTACCGTTTTCGATCTGCATCAGGGCAGGAAAGCATTATCCAGGTCAGCCCTGGCGAGGTGCGCCTGGTCAAGGCACTGGAACCCAGCCTGGAATTTGACACTACCCTGCTTAAATTTCCCCTTGAAAATGGACACAGCTGGGAAAGTGTCATTACCACGAGCACGATAGCGACATTTGATCGAAAAGCGGGGGATTTCATTGAAGATGTGCCGGTGACCGCCACGGTCGAATCCCTCGAGGAAACAGTGCAGGTCCCCGCAGGCAAGTTTCGGCATTGCCTGAAGGTTTCTTATATTGGTGAGAAACGCATACCCAAGGGTACCTACGCGTACCAGGAAACCATGACATTAAAAATTGTGAATACTCGCTGGTACGCGAAGGGTATAGGCCTGGTCCGTGAAGAGCACCAGGAAATCAGTGGCGTACTTGAATATCCCGACAGTGGCTACGTCAAGATACTTGACCGCTTTTCCCTACCCTAGTGCAGGGAAGTCATCACGGCAAGCAGGCGTTCTATTTCCTCCTGGGTGTTGTAGTGCGCCAGGCTTATCCGCAGGACACCTTTATCGAGGTCTATTCCCAGTTTTTCCAGCAGGCGTACCGCGTAAAAATGACCATGCCCGACTGCAATATCCCTGGCAGCCAGTGCCCTGTTCATTTTCGCAGGTGAATGCTTCTCAGAAACGAGTGCGACGTTTGCTTCGCGCCAACTGGTATTGTTCTTACCAATAATCCTTACCGGCAATTTTTCAAGCCCCTCGATCAATTGCTCGCAAAGGTCCTGTTCATGCTTGTGCATGAGCGCCGATACCTGTCCTGCCTTTTTCTTCAATGAAACGTTTCTCTCACCTATATGGTGTTGGTGACTCGCTTCAAAATAGTCTTCAAGTCCTGCCAATGCGGCTATGGAAGCATGATCCGGACCCGCGGCATCAAGCCATTTTTCCCTGTAGGGCTTATTAAAATAGTGGCATTGCGGATCAAGGACTTCGGCGAAATCCCTGGCGCAATACATCACGCCAAGATGTGTAGCCCAGGTTTTATAGGTGCTAAACACGTAGGCATCCGGCTGAAAAATCGACAGGTTGGGCCACTGGTGAGGAACAAAGGAAACACCATCCACCACTACGCGCGCACCATGGGCCCGGCAAAGCTCGATAACCTCTTCCACAGGGTTGATCGTGCCAAGAATATTTGAGCTGTGAGTGACACACACGATTTTAACTGAAGGACCAAGCATGGACTGCAGGTCAGCAGGGTCAAGTTCCCCGTTCTTTGGGTTAACCTCCCACAGTCTAAAGCGTGCACCCTGGCGCTGGCAAAGACGTTCCCATGCACCAATGTTTGCCTCGTGGTCCTGTTCACTGACGATCACCTCGCTGTCACTGTCCACGATGGCGGCACAGGCAAGCGCAAGGGTATTGACGTTTTGAGTCGTTGATGGCCCCAGAGTAATAGTATCTGCAGGCATGCCCAGTAAATCGACCATGCTTTGTCGCCCTGCATCCATTTGCTCACCGGCCAGGCGCCCTATATTACTTTCACCGTAGGGCTGGACCTTGTTGACACGATAAAAGTGATTTAGTCGTTCAATCACGGAAGCAAGAACGTAACTTCCACCGGCATTTTCAAAAAATGCCGTTTCTGTACCGGGGGATTGCTCAAATGCCGGAAAACAGGAGCGAACAAACTCAAGGTCCAGGTGCTGCATAGCCCCGTCTAGTCTTTCCGAGATCATTTTTTATATCAGGCGGCTGCGCCCTTGCCAAATAGTTCTTCCCTGGATGGATAACGCGTTTTAGCTTTTCTCAGCAGTTCCGGTTCGATATCAAACTTTAACTCGTTAGCGGGACCGATACCTTCTTCTCGAAGGCAGGCTGCAATATCATCATCGTCATCGGTGAAGCCGGCGCGGCGATTAAACTCCCACTCGTCCTCAAGGCACTGCCACCCCAGGTCGGCAATTTGATCGCGACTGACTTCCTCGCCGAAAAAATGGGAATAGCAACCGCGAATTTCGTCAAGCGTGGGTTGAAGAAACTGGCAAAAACCCGAGCCATCACATACGGCGTTAACAATTTGAACGTCCTGCGATGCCCTCACAGCATCCTCACCACTGATATCCGGATCAATCACAAGACCCGCAGTGTGATCGGCGCCCATGGCACTGGTACTATATGTGACACCGGCGACTTTCAAGGGCCGTGGATCCCAGGCCGGCAATGCCTGGCCGCGAGCAACCGGAATACGGGGATGCTCTCGATGACGACCGATGGCAAGCGCACCATTTCCTATTAATCGTCCTATTTCACTGCCCGAGGCGACTTCTTTTGCCAGCAGCTGCCGGGCGCCGTCTGCATCACCCCACTCCATGCCTTTTGAATCCATGTAAACCGCTATAGCCGCACCCGTTTCTATCGTATCAAGGCCAAGTTCATCACAAAGACGATCCAGGTCGGCCACATCTTCCCAGTTATTTATTGCACAGCATGAACCCAGCAGGGTCAGGGTCTCGAACTCCAGCGCCGATGTAACGTAGTTACCATTTTTATCATGCACGATATTGGAACAGCGCACGATACAACCTGACAGGCAGTTATGCATACCGCCACCGCGCTCTTCAAAGGTCTCATGGATTCGCGCGCCATCAAGCTTGTCAACTTCCGGGTTGCGACCCTCGGTCCGATTCTTGTACGGAAAGGTATGCAGCATGTTGGCCATGGGAACACCTGTACTGGTACCACCTTTGAAGATGTTATGACGACCATCAGACAGGTAGGTTTTACTAAAGGTCTTGTTGAAGTTGCTGAAACCCTTTGAATCCACCGCCTGGCGTGGTTTGGATTTCCCCGGGTCGACCAGCACCCACTTCAGGCATTTCGAGCCCATCACGGCGCCAACCCCGCCGCGCGCCGCATGACGGGCCGGACGTCTATGCTTACTCCGATCGGTTGTCGCTACTGATGCGCCACTCAGCATCATTTCCCCTGCGGGACCAATAGAAATCGCTGATGCAGACTTTGCATAATTCGCCAGCAGCTTCTCACAGCAGGCGTAGTTCCACAGGCCCTTGTATTCATCGGCATTAACCAGGCGCACACCGGATTCATCCACTTCAAGCCCCCAGCGTTTATCCATGTCGGCGGGTTGACCAGTAACGATGATGACGCGGTAGCCCAGCTTCATCAGATCCTGTGCGGGTTCACCCCCGGTATTGGCTTCCTTGATACCCCCGGTCAGGGGACTCTTGCAGCCTACGGAGAGCCGACCTGACGTTGGTGCTGAACTACCGGACAGCACCCCTGGTGCCAGTACCAGGACATTGTCCGGTCCCAGCGGGTCGCATTCCGCGTCGCATTCCTGCAGCAGGATCCTCGCAGACAGCGGTCTGCCACCCAGGAAAAGCCACTCCGCAGGAAATTCCTCTATGGCAATCTCCTGCGTTGTCATGTTGACCCTGATTATCTTGTCATTGTCCCAGGCCGTGGCCATGTCTTGTCTCCCTTTTGCGCAAACAAATATAGTTTAAGCCTAAACTATATAAAAATAACTGTCGAGCAACTATAGCCAAATTATTAAAAAAAGGGCAGTTATGCCCTTTTTAAAAATACTGGGAGTCCCGCAACGACTGCCGGGGACCATTGCAGTGACGGCTAGTCCATGTCCGGCGCATACATCGAGACACTATTTCGCCCCGCCGCCTTGCTGTGATACAGCGCGCGGTCCGCCTTGCTCATCAAGTCATCCAGTCTTTGCGCATGATCCGGATAACCAGCAATGCCGATACTGACGGTGGTACTTATCTTCTGCCCTTCAAGGTCAAAGGTGGTATTTTCAACTGCAGTCCTGATTCGTTCACCTGCATCAACCGCATCCTGCCCTTCGGTTTCCGGTAAGAGAATAATAAATTCATCGCCGCCATAGCGCGCAAGGGTGTCAGATTCACGCAGGCAGGACTTGATCGAGTTAGCCACGTTCTTGATCAGGGTATTGCCCGCATCATGGCCACAGCGGTCGTTGATCTGCTTCAAGCCGTCCGCATCCAGCATCACTACCGAGAACACGTGCTTGTAGCGCTCGGATTTCAGTATTTCTGTGCCCAGCGTGTTTTTAAAACTTCGCAGGTTATCCAGCCCGGTCATGTCATCGGTTTCAGACAGCTGCTTGAACATTTTCTTGGCATAATGAAGATCCGCTGAAAGCATCGTGACCAGGTAAGCCATCAGGAGGTAAGGCGCAAAAACAGACATGATCACGCCAAACTGCTCGACAGAAAATTCAGAAGTGAAATAACTGGGAAAGCCCATGAAAAGATATGCACTGCTTATCGCTGCCAGGATAAATACGGTGGACAATTTTCCCATGGTGAGACCGCTGGTTATAATGACCAGCAGGTAAAGGTTGAGTAGTGGACTGTGAACCTTGCCCGCATACCACAATACAATGGTGATAAAAATCACCATTGCCCAGATCTCTATTCCAAGTTTCCAGCGCGCTTCGAGGCGGTAAAAATTAAGATAACGAAACCCAAGAACAAAAAGGCCAAAACCGAGTGCCGACTTGATAATTGCTGCTTCATTGACGACCAGGTTTCCCGGCACCACGAGGTAAAGAATCACCAGTATCAGCAACAACCATTCAAGCTCGGCGACGCTGCGTGAGAATCCTTTTAGTTCTACTATGTCTATGTGTTCATCCGTTGAAACATTCAAGTTTGTATTTGTATTCACCATTAACTACCCGGTAGCTTAAAATTTATAATTACCTGTCATTCTTGACTGACTCAAGATTATCGCCGGCCCTGGCATCCAGGTGTGTAAATAATATTACAGGCAAGGCCTGTGCCACTTGTCAGCAGAAATGATCCTCCCTGTGATTGATATTCAAGGGCGAGATAGGGTTCACAGAAAAAAGCAGCAAAAGTGTTAAGGGTTTAACACTTTAAACAATACCTCAGATAGTCGATTTTCTGCAATAAATCAGCGATTTAGCAATTTGTCGCTAAATTCACGACACGAAATAAAAAAAGGGCGAGTACTCTCGCCCTTTCTTACCCGGGATTATAACGCTGCTGCTAACCGGCCGGTGAAGCGTGGTAGAAGTTCTCCGTGTTTGGCTGTCTCACCTTTGCCATGGCGATATGCTCGGCAGAAATATTGAAAACCCTGTCCTTATTTTCGCCAATCGCTTCCGTCTTGAGACATTCAGCCATATCGTCATCTTTCTCTGTGAACCCGGCCTTTTCGTTAAATGCCCACTCATCAACAAGACACTGCCAGCCAATGTCGGCCAGTTGTTCATTGCTCACTTCTTCGTTAAACAGGATGCTGAAAAAATTACGATGCTCATCAATAGTCGGGCCAAGAAACATGCAAAAACCTGATGTGTCACAGAGCGCATTTATGATCTGCACCTCCTGCGATGCTACGGCCGCTGCTTCTCCACTAATCTCGGGATCAATCACAAGCCCCGCTGTATGGTCTGCGCCCATTGCACTTGAGCAATAGGTGATACCAGCGGCAAGCAGGGGTCGCGGATCCCAGGCAGGCATGGCCTGTCCCTTTGCCACAGGTACACGCTCATGGTTACGTGCACTTCCAACGGCCACCGCACCATTGGCGACATCCACGGCATCGTTATTACCACCGGTTACGCCCTCGGCAAGTAATTTCTTGGCGGCTTCTGCGTCACCCCATTCCATGCCACCGGCATCCATTAATACCGATATCGCCGCACCTGTCTCGATTGTGTCAAGACCCAGTTCATCGCAAAGACGGTCAAGATCGGCGACATCTTCCCAGTTATTGATGGCACAGCAAGAACCCAGCAACGTCAGGGTTTCAAATTCCAGGGCAGACGTTACGTAATTGCCATCCGAGTCATGTACGATGTTTGAACACTTGACGATGCAACCGGTCATGCAGTTATGCATCCCTCCACCCCGTTCATCAAAAGATTCGATGATTCGCGCGCCATCGAGTTTTTCAAACTCAGGGTTTCGTCCATCAATACGATTCTTGTAGGGAAAGGTATGTAGCATGTTGGCAACCGGGACCACGCTACTGGTGCCATACTTGAAAGTTTCATGCCGGCTTGCCAGGTAGTTCTTGCTGAATTCCTTGATGTATTTTGCCAGCGCTTTTGAATCTTCCGGTTTTCGAACCGGGTTTTTGCCTGGATCGATAGCAACCCATTTCAGGCACTTTGAACCCATCACTGCGCCTACACCGCCGCGCGCTGCGTGCCTTGCCGGACGCCGTTCCTTATCGCGATCGGTACAGGCTACTGAGGCACCCTTGGCCATCATTTCTCCGGCAGGTCCGATACTGATTGCTGATGCAGATTTAGGATAATTGGCCAGCAGTTTTTCGCAGCTGGCATAATTCCACATGCCCTTGTACTCCGTGGCATCAATCAGTCGCGCACCTTCAGCATCGACCTCCAATCCCCAGCGCTTTTCCCTGTCAGCAGGTTGCCCGGTAACCACGATGCCCCTGTAGCCCAGCTTCATGAGGTCAGCGGCTGGCTCACCACCGGCATTGGCCTCTTTTATGCCTCCTGTCAGGGGGCTTTTGCAGCCAACGGATATACGTCCGGATGTGGGCATTGATGTACCGGACACCACGCCCGCGGCGAGAACAAGTACGTTGTCAGGACCAAGCGGGTCACAGGTCGGATCACATTCCTTGAGCATGAGTTTTGCCGATAATGCGCGACCTCCAAGAAGCTTCCATTCCGCGGGGTAGTCTTGTACCGAAACAGTCTGGTCGGTCATGTTTACATAAATTAACTTATCGTTATCCCAGGACGTACTCATCTTCTTTCTCCTGTACCTGCTTGTTTTGAAATAGTGCGTTCAAGTCTATGCCAGATCAGTGCTTGCTTCAATCCAGCCAACAAATTGAAAAAACAGTGGAATTTCATCGGTGTAGACAAGCACTGCCCGGGCTGTTAATTCATGCGTATCCAGTATAATCCCTTATTTACCCGGAGTTTCTTAAATGGGCGGTCTTTCCAGCCAGGACCAGGCGTTTATTGATAGTTTTGACCCGCGCAAGCTTCCCGGGGATTTTTACGAAAATCCCTATCCCTACTATAGCCTGCTTCGGGAAAATGACCCGGTTCACCGGTGCCCGGATGGCTCCTGGTTCCTTGGCAGGCATGCTGATCTGCGCATGGTGTACAGGGACCACAAGACCTTTAGCTCGGACAAGAAAGAGTTGTTCAAGCCCCTGTTTGGCGACAGCCTCCTGTATGAGCACCATACCACCAGCCTGGTGTTTAACGACCCACCGCTGCATACACATGTACGCAAGGCGATAGGTGATGCACTTTCCCAGAAAACCGTGGTAGCCATGGAAGCCAGCCTGGTAGACCTGGTAGAGGACCTTCTTGACGGTTTGCAGGAGCGTGAGCAGTTTGATTTCGTTGACGACTTTGCCAGCATTATCCCCATCGAAGTCATCAGCAACCTGCTGCGTGTACCGAGAGAGGACCGTCTCCTGCTTCGACGCTGGGCGGTGGCCATTCTCGGGGCCCTGGAATTTGACCTTCCGGCTGATCGCTTTGAGCTCGGCAACCAGTGTGTCAGGGAATTCCTTGATTACCTTGACGGCTTTGTCGATGAACGGCGGCGTAACCTGAGTGATGATGACGACGATATCCTCAGCCGTCTTATCCGCTGGGAGTCCGAAGGCTTTCGTCTTTCCGATGAGCAGCTTTATCACCAGGTGATTTTCCTGCTCAACGCCGGGCACGATACCACTACCAATCTCATCGCCAATGGCACGCTGGCATTATTGAAAAACCCGGCGCAACTGGAATTATTGAAGTCGCAACCGGAGCTCATCAGCTCTGCCGTAGAAGAATTCCTCAGGTATGAAAGTCCCGTGCAGCTGGGCAACCGCCTGGCAACC
Organism: Gammaproteobacteria bacterium; assembly: GCA_965243105.1. Classification (GTDB taxonomy): domain Bacteria; phylum Pseudomonadota; class Gammaproteobacteria; order Eutrophobiales; family Eutrophobiaceae; genus WLWS01. The sequence goes on from CBDEUC010000003.1 coordinate 383,789, forward strand.
AGGGATGTTGAAATTGGTGGCCAGCTAATCCCCGCGGGTGCGAACCTGCACCTGGGGATCGGGGCGGCAAACCGCGATCCCGGGGTCTACGCGGAAGCGGACAGTCTCGACGTCACTCGAAATCCGCGGGACCACCATGCCTTTGCCGGCGGGATACATCTTTGTGCTGGCCTGAACGTGGCGAGGCTGGAAGCCAGGATTGCCATTCCCGCATTGCTGCAACGCTTTCCGAATCTTTCTCTCGCTGGCGAGGCGGTCTTTGATACTCGTGCCCGTTTTCGAGCCCTGCTCAAGATGCCGGTCGCAACGGACTGACGTCAGCAGGGCTCAGGGATCGATCAGCGTTATTTCGATATTCTTACCGAGCTCGTCGGTGGTAAAAGCCGAATCTTCAAACTTTGGAAATCCAAATTTGGGTTCAGGATTCATCGAAAGACCAAAGGGCTCCTTGGGCATCATGTTCCATTTTTTCTTCAGTTTTCGATTGGCGTCCAGATCGTGGTAAGCCACTACAGCATAGCTGCCACTTTCATCCAGGTTAAAACAAACCCTGTGCTGTTCATGCTCGGCGGGAATACGGATCCTTTTTAACCGGCCCTTCTTACGCAAAAAATGTTTTGGATCGTTATATAGCTCAACGGTCAGCAAACCACCGGCTCCCACGTTATCCAGCGCCACGCGAACCTGCGCGATAGTTTCATCACAGGTGTCTGCCTCTTCGCCCGGACGCACCTCGAGGTCCTGTTCGCTTTCTGCGATTGCAGTAGTGGCCAGTAGAAATAGAACTGCAGAATAAATAATTTTTCCTGTCATGCCCTGTTTGACCGCCATGGAATAAAAAGGTTTATAAAAGCTCAGGCAGTATGAGCACTGGATGCATCACCCCGGTACATTGTCCGGAGGTATTTTTGCAGATCATCAACGATCAGCACATTGGCTGGAATCATGATCAGGGTAATCAGGGTCGCAAAAAGGATCCCGAATCCCAGCGAAATACCCATGGGGATCAGGAACTGCGCCTGTACAGACTTTTCAAACATCAGCGGCAGCAATCCAAAAAAGGTAGTGAGAGATGTTAAGAACACAGGTCTAAACCTGGCAACCCCGGCACTCAGTACTGCATCAATGAGCGAGGCACCGGCATTCTTTCGCTGGTTGATATAATCTACCAGCACCAGCGAATCATTCACCACCACGCCAATCAACGCCATCAGGCCGAGGATGCTGGGGAAGGTTAGCTCCCTGCCCATGATCCAGTGCCCCATGACAGCGCCAATTAAACCGAAAGGAATCACCGACATTATAATCAGGGGTTCAATATAAGATTTAAGTGGTAAGGCCAGTAAAACATAGATTGCAAAAAGCAGGATGATCAATCCCACCTGCAGGCTGCCAAAAGATTCCCGCTGGTGTTTTGCTTCACCCTCAAAGGAATAAGTCACGCCAGGGTAAGCCAGCAGCAATGCATCAATATATTCCCTGAGATCGTTGTTAACCACGGTCATGTTTACCTTGTCCTTGTCCACGTCTGCGGTCACGTTCATCGTACGATAACGGTCTATTCGCGTGATCGTCGATGGTCCCTTGTCAGGGAGCATGGTCGCGACATGTGACAGGGGTATACGTCGACCATCCGGCGTATTTATCAGGTATTCATCAAGCGTGGCCACGGTACTGCGTTCTTCCTTTGGCAATCTCACCAGCACACGAATATCATCCCTGCCTCTTTGAATACGCTGTGCCTCGAATCCGCGAAAAGCCTGGCTTACCTGGCTGACAATGTCTGCCCGGGTTAGGCCCATGACGTGCCCCTGTGGTGTCAACTCAATGCGTAACTCTTCCTTGCCGTCGGCCAGGCTGTCCTGGATATCAAAAACGTCCGGGTAGGTGGCAAGTCGGGCCTTGACCAGGTCACCAAGCTCAGAAAGTTCATCAAGTGATGGTCCGCTGAATTGCACATCAATGGGATCACCAGTGTGAATAAGCTCTGCCTTGAAAGTGAGGGATTCAGCCCCGGGGATGGTTCCTATCAGCTTGCGCCATTCTTTCACCATGGCCTTGGTGCTGACTGCAACCTTGCGTTCATCCGATGGAATCGTCTCAAATACCACGCGTCCAAAATGATCCGCGTTTCCCTGTCGTGGGCCTGCAGAACCCGTGATGGAAAGAATATTCTGGATAATATATTCACCACCTTCGCCATCGGTGTATTTTTTCTGTAACTCAAAGGCGGCATCCCTGATACGGGCAATGTTCCTGTCAGTGACATCAAACGGCGTGCCCACCGGCATCTCCAGCCGCGCAATGGCAAAGTCCCCTTCAACCCGGGGAAAGAATACAAACTTGGCCCAGCCACTGGTCACCAGCGCGATTGTCAGTATCAGCACGCCGATAAAGGTGGCCAGCACAGAATAGCGGTTGCTCACCGAGAACTGCAGCAAGGGTTTGTAGTAGCTGATAATAAAATTTTCAAAGCCCGAGGCAAATGCACGCTGCCAGCGAGTCAAAAAGCTCGCGTTTTTCTCAACACTGCCGACGTTAATGTGCTTTAAATGCGCCGGAAGCACCAGCTTTGACTCGACAAGTGAGAACAGCAGGCATGGGATCACGACCGCAGGTATCGGCGCCATGAAGTCACCCATTCGGCCCTCGATGAAAGCGAGCGGAGCAAAAGCGGCAACGGTGGTCAGGATTCCAAAGGTAACTGGTATGGCCACCTGCTTTGTGCCGAGAATCGACGCCTGCAGGCGATCGCCCCCTTCCCGCATCCGCGTATAAACATTTTCCCCGGTGACGATGGCATCATCGACCACGATGCCCAGCACGATTATAAAACCGAACAGGCTCATCATGTTGATGCTGGTACCAAATATGGACATGGTCATCAGGGCACCGAGAAAACTTACGGGTATGCCGATAAACACCCAGAAAGCCACGGCCGGTTGTAGAAACAGTGATAACAGCAGTATGACCAGGAAGCCACCCTGTATGGCATTGTTGGTGAGGGTACTGAGACGTCCCTTGAGTATGGTGGAATTGTCATCCCAGTAGGAAAGTGTGATCCCTACAGGCAAGTCGGCCTGGCGCTCGGCGATGTAATTTCGAACCTTTTCCGCGATTTCCAGGGCGCTTTGATCGCCAATACGATACACCTGTATCAGGCCCGCGTAATCGCCATTGAACCCCGTGCGCAATGACACTTCTTCAAAACCATCGTTCACGGTAGCGACATCTGCAACACGAATAATGGTGCCATCCACATTGGTCTTGACCACGATGTCTTCAAAATCAACCCGGCGGTAAGCCTGCCCCTTGGAACGGATAAGCACATCCCCGCCATCGGTCCTGACATTTCCTGCCGAAATATCGAGAGAGCTACGCTGTACCGCCTGCGCAATGTCGGCAAGGTTCAGGTTGAAGTCACGCAAGCGATCCTGGGATGCTTCGATACTGATTTCATATTTTCTAACCGCATCCAGCTTGACCTGGGTGATGCCGTCGACCCTTAGTAAATCCTCCCTGACCTGTTCTGCGTAACTTCGAATTTCCTTTTCGTTATAGTTACCGCCAACCACCACTGATATCACCTCGTGGGTGAACTGAGACAGGCTGACTACAGGTTTCTCGGTATCCGCTGGAAAAGTATTGATGGAATCAACACGGTTTTTTACATCATTAAGTAATTCACGCGGCTCGTAGTCAGAATCAACCTCGATAGCCACCGAGGTGCTGCCTTCCACAGAGCGGCTGGTTATCTTGTCGATCCCCTCCAGGTCCTGTACTGCTTCTTCAATACGAATCGCCACACCAAGTTCAATATCTTCCGGGGTTGCGCCACGAAGCGGCACCGCAACCGTGATAACACTGGGTTCTACCTCGGGAAATATTTCGAACTTTAGCAGGTACAACAGGGAGTAAAGGCCACAGACCACGATGCCAACCAGTAACAGGTTGGCGGCAACATCGTTCCGTGCAAACCAGGCAATCATGATCAGGTTCCAGGGTTAGGCATTAATGTAGAGGCCGTGTCCCGGGACGAAGTGGATTTCTCGGTACTCACGCTGACCCGTACCCCGGAAGTTACCTGTCCGAGGGGTGTCAGGACCAGCCTGTCTCCAGCCTCGAGACCACGTTCAATGAGAGCCTCGGACTGGTTTTGCCAGGCAATATCAATGTCCCGTCGTTGCAAAACCCCATCTTCAACGATGTATACATAACTTCCCTGGTAAATCGCGCGGTTAGGAATGACCAGGGCGGTAGCAAGCTCCTTTCCGCCAAGTTGCGCCGTGACATACTGACCAATTTTCAGCGGCGTTCGACCCTCGGCGCCACTACCAAAGGGATCGTCAATCTGTGCAACCACGTGTAACTGCCGGGCACTCTCGTCAATGGCACTTTCCGTTCGCACGACTTTTCCGATCCACGTAGTGCCACCGGCCAGCTCGGAGTGTATTGCGACTTCGGGGCCATCAGCCTGCTGCTCGCTACTGAACCGATAGTCTTCAGGAAGATCGATAAATGCAAGGTCGCGGTTACGCAGGGGTAAGCGGATTTCCACGTAGTCTACCGCATACACTTCGGCCAGCTGAGAATTTCTTCCCACCACCTGGCCCACGTCTACCATCTTGTTCATGACCCGACCTGCGAATGGCGCGAGAATACGGGTGCGCTCCAGCTCAAGTTTTGACTTCGACAGCGCTGATTCCGCTGAAATAACACGCGCTTCAGCCGCAAGTAGCTGCGGCTTTCGCAGCACCAGGTCGGGCGCGTCACCCTGGTTTCCAAGACGATTCCAGTCTTCCAGCGCCTGCACAGCTCGTGCTTCCTCCTGCGCCAGGGCCTGCCTTGCATCCATCAGTGACGCTTCAGCAATTTTTACATCAGCTTCATAGTCCCTGCTGTCGATGCTTAGCAGGGGATCATTTTCTTCAAAGAATCCACCTTCGCGCAGGCTGTCACTGATCCCGGTAATTTCACCGTCGACCTGTGCCACCAGCATGCTGCGGGTGCGAGGCTGGACGGTGCCATAGCTTTCCAGCTTTACATGGTACGGGCGACGGTCAAGGGTTAGCACATCCACCGTCATCTGCGGCTCCTGCACTGGTCGAATACGCTCTGCCTCTGGCGGATTCTTTAGCACGACAAATGCTATACCTCCAAGGAGGAGCAGTATGACGAGAGGAGCAAGTTTCTTCATAGCCATTATTCAGGAATTTTCCACGTCAAAGTTTCCGCCCAGGGCCAGGTAAAGATTAATCCTGTTTTGCAGAAGCTGGTTGCGCAACTCGATTACCGAGGACTGTGCGTCAAATGCCCGCCGCTGCGATTCCAGCACCGTGGTATATGTGACAAGCCCACGCTGGTACTGTTCAAAGGCCAGCTCAAATGCCGAAGACGCGTGCTTCTCGGCTTCAAGAGTAGCCTGGTACTGGTCTCGTAATGCGGACTGCCTGGAAATGGTGTTTTCAACCTCGGAAAAGGCCTGGTAAAGCAACTCCAGGTACTGCTTTTCCGCCTGCACCACCTGGCTTCGAGCACGCTCCTCCTCGGCCTTTAACCTGCCTGCATTAAAAAGTGGCTGGCTCAGGTTTCCGAGCAGTGACCAGGCCGGCGGACTACCATCCAGCAACTGGCTCAATTCGTTGGACGCATCACTGGCCGAGGCTGCGAGTGAGATCCTTGGAAATCGCTGCTTGTGAGCAATCGCAAGCCCAACATCCGCCGACAGCAGTGAATACCACGCCTGCTGCAAATCCGGTCGTCGGCTGACAAGTTCCGATGGCAATCCAGCGGGAATCGATTGCGTCAGCATGGGAAGATTCTCGCCTGTTTCAATTGCACCATCCGGGTATTCAGCCATCAATACCTGCAATGCTGTCCTGTTCTCAAGCAATGTTTGTTGCTGCTGGGCAATGCGGGAACGTTCCTGCTCTACAGTTGTACGGGTAAGATATACATCCAGTGCCGAATTTAATCCCTGCCGATACGCTCTTTCGATGATATCCATATCAACATTCAGGTTTTCAAGTCTCTCCTGGAACAGGTTCAGGGATTGCGCAGCGCTGATAACGTTAAACCATGCCCGGGACACGTCAGCCGCAAGTGAATTCCTCGCCTGCCTGTAGCCCGCCTCTTCCGCCGCAAGGTTGAGAGTCGCCTGCCTCTGTGTGTCGGCCAACCTTCCCCAGAGATCAAGTTCAAAACTCAGCTCACCACTGATTTGAAAATTATTATTGGGCCCGATCAGTCGCTCGGCAAAAACCTGCCGCTGTCGCGATGCAGTTGATGTCAGGTTAAACTCGGGATAACGGCTGGCGCCACTGACGATGACAGACTGACGCGCCTGTGCAATTCGTTGCTCCTGCTGTGCGAGACGAAAGTTATTTTGCATGGCTGTGGCCACCATGTTTTCCAGTGCCGTGTTATTGAAATCTTTTAACCAGGCCTCGCTTACTTTTTCCAGGGTAGTCTCATTCGCCCAGTTACCGGGGGCATGACTGTCTCTCACACCGGGTGTGATGGCTGAACGGCTACACCCTCCTAAAAGGATGGTGGCCAGCAACATTCCGACAGTAACTGCGGATTTCTTCACTAATTCACTTCTTAATTTGAGACTGAAGAATATCTTGCGATATTTTATGGAGATTTTCGAGTAAGACAGGCTAATACTGCAAATATTCCTTTTTATTTGCATAAAGTCGGTACATTGAAAAGTGTCCCTGGCGAGCCAGGAAGTATTACTTTCGGCCGAAATAGAGCACCGCGGACATGGCAAGCAACATTGGCACGGCGAAAACGATGTATAGCTTTGAGCTTTCCCACCCCATGTCGAGTAAGGCACCGGTCACAAAAGGCGCAATTATCGCGCCTATGCGACCTACGCCAATTCCCCAGCCTATTCCCGTAGTACGAATTTCCGCCGGGTACAGGGCCGGGCTGAGTACGTACAGGCCGTTGATGGAACCAAAAAGGAAAAACCCGATAAAGGCGCCAAGATAAATGGCCGTGTTCAGATCGCTCGCGAACAGGGCAAAGAGGCACATAAAAAACGCCGAGAAAAACATGAATGATACTGACAGCCACTTGCTCAGTAGTTTTATACACAAAATTCCAAAAATGACCTGGCCAAGGATACCACCAAGCTGTAACACCAGCCCCCCGGAAATTCCCTCGGTTTCGCTCAGTCCAGCCAGGGTCAGTAATTTTGGTGTCCAGCTCAGTACGAAATAAACACCCGCCATAACCATGAAAAAACCGGTCCACAGTAGTAATGTCGCTCGACGATATTCCGGCTTCCAAAGAGTTCGCACACCGGGTTGTAATACTTCGTTACCCGGTTCCGGATCGGGAAGCTGCGCGACCGGGTCATGTCCCATTTTCACCAGCAATCCATTGACCTTTTCCAGGGCGTTTTCCGGCCTGCGGGCCAGCAGGTAATCCATGGATTCCGGCAAACGCCAGATGACGACCGGGATCATGAGCAGGGACAGCAATGCGCCGAGCATGAACATGGGTCGCCAACCAAGCTCCGGTATCAGTGCGCCAATTGTCGCCCCTCCAATAGCACCACCAATGAGATACCCCACCTGCAGGATACTGATACTGAGTCCGCGAAACTTGTCGGAGCTGTATTCAGCGGTAATACAATTGAGACTGGCGAGAGCGCCACCGATACCAAGTCCGGTAAACAGGCGTGCCGCGGCGAGCATGTAATATCCTGTGCTTACAGCAGATATCAACATTCCCACGGTGACAATTAGCAGGCAAAGAATAATCAGCAGGCGTCGCCCATAGAAGTCTGCAAAACGGCCGAGAAATGCAGCGCCTATGGCCATGCCGACAAAGCCTGCACTAAAGAGCAGGCCAAGGGATTTGCCATCAAGTGACCACTCGTTGGAAATACTGGGCGCGGTAAATGACATTACCAGTACGTCAAAACCATCCAGCATGTTTATCATCACGCAGATGCTCACCGCCAGGACCTGGAACGACGACATGGAGCTGTCGTTTATCAGGGTTTTAATATCTTTACTCATGCTTTACCGTGTTCCTTTCTCGTCTTTACTTACCGGGCTGTTCAAAGGCAATCGAGAACTGGTGGTCAAATCTATTTTTTTCCTTCCTCGCTCTCTCGCTGCCATCCAGTATTGAGAACAGCCACATTCCCACAAACGCCGCAGGCACGGACACCAGTGCCGGGTACTTGTAGGGGAACAGGGCTTTTGCATTACCGAGGATTTCCACCCAGATTGTTGGCCCGACAATGATCAGTCCCACCGATAACAGCAAGCCTGCGAGGCCTCCCAGTATGGCACCACGTGTTGTCAGGCCGCGCCAGTACAGCGAAAGTATGAGAATGGGGAAATTGGTACTGCCCGACACGCATAAAACCATGGAAATCATGTAGGCGATATTCTGGTCCTCAAACGCCAGCGCCAGCATGATACCGCTAATACCCAGCACCACCGTTGCTATGCGGGTAATTCTTACCTCTGCGCTTTCTGACACCTTCCCTTTCAGCAGGCCATTGGCGTAAAGGTCATGGGAAACTGCAGACGCGCCGGCGAGGATCAGGCCGGCAACCACGGCAAGAATGGTGGCAAAGGCAACAACGGAGATAACACCGAAAAACACGTCGCCGCCAATCACCCTCGATAAATGGATGGAGACCATGTTGTTGCCGCCCAGCAACTTGCCCGAGGCGTCGTAAAATTCAGGGTACTGCGGCAGCAGGACAATTGCACCAAAGCCGATGACAAAAAACACCATGGCAAAGGCAGAACCGATACAGGCGGTGGCATAAATTACGGAAATGTTGGCCTGCCGTGCATCGGGTACGGTAAACAGCCGCATCAATACGTGGGGCAGTCCCGCAAACCCAAGCGTCAGGGCCATCGCCAGGGATAAAATAGAGAAAGGATCTTTCAGGTAAGCGCCGGGGCCGAGTACGGTGGCGCCAAGCCGGTGAGTCATTGCCACGCCATCATAAAGCTCGATGAAGCTAAAACCGAAGCGGGACATGATCATTATAGACATAAATGTGATTGCACTGATCATCATGACTGCCTTGGTGACCTGTATCCAGGTTGTCGCAAGCATTCCGCCAACGGCTACATAGGTCATGGTAAGCACGCCCGCTACGATGACGGCCGTGCTGTAATCAAGGCCAAACAGGAGCTGTACCAGCTTTCCTGCCCCGACAAACTGCGCGATAAGGTAGAGCACAACGATCACCAGCGAGCAAATAGCGCAAAATGTACGTATGGGTAATTCTTCAAGCCTGAATGCCACTACATCTGAGAGGGTGAATTTTCCCAGGTTTCGAAACGGCCCGGCCATGGAAAACATGACTATGGCCAGACCAACCATGGGACTGACGATATAAATGAGCCCATCAAAACCCGAGGTATAAATAAGGCCAACAATACCGAGAAATGTTGCTGCAGACATGAAATCGCCGGAGATGGCAACGCCGTTTACAAGACCGCTGATTCGACTGCCCGCGGCATAGAAGTCGGAAGCTGTTTTTGAATACCTGGCGGCGCGCCAGGTGATAAAAAGTGTAAAGCCGACAAAGACAACAAACAGTGTGACCGCTGTTACATTCAATTCCATGGCATTGCTTTTCTTCTTTATTGTTTGCGTACGTAAAAGACCATGAGTGCGAATATTGTCACCACGAAAAGAAAGGCCAGTGGTATTCCCAGTGTCAGCCGGGAATCAAAAAGCGGCACGTGGTAAAGCGAAGGAAAAAATGCAAAGGTAACGAGGAATGCGGCAAATAGCACGCACACAAAAAGCAACAAGGCCAGCGCCAGCTTCTGTTTCTCCCCCATTGTTTACTTACCCCGGTATACCTGTAATGAAATATACAAGGAAGCCCTCACAGCTTCATCCTGTTCTTATTTGAAAGCCCCCACTCTCCCCGGATTTCTCCCGCCGGGGCCACATCCCCTAATAATGCACACAGCTTTTGATCCAAATCAAATCGTGCACTGCAGCAATGCGCATAATACAGGGAGAATTTTTACATAAATACGGAATAAATAATGAATTACCTGTCAATGATCTTCCTGGCAATACTATCAATCCTGCTGGTATTCACCGGTCTCAGCCTGTTTACCGCCATCCACGGCAACTATCGCCGTGCCAACGAACTTCGCCGGCAGTTTGGCCAGCGTATTCGACTAATACCGCTTTTCAAGTTGCTTCAACAAAAAGACGTATCGCTGGAGCAATGGCTGCACCTGGCCCCGGTATCCACCATCGAGAATGCAGTTCGCCAGTGTGAATCATGCAGTAAGACAGAGAACTGCCTTGTACTGCTTAAAAAATCGCAACAGGCAGTGCCGAATCATTGTAGCAATGAAGCACTGCTTGATTACCTCGCTGAATCTCCAGGCGGCGCTTACGTGGCCGCATAGGCACACTAACTGGTTTCAGAATTATCTATTGCTTGAAAGGAGTATCTAAAATGAAAAAACTTGTACTGTCTTTATTGTTAATTAATTTCTTCATCCCCTCGGTGATGGCGGAAAAAGGTGACATTCTCGTCAGGCTACGTGGTATTGCCATTACACCCGATGACGACAGTGACCAGGTCCGGGTTGCCGGCCTTGGCACTGTTCAAAGTCTTAACGGCGGCGAGTCTTCAAGGGTAAACGTGGATACGGCTATTGTTCCTGAACTCGATATAACCTACATGCTGACAGACCACCTCGGCGTAGAGGCGATAGCCGGAATAGCCAACCACAGTGTCAAGCTCAAGGATGATGGCCTGTCTACCCTGGTAGGAGCCCTGGTGCCCGGTGCTGGTTCGGAGCTGACAGACGGTTTCAAGATATTTGATACCTGGGTCTTGCCGCCAACCGTCACCCTGCAATATCACTTTACACCGGAGAGTAAAATCCGTCCCTACGCCGGTGTCGGCGTCAATTACACCGCCTTCCTCTGGGACGATGCCACGAGCCGCCTGGAACAGGCAGTTGGTGGCCCGGTTCATGTCAATACTCGAAACGGATGGACCTGGGCTGTGCAGGCTGGCGTGGATATCGACTGGCGGGACAACTGGTATTTCAATATTGACCTCAAGTATATCGATATCGATACTGAGGCAAGCCTGTTCCTGAACGGCGGACCACTTGCCGGGACAAATCTAAGGGTGGATACAAACATCAGCCCCTTTGTGATCGGGGCAGGAATCGGCTACCGGTTCTGAGACGAAGCGGTAGTCCAGGGTTAGCGGAGTATCGGGCGTCTCCTGGACGCTCGTCCGCTGTACAAGCCTAGTCTTTCAGGAACACTTCAGCACACTTGTCGAGACCTTGTCTGCAGGCTTGTGAAATGGCGATACCTCGCGGTATTCCCGCAACAATGCTTCCGCACTTTGCGTTTGAGCCACCGTTTGATTCATCCAGCCATCAAACAGGTTGGCCCCACCCAGCCACTTGGTCTTGTGTTCTCGACAAATGAACCAGTGCTCGAGCCCAAGATTCACATAACCATCATTCTTTCCGCAGTGAGGGCATTCGCCACAGTAACGGGCATGCTGAATATCGGGAAACGGTAATACATTAGTCGGCGTCATGTTAAGGCTCCAGTTCAAATGTATTTGCACTCATACTCTATTAAATATAGCAGCAACTAGTGTGCCATTCAGATGTTACAGGAGTAAGAAATCGCTATATTTGAAGGGTTTCAGGGGATTACCGGATCAACATGACAAATCACTATAAAACAAGTGATCGATTTTGCATTGCCAGTTTACTGGCAGCTGTCGCCATACTGCACCAGTTTTGCCCATGATGCCGGGCAGCTGAAGAAATTTAACGATCGACGAAGGTTTCCCTGACGACAAACTTTCTCTGCTGAAGTTGTTTACGTGCCTCCGGGGTGAGCCTGCCAGCGGTGACCAGTTCCCAGGTAGAAAAACCGGATTGCATTGCCCTTTTTTGAAGCGAATCAAACAGGCTCTCGGTTTCCTCGGACCAGTAAATCATGTCGACTGGAACGAAATAAGCAATACGACGATCATTACCCACCGCCTCCAGCACTTCGGCCCCGGCATTCAGCTTGTTCAATCCACCGATTTCTTCATGGTAATGTTTCAGCATCATGGCACTCTCGTCAAAAGCAAGAGCCATGACTTCATCCTCGGCAGCGAGCGCGGCCTCGATAAAGGCGCCGCGGTTTCTTAGTCCGCTTATTGCGTCAAGGTAATGGCAAATCCTTGTCTGGTGTCTCGGGGAAAATGTTGACTGATTTAGAAAACGATCGATCGTGGACTCATTAACGTTCATGGACTCAAGAAGTTGCCGATTGACCTGCTGCAGTTCCTGGACACCCTTGCTCTTTAACAGGTATGCCGTAGTCGACTCTACCTGCACATCGGCAGCCTTTGGCGGTCTCTTGATCTGACTACGCAAGGTCGGAGTACCGGCAGAGATTTTTCCACCACTTCGTGCGCGGGTTATGCTGTTAAGAAATTGCTGTACGTTCAGGTTACTCGAGTAAACATCAAGCCCCCACTGGCTGGCGATATTTCTTTTATGCATTGCTGCAACCGGGTCACTGGATTCCTGCACCAGGTAGCTGGCTGTGCCTCGCGTCGTGCGCCTGCTCTGCCCGGTCAGGGTTTCTTCGAGGTTGTCTGCGAACTGTCCTGCAAGGTCTGCCGCGGACTCCACCGGCCTGCTGATAATATCAATGGCAGAATCGGCTCGAATACTGAACTGCCCCTGGAGTTCATTCGATAACCCCCGGTCGTCATCACGAACCTGGTTCATTGCCTGTGACAATGTGGATATCTCCTCGACGCGTTTCCTGAACATGGCCATCGAACTGATGTTGTAGGTACCCATGTCACTGTGAACGCGAAAGTCAAAAAATTTACCGCTGAGTTCAATATCCTCTACTCGATGATACAGGGACTGGGCCTGTTGCGAGGTCAGGATATCGGACATTCGAATAACAGGACGTGGCTCGTAATAGCCCTGCGCTGAAACGCTGGTTAACAGGAGTAGTAGCAGGACAAGCGGGCGCCTGCCTGGCAAACACCCGTATTCCTGCTTATCGAGATGTGTCATTAAGAAAGGTATCTAGATCTTTCCATCCAGCCCCATCTGGTAGTACTTGTGGGTAATGGATTCCTGGTTTTCCAATAACCAGTCAATATTCGGCTCGTGGTTCATCGCCTTGTGGATGGCACTGGCGGTGGCTTTACGATGAATATCGAAAAGGATCTTGTGATCAAGGTCGTCAGCATCTGCAACCATGGGATTCAGCCATACCGAGACAATGATACCCAGGTCGTTGGCTTTTTCTTTTGGAATATCGCCATTGCGCACGGAGTCCAGCACACCATTAGCGATAGCACCCTGCACGGTACCCATGAGAATATTGGTGTACCTTTCCTTGTTTACTGTCACCTTGCTGACCATCAGGGTTGGCGGCCTGACCATGATATCGGTGTTGAGTATCGCCAGGACCCTGGAGTGGCCCTTGACCTGGTCTCCCATGAGAGTGGCAAACGCGGTACCGACGGGCCCATCCATCTCGCCAATAACTACTTCCGGTTCTGCAGCAGTGCCCGGAGGTCCGCCAGCTACTAATGATTCACCCACGCGTAAAACTATTCTATCGCTCATATCGATCTATTCTATCTTGATTGAAGTTTGAAGAAATGCTTGTTGTGAACAGCTAATCGCCACCCAGTTGTGCGGCAATATCATCAAGCAGGTTATTATTCTTGTCCTGTTCTTCCTTTTTTGCGGCTTCCGCGCTTTCCTTGATGCGCTTCATTTTTTCCAGGATCGTGGTCGAGTCGTACGACGCTTCTTCTTCGTCTCTCTCGCGCTTGAAGTCGGAAAGATCGGCTTCCAGTTGTCGACGTAACTCTTCTTCTTTTTCCTTTTTCTTTTGCAGGTCTACAGCATTGATATTCTTTGCCGCAACGGCTTTGACCTGCGCCTGCTGGGCCTGCACAATTTCCTTTGCCGCCCTGGTTACCTTTTCTTCAGCATCCTTTATTTCCTGGTCAAGGTTGCCCTTGTCGGCAGCCGCCTCGTCCGCAAGCTTTGTCTTGAGTGCCGCCACCTCGGCCAGGGCTGCTTTCTTGGCGAGCTCCGCTTCTTCCTTGGTCTTTTGTACCTGCAACAATGTTTCCTTGATCTTTTGCTGCTCTTCTTCCAGCTTCATTCGCTCGGCTCGCAATCGCGCCTCTTCGTCAGCGAGGGACTGGTCCTTGGTAACCTTGTACTCAGCGATGATCTTTTCCGCTTCTTCCTTCGCGGCAAGACGGGCCGCTTCTGCCTCTGCTTTTTCGCGCTTGGCCTTTTCAATCTCAGCGTTATTGCGGGCGAACTCCTCCGAAAGCTTTCGTCTCTCTTCCTCCAGCTTGGCCTGGGCAGCCTCCTGGATCTGTTTCTCCATGGCTTCCTGCTCGAGACGCCGTTTCTCCGCCGCCTCCTCCATGGCCTTCCTTGAAGCTTCCACCTCTTCCTTCAGGCGACGCGCCTCTTCAAGCTTACGCTCAGCCTCTTCCGCTTCCTGTTTGCGGGCAGCTTCCAGCTCCTTTTTCATATCCTCCGCTTCCTGCTTTTCCTTTCTTGCAGCTTCAAGCTCCTGTTCTCTCGCCGCCTCCATCTGTTTCTTGAGCGCCTCGGCTTCCTCCATCTCCTTCTTCGCAGCCTCAGCCGCTTCGGCCAGCCGGGCCTTCTCGGCAGCCACCTGGGCCTCGGCTTCCTGCTTCATCTTTTCAATCTTTTCCATTTCAGCCGCATTCTGGCTATAAACTTCCTCCATGCGGGCTTTCTCTTCCTGTAGCCGCTTCTCAGCCTCCTCCTTCATTTGTTGCACTTTCGCTTCTTCCTGCTGGCGAAGTTTCTGCGCTTCGGCTTCAGCTTCCTTCTTGGCGAGCTCAATCTTTGCTCTCTCTTCCTGCAGCTGTGCTTCCACTTTCTGCTGCGCAGCCTTGACTGACTCGTCTGCCTGTTTTTTCGCCTTTTCAACTTCCTCCAGCTGCATGTTTGTACGATTCAGTTCCGCTTCAAGCACTGACGCCCGGACACCCGGGTCCATATCCTGTTTTGAAATTTCCTCCACCAGGTCTTTTTCAGGCGCCGCAGCTGCAGCCGGTTCAGCCGGAGCTGGTGCTGGTGCTGGTGCTGGTGTCTCCTCCGCCGCGGGTGCCGGGGCTGGCTCGGGGGCGGCGGCAGGTTCGGGGGCGGCGGCAGGTTCCGGGGCGGCAGCAGGTTCAGGGGCAGGCTTCGGGGCCTGGTTTACAGGCTGTGCCGGGACCTGGGTGACTTCGGACTTGTCTGCCAGCTCGGGGTTATTGACGATACCTCCCTCGAGATACCAGACATCAAATGCTCTCTCCGCCAGGAGAAAAGCGCCTGTCGAGCTTCGACCACCGGTATCACAATAAACAATGTATTTTTTATCCACATCCAGTTTCTGAACCTGCATGCGCAGCATGTTGAGGGGAATATTGACACTGCCTGGTATCGCATGGGACTCATGCTCTTTCTTGAAACGAACATCCAGCCATTCGGCCCCTTCACCAATAAACGATAATGCCTGCTCATAACTCACAGACTGCAGTGAAGGATTTCGAATCAGGTCGGTGAAATTTTCCTTGCTGAGTTCCATCAGGATGCCATCACTGGCCATCTGGATCGTGGCATTTCTTATTGAATCAGATACCAGCGCCTCTTCGCCAAAGCTGTCACCGGCGCCAAGCGTGGCAAGTTTCAGGTCCTTGCCGCCAGAAGGTGGCGTCCTAAGGACATTGCAGCGGCCCTCCTGGATAATGTAGTACTTGTCCCCGGGATCTCCCTGCTTTATGACAATATCCCCGGTGTGATAGTTGACTTCTTCCAGCAGCGCAAAAAGCTGGCCAATGTTGGCTGTCGGCAACCTCGCAAAAAGCTCGGATTGCAACATGCGCGTCATCCAGTCGACATCTTCCTCTTCATCCAGGTTGCTGACTTCCATTTCACCGGAACCCGAATCGACATCCATTCCTCCTTCGGAAAGCGGGTCATCCTCTTCCTGCAGTACCATCTGGCGGTCCAGGACATCTCGCTGAATTTGAAACACGACTGCATCGGTCTTGGCCTTCGCTGAAAACTGCCGCGGCTGCAGCTGTGCCATGGCGTACAATGCCCTGTCGCTGCCACTACTTATAACATTTTGTTGCTGGTCATTGGCATGCAGCTCGATCTCACCCTCGAGCAGGTAGAAGGAAAAATTATCCTTGTCGCCCTGGTTGAAAAGCGTGCCCTTCTTTTTAACTTTCAGCAGCTGTCCGCTATTGATGAGCTCATTTTGACTCTGAGGGGATAACTCACTTATGGGGATGAGTTTGCGAATCTGATCTACAAATTTTTGCTTGTCTTCCGACATACCTTTATACACTCTGTCCAGGACCAGTCAGTCCAAAGAATACGATTCCTGTTCGCGAATCGCTGAATTTCGCCCTTCGCGGGTGGTTACAATTGCCGCGCAGTTAACCGATGATGGCGGCTTTATTTTTAAGCCGCCATGATACCTAAAATAGCGGCGAACATCCTCATTCCTTGCCCGCTTTTGTGCAAAAGATCAAACTATCCACGAGATTTCGCGCCGGGCCATTCCCGCGACCACCATTTAATGGGAATCATGCGCCAGATCAACAAGATATGTTGTATGGCCCCGACGGGCCACGCGCTGTTCCGGTTCACTGCTCATGGCCTGGACAGGTTCACGATAAAACTGGCGCCCTCGTTACCTGGCAGGTTGCTGGCCTTCACCGAGCCTCCCAGGTATTCCACGATAAGCCTGACGATGAACAGGCCCAGTCCGAGATGTGGGCTCTGGTCCGATTTACCATCCCTCAATGAAATCATGGAATTGAAAAGCTGGTCTTCCATACCGCCTGGTAACGGGGGGCCGTAGTTGCTGACACTCACCTGCCAGTTATCCTCGTTGCCGCTCATGGCGATGCTTACCGGCTTGCCTTTGGTAGAAAAATCAACCGCGTTGGAAACCAGCTTGTCCAGCATTTGTACAAAAAGATCAGGTGGTAGTACCGTGGACAATTCTTCACAGCGGGACTCGAACTGAAATTCCTGCGCCGGGTAGGCCAGCCTGTAGCCTTCAACACAGTTACGTAGTAACTGCACCACTTCTGTTTTCTCCATCTCGGCGCTTTGCATTGCCTGTTCCAGCCTGCTTGCTTCTCCCAGGCGGGTCAGGATAAGCCCGAGTCTTTCCATGCCCTGTCTTGCCCTTTCTAGATAGACCGCGGCTTTATCATCATCGGAATCCGGTGATTGCAATTGCTCCAGGGATGACTGTACCACCGCCAGCGGAGTTCTTAATTCATGGGAAAGACGTCCTGCAAGGTTTTCAAGGTAATGATTGTATTCACGCAAACGCCCAAGAATCGCGTCGTAATTCCGGGAAAGATCACCAATTTCATCACCGGCTTTATCGACCACGAATTCTCCGCAAACCCGTCCGTGCTCGTCGATCGCTGCGTCAGCGCTTTCACTCAGGCGCCTGATACGAGAAGAAAGGCGCGTGGCAAAACCGAGCAACAACAGGGTGACAACAGCAAAGATTAGCATGGTCCTGTTAAAAAGGGACACCATGGCATTTCTCTGCAGCATCTGTATTCCGCTACTACTTTCCTCCACGACCACAACGCCACGCACCTCGTCATCGACCCACACCGGCGTAGCGGCAGACACGATAACGGTTTTGCCATCAGGAGAATTTCTCCACTGGGTGCGCGTATTTCCGTCCAGTGCCGCGGTGATTTCATCACCCCTGAGTCTTGATTTTCCGGCCAGGTCATCCTTTACCCTGCTTGGCACCGCCGGAAGGATCATGGAATAAAAAAGGTTTCGCTTCATCTCTGGATGTGACTTGTCCAGCGAGCCACTGCTCGACAGTACCTGCCCCTGGTGATTGAGCACCCATGTTCGGCGCCCCTCCACGTCGCTTGATGCAGAGATAATCTTTCCGATCTGCGGGGATGAGCGGAGAAGCCGCCCGGGCCGGGTTTCCGTTTCCACTCCCGCCGTACCGAGGGATGTCGATTCCCGACCATCGCTGTTTCTTACAACAAAGCCCAGGTATTCACCCACCAGGTGCGCCGGCACTATGATCTCGAGGTTGTAACCCGCTGTAGATTTTTGCCATTCGCCTTTTATGTTTGTGGCGTATTCAAGCACGCTGGTTTCATCGCCGTATTCATCAATTCGGCTTCTATATGCATAGGGACGAATGACACCGGGCGCTGTGGGTGAAAAATAATAGGTGCGTAATACTCCCCGACGGTCCTGCATGACGAGCCTGACCTGGTCATGAAGCTGCTGCTCAATTTGATTGACCCTGCTGAAATTTAATTCCGCATCAACTACCTGGATCAATACATAGTAATTCTGCTCGTGGTGACCGATTATCAACCTGAACTCGACATCGGTATTGCCGCTATCGCTATCACCCCTGTAGAGATCTGACCATGCCAGGTAGGCATTCCAGTCTTTTGAATAACCATCTACCTGGATGGGGTGCACCAGGGAGTGGAGGTAGAGAGACTTGTCAGGGTCATCCTCGTGCATGTCAAATAACTTCACCCGTCCATGCAACAATCCGGCTTCTCCCCTGGCCGCATCGACCAGGGATACTTCAAGAGCGTCTCTTAAATGGCGTTCCAGCTCGCGAATATATTCAAGACCAATATAGGGAATGCCGAGTATGACGACGGAAAGGAATAGCAGCTTGGCCCTGATGGTGATCCTGAAAATTTTACCAGCCCCTGTTCCAGCGGTAACCCATTCCGTAAATGGTTTCTATACTGTCAAAGCCGGCATCGACCTGTTCAAATTTACGTCGCACACGCTTGATGTGTGAAGTAACAGTACCATCGTCGACGAATATATTTGCATCCTGCATGAGCTGGTCCCGGCTTTTTACATGCCCGGGAATTTTCGCTATGGAGTGAAGCATCCAGAATTCAGTCAGGGTCAGATCAATCTGGTTTTTCTTCCATTCAACACGCATGCTGTTGATGTCAATGCTGAGATCACCCACACGATGTATCTCGCCTTCGGGTGCACCTGCTTTCAGGGCATCAATTCGACGAAACAGGGCCGTCACCCGCGCCATCACCTGTGCTATGGAAATATCCTTTGTGAGGTAATCGTCAGCACCGAGACGCAGGCCGGAAATGGTATCGAGATCGGAGTCCCGCGCCGTCAGGAATATGATTGGTAGTGAAGAGGATTGCTGCCGCAACTCGCGACACAGGTCAAAACCGCCCTCGACTTCATCTCCAAGACCGATATCAATTATCGCCATATCCGGAAGCTTATCATTGAAGGCCGTCATCGCACTGCTCCTGTCGGCATAGGTAGCCACATCATAGCCCTGCTCCCGCAGGGCATCTTCATAATTCTCCCGTATCGCCGCCTCGTCCTCGACCAGCGCCACCAATCTAGTCATTACAATGTCCTCAAAAACTATTCCGTTTGCCGTACGCTGACCATTGCTATCAAAGCGCGTTGCCGGCTTTTACTGTATTGCCTTACTTTATCGTATTCCGCTACTGAAAAAAGAGGCACGAGGGTGATTTCCATTTTTTCGCCATAATTCATCAGCACTTCTCCCCGGTTCAGACCCGAACCCGCCAGATCAAGGTTCTTTAATACCTTCACGAAAACAATTTAATTGAAGGAGAACACGATGATCAAATACACGTTCCTGGTTCTGAGTTGCCTGTGCCTGTTCAATGTCGCGGTTTATGCTGGTCAGCCAGGGCAGCGAAGCGACGTGGAAAACCACAAGGAAGAAGCCGGACTTGGTATCGGCGCCCTGATTGGGGGCCTTATCGCCGGTCCACCCGGGGCCATAATCGGAGCCGCCGGAGGTGCCTGGTACGGCAACCGGGAAAAGAAAGAGGACCTCGCCATGGCCCGGCTCGAACAGGACCTGGCAATAAAAAAAGCTGAACTTGTCGCCATGCAGGATGAGTTTGGGCGCTTGCAGGAAGTTTTTGGACAAAACATGCAAACCGTAAAGCTGGAAGCAGGTTTCGATTCCCTGCAGGCACTGAGTAACGGCGTCTCGCTGAGCATATATTTTCGAACCGACAGTGCAGAAATAGATCCCGAGATAGTTCCCCGTATCAGGAAGCTGGGTAACTTCATTCAAGGCTATCCCGCAATACAGGTACATCTCGCTGCACATGCCGACCGGCGCGGTACTGAAGATTACAACCGCAAGCTCAGTGAAGAGCGTGCATCAACCATACGTCAATACCTTTTGAATTCCGGTATCAATGAAGAGCGAATTCACCCCTACGCTTACGGGGAAAAGGAGGCACTTTCCGCGATTGGAGATCACGAGGGCTACGTGTTTGACCGACGCGTGGACATTCAGCTCTCTCTTGATACCCAGATATAAAACCAGCAGGGGAAAACGTCATGCAGTCATCTTCCTCCTTCGCTTTCGTACTGAAAGATTGTGTGAAACGAAGCATCGCCATTGGCCTGGGCTTTAGCTTGCTGTGCTGCTTGCTGGTACTCGCCGGTAATGGAGAGGCGCAGGCAAATGAACTCCCTGGGGCCGACCCGCGGCAGGCGCATGTTTCAAACCCGTCAGAGCTCAATGCTGCAGGCCTTGTATTTAAACAATCCCGAGGTTACCTGGCCACCCCCACCTTGCACACGGACGTGCAAATTTTTATTACAGGCATGATCGCAAGGACCAGGATCATACAGTCATTTAAAAACACGACTGATGAATGGCAGGAAGCCGTCTATGTCTTTCCATTACCTGAAAGTGCTGCTGTTGATGAGCTGAGGATGGTAGTCGGCGAACGAAAGATCGTTGGTGAAATAAGGGAAAAGCAGCAGGCTCGTAAACAGTATGAACAAGCCAGGTCCGCAGGAAAGCGCGCCAGCCTGCTTGAACAACAGCGACCCAATATATTCACAACCTCAATTGCCAACATCGGGCCTCGCGAAAAAATTAAGGTCGAGATTGAATACCAGCAAATCGTCGATTACCAACAAGCGGAATTCAGCTTGCGTCTGCCCACGGTTGTCGCACCCCGCTATATACCGGGTAAACAAGTCATCACCGGGTTTAACGGAGACGGCTGGGCCCGTAACACAACCGAAGTGACCGACGCCTCACGTATCACCCCGCATGTCATTCACCCCGATTCAGGAAAACGTAACGAAATTTCCATCAGCGTGGATCTTGAAGCCGGCTTTGAAGTGGCGAACATAAAAAGTCTATATCACAAGGTCAATGTCGAGAGAATCGGTGATGAAAAACCTGGTGCTTACCGTATTGATCTTTCCGGGGGCGCGGACATTGCCAACAGGGATTTCGTGCTCAACTGGTTTCCCGTAAATGCCGATACGCCTTCGGCAGCCATGTTTCGCGAAACCGTTAACGGCGAAGAGTATGCAGTTCTCATGATCACACCGCCAGGCAGTCCTCAACATAATATTCTTCAACGGGAAACTATTTTTGTTATTGACACATCCGGTTCAATGGCAGGAAGTTCTATACGCCAGGCAAAATCAGCATTGCAACTTGCGCTCACTCAGCTACGCCCGGGCGACAGCTTCAATATCATCCAGTTCAACTCCCGTACTTCGCAGCTGTTTCCTTCGCTGACCGCTTTTAACCCGCAATCTCTGTCCATGGCCAGGTCTTACGTTGCTTCCCTTGAAGCGAATGGTGGTACCGAGATTGCCCCGGCGCTCAGGCTTGCGCTTAACCAGGGTGGTGAGCAAGGAAATAGTGTTCACCGGGGTATCAGGCAGGTCATCTTTCTCACTGACGGTAGCGTTGGCAACGAGGATGCCCTCTTCCAGTACATCGCCGGCAATATCGGAACCAGTCGGCTTTTTACCATTGGTATTGGCAGCGCACCCAACTCCTGGTTCATGCGAAGTGCGGCCAGGCTTGGTCGTGGAACTCATACCTATATCGGTGATATTGGAGAAGTCGAAGAAAAAATGTCAGCCCTGCTTGAGAAGCTGAGCAATCCAGTGCTCGGGAACATCAGCCTGGATACACAGGGCGCATTGGTGGAAGCATGGCCGGCGCAGGTACCCGATCTATATCTTGGTGAACCACTGCTGGTAACGCTCAAGAGCAATTCGCTTCCCAGGCAGCTAGGGCTTAAGGGAATGCTGGCTGGTAAACCATGGCAAAGCAATATCGGGCTCGATGGCGGGCAACAACGAGAGGGGGTTGCGAAACTCTGGGCCCGGAAAAAAATCGAGGCGCTCATGGAAAGCAGCCTGAAACACACGGCTACGGAAAACAACAGGAAAGAAATACTCGAAACGGCCCTGGAACACCAGCTGGTAAGCAAGTATACGAGCCTTGTTGCAATTGATCCCGGCCCGGCTGTGCGTAAAGAAATGCCACTCACCAGGAAAGGCCTGCCGGTGAACCTGCCCGCCGGCTGGGAGTACGAAAAGGTATTTGCCAGCATGCCGGCAACGGCGACACCCGCAAGCCTTCATTTCCTGCTTGGCATCAGCCTGGCTCTTGCAGGTTTCTTTTTCCGCAGGGTCCTGCTGCCGAATTGAGCATGGTCACTCTAAAAAGAATGAGAGATAAGCAGGCCAGACAAGCTCATTTGATGATTGATTACAAGAAACAGGAAGATGAGAAATTTTTCGCTCAGACAAGGCACGAATCTTTCGCAAAGCGGAGATCAGTGGGATGTGTGAGCAAAGAAGAAAGACTCGAACGCGGCAATGATTAAACTTTTCGTAAAAAGAATGAGAGATAAGCAGGCCAGACAAGCTCATTTGATGATTGATTACAAGAAACAGGAAGATGAGAAATTTTTCGCTCAGACAAGGCACGAATCTTTCGCAAAGCGGAGCGTATATGAAAATACGTGAGCATTTAAGAAAGATGAGAACGCCGTATGAGCGGAAAAGAGCCATCTTTCAGGTAGTAGTAATGGTCCTCCCCCTCAGCGGTTTGTGGCTGATAGCCAACGGCGGCTACATCCACGCCAAGGCCACGCTGGCACAATATCTCCTGGAAGCAGCATGGTCAGAATCTGTCCTGGGTCAAAAGGAGGTGAAACCCTGGCCCTGGGCAGATACCTGGCCTGTTGCCCGTCTCGAAGTGCCGGGCCTTGGAATCAACCGCATTGTCCTGGCCGGGGCTAATGGGTCCTCGTTAGCCTTTGGTCCAGGACGTCTTTTAAATCCCCACGGGGGGAGGGAATTTAGCAATACCATGATAGCCGGTCATCGGGACACTCACTTCGAATTTTTAAAGCACTTGCGTCGCGGTGATGTACTTGAACTGCATTCACTTGACGGGCACAGGGATACCTACGTGGTACAGGAAACACTGGTAACCAATAAGAACGATCGCTCCTGGTTGAATATTGATGGCGAAAAACGCCTCACCCTGATTACCTGCTACCCCTTTGATGCAATTCGGCCGGGTGGTCCTCTACGCTATCTCGTGCTGGCACATCCACCGCCTGGGCCGGACTCCCGGGAGATCAGGATCTAAACGAAATTCACCCTTTCACACAGGCAAGAACTGAAATAACACAATGCATACATTACTCAAGAGCCATTCAATTGCACCAGCAAATGATTATCTTTCTTTTAATTCAGAAAGTGGAAAAGACCGTGTTTCAGCCAACCTTCGGCGCAAGCTGCTTTTTCGTCACTATTGTAATTTTGACTGGAATGAAGGCGGTGCGGCCGGCCCGATTAAATTCCTGGACCGTGATAGCATTGAATACGCACTTTGCCAGGCCGCGCATCATGATCGAAACGAAGAACGCATGGCAAGGCTTTGCCTGGATCGTGGCATGGCACTCGTCGACAAAAATGATGGGGGTATTTACCAGTTTGCCAGTGGCCCGGACTGGCACCGCTGTCGTTATTCAAAATCCATTGCCGCACAGGCAGGTTCCCTTAGACTCTACTCCCTGGCGTATTCGCTACTCGGCGAACATGCCTACTTGACCACAGCACGAAAGATTTTTTCCTACATCAAGCGTGAATTACTAACGGAAGCAGGCGTCTTCAGGCCAGTGTTGATACCAGCGATGGTTGATGCGGCGAGGAACCGGGAGTTACCGGTTTTTATAATCCGCGATAATGGATGGTTACTTGAAGCACTGGGCAGCTACTACGAATTTTGCGGCGACCGGGCGGCCCTGGACACTGTAAGGGAAGTTATGGACAACCTGGTTTCGGGTGAACACCGGGTGGTCGATGTCCTGCTCAATGACTCAAAAGGGCAATTTGAACTTATAGACAAGCTGTCCATGGCAAGGGCGTGCCTGCAAACCTATCGAACAGGTGCTCAACACTCGCTTCTTGAAAAATGCGAGTCGCTGGCAAAAGGCATCGCGAGTGAACATACACACCCGGCAGGAGGATTTTGTGCGACTCCTTTTCGCGCAAATGGCGGCAAAGCGGACAGGCAGCTTGATGAAAATATCTGCGCCGCCAGGTTCTTCAACCTGCTCCACCACAATGTCGGTGATGGTCAATATCTTGAACTCGCCAGGCATGGCTTACGCTACCTGGCAAGACCAGAAGTGGCATTGGCGCGTCCCGAGGAAAGCGGGATCCTGTTACTGGAGGAGGAACTGACCACGACCCCGGTGAAAGTCACCATCCTTGGCGAATCCTCGAATGACAAGGCCAACAAGCTGCATCAGCAGGCCCTGCGTGCTTTTGGCTGGTACAAGGTGATTCACCGGCAATAATCCATGAAACTGCGAGGGTCTTCACATTTACAGGCATCCAGGGAAACCTGGAACCGGTGCGTGTCGTTTTCCACTCCCATCAAATGGCTATATAATCCCCGCTTTTACGCTGTCTCTTAATATTCAACCTGATACTTACCAAGAGGGGATCTTAAAATGCTGGAATCAGCCTTTGTAAAGGAATTAGTCATGAATGTCGTTGTCGCTGCAATCATACTCGTTGTGGGTATGTGGCTGGCGAAGCGAATCAAGAACCTGCTAACGAGCCAGATGGAAAAACGCGGTGTCGATTCCATGCTTGCGTCATTCATTGGCAGTATTGCTCACATACTGATCGTTGCTTTCGTGCTCATCGCTGCACTGGGACAACTGGGTATTCAAACAACTTCACTGGTCGCCATTATTGGTGCCGCTGGTCTTGCTATTGGCCTGGCACTACAGGGCTCACTGGCAAACTTCGCATCCGGCGTCATGATCATTGCCTTTCGCCCGTTCAAGGTGGGTGATTTTGTCGAGGCCGGCGGTGCAGTTGGTATTGTTGAGGGTATACAAATTTTCTCAACACAGATGCGCACCGGTGACAACAAGACCATTATCGTACCTAATGCCAATATCACCGGCGGAATGATCACAAATTATTCCACCAAGGACACACGTCGCGTGGACCTGGTATTTGGAATCGGTTACGACGATGACATCAAGAAGGCAAAAGACATACTGCAAAGCCTCGTGGAAAAAGACGAGCGCATACTCAAGGATCCCGAGCCTGTAATAGCAGTGTCGGAACTGGCCGACAGCAGCGTGAATTTTATCGTGCGGCCCTGGGTTAACTCTGCCGATTACTGGGGAGTTTACTGGGACCTCACTGAGCAGGTGAAACTGACATTTGATGCCGAGGGGATCAGTATTCCCTTCCCGCAGCAAGATGTACATATGCACCAGGTCGCAGCCTGATCGTAGCGCGGGTGTGGGCGTCTGCCCGCACCCGCCTTTCTTTTGTCTCTACCTACCTTTTTAATCCAATCACCGAAGGCGGTGGAACAAAGCCTTCCCGGCTTGGCTTTTCCGGCCAGAATCTATTAGGAGCCGGCTCCAGGCATTGCAGGACACCCACCTGGCAAAGCGTGCTTCGCCATTCATACTTTAGAAAATGCTCTTCAGCCGGCTGCGCTTTCGGCGAGAAATGCACCAGGCGTGCCCGGGAATACTTTTTCTCGCCATAGCCGGTACCTGGCTGTGCACTCTCTTTCTTTCGGATTTTCCCGGCTAAAGTGCCTTCATCCATGCGGGCATTTTCACCGACACTTTCGTTAGCAGCCTGGTCATTTGAAGAATATGTTTGCGGCAGCGGCCTTCGCCAGTTTTTTTCTTCAAACACCGCCAGGGCAATTACGCCCATCGCGGAATAATCCTTCCACGCCCCTGCGTAGGAATCCTCGGCTTCCGTAAAATAGAACTTGTTGACCTGTTCCCGCGACGCCCGCCAGCCTTCGTAGCTGGCGCTTTGCCATGGCCCAAGAATATACATGCGCTCGGTATTTCCCAGCTGCGATTTTTCACCACTGATAATATTCCTGCCGTCCACCGCAATCACCAGGCCAACCCTGGAGTTGCTGTTGTTACGAATACGTATCGCGTAGTTTTTGCCCCGGGTCGCCTCGAGGTAACGACGATGCGTCCTCCCATCCTGCTTCAGGTCAGTCTCATAGACTGGAAGAGCAACTCCGTGTTCATCGATGATCTCGACATTGACCTTTTGCATTTGGTGCGCAACAGAAGGAACGGCCAATGTGCACAGCAACAGCATGGACATGCGAGTAGTGATTGTTCGTATTGACATGTTTTTCTCCGTTTTTGATAAGTCCAGTCCTGTAAACGGAGAAAAGAAACGAAAAGGGTTAAGAGGAACTGTTTTTTTTAGATAATCGTACTCACGATAGACAACAATAAATTCATTATTGGCCACAGCAGGGCACCAAGAATGCCACTGAAAAGGAGCGCGACCAGGATAACAAAGCCCCATGGTTCCAGCTTTGCATATCGAGCGGCCCATGAGGGGCTCAAGAACGCGGCGACAATGCGACTGCCGTCAAGGGGAGGAAGGGGGAAGAGGTTCAGGATCATAATAACCACATTAATCTTGATACCAACGACGGCCATATCCTGCAGCAGGTAAGTGAAGGCTGTGCTGCCACCAGCGGCGTTAAGGAGCATCAGGAAGATTATCCACAGGATCAACATGGCCAGGTTTGCTGCTGGTCCGGCCGCAGCAACAATGGCCATGTCACGTCTCGGCTGTCGCAGGTTTCGCCAGTCCACGGGGACCGGTTTCGCCCACCCAAAAGGCGGCACAGAGAGGAATATCATCAGCAGCGGAAGTGCGACCGTGCCGATAGGGTCCGCGTGCTTGACCGGATTAAGGGTAAGCCTGCCCAGGACTTTTGCGGTGGGATCCCCGAGCTTACCTGCCACCCAGCCGTGGGCCACTTCATGCACGGTAATGGCGAATACAACCGGAATGGCAAAAACGAGGACTTGTTGAACCAGGGCAACAGCATTCATACCAGCTTACCGGGTAAAACAGTAAAAGGGGGTAATCAGTCCGATTCCCTGTCTACGAGCCAGGACAGTGACTCGGAAGTGTCGGGCACGATTTCAGTGCCGAGGGATTGAAAATCATAGCTCTCGCTGTCGGCCAGGTGCGAGGGCACAATATTCTGCATGGACGTAAAAATGCTCTCCACGCGACCGGGAAACTTGCGTCTCCATTCACCCAGCATTTGCTTGATTGCCTGCCGCTGAAGGTTGTCCTGGGAACCGCATAAATTGCACGGAATAATGGGAAACTCCATGGACTCGGCATAACGTTTTATATCCGCTTCCTTGCAATAGGACAGCGGTCGGATCACCACGTTTTCCCTGTCGTCACTCAGTAATTTTGGCGGCATCGCCTTGAGTTGCCCGCCGTAAAACATGTTGAGGAAAAGGGTTTCAATCAGGTCATCACGATGGTGACCCAGGGCAATCTTGGTATAGCCCTGTTCCCTGGCGAAGGTGTAAAGGATGCCCCTGCGCAGGCGCGAACAAAGTCCACAGGTAGTTTTACCTTCAGGAACCACGCGCTTTACAACACTGTAAGTATCCTGCTCAAGGATATGGTAGGGCACACCTATTTCATCCAGGTAATTGGGCAGCACGTCTTCGGGAAACCCGGGTTGTTTCTGATCCAGGTTCACGGCTGTCAGCGAAAATTCAACCGGTGCTTTCTTCTGCAGGCTCAGCAATATGTCCAGCATGGTATAAGAGTCAGCACCACCTGAAAGACAAACCATCACCCGATCGCCATCTTCAATCATGTTGAAGTTTTCGATGGCCTGCCCGGTTTGTCGGCGCAGTCGCTTGCGCAGCTTGTTAAAACTGTATGCGCTTTTTTTCTCGAGCGCTTGCACTAGATTAAACCGGAGGAACTACAGGGGTAGGATTTGTTTAATGCCTCGCTCACCAGCACATAGGCTTCCTCATCATGTCTTTCCGGAACATTTTCAAGCCAGGTGGTCACGGTGTCGGTCACTTCTTCAAGGCTGACTGCATTGGGGTCAATACAAAATAGCATGGCACCCCCTTCCATTTGCTGCATCATCACGACAGTTTGCACGAGACCAAAAATAAACTGCATACAGGCCTGGGTCGGTTTGCTGGCTGCTGTGGGTTTTTCACAATCTGCAAGAAATTCCCTGGCAGTCAGTACTTCCTCTTCCTCGTCCTGCGCGCTGGCTGGAACACATGTCAGCAGCAGCACGGAAAGCACTGCGGCAATGATGTTTTTTCTATTAAAGGTGTTCATGGGCGCAGAATACTACCATTCCCTGTGCAGCGGCACATCCACCAAGTCAAAATCCGGCACCGGGCTGCGCCAGGTAATCCTTTTCGGCTATTGTCGAATCCCGCCCGAGAATGGCATTGCGATGTGGAAAACGACCGAATTCTTCTATCACGGCATGATGGGCCCGGGCATAGTTGTAAAAGCCCTCGAATTCCTTGCGGCAGCCAGGCGGCGCAATTGATACCAATTCCTGCATCAGTTCCACGCAGCGCTGCTGATCCTGCAGCGATTCCGAGTGCTCCAGTGGCAGGTAGAAAAACACGCGCTCAAGGGGCACAAGCTCAAGGTCCACACCGAGTTCAATGCCTTCCTTGCAGAGAGACAGGGCCAGAGGGTCCTGCTCAAACGCGCGGGCCTGGTCACGAAAGATATTCCGGGAAAATTGATCAACGAGGATAATCAGGGCAAGCCAGTCACTGGCCTCGGCCTTCCAGGCTTTCAGGTCATCGCTACGAGTAGAATCCAGCGCGGCGCCAAAACGTGCCTTTATTTCCTCGTCGACGAAGGGCGATTTTCCCCACCACAGGCTCGACTGGCTGCTGATTTGCTGCCTGGGCGAAGCGGCTTCGCCAAACCAGTAGTCGAGGATTTCCCGCGCTAACTGCAAGGGAGGTTCACCCTCTCGCGAGGGCAATCAGCGCAATTACGAAAAGTACCACTATGGCAATTGGCACCAGCGCGCCCTTCCAGTCCGGGTTTTCAACTTCCTTGCTGCGTTGCATGGCTTCCTGGGCCGAGGGCCACAGGAACACGAGCAGCATTACAGCCATTATCACACTCAGTAATTGAGCCCAGAAACCCATGACGACAATCTCCTGCTGTTGCTCTGCATCCTGTTCACCGCCGCTTCGGACTTCCTGTCCTCTCGCGGCATACTGTCCTTCCGTGGACGTAAAAAACCCCGCCGAAGCGGGGTTAAAAATTCATACTACGTGTTGTAGTCAGTTTTTCACTTCAACTTCCGTTGCGTGAAAACCTTTTGGACCCTGTTCTGCCACGTAGGTAACGCTCTGTCCTTCGTTCAGTGTTTTGAATCCATCCGACTTTATTGATGAGTAATGAACGAAGATATCGTCACCTCCCCCCTCAGGTTCAATGAAGCCAAACCCTTTTGAATTATTAAACCACTTAACAGTACCACTACTACTCATTGCAATCTCCCCCTATGAAATTGGATAAATAGTGCACAGCCTGGAATGGGACGACAGAGACAAAAGCGAGACCTGACACGACCTATACCTCAACTGCATGGTGGTCAGGATAGTCCATTAAATTGGCTTTTGCCAAGTGAAACTGGGTCATTTATCCCTGTTTTCAGGCTATTTTTGCGCTTTTGGGGCACATATGCCTTGAAATTCAGGTCATTCCTGTATAATTCGCCGCTTTTTGCAAGCGAAGAGCATGTCCGAATCCATTAGAAACATCGCCATTGTTGCCCACGTTGATCACGGAAAAACCACCCTTGTTGACCAGTTGCTTCGACAATCAGGCACCCTTGAGACTCGCAATCGGCCCCTTGACCGGGTCATGGACTCCAATGACCTGGAGCGTGAGAGGGGTATTACCATATTGTCGAAAAACACTGCACTGAAGTGGCGAGACTTTCGCATAAATATTATCGACACCCCCGGGCACGCTGATTTCGGCGGCGAAGTGGAGCGTGTTCTGTCCATGGCAGATTCGGTCCTGCTGCTGGTGGACGCGGTCGAAGGCCCAATGCCGCAGACCCGCTTTGTCACGGAAAAGGCCCTTGCCCGTGGATTGAAACCGATAGTCGTCATCAACAAGATCGACCGGGATGGCGCGAGACCGGACTGGGTGCTGGACCGGACTTTTGACCTGTTTGATCGTCTCGGTGCCAGCGACGAGCAGCTGGACTTCTCCGTCATCTACGCTTCGGCAAAAAGCGGCTACTCGGGCCTCAGCCCGGATTGCAGTGATGGAGACATGACGCCCCTGTTTGAAACCATCGTCAGTGAAGTTCCTGCTCCCGAAGTGGACAGCCAGGGCGCTTTTCAATTCCAGGTCAGTGCCCTGGACTACAACAGCTACATTGGTGTCATTGGAATCGGCCGCATTTCCCGCGGCAGTACCAGCAGCAATTCGCCGGTAACAGTGGTCGATGCTTCGGGTAAGCAACGCCGTGGCAGGATACTGCAACTCTTTCGCCTGCTGGGTCTTGAAAGGATCGAGATTGAAGAAGCGAGTGCCGGGGACATCATTGCCATTTCCGGACTCGAGGAATTAAATATTTCAGATACCCTGTGTCACCCTGAAGAGGTCCAGCCCTTGCCAGCCCTGGTGGTGGACGAACCCACCGTAACCATGACTTTCCAGGTGAATGATTCACCCTTTAATGGAAAAGAAGGCAAGTTTGTGACTTCCAGGCAGCTCGCTGAACGATTGAACAGGGAGCTCAAGCACAATGTTGCCTTGCGCGTGGAAGAGACGGACAACCCGGACAAGTTCAAGGTGTCCGGGCGTGGCGAGCTCCACCTTTCCATACTCATTGAAAACATGAGACGTGAAAACTACGAGTTCGCAGTATCCCGACCCGAAGTTATAGTAAAGGTTGTCGACGGTATAACCTGCGAACCCATGGAAACCCTGACTGTCGACCTTGAGGCTGACTACCAGGGCGCGGTGATGGAAATGCTCGGAGCGCGTGGTGGTGAGCTCAAGGACATGGTATCAGACGGAAAAGGCCGTGTGCGCCTCGACTATCTTATTCCTGCCCGGGGAATCATCGGCTTCAGAACTGACTACCTCACCGCCACCGCTGGTACCGGCTTGCTCTATCACGTGTTTGACCACTACGGCCCCATTAAAAACTCGATAAATAACGAAAGGGTCAACGGTGTGCTCGTGGCCAATGGCCAGGGTAAAGCACTCGCCTATTCACTGTTCAACCTGCAGGAACGGGGACAATTGATGATAGACCCCGGCACAGAAGTGTATGAAGGAATGATCGTTGGACTGCATTCAAGGGACAATGATCTCGTGGTAAACCCACTCAAGGCAAAACAGCTGACCAATATCCGCGCCGCGGGTAAAGACGATAACATTTTACTGACACCGCCACTTCGCCTTTCACTGGAGAGAGCGCTGGAATTTATTAATGACGATGAGCTGGTAGAAATAACACCAGCCTCAATTCGAATAAGGAAAAAACTATTAAAGGAGCATGAACGAAAACGCGCATCCCGTGAAGGAGATGCGCGTGTCGTTGGCTAATGGGTTTTAAATCAGGAGTCTTCTGATTTTTCTCTGACAACAATAATGCTGTCTCGATAAAATGGGGGGTGAAGCGGCTCGAGGCTCATTTTCACCGCAGCCCTCTCGCCTCCGCGTCCATCGTTGTAAATAATCACGTCTTCAGCATTCATCGTGCGATTCCTGAATTCCATCGAGCCATCGGCTCGAACGGTTAACAATTCAGGTTCTTTTTTCGCTGCCGTTTTAACAGGTGCCTGGCCCATGCAGGCACTGAGCAATACAGTCATCGCTATTGCATATACCGGGGCTAAGCTTGATCGTTTCATTTTATTTCATCCTTTAGTTAACAAAGTAGCTATAAGTATAGGTGATATAAGGATTTTATATTGTGATTGCTTTCACATTAAAGGTCAACCACCTGTGACCATGTCGACAATTTTACTGCAAATTGTCGCGGTAAGTATAAGTATAGACACTCGCCAATATTATTCGCTTCAGCGCTCGTGGCAAAATATAACCTGCGTCACAGAAATTGATATTTAGCAATAATAATCAATAGTTTACGTAAGTTTACCCTGCCCTTGAAAATGACCCGCCGTGGCTCAGCCTATCCAGCCCTTGTACGCGGAAATGCTAATCGCCAGCCCCGTGAGTACACCGACCCATCCAAGCAGTAAATCACTATAGGGTTTTCCCGCTCGTGGCCCTGGACAAAGGACCGATTCATGGGGCTGGTGAGGATCGTAGTAAACCTCAACCTCGGCGCCCTCGGGATATTTTTCTGCAAGTTCCGTGGTATCAGGATACATCAGCGTATAGAAAGCGGCGTTGCTTCCCAGTTGTTCACTGCCACCGGCTTCATAGCTGTACTCAACGACAAGGTTATTTACATCCTGCATCACGCCGTTGATATTACGTTTACCCCACAGGCTGACTTTCAACATGCGCCCTTTTGCCGCTGGCCAGTTGAGACTTTCGGCAGCCTTGCGATGCTGTGTCATGGCATGTCGCAGCATGTAGAAGCCGAAAACTGTAAATAAAATACCGGCCCAAAATGCAATGTTCATTGAAAGCCTCCGTCGTTCAGATGCGCGGCCCGAAGCATTTCTCAGGATGATTTATAGGTTTCAAAATTGACCCGGAAAAACAACGTATAAAGAATAGGCACAACCGCCAGCGTAAGTCCGGTCGAAAAAACCAGGCCAAAGATAATGGTGATTGCCATTGGCTCCCACATGGGACCGCCACCCAGCCATAGGGGAAGCAGGCCGCAAACAGTCGTCGCCGTAGTAAGGAGTATGGGTCTCAACCTTTGCTGGGCAGAGGAAATAATGGCATTGGCCGGGTTCAGCCTGTTTTCATTGATCTCAATGTTAATCCTGTCGAGTAATACAATGGCATTATTAATCACGATCCCGGCCAGGGAAATGATCCCCAACAGGGTCATAAAGCCAAAATAGGAACGCGCCAGTAGTAAACCCAGTGTGACACCGATCAGTGAAAGCGGAATTGTTGTCAGTATGATCATGGGTCGTCGTATGGAATTAAACTGCGTCACCAGTAACAGGACGATGATCAATGCCGCAATGGGAAGCTTGTCGGCAATAGCCTGGTTGGCCTTACCGGAGGTTTCAACAGAACCGCCAAACTCCCACTTGTATCCAAACGGCCACACGGACGATTCTTCTTTTAACCATGGTTGCATCTCTCCAAGTACATCATTCACCGTGTAGCCTGGTTTAAGCAGTGCCTCGACAGTCACCGTGCGTAGTCGATTACGACGTTCAATCTTGGCAGGCTGCCAAACCATCTCAGCCTCGGCTACCTGGCTCAGCGGTACGGAAGTACCGGTCGACTGGGAGTAAACATTAATAGAACGGATTGCGCGGTCATCGTCCCCAATCTGTTGATTATTGGTTGAGCGCAGTACAACCGGTATCAGCTTGTCTTTCTCCCGGTATTCCGTCGTTTCAAGACCAGTAAAATAGGTTTGAAGAGAAATGGCGATATCCTCGTGACTGACGCCGGACATGCGGGAGCGAGATTCATCGATATTTAGCAATATTTTTTTCGACCTTGCACCCCAGCTATCTGTGACCTGCACTGCCCCGGAAATCGTCCTTAGTTTTTCCTTTACCGTGTCGACAATGTCAAACAACGTATCTGAATCGCGTCCCGATATTCTAATGGCAATGGGTGGCCAGGCCGGCGCACCCAGTTCCAGTTTCTTGATCACCGGGTCAACATCTGGGAAGTTGGACTTAATGTAGTTGTCAAGCCTGGGAATGATGTCGGGATTGATGATCGTATGGCTGGTGGTATTCACAACGAATATGGCGTAAGCAGGATTGGGGGGTTCCGGGTTGCTGGATAATATGAAGCGCGGTGCGCCATTGCCGATGAATGCACCCCAATTAATGATGCCTTCGCCATTGTCCCCGGCCATTAGCTCGGAAAACATGAAGGTCTCTATCTCTTTTGCGATTTTTTCGGTTCGGCTGATGGGAGTCCCCTCCGGTAGCTTCAACTCCATGGTAAAAGTCGCTCGGTCATTTTCCGGGAAAAAAATGTTTGGTACGTAACCCAGGCCCTTTAGTGCAATCACAAACACAACAAGAATTCCCAGCATGGAAATAAGTGGTCGTCTCACCAGCCATAGCAAGCTGTTTCGATAACCGGTGTAAAAACGGCTGTCAAAACTGTTCTCCGAACCACCCTGTTTAACCTTCATGAAGCTAATCGAAAGAAGCGGTATAAGAGTCAGGGCCATGATCCATGAACACAGCAGCGTAATTGATACCACTTTAAAAAGTGGCGCCGTGTATTCGCCGGTAGAAGATTCAGACAGGTAAATCGGCAGGAATGCGGCCGCTGTTGTGACTGACGAAGTAAGCAGGGGAATTTTTAGCTCGTTTGCACAGGAAATTGCCGCATCCCTGGCTGCCTTGCCATTTTTTATCTGCACCATGATGGACTCGGACATAACGATCGCATTGTCGACCAGCATACCCAGTGCAATTATCAATGCTGCGAGCGACATCTGGTCGAGCCCGATACTGAACAGGTCCATGATAAGGAATGCGCTGAGTATCGTTGCCGGAATCAGGCTGGCAACGATAAATCCAACGCGCAGTCCCAATGTCACCAGCATCACAAGTGTTACAACAAAAATGGCCTGGAACAGGTTGCTTTCAAAATCCGCAATCTTTTTCTCAACGACTTCCGGCTGGAACTGGATATCTTCAAATTCGATGCCGATGGGATAGACCGACCTTGCCCGTTCTATCACCTCGTTGACGCTTTCCCCGAGGGATATAATATTGCCGCCTTCACGCAGGGACACGCCGAGAACAAGGCTGGCGACACCGTTATTCCTGACCATATTGTTCGGGGGGTCAATATAACCCCTTTTTATTGAAACTATATCTTCAAGATAGATGACGTCGGTGCTGTTCGGCAGGTTGACAATACTCCTGCTGATATCATTAACGGACTCAAAATTGCCCGTGGGTTCAATGACAATTTTTTCATATTCAAGCGTGACATCTCCACCGGGCTGAATGATGTTCCTCGCGCGCAGTATTTGCTGTAGTTGCAGTGGTGATAAACCATAGTTGCTCAGCGTGGCGTTATCGTACTCAACAAAAATTCTTTCTTCCTGGGCACCATAGATTTCTACTTTTGCCGTGTCAGGGATTAGTAATAACTCATCACGAACTGCATCAGCGATTGACTTAAGCTCAGCGTAATCAAAGCCATCGCCGCTCAGCCCGACAAGGACCCCAAACACATCGCCAAATTCATCATTGATTATGGGGCCATTGATACCGTCCGGGAGCTCTCCCCTGATGTTATCGACTTTTCGCCTGAGACTGTCCCAGATGGGACGCATGTTGGTGTATTGCTCCTGCACGTTAACACTGACAATAGACTGGCCGACTTTTGACGTACTGCTGACAAAGTCAAGTTCGGGCATTTCCTGCACCGCTTTTTCAATCTTGTCGGTAATAAGTTGCTCAACCCGCTCAGGGCTCGCTCCCGGAAAGTAAGTGCGGATCTGCGCGACACGGATTATAAAACCCGGATCCTCCGAACGTGGCATTGCCTGGTAGGTGCTGATTCCGGCCAGAAGGATAAGTAACAGTGCTACCGAGGTCACCCGGTTGTTATCGATGGCAAACTGCGTGATGTTCAAACTACTGCTCCATCTCCGGTAACATTTTCACCCGCTGGCCATCAATAATCCGCCTGACCCCGGCGGTGACAATCAACTCTCCTTCTTCCAGTCCTGAGCTGATGGTAAGCCCCGGTGGAATAAACTCTCCCAGCTCAATGCTTCGTCGCCGGGCAACCCAGTCCTCGTTAGAATCCTTTTCAAGCACAAAAACATACTTGCCCTGGCCATCTTCACCCACGGAAACCTGCGGTACCCTCAGGTTACGCTCACCATTGCCAAGCATTGTCTCAAAGGCGACGTCTGCGGCCATGCCAGATCGAATCTGGTCACAGCCCTCCTGCAGTGCCACGGTGACGGGAAACGCGGAGCTTGTATTTGCAGACGCGACGCCTATTTCAGTTACCGTGGCCCGGTAGCTTTGTTCGTTGAGCGCATCAAAACTAACCTGCACCTCTTCACCTGAACTAATCTGGTTTACAAAGGAACCCGGCACTACGATTTTGACATTGGCACATTCGCCACAGTTAACTTTCAGGA
Organism: Gammaproteobacteria bacterium; assembly: GCA_965243105.1. Classification (GTDB taxonomy): domain Bacteria; phylum Pseudomonadota; class Gammaproteobacteria; order Eutrophobiales; family Eutrophobiaceae; genus WLWS01. The sequence continues at coordinate 420,377 of CBDEUC010000003.1, forward strand.
TAGCCGTACCGGCATTAACATTCTCGTTAACTTTTACAAAGGTATCCGCGACGGTACAGACACCGGGAGAATGTAGCCTGGTGTAGGAAAGCTGAAGCCGTGCAGAGCGAAGCTTCTGTATCGCCGATTCCACCTGCGCTGCAGCTGATTCGGAAGCAGCGCGGGCGCTATCCAGTTCAAGCTTGGAAGTATTGTCGTTCTCATACAGCGTCTTGGTCCGCTCGTAGGAGGATTTCGCGCTTCGCATCTGCGCCTGTGCATTTGCCAGGCTGGCCTCAGCATCGTGAATGCTGATGTTAAAATCCGTAGGATCAAGCTTTGCAATAATCTGGCCCGCCTGCAGCTGGTCACCAACGCTGGCATCTCTCACCTGCAGCGTTCCGGAAACCTTAAAACTGAGGCTGCTTTCAAGCTTGGCTTCGGACGATCCAGAAAACACTCGCTGCATCATGCCATCATCCAGCATAACTTTCGTATAACGGACAGGTCTAATAATTTCTTCTTCTTCGCCCTGGTCTCCACTATCACATGCAGACAGGCAAGCCAGCGACAGGCAGAGAAGTACACCGATACTGTTGTTAGCGCGCCTCACTTTTTCCACTCCGGTTTGTCTTTTCATAATATGCCTCAATATTTTCGTACCACTGCCTGCGCTCTTCCGCTGTCATGAAAAAATCAAATCGCGCAGTTGCTCGCTGCACTTCCATGAGGTCCAGCAGGAAGTCATAAATTGCATTTGCAGCACTGAGATCCGCGGCCAGTGCGGCATTCTGTGCGTCAATAAGCTGGATAAATGACACCGAGCCGGCACGGTATGACTCGGTAATCAATTGCAGGTTGCTTGCAGAGGCATTGGCGGCCTTGCGCGCCAACTCGATGCTGGGATAAGAGGCGCCGATGTTGTGCAAGCCGTTCCTGATACGTGCCTCTATCCTCTGTTCGCTTGCGTGCCGGGTGTAATGCAGTCGCAGAAGATCATCCCGCTCCCGCGCCAGGGTGGCTTTTCGAGCACCGCCCTGGAACAGGGGCAGGCGCGCCGTCAGTCCCATGTTCCAGCCACCGTCGTCCATGCCGGGCGGCAGGGCAGATGACGCACCACCGCGGGAAAAGGTATCGTTAAAGCCACCTTGCACACTTATTTCAGGTACCCAGTACTGTCTGCGCGCGTTTGTGATTATTCTCTCCTGCGCTTCTATGTTAAGCGAGATAGCCAGTAGCTCAGGTGCATTCTGCAGGCCCAGCTCAGCCATGTAATCATGAAAAACAAACCACTTCTTCTGGTTCTCAACATAAGTGAAAAACCGGGGATCGCTGATCAGCAGCAGGGGATCGCTTATGTCGGCATCTTTGAGAGTAAAAGCTTCATTCTGTGGCCTGTTTAACAGCCTGTTAAGATTAAGCTCCGCTTGTAGCCTGCCAGCTTCCGCAGAAAGCGCTTCCTGCCGGTCGGTGGCAATTTCACTCTCCCAGCGAAACACATCTGCTCGGGAAGACTGGCCAATTGACTCCCTGACACGTGCCAGTTCCAGGTTTTGTCGTGAACGGCGCACGTTCTCCTTCTGGATTCGTTCGATTGTTTTTGCCTTGAGTATATTGAGGTAGGCGGTACTGGTATCAAGAATAATGTCCAGCCTGGTACTGTCCCGTTCAAATTCCAGGGCCTCCTGGAATCTTCCACTGTTTTGCAAATTTGCCCAGGCCGAGTCTGAATAAATAATCTGGCTCAGGCGAAAACTACCACTTGCCGCTCTTTGTGGTTGCTGGATATTTGCTATCCCCCGCTCCCTTGTTTCCCCGGTAACAGAAGAATCCAGCTGCGGTAAGAGCACAGAACGGGCTAGTGGAATACTGTGCTGTCCCACTGCAACCTCCTGGTTGGCCACCGCAAGGTCAAGGTTTGATTGAATGGCCTCTTTCACTGCACTAAGCAGGGTCAGCATGTTTCCATTCGCGGGTCTCTCTTCCTTGATCCTTTCAGCCTCGGATAATGTGCTCCAGTTTGGATAAAGATCGATGGCTCGCGCGGTTTCCATGTTGACCGCGAGTCGTTCTCCCACGGAGAAGGTCACCGGAAGAGAGCCAGCATCTTCACCGGTGAGTATGCTTAGCACGTTGATGGCAACTCTACGTGCCATGCGACTGACGTCACTCCTTGGCGCTATTGAAGCAAAAATACCCAGCTCCACTTCATCGCGACCATGCATGGAAAAGCTGGGTAGCTTTCGCTGCTTCAGGCCTTCACTCAGCAGCACAAACTCCTCTTCGCTCATCTTGATTAGTGGTGTCACCATCACCGCTGAAGTGGTATCACTAAGGCGAGACAGCGCCGGCCCGGCCTTATCTCCCACGGCAATAAGGTCAAACTCAATACCATAGTCGTCAGAAGCCGCCGCTGCACGTCGCTGGAGCTGCGGTAAACGCTGTAATATTGCGTCGGTCACGAGGATGCTCAGGTGCTCTAACTTTACAATTTCGAGCAGAGCCTCGAGATCCCTCTCAAACGACTTTGGGGAAGCAAGGTAATTCAGGTTTTTAACACCACTCGTGCCCTGATCAAGGGGAGCCCCTTGAAGCACGATATCGATAATCGTGGTTGCGATCGCCGGCTTGGGTAGCGATGGCCTTGAAATAAGTGTCTGTGAACCTACGGGGCCGGTGGCGATGACGATGTCGACGGTGTTGTTCCTGAGCAGTGCATCTATGGAACTATCGATAGTGTTTTCGTCCCATTCACCGCTGACCTGCGCAAAGGAGGGAAAGCGGGCATCGAACTCACCCCTCGTGATTTCCAGGATCTCCTGTTTCATGACGTCAGTTTGATGAGCGAAACGCGGGCTTTCCCCGTCGCTGACAAACGCAATATTAATGACAGGAAGATTTTGACCCCCGGCAAGCTGCGGGATTGTGCAAAGAGCGACTAATAAAAAAGCAATTGGAAGTCTTTTCATAAATTTATTAATGCAGGTCCATCCTGGCTCACCGCAAAAAGTACAAATCCAGGAAGGTAGCAACTACTTTTCTGGATTTGGCGCTTCGCAGCACGTTCCTATTTACCATCGGAGGAAAAATTCCATAACTGTTTAACGTGCAGTTATGAAATTGGCGCTCCCGGCAGGACTCGAACCTGCAACCCTCGGGTTCGAAGCCCGATACTCTATCCAGTTGAGCTACGGAAGCGCTAAGGTTATTGCAGGGTCTACTATACCATTTTTTCCGCCTATGTAGCGCTATTGCCCTGTCATATTTTACCTGTACAAAAACTTGCATTGAGGTTTGTGCAATAAACACATTTAAATTAACCTACTGGCATGCAGGTTTTCTTCGGTCGCCTGCTCAAAAAATTATTATCCCCGTGGATTAACAGGAACAACGTAATGAACGAACGTGTGAATGTTCACGGCCTGCAGGTTGCGGGGCCGCTGTACAAGCTTGTAAATGAAGAAATTATCCCTGGTAGTGAAGTGGAAGCCGACAGGTTCTGGAGTGAACTGGCTGCCATCATTAAGGATCTCGCACCGAAAAACAGGGCATTGCTGGACAAGAGAGATCACCTGCAAAAGCAGATAAACGACTGGCATCTTGATAAATCCAATGATGCCCTGGATGTAGATTCCTACAAGACTTTCCTTTTCGACATTGGCTACCTGGTCCCAGAGGGTGATGATTTTCGCGTCAGTGTTGAAAAGACCGACGACGAGATCACAAGGATCGCCGGCCCCCAGCTTGTTGTACCGGTAGACAACTCCCGTTATGCACTGAATGCGGCAAACGCCCGATGGGGCAGCCTCTATGATGCTCTGTATGGAACCGATGTCATACTCGAAGCGGATGGCTGCAGGCGAACCCGCCATTACAACCCCGTGCGCGGGAAAAAAGTTATTGAGTACACCAAGAACCTGCTCGACAGGGCTGTGCCGACGGCCATTGGCAGCCACAGCCACGTGGTGAAGTACAAGGTTCGCTCCGGCAAGCTGATTGCCGTACTGGGCGATGGTACGGAAACAGGTCTTGGCAAGCGTGAACGTTTTGTTGGTTATACGGGAGATCCGGATTCACCTTCAAGCATCCTGCTTGAACATAACAAGCTGCATATCGAGTTAAAAATTGGCGAAGGCTTTTACATCGGCCGCGGTGACCTTGCCAGTATCTATGATATCCAGCTCGAGTCGGCAGTCAGCACTATCATGGATTGCGAAGACTCGGTTTCCGCCGTGGACAGCGGTGACAAGGTGCAGGTCTATCGCAACTGGCTGGGTTTAATGAAGGGTGATCTCACGCGCACGGTAAAACGCGGTGACGAAACCATTGAACGCCAGCTTGAACCCGACCGCGAATACATTGGACCGGGCGGTGAGGCATTCACAAGGCAGGGTCGCTCCCTCATGCTTTGCAGGAACGTCGGCATTCACATGTACACCGATGCCGTGACGACGGTTGATGGCGAGTCAATACCCGAGGGTATGCTCGATGCCATGGTAACTATCCTCGCCGCAAAACATGACCTGCTGGGCAACGGCCGGTATAGAAACAGCCGGAAGGGTTCTATTTATATTGTTAAGCCAAAGATGCATGGCCCGGAGGAAGTTGCGGCTTCCGTGGAATTGTTCTCAAGGGTTGAAAAAGCTCTTGGTATAAAACCTCTCACCGTAAAAATAGGCATCATGGATGAAGAACGACGCACAACGGTCAACCTGAAAGAATGTATACGTGCAGCCGAAGACCGAGTAATTTTTATCAACACGGGGTTTCTGGATCGTACCGCTGATGAAATACACACAAGCATGGAAGCTGGCCCCATGCTTCCCAAGGCGGATCTGAAAAAGGCCAGCTGGCTGCTCGCCTACGAAGACTGGAACGTTGATATTGGCCTGAAGCTTGGCTTGCCAAAACGCGCGCAAATCGGCAAGGGTATGTGGGCTGAACCGGACAACATGGCAGCGATGATGGAGCAGAAAATAAATCACCCAAGAGCCGGGGCAACCTGTGCCTGGGTGCCATCACCCACCGCCGCGACACTTCACGCTATTCACTATCACCGGGTCAACCTCGGGACTCGCCAGAGAGAACTTTGCACGGTATTCAGATCAAGCCTGGATGATATCCTGGCAATACCACTCATAAGGGATCATCAATTGAGCGAAGCAGATATTCGGTCAGAACTGGAAAACAATGCCCAGGGTATCCTGGGTTACGTGGTGCGCTGGATCCAGCAGGGTGTTGGCTGCTCAAAAGTACCGGATATTCGAAATACGGCATTGATGGAAGATCGCGCGACCCTGCGAATTTCCAGTCAGCATATTGCTAATTGGCTGCATCATGGCATCGTCAGCGAAGAGCAGGTGATTAACGTGTTTAAAAAGATGGCCGCGATCGTGGATCACCAGAACGCTGATGAGCCGGGCTATATCGACATGTACCCCGACTTTGACAGCAGCATTGCCTTCCAGGCTGCACTTGACCTGGTTTTTACCGGCTGTGAAGAACCAAACGGGTATACGGAACCCGTGTTACATAAACGACGCCGGGAATTCAAACACTCTATTTCCTGAATCCTGCGGCAGGTTATACGGACCGTGATAAAGGCCCGTCCGTATTATGGGAACATGACCATTATTGCTACGAACAAGTTATGTCCACGGCATCTTTTTACAAGCAATTAGAAACCCGGGAAGGCGCCCTGCCACCTGTCGAAAACTGGAACCCGCCGCTGTCCGGGGAAATGGATTGCATAATACGAAGAGACGGTACCTGGCAAATTGACGGTGGCGAATTACAAAACATTCGCCTGCAGCGGCTCCTGGCAAAAGTCTTGAAACTTGAAGGCGAGGATTATTACCTCGTCAGCCCGGTGGAAAAATGGCGTATTTCCGTGGAGGATCACCCCTTCATGGTGGTAGAGATCACGATGATCGATGCAGGCACGAAGGACCAGGTCCTGCAGGTACGTAGCAATATCGGAGACCAGGTAAACATCGGTGAAAAGCATGTCCTGTCCACCAGTGCCATACCTGGCCAGGATGAAACCGTTTATGTACCGTTTGCCCGGGTTCGACGAAACCTTGCCGCCCGCTTTAATCGCAACACGCATTTGCAGCTGGCTGAGTATCTTGAACCGGGTGATACGGATAATGAATACCGGCTGCTCAGCTCGGGACATGTTTTCACTCTAGGTTTCTAGCCTTCATGACACAAAGCACCAGGGACATTATCGAAGATCATGCACTTGAGAAAGTGCCGGATGGGGAGCGTCATACCTGGCTCGATATAAGCTGGAATACGGTGGGTATTGTCACCACGCTGATCCAGCTTTACCTCGGCGCGCTTGTCACGTTTGTGGCGGGCATGAAAATCGGCCTGCTTGGCGGATTTATTGTGGCACTCATCGGTGGTGTACTTGGCTGGGGCACTGGACACATTGCTTATCATTCCGGGCTCGCCAGCGGCGTGATGGCGAGGCTTTATGGCTTTGGTATCAAGGGCTCCGTGGTAGCCTCGGCGATATTTGCATTCATGATCATCGGCTTTATCGCCGCTGAAAACGTGCTGCTTTACAAGGGCTTCCTGTTTTACTTTGATGCGCAGGATTCTCTACTGAACCAGGTGCTGGTTTATGGCGCTCTTACACTTGCCTGGATCCTGTTAACAATTTACGGATTCGACGCGGTAACCCGGGTCTCATCCATCACCCTCATAGGCTTTCTCCTGGTGCTGTTCTACATGATGGTGGACATCCTGGTGAATTCGAGTTTGCCACTCAATGAAGTCCTGGGCTTTGACACACAATTTCCTGAGACAGTGCTTGAGGGCATGGGGATTTTTAACGAATGGGAGAAACTGATTTTTGTGATTAATATCCTTGCGGGTTCAGCAGGTGCCCTTGCCCTGGTGGATGCCGACCTCGGGCGCTACTCGCGAAGTTCAATGGATATTGGTATCGCCGCCTTTCTTGGAAACTTTGCGCTGGATGTTTTCATGATTTTCATGGGAGCAGTCATCATGTATGCCGGTATGCCGGCCCTGCTTGATTACTATGTTAGCGTAGCTGGACTCAGCGAATCCGAAGCCGCACAAATCGCCATAGCAAACCCGGACAGGGTGGCAGCGGCCTTTATCGTATTCGGCGGTATCCTCGGAACCATCCTGATGGTGCTGGCACAAACCAAGGCCCAGGTATTGAATGCCTATAGCAGCTCTCTATCGCTGGCTAACCTGTTTGACGCCATCTTTTCCTGGCGACCCGGCCGTTACCTTTTCGTTATATTGGCAAACCTGCTTTCACTGCTTTTTCTCTACGGTGACCTGCTCAGCTGGTTTAATTCCTTCCTGGTCATTCTCGGCATCCTGACCATGTGTTTTGCAGGCATCATGCTCGCTGACTTTTTTATCGTTCGTCCCATTCTTGGTCAACAGGACACTGATGAATTTGGCGCAGACAATATAAACTGGGCAGGAATATGCTCCATACCCCTTGCCTACCTGCTGGCCCATCATGTGCTCGAAGAATTTGTGCCAGTAGAAATATTCACGGCATTAACTGTAGCATTCGTTATTTATCCATTACTCAGGCTTTACGTATTTAAACCAGTGGGCACGAGACAGAACTCAGAATGACAGAGACGATTTTAATTGTAGGCGGAACAGGGACCGTCGGACGTGAACTTTTAAAGGTCCTGTCAAGCAGGAACATTACCCCGAGAGTGCTATTACGCCCCGGGAGTAATTTGCCCGCGGCAGTAGAGAAAAGGGTGGAAATTGTCCGCGGTGACCTTTCCGATACGGAAAGTCTACGCTCTGCACTTGAAGGCGTAGAACAGGTATTCCTGCTTAGCAGGGATCAAGCACAGCAGGCAGAACTGGAGCAAAATCTTATTGAGCAGGCGGAAGAGCTGTCAGTACGCAGGATCATCAAGTCTTCTGCCTTTGCCGCTGGTTTGAATCCACCGGTAGGTTACGGGGTCAACCACGCAAGGGTCGAGGAGCGACTCATGAATTCCAGGCTACAGTGGGTGATACAAAGACCCTTCGTGTTCATGCAGAATTTTCTTGATGTCGCAGAGCTCGTGAATAACAAGGGTATTCTTCCCCTGCCCTTTGGACAGGCACGGATTGCCCTGGTAGATGCCCGTGATGTTGCGCTGGCTGCAGGTACCTTGCTACTTGAACCGCAAATCAATGGAAAAATATTTGAATTGACGGGTCCGGAAAGCCTGGGTATCGCGGAATGCACATTGACTCTTTCCGAGGTATTGCAGAAAAAGATAACTTACCGCTCACCGCCGTTCTGGTTTGCCGGCCTGATGATGCGCATGCAGGGCGTTTCATCCTGGGATGTCAGGATGCGCAAACAGCTTTTTAAAATGGTCAGGGACGGTGGAGAAGCAAATACCACCGGCGATTTTGAAAGTATCTGTAAAACGAAGCCGAGGGATTTCAGGACATTCGCGATGGATTACGCTACAGACTTTCTCAGGGCCTGAAACTTATATATCCTGGGAAATAATCTCAGTTGTCGCTGACAGTCGATGGATCAGTGTACGCAGGAATACTTTCAAAAAACGCACCTGGCAATTGAGTGAGACCTGCGATATTACCGTTGAATTAATCTTGATCAACGCTGTCTGGTTTTCCGCCACGATTGATGCCGTGCGCTTGGTTTTTGCCAGGTAACCCATTTCACCAAAACAATCGCCGATATGCAGTGTGCGAATATTCTTGTCATTCTTGGTAACGTCAACCTTGCCTGAGACAATAATGTAAAAACAGTCGTCAAGCTCTCCTTCCACGATAATGTTTTCGCCCGGCTTGTATTCCTGCCAGTGACTTGCTCTCAGGATTTCCCAGATTTCCGGATCAGGAAAACCCTGGAAAAATTCCAGCTTCTTGATCATGTTGAATTGTTCTTCAACATCGATCTCTTCCTGCTTGGCTTCAAGCTTGTCAAATGCCCTGCTCAGGTCGGTGGCAAAATCCAGGCCGGTCTGGTAACGCTGGCTGGTTTCCTTGGCGATAGCCTTTCTCATGATATCTTCAAGAGAATCGGCAACATCCGAGCGAAAATCGCGCATCGGCGCCGGCTCTTCGTTGAGTATAAGGTGAATAAGCCGGGAAAAGTTGTCAGTCTGAAACGGATGGCGTCCAGTGAGTAATTCGTACATAACGACACCCAGGGAAAAAAGATCGGACTGGCTTGTAACACTCTCTTCACGAAGCTGCTCCGGCGACATGTAGCGAGGCGAACCCATGACACCTTCAGGTGCGGTGGAGGTGGCATCCAGCTTGGTGATATGGGCAATACTAAAATCGCCGATCTTTACATCCTTCTCCTCGGTGATGAGAATATTGGATGGCTTGATATCCCGGTGTACCACGCCCTGGCGATGCGCATAATCCAGTGCGTTGGCACATTTGAAAATAATCTCAACAGCCTTCTCTATGGGTAACAGGGTATCCGGCTTGGTATGGCTCTTTAGCGTGTCGCCTCCCTCGATATACTCCATCACGATGTAACACGTCTCTTCATCAACCCCTGCATCATGTATGCTGATGATATTGGGATGTGCCAGCATTCCGGCTGTATGAGCCTCGTTAAAAAACATGCGCCTGTAGCGTTCGCCGGACTCAGGGTCGTTCAGGGAATCTGCCAGTGCCACCTTGAGCGCGACCGAGCGATTTACAAAGGGATCATGTCCAAGGTACACAATACCCATGCTGCCTCGATCAATTTCATTGACGACTTCGTACTTGCCTAGTTGTTCAAGTGGAGAATCTGACATTATATTTTGCGGTTCCAGCTTTCCTGTGGCGTACGTCAACTACTGGCGACACGAGCACTGAGGCTGTTTTTTGTCCTTTTATATTAAGGCTCTATGGTACTGTAATAGCGAAAATATTCACAGCAAAAAGCTTGTGAACTGCATTCCATACTTTACCTGTTGAACAAGCAGGCAAGGTACGCGCGGGCAGTTAACCGAGAACATATAATGTGTCAGAATAGCCGGGATGGCTGATACTCATCCTGAAAATCCCGGTTTCAAAAGTGCCTGGCAGGCTCTCCAGTCACACCACGATCAGCTCGCCAGTGTTCACATGCGGCAGCTTTTCCAGGAGGATTCGACAAGGGCAGAAAACTTCTCTGCCCGGCTGGAGCACTTGCTGCTGGATTATTCCAAGCACCGGGTTACGCAAACCACCCTCAAGCTATTGCAGTCACTGGCTGAATCCTGTCATCTCAAGCAGCAGATACAATCCATGTTTTCCGGCGAGCACATTAATTCGTCCGAGGAGCGTCCTGCAATGCACTGGCTGCTGCGCTGTCCGGCCGACGAGTCAGCGCTGGAAAACCGGGATGATTTGCAACTCGTGCATGAGCAGTTGCACAGGATGGAGGAATTCATACGCAGGCTTGGCCGCGGTGAAGTCCTGGGGGCAAGTGGCAAACCAGTAACGCGTGTTATCAATATAGGCATCGGTGGATCGGACCTTGGTCCACGACTCGTGGTTGATGCCCTGGAAAATCACCGGGCAACCGGAGTCGAAGTCGATTTTGTTTCAAATCTTGACCCCGGGGATATGGCTTCCGCACTGTCAAGGGCAGACGCGGGCAACACGATGTTTATTATTGTTTCCAAGACTTTCACAACACTTGAGACCATGTCCAATGCCGCACTTGCACTCCAGTGGCTGGAAAACAATGGCTGCAGCGAGCCTTTCAAACAGCTAATCGCTGTCACCAGTAATCCTGGCAGGGCAGTGGAATTCGGTATTGAACAGGAACAGGTTTTCGAATTCTGGGACTGGGTCGGTGGTCGTTACTCGCTATGGTCCAGTGCGGGTATTGCTGCTGCCATAAGTATTGGCATGGAGAATTTCAGGGCCATGCAGGCAGGCGCACATGCTGTTGATCTGCATTTTCAAAATGCAGAATTTCACAATAACATACCCATACTGCTCGCCCTGCTGGACATCTGGTATAGCAATTTTTTCAACTGCGAAACACTGGCCGTTGTTCCCTACGATGAATCACTCAACTTGCTGCCTGCCTACCTCTCGCAGCTTGTCATGGAAAGCAATGGTAAGTCTGTCACCCGGGACGGGAAGCAAGTTGGTATTTCAACATCGCCCGTGGTCTGGGGTTCGTCCGGAACAAATGCACAGCACGCATTTTTTCAAATGCTGCACCAGGGCACACACCTTGTACCAGTCGATTTCCTGCTACCGGTGAAAAACCCGGCAAACCAGGATCAGCAACTCAAGCAGGTGGCAAATTGCCTTGCGCAAAGTGAAGCCCTCATGATTGGCAAGGACAACCTGGAAGAAATCGCCAGGAATTATCCCGGCAACACGCCGTCCAGCACCCTGCTCTATGATGAGCTGGATCCCTATACCCTTGGTATGCTGCTGGCAATTTACGAACACCGGACTTTTACCTGCGCCATGATCTGGAACATTAACCCCTTTGACCAGTATGGCGTGGAGCTGGGCAAGCAGCTGGCTGGAACCCTGATCGCAGAACTTGAAAACGACGATATTTCCGCCACGCAACACGACTGCTCTACGACCTTGTTAATGCAGGAATACAGCAAGCGAAACAGCTGAGTCCTGCCTAGCTTCCTTCACTGAGGGACGCGTACATCGCGGTGGTATCCGACAATCTTTTTACCAGGACACTTAAAAAGCGTTTACTGAAGTGCAGTTGACATTCAACCGATACCTGGTCGATCAAGGTGGAGTTGATCTTTATGAGCTGTACGTAGTTCTGAGCAATAATCGTCGCGGAACGTTCTGTCTTCGACAGGTATCCCATTTCGCCAAAACAGTCACCCTTCTGCAGTAAACCGATCACCTTGTTAGTCTTGAATACCTCTACACTGCCGGATGAAATGATATAAAAGGAATCATCTATATCACCTTCAACGATAATTTCCGTACCCGGCTCAAACTCCTGCCAGCTACAGGCATGAATAATTTCCCATAGCTCGGCATCGGAGAAATCATCAAAAAAATCAAGGCTCCGGGCTATATTCAGTTTTTCCTCAACATCAATATCCTGTTCAGGTTTTTCCAGGTAATCGAAGGAAAGACTGAGATCCGCTGCCATGTTAAGCCCCATCTTGTAACGATCTTCCCTGTTTTTTTGAAGGGCGTGGTAAACGATTTTTTCAAGGATATCCGGAAGGTCGCTTCGGTAGGTTCTCATCGGCGGCGGTTTTTCATTGATAATCATATGAATCAGCCTGGAAAAACTTTCCGCCATAAAAGGGTGCTTTCCTGTCAGCAATTCGTACATAACGATGCCCAGGGAAAAAAGATCTGTCTGGTTGGTGATACTGTCTTCCTGCACCTGCTCCGGTGACATGTAGCGCGGCGACCCTACAAAACCCATAGGCATGGTATGGGTAGTATCAGAAGTCATCACGTGGGCAATACTGAAATCGGCAATTTTCACGTCCCTGTCGCCGGTGATAAGTATATTGGTTGGTTTAATATCACGGTGAACTACGCCCTGGCGGTGGGCGTAATCCAGGGCCTTGGCACACTTGAAGATAATCTCGATGACCTGGTCGACCGGCAGCAAATTTTCTGGGCTACAGTAGGACTTCAGCGTCTCCCCCTGTGCTACGAGTTCCATGACAATGTAGCAGTGATCGTCTTCTGCGCCAGCATCAATAATCTCTACAATGTTCGGATGTTTTAATAAGCCGGCCGTATGAGCCTCGTTGAAAAACATCTTGCGATACTGCTCGCCGGACTCGCGATCCTTGAGCGACTCCGACAGTGCCAGCTTGATAGCAACATCCTTTTCGATAAACGGATCGTAGCTCTGGTAGACGACGCCCATGCTTCCTCGGCCGATCATCTTCTGAATCTCGTACTTTCCTATTTTTTCGGGAATGGATTCTGACACCTTTTCTATCCTGGCCGCCTTTTCTTTTGCAAACGAATGTGCGTATAAATCAACTATTTATAGCTTATACTACTTGAAACTCTGAGCACATGATAGTCGCACACCCGGCCTCGCATACCGCTACAAACAGCGCACGGCCTTATTTTTACGGGGCAGGCGTAATTGTCAGGTGGTCGCGGGTACCTTCGGCTATACTATCGCCCGCTCTGAACTAACGAACCAGCATACTTGAAATAAATGAAAGCGATTATTCTTGCCGCCGGTGTGGGCGCCCGCCTGGGTGAAATCTCCGGGGGCAGGCCCAAGAGCCTGTTAAGCTTTGAAGGTCGAAGCCTTCTTCGACGTCACATTGACAATCTTGACAAGCTCGGCATCAACGAGATCCTGGTGGTTACAGGTTTTCAACGGCAAGAGATAGAAGCCGAGCTGACTACAGCCGCGGGTTCCGCAAGGATCACCTTTGCCCATAACGGGCAATACACGGAGGGGAGCGTTATCAGCCTGTATTGTGCAGCCGATGTACTTTGTTCCGGCGAGGAAATGATATTAATGGACGCTGATGTGCTCTATCACCCGGACATCCTGGCTCGTCTCTGCCGCTCCAGGCACGACAATTGTTTCCTGCTGGACCGTGATTTTATTCCCGGCGATGAACCAGTAAAAATTTGCGTCAGTGGAAACGAAATGATCGAGTTCAGGAAACAGGTGGACTCACAGTTACAGTATGATTACCAGGGCGAATCCGTGGGCTTTTTCAGGTTCAGTGGGGATGTTGGAAAAGCCATAGCAGCACGTTGTAAAATTTATATCGATGAGGGTCGAACAGAAGAGCCTTACGAAGAGATTTTGCGCGATTTATTACTTGCTCAACCCGCCGACTTTGGCTTTGAGGATATTACCGGGCTGGCCTGGATAGAAATTGATTTTCCCGAGGACGTCGACCGCGCAACGAATGAAATACTACCGGCTATACAAGAATTAACACCGCAGTGAACCGAAAATCAGACAATTCGAAATCAAAGTGCCTGCAGCTGCGTGAGCTACTGACCTCTGACAAGCTGGAATTTATTCTCGAAGCCCATAACGGCCTGTCGGCCCGGATTGTTGAAGAGGCCGGCTTTGCCGGTATCTGGGGCAGTGGCCTGGCGATTTCCGCACAATTCGGGGTACGCGACAGTAACGAGGCCAGCTGGACCCAGGTCACAGAAATCCTGGAATTCATGTCAGACGTGACAACGATTCCAATCCTGCTGGACGGCGATACAGGTTATGGCAACTTCAATAATATGCGCCGCCTCGTGCACAAGCTGGAGCAGAGAGACATTGCAGGTGTGTGTATTGAAGACAAGCATTTCCCAAAGACCAATAGCTTTATTGATGGCGAGAGACAACCCCTGGCTGATATCGACGAGTTCTGCGGAAAAATAAAGGCAGGTAAGGACAGCCAGTCAAACGATGACTTTTGCATTGTCGCACGAGTCGAAGCACTGATTGCAGGTTGGGACATGAGCGAAGCGCTGAAGCGTGCTGAAGCATATCGCCTGGCCGGGGCAGATGCGATCCTCATTCATAGCAAGTTGTCCCAGGCTGACGAGGTGTTGGAGTTTGCCAGGGAATGGGATTCCCGTAGTCCGCTGGTTATCGTGCCAACAAAGTATTACAGCACGCCTACCGAGGTTTTTCGCAAGGCTGGTATCGACCTGGTGATCTGGGCAAATCACATGATCCGGGCAGCCGCCATCAGCATGGAAAACGTCAGCCGGCAGATTTTTGAACAAGAATCGCTCGCCAACGTTGAGGACCAGGTGGCCTCGGTAAATCACATCTTCGAGTTGCAGGGAGCAGAGGAATTATCCCTGGCAAACTCCAGGTACCTGAAACGACGCGAAGAAAACCATGCCATTGTACTGGCAGCCAGCAGGGGAAACGGACTCGACGAAGTCACCGAAGATCGACCAAAAGTCATGATTCCCATTGGCGGAAAAACGCTGTTGAGACGACTGGTCGACGAATTCAAGAAGCAATCGATAAGCAATATTACCGTCGTTGGCGGTTACAGGGCCGAGGCAATTGACATGCCCGGTATCAAGTTGTGCATTAACGAAGCATTTGAGACGAGCTCGGAGCTGGCTTCCCTTGCCTGTGCCCGGGACAACTTCAACGATAATATGCTCATTATATACGGGGACGTGCTGTTCAGGAGTTACATCCTCAGTGACCTGCTGGACAACGACGCCGACATGGTTATCGTCGTCGATTCCATGCCTGCAAGTGATCGGCTTAGCGGCGCTCCGGACTACACCTACTGCAACCTTGAAGACGATCGTTCACTCTTTAAACAGAAGGTACTGGTCACGCACATGTCAGAACAGCCGGATGCGGGGCGCGGTGAACCCAGCGGCAGGTGGACAGGGATGCTCAAGGTCAATGAGAAAGGCAGGAAATGGCTTGAACAGGCCCTGGACGAGTTACAGCAAAAAGATGATTTTTCAAAATTGACAATGCCCGACCTGGTCAACTACCTGGTGGAACAGGACAGGGAAGTTCATGTGCATTACATCAATGGTCACTGGCTCGATGTAAATTCACTTGACGACATCGGTCGTGCGAGTGACTTTACCCATGGCCAGTAGAAATTCCGAATGATAGAAGCGAAAAGTTTTATCAAGCTCGCCAGGGATGCGGGCTTTGAACATTACACCGGGGTACCCTGCTCATTTCTCACCCCGTTTATTAATTATGTGATCAACGATGATTCCCTGGCCTATATTTCCTCGGCCAACGAGGGTGACGCGCTCGCTACTGCCGCCGGTCTCGCCATCGCGGGAAAACCGGCCGTGGCAATAATGCAGAACTCCGGCCTCGGCAATGCAGTCAGTCCATTGACATCCCTTAACTGGGTATTTCGAATCCCGGTGCTGCTTATCACGACACACCGGGGTGCACCGGGCTTGTCCGATGAACCCCAGCATGAGCTCATGGGAAAAATTACACCTGGGCTGTTCGAGGTCATGGATACACCCTGGGAGTATTTTCCCGACAAGGAAAGTGATATTCCCGCTGTGCTGAAAAGGGCCTGTGACTACATGGAAAAGGAACAGCGGCCCTACGCCCTGATCATGAAGAAAGGCACGGTGGCGAAACATGAGCTGAAAAGAAACCCGCTTCCCGAGATTAAAGAACGCTTCTGCCAGCGCAACGTGATGGCAGGAAAGATTGACGCCCTGCCAACCCGACAGCAGGCACTTCGACGTATCATCGAAAATAGCCCGGTGGAATCAAGCGTTGTGATTGCGACCACGGGATACTGCGGACGGGAACTGTTTGCCGAACAAGACAGGGCAAACCAGCTGTACATGGTGGGTTCCATGGGCTGCGTAAGCTCCCTTGGGCTCGGGCTGTCCATCGCCCGGCCGGACCTGGATGTCTTTGTTATTGATGGTGATGGTGCGGCACTCATGCGCATGGGAAACCTGGCAACCCTGGGTAGATACGCTTCTTCGAACCTGCTGCATATATTGCTCGATAACGAAGTACATGATTCCACCGGCGCCCAGGCTACCGTTTCAGGACATGTAGAATTTGCAGATATCGCTGCGGCCTGTGCCTATGGAAGCAGTTATAGCGGTAACGATATAAACATGATTGACGAACTGATAAGCGGGGCAAATCCAGGTGGGCCTCGATTCGCACACCTGAAAATCAGTGCCGGCACGATAGAGGGATTACCGCGACCGGATATTACGCCGAAGGATGTGCTGCGACGCCTGATGGCGCAGATCGGAAGTTCTTTCTAAAGGGGCTGCAACTCAGGCCGAGCGGGCTGTTTCCAGCTGGCTGTTTTTCGCCAGGTGCTCTTCGATAAACGCCAGGAAATCTTCTGTTGTAAGACCCGCATCTCTCAGCATGTCATCCTGTCCACCGTGCTCCACGAGGCGATCGGGTATTCCGTAATTGATGATGACCTGTGCCACGCCATTTTTTGCGAGTTCCTCGTTGACTGCAGAACCGGCGCCGCCCTGTACAACATTTTCCTCGATCGTCACCAGTAGCTCATGGTTCGCCGCCATCTGCAAAATAAGATCGGTATCCACGGGCTTAACAAAACGCATGTTGACCACGCTGGCGTCCAGTTTTTCCGCGGCCTCCATTGCCAGTGGCAGCATGGCGCCAAAAGAAAGTATCGCTATCTTCTTGCCCTCGCGCCTGATTTCTCCCTTGCCCACCGGGATCTCCGTCATCTCCTGCTGGATTTCAACACCGGGCCCGGTGCCGCGTGGATAACGAACGGAAGCCGGTTGATCCAGCTTGTAGCCTGTATACAGCATTTGCCTGCATTCATTTTCATCCGCCGGTGCCATGATGACCATGTTGGGCAGGCAGCGCATGTAGCTGAAGTCATAAACGCCATTGTGGGTGGAGCCATCGCCACCGACGCAACCGGCGCGATCAATGGCGAACAGTACCGGCAGGTCCTGTACCACCACGTCATGGATTAGCTGATCGTAACCACGCTGCAGGAAGGTGGAATAAATCGCCACAACTGGTTTGAGTCCATCGCAGGCCATGCCAGCTGCCACGGCAACGCTGTGCTGCTCGGCAATGGCAACGTCAAAATGTCGTTCGGGGTATTCCTTGTCAAAGCGAACCAGCCCGGAGCCTTCACGCATGGCCGGGGTAATGGCAACCAGCCGTTGATCCTGCTCGGCCATGTCACAAATCCAGTCGCCAAATACCTTGCTGTAGGTTGGACTGCTGGCCTTTTTTGCACTCGTCATGCCCTTGTCTGGATCAAAGGGCGTAACCGCGTGGTATTTCACCGGATCTTCTTCCGCCGGGGCATAACCCTTGCCCTTTCGCGTGATAATGTGCAGGAACTGTGGTCCGGGCATATCACGCAGGTTGCGTATTGTTTCAAGCAGCAGTGGCAAATCATGCCCATCAATGGGGCCAATATAGTTAAAGCCCAGCTCTTCAAACAAGGTACCCTGGCCAATCATGCCCTTTACATGTTCCTCGGTACGGCGCGCCAGTTCCCAGACATTTGGGACCTGTGACATGACACGCTTGCTTCCCTCGCGAACTGAAGCATAAAGCTTGCTGGAAAGAATTCGGGCAAAGCGGTTTGACAATGCGCCGACATTGGGTGAGATGGACATATTGTTGTCATTCAAAATGACCAGCATGTCGCTATCCAGTCCACCAGCGTGGTTCATTGCTTCAAAGGCCATGCCCGCGGTAATGCTGCCATCCCCGATTATGGCCACGGCCTTCCTGTTGCGGCCGGTGCGCTTTGCGGCGATAGACATGCCCAGTGCCGCGCTGATGGAGGTACTGGAATGCCCGACACCAAAGGCATCGTACTCGGACTCCGAGCGCTTGGGAAAAGGCGCCAGGCCCTCGGCCTTGCGAATTGAATGCAGCTGGTCCCGACGGCCGGTGAGGATCTTGTGTACGTAGGCCTGGTGACCCACATCCCATATCAGGCGGTCTTCCGGCGTGTTGTAGGCATAGTGAAGGGCCAGGGTAAGCTCAACCGTTCCAAGGCTGGCGGCGAAGTGCCCGCTGTTCTGGCTGGCCCAGCGCAGCAGGAAATCACGTATTTCATCGGCCAGGGGTTCCAGCTGGGATTCAGGTAATTTGCGCAGGTCTGCCGGGGAATCAATGGAACTCAGGATGGGATGTCTGTTCTCATTGCTCATAGTGTTCTTCAGGTTCTTGCTCTTCAACCCGCGCAAAATTCATGTTTTTGACCGTTCGGGGCGAAGCTATGTTCACTCAATTATGGTTAATGCTAATAAACAACAAAGCCCGACTTTCCAATAATTCGGAAGCAAGGCTGTACATTTCGGGTATCATACTTTATCTTACTAATTTTTGGGGAATTTATTTGTAATTCCTCGATATTTTTGAAAAATTTGTCACATTTATGGAGTATTTCGATGGGTGTCCCATTAATCCAACAATACCGAGTCGCTAAATACATTATCGGTCAGAAGCTACAGCGCAACACGCGCTATCCACTGGTGTTGATGCTGGAACCCCTGTTCCGCTGCAACCTCGCCTGTGCCGGCTGCGGAAAAATCGACTACCCGGACGAAATACTCGACAAGCGCATCAGCTACGAAGACGCCATGCACGCCATTGATGAGTGCGGCGCGCCCATCGTCTCAATTGCAGGCGGCGAACCACTGATCCACAAGGAGATGCCACAAATCATTCAAGGTTACGTGGCAAAGAAAAAATTTGTCTACCTGTGCACCAACGCCCTGTTACTCGATGCACGTATGGATGACTACTCTCCTTCACCCTACCTGACATTTTCAATTCACCTGGATGGAAACCGGGAAAGGCATGATGCCTCGGTCTGCCGTGATGGTGTTTTTGACAAGTGTATCCAGGTTATCAAGAAGGCTCGTGAGCGCGGCTTCAGGGTTACTATCAACTGTACCCTGTTCCAGAACGAAACTGCCGAGGAAGTGGCGGAGTTCATGGATCACGCTATGGAACTTGGCGTCGAAGGCGTCACCATTTCTCCCGGTTACAGCTACGAGCGCGCGCCGCGACAGGATGTTTTCCTGCAGCGTCGCGACAGTAAGCAGCTGTTCAGGAATATTTTCAAACTGGGCAAGGGAAGGAAGTGGCGCTTCAACCAGTCTTCCCTGTACCTGGATTTCCTCGCTGGCAACCAGTCTTACCAGTGCACACCCTGGGGTAACCCGACGCGAAATATTTTCGGCTGGCAGAAGCCCTGTTACCTGCTGGTGGGTGAAGGATACGAACCCACTTTCAAAGCGTTAATGGAAAACACCGACTGGGATAATTATGGCAACGGCCGAAATCCCAAGTGTGCTAATTGCATGGTCCACAGTGGCTTTGAAGCCTCGGCAGTCAATGACACCTTCAAGCACCCGCTTACTGCAGCCAAGGTTGCTCTTCTCGGGCCAAAGACCGATGGGCCAATGGCGCCGGAATTACCAGTGCTTTACGAGGACTCCGAGCCATCCAAACCAAAACTCGTTGCCGAAATCAAACCCGTAGCCTCCGAATCCAGTAACAAGCAAGTTGCTTGATGTCCACAGGCTGGCTCGCTTTTCCCGGACTTATCATCTGGCTCGGCATCATATTGCTGCCATGGCGTCCCTGGAGTACACGCGAAAACCTTGACGCGGAGCCCGGTGCCGACGCGGACCTGTCGAAGGTCACGGTTCTTATCCCGGCCAGGGACGAAGCGGAAGTCATCTCTGAAACCCTGTCCAGCCTCGTCAACCAGGGTAAGCTGGGCGGTATCATTCTTGTCGACGACCAGTCCGAAGACGGCACCGCGGAACGTGCCCGTTCCTGTGTAGCTGATCAACAGCAATTGAATATCATTAGCGGGCAGCCACTGGAAAGTGGCTGGAGCGGAAAACTCTGGGCACTGGAACAGGGTCGTCAACATGTAACGACTGATTACACCTTGCTGCTTGATGCGGACATTGCTTTAAAGCCAGGCACACTCGCCACCCTGCTCAGGAAAGCTGACAATGAAAACCTCGACCTTGTTTCCCTGATGGCCTTGCTGCGAATGAAAAGCTTCTGGGAATTATTATTAATGCCGGCATTTATTTACTTTTTCAAGCTGCTTTATCCCTTTGCCATTTCAAATTCATCGTCGAAACTGGTGGCCGCGGCAGCCGGCGGGTGCATACTGGTGAAAACAAAAAAGCTGGAAGAAATTGGCGGTTTTGCAGCACTGAAGAATGCGCTGATTGACGATTGTTCACTGGCCCGCAAGATCAAGCTAAGCAATGGCAGAACATGGATAGGCCTGACCCACTCTGCTGTGAGTCACAGGAACTATGACACTCTTGATACGATCTGGAACATGGTTGCGAGGACTGCCTACACGCAGCTGTTCCATTCTGTCATCCTGTTACTTCTTTGCACCGCCATCATGGTGGCAGCTTTTTTACTTCCACCGGCCCTGGTTGTTGTGATGGACTTACCGATAATATTGATTTGCTGCCTGGCGATGGTACTGATGGTGTTAAGCTATGTACCCGTAATCAGGTATTATGATTTGAACCCGCTCTGGCTGTTTACCTTGCCGGTAGCAGCCCTGTTTTACCTTTGCATGACGTGGAGTTCCGCCATTCGACACTGGCAGGGAACCGGTGCAGTCTGGAAGAACAGGGCCTATACAGATCCTGCAATTTAAAAACTTTTTGATAATCTGTGGTCAAAATCCTAGCTAAACCAGAAAATGGATAAAATGAAGACTATGCAAAACATGTTTATTTCGCATGAATCTCGCATGCTCTCGTGGATGCGAAATGCCTTCGTTGCCTGCATTTTCTGTATTTCCCCGGGCATCCAGGACAGCCACGCCCAGGAACCTGGTGTCACTGCTGATGCTAATCAACAGGCTGCAATAGCGGTGGTGAAGGAACTGCACGAAAAACTCATGCATATCATGCAGGAGGCTGACACGCTTGGTTACCGGGGACGCTACGACTATATTCGGGAAGTTGTTACTGCCAGGTTCGATACATCCCTGATTGCCAAGGTCATTATGTCTCGTTACTGGCGCCAGCTTGACGACCCCCAGAAAATGGATTTTGTTAAGTTGTTCCAGGAATTGAGTGTTGCCACCTATGCCTCAAGGTTTGACGGCTATGGCGGCGAAAAATTTGTGGAGCTATCAGCAGAACAACTTAAAAAAGGTAGACTTTTAATCAAAACAGAATTACAACGGCCTGATAACACGCCAGTAAAACTGGACTACCTGATGCACCAGAGAGATGGAGAGTGGCTCATCATCAGTGTTATTGCCAATGGTGTGAACGATTTATCGTTGAAAAGGGCGGAATACGCCACGGTTATTGAAGATAAAGGTTTTGACGGCCTGGTAAGCGATGTCAGCGCCAAGATAACCAACATGGAAAACAAGGTAGTCGCACCCTAGCCTGCTCGTTGTATGTCAGCGGCAACTGTGCGAACATTCGCGTTCTTAATCAATGACATAGTCATAAACCAGGTGTCTGGAGTCGGGAAATTAAAGAAATGAACAATATCGTACGTGTGCTGGGTTTGAGCCTGGTGATTATTCTGTCTGCGGGCTGCGCGTCCAACCAGGAAAAAAGTGCCGCCTCGCCAGATCCAATCGAGCCGGCAAACCGGGCATTTTTCAGTTTTAATGAAGGGCTGGACAAGCACCTCATCAAGCCCATCGCCGAGGGTTATGTGAGCATCACTCCTGCGCCGGTCAGAAGTGCGGTAACAAATTTCTTCAATAACCTCGCCTACCTGAACGTGGTGTTGCACTCCTTTCTCCAGGGCAAGTTTTCCCAGGGATTTTCAGATGCCGGGCGCTTTGTCATGAACAGTACACTTGGGATCGGCGGTTTGTTCGATGTAGCAACGGATGCCGGCCTGGAACGACACCAGGAGGACTTCGGCCAGACCCTGGCAACATGGGGAGTCGATCGCGGTTCATACCTTTATCTCCCGGTTAGAGGTCCAAACACGGTGAGAAACCTCCCGGATATCGCGACGAGCCTGTTTACCAACCCGGCCTTTTATATCTCCGGAGCCGTTCTTTTCCCGGTTACCGCGCTGAACGTTATCAATATCCGCGCCAACCTGCTGGATGCAACGGCGATTCGAGACGAAGCAGCCGTGGACCCTTACTCTTTTACTCGAGAGGCCTACCTGCAGCAACGTGAGTACCTGATTCACGATGGCAATCCGCCCACCGATGGTTACGATGACATATTTGACGACGAAGGTGGGTTTGATGGAGAAGACGACGTCCTGGTGATCGAGTAATCGGCGCTTTTCAGCCGTTCTCAGCGTTAGATTAGCGGCATATTCAAGGCACCCCGTCTCGCCCGAATCCCCTGTTTTCCCTCACTGGCAGCCCCTTCCCGTGGAGGCGAGGCAATTTATCCCCGAATTGCGGGTCCAAGAGCCTGTGTACATTTGATTTTTGAGCACTTTTCCACTTTCGCGTAAGTGAATTTTTTCTATATATATTTTATAGTTATAGTATTTTTCTCAGAATTTATGGCATAGCAGACTCATGAGCGAAGAGATACTAATTAACGTCACTCCGCAGGAAACCCGCGTAGCCGTGGTTGAAAACGGCGTACTGCAGGAAGTTTACGTGGAAAGAACCCGTAAACGCGGCCTGGTGGGTAACATTTTCAAGGGCAAGGTATCCCGCGTGCTGCCCGGCATGCAGGCAGCTTTTATTGATATTGGCCTTGAGCGCACGGGATTCCTGCATATATCCGACATCATCGAATTGAACGAGGATGCGGCTTCCGAGGCCGAGCATAAAACGCTGCAGGAGACTTCCATTGACAGCATTTTACGGGAAGGCCAGGACATCCTGGTACAGGTAGTCAAAGATCCACTGGGCACCAAGGGAGCAAGACTGACAACACGGGTGTCGTTCCCTTCACGTTTCCTGGTGTTTATTCCGGACCACGACACGATCGGTGTCTCGCAGCGCATTGAAGACGAGGAAGAACGGGAACGACTGAGGCACATCATCAGTAATTACCAGAGTGATGTTCACAACCTTGCGACTGTCCCTGCGAACAACGTGGTATTACACACCGCGGTCAAGCAGGACAAGGCAACTCCGACCGGCGGATTTATCGTGCGTACCGCGGCTGAAGGTATTGCGGAAGACGAGATTTATAAAGACATCGATTTTCTTCGCAAGTTATGGGATTCCACCTATGTAAGGAGTGAAAACACCTACGCACCCCATGTTATTTACGAAGACCTTCCACTGGTCATGCGGACCATGCGCGACCTGGTGCACATCGATATCGAAAAAGTGCGAATAGATTCAAAGGAAACCTACCAGCGCGTGAAGGATTTTGCGCGTCACTTTATTCCTGAATTGCTCGGAAGAATTGAGTACTACCCGGGTGAGCGCCCCATCCTTGACCTGTATTCTGTAGAAGATGAAATTCAACGTTCCCTGAATCGCAAGGTACAGCTGAAGTCAGGTGGCCACCTGGTGATTGACCAGACAGAAGCAATGACCACGATTGATGTGAATACCGGGGGATTTGTCGGACACAGGAATCTTGAAGAAACGATTTACAAGACCAACCTTGAAGCTTCACAGGCCATTTCGCGACAGCTTCGCCTGCGGAACCTGGGTGGGATCATCATCATTGATTTTATTGATATGCAGGATCCCGAGCATGCACGGCAGGTTCTCAGGTCCCTTGAAAAACACCTTGAGCGTGACAATTCAAAAATCACCATCAGTGAACTGACTTCGCTGGGCCTTGTGCAACTCACAAGAAAGCGAACCCGTGAGAGCCTGGAGCACATACTCTGTGAACCCTGTCCGACCTGTCACGCAAGGGGCTCAATAAAAACTGCCGAAACAGTCTGCTACGAGATTTTCCGCGAAATCACCCGCGAAGTTCGACAATTTGATGCAAAAAAGCTCCTGGTGGTTGCATCGCAGGTCGTGGTGGACATGTTGCTGGATGACGAATCAACCAGTGTCGCCGAACTGGAAACCTTTATTGGCACACCGATTGGATTCCAGGTAGAACCCCTGTACACCCAGGAACAGTACGACATTGTCCTGCTTTAATTAAGGGTTCTTATGCTTCCAAGGATCTTCAAAGGGATTTACAACTTCAGCGTTTATGCCATAGGGGTGCTCGTCCTCATCGCGGCCGTGCTGGTGACGCTGGTGCGACTGGTACTCCCGGATATTGGAATATACAGGGGCGAAGTTGAAGCCTGGGTAAGCAGCTACATGGGATACCCGGTAGTCATACACAGGCTTGATGCCACCTGGGAAGGCTGGGTGCCCTACCTTGAGCTCACCGACATTGATCTCCTAAACCGCGCAGGTACTCAACCCATTACTCACTTCGGGGCAGCACAAATTCGTATCGCACCACTTGAGACAGTATTGAAGAGACGCATCGTCCCGAAACAATTGACCATCAATGGATTTGAACTGGCTATCGCACGCCTGAGTAACGGTGCTATTTATATTGAAGGCGTGAACATGACCGAGGTCCAGGCAACCGGCCTGAGAAATAACGAGTTGGCCGAATGGTTATTCCGGCAGGAGCAGATCAGGATTGAAAACGCCAGCATCGAGTGGATCGACATCCAGCATGAGCAGGATCCCATTCGCCTGTCCGAC
Source organism: Gammaproteobacteria bacterium (assembly GCA_965243105.1). Classification (GTDB taxonomy): domain Bacteria; phylum Pseudomonadota; class Gammaproteobacteria; order Eutrophobiales; family Eutrophobiaceae; genus WLWS01. The sequence goes on from CBDEUC010000003.1 coordinate 445,459, forward strand.
GTGACACTTATGCTGCGCTCGGACGGTAATCGCCTGCAGGCAGAAGGTTCAACCAGTTTGCCCGAGCAATACGGTAAAACCATGGACTTTTTCTTTGATGCCCATGGTGACCTGCTGAGCACAGAATGGTCAGGCGAACTATACCTGTCTGCAAGGAACATTAATCCGGATAACTGGTACAAGAACTACCGCCCCTTCAATTTAAATGTCTCCGGCGGCAACGCCAACATCGAAGTCTGGAGTACATGGGAAAAAGCACGCCTTGCCGGCGTTGATGGAAGTCTCGAGTACAGCGATTTCGGTGCCAGCAGTGGTGACAGCAAGCTGCAGATTGACGAGCTGGCCTATAGCTTCTCTGGTGAACCCGTAAATGACAAGGGCTGGCAGTTCTCGGTTAATCTTGACCGCCTGCAAACAATGCACGGTGACTGGCCTGAAACTTCCATCATGCTTTCCGTTGAGCCAGCCACAAACTCAAAGGCCTATCGCTACACCTCGTCTTTTGACTACATCAAGCTGGATGACTTCAGCCCGTTTATCCACAACCTCAAGTTTCTCCCTGAACAGGTCAAGGACAGGCTGGCTAATTTTTCGATAACCGGAAATCTACGGCACGGCAAGCTGATTTATGACCCGGACCTCGCACCCCGGCAACGTATGCAGTTCGACATGGAACTTGAAGACATCGAAACACACTTCGGTGACGAGATGCCTTCGCTATCCAATCTCTCCGGACATCTTTACGGGTACCTCGATAACGGCGTCATCTCGCTGGATACGATGGACACCACCCTCGACGTCAAGCTCATGGATACAAACCCGGTGCAGCTGGAACGTCTCGTGGGTGATGTTTTCTGGCACAGGGACGAAAATGGTTGGCGACTCGAGACACCGACCCTCGAGCTACAAAGCCCGGATGTCTCGCTGAGCTTGAGTGGCAGGGTTGAAAAGCAGGTCGATGATGCCTCACCATTTATCGATATCCTGGCACAGGCGGATGAGAGCAACCTTGAATCGTTACCTGCCTACCTGCCCTACACGTCGAGGTTCAAGTTCAGGGACTGGATGAAGCGCTCCGTACTCGGCGGGACCCTGTTATCGGCATCTGCACTTTTCCGGGGACGAACATCGGATTTTCCCTTTGATGAGAACAGCGGAAGTTTTGAAATTATCGCCAACACCTCGGGAGTAACGCTGGACTATTCAAAGCTCTGGCCGCCAGTCGATAATCTCGACGCAGAAATCATAATTGATGGCCGGGAACTGACTGCTAACATCGGTCATGGCGAAATTTTCAATGCCACCATAACCGGGGGCGTTGCCAGTTTTGCTGACATTATGAAAAAGAAAAAATTCATGGCCCTGGATGGACACGTGCGCGGGGAAACACGCGATCTTTCCCTGTTTATCGAGCAAAGTCCCCTGCAAAAAGATCCGGGTCTGAAAGAAATCGGCAGATCCCTTGAATCTGGAAGCATGGGCCTGGATCTCGACCTGCACATCCCCCTGAAACAGCCGGGGGTAAAGCCCGATATTGCAGGTAATATGACACTCAATGATGGTGTCCTTGTATCAAAATTAAAAGGGCTCAAGATCGAAGAGGTAAGTGGTAAGGTCGCCTTCACCGGGCATTCGGTCACTTCAGAAACGCTTTCCGGTAGTTTTTACGACAGGCCTGTTTCACTCTCTATTGCAGGCTCAAAACTGGACAGGGAAAACCCTCCGGCGATTAACATTGTCGGCATAGCAGACAAGGACTTTGTCGCTGACAGGTTACTTGAATACTTTCCCGCTACCGCATCACTGGAACACTATTTTAGAAACCGGCTGTCGGGAGAGTCTGAATGGGTTGTGACCATGACAAACCTGCCGCCAGTGGATGGTCGAAGCGGCGTAAAGCGTCTCGAGATAGCGTCAGATCTCAATGGCATGGAAGTGATTTTCCCTGCGCCGGTCGGTAAGCCTGCCTATATTTACCAGCCACTAAAAATCACGTCCTATCTTGGCCTTGAAAAGCCTGGGAATGTTCATATCGAGTACGGTGATTCTATTCATTCGGAACTGGTTATGAGTGCCGGCAAAAAGCTCAGCGCAATCAACATGCACCTGGGCCGTGAACAGGTACCGGAAAATTCAGAACCCGGTATCCATATCTCCGGTGAAGTGAACAGCCTCGTTGCGCAGAAATGGTGGGATGTTATCAAGGAAAAGCCCGAAACCGCCAAAAAGGGCCAGAAATCCGTGATTGACTCAGGTGTCGATATTGACCTGTTTGCCACTAACCTGGAATTACTCAATCACCTGTTCGAGAACACCAGCATTTCATTGAACAAGACCACCGACAGCTGGGATTTCCAGCTGCAAGGAGAAAAAATTGGCGGGTCTGTTCGCGTTCCATCACGGGAAAACCCGAACAGGGAAATCAGCTTCGCACTTGATCGACTGGTGATGAACAAGGACCAGCGGCAATCCTCCGGGTCTTCCGGGGAGAAGCTTGACCCGTCACAAATCCTGCCCATCGCAGGTAGCGTGCAGGATTTCACCTTCAACGAATACGAGCTGGGTGAAATGAACCTGCATACCAGTCCGGCGATTGATGGACTGGTCGTTGATGAAATTACCTTTGCCAGGCCCGGGTTAAAAATCGTGGGTGCTGGAAAATGGAATGGCAGCACCGAGATTGATAACTGCGTCTTTGATATCGATCTTGAAGCTGGCGAAATGGAAACCATGCTGACAACCTTCAACTACGAGCAAACCCCGGTCAAGAAAGGCGAGACAACCATCACCCTGAACGCTAACTGGCAGGGTTCACCAATGGATTTTTCCCTGGACAAGATGAACGGTTCGCTCGACATGAAGATAAAGAAGGGCCAGCTGCTGGATGTTAACCCGTCTGCAGGACGCCTTTTTGGGCTGTTTAGCCTGGCAACCCTGTCCAGGAGACTAACCCTGGATTTCTCCGATATATTTGGTAAAGGCATGGCCTTTGACAAGATCGAGGGTAGTTTTGATATTGAAGACGGCCATGCATACACGAATGATCTGTACATGCTGGGCCCGTCTGCCAACGTGGCGATATCCGGAAGGACCGGGCTGTCAGACCAGGACTATGACCAGGTTGTCACCGTCACGCCACAGCTATCAGACAACCTTCCTGTCGCCGGCGTTCTGCTCGGCCCGGTAGGTATTGGTGTCGGTGCCGTGCTGTACCTTGCTGGCAAGATGTTTGATTCAGTAGGCGGTGGAGGACTGGATGGCATTCTCAGCTTTCAGTACACCATTACAGGCAGCTGGACAGAACCGGTCATCGAGAAAATAAAGAAAAACAGTACGGAGCAAAAGCTCTCCGAAGCCGCTGGTTAACTTTTATTAAATTTATTCCTGGTTTTTAAATATGAACTGGTACGCTCATGTCACTGTCGCAGCTATTGCAGAAACCAGGGGACGCTTCCTGTTAATAGAAGAACTTTCAGAGGGAAAAGCTGTTTACAACCAGCCTGCCGGGCACCTGGAGAAAAATGAAACCTTAATCGATGCCGTTACCAGGGAAGTACTTGAAGAGACGGCGCGAAAATTCAAGCCGGAAAGTATCGTCGGTGTCTATCTCTATCCCAGTACTGAAAATGACACTACATATCTTCGCGTATGCTTCTGCGGCTCCGTCACCAAGGAACATCCGGGGCGGTCGCTGGATGACGAGATCATCAGGACCCTTTGGCTGAAGAGAGATGAAATTATTGAGCAACAGGACAAATTGCGGAGCCCACTGGTGCTACGTTGTATCGATGACTATCTTGCCGGTCATCGATTCCCGCTCGAGATGATCAGTCACATTCACGATAACTGAGCAGATGCCGGAAAAAGTCATTGTCGGTGTTTCCGGGGGAGTGGATTCATCTGTAGCTGCACTCCTGTTAAAACACCAGGACTACAACGTTGAAGCCCTGTTCATGAAAAACTGGGATGAAAAGGCCGATGATGGTGCCTGCCTGTGGGAAGCTGACGTGGAAGATGCCATGCGTGTCTGTGACCGGTTAAACATACCGCTCAATACCGTCGACCTTTCCCGGGAATACTGGGACGGGGTTTTTACGGAATTCCTTGATGAGTACCGCGCTGGAAGAACACCAAACCCCGACATTCTCTGTAACCAGGAAGTAAAGTTTCGTGCCTTTCTTGACCATGCCGTGGACCTGGGGGCGGACAGGATTGCCACCGGCCACTATGCCCAGGTTGCAAGGAGTGGCGGCAGGTACCAGCTGTTAAAGGGCACGGACAGCAACAAGGACCAGAGTTATTTCCTTTGTCGCCTGCAGCAGGAACAATTATCCAGGGCTATTTTCCCCCTGGGAGAAATGCAAAAACCTGCTGTGCGTGAGCTCGCCAACTCTGCTGAACTGATTACCCATGACAAGAAAGACAGCACGGGTATCTGTTTTATCGGCGAGCGTCCCTTCAGGGAATTTCTTTCACAATTTATTCCCACGGAAAAAGGTGACATTGTCACTGTCGACCGGAAAATCGTCGGTCAGCATGAAGGCGTACATTTTTACACCCTGGGACAGCGCCAGGGCCTGGGCATCGGCGGAGTGAAAGGCGCCAGTGATGATGCCTGGTACGTGGTATCCAAGGACACACGCGAGAATTTACTGGTGGTGGCCCAGGGACACGATAACCCGTTGTTATTCAGCAGCGAGCTTGTTGCCAGCAACATACACTGGATTAGCGGCGAGCCCCCGCAAATACCGCTTTTCTGCCTGGCCAAGACGCGCTACCGGCAGCCGGATCAGCCCTGTGAAATTATTGTAGCCACTGAAGACAGGGTGGAGGTCCAGTTCTCCTCGCCACAGCGGGCAGTCACACCGGGGCAATACGTGGTGTTCTACGATAATGAAGGCAACTGCCTTGGCAGTGGAGTCATAGACAGCACTTCGTGATTGATGGCGGAATGAATCCCGCCCTGCATCGCTGCTTTGTAAAATCCGCCTCCCGTAGGGTCGAGAAGTGGTACAGGGATGTACCGTTTACGAAACTAATGGATGTAATTTATTCAACCAACATCCGTAAGTCCTTGATTTTTATTAAAGGACTACCGATTTCAGTCGAAATATCGCATAATACGCCCCCTTTTTTCAGCGCCGTAGATATTAGGAGACTGACCTTGTTAGAAGCTTATCGCCAGCATGTAAATGAGCGTGCCGAACTTGGTGTATTGCCAAAGCCCCTGGATGCGGAACAAACCGCAGAACTCGTCGAATTACTAAAAAACCCACCTGCAGGTGAAGAAGATACCATCCTGGATCTTATTACCAACCGCGTGCCGGCCGGTGTTGACCAGGCTGCCTATGTAAAGGCGGGTTTCCTTGCAGCTATCACGAAAGGTGAAGCTGAATCTCCATTGATTTCAAAAACCAGGGCAACTGAATTACTCGGTACCATGCTGGGTGGTTACAACATCGCACCGCTGATTGCCTGCCTGGATGATGCTGAACTTGCCGAGACAGCGGCGATTGCACTATCAGGTACCCTTCTCATGTTTGATGCCTTTCACGATGTTAAGGAAAAGGCCGATGCCGGTAATGAACACGCAAAGAAGGTGATCCAGAACTGGGCTAACGGCAGCTGGTTTACCGAGCGCGACCCGCTGGCGGAAAAAATTACCGTGACGGTGTTCAAGGTCACCGGTGAAACCAACACTGATGATCTCTCCCCTGCACCGGATGCCTGGTCACGACCGGATATTCCACTGCACGCACAGGCCATGCTGATGATGGCTCGCGATGGTATCGAACCCGATGCGCCCGGTGAAGTTGGTCCAATCAAACTAATCGAAGAGTTAAAGGGCAAGGGTCATCCCCTCGCCTACGTGGGTGACGTGGTCGGCACCGGTTCCTCGCGCAAGTCGGCAACAAACTCCGTGCTCTGGCACATGGGTGATGACATTCCCTGTATCCCCAACAAGCGTGATGGTGGTTTTTGCCTTGGTGGAAAAATCGCGCCCATCTTTTTCAATACCATGGAGGACGCGGGCGCACTTCCCATTGAATGCGACGTGCAGGCCATGAACATGGGAGACGTGGTGGACATCTATCCCTACGAGGGTCGCGTCTGCAAGCATGGTACAGATGAAGTGCTTTGCGAGTTTGAATTAAAGACAGATATCCTACTGGATGAAGTACAGGCCGGTGGCCGAATTCCTTTGATTATCGGTCGGGGCCTGACAGAACGTGCGCGCGAATCAATGGGACTTGGACCCTCAGAATTGTTCCGTCGCCCTGCTCCCACGGAAGAAAGCAGCAAGGGCTATACCCTGGCGCAAAAAATGGTTGGCCGCGCCTGCGGAGTGGAAGGTATTCGACCGGGTACCTACTGCGAACCAAGAATGACCACGGTGGGTTCTCAGGACACAACCGGCCCGATGACCAGGGATGAATTAAAGGACCTGGCCTGTCTCGGTTTTTCAGCCGATCTCGTGATGCAGTCATTTTGTCACACCGCTGCCTATCCAAAACCTGTTGATATCGACACCCAGCACACCCTGCCTGATTTTATCCAGACCCGTGGCGGTGTGTCACTGCGACCCGGAGACGGCATTATTCACTCCTGGTTAAATCGCATGCTGTTGCCGGATACTGTAGGCACCGGTGGCGATTCCCATACCCGTTTCCCGCTCGGCATCTCCTTTCCCGCAGGCTCAGGACTGGTGGCCTTTGCCGCGGCAACGGGAGTCATGCCGCTTGATATGCCGGAGTCCGTGCTTGTACGTTTCAAGGGAGAAATGCAGCCGGGTATTACGCTTCGCGACCTGGTCAATGCCATTCCCTACGCGGCCTTGCAGACCGGCGACCTCACCGTAGCCAAGAAGGGCAAGAAGAATATTTTCTCGGGACGCATTCTTGAAATTGAAGGCCTGCCCAATCTCAAGTGCGAACAGGCCTTTGAATTATCAGACGCTTCTGCTGAACGTTCCGCTGGCGGCTGCACCATTCGACTGGGCAAGGAACCCATTATCGAGTACCTGCAGTCCAACATCGTCCTGCTCAGGTGGATGATCACGGAAGGTTACGGTGATGCCCGTACCCTTGAACGCCGCGCCCAGGCCATGGAAGAATGGATTGCCAACCCCGTGCTGATGGAGCCCGATGCAGACGCGGAATATCACAAGGTATTTGAGATTGACCTGAACGAGATCAAGGAGCCCCTGCTAGCCTGCCCCAACGATCCGGATGACGTTAAGCCCCTGTCCGAAGTGGCAGGCACACAGGTGGATGAAGTGTTTATCGGTTCCTGTATGACAAACATCGGTCATTTCCGCGCCGCTGGCAAGATGCTGGAGAAAACCGATGGTGCCATTCCGACCAGGCTGTGGATTGTGCCACCAACAAAAATGGACGAGCACCAGCTGACGGAAGAAGGCTATTACAGTACTTTTGGCAGGGCCGGCGCGCGTACCGAGATGCCAGGCTGTTCCCTTTGCATGGGTAACCAGGCCAGGGTTGCGGCAAAGTCAACGGTGGTATCCACGTCCACACGTAACTTTCCCAACCGCCTTGGAGATGGCGCCAACGTCTTTCTTGCTTCCGCAGAAATTGCCGCAGTGTCGTCCATCCTTGGTCACATTCCCACCATGGAAGAATATCTGAGCTTTGCCAGTGACATCGACACCATGGCATCCGATGTCTATCGATATCTCAACTTTGACGAGATCGAATCCTTCCAGGAAAAAGCGGGAATGGCGGCGCAGAAGCTGGTTGATATACCGGTAGTGCAGGCCTGATTTTTACTTCGAGAGGGCAGGTTTAAACCTGCCCCTCTACCTCCCTAGCGACAGACAAGCTCCTCGCGCTCGTCGCTGTCATCATCGTCTTCAGGCTCGGCAAAACTGATCACTACGTCGTCCTGATATTCGTTCAACTCGAGAAGCTGTTCAATGCACCTTGGTCGATACCGAGGCCTCCGTTTGCAGGCCCCACTTTGCCTGGGTAATACCCTGGGTGAGAATGTTGTGGAACATGTAAAGCAGTGACTTGTTCATGTTCAGCGTCAAGCCGCGGCCTTCTTCCGGGAGAAGTTCAAGTGCAAACACGCCACCTTCCAGGGTCCTTGTATTGATACGAAAGGCAAGCACACCCTCCTCGCCAAGCGGGTACTCGCTGGCCGGCTTTTCCTCGTATTTTTTTTCCAGTGCGCCGTTCTTGATCATTTTTGTAGTTTCCTGGCTACCACCTACCGCGGGTGCCCCACCCTGCGCATCCATTTCCTTGTTGAGGACACCAAGTAACAGCCCCGTGTAACGCCGGGTAAACCAGATGCGAAATTCCTCGCCATCACTGGTACTGACGCGCAACAGGAGTCGATCCTCTTTCGCGGCGTAGGAGATATTCATTTGGCGCAGTCGGTTAGTCATACTTCTTTCAGCCAAGCTGGTTAATCATGTCTTGCCATTTTGCATGCTGCGCGACGATCCCCTCCAACTGGATCTTTTCAAACATGAAATCGTAGCGTGAAAAAATATGTTCGTGGGCAACGGGCTCATCCGCACAGCAGTCTTCCACCATGGCAACAAGGTAACCCAACTGCATCGCGGAAACGGAGGTGAGGAAAACACAGATAGATGTCACAAGTCCCGCTGTCAGCAGGAAACGCCGACCCATGTGCTGCAGGTGAGGATCCAGTTGCTCGTTGAGAAAGCCATCAAAGCTCTGCTTGTCGATTACCATTTCGCCAGGCCCGGCCACGGCCTCGGAAAGTAGCTCAACACCACCCGTGTTTTCAACACAGGGCATTCGCCTTCCCAGCCTGTAGATGGGCATCCAGTCAGACCTGTCTTCGCTGAACCTGCCGCGCAGGTGAATAACCTCGATCCCCTGCTCACGGCACAGCTCCAGCAGGATGGTGATATTACTCCTGAATCCAGGAAAGGCGGCTTCCATCTCCGCTGACCAGAAATCTTCCTGCACGTCGATCAGCAGCAGGGCAAATTGTTCCCAGTCAAGTTTTTCGCGCATCTTTCATCACCCTCATCATTATAGAGTACGGCCTGCTTCAGCCTTCATAAAGCCCTGTTTTTATTATCCTTTCCTTGCCGGGGTCGTATCATCCACTGTACATGTAAAGCTGATATAATCGCTGACCTGTTATTATATAGGAAGCGTGCTTAAGCGTATGAGCCTTATCAAGCAAGACGATTTTATTGACAGCGTAACCGATGCGCTGCAGTTCATCTCTTATTATCACCCGCTGGATTTTATCAATGCCGTACACGATGCCTGGAAACGTGAAGAGTCCCAGGCGGCAAAAGATGCGATGGCGCAAATACTGCTCAATTCCAGGATGTGTGCCGAGGGACATCGGCCCATTTGCCAGGACACTGGCATCGTTACGGTATTCCTTGAGATTGGTATGGATGTGCAGTGGCAGTCAGACATGGGAGTCGAGGACATGGTCAACGAGGGTGTGCGGCGTGCCTATACCCATCCGGACAATGTTCTTCGCTCTTCGATTCTTGATGACCCGGCCGGCGCGCGAAAAAACACCGGTGACAATACGCCTGCCGTGATCCACACGCGCGTTGTACCGGGGGACAAGGTACACGTTCACCTTGCTGCAAAAGGCGGTGGCTCAGAGAACAAGGCAAAGCTGGTGATGCTCAACCCCAGTGACAGCATCGTTGACTGGATTGTCGAGACAGTGCCAAAACTGGGTGCAGGCTGGTGCCCACCCGGCATACTTGGCATCGGCATCGGTGGTACTGCTGAAAAGGCCGCGGTGCTGGCCAAGGAATCCCTGCTTGATGCTATCGATATCCAGCAACTGAAAGACAGGGGTCCGACCAACCGCGTGGAAGAATTACGTCTTGAGATATTTGATGCGGTTAACGATCTCGGCATCGGTGCACAGGGTCTCGGTGGACTGACCACGGTACTGGACGTCAAGATAAGGGATTATCCAACCCACGCCGCGTCTTTGCCTGTCGCACTGATCCCCAACTGCGCTGCCACGCGTCATACGCATTTCGTGCTGGATGGCAGTGGACCGGACCTGCAGCAGGCACCAAACCTGGATGACTGGCCACAAATCAGCTGGGAGGCCGGACCGAATTCTCGACGGGTGAATCTCGATGAAGTCACCGCCACAGATATCGCCGACTGGAAACCCGGGGAAACATTGCTGCTAAACGGCAAGCTGTTGACCGGTCGTGATGCCGCCCACAAGAAGATCAAGGATCTGCTGGACAGGGGTGAACCCATGCCCGACGGCGTGGACTTTACCAATCGCTTTATTTACTACGTTGGACCTGTAGATGCGGTTCGCGACGAGGTAGTGGGGCCCGCCGGACCTACCACCGCAACACGCATGGACAAGTTTACCGACATGATGCTCGATAAGACCGGCCTCATAGGCATGGTTGGCAAGGCGGAACGAGGCCCTGCGGGTATCGAGGCGATTAAAAAGCACAGGGCTGTCTATCTCATGGCCGTGGGTGGCGCCGCATACCTCGTGTCCCGGGCTATCACCGATGCAAAGGTGATCGCCTTTCCCGAACTGGGCATGGAAGCGATACATGAATTTGAAGTAAAAGACATGCCCGTCACAGTTGCAGTTGATGCCAGCGGCACCGCCGTGCACAAAACCGGGCCTGCGGAATGGCAGGAAATCATCATACAAAGGAAAAGTGCCTGATATGGAAAGAACAAGTTCGATCTTATTGTGTAGCGTGCTGACAGGTCTGTGCCTGCTGTTAGCTGCCTGCGATAAAGAAGCGGCCGCACCAGCAACGGAAAGTAGCGAGATGGTAAAACCCGCGCCCCAGGTCGCACAAATGAGTGAGGACATGATGAACAAGGCCGAGGCTGAAGTAGAAAGCAGCGGCTCGGCACTCGCTGAAGTGGCGCAGCAGGCCAGGAGCAATACGCAGTTTGAAATCGGCAATACGCGCTACCTGTTTGACATCTCCAACCACACGCCTGAAGAAATGCAGGCCTTGCTGAGCCGGGCTGAGGAAATTCGTGAAACCCACGCCGACGGTTATGAAGAACTTGAAATCGTGCTTGTACTTCACGGCCCGGACATCGATATCTTCAGGGAGCAGAACTACAACAAGCACAAGCCCCTGGTGGATCTCGCTGCGCGCCTTGATGCATTTGACATCATTGACATGCGAATTTGCGAAGCAACCATGTCGAGCATGGGCGTCGAACGTAGCGAGGTGCCTGCGTTTATCGAGTCAGTGCCCTATGCACCACGTGAGATCAGTCGCCTGCTTGACGAGGGATACATCAACCTTTGACGGCAGTAGCCGTATCTTAAAAGTGTTGCCAGCCTGCTATGCTGAGTTGCATTTCATTTCCATCACCATCGAGGCAGCGTAAGCCTTCGCCCTCGACGATGGAACCAATGCAGTGAAGCGGATAATCAAGCCCGCCTGGTAACTCGAGCAAGACATCCTTCCTGGACGGCGGTACAGTAAAGCAAAGTTCGTAATCATCTCCGCCAGCCAGTATGAATTCGTAACGCCGGCTGCAGTCTTCCAGCGATGCCAGCTCCGGGGCGATGGGTAATTTTTCAAGTTCAATCTCCGCCGCACAGCCACTTGACCTGAGGATGTGCCCAAGATCAGCGGCCAGCCCGTCAGATACATCGATGGCAGCACTGGCAACGCCAACAAGATGTCGACCCAGCTCAAGCCGCGGTAGCGGTCGTTGAAGTCTTTCAAGGGCGGGCGAGTCCGCTTGCAAAACATCGCCCTTTTTCAATGATGCCAGGGCACAGGCAGCCAGTCCCGGGAATCCGCTGACATAAACAAGGTCACCGCTTTTCGCGCCGGTTCGTGTCAGTGCCTTTCCCTTCCCGATAGTGCCTGTGAGCTGGACTGAAATTGCCAGGGGACCACGGGTTGTATCACCACCGACGAGCTGGATACCCAGTGTATTGGCCAGCTCGGCAAAACCCGAGGCAAACTCGGCCAGCCAGCTTTCGTTGTTTTCTTCCAGGGTCAGCGACAGTGTGGCCCAGCGCGCTACGCCACCCATTGCCGCGATATCGCTGGCGTTGACGGCAAGACTCTTGTATCCGAGATCAAAAGGAGAAGTTTGCGGCAGGAAATGAACATCCTTGACCAGGGTATCAACTGCCATGAGCAATTCTTCACCGGCCGGGGGCCTGATTATCGCGGCATCATCCCCGGGTCCAAGTACCAGGCTGCTATCGCCAGCGCTTAAGCTTGAGAAATACCGATCAATCAGATCGAATTCACCTGCCGGCATGAGCTAGCTAGCCTTGTCAGAAAGCTCAACAGTCCTGATTTGACGCGCCGCCTTGTCGAGAATGCCGTTGACATACTTGTGCGACTCTTCCGCGCCAAACATCTTGGCCAATTCAATGGATTCGTTTAGTACCACGCGCCAGGGCAATTCCAGGTGATACAGCAGTTCATACATGCCAAGAAACAGGATGGCTTTTTCTACCTGGTCCAGTTCAGCAAGTGGTCGATCAAGGAGTGGGCTTAACTTTTCTTCCAGCTCCGCCTGCTTCTTCTCAATGCCCCTGAGAATGGCGCGGAAATACTCGACGTCGGCCTTATTGAGTTCATCCCTGTCCTTTTCGAATTCCCTTATTACCTCGGATATGGAATTCTCGGCCATGGCCCACTGGTACAGTGCCTGAACCGCAGAGCGTCGTGCCCTGACTTTCCCTTGAATACTGTTGCTCTTTTTACCCTTTTCAGTCATTAGCCGATCTGACTGAAAACACTGAGCATATCAAGCGCTGTCTGTGCAGCTTCACTTCCCTTGTTACTTTCTTCATCGCCGGAACGATCCATGGCCTGGTCTATGTTATCCACGGTGAGCACGCCAAACACGACGGGGATGGCAGTCTCGATAGCGATACTGCCTATGCCGCGGGCACATTCGTTGGCAATGACATCAAAGTGGGGTGTCTCGCCGCGTATCACTGCACCAAGGGTGATAACCGCGTCGACATTTCCTGCGTTAATGACTTTTTTTACCGCTACGGGGATTTCAAATGCACCGGGCACCTGCACAAGCACAAGGTTCTCTTCACCTATTCCCCCGGCCTTGAGTGTGGCCAGGCAACCTTGCAGCAGGCGATCCACGACAAAATTGTTGTAGCGGCTGACCACCAGGGTTACACGGCTGTTACTAACCGCCTGGGTTGGCAGGATTTTTTTCATATCACTCATGGATGTATTCCACCACTTCAAGCCCAAAGCCTGACAGCGCGTGCAGGCGTTTCGGAGAGCTCAGTACTTTCATTTTTACGATACCCAGGTCAGTGAGGATCTGTGCCCCGAGACCAAGGGTGCGAATATCATTACGCTCTTTTTCATAGCGCGGCGTTTCATCTTTTACATCAACGCCGAGGTTTTCAATCTGGTTGATCAGGGCATCACTTTCAAATTGCCGGCACAGGATCACAAGTGCGCCGTTGCCCTCTTCTGCAATACGTTTTAGCGCATCGCGCACCGGCCAATGACTGCTGATTGCCGAGGTAAGATCGTAAATGGGATTTTCAAGGTGCACGCGAACCAGGGTTGGTTTTTCTGCCTCGATCACTCCCTTGACCATGGCAATATGAAGATCGCCCGTCACGTTATCCTTGTAGCCGATGAGCTTGAAATCCCCGAACTCGGTATTGATATCTGTTTCGGTGACCCTTGCTGCCGTCTTTTCGCTGGCCGCTCGATAACTTATCAAGTCAGCGATGGTGCCAATTTTTAGTTGATGCTCGTCGGCCAGTTTCTCAAGATCCGGACGCCTGGCCATGCTGCCGTCTTCGTTAAGAATTTCCACGATAACAGAAGCCGGTTGATAACCCGCGAGACGGGCAAGGTCACAACCTGCCTCGGTATGTCCTGCCCTTGATAGCACACCACCGGGATGTGCCATGATGGGAAAGATGTGACCGGGTTGAACCAGGTCCGAAGGCTGGGCGTCAGCAGCGACGGCTTTTTGAATCGTCAGGGCCCGGTCCGCGGCGGAGATTCCCGTGGTGACCCCTTCGGCCGCTTCAATTGACACGGTAAAGTTGGTTGCCTGGCTCGAGTAAAAATTCCCGGCCATCAGCGGAAGGTTCAGCCTGCGACAATGTTCCCTAGTCAAGGGCAGGCAGATCAGGCCACGACCAAATCGCGCCATGAAATTGATCGTGTCTGCATCCACGCAATCTGCAGCGATAACGAAGTCGCCCTCGTTCTCACGATCTTCATCATCCATGAGGATCACCATGCGACCTTCGCGGATTTCGTCGATAAGTTCTTCTGTCGAGTTTAATGCCATTACTAAATGCCTGGGTGGTCTGACTCTGTTCAGGGAGTGCAAGGGTACCGACTATCCGCCGTGATAGCAAAAAAAACAGTGCTTTCAACCACCTGCGTTCCGCAGGCCGGTTCCTTATGAGCCGGTAACTGCCTCTCTTTGCAGGCCTTCAAGGTAGCGGGCTATAAGGTCAACTTCGAGATTGACGCGGGAGTTCTCCTTGTACTCGCCAAAAATGGTCTCATCCATGGTGTGGGGAATAATATTCACCGAGAAGGCATCGGCACTGACCTCATTAATCGTCAGGCTGACGCCGTCAATACAAATCGAGCCTTTCTTGCATATGTAGCGCATCAGTTCAGCGGGTACTTCAAACTCGTACCGGGTTGAGCGGGCGTCCTCGTGGAAACTGCGCACTACGCCAACACCATCAACATGCCCTGACACGATATGTCCGCCAAGACGGTCACCGACACGCATGGCTTTTTCAAGGTTCACCCGCGTACCCGTTTTTGAATCCCCGTGGGTTGTGACAGCAAGGGTCTCGTTGGAGAGGTCCGTGCTAAATCCATTATCAAGGAGTTCTATGACCGTGAGACAGGTTCCATTGACGCTGATACTGTCTCCCAGCTTAACGTCGGACAGGTCGAGATTGCCTGTATCGATGCTAAAACGGCTGTCCTCACCCATATTCTCTATGCTGAGTATCTTGCCCGTCGCTTCTATAATCCCGGTAAACAATCCATTCTCCTGCTTATCTAGTTAGTGTCTGGGTTATTGCCTGGGTTAGCGCCTGGTTTCAGGCGGTAGGTAAGTTTCCTGTCCCTGCCAACCATGCGTTCGTCCAACAGTGCTAATTCCAGCTTGCTGTCCATGTCCTTTACACCCGGTAACTGGAACAAACCCCTGGCCTCGTCACCCATCAGTACCGGGGCCTGGTAGAGGATAATTTCATCCACCAGTTCCGCCTCCATCATGGCACCGGCGAGCGTTGGCCCGGACTCCAGTAGTACCTCGTTTATTTCAAGACTCGCCAGGTCCTGCATGACACCCGCAAGAAAGCCCTGCGGCTCGAGCCTGTGAATCTCCGCCCCCTGCCTGTTGAGCAAGGCGATTCGATCTTCGTCCGTACTGCAGGTATAAACCAGGGTTCGACCGGGTAGTGACAACATCTTTACCTCGCGCGGCAAGCGCAGGTTTCTATCAAGCACAATGCGCAGCGATTCCCGCTCGCCGATGTCGACTCCTCTTACATTTAACGACGGATCATCCGCCAGCACGGTGTCAACACCGGTCATCACCGCTGAACTCATGGCGCGCAATAACTGTACGTCTGCTCTTGCCGCTTCGCCGGTAATCCACTTGCTCTGCCCGTCAGCCATGGCTGTGCGACCATCAAGGCTCATTGCCATTTTACACCTTATATAAGGTCTGCCCTGGGTCATGCGCATGATATGCCCGGGGTTCAGTGCCTCGGCCTGCGCTTTCATCAGGCCCAGGCTGGTATCAATACCTGCTGCCCCAAGTTTTTCAATTCCCTGCCCCGCCACGCTTGGATTCGGATCGCCCATTGCGGCAATGACACTTGCAACACCGGCTTCCACAAGCGTGTCACAGCACGGACCGGTCCTGCCCTGGTGACTGCAGGGCTCCAGGGTGACATAACAACTGGCACCTGCAGCGTTCGTACCGGCTTTTTCCAGCGCAACAACTTCTGCATGGGGGCCTCCGGCCTGGTGGTGCCAGCCTTCGCCGACAATACGCTCATCTTTTACCAGCACACAGCCGACGCGGGGATTGGGATGGGTGGTGTACATGCCTCGGCGTGCCAACTCAAGGGCACGTGACATGAAATGATGGTCAGCCGCGGACCAGCTCAATTCTTTTTCTTCTCTGCTTTATCGGCTTCACCGGGCAGCAGGTCCAGCTGGCTCTCCTTTAATTCCGGTGGTAGTTCATGCTCAAGACGTTCGATTTCTTCAAGGAAGGCACGAACATCTTCAAAACTGTGGTACACGGATGCAAACCGCACGTAGGCAACCTGGTCCATGGCACGTAACTCTTCCATGACCCAGTCGCCAATCTTTCTCGCCTTGACTTCCCGTTCACCAATCGCACGTAACTTGTGTTCAATGTGTGAAACCGCGAGTTCCACCCGGTCCATTTCCACCGGGCGCTTTTCCAGCGCACGCATGATACCTGCGCGTAGCTTGTCTTCGCTGAATTGCTCGCGGCGGCTGTCTGACTTGATGATGCGGGGATAGTTGAGTTCGGCGGACTCATAGGAGGTAAAGCGCTCGCTGCACTCGGTGCATTCACGACGGCGTCGAATCTGATCGCCCTCACCCACCAGGCGGGAATCAATCACTTTTGTGTCCATGCATGAACAAAATGGGCAACGCATCTCATTTACCTTTCAAATTACACACGGTAATAATAACAGAAGGGGGCGCTAAGGCCCCCTTTTTGTTAAAGATTTTACGACTACTTCGAGTTAACTTTCGTACATCGGGAACTGGCTGCAAAGCTCGCTCACCTGTGCTCTTACGCTGTCGAGTACGCTTTCGTCTCCCATGTTTTCGATGACATCGCAAATAAGGTTGGCGACCTGCTTTGCCTCGGCCTCGGCAAATCCACGCGTGGTGATCGACGGCGTACCGATTCGAATGCCACTGGTCACGAAAGGCGATTGCGGATCGTTGGGAACCGCATTCTTGTTCACCGTGATGTGTGCTCTTCCAAGAGCGGCATCAAGATCCTTGCCGGTGATTCCCTTTTCAATAAGGTCAACAAGAAAGAGATGGTTGTCGGTGCCGCCGGAGACGATCTTGACTCCCCTCTCGATAAAAGCATTGGCCATGGTCTGGGCGTTGACCTTTACCTGTTGCTGGTATTCCTTGAAGTCATCCTGCATGGCTTCCTTGAAAGCAACAGCCTTACCGGCAATGACATGCATCAGCGGCCCACCCTGGTATGCCGGGAAAACCATGAAATTAACTTTCTTTTCAATTTCTTCGTTGGCCTTGCCCATGATCAAACCCGAACGCGGCCCACGCAGTGTCTTGTGAGTCGTGGTGGTTGTCACGTCAGCAATCTGTACCGGGCTTGGATAAAGTCCGGTGGCAACCAGGCCGGCGACGTGGGCAATATCAGCAACCATGTAGGCACCCACCTTGTCGGCAATATCGCGGAATCGTTGCCAGTCAAGCACGCGGGAATAAGCTGAGAAGCCGGTCATGATCAGTTTTGGCTTGTGCTCAAGTGCCAGTCGTTCAGCTTCATCATAATCAATTTCACCGGTCTCGGGATGAAGCCCGTATTGCACGGCGTTGTAAATGCGGCCGCTGACGTTAACGGATGCGCCATGGGTCAGGTGACCACCGTGAGCCAGGCTCATGCCCATGACCGTGTCACCGGGGTTGATCAAGGCCAGGTAAACGGCACCGTTGGCCTGGGAACCGGAATGGGGCTGCACGTTGGCGAAATCTGCGCCAAAGAGTTCCTTGGCCCGGTCTATGGCGAGCTGCTCAACCACGTCCACATGTTCGCATCCACCGTAGTAACGTTTGCCCGGATAACCTTCTGCGTACTTGTTTGTCAGCACGGAGCCCTGTGCTTCCAGCACGCGTGGGCTAACGTTATTTTCCGAAGCGATAAGTTCGATATGGTCTTCCTGGCGCTGTCGTTCCAGTTCCATTGCCTGGGACAACTCGTCATCAAAGCCCGCGATACGCGTATCTTTAGTAAACATATTAAATGCCTCTAGGAGTTTAATTTGATGTGAATGAAGGGGAATCACCTTCGGGGTATCTGGCAGTGCACACGGCTAGACCGCTCCATACATCGTGTTCGCCAGGATTCAAAATCCCGCGCAGATTAGCAGATTACCTGCGCTAATGCATGCCTGAACTTTACCCAAAAACTGAAGATTTTCATGAATTTGTCGATATACAGGGGGTGATTCATCACGTTTGCAGGATAAATAAAGTTTAGTTTTATTAGGTAGATACAGGGACTCATTAAGAAATGGCAGAAACCCAGCCCATACTCGGCAATGTCAGCCAGCTAAGAGATGCTTTTTTAAAGGTAAATCGCATGCGTCTCGCCCGCACGATGGAATTTCTCAGTTCGGAACAGGCGCACCTGATAGAAATGCTGCCCCTGCTGTTTCATATCAATCACCCGGATTTACCTGGCTATGTCAGTGACACAACCGCCAGGGGTATCACCCAGTATTCGCCCGGCTATGCCGCGCTGAAAGCGGTAAAGACCCTGTTTCCCTCGGTCAAGCTGGAGCGCCGGGCGCAACACCAGATGGATATCTACTCGCTGTTTTGCATGGGCAGCAGCGGCACCATCGCCTATACGAACAAGAGTGATTTCGACATCTGGCTGGTGCATAGGCCTGGACTGTCCAGGGAAAAAGTTGAAGAACTGGCTGAAAAAGCGCGCCTGGTTGAAAACTGGGCCATGAGCATGCGGCTCGAAGTGCATTTTTTTATAATGGACCCGGAGGATTTCAGGGAAGGTAAACACGACAGCCTGTCCTCCGAGAGCAGCGGCTCCGCCCAGCACTATCTCCTGCTTGATGAATTTTATCGCTCCAGCCTTCTGCTCGCCGGACGCTACCCGGTGTGGTGGCTGGTACCACCGGAAGAGGAATCTAACTACGAGGATTACATCGCTTCGTTACTGGACAGGCGCCTGGTGGATGAACGTGACGTGGTTGACTTTGGCGGCCTGGCAAATATTCCTGCCGATGAATTTTTTGGTGCCGCCGTGTGGCAGCTCTACAAGGGCATTGGCTCTCCCTTCAAGTCGGTAATGAAGTTACTCCTCATGGAAGTCTATGCCAGCGAGTTTCCACAGATAGAACTGCTTGGCCTCTGGTTCAAGCGCAGCATCTACCAGGGTAATCGAAACTTCATCGACATTGACCCCTACCTGATCATGTACAGGAAGATAGAGACCTATCTCTGTACCCGCATGGACAGTAAGCGGCTTGATCTTTTTCGCAAGTGCTTTTACTTCAAGATCAATATTCGCCTGAGTCGAAAAGTAAAGCAGGACAATATCGACTGGCGCCGGGAACATATGCAGGAGCTGGTGAAAGACTGGGGTTGGGACGAAGAAAAGTTGCTCATGCTGGATGAGCGTGACAGCTGGCGCATTACACATGTCATGGCGGAGCGACGCCTGCTCATCGACACCCTCACTTCCAGCTACCGGTTCCTGTCCCAGTTTGCACGAAGACAAACTGAAGTCTCCCGCCTGAGCCAGGCCGAACTCAACATGCTGGGCAGGAAACTTTACGCGGCATTTGAACGCAAAAGTGGCAAGATCGATATTATCAACCGCGGTATCGCGCCCGACATCATTGAACAGGAACTCTCCTTTTACCATGTTCGGAAAAAAGACGCGCCGGATAGCTGGTTGCTTTACCAGGGCAAGATAAAAAGCGAGGGCACCAACGACAAGAAACCCCTCAAGCGTACCGGCAGCATGATCGAATTACTGACCTGGTGTCATTTCAACAAGATTATCGGTCCCTCTACCGCACTGTCGCTGCATTCACCGGAACACGACATGACAGTGAGAGAGCTAAAGGATATTTATGACTCGCTGGAAAAACTCTTTCCCGGGGGAGACCTGCCTTACAATGACTTCCAGGACCTTGGACAGCCTGCAAGGATCAACACAGCCTGCCTGTTTGTTAACACCGGTTTGAATTCCACCCCCGCGGCCAACAGCAAGGACAGCTACCTTTCAAGTAGTCGAAGCGATGCGCTCAGTTACGGTGCATTACATGAAAACCTGGCCCAGTCCTTTGACCTCGTGTTGACCACGAGCTGGGAAGAAATTCTGATTTTTCACTACAGCGGGATCGATGGACTGTTTCAGTGCCTGTCTGAGTACATGCGCTGGGCACCGCTGAAATCACGCATGTTACCGCCGGCCATCAATGTTTTCAGTTTTGGATCGACCTATGCCAGGGACATTGCAAATCGAATCGAGGAGCTATTCAGTTCGATTCAAAACACTTACTACTGTCATGCTGCCGGCGAATACATTCGCTACGTGCTGATGATCGAGAATAATTACTTTATGTGTGATTATCACCATGACAGCCTGCGCTACCGAAAACTCAGCGGCTACCGCAAGCTGGTGAATGATCTTGGCCAGGCGCGTGACACCTTCAGCCCGGTGGTCTTTGACCGCTACACCAGCTGGGAAACCCCGCTGGCACACATTTATCGAGTCAATCGCAACGGCATCATCCAGATGTTCTTCCAGTCACATGGCAAGAAGGTCACGATCTACATCATTGACGAGAAAGGCGCGCTGTTTATTCAACAATTACCTTTCCATGACAGCCAGTCCCTGATTAATCATTTCATGCTGTTTTTTCGCGCGACCATCAAGCATCGTAATATCATTTGCATGGACGCCAATGGTGCTGAAGAAGATTTTCCCATGGAGTTTTACCAGCTTAAAAAAGCTGACCAGCAAAACTACCACCTCACCAATATTGAAATAGTGCCCGGTATGAACAAGCGAAACTTTTTCAATATACAGGTGATGGGAAGCCTTGAGGAAGATAATCGCACTACCCTCGCTATTTATTGCGAAGACCAGGAATTTTCTTCGCTGGAGTATGGCAATGACCTGTTTCGTGCCGTGGCCAACCACGTGTTAAAGGGGCGTGCCAGCGGGCAAAGCTATCCCATCTACATTACTGACATCGACCTGAGTCGCAGCCTGCTTTACGACCCGGAAATTGACAGCCTGCAAACGATCCATTTCCTCAAGTACAAGAAACGTATCGAGGACAGGCTGAACGAAGCGCTGGCTGAGCTCTAATGCCATCAAATGTCATCCCCGCGTAGGCGGAGTAGTGCGGCAAGGATGCCGCGTTTACGAAACTAAGGAAGTAAATCTATCAGCAAGGGAATAAAATCAACTCGCTGACCATTAACGTTCATCCGATTCCTGTATAATCCCCGCGCATGACGGACATGGACACATTTTTTCAACGCGCCGCCGAGCTGCTGGACAGGCTGGAACAACGCTTGCTGGCACCGCAGTCAGAGTTAGAGCTGAACGACGCGGTGGCCAATCGCTGGCGAAATGAAAACGGTCAACTTCGACTGCAGCCGGTGAGAAAACTCAGCGGAATTCGTCTTGATGACCTGCAGTGTCTTGACAGGCAAATCGAGGCCATCAGGAGAAACACGGAGCAATTCGTCAACGGCCTGCCGGCCAACAATGTCCTGCTGTGGGGACCAAGGGGCACCGGTAAGTCCTCCCTGATCAAGGCCACGCTGAATGAATATGCGGACAGGGGCCTGCGGCTGATCGAGGTGGAGAAGCATCACCTGGTGGACCTGCCGGATATCGCTGAATTACTCCATGGCGAAGAAGGCTACTTCATTATTTATTGCGATGACCTATCCTTTGAGTCCAACGATCCCAGCTACAAGGCTCTCAAGGTCATACTGGATGGCAGCGTGAGTGACACACCGGACAACATACTTATTTACGCAACCTCCAACCGACGTCACCTGATGCCGGAATACATGAGTGACAACCAGCAAAGCAAGATGGTAGAAGGTGAACTTCACCTGAGCGAGGCCATTGAAGAAAAGATCTCCCTGTCCGAGCGCTTTGGTGTCTGGCTATCCTTTCACCCCTTTAACCAGGAACAGTACCTCAGCATCGTCGACCACTGGATTGACAAGCTCACCGGTGGAGAAGAGGAAGCGGAAGTAATGCACAAGGCCGCGTTGAAATGGGCCCTTGAGCACGGTTCACGCAGTGGTCGCGTGGCATGGCAATTCGCCCGGGACTGGACCGGGCGCAAGGGTCTTTCAAAGCTGTAGCGTTCGACCGGTCTCGACCGACACTACTCGTCAATCTTGTGCAGCCCCTGCTGCCTGACATCAGAGCAATAGAGATGAGACTTTGACACCCATTCCTTTGATTTACACATTTCCCTGAAATCGGATTTACATTCCCGGTATGCCTTTTTCCAGCCACTGGCATACTCTTCGTCATCAAGCTGGCGATCAGTATCTTTTTTAAAGAAGTGAACAATGGAGCCGCCCGCCACGAATCCACTGTGGCAGCCATCATAGTATCCTTCCTGGTAAGCCTTGCTCTGATCCCTGACCCTGTCCATGTCAGGTTTTAACACGACGCTTGAGCATGCTGACAACAACATGCACAGCGTTAACATCAATAATCTTTTCATTACTCTTTACTGGTTCGTTGTTCTTTCCTGGCTCTTGATGCCGCCAGTTCCCTGTTCAGCGCATCCTGGAATGCACCCTCGATGGCAATCGCAAAATTCTTGTGCCTTCTCGAATCAAACGGTTGACCCGCCTTGCCATAGACACCGGCATCATAATAGTCGCGTTTTGTTAATCCGCTGATATTTACACCAAGCAGCTGCAGTGTATCACCCGACGGACAAAATAGCGGTGAACCCGACGAACCATCCTTGGAATCACAGTCATGGATGAGCAGGCCACTGTCCAGCTTTTGCCTGAGTCTGCAGTTTCCTGCAAGCAGGCGATCCCTCGGCTTATCAAAATGAAAACCCGGCATAACGAGTTTCGATGAACAACTTTGCAGGCGCGGCCCGGGCGTGATGGCTTTACAATTATCGACCAGCGGCACATAGATTCGAAAAATAGACCAGTCATGCTCGTCCTTGCCAACCTGCTCCAGTTCATCGTAGCCGCTGGCCACGAGTTTCAGCTCCTGCCATGAAATAGGCTCGGTTGGTTCAGTGCTAAAGTAAAACTGGCCAAGCCCGCGCAGGTGTCCCTTGCGCCAGCGCTTGTGCGGCACATCTTCCCAGTAATAGGCCGCGTGTCCGGCAGAAATCACCACGTCACAGTTGGCCCCGGTTAACAGGCCGCTGACAAAGGCTTCCCCCTGGATTCGAATCATGCCCGACTGGCGCAGGGCCGCCGGGGTCTCTTCACTTTCCAGTTCGCGGTCGTCCGGACCCATGACATAGGCCCAGGTTAGCGGCACCAGCAGCATCAACAGGCAAAAAAACCAAGCTTTTTTCATAAATTTCAACAATATATCTAATTCAGTACCGGGTCCCGGGGTAGAATCCGTCAAGACAACACCCCTGCCGGCACTTGAGCGCAGGTAATTAAGCCCTTTGACAGCAGGAAAACCCAACAATTTCTGGAATTTTATACATAATTCTGTAAGCTTTGCGCCCTTTCGAGCTATTGCAAGGGCCCTATGAGTGATCGTCAGCCGCTGGTCGCGGCAAACTGG
The DNA here is from genome assembly GCA_965243105.1 of Gammaproteobacteria bacterium. GTDB lineage: Bacteria > Pseudomonadota > Gammaproteobacteria > Eutrophobiales > Eutrophobiaceae > WLWS01. The sequence goes on from CBDEUC010000003.1 coordinate 469,041, forward strand.
AAAATGAACGGCAGCCTGGCCAGCATGAAACCACTGGTGGACAACATTATCAGTGGGCTGAAGGGGCAAAACGGACTTGAAGCCGCCATCTGTGCACCTTATATATACCTGGCGGAGTTAAACCAGCGCCTGCAGGGCAGCGGAATCGCCACGGGAGCCCAGAATGTGTCGGAACACGAATCCGGTGCCTACACCGGGGAAATTTCCACCGGTATGCTTAATGACTTTGACTGTCACTATGTGATCGTCGGGCACTCGGAAAGACGCAGCCTGTACGGAGAATCCGATGAACTCGTGGCAGAGAAATTCTGCCGAGTACAGGCCGCGGCGATGGTGCCCATACTGTGTCTCGGGGAGCAATTGTCCGAGCGTGAAAATGGGACCACCGAGGAAGTCATCGCCAGGCAGCTCGACGCCGTGGTCAACAAGGCGGGCATTGATGCATTCAGGCAGGCGGTCATTGCCTACGAGCCGGTCTGGGCCATTGGTACAGGGCTCACGGCAACACCGGAACAGGCACAGGAAGCGCACGCGTTTATCAGGGCGCGACTGGCTGAACAGGACGAAGATATAGCGAATGACTTGAGGTTGTTATACGGAGGCAGTGTAAAACCGGATAACGCCAAAGAACTTTTTTCAATGGCAGATGTGGATGGCGGCCTGATTGGCGGCGCTTCACTCAAGGCAGAGGATTTCCTCGCCATCTGCATGGCAACAGGGTAACAAGAGAAACATGGAAAATTTACAGACAATTTTACTGGTCGCCCAGGTACTGATCGCCGCCTCGCTGATCGGTCTCATCCTGATCCAGCACGGCAAGGGTGCGGACGCCGGTGCGGCTTTCGGTAGTGGCGCTTCTTCTACTGTGTTTGGATCACAGGGTTCAACCAGCTTCCTGACAAAGGCGACAGCCATCCTTGCATTCCTGTTTCTCGCCAACAGTCTCAGCCTGGCATTTATCGCCAGCAAGAGAATGTCTGCCCAGGAAAGCCTGATGATGGGTGCACCTGCCGCAGTAGAGCAGCAGCAGGAAAGCGGAGAAATGGAAGTACCCGTGGGTGAAATGGATTTATCAGACATCATGGATGAAGACAGCTCTGTACCGGCCATGCCGGAAACAGGTGACGAAGTTCCCTCGATGCCTGTATCAGATGTACCCGAGCTGCCAACAGAGTAAAATCAAGACAATTGCCGATGTGGTGGAATTGGTAGACACGCTATCTTGAGGGGGTAGTGCCTAGCGGCGTGCCGGTTCGACTCCGGCCATCGGCACCAATTTTTTTAACAATGTCCCGGCCTTTCAAGGCCATGCGGCCCCGGGAATTGCACCAGGCAAGCACGTAAACTGTATCTTCCTGCAGTTCATTTCCGTGTCTAAGGATAGGTAAATTATGTTCAAAGAATTCAATGTAAAAGAGATAAGCAGCATCGCCATTGCGGCTTTCATCCTGGCGGGCTGCGTCACTGCCACTGCAAAAGAAGACACTGCGGACAGTGCTGCGCCGAATGCAGCTACCAGGGTAGATGAAAAATACACCTGGGATCTTACGGATCTCTATCCCACGCCCGCGGCGTGGGAGGAAACCCGCCAGGGAGTACTGAAAGATGTCGAGGGCCTGAAGTCCCTGCAGGGCAGCCTCGGTAAAAGTGCAAAGTCATTACGCGAGACAAGCGATCAAATCTCCGCGGTATACAAGGACGCCCTGCGCTTGCTCGTCTACGCCACGCTGAAGGCGGACGAAAACACCAAGATTGCTGAAAACGAGGAGCGTCGGCAACTTGCCCGTGCACTGCTGAGTGACCTGGCCGCCGCGGTATCCTGGTACAAGCCGGAGCTGCTAAGTGTAGGCGAGGAAAAAGTACTCTCCTACCTCGACAGCGAACCCGGCCTGGCCGTTCACCGGCATGACATAGAAGATGTCCTGCGCCAGGCACCGCATACCCTGGATAAAAATGTCGAAGAAGTCCTGGCCAAGACGTCCAAGCTCAGCATGGCGCCAACCTCGATTTACAGCATTCTCGCCAACGCCAACCTGCCCTGGAAAGAAATCGAGCTATCCACGGGAGAGAAACTCCTGCTCAGCCAGGCCGGTTATTCAAAGGGTCGCCAGGCCAAGGCCCGTGAAGATCGGGAACTCGTGTTCAATACTTTCTGGAGCACCTGGAAAGACTACGAGGCAACCCTTGGCACGGTTCTGAATTCCCACGTGCAGGGCCTGGCTTTCCAGACCGATGTGCGCAAGCATGACACCTCTGTGGGCAGGGCCTTGTTTGGCGATAACATGCCCGAGGCGGTGTATCGCACGCTGGTGGACGAAGTGAATGCCGCATTACCGACACTGCATCGCTATTTCAGCCTGCGCAAGCGCATGCTCAATATCAAGGACGACATGCGTTACTACGACATATATCCGCCGCTGGTTAACCTTGATATTACCTACAACATCGAGGATTCAATCTCCATCACCCGCCGTGCGCTCGAGCCACTGGGTGATGAATACATGGCAGGTTACGATGAAGGCGTTAAAGGGCGCTGGATGCATGTCTACCCACAGGAAGGAAAGCGTTCCGGCGCCTACATGTTTGGTTCGGCCTATGACGTGCACCCCTACGTGTTACTGAATCATAACGACGACTACGAAAGTGCCTCCACCTTTGCCCACGAGTATGGTCACGCGGTGCACTCTGTTCTCAGCAACAGCACCCAGCCCTGGGAAACCGCGAGCTATGCGACGTTTATCGCGGAAACAGCATCCATCATGAATGAAATGTTGCTTGAAGACCTGGTGGTCAGTGAGGCCAGCACAGACGAAGAGAAACTTTATTACCTGGGTGTTGGCCTCGAAGCACTGAGGGGCACATTTTTTCGCCAGACAATGTTTGCCGAGTTCGAGCTGAAAATTAACGAAGAAGTGGAACAGGGCAATATTCTTACCGGTGAGAAACTAAGCAGCATTTACCTCGACCTGCTCAAGCGCTATCACGGTCATGACAAGGGGATCATGAAGATCGACGATCTTTATGGCATGGAATGGGCGTATATTCCCCATTTTTACTATGACTTCTACGTTTTCCAGTATGCCACTTCCATCGCTGCCGCTGCCGGCCTCGCGGAAAAAATTGGCCAGGGTGATACGAAGGCTCGCGACGCATTTATTAACATGCTGAAAGCGGGCGGTTCGGACTATCCCTACGAACTGATGAAAAAAGCCGGCATCGACATGGCCACTCCCGGACCTTACCGCGCACTGGTCGTGCGCATGAACAAGGTCATGGACGAAATGGAAGCCATCCTGGATAAATCACCGAGGTAAACCGTTTCGGGTCTGCCCGGACAAGCGGGTCATGCGGTCCCGGCCTGAAAAAAACAAGAATAGCCAGATTACAACCTGGTTGAGCGGGGAGAAGCCATGCCAGTAATAATGGAAAAACTGAGCATTTTTGGAACGCTGGATTACATCGTATTCAGCATAAACTTGCTCCTGTTTGTATTCGCAAAGCCTATTCTTTCGAGGTTCAAGTCATCCTCCGACTCTGGTGTGCAAAATGCAAAGCTCTGGGCCCTGCGTTGCATCAACATCGTATTGTTCAGCCTCTACGTCAGCGCGCTTTTTGTTCACGACATTACCAAGCAAATATCACTCACCGGCCTGACCCTGTTACTGACATTCATCGTCGGACATTTCTTCCAGCTCTTTATCCTGAATAAATTCGGGCGTGTACGGGAAATCGAGGGCATCGAGTACAGCACCGGTACTTACCAGTCCAAGGTATTCAGCCTGATTGTCACGATGATCGCCGTCATCACCGCGGTGGTTATCGTGATCAATATCTGGGGGCTCACGGACTGGTTAAAAGCGACCAGCATCCTTGGCGTACTGGCCCTGCTGGTTTTCTCAACCAAGGATGTCTGGGTCTCGGATAACATTAACGGCCTGATTCTTCTCTACCATGGGGATATAGAACCCGGCTCTGTTATCAAGGTTGAAGAATATGACCTGACTGCCATCACCATCCAGACAACTCTGACACAGACCACCTTTCGTGAACTGAAAACCAAGCACCTGGTCACCCTGCCCAACAGCAAGCTGCGCAATACAAAGATCGAAGTGTTGAGCAAGAGCCCGGGTAGTGGCTTGCTGCAGTTCGTGGAATTTAACCTTGAATACGGCGTACCCCTCGACGTGGGAGACAGTTACCTGCTCGAGGTGTGGGAAAAAGCCTGCGAAATTGAAACGGCAATCAACCCCGAGAAGGAACCGACTATTCGCATTTCAGAAACCGGTGACCACGCAGTGAAATGGCGTCTAGGCTACTGGATTAAAAACGTCTACTGCTTTTATGAATGTGAGCTGGCGGTCAATCGCGCAGCCTACGAAATTGCCCTGAAACGAAATATCATCCTGGCCACACCCCTGACACACGTGGTCAGCGTCGATCCTGGCGCAGCCTGAGAACTATCGCGGCATACCCATAAGATCCCGGAGTTCATAGACTTCTGCAGGTAAGCCTTCGGAAGGCACTCCGGCACGAAGAATCGCCGTTTCACCCTTTCCTTTTACTTCGTTACGCCAACCTTTTTCTTTCTGCTGAGGTGGTTCCACGAACTGCCATGGTGTTTGCAAACCACTCGTTAAGGTTTTAGTCCGCTCAGCTGAATTTATTTCCTTCATTCTCTCGACAAACGATTTTTTGTACCGGCCGTCATGTGCCTTGGCGTTAAACGGGCAAACTTCAAGACAAATGCCGCAGGAATAGTAACTACCCCAGTAAGGCGCGCACTTTTCAGTATCGACCAGCCACCTGTTACTACCCCTGATATCCTGCTTATCGCCGGAGATGGCATCACCGGGGCAATGTTCTGTACACATATTGCAATTTGCGCACACATCATCAATGCCCTCGTCGACCTTGCTGTCAATCGCAAGTGGTAAATCAGTAGTAACACAGGCCAGTCGAAAAGAGCAGCCAAGCTCCCTGTTAATCAATGAACCATGTCTACCTAATTCTCCAAGGCCGGCAGCAATTGCATGGGGAATCATCATGAGTTGCTCAAAACGCAGGCTGTGCGCCCTCGCGGCATAACCACGACTGCGAATGTACTCTGCCAGTTGCACGGCAATCTTACCGCCATCGGCATAGGCCTTTAGAACTTCAGTGACATGCCGCTCAGTCGCGCCATATTTCATCTCGTCGTAATCCATTAACACGGCCAGCAAAATGGCGTACCTGTGGCCAAGTTCATGTCCACTGTAGACATAGTCCTGGTCAACCAGTGTGATCCCTGTTTTCAATGAGCCCAGCTCAGATGCCTTTCTTTTCAGATCATCACTGGCAGCCTCATTACTGGAATATTGATATTGTTCTGCCGAAGGTTCTCCTTCAACGCCAAGCACGCATTCAAATGTTGCATTATTGTGCTGCATGGCTTCATCACTGACCGGGTTGGCAAAAACATCATAGCCAAAACTCCTGACTACCTGGGTTGGCTCAACATATTCGGCCTTGTCTGCAGACCATTCCGGAAAATCGCGTTCTGCCATATGTTACACATTCTCCATTTAATATTTACCTTGCTGTTACTCAGCCCTTTATCCCCATGATAAATATAAGCGCAATAGCCACAGGCACTGGCCATCGAATGAGGAAGTACCACAAGCGGTAGACCGCATTAGATTTTAGATCTAGTTCTTCGCGGCTTGATTCACTTCGAATAAACCAGCCAGCAAAAATGGCAATCATCAGGCCGCCCAACGGCAACAGGACCTGGTTTGAAAAATAATCAGCCGCACTATTCAGCGGTTGACCAAGAATCTGCCAGTCTGAAAGAACGGTGTATCCCATCACGCTAAATGAACTGAAAACGATGTTGGCACCAACAACCGTGATGGTCGCCTTGTGACGGGAGAAGCCATGTAATTCCTCCAGCCAGGAAATTATTGACTCAATGAGACCAACCATGGTGGTAAAACCCGCAACCGACAGGAGAAGAAAAAACATACAGGAAAAGAAATACCCCCCTGGCATCTTGGCAAAGGCCACGGGCAGAGTTTGAAAAATGAGGCCTGCACCGGCAGCGGGATCAAGACCGTTATTAAACACTGCAGGAAAGATAACCAGTCCTGCCAGCACTGCGACGAGCGTGTCGGCGACTGCAATAATAATCGATGAAGAAACAATTCGAGATTCCCTTGGCAGGTACGAGCCGTAGACCATGAGTGCGGCCATGGCCACTCCCACCGAGAAAAATGCCTGGCCAAGCGCAGCAAGAAACACCTGGCCATTGATCTTGCTGAAATCCGGTGTGAACAACCATGCCAGTGCTTCTGCAAAACCACCGGCAATGATATTGAATATCACCAGCAGGACAAGCAGGGCAAACAAGGCCGGCATTAATACCGTGACGGCTTTTTCGATGCCATCTTTTACGCCAGCATAAACGATGAAACCGCAAATCAGCAGGCTAATTGTCGTCCAGAACAGCATCCCGCCCGTGTTGGTGACGACAGAGTCAAACTCAGCATTGGCAGCAACAGCATCAAAGCCGGTAAAGCCGGTAGACACTGCCTTGAACAGGTACCACAGTACCCAGCCAACGATCACGGCATAAGTTACCTGGATCACAAAGGCAGCGAGCTGGGTCATCATACCAACCCCTATCCACTTCGACGAACGCTGTTCCGCCGCAGCCACTGCTTTCATTGAACCTGCCGCACCGGCCTGCCCCCTCCTGCCAATCATGATCTCAGCAACAACGATGGGAACACTGATCAGGAATACACAAAGAAAGTAGACCAGGACAAAGGCACCACCGCCATTCTCTCCAGTCACGTAGGGAAAGCGCCAGATATTACCCAGCCCGACGGCAAAGCCCACCGATGCCATGAGAAAACCAAAACGCGAGGACCAGTGTTCATGTGTTCTTGCTATTGCCATAACATTTTCAAGGTGATGTTGTTATTTTTTAGTGGCCGGGCCTTGCCCGCGTCGCTGCCAGCATTCTCAGGTTATTCACATTGCGCCAAAAACACCACTGAAATTGTGTACTTTATGCATGCGATACCACGTCAGCGGCGACGCTGCGAAGGTGGACCAGCAGGTATTCCAGGCCCGGCGCCTGGCTCGAGACATTGCGCGTAATGACGCCAATAGGTCGGCTTGTCTCTCTGAGCTTAATGGGTAACACCGCCAGTATTCCACGCTCGACTTCCAGCTTGACCAGGTGTTCCGAGATCAGCGCCAGTCGATCGCTTTCAAGTAACAGTCCGCGTAACATTGTCAGCGAACTGGTTTCAATATAATTGGCCGGTGCCTCGACCTTGTGACTTGCGAGGTAACGTTCAAACAGCTGCCGCGCCGGGGTTTCCCGCGCCGGTAGTATCCAGCCATAGCTTTCAAACTCCGGCAAATGCAGTTGCTTTTTTCCCAGCAGCGGATGGTCAGCACGCACTACCAGTGACAGCTCATCCTGGAACAGCGCTTCGTTCTTCAAGGCAGGGTTTAATTTCCCTGGCCGTGTTGCACCCACGATCAGGTCCAGCTCACCCGACATCAGCGGCAGCTCCAGGTTGGCGTAGGTGCCTTCGCGCGTGGAGATACTCAGCTGCGGGTATTCACTGGTGAGTCGACTGATGGCTCGAGGCAACAGGATCGGTCTTGAATAGGGCAGCATGCCTACCGCAATCTGTCCCTGCGTGATGCCATCTACCGCCGCAAGTTCATCAATGGCGTGTCTCAGGTGAGAAAATGCCAGGCGCACGTGGCGAACCAGCTCAAGGCAAAACGGTGTTGACTGCGTAGCGTAGGTACCGCGCTCAAACAGTTTCAGGGAAAGCTGCGATTCAAGTTCATTGATGGACTTGTGTACGGCCGCTTCACTGACATCGAGAGCGCGTGCCGCCAGTGCGATGCTTGAATGGCTATCAAGCGCCAGTAGTGCAGCGAAACGCTTGTAGCTGATGTCCATGTTAAACACCGGGTTGTTCTTGGTACTGGTTTTTTTACCAACAAGACGGGCATAGACCCGCGCAACCTGGGCAAACTCATCCATGGCCAGGCTGATGCGATTGTCCAGCACGTTGGCGTAGACGGTGGCTTCGATACCCCGGCCAACGCGGTTAAACAAGGGTACTTCCAGCAGCCGTTCGATCTCGTCGATGGCCATGGTAATGGCTGACTGTGAGCGTTTGAGGAAGCCTGCCGCACGCGACACGCTCTGTAACCTGGCAACATGGTGCACCGCCTTCAGGTGCCTGAGGCTAAGCGCTACAACTCCCATGTCAGTGTAGGACATTTATAATATTTCTAATATATTAATAAACTTACATCGCTTTCCATGAGCTTTAAAACTGCCTGATGCCAAGCTTTTCAAGCGAAATCTTAGTGCCTGCGGGCCTGGTCGCGCATGTCCCGAAAATATTATTGAGATTATATTAACTTTTTCTTATGTATTATTCACGCCCTTTTGCACTATTATCAGCCCATGAATATTGGCATTTTTGGACTTGGCGAGGCGGGTTCGCTGATCGCCGCTGACCTGGTAAGTGAAGGTTGCAGCGTCACGGCCTTTGATCCGGCCAATGTCGACACGCCTGCCGGTGCCAGGCGCGTGGATGATCCCCACCAGCTTGCGGCATCAAGCGAGTTGATCATGGCATTAACCGCTGGCCAGGATGCACGAGGCGCACTGGAACAGGCACTATCTTCCATTTCGCCTGCCACCATATATGCCGACTTTTCCACCAACAGCGTTGAGGCCAAGGAAGCCATGGCAGCTGTTGCCCGGGAAAACGGTTTTGCCTTTGTTGATATTGCTCTCATGAGCATCGTGCCGGGTAAGGGTCTAAAGACACCCATGCTGGCCTCGGGAACCGGTGCTGATAAATTGCTGCAGTTGTGCACCTCGCTTCCGGTGTCTATTGATGTCGTCAGCAATACCGCCGGTGATGCATCAAGACGCAAGCTGCTGCGTAGCATCATGATGAAGGGCCTGGCCGCGACCATCATCGAGGCACTGAGAGCCGCGGAAGAAGTGGGTATGAAAGAATGGCTTTGGAATAACATTGCCAATGAACTGGAGCAGGCAGATGCCAGCACCATTCGCCGCTTTGTGGAAGGTTCAAGCAAGCATGCAACGAGACGGATCCATGAAATGGAAGCCTCTTGTGCCCTGCTGAAGGATCTCAACATAGAGCCGCTGATGGCGTCGGCCACGGTGGAAACGCTGCAGCATGTTAAGAAACATGGTGTACCGGGTATAAGCTAAATTTAAAACTTACATGGGGGGGAAATCCTTTGAACCTGACAGGTAAAACAATCATTGTTACCGGTGCCGCATCCGGCATCGGCATGGAAAGCGCAAAACTGCTCAAGCAAAGAGGCGCCCATATAATAGGAATGGATCGAAACGAACCATCCGATCACGTGGATGAATTTATCCAGCTTGATTTAATGGATCCTGCTTCCATTGACGGGGCCATTGCAAGCGTCAACGATAGCGTTGATGTCCTGTGTAATATCGCGGGTCTGCCACCCACGGCTCCCGCTGTAAACGTGATGACAGTCAATTTTGTCGCGCTGCGTTACCTCACCGAGAACATTATCAACAAGGTAAAGGACGGTGGCTCCATTGTTAACATGGCCTCCCTTGCAGGCGTGGGCTGGCCCGAGGCAGTTGCCGACATCAACACTTTCATTGAGAAAGCATCCTTCGACAATGTGGACAGCCTTTGCCAGGAGCTCAATATTGAAGGTCCTCGCAGCTACTTTTTTTCAAAGGAAGTGCTGGTTGTGTGGACCTTCAAGAACTGGAACACCTGGAAAGATCGCGGTATTCGCGTCAATTCAATAAGCCCGGGCCCTATCGAAACACCCATACTGCCCGACTTTATTGAAACCCTGGGTGAACGCGCCGAAGAAGACATGAAAGTTATGGGCCGCGCCGGTAAGCCGGAAGAGATTGCGCCGGTAGTTGCGTTCCTGTGCAGCGATGAAAGTGGCTGGGTCAACGGTGCCAATATTTCAACTGACGGTGGCATGAACGCCCACGTCATGCAACACATTCACGGTTTATAGGATAAGCACAATGTCAATTTGCGTAACGGGTATTGATCGTTCAGCACAGGCTTTCGCCGACGATTTTGCCACTCTTGGTGTCGCAACAGCGCACGAGGCCCAGGGCCGTAAAGGTCTTCTTGGTCCGGAGCTGTCTCCCATTTACCGGCCAGTAAGCATTGCCGGCTGTGCTGTCACCTGTGAGGTTGCACCCGGTGACAACTGGATGATCCACGTGGCGGTAGAACAATGCCAGCAGGGTGACATCCTGGTGGTGACACCAACCAGTCCCTGGCAGGGTGGTTACTTTGGCGATCTCCTTGCAACCTCTTTGCAATCACGGGGTGTGCGAGGACTTGTCATCGACGGTGGCGTGCGCGACATCGCCACGCTGACAGAAATGCAGTTCCCGGTCTGGTCTTCCGCCGTGTTTGCCCAGGGGACTGTGAAAGAAACCATTGCCAACGTAAACACTTCCGTTGTCTGTGCCGGCGAGCGGGTCGACCCCGGTGATTTAATTATCGCTGATGATGATGGCGTAGTGGTGGTTCGAAAAGCCGAGGCCGAAGCGGTGCTTGAGAAAGCCCGGGCACGTGTCGCCAACGAGGAAGAGAAGCGCAAGCGTTTTGAAGCCGGTGAACTGGGGCTTGATATTTACAACATGCGCGAACGCCTGGCCGAGAAAGGCCTGCGTTACGTGGAGTCTGAAGACTAGCTCATGCAGCAATCCATCCCGGCAACATTGATGCGAGGCGGGACCTCAAAGGGATTGTATTTCCTCAAGAGTTCACTGCCCGATAATGTCGAAGAACGCGATCGGATCCTGCTGGCGGCAATGGGCTCACCGGATGAAAAGCAGATTGACGGCGTCGGCGGCGCACACCCGCTCACCAGCAAGGTCGCGGTGGTCTCGGCATCCGACGATGATGCTGCTGACGTGGATTACCTGTTCCTGCAGGTGGTGGTGGACAGGGCCCAGGTCAGCGACGGCCAGAACTGTGGCAACATCCTTGCCGGGGTTGGACCCTTTGCAATAAATAACGGGCTGGTAAAAGCCAGTGAGGATGTCACCACGGTACGTATTCGCATGCTGAATACGGGTGGCATCGCGGTGGCGCAGGTATTAACACCGGGTGGCGAGGTGAGCTACGCCGGTGATGCTGAAATCGACGGTGTACCGGGCAGTGCGGCACCGGTGATGCTTGATTTTGCCGACGTGGCGGGTTCCAGCTGTGGTGCACTACTGCCCACGGGTAATTCCGTGGACGTGATTGATGGTATCGAGGTGACCTGTGTCGACAATGGTATGCCGGTCGTGCTGCTCAGGGCGGAAGACCTGGGTAAAACCGGACAGGAATCACCTGCCGAACTTGAAGCCGACGAAGAATTAAAAGCCCGCGTTGAGGCCATTCGCCTGCAGGTGGGTCCCATGATGAACCTGGGTGAGGTCAGCGAGCGCACGGTACCCAAGATGAGCCTGGTATCAAGACCGCAGGCCGGTGGCGTGTTAAATACGCGAACCTTTATTCCCCACCGGGTGCACCAGTCCATCGGCGTACTGGGTGCCGCCAGTGTAGCCGCAGCCTGCTGCATACCCGGCAGCGTGGTCGAGGCAGTCACCGAAATATCGGCAGGAGGAGAAATCAAGGTGGAACACCCCAGCGGTAGTTTCACCGTGGATATTGAAATTTCTCAAGCTGAGGACGGCTTCAGTATCAGCCGTTCGGCACTGCTACGGACAGCACGCTTACTCATGGATGGCAACGTTTATGTACCTGGAGATTGAATGTCATGATTATTGATTGTCATGGTCACTACACCACGGCCCCGGCAAAGCACCAGGAGTTTCGTGAAAACCAGCTGGCATGGTTTGAAAAACCCGGCGGTGATGCGCCACGGCCTGGAGAAATTTCCGACGATGAAATTCGCGAATCGATCGAGTCAAACCAGCTAAAGCTGCTCAAGGAAAGAGGCGCGGACATGACCATTTTCTCTCCCCGTGCATCGGCCATGGCCCATCACCTCGGAGACGGGCAAATCTCTGCAGACTGGACGCGGGCCTGTAACAACCTCATTGCCCGTGTTGTCGAGATGTTCCCGGAGAACTTTATCGGCGTGTGCCAGTTGCCCCAGTCACCGGGCGTCAGTATTTCTGATTCCATTTCCGAGCTGGAACGCTGTGTGAACGAACTGGGCTTCATCGGTTGTAACCTGAACCCGGATCCTTCAGGCGGCCACTGGACCTCGAAGCCACTGACGGATAAATCCTGGTATCCCTTCTATGAAAAGATGGTGGAGCTGGATGTGCCTGCCATGATCCATGTATCCGGCTCCTGCAATGAAAATTTCCACGCCACCGGTGCACATTATATAAACGCCGATACCACCGCCTTTATGCAATTTATACAGGGCGATCTTTTTTCAGATTTTCCCGAACTGCGATTCATTATTCCCCACGGCGGCGGCGCGGTGCCCTATCACTGGGGTCGCTATCGCGGTCTTGCTGATATGCTCAAGCAACCGGATCTCTCCGGCCACGTGATGAAGAATGTCTTCTTTGACACCTGTGTCTATCACCAGCCCGGTATCGATCTCCTGTTTGAAGTCATCGACGTGGACAACATCCTGTTTGGTTCTGAAATGGTGGGTGCTGTCAGGGGTATCGACCCGCAAACCGGGAATTACTTCGATGACACCAAGCGTTATATCGATGCGCTGGATATTCCCGCGAGCGACAAGCATAAGGTCTTTGAACTCAATGCCCGCCGCGTCTACCCGCGACTCGATGCATCACTCAAGGCACGGGGAAAGTAAATGATAGAAGAGGCTTTTAGCATGGACCCCGACTGGCTTGTCTGGCACCAGTCGCCTTCGCGCCCGTCTTTCAAGGTACCCGCCGGTGCCGTGGATGCGCACTGCCACGTGTTTGGTCCGGGACACCGCTTCCCCTTTGCACCCGAACGCAAGTACACCCCCTGCGATGCCTCGCGTGAACAGCTGGTGGCACTGCGTGATTATCTCGGCTTCAGCCGTAACGTGGTTGTGCAGGCCACCTGTCACGGTGCCGATAACCGTGCCATGGTGGACGCGGTGCAGGAATCGAACGGCAGCGCCCGCGGTATCGCCACGGTGCGCGCGGATATTACTGACGAGGAGCTGGACAGCCTGCATGAAAGCGGCGTGCGCGGCGTGCGTTTTAATTTCGTCAAGCGCCTGGTAGATGCCCTGCCGACGGACAGCCTGGCATCAATCGCTGAACGTATTCAGCGACTCGGCTGGCATATCGTTATCTATTTTGAAGCACAGGATCTTCCGGAGTACTTTGATTTTTTCTCAAGCTTACCCACCATCGTGGTGGTGGATCACATGGGACGACCGGATGTGACCAAGCCCGCCGATGGCGCGGACTTCGATCTGTTTATCAAGCTGATGATGGACAATGACAACATCTGGTCCAAGGTCACCTGCCCCGAGCGCCTGTCCGTCTCGGGACCGAACAGCTATGACGATGTGGTACCCTTTGGCCGCAGGGTGGTTGAAACTTTCCCCGACCGCGTGCTGTGGGGTACCGACTGGCCACATCCCAACATGAAATCCCACATGCCCGATGATGGCAAGCTGGTGGACTTTATTCCGCGAATAGCGGTGACGGAAGAATTACAGCAGAAACTACTTGTTGATAACCCAATGCGCCTGTACTGGCCGGAGGAGTCAAGCTAATGGCACTAGATAAACCCTATGCAAACATTCCAGGCACCACCGTGTTTGATTCAGACATGGCACGAAAGGGATACCACCTCAATCACTTCTATCACAGCCTGATGAACGAAGATAACCGTAAACGTTTCCTCGCTGATGAAGCCGCCTATCTTGACGAGTGGAAAATCACCCCTGAACAGAAACAGGCCGTGCTTGACCGCGATTACAACAAGATGCTTGAGCTGGGCGGCAACGTCTATTTCTTCGCCAAGCTGTTTTTCACTGACGAGCGTAGTTTTTTCCAAACGGCTGCCAGCATGACCGGCATGAGCGAGGATGAATACGGGCACATGATGCTCAACGGTGGTCGACCACCAAAAGGCAACCTTTACGAGGGAGAAGAATAACATGGCAAGAATTACAGCAGGTGTTGCCATGTCCCACGTGCCCGCCATCGGTGCAGCGGTTGATCTTGGCAGTACCGGAAATGATTACTGGAGTCCCCTGTTCAGCGGCTTTGAATTTTCAAAGAAATGGATAGCCGAAGAAAAACCGGATGTCATTTTCCTGGTCTACAACGACCACGCCACGGCCATGACCCTCGCCAATATTCCCACCTTTGCTATTTCCTGCTCGGAAGAGTTTGAATCGGCCGACGAGGGCTGGGGTCGAAGACCGGTGCCCAATGTGATGGGTCACCCGGATATGGCGTGGCACGTGCGGCAATCAGTTATTCAGCAGGATTTTGATCTCACCGTGCTAAATGACATCGACGTTGATCACGGTCTTACCGTGCCGCTTTCGCTGATGTTTGACCAACCTGAAGCCTGGCCATGCAAGATCATTCCTTTCTCCGTTAACGTGGTCGTCTATCCTCCACCGTCGGGTATGCGCTGCTACCAGCTTGGCAAGGCAATTCGAAAAGCCATCGAATCCTTTGACGAAGATCTCAATGTTCAGATATGGGGTACCGGTGGCATGAGTCACCAGCTACAGGGGCCCCGTGCCGGGCTCATCAACGCGGACTTTGATAACCAGTTCATGGACGATCTCATCAGTGACCCTGAAAAAGCAGCGGCCATACCGCACATTGACTACATGCGCCTGGCAGGTTCCGAGGCTGTTGAGCTGGTGATGTGGCTGATCATGCGTGGTGCCCTCAACGACGAGGTGGACGTGGCCCATCGCTTCTACCACGTACCGGCGTCAAACACTGCAGTTGGACATTTAATCCTGGAAAACAAGTAACGAGGACAAACTATGAAAATCGCACTCGCTGGCGCAGGCGCCTTTGGCCTGAAACACCTGGATGGCATTAAAAATATTGACGATGCAGAGGTCGTCGCACTGGTGGAACCGAGGGCCGATCTTGGAGAGAAGGTCGCGGCGGACTACGGTATTGCGCACAGCTTCACCGAGCTTGAGGACGCACTGGCGCTGGACGAGGTTGATGCGATGATCCTCGCTACACCCACCCAGGCCCATGCCTCGCAAACCCTGCAGTGTCTCGAAGCAGGCAAGCACGTTGAAGTGGAAATTCCACTGGCAGATTCCCTTGCCGATGCCGAGGCGGTGGTGGCAAAGCAAAAAGAAACCGGCCTGGTGGCTATGTGTGGTCATACCCGTCGCTTTAACCCCTCGCACCAGTGGGTGCATAACAAGATCAAGGCTGGTGAGCTCAATATCCAGCAGATGGATGTGCAGACCTACTTCTTTCGCCGCAAGAATATCAATGCCAAGGGCGAGCCACGCAGCTGGACCGATCACCTGCTCTGGCACCATGCGGCACACACGGTGGATCTTTTTGCCTACCAGTGCGGTGAACCTATCGTGCAGGTTAACGGCATGGAGGGTCCGCATCATCCCGAGCTGGGTATCGCCATGGACATGTCGATTCAAATGAAGACTGCCAGCGGGCAAATATGCACGCTGTCACTGTCCTTTAATAATGATGGCCCCCTTGGCACTTTCTTTCGATACATTTGCGATAATGGCACCTACATCGCACGATACGATGACTTGGTGGATGGCAAGGAAGAGCCCATCGATGTTTCAAAGGTGGATATTTCCATGAACGGTATCGAGTTACAGGACAGGGAATTTGTAGCTGCTATCAGGGAAGGTCGTGAACCCAATGCGTCAGTGTCCAGCGTATTTGACTGCTACCGGGTACTGCACGAAGTTGAACAACAATTCTGAGATAAACCCGATGACAACTGAGAGAAAACTTGGTCCCTGGTCAGTGCCTGCGATTGGCCTTGGCTGCATGAACCTGTCACACGCCTACGGCGTTCCACCGACCCGGGAAGAAGGTGAAGCGGTGCTGCAAAGAGCGCTGGATATCGGCGTAACACATTTCGACAGCGCGGCGCTCTATGGTTTTGGACGTAACGAGGAACTTGTCGGGCCTTATCTCAAGCCACATCGCGACAGGATTGTGCTGGTATCAAAATGTGCTATGCGCGGCGAAGATGGCGTGCGTACCATCGACGCCAGCCCGGCAAAGCTGCAGGAGGACATTGAAAATTCCCTGCGTCGCCTGCAAACAGATGTCATCGATCTTTATTACCTGCATCGCTACGACAAGGTCACGCCCATCGAGGAAAGCGTGGGCCAGCTTGCGCGTTTTGTTGAAGAAGGCAAGGTTCGCGCTATTGGCTTGTCCGAGGCTTCATCAGAAACCATACGCAAGGGCCACGCCGAGCACCCCATCACGGCAGTGCAGTCAGAATACTCGCCCTGGAGTCGTAACGTGGAAGTCGCTGTGCTGGATACCTGCGCTGAGCTGGATATTGCCTTTGTCGCCTTCTCGCCGGTCGCCCGTGGCTTCCTCACCGGCGTGGATTTACAACCCGATGCATTTGCAGAGAAAGATATTCGTCGCAACATGCCGCGTTTCCAGGAGCCTCATTTCAGCAGGAATGCCGAGTGGCTATCCGAGTTTCGCGCGATTGCCAGCGAGGCCGGCTGCACGGCCGCGCAGCTATCGCTGGCCTGGGTACTGCAGCGGGGTGAGCATGTTCATGCGATACCGGGTACAACATCCATTGCGCACCTGGAAGAAAATTTCGAGGCCATGAATATCACGCTGTCGCAGGACATCATGGACAGGGTTGATGCGGTGGTGAACCCGGACACCGTGAGCGGCGGCAGGTACCCGGAAGCAACGCAAAAAGAAATCGATACGGAGTTACTGCCACAGGAAGCGGCCTGATCAGTCTTTTCCTGCTTTGCTGTACCTGTCCCAGTTATCCACCAGCTCGTTCACGACCTTGCTGCCCACCACGTAGGCCGCATCAAGTGAAGGGATGTAGGCTGAGTAACCCTTGCCCTTAACTTTCTGTCTCAGGCTTTCATCGGCAGTAATGCCCGGGTATTGCATGGTGTAGTTACTCCCCGTGCGAAGCACCAGCACGCGCTTTATATCAACCCTGCCCGCCTTTGACAGGAAAGTCAGGCTTTGTAGCGTGCCCGTGTCTTCCATGCCGGAAGTTACAAAGTTGCCCTCGCCCCCGGACCAGTACTTCACCCAGTCATTGGCCCAGTTGTTCAGGCGTTCACCGTGCCAGTACGTGGATGCCGCCAGGTGATCGCCCTTCAACACGAAGGGTGCCGGTTGGTGGTTACCTTCTACGGCGTAAAGTCCTCGCTGCTTACTGATCGTTTCGTTGTCCATCAACTTCACATTGCGGGTCAGCTGGTAGGCCCAGTCCACCAGTTCAGGATCCAGTCGATAAACCACGCCTTCATTGTTAACAGGTACCGGCAGCTCATAGGGCTCAGCATGCCGCAGGGGAATGTAACCTGTCTTCCACTCTGCCGGTGCTTCACGGGCATCCACCTGGTGTGACAGGTCACCGTCAATGATCCACTCCGCCCAGGCGGCGGAGCCGATTGAAGCATCCCGTGGGTCAATGCCGGCGATACCCGCAATCAGCCAGTAAGCCTTTGACAGGTCAAAACGCTCATCAAGACCCAACGCCATTGTCGTGGCGGCTGCCTTGGCCGTGCCGATCCCGGTGACTGCTCCAAGCACGCCCCTGTCGTTATAGCGAAGGTTGCGATGTCCCTGGGGGAAAGAAAAGGTCTTTGGCAGGGGAAACCGTTCCACCCAGTTCTGGAACTCACCAGGTTTATCACCGCTATCTTCTCCTTTTTCAAACATTGCCAGCACCACCACCTTGATGGGTATGGGTGCAGGCTTATCTTCAGCAGCCATGGCATGCTTGAATAAAAGCGCATGCATGCAAAGGCAAAGCGCGAGTCCCTTGAAGCATTTCTCTATCACGATCACTTTCCCATCTTCTCTTTCACGTGGTTATTGTAAACCAGCAGGCTGGAAATACTGATCTTTGAACCGGAAGATTCGCGATAGGGCTCTCCCCTCACCACCACGCGCATTTCATGCTGACTGTTTTCAAGATCAAGTGTATGCCACAGGGCTTCCTGGGGCTTGGAGGCATCCTCGTCCGGGTACACATCTACTGTCGTGATGAATTCGTCATCAAGATAAATATCAAGCAGGCCACCATTCGCCAGCAGGATACCTTTTAATGCCACGCCGCTGCCGGTGAATGTAATTCGTGCTTCGTCACCGCTCGATTCACTTGTCATGCTCTCGTGGTAGTAACGCCAGATCCTGACCCTTTCATGCTGCCAGTTTCCCTTCCATTGCCAGCGTGGGCTATCAAGATGAATTTCCTCGCTGACATGGTGTATGCCTCCGTCGCTTTCAAGTTCCAGCGCTTTTGGCACCTGCTGTTGAATAAACACCTGCTTGCCATCCACGTGACCACCATTTCTTTTTACCAGGGCAAGCGCCCGCCGGTAGCTGCTTTCAACGATGTCATCAAGGGAGTAATCGGTGTAGAGAAATTTTTCCTGCCTGATGTTTTCCACTTCCACGGTAAAGTGCCTAGGAATAGTCGAGTAACCCTGCATTACGCCCAGTATTCCCAGTGCGCTGGCGGGATTACAGTCAGAGTCCTGCCCGGCTTGAGTGGTGATGCGCATGGTGCTGTCAAAGTCCCCTTTTCCGTAAAGCAATCCAAGTGCAATAAAGGCACCGTTCAGGCTGGCGTCAATATTGAAAGGCTGAAGCGCACCTTCCGGGCACATCTCACCGTGGTTCCACTTCTCATGGATCCTGTTCCAGTTTCCCTGCCAGTCCGACGGGTTTTCGCGCCACCAGTCGATCACATCCCGGATCATTTTTCCGTAACGGCTACTTGCCGGCAAAGCGGCGAGACCCGCCTCAACGACACGCACAACATCTGTTTCAAAAAACGCGCTGGCATACATGGCGCTGACAAACATGCCACCGTAAATACCGTCTCCCTGGTTAACCACTCGTCCGGCACGCATGGCAAGCTCGTTACTTGCCTGCGGCATGGCCGGGCTCATCAGGCCGATAAAGTCAGCCTCGATCTGGAAGTCGATATCATTGGCGTGAAGGTTATGCCCGAGGGAGCCGCTCAGGTTGGCGGGCACGCCTCGCCTTAGTGCTCTTCGAGCACTTAGATTGGCATGCCAGAGTGGATAACGTGCCTCGCGGAAGAGCGCACCAAAATCATCGGAGCTGGCATCAAGCCCATGTTCATCCAGGACCTGCGCAAAGGTGATGTCCACGTAGAGATCGTCCTGGCGCAGGGCCTCGCGGATCATTGTCGGTGTCCATTGCGGCAGCTTGTCGGCCGGCACGATTTCCTCGCGGTAGCCAAATTCCGTGGGAAATCCAAAGCTCACGCCGATCATCTGCCCTACCCATCCACCCCTGATCCTGTCACGCAACTCGTCCAGGGGCATGGCAACGAGGCTGTCGGCGCTGGCGCAAAGCGGGTGAAGAAGGCAGGTAATAGCCATGAATTTAAGCAGCTTTGACGTCACTTTTTCACTAACACCCCTTGGAATAATTGCAGTAATCTTGGCACTGTATTTTCGACCATAGCATGCCGAGGGACAAATGCATGCCTGTATTTGTCACCTGGCGTGGCTGCCCGCTTGGCAGGATTTAAAATAGGTGTATTTATAAAAATGATAATTGGATGGCGCGAATGGGTAGTCCTGCCTGAACTTGGTATCCCAGGTATCAAGGCCAAGGTGGATACCGGCGCAAAAACTTCCGCCCTGCACACCTTTAACGTGGAGGTCGTGGAAAAAGACGGCAGGGAGTTTGCGCGTTTCCTGGTGCATCCGGACCAGCAGCGGGACGACCTGGTGCTATCATGCGAGGCGCCTGTCATCGACAAGCGTCCGGTGAGGGATTCCGGCGGCCACGTGGAAGATCGCTACGTCATTGAAACCCTGTTTGAGCTGGGCGGAAAGCGCATGCCCATTGAAATGACCCTGACCAACCGCGATGACATGCTGTTTCGCATGCTGCTAGGACGCTCTGCGCTGGTGAAAGCCGGCTTCACGGTAAACCCTGACCTTTCTTACGCGGCCGGTGATGCGCCGGCAGACCTGGCTGCCACCCTGGAGGAGCTCAGCCAGTGAAAATCGCCGTACTCTCACGCAATCCAAAACTATACTCCACTCGACGCCTGGTGCAGGCAGCGAAAGAACGCGGCCACGAGGTACATGTCTACGACGTACTGCGCTGTTACATGAACATCACCTCGCATAACCCGGAGATCCATTACAAGGGAGACATACTCACCGGTTACGACGCGGTAATTCCAAGGATTGGTGCATCGGTAACGTCCTACGGTACTGCTGTACTTCGCCAGTTTGAAATGATGGGGGTCTACCCGCTTAACGAGTCCACGGCAATCCTGCGTTCGCGGGACAAGCTAAGGGCACTGCAGTTACTATCCCGCCGCGGTGTGGGTATGCCCGTTACCGGTTTTGCCAACAAGCCGGACGATATCCAGGATTTGATCAAGATCGTCAAGGGCACACCTCTCGTCATCAAGTTATTACAGGGTACCCAGGGAATCGGCGTGGTGCTGGCGGAAACCAAAAAGGCAGCAGAGAGTGTAATTGAATCATTTTTTGGCCTTAAGGCCAGCGTGCTGGTACAGGAGTTTATCTCCGAGGCGGGCGGCTCAGATATTCGCTGCCTGGTCGTCGGTGACCGCGTGGTTGCTGCCATGAAACGCACGGCGCAGGAAGGTGAGTTTCGATCAAACCTGCATCGTGGAGGCTCCGCAGAGCTGGTAAAAATAACACCGGAAGAGCGAAAGACTGCTTTGAGAGCCGCAAAGACCATGGGATTGAATGTCAGTGGAGTGGATATATTAAGGAGTAACCGCGGCCCGGTGGTCATGGAAGTGAATTCCTCGCCCGGTCTTGAAGGCATTGAAAAAGCCACCGGCAAGGACGTCGCTGCGATGATCGTTCGCTTTATTGAGAAAAATGCAAAGGCAGGTCGCACTCGTACCAGGGGCAAGGGCTGACAATGGCCAATGGACTTGTCATTGGCGGTAAGGAGATCAAGCCCGGCCAGAGGGAAACAATTAATTTCAAGGTGCCGGATCTCTATACCCATAACAATATCACCATGCCGGTTAATGTTGTGCGTGGTAAAAAACCCGGACCAGTATTGTTCCTTTCTGCCGCCGTGCACGGGGACGAAATAAATGGTATTGAAATTATTCGAAGAATTCTGCATAAACCCGCGATAAAAAGACTGCGCGGTACCGTGGTCGCTATACCCGTGGTGAATATTTACGGTTTCCTCAACAAGACCCGCTACCTGCCGGACCGAAGGGACCTGAATCGTTCCTTTCCCGGATCAGAAACAGGCTCGCTCGCGGCACGAATTGCCCACATCTTTCTTAACGAGATTGTCGCAAAGTGCGATTATGGTATTGACCTGCACACCGCCGCAGTGCACCGAGACAACCTGCCACAGGTACGTGCACTGCTTGATGATCCGGAAACCGAGCGCATTGCAAAGTCGTTCTCTGTACCCGTTATCCTTGATACGCGCATCTCTGAAGGGTCCCTGAGGGAAGCGGTGGAGAAAATGAATATTCCTGTCGTCGTTTACGAGGCCGGTGAAGCGCTACGCTTTGACGAGGTGGCCATCAGGGCAGGCGTTGACGGCATTCTGTCCGTGCTGCGTGAATTATCCATGCTGCCGGCCAGTCGAAGCCGCAAAAAGAAGAAAGAACCGGAAGTGGCAAAGTCGAGTGTCTGGATAAGAGCACAGCAGAGCGGTCTTCTCAGGAGCGTCGCCGCGCTCGGTCAGCGGGTAAAGCGTGGAGAAGTGCTTGGCATCATTTCTGACCCATCCGGCGATGAAGATAAGGAAGTCCGAAGCAACGTCGGTGGCATTATCATCGGCCGCAGCAATATTCCCCTTGTTAATGAAGGCGAGGCCCTGTTTCACATTGCCCGCTTTGACAGCATTCCCGACGTGGCGGAAAACATCGAGGAGTTTATCCAGGAATATGACCCGGAAACCGATGACAAGCCCGCCGACGAACCGGCGATCGTGTAAAGTACACCGATGAACTGGTCCATCCTCATTGAAATTATCATCATACTTCTGGTTGCCGTAGGAGTTAATCTCCTTTTTGCCAGGCTGATAAACGCGGTCACACAAAAAGAATATATTCCCGATACTCTTGAACCAGTCCTCCTTGGCTTCGCCAAGTGGTTTATCGTTGTATGCGCCGTGATGCTCATGCTAAGGGTTTTTGGTATTCCACTGTCCCAGGTGCTGACCGCTGCATCCGCCCTGCTCATGGTTATTGCCATCGGTTTTGTCGCATTGTGGAGCGTGTTAAGCAACATGCTTTGTGCCTTCCTGCTGCTTACCTTTCCTGCTTTTCGCTTTGGCGATGAAATCGAGCTGCGTGAGCCCGAGAAAGAAAACGGAATTAAGGGGAAGGTCGTCAACCTGAACCTGTTTCATACGACCTTGCGTTCAACCACGGACGGTGATTCCTGCCTGATACGTATTCCCAATACGCTGTTTTTCCAGCGTGTCTTGTTCTGTCACGAAAACAGTAATACCAGCAAGTTAAAGTTTGGCGCCATTGATGAAAATGAGGATGTCACCGAGGTGAGGGGTTCTTAATATGGAATCGTTTCTGGAAACAATTGAGCAAAACATTAATGACGGCCTGGTCTGGATGACCACCAGCGAGTTTTACGTGCAGTGTGGCCTGGTTGCCACCGCGGCCATTCTTGCCTTTTCGCTGGCCTATACCTTGAAAAAGTATTCCCCCATCCTGAATAACCCACCCCAGGATGGAAAGTTGTTCAAGCTTCGCAGTCGCATCTACGAACTCGGTGAGCTTCTGTTTCCGCTGTTTAACATCATGGCCCTTACCATTGCGGCAAACATCAGCGATGACATGGTGCAACAGAGCGGTCTCGTTCGTGCAGCGGTGAGTCTTGCCATACTGCTTGTCATCTACACCATCATCAATCGCTTTGTCAGCAAGGCCCACGTAAAGGGCTTTATCAAGTGGATCGTCCTGCCCGCCGCCCTGCTGCAGGTTTTCGGCCTGCTTGACGAGGTATCGGCCTACCTCGACGCCATCTATGTTGACCTTGGCAGTATTCGTATTTCCGCCTTTGGCGTAGCGCGGCTGCTGCTTTTCGGTGCCGTTATTTTCTGGCTCGGGCGAATTTCCAATAATGTCGGAAAACAGATCATTCGCAGCCAGGAAGACATGGAAGCGAGTACCCGCGAAGTCTTTGCCAAGCTCTTTGAAGTGCTTATCTTCCTGGTTATTTTTATCCTGCTACTGCAGCTTCTTGGTATCAATATCACCGCGCTGGCAATATTTGGCGGCGCACTGGGTGTCGGGCTTGGCATCGGCCTGCAGTCCATCGCTTCAAACTTTATCTCGGGAATCATCATCCTGCTTGACCGCTCCATCACCGTAGGTGACTACGTGCAGATGGAAGATGGCACTTCGGGGACCATTCGCGAGCTGAACATGCGCTCGGCGACCCTGGAAACCTATGATGGCAAGGATGTCATGGTGCCAAATGAAAAGTTTATTACCTCGAACTTTACCAACTGGACGCACAAGAATGTAAAGCAGCGCTACCCCATCAATTTCACCGTGGCCTATGACACCGACCTTGACCTGCTTTTTGAAAAGGTGCGCGAGGTGGTGGCGACCCATCCAAAAGTCATCAGCGGCGATGATGTGCCCTACGAGGAACGACCCGATGCAGAAATCGCCGGCTTTGGTGATAACGGCATTGATATCCTGGTGGAGTTCTGGATGGAAGGTATCGATGACGGGGAAAACCGCGTCGGTGCTGATCTCATGCATATGATCTGGAACACCCTGAAAGAAAATAATATCGCGATCCCCTACCCCCAGAGGGAAGTCAGGATCCTCAACAAGGACGCGACCGACTAGACCTTGACCTTGAAGTTATTCACTTCCGATTGAAGCGAATGGGATAGCTCCCTCAGCTCAGCGGTGGAGCTCTTTAGAAGAGTACAGCTGTCGCTGGATTCAGATGCGGCCTCGGCGATACTGACAATGCTCTGGTCGATGTTCTCCCCGGCGAGTTGCTGGTTTCTTGCCGCGTTGGCGATTTCTGAGGTCATCGCCGCCAACTTGTCCATGGACAGGTTAATTGCCTCGAGCGCCTGCGCTGCCTGGTTGGCTTCTTCCACGCTTTCTTCACTCTGCAACATACCGTCCTTCATGATGTTCACGGCTGCCCCCGCACCGGATTGAAGCTTTTCAATAATGGACTGGATCTTGTGAGTTGAATCGTGTGAACGCTGCGCCAGGGTCCTCACCTCATCGGCCACCACGGCAAAGCCACGCCCCTGCTCGCCTGCCCGTGCAGCCTCGATCGCTGCGTTTAATGCAAGCAGGTTGGTTTGTTCTGCAATATCCCTGATCACATCAAGCACCGTTGAAATCGACATGGAGTCCTGGTTGACGCGGTCGATGAGTTCGGCTGTCTGGCTAATCGTGCCGGCAAGTTCATGGGCGGTTTTTGCGGAAGCGGAAACAATTTCCTGCCCTTCATCCACCAGTTCATTAACACCCTGGGTTTCAGAAGCCGCGTTTTGTGTGAAGTTGGCGATTTCCTGGCTTGATGCCACCATTTCCGTTATGGCACTGGCGAGGCTGTCCGCCTCCCTTTGCTGCGTGCTGACGTTGGCCAGGTTCTTGTCGGCTATCCCGGCAAGACTGCCAATGGAAGTATCGATGGACACGGAAGAATCAATGATTTTCTTGACCAGCGCATTCAAGTTTGTGAGTAACTGGTTGGTATCGGTTTTTAACCACTCAAGTTCATTGCTTGTTTCTTCCTTACTCGATGACTCGACTTCCTGCTGCAGGTTGCCTTCGCTGATCTCGCCGATGATTTCCGTGATGCGCTTGAGCGGTTTAAAGCCCTGCCTGAACAGGAACAGGGTCAACGCCAGCAATACGATAGAGCAAAAGGCACCGGCCAGGATAAGAATGTCACGCAGCGCGCCACTTGCCGAGGCAAGTTCATCAACATAACCCCGTGATACCACCATCATGTCCCACCCGGGAATATGACGATAGCTGGCAATCATTTCGCGAACACCATCGCTCTTGCTGTCGTACCAGTTATAGCTCAGCGATCCATGGTGATTGCGATGCATATCCACAAACAGCGCATTGCCGTCGGCATCGCTCATGTTGCTCACGTACTCGCTGTCTCCGTGGTAATCGACCAGGGTCCTGCCAAAGTTCTTGCCTTCCTTCGTACTGTAAACAAGTACGCCACCGCTTTCACCAAAGCGAACCTGCTCCAGCTGCCGGTATAGTGATTCAAGTCCCACGGTGAAATCAAAACCCACGTAGAGTATGGCAATAACCTCACCGCCTGCATCAAGCACCGGGGCATACACCGTCATGTAATCCCGCCCAAACAGGTGAGCGCGGCCAACGTAACGCTCGCCATCCATGAGCCTTTGATAACCCGGGTGGGTTTTACCCAGCAAGGTGCCTATCGCGCGCGTGCCGTCTGTCTTGCGTAACGAAGTAGTGGCCC
Source organism: Gammaproteobacteria bacterium (assembly GCA_965243105.1). GTDB lineage: Bacteria > Pseudomonadota > Gammaproteobacteria > Eutrophobiales > Eutrophobiaceae > WLWS01. The sequence goes on from CBDEUC010000003.1 coordinate 494,757, forward strand.
TTAGAAAATCATCTTCATAACGCACGAACACCGTTGCCGTGCCGCCGGTCAGGCTGGTGAACTGGTCGGGAAAGCTGAAATCCAGGTTGAGCGGTCTTGATTCGTGCAACAGGACCGGGCTGTCATAACCATTAATGTCTATTGTCCGGCTGCTATTGATTTCAATCTCACCTTCGAGCATGGCAAAGAAGGCCTGGCTAAGACGGTCGGCGTTATCGCGCAGCGTGCCCTCGTAGAACTCGAGGTTTTCAACAACCAGCCTTGTGTCGCGCTGCAGGGATTCTTCTGCCTGCGCGATCAGCGCATTTTTTGAATGGTGGTAGGCCACTACGGCAAAGGCCACGAAAAATACCAGCACCAGGCACACCTGTGGCAGTGCTGCCTGGTTCACCAGCGATAGTTTTCTAAAGACTGTCATTGACTCCCGGTCTCCACTACGTTGTTCAATCCCAGGCCCTTCACCCATGTCGCATATCGACAGGCAATTCCGGCTGTTGCCGTGTAAAGTGACTGTCAAATTACACAGGTACCTGATTACATGACCTTTTCCAGGGGCGCTTCGCGCACGGTCACGGCTTTTATAGCGGCAAGGCTGGCAATATATTTAGACGAAAAAGTGAATCACGCCCGCCACATACCTGCTTCATTTCATGCATTTACAGCGACATGGTATTCTGTGCGCCAGTGTTTCAGCCCCATCACATCAACAAGTTGTTATGATTCCTGAACTCGGACACTTCGCACTCATCATTGCGCTCGGTCTTGGCTGCCTGCTCGCCGTATTTCCCATCCTTGGTGCATGGCGTGCGAACAATGCCTGGATGAGCATGGCAAGACCCCTGGCACAGGGACACTTCGTGTTCCTGGTGATGGCCTTTCTCTGTCTTGCCCACGGCTTTATCAACTCGGATTTTTCCGTAGCCTATATCGCCAACAATTCCAACTCTGCACTGCCCCTTGGCTACCGTATCTCCGCTATCTGGGGTGCCCACGAAGGTTCATTGCTTTTGTGGGCAGTGATCCTCTCTGCCTGGATGCTGGCGGTGAGCCTGTTCAGCCAGTCGCTGCCGCTGCCCTTTGTCGCCCGCGTACTTGGCGTGATGGGCATGATCAGTATCGGCTTCCTGCTGTTCATGCTGCTCACCTCGAATCCCTTTGAACGTCTCTGGCCGGCACCCATCGATGGCGCCGATCTGAATCCACTGCTGCAGGACTTTGGACTGATCATTCACCCACCCATGCTTTACATGGGCTACGTGGGTTTTGCGGTGGCCTTTGGCTTTGCCATTGCCGCACTGCTTGAAGGACAACTCGACGCCAGCTGGGCTCGCTGGTCACGCCCATGGACGGTGGCGGCATGGATGTTCCTGACCATGGGTATCGCGCTGGGTAGCTGGTGGGCCTACTACGAGCTGGGCTGGGGCGGCTGGTGGTTCTGGGACCCGGTTGAAAATGCGTCCTTCATGCCCTGGCTGGTGGGCACGGCACTGATTCATTCCCTCGCCGCCACGGAGAAACGTGGCGTGTTCAAGCACTGGACCATACTGCTTGCCATCAGTGCCTTTTCATTGAGCCTGCTGGGTACCTTCCTGGTGCGCTCCGGGGTACTTACCTCGGTACACGCCTTTGCCACTGACCCATCGCGAGGCGTGTTTATCCTTATCTACCTCGCCGTTGTTATCGGAGGCTCGCTCACGCTGTTTGCCTTTCGTGCGCCGGCAACAAAAGGTGGCGGTGCGTTTAAACTCGTATCAAGGGAAAGCTTTTTACTGGTTAACAACATATTGCTGGCAGTCTCTACTGCCTCTGTACTACTGGGCACGCTTTACCCGCTGGTGCTTGAAGCCCTTGGACAGGGCAAGGTGTCGGTGGGGCCGCCCTACTTTAATGCCGTTTTTGTGCCACTGATGGTACTGGTGGCGCTGTTCCAGGTGATAGGTGCCGTTTCCTTCTGGAAACGGGATCGCGCCGCGCGGCTGTTCCAGCAGCTGCGTCTTTACGCCATCATCTCCGTGGTGGCTGCGCTGGTATTTCTTGTGGCCCTTCGCGATGGCACCGCGCTTCGCGCAAGCCTTGGCCTGTTACTGGGTGTTTGGATCTTTAGCGGTGGCATGGGCATCGTGTTCAAGCAGTTAAAGCGCGCCGGCCTGCCCCCCGGCCGGTTTTATCGACTGTCGCGTTCCTTTCTCGGCATGAGCCTCGCCCATGTTGGTATTGGCATCACCATCATCGGTGTCACACTGTCCAGTCTTTACAGCTCGGACAGCCATAACAAGATGAGCCCGGGTGACAGCGTGACGCTTCGCGATTACCAGTTTTATTTTGACAGGCTCGAGCTTCGCCAGGGCCCGAACTACGAGAGTCACACCGCGGTGATCAAGGTGACGCAAAATGGCAAGGCGGTGGCCACCCTGTTACCGGAGAAAAGAATCTACCAGGTACGCAACATGCCAATGACCGAGGCAGGTATCGACCCCGGCTTCACCCGGGATCTTTATGTCTCCCTTGGCGAGCCCCTTGGTGGCGAGGCATGGAGCCTGCGTGTTTATCACAAGCCCTTTGTGCGCTGGATCTGGCTCGGTGCCATCTTCATGGCCCTGGGTGGCCTGGTGGTGATCCTCGACCCGCGCTACCGTATTTCCCGGCTCACCTCGGCAAAAATAGCCGATGGCGATACCACCCTGGACAAGACCGTGAGGAGACGGCTCAGCCAGGATGCTTAAGAAGTTTGCACCGCTGGCGATCTTTGTACTGATGCTGGTCTTTCTCGGTATCGGCCTGACCCGCGATCCCAGTCACATCCCCTCGCCGCTCATCGACAAGCCCATGCCGGTGTTTGACCTTGCCCGTCTCAAGGATGAGCAACAGCGCCTGGCCTCCGGCGACCTGCTGGGTGAAGTGGCATTGATAAACGTCTGGGCATCCTGGTGCGTGGGCTGCCGTATTGAACACGATGTACTTTTGAGCCTTTCCCGGCGCAAGGTGGTGAACATCTACGGTCTTAACTACAAGGACCGGCGCGAAGACGCACTGGCCTGGTTACAGCGCTTTGGCGATCCCTATACCAGCACGGCCCACGATCTTGAAGGCAAGGTCGGTATCGACTTCGGTGTCTACGGTGCGCCGGAAACCTTTCTTATAGACCAGCAGGGCGTGATTCGCTACAAGCACATCGGTCCACTCACTAGCGAGATTATTGAAAAGGAACTCCTGCCACGCATCGAGCAACTTAAAGTCGCAGGGTCATGAAAAGATTCATCTCGGTATTTCTGTTACTCACCCTGCTGCAGGTCTCACCGGCCATGGCAGGCGACACGCCGCTGGCCTTTGAAAACGAAGCGGAGCGGCAACGTTTTAACACCCTGCTGGAAGAGCTTCGCTGCCTTGTCTGCCAGAACCAGTCGCTGGCCGACTCCAATGCCGACCTCGCCGAAGACCTGCGTCTCGAGGTGTATGACATGTTTAACCAGGGCAAGGCGGAAGATGAGATCGTGGAATACCTGGTGGCCCGTTACGGTGAATTCGTGCTTTACCGGCCAAGGCTGGCTCCGGGAACTCTGCTGCTCTGGTTTGGTCCGATTCTATTTTTGCTGGTGGGTATTGTCATCGCCGTCTCGGTGCAGCGTCGAAGCGAGGACAGGAATATCGATGAAAGCCAGCTCAAGTACGCAGAAGAACTGCTGGAAGAAGAGGACAAAACACGATCATGAACCTGCTGTTCTGGTTTCTTATCGCCTGCATGTTGCTGGCCGCCCTGGCCTTTGCCCTGTTGCCGCTGCTGCATCCACAACGTGCCGTGAGTCCCGGTCAGCGTCGGCAGATGAATATCAACCTGCGCAGGGAGCAGCTGGCCGAGCTGGAGCTCGACCGCGAGCAGGGCTTACTGGATGAAGACGAGTTCCAGCAGGCAAAGAAGGAGCTGGAAATCGGCCTGCTGTCGGATATTGATGATGCAGCAGAGTCCGGTCCCGGCGCTGGCGGCGGCGCACCCCGAACCGCGTGGGTGCTGGTACTGCTGTTACCCGCTTTTGTGCTGGCCATGTACCTCGGCCTTGGCAACCCACACATGCTCGACAGTGACGCGCTGGAAATGACAAATCCGAGCACGGTCTCCGTTGAGCAAATGATGCAACAGCTCAGCGAACGTCTTGAAGAAGATCCCGACGATGCTGAAGGCTGGGTGATGCTGGCGCGTTCCTACATGATTACAGAGCAACCTGGTAAGGCCGCGGAAGCCTACGGCAATGCCTACCGAATCGTCGGCGACGACCCCGCGCTGCTGGCAGACTATGCCGAGGCACGTATTGTTGCGGATAAATTCCAGGTCAACGAGGAGAGCGATGCGCTTGTTCAGCGCGCCCTCTCGCTCAACCCGCAAGAACCCAAGGTACTGTGGGTGGCCGGCTTTGCCGAGCTGGCCCGTGGCAACGGTAACCGTACCCTCGAGCTCTGGAACACGCTGCTGGCACAGCTTGAGCCGCAAAGCGAGGAATGGCTTTCCCTCAAGGACAAGATCGAACGAATAGAGCTTGCCATGAGCAGCGTGCAGCCGAACATGGAAAACAACCAGTCAAAGGCCATCAGGGTCAGCGTGACGCTGGATCCTGGACTACAATCAATGGTGAAGGCAGATCAACCAGTCTACATTTACGCACGCGCCAGCAGTGGGCCACGTATGCCACTGGCAGTGGCAAAGGTGAAGGCCGGCGAACTGCCCCTTGAAGTGACACTTGATGACAGCCTGGCCATGGCACCGGAATTGTCATTGTCGGCATTTGACGAGGTCATCGTCACCGCCCGTGTCTCCATGAGTGGTGAAGCGATCCCGTCAAGCGGCGACCTGTCCGGCACCAGCGCCACGCTAAAGCTGGGCGAGGTAAAGGCGATAACTGTGAATATCAACGAAATATTGCCGTAACTCGAGGGAACGACGTGAGCCAGGACAAGATTCAATTACCGGGTCTCGAAGACGTGCAGGCCGCAGCGAAGCGCATTGCACCCTGGTGCGTGCGTACACCCCTGGTGCGCTTTGAAACGGACAATCCCGATACGGAAATACACCTCAAGCTGGAAAACATTCAGCATGTCGGCGCGTTCAATGTCCGTGCCATTTGCAACATACTACTCGCCGCCGAACCTGCACAACTCGAACATGGTGTATATGCCGTGGTTTCAGGTAACGGTGGACTGGCCCTTGCCTGGATGGCCCGCGAGCTGGAATTGTCTGCACGGGTTTACATGCGTGATTCCACGCAAACCTGGATGGTGGAAAAAATACGCAAACTGGGTGCCAGCGTCGAGCTAATCCCGGAAGATGCCTGGTGGCAATTGATCATGGAAAAGGGGCACGCTGGAGAAAAAGGCTACTACGTGGACAGCTTATTCGGCACCGAAGCGCTTGCCGGATACGGCACGGTAGTGACCGAACTGCTGGAGCAGCTGCCCTCTGTTGAAACCATTGTCATTCCCTTTGGTGGTGGCGGACTTGCCTGCGGCATCTCCACCATTATCAAGGCGCTGAAGTCTGCAACGCGTCTCGTTATTGCCGAGTGCGATACAGCGACACCCTTGAGCGCTGCACTTGAAGCCGGTAAGCCGGTACCGGTAGACACCGGACCCTCTTTTGTCACGGGGACCACCGCCCCCGCGGTACTGGAACAGATGTGGCCCCTGCTGAATGACTTTGTTGATGACAGTATCGTAGTGTCACTTGATGATATTGCCGACGCTGTAAGACTAATATTCAGCCAGGCCCACGTGTCGGCAGAGGGCGCGGGCGCCCTGCCACTGGCGGCAGCGCTGAAAGGCAGGGGTATTAAAGGTAAAACAGTCTGTCTTGTCAGCGGCGGCAACATCGACGCAGGCATGATGTCGACCATCCTCGCAGGCAAGACTCCCTAGATAGTAACGGGCGATTCAGCCCGGCAGTCAGCTACTCGATATTGTTGTGTGCGCCGTCGCACAGGGGTTGCCCGGCAGTTTGCTTGCAGGCACAGAAAAACTTGCGACCATCTTCGGTGGCATCGTACTTCATGGGTGTAAAACCGGTATCGGCATGGGAACCGTCACAGAAAGGCTGGTTTTCGCTGAGGCCACAACTACACCAGAAATAGCTTTTGCCCGCTTCAACTTCTACGGGAATGGGGCTCTTTTGTGCGACTTTTGCTTTATCCATATTACCGTCCTCGGAATAAATAATTGTGAATTAGGGCCTCGGTACAACTTTCAACGTTAAATATTGTCCCACTATGCTGGAACATGCAAGTTACTCACCGTTAGCCGTGACGAGATCGCTTCCAGGCCATGTAAAATACCTCAGCATCCTACCCCGGAAAACAGATACAATATGTACCAGCTAAAAAGAGAGCAGTAAGTTGCGAGCCGAATCTGAAATTGTCGCCGGCACCGGTGCCGAATCCGGTCAAACCACCCTTGACCGCAAGCTTGAAGTATTTGCAGGAGAGAAAGGGCTACAATTACTGACTTCACTGCAGCGCGGCCTGGAAAAGGAAGGCCTGCGCGTTAAGCCCGACGCCAGCCTGGCACAGACCGGGCACCCGGCCGTGCTTGGCTCTGCCCTGACCAATCCCTGGCTCACCACCGATTTCAGCGAATCCCTGTTTGAATTCATCACGCCGATCTTTAACACCATCGACGGCATGCTGGATTACCTCAGGGACATCCATGCACTGGCTGCGCGTAACCTTGGCGATGAACAAATCTGGGCCGCCAGCATGCCCTGTAAATTGCCAGGCGATGATGAAATTCCCATTGCACAGTACGGCACTTCCAACAGTGCGCGCATGAAAACCACTTATCGCATCGGTCTCGGGCATCGCTATGGCCGTGCCATGCAAACGGTGGCAGGTATTCACTACAACTTTTCCATGCCCGCCGAGTACTGGCAGGCAAGCTTTGAAAAGGACCACGGCAGAGCACACGCATCCGAAAGCGAATTACAGCAGTACATCAACGTTCGCTACCTGGACCTCATAAGAAATTTTCGCCGTAACTACTGGCTGCTTATTTACCTGCTCGGTGCGGCGCCCTGCTTTGACCGCAGCTTCATCCAAGGTCGTGAACATCGCATGGACAGCCTTGGCGAGAAGGATCTTTACCTGCCCGATGCCACATCATTACGCATGGGCGACCTTGGCTACCAGAGCGAAGCGCAGAAGTCCCTGTTTGTTTGCTACAACGATCTTGAAACCTATATCACGACACTGGGCGAAGCCCTGCACATTTCCTATCCCGAGTACGAGAAGATCGGCGTGGTGGTAGACGGTGAATACCAGCAGCTCTCCACTGCCCTGCTGCAGATTGAAAATGAATTTTACTCCCCCATTCGCCCCAAGCGAGTGACGCAACGGGGCGAGACACCGCTGCGTGCACTGGCCGACAGGGGTATTGAGTACGTGGAAGTGCGCTGTCTTGATATTAATCCCTTCATGAGCCTGGGTATCGATGCGGAAACCATACGCTTTCTTGATGCTTTCCTGCTTTATTGCCTCAGCAGTGAAAGTAGCCTGTGCGACCAGGAGGAATTTGCCAACATATCCGAAAACCAGGCACGTATCGTTAACCAGGGGCGGGATCGGGACATCCAGGTCCACTGCGGCAAGAAAGAAATCGCCATGCGTGAATGTGCCCGGCACATGCTGGACGGCATTGCACAGGTGGCCGGCCTGTTTGACCAGGCCCACGGCAGCAGCCAGTACCGCGACAGCGTCGACAGGCAAAGAGCAAAGGTCGATGACGTCAGCCTCACCCCTTCTGCACAGATACTCGCGGAAATGAAGGACAACAACGAATCCCACATCGATTTCACCCAGCGCAAGACCAGCCAGTTTGCAAAGGAATTCGCCGGTTTCGATCTCGACAGCGATACAGAGCAAACCCTGCTTTCACAGGCCGAGCAATCGCACAGAGACCAGGCTGCGCTTGAAGCTGACCAGTCCACCAGCTTTGAAGATTTTCTCGCCGCCTATTTCAATCAGTAGCTAACTTGATCTAAATCAAGCTGGCACCCTTGAGCTTGCCGCGAAGTCCCCTATATTGTTAGTTAGTACCTTAATTTTCCGAAACCGGAGGTGTGAAATGTCTCGCCGAATTATCACCGTTTTTTTTACAGCGCTTTGCCTTCTCATGCTCAATGCCTGTACCCCTGAACGCACTTCCGGAGTCGGCATGGTGCTGCCCGAGGGCACGATTGAAGATGGCAAGGCCACCTTTGTTGAACTCGGTTGCGTTTATTGCCATAGTGTTGCCAACGTTGAACTGGCCGAGGCGGAGTTCCCCATCGAGGAGGAACCCCTGCTGGTGCTGGGCGGCAAGGTTCACAAGGTAAAGACCTATGGTGAACTGGTCACCTCCATCGTCAACCCGGACCACGTGATTGCCACCGTGTACCGCGAGAGGCTCAAGTCCTACGAGGTGGAGGATGAAGATATCGTCTCACCCATGCCGACCTTCAACGATGAAATGACCGTTTCACAATTGATCGACCTGGTGACGTTTCTTGATGCCCATTATGAACAGATGCTACCGGAGTACATTAGCCACAGGCACGGCTTCGGTAATTACTAGGGCGCTATGTAGCGCGCTCCTTGGACTGGCACTCACCACGCCCGTCCATGCAGAGTTAAAAGGTGAACCCGGCGCCATTGACCTTGCCGATCGCATGCTGGAAAGCATCGGTGGCAAGGCGCTGTGGGCAAAGATCCGCACGCTCTACGTCATAGAAAAATCCCGCTCGGAAAAAGGCGATGGCATCATCGGCGAGTTCTGGCGCGACCTGCAGTATCCAAGGGAATCCTACACCCTCAACAACCGCCGCGATGTGATCATACGTACCTGGTGGAACAAGCAGGGTTTCTGGCAAACCCTCAACGGCCAGGTTAATCATCGCCTCAACCCCAAGCTGCACCAGGACGCGCTGGATTACTGGCATGGCGAAATCTACGTCATGTATCACCGACTAGCGCGCGGTGATGACAGCCTGGCATTGACGAAGATCGACAACCGCGCCTTTACCGTGTTTGATGAAATTCTAAAACGCGAGCTGGGTACCTTCTGGGTCAATGACGATGGTGAACTGTATCGCTGGCGTCACGAGGATGGCACCGAGTATATCTACGGTCCGCATCGTTCCTTTGGTGATATCAGCTTTCCTGACTGGGGCACCAACGTCGACGGCACCTGGTCGTTCTACTACACCGAGGTTCGCTGGTCACCGGATGAACCACCGGTGTCATTTGAAGCACCGAAGTAAGCCCCTTTTAAAAAAAAGAAACCCCGCCACGGGGGACGGGGAAAGTTCGCACTTAGCGGGAATCGTTTACTGCATGAATTGGGCGACGCCAGCAGCTGCCGGAAGCAACTCAAGCACCATGCGAGTAGGAGAAAACGGGTTAGCTTTACTCCAGCTAACTGCAGGCGTCTGGATTTAACCTTTGCTGATGACAGTTTTATTGCAATTCAAGTGCCATGATTCTAAGCGGCTGATTTACATCACTTTTCATTTTTCCCTGCCTGTTTCACCTGGCATTTCGAGTAATAATTCCCCTGTCTTTGTCTCCTGTCACAGACACATTTCTTACCTCGGCGGGCGTTTCATTGACGCAGGTCAAGATCATTTTCCAGCGCCGCAATAGTATTGATAGTAACGAGGACAATTGAGGACATGGTTATGAAACAGATCATGATACTGCTGCTGTGCCTGTTACTGGCGCCGCTCGCCCACACGGCCACGGCGGATCCCGTCGCGCTTCGCAGTGAAGAAGGCACGATACGGGATACCACCAACACCGTACTGAAGCAGCTTGATGCCGAGCGCGACCGGTTGAAGTCAGACCCGGCCTATATCCAGGAGGTGGTGCGCGAACTCATCGTGCCACACTTTGATTTCGCGCTGATGTCGCAGCTGGTGATGGGGCGCTACTGGACAAAATTTGATCTGAAGGAACAGCAGTGCTTTATCGCCGGCTTTCGCAACATGCTGGTGGAACGTTACGCCTATATCCTGCTGAGCTACGACCAGCACGACATTCGCTACGATGCCCCCGAGGACATCGGCTCCCAGGGACTGCGCCTGGTCAGGCAGACCGTCAGCCGCGAGGGCGCGAAGCCCTTGCCGATTGAATATGCCATGGAACGCATGGATAACGAGTGGAAAGTGGCAGACCTGATCATCGATGGTATCAGCCTGGTGCGCAGTCACCGCGGCATGTTCCAGAGCCGCGTCATGGCACAGGGCCAGGATTTCTTCCTGGAGAGTTTCAGCGAATGCGCTGACCTGTAAAATACCGGGACCTTAAACTGCACCGGGGCCCGCGTGGTGAAAACACGTCTCCTGTTTCTTTACCAGTACCTGGTATACCAACAGCCCGTCGTCATGCTGCTACTACTGGCATTGCTGGCGCTGGCCAGTGCCTGGCAGGCGCGTTACTTCGAGCTGGATGCGTCCGGCGAGTCGCTGGTGCTGGAAAATGATCCGGACCTGAACTACTACCGCGAGGTACGCGAGCACTACGGCACCGATGAATTCCTGGTGGTCACATACACGCCTCGCGATGAGCTGCTCAGCTTTGAATCCCTCGCGGGCCTGCAGCAATTAAGGGAAGCCTTCCTTAACATCGATAGTATCGACAAGGTAAATTCCATCCTTGATGCGCCGGTGATTTACCAGTCAGGCATGCGTCTTTCTGAACTTGGCCAGGGATTGCAGTCACTCGGGGATGAAAACATCGACCGCGCACTGGCGCGGCGCGAGTTTGCCACCAATCCTTTTTACCGCGAGCTGCTGGTCAGCGCCGACGGCAGGACCACCGCGCTGCAGCTGATATTCCGCTTTGATGAAAAACAGTATGCTCTGCTGGAAGAGCGGCGCCAGCTGGTGACCCTTGAAGAGGAACAGGGATTGAACCCGGAGCAGGCGCGGCAGCTTGAAGCACTGCGACTTGAAATCAAGGAGCACAACAGCGCCATGCTGGCATCACGCACTGCGGATATTGAGCGGGTGCGCGAGATCATGGACACGCAAAGACACCGGGCACAAATGTACCTCGGCGGTATACCCATGATCACCAGCGACATGATTCGCTTCATTCGTCACGACCTGGTGACCTTTGGTATCGGCGTGCTGGTTTTCCTGCTGTGTATCCTTGCCTGGTTTTTTCGGCAGCTGCGCTGGGTCATGCTGCCGCTGTTATGCTGCCTGCTCACCGCGATTGGCATGCTGGGCTTCCTTGGCAGCGCCGGCTGGCGTATCACTGTGATTTCTTCCAACTTCATTTCCATCCTGCTCATCATCACGCTGTCTCTTTGCGTGCACATCATCGTGCGCTTTCGGGATCTGCAGCTGGAGAAACAGCAGGCCAGTCACATGGAAATTACGCGTGAGGCCATCGCTTCCATAGCACGACCCTGCTTCTACACCATACTCACCACCATCGTCGCCTTTGCTTCCCTGGTGGTGAGCGGTATTCGCCCGGTCATCGACTTTGGCTGGATCATGATCATCGGCCTCAGCTTTGCCTTCGTCGTTTGCTTCACCCTCATCCCGGCTTCACTCAGCCTGGTGCGAGCGGCCAACATGCCACCCTCTCGAGACTTTACCCGTAGCTTTACCCTGTGGCTTGCAGGCATGGTAAGACGCGCTCCCCTGCTGATTATTGTTGGCAGTATTCTTATCGCTCTCGGACTTGGCGCCGGCATGTCCCGGCTCAAGGTGGAAAACCGCTTTATCGACAACTTTAAATCAAGTACCGAGATCTACCAGGGCATGACCGTTATTGATCAGCAGCTGGGTGGCACCACGCCACTGGAGATCATCATTGATGCGGACAGCGCGTTCACCCTGCAGGATGAAGAAGAAGCAACAGAAGATGAGGAGTTTGATGCTTTTTTTCTTGATGATGACAGCGAAGACGTGGATCCCAGCTACTGGCTCAACCCGACACAGATGGACATCATCCACCGCCTGCAGGCCTTTCTTGAAGAACAGTCGGTGGTGGGCAAGGTGCTCTCCATCGGTACCGTGGTGCGTATTGCCGAGCACCTGAACCAGGAACCGCTGGATGCCTTTGAGCTTGCGCTGATACACCGGCGTATTCCGGATGAAATCTCCGATGACCTTATAAAACCCTATCTCTCAGAGGACACTAACCAGGTGCGCTTCAGCGCCCGCGCCATTGAGTCGGATCATTCACTAAACAGGCAGGAGCTACTCGCCGCCATTAATGGCTTTATTGAAAACGACCTCGGTCTCGAATCCGGCCAGGCCCGCATCACCGGCATGCTGGTGCTTTACAACAACATGCTGCAAAGCCTGTTTCGTTCGCAGATCCTCACCCTCGGCGCGGTGCTGCTGGCGGTGTTCCTGACTTTCTTTGTACTGTTTCGTCAGTTCAACCTGGCGCTGCTTGGCATCATCCCGAACATTTTCTCGGCTGTACTGATTCTTGGCATCATGGGCTGGCTGAGAATACCGCTGGACATGATGACCATTACCATTGCTTCCATCACCATCGGTATCGCGGTGGATGACACCATCCATTACATTCATCGTCTCAAGCATGAATTTCCCCATCACGATGACTATGCCTCGCTGATCAGCCGCTGCCATGGCAGCATCGGCAAGGCCATGTATTACACCTCGGTAGCCATCGTCTTTGGCTTTGGCATTCTCGTGATGTCGAACTTTATTCCCACCATCAACTTTGGACTCATGACAGGCGTGGCCATGCTGGTGGCGCTGGCGGGCAACCTGCTGCTGTTACCGGCAATGGTGCTGGTGTTCAGGCCGAAGATTATCGCTGAACGCGATAGCGACTGATCGTTCTTTACTTCACCGGGATATAGAGAGAGGTCATCAGTTCGTTGCTGTGGGTCACCGTGTTGGGATCGTTTTCATACACTTCGAACGACGAGCGACTCTTGTCTTCCTTTAGCTTGCACATCTGCATGTGACCCATGGCCTCGTGCCAGGCAATATCCATGAAGTCGTAGCTGCCTCTCAAGGTGGTTTTAAAATACTTGCCGCCACCGCCAAGGGTCTTGCTGTCATACTCACCCGCATCGCTGCCCTCTGCCACGGGCAGTGACATGTCGATTGAGAACACCATCTTCTTTAAATCTGCCTTGTGGTAAGCAGTAAACGGCGGCGCGGTAATTTCGAGGTTTTTATCCATGGCATGCTGCATCAGCGCCGGGTAGGTTTCCTTTAATACCCCGACCATGTCATCAAGGTGGCCTTCAAAAGGGCGGCAGATGACGTGCTTTGCGGGAAACTCCTTGTCTTCTTCAAAACCGATCACCGGGTGTTCAGAGTTTGCATCCATGAGTCCGGCCAGCCTGGCAAGACCAAAATCGTAGTCCTTGCTGATGAGCTTGATGATGTTGGGGATCATAAAGCGAAACAGGAAAGGCATTTCGCCATGCATGACCCAGGTCACCGCCGTACCGCCATCTTTTTCTTCAAACTCAAAAGCAATATCTGCCTGTGATTTAAAGGGACGGTAAAACTCCAGCTTCTGATCCATGCGCCTCGGTGCATCAAACTTCTCGTGCATCATCTTGCCGGCACCGATGAACTGCCCGTCCCAGGTGTACCAGCCATCGATATCATTGGAGTTGTCGCTGTATTCCAGCTTGCAGGTGGGTTCGTGGATCAGCCATGGGCTCCAGTCCACCCAGGTGTTGAAATCCCTGACCTTGTCAAAGGCGGTCTGAGGATCGGTATTGATGACGCGGCTGCGACGAATTTCATAGCTCCCCGGCAGGGTGGAGAGATAAACCAGTGCGCCGACAACAAGCAGGGCAATAATAACCAGGATAGTACTCAGCATGGCGGGTCCTCACGTGTCCTTGTTTGAGAATATTCTAAGCCGAATCATGAGCACTGTCGCCCACTGTGCACATCCCCTATACTCCCGTGTCATGAAACGCGCCTGTTTACTCTGCCTGCTGCTGGTACTTTCCCTCGCGACGAGGGCTGAAGATATGTATGCCGATGAAGCCCGACAGCTGGTGAAACGATTTGCGGCTGAGCTCAAGGGTCGCCTCGTGGCGGGTATGAAAGCCGGTGGCCCGGTAAATGCCATCGGCGTTTGCAACACCGAGGCACCGGGCATCGCCTCGAAGATATCCAGCGAATCAGGCTGGCGCGTGGCACGCACTTCTTTAAAACTGCGTAACCCCGACAATGAGCCCGATGCCTGGGAACAGAAAGTGCTTGAGCAGTTTGAAGCCGAGCGCCTGGCCGGTGAGGATCCAAAAACGCTGGAACACAGCGAGACCGTGACTCAAAACGGCAAAAGCACCTACCGCTACATGAAGGCCATCCCCACCGGAGAGGTTTGCCTGGCCTGCCACGGCAGCCACCTTGCTGAAGACACCGGCAACAAGCTTGCCGAACTCTACCCCAAGGACAGGGCCACGGGCTTTAGCGTGGGCGAGCTACGCGGCGCCTTTAGCCTGGAAAAAGATCTCTAGACCCCATGCAATCAGCCGCAAGGCAAAGGGGAAAAATGACCTGGGTGCTGCACGTGTTGCTGGCGCTGGGGGCACTGTGGCTACTCGATAACTATAAAACATTCCTTGGCCCCGAGGTGGCCGAGCCACCGCAGCCCCTCGCCGGCGTCACTCGCAGCCCCGGCTCAACGGGCATCAGGATCTACGAGTTCCAGCAGCTGCTGGATGCGAGAATGCCACTTTCCGGCCTCGCCAAAAGCGGCTATTACACGGTTGTCGAGGTGTACCTGGATAGCTGCAGCATTTGCAGGAAACTGGAAACCGGGTTCAAGCCACTGCTGGCAAAACGCAAGGACACCTACATTCGCCGCGTGCACTTTCCTGAAGATGGCATCAAGTTTTCTTTCTCTGGCACCTCGCAGGAAGAAGTGCAGCGACAGGCCGATGAAGCCAACGCCATGATGAAATCCTACAGGGTCTGCGGCACGCCCCACGTGGTGGTGTTTGACCCCAGTGGACAGGTGATGGCGACGGACGCCTGCGGTGAACGAAACAATGGCACACGCTTCCTGCAAAATTGGATCAACACGGAAACCGGCTTACTCAGCGCGGCGCTTGGAACGGCTACTTCAATTTTCTAAAATCTTTAGAAAGGTAATCACGCAGCGACTTCGACTAGCTCTATGCTTGATGCTGGTTCTGGAATGGCTTCTCCGTCTTCCCTGAGTGTTTGAATATGAAATTCGATTGCTTCATGGATGAGCTGTAAAACCTCTTCGCGCGAATCTCCGGCTGCAACGCAGCCCGGGAGATCTGGCACATACGCACCGTAACTGGATTCGCCTTTCTCAATGACTACGGCATATTTCATGATTCATTCCTCATTTCTTCAATCCAGATTGTTTAAGTATGGCATTTAAAGTGCCATTTGGCACTTCAACACCCGACCCGTACTTTTTCGTTTCCATTCTTGTTGCAGACATCCTCGTACAAATCCCGCCAGTCCGGGTTCAGTGACTCAATCAGCTTGAGCACCCAGAGGCGGTTCCAGTGCCTCAGCTCGCGATCCCTGTCGGCGGCATCCAGCTCGTTGTCATGAAACTCAAACCACACCAGTCGAAACACGTCGCACCGGCGACGCATACCGACTACCGGGTGCTTGCGAAAAGATTCAATGCTCGACAGCAAATCCGAGGTCACGCCAAAAAACAGCGTGCCCCTTGGCCGGCTGGCGAGGATGTAAGTGCATGATCGTGTGGGCGTCATCCCTGGCCTCCTTTTCCCGTTCATCCATGAACTCAAGTAACCCTTTTTAGCTGAGCCCACGTTAACAGTAAGCAGGCGCGCAAGATGTGACCATGCTCACCCTGGCGCCACTTGGGATGCGTGAATAAAGCGACTACACTGTGATCAAACAAGAAAGGGGAAGCAAAATGGAACGATGGATTGCCTTTGTCCTGGCCTTTTTCCTGGCCATGGGTCTGAGCCCGGCCAGCAGCGCACAAACCGCACCACCCCAGGAGCTCAACAAGTGGAAAGGCTGGGTGCTGGAGAAACACCCGGATATCGACTGCCCCCGTCTCAGCGCCCAGGCCAACAAGCGCCGCTGTGCCTGGCCCGGTAATCTCACTATCGAGGTGGACGCCAGTGGCGCACGCTTCTCCCAGTCCTGGGAAATCTACGGCGAGAGCTGGATAAAGCTTCCCGGCAACCAGCAGCACTGGCCATCAGAGGTAAAACTCAACGGCGCCAACGCCGCCGTGCTTGAACAGAAAAACCTGCCCGTATTAAGACTCGCCCCCGGCAGCCACAGCATCAGCGGTGAAATCAGCTGGGGGGAACGCCCGCAGTACCTGCAAATCCCGAGAGACACCGCGCTGATTAATGTCAGCGTCAACGGCGAGCAGCAGGCCTGGCCCAACATCGATAACAACGGCCGTCTCTGGTTCAAGCGTCAAAGCACGCAGGTGGCCGACGCCGGCAAGGGTGACAGCGTGCGCGTGGAAGTATTTCGTCGCGTGAATGATGGCGTGCCCATTACCATGCGCAGCATCCTGCGCATGGTGGTCTCCGGTAAACCACGTGAAGTGGTGCTCGGACGCCTCTTACTGGATGGCAGCGAAGAGACCTTGTTTGAATCCCCCTTGCCCGCGCGCATCGAGGAAGACGGCAGCCTACGTATACAGGTACGCGCCGGCACCTGGCAGGTAAAAATGAATTCCCGTTTTACCAGCAATGTCGCCACGCTGAACATGCAGACCGACAGCGAGGAATGGCCGGCACAGGAGATCTGGTCCTTTGCTTCTGATCCCAACACCCGCGGCGTGAAAATCAACGGCGTGCAGGCGCTGGATCCGGCCCAGCTCGACATGCCGGAGAACTGGAACAACATTCCCACCTACCTGGTTGAACGAAGCAGCGACTTTATTATCGAGGAACAATACCGCGGCGACATCAACCCCAGCGCCAACCAGATCAACGCCAACCGCGTAGTGTGGCTCGACTTTGACGGTAGTGGCGCTACTGTAAAAGATAACCTCAGCGGCACCATGAACCAGGGCTGGCGCCTGTCCACGCAGTCTTTGCTCAACCTTGGCCGCGTCAGCGTCAATGGCCAGCCGCAGCTGGTGACGAAAATGGAAGGCGATGACAGCGGCGGTATTGAGATCCGCCAGCAGCATCTCAACGTGGAAGCCATCTCGCGCCTTCAAGACCGCGGCGATCTGAGCGCCGCTGGCTGGCAGCACGACCTTGATTCATTAAAGATGACGCTCAACCTGCCACCGGGCTGGCAGCTCTGGCACGCATCAGGCGCAGATACCATCAATCACAGCTGGCTGAGCCGCTGGGATCTCTGGGATCTTTTTCTTTGCCTGTTGATAGTCGGCGCCACCTTTAAATTACTCGGCATGCCCTGGGCGGTACTGGCCACCCTCACCCTTGCTCTCACCTACCATGAGAACAATGCGCCGGTGGCCACCTGGGTGATGCTGATTATCATCCTGCCTTTACTTAAAGTACTTCCCGCCGGTGCCCTGCGTAACATGACCCAGCGACTGGGCTACCTGATGATGCTCACCCTTATCATCATCAGCCTGCTCTTTGCCGTGCAGCAGGTACGACGCGGCTTATACCCGCAGCTTGAAATGCAGCGCGTGATCAACGCCAAGGGCGGCGGCTATGGCCGCGGCCTCGCCAGCAACCAGCCCCTGGAAGAAGTGGTGGTGACGGCACAAAAAGCTTCAGGAGACGAAGTCGTCATGTACGACGCGGCCGACATGGTTGCAGAAGACGCTCTCGTCGAGGCCGAAGGGCGGGTACTCTTAAAACAGGCTTCACCCGCAAGCGTGGGCATGGCGCGCCAGGAAAAATTCAAGCGCTACCAGCCCAGTGCCAATACCCAGACCGGCCCCAACCAACCCACATGGCGCTGGCACACGGTAAGACTTAACTGGTCCGGCCCGGTTACTGCCGATGCACCGCTACAGCTTTACCTCTCCCCTCCCTGGCTAAGCCGCCTGCTGTGGTTTGCCCAGGTGGGCATGGTGGGCCTGCTGGTGTTTGGCTTTGCCCGTCTCCTGCTACAGCTCGCGAATAAGAAAGATGATGGCAATGACGATAAGACGGACGACACTCCACCGGGTGCGACACCTGCTGCGGCAACAGCAGTGCTGCTTGCAGCCATCATTGGCCATAGCCCAACCGCGGTGGAGGCTGCCGATGCTTTTCCACCTGAGCACTTATTAAAGGAATGGGAAGAACGCCTGTTAAAGGAACCAAAGTGCGCACCCCACTGCCTCGCCATCAACGGCGCACAAGTCAATCTACGTGATAACACCCTGCACATACGCATGCGCGTGGGCACCGGCACACGGCTGGGTGTTCCCCTGCCCATGGACAAGACCTGGCAGGTGCAGAGCGTTTCAGTCAACGGCGATGAGAGCGACAGCCTGGCAAAAGACGGGGGCCGACTCTGGCTCACCCTGGGCCAGGGTAACTTTGATATTCATATTCAAGGCAAGGTCAGCGGCGATAGCGTTAACGTCACCTTTCCCCTCATGCCCCACAACGTCAGCGTCAATGCCGGTGACTGGGAAGTGTTTGGCCTGCAGGACAACCGCGTGCCTTCCCGCTCCCTGCAGTTACAGAAGCGGGAAAAAGAAGTAACACAGGATGCCCTGCTTCCCGATCCCGTCTCTCCCTACGTCAAGGTGCAGCGGGAGATTGCGATGGATCTGGACTGGCACATCTTTACCCTGGTCAGCCGCCGTGCACCGCGCCAGGGGGGCATGTCCATCAAGATCCCACTACTTGAAGGCGAGAAAGTGCTGGATGAAAACCTGCAGGTGATCGAGGAAGACGGCAAGCGCTACGTTAACGCCATCTTTGGCGCACGCCAGTCTTCCGTGAGCTGGTCATCACAGATGGAACCAACGCCCACCGTCACCTTCACCGCCAGCGACGATCCGCAGTTCTTTGAAACCTTCTCTGCAGAGACAACCCCACGCTGGAACATGAGCTGGGAAGGCCTGACCCCCATCAAGAACAATAGTCACAACCAGGGCGCCAGTCCAACCTGGCTGCCCTGGCCCGGAGAGAGCGTGACACTCAAGCTGGTCAAGCCGGAACCTGTCGAAGGTGCAACCACCACGGTGGAATCAGTTACTATCAACAGCAAGCCCGGCGCACGAAGCACCGATCTTGAACTCCTGCTCAGCATCAACACCAGCCTCGGCGGCGACTTTCGAATAAAGCAGCCCGACAACGCCAAGCTTGAACGCATTGCCATCGACGGCCGGGAAATTCCGAAGCAGGAAGATGATGGCACGGTGATCCTTCCACTAAGACCGGGCGTACAAAGTGCCAGCATCAACTGGGCGATATCAGAAGGCGTAGCGTTAAGCACCAGCACACCAAAGATTGAGCTCTCCGAGCCTGCCGGTAATATTGATCTCACCCTCACCCTGCCCCAATCACGCTGGCCACTCATTGTAAGCGGCCCCGACATTGGCCCTGCCATGCTTTACTGGGGAGTAATGATCGTGATCCTGGCCGTTGCAGTAGCGCTGGGAAGAATCATCAGGCAGAAAGAACTCAGCATTCCCGTTAACACCTGGCAGTGGGTGTTGCTGGCACTGGGCATGAGTACAGTCAACATGCTTGGCAGCCTTCCTGTCGTGCTCTGGTTCTTTGCCATGGAAGCACGCAAGCGCTTTGCACTGCCGGACGAGGCCTGGAAATTCAACCTCATGCAGTTGGCCTATGCATTAATCACCCTAATTGCACTCATCAGCCTGTTTGCCACCATACCGGAAAGCCTGCTCTCCACACCGGACATGCAGGTCACCGGCAACGGCTCCTACAACTACTTCTACAACTGGTACCAGGACAACAGTGAAGCACAGCTACCCCAGGGCACGGTCATCTCCGTTCCCATCTGGGTCTACCGTGTCGCCATGCTGGCATGGTCACTGTGGCTGGTATTCGCCATCCTCAAGTGGGCAAAGTGGGGCTGGGGCTGCTTTAACAGGGAGAAGCTGTGGGCGAGTAAGCCGGCGAAGGGTTTATAAGAAAGAACCAAGCTTAACTTCCTATATTTTACTATGTAATATACAACTTACAATTCGTGCACTAATGAAAGACACCTCAACATAATTTCCGTTTTTTAATTGTTAAAAGGATTGTGAATATGCCCCTATCTAAAATAGACAAAAAACAACAATTAAAAACTCACACGAAGTGCTATGTTTGCGATGGGCTTAATTTAAAAAATGCTACGTTTAAGGGGTATCAAGAAAATGAAATCCAATTTGATCATTATCGAGCTAAAAGCCTTGTAGGTGATAATCAAAAAGATCTAGTGGCAAATCAATTTCCAATTCACGCAGCCAAAAATGGAGATAACTTTCGCTCATCAAAATACGATAAGTCTGCCAAACGTAACTGCCACCAAGGCAAAGGCAATAAATTCACTGGAGACGAGTGGGTTGAATATATTAGGGTATATCGTGAATCGCTTCGTGTGGAATACTCTGACGATTTGTTCAAAACTAGAAAAGCTAACGATGAGAATTTTTTGGTAGAAATCGATTGGGACGAAGAAAATAAATTTGCAAAATTTGGGGATACCAAATACCCATTAATGGAACAAGATATGGGGAACGAGGAATCTTGGGTATCTTTTAGCACAGTTGTCAGTCCACAATTACTTTGGGTAGACCAAGATGTACAAAGTAGACCTGCAGACAAAAAGAGAATGGCCGAACTTGCATGGCACCTACGCACAAAGCCATTACTCACTCCAATATTATGTAGATACGCAGACAAGAAATTAAAGGTTTTCGACGGCAATCACAGATTGTGCGCTTTTATTTTGGCCAGGGAAAATCATTTAGTCCCAGTTACAATTTTCAAAGGACCAAAACCGGCCAAATTTCTGGAAGTAGTTGCTGAAGCACACGACAAATTGACTCAAAAAAAATATCAGTACTCAGACAAGGCTTTGAAGTATTCTGGAGTTTCTGAATTGGAATTAACTGAAGCAATAAACAATTTTGGACAAGATGCTTCAGAAGTTCATGCGTGGACTGGATTAACGAAGGCTGAAGTCAAATTGCGATTAATTGGTAGAGTGTCCCAATCCTTCGAAGATTTAAAATATCAATGGCGTCATGAATGGAAAAAGCGCGGCCTCTCCGATCCGTCTTTTACTTGGATGATTGAGTATTATTCGAACACAATGGCAAATTCCGTGCCTTTATCTTCAGAAAAAAACCTTAGAGAGGAAGAAATTGGTAATTTGATCACTTTGTTTAAAATTTTCGACGAAGAATTATTCAAAAAGCTGGACAAGTATCCAAACGCAAAAAACTCTCTAAAAACAAAATGGTGGAAATCATCTCATAAAAGATTCAGGACCCAATTAAGCCAATCTGTGAGGGATTCATTAAGGTTACAAAACACGCCCGATAAACCTGCCTTCGCTCCCAATTGGGAGAAGTATATTGAAACTAAAATCAGAAAAGCAGTTTGTCAGTGGAGGATTAGCCCAGTTTGGGACGGCGATACAACTGCTAATAATGAACCAGAAGTAGACGCGGTACTCACGAACGCTGGATTTACTGAATCATACTTATTTAAGTAGTATTATTTCAAAGTCAACCCCGATGGTACCAAGCTAAGTATTAAGAATGTTGAATACAACCCTTGCAAGCTGCATTGCCAAGTATGGTGGTACTGCATTTCCTACCTGGACATATTGTTGTGTTCTGTTACCAGCAAAATAGTAGTTATCTGGAAAAGTTTGAATCCTGGCCGCTTCTCGCACCGTTAGACTTCGACACTGTAAAGGATCGTAGTGAATGTAATAATGACCATCTTTGGAAATATGGCTAGTTATCGTTGTGGAGGGGCGATTTAATAACTGGACTCGAAACCTATCAGCGAATTTACCTGTTGAAAAATTTTTATGCTCCGGCCACAAAGCTTTTGGAAGATTTTTTGAAGTTGGAGATTCACCTCTGACTTTCGCAAATGTACTGTAAAAAAAATATCGGTGTAAGTCTTCCTTGATGTGACCTCTGGCTTCGTGATTTATCACGTAAACATCAAGTTTTTCGTCCTTAAACCAGTCGCAAAGAGGTTTGTCTAATCGAGAATCTAGTTTTTTGTTTTCCTTTTTAACCCCTTTGTCGGCACCAACTGAAACTGGTGAATATTTTACCGACTCTAATTGATACACAATACTTTCTAATACGGCACTTGGAATACTCTTATCTTTCTCAAGTTTTTGTAGTGCACTACTAGAGAAACCGTCGAGTACTGACCTCCAATTCTCTAGTGAGTCTTCGCCTTTTGATAGCTTGCTTCTCAATTTTGGCAAATCAGAAATCACCTCGCGAGTGTTTGTTATGTGCCTCGATGGCTTAAGCAGTTGTGTTTCCTCATTTATAAAACCTATATCTTCACGCACGCCAAGCAGGATAACCCTATGTCGAGACTGTGGTACTCCGTAATCTTCAGCTCGTATTAAGTAATCTTTCGGTTTAATAACCTCCTGACCTTTAGCGAATAAATCTTCCGAATCACGACTATGTACAAATGAATAAATTCTGTATTTGCTGCTGCTCCCCCCTTTATCAGGTTTAACATTACAAGCCCTGCCAGGGTTTCCAAGGTCTTTCAAAATCGAATCAAATATTAACCGTCCGTCAATTCTTGCAGACAGCATCCCTTTTACATTTTCCATTACGAACACGGCCGGCTGGAATTTGGCTATGATTTTCAAATACTCTAGATACAGGAAATTTCTATTGTCTGCGACGGCAGAATAATTTTTTTTTCTGTCGCCATAGTTCCTTGAACGACCTGCCAGGGAGTACGCCTGACAAGGTGGGCCTCCAATTAAAACGAATTCTTCATCGGCCAAGGTTTCTCGTATTTTTCGGTATATTGTTCTCTGAGAGTCTTCGCCTAATGTTAATCTTTGCGCTTCCCTTTTTGCATTCTGCAAAGGTTCATTGAATTCCGATATCCGAAATAGTTCATCTTCCGGATTATTACCTAAATTTCCCTTTAAGAACTCATAATACTCATCAGGCACCTGTCCTTTTTCAAACTGCCTAAAAAAAGCTCGTAGCGTCAACGTCCTATGTGCACTTTCCTCTTTCTCCACTGATATGGCGATCTTAAATTTTGGAAGGCCATCTTCTTGAAAGCCAGAAAAACCCTCTCCTAATCCCCCGGGGCCTGCAAAAAGATCAACTACTCTGGTCGTCATTATTTTGTCAGTAACTGTTGTGATTTTGTATAGAATACCAGGAAATCGGGGAGATACCAGGTAGATATATGACGGATATTGTGGATATCAAGACTAGAAGTCGAATGATGTCTGGTATACGTAGCACCAACACTAAACCAGAAATATTGACTCGTAAGGCTCTGCATAAACTGGGGTATCGATTTCGTCTGAACTCCAGGATTGAAAGGATTAAACCTGACATTGTTTTATCCAAATATAAGGTTGCAGTCTTTGTTCACGGGTGTTACTGGCACAAGCACGAGGGTTGTAAACTAGCCTATTCAAATAGAAACTATTCACCAAAGTGGTTGAAAAAGTTTGAAGATAACAGGATTAGGGATTCTCGTGTTCTGGATATGCTTGTTTCCAGCAATTGGAGGGTTGTAATAATTTGGGAATGCGTCACTAGAAATAGCCAAGAGTTTCGACACACGATTAAGCGTGTCGATAGATTCATAAAACTAGATTCTGCAACTATGTTTGAATCTGATTATGTTCATACATGAATCTACGTCGTAGACCCTTTAAACCTCTCAAACTCAGCCGGTAGTAGACCCAACAGGTCTTTGCTTGAAATTGAGAACAAATCGTAGGTCAATTCCATTTGTTGTAACCAGGTGACATAACGAGATACGCATCCAGCGCTTTTTCTAGCTGCGGCGCCACGTTTAAAATTATTAGTTTTCTCGTCATAGTAAAGGTAACTTGCTGTTTTCATTACCCCCTCACAGCTCAGATAGTACTGCCTAGCCATCATCTGTTCTACCAGCTCTCCTCTAACCGGCAACTCCCTGCAAAGCATAAATCTCGCATCCTCTCCATATTGATTTACCAGTTGCCACGTAGTGAATATCGCGTGACGCGGCCTGTGATTGTAGTTTTGGCTAAGAATATAGTTATAAACCATAGCTGGTTTTCTATTGCCGTCAGTTTTCTCGGGGCATAACTGGTCAAACCAAAAAAGTGCCAGTGCACTCCAGAAGCCGACATCCCCAACATACCCCTGCATATCAATATCTTTAAACAACTGGCACAAAAATACACCCAGTTCATAGCGGGTGCCGAAGTCCTGATGGTCTATTTCTATATTTACTGTCAAAGCTTCTGAAGTCATTTCTTCAGATAGCAGATAATGGGGGGACTCTTTATTGCCACCATTACGAAGTTCATTAATGAAACTGTCGAATTTCTGAACACCTTCTCTGTTTAGTTTTCTGAGCAACATTCAGGAATCCTCCATCTTCAGCAATAGCATGTCACAGAGTTCAAAACTATTAGAAAATCGCTCAACCACTTCATCAATCCAGTTCATTATATCAGTGGTATCTTCGCTTTGCGGCCGCTCACTCGCAGTCTGCTCGGCGAAATTCAGCCAGTGTTCAGCCATAGACCCCTCATCAACATTATCGTCCCACAGATAAAACATCAGAACCTGTCTTAGGGCTGCCGGCAGGATTAGAGTCTGGAACACCGGGTTATTCTTTATTTGCCCAATGGCATTGGGTATCCGGCTATTAATACACAATTCCGGTTTATCTCCCGTTGCAAAATCCAGCCTCCAAGTATCATTACCCATTGGTCTGGACCTGACGACAAGAAGACTGGACTTCTGCACTTCATCGTCCTCACCCTCTGGCTTGAGTTTGTCTGCACTTGCGATAAGACGCCCAATATGCTCGGACTCATCGACAATATGGATACGAAAAAGTGTCGTTGCTGAGAGATCCAGTTCTCCAAGGCCAGTGTCATCTGGTGGTACTATTTCTTCAACAGTCCCAAAGTGAAACCGTTGCAATGTGTTCCTAGCATAGGCTTCGATATAAATTGCTGCATCACCAGGTAATTTGCTGTCATCAAGAGAAAAATTCACTGCAAAACTGGGAGGGTTTTCACCATTGGATTGCATAACAATCTGTAGCTCCTTCGATTCAATTTTGCGCCTGCCAGTATGATTTATCGTTCGCTGCACGGTTAGTCCACCCTGTTCAGTCTCACCCTGAGATCACGATTGACGTCAAATCCAGTGACTTGCATTTTGAACGGAGCTTCGTTTACATTGAGTACCAAAGTATTTCCATTTTTTTCAATGATTTTTCCACTTTCTTTCGTCAATGCGATTTCGATATCCTTGCTACCGACTGTAAAATCGTAGGCGCTGTACTTCTTGAAAGGATTTCCACGACCTATGTTATAGGCCATCTGGATCCTGACAGTCTGAGGAAATCGTTGTGGCGTTGTCTTGTTTGTTGTAGTAACAGTAAAGCCGCCGGCGATACGACATATGCTGAAATCCTGTATCCTGGGTTCTGCAATCTCAGGAATAGTTAGAGGTGTTCTAACTGGTCGTCGACGGCGTGTGGTTGCCTCCGGCTCCTCCATCCAGAAAAATGCCGCAAGGGCCTGTTCATCAATCTCTTCCGTTACGCCCGCAAGCAGATCGTACAGCTCCACCAATGCGTTTTTGATTACCTTGACAATCTTTTGCGGGCTGCGATAGTTTTTTCTGAGCTTTTCAGCAGTAGAATTCCATTGAGTATGGGCTGCGTTTTCGGCATCACCAAGGAACGCACAGATCGCTTCTTTCTCCGCAACCATTACCCCAAGAGCCTTGCGATCGCGAAATTTAGATTCGCCGGGCAGGGTCAGCCCTCCACGCACGTAAAGATCCTGCCCTCTCGATAGTTCTTCTGGGCGTTTTATATACACCGAGAAGGATGTGTCTTCAGTCTTACCATCTTTGTGCTTAATTTCGACAGGCAATTTAAGTCCTATCATTTTACCCTTTGAAAATCCGTCGCGAATCTGTTCCAGAGTGTCTTGATCAAAATCATTCTCATCAAGTTTGATATCGTCTGCCCAGCTGGGCTTCAGGGACAAAAGATCCTCTTCATCTGCAATAAACGCTTCTTCGATGAAATCAAAAACTTCATCAATGTCGTCGATGGCTTCAGATGCATACTTGTGGGCAAGCTCTCTGATGTTATTGCTGTCAATTTCAGTGTTATTAAATTGCAGTTTCAGTTGTCCAGTAATAATCGGGTAGTAATAATTTTCAATGGCGACTGACAATATCCTTTCAAACTGAATATCCGGGTTCGGAAAAGGGATAATTACTGATAACCCCGTCTCATTTCCACGAGCAAGTGAAAATTGGTCCGAAAACCTTTCTACTATTGCGGACTCTGTGGATGGAACTGGAATTTGATGAAATAAATCACCTTCATTTTCTACATTTGAATAAAAGGCGTGAGGCGGATATTCAATATCATTAACCGTTCTCAGATTAAGAACCGTTTGTCCCATAATGTAAATATTGGCATCGCGAGGCCTTATAGTTACACCAAAAAATGCGCCCACCTGACTTGTAGTTGAATATACAAGCTTGCCAAGACCCCATCGGCCGCGACTTTTTCCAGATTTATGTGACTTTCCGTGACGACGCCAGAAATCGCTGAAATTGTCATCATCCTTTTTGTTTACCGACCCAGTAAGACCACTAGTACCAAAGTCCTCTATGACTAACGCTGTTGGTTTGTCAAAATCAATTTCACCGATACCGAGACCTGCTACTTCCGCATGCTCTAGCTGTTTTTCAAGTATTTCGCTTAAAAACTCAGCTGTAAGACCGTCTGATTCGTCAAGCCACCTGAATGACACCTTGATATTGGCGGGATCTTCGACGGCGGCATCCAGGGAGTTTTGAATTGCTTCACGAACTATTGTTTCGGCAAGCTCAACTTCATCATTACTAAACTGATCACGTTGCGTGACTTCAGTTTCTACCTGACCCTGAGGCTGGGGAGGGAAAAACCACTTCATTCGGTAGTAGCTCCTGATGACGATACTGCACTGTCAGATTTTAAGAAAAATCTGAAGACTAACGAATATTTTTCGGAAGAATTATCAATTGGAATTCGAAGAACCACGAATAAGCTTCCCTTATGTACCTTATAGACCCATAGTTAGCGCAGCAGTACAGTTCTTTGCGGTACAAACTATGTGCCATCAGCATAATACTCCTCTCAAACAGTGTGCCAAGGCTGATTAATTGGGCAAATGACCAATTGATGACTTAATATATCTGGACAAATTTATTCTTTGAGCTTATCCCAACTACATTGATAATCAGCCCAGTAGCACTGTTACAATTGGGTATTACGGATATTCAAAGGGATTGAATAATATGCGTTTTTTCTTTCTTGCACCGATGTGGATTTACCCTGTCTTAATAGCGGGTACGTGCTGGCAAGGTTTTGATTTGTGACTGGGCAATGACCCACGCCTCGGGTAACTTCACCTTGATCCTTCATACGATCTACAATGAAATCATGACAAAGAGAACACCCCTGCTCGGCTTTTTCTGCGTGGCTTTTGCTTTTAGTGTGAAAGTCAGTGCCCATGGTGAACTTGAAAAGCAGGTGGAGACCCACTACCACCCTGCTCCACCCAATTTCTGGGAGCTCTTTATTGCAGAAGCCAACGCGGCGGCCAAGATAAAAAAGAAGGGCGGTTATCGTTATATTGAAAGTGACGGTATTCCCGATCACGCCACCGGCAAGTTTCCCAACAGCGGCAACCCCCACAGTATTGAAAAGCAAGAGCACGAGTTTCGTGTGCCGCAGAAACCGGAGATGCGTCGTTCGCCCACCTTTATCGGCATGTCTGCCTTTGGCGTGGCCTTGAATGGCATTCCCTTTGACCCGGCCACGGCGGAATACTGGAACCGGGATCGCTCTTCCGGCTGGAACATGGAAGCCATGGGCGGCGGTATGAGTCTTGGTCTTGATCAGAACAATGCCCACGTGCAGCCCAACGGTGCCTATCACTACCACGCTGTCCCCACGGCACTGATGGAGCGCGGTGCGCAGTTTGAAAAGCCCGTTATGCTGGGCTATGCCGCTGACGGCTTTCCCATCTACGGCCCCTATGGATACAAGGTGGCCGGTGACATGATGAGCGAGATAGTGCAGCTAAAGCCGGGCTGGATGTTGAAGGATGGGGAAAGACCCGGTGGCCCTGGCGGCCGCTATGATGGCACCTACTCACAGGACTATGTCTACAAGAAAGGCATTGGCGATCTTGATACCTGTAATGGCCGCGAAGGCCGCACACCGGAATACCCGGAAGGCACCTACTACTATGTAATTACGGATTCCTGGCCCTATATTCCGCGTTGCTGGATGGGTAAACCTGATTCCTCTTTTCGAAAGGCACCACCACCGGGACATGAACCCCTGCCACCGCCGCCTCCACCATCCGAGGAGGAGCTGGAAAAGCGAAGGCAGGAACGAAAGGAAAAGGCCGATGCCAGGCGTCGACGACTACCGGCAATGAATCCCCGGGAAGCCTGCGAGAATCGTCGCTCCGGTGCATTCTGCCGCTTTCGTACGCGGGACATGCGTGTGATTGAAGGTACCTGTCGCGCCGACCTGGGTAACCTTGTTTGCGTGCCTATCTGGCGCTAATCAAATTGCGCTATTTCTTCGGCGGGTTGTAAGCAAACTCCAGCCGGTTGCCGCTCGGCTCGCGTAGCATCATGTGCATGGTGGGTCCGCCGTAGGCAGGCTCAGGTGCGAATTCAATCACGACGCCTTCGACGTTTTTTGCCTTCTCGTATATTGCGTTGAGCATGTCCATGCTGGCCACGGTGAGGGCCAGGTGATGCAGGCCCACGTTGTTCTTGCGATCAAAGCGGGTGGCGGTAGCGGGATCGCTCACCTGCCACAGGGTCAGGAACATCTCCCCGTCGGTGAGAAAGCTGGCCGGGTAATCCGGGTCCTGGCCATCCAGCGTCCAGCCCAGGGTTTCTGAAAAGAAGCGGGTGGATTTATCAAGATCAAGCACGGCAAGACCGACGTGGTTAAAGCCGGCGGTCATGGGTGAAGAGGTGTCCGCAGCATGAACGCCGCTGAATAGTGACAGTAGCAGCAGTATCGACAGGTGTTTTTTCATTTTTATATCCCCTTTTTCTTTTATTAGTACCTCTTGGAGTCGCTTAAGTTCAACAGCTAGAATGCGCACATGGATATCCTCACTCAGGGCCTGCTCGGTGGTGTCATGGCGCAGGCCGTGGCCAATAAAGATGAGAAAAAACTCGCGACCCTGAGCGGTGTGGCGGCTGGCCTGCTTGCCGATGCGGATGTGCTGATTCGTTCTTCTTCCGATCCGCTGCTGGTACTTGAATATCACCGCCACTTCACCCATTCGCTTTTCTTTGTGCCCATCGGTGCTGCTATCGCCATGGCGTTGCTATGGCCTTTCATGCGTCAGCGCCTGTCGCCGTCGCGGCTATATCTATTTTGTTTTGCAGGTTATGCCCTGAGTGGTGTACTGGATGCCTGTACCTCCTATGGCACCCTGCTGCTGTGGCCGCTTTCTGATGAACGTATCGCCTTTAATATTATTTCCATTGTCGATCCCGTGTTTACCCTGGCGCTGCTGGTATCTGTTTTAGCCGGGCTCTGGCTGGGTCAGCGTCGTCTTGCCCTTTGCGGTATTGCTTTTTGCGTGGTGTACCTGGGCTTTGGCAAGTTACAGGAACAGCGGGCCAGCCTGCTGGTGCAGTACCTGGCACAGCAGCGTGGTCACGAGATAAGTAGGCTCGTGGTAAAGCCCACCCTGGGTAACCTTTTACTGTGGCGCTCCACTTACCGTGACGATGAGCGTATTTACATTGATGCCCTGCGTCTCGGGCTCTTCAGAGAAGCGATGGTGTACCAGGGAGCGACGGTGCCGCTGTTTAATGTGAGCAAGGATCTTGCCTTTCTTGAAAAGGATTCAGTGGTGTTCAACGACATCGAACGCTTTTCCCGCTTCTCCGATGGTTATGTGGCGCTGGACCAGGATGACTTCAGTATCCTTGGTGACATGCGTTACAGCATGTTACCCATCAGCGCAAAACCCCTTTGGGGAATAGTGATTGATGAGGAAAATCCCAACGACCACGTGGAGTATCGTTTTTTTCGAAAGATGGACGATGAATCGCGCCAGGCATTTTTGAATATGCTGCGGGGAAAGGAAGTGCAGCTGGGTGAGCAGGTGAAAGATGGAAACCCTTTCCAGTTGCCTGGAAAGGGTATCTAGTTTTTTTTATTACTGCACGTTCTCGTTATCGGTAAAACTGTCGGCAAAAAGCGCGGTGGAGAGATAGCGCTCACCGGAGTCAGGCAGGATCACCACGATGTTCTTCCCCTTGTGCTCTTCCTGCTGTGAAACCCTGACTGCAACAGCCAGTGCAGCGCCGCAGGAAATACCGGCAAGAATGCCCTCTTCTGTCATGAGACGGTGAGCATATTCCATGGCCTCCGCATCACTCACCTCTTCCACCTGGTCGACCATGTCAAGATCCAGGTTGCCCGGTACAAAGCCGGCGCCGATGCCCTGCACCTTGTGCGGCGAGTGGCTGGGTTCTTCGCCGGCCTTTGCCGCGCGAATCATGTAGGAAGATTCGGGTTCCACCGCCACGGTATGAATGGCCTTGCCTTTCGTATTCTTTATGTAGCGTGATACGCCGGTCAGCGTGCCGCCGGTGCCCACGCCGCTGACGAAGACATCAATCGCGCCATCGGTGTCGTCCCAGATTTCAGGGCCGGTGGTTTTCTCGTGGATTTCCGGGTTGGCGGGGTTTTCAAACTGCTGTGGCATCCAGTGATTGTCCGGATCCTCGGCGCAAATTTCTTCTGCTTTTGCGATAGCGGCCTTCATGCCCTTGGCGCCGTCGGTGACAACAATTTCCGCGCCCAGTGCCTTCATGATCTTGCGTCGTTCCAGGCTCATGGTGTGGGGCATGGTGAGCTTGATACCGTAACCGCGGGCGGAGGCGACAAAGGCCAGTGCGATACCGGTGTTACCGCTGGTGGGCTCGACGATGGTCATGCCAGGCTTTAACTTGCCGGATTTTTCCGCATCCCAGATCATGTTGGCGCCGATACGGCACTTTACCGAAAAGGCCGGGTTGCGGCTTTCCAGCTTGGCAACAATATTGCCGTCACCGATACGCTTGAGTTTGACCATGGGAGTCTTGCCAATGGTCAGGCTGTTGTCTTCAAAGATATTGCTCATGATGTGTCCTCTTGTTCTTGTCGCCCTTTTAAGGCCCCTGAATCCTGCAGCGAATTATATATCAGATTTGGTACACACCCCAGACGATGGCGAGCACAAAGGACATTACCAGCAGGCCGAAGTAGCTGGCGCTCAGTACGCCAAACTTGAGGAATGTTATGCCGTTGCCCTGCTGGTAGACGTTTTTTAGAAATAAAAACATGTAGATAAACATCCACAGGTAGCTCACCGTCACCAGCACATCCATGACGGCGTAGATGAGCGGCCAGTCGGGCCAGGCGGCGGATGAGAGCTCAACGACCTTCTCGAGGCTCACGGCAATCAGCACCATGAAAAACAGGAAGCTCTGGGAATAGAGCACCACGATAAGGTGTTCCATGTAGTAGCGCTTGCTGAAGAAGTAGAGGATTTTCAGGATAAGCGCGAGGATGGGGATGAGGAAAAACATCAGCGTGGGCAGGTTGTTCAATACGTTCTTCAGCAGCGTGCCGATGTTTTCCTTTTTCAGCTTTTTAAACTGCTTGCGCAGCATTCTTTCCAGTTCCGAGTCGGACTCGTCCCCTTCACCGATTTTTACTATCCCTTCTTCTTCAAGTAAGCCCACCAGCTCTTCGCCACCGTCCTGCAGGGTAATAACGCGCGGTTCGTCACCCGCCAGCTCCTCGATTTTTTTCACGGCGTCTTGCACCGCCTCGTTTGCCAGCTCGTCTTGCCTTACCTCTTCAAGACCTTCTTCAAGGGCCTCTTCCAGTTGCTCGCCAATGACAAAGGGCACATTCTCGGGATCGGTGTCGGTGCTGCCACCTATGTCATTGATCATCGGGCCCAGCAGGAAGAACACCACGCTGGCAAAAAGGTAAAGCCGGAACGGTGGCAGGAAGCTGACGCGCCGACCTTCCAGGTAACGGCGGCACACGTATCCCGGCCTGAATAATAGTGGGAACACGGTGCGGTAAACGCGGGAGTCATAGTTAAGAAAGTTATCCAGCAACTCCATGAAGATGGTGCCAAAGTAACGCGTGGTGGGCTTGCTTGACTGCCCGCAGGCGTGGCAGAACTCACCTTCGAGCTGTTGCCCGCAGTTAAGACATGCGCCGCTTGGCTGTGCCAGTTCCCCTGTCATGGCGTCATTATAAGATCATTGCAGGGCCGATTCTGCGCGCAGTCTTTCTGCAAGCAGATCAACAAAGGCACGTATGCGTGCCGCCTCGTGACGACCTTCGCGATGAATGATGTTGACCGGCAGGGCTTCAGGCTCCCACTCTTCCAGCACGGTGCGGAGTTCACCGGACTCAATGTGTTTTGCCACCTGGTAGGAAATCAGCCGGGTGATACCGTAGCCGCGAAGTGCCGCCTCGGTGGCGGCGTCGTTGGTGTTGGTGGTTAATGCAGCCGGCACCTGCATCTCGCGCTCGCCGTTTTCGGTTTTAAACTTGAGATCCAGCACATGGTTACCGGCAATGGAAGCCACCATGCGATGCTGCTTTAAATCATCCGGGCTTTGCGGCACGCCGTGACGCTCGAGATAAGCCGGCGAAGCGCAAAGCACCACCCTGACCCGACCCACGGGCAGCGCTCTCAGGCTGGAATCCGGCAAATGCCCGATGCGAATGCCCACGTCGATGCCCTCTTCCAGCAAATTCACCACACGATCCAGGAACATGGCGGAAACCGAGGTTTCCGGGTAGCGCTCGAGGTAGTCCACCACCCCGGGCATCACATAAATACGGCCAAAAAGCACTGGTGCGGTCACCACCAGGCGTCCCCGGGGCGTGGCATTGATGCCGGCCGCGGTTTCGTCGGCGCTTTCCAACTCAGATAAGACTTTACGGGCATCTTCAAGATAGCGAACACCCACTTCGGTAAGCCTGACCAGGCGTGTTGAGCGGTTAAAAAGCTTCACTCCAAGGCGATCTTCCAGGGCCGCGACGCTGCGGGTCACCGCCGGGGGAGACATGTACAGGCGCCGGGCAGCGGCGGCAAAGCCTTCTTCCTCGGCCACGGCCACGAACACAGAGAGTTGTTGAAAGCGGTCCATAGTTAGCGACTAATTATTTCACTTATTGGAATAATTAATTGTTAATTATGCATATTCTTATTTCAAGCGGAATTTGAGAAAGTTTTTCCCCAGCAACCGGGCAGCTACGAATCAAGGGCTACCGGGGCATGACACAGACACAGCAAAAAGGAGAAAGACCATGAAAACACCCTGCACCAACTGGCTACAGCCCTGCCGCTGGCTATTACTGCTGGGCGCTATCCATGCTCTCCAGCAGCTGCAGTGGCTGGTAGGCCTGGCCCAGTTCATCAACTGAAGCCGCCCGTTCGCAAATTTACTTTCACAACAATCTTACGAGGAGAACGACCATGAGCAGGATCAACGTTATTGAACAGAACGACGCCAACGAAGAACAGGCCGCGCTTTACAAGGCCATTACCCAGGCACTGGGTGGCGTACCCAACTTTCTTAAAGTCTTCGCCAATTCCCCCTCAGCCCTTAAAGCTTTTCTCGGGCTGCACGGCATCGCCAACGAGGGCAGCCTTGATGCCCTGACCCGCGAGCGTATAGCGCTTGCCCTGGCCGGCCAGAATGGCTGCGAGTACTGCGCCTCTGCGCACACCGCCATTGGCCGCAAGACCGGGCTTGATAACGAGGAAATGGCCGCCAACCGTGCCGGCACCAGCGGTGACGACAAGGCCGCGGTGGCGGTGAGCTTTGCCCGTGCACTGGTGGAGCACACCGGTGAAGTCACCAACGCTGAAATCCAGGCAGTTCGGGATGCGGGTTACGACGATGCGCAGATTGTCGAGATCATTACCCACGTGGGCATGAACCTGTTGACCAACATTCTTGCCAAGGCCAGCCGTGTCGAGATCGACTTTCCAAAGGTCGAGCTTGAAAAGGCAGCCTGAATATTTTCCCCCTGGTACCGGCGGCGGTCGCTGCAGAACGAGGATCGCCGCCGGTGACTTTTTTTAATTAGCAGGAGATTTGGCATGGGACATCGTTTTGCAGAAATTGCTTTCACCGATTCGGTAAAGGCCTTTCAAACACAGCACAACTCACGGGATCACTACAGCCAGCTGCAGGGTGGAGAGAGTTACAACGACCGCCTGGGCGAAAGAGAAAGCGACTTTATTCAATCCCGCGACAGTTTTTACATGGCCAGCGTCAGCGAAAACGGCTGGCCCTACGTGCAGCACCGCGGTGGTCCACAGGGCTTTATGCGCGTGCTGGATGAGAACCGCATTGGCTTTGCCGACTTTGCCGGCAACCGCCAGTACGTCAGCGCCGGTAACCTGGACAAGGACGATCGCGTGTCGCTGTTTTTCATGGACTATCCTTCACGCACACGTTTAAAACTACTGGGGCATGCAAGGCGTGTTGAAAAAGACGATCACGACACCCTCGCAGCACTTGAAGTGGATGACTATCGCGCCAGGGTCGAACGTGGTTATATCATCACCGTGGAAGCCTTTGACTGGAACTGCCCACAGCACATCACGCCGCGTTATACAGAGGCGCAGGTCGAGGAAGTGGTCAGGGCACTTAAAGAAGAGAATGAAAAGCTGGTGAATGAACTGGCACAACTGAAAGGACAGCAAGCATGAGTAATGAATCGCAACGACCACCCCTGCCGCCCTTTAACGAGGAAAGCGCGAGTACAAAAGTACGCATGGCTGAAAATGCCTGGAACGGTCGTGACCCGGAAAAAGTCGCCCTGGCTTACACAGCGGATAGCCAGTGGCGTAACCGCTCAGAGTTTCCGCGAGGACGCGAGGAAATCGTCGAGTTCCTCACACGCAAGTGGCAGCGTGAAAAAGAGTATCGTCTTATCAAGGAGCTGTGGACTTACCAGGACAACCGCATCGCGGTGCGCTTTGCCTACGAATGGCAGGATGGGAAAGGTCTATGGTTTCGCTCCTACGGTAACGAGAACTGGGAATTTAACGCGGCCGGTCTCATGCAAAAGCGCTTTGCCAGTATTAATGATCTTGCGATAAGCGAGGACGAGCGCCTGTTGCACTGGCCACAGGGTCCGCGTCCCGACGACCATGCGGGCCTCTCTGAACTCGGTTTGTAAAGCTCAAAGATCCCGGAACATCCCGTGGCAGCGAATACAGGTCTGGTTAAGGTCGATAAAGGCCTGGTTCATTTCTTCCAGCTTCATCTTGCGCGCATTGACCTCGATGCTGACGGCTTCAACATAAAGTCGCTCGGCCAGCTGCTTGTACATGCCCAGCTGCTCGTCACCAAGGTGCTCCACCTTGTCCTGGTTTTTCAGGAATACCGCAGAGTCCACCACCGTGGATACCGTGCTCACCAGCGCTTCAAGAAATTCCTTGTTCTCCTGGCTGAGCGGTGCCTGGGGCTGCTCCGAGAAACTCACCAGGGTATTCAGTTGCAGCATGGTTTCCCTGAGTTTCGCATCATGGATGCCATAGCGGGAAGCATGGGTGTCTATTTGCCGATGCCGGTTGACCCCGGCGTCGTCTTCGCCCGTGTACACCTCCATGCTGCAGGTGAACAGCAGCACCAGCGTAGCGAGACACAGGGTTGAACGTCGCATCAGTCTAGGCCGCCTCGATAAACTGTCGATCGTCCGGGTGCACCGTCAGCACCGGGCAATGGGCGCTTCTTACCACGCGTTCGGCAACGCTGCCCATGACCAGGCGTGACAACCCGGTGTAGCTATGGGTGCCCATGATGATCATGCTTACCTGGTTCTCTTCCGCGTAATCAACGATCGCTTCCGCTGCATTACCACCCAGGGTCTTGCAGGTCACTTCAAGACCTGCGCAGTTACCTGCCGAGGCCAGCGTGGCCAGCTCTGCGTCAGAGCGTTCTTCCATTTCCTCGTGGTAGGTTTCGGGTATGTAACCTACGCCCACCGGTGACAGCGCATAGGCCGGGTCCACGATCACGTGCACCATGTGCAGCTCGGCGGAAAACTCTTTTGCCAGCGAGGTGGCGTAGAGGTTGGCCGTGCTGGAATTGTCACTGAAGTCCGTCGGCCAGAGGATTTTTTCTAGTTTCATCATGACTGTATCTCCCGTTTCCAATTTATGTCTCTCATACTAAATTTATAGTACAAAGCCGGGAAAAAGGTATTGATCCATGTCAATTTGCCGTCCTCGCAACGAGCGGAAAACAGGCTGTATAACTGCTAACATGTGAGGGATGAAATCCCGTATCGCCCACGCCTGCCTGCTGCTTGGCATACTCTGTATTCTTGGTAGCTGCGCACCCTTTGGCTGGGTGTTCTACAACGAGTTTTTGCTTGTCCCCGACCAGGTACACAAGGTCGATCATGAACAGGGCAAGTCCTCCATAGAAATGACGGGCACCCCCGGCACGCGCGCACGTTTCGGTATTCGCGCGGACATTTACACGCCCTCGGTGCAGGAAGACGAGGACGCCCTCGACGAAACCTACAAGCCGCGCTTTCGTTTTCCGATTGAGTACCAGGTGATGGATGCCGAGGGCAAGTTGCTCCTTGATGATAAAGCCCTGCTGGCCTGGAAGGATGGTGGTGCCATCAATATCCATGACCGCCAGCACATCGACAGCACCGGTGGCGACCTTAGCGTGTCAACACGACTCAAAAAATTTACCGTGCCCGCCGATGGCGTGTTCAGCGCCAGCATTCTGATCAAGGATGACGACAAGTACCTCGCCGAGATTCGCTCGGCCACGGTTCAGCTGCACGAGAATGTCATCGACAACAAGCGCTTTGTCATCATGGGTTTTGTTATCGGCATGGGTGGCTTCCTGCTGATGGTGATTGGTTTCTTTAAACTCATCGTGGATGCATCACGCTGGGACAATCCCGGCATACCCGAGGGCTCCACCGACCAGGTCGACCCGGACGTGCTGCAAATGGGCATCATGATTCACCTCACCGGGCTTGCCGGTTATCTCATTCCCTTTGGCGGGCTGCTGATACCCCTGATTCTCTGGTTGCTGTGGCGCAAGAACGATCCCTTTCTTGATGCGACGGGAAAGGAAGTGGTGAATTTTCAGCTCACCCTGCTGATCTACTACCTTATCTCCATCGTGCTGATCATTGTCGTGATTGGCACGGTACTTTTACTCGGTGTGATGCTGCTGCAGCTGATTGCCATCGTCATCGCCGCAATTCGCACCTCAAAGGGCGAGCTTTTTCGCTACCCGCTCACCATTCGCTTCTTCCGCTAGATTGACTTACGCGCTGCGGTGCGCCAGGTACACGGTGTTGGAAGCCTGTCCGCCGGTGTAGGGATTATCAAAGCAGACAACATGGTGTTCCACCCGTGGAAATACCACTTCAAGACGAGCGATGAAATTCTCATCCGGCGGATCGTTTGACCAGAGCCCGAAAATACCCTGTGGGTGAATTTTCGATGCCAACTTTTGCAGACCGTCTTCAGTGTAAAAGCGGCTGTTGTCGGGATTGAGCCAGTGCGTGGGTGAATGGTCGATATCAAGCAGCACGGCGTGAACAA
The DNA here is from genome assembly GCA_965243105.1 of Gammaproteobacteria bacterium. GTDB lineage: Bacteria > Pseudomonadota > Gammaproteobacteria > Eutrophobiales > Eutrophobiaceae > WLWS01. The sequence goes on from CBDEUC010000003.1 coordinate 532,576, forward strand.
GGCGCTCGGGCTCGTCCTCGTGAAAACCCGCGTCGCTCGCTGCGGCCATGGCAAAGAAATCGGCGCAGTGAAGTTCACAGCGTGCATCTTCAGACAGTTGTTCACCCAGGGGCACGAGCTGGCGCTGATGCCAGTCAATCACCGCCGGCATTACTTCGATCACCCTGAGCGAGGCCACCCTCTCTTCCTGCAGCGCGGCCGCCGCGGTGTAGCCAAGACCAAGACCGCCCACGACCACATCCATTTCCTTGAAATCAACGGCGGCAAGGGCGAGCCTCGACAGTTCAATCTCCGCCTCGGTAAACAGGCTCGACATGAGGAACTCTTCGCCCAGGCTGACTTCATAAATAACCAGGCCCTCAAGACGCGGATCCGCGCGACGTCGCAAGCAAATGCCACCCAGCGGTGTTTCCTGGTAATCCAGTTCTTCAAAGAGTATTTGCACTAATTTTTGTCCGATCCCGTTGGCGGCTTGTGTTATTTTGCTCGTCCAGTGTACACCACGGCAGCAGGATTAGCGTTGAAATGAACAGCGATACAACAGGGACTCCAATCTGGCGCTCCGCCATTGTCGTGGTGCTTGCTGCCTGCCTGGTTTCGCTATTGGGCATGGGCATACGCTCAAGCTTTGGTCTCTTTCTTGAACCCATGACCCTGGACCGTGGCTGGAATCGTGAGACCTTTGCCTTTGCCATGGCATTGCAAAACCTGCTCTGGGGTATCGGTGTTCCCATTGCCAGCGCCATCTCAGACCGCTTTGGCCCGGCAAAGGTGATTGCAGGCGGCGCCCTGCTCTATGCCATCGGCACCGTGGGTATGGCCATGGCAGAGTCCAGTTTCATGCTTCACATGTGTGGCGGCATCATTGCCGGTATCGGCGTGGCTTTTTCTTCCTTTTCCATCGCCCTCTCTGCCATCGCCGGCGTGGTCAAGCCGGAGAAGCGCTCGCTGGCACTCGGGCTCGGCACCGCATCGGGCTCCCTTGGCCAGGTGATCTTCTCGCCCATTGCGCTTGCCTTTATTTCCACCTGGGGCTGGAATTCCGCCCTGATTATTCTTGGTGTTATGAGCGTGGTGATCCTGCCGCTGGCGTTTTTCCTGCCGGCGCCGGGGCCCGGGGGCGAAAGCGTCACGGAGAAAGTTGAGCAGTCGCTCCGCGAAGCGCTGGAAGAAGCCGCCGCACACCGTGGCTACGTGTTACTGTCCCTGGGTTTCTTTGTCTGCGGCTTTCACGTGGCCTTTGTCATGGTGCACATGCCCGCCTACGTCAGGGACCTTGGGCTACCCGCCCATGCCGGTGCCTATTCACTGTCGATCATTGGCTTCTGTAACATTATCGGCTCATTCCTTTCCGGTTGGGTGGGGCAGCGCTGGAGCAAGAAGCGCTCGCTCACCGCAATATACTTTGCCCGCGCCATCATCATCTCGGTGATGCTGATGTTGCCCAAGACCGAGCTCACCATTTACCTGTTTTCCTTTTGTATCGGTATCCTCTGGCTCTCAACGGTTCCCCTTACCATGGGCATCGTGGCCCAGGTGTTTGGCGTGCGTTACATGGCCACGCTGGTGGGTATCGTGTTTTTCTCGCACCAGGTCGGCAGCTTTATCGGTGTCTGGCTGGGCGGTTACCTCTACGACAACTTTGGTACCTACGATCCTGTCTGGTACGCCGCCATTGTACTGGGGATACTGGCAGCCATCCTGCATATGCCCATTGACGAGCGACCATTGCAAAGACTGAAGGCAGCTACCTGAGTAGTGACAGGGCCTTGCATCAAATTAACGTGAACATGCAAGTAATGTTGCAATGCATAAGCAGTTTTCTTTTTTTTATTTCGACGACGTAAAAATCAGTGCGAAAAAAAGCCTTTTGAACCCCTGCATAAAAGCCGGTATATTACGCAACACTCAAGCGGTCGGAACTTGAAGAAAAAAAATAATGCAGTCGACCGAAAGCGATAAAAGATTTGTCGGGGGAAAATCAAAGGGAAAAAGTCAAGCCGCTTGCTGACTGGTGACATGGAAGTCAACTTAAATCAGCACACCTTTCTCAGTTCTTTCAATTTATTCTCTACATCAAGCTAGAAACGATAGCGCGCAGAGATCTGCAGCCTGTTAAGTTCACCATTCGCACCATCCTTTCGTTCGCGCCAGCCGTATAGCCATTCAACACCGAGTGTAATATCAAGACGTGGACTCCAGAGCAGGTTCAAATGGGACGAATAAAATGAAGAATCAGTCATGGCAGGGTTAACACCATCCGGGTGATCGGCATGGGTAGTACCCAGTACGAGGTTGGAACGTAGTTTCCCGGTCCACCAGTGCTGGTAGGCGAGATTAAGGGACGCCACCTGCACAGCTTGCAGCTCGCCACTATTGTCCAGCAGGGCATCGCTGAATGTACCAAAGGAAACGTAGCGCCCGATCCCTTCACCCCAGGCAACGGTAAAGCGCAGGTTATCGTTATTGGCAAAGTATATGCGACCGGAGACATTAAGCCCGCCTGCCCACAGGCTTTCGCGGTTGACGTCCCTGTGCGTGATTTCCCTCAGCAGTCCGGACACGGACACGTTGCCCCAGCCCCCGTTAAATACCAGCTTCATTACCGCGTCCGGGTAGCGCTCATCATCGGGTAGCAGGCGCTGGCCGCTGCCTGTGACCAGGTTTGACTGGGAGTCTTCAATTGACAGGCTCGCCGAGCCCCAGTCAAAACCATGGGTATAGGAAACGAGCTCCTGGCGCACAACGACTGCACCCACGGGGCCATTGAAGTCATTCACCTCGGGAAAGGATGAAACATTAAAGAAGCCGGTGTTGGTCTGGCCCAGCACCAGGCCACCATACTTGAGATGATAGTGTCGCAGTCTCGGCACCGCGCTTAGCCTGTCGCCACGCGTGGTATTGCGCGTGCCCATCAGGTCTACTTCCACGTAGGTGGAGAGGTCATGCTCACCCAAGGGTAAATGTAGTGTCCCCCAGAAACGTGACTCACGGTGGTTGATACTGAATCGACTCTCGGTTCCGCTGCCGTCAACAGGAATGGAAGAAGGGATAAAGGCAATATCCGCCAGGTTGGTGTTTGTCGTTCCGGCTGAGAGTTGCGTGGTATAGATGGCATCAAGATTGAGACGTCCGCCGGCGGAAAACCTCGGCTCCGCCGCGTGGAGTGCGGGCTGCAGCAGGTAACACAGCGCCAGCGCAATCACTCTCCCCCTGGACATGGCCGCTTTAAACTTACGGGTTATTGCGAAACAGGCGATGACAGCTATCACAGGTCCGGCGCAACTCGAGATAGCGTTTACCCATGTCGCTGTAATTCTTCTCGGCCGCGCTCGCCTTCATACGCAGCGTGTCTCCATGGAGCTGTTGAGCCATGGCCTTGAAAATTATCCTGTCTGACTCGCTCAGCTCCGTATCGGTGATCTGCGGCAGCTCCTCCGCGCGCGCCAGGAGTTCATCAACGAAATCCAGCAGCCGGTTAAGCTGGCTGACTCGCAGGCTTTGCAGTTCGAGCTCGGTATACTCGTTTTCGTAGGCCAGCAAGTCCAGCGAGCGCATGGTCTTTTTCAGTTCATCGCTGTGAATGGCGTTGAGGGTAGCGCGCCCTTCGACATCGTCGCTCACTCTTGTCTCACCTGCCAATGACAGGGGCGCAAGCAGCAGGCAGCATAGTAGCAGCGGGTAGCGTAGCCGCGCCGCGTGATTATTTGTGCCGCTCGTCAGTTTGAAGATAGCAGGATGCATGGACACTCAAAGTATATCAAAAGCCTGTATACGAGCTTAAAAGCTCCACGTCATTGCGGCTTGATCGTAGTCAATAAACAGGATGATTGGTTTTCACCGCGCTGGCGGCGTAGTATCCCGCGAAGGTGCTTTTGCATACATCGCGGAGGCTGTTCAAACCACATGAAAGAACGTCTTTTTGTCCTGCTTTTTGCACTTCCCTTTGCGGGTGTCGGTGTCGGCCTGCTGGTGATGAGCGTGATTCCCACGCTGTATGACTGGCAGCGCATGCAGTCCTGGGACGAGGTGCAGGCACGCCTGACCCATGCCAGGCTGATCCGTAGCTCCGGGGAAGGAACAACCTATCGACCCGAGGTTGCCTACCAGTATCACTACGGCGGCGATCTCTACTACGGCGAACGGGCCGCCATCAATACCACCTCCGACAACATCGGTAGTTTTCAGCAAAAGCTTGGCAGGCGCCTGCAAAGGAATTACAGGCAAAAGAAAATGATTAGCATCTATGTCAATCCATCATCGCCGAAAGAGTCCGTCATCAACCGCGAGCTGCGCTGGGGACTGCTGCTATTCAAGATGATGTTCGTGGTGGTGTTTGGCGGTATCGGCCTCGCGGTGCTCTATCACCTTTTTAAAGAACCATCCGCAGAAGAAGATACATTGCAGGTGGCAGTTGAGGAAAAAAAATCCTGGCGCCAGGACGAGCGCTGGCAAAACAACCAGGTCAACTCCAGCAACCGCATTGGTAACAAGGGCATGTGGGCCTTTGCCATCGTCTGGAACATCATATCCAGTCCGCTCTACTTTGTACTTCCGGAGGAGCTTGAAAGGGGTAACTATGCCGTACTCATAGGACTTGTTTTTCCCCTCGCCGGCGCCTGGCTGCTTTACCTGGCAATAAAACAGTCACTCGAATGGCGCCGCTTCGGCCCAACGCCGCTACAGATGCAGCCCTTCCCTGCACGCATCGGCGACGAGATGCGCGGGCAAATCGAGATCAACCTGCCCTACGATCCCGGGGTGCAGTTCAGGGTCGTGCTTTCCTGTATCTACGCCTACAGCACCGACGATGGTGAAAGGGAGCGCCTCAAGTGGCAGGACAGCAGCCTGGTCGCATCGGAGCCGGGTATGCAGGGCACGCGGGTAACAGTGAAGTTTGACTTACCCGGCGACATGCCCGAATCATCCAGTGGAGAAGAGAACTATCACAAGTGGGTGCTGGATGTGGATGCGGAGCTTGAAGGTACCGACTACAGTCGCCAGTTTGAAATCCCGGTCTATGGCAAAAGCGACAGGGCAAGTAGCGCGGCATCCCGAAGTGTCGGTAAAGAACGCGATTACCGGGACACCGCGTCTGATGAAGAGATCGAGGCAATCATTGGTATTCAACACGCCGCGGATGGTTTTACCTGGCGTTACGGGGTCCTGCGTTACCCGGGCCTGGGCTTCTTTGTGCTTGTTTTCGGCGTACTGAGCAGCGGTGCCGCATTCGCTATTGGAAAAAGCATGTTTCACGGTATCAGCGGTGATTCATTTTTTGAGATTGGTGTCGGTCTTTTTCAAAACACCATCGCCTTTATCATGAGCAGTGTATTCGGCCTCGTGGGCCTGCTCATGCTGAGCATCGGCATTTACCTGGTAGCCAATTCGCTGACGCTGGTGCTGAGAAACTCAACGCTTTACTATCAACGTCGAGTGCTGGGTGTTCCGCTGCCAATGAAGACCATTACCGCGGACCAGGTGAGGGACATAAAAAAGAAAATCAACTTTACCACCGGCTCGGGTAAGCAGCACAAGGCCAATTACCGCGTTTACCTTGTGACAACCCAGGCGAAGGACTATACGCTGGCGGAGAATATTCACTCGGCGCGAGAAGCGGATGCGGTACGTAACTATTTCAGGGAAAAACTAAAACCATGAGTACACTACTTTACTTCGCCTACGGCTCAAACCTGCATCCGAACTGGCTGAAAAGCCGCACACCCTCGGCGCAAATGCTGGGAATAGCCTCGCTCACGGGCTATCGTCTCCTGTTTAACAAGGCCGGGCTTGATGACAGCGGCAAGTGCAACATCGTTGCAACGGGCAATGAAGCAGAAATGATCCACGGCGTGGTGTACGAGTTTCCCCTGCACGAGAAGGGCGTGCTGGACAAGGCAGAGCTTGGCTACCAGCAGGAGCGTATCGAAATTGGCGAGTATCGCGACGTGCTGGTCTACCTGTGTGAACAGAGCACGCTGGAAGATAAGGCACCCTACAGCTGGTACCAGGACATCGTACTGGCCGGGGCCACGCTACACGGTTTTCCCGATCACTACCTGGAGCACATTGGCTCCTTCTCCGCTAAAAACGATCCTGACTCGCAGCGCGAACAGCGCTTCAGGGATATCGTCTGGCCCTGAAAGCAGCAGGGTGCATAAGCACCCTGCCGTTTTAACTTTCTACTCTTCCTCTTCGAGGTCGCTGCGGTACTTCTTGAACCAGGCCAGGATATTGTCAATCTTGGCAATCATGTTGGAAGGTCGTCGCGCGATACCGTGTGAGGCACCGGGCACGCGCAGCAGCGCCGTATCAATCTTGCGCAATTTCAAGGCCATGTAAAACTGCTCCGACTCGGAAATCGGCGTGCGAAGATCATCTTCACCGGTCAGCAGCATGGTTGGTGTTTTCACGTTACCCACCAGTGAAAGTGGTGAACGCTTCCAGTAATCTTCCTGGTTTTCCCACGGAAAGCCATCAAACCAGTAGCGCGAGAAGTAATTGGGAAAGTCTGCCACCAGGGCAAAGCTGGTCCAGTTGATCACCGGCTTGGCCACCACGGCGGCATTAAAACGATCGGTCTTGCCGACAATCCAGGCAGACAACACGCCACCACCGGAGCCACCGGTGACAAACAGGTTCTGCTCATCCACGTAACCCTGTTCGATCACGGCATCGACACCGGACATGAGATCGTCGTAGTCGTTACTGGGATAGTTGTGATGGATCAGGTTGCCGAATTCCTCGCCGTAGCTGGTACTGCCACGCGGGTTGGCATAGAGCACAACATAGCCCTCTGCCGCGTAACGCTGCACTTCCGCGGAAAAGTTCGGACCATAGGCGGCAAAGGGACCACCGTGAATTTCCAGTATCAGCGGGTACTTCTTTTGTGCATCAAAACCCGGCGGTTTTGCTATCCACCCCTGGATTTCCCGGCCATCAAAAGAAGACTTCCAGGTGATGGCCTCGATACTGGCCAGGTCACGGTGGGCAAAGAGATCTTCGTTGAGCTTAGTCAGCTGCTTTACTCGACCTTTACGCCCGGCGGCAACATCAGCCGGTCGCTGCGGGGAGTTGACGGTGTAGGCAAACACGCCGCTGTCGTTCACCGTGTAGCTGCCGCTGGTGTAGGGGCGACCCAGCGTGGTGCCACCGACATTCTCGGCCACCGTGCTGATCGCGCCCTTGAGACTCACGGTAGCAAGCTTGCTCACCCCCATTTCATCGTACTGGAACATGATGCGGCCGTTACCCGCCCACTGCAGGTTCTGCACGGAGCGATCCAGGCCCTTGCTCAGGTTACGAATGCTTTTACCCTCACTGTCCATGACATAGAGGTAAGTGAGCTGGTAGCCCACTTCCCTGTCGTCAAAACCGGCGTAGGCGATATGCTTGCCGTCCGGTGACACAACGGCACCGGCGTCAGGGCCGACGCGGGTAGTCAGCTGTTCAAGGCTGCCGTCGGCAACGCTGATGCGAAACACCTCGCTTTCAACCGGGTTGTATTCCCAGTCATCGTCACGGTTGGCAGAGAAAACTATATGCTGGCTGTCCGGTGTCCACGACAGTGGCCCGTTGTGCTGGTAGTCGCCCTCGGTGAGCTGTCGCGCGGTACCACCTTCAGCCGGCACCACAAAGATGTGGGTGTAGGCAAGCTTGATCATGCCCGCGCCATCGACGCGGTAAACCAGCCTGTCCACCAGCTTGACCGGCGCAGCCCACTTGGCGTTTTCCGGTTTGGCCGGGGCACTGGCCAGGGGTTCCTGGCTACCGGGCACGTCCATGGTAAAGGCAATCCACTTACCGTCCGGTGACCAGCTGATGGCACCCGGTGCATCCTCAAGGTTGGTGATCAGCGCGGTTTCGCCGCTGTCCATCCAGCGAACGTAAAGCTGCGGGCTGCCCTCGGCACCTGAGACAAAGGCCAGGCGCTTGCCATCGGGAGACCACCTCGGTGATGAAAAGCTTTTCCTGCCGGAAAGCAGCGGACGATGATCGCTGCCGTCGGTGTTAACAGTCCACAGGTTTGAACGACCCGAGTCGGTCATGATGTCCATGCTGGTCCTTGAATAAACCACCCTGCGACCATCCGGCGAGATACGCGGGTCGCTGGCTTTTTCAAGCTCAAAAATATCCCGTGCCTCGAAGATTCGCTCATCGTTCATGTTCTCTTCTTCGGCGATAGCGGTGTTGCCAAGAACGCAGGCAAAGGTGAGCCATGACGCGATGGCGCCACGGAAATTCAATAAATACATAGTTTTACCCCATACAAAATTATAGTTGGCGCTATTCTGCGGGCATACAGGGTTTACCACAAGGGCAGTTTAGGTCGGCAAGCAGGGTGACAGTGCTATACTCGGGGCATCAAGCGGACCATGAAAAGGGGAAAGATGATGTCTGCCGTTGAAGAAGATACCACCCGCGACAGCCTTGATGCCCTGCTGGAATCAGCAAGCGGCGAGACCAGCCTGCGTTCCTGGCTGTGGCAATTGAAACAGGCCGGGCAACTCGCCCACGTCAATTGCGAGGTGGATTCCAACCTTGAGCTCGGCGCCATTACCCGCGTCAATCTTGGTCTTGCCGGCCCCGCCCTGCTGTTTGACAACATCAAGGACTACCAGGACACCCTGTCGACCCGCTTCGTGGCCTGTGGCATGGGTAACAAGGCTCAGCTGTGCCAGTTGCTGGGCATGCCGGGTGATTCACCTGATCGTCATCTGGTGCGTCACCTGAAAGACGTCTACAGCAATCCCATCGAGCCGCGCATGGTGGACAGCGGCCCGGTTAAGGAAAACATCATCACCGGTGATGACATTGACATCACCCAGTTCCCCGCACCCATCTGGCACGAGCTTGATGGGGGTCGCTACCTCGATACCTTTTGCGGCGTGATCACAAAGGATCGCTTTACCGGCCGCGAAAACATCGGTCTTTACCGTGGACAGGTTGTCGACAAGAATCGTATCGCCAAGGTCATGATGCCAACACAGGGCGGCGGTGGTCATCTCACCGGCTACCGCGAGAAGAGCACGAAGATGCCCATCGCTATCGCCTACGGTGCCCACGACGTGGTGCCCTTTTGCGCAGGCAGCCCCTTTCCACGGCATATCTGCGAGTGGGACATGATGGGTGCCATCCTTGGTAAGCCCGTGGACCTGGTGAAATGCGAAACCGTTGACCTGGTTGTACCGGCAGAAGCAGAAGTGGTCATCGAGGGCTACATGGATCCGGATCCGAAAACCTTTGAACTGGAAGGTCCCTTTGGTGAATACCCCGGCTACTACGGCGGCACGCCCTCGCCCAAGCCCGTCATGGAAGTCACCGCCATTACCCATCGCAGGGATCCAATAATGCGTGGCACCCTGGAAGGCTGCCGACCCGGCTTTCCCTCGGAAGATTCCATTCTCTGCTCCTACAGCTGGTCAGCGATATTCTGGAACATGCTTGAAGCAGCGGGTGTCGTTGGTATCACCGACGTCTGGTGTCCCCATGTTTCCACCGGCACCCACATCGTCGTGCAGATTCGCAAGCAGTATCGCGGTCACGCGGAGCAGGTGGCCATGGCGCTGTGGGGTACCAGTGCCGCACAGTGGTTTTTCAAGCACGTGCTGGTGGTGGAAGAAGACATTGATATTCGTGACCCGCTGGCACTTGAGTGGGCCATCGCCTTTCGCGTGAACGCGGGCATGGACCAGGTGATGATGGTGGGCCCGACTTTTGGTTCACCGCTTGATCCTTCCGTATCCCATGAGCAGCTTGATGTACCGCGTTACCGTACCGGGAAATGGACAAGGGTGCTGGTGGATGCCACGCGAAACTGGGAACTGGCAAAGAACGAGGACTGGAACGGGCAGAGTTTTCCTCCGGTGGGCAAGCTGGAACCGGAGCTTGAAGAAAAAATCAGGGAACGCTGGCAGGAATACGGCATCGGTATTAATTACATGGACGAGGAAAAACGCAAGCAACTGACCCTGGAAGACCTGAAGGACGTACTACCGTTTATATAACAAAAAGTCGGAGCAAAAAATGGCTGAAGAAGAAAGAATTGATGCAGTTGTGCACAAGTTTAACGACATTCCGGTGGAAAAATTCGGTGAAGGTATCGACCGCCGCTATATCCCCATGTCGACCATTGCACAGACCTGGATTGAAATGAAAAAAGGTGAATTCTCCCCGCTGCACAAGCATCCGGACGAGCAAACCGTGGTTTTAATCAAGGGCAGCCTGAAAGCTCGCAGCGGTAAAAAAGGCGAAGAGATTTATACAGACATGGAACCGGGCGATATCCTCACCGTGCCCAGTAACGTGATACACCAGGTTGAAGCCCTGGAAGATTCGGTTTTTTGCGAAGCCTTTGGTCCCGGTCCCAACCTGGAAAAGGGCGTTAAGTCCGCTTACATGCGTAAGCAGGAGCGGGAAGCCGCAAAAGCCGATACCGAGTGATCTTTTAAATGAGGCCAGCGCAGTAATTGCGCTGCCTGGTTCCACTTCTTTTCACATGAACTTTGCTGAACGAAACCTGCTCGACCTGCAGGCCTACCTGGATTATCTCGAAAAGGAACAGCAGCTCGTGCGCGTGAAGTCAAAAGTAAACGCGGTGCACGAGCTTGCCGGCATTGCCAGCCAGTTTGAAGGTGGCAAAGCAATCCTTTTTGAAAATGTCGAGGACAGCGACTACCCGCTGCTGATTGGCCTTTACTGGAACCGCGATCTCATCGCGCGCTTTTTTAAAACCAGCAGCGAGCGGCTTCCGTTTTTATTAAAGGACGAGATTCGACAGTGGCAGCAGTCCCCCATGGAGCCGGTGATCAGTAAACAGGGCCCGGCCAATGAAGTGATCGAAAAGGAAGTGGATCTTTACCAGCTGCCGATTCCCCACCATGCCGAGGGCGATGGTGGCCGTTACCTGACTTCAAGCGTGGTCATTGCAAAAGATCCTGACACCGGTATTCGCAACGTGTCCGTGCACCGCATGATGCTCACCGGTAAGGATCGCATGACCATTCAACTGGAAGAGTACGGTCACCTGATGGACTACTACAAGCGTGCCGAGGCAAGGGGGGAGGCGCTGGAGCTCACCGTCAGCAATGGAATCGACTTTGCCGTGTGCATGGCCGCGGCCGCACCGGAATCTTCATCCCCTATCGACACTGACGAACTGGGTATCGCCAGCCAGATACGCGGCGCACCGGTTGAGCTCATTGAAGCCCAGACTGTTAATGTTGAGGCCATCGCCAACGCGCAGTTTGTAATTGAAGGGCGTATTCTTCCCGAAATAAGGGAGCCTGAAGGTCCCTATGCCGAGGTCACCGGCTACTACGCTATCCGTGAACCACGCTGGGTGTTTGAAGCCACCGCCATCACGCGACGCGAGAAACCCATCTTTCACTCAATTCTGTCGGGCCTGGAAGTACGCAATGCCTTTGCCACCATTACCGAGGCAGGCATCTTTGAAAAAGTGAATGCCCAGGTGCCGGCCGTGAAGGCTGTGAAGTTATCCGAGGGCTCCATACCCTATTACCTCGTGCTGCAGGTGGAGAAAAACGAGGAAGGTGTTCAACTTGAGGCAATAAAGGCAGCGCTCTCTTCACAGGCCTTTATCAAGATGGTGACCGTGGTGGACACCGACGTCGACATCTTTAATCCTGCCGAGGTTGAATGGGCGGTGGCGACACGCTGTCGCTTTGAACAGGATCTTGTTTTCATCAAGGACGCGCCCGGACACAGGCTCAACCCCACAACCGAGGACGATCGCTGGACCCAGGTGGGTATCGACGCCACGGTACCGCTACCCATCGAGGAAAAATACATAAAGGCGCGCATGCAGGACACCAACCTGGATGATTATGATATTGAGGGGATATAAAAAGGTCGAATAAATTCGACCCTACTGCGGACTGAAAATAACTCTGCTAAACAACCGGATGAATTCGACGCTACCGTAGGGCGGAATTTATTCCGCCTTGTTAACGAATAAGGTTTATCAATGACAACAGAAAAAATATCCATCGGCGAGTTTGAAGTCAGCAAGGTCATCGAATCTGTCGCGCCAAGTTTTGAACTGAACTTCCTTTTGCCCGATGCCGACCCGGAAGTGGTGGAGGCCAATCGCGACTGGCTGTATCCCACCTATATTGAGCCGGACTCCGACATACTCATACTCAGCTTTCATTCCTACCTGGTAAAAACCGGGCGTCATACCATTCTCATCGATGCCTGTGCGGGTAATGACAAGGACCTGCCTGCCTTTCCCGACATGCACAAGCTCAACACCGACTACCTGGGAAACCTCGCCGCGGCAGGGCTCGCGCCGGAAGATATTGATTTTGTCATGTGCACGCACATGCACCCGGATCATGTTGGCTGGAATACTCGACTTGATGACGGCGAGTGGGTACCGACCTTTCCCAATGCCCGCTACCTGTTTGGAAAAACCGAGTTTGAAGCCTGGCAGGCTTACCATCGTGACGTCGCCGGCACAGCAGAAGACATCGTGCCACCACCTGTGAGCGAAGCACTGGGTTTCTCCTTTCGTGACAGCGTGCTGCCGGTGGTAGAAGCGGGTCGCGCGGAAATGATTGAAGACGGCTTTGAGCTGGAGACAGGCATACGGGTGGAAGCGGCGCCAGGGCATTCACCGGGCAACTTTGTTTTTCACCTTGAATCAGCGGGAGAGCGCGCACTCGCCAGCGGTGACGTGCTGCACCACCCGCTACAGCTGCTGCACCCGGAGTGGTCCAGCGGCTTTTGTGTCGATCCCGTGGCTTCCGCCGCCACGCGCCAGCGCGTGCTTGAAGAGGTGGTTGAAAGCGGCAGCATTCTCATGCCGGCCCATTTCCCCTCACCCAGCTGGGTAAAAATCGAGGCAAGCGGGGGTGGTTTCCGTATAAAATAAATTTTGCGGGTGACCGACCGCAGAGCCTGTAACCAAAACTGGAGTATGTATGCCCGGTGACAACGACATCAAGAGCCTGATCAGGCAATACGTCGATAGCGGTGTTTCCCGTCGCCAGTTTCTCAGCGCCCTTGGCAGCATTGGTTTAAGCGCGAGCGCAGCAAGCAGTATTGCAAAAGACTTCTCTCCCTTCGTCGCTGGCGGCGATAGTCATGAAGCCCTGCCTGAATGGGCCAGGCGTGTCAGCGGCACGGGTGGCAAGCTACTGGTAGAGCAACTCAAGGCCTCCGGTCACAGCTTCCTGTTTGTTAATCCTTCATCCGGTGAAGCACCGATATTTGATGCACTGGTGGACGAGACCGGTATCCAGATCATCAAGTCCATCCATGAAGGTGCGCTGGTGGCCATGGCCGATGGCTATGCCAAGGCAACCGGTGAAACACCCTGCGTCATCATCTCCCGGCCCGGTATACCCAATGCCATGTCGATGATGTTCAATGCCTGGAAAGATTACACCCCCATGCTTGTCATCACAGATGATGTCAGCGTGGCCATGCTGGCACAGGATGGGTTTGAAGCGATGGATCACATGACTTCCATGACCCAGACCATGACCAAGTGGCACTGGTCCATCCAGGCCGCCGATAAGATCCCCGAGATTGTTCGTCGCGGACAGAAGTTTGCCTCAACCCGCCCGAGCGGGCCGGTGTTCCTGGCCACGCCCCAGGATCATCTCTCGACAAAAACCACCGCCACGGTGATGCAGCAGGACATGTTTGATGTTTCGCTGCGCGTCAGGCCTGCACAGGAAGACATAAAGCAGCTTGCGAAACTGCTGCTTGCTGCAGAGCACCCGGTGATTCTAAGTGGCGACGAGGTGAGGTACTGCGAGGCGGAAGCGGAACTAAAGGAGCTGGCGGAGTTACTGGGCACACCCGTGGTCAAAGACTGGTCCGCATCATGGTCAAAACACTTCCCCACCAGGCACCCGCTGTTTTACGGCATCTATAACGCTACCGCGCGCTTTCCGGAAAAAATCGACGTGCTGCTTAACCTGGGTTCGCGCATGCCACTGGCCGGCTCCAGCCTGAAGATCAAGCCCGATGTGAAGCTGGTGCAGGTAAGACTCGACGTGGATAACCTGGCCAGGGTTTATCCAACACAGCTGTCCATCGTTGCGGACATCAGGCTGGCGATCGTGGATCTGCTGGAAGAAATTCGGCAGCAGTCCAAACCACGCTCGCTTTCACGCATTGCCGGGCAGCGACTGGACATCGCGAAAAAGCACCAGTCAAAAAGAGAAGAAAGCCTGCAGGCTATTGCAAGGGATAAGTGGGATAACGATCCCATCAGTGCAGAACGCATCGTGCTGGAGCTTGAAGGAGTGCTTGAAAAAGACAGCATTATTGTTTCCGACAATGACAGCTATTCCTGGCACATCGACAACTACCTGGACTACGGTCCGGACACCAAGGACTTCTACTTTAACACCGGCTTCACCCTTGGCTGGGGTTTACCAGCAGCCTTTGGCGTAAAGCTCGCATTACCCGACAGGCAGGTTGTCAGTATCGTCTCCGACGGTACCTTTCTTTTCAGCGGGCCGCAGCCGCTGTGGTCCTACAGTCGCTACCGCGCACCCATCATCATCATCGTCATGAACAACCATAGCTATAACAACGAGCGTAACCGCATCATGTCGCGACGCGGCCGCTCGTGGGAAACCGGCCGTGACATGGTGTGCTACCTCGGCGAACCGGACGTGGATTACGTGAAACTTGCCGCGGGCTTTGACGTGGAAGGCGAAGTGGTAAAAGACCCGGGCATGGTCAAGGCCAGTATTAAACGCGCCACCAGGGCAACCCGCGAAGGCCGCCCCTACCTGCTCGACATGCACGTTGAAAGAACCGGCACCATGGCAAACTCCACCTGGCACCCGGAATATTCCATCGCGGACAAAAGAACACGCAAGCTATGAACAGGCATTCGCCCGACATGGGTTTATTCACGCGCATACTCGTCTTGCTGGGTATAAGCCTGCCTGCCCTGCTGTTGCCGGCCAGGCTGGTCGCGGAAGGAGATGAAGGACAGCGCCTGTACCGTGCCGCCTGTACCCAGTGTCACGGGCTGGCGTCCATTGAGGTGACCACCAACGGGCGGGACGGCTGGAAAAGAACCGTGCAGAAAATGGTGGTGACCGGTGCCCAGCTCGATGCTGATGAAATGGAACTGGTTATCGACTACCTGGTGCGTGAACATGGCCCGGGAAGCTCAACACCCATGACAAGCGGCGAGCTTCCTCCCGATTCACCAATGGCGAAAAGTGGGAAACTGGAGCTTCCGGCGGGAGAAGGCGCAGCACTGGTACAGGGATACTGCGTGATGTGTCATGATCTTGGGCGTGTCGTTGCCACGCGCCGAAAGGAATCCGAGTGGCGTGGCTATACCATCGACATGCTGAAAAGAAATAATATTTCTGTCAGTGAAGAGCAGTTAAATACCATGGTCAGCTACCTGTCGCGACACCTTGGCAAGTAGCAGGCCGTATAAAAAAATAAAATTTTAAAACTCACGGAGAAACAGCATGGGCTTTCGTTCACCCACCGTTGCGGACTTGCAGGAGATTGCAAGGGACATTGATTTTGATCTTGACGCGGAATATGCCGAAAAGATGCTTGGTTTCATGGGCGCGTTTTCCTCATCCTGCGAAGCGCTGGACAACGAGGAAGCTGACATTCCACCAGTGCAATACCCGGAACGATCACACTACTTTCCCAGTGATGATGAAAACCAGTACGGTGCCTGGTATGTAAAGAGCAAGATTGAAGGTGCCAGTGAAGGCCCCCTCGCCGGTCGCACGGTCGCGGTAAAAGACAATATCTTTGTCGCCAACGTTCCCATGAAAAACGGCGCCACCATCCTGGAAGGCTTTGTGCCTGATTTTGACGCGACGGTGGTTACACGCCTGCTGGATGCCGGCGCCAGCATCAGCGGCAAAAGTGTGTGCGAGTATTTCTGTATTTCCAGCGCCAACTTTACCGGCTCGGGCTTTCCCGTGGACAACCCGAGAAAACCCGGCTATTCCACCGGCGGCTCGTCCTCGGGCAGTGCCGCGCTGGTGGCTGCGGGTGAAGTGGACATTGCCCTTGCCTGCGACCAGGCCGGTTCCATTCGTATTCCCTCAAGCTGGTGCGGTATCTATGGCATGAAACCCACCCATGGCCTGCTGCCCTACACCGGTATCATGGGTATGGAAGCCACCATTGACCATGTCGGCCCCATGAGCAACAACGTTGCCGATAACGCGCTGGCCCTTGGAGTCATGGCGGGTTACGACGGTCTCGATGGTCGACAGCGGCAGCTTGAAGTCCATGACTACAGCAAGGCCATTGGCCAGGACATCGCCGGTATGAAAATTGCAGTTGTCGATGAAGGCTTTGGCATGCCCTACTCCGACGGTGACGTGGATGAGTGCGTGCGTAACGCGGCGGAAAAGCTGGGCGAACTGGGTGCCAGTGTCGAGAAAGTCTCCATTCCCATCCATCCTCACGGCCTCATCGTGTGGAGCACCATATTCATGGACGGCTTCAGGGGCACGCTTGCCTTAAACGGTATGCCATCCAATATTGATACGGTGGCATCACCTGCATTGTGGCAGGCCGCCAACGGCTGGTTAAGACGCATGGATGAAATGCCACAGAATGCACAGATCATGCTGCTATTCAGCCAGTACCTGGAACGTTTTAACGGTTACTATTACGGCAAGGCCAGGAACATGAAGCACCGCCTGAGAGCCTGCTATGATGAAGTGTTAAATGACTATGATCTCTTACTCATGCCAACCACCTCTGGCAAGCCGATGGCCAACGTCAGCTCACTGGCGGATGCCAGCCTTGAACAGGTGATGGAGCAGACCCTGAACGCGATCTTTAATACCTGCCAGTTTGACGCGACGGGACACCCGGGTATGTCTATCCCCTGTGGCGAACGGGATGGTCTGCCTATTGGCATGATGCTGGTGGGCAAACACTGTGACGAGCCGAGCATCTACCGCGTCGCCCATGCCTTTGAACAGTCGTTTGACTGGCAGTCACTTTGATACGGGTACATTAGCGAGCATGAAATACGTCGAACCCACCAGTATCGAAGAAGCACTGGCTTTTCTTGGCGAGGAAGAAGACGCGCGCTGTATCGCCGGTGGTGCCACGCTGGTGGCCATGATGAATGCCGATCTTGTATCGCCACCCATGCTGGTGGGCCTGCGTCGCATCGAGGAACTTGAAGGCATCAGCCGCAGCGACGACGGTCTACGCATCGGCGCCATGACGCGACACGAGAGTATCGCCAGTTCTGACATGTTCGAAAACGGGCTCAGTGTTGTCACTCGCGCGGCAAGCCAGATTGCCCATCCGCCCATTAGAAGAATGGGCACCATCGGTGGTTCCATCAGCCACGCCGATCCCGCGGCGGATTTTCCCTGCGCCCTGGTTGCTGCCAATGCCAGCGTTGAAATTTGCGGCGCCGATGGCAGACGGGTGGTACCCGCCGATGATTTTTTCCTTGGCTACTATGAAACGGCTACGGGCGAGAATGAACTGGTGTCTGCCATTCTTCTTCCTAACTGCCCGGAGAATACCCGCGGCGAACATGTAAAGCTTGCGCGGGTGGACGGAGACTATGCCACCGTGGCGGTCTCCCTCGTGCTTGGCATGGAAAATGACAGCTGCAGCTATGCGCGTATCGCCGTTGGCGCGGTGGCTGGTCAGCCCCTGCACTCGAACGAGGCTGACAACAAGCTACTGGGTAGCACCTTGAGTGAGAAAGACATTAATGCCGCCGGCGCGATACTTGCTGAAGCGGCCGACCCCGTTAACGATGTACGGGGAACCGCTGACTATCGTCGCAGGCTGATACCCCGGCTGTTAAAACGTGCCGTGAATAATTTAAGTGGCAATGGAGTTGAACATTGAACAAGCAGGCCATCACTTTAAACATCAATGGTGAAAGCCACGATGTACTGATCGACGGTGGTGAAACCCTGCTTGAAACCGTGCGCGAAAAACTCGGCATGAGCGGGTCAAAGCGGGGCTGTAACCAGGGCGTGTGCGGCGCCTGCACCATGATGGTGGACGGCGAAGCAGTACGTGGTTGCCTGACCCTGGCAGCTGCCTGCAGCGATCGGGAAATCACCACCATTGAAGGCATCGCCGAGGGCATGAACCTCTCACCCATACAGGAGGCGCTGGTGAGCCACGGTGGACTGCAGTGCGGCTTCTGCACACCGGGCATGATCGTCACCCTCAGCGCCTTTCTCAGTGAGAACGCCAGCCCGACACGGGAAGAAGTGCGCCATGCATTGTCGGGAAACCTGTGTCGCTGTACCGGCTACACAAAAATTGTTGATGCGGCAATGCAGGTTGTCGAGGAAGGTGCATCATGAGCGTGCTGAATACCGCCGTTGGTCATGATGTTCCCCGTATCGACGGCCGTGACAAGGCCACCGGCGCTGCCGCCTACATCGATGACATACCTGCAAATGGAGCACTGTACGCGGCCATGGCCTTTAGCGAGCACGCGCATGCCCGCATACTTGGCTATGACACCTCGGAAGCACTGGCGCTACCTGGGGTAAAAGCTGTGATCACCGGTGAAGACTTTGACCATGTACTTGGTGGGGTGTTTCTCAAGGATGAACCGCCCATTGCCATGGGCAAGGTGCGTTACCTTGGTGAACCCGTGGCCGCGGTGGCTGCCACCGATGCCGAGACCGCGCGCCGCGCCGCGCAGCTCATCAAGGTCGAGTATGAATCCCTGCAAAATATTCTCGGGGTTGATGACGCGCTTGATCCTGAATCCGAGCTCATTCACGAAGACCTTGCCGACTACTTTCGTCTCAAGCCCAGCAGCTTTGAAGGAAACATATTGTGGAAGGCCTCCATCAGCGAAGGTGACGTGGACAGTGCCTGGGACGATTGCGATGTGATCGTGGAAGGTGAATTCCAGACCCAGGCACAGCATCACATGTACATGGAACCCTGCGGTGCCCTCGCCATACCCGAGCAAAGCGGTCGTATTACCCTGTGGTCCAGCTGCCAGTCGGTTTTTATCGTGCAACAAAAGGTTGCCGACTACCTGCAAATACCCATGGCAAAGATCAGGGCGCTGGTACCCCACGTCGGCGGTGGATTTGGTGGCAAGGGTGGCCTGCACATACAGACACTGGTGGCAAAGCTGGCCATGGTCTGCGGTCGCCCGGTAAAAATGATCCTCTCGCGCACGGAAGACTTTGAAATCGTGCGTTCCCGTCATCCCATACGCATACACATGAAAACCGGGGCAAAAAAGGACGGCACCCTGGTGGCCCGGGAGATCAACGTGGTGCTGGACGGTGGCGCCTATGCTGATGAAAGCCCGGCAGTGCTTAACTGGACCGTATTTATCGGCAAGGGCCCCTACAACATACCCAATGTGCGCTCCAGCGGTCGCCTTGTTTATACCAACAAGCTGCGCGCCGGCCCCTATCGCGGTTTTGGTAATCCACAGGTGACCCTCGCCGGTGAATCTCAGATCGATGAGATCGCCGCCGAGCTTGGCATGGACAGTTTAAAAATACGCCAACTCAATGCACTGAAAACCAACGACGCCTGGATAGGCGGGCAAAACCTGGATGCCTGTGGATTTGAAGAATGCCTGGAGAAAATGCAGCAGGCCACGAAGGGTTTCGACAAGGAAGTGACCGCGTCCACCAGTCCCAATATAAAACGGGGTATTGGTTACTCATCGGTGATCCACATGTGTGGATTGCAATCCACCTCCGCCGAGGTGCATGTGCGTGCCGATGGCTCGGTGGCGGTGGTGACCGGCGTGGTAGACATCGGCCAGGGCTCAAGCACCATACTGTCGCAAATCGTTGCAGACTCGCTTGGCCTTCCCGTTGACAGGGTGTCCTTTGCCTCGCCGGATTCTGATTCCTCTCCCTATAACTGGAAAACCGCCGCCAGCCGCACCACCTACATGAGCGGGCGCTCGGTACTCAAGGCCTCGGAAAACGTACGCGAGCAGTTGTTCAGGCATGCCGGCGAGATGCTGGAAGCGGCCGAGCACGATCTCGAGCTTCGCGAAGGTGGCTTTGTCGGGGTTAAAGGTGTTGCCGATGCCCAGCTTTCCTTTGCACAGATTGCAGGCCGCGCCATGGCACGGGTGGGCGGCCCCATTGCCGCCAGTGATTCGCTGGTGTTTGACGGCCCACCGCTTGATCCCAAGCGCGCACTTGTTGACGGCTTTGCCTTTAACAACGTGGGTATATACACCTTTGGCATACAGGCGGTGGAGGTTGAAGTGGATACCGATACCGGTGAAGTGAAAGTCCTGCGTGTGTGGTCAGCCCATGACGTGGGTCGCGCCATCAACCCGGTAATGGTGGATGGACAGGTGCACGGCGGCGTGGTGCAGGGTCTTGGGCTCGCGCTGACGGAAGAAATGCTCTGGGGCGATGACGGTGAGCTCATCAACCCTACTCTTATGGATTACAAGATCCCGGGCATCCTTGATGTGCCCGATGAAATCCATTCCATCATTGTCGAAACCAATGAGCCCACCGGGCCCTACGGCGCCAAGGGCGTGGGAGAAAATTCCCTGGTGGGCATGCCTGCAGCCGTGGCCAACGCCATCAATGATGCCTGTGGAGCAAGGTTACGCAGTATTCCCTTTACCTCGGAGAAAGTGCTGAACGCACTGGAATCTAGAGAATAATAAACGCGAATACGGAATTTTTATGAAGCCTGTGCAGTCGTTTTTTTCTACTTCAATGTTGTGTCGCTGGGTGGTCCCGCTTATTGCTACCTTTTCGCTTCATGCTGAAGCACCGGTAAAAAATGAAAGCGATGTCCTGAGTCCGGCGCAGGCAGGAAGGATTTTTCTCAGTAACGCGCAGAATTTTATCACCAGTGATGCGAACACCACCACCGCACTGGATGGCAGGACTATCACCGCTGATTTCGCTGACGGTAATTTCAGGGTCCAGCACAGGTTTCATTCAGATGGCCAAATGCTCAGCTGGGAGGTCTTAACGGGAAAACAAAAAGGCGCAAAGGGCACGGTGCCCTGCCAGGTATTTGAGGTTCGTCCCGGAATTTACTTTCTCATGACACAACCAGCGAGCCACGAGGCGGTATCACTGGTTATCGATGAAAACCGTGGTGTGGCCACGGGCTTTCTCTCGCGCTATTCCGACGAGGATAAGGACAGCTTGATTTCACTCAACAAGATCCATGGGCCGGTGCTTGAAGCGGGGAATGGCGATGCAAGCGATCGTCAACTAAAGAACGCGGACCTGGGTGGTACCCGCTTTACCGTCGTCTACCCGGGTGAAGTTGCGATCTATGAACACATTTACCTCAACCGGCACTACATGACCTGGCTGGGTCATAAGGGCACATCCGCCGGTGTCGCTGATACTGAACGCTATGAAGCCATAGAAGTGGCACCGCTTCTTTACATGGTTGCCTGGAATGAAAAATCAGCACCGCTGCAAATATCCATGCTTTTTGATTTTGCAAAGATGAGCGAGAGGGCAACTATCTTTGGTTTTGATGAAGCTAAAAAGCGAACTGTTTACCAGACAACCTCGGCAAAAATTCGAAAGATCTCGCACACCCGGATACCCGGGTTAAATTAAGGCGCTAGAGTTTTTTTCAGGCGTCGTCAGCCGGACAGGGCATCTGCTTGTCGGCAGGACCGACAGCCTGGGCAAAGGAAGGCCGCGCAACCAGTCTTTCCATCCATGCGCTCACCCCGGGCTTGTCGTCCCACAGCTCGTGGAACAGTAAGCGCTGCAGGCGGTTCACAAAGGGCGCGTAGGCAATATCCGCCAGGCTGAATTCCTCGCCCATGAGCCAGGGTCCCTTGTTGTTGGACTGGTCGATGGCACTCTCAAGGCGTGCCAGTACCGGCTCAATATTTCCCCTTGCCTCTTCCACCACCTCCGGATCAACCGGGCCGGTGGCCCACTTGAGAAAGTGCGAAGCTTTTTCCGGGTTGGGATGAGAAGCTGTCAGATCAGCGATTTCTTCCCTGCTTAAATTTGTCAGCATGCGCTTCACCATGAGCTGGAACGCGGCGGGGCGCTGCGCATGGTAAAGCACATCATCCTGTAATTTCACCAGCACGCGCATCCTGGCCCTGGCACCGGGATCAGCCGGCATAAAGCACGGCGAATCATACTTGTGTTCGAGGTACTCATTGATGATGCTGGACTCGATGATGATTTCATCGTCATCTTCCAGGGTTGGCACGACACCATTAGGATTAAGTGCGATATAAGCAGGATCCAGGTTCTGAAACTGGATCAGGTCAACTATCTGCTCCTGGTAATCGAGTTGTTTTTCAATAAGGCACATGCGTACCTTGAAAGAACAGACAGAGTCCCAGTGATGGTAGAGGGTCAGCATAGAAGTCTCCTCAACAAGGTTTAGGACTGGCGCCCGGATTTGATCAGTTCCGCGCGACTATCGTTCAAAGGATATATGCTATGCTTTGTGCAAACAACAGCTTGAAGCACTTTAAGGGGGCGCCATGGGTTCGAACAAGTTGTTTTACGGTTGGGTTATTGTGGGTGTGTCCATAGTCGGGCTGGCTACCGGCTGGGCTGCCATCGGCGTGTTTTCCTTTGGCGCCTTTATCAAGCCCATTGAACTCGAATTCGGATGGAGCCGCGGAGAAATATCCGTTGCCCAGGCAGTTATTAACCTCACCGGCATCGCCATCGCTCCCGTGCTTGGCATACTGGTGGACAGGCACGGTATTCGCAAGGTGCTGCTTCCCTCGGCACTTATGCTGGGTCTTCTCACTGCCAGTCTCTACTTTCTCACTGCCAGTCTCTGGCATTTTTACGCAGTGTGGTTCCTCATTGCTGTACTTGGCTGTGCCGCTGCACCCCTGAGCTATTCCGCGGTGATCGTCAACTGGTTCGACCGCAGGCGGGGTATCGCACTGGGGATTGGTCTTGCGGGCGTTGGGCTTGGCGCAGCGCTGATACCGCCCTTTGCCCAGGCCATGATTTCAAGCCTTGGCTGGCGTGAAGCCTACCTGGGGCTCGGTGCCCTGGTGGTATTTATCGGTGTTCCCATCCTGTTTCTTTTCCTGCGCAACTCCCCACAGGAAATGGGCTTATTGCCGGACGGTGATGATGCCTCGAGCGCCAGTGCCAAGTCTCGTGCCGTTGCCGGGTTCTCACTCAGGCAAACCACAAGGCAGCGACCCTTCTGGTTAATGGTGGGCATGTTCATGTGCGTCGGCATGGTGGTCACCTCCATCATTATTCATCTTCATCCCATGCTGGTGGAGCGTGGTATTGATCCTGCCCGGGCAGCAAAGGGCCAGGCCATTCTTGGCCTGTCGCTGATATTCGGACGCGTGTTTGCCGGTTACCTGATGGATCGCTTTTTTGCACCCTACGTGTCCATTGCATTCATGATGGGCCCGGCCATTGGCATCGCTATTCTCGCCAGCGGTGTCAGTGGTGCGTCGGTTTTCCTCGCCATCGTGCTGGTGGGTATGGCCATTGGCGCAGAGTTTGACGTGATGGGTTACCTCACCAGCCGCTACTCGGGCCTGCTGGTGTATGGACTCATATTTGGCCTGCTATTTTCTGCCTTTGAACTGGGCGCGGCCATCGGCTCGGTGGCACTGGGCTTTTGCCATGACCTGACCGGGGAATACACCATAGCGCTCTGGGCAATGTCGGGACTGGCCCTGCTTTCCTGCGTACTGGCGGGCCTGCTTGGACCCTACCCGGATCTGCCGCAAAGCGATACCTGAAACAGTAGCGAGCTGTCAGTTACGCAGTTCCGCGGTGGCTTTTTCATCCACCGTCATCGCCGTGCTACCCTGTTCACCCTGCAGCACAACACCGTACTGTTCGCGCGCGGCATCTTCCGAAACGATGCCGTTTTGTACATCCTGTAACACAGCATCGACATCGCGCTTGTGTGGATCACCATAACCACCACCACCGCTTGAGTGGATGGTAATGACATCGCCGGTGTTAAAGGTGTACATGCGGTTGCCATCGAGTTCGTCGCTTGACCCGTCGGCATGGGTGATGGTGATATGGTGTGGCGGGGCTGCTTCGCCATCATTGATTCCCTGTGGTGCGGTAAAATCACGCGCACCACTGCCAAAGTTGGCGCAGGCAACGTTGTCCGCATCAACCCTGAAACTGTAGCGTACCCCGAGACCACCGCGCCACTGCCCTGCGCCACCACTGTCCGGCTCTATTTCATATTCCAGTAACTGGTAGGGTGTCACCAGTTCATGTAATTCCGGATCCGGGGCACGCAAACCACCGAGGGTCACCGGTGTGCCCACGTGGTCCCAGCCATCGTAGCCTTTTACCGCGCCACCACCGCCCTTGCTCATAAAATGGATGTCGGCAAAAAAGCGTCCGTTACCGGGGTTGATGCCCATGGTCGCCGGTGCACACCAGCGACCCCACATGGCAGATACCTGGTCCGGTATCACCTGCCCCAGCGCCTGCCAGGTACATTCGATCATCGCTTCACCGATACACAGGGTGCATGAAGAAGTGGGTGCCGGTTCGTGGGCATTGACGATGGTACCTTCCGGGGCAATAACCCTGAGTGGTCGCACCGCGCCGTCATTGAACTGGATGTCATTGCTGATGGCGAGAGTGGAAAAAAGACCCAGGTGGCTCATGGCATTGGTGTTTGGCAGGGTGCTGTTGATATATCCCACCGACTGCGGATCGCTGTCAGAATAATCAAAGGTAATTTCATCGTCTTTCACTTCCAGGGTGAGCCTGACTACGGGGCTTCGATCAAACTCGATACCGTCGTGGTCGATGGCACGCTCAGCACGATACACGCCGTCGGGTATGCGGCTGATATCAGCACGCACGCGCTTTTCCGTGGCATCAAGGATCTCATCGGTGGCAAGTGCCAGTGTTGCCGTGCCGTATTGTTCCAGCAGGCCCAGCATGCGTCGTTCACCCAGGTTAACCGCACCTATCTGGCAGTGAAGGTCCCCTTCCACCAGTTCCACCGCGCGTATGTTCAAAAGAATAAAATCAATCACGTCCTGGCGCAGCACACCACGATCGGCGATACGCAGGCAGGGAATTCGCAGGGCATCCTGCCAGGCATCCGTGGCTTCCGGGTTGTAGCCCACAACGCCACCTCCACCCATGTCAGCGTGGTGCCCCTTGGATAACATCCAGTAAACAAGCTCATCCTCGTAGAAGACTGGCTTCATCACGTTGAGATCCGGCGGATGGTTGTTACCCCTGTAGGGATCGTTGAGGACAAAGAGATCACCCTCGTGAATATCACCGGCAAAGCGATCGGAAATTGCTTTCGCGGTAAAGGGTGTTGAAGCCGCAATGTTAGGGATATAAATGGTCTGTGCAACCAGCTCCGGTCCTGCATTAAAAATACCGGTGGTGAAATCCCGCGCCTCTGAGAAAATCGGCGAACGGGACGTACGTAGCATGGTCTCTCCCATTTCCCGGCAGATGGATTGCAGGCGTGCGCTGATAACCGCGACGTCGACAGGATCTATTTTCTTGCTCATGGCGTCTTCCTATATTACTCGTTACTACAACCAATACTCAGCAGGTAGTTGCCCCACTCATCGCATCGCAACAGGGTATCCCCCGGTACCACGATGGTGGTTGTGGGCTGCTCGACAATAGCCGGGCCGGACAACAGGTTACCCGGTGCCAGGGCGATGGCGTCGTAAACCGGGACACTTTGCATTTCGTCATCAAACCACGCGTCCCGTTCACCCTTTATGGCATGGCTGGCATCTTCATCCTGCATATCCTGCTTGCGGTTGAGTGGCTTTGGCGTCAAGCCTGTTGCCAGCAGGCGCACGTTGATCAGCTCCACTTCCGCCTCGGGCATGGCATAGCCATAGCGCTCGTCATGCAGTGCATGGAAATTCTCCACCAGGGTCTGCCACCTGGCATCGTCGATTACACCGTCTTCAAGGCCTGAAACTTCCACCTCGTTGAACTGGCCCACGTAACGAAGGTCAGCGGAGAATTTTAGCTCTATGCTGGATTCTTCAACCTGCTCCTCCTGGAAAGTCGACCTTGCCAGGCTCGACATCTCTGCAAGGCAGTCACGGATACGCTCAAAATCCACCAGTGAACCGACCATGGCGCAGGTCCGTACATAGCTATGCTTGAGATCAGAGAGCAGCATGCCGGCCGCGCAAAAAACGGACGACTCACGTGGTACCAGCAGGCGGGTAATACCCAGTTCCCTTGCGATGGGCACCGCGTGAATGGGACCGGCTCCACCGGCGACGATCATGGCAAACCTGCGCGGGTCGAGCCCCCGTTGCACGGTAACCACGGTGACGGCGTTACTCATGATGGAATTGGCCATGCGGTAGATGCCCCATGCCGCCTCAATTACGGAAACACCTAGGGGCGTGGCGACGGCATCCTGCACCGCCCTGCTCGCCGCTTCCCGGTCCAGCTGCATCGCTCCACCGTGAAAATAATTGTCGTCAAGATAACCCAGTAAGAGGTCGGCATCGGTGACCGTGGGTTTAGTTCCGCCCTTGCCATAGCAGGCCGGGCCGGGTTCAGCACCGGCGCTCTCGGGACCAACGAAAAGCATGCCGCCCTCGTCCACCCCGGCAACGGAACCACCACCGGCGCCAACGGTGTGGATATCCAGCATGGGTACAGCAACATGAAAACCACCCACCTCGTTCTCCGAACTGACCACCGGGTTTCGATCCTGTACCAGTGCCACGTCAAAGCTGGTGCCCCCCATGTCCACGGTAATAATGTTTTCATAGCCGTGGGTTTCACCGTAATGGATCCCTGCACCCGGCCCACCGGCAGGACCGGAAAGTAGTGTATTCACCGCAAAACGACTGGTTACCCTGGGAGACATGCAGCCGCCGTTGGATTGCATGATATTCAAAAGACCGCTGAAGCCATTTTCAGCAAGACGCTGCTCCAGTGTGCCAAGGTAGGAAGCCAGCGGCGGTCCGCAGTAGGAGTTGAGTGCCGTGGTGCTGTGCCTTTCATAGACACGTATCTGTGGCAGTACCTCGCTGGAAATGGACAGGTAAACGCCGGGCAGGAGCCGTTCAAGGATTTCCCTTGTACGCAGCTCGTGGGCAGGATTCAAAAAAGACCATAGATAGGAGACCGCGACGGCCTCGACATTGGCAGCACGCAGGGTCTCCGCCACCTCGCGCACATCATCTTCATTCAGTGGCAGCACTTCCTCGCCGTTGGCATTCACCCGTTCGCGGACGGTCAGCGTCAATGCCCGCTGCACCAGCGCCGGCGGCGGTGCCAGTCGCAGGTCGTAGCGAGCACCGTCTTTCATACCGCGGCGCATGCCAAGCAGGTCGCGAAATCCGCGTGTCGTGATAAATGCGGTGCTTGCACCGTTACCCGTGAGCACGGCATTGGTGGTGATGGTAGTGCCATGCACGATGGCATCGATGTTCTGCAGGAAAGCCCCAAGCTCGAGACCTTGGTCCTCGGCAGCCCTCGTGAGCGCAGCGAATACGCCCTGGCTGGGATCCAGGGGCGTTGTCGGCGCCTTGCAAATGGCCGTGTTGCCGGCATCATCAAATACCAGCAGGTCAGTAAAGGTGCCTCCTACATCGATGCCTATCCTGAATCTCAAGATTTCCTCCCGTGCTGCAGCGGCGTGGCTAGCGATTTCCAGCTGCTATGTTACCCTGCCCGTGGACACTTCCAAAAATTAAAAAAAACAGGCATGAAAACAAGTGGTCACCTGAGGAAAATGCGCACCGAGGCAAGCCAGCCCGTGCAGTATCACCTGCCGCTGGATGATGAACTGGTGCCCATGAATGACTACCTCGGTAATACGCTGAAACTGGAGTTCAGCGGTGAAATTCACTGTATCGAGTGTGGCCGCAAGACGAACAAGAGCTATAACCAGGGCTACTGCTACCCCTGCTTTATTTCCCTCGCGGCCTGCGACATGTGCATCATGAAGCCGGAAACCTGTCACTTTGACAAGGGCACCTGCCGCGAGCCGGAATGGGCGCAGGGACACTGCATGCAGGATCACGTGGTTTACCTCGCCAATTCCTCCGGTCTCAAGGTGGGAATCACGCGCGGTTCACAGGTGCCGACGCGCTGGATCGACCAGGGTGCGACCCAGGCCCTGCCTGTTTTTCGTGTCAGGAACCGCCTGCTTTCCGGGCTGCTGGAAGTTGCCATCAAGGGTCATGTCTCGGATCGCACGGACTGGCGCAAGATGCTCAAGGGTGAAGCCGAGGCTCTCGACCTGGCCGAGAGGCGGGACGAATTGCTGGACGCGGCGGAAGCCCAGGTGAAGGATGTTCGCGCTGCACACCCCGACGATCACATTGAATTTCTGGAAAATGCCGAGATGGTGTCACTCAACTTCCCCGTCAATGAGTACCCGGAGAAGGTGAAATCCCTGAACCTTGATAAAACACCTGCCATTGAAGGCCAGCTGATGGGCATCAAGGGACAGTACCTGATACTGGATAGCGGCGTACTCAACATTCGCAAATATGCCGGTTACCACGTGGCGCTGGGCTGAGACGCGAATCAATGCCAAAAGACAAGGTCAAGATCGTATTAATGCTCGCCGTGGTATTTAGCTGCATGGGCATTTACAACGCTGGCAAGGCGGCATACACGGCGATGAGCTGGACAAAGACGACAGGTGTCATCAGTGATTTCCAGCTGCATAATTTCTCCTGCGGCAAGCAGTCAAAATGTTTCACGCTGATCGTCGCCTACAAGGTGGGCGATCAAATTTACCGCGTCAACAGCAATGAAAAGTTCAGCGACAGGCCATTACATCTTGAAGGCAGGGATGCAGTGGTCTATTACTCTCCCGGTAATCCATCCCAGGCTACCCTGGGTGGTGAATACGGGCCGCTGGACCACGGGCTCATGGGACTTGGCTTTGGCTTCCTGATGTTCATCGTTTACTGGTTTGTTCGACCGAGGGATTAAGGTGCCCGCTTCCTTTCATCTTGGTGTACTTCCCAATCGCCCGCTGAAAGAACTTGTCGAAGTGGTTTCGCTGGCGGATGAACTGGGTTTTGGCGGCGCCTGGGTGGCCGATTCCCAGTCGGTTTTTCGCGAAGCCTTTATTGCGCTGGCCATGTTTGCCCAGAATACGAAAAACCTGGAGCTGGCCACCGGGGTCACCAACGTCAGCACACGACACCCTGCTGTTATGGCTGACAACTTTGCCACCCTCGACGAAATTTCCGATGGGCGGGCAATCCTGGGTATCGGGGTTGGTGACAGTGCTATCTTTAACATCGGGCAAAAGCCGGCAAAGTTAAAACGGCTCGAATACGTTATCGGCGTGGTGAGAAAACTCATGGCAGGTGAAAGTGCCGAGTTTGACGGCGTGGAATTAAAAGTATCCTGGCCACCGCGCAAGGTGCCAGTGGTCATTGCCTGCACCGGGCCACGTTCGCTGCAGCTTGCCGGGCGCATAGGCGATGGTGTGCTGTTCCAGGTCGGCGCAGCACCCGACCTTGTCAGGTACGCACAGAAAAATATTGCTATCGGTGCCAGCGAAGCCGGGCGCGATATGAGTGAGATCAAGCTTTACCAGCGTCTCGCCTGCGCCGTGGGCGATGACCGCGAACAGGTACGCACGGAAGCAAAAGGCTATGCCTCGGTCGCTGCAAATACAATTTACGGTGCAATTCCGAGAGAGGATATTCCTGATGACCTGTACGATGACCTGCACGAAATGAAGCAGGCCTACGACTACCAGCAGCATGGCAGCATGGATGCGGAACAGGCCGGGCTCATCACGGATAGAATCCTTGATGCGGTGGCCATCGCCGGCACCGCAAAAGAGGCCGTGACCAGGTTCCAGGAATTGATTGATCTCGGGGTAGATAACTTCGTGCTACCTGTCGCGACGCGCGACCCCGCTGCCATCATTACCAAGCTCGCCGAAGAGGTGATTCCCGACCTGCGCTAGAATAGGTTGATGCAAAAGACCATCGACCAAAACGAGGAACTGGCGGACTTTGTCAGTAAACACCAACCCCTGCTGATTATTACCGGTGCCGGCTGCAGCACCGCCTCGGGTATTCCGGATTACCGCGATGAAAAAGGTAACTGGAAACAAAAGCAGCCCATGGATGCCAGGGACTTCATTGCCAGCGAATCCAATCGCAAGCGCTACTGGGCAAGAAGCATGCTTGGTTTTCCAAGGGTCGCTGCGGCACAACCCGCCGAGGTACACCATGCTCTCAGTCGACTTGAGCACGCCGGTGTCCTACACCACGTGATCACGCAAAATGTGGACGGCTTGCACCAGAGAGCGGGCAGCGAAAAAGTCCTTGAACTTCACGGCAACCTGCACTGGGTGATATGCCTGGACTGCGGGCACCGGCTGGCAAGACAGGAAGTGCAGGACTCCCTGCTAAAACTCAACCAGGACTTCCAGTCAACCATGGGCAAGATTGCACCGGATGGTGACGCGCAGCTGGAGCAGGTGAACTACGAAGAATTTAACCTGCTGCCCTGCCCCCGGTGTTCAGGCGTGCTAAAACCGGACGTGGTTTTCTACGGTGAGTCCGTACCGCCGGAAAAGGTCTCCGATGCCTACCAGCTGGTGGATGAATCTGCGGCCATACTTATCATTGGCTCTTCAGTGATGGTCTATTCTGCCTACCGTTTCTGCAGGCGCGCCACCACCTCGTCAAAACCCGTGGCGGCAGTAAACCGCGGTATCACGCGCGCTGATGCGGAGCTTGCACTCAAGCTGGAAAGTGACTGTGGCGAGACCCTGGTTAAGCTTTGCGCGATACTTGATCAAAGCCACTGATACAAATGTGAACCTAATATCATAATTATCAAATAATAAGACCACTTAGTTAATTTTCCATGCCAAATCCGGCAATTTCTTATTATAATCGGCGCAACCTTTAAGGATTAAGGAAGCTATGACAGACTCCGGCGCAGCCTTACGCATCCTCATCTTTGACGATGACGCTGATTTCCGTAAGTTGCTTGACCTTCGACTGAAGAAACTTTTTCCAGGGGCAGTACTGGAAGAATACGATCCCATCGCGAGCGGTGTACCTGACGCTAATTTTGACTGGTCACGCTACGATGTGCTGCTGCTTGATTACTTTCTCTGTATCCATGGTGTCACCGGCCTGGATATTCACCGGCAGAATCGAAAAAATCCGCTTTTCCCGGCCACTATCATGCTCACCGGCGCCGGTAACGAGGAGATTGCAGTAAGGGCACTGAAGTCCGGTGTCTCTGATTACATCAGGAAGGAAACCCTCGACAAGGAAGAACTGCGCAAGGCCATCGTCAAGGCCCACGAGGAAAACAAGGCTTCACGGGAAAAAGTCAACGAAGCGACGCTCCACAGCCATGCCTACAACAAGGGCCTGTTCTACAAGCAGCTGGAAAAAGGCGAAGACGGCGCCGACAAGCGCGTGCTACTGGTTGTACGACTTGATCATGCAGACAAGTTGATTGAACAAAGCAGTGTATTGATCCGGGACAACGTGGTTCGCTACATTGCCAGGCAGGCATTTGAAGTGTTTCATGCCGGTGACTGTAACCCCAGCATCACGCGCCTCGGGGAAATTTCCATCGGGCTCCTGATCGACGATCCGGATTCGGTAAGTACCCTTGGTTTCAATCTTGACGGTTTGTGCAGTCATCTCTCCAAGAGACCCTATCGATTTGACGGCCTGAAGATCAGTTACACCGTCAGTGTCGGGCTGGTACACCTGCAACCCGGGGTGTTATCCGCCAAGGACATCATGCTGCGCGCCAAGGAAGCGATCGAAATTGCCACCCGTACCGTGGCTGATAACAGCTACCATATTTACAGTGAAGGCGATTCCGCAGCGACGGACAGTACGCCGGCAGCTGAAAAGGTGGAGGCAAAGTCGGAAGCTGCGCCGCAAGTGTCTGCAGAGCCGGAAGCTGAACCTGCACCGGAACCAAAGTCGAAACCTGCACCTGCGCCGGAACCTGCGCCTGAGCCGGAACCCGCACCTGAGCCGGAACCTGCACCTGAGCCGGAACCTGCGCCTGCGCCGAAACCGGAACCTGAACCGGAACCAAAGCCTGAACCTGCGCCAAAAACAGAACCAAAGCCCGCTCCAGCGCCTGAAGCAAAACCAGAACCGAAAGCTGCTCCTGCGCCAAAACCGGAACCGGCGGAGGAGGCAAAGCCCGCAGCTGCTGCCGAGGGCGGTGTAAAGGAAGAACGGCGCTCACGGGAAAGGGATGAGTCTATCCTGGATGATGCCAAGCTGGATCTCGCAGCGCTGGAATTAAAACGCTGCTTTCTTGAGAACCGCGTTGTCCAGACTTTTCAGCCCATCATCACCCTGCTTGCGGAAGAAGAGGAAGGTGCCCAGGAATTGTACAGCACCTCCATGCAGCTGATTAAAGACGATGGCAGCGTACTCAATGCCGACGATTTACTTGAACAGGTAAAGGACATTCCCGCGTTCCTGAAATACATCAACCGCTGGATGCTTCGAGAGGCAATTGGACGTGCCCTGCATAGTGTACAGACCAGTTATCTATTCGTGATGAAGATAAGTGAAGCTTCACTGGCAGATGCCACCCTGTTTAACTGGTTAAAGGATCTGCTTGCCGGTCTCGACGATAACAATCCCGGCCAGGCGGTGGCGCTGGAAATATCAGCCAGCACATTTGCCAAGGAGCAGAAAAAGGCCGAAGCACTGATGACCTTTCTCAACAAGTCACATGGCTTTCGGTTCATGCTGGCCGATATCGAGGACGTGGAATCGGTGAAAACCCTGACTGCGAAAACCCGCTTTGACCTGGTCAAGATGAAACCGGAACTGATAAACCAGGTACAGGAAGAGGCGGCCAAGGACGCGGAGGGAGAAGACAGTACCCTGCTGAATAGTCTGAAAACACGCGGAATGAGTATCGTCGCTGCCGAGGTTGAAGACGCAACAACGCTCACAGAAGTGATTAGCATGGGCGCGGATTTTGCTATCGGCGAATTTATCGGTGAGGCCAGCACGCAGCTGGACGACCTGACCAACGTGGAATCATTTGAAATTTCCTGATAGCAAGCACACTTGATGAAAACTGCTATCTTTATAACAGGGCCGTTCCATTAGTCAGAACTTAAGAGGAGAACCTTACCTTGAACGAAGAAATCGTCCTGCAGGGTGAGGCCAAGCGATTTGGCGATTACCTGATCATATCCCCCGGTACCCTGCAAAATGCCGTAAAAAGACAGGGCCAGATGCTCAAGCAGGGATTGAAACCAAAGCATATTGGTCAAATCCTGCTGGATAACGGCGACATCACAGCTGACGAACTGGAGACAGCGATACGACGTCAACGCGTCGATCGCCTTGCCCTTTCACCGGTATTCTCCATGTTGTCAAAGACCGAGCTGGCAGCCATTAGCAGTCGCTTCACTGAAGTTACAGTTGAGCCGGGTAAGCAGTTTATTATCCAGGACCAGCCAGACCCCACTCTCTACATCATCTGCGAAGGACGTGTCGAGGTGTATCGCACCAACCTTGACGGATCCCACATTCACATTGCCCACGTTGAACCCTATGAGCCCATTGGTGAGATGGGTTACTTTCAAGGGGGTGTGCGAACAGCCTCTGTAAAGGCTGTTGATGCCGTTGAATGCCTGCGCGCGGATTATTCCGCTCTCACCCACTACTTTGAAAACGTGCCTCGCGTCGCCCATGCTTTCATGGAGATCGTCCAGTTTCGCCAGAAAGAAACCGAGGAGCTTATCCGCCTACAGGGCAACCGCCAGGCGTAGAATTCAGTCTTCGAGGCTGTTCCCGCCTGCCTGGTAGCGCAGTGGCGCCGGCAAGAGTCGAAATTCCACAAGCTCAAACAGGTATTGTACGAGTATTGCCAACAGCGCGGCTGGAATCGCACCTTCAAGTACCAGCGCGGTATCGTCCAGCCGTATACCGGTCAGGATCGGTTGCCCGTAACCCCCGGCCCCGATAAAGGCACCCAGTGTTGCCGTCCCCACGTTGATCACCGCGGATGTCTTAATACCGGCAAGAATGGATCTTGTTGCCAGCGGTAATTCTACCTGGCGAAGAATGACATCATCGGGTAAACCAATCACCCTTGCAGAATCGCGCAGCGCCACTGGAATATCCTGGATACCACTGCAGGTATTTCGAATGATGGGTAGCAGGCTGTAAATGAACAGGGCAGCGATAGTCGGTGGCGCACCGATGCCGAGGAAGGGGATCATAAACACGAGCAGGACCAGTGAGGGGACAGTTTGCAGGATGCTGGCCAGGCCGAGAATCACCTGGCCCAGGCGAGGCTTCCTGGCTGCCAGCACACCCAGGGGTATGGCGAGAAAAATCGCTGCAAGCAGCGACACGCCAACAAGTCCGAGATGATCGCGGGTGTTGCGCCAGAAACGCTGCAGCCTGCCCTGTTCACTGGCACCACTACTGAGTCCAAAGCGGTCTTTAATAAACCCGGCAGCGACACTGGTTTCTGAATTTCCGTCCAGCTTCACCGCGGCATTCATCTCCACCATGGCCGCGGTAGTAATGCTGCCTTGCAGCTCTTCAAGATACTTAATCGCGGTATCATCAAGGTCAAGACGATACAGGTACACGGCATGGTAATCGGGAAAGTAAGCCTGGTCGTCCGCCAGTGTTCGAATGTTGTAGTAGCGAATTTCCGCATCGGTGGAGTAAAGATCCATGGCATCGATGTCCCCACTTTCGAGCGCACGGTAAGCCAGTTCATGTTCGACCCCGGTGACTTCAGACTGGGGAAGCTGGTAGTGAGCCTGCAGGCTATGCCAGCCATCTGCCCTTTCGATAAATTCGTTGCTGAAGGCAAAACGCAGATCGCTGTGTAACTTCAGGTCAGAAATAGACTGCACACCAAGCCCCGCTGCACGGCTTTCGCGCATGCCGATGACATAGGTATTGTTAAAACCCAGCTTGTCTGTTGCGCCGATACCGTGGGAAGCCAGCAGGGCACGTAGCTGGTTGATATCTTCAACCCTGTCCTGCCCGAGTATCTCCAGGAAAATCGTACCGGTGTAATCGGGATAGGCATCAATCTCCCCGTTAACCAGGGCAGTCCAGAGTATTCGGCTGCCACCGAGAGATGAGCGGTGTTCCGCATCCAGCCCACGTGC
Source organism: Gammaproteobacteria bacterium (assembly GCA_965243105.1). Taxonomy (GTDB): domain Bacteria; phylum Pseudomonadota; class Gammaproteobacteria; order Eutrophobiales; family Eutrophobiaceae; genus WLWS01. Next base: position 567,664 of record CBDEUC010000003.1, read on the forward strand.
ATTGAGAAGCTGGCTGGAGATTTCCCCAAGTATCACGCTTTCGGTAAACGCCTTGGACGCAATGACGATGTTATTTCTTTCCGACGCCGTCGTTGGCGCTGTCACTATCAGCAGGAAGAAACAGCCCACCAGGCCTTGCAGCAGGCCTTTCACTGTCCCCTGCTCCCTGTCGATACCGGCGCCTGCCGCTGTGCGAGTATGAAACGCTCCACGAATTCACTGGCAGGCTGCTCAACAAGCTCATCATAGCTACCCTCCTGCTCTATCCTGCCGCGGTTCATTAATACAAGGCGGTCGGCAAAAAAAGCGGCCTCGGCGAGATCGTGGGTCACCATGAATACGGTCTTGTGCAGGCTTTCAAATATTTCGCGCAGCTGCTGCTGCAGTTCGTAACGGATCATCGGGTCAAGGGCACCCAGCGGCTCATCCATGATCAGTAACGCCGGATCCAGCATGAGGGCACGCATCAGGCTGACCCGCTGTCTTTGTCCACCGGATAACTCTGATGGGTAACGTTGCAGTTCATCCTCACCCAGTTGCACAAGTTCGCGTAGTTCCAGCACCCTGGCCCTGGTTTGCTCATCGGACCAGCCAAGATGCCTTGCCATGATTACGACATTGGCAAAAGCAGTGAGATGAGGAAACAGTCCACCCTCCTGTATCACGTAACCCATTTGCCGACGCATTCGCGCAATGTTCCCGGCTGCCAGGACAGCGCCATCAAGATATACCTCGCCACTGTCCGCCGCCAGCAAGCCGGTTATGATTTTTAAAAGAGTCGACTTGCCGCAACCGCTGGGTCCGATGACCACGGTGGTGGTACCGGCATCCATGGCATGGGAAAAATCATTCACGGCCCCGGCTTTATTAAAACTCTTTGATATGTTATTTAAAGTGAGCAAGCTGGTTTCAACCGGATCAATTAACGCGATAGCACGATATTGTCACTACTATAACAGGACGCGAGCTCTTTATTAGGTGTATATCCCGCTATGACGGCAAATTTCCTTGACCCAGAATTTCAGGCCTTTGCCGAGAAGATGCATGCAGAAGGTCTCCCCGAGGTAGCTATCAGTAATTTTCATCGTCATTTCCAGCAATTGCTTGAAGGACACGTTGGTCTCATACCCGAAACAGATATCAGCCCGGTGGAATCGCTGCTGAATTCCCAGTCAATGGATGACGCTTATGCAAAGACAGGAAAGGCCAGCCTGCCAGCCACTGTCATGATAAAGCTCAACGGTGGTCTTGGTACGTCGATGGGGCTGGAGGCGCCGAAGTCCCTGCTAAGGGTTAAAGACAATTTCAGCTTTCTCGACATCATTATTCGACACGCAATGAAGTTAAATACCCGGCTATTGTTTATGAATAGTTTCAGTACCCGGGATGACACGCTGAAGGTGATTGCTGATACTGGCATGCCGTCGCCCGGGGGGCTGCCGTTGGATTTTCTTCAGCACAAGGTACCAAGGATCACGTGTGAAGGTTTGCAACCGGCCACATTTGAGGACAGGCCGCAGCTGGAGTGGTGTCCACCGGGCCATGGTGACATTTACATTGCCCTGTTAAGCAGTGGCGTGCTGGCCAGGCTGCTGGAACACGATATTCACTACGCAATGATTTCAAATTCCGACAACCTCGGTGCCAGCCTTGATGAAAAGCTGCTTGGTTACCTGGTGGAAGAAAAACTGCCATTCCTGATGGAAGTTACAGACAGGACAGAGGCGGACAAAAAAGGCGGACACCTGGCACAGGGCAAAGATGGCGGCCTGCTGCTGAGAGAGGCGGCCCAGTGTCCGCAGGAAGATCGCCAGCACTTTGAAAACACGGAGCGTCACCGCTACTTCAATACCAACAATCTCTGGATCAACCTGCGGGTATTAAAGGACCATCTTGATAGCAACAACAATATTTTTGATTTGCCCCTTATCTGTAACCGCAAAAATATCGACCCGAGGAACCCTGCATCAGAAGCGGTATACCAGCTTGAAACTGCCATGGGTTCGGCCATCAGCGTTTTCCCCGGTGCTACAGCGGTGCGAGTCCCAAGAACACGTTTTGCGCCGGTGAAAACAACCAGTGATTTGCTGCTCTTACAATCAAACCTTTATGAACTTACCGAAGAATTTACCGTTGCCAGCAAGCTGGCCCCGGCAAAGTTACCGGCTATCAAGCTGGATGAGGAATACTACCGGAATATAAGTGACTTCCAGTCACGCTTTGCAAGCGGTGTACCCGCCCTCGACCAGTGTACGGAGCTGTCTGTCGAGGGCGACTTCAGCTTTGGAAAAAATATTAAACTGCTCGGAAAGGTCCACCTGCGAAATACCAGCGCTAGCCAGGTAAACATCGAGGATGATTCAGTCCTTGAAGGTGAGCACCACTGGGCTGATTAAGCCCCTACTCTTCACCCGCAAAGGGGTCGGTGCCGTATTTTTCCCAGCGTTCCTGCCCCAGTTTTCGCGCGCTGCTGATTTCTTCTTCATCGAGCTCAAACTCAAGCTCCTCCAGCAGGGTTTCCGCTTCTTCCACGCCACTTGAAACGACCACGTGGATCCAGGCATAGGCCTCCACGATATTTTCCTCGACTCCTGCACCGTCGAGGTACATTTCGGCCAGCGAAAACTGCGCGTTGGCCTGCCCCTGCTGCGCCGCCCTGAGATACCACTTCACGGCTTCCTCGTCAGACTGCGCCACCCCTTCGCCACGCTGGCACATGTCACCATAGTTATACTGCGCGAAAGCGTTTCCCTGCTCGGCGGCTTTCAGATACCACTCTGCCGCCAGGCTTGAATCCTGCTTCACCCCTGCACCATTCTTGTACAACCATGCGATGTTGCCCTGGGCTTCAATGTTTCCTTCTTCGGCCAGGGGCTGCAGCAATTTGAAGGCAAGCTCATAGTTCCCTGACTCAAATGCACGATGTGCGGTACGCATGTCAGCCACTGCGCCAGTACAGACCAGCGACAGTGACAGGAACAGTAGTACCAGCCGCATCGTGAAACTACTTGCGCGCCAGTGAAACAGGATAAACCCCGTTAAGCTCGTTTTCAGGGTGACGGGATGGTCGCCAGGGCATCCTGCCAGGCACTGGAAGACAGCATCGCACCTGCCCAACGCTGGATCTCGGCGTAGTCCTGCAGCGGGTAGCCGGCAGGTTCTGCGCAATAAAGCCAGCTTACAATGGCGTGGTCAGCGATAGTGACCTGGTCACCAACCATGCAATCCCGGCCTTTTAGATGCTCGTTGAGCACCTGTGAAAAACGATGAAATTCCTCGGCCACGTTTTCTATCGCCTGCTCGTCGGTTTCGCCCATGCCGAGCATGGGTTTTACCAGCCTTTCAAAGGTGTAAACACCACAGGCAGGGCCAAAATGGGCAGTACGCCAGAACATCCACTGCAGTACCTGCCCAGACAATTTTGCGTCGGCTGGCATAAGCCCGCTACCGGGGGCCTGTTGTGCGAGGTAGGCCATGACGGCACCGGATTCCCACAACACGAAATCACCATCAGCAAGGGTGGGGATCTTGTGGTTTGGGTTGAGCGCGATGAAATCGGGTTGCATGTGCGCTCCGGCTGACAGGTCCACATTAATCACCTCTACATCCACGCCTGCATGGTTGGCTACCGCCTGGCAGCACAGGGAATTCGGTGACGGGGCAAAAACATAAAGTTGCATCTTTAATCCTCCCTTGGTTAGTGACTAAAAGTATAGACTAGGCAAGCAGGGCCCGGTCGGAAACAAACGGATTGGTCATTCTTTCCTGGCCGAAAGTCGAGGTAGGACCATGACCGGGGATAAATTGCACGTCGTTGCCCAGCGGCCAGAGTCTTTCTGTTATCGAAGAAATCAGCGTGGCATGGTCTCCGCGCGGAAAGTCGGTACGTCCGATAGATCCCTGGAAAAGTACGTCACCCACGACGGCAAGCTTTAGCTCCTTACTGAAAAACACCACGTGGCCGGGTGTGTGACCGGGGCAATGCAGGACATCCATGGATATTTCACCAAAGCTCACGGTATCGCCCTGCTCCAGCCAGCGATTGGGTTCAAATGCCCTGGATGCGGGAAAATCAAACATGCTGGCCTGCTCTTCCAGCATATCGATCCAGAACTGGTCCTCCCGGTGCGGTCCTTCAATGGGTACGTCGAGTTTTTCAGCAAGCTCTGCTACGCCACCCGCATGATCAATATGGGCGTGGGTGACCAGGATTTTCTCGATCTCCGCCTCGTATTCATTCGCCTGCGCCAGGATTCGATCCAGTTCACCACCGGGATCTACCACGGCAGCCTTGCCACTTGATTCGCAGACCAGCATGGAACAGTTCTGTTGGAATGGTGTGACCGGGATGACTGCGACTTTCAATTTTAACTTGCTCCTTGGTTATTGACCGGATGCTTTCACAGGCCTGATGTTATACCTGAGTTTTTTCGACTGTAATGCCGGGCCCAGGCGTGAATGAGCCACCAGGTTTTTTCTCAGCTCGGCCGCCGATGATGCCTTTCGCAGGAATACGCCAACCTTGTTCTCAAGCAACGGTCCTGAAATACTGAATACTACCGGAAACTTTTTCCTGATGGATTGCCTGGTAAAACAGCCGCATGACCTGAGTTCTTCAAACGACCCAAAATTCACAACCAGCTGGCCACCGGGTGACAGGTGTCGTAGCAGGAGTGTAAACCATTGACTGTTGGCTTCAAGCGCCCTCTCCGGCTGGCGATCTATATCGGTGAAAAGGTCGTCGATGATCAAATCAAAGGCCGGGCCGTTATAATCATTTAACCATTGCTTCGCCTCGGCATGGTTTAATTCAGCGATGTCGTCACTTACCCGGAAAAAACGCCGGGCTATTTCCAGGTGCAGGGAATCAAGCTCCACCCCGACAATGGTGTCGGGTTGCAGCAGTTCGTGAATCTGCATGATGGCCGCGCCACCACCGACACCCAGCACAAGAACCCGCCTGGTGCTGGCGGCCGGGTAAAAAAAAGCGGGGATAATAAGCAGATCCCAGATGCTACCACTCAGCAGGCTGCCGGGATTGAACTCGCTGTGGCAAACATTGTTGGTATAAAGTCTCCTCGAGGCACCGGCGGAGCGAACCTCGTACTTTTTCCCATTTTGTTTTTTTTGCCAGATAATTGCCATTAGCAGTTTCAGAACCCGGTGGAATGAAATAACAGTGACAGCTGAGAAAACAACATACGGCGTGAACGATGCCTCATACCAGGCAGCCGGCGGCTACGAGGGAATTCAAAAATTGGTCAATGACTTTTACGACTTGATGGATAGTCTACCGGAATTCAAGGTGATTCGCGCCCTGCACAAGGCGGATCTTGAAGATGCACGCACGAAGCTTGCGTACTTTCTCTCGGGCTGGCTTGGTGGTCCGAAACTTTACCAGCAGCATATCGGCTCCATCAGCATTCCGGGTTTTCACCGGCGCTTTAATATCGGCATAGCAGAACGGGATGCCTGGCTGGGCTGCATGTCACTGGCGATATCAAGGCAGGACTACGACACGGAATTCAGGGAATACCTCCTGTACCAGCTTTCTATTCCTGCTGACCGCTGTCGTGTTCCCGAAGACGACGATTCACTTCCCTGACTTCCGCCACAACGGCGTCCGCGTCGTTGTAATCAATATTAATTAGCTGGGCCAGCTTTCCATAGACCAGCACCAGGCTGGGAAATCCCCTGACCCCGACCGACTGGGTAAAATTTACCTGTGCTTCAAGTTCATCCTGCACTGCGCTGGAAAGCAGGTCCATCTCGAATTGCTCCGAGTCCAGTTCAAGCTCGGCTGCCAGCTCAACAAGGGTTTGCCTGTCTGATGGATTCCTTGCCTCGCGATAGTAGGCACGCTGGATGGCCGCGGTCATGGCGTCACCGTAGCTTTCACCCTGGAGACCGGCAGCGATAACAGCTCTACAGGCCGGGTAAGTTGAACGGCGCGCTTCACATTTTTCCCAGAATTCAAAATTTAATTCCGTTCCCGGGACCATCTGCTGGATTCGACGCCAGTGTCCCTGGATGTACTCCTGCATTTCCTTGTCCATCGCGCTGTCATCATCAGGAGCAAGCCCGCCAAGAACACTAAGCCACTGCACGTCATTCGGCAGTTGCTGGCGTAATATTTTTAACGCGGGTTGAACGGCATAACACCAGCCGCACATGGGATCGTGGAAGTAATAAAGAATCGCAGACATCGCTTGCTCCGTTTTATACTGGTGCAGGGTAACTTACTATAACGGGCCAGGCACAGGAAAACTGCAGGATATGAAATTTACACAGGATTTGGTCAGCGGCACATTGTTGCGCAGATACAAGCGCTTCCTTGCCGACGTGGAACTGGAGAACGGAGAGATGGTCACCGTCCATACTCCCAACACCGGGTCCATGATGGGATGCTGCGAACCGGGTTCACCGGTATGGCTGAGCCGCTCCGATAACCCAAAGCGCAAATATCCCCTGTCTTGGGAGATAGTCGGCGTAAATGGCGGTACCCTGGTTGGAATCAACACGGCATTGCCAAACCAGCTTGTGGCTGAGGCAATCGAAAATGGCACCATTGAAGAATTGCAGGGTTATGAAAGTTTGCGCAAAGAAGTTCGCTACGGTGAGGAAAAGAGTCGTATCGACATCCTGCTTGAGGGTGATGGTCTCGGACTATGCTACGTGGAAATTAAAAATGTCACGCTTGTAAACGATGGCCATGCCCGGTTCCCTGACGCAGTCAGCAGCAGGGGCGCAAAACACCTGCGTGAACTGGCGGCCATGCGCAGGCAGGGCCACCGTAGCGTGATCTTTTTCTGTGTACAGAGACAGGACGCCAGGGACGTCTCGCCTGCCGATGACATTGACCCGGAATACGGAGAAACACTCAGAGCAGTACTGGAGAATGGCGTCGAGGCCCTGGCTTATCGTGCAGATGTGACCCCGTTGGAGATAACATTGAGAGCCAGGCTACCAGTCATCACGTGAGTTTCGTTACACCGGGCTAATCTTGCCGTATATAAATCCCGGTGATATTGTTGATAATCCACTGTTCTTCAGCCACTTCTTCGAAAAAATGGAGTCAATCTAGATTTGAAATCCTGCAGCAACGCAATATCCGGATTCTTTTTTCTGCTACTCGTCCTCGCGGGCTGGTTAGAAGTAGCATGGGCTGCTGAATTTGATAATGCCGATGCCTATTACGAGGATGCCCTCGGCAAGTATCGCACCAAGGATTTCAATGCCGCTATTATCCAGTTGAAAAACGCCCTGCAACTTAACGAAGAGCACCTGCCGGCAAAAATCCTGCTTGGGGAGTCATTACTGGGGTCAGGCGAGGCCCAGGCTGCAGAAGCCCAACTTCTCAGGGCGAGAAAGGAGGGGGCAGATGAAAACCTGGTAGCGATTCCCATCGCAAATAGCCTGTTAAGCCAGTCCAAGTATGTGGATTTGGAAAATTACATTGCGCGGGCCAGGCGCTCGGCGAAAATAGATTCAAAATTGCAGGTGATTCTTGGCATCGCTTATACACAGCAACAGGAGTTTACCAGGGCCTCCGAAGCCTTCAATAAAGCGCGGCAGCTTGACCCAGGAAACCCCGAGCCCCTGCTCGCCCAGGGAAGCATTGCTCTCAATAATGACGAGCTGGAGAAAGTTGAGGAACTTGTCCAGCTGGTTGAAAACATTTCACCGGGTAATACGGACCTGCTTTTGTTGAAAGGCGACCTTCATACAAGGAAGAACAGGCATGAACACGCTCTGCGTACCTACAATGAAATTTTGCAAATAAACCCGGAGTCTGTAACCGCTATACTGCGTCGCGCGAGAATTCTTCTTAATCGTGGCGAGTACGAAAAAATTATCGCCGACTTGAAGCCGCTGTGGGAAGACGAACTTTATGACCCCGAAGCCATTTACCTGTATTCAATTGCATTAGCGAGAAGTGGTAATACGGAGTTCGCTACCCGTGTGCTTGAGGAAGCAAGTCAGAAAATTGATTACTTTGGTGCGAACATCGTCGACAAGCACCCTACACTGGCCTTGCTATCAGCGACTATTGCATATCATCGTGGCGATAAGTTGAAAGCGCTCGAGGCGGCAAAGCAACTGATAGAGAAATTACCATCACATGGGCCGACGCGAATGCTGTTAGCTCGCATCTACATGGACCTCGGACAGCATGCGGATGTCCTGGATGCGCTTGAACCGGTCAAGCATCGCAACCAGGGTAATTTTGAATTCATGTCACTGTACGGACGTGCACAATTAGAGCTGAATCAATATTCAAATGCGATTCAATCCCTGCAGACTGCCGCTGCACTCAATTCAAACCCTGCGTCGCTGCTGCGCGAAATCTCCCTTGCCAGGCTGGCCGCTGGTAAAACCGAGGAAGCAATTCGTGACCTTGAAAAAGCTTACATGGCCGGGACATATGATACACCATCGGCTGTCTTGCTCGCGTCCATCACCTTATCATCCGGCAACCTCAACAAGGCCCGGGAAATCGCCAGAACGCTCTTGATTCGCGATTCTGAAAATCCTGTTGTGCATAATCTTGCGGGCACGATAGAGGCCTCGACCGGGGACATTGAACAGGCCAAGCAGTATTTTCAAGATGCCATCGTGGCAGACAACAACTACATCCCTGCGATCATGAACCTGGTCAAGTTTGATCTGCGCGAGCAGCGCTTGACCAGTGCTGAGATGAGATTGCAGCACGTACTGGAAGTAGATCAGGACTCCCGCGAAGGGATGGCTGGAATGGCCAAACTTTCCGAGATGAAAGGGGATATGTATGCGGCCAGCGAATGGCTGGAAAAACTTTGGCTGCGACACCCCGAAGCAAAGAGCGAAATTTTCCAGCTGGTCCGAATTTATCAAAGCACCGAGAGAGGAGACCAGGCCCTTCGGACCATAGAGAAACTGCAGCAGAATTACCCGCGTGACTTTGAGGTTTTAATGAACCTGCTTGATACCCAGCTAAGCCTCGGCAAAAGAAACGAGGCTGTTGATACGCTGAACAGGAGATTACGCTATACCGTCGACTTCAATGTCGCTCAACTTACTGAGCTTGCAAAAGTCCAGGTCAGCATGGAGGACCTGCAAGGCGCCCATGGCACACTAACTCGTTGCCTGGTACTGGAGCCTGGGTTCGAACAGGCGAAAATTGAATTGGTAAAACTGGAAACGCGACTTCGAAACTATGACCGGGCACTTCAACTCGCTGAAGAAATAATCGCGACTAACCCGGATTCTGCGCTGGGCTATAGCCTCAAAGGCGATGTCCTGGTATTCGCCAACCGCGAGGACGAAGCGCTGGAGATATTCCAGTCAACATTAAAGAAATGGCCCAGCACATCTCTTCATTTAAAGATTATCAAGCAAAATATTTCCTCGAACTCTTCCATCGAGGTGCTCGCTCCACTGAGGGAATGGGTGTCTGACAGGGAAGATGATATGGAAGCACGTTTTGGCCTCGCCGTTGCGTACATCGATATAGGCGCATTTGAGGAAGCCATCAAGTTACACTTGTCCTTACTGGATAAACTACCGGGTGATGCATCCATCCATAACAATCTTGCGTGGCTGTATCAAAATAAAAGCGACCGCCGTGCCCTCAAACATGCTGAGCGCGCCTTTCAGATTGCGCCGAATGACCCGGATATACTCGATACCTATGGCTGGGTGCTGGCAGAAACAGGAGAACTGGATTCAGGGCTCAGTTTTATAAGGAAAGCATTGTCACGAGCATCCACAAGCCCTGCTGCACGCTATCATCTTGCCCTGGTGTTGAGTAAGCTTGGAAGGGAAAATGAGGCGCGGGATACGCTTCGCGAGTTACTGGCAGAGAATCGAAGATTCAGGGAATCACAAGACGCCATTGCCCTTCTTGAGCGCCTTGAAAAAGGTTGATCGATTAGACCAGGTGGCCCGACAAAACGTTCTTACGTCGAGTAGCCCGAACCCCGACCAGCCCGAGTGACATCAGGAGTAAGCCTACGGGCTCTGGAACTTCAGAAGATTCAACAGTCGCCAGCGCTTTTGTATCTCCGACATCATACCAGCTATTCGTTGTCGGATTCTTGTACCAGGCTTCAAATGTCAGGCCCTTGCTGCCGTCATAGTGCAACTCTGCGACGAGCGGGTGACCCATACCCGGCATTGCGAATCCTTCCCATCCCTCTTCCGGTACGGTTGAGTTATTACCATTTCTGTCGAGAGTCATACTCAGGCTCTGCCATTCAAACCCCCACCCGGTTTTATGGCTACGGTCATTCCCGGTGAATGGGTTTACACCCTGCGCCAGGTCCAGAAAGGTTTGTTGATTGACGTTGCCGCCCCAGTTGCCTGAGCGCTTGTAAGAGCTATTGGGACGTTTGAATTCGATATCAGACAACTGGATATTGATGCCCCAGACCTCGGAATTGTAGTCACGCGTCATGTTCCCGGAGATCGTTGCATTGCCATCTTCGGCAATTTCCATCTCCAGGTCACTCCATGACCAGTTTGTGTACTCATGGTCCCGGGTGTAGGAAGAGAAATGCCCGCCCAGGAACAGGCCCCTGGAGCCAAAGCCATAGTCTGCCGGGTCGCCCATGCCTGAGAGACTCAACTTGACAGCAGAGAACGACTGCGGCGAGACCAGCATGAACACTGCCATGCTTCCGGCCACGAGACCCCGCCTGAATTGATTTCCAAGGTATTTCATACTTATTTAATAAAAATGCAAAAATCGCGCCATAAAATATTTTGTTCTGCAAAAACAATATCTTATATATTTGGGGTGTATCCAGCTGTCTTTAGATTGTGACAGAATGTCAAGTTATCCGACACCTGCAAAGCCACTTCCCCGGTGATTATTTTAGACTATTGTTTGCCATGCTGCCCCTTTCTTTGGTCCGGCGAATCTGCCTCGGGCGGCATTGTTTCCTGCTTTTGTGTATTATCCGCTGCCCAATATTATTTACCAACACTCGGAGACTATATAGATGAGCTGGAATATATACCTGTCCGGAGAAATCCACAGCGACTGGCGAGAGCAGATTGCTGACGGCGTTGCGGCGGCAAAGCTCCCGGTTAGCATCAGCGCACCGGTTACTGACCACGCCTCGAGCGATGATTGCGGCGACATGATCCTCGGAAGCGAAGACCAGGCCTTCTGGAAGGACCACAAGGCCTCGAAGATAAATGCCATCCGCACGCGCAAGCTGATTGAAGATGCCGATGTCGTGGTGGTCAGGTTTGGCGACAAGTATCGCCAGTGGAATGCTGCATTTGATGCGGGCTACGCGGCAGCCATGGGAAAGGCCATGATCGTTTTACATGATGATGAATTGACCCATGCGCTGAAAGAGGTCGATGCTGCGGCGCTGGCCGTTGCAACCACGCCGGAACAGGTTGTTAACATCATGAAGTACGTCATTGACGGCAAGTTGCCTGCCTGATTCCATTAACTGGGCGGGTCGTAGCGGAGACTAACGCTAATGTCACGCTGGCGCGAGCCACGGGAAAAATCGTCGCCCTATATCACGGCGAAAGGATACGCCGCGCTGGAGACGGAACTCGATGGGCTCTGGCAAAGGCGAGCGGACGTGACGCGTGCGCTGAGTGCTGCTGCCGCTGAAGGCGATCGCTCGGAGAATGCCGAGTATATTTATCGAAAGAAGGAGTTACGCGGCATCGACTCTCGCATCGGTTTTCTTCAACGTCGCATGCCGGAGCTGAATATCGTCACCGAGGTGAGTGATACTTCACGCATATTCTTCGGTGCCAGCGTGGTGGTAGAAAACGAGGATGGCGAGGAATCCTGTTATCGCATCGTCGGTGCTGATGAACTTTCCCAGTACCAGGACAGTATCAGCATTGATTCTCCCCTTGCCAGGGCCCTGCTTGGCAGGAGACGTGATGATGAAGTCAGCGTCAGGGTCGGAGAAAAAACCGTAATTTACGACGTTATTGCCATTGAATATGCGAATGTCGACGAAGGGAATTGATTTCAGGCAGATTTTGACCTGGCAGCGGCACCGGGATTAGCGTCATAAACTCGTATTTTCAGCGCCACTCGGTTAGAATCCCTGCCTGTTGGACACATTCTGGGTTTTAGCTTGAACCGTGGGGGGCCTATACCCGCAGATTGCCCAATTCCTCTGATAAATCAATCAGTTATTTTTATCAGTACGTAACAGCCCTGGCGCTCACCATTTACCCCTTGAGTCATGACCGTGGTGAATCGTGTGTGCCTTTTATAAAGGGCTGACAGGCCCATTGGCCTGGTGACCGGAAGATACCGGTCCAGCCATGCTGCAGCAACGTATGCAGCCTGTTTATTTATACCTTACGCGTGGCTTTGGCCCTGGAAGAGATAGCCGAAGCAGCTGTAATTACAAGATAGAGGATTTAAAGGTGAAAAAAATGTTTGTCGGAAACCTGCCAGCCGAGGCTACGGAAGAATCTGTTTCTGAACTGTTTTCAGAATTCGGTAAAGTGCGCTCTATTCACCTGGTAAGTGACGTTTTTACAAGAAAGTGCCGTGGTTTTGGCTTTGTAGAAATGGAAGGTCACGAGGCACGGGCCGCTATCACCGGTCTTAATGGCAAGAATTATAACGGCAAGCCGCTGCGCGTAAATTTTGAAGAACCGCGTTCAAAGCGAGGTGGCCGGCGTCGCTAGGGCACCACGCAGGTATTGTTTACTACACTTCCTGCAATTCCTGTTACTGGTTCAGGCTGAGGCTCCCTACCAGTTCACTGATACTTTCAAGTCCGTGATTTTCAAGGTACTCGGCTATCCCGCGATTGATGGCCGGGCAAACCAGCGGATCATAAAAAAGCGATGTGCCGATACCTATTGCTGACGCCCCGGCGATTATAAATTCCAGGGCATCTTCCGTACTGCAAATACCTCCCTGGCCGATGATAGGAATATTATGGGCACGGCATACTTCGTAGACCTGGTGAACTTTCAACAGGGCAATGGGCTTGATAGCCGGACCCGAGAGGCCGCCCTGGTTATTTCCAATCACCGGCGTTCGACTTTCAATATCGATCGCCATACCCATGAGGGTGTTGATCACCGCAAAGCCATCGCTTCCAGCTTCAAGGCAACGTCGAGCATTTTCCGCGATATCGGTCTGGTTGGGTGACAGCTTGGTAACCAGTGGCTTGCTGGTGGCTCGACGACATGCCTCGACAACCCTGGCTGACATATCCGGGTCATTGCCGAAAGTCACGCCACCTTCCTTAACATTCGGGCAGGAAATATTAATTTCCATGGCATCGATGGGCGAGTCGTCAAATATCCTCGCCACCTCTTCGTACTCTTCAACGGTAGAACCGGAAATGTTTGCGATAAAGCGGGTTTCCTCGAAATCCAGTCCGGGCAGGTATTCTTCGACCACTTTCCTGGCGCCGGGGTTTTGCAGGCCTATTGAATTCAACATGCCCATGGGCGTCTCTGCCAGGCGGTGAGGCTGGTTACCAAGCCTTGCTTCAAGTGTCGTGCCCTTGAGGCAGATTGCGCCTACATCCCTGTTGGAAAATCCCTCTACCCGGGTGTATTCTTCGCCAAAGCCGACACAACCTGACAGTAATACCAGGGGAGAATTAAAGGCCAGGCCGCAAAATTCGGTTTTTATCAGCTCACTTGTTCTGTCACTGCACATAAGCAACTCTTGTTTTACTTTTTATGTTACACCTCGTGTTATACCAGCCAGAGATTCCGCCCAATACCGGCAACATTATACGCCTTTGCGCCAACACCGGGGCGATTTTGCACCTGGTTCACCCGCTCGGCTTTGAACTGGACGACAGGAAACTCAGGAGGGCCGGTCTTGATTACAGCGAGTTTGCCAATATTCTTGAATACGCCTCTTTCGAGGAATTCATCGAGCTCAATAAATCGCTGAGAGTCTTTGCAGTGTCTACTCGAGGGACAAGCTGCTATGCGGACATTGAGTTCCGTGATAACGATGCTTTCCTGATGGGCCCGGAAACCCGCGGCTTGCCTCGATCCCTGCTTGATACATTTGACCAGGACAGGGTGCTTCGAATTCCCATGAAAGAAGAGAGCCGAAGCCTCAACCTGTCCAATGCCGCGGCTATCATCGTGTATGAAGCCTGGCGACAGATGAACTTCCCGGGTAGTTGATCCCGGGGTGCGCTGCGGTCGTTGACCCCGGCTTGCATGCGGCGTGGGTTATCCCTTACAGGGGGAAACATGACCCGGTATGTTCAACCCGGCTACCAGGTCGCCCAGGTTATATTTCTGATTTCGCTTCCCTGGCCAGTAGATTTAATACCGCTTCTTCAGCACTACAACGGGACTGCAGGATGTTGTGCACCTGTTCCGTGACAGGCATATCGACATCATGTTCCCGCGCCAGTTCAAATACGACAGAGGTCGTGACGATACCTTCTATGGCCTGTCCGATTTCCTGTTTCGCCTCTTCGATGCTCATTCCCTTTGCCAGTGCAAGACCAAAACGACGGTTTCGGGATTGATTGTCAGTGCAGGTGAGGATCAGGTCGCCGAGACCGGCCAGGCCCATGAATGTCTCGCGTCGCCCGCCCAGGGCAATACCAAGGCGCATGATCTCTGCCAGGCTTCGCGTCATCAGGGCGCTTCGAGTATTGGCGCCATACCCGAGTCCATCGGCGATACCTGCAGCAATGGCAATGACGTTTTTCACGGCACCACCCACCTGCACGCCGATAACATCATCATTGGTGTATGTGCGGAAACGTTCACTGTGAAACAGACCGGAAAAATGATCGGCGGTTGCTTCATTTGCGGATGCAATTGTAATCGCAGTGGGCAAACCTGCAGCCACCTCCCCGGCAAATGACGGCCCGGATATGACTGCCAGTTCACGCGAGCCAAGGGCTTTCTCTGCTACCAGGCTGTTGAGTGAATTGGACGTTGGCTCAAAGCCCTTGCAGGCGAGGCATATTCGTGGGGATGTATTTTCCAGGGTTGTTTTTAACAGTTCCAGTGAAGCCGTAAGGCCGGCGCAGGGCATCGCCATAACAACATCTTCCACCGTGGCACATTGCGAAATATCGTCTATGGCCCTTAAGTTCGAGGGGAATTCAACGCCAGGCAAATACCTTGCGTTTTCACCGCTGCGGTTTATCTCCTCGATATGCTCCTTAACAATGTCCCAGATGTAAACATCATGTCCATTGCGGGCCAGTACCAGGGCAAGCGCAGTGCCCCATGAACCTGCACCAATTACCAGTATTTCTCTTGCAGCCATTTGCGACTCGAATTAAATGCGCTTGCCAGGGCCTAGTGAGTAGCCCCATCACCCTGCTGCTGGGCTTCCTGTTGCATCTTCTGTACGTACAGCGCTTCGAAATTTACCGGGGAAAGCAGTAATTGCGGAAAGCCACCGCGAATGACAATGTCAGAAATGAGTTCACGTACAAAGGGAAACAGGATATTTGGACAACTCACTGAAAGAAGCTTGTTCAATGCATCTTCCGGCAAACCGGTTATCTGGAATATTCCTGCCTGCTGTGCCTCGACCAGGTACATTGTTTTATCGTCGGTGCTAACTGTAATTGTCACGTTCAGCACAGCTTCAAACAGGCCTTCGCCGATTTGGGTCGCTGAATTCGCGATGTCCATGTTCACGGACGGCGACCATTCCTGTTGAAACACCATGGGTGAGTCGGGCACTTCAAATGAAATGTCCTTTACATAAATTTTTTGAATTCCAAACTGTCCCTGCGAAATCTCGTCACCGGCTGCTGCGGCCTGGGATTCATTCTCTTCAGTCATGATAAATAATTATTCCTTGGTATCTTTGGTTAAGGGTAAATTCGCATTACGCCAGGATGCAATACCTCCCGCCAGGGAAAACACCTTCTCAAATCCTTCCATCTTCAGCAGGCGGGCTATACGAGAAGAACTTGAACCGGTCGCACAACAGAGCACCACCGGCTGAGCCTTGTACTTCTCCAGTTCGGACTTTCTCTCCTGCACATCCTTGTCAGGGATATTGATCGCGTTGAGAATGTGGCTGCCGAGGAAATCCTCGGACGAACGCAGGTCAACGACTACTGCATCCTGCCGGTTCATGAGATGGGTCAATTCCGCCGGGTTTACCTGCCGAATACCCGATATTGCAGAACCGAATATATTCCACGTTAACAGGATCAGGATGGAAATAAACAGCATCACCAGGAACAGGTGATTGGCGACAAATTCCGGTAGTCTTTCCATAGGGCGGCAAAATTGCATGTAATGCGGTTAAAATGAGCTGCGAATAATACGTGATCAGCGGCAGTTAAGAAACAGTATGAGCAAAGGCCAGGCTTCGGTCTGAAGCGGCTTTCATGCTAAACTCCCTGCGAAATTACACATGACAGTGCGGAATTTGACGTTCATACAGCCGATGCTTGCCAACCTGACAAAAATTTTTCCCTTGCTGAACCCTACGCTGCGAGACTGAGTCCTATTTGTTCACCTGCTGAGACCGCACATTTATGTCCTGTAATCCTGTTATCCTGATCATCCTTGACGGCTGGGGACAGGCCGAGATCTCGGCCTGGAATGCGATTTCCAACGCCAATACTCCAACCTGGGACCGGCTCTGGCATGATTTTCCCCGGACCCTGATAGACGCCTCGGGCACAGCGGTGGGCCTGCCTGACCGGCAGATGGGAAATTCCGAGGTAGGCCACATGAACATCGGTTCCGGCCGGGTCATCGACCAGGATTTCACGCGAATTACCCGTGCCATAGAAGATGGCTCACTTGCTGAAAACCCGGCACTGAAGCAGGCGCTCGAAGACCTGCAGCATTCTGGCGGTGCATTGCACGTCATGGGCCTGTTGTCACCCGGTGGCGTTCACAGCCACCAGGACCACGTATTCGCCCTGCTGCAACTGGCCAGTGAGAATTGCGACTCGGAAATATACCTGCATGCCTTTCTTGATGGACGTGATACGGCTCCCCGGAGTGCTGCCGAGTTTCTTGCCAGCGCCAGTGACAAGGTTTCCGCTATTGAGCGCTGTCGTATTGCCAGCGTGGTAGGTCGATATTACGCCATGGACCGTAACCAGAACTGGGATCGTACCAGTTCCGCCTATGAACTCATCGTTGATGGCAAGGCTGAATTCATGGCCAGTGACGTGCTGAGCGCGCTTGATGATGCGTATTCAAGGGGTGAGACGGATGAATTTGTAAAAGCGACGGTGATTGCCGGGAATACCGATGAAGTTCACAGTATCCGTGACGGAGATGTAGTGATTTTTGCCAACTACCGCGCTGACCGTGCGCGCCAGTTGTCCATGGCCTTTGCCAGGAAAGATTTCAAATCTTTTGAGCGAAAGCGGCAACCAGCGCTCTCGGCATTTGTCAGCCTTACCCAGTACAAGTCTGATTTTGATTTTCCGGTTATATTCCCACCGCAAAAACACAGTAACGTTTTTGGCGAATATGTTGCAAACCTTGGGCTGCGACAGCTGCGTATCGCGGAAACGGAAAAGTATGCCCACGTGACCTTCTTCTTTAACGGTGGCGAGGAACGGGTTTTTGAAAATGAAGATCGTATCCTGGTGCCATCGCCGCATGTCGCTACTTATGATTTACAGCCCGAGATGAATGCCATTGAAGTTGCTGAGAAAATGGTAGACGCGATCAAGCGTGGTACCTACGACGCCATTATCTGCAATTTTGCCAATGCTGACATGGTAGGTCACACGGGGAACTACGAGGCAGCCGTCAAGGCCATAGAGACTCTTGATGTGTGCCTTGACATGATTCAACAGGCAGCACATGAATCCGGTGCAGAAATCCTCATCACTGCGGATCATGGTAACGCCGAGCAGATGCGTGAACAGGTTAACGGAAAGGAACAGCCTCACACGGCACACACAAATAACCTGGTGCCACTTGTCTACGTGGGAAGACAGGCTGAAGTGGTGAATGATAAGGCCGCGCTGTGTGACCTTGCACCGAGCATGCTCTACCTGATGGGTGTGGGTCAGCCGGATGAAATGACAGGTCGACCGATCTTTGCCGTTGCGGAAGATGAGCCCGGTACCTGAAGTAGTACCCACCGTAATGACCCGGGGCAGCGTCACCCCGTGCCACGTGCAACTCTTTTTCCTGTCCCTGTTCCTGTGCAGCAGCATCAACGCCGGCGAAATCAACACCCGGGAAGTTGAAAAAAGTCACAAGCTGGAAAACATTCGAAGCCAGATTCGACAGGTGGAATCCAGCATTGACGATGCAAAAAGTGACATAGAACAGCTTTACCTGGAACTCGAAGAAAACGAAAGCCAGGCTGCCTCTATCTCCGGGGAAATTCGCCAGCTCGAGGTGGGAATTGAGTCGGGCAATGAAAAGCTCGCCAGGCTTGAATCACAAAGCATGGTGCAGGAAAGAGTGCTGTCAGAACAACGCCTGCATCTTTCACAGCAAATTCGCGCAGCCTATAAAACCGGTCGCAGCAATTACCTGCAGCTGTTATTAAACCAGCAATCCCCCGACAGGGTTGGTCGTGTGCTCGCGTATTACAACTATGACGTGGAGGCAAGAGGTCGGCGCATTAACCTGATCCAGGATTCCCTCGAGGAATTATCGAGCTTACAGGACAAGGTGGAGAGGGAAACCGCGGAACTGACCAGGCTTAAGGAAGCGCACAGTGCCCGGCTCGCAGACTTTCGGACCTCGCGCGAGTCACGAGAAGAAACCCGTACCAGGCTGGAGGCTTTTATCCAGCAGCAGGGAAATCAACTTCAGCTCCTGCAGCAAAACGAACTCCAGTTAAGCCGTCTTGTTGATGAACTGAAGCAGGAAGATCTCGCGGTACAGATTTTTGAAGACATGACGCCATTCAGGACATTGAAAGGCAGCCTCGACTGGCCGGTAAAGGGAAAGATACTGAGTCGCTTTGGAAGCCTGAGAAAAGGTGGCAAGCTGAAGTGGCAGGGAGTCACTATTGCTGCAAGTTCCGGCGTCGAAGTAAAAGCGGTTACCACGGGTAAAGTGGTTTTTGCTGACTGGTTCAGGAATATGGGACTACTGATGATACTTGACCATGGCGAAGGATACATGAGCCTGTACGGACACAATGAACGCCTGTTGAAAAAACCGGGGGACTGGGTTCTTGCGGGCGAAACTATTTCCCGCGTTGGCGACTCCGGCGGACAGGGCCGGTCCGCGCTGTATTTCGAAATTCGCCAGGGCGGAAGCCCGGTAAACCCTGCGTTGTGGTGTCGTAACTGAACCTGGCTTTTCGCTTATGTAATTAGGCCTGTATGCTGTAACATGGAAATATTGCATGGCAAGCAGGCAACCTGTAGCCCTATTTCCGGTCAAAGATGTATCGGCCCGGCGCCTGTAATTTGAACACTGGAGTTTTTATGAAATCTATATTTGCACCACTTTTTCTCGCTATTACCCTGGCCTTTTGCTCGCCTGCCCTGCTTGCGCAGGAAGCCGAAAGCATGGAGAGCCCGCCCGCAGAAGCAGCGGAAGCCCTGCCCCTTGACGAGCTGAAAACCTTCACCCAGGTCTTCGTCAAGATCAAGAACGACTACGTGCAGGAAGTGAATGACAGGGAATTACTTGAAAATGCTATTCGCGGCATGCTCGAGGGCCTGGATCCCCATTCAGCCTACCTCGACAAGAGTGCCTACAATGACTTGCAGGAAGGCACCTCTGGAGAATTTGGTGGTCTTGGTATCGAAGTCGGTATGGAGAATGGTTTCGTAAAAGTCATCTCTCCCATTGATGATACACCTGCCCAGCGAGCAGGTATTCAGACAGGCGATCTCATCATTCGACTGGATGATGTGCCGGTCAAGGGAATGGCCCTGAATGATGCCGTCAAGTCCATGCGCGGTAAGCCCGGTACAGATATCACGCTTACCGTGGTGCGCGAGGGTACAGATGCACCGTTTACCCTTGTTATCACCAGGGCAATTATCAAGGTTAAAAGTGTCAGAAGCGAAATCCTTGAACCAGGTCTTGGTTACCTGCGCATTTCCCAGTTCCAGGCTCATACCGGCGAGGACATGAGAACAGCCCTGGAAACAATGACGAGTGACAGTAAAGATGAGCTGAAAGGTCTCATCCTCGACCTGAGAAACAACCCCGGTGGGGTGCTCGGCGCAGCTGTCGCGGTATCGGATCTTTTCCTGGAAAAAGGCCTGATCGTTTACACCGAGGGCCGGGTAAAAGATTCAAAATTGAAATTCAGTGCCAAGCCAGAAGACATGCTCAGCAAGGCACCCCTGATCGTCCTGGTTAACGGAGGTTCAGCATCCGCCTCGGAAATTGTCGCCGGTGCGCTGCAGGATCATAATCGTGCCATTATCATGGGCGAACAGACCTTTGGAAAAGGCTCGGTACAAACTGTTCTTCCACTTGAAACTGAGTCTGCTCTCAAGTTGACCACTGCACGCTACTACACACCCAATGGCCGCTCTATCCAGGCATCCGGTATCACCCCGGATATCGTGATTGACAGGGTCAAGATCGAGGCACTGGAGAGCTCGAATAACACTATCAAGGAAGCCAACCTGGCGAGACATCTTGAAAATGATACCGAGAATGAAGCCAGTGAAAATAGCGAAGAGGAAGCTGAAAAGAAAGCCAGTGTACCCCTGGCCAAGCGAGACTATGCCCTCTATGAAGCGTTAAACGTTCTGAAAGGCCTGATCATATTAAACAAGCAGTCCTGACCTGTCGTCTGAATGCAGAACATCCTCAATTACATTGTCCTTGTAAGTGGTCTTGTTGCCTGCGGCGTACTTTCACCGGTGTATGCCGATGACAGCTCGCAACCAACCATCTCCATCATTATTGATGACATAGGGTATCGACTCCACGAGGATATCAGGGCCATTGGATTACCGGGCCAGGTAGCCTATGCCATCATGCCTCACTCGCCCCATGCAAGGAAAATGTCGGCTCTCGCCAATAGCCTCGGCAAGGATGTGCTTGTTCACATGCCCATGCAGGCAACAGAAGATGAGAAGAATGATTTTCTCGGGCCCGGTGCACTGACCCTGCAAATGACGCGAGAGGAATTTAACCGCACGCTTGAACTCGGTATACAATCCATTCCCCACGCCACTGGTGTTAATAATCACATGGGCAGCCTGCTGACCCGTCACCCGGGGCACATGGAGTGGTTAATGGAGTCGCTGAAGTTGCACAACAAGTATTACGTGGACAGTGTCACCAGCAACCAGAGCGTGGCCGCCAATATTGCCCGCGAGGCGAAATTGCCCTACCTGAGTCGCGATGTTTTTCTTGATAACGAACAGTCAGACGAGGCCATCCAGCAACAATTTGACAAGCTCCTGGAAATCGCGAGACGCAAGGGCGTCGCTCTTGCTATCGGACACCCGCACCCGCAGACCCTGTCCGTACTTTCAAGAAACCTGTTGCTGCTGGACACAACAGGCGTAAAGTTAATCAGTCCGAGGCAAATGTTGAAACGTAAAAAACGCGGGCAGCAGTTCAAGAAAGTATCACTGAAAAACCAGGCCTTTCCATAGGTCTATCCCCTGGACCTTACTTCCTTATCGCCATCCACAGCACACCGAGACCACAGCCTCCAAGTATCCAGGATACCAGCGGGGAGTCACCCACCAGGATCGGTCCACCTCCATCGAGTCCGTACAGGCCGTACAGGACAACTCCGCCAAGTACCAGGGACGAGCCGATAATTGCCAGGATATTTCGGCGATTGTACTGGTGCATCTCTGCCTGCAATCGCTCAAGTTCCTCGGAATGCCACTCAACATGGATCTTACCCTCGCGCATTCTCTCCACCAGGTCTATGACCTTGTTTGGCAAATCCGGAAGTCGGTCTACCCAGTGTGGAATGTTATACTTCGTTCCCTCTATCAGGCTTCCTACCCCGATCCGCTTGTTCATCCAGTGTTCAAACATGGGCTTGGTGGTTTTCCAGACATCCAGTTGCGGGTAGAGCTGTCGCCCAAGGCCTTCAACATTAACCAGTGTTTTTTGAAGTAGTATCAGCTGCGGCAATATTGGCATATTAAATTCACGTGCTGTTTGAAACAGTCGCAGCAGGATCGTGCCAAAGGAAATATGGTCAAGAGAACGATCAAACATTGGTTCACACACGGTGCGAATGGCAGATTCAAAGTCGTCAACCCTGGTGTTCGCCGGCACCCATCCTGAATCCACGTGCAGTGTCGCAACCTTCTTGTAATCCCTGTTTAGAAATGCAAGGAAATTCTCAGCAAGATAACGCTGGTCAAACTCGCTAAGGGAACTCATGATTCCGAAATCCACAACGACTATCTGGGCCGCCCCATTTTCTCCCGGTCGAATAAAGATGTTGCCCGGGTGCATGTCAGCGTGGAAATAACTGTCACGGATAACCTGGGTAAGGAACAACTCGATACCGTTTTCTGCAAGACGCTTGAGATCCACGCCAGCCTGCTTCAGGCTTTCTACATCACTCACCGGTATGCCGCTGATGCGCTCCATGACCATCACGTTACTGCTTGTATAATCCCATTCCACCTCCGGCACATAGAGCAGCTCCGAGTCCCTGAAGTTTCGTCGAAGCTGCGATGCGTTAGCCGCCTCTCGCATCAGGTCCAGTTCATCAATGAGGGTTTTCTCAAATTCGGAGACGACATTTGTGGGTTTCAGTTTTCTTGCGGCGTCCCAGTAAACTTCAGCCTTGGCTGCGAGAACGTGCATGAGACCAATGTCGCGCTTGATAACCTTCTCAATCTCCGGCCTGACAACCTTGACTATCATTTCTCTGCCATCCATCAACACGGCCTTGTGCACCTGTGCTATGGATGCGGAAGCAAGCGGCACCTCGTCAAACTCGAGAAATATCTCGTTAATCGGACGCGCAAAGGCATCTTCGATAATCTCTCGAGCAAGCTCTCCCGGAAACGGTGGTACAGCGTCCTGTAAGCGCGCCAGCTCATTCGCAAACTCCTCCGGAAGCAGGTCCCGGCGCGTGGAAAGAATCTGCCCGAACTTTACAAAAATCGGCCCCAGCTCCTCCAGGGCTAAACGCAGCCTTTCGGCCTTTGAACCACGCTCCTTCCTGATCCAGTTCCAGGGTAGCATGCGCTCTATGGATCGAATCGGACGAAAAATATGCAGGGCGAGAATAAGTTCATCCAGGCCGTGACGCACAAGCACACGCTGAATCGATAAAAGTCGCATTGCCTGGTTGATTGTCAACATGTCGAGTTAAAGTTCTGTTTAGTTTCTTTCAAGCCTGGCTATTCTTTGCTTCAGGCGCTCAACGTCATTTCGCAGTTCATCTACACCAATACTGAAACTCTCCATTTCGTCCTTTTCAATACTGACTTCCTTTTCGAACCTGAGGTATTCGCTGACATCTTCCTGCAGTTTCGTATTGGAATTTTCCAGGAAACCTGCAGCGCCGCGTATAAAGCGCCCGAGATGATGGGCAATACCATCACCAAACCAGTGAGACAATCCTTCTTCCCAGTCAACATCTATCTCCCTGAGTATTCGTTGAAATTCCTGCGCCACGGCAACATCGCCCCTGATCTCAATATCAGAGGGACTGATACCCACATCATCCTTCTGTATTACCTGCGACATTAATGCAGTCGGTGTACCGCTTATCACCACGTCTACATTCCCTTCGCAAGTTAAATTCACTCGTATCCCGTGACTCCCCGGGGCCAGGTAGTAACATGCCCTTGTATTCAACAGGTTCAGCTGGATCAATTTGCCTTCAAGACGTGCTAACTCCGTCATCGCATCTTCATCAAGGGCTATCAGCTTGTTCAGATGCCTTTCTAGCTCGGCAAGTATCATGCTGTACTCACCACGGCAGGATAAAGCTTACGGTTTTTCAACGTGTCCATCACAACTTGTAGCCTGAATGGAGAGCGACTATACCGCCACTGAGATTATTATACTGGACCCTGGAAAACCCGGCATCTTCCATCATTTGTTTCAAGGTTTCCTGGTCCGGATGCATGCGGATCGACTCGACCAGGTACTGGTAGCTGTCCCTGTCGCGGGCCACCAGCTCGCCAATATGGGGAATAACCTTGAAAGAATAAAAGTCATAGACATGTGCCAGCACCGGCAGCACGACTTCTGAAAATTCCAGGATCAGGACCTTGCCACCATAATTTGTGCAATCGTACATGGAACGTAATGCAGCGGCCTTGTCTGTGACATTTCTCAGGCCAAAAGATATGGATACACAATCGAAAAAGTTCTTTGCAAAAGGAAGGGCCTCGGCATTGGCCTGGACATAGTGCAAGCCCTTGCTCATGCCCCTGTCGAGCAAACTGTTTCTACCCTCACTCAGCATGGCATTATTGATGTCGCTGACGATAACAAGGCCACCCTGCCCGGCATCCTGGTGAAAAAGTGCTGACATGTCCCCGGTACCGCCTGCAACATCAAGTACCCTGGCGCCTTTTTTTATGCGGGCGAATTCCACGGTGTAACGCTTCCAGGCTCGATGAATACCGAGGGACATCAGGTCATTCATCAGGTCATAGCGGGAGGCAACCGAGCTGAAAACTTCGCCGACCCGGCGAGTTTTCTCATGGGGGCTTACTTTTTCAAAGCCAAAATCCGTCTGTTCCTGTTTCATGTTGCCTGCGTCAAGCAATTAACTGTGTAGGTATTCTACAGGAAACAGCCCGTTTCAGCTTACTGTTGCTGTCTTTCATAACCTGCATGGGAAAGGGCATGCAGGTATTTTTGCCAGTATTCTTCCTGTTTTAGGCCGAGGTCATAGAGGTAATCCCAGGTGTAAAGCCCACTGTCATGTCCATCATCAAAAACCAGCTTGACGGCGTAGTTGCCCACGGCCTCGATATTTTCAATGTTGACGTTTTCTTTTCCTGTTTGCAGGACTTCCTGCCCGGGACCATGTCCCCGGACCTCAGCTGACGGTGAATACACGCGGAGTAACTCGCAGCCGAGTTCAAACTTCCTGCCATCATCGTATTCGATTTCAAGCAAGCGTGATTTTGTTTTTAAATTCAGTGTGACGGGATACGGCTTTGTATCTGGCATTTATCCGGTTTCCAATATTGATCATAAAATGTAACGGGAAAGATCTTCGTCCTGCATGAGTTCGTTAAGATGATCATCCACGTATGCAGCATCAATCTCTACGCTCTCTCCACTTTTGTCGGTAGCCTCAAAGGACAGCACTTCAAGTAATCTCTCCATCACGGTATGTAAACGCCGGGCCCCGATATTTTCCGTTGTTTCATTCACATGCCATGCAATTTCAGCAATGCGCCTGATACCATCCCCGGAAAAAGTCAAAGACAGGTTTTCGGTGGCGAGCAATGCGGCATATTGTTCCGTCAGCGAGGCATCTGGCTCGGTAAGAATTCGCACAAAATCTTCGACACCCAGCGCGCTTAATTCTACGCGTATAGGCAACCTTCCCTGTAGTTCAGGGATCAGGTCAGAAGGTTTGCTGAGATGAAAGGCACCGGATGCAATAAAAAGAATGTGATCCGTTTTAACCATTCCATACCTGGTGGATACCGTGCTGCCTTCCACCAGGGGTAACAAGTCTCTTTGCACACCTTCACGGGATACGTCGGGCCCACTGGTCTCAGAACGCCCACAAACCTTGTCCAGCTCATCAAGAAACACGAGTCCGTTCTGCTCCACCGCTTCGAGGGCTCTTATTTTAATTTCATCGTCGTTTACCAGTTTTGCAGCTTCCTCCTCTTCAAGCAGCACCAGCGCTTCGCTTACCTTGAGCTTGCGTGTTTTCTTCCTGCCACCTGAGACATTTTGAAACATGTTCTGCAGCTGCCCGGTCATTTCCTCCATTCCCGGCGGAGCCATGATTTCTACACCGATAGCCGGGGAATCCAGCTCTACTTCAATTTCCCTTTCACTCAGGTCGCCGGATTTGAGCATTTCGCGAAAACGATCCCGGGTGGCACTACCGCTGTCATTGTCGTCACCACCGTCTTCCCAGCTGCGTGCCCGCGGCAGGAGAATATCCAGCACCCTGTCTTCGGCAGCAACCTGTGCCCGTGGCTGAACTTTTTCAAGCTCCAGTTCCCTGGTCTGTTTCACCGCGACATCAGCAAGATCGCGAATGATCGATTCCACGTCGCGACCAACATAGCCAACCTCGGTAAACTTGGTCGCTTCCACCTTGATAAACGGTGCATCGGCCAGTTTGGCCAGGCGACGGGCTATCTCAGTCTTGCCCACGCCGGTGGGGCCAATCATCAGGATATTCTTGGGTGTAATTTCGTTTCTAAGTGCATCATCAACCTGGGCACGTCGCCAGCGATTGCGCAATGCGATGGCCACGGCCCGCTTCGCCGAGTCCTGGCCAATGATATGTTTATCCAGTTCCTGGACAATTTCACGTGGTGCTAATTCCTGCATGGGATTTCCTGTATTACTTCAATTCTTCGATAGTCAGCGATGTGTTCGTATAGACACACACATCAGCGGCGATGCCGAGGGACTTTTCCACGATCGCTCGAGCATCCATATCCGTGTTTTCAAGCAGGGCGCGCGCGGCCGACCTGGCGTAGGCACCACCGGAGCCGATTGCCATGATTTGATCCTCCGGCTCAATGACATCGCCATTGCCGGAGATGATGAGAGACGTAGACTGGTCAGCCACGCACAACATGGCTTCCAGCCTGCGCAGCATGCGATCAGTTCGCCAGTCCTTGGCCAGTTCCACCGCTGAACGCATCAGGTTTCCCTGGTGCTTTTCCAGTTTTCCCTCGAATCTCTCAAAAAGTGTGAAAGCATCTGCCGTACCACCGGCAAAGCCGGCGAGGATTTGATCCCTGTACAGGCGTCTTACCTTGCGGGCATTGCCCTTCATGACGGTATCGCCCAGCGACACCTGTCCATCCCCGCCAATGACAATATGCTTGTCCCTGCGCACTGACAGGATGGTTGTACCTCGAAACTGTTTCAAAATTTGTCTCCGTATAATCGGTTCCAGGCGAAGCGCGATTATTCCACATTTAGCGCGATTACCACACCTGCCTGACCTGTCACGGCAGCCACGCTGCCAGCATCAGGTATATTGAGACAAATACAACTTTTTCAAGGGGAAAACAGTCAAATAATCAGGAAGTTACCCTGAAACCTGTCAGTTACCGCTTTTTTTTCGAGCGCGGGGGTGAGCTTCGTCATACACCTGGGCAAGGTGCTGAAAATCGAGATGGGTGTAAACCTGGGTCGTGCTGATATCGGCGTGCCCGAGTAATTCCTGGACAGCCCTCAGGTCACTGCTGGATTCAAGTATGTGTGTAGCAAAGGAATGCCTGAGCATGTGCGGGTGAACGTGTCCATGCAAACCCTGTTTCACCGCCCACTGTTGCAGCCGTTGCTGCACGCTGCGATGACTGATCCGTGTGCCCCGCTTGCTGACAAAAAGCGCGTCCTCCCCGGGAGTCGCCATGTTGCTGCGTTCCTTGAGCCATACCTGAATAGCAGCAAGCGCGTGACTGCCAACGGGAATCACGCGGGTCTTGTTTCCCTTGCCGATGACCGTTACCAGTGCATCCCGGTAATCGATGCTGTCCAGGTCAAGGTTTACCAGCTCAGAAAGACGCAAGCCGCAGGAATACATCAATTCAAGCATGGCGCGGTCCCGGTTTGCCAGGCTGTCATCATCCTTTATTTCGACCAGTTGATTGCTCTGGTCCACGTCAAGGGCACTGGGCAATTTACGCGGGGTCTTTGGTGTCATCACCCCCTGCGCAGGATTATTTTCTGCCTGGCCCTGTCGAACCAGGTAACGGTAAAAGGCCCTGATGGCCGAGAGTCGTCGCTGTAAACTTCGACCCGACAGGCCCTGGCGGTGACGTTCTGCAACATAGGCGCGCATGCGGCGCCCATCCATATCTGTCCAGCTTTCCACGCTGTTGTTTTCACAATAATCGCGAAAGTCGGACATATCCCTCAAGTATGCCTTGCGGGTATTTTCCGACAGGTGATGCAGTGATTCCAGGAAGGCATCAAAGTGGGCAATTTGATCAGCGTGCATGCTGCTTCAGGGGTGAATAAGTTTTCGTGGCCGGGTGAGCATCGTTACATTTAACTCACGGCAGGACTGGCCTGGAATCCAGGATTATTTCTCGACAACCCATGGTTTTAATATGAGGCTGAGCACTTCGCCCATATTCGCCAGCAGCTCAACACCCATGCTTTCCTGGAAACGGTCAGCGTTGAAACTGCCAATCGCCATGATACCCCCCCAACCCGGGCCGTGAAGCGGGACCATCACTGCTGAGGCAATTTCATCCCCGTCATCGCCAAACAGGAAGACCTGCTGCTGCCGCTTCAGGCGTCCACTCAGCGGCATGCGTTTCTCGATGATCGTCTTGAACAGGGATTGTTCCGATACCATCGACCCGGAAAATTCTTCACCTGCATAGGTATCCACGAAAGCGGGATCGGCAAACAGTCTCACGGAAACCTTGTCAGCGCGAAAATTCTTTTTCAGGTTGTCATAAAGTGTGCTGAAGATATCTTTCGGTTCAGCGGCATCCATGAGGGTCAGCGCCAGCTGGTGCATGCGTCGGGCCAGCTCTTCATTCTGGCGTGCTATCTCGATGAGCTCATGCATTCTCTTGCGGGCCTGATCATTGGCCTCGCGTAAAGCGGTCATTTGTCGTTCTACGAGAGAAATCGCATCTCCACTGGCATGGGGAATTCGAATGTCAGTGAGTAGATCCGGATACTCGTTAAAAAATTCAGGATGGGTCCTGAGATATTCAGCTATATCTTCGCCACTCAGGCCTGGTGCTTCATAGTTGTCTTCTGAAGCTGTGCTCATATTTCAATCTGCCCTTCGTATACTGTAACTGCCGGTCCGGTCATCCATAGTGGCTGACCCTCACCGTCCCAGTTTATCTTTAAATCTCCGCCGTTAAGCGACACAACTACCTCAGGCCCAAGTCTACCAGCATTTATACCCGTAGCGACAGCAGCACAGGCTCCGCTTCCGCAGGCATCAGTTTCTCCAACACCTCGCTCATATACGCGCAGGCGAATGGCCCCGGTATCGACAACCTGCATGAAACCGACATTGACACCGTTGGGAAAAAGCGGCTGGGATTGCACCAGCGGCCCTAGGAACTCCACGTCTGCCTTATCCACGTCTTCCACCAGCAGAACAGCATGGGGGTTGCCCATGGACACCGCCATCAGCTGCAGGGATACATCGCCCTGGGAGATTTCATAGCTTGACTGTCTCTCGTCAAGGGCAAGTGGAATGTCCCGGGGCTCAAATACGGGTGCGCCCATGTCAACCCGTACCTGTCCATCCTGCTCATAGTGGATGGTCATAAGGCCATTGCAGGTCATGAGACTGGCGGTTGGCTTTTGTAACAGCTCCCGGTTTTCCAGGTATTTCCCAATACAGCGAACCCCGTTCCCGCATTGCTCAACTTCATTGCCGTCGGCGTTGAAGATTCGATATCGAAAATCCGCTGCATCGCTATCACTTTCCTCGATCAGTAACACCTGGTCGCAACCCACGCCCCGGCGTCGATCGGCAATGTGACGCATCAAGTCAGCAGCAGGCTCGAAAGGCTGGTCGAGACCGTTGATAACGACAAAATCGTTACCGAGACCGTGCATTTTTGTAAACGAGAGTTTCATGGTGAGGCGAAGATTACAGGCATAAGCCTGCGCTGGGAAGCCCGCCCATGCTGTTTAACGGGAAGTTACTATTCGAGGGGCTCTGCAGGGCTTGAAGCCAGGTGAATAGTCGAGGTTGGAAAGGCGCATTCTGCCCCGTGTCCTTCAATAATCTCGATGATTTTCAGCATCACGTCCTGCTTAATGCGGTGAAAGCGGATCCAGTTGGTGGTCTTGGTGAAGGTATAGACAAAAAAGTCCAGTGATGATGGGGCAAATTCATTGAAATTCACAATCAGCGTCTGCCGTGTATCAATTTCATCGTGGGACTCAAGCATCTTGCGAACATCATTAACAATAGCAGGCATGAGCGAGGCATCATCGTAGCGAATACCGATGGTTTCATAGATACGACGATTGGTCATTCGCGAAGGGTTTTCTACGGCTATGGTTGTAAAAACCGCATTCGGTACATAAAGCGGTCGCTTGTCAAATGTTCGAATACAGGTAATTCTCCAGCCGATTTTTTCAACCGTGCCTTCAATCTGGCGGTCCGGTGAGCGAACCCAGTCACCCACGTCAAAAGGCCGATCCAGGTAAATCATCAAGCCACCGAAAAAGTTGGCCAGCAGATCCTTGGCCGCGTAACCAACGGCTATACCACCAATACCACCAAAAGCCAGCACACCGGATATGCTGTAGCCAAGGGTTTGCAGGATGACGAGGCCGGCAGTGATAACAATGGATATTCTGAGCAGCTTGGCGATAGCATCTGCAGTTGTCCTGTCAAAAGGCTCGCCGGCTTCAATACACTGCTTGATAATATTATGTTCAGCGAGTCGTACAAATCGAACCAGGAACCATGCCAGGCAAACGATGACCCCGACTTCACGAATAGGATCCACTGCTTCAAAGATGATCGCGCCTGATTGTTGCCGCTGTACAATTTCCGCCGCGAAAGAAAGACCTACAACCCAGATTAATACCGTAAGCGGTCGCTGCGCGGCCTCGACAAGAGAGTCGTCCCAGTAGTTCCTTGTGATGAGCAGCTTTTCATGCAATTTTGCCAGCAGTCGCTTTTGTAACCAGTCGAGCAGAAGGGAAACGAAAACGATAATGAAAACCTGCACCACCCAGGACTCGGATCTAAAGTAATCCAGTGCCTGCGACAAGTAAGCTTCAAATTCCATGTCTATCCTCTCAAGAACGTGTCAACAATGATCGAAATTTTAATTATCAGTAAACCCTTGTTACCCGGAAGCCACTACCGGCGAGTAAATTCAGCAGGCCTTCTTTTCCTGCAAGGTGCATGGCACCGACTGCTATAAAGGCATCGCCCTTGTCCAGTATCGGTTTCATACGTTCGGCCATGCTGTAATTTCGCCTGGTTAACAGCTTGTCCATCAGCTCATTATACAGTTCGTCGTCGGGGTCAGCATTTCTTTGAGAGTAGTTGTACAAGCCGGCAAGGTCACGAGCCATATACAGGGTTTTCATTTTCTCAAAATCAGCTTCCATGATGTCATAATGACAGGTGGTATCTGCAAGCAATCGTAGCTGTTTTTCCATATCCAGGTTTTCAAAAATACTGACCTGTTCCAGCAGGGTTTCAAGCCCGCTGATCTGAGCACCGTTTTTTTGCGCTATCTCCAGTAACTGCAGGTCAAGCACTTTACCGAATTCAGCCGGGTAACTCATCGTCAGGAAGGCCGCCCAGGGTTTCATGATAGCTACAGCTTCGGCGGGGATATGATAGCCCTGCAGCAATGCACTGACGCGACTGAATAACTGCGGGGAGATCATGTCTGTTAAACGACGGCCGTCCTGGAAATACATCAGGCTGGCAAAGCTCATCATTTCGCCCAGCTCGGGTAACACTTCCATGGCAAAAACACGACTCTCATTCAGAGCGCCAGACACGGCAGGGGGAAGGTTTGTAATCCTTTCATCGGCCACGTGGATGGTGCCAAACAGGTAACTTGCCTTTTTATCCGGGTGAGTAAGTTTCCACAACAATCCCTTTTTGTAGGAATCGAACCCCGCAACTGTTTCAGCTGTCTCCTGCCACGGTGTGCACTCCGGTGCATTGAATGCCGCCAGCGATGTTGTTGGACATAAAATGGAAATGGCCAGCAGGAGGTGGCAGAGGTAGCTAATGCACTTCATAGCCCCAGCTCCGGGGCAAGATCCAGTTTCTTCATTTGCGTGGAGATTTTTTGCCATTCCGGCTGCTGCCGAAGTTCTGCCAGTCCATAGCCGGGTGCCTGGCCGTGCATCCTGATCAATCTAAGCTGCGAGGCAGGATTTGGTTCGTGGGGCAGGGATTGCAAAACCCTGGCTGCAGCTTCCTGGTTGTTACACACGAGAACCATGTCGCAGCCTGCATCAAGCGCAGCCTTTGCACGCTCCTCGTAGCTACCCATCACCTCGGCACCGGCCATGCTGATGTCATCGCTGAATATGGTTCCCTGGAATCCGAGCTGTCCCCTGAGGATAGTTGACAACCAGTGTTCCGAAAATCCTGCCGGTTTTTCATCAACGTCCGAATATATGACGTGCGCAGGCATAATACCCTGCAAGTGACTGTTGGAGAGCCTTTCAAAAGGTAGCATGTCCTTGTTCACTATTTCCTGGAACCTGCGGTTATCTACCGGGACCGCGTGATGGGAATCTTCTTTTACACCACCATGACCCGGAAAGTGCTTACCTATGGCAACCATACCCGCACGTCTCATTCCCTGGCAAAAACTGCCGGCCAGTTCAATCACTGCCTCCGGGCGCTTGTGAAAAGCGCGATCGCCAATTACCTGGCTAAGGCCAATGTCGACATCCAGGACCGGTGCGAAGCTGAAGTCGACCCCGACGCAAAGAAGCTCCATGGCCATTAACCAACCGGCACTTTCTGCCACGGTTTTCCCTTCAGGAGATTCGTTGTTGTAGATCTCGCCGTAACAGTTGCATGGAGGTAGCCGTGTAAATCCATCTCGAAAACGCTGTACTCGACCGCCTTCATGATCGACGGCGATAAGCAGGGACGGTTGGCGCAATTCATGTATCTCGCGAACCAGGGAAGCCAGTTGCTCCGTATTGACATAATTCCGTGTAAACAGGATCACCCCACCCACCAGCGGGTGTTTCAACATTTCCCGTTCAGCGGGCCTTAATTCCGGCCCTTCAAGGTCCAGCATCACTGGTCCCAGGCTCATATATTAATGTCTCCCGCTTGCAAGCTAATTATTGCTTCAAGTAATGGCACTTAAGTTACGCTAACTATAATTAATTTTCGTGAATTATAACTTCTGGCCGTCGCATTGCCTTCATTTTCTTGTACTGTTCGACAGTTTCGAACGGGCAGGCGAGAAGCTAGCTGGTATAATCCGGCTGGAATGGAAAACAGTATGTACGAGTTCGAAGAAGACAAGCAGGAGCAAGCTGGAGACCAGCTGCAGGCACCGCGAGCGCAGGATTGGCCGGGACACCTCGTGCGCGGTGTCGGTATAGTCCTGCTGGTTATCGGACTCTGGGCAAGCGTGCATGTTCTGCTGGAGGCCCTGCGACTTTATCGTGACCCTCTGCGAATTGAACAAATGGCGGCCGCTATCGAAAGGGGTTCAAACCTGGACAGGTCGCTGCAACAGGCGGTCTTCAATGAAACTGGAAATTCAAGCACATCTGCCCAGGCAGCTTTACCGGGCCAGCAAAATGCTCACCAGGGTGTACGAATGACCTATTTCATTGCGTGGGTCTTTGCCCTTTTGCTACTGATGTTAATCAGCATGATTGCATTTGCAGCGATCCGCGCGGGCAGCGAACTTGTATTGCAGGATGCAAAACTAAAGGGGTATCTAAAATCCAGGATCAGGCAGCTGGAACGCCAGGGGAAAAAGCACGAACTGGAATGACCGTGCTCACGAGGCACGAGCCCGGGTGATCAACCCGGGTCGCGGGAGGGTGATATTCGCTGACGTTGTTGCCGATCCTGGCGTTGACTCCTGTCATTGCCCTGGTTGAGTCTTCGATTTTCTTTTTTCTGCTGGATAAACTTGCGACGTTCTTCACCGGACATGTTTTTCCACTTCTCTCGCAACTCCCGCTTCTGCTGCGGAGACATACGGTCGACTCGTTCCTTGAGACGCCGTCGATCTTCAGAACTCATATTGCGGCGGTCCCTTTTTATTTGCTGACGCTGTTCCGGGGTCATTGACTGGAACTGTTTACGCAGGGCGTTTCTTTCGTCTTCGTCCAGGCTTTTAAACCACTGGTGGCGTTTTTTCAGGCGATCCCTTTTTTCCGGGGCCAGGCTCTTGTAACGCTCAAGTCTTTGCCTGATATTTTGCTGTTTCGCCGGATCGAGTGATTTCCAGCGCTGCAGTTTTCCCTGTGCCTGGCTTCTCTGGTCAGGCGTCATCTTGCTCCAGCGTTCAGCACCGTGCTGCAGCTTCAGGCGGCGCTCGGCGGGTATGCTGTCCCACCTCTCTTTCATCGGTGTAAGCACTGACTGCTGCTCCGCACTCAGGTTGTCCCATGCGGGTGCTTCTTCAGCAACCACGTACTGGTTTACCAATAGCAGGAAGAGGAATGCTGGTAAAAGCTTATTCATCGTCAGTAATTTGCAGGAGCTCTGCAAAGTCCTCTTCTTCAAAGTCAGCAGGATCAAGCAACTCTCCATCCTCGGTCTCCCATTCACCGAGAAACTCAAGCAGTTCCTCACCCGGCAGGTCTTCCCCGGTATCGGTTTGTGAATAGGATAGTGGAGAGGTAAATATCATGATCAGCAATACCAGCCTAGGTGGGAAGTTCATAGTCTTCCAACCACTCATAAAACTCGAGGTCTTCAAGTAATTCGATGTCTTCAATGTTCGAGAGTAATTCCAGTTCATCGACAACAGGTGCTTCTTCAACACCCGGGTTGGAAATAAAAACATAGACTAGCAGGGCCATGCACATCGTGGCCACTGCCCCCGCAGGTATCCAGCCCCAGGTTTGCACTGACCTGTTACGACGATCGAGAGCTCGATGCCGGGCCCGGGTGATGGCAGACAGGGTCTCACCATCAAGACCATCAATGCTGGCATCCAGGCTTTGCTTCAGGTTTCTTGTGAATGCATCATCTTGGTCCTGTTGGCTCATGACCAGTGCTCTCCCAGTTCTTCACGGAGCGCATGTATGGCTCGTGAATAGTGTGTTTTTACGCTGCCTTCAGAACATTTCATTGCCTGTGCCGTTTGCGCTACATCAAGCCCCTCCCACATTCTCAGTACAAAAGCCTGGAACTGTCTTCCTGGCAACTTTTTCAAAGCCGCTTCAAGCTCATCAATGCTTTTTTCAGCGAGGATTTTTTCATCCGGTTGCCGGGCGTTGACGTCTTCCAGGCCCTGTACTGGATCTGCATCACCATCGTCGTCACCGAAATTAAACCATACGCGAAAGCGATTCCTGACAGCGTTACGCCTGTACCAGTCATTGATCTTACTTTGCAGTATGGTCTGGAACAATGGTCCCCACTCCTGTGGGTCACGGGCTGCATATTTTTGTACCAGCTTGTACATGGCATCCTGCAGGATATCCAGTGCGTCCTCTCGATTGCCGGTGGCAATCTCGGCTATTCGAAAGGCACGTCGTTCCACGCTGACAAAAAACTGCTCAAGGGTTTGTGGCTGTTCCAGCAGCTTTCCCCTATTTTATTAATATTGGACCAGTCTTTCATTATCGCCAAGTTGCCAGGCAGAGACCAGTCCCTGCCCGGCACTCGTTTACTTAACCGCCGCGACGCGATGAGCGTCGATCGAACCTCCTTTCAGCGCGATCACCACGACGGTCCATACGCCTGTCAGTCCTGTCTCCACGGCGGTCCAGCCTGTTATCAATCCTGTCTCCGCGTCGGTCGAGGCGGCTATCGATGCGGTCTCCCTGGTTGTCCAGCCGGTTGGCAAGCCGATCCCTTCCCGCCTCGCTGGCGCGTTCAGAACGTCGGTCAAGCCTGTCATTAATATTGTCACCACGATTATCAAGGCGATTGTTTATTCGGTCGCCACGATTATCGAGGCGTTGATCGATTCGGTCACCGCGCCGGTCAAGACGCTGGTCTATCCTGTCTCCCCTGTCGGGTTCTTCCGCCGTTGCCATGGGTGCTACAAGGCTGGCAGCGAGTATGCAGGTGCTGATTATCAGGGCTTTGTTCATTTGTCGGTCTCCGGTTCAGGTTTGTATTGGCTACACCCTCATTAACGCTGAGCCTGGCCGGTGGTTGACAGGCGCCCGGCAAATTTCCCGGGAGTCGACGTAAGTCCATGTTTTTATGAGATTTAAAAATGTAAATCCGGGAGTAACCAGGGCCAGCACAAGAAAAGCTGGCCCCGCTACCATGAATATCGTACCTTCATTCACACATGCACCATGGCTGCCGGGTAATGCCTGCTGATACTTACTGGTACTTTGATTTCATTTCCCCCTTTGCCTACCTGCAGCACAGGCAACTGCAGGAGCTGGACAACAGGGCCAACATTATTCCCCGCCCGGTGCTTTTCGCCGGGCTGCTGAATCACTGGGGGCAGAAAGGGCCGGCGGAAATTCCACTGAAAAGAACGTTCACCTACGAACATGCCACCTGGCTGGGAAAGCAGGTCGGTCTCGAGCTGAGGTTCCCGCCATCACACCCTTTTAATCCATTAAGAGCCTTAAGACTGAGCATAGCAATGAACAATGAAGCACAGGTGATTGATGCCATTTTTAATTACATATGGCGCGATGGCCTGGCGGTGGAAAGTGATACCGACTGGGAGCAGTTCACCATGAGTCTTGGAATCAAGGACCAGGCTAGCCTGCTTGTACAACAGGATGTGAAAGACCGGCTCAGGTTGAATACCGAGGAGGCTATCGAGGCCGGTATTTTTGGTGTTCCTACATTAATGATCGATGAGCGCCTGTTCTGGGGACAGGATGCCACGCAAATGTATATTGATTACCTGGCTGATCCGGATTTTTTTAACAGCCCGGAAATGCGGCGCGTCAGGCAGCTGGAGTCTTCTGCGAGCAGGTAAAATAACGAAATGAGTAAACAACTGAAAAACAGGCTCTTCCTGTACCAGCTCACCGCGGTGTTCAGCGTTATCTTCGCCCTGACCGGATTTAGCTATAACGTCTGGCGCATGGAAATCTCGGAGAATAATAATAATGTTCGAATTGCCTGTTTTGAAATGCTAAAAGAACTGGCTTCACTGGAACAGATCATATACAGCGCCGCCTATGATAATGACCTTGATGCCGGTAGTCCGCGAAAAGCCTGGGTCAAGGTCGGACTTGTCAACGACCTGAGTATGCTGACCTCGCCCGGTGTCGAAGCCGAGGCGGCCAGGCTCGGACAGACCTGGGCGGATAGCTGGGAGTCAATGATCGAGAGCGAAACAGACCGGGAAAAAATAATTCAATCCATCGATGACGTAAGAACAGCCATCAAGACCTTGCTGAGTTCTCTGGAGTAAGCCTTACAGGCTGCCCTTACTCGCAGATTTCAACCTCCGTTCCTTCGCTGACCAGGTCAAACAGCTCGATGATGTCCTGGTTGCGCATTCGAACGCAGCCCCGGGAACCGGGTATCGACATATCTACATCGTCAGGCGTTCCGTGGATGTATATATAGCGTTGGTAGCTGTCGACGTTTCCCTCCAGGTTAAACCCGGGCTCCAGTCCACGCAGCCACATTATTCGCGTCAGTATCCAGTCCCGCTCCGGGTTGGATTGCCTCATTTCGGGCCTGTAGATTTCGCCGGTTTCCTTTCTTCCGACAAACACGGAATTGACCCTGGATGTGTCGCCGATCTTGTCGGCTATGACATGACGACCGCGAGGCGTGCACTCACTATCCATGACTTCACCCGCACCGTTTTTGGCGGTGGATGCGGGATAACTCCTGAGCAGTTCGTTACCGGAGTACAGCTCCAGTACCTGCCGTGATATATCTACCTTGATATGAAGTCCAGGGCTACTCATTATCAAAAATTGCTATGGATTCGACGTGCGCGGTATGCGGAAACATGTCCATGATACCTGCAGAAACCAGTTTGAACCCTCTTTTCTGTACGAGGATCGCGGCATCCCTCGCCAGCGTTGCCGGGTTACAGGAGACGTAAACAATCCTGCCAAGGCCGGAGAGATCCCAGTTACTGACGACTTCTTCCGCACCGCTGCGTGGCGGATCCAGCAGGAGTTTTGTAAATGCCATTTCTGGCGTGAGTGAGGCTTCCTTGTGTAAGTCCTGGGCGATGAAGTTAACGTTGTCGAGACCATTCAAGCTGGCATTTTGCCTGGCTTTTTCGACCAGGGCCTCTGAACCTTCTATGCCTGTGACGCTGGCTGCGCGCCGCGCTATGGGCAAGGTGAAGTTTCCCACGCCGCAAAACAGGTCCAGGACATGATCGTCATCCTCAATCGCGAGGAATTCAAGTACGCGCTTGACCATTGCCCGGTTTATCTCGGTGTTGACCTGGGTAAAGTCGGTGGCGGCAAACTGAATGCGAACCTCGCCATCGTCCACCTCGTAGTAGAGCGGCGCATAATCCTCTCCTGTTATTGCTTTAACACTGTCCGGACCACCCGGTTGCATATAGACCTGGATGTTGAACCGTTCGCCAAACTCCACCATCTTCTGGCGATCTTCACCGCTTAAGGGCTCAAGGTTTCGAAAGATGAGTGCCGTGTTTGTATCATCCACGGCCACCTCTATTTGCGCAATCCTGTTATACACTGACAGGCTTCCGATCAGCTCCGCCAGTGCATCAAGACGCTTGCCCACGGTGGGATGCAGCACCTCGCAGGTGGACAATTCAGCGATGTAATTACTGTATTTCTCCCTGAACCCCACCAGCACCTTTTCCTTCTTCATGACATATCGCACGCCAAGGCGAGCCTTGTGTCGATATGCCCACAGCGGTCCTGTAAGGGGGGGAAGCTTTTGCCAGTCTTCAAGTCCGCCGATATGACGAAACTGTTCCTCGAGCACGCTCTCCTTGTGCGCCAGCTGCTTCTCGGCATGCAAATGCTGCAGGCTGCAACCACCGCAAACAAGAAAGTGTGGACAGCCCGCTTCCACGCGGTCCGGTGAGGGGTCCTGCAACAGGGACTCGATGATCCCTTCTGCAAAACTTGAGCGGCTTCGGCGATAGCGGAATGTCACCGTTTCACCCGGCAGGGCGCCATCGATAAAAACAGTTTTCCCGTTGACATGGCCGATGCCCCGGCCTTCATGGGAAAGAGATTCGACTATCGTTTCAACGGCTTCAGTCGGCAGTTTTTTTCGTCGTCTACGACCCATTGGCGCATACAGCAAGCTGGTTATGGAATTTAATTTTGTTTCGGTACAAGACTTTCACAGCATCGAGGCAAAAGGGTGGAGACTTTATGCAGATGTGATGGAAATTCCTGCTTATTCCCAGTTCTCCAGGAATTCCAGCAGGTGGGGCTTTGCCTCCTTGCGCAGGGTTTCACGAACGCGCTCACATTCAGCTTCGTAAGCCTGCGGTGTAAGCTGCCCCCGGATAAGCTGGTACCTGGTATAGACAAGGTAAGTGTTGAGCACATCTGATTCACAGTAATTGCGAATATGCTCAATATCCCCATCGATATAGGCATCCCAGACCTTGTCACCGCTCATTCCCAGTTTCCCGGGAAAACCCAGCATGCTGGCAACCTCGGTGAGAGGCGCAACCGAGCGATACTGGTAGCCTGCCAGTACATCCATCAGGTCAGTATGCCGTTCGTGAAACCGGCTCAGGTAATTATTCCACTTGAACGACTGGTCATCCTTTCCTGATTCCCAGTACCTTGGTGCCTGCACACCGTGCAGCAGGGAGCGATAGTGAATTACCGGGAGATCAAAACCACTGCCATTCCAGGACACCAGTGTCGGCGTGTATTTTTCGATGCCTTCAAAAAATCGCTGCAGGATTTCCTTTTCTGTTGAGCTACTGTCTCCAAGCGTCCAGACGGCAAACTTGTTGCTGGTTGCAAGCACAACTGAAATTGCGACGACCTGCTGCAGGTGGTGCCGAATGAAATCGCTGCTACCATCGGTTTCCTGTCTTCTTCGAGTAAACATGACCTCACCGGCTTCCTTGTCGGAAAGGCTGTTAAGGTTATACAGGCGCTTACCTGACTCTACGTCGGGGACAGTTTCTATATCAAATACCAGTACGTTCATTGTTGCTGCGAAAGCATTTTGTGCGTCAGCTAATCAGGCAGGAAATACATTGGTGGAAAGGTAACGATCGCCGCGATCACAGACAATCGTCACGATCACGGCGTCTTCGACCGTGTCAGCCAGTCTAAGTGCTGCGGAGATCGCACCGCCGGAGGAGATACCGGCAAATATGCCTTCTTCCGCTGCCAGCCGACGCGTCATTTCCTCTGCCTCGGCCTGGGTGACGTCTATCACCTGGTCAACTCTCGAACGTTCAAAAATCCTTGGCAGGTAGGCTTCAG
This sequence comes from Gammaproteobacteria bacterium, assembly GCA_965243105.1. Classification (GTDB taxonomy): domain Bacteria; phylum Pseudomonadota; class Gammaproteobacteria; order Eutrophobiales; family Eutrophobiaceae; genus WLWS01. The sequence continues at coordinate 607,747 of CBDEUC010000003.1, forward strand.
GCCAGCGCCTGATTCCGGGAATGCTGTCATCACCGGCCGGCTGTACACCGACAATTTGCACATCGGGGTTTTGCTCCTTGAGAAAGCGCGAAACGCCCATGCTGGTGCCGGTGGTGCCCATGGAACTGACAAAGTGTGTAATAGCGCCGTCGGTATCACGCCAGATCTCGGGACCAGTGCCCTCGTAATGAGCCAGCGGATTATCGGGATTGGCAAACTGGTCAAGTACCAGGCCCTTGCCATCGGATTCCATCTTCTCCGCAAGGTCTCGCGCTCCTTCCATTCCCTGTTCCTGGGTGACAAGGATTATCTCGGCCCCGAAAGCCTTCATTGCTGCCTGGCGTTCTTCGCTCATGTGTTCGGGCATGACGAGAATCATGTGATAACCCTTGATCGCCGCCGCCATCGCCAACGCAATACCAGTGTTACCACTGGTTGCCTCGATCAGTACGTCTCCCGGCTTGATGTCACCGCGACTTTCGGCCCTCTGGATCATGCTGATAGCTGGCCTGTCCTTCACAGAACCTGCGGGGTTGTTGCCTTCCAGCTTCGCCAGCAGCAGGTTTGAATCATCTTTAGCTAGTCGCTGCAAGCGAACCAGTGGCGTATTGCCCACGAAGGATTCAATAGTGGGAAATGAGTTCTTGTCTTTCACGGCCAATTCTTCCTAATCCTCGTTAACCAGGTTTCGCGCCATGATCAGCGCATCTTCACGGCCATCGACTGCCGGGTAATATCCACTTCGTATACCAACTTCGCCAAAGCCCGCCTTGCTGTAAAGTCTCTGCGCTCTCGTATTAGATGGACGAACCTCCAGGAATATAATTTCCGCCCGATGCTGTCCGGCAATGTGCAGCAGGTGATCAAGCATCTCCTTGCCAAGCCCTGAATTTTGCACGTCGGGATGCACACAGAGATTCAGTACGTGGGCCTCGCCAGCTGCCACCGACATGATGCCATGGGCAACCAGTAACTCGTCGCATTCCAGGACCCAGCAACAGTATCCTACGCGCAGGCAGTCACGGAATACCGTCTCGCTCCAGGGGAAATCATAAGCTGCCTGTTCAATAGCCATAATGCCCGAAAGGTCTTCCTCGACCATCGGGCGAAAAACAAGCATCGCTTCTTCGAGCACTGCACTCATAGTCTTCCGGGCCTTTTCATATCGTCGTGGTACAGGTTATCAATATTATATTCTCTAGTCACAGCCGGGAGTCATGGACTGCTGGTAAACACTCATCGCCAGTTGCAAATCCTGCCAGGATTTACGCTTTTCTCTCGGCGATCGCAGCAGGTATGCCGGGTGATAGGTGACTATTACCGGTATATCGCCACCCGGGTAGCAATATTGCTGGCCACGCATTTTTCCAATAGGAGTATCCACTTTCAGCAGGTTTTGCGCGGCTATCCTGCCGACGGCAAGGATGACTTTAGGCTGAATCATTCGCACCTGCTCGGCCAGGTAATTTTCGCACTGGCTGACTTCTTCCGGTTTCGGGTCCCGGTTATTCGGTGGCCTGCACTTGAGTATGTTGGCGATGTAAACCTGCTCACGAGCCAGTCCGATAGCCTCAAGCATTGAATTGAGTAACTTACCGGCCCTGCCGACAAAGGGTTCCCCCTGCCGGTCTTCCTCAGCCCCGGGCGCCTCGCCAATGATTAACCAGTCTGCCGCTGTATCACCCACACCAAACACGGTTTGCGTCCGCCCCTGGTGCAATTCGCACTTCTGGCAGGCCGACACCTCATCGCGCAAGCCCTGCCAGTCCTGCTCTTCACTCCCGCCTTGCGGCATCGCTACCTTTGCCGGCAATACATCAGCCTGGGCGCGGTCCTGCCACAGCTGGATACCCATCATATGCAGGTACTGTTGTTGTCGTGCGGAAAGGGCCATTTCCTTATCCTAGATTTGCGGGTGAGCCCGCTCAACCGGGCTGGAAACCCTGTTGACTGCATTAATATAGGCCTTGGCAGAGGCAGTAATAATATCCGTGTCCGAGCCACGCCCATTGACCACCTTGCCGTCCTTGCTCACCCTGACCGTCACCTCGCCCTGCGCGTCCATCCCCTCGGTAATAGCATTTACCGAGTAGAGCAATACCTTGCACTGGCTATCAACCACGGTCTCGATTGCCTTGAACACCGCATCAACAGGACCATCACCATCGGAATTTCCCGTCCGTTCCTCGCCCTTGCTGACCATGGTTACCGCCGCGTGTGGCGTTTCTCCGGTTTCGAGTTCTACTTTCATGCTGACAAACTTGAACATCTCGTTCTCAGCATCAACCAGGCTGTCAGAAACCAGCGACTGGAGATCCTCGTCAAATATTTCATGCTTCTTGTCAGCCAGTTCCTTGAAGCGAGCAAACGTCTCGTTGAGTTCCTCTTCGCTACCGAACTCATAACCCAGTTCTTTCAATCGCGTACGAAACGCGTTTCTACCGGAATGCTTCCCCATGACCAGGCGATTGGTTTGCCAACCAACGTCTTCGGCCCGCATGATTTCGTAGGTCTCCCTGCTCTTTATCACACCGTCCTGGTGAATGCCGGATTCGTGGGCAAAGGCATTGGCCCCGACGATTGCCTTGTTTGGCTGAACCGGGAAGCCGGTGATGTTGGAGACCAGGCGCGAATTGTTCATGATGTGTGTTGTATCGATCCTGGTGTCACAGGGAAACACATCCTGGCGCGTACGCACTGCCATGACGATTTCTTCCAGCGACGCATTACCTGCGCGTTCGCCGAGACCATTGATCGTGCATTCAACCTGGCGTGCCCCGACCAGCACCGCGGCAAGGGAATTGGCAACCGCCAGTCCAAGATCGTTATGACAATGTACCGAGAAGATCGCCTTGTCAGAGTTTGGCACCTTTTCAAGCAACTGCGCGATGGTGGAACTAAACTGCTCCGGTACGTTGTAGCCCACCGTGTCAGGTATATTAATCGTGGTCGCCCCGGCATCGATCACCGCCTCTATCACGCGACAAAGGAAATCCAGCTCGGAACGACCAGCATCCTCCGGCGAAAACTCAACATTATCGGTGTAATTACGCGCGCGTTTTACTGCCTTCACTGCCTGTTCCAGCACCTGGTCAGGCTGCATGCGTAACTTCCGTTCCATGTGAATGGGCGACGTCGCGATAAAGGTGTGAATACGCCCGGATGCAGCCGGCTTCAATGCCTCTGCAGCCCGGTCAATATCTTCATCACCGGTGCGTGCAAGACCACAAACCGTGCTGTCCTTGATCACTTCCGCCACTGCCCTGACCGCTTCAAAATCTCCCGGGCTGGCAATGGGAAATCCTGCCTCTATGACATCTACACGCATCATTTCCAGGGTCTTGGCCACGCGGATCTTTTCGTCCCGCGTCATGGACGCCCCAGGGCTTTGCTCTCCATCGCGCAAAGTAGTGTCGAAAATTATGAGCTGCTCTTTCATGATTCTGCTCCAGATTATATAGCAATGCTGAATACGCCGTCAGTCGGCGCAGGTAAAAATGGTGTCAGTGATGTATGTGAAGTTATTTGCCCGATCAGGGCAGGAGAAGCAGGCGAAGAGCGGCCTCTTCGGCATTGCGGCGAAGCTGCTGGGTGGCGTTCTGAAATGAAATATAGCCTGACATGGGGTGAAGCATAGCCCGATGCCGGAATTTTGCAAGCCTTGAGATAATTATTCCTGTGTTCGCCGAATTGCCCTGTGACGGCGAATCAACATGAGCGTTATCAGGGGACCGGAAAGCGCATAGATAAAAGCCAGCAAAAACAGCACAACGGAAGGACGTACCGCAACCAGTGCCAACACCAGGACGAGTATCGTGACCTGGATAAATGGCACTCGACCTTTTAGATCAAACTGCTTGAAACTGTGATAGCGAATGTTACTCACCATGAGAATGCCAGCCATGATCGTCAGTGGAAAACTTAGCCAGACCAGGTTGGTACCATCGTAAAGGCCACTTGCATCACCCATCCATATAAATCCCGCGACCAGCGCACCGGCGGCGGGGCTCGGTAAACCCTGGAAAAATCGCTTGTCGTCATTTTCGGCCTGGGTATTAAAGCGCGCAAGTCGAAGGGCAGTGGCGGCTGCAAATATAAAGGCTGCCAACCAGCCAAGTTTACCAATGCCGTACAGTGACCACTGGTACATGACAAGGGAAGGTGCAAGACCAAAACTGATTAAATCCGACAGGCTGTCATACTGAACCCCGAAGTCACTCTGGGTGTTTGTCATCCTGGCGATTCGACCGTCCATGCCATCCAGCACCATGGCAACAAAAATGGCGATGGCGGCCGGCTCATAGCGGGCATTAATTGCCGCAACGATGGCATAAAATCCACAGAACAGGGCTGAAGTCGTAAAAAGGTTCGGCAAAAGATAAATACCGCGACGTCTCTTACTCATAACACAAGCTTACCTTTGTGACTTTATATCAGGTTACAGAATATGGCATAAGGATGCCAGAGAGTTGCATGTCTCGAATCACACTCGGCCCCGCGCATGATATTTCGCAGGCCTGGTGCCGGGACCCTGTCAGGCTTCGTGGACGTACTCGCCGATTATTGAAGTCCCCGCATTCACCTGCTCACCAACTTCCACCTTGAGCCTGGCGTTCTCGGGAACGTAGATGTCAAACACCGATGCAAGGTAGAGGTAGCCGCAACGCTGTCCATGCCCTACACGCTCCCCCGGCGCAATGCCCAGTTTTCTATACACGGCGAGTTTTCCCATACCCAGTGAAAGCACGAGGTCATCGCCCTCGTCGGTCTGGATCCAGTAAGCACATTCACAGTCAAACTCCTCGTTGTTCTCGGTGGAAGACCATTGTTTCATGACCTTGCCTTCCGTCGGGCAACGCAGGCAATGTGTGTCCCAGCTGGACATCCTGATCCGCACTTTCTGTGCGCGTCGCGACAGGCGGTAGTCTTCAACCTCGTTGATGGACTCTATCGTGCCACTTGCTGGACTGAGCACAGCGAGTGGCGCCGAGGGGAGTTCGCACTTCGGATCCCTGAAAAGGTAAAGACCCAGCGCAAACAGGAGAACAAACAGGAGGGCCAGGAAAATCCCGGCGGTGACATAGCTGATGGTGGCCAGCACCAGCAAACCGAGGAGAACCGGTATACCTTCCCTGGCGACGAGACGAACGCCGTTACCTGACATCGCCCAACTTCCTTAAAAACAGCCTGGAACCGAACCTGCTTTATTTGCAGCTAGTTCTTTTCCTGGTCTACCAGTTGATTCTGCTTAATCCACGGCATCATGGATCGAAGCTTGGCGCCTACCTGTTCGATCTGGTGTTCCTCTCCCAGTCGACGCTCGGCTTTCATGACTGCAGCGCCGCTCTGGTTCTCCAGGATAAATTCCCGCGCGAACTGGCCGGTTTGAATTTCCCTGAGAATTTCCTTCATGGCCTTGCGTGACTCGTCGGTGATGATTCGTGGTCCACGGGTAAAGTCGCCATATTCAGCCGTATTTGAAATGGAGTAACGCATGTTTGCGATACCGCCCTCGTAGATAAGGTCGACGATGAGCTTGGTCTCGTGCAAGCATTCAAAGTAGGCCATTTCAGGCGCATAACCTGCTTCCACCAGGGTTTCAAAACCAGCCTGGATAAGCGCAGTGATACCACCACAGAGCACAGTCTGCTCACCGAACAGGTCTGTTTCAGTTTCTTCCCTGAAATTGGTCTCGATAACGCCGGCACGACCACCACCATTTGCACTGGCGTAGGACAGCGCGATATCCCGCGCCTGGCCTGAAGGATCCTGGTGAACAGCGATCAGCGTAGGTACGCCACCACCCTGGGTGTAGGTCGAACGGACAAGATGCCCCGGGCCCTTTGGTGCAATCATGATCACGTCCAGGTCACTGCGCGGTTCGATTTGCTGAAAATGAATATTGAAACCGTGGGCAAAGGCCAACGCTGCACCTTCCTTGATATTGGGTGCTACCTGTTCGCTGTACAGCCTTGCCTGGTGCTCGTCTGGCGCCAGGATCATGACCAGGTCCGCCCAGGCAACCGCATCCTCGATGGATTTGACCGTTAGCCCGGCATTCTCGGCTTTTGCCGCTGAAGCTGACCCGGGACGCAGACCCACACACACATCCACGCCGGAATCCTTCAGGTTGTTAGCGTGGGCATGTCCCTGGGAACCGTAGCCGATGATGGCAACTTTCCTGGATTGTATTAGTGATAAGTCTGCATCTTTGTCGTAATAAATATTCATTGTCCTGTTCCAAAAAATTACTTGTTGTTAATTTAAACCGTAATGGCCTTGTCACCCCTGCCTATTCCAGTCACACCAGTTCGAACCACTTCCTTGATGAGTTTCCTGTTCAAGGAATCGATAAACGCGTCCAGCTTGTCTCCAGAGCCTGTCATTTCGATGGTATAGGTCTTCTCTGTTACATCGATAATGCGCCCGCGAAAAATATCCACCAGGCGCTTCACTTCTTCTCGTGCTTCACCCTCGGCTGACACCTTGATAAGCATGAGTTCGCGCTCTATGTGCTTGCTCTCATTCAAATCAACAACCTTGATCACATCCACCAGCTTGTTCAACTGCTTGGTGATCTGCTCGATGATCTCATCAGAGCCAACCGTGACCAGAGTCATGCGGGACACGGAAGGATCTTCCGTCACCGCTACCGTGAGAGATTCAATATTAAAGGCTCGCGCAGAAAAAAGGCCCGAGACCCTTGATAATGCGCCGGCTTCGTTTTCCAGCAACAGGGAAAGAATATGTCTCATGCAAGTTCCCTCTCGCCAGTCAGGTGCATTTCATGCTGTCCCTTTCCTGCCGCAATCATCGGGTACACGTTTTCTGTCTTGTCGGTAATGAAATCAAGCAATACCAGCTTGTCCTTCATTGCCAGCGCTTCTTTCAATGCCTTTTCAACATCGTCCGTCTGCTCCACGCGAATTCCAACATGTCCAAAACTTTCCGCCAGCTTGACAAAATCAGGCAGGGCCTCGAAGTAAGAGTGGGAGTAACGGCTATCATAGAAAAACTCCTGCCACTGCCTGACCATTCCCATGTAACCATTGTTCAGGTTGATGATCTTGACAGGTGTATCGTACTGCAAGCAGGTCGACAGTTCCTGGATACACATGACCAGGCTGGCCTCGCCGGTGATACAACAAACCGTTTCGTCGGGCAGCCCCAATTGAACACCAAATGCTGCGGGTAAACCAAAACCCATGGTTCCCAGTCCACCAGAGTTAATCCATCTTCTTGGCTGGTCAAACTTGTAAAACTGCGCCGCCCACATCTGGTGCTGCCCCACGTCGGAAGTGACATAGGCCTCGCCGTTAGTGAGTTCGTAGAGCTTCTCAATAACATACTGCGGCTTGATGACCCTGGTCTTCCTGTCGAAGCGCAGGCAATCCATGGCCTGCCAGTCCTTGATTTGCTCCCACCATTCTTTCAGTGCATTTTCTTCAGGCCTTCGATCATCTTCCTCAAATACTTTCAACATGTCGGTGAGAACATGTTTCACATCACCAACAATGGGAATATCGACAGGTACGTTCTTGGATATCGAGGATGGGTCCACGTCAATTTGAACAATCCGCGCGTAAGGGCAGAATTTTTCAAGATCACCCGTGACCCGGTCGTCAAAGCGCGCGCCAATTGCAACCAGCACATCACAATGATGCATGGCCATGTTCGCCTCGTAGGTACCGTGCATACCCAGCATACCGACGAACTGCTCGTCCGTGGCCGGGTAAGCACCCAGGCCCATCAGGGTGTTGGTAATCGGGTAGCCAAGATGCCGGGTCAGGCGCGTTAATTCTTCGTGGGCTTCAGCAAGCACAACACCGCCGCCCGTGTAAATCATCGGTTTCTTTGCCGATAGAATCAGGTCAACAGCTTTCTTTATTTGCCGGGGGTGACCTTTTATCGCCGGCTTGTAAGAACGCAAATCGAGCGTCTCCGGGTACTCGTATACGCAGCTGTCCGCGGTAATATCTTTTGGAAGGTCAACCAGTACAGGTCCGGGCCTGCCACTTGTGGCAATGTAAAAAGCTTTCTTGATTGTGCTGGCCAGTTCACTCACGTCATTGACCAGGAAATTATGCTTCACACACGGCCGCGTGATACCAACCGAGTCAACTTCCTGGAAAGTATCGTTACCGATAAGCTGGGTGGCAACCTGCCCGGTAAATACGACCATGGGAATCGAATCCATGTGTGCTGTGGCGATGCCTGTCACGATATTCGTTGCACCGGGACCCGATGTCACCAGTACCACGCCGGGTTTTCCCGTTGCACGGGCATATCCATCTGCTGCATGTGCGGCTCCCTGCTCGTGGCGCGTCAGGATATGCGTGACCTCGTCCTGTTTGAAAAGGGCATCATAGATGTGTAGCACGGCGCCACCGGGGTAACCGAATATGTATTCCACACCCTCGTCCCTCAGGGCGCGGGTAAAGATTTCTGCTCCTCTTAATATTTCTTTTGAATTACTCACCGGGTCATCTCATTTGATTTCATTTTGACTGTAGGCAAACTACCGGAAGTTACTGATTTTTATGCTCCGGGTCAAGTTGTGCTGTGCACAATAACGCTCTTTGAAACTGCTTTCGGGGCGCCAGTTTCGGCTCTACTTTTCAGCTTCACCGAGGTAACATACGCCACCTCGATGGGGTGTGAGAGTGATTTCGCAGCTGCGTCTCTTTAGCTAAATTCAGAAAAACAAAACCATGCAAACGACACAAATCCTGCTGGCCACCCAGCGCGAAGCGCCCGCAGATGCAGAAATAATCAGTCACCAGCTGATGTTACGCGCAGGGCTGGTGAGACAGCTGGCCTCCGGTATCTACACCTGGCTTCCCATGGGCCTGCGCGTGTTGCGCCGCATTGAAAACATCGTTCGAGAGGAAATGAATCGTTCCGGTGGGCAGGAAATCCTCATGTCAGGTGTGCAGCCTGCAGAACTCTGGCAGGAGTCCGGCCGCTGGGATGATTACGGCCCCGAACTTCTGCGTCTTGAAGACAGGCACGAGCGCGGATTCTGCCTGGGCCCGACCCACGAAGAAGTGATCACTGACCTGGTGCGCCGGGAAATTCGAAGTTACAAGCAGCTGCCGGCAAATTTTTACCAGGTTCAAACCAAGTTTCGCGATGAGATTCGACCGCGCTTCGGCATCATGCGTGCGCGCGAGTTCCTCATGAAGGATGCCTACTCCTTTCACCTGGACCAGGCATCGCTGCAGGAAACCTACGATGAAATGTATCGCTGCTACACCCGCATATTTGAACGAATCAACCTGCATTTTCGTGCCGTAGTCGCGGACTCCGGCAGTATCGGTGGCAGCACATCCCACGAGTTTCACGTGCTGGCTGATTCCGGCGAGGACGAGATCGTGTTCAGCGACTCCGGAAACTACGCCTCAAACATTGAGCTGGCTGAAGCGCCACTTCCCGGCGAAAAACGTGCGGCCCCGTCGAGGGAGTGTGAAAAGATCAGTACGCCCGGGCAGCATACGATTGCCGAGCTTGCCTCTTTTCTTGGCCTTCCCGAGAGCCAGTGCCTGAAGACGCTGATCGTTCGCGGTGACAACGATGGCCTGGTGGCGCTGCTGCTTCGCGGTGACCATGAACTCAACCGCATTAAGGCAGAGAAGATTGACGGGGTTGCCAGCCCACTGGCTTTTGCGTCGGCGGAGGACATACGCAGGGAATTAAAATGTGACATCGGCTCACTCGGTCCTGTCGGACTGGAGATACCCGTCATCGCAGATCACAGCGCAGCGCAGCTCAGCGATTTCGCCTGTGGCGCCAACGAAAACGAGTTTCACCTGGCCGGCGTTAACTGGGGACGGGACCTCGAGGAGCCTGCTACGGCTGACATACGCAACATTGTTGAAGGGGAGCCCGCCCCCGATGGAGAAGGAAATGTTCGCATTGCCCGCGGTATCGAAGTCGGACACATCTTCCAGCTTGGTACAAAGTACAGTTCAGCAATGAACACGACCTGCCTCAACGAAAACGGTGAGGCAACAACACTGGAAATGGGTTGCTACGGCATAGGTATCTCGCGCATCGTTGCGGCAGCGATAGAACAGAACCACGATGAAAAAGGCATTATCTGGCCGGAGAGTATCGCGCCATTTACGCTGGCGCTGGTTCCTATCCACATGCACAAGTCCCAGCGCCTGCGCGAGGCGGTGATGGAGCTCTATGACAGCTTCATGAAGGCCGGTGTAGACGTCATACTCGACGACCGGCGTGAACGGCCGGGTGTCATGTTTGCCGACATGGAACTATTGGGGATTCCTCACAGGCTTGTGTTCAGCGAGCGGGGCCTGGATGCGGGCACACTTGAATACAAGGGACGCAGGGATGAGGACAGCACGGATATTCCACTCGATAGCGCCATTGACTTTATTCAGCAGAAACTCCAGTAAAGGCCGCTGAACCTTACCTTATTGCGAAGCCGTTGAACGATTCCAGTTCGCTGGTTTCAAATTCCAGCTTGTCCACGCTTGCCATTGGCGGTCCGGTCTGCAGCCAGGCCCTGAACTGTGCCAGCTGATCATCCCTGCCTCGCGCGACACCTTCGACATCGCCATTGGAGCAATTTCGTACCCATCCCACGAGACCAAGCTCATCGGCTTTCTTCTTGCAGGAAGCCCTGAAAAAAACCCCCTGGACCCTGCCGCTCACCCGGAATGCCTTACATGTCTCCATAGTCTCGCTGTCGTTTTATCCAGACAAAATTATGCTCACAGCTCGCCTTTGCCTGTCAAATCGTGATTCTCACTGGCGCAGCGCATTGAGGCCATGCATGGTCCTGCGGTTACTGCCAAAGCGAGCCTGTATAACATTGATTTATAGACGTTTATTCCAGTAAACCAGGCCAGTGCCCGGGTAGCGGGAAAGTGACTTGCGATGATGCGTTGAGGGCTTGAAAATGTGCACTACTGCATATTTTGAATTTTTCCATGCCAGCTGTGAAATTCATGGAATGCAGATTGCAAAGAAAGGGTAAACTGTAAGTACTACTGCACGCCGGCCTTGCGGCCCCGCAGCGAATAAAATAATAAAACCCAAGGGAAAAGAATTGTGTCTGATATCACTTCAATTCCAATGCGGAAAACTTCGGCAGGGATGGCCGTGGAGACGCGCCCGCTGCATATAGAGGAATGGCTCGACAAGCTGCCCTATATTGATTTTCAGAAAACGGCGACCGTACTTCATGAAGCAGTTAAAGCCACCAACGGCGAACAACTCAAACCGGCCGTACGCCTTGAGCTGGTAGAGCTATACAACCGTCCCTACCAGTACTACCTGGAATCCCAGATCAAGGCAGGTGCCCAGCATACCCTGCAGTCAATCAGCTCCATGCAGTCACAACTTGAAATACTGAAGAAGATTGCAGTCAACCTGGGCCTGGCCTGTAAACTGGCAGTGGACGAGCAACTGAAGAAGAAAACGCTGTGGGGTCAGACCAAGCCCCCCCTGCCAGCGATGTTGATGTCACTCAATTACCTGTCCCACGCGATGATATTCAGCTTCCTCGAGTACTCACCGATACCGAAAAATGTCTGGCGCGAAGTAAACTTTATCTACTCCTTTGCACAGGACATCGGCCAGGAAAACAATACCATTGTACTGCCCGGCAAGGATGCAAAGACCGAGGCCACTTCCATCGCCCACAGCTACAAGAAAATCGTGCTGGCTTCACTTGCAGATCCACATCACCTGCCCTTTGGTGCGATCTGGGAAATTTATGAACAACTGCAAACCTGGGCCGAGTTTGTACAGCTTAAGAAATTTAGTGAACCACCCGGGCCCAGTGGATTCTTCGTGGTTAACCTGGACAAGGATACGGCCGCACTGCCCTACTCCAAGTTCAATACCAAGCTGGGCAGCGACCGTCATCGCCTGGTAGACACCACGGCGCTGGGAAAAGTGATACAGCAACACCTCGCTACACTGGATGCCGGTCACAAGCTGGACAGCAGCATTAATATTTCGCCCTACTTTGCCAGGTCCATTCTTTCACACATGAGCAAGTCCTGGGGTCTGCCGGCAAAGCGCTCGCTTCCAAGGGAAACACGTGAAGGCACGATGCAAATCACCTGTGGTATCAATTCCAGTTACTACTTTTTAAATGGGGGTATGGACTTTATATCGCCGGGCGGCGATACCGGCGAGGACACCGATTTCGATTACATGGATGACATGGAAGAAACCATCCAGCGGTCTTATAGCGCAGACGAATGGAGTCTTGTTGACGAAGGACCCGGCGGCTTTGCCGTGATAAAAAATGATAAGCCCAGGGATGCAGTCCGCGTGGGGGACCTGCTGGCGATAGCAGATTCTGCCTCGCCAAGTAAGTGGAAGCTTGGTGTCATACGCTGGTTGATGATTCGCCAGAACAAGGTTTTCAAGGTTGGCATACAGGCAATAAACAAGCAGGCCTTTCCGTGCGCCGTGCGGGCCTGTAGCGGTAGCGCGATTGAAAAACGCTACCATCGCGCATTCCTGCTGCAGGACAAGGCAGAAAACAACAAGCGAAGCATCATCATGGCAAAAGGCATGTACAGCGCTGACCGCGAACTGGAAATCAGCTACAAGGATAAAACGCAAAAAGTAACAGCGACAAGCCTTGACGAATCAACCGTCAGTTTCGATCATTTTAATTATAGCTAGGGTGGTGCGGTGACGACGGTGCAGCAGTTACTGCTGGCTGTCCGTATCACCAAGCAGTTCGCGCATTCGAATATCCAGCAACGCTTCCTTTTCATTATTGTGCTGACCCAGGATTTCACACAGCTGTGCTAATTGCGCGTTCTTGTTCTGCCTTGCCGTATCAAGCGGCAAACGTCGCGGGATTATTCTATGCAAGTCCATCAGGCTGACTTCTGACAGGTCACGTGACAGTATCCAGGAACCACCTGCGGTACCCTGTACCCAGTTGGCAGCTTCAAGCACGCCCATGATCTCGTTCACCTGGAACTGGGGTAGCTTGACCCTGTACTTGTGTAGCCGGGCAGTACTCAGGGGTAAACCCTCTTTCTGAGATCGCCACAGTGCACTGACCACCATGAAAGCATCAATGAAGTTCCAGTCCGCATCTTTTTCACCATAGCGCCAGGCATCAAGTCTGAATGCAGACAGGCAAAATGTGATATGTGCACCGAGGATGACAATCACCCAGGACATGTATATCCAGACGAGGAATGTCGGAATGATCGCAATAGCCCCGTATATTGCCTCGTAGCTCGGCACTGACTTGACATATATTCCAAAACCGTACTTCGCCAGCTCAAACAATACTGCGGCAATAAATCCACCTATCATGGCATTTCGCCTCGACACGTAGCAGTTCGGAACAAGGATATATATGAGACTGAATGCGGCTGATGTTGTCAGGAAGGGCAACCATGAAATCAACCTTGCCTTTAACTCAAAACCCAGCGACACGTCCACCTCGTTCAGGGCCGGGAGCGATAGTATGTAGGAGGTAGAGACAAGCCCGATACCCAGCAGTATGGGTCCAAGGGAAATTATTGCCCAGTAAACCAGGAACCTGGCAACCGGGTTTCGACGCTTACGCACGTGCCATATCGTGTTTAACGCGGCATCAATGGTTGCCATCAACATCAGTGCGATTAGAACAAGCACGATGATGCCGGTACCGGTCAACTTTGAAGCCTTGCTTGAGAAGTCGTTGAGGTATTGCCTGACGCTGTCGCCAAAGGCCGGGGCAAAATTGTTAAATATAAAGGTCTGGATCGAGTCCCCCATATCGGCAAATATGGGCAAACCACCGAGAAACCCGAACATCACCGTGATCAACGGTACCAGTGAAAGCAGTGTTGCATATGCCAGTGACGAGGCGATTTGCAGCCCTCTTTGGCGGTAAAACTGGTGTACGGAAAACCGTGCAAAGAAAAACAGCCAGAGGCCTGTGAGCTTTAGCTGGTCCATGATTTTATTTGCCATGCGATGTATCCGGTATCTTTTACAGTTGCCTGCGCCGTCACCGTGTCGACTGGCATGCAGGGCTGGTCGACAGGTAGAATACCACCACGAATCAAAAGGAGACAGGTATGAGTGTACGTATATACCATAATCCCCGCTGCTCCAAGTCCAGGCAGACACTTCAACTGCTGCAAGAACGAGGCGAGGAAATAGAGATTATCGAGTATCTCAAGACACCGCCCACGGCGGCGGAGTTAAAGGAAACACTCGCACTGCTGCAAATGAGCCCGCGTGAACTGGCGCGTAAAGGCGAAGCTGTTTACAGGGAACTCGGACTGGACAACGAGAACCTTTCCGAGAGCGAAGTTATCGACAGCATGGTGGCCAACCCTATACTGATTGAACGACCCATCGTGTTTGCCAATGGCACGGCCAAAATCGGCCGACCGCCCGAAAGTATAGCGGAAATACTTTAGCCTGCTGAGCTACCATCATGAGCGAAATACTCATCCTTTATTACAGTCGCTACGGCAATGTTGCGGAGATGGCGAGGCACATTGCCCACGGCGTGGAATCCGTCGAGGGATGCAGCGCCCGGGTTCGCTGTGTGCCACCGGTCTCAAGTGTGACCGAGGCAAGTGAGCCGGCGATCCCGGAGTCGGGGCCGCCCTACGCCAGCACCGATGACTTGCTGGAATGTGATGGCCTGGCACTCGGCAGTCCAACACGGTTCGGCAACATGGCCGCGGCAATGAAGTCATTTCTCGATGGCACGGGGGATATATGGGCATCTGCCAGCCTCGCGGGTAAACCTGCCTCGGTGTTTACATCAACCGGGAGCATGCATGGTGGGCAGGAATCAACGCTTTTATCCATGATGATTCCACTGCTACATCACGGCATGCTGATCCTGGGCTTACCCTATTCCGAAGCAGCACTGATGAGTACAAATACCGGCGGAACACCCTACGGCGCCAGTCACCTTGCAGGCGCAGCCAGCGACCGTGCAATCAGCGATGAAGAAAAAAACCTGTGCATAGCCCAGGGTAAACGACTGGCAGAAACAGCCCGGCAACTGGCAAAAAAGTAAGCGCCTGGGAATTACTCGTCCAGCAGGTTTTTCACGAAGGGGATGGTGAGCTTTTTCTTTGCAACCAGGCTGGCCCGGTCAAGACCGTCAAGTAATTTGAAAAGGCTGTGCATATCGCGGCTCACTCGCCGCAACAGGTAATTGGCAACATCATCCGGCAGGTCAAATCCTCGCGCGTCGGCCCGCTTTTTAAGAGCCCGAAGACTTTCTTCCTCGTTTAACGACTCGATATGAAAGACCAGATCCCAGGCCAGGCGTGATGACAGGTCTGCAAGGACAATAGAACTGCCCCTTGGACTTTCACAGCCTGTTATAACCATGGGTGTGTGTTCCTCGCGCATGCGATTAAACAGGTGAAACAGGGCCTGTTCCCACTCGGCACTACCTGCAATACCGTCAACATCATCAAGGCACACGAGGTCGAGATTCTCCAGGCCATCGAGCATGGCCGGCGTGAAATTTTCCGATTCAGACAGTGGAATATAAACCACGGCAAGTTCGTGGCTGGCCGCTGCATTGCACAGCGCCTGCATAAGATGACTTTTACCTGAACCCGCCGGGCCCCACAGGTATAGATTTTTTTTACCCTCTCCCGCTGAAAGGCCCCTTAGCAGATCAACAAGCTGCTGGTTCTTGCCTGCTTCAAACAGGTCAAAATCGATGTGTTCAAACTTGCTGAATGCCAGCGGGATTTGCGTGCCCGCAGAAACGCCTGTCATGGTGTGTAAAATTCACTTTCAAGATAGTGCTGCCTCAGGTGGCGTAATAAAACAACTATTACGGCGGCAACGGGCAGGGCCAGCAGGACCCCAAAAAAGCCGAATAGCTGGCCACCGGCCATTACCGCGAATATGACCGCCACCGGGTGAAGACCAATCCTGTCCCCGACAAGTATGGGAGACAGGATCATTCCTTCCACAGCCTGTCCGGCTCCGAATACGAGCCCTACGTATACCAGGTGAATAAAATCCTGGAACTGCATAAACGCCAGGACGCCCGCGATACCGATCCCCACGATGGCACCAAGGTAGGGTACAAAACTGACAAGTCCCGCGAGCATACCAACCAGTAGCGCAAACTCCAGGCCGACGGCCCACAGGCCAATGGAATACATGAAGCCAAGAGCCAGCATCAGCAGGAGCTGGCCTCGCAGGAATTCCGCCAGCACAACATCGCACTCTTTCGTCAGGCGGCTGACCAGGGGTTCATACTTGCGTGGAACCAGGTCATGCACCTGGGCGACAAGTATGTCCCAGTCCCTGAGCAGGTAAAAAGTAACCACCGGCACCAGCACGAGGTAAGCCAGCCAGGCAAATATCAGCTGCCCCGAGTGGCTGACCTTACCGAGCACGATCCCGAGCAGGTTGCCCAGGTCCTGCCAGTTTCCGGCCAGGGTACTCTTGAGAGCATCAAGATTGATATTCTCGACGGTGACATTAAAAGTCGCGGCTATCCAGGGAATGGCCACATCCTGTAACCAGGGCACGATGAGTGGGATCCTCGCAGCCAGCGCATTAATCTGCTCCTGCAACAGCGGCACAAGTATCAACAGCATTAACAGGCCAAAAATAAACATCACACCAAATACGACCAGCACCGCAACCGTGCGTGATAGTTTTCTTTGCTCGAGCCTGTCTGTCAGGGGGTCGCCGAGATAGGCCAGCAAGGCTGAAACAAGAAATGGTGTTAAAACCGGCGCCAGCAGGTAAAGCAACCATGCGCCGAGAAAGACACAGGCCAGCAACAACCACTTTTGTGCATCCGTCATGATCACGGTAACAACCTGTAGTCTGAGCCCCGGCTCGTGATGGGTTCAAGAATACGCCCAAGTTCTATTGCCTGGCTAACGGCGAGCTGACCACCGTGTGCTTCGAGCAAAAATGTCACTCGCCCGGCCTGTACCTGCTCGACTTCTACATCTGAAACGGAGTTGAGTGAACCAAGGTAAGCCAGCACTTTTGCATACTGGTCAACGGAGAAAATATCCGACACGGCCAGCCTCACCCTGTTTACACCCACATCCGTGGCAACAGGCGTATATTGAGCGGCCAGCACATCCGCAAGATTATCGATTCCCTCGTCCAGCACTGCCTCGACCAGGTCTGACTCGCTGTTCCAGCGCGCCATTTGCCCGTCCAGGTACATGGTCCAGTTTGCTTCCCATATTCCCGGCACGGGAGATTCAAGCGTGATTGCCAGGATGGTGTCTGCCTGGTAACGGGAGGACGCGTTTAGCACGGGCTCCCTGAACCCACCCCACAGGTCACTGGCCCTGAGCATGGCCGTATCATCCAGGTCCAACAGGGGATGTAAAAGCGCTATACCTCTTTGCTTTGCGCGAAGTTCAAGAACCTTGATAAAGTCCGCGCCTTCCTCGAGACCCAGCAAGCGCCGTCCTTCCTGGTCGGAGACCGCCAGCCATACCAGTGTGGAAGGTCTCTCCCAGCCCCATACGGGAATACCAAGGCCACGCAAGGCCCTGTTCAGGCTATCCTCGTCAAACTTGACCCACAGCCGTGTTTCCGGGGTACGCACCAGCTCGCCCTCTTCCGTCACGTGCTCGCTGAACGCCTCCCGGTAGCGGTATTGCTGCAGGTAATCGTTGGCCCGGTCGAACAGGGGTCGAATTGATGCTCTTCCCGCCGCCTGGCGATCGCCCGTGAGTTTTATCAGTACACGGCGAAATGCTGTTTGTACGCCTTCTGCACGAACAGCGTCGGACTGATCGGCCACGGGGATTTCCACTTCGTAAAGACCCGGCACCCGGATGGCAAGCGCATTCATGGAACTGGCAAGCAGGAACACAAGTAGCGGGATTCGTAGCTTCAACATAAGCAGCACGCTATGCAAGAGCAGGTATGAAGTCAAGGATTGCCGGAGGTAGTGCTTAAAATTCAATCTGCCTGTAACATTATGATATGTCCAACAACAATAAATCCGGCGCCAATTATGCCGATGCGGGTGTCAGCATTGATCGTGGCAATGCACTGGTCGATCGTATCAAGAATCGTGTCAGGGCCACGGAACGCAGCGGTGTACTTGGCGGGCTGGGCGGTTTCGGGGCACTTTTTGACATCTCCTCGCTGGATTATCGCGAACCCGTGCTGGTTTCAGGAACTGATGGCGTGGGAACCAAGATCAAGCTGGCAATCGATTCCGGACGACACGACACAATTGGTATTGACCTGGTTGCCATGTGCGTCAATGACCTGCTGGTGCAAGGTGCAGAACCGCTGTTTTTCCTCGACTACTTTGCCTGCTCAAGGCTTGATGTGGATGTAGCTGAGCAGGTCATTTCCGGAATCGCCGAGGGCTGTGAACTCGCAGGCTGCGCCCTTGTTGGCGGCGAAACCGCTGAAATGCCGGGAATGTACCAGGAAGGAGAATACGATCTCGCCGGTTTTTGCGTCGGTGCAGTAGAGAAGTCCGGCATCATTGACGGCACAACTGTCGCGCCTGGCGATGTCGCGTTGGCGCTGGCGTCAAGTGGAGTACACTCAAACGGATATTCGCTGGTGCGTCATCTTGTTGAGCACAGCAATACTGACCTGGGCGAAAAATTCCAGGACAGAACACTGCTGGACGCCCTGCTTGAACCCACGAGGATTTATATCAAGAGTGTTCACCAATTGCTTGGCCAGGCCAGGATAAAAGCCATCTCTCACATTACCGGTGGCGGCCTGCTTGAAAATATACCTCGCGTAGTTCCCGGGCAATACTGCACCGTGATTGATCGCAGCAGCTGGCAACTCCCGGAGATATTCCAGTGGTTACAGGAAGCCGGTAGCATTGAAGACTCGGAAATGTTTCGCACTTTTAATTGCGGAGTCGGACTTGTCCTGGTTCTTGACCCGGGCGACGTCGATAGCGCCATGCAATTGCTTGGGGAGTGTGGAGAAAAAGCCTGGGTTATTGGTGAAATTAAAGCTGCTGAAGGTGCGCCTGCCGTACAGTTAAACTGAATGTCCTTGAAGCCGTAAATTAACCTTCGTCGTTTTCCTTTGACAGGTTCTGGCGTACTGATTCGATTATTCCCCTGACCATGTTGTACTCTTCCGCATCAAGTTCGCTACGATTGATAATACGCTTGAGACGTCGCATGAGCCGGCGCGGTGTGCCAGGGTCAAGGTATCCCGTTTCGACCAGGCAGTGTTCAAGCTGTTCAAACAGCTGCTGGATTTGCTCATGGCTGGCAGGGGCTACGCGATTTACTTCCCCATCATCAAAATTTTCTTCAATTTCTTCCGCCAGCAGGTTCATTCTTATCTCGTAACTGATGATCTGCACCGCGGATGCGATATTGAGCGAGGAAAAGTCGGGGTTTGCCGGGATCTGGATCATCGCGTTACACAGTTCCAGCTCCTCGTTTGCCAGCCCGGAACTCTCCCGACCAAAAACGAAAGCAACACCATTGCCCTGCTGAAGTGAATCACGCACTCTCGTCGCAGCATTTGATGGTGTGTACAGCGGCCAGGGTATGCTGCGTCTTCGGGTACTGGTGCCAAACACGAGGTGACAGTCTGCTATGGCACCGGCAAGCGAATCGTGAAGTTGCGCGTTAGCAAGAATGTCATCGGCCCCGGAGGCACGCGCCGTGGCTTCTGCATCCGGATATATTTTTGGACTCACAAGAACCAGGCTTGAGAGCCCCATCGTTTTCATAGCTCTCGCCGTTGCACCAATATTTCCCGGGTGCGTAGTGCCTACAAGGACGATTTTAATGTCATTTAATAATGATTCTGTCATGCTTCGCGCTTCTATACTTTGCCGTGCCCCCGTACAATAGCACGTTACGCCGCCACTATTGGCAACAGTGCCAGCTTACAAACCTAGGAGTAGATAATAAAAATGCACCCGATGCTCAATATTGCCATAAGAGCAGCTCACGCGGCAGGCGATCACATAATTCGCTACGTCGACCGGATTGAAGGTATGGAGGTCGATATCAAGGGAAAAAATGATTTCGTCACCGAGGTCGATCGACAGGCAGAAAGCATCATAATTGACCAGCTCAAGAGTGCCTATCCTGACCACGCTATCCTCGCAGAGGAAAGTGGCAGGAAGGGTGAGTCTGAATATACCTGGGTGATTGACCCTCTTGATGGCACGACAAACTTTCTTCATGGTTTTCCGCAGTACGCAGTGTCAATTGCGCTGTTGCACAGGGGAGTACCTGACCAGGCCGTGGTCTACGACCCTCTCAAGCAGGAACTGTTTACCGCAAGTAAAGGAGCCGGTGCCCAGCTTAATAAGCGGCGCATTCGAGTGAGCCGGCAAAAAGGCCTTGAAGCAGCACTGATTGGTACGGGTTTTCCCTTTGGCAACATGGAAAGACTGGAACAGTACCTGGATAACTTTCGCGCCATATGCCCGGTAACCTCCGGAATTCGCCGGGCGGGTTCCGCGGCCCTGGACCTGGCCTACGTGGCCAGCGGCAGGCTTGACGGGTTCTGGGAATATGACCTCAAGACCTGGGACATCGCGGCCGGGGTTTTGCTGGTACTTGAGGCCGGCGGCACCATAGTAGATATGCAGGGTAATGAAGATTACCTTGAATCGGGGAACATCATTGCCGCGAGCCCTTCTTTAACCGGTGAGCTACTGAAAATCCTTCGACAGTGACCAATTGTTAAGTCATGAAGATCATAGTGACGGGTGGTGCAGGATTTATTGGCAGTAACCTGTTGCGATATCTTCATAAGCAGGGTGAGCATGAACTGCTGAATATTGACAAGCTTTGTTTTCCAGGCAGCCGGCACACTGTTAGCGAGTTCGAGTCCCTGCCCACTTATCGACATATTGAAACTGATATTGTTGAGCAGGCAGAGATGGTGAGCCTGTTTGCCGAGTTTAAGCCGGATGTGGTTTTTCACCTGGCAGCTGAATCACATGTAGACCGATCCATTGATAGCCCGGGCAGTTTCATCGAATCAAATATTCAGGGTACCTATTCTCTGCTTGAGGCGTTTCGACATTATTATACCGGGCTTGATGAGCAGCAAAGACAACACAAAAAATTTATCCATGTCTCCACCGACGAAGTGTATGGCAGTCTTGAACTGGAACAGGCTGCCTTTACCGAGAACAATCCCTACCATCCGAATTCACCCTATGCGGCAAGCAAGGCCGCGTCAGATCACCTGGTGACTTCATGGGGCCACACTTACCAGTTACCCCTCGTCATTACCAATTGTTCCAACAATTATGGGCCTTACCAGTTTCCGGAGAAACTGATCCCCCTTGTCATTTCCAAGGCCATTAGCGACCAGCCAATCCCGGTATATGGAAAAGGGGAAAACATTCGGGACTGGCTGCATGTTGAAGACCATGTCAGGGCACTTGTAAGAGTGCAGGAAAAAGGCAGGCCCGGAGAGAGTTACAACATAGGCGCCCAAAACGAGGTGAGTAACATTGAGCTTGTTCAGCAAATTTGTGACATTGTCGATGAAATTCATCCCGGAATTACCTCAAAGCGTGACCTGATTCAATTTGTTCAGGACAGGCCCGGTCATGATTTTCGCTATGCTATTGATAACAGAAAAATAATTAGTGAACTTGACTGGCAACCCCGTGAAGAATTTGGCGCAGGGTTAAGACGCACCGTGGCCTGGTACCTCGACAACCAGCAGTGGTGTGAAAGAGTTTGCGAAGGAAGCTACGATGGCAGAAGACTGGGAGTGAGCACACAGTGAAAGGAATAATTCTTGCCGGCGGTCTCGGTACCCGCCTGCACCCACTGACAAAGGCAACCAATAAGCACCTGCTTCCCGTTGGCAGAGAGCCCATGTTGTTTCACTCAATTCATCAACTTGCCGGTTCCGGCATTGAGGACATTCTTGTCGTCACCAGCACCCAGCATATGGGCGACGTTGTGCGCTGCCTGGGTAGCGGGAAAGAATTTGAATGTAACCTGAGTTACAAGGTACAGGAGGAGGCAGGTGGAATAGCTCATGCGCTGTCACTGGCCGAGGATTTTGTCAGTGGAGAACGAATTTGCGTCATCCTCGGGGACAATATTTTTGAAAACAGTATCCAACCTTACACTGAGGCATTTCGTGCGCAGGATTCGGGAGCCCATGTGCTTGTGAAAGAAGTCGGCGATCCGGAACGTTATGGGGTTGCTGCACTGGATGAACACCAGATAATTGAAATAGAGGAAAAACCCAGCAACCCGAAGTCATCGTTTGCAGTGGTTGGCCTTTATTATTATGACGAACATGTTTTTGACATTATTCGTTCGACCTCAAAGTCTGATCGAGGCGAAATGGAAATCACCTCGGTGAACAATGTCTACATAGAAAGAAAGCAGTTGCGCTACAGTATTTGCAGGGGGAGATGGACCGATGCGGGAACCTTTGAATCCCTGTACGAGGCGAATCGTATTCTCATGGAAAACGATAACAAGTTGAGAAACGACTAATCATATATAGTCTTACCACTGCTTAATACAGGCTGATTGAGCTGTTTAATTTCGACTTCACGGTTTTTCTATGGCCAGACATATCGTAATTATTACTACCTCGTACCCTATAACGAGCGACGGAAGCGAAGCCGCCGGGGCTTTTGCCCATGATTTCGTTGATGCACTTGCCAGGGAGGCAAATGTCAGTGTCATTGCGCCGGGACAGGATAACGCTGTTTACAGTAGTGGCGAGATTACTGTTTACCGGTACTGGACGCCACAGGGAAAACCACTTTCTACCCTGAACCCATTGAACCCGCTACAGCTGGTGCAGATCATCCTGGTCTTGATAGCTGGATTCCGTGCAGCTCGCATGCTGCATAAGACTGAAGCGAATGTAGATTTTGTTTTTTGCCTGTGGATTTTTCCCAGCGGTCTGTGGGGTTCCTGGCTCGCACGAAAAAGAAAAATTAGTTATGGCACCTGGTCGCTCGGTAGTGATATCTGGCGTTTATCCAGGATAGCCGGCCTGCGACAAGTTATGCAAAACATCCTCTCAAGGTCGCTGGTGAATTTCGCAGATGGCTACCAGTTATGCGGGGATGTGAAAGAACTCTCGAATAAACACTGCGAATTCCTGCCAAGTAGCCGGAATATTCCTGTAATCGAAAAAAGTCTTAACACGGCCGGACCCTTTAAACTGGGATTTCTCGGGCGTTGGCATGAAAACAAGGGAATCGACATCTTGCTCGATGCACTGTCACACCTAGACGAAAATGACTGGGAAAAAATTTCACTGGTAACCATCGCGGGTGGCGGCCCGCAGGACGAGTTAGTCAGGCAGGGAATCGAGGATCTGTCAAATCTTGGTCGGCCGGTTGAATTAAAAAGTTACCTGGCACAGCAAGAAGCAGCCCGGTTTATTGCCAGTAATGACTACATGCTTCTTCCTTCACGTTTTGACAGCATACCGGTAATTTTTTCTGATGCCCTCAGTAACTCCAGTCCCCTGGTTTCCACCCCAGTTGGTGATATGCCAGGCCTTATCGAAAGGTACCAGTGTGGTGTACTGGCAGATGGATTTTCCGCACTGGATTTCGCCCAGGCCATAAAGGTGGCTATTGCCTCAAGCCCGGCTCAATATATTGGTAAGAGGGAGGAACTCTTGCTTGATTTTTCTACAAGCCAGTCTGTAAAGAAGCTACTGGATAAAATTGAATAAGCACATGAAGAGCATTTATCCAGGTTTATTCAGTTCCGAAACATGGTCCTCGGTGATCCAGGAAAGTTACCGGGCCAGTGTCACGCACATCGAAATTGACAAGGATGCCTGGCTACCAGTGATTGTCTTTAAAAAGGGTCCGTTCAAGCTGGCATATCCGCACTTTCCCGGGGTAGTGGAAAGCTCGGATCTGGACAGGATAGTGAGCGCGGCTGACGCTGCCGGCCTTGATTATCACGTTATGCGCTGCCTGGCGAGAGAAACACCAGGAGATAGCTCTCAATTTGGAATTGTGGCGGAACTGCCTGAGACAATTGTCCATGGATTGCAGGAATTCGATCCAAATGATGATCAGAAATTAAGGAGAGCAATAAGAAGGGCAAACAGGTACAACACGCGGATAACAAGCGACCTTGCATCAGTGAAGGCTGAGATACTATATGAGCTTTATCGAAACACGATCAGTGCCCGCCGGGGAAGCCTTCGCTACAACCTGGAGTACTTTGAAGCCTTGCTGAAAAGCGCGAGGACAAGCAAGGATTTATCAGTTCTCGTCGCGTATACAGATGACATCCTGAGCGGCTTCCTGGTGATCGCCATGGATAACGGCGAGGCTCATTATCTTCACAGTGCATATCACAGGGATTACGCAAGCTTTGGCATCACCGATCTTCTCGTGCAGCAGGGCTTGACCCATGCACGAGAAAAAGGCGCAGAGTCCTTTAATTTTGGTGTGTCTCCCGTTAATCAACCCGAATTAACAAGATTCAAGGAAAAATGGGGCGGGACAACCAGCACGCAGTACACGCTGGACTACACCCGGAACATATTCTGGGGTACGCTTTTTCGAGTCGCCAGCAGGATATTGGCCCTGCTGGGTTCATGGCGAAATTGAGCAAGCTGTTCAGCTCTGCATGAATACCAAAACCATGAAAACAAGAACGAAAAACCTGCTGATGACAATCCTGCTGGGACTGAGCATTGTCGCTATCGTATACCTGCTATTGCCAAATATTGGTCAGCTTGAAGATGCCGAGTTTACCATTGGCCCCATCAACCTGGTTCTCATCGGGGTCTTTATGATCTTACTGCTCTACCTCAAGGCCCTGGTACATTCTGTCATCCTTGAAAAGTATCAGCTCGACTCCGTTTCAAGAATGGACATTATTACTTCCTATGCAAACGGGCAGGTTGTGCGCTACATTCCTGGAAAGGTGCTTGGAATAGTGTCGCAGTCTTTGAAGCTGGGTGAAGTGGCGAAAGCATCATATGTATGGGAGGCAAATCTCAGCCAGTACCTGATTACCAACATCGTCTCAGTATTGCTGATTGTTTCCGTTGCCGCTTACGTGGTGTTTGAAAACTGGATCTTCATACTACTATTCTTTGCCTGCTCTCTTTTATCCACAAGGTTTCTCACGAGTAACGGCCTTACCAGGCTTTTTGATCTTGCCTCCCGGGTACTTTCTGTTCCTTCGATATCCACCGGGGATCGCAGCCTGTCAGCCGGGCAGGCATTCATGGTCATGTTCCTTCTATACATTGAATGGATAATCTATTTTGCCGCCTGGTATTTCCTTGTCGATGAATCCCTCGGTGCCGCTTTCTATATAGGGACCCTTTACGCAGCTTCTTCTTTACTCGCGTTATTGGCGTTCGTGGTACCGAATGGGCTGCTTGTACGGGAAGCTATTTTTCTCTGGTTGGGCACGATGGTAAGTATTCCAGCTGAAGAATTGATTTTTTATGGCCTGGTTATCAGGGTATTCTATGTGATTAGTGATGTACTCTTTTACTTTCTTTGTGAATTATTCGTAAAAATAACTTCATGGTCGAAGAAATAGATAAGGCGAGACTATTCTGGAATGGTATGTCAGCACATGGTGCTGATGCGTCCGTCATTGACCCCCACGATACCATTGGCGAGAAAAATGCCTACATTGAATTTAATCGAAACTATTACATCACCCGTGAATTATCTCATCTTGCGAACGAATCCCTGGTGCTGGATTACGGCTGTGGCACGGGAAATATAACGCGTCATATTGCCAGCCTGGGATATCAATGTATCGGGCTGGACATCGCTTTTGAGCTTCTCGCCCTGAACAAAGACGGAAATGAACTGCTGTGCTATGACGGCAAGTGCATACCACTTGACGATAACTCGTTTGATGCAGTTGTGTGCTACGTGGTTTTAAATTACCTGCTTGAAAGGAATTATTTTGAATCCATGCTGAGTGAAATTTACAGGGTATTAAAGCCCGGCGGAAAGTTCATAGCGATAGAGCAGGTCAACCGGACCAGTCGAAATATAGCCGAGGACAATAAACTGCAAAGATCTGTTGAGCTGTTTAGTGAAAGTTTTGAAAAATCCGGCTTTGAGGTACAGGCGACATATAATACAAGGGCCGGCCATTTTCCCCTTATCTACCTTGTGCGGGCGGGACTCATACCGCGACGATTTTTCAGGTATGTCGTGGCCCTTGAACGGGTTTACAGCGCAGTGTTTTCAATTTTGCCTCTTGATTACTTTGATACTGTTTTCAGGCTGCACAAGCGAGCGCAATCCTGATTACGGGGATAGTGCGTGAGTACCGTTGAACAACACGATGTTATCGTCATTGGTGCGGGTCCGGCTGGATTGAGCCTCGGCTATTTCCTGGAAAAAGCGGGCCTGGACTACCTGGTACTGGAAAAAGAAAGGGTCGGCTACTCCTGGAGCAGCATGCCTGAAAAGCTGGTTGTCCTGAGTCCGTGGTGGGTAAATACCCTGCCCGGCTCGTGGATTGGCTTGCGAAATCCTTTTTGCCTGGTGGGCAAGGATTTTTATACTGCATATCTTGAGCGGTACGCAGAAAAAAACCGTATCAGGATCAGGGATAAAACAACCGTATCAGGCGTCGAATCCACTTCAACAGGATTCACAATAGAGCTTGGAGACAAGCTTATGCAGGCTAGTATTGTTGTTTGTGCCACGGGTTACTACTCGAACCCAATGGTCCCCATGCTTGAAGACGGCAACGATAACAGTATCACCGAGGTGCATGCGGTTAACTATTATTCAGCCAGCCGGCTGATTGAAGAATATCCCGGTGTAAAAAATATCCTGCTGGTTGGTAAGCGTGTAACCGCAGGCCAGCTGCTGGTGGAGATCACAGATGCAGGTTTAAACATGGATATATCCTGCCGTTCCGAGCTTGAATTCAGGGATAACTACACGCTTCGAGGTATGACCAGGGAATACCTTTATTACTTTTACGAAGCGGTGCAGGTGCTTTTCAAACCGACCTTACGCTATGACTCCTTTCCCAGCATGGATGGAGGGGCAACGGAGCAATTGATAAACAGCGGCAAGGTAGGAAAGAAAAATGCAATCCAGGCTATAAAAGATGGTAACGTGGTCTTTGCGGATGGAGAAAGGAAGAACTATGACCTGGTTATTTACGCGACCGGTTACAACCCTACCATTGGATACCTGGCAAATTCCCTTGTACAAACCAGTGAAAAGCAGGTGCCCGAGACGTCAGGCATGGAAAGCAAGCTGTGCGCTAACCTTTTTTTCCTTGGACTTGATAACCTCGTTAACTTCAGGAGCCGCTATCTTCGTGGTATTGCAAGCGATGCCAGGCGACTATCCCGAATCATCCAGTCACGCCTTGCATCAAAGAAGTAAGTCCTCATGAGCCAGAACACCGACAGGACTATCAAGTTCCACGAACCCTATATTTCAGGTAGCGAAAAAGCAAACCTGGAAGCCGTTTTTGACAACGATGCCTTTGCCGGTAATGGACCATTTACAAAAAAGGCCCAGTCCTTTCTCGAACAACGTTACGATATTCCCCATGTCCTGCTGACCCATAGCTGTACAGGCGCACTTGAGCTATCAGCCCTGCTGCTGGATCTCGAGCCGGGTGACCAGGTCATACTGCCATCCTATAACTTTGTTAGCGCGGCTTCCGCTTTCATACGCGCGGGTGCGGAACTGGTTTTTTGTGAAATCGATCCGGCCAGCATGAATATTGATATCGACGATGCCGCCAACAGGATGACTGACCGCACGCGGGCAATTATTCCTGTCCATTATGGCGGAATAGCTGTCGATCTCGACCGGCTCGAGGAGTCCTGTGCAGGACGCAATGTGCTGGTCATTGAAGATGCGGCCCAGGGACTGGATGCCAGGTACGGTGATCGCTGGCTGGGAACAATATCACCCCTTGCCACCATGTCTTTCCACGAAACAAAAAACATACACTGTGGACTTGGGGGCGCGTTGTTCATCAATGATGCTGATTATTTTGAACGCGCCGAAGACATCTGGGAGAGGGGTACAAACCGCACCAAGATGTTCAGGGGACTGGTAGACAAGTATTCCTGGGTAGATACCGGATCAAGCTTTTATCCTTCTGAGTTACAGGCAGCATTTTTACTGGCACAGCTTGAATCCCTGGACTCCGTGAACGCACAAAGACGCATCATCTACGAACACTACTCGTCTGCTCTTTCCGATCTTGCAGCGAAAGGCCTGTTTGCCTTGCCGGATATTCCCGGCGAGGCCCAGCTGAACTTTCATTCCTTTTTCATCATCTGTAATTCGATTAGTGAGTGTGATGCCTTGCGAGAGTACCTCTTGAGCCGCGGGATCCAGGCCTTTATCGGCTATGTCCCCCTGCACTCTTCAAAAATGGGGCAATCACTTGGGAACAAGCCGGCTGATCTTCCAATAACTGAGGAGTATGCTCACCGCGTACTGCGACTTCCCTTTCACTGTCGCCTGGACAGGAATGATCTTGATTATGTTTGCGATGGCATCAACAGTTTCTTTGAACACTCCTGATATGGTCATCAACCCGGCAATGATTGATTTGCAACACGCCGCTTGTCCAGGCACGACTTCTCCAGCTGTACCTGGCATGCAGGCAGGTGAGCATGGATATTAATGTCGCAGTCATTGGCGTGGGCAGCCACGCCCTGCGAAACACCCTGCCCGCGCTCCAGGCAATGAATGAAGTAAATATTACCGGGATCCTGACCCGCAACAGGACGGTGGCAAAACAGGCCAGTGAAACCTACCGCTGCGAATCCTTTACCAGCCTGGAGCAAATTCTTGAAAACGACCAGGTTAACTGTGTTTACATCGCCCTGCCTACGGGCCTCCACGCCGAATATGGACTTAAAGTTGTTGATGCTGGCAAACACCTCTGGTGCGAAAAATCACTAACCCATGATCTCGATTCATGTACGCAGCTTCTTGCCCGGGCGCAGCAGGATAACCTTGCCGTATGCGAATGCTTCATGTACCAGTTCCATCCCCAGTTTGAGCAACTGAAGAAACTCATCAATGAGTCCAGGATAGGAAAACCGAGAAATATCCTCGCAAGGTTTTGCTTTCCACATCGCGACCCCGGCGATGTGCGCTACAGTGCAGCACTGGGTGGTGGTGCCCTGCTTGACGCCGGGTGTTACCTGCTTCATTCCTGCCGTCAGCTGTTACAGGAAGAACCCACTGCGGTCATTTCCAGCGTAACAACAGAAACCGGTTTTGAGGTCGACACCCTGGGATACGCAGTGCTTGAGTTCGGGGCTGGAGAAACTGCCTGGCTCAACTGGGGTTATGGCCTGGCCTATGTCAACGAGCTTGAGGTCCTCGGCGAATCCGGGCGTATCAGGGTGGAACGCGCATTTTCAAAGCCCGCTGATCACGTGTCAACGATCGAGATACAGGACGCTGAAGGCACCAGGGAAGTCGTGGAAATTCCACCAGCGAATCACTTCGTGAAAATGTTTTCCGAGTTTGCCCGTGCCTGCAAGGATGATGCCCTGAAAACTGCCTGGATTAACGATGCGATGGCGCAATCCAGGCTTTTGAACGAATTAATGACAGTTAGCCAGGCTCATTTGCCCCGCCAGCTTTAACCCGGCCCCGTCAACCGGGATTCGGTGGTGAAGACAACCTGGCAAGGACTGCGACGGGTTCGACACCCTCGCCCTGTTCAGTATAGTAGGACTCGATAATTTTAATCCTGTTCTCAATGCGTACCCAGGGATAGTAAGCAATGGGAAATGTAGGACTGGAGAAAGAGTAAAACACGAAGTACTGGCAGTCAGCGCTGGAAATTGCATTGTCAAATTCATTGTCATCCAGTGCCGGCTTCGGTGGTATCTTGCTTATCCTGTTACTGTAAAGACCTGTTATGGCAGGCTTGATGCTGTACACGCACTGATCTTCCGGTACAACATTTCCCACTCTCTCCAGCGCCTGCGCCATTGCCCTGTAGCTTTTTATGCCGCTGCTTGCCATGCCGATGTTACTGGCCTGCCAGGCATATGTTCTTCGAAATTTCTCCAGGCCTTCCTCAAGGGGAGAGTTAAACCTTGAGATACTTAGCAGGGTGTTCGGCAGGGTAATCACGATAAAAACAGCAACCAGTAACAGGCCCACCTGCTGCGACCTGGATTGCATAGCGGGCCTTGCATCGAGGAAACCGGCAAGACCAAACATACCCAGTAGTAGCACCGGCACCAGGGGAAACAGCAACCTTGCGGATTCTGCAGGGTAGGGCCAGAAGACGATCAGGCCCAGGTACATAAGACCATAGAGACCGTCAAGGTGCCTGTTAAAAGCACGCAGGCACACGCCAGCCACCGAGAGGATGGCAAACAGCACGAGGAACACTGAGCCCGCCTCTCCCACCGTGAAATTGGCCTTCCAGATATCTACCATGAAAAGAGCCTGGTGGGCGAACTGCTGTACTACCTCCAGCATGGAGTTATCTCCGAAATGGTTTTTCACCAGGTCCAGGTAGGATTCGCTCCGTTGATCCTTGAAAAGATTCCATGCCATCACGGGAAGCAGGGCAATCGCTGCAAGCAGGTAACGCTTCCTTATCTTGTTAAGAAATAACCAGGCCAGGAATGCGACAAGCAGTGCAATCCCTGCACTTCGCGTTAACATGCTGCAGGCGACAAGGATGGCAACACAGGTTAATGCCCTGTCACTCTCCCGTGCCTTGCTGGCAACAAAAAGCGCAAGCAGTGAAAACAGCAGGTACAGGTTCTCACTGTGAATAGACAGTGCCTGTATGTAAGTGCCCGGGGCCAGTGAAAACAGGAGAACCAGTAACAGCGCCAGCGCCGGGTAGACCTTCTCCCGCAGAAGCCAGCAATAAAACACGATGAACGAGGCCAGCAGGAAGGTAGTGGTAACCACGTGCGCCAGCAGGATACTGTTTCCACCACCCAGCAAGCCAAGCACCAGGGGATAAAGCGGTGGATACTGGCTATGTTGTGCATAGTAGGATGACACCACCAGGGATTCTTTCCACGGCGACAACAGGTTGGCCGTAAAAAAATAAATGGCATTATCACCACCAAAAGCTGCCAGTATGGGACTCCACGTCCAGTGATAATAGCAGCCCGCCAGCGCGATGAAGACAAGCAGGGATATTATCTTCGTATTCCGATCCCTGGCATTCGAGCTTTGCACCATAGTCTCTTTCATTCCTGCTTGTTCATCCACAAAATCCTGCCGTGGCTGTTGCATGGTTGGCTGAGATCGAACTGGACATTTGTTCTATGTATTCCGCATCTTTCACTTCACCCAGTTTACGCGCCTTGTCGATATAGCTTGCAAATATTTCGGGATCGCTGTCACAAATCGCTGCCAGCGATGCCAGCGAAAGGAGATGGTCAACCTGGGCAGAAGTTTCTTCGATGTATGGCAATACCTGTTCATGCAGTCGATAGGCATCCTGCAAAAACCCACCCCGGTGCCGGGCCAGGGAAACTGTTAGCAGGCCATTGAGAGACACCACGTCGAGATCCGTATCGCCAGTCATGCCCATAATATTTATTGTCGGAGTCTCTTTCGCCTTACCCATGAGCACGTATTTTGCGGTTGGGAAGAGACGATAGTCCCTGTAATAAAAAAGTACCAGTACCGGGCGATGTTTCAACTCGCGCCAGCCCGGCGCGCCTGCAGCCAGGTCCTTTGACCTGAGCAGGTTGGTACTGCCTGCCGGGTAACGATACATTCCATAGAAATAGGGTTTCCAGCTGTGGGATTTACTCAGGGAATCAAAAATCACGATATCACTTTCGCTGAAATTTGACCTTGAAAACTCCGATAGTCCTCGCCAGTCGGTCTTGTTAGCGTGATTCTTGAAATCCGCCAGTACAAGGAGTGTAAAAACAAGAGGCACGATGACTGCGATAGCGGACACTAGCCGTACCTGGGTAATGGAAAGCCTTTCCCTTAACAAGGCATGCAGTGTTTCCGTAGCATGAGCCGCCAGCAACAGAGATAGTGGCATAATGTAAAAGGCATACGGCGGCCTGAATGGCGAGGAGCTTTTCAGGCTGAATACCATGAAATTCAGGATCACCACTCCCACCAGCAGGCAGGTATAAAATTGTAACTGTGGTTTTTCCGGTACCAGCCTGGCAGAAAAGGAAAAGTATCCTCCCAGTAAGGCCAGTGGAAGGATAATAAACTCGAAAGGTTCAAACTGGGCAGCGTAGGCCTGCCACAGGGGCAAAAATGAAAAATTCTGCAGGCCCTGCGACACACCATGCTGGGTCTCACGGTCCAGGTAACCCTGTCCTGCATCCAGTATACCCAGCAACACGGGCAAATAGATGAGAAAGGCAAGCAGCAGGCTACAGATCACACTCGCATGAGCTGCACTCCAGTAACCCTCCTGTTTTCTTGATGCCTGGAACCATGAAACCAGCATGAGAAAAAACGCAACACTGAACACGCAAAGTGGAAACAGTGTTCTTGAGTACAGGAACAGGGTGCAAACGCAGGTGAGCAGCAGCAGGGGTACAAAACCCCGTGCTTTCCTCAGCATCACAGATTCCAGCGCGAGTAAAAATGCCAGCAGGAAAAATAACGCGATCGTATAAGGTCTTGCCTCCTGCGAATAAAAAATATGAAAGGGCAACAGGCCCATCAGTACACTGAAGAAAAGTGCAACGTAGACGCTACAAATAGCTCGCAATAAAAAAAACAATAGCAGCACAGAAAACGCGCCAAACAGTGCGGCAGGCAGCCTGGCGGCAAAATCCGTTTGGTAGTGTTTAAATAGCAGGTGACCTATCCAGTAATCCAGCGGTGGCTGCTGCTGTGATGCGGCGTGATGAATGACCTGGCTGTACGGCGCCTTGTAATATCCCACCTGCCTGATTTCATCCATGAACAGGCTTTCCCTGTCGAGGTCATGCAGCCTCGGGACAAAAGACACAAGCAGTACAAGCAGGATCCCTGCCCACAGGCTTCGGCTCATTTTTTCACCATTGCTCATACCGGTGACCGGCAGACGTGCAAGAAGCCGCTTTCGAGGAATGTTTTGACAATCTTGTCCATGTCAACTAGTTTGCCGCTTTGCATTTATTTACCTTGAACCCTGGGCAATGGAATCCAGATGTTAATTACAATACTTGTTCCTGTATATAATGAAAGTGCCGTCATTCTCAAAACCCTGGAAAAGGTCAATGCCCAGGAGATTGAAAACGTAGATTTCGAAGTAATCATTGTTGATGATGGCTCCATAGACAACACCGTTGAGATTTTAAAGCAACATCCCCATCTTTATACCCGCCTTATCGAATTGCCCCACAACATGGGTAAAGGCAAGGCCATCATGACAGGTATTGATGCCGCGGCGGGAGAATACATTCTCTGCCAGGATGCGGACCTCGAATATGACCCGCGAGATTACCCGGTGCTCATGTTCCCCGTGACCAATTACGCTGCTGACGTGGTCATGGGCAGCAGGTTGACAGCGCCCCAATACACGCGTGTACATTATTTCTGGCACAAGCAGGGTAATCGACTGATCACGACAATATTTAACGTCCTGAATAACACGACCTTTACAGATATTTACAGCGGGTACTTCCTGTTTAGAAAATCCCTGGTAAACGCGGGACAGCTCAGGGCCCATGGCTGGGAGCAGCAGGCCGAGATCCTTTCAATGACAGTACAAAAAGGCGAGGTTTTTTACGAGGTGCCCATTAGTTACCATGGGCGCACATACACCGACGGCAAGAAAATAAAGCCTCATCACGCCCTGGCCATTATATTCATGATTATCAAGTGCCGCTTCCTGGCTCACTGGTAATCGAAGTACTGGCACCCGTTGTCCTGCCTGTCTCAGGACTCCCCTGTGAAATTACGGTCAGTCCAGTCGAGGAATCTCTTTACACCTGTATGAAGATCTACGCCAGGTGCATAGTCAAGTTGTAGCTGTGCCTTCCTGATGTCGGGGCACCGCCTGTTTGGTTCATCAGCCGGATAGGAATCAGGATACTCGATGACGTCATGTGCCACCGGTCTATCCAGCACTTCACTGCATATCTTGACCAGGTCAAGCATGGATATTTCAGGCCTTGTGTTACCGATGTTATAGGTTTCTCCCGGCACACCTTTTGCGATAACCCTGAGGAATCCGTTTATGGCATCGGTAATGTAGCAAAACGTCCTGGTCTGGTTACCAGCACCATACACTTTCAGCGGTTTACCTGACTTTATCAGGCTGGCGAAATTGGGCATGACACGGTAATCACTTTCCTGCATGCCAGGACCATAAACGTTAAACGGCCGGATAATTGATGTCGGGACCCCGTAAAGATTATGGTATACGTAACACAGGGTTTCACCCATGCGCTTGCTCTCGTCATAGCAGGCCCTTGGTCCCTGTGATGATACATTACCCCGGTAGCTTTCAGGCGTCGGTATATGCCTTGGATCCGGATCACCGTAAATTTCACTGGAGCTAAAAAAGGTGTAACGCGCATGGCACTTGTTGGCCATATCAAGCAGGTTCCGGTTTCCAAGAATTGCTACATCAGCTGTTTCCAGTGGATATGCCCTGTAATAGAACGGGCTCGCAATTCCTGCACAGTGAACAACAAAATCGGCAGTCACATCCAGCTCAAGCTTTTCGGTTATATCTTTTTCAAGGAATTCAAAATCCTTGAACTGCGCTACAAAATCGGCGTGCTTCGAGGAGGTAATAAGGTTATCAATTGCAATAACATGGCAGGGCTTCTCAAGGCAGACCTGGTTTAGACGGGAAAATACAGACAGGAAATAGCGACCAAGAAAACCCGTTCCACCAGCAATGAGAATTGTTTTTCCTGAGTACTCCGAAGCTACATCTCCCAGCTTCTCTACGATCTCGTCAAGATCCGAATCAAGTAAAAGTTCTTTCATAATATTCTAAATAATTTCAGGTTTCGGTAGAGGAACGATAAAGCGACCACCTTTATCTAAAAAAGCCTGGTTGCTTCTAATGATGGGTTCTGCAAAATTCCAGGCCAGTATGAGCAGGTAATCAGGCCTGTTTTCCTCAAGCTCAGCGCTTGAACGGACGGGAATATGCATGCCCGGGGAAAACAGCCCCTGCTTTATGGGGCTATCATCAATAATATACATTATGTCAGCCGCGGAAAGGTCAAAATGGTACATCAGGGTAGTAGCCTTGGCAGGAGCACCATAGGCTGCAATAGTTTTACCCTCCTGCAGCAGCTCTCCTACAAGTGTCTTCAATTCATTTCCTATGCTGGAGATGTCATCGGCAAAAGAAACAAACATACTCTCATCATGAAGGCCCTTCTCTTTTTCCAGCCTGACCGCCTCTTCAACGCTTCCGTCTCCTGTGAGTCCGCCACCTTCATACTGAACGAAGCAGCGAATGCTGCCCCCGTGCGTGCTGACACGTTGTACTCTCACCAGCTCCATTCCGTGCCCCTGGAAATAATCTACCAGTGGACGCACGGTATGATAGTCAAGATGTTCATGGTATATCATGTCGAAATATTTCTTTTCGTACATGTCCAGCATGTACGAAACCTCGAAAACAAAAATTCCTTTCCCGGCCAGGAGGATCTTGATTCCTTCAACAACTTCATCCGGATTATCTATGTGTGCAAATACATTATTCGCGGTAATGATGCTTGCCTCACCGTGGGTTTCAAGAATTTTCCTTGCTGAACCGCGGTCAAAAAAAGTGGCGAGGGTTTCAATCCCCGCTGCAGTGGCGTTCTGCGCTATCTCAACTGCCGGGTCAATGCCGATTACATTGCAACCCCTGTCCTTGAAACTGCGCAACAGGGTGCCGTCATTGGAACCTATATCTACAGCCAGGGTCGGGCTTCGAGGAGAAAGCAGTTGCATAACCTCCCCTGCGTAATCCTCAAAATGCCTTACAAAGACCGGCGAGGTACCAGAAACATAAACGTAATTGGAAAACAGTTCGCCCGGATCAACGATATCCAGTAGTTGTAGATGAGTGCATTGCCTGCAAAACCAGAGGTCAAGAGGGTAACACTGTTGCTCGCTTTCAAGATTTCCTGCATCAACAAAAGCATTTGCCGGGGGCGTGGGTGTCAATGACAGGATTTTTGCCAGGTCGCTGCTTTTACAAAGCCGGCAGTCGTCCCTGTGGTGATAAGTCATTAGCCGGAATTCGGACTAACCAATTCCACGCGAACAACATCTTCTTCGTAGGTTGCCTGGTCTCTTGGGTTTCCACCGAGCGTAAGAAAAACCGTATCCTCCGGAAACAGCATCGCATGGTCTACCATTGGTGGGGTAAAAACCATTTCTCCTTCAGCTACCCTCAGGCATTCGGGTTCTTCCTGTGAACCATGAGGACGATGATAATATTCTATGACACCTTCTAAAACGTAGCAGTAGTGCCAGTCGGTTTTGTGATAGTGATTGGCTCGTATACTGCCTTTCTTTGAAGTTATAAGTACCGCACTTTCCATCTTGCAGTCCACGAGCGGCTGTATATCACCTCGATCGTCGGAGAATGGAGGCAACAACTTTACTATCGTGTTTGGCTCCTGGGGGAATTCGTTATTATTCTTCATGATATCTTTATATAAAATTTCGCCTAATGGATAATTATACCTTCATGTCCTATGAACACCATAAATTGCTTGAGGCCTGGCAGGAAACTGTAGAGCCCGTCACAGAAGCGACGTGCAAGTAACCGAATAACAGGCCCAGGGGACTATATTTTACTGGTATTACGGTTTACTCAATAAAATTATTCCAGCATATTCAGATCCTTTACCCATGCAAAATAATGGCCTTAAAAGTCCAATGATTAATTCAGGATTGGCTTCCTTTCAACTGGCCATAAAGCGCAGCACCCGGCTCCCCCTGCTTTTCATCTTGTTCCTGACGACTTTAATTTTGGTCCAGTCAACCGGGTTTGATTATCTGAACCTGGATGATGATGTATACATCACAATTAACCCGTATACACTCAAGGGATTGACATGGGAAAGTATCAGCTGGGCCTGGACAAAGTTCGGCTCTCCCTATTACATGCCCGTAACACGAATCTCGTTTCTGCTTGATGTAGAAATCCTTGGTGTGAATCCCGTCGGGTTTCACCTGGTAAATCTTCTCATCCACCTGGCGAATATTATCCTGGTGTACCTGGTTTCACGTTTCTTTTTCGAGCAATCCTGGGCCCGTTTTTCGTTAACAATACTGTTCGCAATTCATCCGCAACACCTCGAGGCCATAATCTGGATATCGCAGCGAAAAGAATTACTCGCAGCATTTTTTGGATTTTCTTCCCTGCTGGTCTACCTTGGATACCTCAATCCCTTTCGCTCTAAAGACCTGCATCAGGATGATGCACATTATTCAATGTACCTTTTTGCGCTTCTACTATTTGTTTTTTCACTATTAGCAAAGCCAACATGGGTAATGTTTCCAGTACTGCTGATCATAATGGATTACCTCGGGGCATATCGGATTGGACGCTTTGACATCATCCAATCTGTCAGGAGCAAAACTCCATTCCTTGGGATTTCTTTTCTTTATTCCGTTGTTCATCTCTATGCCACCTCATCGAAAGATGGACATATCGTTAACTCGGCCCAGGCGCTTCCGTTCGTTGACCGAATAATTAATTCCCCCCTGGTTTTACTTGAGTATTTTTCCACGGGTTTGGCACCCTACTCCCTGGCCGGGTACCAGCCTTACCCGTTGCAAATCATATCGGCGCCAGGAAGCATTTTCGCGGCCCTTACTATTATCGGGATCATGGTATTGGCTTTTAGATATCGAAAGGTTCAGGACTTGATGCTATTTGGTCTTTGCTGGTTTGTGATCTCGTTGTTACCTGTACTGGGAATACTGGGAACGGGCGAAAGCATCTTTATTGGAGACCGGTGGACCTACATGCCTCATGCAGGCTTGTTCATTTCGATAATCGCTCTTCTTGAAATCCTGGTAGTGAAATATGGAATCAAGGCCAGGTTACTTCAAACTGGCCTGGCGATTTACATTGTGAGCCTGGTTTTCATCACGTGCACCACGATTCGCCACTGGCAGGATAGTGGTAGCTACTGGGAATGGACATTACAAACTACCAACGAAAATCATTACGCACATAACAAGTTGGCAGAGTACTATGAAAACATGGCCTTCTTTGAACGAGCTTCTTACCATTACGAAAAAGCGCATCAACTGAACCCGGCAGAGTACTTGTACGTTCTTCGACTTGGTAATTTCTATTCAACCAGGGATGTCGAAAAAGCCTTTGAATACTATGAGAAATTTCTGACCAGTGCTCCGCCTCCCCCGGCCCTGGTGTTTAAAATGGGTATAATGTTCCTCGTGAATGGGCATCCGGAAAAAGCTGAAACTTTTTTCTACCACAATATTGAACGGGAAAAAGCCCTTCCAGGGCAATCAGTTGACTACTATTTATCAAATCTTTACCTGTATCATCTTTTACTGCGTTCTGGAGATAGCGACAAGGCACATACACATATTGAGGCCATACTGGCCGATTTTTCGCATGACTATGATTCCGCGTGCAAATTTATCGTGAAGGAACTCTCCAAGATCGAGACCCTGACCAGGTATAAGGGCGACAGGCAATTTCTGCATGTACATTGCCCTGACAAACCATCATAATATACTGATTAAATTATAGTTTTCCCTGTTACATATATCTATGAAAAAAGCTCTCGTTACTGGTATCACGGGACAGGATGGTTCATACCTGTCGGAATTGCTTATCGAAAAAGGCTACGAGGTCCACGGGATTATTCGACGCTCTTCCAGTTTTAACACCGGCAGGATCCTTCACCTGTTTGATGACATACATGAAGAGGACAAGCGCCTGGTACTGCACTATGGTGACATGGCCGACGACAGCACGCTTGAAAAGTTAATCTCCAGGATTGAGCCAGACGAGGTCTATAACCTTGCCGCCCAGAGTCATGTCAGGGTGTCATTTGATATTCCGCTTTATTCAACAGATATCGCCGCGATGGGGACAATACGACTTCTCGAAGCGATAAGGAATTGCGGTGCGGCGCAATCGATTCGCTATTACCAGGCATCCAGTTCTGAAATGTATGGCGCAGCCAGCGAGGTGCCGCAAAACGAGGAAACAAGATTCCACCCGCGCAGTCCCTATGCCTGTGCCAAGGTCTTTGCACATATGCAGACCATAAACTACAGGGAAAGTTATGGATTGCATGGTTCCTGCGGAATCCTGTTCAACCATGAAAGTCCAAGAAGAGGTGAAACTTTCGTGACGCGCAAGATTACACGCGGTATTGCGCGGCTCATGTCGGGCAAAGACAAGAAACTTTATCTTGGAAATCTTGATGCCAAGCGGGACTGGGGCTATGCGAAGGACTTTGTAGAGGCCATGTGGTTGATGCTGCAGCAGGAGGAACCTGACGATTATGTTATCGCCACCGGGGAGACTCGCTCCGTCAGGGATTTCCTTGATACCGCTTTTGGGCTCATCGGCGAGGACTGGAACAAGTATGTCGAAATTGATTCCCGCTACTTCAGACCGGCGGAGGTTGACATATTACTGGGTGATGCAAGCAAGGCCCGGGAAAAGCTTGGCTGGCAACCACGCACTGATTTTAATGAACTGGTAAGGCTTATGTTGAAGGCGGATCTGGATCAGGAAAATATCAAGAACGATTTGTAAACGAAATCTTATGAAGATCGTACTTTGTATTTTAACGCGCAATGAAATTGACTGTCTCAATGCGCTTTTTCATCAGATCCCTGCGGCGGGACCTGCTTCAGGCTATGACCAGGTAGTCGCCATTGACGGCGGGTCAACGGATGGTACGGTTGAGTTTTTCGAAAAAAACAACGTGGAAATCATTGGTCAAAGTCGCAAGGGCCGGGGAGAAGCGTTTAGATTGGCCTTTGACAAGATCGATGCCGATGCATACCTGTTTTTTTCACCGGACGGCAATGAAGCCATTGACGACCTGCCCCGCTTCAGGGAGTTTCTTGAAAACGGCGCCGACCTGGTGATTGCTTCGAGGATGATGAAAGATTCCGTGAATGAGGAAGATGACCAGTTATTCAAGTGGCGCAAGTGGGCCAATAACGTATTTAACTGGTTTGTGAACGTGTTATTCAATCGCTCAGGCACTTACATTACCGATTCGATAAATGGATATCGTGCAATCACCAGGTCCTGTGCAGCCCACCTGGCGCTGGATGCACCCGACTATACGATTGAATACCAGATGACCATGCGCGCTCTAAAGCAGCGTATGAAAGTGGTTGAGTTTCCTACCGTTGAAGGTGAAAGGGTGGCTGGAGAAACGGGTGCTCCAAGCATACCTACCGGCCTCAGGTTTATTCGCAGGCTGTTGATAGAGATATTCAGAAAAACAAGTTAAATAGCAGCATGAAAATACTCGTTACAGGTGCATCGGGCATGGTGGGTAAGAACATCGTCGAGCACAGCGGGTTTTCCGGGCATGAAATATTGTCTCCCTCCAGCAGCGAGCTTGACCTTCTTGTTCCAGGTTCAGTACAGGAGTACATCAAGTCAAAAGAACCCGACCTCGTGGTCCATTGCGCCGGAAAGGTTGGGGGAATCCAGGCTAATATTGATTCACCGGTAGAGTACCTGGTAGAAAATATTGATATGGGAAGAAATCTCGTTATGGCAGCTCAGCAGGCAGGTGTTCCCAGGCTACTTAACATGGGTTCATCATGCATGTACGCTAATAATCATGATGAGCCTATACCCGAATCCAGTCTTCTCAGTGGACCGCTTGAGCCTACCAACGAGGGTTATGCGCTGGCCAAGATAGTTATCGCCAGGCTTTGTGAATACATAAGCCGCGATACCGCGTTCCAGTACAAGACGGCAATACCCTGCAATGTCTATGGCAAGTACGACAATTTTGACCCCGGCTCATCTCACTTCCTCGCCGCGATTATTCTCAAGCTGGAACATGCTGTAAAAAACAAGCTTGATTGCGTGGAAATCTGGGGTTCCGGACAAGCCCGCAGGGAATTAATTTTTGCCGAAGACCTGGCCGATTTCGTATTCTTTGCTACCCGGCAGTTTGACAACATGCCGACCCTGCTGAATGTTGGGACCGGTTACGATTTCAGTATCAATGAATACTACGAAATGGCAGCAGAGATACTCGCTTATGAAGGTGAATTTACCCACGATTTAACACGCAGTGAAGGCATGAAACGAAAACTGACTGACATCAGCAAGCTCAACGAACTTGGTTGGAAAGCTTCTACCGGGATTCGCAAGGGTATCACGCAGACCATCCAGTACTACAGGAGCCAACAGCATGGTTGAACGCTATCCCCTGGCCCTGAGCAGCTGGAACGAAGAAGAGCTGGGCATTTTGAAAAATCTCTCACTCGAGACACGTATGACGATGAGTGAGAAAACCGAGGCATTTGAACAGGCCGTGGCGCAGAAATTCGGAAGCTCGTATTGCCTGATGGTCAACTCAGGTTCTTCAGCAAACCTGCTAGCATTAGCTTCCCTGTTTTTTAAAGAGGACAACCCCCTTAAGGCCGGTGACGAAGTCATCGTTCCGGCACTTTCCTGGAGCACGAGCTACTATCCGCTTCAGCAATATGGGCTGAAAGTGAGATTTGTTGATATTGATGCGGAAACCCTGAATATTGATACGGGGGCATTACGGGAAGCGATTTCCGACAGGACCCGACTGGTACTGGCAGTTAATATCCTTGGCAATCCCTGTCAATACGACGACATCAGGAAAATTTGCGCCGAGCACGACCTGCTACTGCTTGAAGATAACTGCGAAGCAATGGGTGCAAGGTTCGAGGGTAAATCTACAGGCACATTCGGCCTGCTCGGAACGTTCAGCACATATTTCAGCCATCATATTTCCACGATTGAAGGTGGCATGGTGATAACTGATGATGAAGAACTTTTTCATATCATGCTTTCACTGCGGTCCCATGGATGGACACGTTCGCTACCAGGAAAAAACAGGCTGGTAACAAAAAGTGAGCGTGCTTTTGACGAAGCCTTCCGGTTCATACTTCCGGGTTATAACCTGAGGCCGTCAGAGATAGGAGGCATGCTCGGACTCAGCCAATTGTCGAGGCTTGATGACTTTATAGAGAGCAGGAAGAAAAATGCCGATTATTTTTGTTCGCGTTTTGAGAATCATGCCCTTGTACAGATTCAGAAAACAATTGGCGAAAGCAGCTGGTTTGGCTTCTCAATTTTACTTTGTGGCGA
Source organism: Gammaproteobacteria bacterium (assembly GCA_965243105.1). Lineage (GTDB taxonomy): Bacteria > Pseudomonadota > Gammaproteobacteria > Eutrophobiales > Eutrophobiaceae > WLWS01. The sequence continues at coordinate 649,959 of CBDEUC010000003.1, forward strand.
AGCTGAAGGATTGAGAAACGAATTGTGTGATTTCTTACTTGATAAGCAAATTGAAAACAGGCCCGTGGTAGCAGGTAATTTCACAAAAAATGAAGTTATCCAGTATTTTGATTATGACGTTTGCGGCACACTGGACTCGACAAACCGGGTAGATGAACACGGGTTTTACCTTGGCAATCATCATTGTCCAATTGAAGAAGAAATAGACTACGCTCTCGAGTCTATCAATAGCTTTCTCGAGCAGGCGCTCTAGGCCACCCGCGAAGAAAAATTTCAATCCCGCTTGTTCTGCATGTATATGAGGCTGGTAATTTGTTCGGAAACCAGGCCCATCAGGAAAATCGTCATCGCAGTGGTAAACAGCAGGGCACTCATATTGGTGAAACGACCGGCAGTTATGTAGGTATACATGTAATACCCGATGCCGGTTGTGAAAATCATTCCGCTCACAGGTAGAAAAATCTTTAACGGCGAGTAGAGTGTTCCGATCTTGAACAGGATCATCAGGAACCTCACGCCATCCCTGAATAACTTGATGTGGCTTTTACCGATCCTTTTCTCTGCCTTGATGGGTACATAAGTGACAGAATAGCCTGAGCGAAAAAAGGCCATTGTTGAAGTCGTGGGGTAGGAAAAACCATTGGGTAATAAATGCAATATTTCCTTGAAACACGAAGCCCTTACCGCACGCAGGCCGGAAGTCAGGTCACAGACCTTGCGCCCGACGATGAAGGAGGCAAATACGTTGTAAAAAGTGTTGGCAAGCAATCGTGCAGTACTTGCATGGCTGTCCCTTGACCTGGCCCCCACTACCATATCGTAGCCGGCATCCAGCTCCCTGATTAACTTCTCAACATCCTCGGCCTTGTGCTGTCCATCCGCATCCATGAACACGATATATTCTGAGTCGCTTGCGCGGGCACCAGCCTTGATTGCTGCGCCGTTACCCATGGAGTAAGGATGATGAATAGTAATCGCATTACTTCGGCCTTCCGTCATCGCCGCCGTGCCATCTTCAGACCCATCATCAACGAGGATCAACTGGTACCCGGGGTAGCGCTCCTCCAGGCTCGGCAGCAACTTTTCCAGTCCCGCAGCCTCATTCTTGGCCGGTATAACGATGCTTACTTTTGTGACTTCCATGGCATCAGTTTACCATTTCTTCTTTCAATGTCTCGGCCCGTCGCCGCGCTTCGACAATGAAATTCTCGTGAACATCGAACTTATCGTTCTGCTCCAGCAGCTGGATTACCAGCAACATTTCTTTTCTCATGTTCAGTTTTTCATAGTAAAGCGCCATTGTTCGCAGGTCATCGACCACGGAATAAACCGCCAGTGCCTGCTTTATTACCTCGATTGCGGCAAGATAATCTCCACTGTAATCAGCAAGGAAGCGTGCGTAGTCTATAAGTACGGCTCGCTTGAAATAGCCATAGACATTCTCGTTTTCCGAAACCGAGTTAACCATCAGCCGGTAACTGTTCTCATCAAGTAGACAGTCACCCTTCAAATAGCAATCAGTATATGTGCCAAAAACATTAATCATGCCGACATTGAACCTGCATGTTTTCAGGTCTTCGATTAATTCTTCCAGCAAGTCTTGCGGTGGTTCCATACCAGTCTGTATGTATACCTGTATGACACCCATTTTCCCGCTCATATCATTGAAAGGCAGGGATTGGATTTGACCAAAATAATGAAGGGCGAGGTCACGGTACTTGTCTCTTTCCTCTCCCGGCTCTGTCACGATGGCATAAGCCTTGAGAATCTGGCCGGCACGATAATTTGCCCGGGGTGATCCGGGGTTATTTATCGCTTCTAACAGCTGCATGCGGCTGTCTGAGGACCAGGTGTGGCTCAATGAACGGGTTGATGCCGTAAAGCCAAGCAGGAGGACTACTACAAGTGCATAGAGATACTGTCGATAATCTTTAAGGAAATTGTATGCAAGGAGTGTAAGAGCCAGCAATAAACCAAGACCAGGTAAATAGTTTCGATGGAAAAATTTTAATTCCAGGCCATATATTGTTGACTCGGGAATGTGCCCGGCAAAAAACCACAGGATCCCAAGACATACCAGGGGCAAAAGCTTTCTCATGGCAAACGCCGCCACCAGGAGCATAATAAGAACCAGCAGGCTCATGAGAGTGCTTGGAGGGCTTATCAGGCTTTCGGATACAAGAAAACTGTCCTGGTAGACACCCATGTATCGTGAATCCGGAAGAACAATCCTGGAAATATAATCCAGTACTATCCGGAATTCAGTCATGAGGCGCTGAAGGGGGCCAAAAGTCCTCACTTCATAGGCACCGGTAATGAAAGAAGGTTTGTATATCACGTATGCCAGCGCCCCGATCCAGGGGGCGGCAAGTATTGACCAGAGCCCGTAAAGGCAATGGGATTCCATTTTCGAGTTAGCCCGGAACTTAAAAACCAGCCATTCAACCAGGAATATATAAAGACTGAGGACTACGGCTATTTCCTTGGTAAATAGTCCCAAAGCCCATGACAACAATAGCGCAGCAACCAGCAGCAGGGTATTGCGATCAAAGCGCTGGCACTCTCGTATCTTTATGTAAAAACATATTGCAAGAAGAACGAATGCACTCGAAAGAGACGTCATCCGCTGAACGATATAAGCCACGGCGGTGACGTTTATCGGATGAATTAACCACAGCGAACTGACAACCAGGGCGAGGTATCTCGATTCCTGTTTATCGCTGAACCCGGAATGTTTCAGGAGCCTGCTGATGATAAAGAAAACCAGGCAACCATTAAAAAGATGTATCAGCAGGTTCGTGAGCTTCATCCAGAAAGTCGACATGCCCGTAGCCAGGTAATTGAAAGCAAAACTGACCATCGCCACCGGGCGTCGAAGCGGGCCACTGTGGCTGCTAAATGCCGCCTGCTGCAAATCGCCGACGCTGAACCGTTCAATTTTGAGTAACTGGTTGTCTGCGATGTTCATCCTGTCATCAAACAGGAAGCCTCCGCTGAGAGATGGCCAATAAGCCCAGGTACAAAGCCCCAGTACAACAAGGCTGAACAGCGTGATTCTTGTACTGTTATTCATTAACGGTACACAAAAAAAATGCCCCGCAATAAATGCGGGGCATTCCAATCATGAAAATCTGATTGTTATAGCTGGATGCTTACTTACAGGAAGCGGGCATCAGCTTTGAAGGTGTACCAGAGCAATCCCAGGTAACAACACCGGTGTTTGAGTCCAGGGTCGGTGTCAGTGTCAGGGTCACGCTGCCGGGAATGGAAGCACTACCATAAACTGAGATAAGACCGTTAGCACTCACAGCACTGGTAGAAGCCACGTGCTGACCGGAAGTGTTAATGGACAAGCCACTACCTGCACCGGTCAGGGTACCCTGTACCTGTGCAAATTCAGCGATGTTGATCTTTGCGTCAGCACCAGCAAGTATCAGCTCAGATACCTTTGCACGGTTGGTGTAGTCCTGGTAGGCGGGAAGCGCTACGGCGGCCAGAATACCGATAATCGCCACAACGATCATCAGCTCGATGAGGGTAAAACCCTTTTGAAGTGTATTCATTATGTCACTCTCCAAGTGTTATAAAATGTAAAACGTATTGTACAAGACGTTAAGTCACGCATAGCTTGTAAAGCACAGAATGTGCCAGCCCCTCAGCGAATGCTACTGGAGGCCCGCGAAGCCTGGCTAACCTGTTGTTTTATATAATTTTAATTGGCGGGCAGGCTGTTCCGGACCATGCACCCGGTTTTGCCCCGCTTGTCACCTTTTCAAGTGAAGTGACAATTTTTGTCAGTATTTTTGAAAAATTTTGTCAGTTTTTCCCGGGTCACTGAGCAGGTATTCAGCACCCTTGCCGCCCGCACTTGCCAGTAGCTGCAGTCTTTCCATGGCCTCTTTTTCCCGGTCCAGCATCACCAGCATCCTGACCAGGTAGTAATCAAGGTTCCACAGTTGGGCGACAGCCAGGCTTCCATCGACACGTCTTGCGTCGGCCCAGGATAACAAGGGATCAAGTATTTTTCCGAGGTCAATAAAATCACAGCGGCGATCCTGGTAGGTGGTGAGAAAAATATCCATCGCATTGGATGTCAGGTGTGGCTTGAACAGGTTGATGTCGTTTTTTAATAACTGGTATTCGACTGCAGGCATTCCCTGTCCCAGTTCGCAGTAAAGGTAATAACGCTGTATTTTTAATGGCATGGAAAATACCGGGCGAGCATTAATGATTGCGCCATTTACCTGCAAGGCTGTATTGATATCCCCCTGGCGCGCGAGCCGGCCGGACATTTCCAGGTTGAGACGAACCGAGTAAGGGTGATGCTTGTACGCATTTAAAAGGATGGCGTCGTAGGATGACCAGGTTCGCGATTGATAAAAACTCGCATGAACCAGGAAGGCCAGGTACACACACAAAACAAGCGAGCCCAGGCCTGGATTTATTTTCGGCCATGCAAGCAGGTAAAGACATGCCGTCACAGCCAGCACGATGCCGATGGATGGAAAATAATTCCTGTGGCGATAAAACATCTCCAGTGGAATGATCGTGCTTTCGAGAGTATGTGCCATGAAAAAAAACAGGATCCCCAGTGCAAGCAACCTGGCCGGTTTTCTTATATTAAGAAGTGCCAACAGTAAAAAACCTGCGATTAGAAAAATCGATAATAGCGGTTTAATTTCAAACAGGCGTTTTTGAGTCGCGACGTCGTCACGAAAAATACCGGTCTCGGTAAATAACGGCAGGAATGATTCGCGCAGGTAATGGAAAATCACGCCTGACTGGGTCAGCAGTCTTTCCTGCATGGTATAGGACCGTGCCGAGTAGTCGATGTAACCTGCATGTTGAAGATAAAACAAGGACGCGACACCGAGGGGCAAAGCCAGTAATGCTCCCCGGCGTACCAATACGGCCGTCTTCAAGGTGTCGAAAAGGCAGACCTCAATGAAAAGCAACACCAGCGGTAACACCAGCCCATTTTCCTTGCTAAAAATTGCCAGCACCCAGCAAGACATGAGTGCGAGCGACCAGCCAGGTGCTGATGGGCCAATCCTGCGTATCGAGCAACGAATATGTATGTAGGCAAGACAGGCTACTAGCATGAACATCGTAGCAAGTAGCGTGGCGCGCTGGATGACGTAGAGCACGGTTTCAGTGTTAACCGGGTTAAGCGTCCACAAAGCGGTTGCAGCCAGGGAAAGAAAAGCCGCTGGACCTTGATTACCGGCGATTCGAAATATGTTCGCCAGTAGCAGGTATACCAACAGGGCGTTAAAAAGGTGAATCGCGAGGTTAAACAATTTCATTTCCCGGATTTCCAGCGAGTCACCCAGGACACGCTGCAGGGCAAAACTCAACATGGTCACCGGCCGCCCGAGAGGTCCTCCCTGGTTTTCAAGGATTGCCGTGCGGTATGAAGGTTTATCGGCCATGAGTGGCGCAAGGTTTCGATGATCGTCATGAACAAGCGGCCCCGTCATTCCTGGCCAGAGTGCGATGCAGGCAAACATCATTATTAACGCAAGAAGTGCTGCCGGGATGGCAGAAATAAGTGGTTTTATTAGCAGGCCCTGCCCTTGCAGGGTGCTTTGCTGGTTCATTTCTTGATATTAAGTTTTTGCAGGCGATACCTGAGTTGTCGGAAACTCAGTCCCAGCTTCTTCGCTGCTGCTGTTCGATTCCACTGGGTATCTTCAAGGGCATCCATGATTCTTTGTCTTTCAACCTCGTCGAGGTAGGTATTAAGCTGCCCGTTATTATCTTCGTCCCCTTCAGGCAGGGAACCCGGTCCACTTACCGGGTGCGGAATGTCCAGGTCATCCGCGGAAATTTCTTCACCATCACTCAGGGCCACTGCCCTTTCGATAATGTTTTCAAGTTCCCGTATATTTCCTGGAAAGTCATAGGATTCAAGAGCTGCCAGCGCTCCATTCGTTAAACGCCTCGCCCCGGTGTCATTTGCTCCCGAGATATTATTCAAAATATACCGGGCGAGTTCCGCTATGTCTTCCTTGCGCTCTCGCAAGGGAGGCACATTGAGCTCGATAACATTTATCCTGTAATAAAGGTCCTGCCTGAACTCTCCACCTTGCACAAGGGTGGCAAGGTTCTTGTGTGTCGCGCTGAGGATTCGAACATCAACCGGTATCTCATGGGTATCCCCTATCGGCCTGATGCTTTTCTCCTGCACGGCTCGCAAAAGCTTGACCTGCATATGTAAAGGCAGCTCGGCAACTTCGTCGAGAAAAATAGATCCTCCGTCCGCCGCCTGGAAAAAACCGGCCTTGTCCGAACTCGCGCCGGTGAAGCTGCCTTTCTTGTGCCCGAAAAACTCGCTTTCCATGAGATCCTCCGGGATAGCGCCACAATTAACAGGGATAAAGGGTTTTTCTGCCCTCGGCCCAATCCTGTGAATCATTCGCGCAACCAGTTCCTTCCCGGTACCTGATTCCCCACCAATACACACCGGTGCCTGGCTACGGGAAAGGCGGGCGATCTTTGAACGTAATTCTTCTATGGCTACGCTGTTTCCGACAAAGTCCTCCTGTGGACTTCGGGTTCGCGTACTGGATAATTTCAGGGCACTGTTAATAAGGGTACGTAACAGGCCAAGATCGATTGGCTTACTTAAAAAATCAAAGGCGCCGGCCTTGAGTGATTGAATTGCAGTCTCCATGTTGCCATGGGCCGTGATAACCGCAACCGGCATCCCGGGCCACTTTTCCTGTACGTAGGAAACCAGGCTGATGCCGTCTCCATCAGGCAGGCGCATATCGGTAAGACAAATATCGAATGAATTTTCGTCAAGCGATGACCTGGCGGCAGCAATATCACCAACACAGGTGCACTGGATATCCATCCTGCTAAGCGTGATTTCGAGTAGTTCCCGAATATCGGGTTCGTCATCAATTATAAGGGCGGTGAATGCCATATTAATTACATAATATTATGCTGCTTTTCATAATGCGAAAAATAAATACGAAAGCAGCAACCTTCGGGAGTATTTTCCTTCAGGCTGAGGGTTGCCTGGTTTGCCTCGCATAACTCGCGGGCAATGTACAACCCAAGGCCGCTACCCTTTGAGCTTGTCGTAAAAAAAGGCTCAAACAACTGCTCTTCAGACTTGCTGTCTATTCCACCGCCGGTGTCACTGATGTCGATATAACATCGCTGTGACTCGCTTACCACGCCACATTGAATTTTCAGCAACGGCTCCCTTGTACTGTAACGAACACCGTTCTCACACAAGTTCCACATCACCTGGCGTAGCTGCTCCGGGTCGATCGTGACATTAATATCCCGTGAAGCTAATGTCAGGACCATGCTGGAGTCATCAAGGTTGGCCTGCTCACTGAACTCTTTTTCAAACTTCTCCAGCCATTCGCCAATATTCACCTCGGTAGGAACCGCCTGTTGACGGCGGCTTATTCCAAGTACATTTTCAATAATGCTGTTCACCCGGCGAGACTGTTCATCAATGATAGTGACCAGTCGATAGTTTTCCTCGGAAATGGAATCCGATTCATTAAGCAGCTGCCCGGCGTGACTGATTGCACCAAGGGGGTTGCGAATTTCATGGGCAATACTCGCAGTTAACCTGCCCAGCGATGCCTGCTTCATTTGCTGGGCCCGTTGACGCATTGTCGATACGTCTTCAAGAAAAACCAGCACACCGAATTTATTCTCCAGGTTCAATCTGGTAAACGACGCGAGTATATCTACCTGGTGATGCCCAAGATTTAACAATTGGCTCGGCTTACCCTCGCCTTTCACCCAATGTTGCAGCATGTCAGCCAGTTCGCCGGAAACATCAGAGAGGGATATGATGCGATTACCTGCATCCACGCCCAGCAATTGCTTGGCTGATTCATTCGCAAGAATGACGTTGAGCTCATCGTCCAGTACGAGGATGCCAGACTGGAGTCTCTGTACAATGTGTTCATTCAGGATCGCCAGGTTCTCAAGGTCAATTGCTCTCTCCTCGGCGAGGGCCTCAGATACCGCTACACGATTGGCGAGAGCGTGACTGATTGCAGAGGTGGCAAAAAATGTAATTCCAAGAAATCCTGCATGGGTGTAATTGGGAATGGAATTGAAGTGATAGAGCTGCACGTATACCTCGTGTCCGAGCACAAGGATCGTGGCAATCGCGGCATAAAGGAAACCAATCTTTCCGGAACTCAGCAGGCTGCCGCCGGCCACCGCGATCACCAGCAACATGCCAAAGCCACTGTTCAGGCCGGCACTGGCATACATCATCAGCGTGATGATACAGATATCAAAGACAACATTAGCTGCAACCTGGATCGAATAGGCAGGTGTGCGCAGCCGGACAATCAACTGGGCTGCTACAGAAACCAGCAGGTATACGTGGGAGGTAATTGCAAAAAGTGTGCTGTCATACCCTCCCAGGGGCTCGGGCAATTGGCCAATCCAGTAAAGAGAAACAAACAGGAAGGACACCAGGAAGCGATAAAAGTTGTAATAAGTCAGGGCTTCCCACGAAACCCTTCTCGATCCATCCGCTGCTGGTTTTGTTGCACTCATTGTGCGTTTTGCTCTTCCAGTAACTTGTGTTCTGCACTGCAGAAGAAATGCTCGTCAGACTTGATCGCTTCGCTCTCCGGCACATGCAGTTGGCAATGGCTGCATTTAACCATCGCCGAAGATTCCAGCCTGGCAGAAGCTGGCCCGGGCGACGAGGATTGAGCAAGAATCCTCCTTAAAACCATGATGACCATGAATATAACAAGGCCAATAAATAACAGGCGTAGCATTTAAATCATCCTTATACTGGGCAAAATGACCTTATTTAATTAAACTTTCTCAAATTCCGACGATACATTATCTAGGTATTCCATCAACCCGGGATAATTTCCCATCAATTATAAGGACTTGTAAATGAATCTTCATGAGTACCAGGCCAAGTTGTTATTTGAGGATTATGGTATCCCTGTCCCACCGGGCAAACCGGCGCATTCCGTGAACGAAGCTGCCAGGTGCGCGGCCGACCTGGGTGGCGACGCCTGGGTGGTCAAGGCCCAGGTACATGCCGGAGGTCGCGGCAAGGCCGGGGGCGTCAAGCTGGTTAACGGCAAGGAAGAACTGGAAGAGTATGTAAAGAGCCTGCTGGGTACGCGGCTCGTCACGAAACAGTCCGGTCCTGCCGGCAACCCGGTCGATTGCGTGCTGGTGTCATCTCTCTCCGAGATCGAATCTGAACTATACCTTGGCATGCTGGTTGAGCGAGGACAGCGTCGTATCGCGGTGATGGCATCCCGTGCGGGCGGCATGGACATTGAAGAGGTCGCAGCAACCGAACCTGAAAAAATATTTACCTTCATGGTCGACCCTATCATGGGACTACAGGATTACCAGTGCCGACAGCTGGGTTTTCAACTGGAATTTGACAGTAAGCAGCAAAAACAACTGGCATCAATCCTGAAAGGCATTTATCGGTTGTTCGTGGAAAAGGACCTGAGCCTGGTTGAAATCAATCCCCTGATAATCACAAAAAGTGGTGACCTTGAAGCACTTGATGCAAAAGTATCGGTGGATGACAACGCGCTTTATAGACAGGCGAATCTCGAGGAATGGAGAGACGCAGCACAGGAAGATGAAAAAGAAAATGCCGCGAGAAAATTTGACCTGAATTATATATCACTCGATGGAAATATCGCCTGCATGGTAAATGGTGCCGGACTCGCAATGGCTACCATGGACGTGATCAAGCTGCATGGTGGAGAACCTGCAAACTTTCTCGATGTAGGTGGTGGAGCGACGAAGGAAAGAGTTGCCGAAGCCTTCAAGCTAATCGTATCCGATAAAAAAGTAGAAGCTATCCTGGTGAATATTTTTGGTGGGATTGTCAGGTGTGACCTGATTGCCGAGGGTATTATTGCGGCGGTGAAAGAAGTTGGAGTTGAAGTTCCTGTCGTTGCAAGGCTCGAGGGTACAAATGTCGACGAAGGTAAAAAACTGTTAAATGAAAGTGGCCTGAAGATTATCTCGGCAGACGATCTCACCGATGCAGCAAATAAGGTTGTTGCCGCTGTAAGTGGAGGATCCAGCTAATGTCTATCCTGGTAAATAAAGATACGCGTGTACTGGTGCAGGGCTTTACTGGCCGCCAGGGTACATTTCATGCTGAACAGGCGATTGAATACGGTACCCAGGTCGTTGGCGGTGTCACGCCAGGTCGCGGTGGAGAAACTCACCTTGACCGGCCGGTATTTGATACCGTGGCAGATGCAGTGACGGAAACCGGCGCAGATGCCTCCATGATCATGGTTCCTGCTGCTTTTGCTGCAGAAGCTGTGACCGAGGCTGCCGCCGCAGGTATCAAGCTGATCGTGTGCATCACCGAGGGCATACCGGTCATCGACATGGTCAAGGTCAGGGCCAATCTCGACCAGTTTCCCGATACGCGGCTTATTGGTCCCAATTGCCCGGGAATTATCACCCCGGGCGAATGCAAGATCGGAATCATGCCGGGCAATATTCATACTGCAGGCAAAGTTGGCATTGTTTCCCGTTCAGGCACGCTGACTTATGAAGCGGTGCACCAGACAACGCTCGCGGGTCTCGGACAGACTACCTGCGTGGGAATCGGCGGAGACCCAATTCACGGCATGAACTTTATTAATTGCCTTGAGCTTTTCCAGGAAGATCCCCAGACGGAAGGTATTATCATGGTCGGAGAAATTGGCGGAACAGCGGAGGAGGATGCTGCCGCATTCATCAGCGAAAACGTGACCAAGCCAGTAGTCGGTTACATTGCCGGGGTCACCGCCCCCCCTGGAAAACGCATGGGTCATGCCGGGGCCATCATATCCGGTGGTAAAGGTACGGCAGATGACAAGTTTGCCGCGCTCGAGGCTGCAGGCGTAAAAACTGTTCGTTCCCCAGCCGAACTGGGTGCCGCGATTGCTTCAAAGCTGTCATAGGCTGAAGCCGTCACGCGTTTAAATTACCAGTTCACTGCCAGGAAAAGCCCAGGATCGAAACATAAGCCGGGTGTCGCGTGATAGCAGGCTGCAGGGCCTGCTGAATCCTGTGCACACGGGGCAGTGAATCTATTACCATTCATTCCATGAAAATTGCCATTGCCCAGGTCAACCTATGTGTTGGCGCCATAGCCGCCAATACCGACACTGTTCTTTCAAATATTGAGAAAGCCAGGCAGGCCGGGGCCGGCATGGTTGTATTTCCGGAACTGACATTGACCTCCTATCCCCCCGAGGATCTCCTGCTAAGGGAGGATCTCTACCGCCAGGTTGATATCGCCGTGGAGCAGATCCTGGTCGCCAGCCAGGGAATCGGCGTAATTTACGGCTTCCCCGAGAAAACACAGGAAGGTTTATTTAATACCTGTGTCTACGTAAAGGACGGCATGGAACTGTGCCGCTATCGCAAGCAGGAATTGCCCAACTACGGTGTCTTTGATGAAAAACGGTATTTCGAGCCGGGTGATTCCGCCGTTATTTTTGACCTCGACTCCGTCCCAACATCGATGAGTATCTGCGAAGACATCTGGACCGATGAACCGGCGATAAACGCCGCCCGTAAAGGTGCAACCCTGTTAATCAATATCAATGCGTCGCCCTACCATGCGCGAAAACTCGAAGAGCGCGAGCATGTTGCAAGAGAGCGGGCCATGCAAAGCGGCCTTGACATCCTTTACGTGAACCTGGTGGGTGGGCAGGATGAACTCGTGTTTGACGGTGGTTCCATGATCATCAACAACAAAGGCGACATTGTCTACAGGGCCCCGCACTTTGAAGAAGGCCTATACCTTGTTGATGTCAGTATGGGTGATGATGGACTGAGCTATCATCCTGAACATCCAGCATTACCTGAAAGCGGCAGGCTGGCTGATATTTACCGTGCGCTGGTACTGGGTGTAAGGGACTATGTTCACAAGAACGGTTTCAAGGGTGCGGTGCTTGGCCTCTCAGGTGGTATCGATTCTGCCCTGACACTTGCGATTGCCGTTGATGCCCTTGGTTCGGAAAACGTGGAAGTGCTGGTCATGCCATCCCGCTATAGCGCCTCCATGAGTGCTGAAGATGCTATCAGCATGGCCGATGGATTGAATGTCAATTACTCGGTACTGTCCATCGAAGAACCTGTTGCCGCCTTTAACGAGTTACTTGGCCCGCTGTTCAAGGACTTGCCCAGCGATGCCACCGAGGAGAATATCCAGGCGCGCTGTCGCGGAATATTGCTCATGGCACTTTCAAATAAAACCGGAAAGCTCCTGCTGACAACCGGTAACAAGAGCGAAATGTCAGTTGGCTACGCGACACTTTACGGAGACATGGCCGGCGGCTTTGCACCACTGAAAGATCTTTCCAAGTTGCTGACCTATGACCTGTCCCGATGGATAAATGAGCAACGACCTGTTATTCCGCAGCGTATCATTGACAGGCCCCCAAGTGCCGAGCTGCGTCCGGATCAGAAAGACGAGGACAGCCTGCCTCCCTATGAAATTCTCGATCCCATCCTTGAACGATACATAGAACTGGATGAAAGCCCGGAAACAATTATCGCCTCGGGATTTGATCGGGAGACCGTGTTACATGTCACGGGGCTGGTTGACAGGAACGAATACAAGCGGCGCCAGGCGGCGCCAGGCGTACGTATCACCAAGCGAGCCTTTGGCAGGGACAGGCGCTACCCTATTACATCGGGCTACAGGGAAGATTAGTAAGTAGTAAGCCTGTCAGCGGACCAGTATTTCCTGGACTTCTTCAAGACCAGGATGGTTGGGGTAGTTGAGTTCCAGCACCCGCAGGGCATCCCCGGACAGGTCATCCATTTCCAGCACCTTGTACGCCTTGGCCATGAGCACCAGGGCATCCGGTACGGAAGGTGTACGGGGATAGGTTTCCACGACAAACCGTGCGCGGTTAGCTGCTGCCACGTAAGCGCCTCGAGTCATGTAGTAATTTGCAACATGCACCTCGTGCTGCGCAAGCAGGTTGCGCAGGTAAATCATTCGCTTGTTGGCATCAGGTACATATTCGCTGTCTGGATACCTTGTCGCCAGTTCAGAAAAATCCCGAAATGCCCTGTATGCCGAACCGGTATCCCTTTGAGACGTGTCGAGGGGAAGGAATCGTTCAGTCAGACCCCTGCCCCTGCCAAAATTTACCAGCCCCCTGAGATAATAGGCGTAGTCCACGTGTGGATTTTGCGGATACAGGCGAATAAAACGATCGCAGGCGGAAATCGAGGCGTCAAAATCCTCGGTCTTGTAGTAGGCGTAAGCCAGGTCAAGCAGTGACTGCTGTCCATAAACACCAAAAGGAAACCTGGTTTCCAGGAATTCATAGTATTTTACCGCCTTGGAATAATAACCCGAATCCAGTGCCCCCTTGGCCTCGTTGTACAGCCGGTCCACGGTCCAGTTCTTTGCTGAATCATCTTCTTCAGAACCAAAGAAGGAGCAGCCGGCCATGGCAAGCAGTAAAATTGTAAGTAGAAATCGCGTCTTCATCACTCAACAGAACACCTGAATTTACCTGGAAAACAGTATAATACCAGAAGCCGGGCATTGAATACCCGGCAAAACTGCCGACCTGGAAGACCTGCAAACTCAAATGCCAACGGAAAAGTTCGAGCTTGTTGTGCCCGCCGAGCACAGCGGAAGACGCCTTGACCAGGTGTTATCCATCCTGTGCCCGGAGCACTCACGTTCTCGCCTGCAATCCTGGATCCGCGAGGGCTTTGTCACCGTTGATGACGAAAAATTACGGCAACGCGATACGGTGCACGAGGGCCAGGTGATCCTTATAAATGCCACGATCGAGGCGGCCAGGGAATTTGAAAGAGAGAATATCCCCCTTGATATTGTGCATGAAGACGAAGCCATACTGGTCCTGAACAAGCCGGCAAACCTCGTGGTGCACCCGGGAGCAGGTAATCCACGGCACACGCTATTAAACGCGCTGGTTCACCATCTTCCGGATCTTGAAAATTTACCCAGGGCCGGCATCGTGCAAAGACTTGATAAAGATACAACGGGCCTGATGGTAATCGCGAAAACCCTGCAGTCACACACTTACCTCGTGGACAGGCTGCAGCAACGGCAGGTGAAACGGCATTACCAGGCCATTGTGCACGGCGTGATGACTGCTGGCGGTTCCGTGGATGCAGCCATTTCACGGCACTCGCGCCAGCGCAAGCGCATGGCAGTAAATGAGTCAGGAAAGAAAGCTGTGACCCATTACCGGGTACTACAAAAATTTCCTGCTCATACCCATGTCCAGCTTGAACTTGAAAGCGGCCGTACGCACCAGATTCGAGTCCACATGGCGCATATCAAGTATCCCATCGTCGGTGACCCGGTCTATGGTGGAAGATCCCGTTTACCGAAAGGGGCCTCGCCTCGCCTGGCGGAAGCCCTTGCCGGTTTTCGTCGACAGGCCCTGCACGCCTGTGAACTGGGGCTGGTGCACCCATCAAGCGGAAAGGAAATGAAATTTGAAGCCGCTTTGCCGGCAGATATACGTGACTTACTCGATATACTCAAAGATGAAAGCTGATCCTGCGATACAGTGTGTAGAGGCCAACTGGCCCGCTCCAGCTAACGTGCGCGCTTTTTCAACAACGCGACTCGGCGGGTATAGCACGGGACCCTATGCGGGTCTTAACCTGGCAATGCACGTGGGTGACGATGCCGACGCTGTCGCGCGCAACAGGGAAAGCCTGTCCTCGACACTCTCTTTACCTTCATCGCCAATGTGGCTTAACCAGGTCCACGGTGAACGGCTGATTGATGCCGCCGAGTGGCAAGATGGGCTTTCCGCCGACGCCTGCTATACAGGAAAACCCGGCACCGTGTGCGCAATATTGACGGCCGATTGCCTGCCATTACTGCTCTGTAACGAAGCCGGGACACGCGTTGCGGCTATTCACCTGGGTTGGCGCGGTATTTGCAGCTCGCTTATATCACAAGCAATAAACAGGATGGATAGCGCGCCCTTTGACATCCTTGCATGGATGGGCCCGCATATACATGAAGAGAACTATGAAGTCGGCGCTGATGTACTGGCTGCTGCTTCCGGCGTGTCTGCAGCAGCGATGGATGCTTTCACACCGACCCGCGAGGGGCGGTGGTTACTTTCCATGTCCGCCCTTGTCAGCGGGATCCTGAAGGAACACGGCCTGGCAAAAATTTACATGGCGGATTCCTGTGTTTACCGGGACAGTCAGCGTTTTTATTCATATCGGCGTGATCAATACACCGGGCGCATGGCAAGTCTCATTTGGATGGAAACCTGAAGGAAATCATCTATGCTTAATTGATGGCTTACAGCCTTACTGGGGAGTGAAACTGTTATGAACAACAAGAATAAAACCACCCTGTCATTTAGTGAAAGCGTTAACCACATGGCAGACCGCGCATTTAAAGTGCTCGACATGGATGCTGATATCGCCGCTGCCATCAAGGCCTGTAGCTCGATAATCCAGGTAAATTTTCCGGTCAAGATCAAGGGCAAGGTAGAAGTCTTTACCGGCTGGCGGGCAGTTCACAGCACCCACCGACTCCCGGCAAAGGGCGGCATTCGCTTTGCCACCATTGTTGACCAGGACGAGGTCGAAGCGCTGGCTGCACTGATGACCTACAAGTGTGCCATCGTGGATGTACCCTTTGGAGGTTCAAAAGGCGGCCTGCTGATTGACCCGTCAAAATACGATCGGGACGAGATGCAATTAATCACGCGACGCTTTGCCCGCGAACTAATCAGGAAAGGCTTCCTCAGCCCTGCGACAAACGTACCGGCGCCGGATATGGGCACGGGTCAACGGGAGATGGCGTGGATTGCGGATACCTACAAGGTGCTGCAACCGGAAGACATCAACTACTCCGGCTGCGTTACCGGCAAGCCCGTTGCACACGGCGGTATAAGGGGAAGAACTGAAGCAACAGGCCGCGGGGTTGTTTATGCCATCAGGGAGTTTTTTCGTCACCCCAAGGATATCAAGAAGGCTGGCCTGGATGGTGGCCTGGCCGGCAAGAAAATCGTCGTGCAGGGACTTGGTAATGTTGGCTACCATGCAGCAAAACTGCTGGAGGAAGAGGACCAGGCAAAAATTATTGCCATCATCGAAAGGGATGGCGCGCTGGTAAAAGAGGACGGTCTGTCCGTTGAAGGCGTGAGGGAATACATTAATGAGCATGGCACCATCAAGGGTTACAAGGATGCCACTTTCAGTAAGAAGGGATTGTCGGCACTGGAACTGAAGTGTGACATTCTCATACCTGCAGCACTGGAAGCGCAGATAACTGACAAAAATGCCGACCGGATTCGAGCCAATCTCATCGTGGAAGCAGCCAACGGACCAGTTACCTTTGAAGCAGACGAAATCCTGCGCAAGAAGGGCGTGGTGATTCTTCCCGATGCCTATGTCAACGCCGGTGGCGTGACCGTCTCCTACTTTGAATGGATCCGCAACCTGTCCCACATTCGCTTTGGCAGGATGGAACGTCGCTTTGATGAGCTTCGAGGTCAGCACCTGATTAGCGCGATGGAATCCCTGTCAGACAACACGGTGCCGGACTGGATGCGCGAAGAAATTATTCGTGGTGCTGACGAGCTCGACCTGGTGCGCTCGGGTCTCGATGACACCATGCGCAATGCCTACCAGGAACTCAGCTCTACCCTGCAGGGCAACAGGAAGATAAAGGATTTTCGAACGGCTGCGTATGTTGTTGCTATCAACAAGATCGCCCGCTCCTATTTTGACATCGGTATTTACTAACATGGGTGTATAAAAGCGTTAATCTTCGCAGCTGCAAGAACAAACCGCAGACACGCCACAAGTACGTCCCTGTAGGCTCGTAGGAGACCCTCCCTGGTCTCCTACGGTCTGCTTGCTTGTCCATTGCAGTCGCGAAGCAAATAATTTCAGCATTATTTCACCCACTGGAGATTGTCACAGTACTTACCTTGATTTCAGCTTTATCGCCCATATCTAGTGTCCAGTACACAATTTGAGAATCAAAAATGCGAGCCGATAAATTCACAAGCAAGTTCCAGCAGGCCCTCGCCGAAGCACAGAGCCTTGCGCTGGGTCGGGATCACCAGTTCATGGAGCCGGTGCACGTCATGACTGCCTTGCTTGACCAGTCAGGCGGTACCAGCCGTCACCTGCTTGATTCCGCCGGCGTCAACGTGAATCAACTGCGATCAAGCCTCGGAATTGCGCTGGAAAAAATGCCGCAGGTCGAGGGTAACGCGGGTGAGGTACACCTGTCCCGTGACCTTGACCGACTGCTAAATCTCAGTGACAAGTTTGCCCAGAAACGTAACGACGAATATATCTCCAGCGAGCTTTTCGTCCTTGCTGCACTTGAAGACAAGGGGCCACTTGCGCAGATCCTGAAAGACTGCCAGGCCGAGCGTAGCAAGATTGAAGCCGCTATCGAACAACTCAGGGGTGGCGAACAGGTTAATGATCCCTATGCCGAAGAACAACGCCAGGCACTTGAAAAATACACCATCGACCTGACAGAACGCGCCGAGCAGGGAAAGCTGGACCCGGTTGTTGGACGAGATGATGAAATACGCAGAACCATCCAGGTACTGCAACGAAGAACCAAGAATAACCCGGTACTTATTGGAGAACCCGGGGTTGGAAAAACAGCCATTGTTGAAGGTCTTGCACAGCGTATTGTAAACGGTGAAGTTCCCGAAGCTTTAAAAGGCAAGCGCCTGCTGGTACTGGACATGGGCTTACTGATTGCCGGTGCCAAGTTCAGGGGTGAGTTTGAAGAACGCCTGAAAGCGGTGCTAAACGATCTGAGCAAGCAAAGTGGCCAGGTCATCCTGTTTAT
Organism: Gammaproteobacteria bacterium; assembly: GCA_965243105.1. GTDB lineage: Bacteria > Pseudomonadota > Gammaproteobacteria > Eutrophobiales > Eutrophobiaceae > WLWS01. The sequence goes on from CBDEUC010000003.1 coordinate 667,804, forward strand.
CGATGAAGTCCACACCATGGTGGGTGCAGGCAAGGCCGAAGGTTCCATGGACGCAGGCAACATGCTCAAGCCTGCGCTGGCACGGGGTGAGCTACATTGTATCGGCGCGACGACCCTGGATGAATATCGCACCAACATCGAAAAAGATGCTGCTCTTGAACGACGTTTTCAGAAGATACTTGTTGGTGAACCCAGCGTCATCGATACCATCGCCATCCTTCGTGGTCTGAAGGAACGTTACGAGGTTCATCACAATGTGCAGATCACTGACCCTGCCATTGTTGCCGCAGCGACTCTTTCCCACCGCTATATCACTGACCGGCAGTTACCGGACAAGGCGATTGACCTGATTGATGAATCGGCGAGCCGCATCAGTATCGAGATCGATTCCAAGCCGGAATCCATGGATCGTCTTGAACGCAGGCTAATCCAGATGAAGATTGAGCGCGAAGCGCTGAAGAAAGAAACCGATGCTGCATCAAAACAACGCCTGCAGGATCTTGAAGACGAAATTTCCTCGGTACAGAAGGAGTTTTCTGACCTCGAAGAAATCTGGCTTGGCGAAAAAGCCGCGCTGCAGGGTAGTCACAACATCAAGGAAAAACTTGAAAGCGCCAGGCTTGAGTACGAGACAGCGAAACGCGCAGGTGACCTGAATCGCATGTCGGAGCTGCAGTATGGCCTGATCCCGGAGCTGGAAAAGCAAATCGAACAGGCCGACGAATCCGATGTACAGGATTTAAAACTACTGCGTAACAAGGTAACTGAAAACGAGATCGCCGAAGTTGTGTCGAAGTGGACCGGTATCCCGGTCAACAAGATGCTGGAAGGCGAAAGGGACAAGCTGCTGAGCATGGAAGATGCCCTGCACCGGCGAGTAGTTGGACAGGACGAGGCAGTTAACAGCGTTGCAGATGCAATCAGGCGTTCCCGCGCAGGCCTGTCCGATCCGGACCGGCCAAACGGGTCTTTCCTGTTCCTCGGTCCTACCGGCGTCGGCAAAACCGAGTTGTGCAAGGCCCTGGCTGAATTCCTGTTTGATACGGAAGAGGCCCTGGTTCGGATTGATATGTCCGAGTACATGGAGAAACACGCGGTCGCCCGACTGATTGGCGCACCTCCCGGTTATGTCGGTTACGAAGAAGGTGGCTACCTTACCGAGGCTGTCAGGAGAAAACCCTATAGCCTGGTGCTGCTTGACGAGGTTGAAAAGGCCCACGCGGATGTATTCAACATATTACTGCAGGTGCTTGATGACGGTCGTCTAACCGACAGTCATGGACGCACCGTTGATTTTCGCAATACCGTCATTGTTATGACCTCCAACCTGGGTTCAGACCAGATACAGCAGATGTCCGGTGACACCGATTACGAAGCCATGAAAAAAACCGTGCTGGATACCGTGGCGGGACACTTCAGGCCGGAATTTATCAATCGCATTGATGACCTGGTGGTGTTTCACGCACTTCAACAATCGCAGATACGCGCTATCGCCGACATCCAGGTAAAACGCCTGGCGAAGCGGCTGGCCGAGCAGGAACTGCAGATTGAAGTCTCCGACGAAGCCATGGCGCTGCTGGGAGAAGCCGGGTTTGACCCGGTTTATGGTGCCCGCCCCCTGAAAAGGGCCATCCAGGTGGAGCTCGAAACACCCCTGGCCAGCGCGATCCTCGCCGGTCAATTCCAGCCAGGCAGCATCATCCAGGTAAATTGCCAGGAAAGGAACCTGGTTTTTAACCCGGTTACGCCAAATTAAGCCTTTAAAATCAGCTAGATATTGAAGCCACGGTGCCCGCCACCGGGGTTCTCGCTGGCGCTTTTGCCGCGCCACCCATTCAAGCCGCCTGTAGCCATGAAAAGCCCTTTTTGTGCGCTATTCGAGCCATAAAGGTGTTGGTTATTTTACCCATATAATCTAATATTTAGCGCTACATCGAAAGAAAAAAGGTCACATCTCTATGGCTTCTCCAGCGAAAAAAATAAATCTCAGTGGATTGGCACGAAAACTAGTAATGGATGGCTTGATCGAGGAAGAAGCCGCCCAGGAACATTTTGAAGCCGCGTTAAAGAAAAAGAAGCCCTTTGTCTCCTACCTGGTAGAAAATAATCTCGTTGCCAGTGCTGATATTGCCCTGGCCGCCTCGCAGGAATTCGGCGCGCCCCTGCTTGAGATCGATTCCCTCGAACTGGACCAGGACACGGTGAAACTGTGCAAGGAAGACCTGATCAAGAAACACAACGCGCTACCCATATTCAAGCGCGGTAAACGTCTATACATCGCCGTATCCGACCCGACCAACCTGCAGGCCCTTGATGAAATCAAGTTTGCCACCAGCATGAACACCGAGGCCATCCTCGTAGAAGAGGACAAGCTTTCCAAGCTCATTGAACGAACCCTCGATGACATGGACGGCGGACTGGGTGACATGGATGATGATGAATTTGATGAACTTGATGATCTCGAGGTTGCCGATGAGGACAGCGGCCAGGAAGACGACGACGGTGATGTGGACGATGCGCCGGTTGTGAAATTTGTCAACAAGGTGCTGCTGGATGCTATCAAGAAAGGGGCTTCAGACCTGCATTTTGAACCCTACGAAAAAATCTACCGCGTGCGCTTCCGTATTGACGGCGTGCTCACCGAAGTTGCCAAGCCACCGACTTCACTGGCAGGAAAAATCGCCGCCCGTATCAAGGTTATGTCGAGGCTCGACGTATCTGAACGTCGCGTGCCGCAGGACGGTCGTATCAAGCTCAAGCTTTCAAAAAGCAAGTCCATCGACTTTCGTGTAAACACCTGTCCCACCCTGTTCGGTGAAAAAGCCTGTTTGCGTATCCTCGACTCTGACGCTTCGGCACTCGATCTCGATATGCTCGGCTATGAAGATCACCAGAAAGAATTATTTCTCGATAACCTGCACAAACCCTACGGCATGTTCCTGGTAACGGGGCCTACCGGTAGTGGTAAAACGGTGTCGCTGTATTCCGGTATTGCCATCCTCAACCAGGTCGACGTAAATATTTCTACTGCCGAGGACCCGGTTGAAATCAACCTTCCCGGCGTAAACCAGGTGCTGGTGGACGAACGCACGGGCATGACCTTTGACAAGGCCCTGAAAGCTTTCCTCAGGCAGGATCCTGACATCATCCTGGTGGGTGAGATTCGAGATCTCGGTACCGCATCCATCGCGGTGAAAGCAGCGCAAACCGGTCACATGGTGATGTCGACCCTGCATACCAACGACTGCCCGCAAACCCTGACCCGTCTGCAGGACATGGGTATCCAGGCCTTTGCAGTAGCAACATCTATTAACCTCATTACCGCGCAGCGACTTTGTCGAAGGTTGCACGGTGAATATCGAAAACCGCTGGAAATGCCCAATGACGCACTACTGGATGAAGGATTTCCGGAGGAGATGGTGGAAAAAGGAATCAAGCTTTTTGAACCGGTGACCGGCAATCCTGACTGTGAAAGCGGCTACAAGGGCCGAGCCGGTATTTACCAGGTTATGAACATTTCAGATGCCATGAAGCGACTGATTATCGAGGGTGCCAACGCGGTACAGCTGGCCGACCAGGCTGCAGAGGAAGGGATCTGGGATATTCGGCGTGGCGGCCTGGAGAAGGCAGCGATGGGAATCACCTCACTGGCAGAAGTCAACCGAGTCACCGTAGAATAGGAAAAAATTATGGCTGAAGCTGCAAAAGCAGACATGTTTGTCTGGGAAGGTACTGATAAAGCCGGCAAACGAGTAAAAGGAGAGCAAAGTGGCCAGAGCGACGCGATGGTCAAGGCGGTACTTCGTCGACAGGGCATCAAGCCACTAAAGGTCAAGAAGAAGCCCAAGCCGCTTCTTGGTGGCGGTGGTGGCGGCAAGATCACCCCGAAAGATATCACCGTGTTCTCCCGACAGCTTGCAACCATGATGTCGTCCGGTGTGCCCCTGGTCCAGGCATTTGAAATCGTTGGCCGCGGCCACGAAAACCCTGCGATGCAGGATTTGATCATGGGTATCAAGGCGGACGTTGAAGCAGGTAATTCCCTGACCGAGGCACTGCGAAAGAAGCCCCTTCAATTTAATGACCTCTACTGCAACCTGGTGGAAGCTGGTGAGCATGCCGGTATTCTCGAAGCGATACTGCACAAGCTTGCAACCTACATGGAAAAAACCGAGGCGCTGAAATCAAAAATCAAGGCCGCTCTATTTTATCCTGCAGCGGTTATCGTCGTGGCATTCATCGTTGTGACTATCCTGATGATATTTGTAATTCCCCAGTTCTCCTCCCTGTTCCAGAACTTTGGGGCCGATCTACCAGCGCTAACGCAGTTTCTTATCGACACATCCAATTTCTTTGTTGCCTGGTGGTGGGCAATATTTGGAGCCGTTGGCGGTATCATATTTGGCTTTCTTGAATTAAAGAAGCGTTCAAAGGCCGTTCAGCAATTTCTTGATCGTGCCGCCTTGAAAGCTCCCGTGCTCGGGGAGGTGCTGGAAAAAGGCGCCATAGCGAGATTTGCGAGAACCCTTGAAACCATGTTTGCCGCGGGTACTCCACTGGTAGAAGCCATGACATCTGTCGCTGGTGCGACCGGTAACATCGTGTTCTACGAGGCCACCATGAAAATGAAGGACGAGATCTCCACCGGTACACAGCTGCAGGCGTCCATGAAGGAAACTGGCCTGTTTCCAAACATGGTGTGCCAGATGGTGGCGATTGGTGAAGAGTCTGGCGCCATCGATGCCATGCTTGGCAAGGTTGCCGACTGGTATGAACAGGAGGTTGATGATGCCGTTGAGGCATTAACCAGCCTGCTTGAACCGGCAATCATGGCTTTTCTTGGCGTGGTTATCGGCGGAATCGTGATCGGCATGTACCTGCCAATATTCAAAATGGGTTCTGCTGTATAAGGACAATCGTTACTGTCTCCACGGTACATTTTTCCCTGCCGCACAGCCCAGTCCAGGTAGCCGGGCATAGAATAGCCAGCTCGCCTGTTTTTATTATAATAAAAATTTAAAGGCGACCATCGTGGCTTTACTATATCTCCTACAAACCAGTGAACCATTTCTACTTGCTGTAGTCACTGTCGTTTCCCTCGCTGTTGGCAGTTTTCTCAATGTTGTTATATATCGCTTGCCAATGATGATGAAAAAAACCTGGCGTAGCGAATGCTGCGAATTCCTTGAGATAAGTAATGACGAGGAAGCGGTGGACGAAAGGAAGTTCAATCTTGCAACGCCGGCCTCCCATTGCCCCGCTTGTAATCACAAGATTACAGTTCTCGAAAATATCCCCGTACTAAGCTACCTGTGGCTACGGGGTAAATGTTCCAACTGCGGTATAGCAATTTCAATTCGCTACCCGTCGATTGAGGTTCTCACCGGTGCCATGTCCTTTGTCATCACCCTGTATTTCGGTTACGGCGCCCAGTTAATACCGCTGCTTATCTTGACCTGGTCATTGATAGCGCTCAGCTTTATCGACATCGATCACCAGCTATTGCCGGATGACATAACGCTGCCAGTCATGTGGCTCGGGATCCTGTGTAACATGTTTGCCGTATTTACCGACATCTATGCCAGCGTCGCCGGGGCTATGCTGGGCTATATGAGTCTCTGGTCTATCTATATCCTGTTCAAGCTGGTCACCGGTAAAGAAGGCATGGGGCATGGTGATTTCAAGTTGCTGGCCTTGCTCGGTGCCTGGATGGGTTGGCAGTCGCTACCAATGATTATCATCCTGTCTTCGGTCTGTGGTGCAATAGTTGGAAGCAGCATGATTGTTTTTAAAGGTCATGACCGTCAAACCGCCATTCCCTTTGGGCCCTACCTCGCCATGGCCGGGTGGATTGCCCTGGTGTGGGGCGAACAGATAACAGGCGCCTATAACAGCTGGTTCATGGTTCCATGAGCCGAGCCCTGTGTATAGGGTTAACCGGCGGTATTGGTAGCGGAAAATCAACGGCGACCGACCTTTTTGTCTCCCTCGGGGTGCCCTGTATAGATGCCGATGATGTTTCCCGGCAGGTCGTGGAAAGAGGATCTGACGCGATACAGGAAATCTCGAGTACATTTGGCCAGGACGTGCTGGATAAACAGGGTAACCTGGATCGAAAGAAGATGAGACAAATCGTCTTTGATGACAGTAAGGCCCGCGAAAAACTTGAGTCAATCGTTCATCCCAGGGTCTACGCAAGGATCAACGATTTTATTAAAAGCGTAAGCTATCCATACTGTATCATTAGCAGCCCCTTACTTATTGAGAAGCGCAATAATTACACCCATGACAGGGTACTGGTGATTGATGTCCCGGAGTCCCTGCAGTTAACCCGGGCAAGTGAAAGAGACAGCCAAGGTGAAGAGGAGATTGCAAAAATTATTCAAAGCCAGGTACCGAGAACTGAGCGTCTCGAGGCAGCCGACGACATCATTTCCAATGATGGTGACATGGAAAACCTGCGTGCACAGGTTAACGCCCTGCACCAGGGCTACCTTGAACTCGCCGCGGAGCGTGGCTAAGCCGCTTTGAAGCTACCATGATCATCTACGAACAGCCTCTCAATGAAAGGATCAGGACGTTTCTTCGCCTCGAGCACCTGTTTGACAAGGAAGACCACTTCCTTGCACATATCAGCGAATGGGACAGCAGGGCAAGTCTTTCCCTGCTACTGGATATCATTGATATGCTGGCACGCTCGGATATCAAGACCGAGCTTATAAAGGAACTGGAGCGGCACGCATTGACCCTGTCTGGTCTCAAGAAGAACCCGGGCGTCGATCTGCAACGCCTGGATGTGATCCTCGATGATATCAATCGCAACCTGAACGTGCTTCGAGATGGGGGTTACCAACCCGGACAGGCCCTGAGACAGGATGAACTCGTTACCTCCGTGAAACAAAGAAGTTCAATACCGGGCGGCTCCTGCAATTTTGATCTTCCTGCCTATCACTTCTGGCTGCAACGCCCGACTGCCGACAGGAATAGCGACCTGGAAAAATGGCGCGAAGACCTGCTGGTCATTAAGAAAAGCATACGGCTGGCCATGCATATGATCAGGAACAGTGCCAACCCGGTGGTTGAACAGGCAGTGAATGGCTTTTTTCAAAAACCTATTGAGAGCAACGTGGCATGCCAGCTTATCAGGGTGGTACTACCTGATAACTCCGAGTATTTCCCGGAAATAAGTGGCGGCAGGCATCGTTTCACGGTGCGTTTCCTGGAACAGGATGATACAAGTTCAAGACCAGTACAAACCAGGCACTCGGTCGAGTTCGAGTTACACTGCTGCATCCTATGAGCAAGACCTATCCCTGTCCCAACTGCGACAAGCCTGCTGAATTATCGTCAAGCAACCCCTGGCGACCCTTTTGCAGTGAACGCTGCAGGCTGATCGATCTTGGGGAATGGATGTCAGAGAAAAACCGCATCCCCGCTGAACACGAGGATTTTAGCTCCGGCGACCCGGGCGAAGATACGCAGCATTAAGGTCGCAAGGAAACAGTTGAGGAGCCGTTCTACTTCTCCGATTCCCGGATTGCCCTGATAATGGCCTCGTTTGCGCGGGGAAATTGCTTCTCCTCGAGGCAATCAAGAGCTACCCACTCTACCTGCTGCCCTTCCCTGCCCGACACATCACCAGACCACTTGCTGACGCACCACACGTCAAGCAGCACGCTGTATTCTGGATAGTTGTGCTTTACCCTGATAAAAGGCTCCGCTTCTTCAACGTGCATACCAAGTTCTTCCATTAACTCCCTGCCCAGGGCATCCTGGATACTTTCATTCTTCTCACATTTCCCACCGGGAAATTCCCACAGCCCGCCCTGGTCGACATGATCGGGACGTTTTGAAAGTAAGACCTGGCGCCGGTCACGACTGAATATGACGGCAACCGCTATGTGAAGTGCATCATCCTGCATATGCTGAGCAAATGCCCTGGGCTGACACAGCTAGCTTCGATAGTCTGCGTTAATGCTGACGTAGTCGTGGCTCAGGTCACAGGTCCAGGCAGTATAGCCATGTTCTCCCGGGCCAAGTTCAATGGCCAGGTGTATTTCCTGCCTGTTCATTTCCCGCTGCCCGGCTTCCTCCGTGTAGGAGTCGCTCAGTCCACCACGCTCAAGCACGCAAACATCGTTAATGGATACCGAAATATTTTCCGCCTGCAGTTCATCACCTCGTGAACGGCCAATGGCTGCGATAATCCTGCCCCAGTTTGGATCCGAGGCAAACATCGCTGTTTTGACCAGGGGTGACGTGGCAATGTCATAGGCTACCTCGCGGCAAAGTTTTTCGCTTGTCGCTCCCTTCACTTCGACGGTAATAAACTTGGTCGCCCCTTCACCATCCCGGACAATGGCCTGGGCAAGTTCAATACAAAGTTCATTGAGCGCAGTACGGAAATCGACCAGGTCACTGGCGGAACGGCCTGGCTCAACACCGCTTGCCCCGCTTGCAATGAGCAGGCAGGCATCATTTGTGGAAGTGTCTCCATCCACGCAGATACGGTTAAAGGAACTATCTACTGCTTCCTGCAGCAGCTGCTCAAGCAAGGCCTGGTCTATGGCTGCGTCCGTAGCGACATAAGCAAGCATGGTCGCCATGTCCGGTCGTATCATTCCGGAACCCTTGGCGATCCCGGTAATGACGACTTCCTTTCCTGAAATCATTACAGTTCTTGACGCCCCCTTGGCCACCGTGTCCGTGGTCATCATTGCCCTGGCGCAATCCAGCCACCTGTCCTGGTCAAGGCAAGCAACAAGTCCCTCGGCGACTTCGGAAATGTTCCTCACCGGAAGATACTCTCCAATCACACCGGTGGAAAAAGGCAGCACCTGTTCCGCTTCGCAGCCTGTTACACGGGCTATTTCTTTACAGCACTGAAGGGCATCCTGTATTCCCCTGTCACCGGTACCCGCGTTGGCGTTGCCAGCATTGACAAGGCAATACCTCGGGCGATGACTTTCCAGGTGTTTCCTGGTAACGATGACAGGTGCGGCGGCGAATACGTTCTTTGTCTGCACGACGGCTGAGTTTCCACCGGCGGCGATTTCCATGAGAAAAAGATCGTCCCTTTCATTGCTGTAGATGTTGGCGTTGCAGGACGCCAGCCTGATTCCCTCGACTGGCGACAGGCTTTCCGGTTCACTTAGTAATACGGGCATGGGCCTGGTTTATCCTGGCAGTCTATATCTCTTGGAACATTTTCCAGGCAGGGCCTACTTGAGCCTGCCGTGACACTGCTTGTATTTTTTGCCCGAACCACAGGGGCATGGCTCATTCCGTCCAATTTTACGTTCTTCCCTGACATAGGGAGCCTGCTCTTCTGCCTGGGCCTGTTCCGGTTCACCGTCCAGGGCATTTGGCGCAGAGGGATGATTGAATTTCAGGTCAGCATCGGATCCATGCTGTTTCATGGCCTCGACATCATGCTCGGTTCGCACCTGTATTTTTGCCAGGATGTTAATTGCTTCCTGCTTGATCTTGTCCAGCATCTCCTGGAACATCGCAAACGCTTCGCGCTTGTATTCCTGTTCCGGTTTCTTAGCTGCAAAACTCCTTAAGCCTATGCCCTGGCGCAGGTGATCCATCGCGACCAGGTGTTCCTTCCAATGTCGATCAAGAACATCCAGCATCAATTCCTTTTCAATACTGCGCATCAATTCAGAACCAATCTGGCCTTCCTTGCTGGCCATTACGCCGTTTACTTCCTCCCGGACACGCTGATTCAATTCTTCAATGTTCAACATGTCGTCCTGCTCAAGCCACTTCTCAACATCTACTTTCACACCGAACTCATGGTCGAGGGCGTCGGACAGTTCCCGCGCTTCCCAGAGTTCATCATGGCTGCCCGGTGGAATATAGGAATAGAAAATGCTGTCTACCACATCTTCGCGCATGACCTGGATATCTTCACTGATATCCTCGCTGCCAAGCAGCTCGTTTCGCCATTCATAGATGACCTTACGCTGATCGTTAGCCACATCATCGTACTGCAGCAGGTGTTTACGCATATCGAAGTTATGTGCTTCCACTTTTCGCTGCGCATTTTCAATAGCCTTGGTGACAAGTCCTGACTCTATTGCCTCACCCTCTTCCATACCCAGCTTCTGCATGACTGCAGCCACTTTTTCAGAAGCAAAAATACGCATCAGGTTATCCTCGAGGGAGAGGTAAAAACGGCTTGCTCCCGGATCGCCCTGCCGGCCAGCACGTCCTCTCAGCTGGTTGTCAATGCGCCGTGACTCGTGTCTTTCCGTGCCAATAATTCGCAGGCCACCACTATCAAGCACCTGCTGGTGCTTCACCTGCCATTCGGATCTCAGTTTTTCAATTTCCCGCTCATCAGCGTTTTCCCGGTTCTTGATTTCTGCTTCAACATTACCACCAAGTACGATATCTGTTCCTCGCCCGGCCATGTTGGTGGCGATGGTCACCGTTCCCGGAATACCTGCCTGCGCGATAATCTCTGCCTCTTTCTGGTGGAACTTGGCATTAAGAACCTGGTGCTGGATCTTTTGCTTGTTGAGCAGGCCGGACAGGTATTCTGAGACTTCGATTGATGCGGTACCGACAAGTACCGGTTGGCCTCCATCCACGCTACTCTTTATGTCTTCAATGATGGCGTTGTACTTTTCCCGGGCAGTCAGGAAAATCATGTCGGCCTGGTCATCGCGGATCATTTCCATGTGCGTTGGTACCACCACGACTTCAAGACCATAAATCTGCTGGAACTCGAACGCTTCTGTGTCCGCAGTACCGGTCATACCGGATAACTTGTTATAAAGCCTGAAATAGTTCTGGTAGGTAATGGTCGCCAGGGTCTGGTTTTCATTCTGGATTGGCACACCTTCCTTGGCCTCAATCGCCTGGTGCAGGCCATCAGACCACCTGCGGCCGGGCATGGTGCGGCCCGTGAACTCGTCAACAATCACCACCTCGTTATCCTTGACGATATAATCAACGTTATTCTGAAACAGGTTATGGGCTCGTAACGCAGCATTCAGATGATGCAGTACCGGGATATTCACCGGGTCATACAGGCTTTGACCCTGGGCAATAATTCCGTTCTTCACAAAGAGTTCTTCAACGTGCTCATGACCATCCTCGGTCAGGTGAGCCTGCTTGGACTTCTCATCCAGGCTGAAATCACCGGGGCCGTCCTCGGCGACCTGCTTGACCAGCTGCGGAACAATCTTGTTTATCGAGACATAAAGGTCGGAACGGTCGTCAACCGGCCCGGAGATAATCAACGGGGTCCGCGCCTCGTCAATAAGGATGGAGTCAACCTCGTCCACGACGGCGTAATTCAGGCCCCGAAGCACCTGGTCTTCCTCGCGAAACTTCATGTTATCGCGCAGGTAATCAAAGCCAAACTCGTTATTGGTTCCGTAGGTGATGTCGGCGGCATAGGCCTGTTGGCGCGCCTCGTTATCCATACCGGAAATGATGACCCCGGTGGTCAGGCCGAGAAAACTGTAAATCGCACCCATCCATTCAGCGTCACGTTGTGCGAGATAGTCGTTGACGGTGACGATATGTACGCCCTGGCCGGTCAGTGCATTGAGATAGGCAGGTAAAGTCGCAACCAGGGTTTTACCTTCACCTGTTCTCATTTCTGCGATATTGCCGTGATGCAGCACCATGCCACCGATTAGCTGCACATCAAAATGACGCATGCCCAGGCTTCTCCTGGCCGCCTCGCGTACCAGCGCAAAGGCCTCGGGAAGTACCTGGTCGAGGGTTTCACCGTCTTCGATTCGCTGCTTCAGCTTTTCAGTTTCATGGGGAAACTCGGCATCCCGAAGCTTTTCAATTTCGGCTTCCAGCTTGTTAATGGCGACGACATTCTTTCTCAACCGCTTTATTACGCGGTCATTTCGACTACCGAAAATTGAAGTAAAAATTTTTCTAAGCATCTTTATCCTGCAAAATAACGTTTCCCTGTATATTGGGCCTGATTATGGAAATTCACGCGTTCCAAGCCTATTAATTCAGTGACAATTCGCCTGGGGTACTGACGGTCAAGCAGGGAAGGTCCGGGGCAGTACGGATTCTCAGGACTTCCGAATAAATTGAATCAATAAAACGGGCGAAACCCTTAAAAACGGGCGCATTATACGAGATTGCAATAAGAAACGATACATGGTGAAAAGCAGTTCACCCGGGGGGCCATGCCGGGCCAAACAGGCTATTTTGAGGTTATTGCTGGGGCGCTACTTCAGGGACAGGTACTTGTTGGGATTCAGGTGCTTTCCGTGTCTCAGCACTTCAAAATGCACGTGGGTGCCGGTACTGCGGCCGCTGGCCCCCATGAGCGCAATAATTTCACCTTTTTCCACTTTCTCCCCGACTGAAACCAGGTTTTTGCGATTATGCGCGTAGCGCGTGGTGTAACCGTTACCATGGCTTACCTCTACCAGGTTGCCATAGCCGTAACGCATGCCAGACCATATAACGATGCCGGCTGCTACCGCGGTAATCGGGGTATCTGGTTTCCCCGCAAAATCAACACCCTGGTGAAACTCCTTTTTACCGCTGAGCGGATCAGAGCGGTAGCCATAAAGGGAAGACATCCAGCCACCCAGGGCCGGACGGCCACGGGGGTTGATCTGGTCCTGCAGCGCCCTGTCAATCAACATCGACTCCATGGCGGTGAGTTTTTCCTGCCTGTCAGCGATTACATTCTCGATGTCATCGAGTGTAGTGCTTAAATCGGACATGCTGACAGAATCCTGCTGGGCAGGTGCCGGACCACCCATGCCGGGCGTATTGAGCACGCCAAATTCGATATCCTGTAAATCCGCCATGTCAGCAAGCCTTGAACCGAGCGCATCTATTCTCATGACATGCCCCTGCAGGATACTCAGGCGACTGGCCATGGCATCCAGGCTTTTTTCCGACTGGGTCCTGACTGACTCAAGGAGTTGCTTCTGCTCGTTCAACTCCTTGTACCAGAGAGAATCTGTCTGGTTTTTCACGTCGGCGATATACATGGCAGAAGTACGGCTGCCAAACTCTGCGCCTGCAAGGAACAACCCGGTGCACAGGCAAAACAAGCCGCAGAAACTCAGCGCAATAGCTGTTGGCCCAAGGCTCAGGGAGCGATTCCGGCTGCTATTTCTGGAAAAAATCAGGATGTTCATTAGTATCGTCGCCCGCTAATATATAACTATGGCAAAAGGCGAACCAAAGGGAGCTGTGGCACTTCAGAGCATTCTGAATGCAGGCAGCCAGAACTTCGCAGAAATTCATCAACGTATCGCCCTTCTGCAGGCAATACAGGATAAGTTACAAGCAACTTTACCTCCTCCCCTTAGCGACAATTTTGTCATTGCCAATATAAGTAAAGACACAATAGTGCTTCACACACAAAGCCCGGCCTGGGCTTCAAAACTCCGCTTTAATACACCTCTAATCCTTGAGTGCATAAAGGAGTTTTATGATGCGGCGCCACCTAAATCACTCCGCATCAAGGTGGTACCTGGTTCCCCTCAACCGGCAACACCAAAAAGAAAACTCAGTATTTCATCAAAAAATGCGCAATTGATTAAAAGTACTGCCGAATCCATCAAGGACTCCCATTTGCGCGAATCCTTACTCAGACTCTCACGGCCAAAGCCGTGAATTCAAACCTAGCTGACTGGAAGTGGTTGCATGAAGGAGATTGGTAACTCTCCTTCATCTTCAAAACTTATGAGTTCCCATGCTTCCTGCGTGGAAAGCAATTTCTTCAGCAGATGATTATTCAGTTCGTGACCGGACTTGTGTCCCTGGAAAGAGCCTATAAGGCTGTGGCCCAGCAAATACAGGTCACCTATGGCATCCAGGATCTTGTGCTTGACGCACTCATCCTCGTAGCGCAAACCATCTTCATTTAGCACCCGGTAATCATCTACAACAACCGCATTATCCAGGCTACCACCCAGTGCCAGGTTGTTTTCCCTTAATAATTCTACATCGCGCATGAACCCGAAAGTCCTTGCGCGGCTCACTTCTTTCACAAATGAAGTGGTGGAAAAATCAATCTCGGCACGACAATTCTTTTCGTTGAAAACCGGGTGATCAAATTCAATACCAAATCCAACCTTGAATCCTTCAAATGGTTCAAACATCGCCCACTTGTCACCGTCATCAACTTTTATTTTTTTCTTTATCCTTAAAAATTTCTTGGCCTCGTTCTGTTCCTCAACTCCCGCTGATTGAACAAGGAACACGAAAGGTCCGGCACTGCCATCCATGATTGGGACCTCGTCAGCACTCAGGTCGATATAGGCATTATCAATGCCAAAGCCAGCCAGTGCTGAAAGCAAATGTTCTACCGTGGAAATCCTGACATTATCCCTGACAAGGGTCGTGGAAAGGTTCGTGTCACCAACGTTATGTGGATTGGCCTTAATTTCCACCGCTGGTGTCACATCGACACGGCGAAATACGATTCCAGTGTTCACCGCAGCTGGTCTCAGGGTTAGATAAACCTTCTTCCCCGTATGTAGACCTACCCCAGTTGCGCGGATGACATTCTTTAAAGTTCTCTGCCTTATCATTTTGTTTTATATCCGTTTTAAACGGCGGAGCTTCCCCACAGCAACTTGCTGTTTTACGGGCAAAACTTCAAAGTGTCAAGTTATCTTTGTCGTAAAGATGCAACTCCTTCGAATGGGGTACAGGTGGATGCAGCGAGATTGCGGAAACCGGGTACAGGCCGACTTTCGCCTGCTCTCACTACATCCACTCTCTTACTTCCTAAAGTATTGATATTTAAAACTAAACTTTACTTCACTCCTCAGTCTGCCTGGCGTCTCAGGAATGCCGGGATATCCAGGTAGTCCGGATCATCTTCCATCGGGCTGGAATCCGCTTCCTCGTCCTGGTTTCGCATCACCGTCGGTCGCTCAAGCTCCTTGTAATTCACCGCAGCCGTGGCAGATTGCACCAGCTTCATTTTTGAGACTTCGCGATTGATATCATTACCAAGGCCTGTCGCCACGATCGTTACTCTCATCTCGCCACTCATTTCCGGATCAATCACCGTGCCGACTACGACGGTGGCATTTTCCGATGCAAACTCTTTTATCACGGAGCCCACGTCATCAAACTCGCCAATGGCGAGATCCATACCAGCGGTAATATTCACGAGTATGCCCCGGGCACCGGCCAGGTTGATGTCTTCAAGCAGCGGACTGGATACTGCAGCCTCTGCCGCAATTTTGGCGCGGTCCTCTCCGGTAGCCTTACCTGAACCCATCATCGCCATACCCATTTCTGACATGACCGTTTTAACGTCTGCAAAGTCAACGTTAATCAGTCCCGGGCAGGTGATTAACTGGGCAATACCCTGCACGGCACCAAGCAGAACATCGTTCGCAGCACCAAAGGCATTAAGCAGGCTTACATCGCGACCCAACACGCTCAATAATTTTTCATTGGGAATGGTAATCAGCGAATCAACAAACTGCGCAAGTTCTGTAATACCCTCGTCAGCAATTTGCGCGCGTTTCTTACCTTCAAACCCAAAAGGCCTGGTGACAACCGCTACCGTCAGTATGCCCATTTCTTTCGCAACCTGTGCAACGATAGGTGCGGCACCCGTTCCGGTTCCACCACCCATACCGGCAGTGATGAATACCATGTCCGACCCCTCGAGTACATCCATCAAGCGATCGCGATCTTCAAGTGCAGCCTGCCTACCGACTTCAGGATCCGCGCCGGCACCCAGCCCCTTGGTGACATTTCCACCAAGTTGCATGATTGTGCGGGCTGAAGAATTTTTCAGCGCCTGTGAATCGGTGTTTGCGCAAATGAATTCAACTCCGTCAATCGTCGCTGTCATCATGTGCTCTACGGCATTACCACCGCCGCCACCAACTCCTATTACTTTTATTATCGCTGCCTGGTTTGCAGCATCTACTAGTTCAAACATATCTAACCCCCTGTACAAGTTAAATTAACAATCAAAACATCTAAAACAACTAAACAAATTACTCTCATATCAATTAAAAATTACCCTGGAACCAACTCTTCATTCTTTCTATTACTCCCTTGAAACCACCATCAAGACGAACCGGTGTACTGGCTGAATGTGCCTGTCTTTGACCGAACAGGAGCAAACCAACACCGGTTGCATAAATCGGATTCTTAACTACGTCCGCGAGACCGCTGACATGCTGGGGTGTACCGATCCTCACCGGCATGTGGAATATTTCCTCTGCAAGTTCCACGGCCCCCTCCATTTTTGAACTGCCACCGGTGAGGACGATTCCTGCCGCTATCAGGCTTTCAAACCCGCTCCTTCTTAGTTCCGCCTGCACCAGTGTAAAGAGCTCCTCGTAACGAGGTTCAACAACCTCTGCCAGCGTCTGTCTTGCAAGCCTCCTGGCAGCGCGGTCTCCAACACTTGGCACCTCGATTGTCTCTTCTGCGTTTGCCAGCTGTGTCAGGGCACAGGCATATTGCACCTTGATGTCCTCTGCATGCTGTGTCGGTGTGCGTAGTGCAACGGCGATATCATTGGTGACCTGGTCACCGGCGATAGGAATGACCGCGGTGTGATGAATTGCTCCGTCAGTAAAAACAGCTATATCAGTGGTCCCTCCACCAATATCAACAAGGCAGACACCCAGTTCTTTTTCATCCTCGGTCAGGACCGCGTAGCTGGAGGCGAGTTGTTCAAGGATCACATCGTCTACCTCCAACCCACAGCGACGTACACACTTTACGATGTTTTGTGCAGCACTTACCGAGCCAGTCACCATGTGAACTTTCGCTTCGAGACGTACTCCTGACATCCCTATGGGCTCCTTTACACCTTCCTGGCTGTCGATAACAAATTCCTGGGGCAGGATATGGAGAATCTTTTGATCGGCCGGGATTGCCACGGCACGGGCTGCGTCGATTACCCGGTCGATGTCTCCAACAGACACTTCATTGTCACGTATAGCGACTATGCCGTGGGAATTCAGGCTACGAATGTGACTACCTGCTATACCGGCAAACACCGAGTGTATTTCGCATCCTGCCATCAACTCGGCTTCCTCGATGGCCCTTTGTATGGAATGCACTGTTGATTCGATATTAACCACGACACCTTTCTTGAGACCCCGTGAACGACTCGAACCAATGCCAATAATCTCGATCTCTTCGTCCGGAGAGATTTCGCCCACGATGGCCACGACCTTGGACGTTCCTATATCCAGCCCTACAATCAAGTTTTTCTCTGTTCGCTTACCCATTTTCTATTCCTGCCCCGAGTCTTCTGAATTTTGCTGCGCGCTCCGCCATTCAATTGCAAATCCGTTTGTGTACCTCAGATCTATACGTTTCAAGTTTTTAATTTCGCCCTTCACGTTGGGCAGTACCGATTCGGTTAATCGTTCGATGCGTCCTTCCACATCATTTCTGCCCAGTATGATTACAGGTCCATCCTGTAGATGAACGCTCCAGGCTCGTCTGTCGCTCAGGCTCAGTTTTTCTATCCTTGCCAGTCCGATCATCAGGCTGCTGAGTTCACTGTAGCGTGAAAAAACCTGTGCCTGGGTATCTGCAGGCCCTGATAAATATGGCAATCCCGCAATAGCTGACGCGTTGTCAGGAGAAAAAACCACTGCGCTTTCGTTCAACAAACTGGCGTCATTCCAGTGTGCTACTGCTACCTGTTCTTTAACCTGCACTGTCAGTGCATCCGGCCAGATACGTTTTACAATCACCCAGTCCACCCATGGCTCATCCAGGAGAGCTTCCTTGATAGCCATTACGTTCAGATTGAAAAAGCCACCATCAAGCACATCAGAAACGATTGTTTGCATCCTGTCGGTAGACAGGTGTGCAAAGCTACCCTGGATACGGACATGTCGAATCGGAAGCGTAGCCGGGTCCATCAAGCGCCATGTTCCTGCCAGCACCACAATTAATATAGTGAGAGCAAAAATGACGTGCGCATAAGTGTTCCTGTTCGTCTCGCGAACCGTCCCCGTGACCGCCCTGGGTGACTTCTCCGGCATATCACCTGTCATAACATGCGCATTCATGCGGTAGCGCTCTTCATTAATTGTTCCTGCTGAAAACTACTATCAAGTATTTGAACAACAAGCTCATCAAATTCGATCCCGGCCTGCTTCGCAGCCATCGGCACAAGTGAATGACTCGTCATACCAGGTACTGTATTCACTTCGATGATCTGAAAATCGCCACTGTCAGCGATAAACATGTCGACCCGGCCCCATCCTTGCGCACCAACCGCGTTAAACGCATCCAGCGCCAGTGCGCGAAGCTCAGCCTCTTTTGTCTCGTCAAGTCCGCAGGGGCAGATGTACTGTGTACTATCAAGTTCATACTTGGCCTGGTAATCGTAAAATTCCCTCGGTGTTTCAAGTTTTATTGCCGGCAAGGCGCGTTGTCCAAGAATTGCAACGGTATATTCCCCACCGTGGATCCAGCGTTCCGCAAGTACATCGTCCTGGAACTGGTTCGCGGTTCTCCATACGCCCTGGATATTTTCCCTTGCAGAAAGCTTGCTCGCCCCACAGCTGGAACCTTCATGAACGGGCTTCACCATTAGCGGCAAGCCAAGATTGTCCACGGCATCATGCAGGTCCTGCTCAGATTCAATTAGCATAAAATCCGGTGTCGGCATGCCCATTTGTGCCCAGGTTCTTTTGCTACGTATCTTATCCATGGCCAGGGCGGAACCAGCAACACCGCTTCCTGTATACGGTATGCCAAGGGTTTCAAGAGCCCCTTGAATAACACCGTCCTCACCGCCCCTGCCGTGCAGGGCGATAAATGCGCGGTCAAAGTTCCCCTCGATGAGTTTCTGTATCACCCCATCCCTTGCGTCTATTGAAACAGCATCAATACCCTTTCGGCAGAGTGCCTCGTAAACGGCGCGGCCGGTTTCCAGGGAAATAACACGCTCCGCAGATGCACCACCCATTAGAACGGCGACCTTGCCATAGCCCGATGCGGATACCTGTCCTGAATTCACTGGGCTCATGCCGGTTCCCCGATAATCCGTACTTCCCGCTCCAGTTCCACGCCGTTTTTCTCCAGCACCACCTGCTGAACATGTTCAATCAATTTCTCAATATCGGTCGATGTCGCCGAGCCGGTATTGATAATGAAATTCGCGTGCTTTTCTGAAACAGTTGCACCACCAATAGAAAATCCTTTCAATCCGCAGGACTCGATAATCCGTCCTGCATAATCACCCTGTGGATTCCTGAAAACCGAGCCACAGCTGTACACACCTGTCGGTTGACTATCATTTCTCCGGCCAAGCAACTCGCGAATATTTGAACGACTGTTCTCCTCGGCACCTGCTTCAAGCTGCAGCTCTGCTGCAATGAACCATTCGCCTTCGGGCAAATTGACATAACGATAATCTACCTTGAACTCATCGCGGCTCCTTTCATGCACAAGTCCCTCGCGGTCCATGATTTCAACCTTGTACACCACTTCCCAGGTTTCGCCGCCAAAGGCCCCTGCATTCATGGCGAGTGCACCACCCATCGTGCCTGGTATTCCTGCCAGGAATTCAGCTCCGGTAAATCCACTTGCCGCGGCAAAGCGTGCAGCCTTTGCACAGGTTACCCCGGCTCCGACGCGTATGCCGTTCTCACGTTTTTCAAGATCTTCTATCACTCCCGCCATGGCGATTACCGTGCCTCGTATTCCGCCATCCCGAACAAGCAAATTACTGCCGAGACCAAGCCAGTGAACCTCTTCGCTCTTATCGAGATTTCGCACAAAGTCTGACAGGTCTGCCATATCGCCCGGAATGTAGTACTTATCGGCAGTACCACCGGTTCGCCACGACGTATGCGATGCCATTGATTCGTTTGTTAAAAGTACGCCACTCATGTTCAATACATTCGCCAGGTTACTTTTCTCAGCCAGTGTGTTCATCAGAATTCATTAATGCACTCGTTCACCGTGCTCGGCGTAAAGTTCCCTACTCAATCCACCAATATCGCCTGCCCCCATCATCAACAGGATGTCGTCCCCGGCAATGTTAGCTTCGAGGGTTGGAAGAAGACTGTCGTGATCATCGAGATATACCGGGTCTACCTTTCCACGTTTCCTGATACCCCTGCTCAGGGCTCGACTATCCGCACCGCTGATCGCTGTCTCGCCAGCAGGGTAAACATCCAGCAGGATCAGGGTGTCCGTGTTTGAAAGTTCCTGGCAGAAATCATCAAAGAGATCCCTGGTGCGGGTAAAACGATGGGGTTGGAACACTGCAATGATGCGTCGGTCGGGCCATCCGCGTTTCACTGAGTCCAGTATCGCCGAGATTTCACAGGGATGGTGTGCATAATCATCGATTATCAGGACCCTGTTATTTGCCAGCTTCAGTTCGCCCATGACATTGCAACGACGGTCAATACCTGCAAAAGTTGAGAGCGCCGAAGTAATGGCATTTTCGCTTATATCCAGTTCAGCAGCCAGTGCTATGGCTGCAAGGGAGTTTCGAACATTATGCATGCCGGGCATGTTTAGCTCGCACTCAAGCCATTCTTTATCATCCCCACGTGCCACGGAAAAGTATGATTTCTGTGCTTCGAAACGAATGTCGTGGGCATGGTAATCGGCACTCTCACTCATCCCATAGGTCACGAAAGGTCGCGTAATTTCAGGTAACAGGGAAACTACACCCGGATCATCAATACACACGATAGCCAGCCCGTAAAAAGGCAGCCTGTGAATGAATTCAAGAAAATTGTTTTTAAGAACATCAAAATCACCACCGTAGGTATCAAGGTGGTCACTGTCTACGTTTGTCAGAACTGCCATTATTGGCTGCAGGTGAAGAAACGAGGCATCACTTTCATCTGCCTCGGCGACAAGGTAGTTCCCGGATCCAAGTTTCGCGTTTGAACCACCACTATTTAGAAGACCCCCGATAACGTATGTCGGGTCGAGTCCGCCGGCAGATAAGACACTGGCGATCAAGCTCGTGGTCGTGGTCTTGCCGTGTGTTCCTGCCACTGCGATGCCCTGCCTGAATCGCATTAATTCAGCCAGCATTTCTGCACGTCGTATCACCGGGATACGCCTGGTCCTGGCTTCAACGATTTCAGGATTGTCTTCATCCACCGCACTGGATACAACAATTACATCACTGTTCTTTATGTTAGATTTCAAGTGTCCGAAATATATCTCGATACCGAGATTTGCCAGGTGATCCGTGACAGTCGTCGGTTTTAAATCAGAACCAGAGACCGAGTATCCAAGGTTATGAAGAACTTCTGCTATGCCACTCATGCCGGCACCACCCACGCCAACAAAGTGAATATTCTTAACCCTGCCCATTGCATGCTTGTCAAATTCAGGCATTGCTCCCCCCCAGGCAAATACTTGCCACTCGTGCAGCCGCATTGGGAGATGCAATCGCCCTGGTTTTTTCAGCCATGGATTGCAAGGTGGCCGGTGCCTGGTAAAGGCTGGTAATCAGTGCTTCGAGCTTGCCGCTTTCCAGTTCCGGTTCGGGTAACAAAACTGCTGCGCCGTTCTCGCTCAGAACGCGTGCGTTGGCAGTTTGATGGTCATCAACGGCATAGGGAAAGGGAACAAGAATTGAGGCGAGACCCGCAACGCATACCTCGGCGAGTGTCAGGGCACCGGAACGGCAAAGTACAAGGTCTGCCCATTCATAGGCCTCGGCCATGTCTGTAATGTATGCATCAACTCTCGCATGTTCCAGGCCTGCCTTCTCATAGCAGCTTCTCGTCTTGTCCAGGTGCTGCTTGCCTGACTGGTGCCAGACTTTTATTTCAACATCATCACCGATCTTGTTTAACACCCTGGGCACCGTGGTATTCAGCGCCAGCGCACCCTGGCTGCCACCTAGAATCAATAATGATAGTGGCCTTTCATTAAAATCAATCGTGTTTTTACCCACATTCGACAGGTTCACGATTTCCTGCCTGACCGGGTTACCGGTTACTTCCACGCTTGAACTTTCCGCAAAGGCCCCGGGGAAACCAGCCAGTTTCATTTTTGCCAGCGGCGCCAGGATACGATTTGTCATTCCTGCGATAGCATTTTGCTCATGGATGTAGAGAGGGATCCGCGATATCCAGGCAGCAATGCCGCCGGGTCCACTGGCATATCCCCCCATTCCCAGTATCGCATCAGGCTTGAAACGATGGATAGCGCACATAGCTTCGTAAAGTGCGCGGCAAAGAAGTGCCGGGGCTATCAAGAGGCGAGCTATGCCTTTTCCCCTCAGGCCACCGATGTTTATTCGGCACAGGGTAAAACCGTGCTTTTCCACGAGTTCACTTTCAAGCCCCTTGTCAGTTCCAAGCCATAGCAGTTCTATACCCTGCTGTCGCAGGCAATTGGCCACTGCCAATGCCGGGTAAACATGTCCACCCGTGCCCCCGGCCATGATCATAATGCGTTCACGCGGCATAAGCGGACACTGCCTCCGGCAACTGGTTTGTTGATGACTTGTGGTTTTCCAACTCCACGCGTAATAAAAGGGCAATGAGCATGCAGCTCACGATCAGGCTGTTACCACCATAGCTGATGAGAGGCAGGGTCAGCCCCTTGGTCGGAAGGACTCCCATGTTTACACCGATGTTTATAAAAGCCTGGATACCGATTAATGTTCCCGTTCCATAGGCAACATAAGCAGCAAAATCCTTTCCGGTTTCTTCTGCAAGGCGTGCAATGACGAAGGCACGCCATACCAGGAACAGGTAGGCAAGTACCAGGAGGGTACTGCCAATGAGGCCAAATTCTTCTGCGAATACAGCAAATACAAAATCAGTATGCGCTTCCGGCAGGTAAAATAACTTTTGCACGCTGCTGCCAAGACCAACGCCCAACCAGTCTCCCCTGCCAAAAGCGATTAATGCCTGTGTCAGCTGGAAGCCAGTGTTAAAAGGGTCCTGCCAGGGATCCATGAAACTGGTGAGACGCTGCATTCGATAAGGAGACAGCACTGCGAGGCTCCCAAGCATCGTTACCGCGACACAAACCCAGGCGAGGAAGCGACTCAGTGGTACCCCACCCATGAACAGCATACCCAGGGCCGTGGCGAACAGGACAACCGCGGAACCAAAATCCGGCTCAAGCAGGAGCAGGCCTGCAACAACTGTCACAACGCCAATGGGTGTAATAAAGCCGGCGAAACTACCCATGACTTTTTGTCGATGACGAACCATGTAACTGGCGAGGTAAATGATCACGCACAGCTTGACTGGCTCTGAGCTCTGTAGATTGAACGGTCCTATACTTATCCATCGCATACTGCCGTTCACTTCGCGGCCAATTCCTGGTATCAACACCAGTACCAGCAAGAGCATTCCAAGCATCAGGAAGGGTACCGCCAGCTGTTGCCAGTATTTTAATGGCATCCTTAGTATCACGACGGAAGCGGCCAGCCCGAGTACGGCCGCAACTCCCTGGCGCCAGAAGTAATGCAGGGGATCACCAAAATTCTTGTCTGCAACGCTAACCGATGCTGAAGCGACCATCACCAGCCCAAGGATCACGAGGAATACCCCCAGCGTGACGAGGTACATGTCATAGTACTGTAACCAGCCCTTTGCACTGCCGGCATGGAGGGACCTGGCCTGGGGGCGTCTATGCATCGTCGTTGCCCTCCAGTGAATTGACGGCAGAAGTAAACTCTTCCCCGCGGTGCTGGTAGTCCCGGAACATATCCTGGCTCGCACACGCAGGTGAAAGTAATACCCTGTCCCCGGCCCGTGTAATACCTGCTGCCGTTTTTACCGCGCTTTTCATGTCCAGCGCAAAAAAGCAGTCACACACCCCGGACAACACCTGCTCCAGCCTGCGGGCATCCCGGCCAATGAGGATCACCGAGCTCACCCTCTCCCTGACCACATCTTTCAGCCCGGAGAAATCAGCACCCTTTCCATCGCCGCCGGCGATCAGCACCATCTTACCCGGACCCTCGAGGCCTTTAATCGCTGCGCAGGTAGCGCCAACATTGGTTCCTTTTGAATCGTTATACCAATCTACACCGTCAACCTTTGCAAGCCATTGACAACGATGTGGAAGACCCTTGAAATTCCTCAACGTCGCCAACATTGACTGCATGGGTAGCTCAATCACCCTGCCCATAGCCAGAGCTGCCAGGCAATTGGCCACATTGTGAGCGCCCTTTACACGCAGCAAGGAAACATCAAGTAATTTTTCAGTGCCGAGGCAGATGTAGTGCTGATTATCTTCAGCAACTATTCCAAGGCTCTCTTCACCAGGCCTGGAAAGAGTAAAACCTGTCACCAGCCGGTCGCGTTCCAGCATGTCGCGAACCGAAGCATCATCAAGATTAATGACCATGGTGCCGTCACCCCGGTATACCTGGTGCTTTGCCTTACAATAGTCTTCAAAGGAAGCGTAACGATCCATGTGGTCTTCCGAGACATTTAGAACCACCGCTGCCCTTGCGTTCAGCGACTGCAGGATTTCCAGCTGGAAACTGGATAACTCGAGTACATAGAAGTCAGGTTCATCCTCACTTAAAAGCTGCAGGACAGGTAAGCCGATATTTCCCGCGAGTGCTACCTTATGCCCTGCGTCTTCAATCATTTGCGCGAGCAGCGTGGCCACGGTGCTCTTGCCATTTGAACCGGTAACCGCAAGAACCGGTGATGAAATTTCCTGGCAAAAAATTTCAACGTCACTGGTCACCCGAACACCCCTTGCAAGGGCAGCCTGGATTGCAGGAGTTGATAAAGGGACACCGGGGCTGATGAGGATTTCCTCGGCCCCTGATAACAGGCCCTCGTCAAACTCGCCAAGTGACAGCGGGAGATCAGGGTACTTTTGCCGTAATTGCTCGGCCTGCTGTTCATCCAGGCCTGAATCCATGGCCAGCAGGGGGCGACCACGTGACATATAGTAGTCCACGATCGACTGTCCCGTCTTACCAAGACCGATAACAATGGATTTATATCGCTCATCAATGCCGGGCATATCCTGTCCTTTTTCCTCGCAGGTATTCACGATTACCACTCATCGCACCTTGAGACTGGCAAGTCCCACCAATACCAGTATGAAAGTGATGATCCAGAACCGAACAATGACCCTGGGTTCAGGCCAGCCCTTGAGTTCGTAGTGATGATGAAGGGGAGCCATCTGGAATATCCTCTTGCCGGTAAGCTTGTAGGAACTCACCTGCAGGATGACCGAAACGGTTTCCATGACGAACACACCGCCCATTATGAAAAGGACCAGTTCCTGCCTGACAACCACTGCGATCACGCCAAGAGCTGCACCCAGCGCAAGCGCACCGATGTCTCCCATGAATACCTGCGCCGGGTAGGTGTTAAACCAGAGAAACCCGAGACCGGCACCGACGATTGCCCCGCAAAATACACTGACCTCGCCAACACCCGGTATGTAGGGAATGCCGAGATACTCGGCAAAGCGAATGTGCCCGGCGGCGTAAGCAAATATCGCCAGCGCTCCGGCGACCATCACGGTGGGAAGTATTGCCAGCCCGTCCAGTCCATCAGTGAGATTTACCGCGTTGGATGAACCGACAATGACGAAGTAGGCAAGGACGACGTATAGCCAACCGAGCTCCAGGTTAATATCCTTGATAAATGGAATTATTAGCTGGGTTTCGGTGGCAGTACTGGCACTGCTGAAAAGGAATAGCGCGGCCAGGAACCCCACGACAGATTGCCAGAAATACTTCCAGCGAGAGCGCAGACCGATGGAATTTCCCTTGACGACCTTTCGATAGTCATCCACCCAGCCAATTAAACCAAATAATAACGTAACGAGTGATACGACCACGATGTAGCGATTACTGAGATCTGCCCAGCAAAGGGTGCTAAAGGCGATGGAAACCAGGATCAACATTCCTCCCATGGTCGGCGTACCGGCTTTTGACAGGTGTGATTCAGGGCCATCCTCTCGCACGGACTGTCCAATCTGCAGCTTGCTCAGGTTCGCAATCAGGCTGGGGCCTACCAGTAAGCCGATAAATAGCGAGGTCAATGCGCCAAGAATGGTGCGCAAGGTAATGTACTGGAACACGTTAAAGCCGCTGTAGTACTCGGTCAGGTATTCTGCAAGCCAGAGCAACATTACTCAGTTCTCCTCTTCCAGGGCGTTGACGACACGTTCCATTCCCATCGAGCGTGAACCCTTGACGAGAAGAGTCACGCCTTCTTCAAGTTGCTCACGCACGGCTTCGATCAATTGTTCGATATTTTCAAAATGCATTGATGCCTCCCCGAACCTGTCTGACGCGCCTCGACTCAGTTCACCGAAAGTAAACAGGCGCTGAATGCCAAGCGTGCGGGCAAGTTCCCCTGCTTCACCGTGCGCTTCCGCGGCGATGTCGCCGAGCTCTCCCATATCACCGAGGATTAGCCAGCATGCGCCGCTTATCTCGATCGCTGCGCGCATGGCAGCTTCAAGTGAGGCCGGGTTGGCATTGTAGGTATCATCAATCAGGCAGGTACCCTTTGAACCCTGCTTGCGCTGCAGGCGCCCCTTCACAGCTTCAAACCTGGCCAATCCGCTTCGCACCTGTTGCAGTGGAATACCAATAGCGTGACAACAGGCTGCGGCAGCGAGAGCATTTCGAACGTTGTGCAGGCCTATCACATTCATGGTGATTTCAATTTCTTCGTTGTTCACAGCCAGGGTGAAATGACAACCCGACGCGTCGCTGCTGGTATTTCGAGCCGTGACATCGGCCCTTCCTTCAAGGGAAAAGGTAAGCTGCCTGCAACCCGAGGTAATGTTTTTCCAGAAATCCGCGTACTTGTCGTCTGCATTGATCACCGCGGTTCCATCAGCGCTCAGACCGGAATAAATTTCTGCCTTCGCTTTTGCTACCCCTTCAACTGAACCAAAGCCTTCAAGGTGTGAAGGGGCACAAAGTGTAATTAGTGCAACGGTTGGCTTCGCGATGTGAGTCAACCTTTCAATTTCACCGGGATGATTGGCGCCCATTTCAATCACGGCCATCTCATGTCGTTCATCCAGGTTAAACAGGGTTCGCGGCACGCCAATTTCATTGTTGAAATTACCCTGGGTCGCCAGCACCCTGGCATTTTCAGATAATATGGCGGCCAGCATTTCCTTTACCGTGGTCTTGCCGTTGCTGCCAGTGACAGCGATTAGCGGGATGTCATACTGCGCACGCCAGGCAGCGGCCAGTTGCGCCATTGCGGACAGGGTGTTCTCTACCATCAGGCAGGGTAAACTGGAATCACCGGGTTCACGCTCTACAAGTGCTGCCACTGCGCCCGATTCCTGTGCCTGTCCCAGGTAATCATGTCCGTCAAAATTCTCACCCCTGAGCGCGATGAAAAGTGCACCCTGTTCAAGCGTTCTTGAGTCAGTGCTGCATCCACGAAACTCAAGGTCTTCGCCGGTGTATGGCACCTGCAGGTAATGTGCTGCCTGGGAAAGTTGCATCTGTATCATGCTGCGTCCCCCAGTAAGTCCCTTACCAGCTGCCTGTCACTGAAAGGATTTCTTACACCCTTTATCTCCTGGTAGGTCTCGTGTCCTTTTCCTGCCACCAGCACGGCATCGGCAGGGTCAGCCATACTTATGGCCTCTTCAATGGCCTTTGCCCTGTCTTCGATGACCCTGATATCCCCTGGCCGCAAGGTGCCAGCGAGCATCTGATCTATGATCTTCAAGGGGTCTTCAAAGCGCGGGTTATCACTGGTGAAAATACAGGTGTCAGAATACTTTTCGGCGATTTCACCCATCAACGGGCGTTTTGCACTGTCCCTGTCGCCGCCACATCCTGCCACGGTGATGACCCTGCCCTGGTGAATCTTTCCAAGGCCCTGCAGTGCTTTTTCAAGTGCATCGGGGGTGTGGGCATAATCAACAATAACTTTCTTGCCGTTTTTGCCGGTAAAACATTCCATCCTTCCAGGAACCGCTTGCAACTGTGCAAGGCCGGCAGCTGACTCCTTCGCACTCATGCCTGTTACACATAGCACGCTAAAAGCGGCCATGAGATTCAGGGCATTAAAACTACCACTCAGGCGAGAGCGAATAGTGGTATCGCCCCATGGACCACTTACTTCTACCTGCAAATCACCAAGCCTGTTCACGGTTATCCTGCCCGAGAGGTGCGCGAAAGCACCTTCCTGGCCATGCAGCCCATAGGTATATACCTGCAAACTATCGCCAAGCTCATCAGCCAGCTGCCGACCAAATTCGTCATCGGTATTGATGATCGCTGTACGCATGCCTTCCATTTCAAACAGGCGTTTCTTTGCCTTTGCATAACTTTGCATGTCACCGTGATAGTCCAGGTGATCCTGGCTCAGGTTAGTGAAAACCCCGATATCGAAACTGATCCCGGCAACCCTGTACTGGCTGAGGGCGTGGGAGGAGACTTCCATGGCCACCGACTTGATACCCTTGCCGCGCATATCGCAAAGCATCCGCTGAATACTGATCGCATCCGGCGTGGTGTTACCTGTTTTCACGAGATCTCCGGGCACACCGCTGCCAAGGGTACCAATGGAAGCAGCGAGGTTTTTACCTGGGCCGGCAAGTACCTGGGCCAGCAGGTTGGCGACCGATGTTTTTCCGTTGGTACCGGTAATTCCGACCAGGGTCATATCGTCGGATGGGCTTTGAAAAAAGCGGTGAGCCAGCTGTCCAATTTTTTCGTTTAGCTGTGCAACCTGGACGACTGGTACATCAAGCTCAAGGGACGAGAGCTTGAAACTTTCATCGGCCACGATTGCCACTGCGCCCTGTGCCACCGCTTCTTCTATATAGACTTCGCCGGAGCTCGCAATTCCACGCAGCGCAAAAAAAACATCACCCTGTTCAACTTCGCGACTATCCAGCTTGATATCAAGAAATTCACGATCTGCTTCCGCGCTCAGCGGCTGCAACTCCTGCAATAGCCAGCCCAGGGTCATAGCGCCATGTGAATGTTTCAGCGCCATCATTGCCACTTCACCCGGGCATCTTCGCTTGCAGCGACCATGACCCTGCTTTCAATGGAAGGAATATCATCCGGTGCTATGTTCATTATGCGCAGCGCTCCCTGCATAACGTCGGAAAACACCGGCCCGGCAACCTGGCCACCAAAATGTTGTCCACCCTGGGGTTCGTCCACAACAACGACCATGACAAGTCGAGGATTGCTGACCGGTGCCATACCCGCGAACACAGACATGTAACGGTCTTCCGCGTATCCACCGGCGATTGCCTTGTGTGCAGTACCGGTCTTTCCTGCGACCCTGTAACCCTTCACTGCGGCGCGAAGACCGGTACCACCTTGTTGTGCCACGGTTTCCAGCATCAGGTTGACAGTCTTTGCTACCCAGGGTGGCATTACCCGTCGGCCTATTACATCACCTTCCACTTTCTGAAAGGAAATTGGACGAAGGAGCCCCTGGTTAGCCAGCACAGAATATGCCTGTGCCAGCTGAATTGCGGATACCGCGATACCATGGCCAAAAGACATCGTAGCTAGTTCCACTTCTGACCAGTTGGTGTAGGCATTTAATAATCCGGAGGACTCGCCGGGAAAACCGCTCCCGGTTGATTGGCCAAAGCCAATTTTTGAGTAGATCTGCCAGATAGGTTCGGGCCCCAGCGACAGGGCAATTTTGCTGGCACCCACATTACTGGATTTTTTCAGGATGTTTGTAAGATCAAGTACACCGTAATCCTTCTCGTCCTTTATCGTGTGATCGCTGACCTTTAATTGCCCCGGGCTGGTGGGTATACGGGAACTGTGATCATAGAGCCCTGAATCAAGAGCCGCAGCAATAGTAAACGGCTTCAAGGTTGAACCCGGTTCAAACACATCAGTGATGGCGCGATTTCGAAAGTGTTCGCTTTTTAAACCACTGCGATTATTCGGGTTGTATGACGGCTGGTTTACCATCGCCATGACTTCGCCGGTCTTCGCATCAAGCATTACCAGCATACCGGCCCGGGCCTTGTGGAACATCACCGCTTCCTTGAGCTCCCGGTAGGCAAGGTACTGGATCCTCCTGTCGATACTCAGTTCCAGTGCCTTGCCAGGTTGCGCCGGTTTGATGCTTTCAACATCAGCGACGACCCGGCCAAGTAAGTCCTTGAGCACGCGCTTGCTGCCACTGCTGCCCTGGAGCCAGCTGTCAAAGGCCAGTTCCAGTCCTTCCTGGCCCTGGTCATCAACGTTGGTGAAACCCACCAGGTGCGATGTGATTTCTCCACTTGGGTAAAATCTCTTGTACTCCTTTTCCATGTACACGCCCGGCAGGTCCAGGTCTTCAATGGCCTTTGCCACCTGTGGCGTTACCTGTCTCTTCAGGTACACAAACTTCCTGTGCCGACGACTCTGCAACAGCTCTTTCAATGACCCTTTTTCCAGCCCAAGTAATCTTGCGAGATTGTGAAGATCATTGCCGGACTGCAGTAGCTGTGCCGGCCTGGCCCATATGGATTGTACTGGCGTGCTTACCGCCAGTGGTTCACCATTCCTGTCGGTGATCATTCCACGGTGGGCTGAGATACTCACGGTTCTCAGTGACCGCGCGTCACCATGATCTTGCAAGAATTCCTGGTGTCTAATATGCAGGTCAAAGGCTCTCCATAGCAACGCACTACCGATGCCGACAAAAACGATCAGCATGAACCAGCGACGCGCTGGATAGGTAACAATGCTTTGGCCCTGTTTCATCTGCTGTTGCTTACCTGAGAATCAATACAATTGAATCCGGATCAGGCTCAGTCATTTCCAGACTGGACCTGGCTAATTGTTCTACCCTGTCATCCGTTGCCCAGGTACTTTGTTCAAGCTGGAGTTTTCCCCATTCTTCGTTGAGCCTGTCCTGCTGTTGCTTCAGTTGCTGGATTTCAACGAAATACTTCCTCGCGGTATGCTGCGACATAATCACTTCAACAGCCGAAAACAGCACACCGGCAAACAGCAGCGTTAGTAACAGGCTTTTCATGCGGCCAGTTTCTCTGCTACGCGCATCACCGCGCTCCTGGCACGGGGGTTATTTTCAACCTCGGTCTTTGCAGGTTTTATAGCCCGCCCAATAAGTTTCATCCTTGGGTTTAACTGGTCCTGCGTCACCGGCAAATCCGGTGGAAAGTCATCCCCACGGGATTGCTTGCGCATGAAGCGTTTTACGATTCGGTCTTCCAGGGAATGGAAACTGATAACAACCAGTCGTCCGCCTGGTTTGAGAATTTCAACAACCTGGCTCAACAAGGCATCGAGATCCTTGAGTTCGTTGTTAACGTAAATGCGAATCGCCTGGAAACTGCGCGTAGCGGGATGCTTGTCCTTTTCGTGGCGTGGCACAGCATCGGAAATCAACTCTGCCAGTTGCAGGGTGTGGGTAATAGGCAGTTCCTGTCGCTGGTTAACAATGGCCCTGGCGATTCTTCCTGCAAAACGTTCTTCGCCATATTCCCTGAGGACCTTGACGATGTCCTCCTGCCTTGCAGCGTTAATCCAGTCCCTCGCGCTTTCTCCCTGGTATGGATTCATTCTCATATCAAGCTCGCCGTCGCGCATAAAGCTGAAACCACGCTCCGCGTTGTCCAGCTGCGGCGAAGAAACACCGAGGTCGAGAAGTATCCCCGTCGACCAGGCCCAAAAGGGAGTGCTGCGCGACAAAATCGGATACCTGGCTAAAAGAGGAATGACATACTTCGAGTCTTTGATCGCGCTGCGCGATTTCCTTTGCAAGCGCAATTGCTTCGGGGTCTTTATCAAACACGAGCAGGCGTCCGTTTGCTGCAAGTTTCTCAAGGATAGCAAGGCTGTGCCCGCCACGACCAAAGGTCGCGTCAATGTACATACCATCCTGGTGAATATGCAGCCCATTCAACACCTCCTCGAGTAATACAGGTGCATGCTTGAAATCATCTTCCATCATGCAGGATGTTCAGAGCGTCTTGTTCTTCATCACAACGACAGACCCTTTAATGGTTCTGAAGGCTCATCCTCTTCATTACCAACCTGACCAAGCCATTGATCTCGTTGTTCCTCCCAGTTGCCCTGGTTCCATATTTCGAATTTATTGCCCTGCCCAAGAATGACGGCCTGTTTTTTTACAGACGCATATTCCCTGAGCTCGGGTGTGAGGAGAATCCTGCCCTGTGAGTCCAGTTGACAATCAGTGGCATAGCCACGCATCATTTGCTTCGCACGTCGGCTTTGCTTGTCGAAATCTGAAAGGGCGGCAAGCTTTGTTTCAATCAATTCCCATTCGGAGAGAGGGTATAACCAGAGAGAACGATCAAGCGGGTTCAGGGTCTGTACAAGGCAACCACCAGCGAGGGCAGCGAGACGATCGCGAAAGCGACTTGGAACCGCAAGTCGGCCCTTGGCATCTATGCTGACAGTACTGAATCCCCGAAACATACCTTAACCCCTGATTTTCTGGAAAATTCCACTTTTCCCCCACTTTTCCCCACCGTGGTGAACTATAGAAACTTGTGCTCTATTGTGTCAAGCAAATCTTGCGTTTTTCTGGAGAAAATCTGCCTTTGTAACAGGCACTTATGGACGAAAACTTGGAAAAATTGGGAGAATTTTCCAAAGGGTGAAAAATATCTCTTTTTAGATCATTATGTTGAGAATTTTAATTAAAGTGATTACTTAAGAGTTTAAATAATCCCTTCTAATTTCGACATTTTTTTGCCTGGCAGGCTGCCAATGTGGGCCTGAAAAAGGCAGGCTCAGGCCTTGCGGTGAAACTCCATCGTTTGCTCATCAGATAACTTCCTTTGAAAGCGATAGCCATCGACTTTAAATGACTCCAGTTCTTTTGGCGTAGATACTTGATTTTGAACGACAAATCTTGCCATTGCACCCCTGGCTCGCTTTGCCATCATGCCCAGCATCCTGGTCTCGCCGTTTTTCACCTGCTTGAAAACCGGGTAATGACCTTGGCCTTGAGCTTATCCTGCTGGATGGCCCCCATATATTCGTTTGACGCGCAATTGAGTAAATATTCACTGCCACAGGCTGCAAGTTCCCGGTTCAACCGTGCGGTGATCTTTTCACCCCAGAAGTCGTAAATTGAATCGCCCTTTTCGGTTTTGAGTTTCAGCCCCATTTCCAGTCGATAGGGCTGAATCAGGTCAAGAGGTCGGAGTACACCATAAAGCCCCGAGAGAATGCGTAAATGCGATTGTGCGTATTCATGTTCCTCCTCGCTCAGGCTTTGAGCTTCAAGCCCCAGGTAAGTATCACCATTGAATGCGAGTACGGCCTGCCTGGCATTTGATGGTTTAAAGGGAGTAGAAAATTCCTTATATCGCTTTACATTTTCCTCGGCGATCTTATCGTTGACCTTCATTAATTTGCTCAATTTTCGAAGGTCGTACTTCTGCATAACTGCCACAAGCTCCTGTGATGATTTGAGCATAGCAGGCCTGGTACTGGGTAAGTTTGAATCTGCGAAACTGGAAAAATCAAGCTTTTTAGCCGGGGATACAACTACCAACATGTTCGTACTCCACTATTAGTTTTTTGTCTGGCACTGTCTTATGAAAAATAAAAAAGGAAGCCGGTCTGTAAGCCGGGTTCTGTCAGTTAACTCGCGTTAACCGTGGTAATCATTCATCTGGGACTTACGTCACCGTAAATCTCTAGCGACCTACCCGAACTCAGTGCGGACCACACCGGTGAGTTCCTATTTGGTCTTGCTCCGAATGGGGTTTACCCTGCCACCATTGTTACCAATGGCGCGGTGCGCTCTTACCGCACCTTTTCACCCTTACCCCTTTCGGGGCGGTATATTTTCTGCGGCACTTTCCGTCGGCTCGCGCCGCCCAGGCGTTACCTGGCATCCTGTCCTGCGGAGCCCGGACTTTCCTCTATCTATAAAGACAGCGATTACCTGACCGACTTCCTGATACAGGAAATTACTAAAAATATTGAATTTTTTCCATCACAAAACTGCACAATTGTTGCCATGATGGGCATCGGTGTGGACATCCTCAGGGCTGTTCATCCTTTAATTCAAGTGCAAGCGCGTAGAGCCTGTTTTTCTTTTCTCCACTCAGTTCTACCGCGATTTTTACCGCTTCATTCAATCCCGCATGACCCATCAGGATCGTCAACATGCGCCGTAAATCCGCCTCCTGCACGGAAACGGCCCCGGTATTTCCCTCTATGCAGACAACGAACTCGCCCCTGCACGATGCCGTGTCAGACTTCAGCCATGCGAGTATCGCTGCAGAGGGCGCTGTCTTTATTGTTTCATAAACCTTGCTTAGCTCCCTCGCAACACACATTCTCCGTTCGCCACCCAGGACCTCCACGCAGTCTTCAACCATGGCGACAATCCGGTGCGGTGCTTCATACAGCACCAGCGTTCTTGTTTCATTTTCAAATTCCTCCAGTCTTTTTCGCCTGGCCTGCTGCTTCTCCGGCAGAAAACCCTCAAAAATAAAGCGGTCGGTTGCAAGACCAGAGGCCGACAATGCCGTGACGAGCGCAGACGGCCCCGGGATCGGAATTACCCTGATACCCGCCTCCAGCGCAAGCCGCACCAGCTGGTAACCGGGATCGTTAATAAGCGGTGTCCCGGCGTCGGAGATAAGCGCAACATCATTCCCCTCTCTCAACTTTTCAAGGAGGCTGGAAGCACTACGCTCCTCGTTGTGATCGTGGTAGCTCACCATTGGAGTCGTAATGGCACAGTGTGTTAATAGCTTGCGACTGTGGCGGGTGTCCTCCGCTGCAATAAGATCTACGTCGGCTAAAACCTGCCTGGCACGCTCGCTTAAATCGCCCAGGTTACCTATGGGCGTAGCGACAATAAACAATTCGCCATATTGATTTGACACGGGAAACTCCACTTGGTTAGGCTGGTCAAAGTGATAATTTTACTAGGTTCCTGTTCATGCGTGTAACGTTGTTCATCCTGCTGATTGCCCTGCTTTGCCAGGCCTGTGGCCCGACAACAAAGGTCGCCAGGCAAGCACCTGCAGATGTCGAGGCCAGCGCCAGGCAACTGGTTCTCGCCGGTAATTATCATGCCGCCGCAGACGAATACGTCAGGTTAGCTGAAATTTATCCGCAGCGGGCAGTGTATTTCCAGTTGAGAACTGCCGACAGCTTGCTGCTCGCAGGCGACTCAGTCGAGGCGCGGGATATAATCACGCAGGTTAACGCCCAACTGCCGGAAGACATCGTATTTCGAAAGATATTGCTGGCAGACCTGGCACTTGCCGAGGGTGAAGCGAACGCCGCCCTCGTGAGCCTGCAAAATACCAGTAATTTGAACCTTTCACCGGACCTGTCGGCACGCCTCTATGAAACCCGTGCTCGTGCCTACGAAGGTATTTCCAGTTACGTGGACGCTGCGCAGCAGCGCGTACAACTTGATTCACTGTTGCTTGATCCCGTTAGAAAGCGCGAAAACGCAGAGCAAATCTGGACCGACCTGAACAGCCTCACAGCCGATGTGCTCGGGGAACTGAGGAACAGTAGCTCTGCCGATCTTGGGGCCTGGATTGAACTGGCACTTATTTACCAGACCATGCTTTTCAAACCCGGGCTGTTTGAACAATCAGTAGCCAGCTGGTCTGAGCAATACCCCGGACACCTTGCCAACTCTGTGATCACGGGAAAAATATTAACGCAGGCCAGGAATACCATGCTGCAGCCCGGCCATGTAGCCCTGCTCCTGCCGCTGTCAGGTCAATACGAGAAAGCTGCGCATGCAATACGCGATGGTTTTCTTGCCGCGTGGTACCGGGAGGAAGATGATCGCCCCCAGGTCAGCATCTACGACGCCAACTCCCTTAATGTGGACAAGGTTTACCGGGATGCACTCGCCAACGGCGCAGAATTCGTTGTTGGTCCATTGGAAAAGAACGCTATTGAAACACTGTTAAAGCAGGGTAACGTGAGTGTGCCAACCCTGGCCCTGAATCACGTGGACGATGAATTTAACGAGTACCTGCCCTCCAGGCAAAACCTGCAGCAGGGCCTGCTGCAGTTTGGCCTGTCCCCGGAAGATGAAGCCATACAGGTAGCAGAAAAGGGCATTTTCGATGGTCATAACAGGGCGCTGGTGATTACCCCGGCAAATGACTGGGGGGTAAGAGTGGGGGAGGCATTCTCCAGCACATGGACCAGCCTCGGTGGCACAGTGCTGGAATCAGTGAGCTACAACCAGCGCTCCGGTGATTATGCCACCCCGGTAAAGCAACTGCTGAATCTCGACAGCAGCCAGCTTCGTGCATTAAAGCTAAGGCAAAAACTGAATCGCTCTTTAAAAAGCGAGCTACGATTGCGCGAAGATGCAGACATGATTTTCATGGCGGCAGTGCCCTTGTCGGCTCGCCAGATCGTGCCGCAATTCCGTTTCTTCCAGGCAAGCCATATCCCGGTTTACGCTTCGTCTCACTCCCACAGCGGTGTCACTGACGCACAGGCGGACAGTGATATGAATGGCATCATGTTTGTGGATATTCCAGCGATACTGAGCGAGGAAAGTAAGACTTCTACGGTTAACTCGGACATCAACAGGAACTGGTCGGCAGATAGTTCAAACTACAGGCGCCTGTACGCCATGGGTATCGATGCTTTTCGAATCATACCCCACATAGGAAGACTGGCGCTTCAGCGCAGTTCGGTTTACCAGGGTGAAACCGGAAAATTATCAATTGATGATAAGGGTCGAATCAGTCGAAAGCTGATATGGGCCAGGATAGTTAATGGTCGCCCACGAACGCTTGATTACTAGTCGGTAGTACGGCTTGCAAATCAGTACAACGCTAAAAGGCAGGACAGCAGAGGACCTGGCTCTTTCCCATTTAAAGAAACAAGGGCTCTCCCCAGTCTGTCGCAACTTCCGCTCGCGGCATGGAGAAATCGACCTCATCATGCTGGATTCTGACATACTCGTTTTTGTTGAGGTAAGGTCTCGTGACAACGCTTCGGTGCTTGATCCACTCGAGAGTATTGATGACATCAAGGTGTCTAAAATAATCTCCTGCAGCGAGTATTTCCTGCAGAAGGAAAAGAAATGGTCAAACAGCTTTTGCCGGTTTGACGTTGTCTCGATCTCTGGCTCGAAAAACGAGGCAAAGATAGAGTGGATAAAAAATGCGTTTAATGCATAATCGAATTTTCTTTTGACAGGTATAAACCGCGAATACCAATGGATTCAATTCAACGCGTAACTGACATCTTTAACGAAAGCATTGAACTGAAGACCGAGGCACGTGACCTTCTTGCCCCGCAAATTGCTGCTACGTCTGAGTTAATGACCGATTGCCTGCTTGGCGAGGGAAAGATCCTGAGTTGTGGTAATGGTGGATCTGCCGGAGATGCACAGCACTTCTCGTCAGAGATGTTAAATCGATTTGAAATGGAGCGACCCGGGTTGCCGGCGATTGCACTGACTACTGATTCTTCAACACTGACATCCATCGCAAATGATTACCAGTTTGCTGATATTTTTTCGAAACAGGTCAGGGCACTTGGGCAGCCCGGTGACGTACTCCTCGCAATCAGTACAAGCGGAGAATCACACAATATCGTCCACGCAATCGATGCTGCACATGATCGTGACATGCGTGTAGTTGCCCTCACCGGCCGCGAGGGGGGACAGGTATCCGACCTTATTCGCGAGGAGGATATCGAGTTGCGTGTTCCCAGCTGGTCAACTGCGAGGATCCAGGAAATTCACTTGATTATTATCCATTCTATTTGCGACCTGATTGACCGAAGGTTGCTGGGACAGGAGGCTTGATTATGAGTAAATCGTCATTAACCACACTTGTGTTAATCCTGGTGCTGTTACAGGGCTGCGCCGCAGTAGTTGTTGGCGGTGCCGCAACAGGGGCCAAGGTTGCCCATGACAGGCGTACGACAGGCACATTTATCGAGGATGAAGCGATCGAGCTTAAGAGCCTCAAGGCAATATTTGACGATAAGGAACTTAACAAGCAGACGCATATTAACGTCACCAGTTTTAATACTATTGTTCTTCTATCGGGCGAAGCGCCAACAGAAGAATTGAGGCAGCGCATTGTGGATATTGTCACTAACGTAGACAAGGTGAGTCACGTTCATAACGAGATAGCCATTGCCGGCCCAAGCTCATTAATGTCTCGAAGTGGTGACACACTGATCACGACGAAGGTAAAGACCAAGCTGATTGCGGAGAAAAACCTGGACGGTACCCACGTAAAGGTTGTGACTGAGAATGGTGTTGTCTACCTGATGGGCCTGGTTACCCGTGAAGACGGTGAGAAAGCCACGGAAATCGCCCGGCAAACCGGGGGCGTTCAGAAAGTGGTCAAGCTGTTTCAGTATATCCAGCGCAGTGAACCAACACCGGAAAACGAACCTGCTTAAGTTCCTGCCCGGGAAGCGGATAGCTTCCTGAGCACCTCCTGCTGAAGCTTCAGGTCTTCCTCGCTAAAACAGCAGGCGTAAATGTCAGGAATGGTGTCGCCGCATTCCAGCATGATTGAAATAGCAATATTGGCCGCCTGTGATTTCGGGTAGCCATAGATCCCGGTGCTAATGGACGGAAATGCGATTGACCTCGCCTCCAGCTGCCCTGCTATCTCGAGACTTGTCTCGTAACAACTGCGTAGTAGATCTGCCTCGTTATGCTGTCCACCTCTCCAGACCGGGCCAACGGTACTGATCACCCATTTTGCCTTTAAATTGAATCCCGGGCTGTGCACCGACTGTCCTGTTTCACAACCGTTCAAGGTGCGATTGTATTCCAGTAGTTCCGGTCCTGCTGCGCGGTGAATAGCACCATCGACACCACCTCCTCCAAGCA
Source organism: Gammaproteobacteria bacterium (assembly GCA_965243105.1). GTDB lineage: Bacteria > Pseudomonadota > Gammaproteobacteria > Eutrophobiales > Eutrophobiaceae > WLWS01. The sequence continues at coordinate 706,563 of CBDEUC010000003.1, forward strand.
GCGAATTGTTCGCCGCATTGACTATGGCGTCTACTTCAAGGGTCGTAATATCGGCCTGAATGACCTGGATCACAAGGACAGCTACTTCACGACCTTGAGTTCTGGTTTACCTCTCGGCGTGCCGGGCTGTTCCGTTTCCCCGGTTTCAGGAAGTTCGTCATCGTGTACTTCGTCCGGAAATGCCATGCCCTCTCCATTTTCCTTTGCGTAAATGGCAATCACTGAAGAAATTGGCACCAGAATATTCTCGGCACGACCATCGAAGCGTGCATTAAAACTAAGATAGTCATTGCCGATATTGAGATCCCGCACCGCGGCGGGATTAATGTTGAGAACAATCCTGTCGTCCTCAACGTACTGGCGTGGAACCTCTACCTCTTCACTTTCAACACTGACCAGTACATGGGGTGTGAGGTCGTTATCCAGTATCCATTCATACAGGGCACGAAGAAGGTAGGGACGCGTGGGGGTCATCAACTATGAAACAGGAACTTTACAGGCGTAGTTCTTTTTCGGCATCTGACAGGCTGATCTTGAATGCTTCACGTTCAAACAGGCTCTCAGCATAGGTATTCAGGATCTTTGCGGAAGATGGCAGTTTTACCCCGTAGAGTTCAAGCCGCCAGAGAAGCGGTGCCAGCAGGCAATCTATGAGGGTATATTCATCAGACATGAAATAAGGTTTCTGCGCAAAGGCCGGGGCAATAGCTGTAAGGTTATCCTTAAGGCTCTTCTTTGCATTTGCCGCAACCGCTGCATCGTCACCTTCAATTTCATCAATCAGGGAATACAGGTCATTGATAACCCGGTACCTGAGCTGTCGATTACTCGCACGACTTACCGGGTCGACGGGCATAAGAGGTGGATGTGGAAAGCGCTCGTCCAGGTATTCCATGATTATCTGCGCGTCATACAACACCAGGTCCCGGTCCACCAGTGTCAGCAGGGAATTATACGGGTTTAAATCGTTCAACTCCTCCGGACGATCATCATCGCTGATGTAATTTACTTCGACATTAATGTCCTTTTCCGCAAGGACAATGCGCACGCTATGCCCGACAGGATTGACGTTGTCAGAATACAGCACCATAACCGAACGACGGTTGGCTACACTCACCATAAAGTTCCCCTATTTACTAATTACAAAGATTTTGTTGATACAAATTGAGTCCAGCTCAATGAACGTCCTTCCAGTATTCCTTTTTAAGCAGGTAGACGACAGGCAGGAGTATCAGCGACAGGTAAAAAATCACCCAGAAGCCAATCTTTTGTCGCTTGAGTTTTATCGGTTCCCCGAGATAGTCCATGAAGTTCACCAGGTCACGGACCGTCCTTGCATATTCTTCGGGAGACAAGCTTCCCTCGGTATCCTGTTCAATACCGACAATTTCTTCGGTCACGCTACCATCAGCGTGTTCGGTTTCCTTGTACACGGGTTTCATCCAGCCCTGTAGCTCCCACAGAACATGCGGCATACCAACGTCCTTGAAAGCGAGGTTGTTGACGCCAAAGGGGCGGGACGGATCCCTGTAAAAAGTCATGAAATAGGTGTAAAGCCAGTCCACCCCACGTGACCTCGCCGTCACTGACAGGTCAGGCGGCACGGCTCCCCCGAAATAAACTTCTGCATCCGCGGCTGTCATGGCGATGGTCATGGTATCGCCCACCTTGTCGGTGCCAAACATCAGGTTCTCTTTCAGCACGTCATCGCTGATGCCAAGGTCTGCTCCCATGCGGTTGTAACGCATGTAGGCTGCCGAGTGACAGCTCAGGCAATAATTGACGAACGTCCTCGCACCTCTTTGCAGGGAAGCACGGTCTGACAGGTTGGTGTTGGCGTGCATCAATTCAACACCACCGCCACCGGCAGAATACAGCGGGGCGGAAAATGCAAAACCCATTATCAAGATTAGTATTCGCCTCTTCATGATGTCACCCTTTCCGGTACAGGCTTGTCGTTATCATTGCTGGTGTAAAACGGCATCAGGATAAAAAACAGGAAGTAAACAACCGAGAAAAACCTCGCCATCCAGGTATAGGTGGGCGTAGCAACCTGCATACCCAGGTATCCCAGCGCCAGGAAACTCACTGTGAACGCGGCCAGCCACATCTTGTACTTGGTCCCTCGATACCTTATTGATTTCACCGGGCTGCGATCCAGCCAGGGAAGAAGGAAAAAGATATTTGTCGCCAGGCCCATGGCAATCACCCCACCCAGCTGGCTGGGTACGGCTCGCAAGATGGCGTAGTAAGGCGTGAAATACCACACTGGTGCGATATGTTCAGGTGTCTTCAACGGGTCAGCCGGGACAAAGTTTGCATGTTCAAGGAAATAACCACCCATCTCAGGTGCAAAAAACACCACGGCGGAGAAAATAATCAGGAATACCACTGCCCCTACAATATCCTTGAGCGTGTAGTAAGGGTGAAAAGGTATGCCATCCAGCGGTACCCCGTTTTCATCCTTGTTCGCCTTGATCTCAACACCGTCAGGGTTATTTGAACCGACTTCGTGAAGCGCAATGATGTGCGCTCCAACAAGACCACAAATCACCAGCGGAATGGCAATCACGTGGAAGGAGAAAAAGCGGTTCAGCGTGACATCAGAAACGACAAAGTCACCGCGTATAAATATTGACAGTTCTTCTCCGATAACCGGCAGGGAACTGAACAGGTTAATAATCACCTGGGCACCCCAGTAGGACATCTGTCCCCAGGGAAGAAGATAGCCGAAAAAGGCCTCCGCCATCAGGGTCAGGTAGATTAGCATGCCGAAAATCCACAGGAGCTCTCTTGGTTTCTTGTAGGAACCGTATAGCAGCGCGCGATACATGTGCAGGTAAACCACCACGAAGAAGAACGAGGCGCCGGTTGAATGCATGTACCTCACCAGCCAGCCCCAGTCCACGTCGCGCATGATGTACTCTACAGATGCGAACGCGGTATCGGCCGCGGGCTTGAAATTCATGGTAAGCCAGATGCCGGTGACAATCTGGATGACCAGTACCAGCAGGGCCAGGGAACCAAAGAAGTACCAGAAGTTAAAATTCTTGGGTGCGTAATACTTGCCGACGTGCTCATTCCACATCTTTGTGAGCGGGTAACGCTCGTCGCACCAATCGCGAAATCCAAACAGGGCGTTGACTATCTTGTCCATTAGCTTACCCCCGAATCTTCGCCGATTATCACGCGGGTATCACTGAGATACTGGTGTGGCGGAACAATCAGGTTGGTCGGTGCGGGGACGCCCTTGAAAACGCGCCCGGCCAGGTCAAAACGGCTTCCATGACAGGGACAGAAAAAACCACCCTGCCAGTCTTCAGCAAGCCCGAACGGTGCACCCTCTCCTTCCAGGACTTTTTTCGGTGAGCATCCAAGATGCGTGCAATATCCAACCACGATCAGGTACTCCGGCTTGATAGAGCGATGTTGGTTCTTGGCATACTTCGGCTGGTTAGCCACGTCAGACTCGGGGTCACTGACTTCGCTGTTCAGGCCCTCTATAGCTGCCAGGGCTTCCTCATCACGACGCAGGATCCACACGGGTTTACCCTGCCACTTTACAATTTTCACCTCGCCCGGCTGAATGTCATCAATATCGACTTCCACCGGCGCACCAATAGCGCGAGCCCGGGCACTGGGCGTGAACGTGGACACAAATGGTACGGCTGCAGCGATTACACCCACCCCACCTACAACTGTCGCTGAAGTTGTCAGGAAGCGTCGGCGATTCGAGTTAATTCCGTCGTCGCTCATTAGTCTTTCCTCAAATATCGAGTTTCTTGCTGAAAAATCCGCGGAAGTATAACACGACTCCAAATTTTTGGGGGCGCTTATCTCCCAAGATACTGAACTTACGGAAGATTTTTAGGGACCCCGAGTAAAATGCAGGCAAGCTTTGCCTACAACTTGCTAAACTAGCCGTTTCTGGCGATGAAACCAGCAAGTGGAGATCATGCTAAAAAACCAGCTTGGACAACTTCTTACCTTCATCCTGCAGTCCGTCGTTGTCGGCCTGGCGGTGGCGTTTGTACTGGTTTTCCTTTTCCCTTCACTGAACGGTAAGGGCAGCAGTGACTCCGGCTCGCTGTTCGACGGCAGTAGCAGCGAGGGGCCGGTGTCCTACAGCCAGGCCGTGAACATGGCGGCGCCGGCGGTGGTCAACGTCTACGCCAGCATGCTGCGCCAGGAAAAGCCCCACCCGCTTTTCCAGGATCCCCTGTTCAGGCGGTTTTTTGGTAATCCCAGGACCGAAACAAGGCGGGACAGCAGCCTGGGCTCCGGCGTCATCGTCGATGAGCAGGGGCACATTCTCACCAATGCCCACGTTGTGCAGGGCGCGGATGAAATCATTATCACCCTGACCGACGGCCGGCAGACCTACGCCAGCATTGTCGGGATGGATGACGAAACCGATCTTGCCGTGTTGCAAATAAAGCTGGATAAGTTACCAACCCTCGCCATAGGCGATTCAAGCCGGCTCAATGTTGGTGATGTCGTGCTTGCCATAGGTAACCCCTACGACATCGGCCAGACCGTGACCCAGGGTATCGTCTCTGCCACTGGTCGAAAACGCCTCGGCATCACCACTTTTGAAGATTTCATCCAGACCGATGCGGACATTAACCCGGGAAACTCCGGTGGTGCCCTTATCACGGCCACTGGCAGGCTCATCGGTATCAACACCGAGATCATTTCAAACAGCGGTGGATCCCAGGGGATTGGACTGGCGATCCCCATCCATCTCGCCATTGACGTCATGCGCCAGCTGATTGAACGCGGACACGTGGTGCGTGGTTGGCTTGGAGTCAGCGCACAGCCGGTTCCTATGGATATGGCCGAGGCCGCCGGCCTGGCGCAGGGTGGCGTATTGATTGCCGCCACGGACCAGGGCGGGCCTGCCGATGCGGCCGGTATCGTACCCGGAGACATCCTGCTGGAGATTGACGATCAGCAGCTGGCCGGACCACAGCAGGCCATCAACCTCATCTCCCAGCTTCAGCCGGGCAGCAATATCAACATACGCTTATTGCATGGCTGGCAGGAGAAAACAGTGGTGGCAACGGTGTCCCAGCGACCCGCCTTTAAGCGAAATTAAAGGGTAAAGTGGAATAATATCCGCCCTGTCGCGGCACTAAAGATCTACCGAGGCAAACTGTGGGGCCGGGAAGTGGTACCTGGGTGTAGCGATTACGAAACCAGGCAAGTAATTTCTTCAACCTTCCTTATTTCTCAATTCTGCAGAACGCGCGTGGGCAGTCAGACCCTCGCCCCTGGCCAGCACGGATGCGGCACTGGCAAGTGGCGCGGCCGATTCCTTGCTGCACATGATTACCGAGGAGCGTTTCTGAAAATCGTACACACCAAGCGGTGAAAAAAACCGTGCAGTGCGTGCGGTAGGCAGAACATGGTTTGGACCGGCACAATAATCGCCCAGGGCTTCGGCACTGTAATGACCCACAAAAATAGCGCCGGCATGCCTGATCTGCGGCAGCATGTTCTCAGCATCGGCCAGGGCCAGTTCAAGGTGCTCCGGCGCAACATGGTTTACAACCTGCGCCGCCTCGGCCCTATCCCTGACCAGGATGCTGCAACCGTTATTTTGTAATGATGCCTGTATCGTGTCGCGCCTCTCCATACCCGGAAGCAGTTCGCTGATACTCTTATTGACGTCTTCGATAAGCCCGGCGCTGTCTGTCACCAGGATAGCTCTTGCGTCTTCATCGTGTTCTGCCTGGGCAAAGAGATCCATGGCAAGCCAGTCGGGCCTGGCACTTGAGTCTGCCACGATGAGTACTTCCGAGGGACCTGCAATCATGTCGATGCCGACAACACCAAACACCTGCTTTTTTGCCGTCGCAACATAGCGATTTCCAGGCCCGACGATCTTGTCAACGGACGGCACCAGCCCGGTACCATAGGCCAGCGCTGCAACCGCCTGCGCGCCGCCAATGCTGAACACGCGATCCACACCAGCGATTGCTGCAGCGGCAAGCACCAGCTGGTTTGTTTCATCTTCCGGCGTGGGCACCACCATGATGATGTTCTCAACCCCGGCGACCTTTGCCGGCACCGTGTTCATGAGTACAGAAGAGGGATACGCCGCCTTACCGCCGGGTACATATACCCCGACACTGTCGAGCGCCGTCACCTGCTGGCCAAGGCGTGTACCGTCCTGGTCCTGGTAACTCCATGACTCGATTAACTGTTTCTCATGGTAGGTCCTGACTCTTTCTGCGGCGAACTCAAGGGCATTGCGTGTTTCATCATCGATCGAAGCAAGCGCAGACTGCAGGGCCTGTGCCGGGATTTCCAGGTCATCAAGAACCGCCTCGCGACGGTCCAGCTTGTTGGTGTATTCCAGCAGGGCCTCGTCACCACGAGCCTGTACCTCGGCAATAATCGAGCGCACCAGCTCGTCAAGTTCGCGATCGACCTCGGGTGCGACCGCGAGGCGCTCATCCAGTCGTGACCAGAAGTCGGTCTCGCCAGAGTCAATTTCATGCAATTTAAAACTCATCGCTACCACCGATACCGGTTAAAGGGAGTCCGCCATGCGAGCGACGAGAGACTTGATGGCATCGTGTTTCATTTTCATGGACGCCTTGTTGACCACGAGACGGGAACTGATGTCACAGATCTTTTCCATTTCCACCAGGCCATTGGCCTTGAGGGTTTTGCCGGATTCCACCAGGTCCACGATCAGGTCAGACAGGCCTAGCACCGGGGCCAGTTCCATGGAACCATAGAGCTTGATAATTTCCACCTGTTTACCGAGAGAGGCAAAGTAGTCCCGGGTGGTGTTGACGTACTTGGTCGCAATACGCGTGCGACCCTGGATCACCGGTGTCTCGGCCGGGCCTGCAAGTGATAGCCGACAGCGGCAGATCCCAAGATCCAGGGGTTCATACAGGCCATCGCCATCGTATTCCATCAACACGTCTTTTCCGGCGATACCCATGTCGGCTGCACCATATTCCACGTAGGTAGGCACATCGGTTGCACGAATAATAATCAGCTTAATATTCTCGTCGTTTGTGGGAAATATCAGCTTTCGTGAGCTATTGGGATCTTCCACGGGCTCTATACCCATCTTCGCCAGCAGCGGCAGAGACTGGTCCAGGATACGACCCTTGGAGACGGCAATTGTGACCTTGTTATTCATTTATTCATTTAGTCCTTACAGGACAAGGAAAAAAATGGCCATTTGAGGCCGGAAATTCAGGATAAACCGGAAAAACTCACAGGTCGGCGAGAATACAGCCTGAAGCAAAAATAGCAACAGTAGTAACAAATTCGCAGACACAAGAACTATCGAACTTACCCAGGGCTGCATGCATTGTACGCGGACACGCTGTAAATACCTCCATGTACGCTGCTAGCCGGCATCCCTGCCGCCAAGCGTCCGCTTAACAACCATTGCAGCCCTGCGTACCAGGTCGCTTTGCTTAATGGGGAACTCGCCGAATACTGGCGCCGAGCTGGGACAGCTTTTCCTCTATCATCTCGTAGCCGCGGTCAATATGGTAAATACGATCCACCTTGGTTTCGCCTTCCGCCACGAGGCCGGCCAGTACCAGGCTTGCCGATGCACGCAAGTCCGTCGCCATCACCGGTGCGGAGGTGAGACGTTCGACACCGGTGGAAATTGCCGTGTTACCTTCCAGTTTAATCTCCGCGCCCATGCGATGCAGTTCCTGCACGTGCATAAAGCGATTTTCAAAAACAGACTCGGTGATAATGCCACTACCTTCCGCGATACAGTTCATCGCGGTGAACTGCGCCTGCATGTCCGTCGGAAAACCCGGAAAGGGCGAAGTATGAATATCCACTGCCTGGGGTCGCCTGCCCTCCATATCCAGCGTGATGCTGTTGTCAGCCGATTCAATGGAGGCGCCCGCCTCGGCCAGCTTGGCCAGCACGGAATCAAGATAGTCCGGCTTGGTGTTTTTCAGTTTTACCTTGCCCTGGGTCATGGCAGCGGCAACAAGATAAGTGCCGGTCTCGATACGGTCGGGCATGATGTTATGCGTCGTGCCACGCAGTTCTTCCACGCCTTCTATAGTGATCCTGTCCGTGCCGGCACCTTCAATACGTGCACCCATGCTGTTAAGACAAATCGCGAGATCGACCACCTCCGGTTCCCGCGCCGCGTTCTCCAGTACTGTCACACCATCTGCCAGTACCGCCGCCATCATCAGGTTTTCTGTACCGGTGACCGTAACAAGATCCAGCGCCAGGTGAGCGCCCTTCAGGCGTTTCGTGGTCGCCTTTATATACCCGCCCTCTACATGAATATCTGCACCCATTGCCGCCAGGCCCTTGATATGAAGATCAACCGGTCGAGTGCCGATTGCACAGCCACCCGGCAACGATACTTCAGCGCGACCATAGCGGGACAACAGCGGGCCCAGCACCAGGATTGAGGCTCGCATGGTCTTTACCAGTTCATAGGGAGCAAACAGCTCCGTGATCGACTGGTTATTCACCTCGATGTTCATACGCTCGTCGAGGGTCAGTTCTGCACCCATTCTTCCCAGCAACTCCATGGTTGTCGTAATGTCATGGAGATGCGGAACATTACCAATGGTGACGGGTTCCGTTGTTAGAAGCGTGGAGGCGAGAATCGGCAGGGCGGCATTCTTGGCACCTGATACGGCTATTTCGCCTTCAAGGGCCTGGCCACCACGAATCAAAAGCTTATCCAATTGAAAGCCCCCGGTAGGCGAAGCGTGTCAAGTCTGCTTGCTTAGTCATGAAGGTTGCAGGTGCAGCTAGACAACACGAAGTTTTTTCTTTTCTTCCCACTCCTCGGGGGTGTAGGTCTGGATAGACAGGGCGTGAATATCAGTTCCCATTTTTTCTCCCAGGGTGCCGTACACGAGTTGGTGTTGTTGCACCATGGATTTACCTGCAAACTCCTCGCTGACGATCAGGCCCGCGAAATGCGTACCATCGTCTCCTTCGATTTCTACATGACTGTTGGGAAGCCCGGCTTCAATGAGCTTCCTGATATCTTCACTCTGCATAATTCACTCCAGGGAATAGTTTCCTGGCCATTTTTCCAGGCCAACTTAAAAAAGGGACTAGCTTAAATTATCGGCGGCGTGGGCACCAGCCCACCCTATAAACGACGTAGCCGCTGAAATCAGCGGCTACGGATATGACACTTAACTCGCGTTGACTAGTTGGAAATCGCGTTCGCCAGCTTGTTGTTTTTCTCTTCCAGCTTGCCCAGCAGGCTGTCCAGGCCATTGGCCTTGATCTCCGACGCAAATGATCCACGGTAGGAACGAACCAGGCTAATGCCATCCACCGCGACATCGACAACTTTCCACTCACCACCGCTGATGTGCATGCGATAGTTAATGGGTATGCCAGTATCGCCGCCGGGCTGGGCAACCTCGGTTTTGACCGTCACCAGGTTGGATTTTGGGTTCTTCAGGACCTCGTTGACCTTTACTTCCTCCTGCGAGTACTCAAGCAGGGCCTTGGCGTAGGTTCTCACCAGCAGGGTACGAAACTGGTTAATAAATTCGTCGCGCTGCGCCTCGGTAGCGCCTTTCCAGTTGGTTTTTCCCAGCACCCACTTGGACATGCTGGTGAAATCAAAGTGTGGCAAAACCAGTTCCTGGATCAGCTCGTAGATTCGCTCGGGGTGAGCTTCAAGCTGTTCCCGCTCCGAGTCCAGGCGCTCAAGCACGCCACCTACCGTACTCTGTACAACCTGGTCCGGTTCCGCGGTAACTGCGCTGGCCCCGAAAGACATCAGCATCAATAAAACAAAGAGAATATTATTCAATACTGCAAAAGGCTTCATAAAACGACTCTCCGCTGCTAAATAATTATTACTAAACTGGTCCGTGCTGGTTATTATTTTTATATAAGGTCCTGTTTGCGTCCCTTATTTTTACGACCTTGCCCGTTTGTTCTCACGGGTCACTGTTGTAATTAAACCTCACCCGATACCTTGTGTTGCGCAATTGTAATTGTATCCATGTGGCTGGGCCAGAGTTTATTCAGAATTATTACCCCGTCAAAACACCCTGCCCTGCACAACCATTCTTCATATTTTTATCTATCTATATGATAAATAGTGATTTTTCACAGGCACACCGTATCTGCACCTGTTTATTCGACAAGGAAGACCTAAAAGGGTTTCCAGATAAGTATCAATTTGGGTAACAAGGTGAGCACCAGCAGGAGTGCGATGAACATTGCCAGGGCGATGAGGAGTCCAAAATAGATTGTCGGAATGAAATTGGACATCACCATGATTGAAAAACCAACAATGATGGTAATGGCCGTGTAGAAGACTGCCCGGCCAATATTGGCATGACAATAGTGCATGGTTTTTATGTAATCACGATGCCTGGGGTATTCCTCCCTGAAGCGATAGATATAGTGAATACTGTTATCCACGGCAATACCTATGGTCACCGCAGCGATGGTGATGGTCATCAGGTCTAGGGGTATGTTCATAAGCCCCATCAATCCCAGGATTATGGCTGCCGCAAGCAGGTTTGGAATAATCCCGATGATGGCCAGGCTTACCGAGCGAAACAACACAACTAGCATCAGCGCAATCCCCAGCATCACCACGCCGAGGGTCATGATCTGTGAGCGGAACAGGCTCTGTAACATATTGTTGTAGAGCACCAGCACACCGTTCACCTGGAAGTCATCTTTTTCAAGGCCGAGCTGGTTCTGCAGGTCATCATTAATCTTGATGAGAAGTTCATTGCGACGCAGGTCCGGCAGGGAGTCCAGGATACGCAGGTTAATCCTGGCTTCATTATTATCAATGGAAATATAGGGGTCGATCATTGCGGACTTGAGCTCCACCGGTGCCCGCTTGTTGATGATGGCAAGCTCAAACGCATCAAAAGGATCGCCTTCGTTCAGGTCCTCGGCCAGCCGCAGCAGCGACGCAAGGGAAAGCACCTTGCCTACCGCAGGCAGGCTATCAAGGTAGTCATGAACAGCCTTGATTCGGTTTACCTTGTAATCTGTAAACCAGGCATCACTACTGGCACCTTCTTCTTCACCAAATATATCCTCAAAGTCATCGAAATCGCCGAATTCATCATCTTCATCATCGGCAGTATCTTCTTCGACACCAAATTCTTTTTCCTCGTAGAACCTGAGGATAATATCCAGTGGCGTCGTTCCACCCAGCTTGTCATCGATTAGCTTCAAACCCTGGTAAATCTCGGTACTGTCACTGAAGTAATTGATGAAGCTGTTTTCCACCCGCAGTTTCGTCATGCCATAAGCGCTGACCGTCGCCAGTACCAGCGACAGCACAAGCACCTTGCCACCATGATGCTCGGTGAAATTGGCAAGTCCACGGGTAAAAGGCACCTCGGATTTTTGCGAGGCCGGTATCTTTGCCCGGTTCAGTAAAACCAGGATAGAGGGGAACAGGGTGAAAGATGTCAGGAACGTGACACCAAGGCCAATCGCCATCATCCAGCCAAAGTCGATAACCGGCTTGATACCACTGACAACAAGAGAGGCAAAGCCAATCATCGTGGTCAGTGCGGTATAGAGGCAGGGCAGGACCATCCGTTTACAGGTTTCGAGTACCAGCTGATGCTGCTCCCATTCCGGCTCATCGCGACGTAACTGGCGATAGCGAACGATGAGATGCACGTTCATTGACATCGTCAATATCAGCATCAAGGAAATAAAGTTGGAGGAAATTACCGTGACCTTCCACCCGACAAGGCCCAGTAAACCCACCATGACCAGGCCGGCAAAGGCGCAGCTCAGCAGGGGAAGAAGTACGAACCTGGCCTGCCTGAATATAGTGGTGAGCATCAATACCAGGAAAACAAATACACCGATACCGAAGACCAGTAAATCATTCTTGATGAAGGTGATCATGTCGTCAGAGATCATCGGTAAACCACCCAGGTAGAGCTCACCGTGAGCCCTGTACTTTTCAATCACGGCCCTGACGTTGACAATGTTTTCGTGGTTCTTGCGGTCCTGCTCCGCCTTGACCCGGTTATAGCGTTCAAGCACATCGGCCAGCTCTGCCTGGCCCTCGGCATCAAGTCCTTCCCGGTCGCGCTTTATCAGGAGCCGGTTTTTCTGCTTCTGCAGGGTGGAAAATTCTTCGTTGAGCTTGAGGTTGAGCATTAATGCAGTTGTCCCCGCATCAGCGCTGAGAATGAGATCCTTGAAAACGGGGCTCGACATCAGCTCATCCCGGGCCAGCTGACGATCGACGGTCTTGTCCTCGAGGGTACGAAAATTCTTTGCTACCTCGGACAGCTTGCCGCCGACGATCTTTACCAGGGGAACATCCAGTATGGAAACAACCGACTCGATCAGCTCCAGTTCAGACAGCTCATCCCTCAATAACCTGATTTGTTCAAGTGAAGTTTCGCTAAACAGGTCTTCATTCGGCGTAAACGTGACAAACATAAAGTCACGGGTTTCATACCTGTCGCTGACCTCCCTGAAGATACGAAGATCTTCATCGCTCTCAAGAAGCAGGGAATCTGAAGAGGCATCCAGCTTGAAATCCGTAACGAAGAAGGCAAATGACGAAAAAATGCACAGCAGCAACAACAGCACAAGCTGCGGCTTTTTCAGTACCAGTGCGTCGTAGGCACCTGCAATCATGGAAGACATAATTAACTGGAAATAGGCTTTATCAAGGAATACGTTTTCTACCGAACACCAACAAGCTACTCTCAATTTTCCGTGACAGATTACAAGCCGTCAACCTTGAGGGAAAGATTAGCGCAGTATAGTGCCACTACTGGTAAAAGCACCCGGCTGAGTGCTAGACAAGATAATATCGAAGGAGAAAGCGGAGTTTATAGTTAATAAATGAGCATTTCGAGGCCGATATTAGCGCCGTATAGTGCCAGCCGGGTGCTTTTAATGCTTGTCCTGTAGCAGTTCGATCTTATAACCATCCGGATCTTCGACAAAGGCAATCACTGTCGTGCCGCCCGCCATGGGGCCGGCTTCGCGCACGATATTGCCCCCGGCTTCTCGTATCCTGTCACAGGCCTGGTAAACATCATCAACGCCAATAGCGATATGCCCGTAAGCGTTACCGAGGTCGTACTCTGATTGCCCCCAGTTCCAGGTCAACTCGATAACCGTTGAATCTGATTCTTCGCCGTAACCGACAAAAGCAAGGGTAAACTCACCTTCGGGAAATTCATGTTCCCTGAGCACTTTCATACCCAGTACATCGCAATAAAACTTCTTTGACCGCTCCAGCTCACCCACGCGTAGCATGGTATGTAGTAAACGCATGACAGCATTACCTCCGATTTACGTTATCCAGGACAGGTGAAGTTCGATTATCACCAGCCTGGCGGTGTCTTATCCAGTTTAATATCAAAGTACCGGGCAAGGGCATCAATATATTCTTTATTACTGCCCAGTTCTCTCTGCTCCACCCTGGAATCCTCGGTTATTTCCAGGTTCCTGCCTACCAGGTTTACCCTGCCGCGGGGCCGGGCGATGGTGAGGAGGCGGTTCTGCGTAAACAGCGCACTCGGGGATTCCTGGTTCCAGTTACATAACTCGGTAAACTCGGGCAGTTCCCTGGCTTCGCGGCTAAAGGTGAAGCGGGGCTTCCAGTCTTCGCCGGCCGGCCTGAATTCCAGCGCCAGCCGATCTTTATGGGGAGCCAGCCGGTAATCAATTCCCTCCCAGTTGACCACGGTGTCGCTGTCCAGTGCCATCGGCTGCAGGCATGATTGTCCATTGCCCACGTCAACCATGTAATCAGTCCCATCAATGCTCACCAGCAGGGCCATGTGTTCAAAGTCCATGCCCCTGCTGGTGTCGAGCTGCATGGCGGCCGCGAGGTAGCGCACCTCGTAGCCCAGGGCCGTGAGCAAACCATGGAAAAGCGTGTTGCACTCGTAGCAGAAACCACCGCGGCGATCGTCAACGATCTTGCGGTAGATTTTTTCGCCGGAGAGTTCTATTCGTCTTCCAAGATGAATATCCAGGTTTTCAAAGGGTACTTGCTGTACAAAGGCCAGCTGCAGCGCAGCCAGTGCCTCAAGGGACACCTCCTGCGTGGCCTCGCAGTTGATCCTTTCCAGGCAACGTTCAACGTTCATGCTTTCTTATACCTCAGTCAAGGCTGATACTGCCCTCGATAATGTTGGCAATGGTTTGCGGGTAAAGCCTGTGCTCCAGCTGCAGTACCCGGTCGGCCAGGGACTGTGCGGTATCACCCTGCAGTACAGCTACTTTTTCCTGGGCAAGGATTGCACCCTGGTCATACTCCTCGTTAACAAGGTGAATAGTGACGCCAGATTCCGTGTCGCCGGACTCAATTACCGCCTCGTGTACGCGCATACCGTACATTCCCTGTCCACCGTACCGGGGTAACAGGCAGGGATGGATATTGAGGATCCTGTTCCTGAAAGTGGACAGGGTATGTGTACCGATCCTTTTCATGTAACCGGCAAGTATGACCAGGTCAACCTCGTGTTCACCCAGTGTCTCGGCAATGATCCTGTCTGCGTTCTCCTCGCTTCCCTCGCTGGTGCTACTGATGTGCCGTGCCGCGATTCCTTCCGCTGCTGCACGCTGCAATGCACCGGATTCTGCGTTATTACTTATTATCAGCACGGGACTCGCGGCAAGGGTGCCAGCCTTGCAGGCATCAATAATGGACTGCATGTTGCTGCCCCTGTGCGAGGCAAGGAAGCCGAGTTTCATATACCAGTTATTTCAGTGAGTAATGACCCTGAAACCTAATCTTATCAATTTCTCCGTCAGCCCATCGGATTCATTTTCAAGTTCGATATGCAGTGAAGAAAACTCGCGTCTCGGGGGATAGTTATTTCTAAGGTCAAGGAAATAAGCAGCCCTGTCCTTTACCTCCTTCTCCAGCATACGTCGCATGGCCGCGGCATCGCTACGCACGTCATAACTGGCAAGGATGGCGAGGGCTACCGTATCCAGCTCATTTTCATCATCACCCACCAGGCGTATCGTCTCTCGCTGTGGCAATAAAGCAGTCTTCGGGTCAGCATGACTCCCTTCATGGAAAAACTCGCAGACCTGTTCATATACGACCCTTGTCGCGGCCAGCTTGCCGTCAAGACTATAGCCTGCAATATGTGGCGTCGCGATATCGGACATCCACACAAGCTGCTCATTCACTTCGGGCTCATTTTCCCATACATCATTAACAAGCAGCGCACCGGGCCTTGATGTTTTGAACTGTTCCAGGGCGGTTTCATTGACTACACCACCGCGACAGGTGTTCACGATCACTGCATCCCTGTCCAGCGATGCAAAGAAGCGTTCATCCAGGAGATTCCTGGTTGGGTAAGGACCGGTGTCAGTCAGCGGTACGTGAAGACTGATAATATCGCACTCGGCGATCGCATCCATATCTTCGTAGCTATCGTTACTGTCGCTGCTTAAAAAGGGGTCACAGAGTCGATACGCGATTCCAAGGGACTCGAGCAGCTGTTTCAGTCGTGAACCTACGTGACCACATCCAACAATACCCACACTCCTGTCAGCCAGTTGGATTTGATGCTGCTGTGCCAGGACAAACAAGGCACTCAGCACATACTCGGCGACCGAATTGGCGTTGCAGCCCGGGGCGTTGCGCAGGGCGATATTGCGTGATTCGAGGTATTCGTGATCCACGTGGTCAAGACCACTGGTAGGCGAGGCAACAATCTTGATGCCGGTATCCCGCAGGAGTGCCTCGTTTACCCTGGTGACAGTTCGACAGACGAGTACGTCTGCGTCACCTAGACAGCCGCGGCTTATCTCGTGGCCGGGCAGAAGCTCAACTTCTGCGATGTGGGAAAAATAAGCAGATAAAAAAGGTATTGCTTCGTCAGCAACGACTTTAATGGTCAAGGCCTGTCGGGCAGGTCAGCGCCCTCTTTTTCAACCGGCATGAGATCCTGCTTGCTGACGCCCAGCGCCAGGATGACCGGGCTGGCGACAAAAATCGATGAATAGGTACCAATAAGCACACCGACGATCAGCGCAGCGGAAAATGAGTGAATAATTTCCCCGCCAACAAAAAATAACGCCAGCAATACCAGCAGAGTGGTTAATGACGTGATAATCGTTCGACTCAGGGTCTGGTTAAGCGAGATATTCAAAACTTCAATGGGCTCATGCTTGCGCAGGTTTTTGAAATTTTCACGAATACGGTCATAGACAACGATGGTATCGTTCAGCGAGTAACCGATAACAGCCAGGATTGCGGCCAGCACCGTGAGATCAAAATTGAGCTGGCTCACGGAGAAAAACCCAACGGTGATGATCACGTCATGTGCCAGCGCAGCGATAGCACCAACAGAGAATCGCATCTGGAATCGAACAGCGACATAGAACATGATCATCGCCAGTGCTGCGAGCATTGCGAGGCCACCGTCTTCGGTAAGCTCCTCACCCACCTGCGGGCCCACAAATTCCTGCCTGCGCAACTCCGCCTGGCTTTCAACACCCTGTAATAACTGCATCAGTTCCGTGCTGATATCGGCACTGTTTTTCCCTTCCCTGGGCGCTACACGAATAAGGATATCTCTCGCCGAACCGAAATACTGCACAGTAGCATCGCCGAACTCGGTTCCTTGCAGGGTACCGCGAATGGAATCCAGCTCGACAGCATCGGTAAAACCGACTTCAAGTAGGGTGCCCCCGGTGAAATCAATTCCCAAGTTTAGACCACGGCTGAAAAGTGAAGCGAGCGATACAACCAGCAGGACTGCTGACAACATCGCAGCGACCTTGCGCTTTTCCATCAACTTGAACATGATTTTTGGTTCTTTTGCCATGACGATAACCAGTGAATTTAAATAGATAGTTTCTGTAAACGTTTACCACCATAGACAGCGTTTACAATTCCACGCGTAACAACGATGGCGGTAAACATTGAACTGATGATGCCAAGTGACAGCGTGACGGCGAAGCCCTTGATGGGGCCTGTACCGAAACTGAAAAGGACAAGCGCAGCAATCAGGGTCGTAATATTCGCGTCGGCGATAGTAGAAAAGGCTTTTTCATAACCGGCGTGAATACTGGCCTGCGGCGAATTACCATTCTTGATTTCTTCCCGTATTCTCTGGAATATCAAGACGTTAGCATCCACCGCCATGCCCACCGTTAACACGATACCGGCAATACCCGGGAGTGTCAGCGTTGCCTGCAACAGTGACAACATGGCTACGATCAGCACAAGGTTAAGTGCCAGCGCCACGTCGGCGGCGATACCAAACACGCGGTAATAAACCACCATGAATATGAGTACAAGGACAAAGCCTATCTGGACCGACTTGAAGCCCTTGTCGATGTTGTCCTGGCCAAGGCTCGGACCAACGGTACGTTCTTCAATAATTTCAATAGGTGCAGCAAGTGCACCCGCGCGTAGCAACAGCGCCAGGTTCGCAGCTTCCTGGGTGGTATCAAGACCGGTGATCTGGAATTGTCGTCCAAGCTGCTCACGAATGGTCGCAGTGTTGATAACCTCTTCGATGACGGTTTTTTTCTTCCTGTACTCGCCGTCTTCCTCGACTGTTTCAGTCTTGTTTTCAATAAACACCGTGGACATCAGCTTGCCGACTTCATCAGCAGTCTTGTTAGCGAAAATCTTTCCACCTTTTGCATCAAGCCGAATCGTAACACTCGGGCCGCCAGTCGTTGGGTCAATACCGGACTTGGCGTCGGTGATGTAATCACCGGTCAACATCACCTGTTTCTTCAGCAGGACTGGCAGTCCAAGACGGTTCTTGTAAAGCTTGGAACCCGCAGGAATACGGCCGTCGACAGCATCCTCAACCGGGTGTTCTTCATCAACCATGCGAAATTCCAGCGTAGCCGTGGCACCCAGTATGATTTTCGCCAGTGCCGTGTCCTGTACACCCGGTAACTGCACGACAACCCGGTTCAGGCCCTGCTGTTGTATAACAGGCTCGGCAACACCGAGTTCGTTAACACGTTTACGTAGCGTGGTCATGTTCTGCTGCAGTGCCAGTGATTGAGTTTCAAGGACAGTTTCTTCCTTGATAGTGACACTCAACTGCGCCTCGGCATCAGCGTTCTCCAATTCTTCAACATTAAGCTCCGGGTATTCTTTTTCAATAATCCTGCTGCCGTCCTGCATCTGCTGGAGATCCCGAAATCTCAGTAACAGCCCACCACTGCCCTGGCGACCGATCGTCTTGTAGCGGATCTTGTTTTCCCTCAGCAGGGTCCTCAGGTCCGAGACATAGCGTTCCTCGGCTTTCTTGATAGCAGCCGGCATATCCACTTCCATGAGGAAGTGAACACCGCCACGTAAGTCGAGGCCGAGAAACATTGGTTCAGCACCCACTGAACGTAACCAGTCCGGTGTTGCCGGTGCCAGGTTAAGGGCAACTGCGTAAGCGTTACCCAGGGCAGACTTCACCACGTCCTGTGCCTTGAGCTGTGTGTCCTCCTTGTCAAAGCGTACGATCAATGAAGAACCCTGCAGTTCCATGGACTTGGCCACGATGCCCGCATCTTCCAGCGCCGAGTCGACAAGTATTTCCGTTAATTCGCTAACCTCGGCGCCACGTGTTGCGGAGATTTGAAGCGAAGGGTCCTTGCCATAAATATTTGGCAGGGCGTAAATACCCCCTGTCACCAGGACGATGAGGATAAGTATGTATTTCCAGAGTGGGTAACGGTTCATATTTATAAGGTCTTTATTGTGCCTTTTGGCAGGGTGGCCGACACGGCGTGCTTCTGAATTTTTACCTCGACATTGGAGGCTACTTCCAGCACCAGGAAGTTGTCTCCTATCTTGACGATCTTCCCAAGCATGCCACCACTGGTAACCACTTCATCTCCCTTGGCAAGCTCCGAGACCATCTGCCGGTGCTCTTTCTGTTGTTTAAGCTGAGGTCTTATCAGGAAAAAGTAAAACACCACGAACAACAGGCCCATCATGAACAGGCTCACGCCACCGCCACCCGCCGGTTGCGCCGCCTGTGCATAGGCATTATTTATAAAGAAATCAGACATTTATCATTATTCAGTCGAACGAAAACGGGCTATTATGCCACAACAAATGCTGTGAATCAGTATGCATAGCCCGCCTTCAAAAATGGACGGCTACCACGCCCCCTCGAGATGTAATTGGGGCATGGCTTTCAATTTCAATAAGCGCGGCAGATAATCTCCCTGTGTACACTCAAAAACCGTCACTTTTCGCTCTGCCAGCTATCGTTACAGAACCAATCCCGGCCGAGTCGCTCTAAGGGTTTATTCGTATCACACGCGACCTTCAATAATTAACAAGAGACAGTAAATATGCATATTCGCGCAATAACACTAGTCCTGCTTTTCCTGGTAAATACTCCACTACATGCTGTCTCAGCAGGGGATAGTGCCCCATCATGGGAGGGCTCTGACATTGCCACTGGTTCGACCGTGAAGTTTCCCGAAGTCCTGGAAGGTAAGCCGGCTGTGCTTGTTTTCTGGGCTACCTGGTGCCCCTACTGCAAGGCATTCATGCCCTACGTAAGGGATATTCAAGCCGAATACGAACAATACGGTGTAAAGATCGTGTCCTTCAATGCACTTGAACGTGGCATTGGAGACCCAAAAGCCTACGTTGAATCATTGAATTTCCCCTTTGTAGCTATTGCCGATGCAGATGGCATTGCCGAGGCCTACAGCGTCAAGTACATACCCGGGTTGCTAATATCAGATGGTAATGGACAAATCGTCTATCGACGAAAAAGCACCGACCTGCCCGCAGGAAAAACAGTCTCAGAACAATGGGCCGATGAAGTCAGGCAGGTTCTTAATACGCTGGTTAAATAATCGACTCATTCAGTAGTATCGACTACCGACATGTCATAAACCCTGTTGACCGCCTCGATGACGGCTTGCGGGGCATCAAGGTGAATATTGTGTCCACTTCCCTTGACTGTAACCTGCCATCCCCTTTCACTTGAGTTTGCCAGGTCACGCTGCATTTCCCGCCATACGTCTTCCATGGAACGATCATTTTCCAGTGTGGGTAACAATCGCTGGTCACGAGTCAAAACAGCCACGGGGATATTTGGCATTTCGCCCGCTTCCCGTACCTGCCGGGCACTGACGTCGAAATATTTCAGTTCGTCCATCTGGGAAAATACGGCCTTGCGGCTTGAGTTAAGCATGTGCCACTGTTTTCGCCATGCATTCTCTTCATCGGTGGCAACATTATACCGACCTGTTACCAGTGTCCTGTTTTTCGACGAGTGCTGATCAAGGTCCCCGAGATTCTCAACCTGGTCTGGATGCGATGAATCAACAAGGACAATTCCAAGTGTTTCTTCGGGAAAACGACGGGCGAAGTACTGCGCAATAAAACCACCAAATGACTGCCCAACAATAATGTAGGGCCCGTCTACCCCTGCAGTTTTCACCAACCTGTAGAGTTCAGCCACTATCTGCTCCGTGGTACGTGCACCGGGACCTGTGTCACTCATACCATAGCCACCGCGATCATAGATGCAGACCTGCATTCTTTTTGAGAGCGCTTCCTGGATT
This sequence comes from Gammaproteobacteria bacterium, assembly GCA_965243105.1. Lineage (GTDB taxonomy): Bacteria > Pseudomonadota > Gammaproteobacteria > Eutrophobiales > Eutrophobiaceae > WLWS01. Next base: position 727,095 of record CBDEUC010000003.1, read on the forward strand.
GGAAGCCAGTTCACAGAGGCATCACCTATGCCACCTTCTACCAACACCGTGGCATTACCCTCGCCCTGGCAGTGGTAGTAAAGTCGATGCTCCTCGAAAAGGACGTACTTACCCGGTGGCACCATGAATTGAGCTGACGTAGATAGAGGCAGGACTATGACCAGCCCAGCTAAAAACAACAACAGCCCTGGTGCTTTTTTCTTCATTTCATTCAACGCTATTGTCGGCATTCAGGTTAAAGGCCGAATTTTCATAGAGAATCGTGACCCTGTAATTGTCACCATTTTCGTCACGCATGTTTGAGATACCGCGAAATTTCTTCAGCTCAGGCCAGTCATGCTCATAGTAAAGTTTTGACGTACCAGCCAGTTTTCGCAGGAAGAAGTTTGCGGGCTCGATATGCAGCACGCGATACCTGGAGCCATCCTCTTCGACGACGCTATCCTGGTAGATCCTGAACTTGAAAAATCGCAGCAGGCCCGGAATTAGAAAATCCCTGGTAAATTCCTTGCCGGACGCGAGTTCATCCCAGTGACTGGTAACAAAATTATCAAAACCAGCATCGCTGATGGCGCCACTGGAGTAACTCAGGGGCTTCTCTTTTTCCCTGGAGTTGCTGCTCTTGATAAAGCTTACCTGGTAGTTATCATCCACGTAGCGCGTGGTTTCATTATGACCTGTGTGGCTATTAACCAGCGAGAATTCAGGCAGGAAATAATCGATCGAAAAATCCAGGGTTTTCTCTGCAAACACGGCGCCGTCTTCTTTCTTGTACAAAACCCGAGATGTCCTGACCAGGCCTTCACCGCGCACTTCGTGATGGTGTTCCGTGTACAGTAATTTCTCACCCTTCTTATCATAGGCATAACCAACACGCGATTGCGCTGGCTCAGCTTTTGCTGAGAACGCCATAACCAACAGTAATCCAATGGTGATTACCGGTTTCATGACAGTACCTCTTGCCGGGACTGGTTACCGTACCAGAATTTCAGCATGTCACCATCGGCCAGCAGGCAAGCCCGTAGAACGTACAGGCAGGAAACCATGTTACCAAGGGTAATAATAAACAAGACCCAAACAAGGCCAGGCAGGCTGAATTGCTCTCTCCACAGCACCCAGAATGAAAACATCAGGAGACCCAGGTATATGTCAACAAGTGAAACAAGGCCCCAGGACATTTCAAGCAAGGCTGCACCCTCTGTTCTAAAGTTTCCATACAGGGCGGCATAAAGAATTGTTCCTGCCATTATTACGAAGCCTGCGCCTGCAGCAAAAACCACGAATCTAGTGTAGTCCCTGTCACTGGCTGCGTGGGAATGTTTAGACATCTTGAATACCTCCGGTTCGGGAGCTGGTCACGGTTCTGCTGAATATCGGCAAAGCCGGGAAAAACATGGGTGTTGTCGACTGGTAACGCTGGTATGCCTCGCCTTTACTACGCAGGGACTGCTGTTCAGTGTAAGGAACGCCTGTAAGGTAAATGATGAAAACGTACATAAATATCGGGCCGCCAAGACATAGCCACCACAGCCCACCACCCAGTCCGATAAGAACATAGGCAAACCAGTGCAACCACTCAAAAAAGTAATTTGGATGTCTGGTGTAAGCCCACAAGCCTTCATCGCAAACAAGAGAACTGTCCTTAACCCTGGCCTTGAAGCGCGCCAGCTGCCTGTCACTCAGCCACTCACCCGTCATCGCGAGTAGCCACAGCATGACACCACAGAGGTCCAGCCACGTTAAACTCTCGCTGGTGTTCAGCGACGCGGCCCATATGGGCGTAGCAAACAACAACACGAACAGGACCTGCAGCTGGAAAAATATGAAAAAGGCTGCATTGGCATGCTTGCCGCAATACTCGCGCAGGTAGCGGTAGCGACCGTCCTCTGTTTCTCTCATGACTCGCTTCAGCAGGTAGGTTCCAAGACGAACTCCCCAGGTAATCGAGAAAACAATGAGCAGCCATTGCCTTACACCCGGTTCTTCATGACTCGTCAATATCAGCCACGTGGCAGTTCCAGCGGTCAGGTAAGGCCAGGCACTGTCCACGATCCCGGCATTTTGCGTGCGCAGTTGCAGCAACCACAGGAAAAACATAAAAGCTGATGACACAGCACCCGCAATTAAAAATGAATTGATGAGTGTCACTCGCCCATTACCGCTTGACTGGCAGGAATAACTTTTCTGCCGGGGAAAAAGTTTGAGCGGGCGAAGTAAAGCAGTAACGGCATACAAATGAACCATTGCAGGGAAACCGCCGCCAGCGACCATGGCATTTCAAAGATCATTGCACCGAGCTTGCTACCGGCAAAGTAAGCCAGCGGACCGGAAATGGCGCCGAGTATCGCGGCCAGGATGTAATAGTTCTTTAGCCAGGCAAGAGAGTAGTTCAGCGTCGCGGCCAGGTTAACCCAGAGTGCCACCATCCACAGCGTGGTTGGCCAGCCCAGTGAAGCCTGGGCGGGAAAGCTGAATACTCCCAGCAGTACCTGTGAAGAGTCCACGATGAAGCCCAGTAACGCTGCAAGGACAAGCAGCGCCAGTTCCTGCGTGGCCTTGCTTGTAAACAGGTGCAGGTGAACGATCATCCAGCCCAGTGTAAAAACCACGCCAACGTAAGGCTGCCCCGTGGCAGCAGAAAGCACGGTGATAAACCAGGCTGACTGGAAAATAACAAAATTTGCCAGGTTTCTTGCCATGATCAGGCTGCCTCTTTAGCCAGTTCAGCGCGATTAAAGGCAGGTTTATCGAGCACCAGTTGTGTTACGCCAGTGTATCGTTCCCGAAATCCTGCTTCACAGTAGCAAAGGTAGTATTCCCAGGTGCGAATAAAATCCTCCGAGTAACCCAGCTTGCGTACTTCGTCCAGTCGCTGCAGGAAAGTATCGCGCCAGGTATGAAGAGTTTTACCGTAATGTAATCCGAAATCTTCCAGGTGGCTGATTCGAAAATCGGAACCACCTGTTATTGCGTTCTGGATAGCAGTAAGTGACGGTACGCAACTGCCAGGGAAAATAAACTCCTGTATGAAATCACTACTTTGCAGGTATTTTTCATATCGCTGGTCCGGCATCGTGATGGCCTGTATACATGCCTGCCCGTTTTCTTTCAGCAAGCGTGAACATGCAGAGAAATAAGTTGGCAGGAAGTCATGCCCAACCGCTTCTATCATCTCGATGGAGACTAGGCGGTCATACACACCTTCAAGATCCCGGTAATCACACAGCTGGATATCAATAAGATCATGCAGGTTGGCATCACGAACTCTCTGCTTCGCCAGCTTGAACTGTTCTTTCGATATTGTGGTTGTGGTGACATGACAACCGTAGTAGCGGGCAGCGTGTATCGCGAAACTGCCCCACCCGGTGCCGATTTCCAGCACTTCGTGGCTGGAGCTGAGCTTCAACTTGCGACAAATCATATCGAGTTTTTCGCTTGATGCCTCTTCCATGCTGGCGTCATCACTTGCAAAGTACCCGGAGCTATAGGTCATGGTCTTGTCCAGCATCAGCTCAAAAAGATCATTACCAAGATCATAGTGTGCATGGATGTTTTTTCGACTGCCCTCACGGGTGTTTGCTTTTGACATGTGACGTTTGCGTGACCAGAGCTTGCCGAGGGTCGCCATCCCTGTATCCATGCTGTCCATGGTTTGCTGGTTACGCAGCAATAGCTGGAACAGTCCCACCAGGTTGTTGCAGCTCCAGTAGCCGTCGCGATAGGCACCCGCTGCGCCATTGCTTCCAGATATCATCAAGTCCAGGTAAAACCGAAGGTCATGAACTTGGACGATAATATCGTCCTTGTGCACGATGTCTTTTTCAACATCAAGACAGTCCCTGATTACCAACCTGCCGAAGGACAAGTCATTTATCCTGTCTCGAAGTAACTTTCTTGCAAACTTCACAAGGGGACTAACATATTCCATCGAAGGTTTGTCTTCACATACTAATTCATTGTTCATTGTTGAAACTCGCTGCTGTAAGTTTTTGGATGATTAAAAAAGGGTGTCCTGCGAATCCAGAGTTTGAGTGCCTGCCAGTAAATTGCACCAATAACCTTGAAGGTCATGAACGGAAAATTGCACAAAACACGCGCCATGGATGAGTGGGTTATTTCTTCCCTGCGCAATCGCATCACCGCATTAAATACAATTTCCTCGTTCTCATAGTTATTCATGTTCACAAGCAAGTGATCACCGGGAGTCGATAAGGACCATTCGTATCTTTGATTCATTCCCATGAAGGGGGAAACATGGAACTGCTTGTCAAAAGAGAAACGATAGGCCTCTTCACTACTATCGACATCCCGGCAATCCAAAACATAGCAATGGGTCTCACCCCATGGCGTGTTGTGTACCTCTGCCACGATAAACTCGAGTTCTGTATCCTCATCATTCCAGCAGTAGTAAAAACTGACCGGGTTCATGCAATATCCAAAGTAGCGCAGGTGGGTCAGTAAACGGATTGCGCCGGTATGCTGCTTGCCGGTTTCCTGCAGGATCAGCTGCCTGACATAGTCAGACAACGGGATATTGGGGTCTCCCGCATGATCGTCACGTCTGAACCAGGCCAGCGAAGGTCTTCTTGCGGACCAGAGCAGGAAGGAATCAAATAGAGATGGAACTTCAGATAAATCCAGGTACATCATGAACAGGCCGTAATTAAAGTCATGGGGTCGCGGCTGCATTCGCCGATGACCAACCCTGCCGAAGTAGATGCTGCTTTTCATGCTGCCATCTCGACGTCAAAGGATTCACATACTGCCAGTGCGCTGCGCACACCATCCTCATGAAAACCATAACCCCAGTAGGCACCACAGTAGGAAATACCCCGTCGCTGGATAAGCTCATGATGTTGAGCCTGTGCCTTGTCCCGCCCCGGGCAAAATACCGGGTGGTAGTACTGTATTTTCCTGATGATACGAGACGAGTCGATATCCTGCGTCTGGTTGAGTGACACGCAATAGGTGTTCTCGCTATCAATGCCCTGCAACATGTTCATGTTGTAGGTCACGGCAGCATGGGAATTTAGTGACTCGGGGATCCTGTAATTCCAGCTGGCCCAGGCACGCTCGTTTCTCGGTAGCAGCGCAGTGTCAGTGTGCAATACTGCCTCATTGTATTGATAGGGAAACAGCTCAAGCATGCTTTTTTCTACAACATCTGCATCCTTCACCAGTTCCAGGCTCTGGTCGGCATGGGTTGCCATGATGACCTCGTCAAAAACCTGGACATCGCCGTTTGCAAAATGAAGTGCAACACCGCCACCCTGTCTAACCACGCCGGTGACTTGAGTCCGTGTGAAGATGCGATCGACAAAGCTCCTGGTCAGCGGCCTGATGTACTGCTTGGAGCCGCCAACAACGGTTCGCCATACAGGCCTGTCATCTACCTGGAGCATGCAGTGATTGTTTAAAAAGTCGAGCACGAAGAGCATGGGAAACTTTCGGAACCTCTCGGCTGGACAGGACCACAGGGACGAACCCAGCGGAACCAGGTAATGCTCGATGAAGCGCCTGCTGTAACTGTGCGTGGCCGCAAATTCGTCGACAGTAATCATATCGCTGAGCTTGTTTGCCAGTGCCTCGGGCGCCTCCTTGTGGAAACGCAGGATGTCCTTCAACATGAGCCAGAACCCGGGACTGACCAGGTTGATTCGCTGGCTGAATATTTTTTCAAGATTACTACCGTTGTATTCAAGCCCACTGCGGTCGCAGCGGACACTGAAGCTCATGTCTGACTCACGACTTTCAACACCCAGCTGCTCAAACAGGTTTGTCAGGTTGGGGTAGTTCTGGTTGTTGAAAACGATAAAACCGGTATCGACAGGAATTATCCTGCCTGCCTGTTCATCCCTGACCTCGATGGTGTTGGTGTGGCCGCCGACGTAATTATTGGCTTCAAACACGCTGACCTGGTGCTGCCTGTGCAGCATGTATGCGGCGGTCAGACCTGAAATACCGCTACCTACGATAGCAATGTTCATCGCTGCTGCCCTCGTGCGCCTTCCTGAATTATCTTGACAGGCACGGGGCGCATTGATGTAACCAGGCCGGCCTTGGAAAGTAACCAGAGACCAAAATAACTCAGGTCGATTTCCCACCAGTAAAATCCCTGCCTGGTAGAAACAGGATAACGATGGTGGTTATTGTGCCAGCCCTCTCCCATGGTAAGCAGCGCCAGTAGAAAATTATTGCGGGAATCGTCATTGGTGTTAAAGCGTCGTTTACCATAACGATGACACAGCGAGTTGATCGTGTATGTCGCGTGGTACAGGACAATCGTAGAAACCAGGAATCCCCACACAAGCATTTGCCATCCACTGGTCTCCAGGGCGGGCGCGAAGCTACCAAGGACTTCACCCAGCCCATAGCAGGCCACGCCAAGCAGGACAAAGGGCAACCAGTCCACCCTTTCAAGCATCACCAGCTCGGGGTACTTGAGCATATCCCTGATGCGATGGCGTCTCAGTGAGAAATGACCTTTTTTCAGAAACCAGAGCGTGTGGCTGTTGAGAAATCCGTGCCTTGGCGAATGGGGATCGTCGATGGTGTCGGATTTCAGGTGGTGTTCGCGGTGATGACTGGCCCACCACAGGGGTCCTCTCTGGCCTGCGGTACATCCAGCCAGTGCCATCAGGAATTGCACGGGTCGGGCAACACGATAGGATTTGTGCGAAAAGTACCTGTGGTAGAAAGCCGTGATGAAGAACATTCGCGACACGTAGAGTAAAACGGCCAGCGCCAGTGCAACCCAGCTGAAGCCGACAAAGAACACGGCAACACATCCAAGATGAATAAGCAGAAAGATAGCGAGGCGAAACTGATCGACTTCTTCAGCCCTTGATACGGCCATGTCGCTGTAAAAAGCCCTGTCATTTAGCAACCAGCAGCGCAGGTGCGTCATTATTGATGTAGCAGATGAAAGCATTGTCCCGGTTCAATTTTTTGAAAATACTGGCACGAAGCTTAGGGCAGCCGCTGTGAAGGGGGGGTAAAGCAGATGTGAAGACCAGGTGAAAACCTGGAAAAATATCAGGTTTGCCTGTCTTTGAGGCTGTTTGAAAAAGCGATGGTGACCCTGGTACCGCGATTCAATTCACTATCAATGTCTATGGGCCAGTAAAAACGCTCGGACAACATGTTGACGATGGTCAGGCCCACACCATAGCCACCTCTTTGTTTTGATTTGCCCCTTTCGAAAGGCTTGAATACCTTTTCCATGTCATCCTGGCTGATCCCGATACCGCTGTCTTCTATGGTGAAACAGCCATCGGAGATACTGATATCAACACGCCCTTCATCGGTGTAGGAATATGCATTGCGGATCAGGTTACCAAGCATTACCGAGACTACCTTGTCCGAGGCCTGGATCAACAGTTCACCATCGGCGTGAAAGCTGGTTTCGATTGGTTTCCCGGAAAGTAATTCCGCGGCCCTGTCCATTTCTTCCTGCACCACGTCATTCACGCAGATATAGTCCATCGACAGGGCGTTATCGGATTCCCGTGCAAGTAACAGCAGCGCCTGGATAAGTTCTTCCATGTCAGATGCATTGGTCTTGATGCGTTGCACTGTCCTGCGATGAGCATCGGACAGGTTTTCATCATCCAGCAGGAGATCTGCCGCAATCTTGATAACCGTGATGGGGCTTCTTAATTCATGGCTGGCATCGCGGGTAAAATTTCTTTCACGCATCACGAAAGCCTCGATACGGTCAGCCAGCTTTGACAGGGCAGCTGACAGGGTACGCGCGTCAGGCTCGGTATTACTATAGCCAGAGAGTACTGTTCTTAACTCCGAGGAAAAGTCATCACTGCCGGGATCAAGGTCGTCCACGTCCCGGCTTAACTTGATAATTGGTGACACTGCGCGGGATGAAAGCTTGTAAACCAGCCAGCTTGAAAGGTATATCACGATAAGCACACCTGCCAGGGGAAGCATGCCGAAAAACAGGGCCAGTTCTCCTACCTGGTGACCTGCAAAAACCAGTACCAGCTGCTTGTGCCCGCGTAACTCACTGTAGACAACAAACAGGTCTGAATCACTGCTGTCCAGCTCGTAATAACCCGGCGCGCTATCCTGTAATTCAGCCGGGAGAACTGCTGCATCATCCGGCAGTACGTAGCCGGTAAGGTTGTAGGTTGCCGGGCGGGATGCGCCAGCATCCTCTTCGTAGCGCGACCAGAAATGGCTGGCCTCATCCTGCAGCGCGCGCTTGATCAGGATATCTCCCAGTACATACCTTGCAGCATATACGCCAGAAAGTGCCGCAATACTGATCACCACTGCCTGCAGCAGGAAGGCCTGCCACAACCTGTGGTAGATACCGCTCTTAGTCGTCACTGCTTTCGGCCAGCCTGTAACCAGAATTCTGAACCGTGTGTAATAGCTGGTTATCAAAAGGCTTGTCGATACTTTTACGCAGGTTGTACATGTGACTGCGCAGGGTATCGCTGTCAGGAAGGATGTCGCCCCACACCTGGCGCTCAATTTCCCTGCGGCTGACAACCCTGGGGGATTGTTGCATCAATATGCGCAGGATTTTCATACCGATTGGAGATAGCTTGATGGTCTTGTCGCCCCGTTTCAGTTTCATGGTGCCCGTATCGAAATGCAAATCACCAACCTGTAGTGACTCGGGAATGGAATGTCCCCGCTGGCGTCGAATCATCGCACGCACACGCGCTTCAAGTTCCTTGATCTGGAAAGGTTTGACCAGGTAATCATCTGCCCCTGCATCAAGACCCGCCAATTTATCCTCGAGGGTATCCCGTGCGGTGAGTATCAGGATCGGCGTTGCCTTTCTTGCCTCCTGTCTTAATTTCTCGAGCAAATCGATGCCGTCCATGCCGGGCAGCATGAGATCAAGAATAATCGCGTCGTACTCCCCGGTGACAGCAAGGTGCAAGCCGGTCACACCATCCGCGGCATAATCCATGATGTAATCCTGGCCTTCCATGTATTCGCATACCATGTCTGCAATGTCATGGTGATCTTCGATCAAAAGTATGTTTCCGGAACTTTCAGTATTCATGCCCTGTCCTGCACAAGCTATCTTGTTGCCAGTATTACACCCGAATCGAGGTGATGATCGTGTGAAATCACAAGAGTATACCCTGTGATCCATTATCCCTTATTTTTCGGCTGCAAGTTTCAGCGAATTATAAATGATTCGCCTTTTCACATGCTCTTCACATCAATTTAACACCCGTTTCACATGGGTTTAACTAGGATTTACGCACATTATCGCAGGACTGGAAACAACAATGGCAATCAATAACGCACTGATAAACATCAAGAACCTACGACTAAGAACCTTCATCGGTTTCAATCCCGAGGAAAAAGAGAAAAAGCAGGATGTTGTGCTCAATATCGAAATCGCATATCGAGCCGACGAAGCGGTACTGGAAGACCAGGTCGAAAATGCACTCGACTACAAGCTAATTACCAAGAAAATCATTAATCACGTTGAAAACGGCCGCTTCCTGCTGCTGGAGAAACTCGTGGGCGACGTACTGGAATTATGCAGTAGCAATCCGATTGTGAAAGAAGCACGCGTAACGATTGATAAACCTCATGCCCTGCGATTCGCAGATTCCGTATCACTGACCATGGATTACGTGGCAGAGAATAAAACCAACCTGAAACTAGTGGAGAGTGTCCTGTGAGTACCAGCCCCCGTCTTGTTGCAAAGGAAATTATTTCCGAATACCCCGTATTGAGTGAAGAGGCCCAGCTTGTCAGGGACACGCTCATCGAGCATGGTCTCGAAACGCCCATGATTGAAAACTCCCTCTCCAACGAGGAGAAATATCAGCGTATCGCGAGCTCAATGAATGACATCATGATGACCCTTGGCCTGGATCTTTCTGATGATAGCCTCACGGAGACGCCACATCGTATTGCAAAAATGTACGTGCAGGAGATTTTCTCGGGACTCGACTACAGCAAGTTTCCCAGGTTGTCCCTGATTGAAAACAAGATGGCGGCGGATGAAATGGTGAAAATCCGGGATATCGACCTTACCAGCACCTGCGAACACCACTTCGTTACTATCGACGGTCATGCAAAGGTTGCCTATATTCCCCGCGAAAAAATCATCGGCCTGTCAAAGATAAACCGAGTCGTCCAGTTCTTTGCGCAGCGTCCCCAGGTACAGGAAAGACTCACGCGCCAGGTACTCGTGGCGCTGCAGGCATTGCTGGAGACTGAAGATGTGGCCGTGAGTATTGATGCGGTTCATTACTGCGTAAAATCCCGGGGTGTGAAGGACAGCAATTCGCAAACCAGCACAACGGCACTGGGTGGCTGCTTCAAGAAGAACGTACACACCCGGGCCGAATTTCTAAACCCGTGAATGAAGGCCCGATTTTTATCAGCGGTGTTGGCCGACGTGCAGGCCTGCACCTGGCCCATTCTTTCCTGGCACGCGGTGTCAAGGTAATAGGCACTTACCGCCAGGAGAGAAGTACCCTGCTGGAACTCGAATCCAGGGGTGCCGAGCTTTACCACTGCGATTTTAATGACCAGGACCAGGTACTGAAACTGGTAGATGCTGTAAAACGAAATCACGATAGCCTGCGGGCCCTGATCCATAATGCATCAGAGTGGTTGCCGGATGACGCTGGCAAGCCGGCCTCGGAAGTGATTTCCCGCATGATGAACGTGCACGTGCAAGTTCCCTACCTTCTGAACCTGGAATTTACTTCCCTGCTACAAGCCTGTCCGGAAACCCACAGCGACATCATCCATATCAGCGACTTCACCAGCAGCAGGGGAAGCAAAAAGCATATCGCATATGCTGCGAGCAAGGCGGCGCAGGACAACCTGACGCTGTCATTTGCAGCAAAGCTTGCTCCCAAGGTCAAGGTCAACAGCGTTGCTCCTGCGCTGGTGCTGTTTAACGAGGACGATGACCATGCCTATCGTGAAAAGGCACTCAAGAAAAGCCTGCTTCAGCGTGAAGGTGGCCTTGGCGAACTTCAAAAAACAATTGATTACATCCTGAGTAGTACCTACGTGACCGGTCGAGTACATCCACTTGATGGCGGTCGCCACCTTGTGTATTAAGTACACATGGCCAAACCCATAGTTATTCACTGGTTCCGCCAGGACCTGCGTGTTAGCGATAATCCTGCATTTGTCGCTGCAGTAAAAGCTGGCGATGTCTTGCCGGTGTATATCCTGGACGACACTAATGCCGGTGAATACCGCATGGGAGCCGCAAGTCGCTGGTGGCTACATCATTCCCTGGCCTCGCTTGATCATTCCCTCGACGGCAAGCTGTCCCTGTTCAGCGGCGATGCAATGGAAATTATCCTGCAGCTGGTAAATAGCCATGAAGTCTCGGCAGTGTGCTGGAATCGCTGTTATGAGCCCTGGCGTATCGAAAGAGACAGCAGGATAAAGAAAGCGCTGGATAAGCGTGGCATCAAGGTGGAAAGCTTCAACGGCTCGCTTTTGTGGGAACCCATGAGCTTGCTAAAGAAAGATAAAACACCCTACAAGGTATTTACCCCGTTTTACCGCAAGGGTTGCCTGGGACAGCCGCAACCGCGTGAGCCCCTGGCGGCACCCGGAAAAGTAACTTTCGCCGATGTGAGTAGTGAAAGTTTAAGCCTTGAGGAACTTGAGCTATTACCTCGAATCCCCTGGGACAAGCAGCTGGAACCACACTGGCAAATCGGCGAGGATGGCGCGCAGCAAAGACTGGCTGAATTCATCGAGTCGGGAATAGACGATTACAAGGAAGGACGTAATTTTCCATCAAGATTGAAGGTGTCCCGTCTTTCTCCCTACCTGCATTTTGGCGAAATATCTCCTAACCAGGTATGGCATGCTATCCGTGCTGTCGGGGACGATCAGAATGTTGATCACTTTTGCAGTGAGCTTGGCTGGCGAGAGTTTTCCCATAACCTGCTTTATCATTTTCCCGGCCTGCCGCGAGAAAACCTGCAAGTGCGCTTCAATAATTTCCCATGGCAGGATAACGGCGAATACCTGGAAAATTGGCAAAAGGGAATGACCGGTTACCCCATCGTTGACGCCGGCATGCGTGAACTCTGGCAAACAGGCCTTATGCACAATCGCGTGCGAATGATCGTGGGCTCATTTCTTGTAAAGAACCTCCTGCTGCACTGGCATCACGGGGAACGCTGGTTCTGGGATTGTCTCGTGGATGCTGATCTCGCCAATAACAGCGCAAGCTGGCAGTGGATTGCCGGCTGCGGTGCAGATGCTGCCCCGTATTTTCGAATATTTAACCCGGTAACACAGGCACAGAAATTTGATCCCGACGGGCATTACATACGACGCTACGTGCCGGAGCTTGCCGCTCTACCCAACAAGTACCTGTTCAGTCCGTGGCTGGCCCCCGATGAAATCCTGGCCGAGGCCGGGGTAAAGCTGGGCGAGACTTACCCTGGGCCCATCGTTGACCTGAAGGTATCGAGGGAACGTGCACTGGAGGCCTTCAAGGCCACAAAACAAACAGTTGAAGCTTAGATCACTTACTCCGCGGGTATTTTACCCACTGCCCTGAGGATCTTTTCCGGCGTAAAGGGCTGGGAATTCACCTCGGCCCCAAGCGGTTCAAGGGCGTCGTTGATGGCGCTCATCACTGCAGCGCAGACGGCAATGATACCTGCTTCACCACAACCCTTGGCCCCCAGCTCCGTCACAAGCGTGGGTGTCTCGATATGTTCAATTTCAATGTCCGGCATCTCGCCCGCCATTGGCACAAGGTAGTCAGCAAAGGTGCCGTTACGAAGCTGCGCGTCCTCGTCATAAAGGCATTGCTCATACAGTGCCGAGCCAATTCCCTGTACCACGCCACCGCGGATCTGTTCATCCACCAGCATCGGGTTGATGACCTTGCCACAATCTTCCACCACCCAGATCTTGTGCAACTTTACCGCGCCGGTATTTACGTCTACATCCAGCGTTAGACACATGGCGCAGTTGGTGTAGAGCATCATGTGATCGCGCTGGCTGTAATGTCGCGTCACCACCAGCTCAGGGTCAAAGCCCTGGGGAAATTCCATTGTTTTAAAATGCGTCAGTTCTCCAAGCTCCTCGAGACTGAGTAGCTTTTCACCGGTTTCCATTTCAATAATGTTGCCGTCCTCGATATTCAACTGTTCCGCGCTGACATCTTTCAGCAAGGCGGCAGCATCAAGGATCTTTTCACGCATTGTCTTCGCAGTTTGAAAGGCCGCCTCGCCGGCAATGGAAGTTCCCCTTGAGGCCCAGGTGCCACCACCAAATGGCGTTGTCGCTGTATCTCCCATGACAATGTCAATTTCATCAAGCGCGACACCGATGGTGTCAGCCATGATCTGGTTTACCACCGCGTAGGCGCCCTGCCCCTGTTCTGTCAGCCCCGTTGTACAACTGAAACTGCCGTCGGCCTCTAGCCTCAGTGTACAGGCATCGCGCGAACTTATGGGTGCGCCACCGGCCGCATAGAGTGCCGGGCTGGGAGATGTTCCTTCCACCACGCTGACAAGACCGATGCCCCTGTAGGTTCCCTGCTTGCGTAATGCCTCCTGCTCTTTCCTCAGTTCATCGTATGCAGAAAATGACTGGATCTTGCTGAGCGCAGCCTGCTGGGAAAGTCCTTCAAGCGTCTCACCCGTGACGGACTGGCAGGGGTAGGCATCATCCGACCGCAGGTTTAACTGCCGAATCGCTACTTTATCCATGTGCAGTTCCCGCGCAGCCGCGTCAATCATGCCTTCCATGACGACGCTGGCAACGGGCATGCCGACTCCCCGGTACTGGGCGGTTGGAACCTTGTTCTGGTAAACGAGGGAGACATCGGCGCGGTAGTTCGCCATGTCATAGGCAAGCGGTGTACACACAGCAACCAGCAGTGGTTCAATCGTGCTGGTCCTTGGATGAATCAGGTAGGCGCCCCCGGCGGCCACGTTTTCCAGCTCCATCCCCTTGATGCGACCATCGCTGGAGAGCGCCATTCGGGCTCGCACATTGTGACCGCGCGCGTGAATATCCGATAGAAATGACTCAAGCCGGTCCGCAATAAATTTAACCGGTCGTTCAAGCATGATACTCAGGGCCGCGGTGGAGATCTCGTCACTATATATATGCAGCTTTAGACCAAAGCCGCCACCGAGATCGGGACACTTGATACGAAGGCGATTTTCCCTGATACCAAGTTGACGGGCATAAATTGCCCTCTGGATGTGAGGTACCTGGGTGGAATGGTGTAGCGTCAGCCGGCCTTCGCCTGAATGGTACTCCGCGATAATACCCCTGGGTTCAAGCGTGACGCCGGTCTGGCGATCCACATGGAACTCCCTTTCCACGATGACATCTGCGCTGGCAAAAGCTTCCTGCACATCGCCCTGTTCAAGATTCATTTGCCATGCGCGATTCGTACCCATATCGGGGTGAACGTAGGGACCGCCTTCAGCCAGGGCCGCATCGCTTGTGGCAACTGCAGGTAACTCTTCCCAGTCAATGTCCACCAGTTCAGCCGCATCTTCCGCAAGCGCCCGGCTTTCTGCCACGACGGCAACCACGGGTTCACCGTGGTAGCAGGCTCTTTCCGGTGGCATCGCATATTGCAGGGTAGTTTGCATGGGTGGCAGGTGCACCAGCTCTGCCTTCCAGGGTTTGCAATAGGGCTCAAGCTCCTTGCCGGTTACCACGGCGACAACACCGGGGGCCGCCAGTGCATCATCTTTGTTTACTCCCAGGATACGTGCGTGACTGTAGGGGCTTCGAACAAAGTACACGTGCAGGGCGCCGGGGATCCTGATGTCATCAACAAAACAACCCTGGCCTTTTAACATCTTGCCGGCATTTGCTCGCGGCACGCTGTGACCAATGTAGTCGCGGTGCTCCATGCTACTTGTTTTCCTGCCTGTTGATGGCGACTTTCTCCACTGCATCAATGATCGCCTGGTATCCGGTGCACCGACAAAGATTGCCGGAGAGAAAATCGCGAATCTCCTCGCGCCCCGGTGATTCGGTAGTGTCCAGCAACTCCGCTGCAGTCAGTAATATTCCTGGAGTACAAAACCCGCATTGCAGGGCATTTCTCTCGTGGAACGCTTCCTGTAAGTCGGCAATCTCGCCACTGCTCGACAGCCCCTCGATGGTTTCGATCTCGTGACCATCAGCCTGCACCGCCAGGGTCAGGCAACTCCTGGTGATCTTTCCATCAAGCCGAACGACACAGGCTCCGCAAACCCCGTGCTCGCAACCGACATGTGTCCCGGTCAGCCCAAGATCATGCCGAATAAAGTCCGCCAGGGATTCCCTGGCCTCGACACTGCGCTGGTAGGCGCGACCATTGACCCTGATATTTATTTCATATTTCCTGCTCATGCCAGTCCCGCGATTTCTTCAAGAGATTGTTCCAGGAAATGCTCGGAAAGCTGTTTCTTCATGGCGTGACCAGCGTACACGTCACCTATGATCTCAATATCACTTTCGAGTAATTGCCTGGCCTCTGCCACCAGGTCCGCATCAATTTTTTTGCCAGCAAGAAGACTTGATACTTTTAGCGCCAGCTGCGGCGAATTCCCCACACCGAAAAACACCGGCCTGAGGCTGGAGAGGACGCCGTCTTCCATTTCACCATGAAGTGCCAGGCCGGCAGTGGCAAAGTCTCCTTTCCTGCGCGCAAATTCACGAAAGGCGAACACGTTACCCTCTTTCTTCAGTGGGTAATCGATGTACCTGACGATTTCATTTTCCGCCAGGTCAGTTTCATAGAGATCCCTGAAAAATTCACCGGCCTTTACCTGTCTTTCATTATCAGCACTGCAAAGTGTGAGTGAGGCATCAAGGGCAACCGCACAGGCAGGAATTTCTGCTGCAGGGTCTGCAAAGGCAATACTTCCACCGTGAGTACCCCGGTTACGAATGGCAACATGGGCCACGTGTTCAATGGCAGCGCCCAGCAGTGGCACATGCTCGTGAACAAGACTCGAAGCCTGTACCTGTGCATGCCGGCATAATCCTCCGACTCGAAGCATGCCTTCATGCTCGTGTATGGAATTCATCTCTTCAAGGTTACCGATATCCACCAGGTAACCCGGTGCTGACAGGCGCATGTTCAGCGTTGCCAGCAGGCTCTGCCCCCCTGCCAGCAGCTTTGCCTCGTCACCATGTTCGGCCAGCATCTGCAGGGCTTCTTGCAGGGAAGAGGGACGTAGGTATTCGAACTCGTAGGGTTTCATTCTTTTCAGTTAATCCTGGCTTCGAAACTGGCAAAAAACTCCCGGGACAGCTTTTGAATGACGTTCATTATCAAGCGTGATCCAATTTGCGCGAGCTTACCCTTGACCTTGAATTCCACCTCGTACTTCAGGGTGGTACCTGGCGATTCGTCGATTAAATTCACCCTGGCAATCGCCTCGCCAATTCCGGCTGCTCCACCCTTGCTATGTACACGTAAGCTGTAGCTTTCCGGTTCTACAATATCTTCCAGGTGAATCGTGGTATTGAAGCTACTATTCACGGGGCCGACTTTTGCCCGCACTAAGGCCTGGAATTCATTTTCACCAACAGGCGCAAGGGATTCACAACCAGGAATACAGGCTTTTAATACTTCCGTATCGTTCAATGCTTTCCAGACAGGCTCACGTGCAGCATCGAACTTTACTTCCCCGTCAGTTTTCAACCGCCAGTCCCAGGACCAGGGTCACCGTGCAGTGATAGACATTATTGCTGGTACCCATGCACCAGATGATGTCATTACTTTTTGACGGCATGTAGTTGGGCTTATCACCCTCATTTCGGTTACACATACCCCGACCACAGGAGCTTTTACCGCAGCAGTCATTGTAACTAATGATGTAGTCACGATTGTCCGCGGGGTTGCGACAGGTACCTATCCAGGTGACCGGTGAAAATTCTGTGCCGGGCGGACAGCTGGTTGAGGAACCACCACAATAGCCACAGAGAAAACCGTCCAGTGCGCAGTTACGCCAGTAATCGCAACTATTCGGATCTCCCTCAGGCCCTTCAATCATGCTGTCATCGGGAACACTCGGACGTTCATGAGTATCAGCACGCGCCACGGGTAAGAGCGGAAATGCCGTGGTGCCTACCATCACAGCACCAAGCCGGCCAAGAAAGCCCCTGCGAGAGGTAGTACTTGCAATATTACGTGCAGTGCGTTGAATCCACTTGTCCAGTATTTGCACCTTGGTTGCCCTCCGACTGTTAGTAAAGCCTCATGCTGGCCTAGTGAGGCGGTGTTTGCATGAGCATTGGTGTTACACCGAGTTCTTTTACCGATCTTAAGTGCTCACCGCTTAAAGCATCATAAATATCCAGCGTAGCCTCATTATCAGGCACTGAAAAAAGCAGCGGCTTCTCATCCGGACTGACATGAATTGATGTAGCAATACGCTCTGTCTTTATCCGCTTTATACGTTTCTTTTTCTCCATGTCATAGACCCAGACCTCGGGTCCAGCATGCTCATAGGTGTCCGGCGTACCCTGGTGCATGATGGAATAAAGACGCTTGTGCGGTTCGTTCACTGCAATCTGCTGTTTGCCGCCAGTGCGCCAGCCCTCTTTCCTGTCCTCATCATTAACCAGCGACCAGGGCTCGGGAAAACTGATATCCGCAGCCGATGTATCAATGCTATACAGCATTCCCCCCACCGACGGAAACAACAACATATCTCCGTAACGTACACCATTTTCTGTCACCGGGTCCTTGTCGATATCAAAAAACTTCCTGCTCTGCTTCATGTCTTTTAACTTGCCATTGTCATCCAGCGTAAATGTCGTCGCGGTTCCGTTGCTACAAAGCGAGAGAAAACGTCGGCCACCGGCTGGAATGGCAAGGGTGCAACCTGGAGTAGGAATTTCTCCAACAAACTTCCTTTGCTTGAGATCAACGATACTGACCGAGGTAGCGGGGGTGATATTTGACACTGCCATGAAGCGATCATCTTCTGAAAGGCCAAATATCGTCATTCGTGGAATAGGCGTAGCTCTCTTGTTGGGGATTTCTATTTCTTCTACAAGGGAAAGGGTGACCGGGTCGTAAACGCGTACCATGTCCGAACGGGTGCCACCGACGTGACGACTATAATATGTCTCGGCAGAATAAATCTCCCGGTAGTGGCTGGGCAGGTTTAAGCGGACATGCACATAACCATTATTCAGTGAACCTATGTACTTTCCCGTGTCACCATCAATTAGATGCGACCTGCCATCAGAAAATGAAACGAAATTGGGGTCATACACCCAGAGCCAGTGTGCGGTAGGTTTGGCTGTAACCTTTTCTATGACACCAAAGTCGTCAGCCGCCAGGGGCGCCAGTTCCGCGGCCCTTGCGATTACGGGGCATTGCAGGATGAGTGACAGACAGGTAATGCTGAGAATACGGCGCTGGTTTATTTTTATTGCCATGTCTTCTGCCCCTTCAATCCTTCATCACTTGGTTCAGTTCGATTCTAATGCGCCGATAACTCAAGGTAAACCGCTTTACTGTTATTTTAATTTGGGTATTCGCTCTATGCCCTATTGACTGGAAAATCCATGCTAGTTAGCTGAATATAGGAATATTATGAGTACAGGACTTGTACTTTCAGGTGGTGGTGCACGCGCTGCGTACCAGGTCGGCGTGCTCAAGGCCGTGGTTGAAATACTGGGACAACCGGAAAAAAACCCATTCCCGATCATCAGTGGTTCATCTGCTGGCGCCATCAATTCCTCGGTAGTGGCCTGCGAAAGCGATCGCTTTTCGGAGGCAATTCCCAAGCTTGAAGCAGTCTGGCGTGGATTAACGTCAACGGACGTTCACGAACTCGGCGGCATGGCCATAGCCGGCGCACTTTTTTCCCTGGGCAGGTCAGTATTTCATGATGGTTATAGCACCGGTAAACCCTGGTCCCTGCTGGATAATGCGCCGCTCAGGGAACTATTACTGCAGGCCGTGCGTATTGGTCGGCTCAGCGAGATGTTGCGACAGGAACACCTCTCGGCAATCAGCATTTCTGCGCTTGGTTATACCAGTGGTGACACTATCAGTTTCTACCAAAGTCATCGGGATATACCCATCTGGAAACGTCACCGCCGAATAGGCAGCCGCGCCCAGCTTCGACATGACCACCTGATGGCATCTACGGCTATTCCCGGGATTTATCCCGCGGTAAAGATTAACCGCGAGTATTTCGGCGATGGGTCGGTAAGACAAACAGCGCCCCTGAGTTCGGCATTGCATCTCGGTGCAAAAAAGTTATTTGTTATTGGCGTAAGTCATAACCCGGTCGTCACTGAACAGGAAAGACAGAAAACAGTTCACACTCCGTCCCTGGCGCAGATGACCTCCCATTTTTTTAACAGCGGCTTTATCGACGCCCTTGAACAGGACATGGAACGACTGCAGCGCCTGAATAACCTGCTACAGCGCCTGCCGGAGGATGAGCTGGAGAAAGTGGAATTTCGTGAAGTGGACGTCCTGTCCATTACCCCGTCAAGGGCCTTTGACAAGATCGCCGTTGAACACCTGGACACGCTGCCAAGATCCATGCGATTCCTGTTCAAACGGCTGGGAGCAACGGGACAGGGAGGTGGTACCAGTCTTGCGAGTTACCTGATGTTTGAAACCGAGTTTATTGGTGAATTGATTGAACTGGGCTACCAGGACGCCCTGGACAAGCGTGATGAGATACTTGTTTTCTTGTCGAAATAGAACGTACACCTGGCCGGGCCATTTTTCTAAATTGCAGCTGTGTGACATAGATAAGCAGACCTTCGGCGGCATGGATGCCGCCGTAGAGCGTACATGGATGTATTCACAGCGTGTCTGTGTTCTATGTCATGCAGATGCAAAAATCCCGGCGAAATGTTCTTACTGCAGCAGGGCCTGGTAAGAATCACGTAGTAAATTCTTCTGCACCTTGCCCATGGTATTCCTGGGTAATTCGTCAACAAAAACGATACGCTTGGGTACCTTGAATCCTGCCAGCTTTTGCTTCAGGTCCGATATAACTTTATCTTCCTCGAGAACCTTGTCTTTCGCCGTCACCACGACGGCAACAACAGCTTCTCCAAAATCAGCATGGGGCACACCGATGACGGCTGATTCTTTCACCCCGTCCAGTTCGTTAATAAGCCCTTCCACTTCCACCGGGTAGACGTTAAGCCCACCGCTGATGACCATATCTTTGCTTCTCCCAACGATAGAAACATAGCCATCTTCATCGATGACGCCCTTGTCGCCGGTATTGAAAAAACCATCCTTGGACTTGTCCTCGGCTGTTTTCTCCGGCATACGCCAGTACTCGCGAAAAACATTCTTGCCCCTGACCTGGAGATTGCCGATTTCCCCGGCAGGTAACTCACCACCGTTATCATCACAAATGCGAACTTCTACTCCGGGTAAGGGCGGCCCAACTGTTCCTGCCTTGCGTTCTCCGTCAAGGGGGTTCGAGGTGTTCATGTTGGTTTCGGTCATACCATAGCGCTCCAGGATACGATGACCGGTGCGTTCCTCAAATTCGTAGAAAGTTTCTTCAAGGAGGGGAGCTGAGCCAGACACGAACAGTCGCATATGGGCTGCAACATCGCGGTTAAAACCCTCGCTGGCAAGAAGACGGGTATAGTAAGTCGGTACTCCCATCATGCTGCTGCACTCCGGCATCAGCCTGGTAACTTTTTCGGTGTCAAAACCGGCCAGCCAGCGCATGCTCGCTCCGCTGAGCAACACACAACCAAGCGCTACAAACAGCCCGTGAACATGAAAAATGGGAAGCGCGTGCAGGAGAACATCCTCCTCGGTAAAACCCCATGCCTGTACCAGGGTCGCCGCATTTTCATAGAGATTGCCGTGGGTCAGTACGATGCCCTTGGGTACCCCTGTCGTTCCCGATGAGTACAGCAGGCAGGCCATGTCATCCGCGGCTTTTTCCACGAGGACCGCGCTGTCGGTGGTTGCCGCAGATAGATCCCGCAGGCTTCCGGAACCATCGGCATCAAGGGTAAAAAGATGCGGTATGTTCAATTTCGACAACAGCGGTGCCAACACTTCTTCGCTGGCACTGTGACACACGACTACGGCAGGTTCGGCATTGCCAAAAAAGTATTCCAGCTCGGCAATGGTATAGCCCGTATTCAGGGGATGAAAAACAAAACCACCCCGCAGGCATGCCAGGTAAAGACAAAGGGCTTGTGGAGACTTGGCGACCTGCACCGAGATTCGATCACCCGGCCGGGCGCCTGAGGCTGCAAGAAAATTTGCCAGGCGCGCCGACTCCCGGTCAATATCTGCATAGCTAAAGGATACTCCCGCGTCGGTGACCAGCAGTGGCTTGTCCAGGCGGGTACGGGCTATATCCTGGATATAGGCGTAGAGATTATGATCCTGTTCAGACACGTTGATATATTTTTCAGCCGAGCAGGGCCCTGACAGTAAAAAACAGTATAGACGGACACAGCAGGCAGCCAACTCCCGTATAAAATGTCGCCGTCATGGCACCGTAGGGTACCAGTTCCGGATCGGTGGCTGCGAGGCCCGCGGCAACGCCACTCGTGGTACCCATCAAGCCACCATAAACCATCGCCGATTGCGGATTATTGAGACCTATAACAGGTGCAACAAAGGCGGTGCCCACCATGACCAGTACAGACTTGACCAGTCCCGCAGCCACGCTGAGCGCAACCACCTCAGAGCTTGCCCCGAGAGCAGTACCGGTGACCGGCCCGACGATGTAGGTCGCGGCGCCTGCACCAATAGTGGTAACCGAGACAGGATCGCTGTAACCAAATGCCACTGCCACAGCAGCGCCCACCACGAACGAAAGCATGACACCAAAAAAAATGGAAAAGGCACCAATAAATCCCGCCTTCCTGATAGCATCAAGGTCGGCTCCAAACGCCGTGGCCACGATGGCAAAATCCCGAAACATGGCCCCGCCAAGGATCCCTACCCCGGCAAGTACCGGCAGGTCTGCGATGCCCTTCTCGCCGCCGCTTACATGACCACCGATATAGGCGATAACAAGACCGAGGGTAATGGCAATAGCGGAACCATGCACCTGCCCTCGAGTGAGCCTGTCAGACAGCCAGTATGACAGCCAGACAAGTACGCCAACAAAAACAAAAGCAGTAATGATGCCGTTTTTGTTCAGTGCCGATGTCAGCGTAGTTAACAGCGTTTCCATGCTCAGCCGTCTTCGTCTTTTTCGCTTGCTTTGTCGTCCCCGCCGAAACGCGCAAACACCGGGATAAGGGCAAAACTCGCAGCCACTGCAAGTGCCCCCGCAATCACGGCAAGCCATCCACTTGAAACAGCCGCGATGACATTCTGTTTTGCCGCCATGGCAACCACGACAGGAATATACATGGCACTCCAGAAGGTAATGCCGGATTGACTGGGAGAGGAAAGTTCAAACCTCGTGCCTGAAAGGTTAGACAGCAAGAGGAGCAGTAGCATGGCGATACCAACACCACCCACGTTGGCTTCAATGCCCAGGGCAATACCGAGCAGGTCGCCCAGGTAAATACCCAGCAACATGCAAAAGCCCAGCAGTGCGACGCCGTAAACTATCATTTCCCGTTCATCGAAAGGACTTCGTAGATATCATGCTCGCCAGTCTTGCCCTTGATTTCTACCGAGCAGGTCTTGCCAATTTCAAGACTATCGCCGATTTCCTCGAAAACCGACCGTGAAATAAGCAAGTTGGTCCCGGATGCCTTGTTTGCTGACTCCACCCGGCTGGCAAAATTTACCGCATCCCCGATGACCATCTTCCTGTCTCCCATGGAATCATCGATGGTACCAATCACAACATCGCCACAATGAATGCCGATACCTATGCCAAGGCCCTGCTGGTAGGTGTTCTCCAGGTAGGGTTGCATTTGCTCCATGACCTCCAGCATTTGCAATCCACAGCGCACCGCGTTTTCGGGTGCCGAGCCAGTTTCTTCGACGCCAAAAAGAGCCAGCAGGCCATCACCCATGTAATTGTAAACCTGCCCGTGGTTCTCCTCGATGACCTGGCGCATTTTTCGAAAGTAGCGATTCAGCATGTGGATCACGTCATAGGGAAGCTGCTTGTCTGAAAACGATGTGAAATTCCTGATGTCGGAAAACAGTATGACCACCCTCTTTTCTACACCACTTGAGTTAATGGCCTGTTCCTGCCCGGATACGGTAGACAGGGCCATGTCCACGTCGTCGTCGTCAATCACGAGCCTGCGGGCCTGGATATCACCCATGACGCGGGTTTGGCAGGCCAGCCTCACATTGCCGCAAAAACCCAGCTTGCGGGACAGGAATATTTCGCTTTCACCCGGCAATGACACTTCAAGCTTGTTTGCGTTTACCACAAAAACCCGGCAGGTCGTACACCTTGCTTTTCCACCACACACGTGGGTATGGGGAATCCCTGCTCGCAGCGCAGCCTGGAGGATGGTTTCATCCTCTTTGACCTCTACTGTCATGTTGTCAGGTGCAAAATTGATTGACGGCATAGGCTGGTATTTTTAGATACGATTGTATTCGCGCATGAGCGCAATGAGACGATCATGATCGATCGCTTCAAGCATCAATCCCGGCGGCTTAACTGTCGGTACCGATTCTGCTGCAAGCATGGCGTTGATTATTGCCTCTTCCACGGATTGCACGGCGGCTTCGTACACCGTATCGATGAAGTGGTCATTGATTGATTCCATTTGGTAATGCATTGGATTGTCGCCACCGATACCGGGGAAATCAATCTCATTGGCCACCGAAAAAGCCAGGACAATATCACCGGAATAATGACCACCCGGTGAACCGGTACGCGCTATACCCATCGCTCCCCTTTTTGCCAGCCTCCTGAGTTGATTTGGCAACAGGGGCACATCGGTGGCAATGATAACTATGATAGAGCCCTGCTCGTGACCAAGCATTCCCGAGATAATGGCGTTTTCGGTAATGTGCTTGCCCACCGGGACACCACAAATAGTACAGTCATGCCGGGTGCCAAAATTGGACTGCACCAGGGCGGCGACGGTGTAATCATTTCCCTGCAAGTTGATGAGCCGCGAAGATGTGCCAGTGCCGCCCTTGAATTCATAGGTCTGCATACCTGCGCCGCCACCCACGTTACCTTCTGCGACCCTGCCCCCCCGGGCTGAATCCAGCGCCTCAAACACGTGTTCCTCGCTGATATGCAAACCACAGATATCGCTGGTCAGGCCATCATAGGTCTCTGCAATCACCGGCAGGGCCCAGCCGTGATCATCAAGAAACTGGCTGGAATACTGCTGGATCATCCATTTTACGGTGCTGTGATGAACCATCCCCACGGAATGGCTATTGGTAATGCACACAGGGCTGGTGAAATAGCCGGCGTCATTGATCCAGTGGGTCCCGGTCATCTCGCCGTTGCCATTGAGGTTAAAGTGCCCTGCCCACACGGGTGAAAACCTGTCCTGTTTTCCGCGCGGCAGGATGGACGTGACACCGGTCAGTACCGGCCCCTTCCCCACTTCCAGTTCGCCGCTTCCCTGTGCCAGGGTACAAAAACCGACTTCAACACCGGGAACGTCTGTGATGGCATTATGTGTGCCCGGATTACCATCAAGGGGAAGCCCCAGTTCCCTCGCTCTCGCTTTAGTCATTCATTCTGCCCCCTCACTGCCGGTATAAAAAACAGGAAGCTTATAATAACACTGACACTCACCAGCACATTCACGCCAAGAAAATTGTCGGCGCTGATAAGGAGACCGGCCAGCCCGGGCCCGATTGCTGCACCCACGGCATGAAAAGCCGGTGTAATGGCTATGCCCCGACCGGACTTGTCCACTGTCGCAACCACGGCATACTGGTAGGCCAGTGAATAATTCCAGGCAAAGTTATAGAGGGCGACGGCGAACACGTACACGCCAAGCTCCCGGCTGGAGCTGAGCATGAGCGCCGCGACGACCGTAGCAACAGCAGCAATAAACAGGGGCTTCATTCGTCCAAGGCGTTCACCCTGCCAGGATGCAACCAGTGCGCCAATGACCCCAACTGACACGCCGGCGGCCAGGCTATTGCCAATGGCCTGTGCTTCATAACCATAGGCGTTGCCCATGCGCTCAATGAAGGCCCAGAAACAACCCACGTTAAAAAAGAAGAAAAAACAGCCCGCAAGGGCATACATCACCCTGGTCTGCGTGAATACAGAAAAAGGATTGCTTACTTCATGCTGCAGGCCACTGGCGGGTAATAACCACGTTACAGCCAGTCCACAAGAAGTCACCACGATAAAAAATATGAGCAAGTTTTGCAGACCACCCGCTCCTATAACGGCGGGTAATAGCAACAGTCCGAGAACCTGGAAGCTCACCTGCGCGGCAATCGAGTAGCCAAACATGCGGTCCGGTTTACTGTTATCTGACAGCACGGTGAGAGCCAGTGAGTATACAATCCCGCCACCAAGGCTGATGGCCATGACAGCCACGAGAAAAAATGAAAAGTTATCCCTCGAGACAAGTGCCACGACATCACCTGCCAGCATCACCAGCAAGGCCGCGTACGCCAGCTTTACCCAGTGAAACTTCCGCACCAGGAAAATAGCCAGTAGTGCGCTCGTCGCGGCGGCTGCCATCAATACAAACGCAAGCAGTCCTTGCTGACTCTCCTCCAGGGAAAGATGTTCCGCCGCAGCGCCAATCAGTAATGGAAGTACCAGGAAGGCGCTGGCACCAACAACGGACAACGAGATGGCTGTCGCAACGGATTTTCCGTTGTCGATTAATGCTCGGGTGCCTGGTTCAATCAATATTTGATAACAGCCAGTGTGAAAGAAACACCGGCAATTATCTGTTTATTGGCACAGGACAACAACCATATACGGTAATTGAATGCTGTATTTCTCGCTATTCTCGCAATTATTCGTAGCGCAGCGCCAGTATCGGGTTTGAACGGGCAACCCTGAGAGCATGGTTTATCACCGTCACCCATGCCAGCAACAGCAGCGCGATACCCGCTTCGAGGAATAGCCCCACCGGCATTGCTGCCCTTTCTGCAAAGAAGTTAAGGTAAAGACCAGCTGTCACCCAGGCCAGGGGAGCCGCGATAAAGATGGCAATCAGCACCGGTCGGGAAAACTGCAGCAAGAGCAACCTGACGATGTCGACAATACCGGCACCCAGTACTTTGCGTATGCCAATCTCCCTGGTGCGACGCTCTGCCATGAAAGCTGCCATTCCAAACAGGCCGATGATAGCCACCAGCACCGCCATACCGGCAAAGCCCGCAAGCGCCACATTGATCCCGCGAAAAATCTTGTAGACATCATTGAAATGCTTGTCGAGAAATTGTCTCTCAATTGGAAAAGCCGGCACCTGTTCTTCCCATACACGATCAATTTCCTCGAGGGTTTGTTGAATGCTATTACCCTTCAATTTCAGGGAAGCGATACGCTGGTTATCGGGCCTGTTAACAAAGACAATGGGTTTAAGTGAATTGTGAAACCCGAGAAAGTTTGCGTTCGCTATTACACCCACAATCCGATACTCCACCGTGGGACCATCGGTTACATAACGATAAAAGGTCTTGTCCAGTGCGTCACTCGGACTGAAACCCAGCTGTTCCAGCGCAAGCTCGTTGACTATGGTGTTGACACTGTCCTGCACCGGGTTTCTTTCCTCGTCTGTAACCAGGATATCGTTGGTGTATTCATCGGAGAAATTCCTGCCCTGTAACAACGGAATATCATAGGTCTCAAGAAAACCTTCA
Organism: Gammaproteobacteria bacterium; assembly: GCA_965243105.1. GTDB lineage: Bacteria > Pseudomonadota > Gammaproteobacteria > Eutrophobiales > Eutrophobiaceae > WLWS01. The sequence goes on from CBDEUC010000003.1 coordinate 753,805, forward strand.
TCGATGGAAATACGATACATGTCTATGGTTTCCGCCTTGGCCGCGGTATGGCCAAACAGGCCGGTGGATTGTTCCTGTTCAAAGGGCACCTGGTTTGACATGGCAAACCTCTCGATACCGGGTATGCGTTCAAACTCGGTTCGAAGGGTATCCACCTTTTCCTTGATTTCATCACGACTCATGCGATACAGGGTAACAATCCTGTCCCTGTCAAACGCGTGACTTGAGCTTTCCAGCATTTGATTCTGTGTGTAAATAATGCCTGCGCACATCATCATGAAAAGCGCGATGGAAAACTGTGCCACCAGCATGGCGTTTCGAATAAATCCGGATTTCGCTCCCTGTGCAAGTGCGCCGTTTAAAAGCCCTATAGTACGTCCACGGGATATCATCCACGCCGGGTAGCACCCGGCCAGCGCACCTGTGCCAATAGCCAGCAGCGCTAGCCACGCGATACGTACAGGCTGGCTCAGCAGGCCCAGTTCCAGGTTTTTGCCCGCGAGGTCATTCAAAAACGGTATCACCACGGAAAGAACGAGCAGTGCAATTGCCAGTGCCAACACCGCGAGCGCAATACTCTCGGTCATAAACTGGCTGAACATCTGTTTCCTCGATGCACCCATCACTCGACGCAGCCCCACTTCCCGGGTACGACCAAGCAATTGAGCAGTCGACAGGTTTGTATAATTAAAGATCGCAATTATCAGGATCAGCAAACCAAGCACATCGATGCTGGTTATAACTGGCAGGCCGGTTGCCTCCCAGGGATAAAGGTTCAGCTGCGTCAGCTCCCTCAGTTCAAAAGAGGCCATGTACTCGCGGTTTGCTTCGGGCACATGCTCTTCATATAGCGTTTGAAGACGCGAATTGACCACTTCGGGAGCAACATTATTTTTAAGCAGCACGTAGGTCACTTCCGAAGTGGACATGTTGTACCAGTTACCTTCAAGCTTGAAGTCTGACACCTTCTCCAGTGCGGCGGTGGTTGCCAGCATCTGCAGTGGCATATCAACAATAATGCTCTTGGAAAAATGACTGTTTGCCGGGAGGTCTTTAATGACTGCCGTGACGTGCAGGTCCGTCTTGTTCTTAACGCGAATGACCTTGCCAATGGCCTCCTCGTTACCGAAATACTTCTCAGCCATGCTGCTGGTAATGATCAGACCGGATGGATCATTAAGTGCCGTCGCGGCATCCCCCTGGACAAAGTCGAACCGGAAAATGTCGAGGAAATTCGGATCAACAAACCTGATGTTCTGGTAAAACTTGAGGTCCTCGTGGGTCGCCAGGTATTGCCGGGTAAAGGCGCGGGCGACAAACTCTACTTCCGGTACGTCAGATTCTATGAGCGGAGCTACCCTTGATTGCACACCGATACTGCTTCGAACACCGACGTCTGCTTCCGGGGTGAATAAGCCGTATACCGCGTAGATGCGTTCGGCATTTGGAAAGAAATGGTCAAAGGTACGTTCGTTGCTGGTAATGAGCTGTGCCAGGACAAACAGTGCTATGCCAAAGGCCAGGCCAGAGATATTGATCGCTGCGTAGAGCCTGATTCTTGAAAGATTTCGAAATGCGGTGACGAGGTAATTGCGAAACACTGCTGTTCTCCCGGTTATTGGTTTTATTGCCGTGTTGTTCTAGCCAACGGCAGCAAGGGGTTCATTGGCAACATAGCCATCGAACAGGTTGATGACGCGCTGGGCATGGGCAGCGTGTGAATCCGAATGGGTGACCATCAGGATAGTGGCGCCCTCCCTGTGCAACTCGCCCAGCAGTTCCATCACCTCTTCGCCATGCTGGGAATCAAGATTACCGGTTGGTTCGTCGGCAAGTATCAGCGCCGGATCTGATACCAGGGCACGCGCCACGGCGACACGTTGCTGCTGGCCACCTGACAACTGCCCCGGCATATGCTTCGCCCTGTGGGCAATGTTCATTTTCTCCATGGCAGCCTCTACGCGCCTTCTTCGTTCGCTACTTGAAACATCGCTTCGATAAAGCAGTGCCAGTTCAATGTTCTCCCGCACGTTCAGTTCATCAATCAGGTTGAAATTCTGAAAAATGAAGCCAATATTTCTCTTGCGCAGATCAGACAGCTCGGTCTCTGACCAGCCGGAAATGTTCTCTCCCTTGAAAAAGTAGTTGCCATCATCCGGGCTATCCAGCATGCCGATAATATTTAGCAGCGTGGATTTCCCACAGCCCGATGGTCCCATCACCGCAACAAACTCGCCTTCATCAATATTGATATCAACGTGGTTCAAAGCCATGGTTTCTACTTCGTCGGTGCGATACACCTTGTCAATTTGCTCAAGTTTAAGCATCTCAAAACTCCTTCAGGGTGAACTGAGCAGCAGTCGCTGCATGTCTATGAAATTTGTGTAGGGTGAAGTGATGACGCGTTCACCTTCCTCGAGACCATCGAGGATCTCAATGTAGCGGGTGTTGCGACGGCCTGGCTTCAGGCTTCTTCGCACTGCCTGGCGACCGTCCTCGGTGACAACAAATACCCACTTGCCACCGGTGTCCTGGAAAAAAGCGCCGTTCGGAATCAACAGCGCTTCGCTGGTATCACCGAGGAACAGCCTGAGCTGAAAACTCTGGCCGCGGCGAATATCAGCAGGTGTATCAGTACCAAATACCAGGTCTGCGCGAAATCGTCCGTTGCTGACCTGGGGATAAGTCTTTGCAATGTGCATGTCATAACGCTGCCCGTTGATTTCCAGGTCAGCCAGCTGTTCAAGGTCGACACGGTTAAGGTAGTACTCGTCAATCTCAACAACGAGCTTGAACTCCCCGGGGTTATCAATCTGGCCAAGACGTTCGCCCCTGGCCAGGGATTGCCCGGTTTCCGCATTAAAAGCGGTGAGCTTGCCACTCACCGGGGCCCTGACATTTAAGGCTTCAAGATTTTTGCGAGCGTACTGCAGGTTCTTTTGCAACTGCTCCGCGTTCTCCCGTAGCTGCTGCAACTGGGCCTTTTGCAATTTCAGGTCGGTGCGCTGACTGTTAAGGGTGACGGTCCTGCGCTTCCTGTAATAATCCAGTTCGTCCACTACGTCCTCGAGATCGGCGCGTGGAATATTTCCCTGCTGTGCCTGTCTTTCCCGTCGTTTAACAAGACGCTCAAGACGCAATACCTGGTAATCGATTTCCACGAGATCGCGCTCGTGTTTCAACCTGTTTCTCTCAAGCTCCAGTTCCTGCGTTAACAGTGCATTCAATTGTTCAGTCACCTGCGCTTCTCTGGAAATGACATCCAGCTGCAGGTCTGTGTTACTGAGTTCAACCAGCAGGTCACCGGCCTCAACCCTTGCACCATCTTCCACGTGAACCTTCTCGACACGCCCGCCTTCGACAGAGTCCAGGTAGATGGTGCTTAATGGTGTCACCCTTCCGCGAAGGGGGATAAAGTCATCGAACTTGCCTTCAACAACCCTTGAAACATCAATACGGGAATCGTCGATAACCAGGCTCCTGCCCTGCTCGGGCCAGAGCACAATCGTGGTGACCGTGATAACAAGCACGATAGCCAGCGAACCCGATTTCCAGTAACGCTTGAGGAAACTCTTTTCGATTCGCCTGTCCATACCTGTATGACGATGGCCTTGCAGTTCAGGTCTTGAAGCGTGTGCGGTGCTTGGTTGCATAAGGGCTTGCTCACGCAAAAGCAGGCAGACCTCGTTGAGAGATCTGCTGCCTTCGCTTTATCAGGAACGCTTGCTGGTGTTATCCAGGCTGTGGCTGGCAGCCGTGCTATTAAGAGCCTGGACCTTTACGGTCTCTGCGCTGACTTCAAGTTCAACATTCACGAATTCACTGATGTGCTGGATTTGCGATTCAATCCTGTTCTCCAGGATGCGATTCATTTCCATCGTGTTGTCTTCAAAGCCCGTGGCAGATACCGGGGTGCTCAGGCTGAAGGCCACTAAACCACTGATAAGTATTGTGTTAATTGTTTTCATTTTGCTGTCTCCCATGTAATAACGTTTTGTTATCCAGTTGGATGTAGTGACAGGCAAGATTGGATGCAAAAATTTGAAAATTTTTTAATATTTTTTTAAAAGTGGCATAAACAGTGGGTTTCAGGGTCAATTGATGTGTCGAAAAGCCGGCCCAAATAAGGGCAATTACTCGAAATTGCGCGATGCCAGTGATTTTGATTCGCTTTATAATCCGGTCCATGTCATGTATCAGAAGCCTTGTTCGAGTTATGTTTCGAAATCTCACCAGCCATTGCCTGCTTTTCCTCCTGCCGGTTTTTTTCCCGTTCACCCTGCTGCAGGCGGGGGAAGTTAATATTCCTGATATAAATGGTGTATGGGCCAACCCCCTGCTTATTCCGGATGATGAGCGCTGGCGTATTGAAGACCTGGCCTGCGCCCGTAGCGGCTGCTCACTTGTTGGGTTTAATTACCTGCAAAAACTGCTAAACGATGAAGCCAACTCCAATCGCAGCGTCAAGGAACTTTATTTTGACATGCGCGATTATGAGAAAGAGCACAACAAGGACATGCTCACTGAGCTGGGTTTAAAGAAACAGGCCGAGTACAAGCCTTCCCAGGGCGCGGCGCTGGATTGCACACCCGAAGGCGATAGCCTGCGACATCAGATCATCGCGCCAGTGCCGTGGCAGGTGGAACAGCTCAAGGATCGTGTCATCCTGCGTTATGAATACTGGAACGCGGAAAGAGTAGTTTATCTCGATGGAAGAAAGCCGGCCGCCGGCCAGGCCCCAACGAGACTGGGTCATTCCATTGGCTACTACGAGGACAATACCCTGGTTGTTGAAACCACCAACGTGATTCCCAATGTGACAAATGTTCCCGGTGGCGGAGCATTTGCACCAAGCGCCGACACCAGGTTTATCGAGCGCTATACCTTTCATCCGGATAATGGTCGGCTTGACATGGAACTAAGCCTTGTCGACCCCGTGCACTTTCGCAAACCCTATGGTAACCAGCGTTCCTTTTTCCGCGTTGACGACTGGGAGCTGGATGAATTTATTTGCGAAGCTATAACTGGTGAATATTGAGGCCTGCTGTTATGAAAAGATTTTTGATTATGCTGTCCGTTTCTATCTACATGCTGTTGCCACAGGCTATCGCCCATCACAGCCCTGCTTCTCACTACAAGATGGACACCATGGTGGAAGTCACCGGGACAGTCACCAAGTTCAGGCTCATCAATCCCCATGCCCGCATTTACTTTGATGTCACCGATGAAAACGGGGAAGTACAAAAGTGGCTGGCAGAGGGTAATGCATCAGCGATACTCAAGCGCCGTGGCTGGACCCGGGAGACATTAAAAAAGGGTGACGTGATAACCATTTCCGGTAACCCCGCAAAGGATGGTAGCAACAAGATGGACTGGAAACTCATCGTGCTGGAAGACGGTACTGAGCTTCGCGGGGGTAATACCGTGGCCGCTGAACGTATTCGACAGCTGGAAGAACTGGAAGACCGTCGCCGCAAGCAGAAGAGCGAGTAACACCAGTTATCCTCACGCTACCGGTCGTCATTCCCGCTCAAGCGGGAATGACCAATCCTTACTCTTCCAGGTAAGGGATCATCCTTCCCATAACGATCACGCCAAACCAGAGCACTAGCGAAAGTACCGCGACAACGCGGGTTGCTGAATCCGGACCACTACCCTGGGGCGCTTTTAAAGTGGCAGGATGCACCTTGAACTGGAACCACAGCGCGTTCAGGCCGGCAAGAACAATCAAGCCAATTTTTATACGAAAGGCAATATTCGGGTAATAGCGAAAGGGATCGGTAAAGAGGAACATGATCCCCGTCACCATGTTAATACCAAAACCCAGCAGCGTGACCGGCAGGTAGCGGTATATCGCGCGAAAGGACATATCCTTGATGATGCCAAGCAGGCGAAGATCCACCACCATCAGGGAACCGATGAGCAGTGACAGGCCAAGAAAGTGAAGTATCTCGGCCAGTGGAAACAACCACACGCTGTCACGCATCAGCTGGCCCAGGGCCGATTGTTCCATCCAGTAAAGGATATCGTTCATCGTTTCTTATCTCAGGCCATTTCTATGTAACCAACCAGCCGGCCGGTAAGTATGACAAGGAACCACAGGAGCATGGAAAACCAGGCCAGCATTTTCAGCCGCGGGGAAGGTTCAAAATCCGTCTCGGCGCCAGCGCCGTCCCTGTGCACCTGTGACCAGAGCAAAAACACGGAGACAACACCTGCCAGCATGAGGCCGATCTTTATCCAGAAAACATAGTGAAAGGTAAACTTCTCAGGATCGGAGGCAAACAGGGCAATACCCGAAAGCAGGTTGAGGGCAACACCAATCCAGGTAACAAAGAAAATATTTTTGAATGAATCAAGCGGCGCCCTGCCGACGAAACCCACGAGTCGAAGATCGATCATCAGCACGGTACCGACGACAATAGCCATGCCCACGGCGTGGGCAGACAACACGATGGGGTATCCCCAGATAGAATCCAGCATGTAGATACCAAGGGCACTTTCTTCAACCCAGCTTACAAATTCCATTACTGTTCAGCCTCCAGGTCTATCTCGATCAGCTCGCTGTAATAACCCGCGACGGTAAGGGACACCTTAACCGGTCCATCAGAAATATTTAGCCAGAACCAGCCGTGCTGGCCCTGGTAAAGCGCGACGATACTGCCCTTGTCCTGCTGCCCTTCACCGGCAGTGTAGCGCGTGAAAAAATCAGGATCGCCGGCTTCCTGGTGCGCGTGAAAGTCAAAATACACGTCACCACTTGCCTGCCAGTGATAAAGTAGCACCTCACCCTGCTCCATGATCGCCTTGTATTCAACCGATTCATCAAGCCCGAGCTCGATTTCTATCGTCTCCTGCCTGTAAGGCTGGTCGTGTTGACGAATATTCCTGCCATCCATCACCGGCTGGGCTTCTCCAAATTCGTTAACAACGGCCGGCGTAGTTGACGGATCTATCCCGATATAAAGCAGGTTCATGGCGAGGCTCGGTGTAGCTGGTGTCGACAGTGTCGAGCTTGTCGCAGCCGCCTGGTCTTCGGCTCTTTCGAGCTTTTGCTCGGTGGGTAAAATGATTAAAAAAGTAAGGGCTACTCCGATTGCAGCGGCAGCAAGAAGTAACAGGATTAGCTGTGCCCTTGACAATGCTCCCGTTCGCGACTCGTTCATCAGCATCACTCATTCAGGATTGAAAATAATGCGCCAGCTGGTAGGCAGTCAGTCCGAAACCACCGGCCATCAGGAGAAAGTTTACAAGTACCCCTGCCCTCGGGCTATGAAAAAATAGTGTTCCCGCCCTTAACAGGAGCACGAGGTAAAAGAGAGCAAGTAACTGCCCGATTTCCACGCCAAGGTTAAAGGAAAGCAGGTTTGCCACGAGTCCGGATTCGGAGATCTGCATGTCCTGGATTTTCGTAGCAAGACCAAAACCATGAAACAGGCCGAAAATAAAAACAGCGTGACGATTGTCAGGCACAACGCCGAGCAATTCTCTGAATCCGTCGAGATTATCAAAAGCCTTGTAGACCACCGATAGTCCGATAATCGCATCAACCAGGTAGGCATTCATATTTATGTCAGCGAGCACGCCGGCAATAAGAGTAATACTGTGGCCGAGTGCAAATAGACTGACGTAAAGCGCAATGCTACGCAGCGTAGTGAGAAAAAATATCACGCCAAAAAGAAACATCAGGTGGTCATACCCGGTGACCATGTGCTTGGCACCCAGGTAGAGGTAGATAAAAAAGTGAAAGCCTTCAACCTGGTTGACAAAACTGGCATCCGCTCCACTGATACCATGGGCGCCTGCCGCAAAGCTCATTGCGACCAGTAATACTGCAGCCAAAAGGCTAGCCGGAAATGTCACAACGAACCTTGCCCCAGTTATCAAGCTTGCCCGGACCTTTCCTGTAGTGAAAGACCCGCTTGCCAAGTTCCATGACGACCGTGGCACAGCTTCCTACTTTTAATCCTCCCAGTGCTTCTTCCGGATGGTAGGGTGCCTGTATGGAGTTGTTTCCCATGCTGTCATCCAGCAGGATGCCCTGCATTTCTCTCACACCATGATGTTCCAGTGAAGTTGCCAGCTGCTGAGCCTTTTCAAGGCGCTCCAGGGAAGTGGGTACCATCGCGCTTTCCATTCCCCTGGCAATACAATGATTGGAATGAATGTACATATCCCTGTTCGGGGTGGTTTCCGCACAGCTGCCATTGGCGAATTCCAGGCCGAAGGCTTCGCCACTTTCATTGGCGACGAGGAAATGACTTGATTTGCCCTGCCCTGATCCAAGGATACGTTGGTGTGCCTGATCGAGGTTACGACAATCCAGCAGGGAACGTAGCACGATGTGAACGGGAACCCCGTCAAGTTCGTTATGGGATACAAGAAAATTCAGGCAGACGCCAAGACCGGCGTTATTCATTCCAATCTTTGCCAGCATACCGGGCTCAGCCAGGGTAGTAATGACGTGACCATCCTCGAGTTCGTAGCGCAGGATGACAACAAGATCCTCGAGCTCCATTATCCAGTCCCAGGTCTGGCCCAGTAGCGCGGTATCCTTGAAATACATTGAAGTGCATTCAGCAACCGGGGCATTGAGCACTTCCGTGCGCGCATTAAGCATGTAGATCTTCCAGCTCTCGATGTCGGCCGCCCGGGCGATGGCATCAAGTTCAAGCACGTAAGTCGGCGCATAGTTTTCAACCAGGCCTCTTACACGATCTGCCCTGCGCCTGATCTCATCCCCCGTAAGCGCACTGTTAAGGAAGATCGCGTCGAAGTAAAAATTAAAGGTATCGTGGATTCGCTGTTTCAACTGTTCACCGTAAGCCAGTCCACGCTGCTTCGGGTCACCGCTGATTGTGATAACCGGGAATGGAGAAGACATCAGGGTTTAATGGCGCCCTCGCCACTGAGCTCCGGGTGGGCGGATACCCAGGCTTCGCGGGGGTTATTCTCCTTCCAACGCAGGGCATAGTCCGCCATGGTTTCAAAAATCGCACCGCTGTCTTTGAAGTGCTGAAGTAATCTTTCCAGCATGAGCATACGATTACCGCGACCAATGGTCTGCGGATGCAGAGTCAATGTAAAAAGACCCCCGGGACAATTTGCCTTTCCGTAATCAAAATCATCGCGCCAGCTCTCTTCCACTGCCGACGGTGCTCTCAAACCCTCGTTCATACCCATGACAAATTCACTCACGGGAAAATCATCAAGCCCCCAGGTTACCGGTAACTCCACGAGCCCGGTAACAGTGCCAAATGCGTAAGCTGAATCGGTATCCCATTGATCGCCCGTACGCAGGTAGTAGGGATAAAAGTCATGTCCCATGCAACTGGAGTCATACAGGAAGCCGTACTCGATGAGCAGGTCCACCGTACGTTCACTAAAGTCCCACGCCGGGGATCGATAGCCCACTGGCCTGGTACCCGCTACTTTCTCCAATGCCTCCAGTCCCCGGTCAAGCAGGTTGCGTTCACCCGTCTCATCAAACTCGGCCGGGTTTTCATGCACCCAGCCGTGATGCACAAGTTCATGCCCGGCGGTGTGAATATCCTTGACAAGCTGTGGGTAGGCGTAAGCGGTATGCCCGGGTACGGCAAAGCTGGATGGGATCTCGTAGCGCTCCAGTAAATCGAGGATTCGAGGCATGGCCACAGCACCAAACTGTCCACGGGAAATCATGCTGGGGTTTCTTGACCTCGCCGATCCTATCCAGCTCGACATACCATCGAAGTCAAAGGTGATACAACAGGTAAATGGATGGGTACTGGTCATAGTTTCACTCTCACTTTTCACGCGCTATCGCCAGCTTTGCACAGGCAGCTACTGCTTGTAAACGACTCGATTTTCTCCTTCTGCATAACCGGTCATTTCCACGTAGCCTGTACCCCTTACAGCCGCTCCGTCACTGTCACCGCTGAATGTCACAGCCCCCTCCCAGTAACGAAACGACCTGTTCCACTCCTGGTTTTCAAGAGCCGCATCGACATTCAAGGCTATTCCCAGTCGGGGCACTTCTATTGTCCAGCCAACAGGGTACAGTGTTTCGCTGTTGCTGCTTCGCCAGGTATTGTTCGTAGTAATTTGAAATTCATCAGCGCCAAGTTTTATCGGTGCTGCGTTATCCGGAACATACACACCATAACTGAAAGGATCCCTGGAACCATCCTTTCGACGAAAACGGTAAAGCATCAGTTCACAGTTGTTATCCAATTGTAGTGAAAACCAGTCCCAGCCAATTTGATCCTGGTCAAGAGCGCTGCTGCTCCACTCCCGGTCCATCCAGCTCAAACCGCTGACGTCAAACTGCTGCTTGCCTATGGTCACCGTGCCCGACGACGGCATACGCGTAAACGAGTAATAGTAAGAGGCATTACCTGGAACACTGTTTTTCTGGCTCAAGCCTGCGTCACCCTGCAACACCATGGCCTTTCCCTGTTCAAGCTCGAGCTCAAGACTGATTTCTCCTGTTGAAGCCAGAAGGTTAATGGGAAACTCCCTGTCTTTCGGACTCCTTGCTGACCAGTTGTCCAGCCACACATCCATGCTGCTTTCGGCAGCCCCTGCAAGCCCGGCCCCGGCGCGGTTGAAACGTTCAAAGCCATGAAATTTCCCGCCTTCAATATCCGTGACGGCGAAATGCGCCATGAACACGTGCTCGCTGTGCCATGCAGAAGCCCTGTCATCCAGTTGCTTATCCAGTTGCTTATTCAGGGCCAGGCGAAAAAAAGTCAGCTGGTAGCCAAAGGCCCTGCCAGCTGCATCGGCAAGGTTGCCGGTGAAGTACCACCACTCAGTGCGATAGTCATCGTGCATGCCGTGATCGCGAGGAAACTCAAATGCCCTGGGCCCGGTGACCTTTCTAAAGCTGTCATCATTACTGCCACGCATCACCGAGCTCACCGAGTAGCTACTGCCGCTTTGGACTGGATCGCGTTTTAGATACTGAAGCAGGACGACACTCGCCAGGCAAAATACGAGGATTAAAATGAACGCTCGTCGCATGGCTTATTCCGAGCGCAGTGCAGTAGCCACCGGGCTGCGCGCGATCCTGAGCGCCGGGTAAAGGCCTGCCATGACTGCGGCAAGCAGGGCGAGCAGAAGACCCTGCAACATCAGCACAGGTTCAAATGCCAGTTCCATGCTCCAGCCAAAGGAACGGCGATTGATCACGACAACCAGCAGGTAGCACACCAGGCAGCCCACGGGTATGGCAAGCAGGCCAGCCACGAGGCCAAGTAGCGTGCTTTCAGAAACGATCATGCCGGCAAGTTGACGGGGCAGGAAACCAATGGCGCGGTAAATCGCGAACTCCCGGGTGCGCTCAAGCTGCAGTGCCATCAAGGCACTGAACAGGCCAAGAAATGCGATGATCGCGGCCAGGATACGCAGCACACCGGTGATAGTAAAAGTCTGGTCAAATACAAGCAGGGAACGTTCGTAAATACTTTGCCTGTCTTCGACCCAGAGCGCCTCTCCCGGTGTCACTCGCTGGATTTGTTCAAGCACGCGCTGCCTGTCCACACCGGGTTGCAGGTACACGCCGATACCCGAGTAGCTGTGGTCATCCCAGTAGCGGTTATAGGTAAGCCTGCTCATGGCAACGAGCCCCTGCTCGTAGCGATAGTCATAGTAGATGCCGGCTACTTTAAATAGATGCATACCCCTGTCCGTTCGAAGTTCAATGTCATCGCCGATGCCGACCTCCCTGTGCCAGGCATAGGTCTCGGAGACAATGATGTATTCCTTCTCTTCAAACAGCTGGCGCAGATCCTCAACCGGCTCATGCTTGAAACGAAAACCCTGCCAGGCTTCGTCGGTAAATTCATAGGCGGCGAGGTTGGTAAATCCGTCGCCGGATTCGATGCTGGCAAACTGCACGGTGCTGATTGCGCTTACATCTTCAAGATCTGCTATGCCCTGCGCCAGTGCCCGGTCCAGGTCGTAATGGCGACCCGCTGATACGGGGCCCGGCGTAGACACATAAATATCCGCTCTTAATAACGAATCCAGCCACAGCTCCACCGAACCGCGGAAACTATGGATCATCAGGCTTATGCCAATGACCGTGGCAAAGGCGATCACCAGGGCAGATACCGCCACCGCCGTGCGACTCATGCGGGCCTGCACTGAGCGAAGTGACATTTGCAGCCAGCCTGCCGGGTAAAACGCCAGCGGCAGGGATAACAATTTCATAAAAAGAAGCGTGCCAAGCGGTACCAGGGAAACACAGCCAAGGATGACAACAAAAATCCCGGCAAAACCTGCGACGATACTTTTTGCAGAAAACAGGAGGATGAGAGCACCCAGCCCAAGTAGCAGCAGGCCGATGAGCACCAGCCAGGGGATCCACCGGTGCGAGCGTGCCTCAATATCCCTGCGGCTCATGGCTTCCCTTGGCGTCACCCTCGCCGCTTCCATGGCGGGAACAAGAGCGGCCAGCGTAGTGGCAAGCAGACCAAGGGCGATACCCTTGAACCAGGTCAAGGGAGACAGCACGAGTTCTGCATCGGGCATCATGTAGAAAAGATCGTTGATACTGCGACTGATAAACAGCAGCAGGATCTTGCCCAGCTGGTTGCCAAGGGGAATGCCGATCACAATGGCAATACTGCCGATGATGAGTGCTTCAAGTAACACCAGCTGAAATATCTGCTGGCGTGTGACACCGATCGAACGAAGTACGCCAAGGTTCTCCCGGCGCTTTAGCACCATGAAGGTCATGGTGTTATAGATAAGGAACATGCCCACCAGCAGCGCAAGCAGGCTGAGCGCAGTGAGATTGGTATGAAAGGCCCCAGTCATTTGTGTCATGGCCTGTTGACGCGCTTCGGCCCGGGTGATTTCAGTGCCCGGCGGTAGCAGGTCCTGCAGCTGTTCCAACCTTGCCATTTCATTCCCGTCATCGATGACCAGGTCAATGTGACTGAGCCTGCCCTGCATACCCAGGATTTCCTGGGCACTGGCAATATCACTGACAAGTACATTGCGCATGGCAGCATTTGACTGCGCGGACTCGGAACCAAGGTACTGCAGCAGGTAAAGCTGCGCTCGCTCCCGCCCAACTTCTACCTGCAGCTCATCACCTGGCCTGGTTCCAAGAGACCTCGCTGTTTCACGGTCCATGAGCACGCTGTTCTTAATACCCAGCAAGCCGCTAATCACCTCTCCTTCGAAACCATCCTGCTCATCGCCATTGAATTCAAGGGCACGAAAATTACCATCGGCAAAGACATCGATACCAAGGAGTTGCAGGGTGCTGGAGCGCTCGGCACCGCGCACGACCACGAACCCTTGAATGATTGGCGCGATGTTTTCAAAGCCATGCTTGACGCGAAGCTCGGTGTAAAAGGCTTCGTCAATTCCGCCGGGACCACCAATGATGCGATGTGTTGCACGCCCTGCAATCACCTCGGTGGAACGCGCCAGGGCATACTCGGAACTCACCCTGGCAAGATCAATGGATACCACCACCGCAATGCCCAGCACTATGCCAAGGATGGACATGGCCAGCTGCCAGGGATGGCGCAGGTAGAAATTCAGGTTAGCCCTGAGAAGACAGCTCTTCATCGGGTCGGGCTACCAGTTTGCCGTCTTCGATACTCAGTACCCTGTCGGCCAGTTCCATCACTTCCGTGCTGTGCGTCACCATCACCAGGGTGACACCGCTATCGCGCACCAGCTGCACCAGGAGTTCCAGCACCTCTTTACCGGTTTCCAGATCAAGGTTGCCGGTGGGTTCGTCGGCGAGGACAAGGGAAGGTTGGTGCACCAGCGCGCGGGCTATGGCCACCCGCTGCTGCTCGCCACCGGAAAGGTGGTCCGGGTAATCGTCGACCCGTGTCTCAATATCGAGCCGCTTGAGCAGTTCCTGCATGTTCTCAAGCCCGGCAGCATCATCAAGCCCATTCAGCTGCAGCGGAAGGAGCACATTCTCCCGCGCGCTCAGGGTTTCCACCAGGTTAAAGTCCTGGAACACGAAGCCGATGTGGCGACGCCGGAACAGGGTTCGCTCCTTTTCTGTAAGGCCCGTTATGCAGGTATCGCCAATTCGAACCTCGCCTTGGTCCGCCTCATCTATGCCACTGATTAAATTGAGAAATGTGGACTTGCCGCAGCCACTTTTACCAATGATGACAACGAATTCCCCAGTCCTGAAGTTACCTTCGACGGCATCCAGCACCAGGTGCTTTTCATGCCCCTCGAGGTAGGATTTACTGAGCTCTTTAAATTCAATCATCTTGAAAAATGTAGTAACAATACAACAGTTACAGGAAAATATTGGGCACCCGTCCTATTGATGCTTGCGATAGCCTATAAAACGCTTCATAATCAGGGCGTTTGTAATACATACGTGTGGTAAATTGTCATCACGTCAACAGATAGAATGACAGCTTACCTCGATAATCGGTTGTAGAATTCAAACGTCGTCTTATCAAATCTGAATACGTTGGGGGTATTCTAATGAACTTTGTAAAGTTATTCCTTGCGACACTTGCCGTCGCTATCGGTGCAACATCTGCACAGGCTCAATCAGTACTGCTTGAAGAAGTGGTCGTTACCGCGCAAAAGCGTGAACAGGACCTGCAGGATGTTGCTATTTCCATTACCGCATTTTCCGGCGATCAGCTTCGCGAACTGGGTTTTACTGCAACCGATGCTTTTGATGAGCAGGTTCCTGGTCTCATGGTGACGTCTTATGGTGGTGGTGTAACAACCATTTTTAACATTCGCGGTTCGCAGCAGCTGGACTTTGCGGATCAGCAGGAACCTCCTGTTGCCGTATACATGGACGGCTCCTATAACTCGTACCTCGCCGGTGTTGGTTTTAACTTTTTTGATCTTGACCGCATCGAGGTTCTTCGTGGTCCACAGGGTACGCTGTTTGGACGAAACGCAACTGGCGGTGTGGTACACCTTGTTTCCAAAAAACCAACGCAGGAACTGGATGGATACGTCGAAGCCGGTGGTGGTGAATATGGCAAGTACGTGGTTGAAGCCGCAGTGGGTGGTGGATTGACCGAAACAGTGTCCGGTCGTATTTCCATGTACCGTGAACGTAATGACGGCTATACCGAGGAAGCAACACCCGGTATTGATGACCACAACCAGATTGATAACTGGAGCACCCGTGCCCAGTTGCTCTTTGAACCCAACGATGATCTTTCCATTCTCATCAATGGTCGCTACAGCACGGATGACATCAGCGGTGGTGTATATCACATTAATCGCTCCCTGGCTGACGTTGGTGGCATTCCTGGACTACCCGGCGATGGAGCCATCCAGGAAGGTACATCCGCCCAGCACCAGGCCTACTGCCTGGGTGCTCCCGGAACAGTTGGCGTACTATCATTTGCACCAACACCGCCACAGACAAACTGCTTTGGCTACCTGGATGACGGTGACCCCTACACTGTCGAAACCAACACCAACGGTTTCTACAATCGCGATCACTACGGTTTCACAGGTACTATCACCTGGAATACCGCATTCGGTGAAATCACCTCTATCACTGACTGGCAGGATTTCAAGAAGCGCTACCTGGAAGACACCGACTCCACGCCGCTTCAGCTTTTTGACTTCTTCCAGGACATGGATTCCAACCAGATTTCACAGGAATTGCGCCTGCGTGGCGAAAATGAACGCATGAAATGGACGGTTGGTTTCTACTACCTGAATATCGACAGTGACTTCAGGGTAGGTGTTGATGGTGCTGGTACCGGTGTCAATGTTGACCCCGCAACCGGTGCACCTATTGGACCTCTTGACCAGGACAGCTTTGGTGCCATCGGTATCAGCCTGGACAACAGGTATTCGCTGGAAACAGACACCTACGCCTTCTTCGGTCAGCTGGAATATGACCTGACCGACCAGTTCACTCTCTCTGCAGGTATTCGTTATACCCATGACGAGAAGGATATCAACGTGACACCGCTTTGCGGCTTTGCACCTGGACTTGCTGACATTAGTAATGCCAACTGCCAGTTCCTTGCTAGCCTTGGTACCTTCGCCCAGGGTGGTTTTGGCGACATCGTACAGGGTCTCGGTCTTGTTGATAGCCGTACAGAGGAAGACTGGTCAGGCCACGTTGAGTTGAACTATCGACACAACGATAACTGGCTCTACTACGGTAAGATTACCCGTGGTCACAAGGCTGGTGGCTTCAACTCCGGCGGTACGCTTTTCTTTACCCCTGCTCAGGCAGAGTTTGACAGCGAACTGCCTATCTCCTACGAAGTTGGTTTTAAAGGTACCTTCTGGGATGGCCGTGCCAGGTTGAACGCTGCAGCTTTCTACATCGATTACGAAGACTTCCAGACTTTTACCCAGCTGGGTCTGAGCCTGCTGCTGTTCAACATCGATGCCCGAGTCTATGGTTCTGAAATCGAGCTGGCACTGAACCCGGCCGACGGTTGGGATGTGCTGTTCGGACTTTCACTGCTGGATGCAGAACAGGAAGACCTGTTTGGGCCCGGTGGAGCTATCAACCGCCCCATGCCGAACTCGCCTGACGTGAGCTTTAACGCACTGGTACGATACGAGTTCCCGGTCAACGTCGACATGTTCAAAGGCAACATGGCCCTGCAGCTGGACGGTCAGTATGTTGATGAACGTTCACTGAACGGCATCAACCACCCTTCCCTTCTCGATGGCAATTATGTTGTTATGAATGCCAGCGTCGGCTGGAGGTCTGATGATGACAAGTGGGAAGCCAGGCTCTACGTGAAGAACTTCACCGACGAGTATTACATTCCTACCGTATTTGACCTTGCCACGATTCAGGGTACCAACATTGAGCAGGCACCTGCTCCACGCTGGTTCGGTGGCAGCCTCAGGTACAACTTCTAATTATGTAAGTATTATGTAGTTACCAAAACCCCGCTTCGGCGGGGTTTTTTTTGCCTGTATAATTTTAATTTCATCATAAGGATGAATTCCAAATGTTGAAATTCAGCGGCGCCAGCATCGTAGCCGGTACATCCCGTGCCGACAAAATAGAAGGTGATACACAATTACCCGCCGAAGTCGATGTTGTAATTATCGGTGGTGGCATCATCGGTTGCGTCACTGCCCTTGAACTGGCCGAACGTGGCGTTTCCGTAGCCCTTTGTGAGAAAGGCGCCGTCGCCGGTGAAGCATCAGGTCGGGCTGTGGGCTTACTTGAGTACGAACTTCTCTCTCCTATCAAGATGGAGCTCCTCGCCCACTCCCTTGAACGCTGGCGCACCCTGCCTGAACGCGTAGGCGGTGATATGGGTTTCAAAGATCAAGGTATGGTTTCCCTCTTCAATGATGAGAATCACGCTGCTGTTGCGGAGAGCTGGCTCAAAGACATGCAGGGTATAGCGGGAATCGATGCCCGCATGCTATCGCCCGAGGAAATAAATCAACTGGATCCGGCCTTTGGAACAAACTGGCAAAGTGGCCTTCACCAGGCCAATGCCATTGCAGTTGAACCGCGTCTCGCAGCACCTGCAATAGCAAGAGCGGCCAGGGAAAAAGGCGCCAAAGTATTGCAATCCTGCGCTGTGAGGACAATCGAACGACAGGCCGGACGCATCACTTCGGTCGTAACAGAAAAGGGGGCAATTAAAACCAGCAATATTGTTATTGCTGGTGGAATCTGGTCATCAATGTTGATTGCCCATCTTGGTATTGAACTACCGCAAATGATGATCTTCGCGCAACAGAACAGTGTGGAACCCATAGAGAATGGTCCCAGGATAGATGGCATGAATCCCGCCGGGTACTTTCGCCGCGAGCCGGACGGTGGCTATTTATTTGGCGCCGCGGCCGGGCGAGTACCCATCACTCTTCCACTGTTAAAAAGTATTCCAAAGTTAATGAAGGCGCCCACGGACGTGGACCAGGAAATGTATCCGGCAGTAAGCTTAAATACTTTTCTCTGGGAAATGAGGGCGAGTCGAAAGCCCGCCGTTGGCATACCTTCAGTCTTTGAAGAGTACCGTGTATTCCAACCTGCACCTATGGATGAGCTGGAAGGCGCTGTCGAGGAAATGGGCAAGTACATACCTGCTTTTGCAAATTGCAAAGTGAGGGAACGTTATACCGGCTCACTTATGACCACCATGGACAACCTGGGGGTTATCTCGCCGGTGCAAAGTATTCCCGGCCTTTTTATTGCTACGGGGATGCTCTATGGGCTTACCACCAGCGCAGCTACCGGTGAAATTCTCGCCGACATGATCACTGGCGAAACACCGAAGGTGAACGTTTCGCCCTATCGCTATGAACGTCTTATTGATGGCACGCCCTTTGTGTTTCATCCCTGAATAGAAAAACGGCTAGGTAAATATCTCCCTTGCCTCGCTGACAATGTCATCTTTTTCCTGGTGCGGGCCATTGAGGAAAAACATGGATGTGCTGAGGTATTGCCTGCGCCAGGGTGACTGCATCCATTGATAGTTTTCAATCACGGCTTCAGCGTACTTGAAATCGTGGGAGTTGCCGGCATAGTCAAGGGTATATTGCCTTGCCAGTCGAATAAACCTGGCTGCTTCACCTCCCTCATTTAAAACAGTAAAAGCCTTTTGAATCGACTGGTAGCGGCTGTTCGGCATCTCTGTAAAAGCCTCTTCAACACTGTCGCAGGGAAGGCCTTCAAGATCTTCCAGCTTCAAATCGCGTCGGCTTGGACCGCTGTCTCTTCTAAACAGGGCGACCATGGCGGCGGATTGAAGCAGCAGTAGTGTTCTCGCTTTCGCATCAGTGGTTTCCAGGTACATGTAATACAGTGCATTGACCATGGTGTTAGCATGCAGGGCAAAGAAGCTGGACTTGTTCAGCATGGTTTCACCTGCACCGCCGAGCAATGCCTCCCACAGTACAGGTGGCATTACTGCATCATTTAGCATGGAAGCGACAGCCAGGCTTGCCTCACGGTGATTTCCGCTACGCAGCGACTGGATTAATTCATACCCTGCCGACCAGTCCGGTTTACTGTTGCCAGCATTGAGATTAATTGTGTGCAGCAGCTCCCTGTTCAATCGCCATGCGCGATCAGCAAAGTAATCATTCTCATGTGGTTTCTCATCACCTTCGTCATTGATGATGGCTGCCACTGTCGAGCGCAGCATGGATTCAGCTCCGTAGCCCCGGTTAACCTTTAACATGCGTAATGCATTCGCAGCAGTGATGGGTTTATGCCCAAGAGAACGGTAGTCACGGGCTGAGTAAGGCATTAGCACCTGCATCACATCCCCCGCGGAACTTGCCCTGCTGAGTTGCACCACGGCAACTTCGGCGCCTTCTCTGTCCCAGTTATGCAATGCATCCTCCAGGTTCTTTCTCGCCTGCCTGGCGCTGACCTTGTTGATATTCAGCTCCGTCATTTGCCAACCACTTCGCCTGAGCTCATCGCGCTGGGTGCGCTTGAAATAATCAAGCTGCCACAGCATAGGCAGCACCCTTTCCTTTTCCGGCAAAGATTCAATCAGCAAATGCAGTGACTGCAGCACCATCACGTTGTGGTACTTGTAACCCACGCTCGGGTAGGGCTGAACATTGCGCGTTGCCGCCTTGCTGCCAGCCGCCAGCAGGGTCCTGTAGTCAAGGCCTTGTCTTATCCTGTTGATGCCCTGTTCGAGAATTTGATCGCGGGGAGTTTCTTCCATCCATGTAACAAGCTCATCCAGCGCAGTCTTGCCTGACCTGGCGAATAGTGAGGAAGAAAAAGCGCTGGAACCGACCAGGCCGGCGCTAGTCTTGAGAAAGCTCCTGCGGGTCAGGGGATGAATTGCCATACCCCAAGTATAGTGCCTTTTTGAGAAGTAACCCCGAACCGGAGCTAGTCTTTCACTTCAAACAACTCGAAAGTCATCGCGCCGGGGCCGTTTACAAAGAGTACGCGAAATTCCTTTCCTTCAAAACTGGAATAACCATCGTCGTAACTATCGGGGATTCGACCAAGAATCTCATAGCCCATGGAACCCAGTTTTTCTTCGAGTGCCATGGCGTTCTCAACCCAGATAGAAATATGCGCCACACCGGCGACTTTTCCAACCGGGTGCAGCGGCAGGTCAGGATGAGGGGCCACTTCACCGGGGGCAGACAGTAATTCGAGTTTCTGGCCTCGACTGTCCTCGATGATAATCCTTTCTCCCCCGGCTCGCCGCTCCGCCCTGAGTACGATGTTGTAATCCATCACCGCGCCCAGGAAAGCCAGCATTTCATCAGCATCTTCCACCCATAAGCCGGTGTGAAAAATACTTTTCACATGCTCTGCTGGCCTGTCGAGGATAGACATTTTATTTTCGGCAATGGCGGTAATTGATGTGAAAAAACATAAGGTGCTAAAGAGTAACAACGACCTGGAGTATATTAAATGCATGGGTATTAACCTGCCCTTGATTTCTCAATGTATTTGCCTACCTTGGATCGATGGGTAAATGCTCGTCCACGTTTTTTTCAATGGCTTCGGCCACCTGCAGACAGCGCATTTCCTGGAATGGCGCACCAATCACTTGCACAGCCCGGGGTAAGCCATCTTTCTCTCCCATGGGAACAATGACTGAAGGTAGGCCAAGGGCATTGATGGCGACGACCATACGCATTGATTGGATGCTTTCCTTCGTCGATTCGTCGCTTTCGATATCAAAATCGATGGGCATCGGCGGATTTGTGCTAACCGGGGCAACAATCACCGAGTATTCCTGGAAGAATCCCATCCAGTCCCTGAGCACCCGTCTTCTATCGCGGAAGGCCTGGAAGTATTTTTCGGCACTGAGATCGGGAAAGGCGGCCTGGTAGCGTTCAAAAGCCTGCTTGAGTGCCGCCCCACAAAATTCCTGAACCGCGGGTTTCAGGTTATTAATCACTTCGAAATGCATCACGTCGAGCCAGATGTTTACTGCGTCCGCCAGTGTCGCGGGCTCGGCGTGTTCGGTGGCGTATCCGGCGAACTTCAAACTTTCCTCCGCGTGCTGAATACCGCTGGCCACCTGCTCTGTCACACCTCGCTTCATGGGGTCCTTGATGATGGCGATGGGAAGATCACTTTTTGCCGGTTCATCCAGGGGTGCGGGCACCCACCAGGGATCACGCCAGTCGCCTCTTGCCATGGCTCGAAGGCCAAGCCTGACATCGGCAATACGACGTGCCATGGGGCCATCGGTGTTAAACAGCTGTGAACTGATCGAGGCCTCGTGTTCACTTGGGACATAATCCGGAATCCGACCCCATGAAGATCGAATTGAAGCAATACCGCAGGCCTGGGCAGGCTGCCTGAGAGAGCCACCAATATCTGTGCCGTGGGCAAGTGGTGTCATACCTGCTGCAATGGATGATGCCGCTCCACCGCTGGAACCACCGGGTGTAATTGTTGAATCCCAAGGATTATAGGTCTGCCCGTAAACCTCGTTATTGGTATCCCAACGCACGCAAAACTCCGGGCAGTTGCTGCGCCCCACTACAACCGCACCTGCATCCAGCCAGTTTTGTACGGCCGGCGAGTTCTCCTTTGCAATATTATCTTTTAGCGCAGCACAGCCGTTGACCGTGGCCGAGCCTTCAAGATCAACGTTAAGCTTGATGCTGACCGGGACCCCGTGAAGTAAACCAAGTTCATCGCCACTTGCCACTGCCCTGTCCGCCGCATTCGCCGCTTCAAGTGCGGCATCAGCCGTGACTTCTGTCAGGGCATTGAGCCTGTCATTCGTGTCACCAATTCGGTCAAGGCAACTCTGTACCGCCTCGCGGCTGCTGAATTGCTTGTTGCGAATGCCATCTGCCATCTCGCATGCGCCCATGCGCCAGAGTTCATTACTCATATCATCACACTCCCTTCAGATTGGGTGACTTCATCTGCCAGTTATATACCTACACCAGCATGGCCAGCATCTAGGAAAATACTTCCCCGGCTATTTCAACGATCAACTCCAGCTTACGCCACTGCTCTTCTTCTGCAAGCAGATTTCCTTCTTCGGTGCTGGCAAAGCCACATTGCGGGCTTATGCAGAGCTGATCAATATCGGCATACTGGCTGGCTTCATCGATGCGCCTTTTTACATCATCCTTATTTTCTATCTCACCCGTCTTGCTGGTGATGAGTCCAAGCACGGCCTGCTTGCCTTCTGGCAGGTACCGCAGCGGCTGAAAGTCTCCGGCCCTGTCAGTGTCATACTCAAGGAAATAGCCATCGACATTAGTCTGGTTAAACAGGATATCCGCGATGGGTTCATAGCCGCCCTGGCTGAACCAGCTTGAACGGTAATTACCTCGGCAGCTGTGAGTGGTAATACGTAGATCTTCAGGCCGCCCCTCAAGCGCGCGGTTGATAGTCCTGGTATAGGTCTGCGCCAGCGCATCCGGATCTGTGCCCGCACTTTTCAGCTTCTCTCTTTGTTCCGCATCACAAAGGTGGGCAAATATGGTGTCATCCAGCTGCAGGTAACGACAACCGGCATCATAAAAGGCCGTAATCGCATCATGATAAGTTTGAGCCAGGTCATCAAAGAAGACTTCAAGGTCGGGATAGACTTCTTCGCTGATTTCCTCCCGCCCGGTGCGAAAATGCAAAACACTGGGAGAGGGTATCGTCATCTTGGGGACGGCTGTGGTATTTTCAGCAAGAAACCTGAAATGTTCCAGCATGGCATGTCCCTTGAAAGCTACCTTGCCTGTCACCCTGACATTGTCACTGGTGGTCGTTACATCCCTGAACTGGATCGTTCGCTCGACCTTTTCTATGCCTTCAAGCCCCCAGTAAAAATCAAAGTGCCACTGGGAACGTCGAAACTCACCATCGGTGACGGCTTTAAGACCAATGGATTCCTGCTTGCTGATGATTTTTAGAATTTCTTGGTCTTCTACCTGCTTCAATGCTTCCCGCCCTAGCTCGCCAGCCAGGTATTTTTCCCTCGCCCGCTTCAGGGGCCCGGTGCGAAGAAGGGAGCCAACCATGTCAGCGCGAAAGGGGGCGAGCCGGGAAGTCATGTCATTACTTTATCACATCAGGATAGAACAGCTGTTCCCCACCAACCTTGAAATTACCGATAATTGACTGGCCTTTTTCACCTCGAAGAAAGTCAACGTATTTGCGGGCGAGCTCACTTTTAACGTGCGAGTGTCGCGCGGGGTTAACCAGTATCACGTGGTAAGGGTTAAGCAGTTCGCTGGCTCCCTCGTACAGGACTTTCAGTTCCAGTTTGCCCCTGTAGGCGAGGTAAGTGCCGCGGTCAGTTAATGTATAGGCCAGTTTCTCGTTGGCGATCTGCAAAACCGCACCCATGCCCTGCCCCACGGACAGGTACCAGTCACCAGCGGGCGAGAGGGAAGCAGCCTGCCACAGGCCCAACTCCTTTTTATGGGTGCCGGAATCGTCGCCCCGGGAAATAAACCCTGCGGTGGAGGCGGAAATAAGGCTCATCACTTTTGCCAGGTCTTTTGCACCTTGAAGACCGGCGGGGTCAGAAAGCGGGCCGACAATAACAAAGTCATTGTGCATGACCGGTAAGCGTTCCACGCCAAAGCCACTCTCAACAAATTTCATTTCAGCACGGGGTGCATGCACCATGACAAGATCCACGTCACCATTTTCTCCAAGCTTGAGTGCCTTGCCCGTACCCACGGCTATCACGTCAACCTTTATCCCGGTCATTTTCTCAAACGGTGGATGCAGCTGGGCAAGTAAACCGGAATTGTCCGTACTGGTCGTGGTGGCCAATCTCAGGCGTTGCTCTGCCTGGACACTACCTGCGATGCAAAGCATGGACAGGGTTATCGCGATAAATATTCTTTGCATTGATTTTCCCTAGAAATAAAAAACGGCCTGGGTATAAAAATAGCTGGCATCTTCCTTGCCGGCATTTTCCAGCAGGTCACCGGCAATGATGTGTGCCGCACCCGCTTCAAGTCGAAGGTTACCGGGAAAGACATCCCAGCGTACCCGTGTCTCTAGCTGGGTGCCAATGTAATTATCAGAAAATCCGGCAGGGTTCCTGAGCCCGGATGTCGTCCAGGCATCGTCATCTGAGGCCAGCCAGAAACCACGCAGCGCAGCCATAACATTGAATTTCTTTCGCGGTTTAAAGGCGATCCTTAAGCCGGGGGAACTCAGGTTGGAACGCGCAAAGGCACCAAAGATACTGGTCGGGCCAAAGTCAAAACGACGCGCCCCGAAAAGTGTACTGAAGCGATTGTTATCACCATCGAGTGGACTGTCATCACCGCTGGCGTAGTCATACTGGAAACGCAGGCGCGGAGACCAGGCAGTATCAAAGGAATAACCCACTTCAAAGTGTTGAAAGTGTGCGAAATGATCGAGGTCAACCGTTGCGGTGCGTGAAGCGCGGGACTCGCCAAATTGAAAGATAGACTCAAGCGTGTAATCAAACTTTCCCTTTGAAGCCTTGCGATAAAGACGAAAGCCCGTTGTATAGATATCGCGATCGGAGGTAGCGAGTTCAGTGGTGTCATCCTCGTTCAGGCCAAAGAGGTACACCTCGCCTTTGTCCCCCCATGGCAGGGAAGCGGGAGAATAGTAGATACCCCAGAACCTCACATCGTCGCGCTCCTTGTCAAAGCGGGCATCGTTGTCCAGGATGCTGCTGCCGACGCGGCGCTGCACCGGCAGTGTATAAAACAGTCGAAACTGCTGCTGGTCTGCACCTGTCCACTGCCAGTCAACACCGGTAAAGGCGTTAATGGTGTTGCGGTAACGGTTTCGAGCAACCAGGCGACGGCTGCCCACGTCCATGGTGATTCGACCTGCCCTGATGCGGCTCTTGCTGCCGCTGGCAAACAGGTCGTCGATACTTGCTTCAACATACCCTTGAAGGAGCTCCAGCGGGTTCACAATAGTGGTATTCAGGGGTGTGCCACTGTCTGCCAGCTCAGCACGGGAGTCCTGCAACTCCGCACCGAGAGTGAAAGCGTCAAGTTTCAACTTGCCATGAACCAGGGTGCGAAATACGAATACCTGGTCACCACCATCACGCCCTGCCCTGAACTGTCCATCCAGGTTTTCAAGACGCATGCGGTGGGTTCCGGAGAGTGAAAGCCACGGAGGCAGCCCGGCACCCGTGTCGAGACGCCATGGTCCATCCTCGGCACGCAGGGCGCTGGCCATGAGCAGGCACAGGCAGGCGGTCAGCCACAGGGCGATGTTGAACAGGCGATACATATACGGGTTAAAGACGCGACAAGATTATTCCAGGGATACGAGAGAAGCTCAGTTGTTTTATTGCGGTTACAGCCGGTTACAGTTTCGTTGAAGAAATTGGTAAATGTCCGCCCATTATAAGGAATTTATCAGCGAGGTTCTTCTAATAAACTGCGCTCAAAAGCAGGTATTTTCTAAATAGTCAGCACGTCGCCGAGCTCTGTCGCGGCAACTTCCCGAATCCGCTCGCCGAGGCTTTTAAACAGGCCCCGCGCCGGTGAGCTGGCGCGCCAGGCCAGGACATGGTTTCGTCGTTCGCTAATACCCTGTACATCGCTGATGATCAGCTCGTCCCTCGCTCGAATTTCAGACTTGACGTACAGCGCAGGTAGAAAGGCGATACCCATTCCCATCACCACCATGTGGCGCAGGGTATCAAGACTCGTGCCTTCATAATCCCTTCGTACCGTGGCGCCTATTCGCTGGCACAGGTTGCTGATTTGGTGATGAAACAGGTGATGTTCACCGATTGTCAGCACTTCTTCGCCAAACAGGTCGGAAATGTTGATACGGTGCTTACGCGCAAGACGATGATCCCTCGCCATGACCAGCCTGAGCGGCTCGGAAAAAAGGGGCGTCACGATCAGTTCCTGGGATTGAACCGGTTGCGTTGTCAGGACGAGATCATGATGCCCGTTCACCACCTCCTGCTCAAGATCGCTGGGCGCAGCTTCTCTCACGTAGAGCTTCAGGTTTACAAAATCCTCGTGGATGGTGGGTAATATCGCTGGTAGAAGGTAAGGGCCAAGGGTCGGCGTGACGCCGAGCCGGTAAGTGCCACCCAGTCCGTGGGTTACCGAGTTGGCCTGGTCGCAGAAACCTTCCACCTGCTCCATGATTCGCCGTGCACTGGGGATCAGTTCCCGGCCCGTGGGGGTCAGGTTGGCGCCCGAGCGGGTCCTCTCGAAAAGCGAGGTGTCCAGGCTCTCTTCCAGTGCCGCGATCTGCGCGGTCAGGGTGGGCTGGGTTACCCCTAACCTGTCCGCTGCGCGACGAAAGCTACCGGCCTCTGAAATTGCCAGGAAATACCGGATTTGTCGCAGGGTGATACGTTCCAGCGTGTCCACCACGGGTAATAGCCTCGTCTTTGAAATTTCCAGTGATAATAAAATACTATCACTGATAATGGAATTTTTTCTATTCCTTATCACCTCTAGCCGTCTAAGATGGCTCCATATTTAGCCACGCACCTCGAGTGCAAGAATTAAGCGGAGCAACCATGGAAAAAGTCATTAAAGGCATCATCGATTTTCAAAACGGTGATTTTAAATCCAGGGAAGCACTTTTCGCCGAGCTGGCCAATGGCCAGGCGCCGGAAGTGCTTTTCATCACCTGTGCCGACTCGCGTATTGACCCCGGTCTCATTACGCAGACGGAACCAGGTGATCTCTTTGTCTGTCGTAATGCCGGTAACATTGTTCCGCCCCACGCGAAAATAAGCGGCGGCACGGTGGCTTCCATTGAATACGCAGTGGCGGTACTCGGCGTGAAGCATATCGTGGTTTGCGGTCACACCGACTGCGGTGCAATGAAGGGTGCACTGAATCCACAGGGCCTGGATGCCCTGCCCCATGTGCAGGACTGGCTGGAGCATGCGCGCGGCGCCGTGGAAGTGGTTGAAGCCAAGCGTGGCAAGGCAACGGCAGATGAATTATTGATGGTGATTGAAGAAAACGTGTTACTGCAGCTGCAGCATCTTCGCACGCACCCGGCGGTTGCAGCCGCCCTGGCTGCCGCGGAGGTGGAACTGCATGGCTGGGTTTACCACATCGGCGACGGCACGGTGACATGCCACGATGAGTCCACCGATGCGTTTGTGAACCTGGAGCAGCGTTACGCCCAGTATGTGAATAAATCAGAAGCCGCGTAGAACCTGGCTTCAAACAATAAAAAGTAGTTATTAAAAATAAACAACTCTACCTGGAGACATAGAATGAAATTCGATTTGTCTAACTTGCGTGGTGATATTTACGGCGGCATCACTGCCGGTATTATCGCCCTTCCCCTGGCGCTGGCCTTTGGTGAAGCTTCCGGTGCCGGACCCATGGCGGGTCTTTACGGCGCCATTTTCGTCGGATTCTTTGCTGCCCTTTTTGGTGGCACCGGCTCGCAGATTTCCGGCCCGACAGGTCCGATGATCGTGGTTTTTGCCAGTGTTTATGCATCCCTTCACGGCAACCTTGGACTGATTTTCGCCACGGTGATCCTTGCCGGCGTGATACAGATTGCCATGGGTGTCTTCAAGCTGGGCCAGTACATTCGACTGGTGCCCTACCCTGTAGTCTCCGGCTTCATGAGTGGTATCGGCTGTATCATCATCGCCCTGCAAACCGCCAGGCTCTTCGGCCACGAACCTGAAGGCGGCGGCACGGTACCGGCGCTGCTGGAAATTCCCGGTGCGGTTGCCGACCCCAATCTCGTGGCGTTGCTAGTCGGTGTTGTCACATTGATTATCGTGTTCAAGTGGCCCAAGCCCTGGGGCAAGTTTGTACCACCACCGCTGGCCGCCCTGCTTATCGGCACCACCCTGAGCCTGTTTGTGCCGGGTGCGCCAATACTGGGAGATATTCCAACGGGCTTACCCTCAATCATCGTGCCGCATTTCTCCACGGAATTTGCGCTGATCATGATAGAGGCCGCATTCATACTGGCCCTGCTGGGTGCCATCGACAGCCTGCTGACCTCGCTGGTGGCGGATAACATGACCCGCACCCGTCACAACTCCAATAAGGAGCTTATCGGACAGGGTATCGGTAACGTGGCCGCCGGTTTCTTTGGCGGTATTCCTGGCGCCGGCGCCACCATGAGGACCGTAGTTAACATCCGTACCGGTGGTCTTACGCGGATTTCCGGTATGCTTCACAGTATTCTCCTGCTGGCGATTGTTATTGCACTGGCACCGCTTGCTTCAAAGATTCCCCACGCGGTACTTGCTGGCATCCTGGTCAAAGTCGGCTATGACATTATCGATGTGTCCTATCTCAAGCGTGCCCACCAGGGACCACGCTGGGATCTTGGCCTGATGATGCTGGTACTACTGCTGACGGTATTTGTCGACCTCATTACCGCGGTAGCCACCGGCGTGGTACTGGCCGCCCTTGCCTTCGTCAAGCAAATGGCCGATGCCCAGCTTGAGGCCATCATGGAAAGTGATGCCGAGTCTCATAACCTGAGTGACGAGGAAAATTCCTTGCTGGAAAATGCTCGACATCACATCACCCTGTTTGATTTTGGCGGACCGCTTAGCTTTGGCGCTGCCGCTGACGTGGGTCACCAGGTAAGAGACCAGGCAAGAAAGAATGAGTCTCTCGCCATCATTCTCGATTTTACCAAGGTACCTTTTGTGGATGTCTCCTCTGCCCGCGCAGTGGAAACCATTGGCTGCGATGCCAACCACGCTGGCAAGAAGGTGTTTACTTCCGGTATGAATGACGAGGTAAAGAAAATGCTCAGTGGTTTAAATGCAGACCATTGCCTGGGTAAGGATTCCCATTTCGGAAGCCGCCTCGAGGCCATCAGGGCTGCCTCCGACTACGTGAATTCAAATGACCCGGGTACCAATGAAATGCCCCCTGGTTGTGATACACCGGAAAAGCCCGAGGCCGAAGCCGAGGCTAGCAATTAAACCGGTAAGGGCTGTGGTATAAGAAAAGGGCCAGCATTTAGCTGGCCCTTTTTTATTTATGCTGTGACTGCAGGTATTTTTTTGGCGGATAGCCAATCTTGTCGCGGAACATCGCAATAAAAGCGCTGGAACTGGTATAGCCCAGTTCATAGGCGACTGCAGTTACTGACATGCCCTCTGATAACAGCTTTACCGCCGAGAGTAGTCGCAAATGCTGGCGCCATTGCCTGAAACTCATTCCCAGTTCTTCGCGAAAATGCCTTTCAAGTGTGCGTTCACTGGCACCCACTTTTGCCGTCCAGTCTTTCAGTGAGCGGGCATCACCGGGGTTTGCCATCAGCGCATTACAAATCAGCTGCAGACGTCGATCTGCTGGCAGCGGTAGTTGTAAAGGCTGGGGCTCCAGGCTGGCCAGCATTTCCGGTATCAATGTCATCAGCTGTGTTTGCAGTGATTCTGACAGTAAAGAGTTTTCAGAGGTGACAGACAGGATCAGCTCCCTTAACAACGCGGGAACATTAACCACCACGCATTCTTTCGGCAGTTTTGTTGCTACCCCCGGGTGCAGGTACAGGGTTCGAAAGGCCACAGAACTTTCATTGATCACCGAGTGAGTCACCCCGGGCGGCACCCAGACCGCCTGCTGGGGTGGTACCACCCAGGTGGCCTGCTCGGTGCGAACACGCATAACCCCCTCGGCAGCGTAGACCAGCTGCGCGCGAAAATGGTCATGGGCCGGCACTTCAAAGGTCTCGGGGCGATCGTGGGCAATAGCAATTACCGGTCGCGAGACATCCTCGTCATCACCATGGCGATCGCGATTATCATGTTGGCGGGAAATCGACATAACCTGACGAAATATAGCATAAACGGCAAGTCCCGATGAACTAGAATTTCATCCATAAAATGCAAAATTGCCCCTCTAAAGGAGAGCGCCGTGGATACAAAGACATCAAAAGAAAACCTGGAAAAAACCGGCAACAAGGTGGTTCATACCAACTGCCGTGCCTGTGGACATGCCGGCTGCGGCGCCTTTATTACCCTGGAAGATAACAAAGTGGTGAAAATCCAGGGGGACAAAGATCACCCCATCAGCAAAGGTTACCTGTGTCGAAAGGCAAGGGGGTTTGTCCAGGACATGCAATATCACAAGGACCGATTGCTGTATCCAAAGAAAAGAGTGGGCAAGAAAGGCGAAGGCAAGTGGGAACGTATCAGCTGGGATGAAGCACTCACCACCATTGCCGAGAAATTTAACCAGATCAAGGAAGAAAACGGACCTGAGTCCGTGATCTTTGGGCATGGCACGGGGCGCAGTCATCACCGCTTTGTTTACCGTGTCGCCAACGCCTTTGGATCACCCAACGTGCTGGCGAACGGGCATGTCTGCTACCTGCCAAGGCTTGCCGTGTCAAAGCAGCTGGGTATGTCGGTCCCCATCGTCGATTACGACAACCACCCGGAGTGCATCATGTCCTGGGGTTCCAACACGATTAAATCCAACGCGGATGAATATATTGGTGTGAACCTTGGGCTTAACCTGAAGCGCAAACCCCGTTACATCGTGGTAGACCCGCAGCGAACTGACCTGGCCAAGAAAGCCGAGATTCATCTTCAACTCAGGCCCGGTACCGACGTTGCGCTGTCCATGGCCATGATGCACGTGATGGTGAAAGAGGATCTTTACGACAAGAACTTCGTGGAAAACTACAGCACGGGTTTTGAACAATTCTGCGAACGTCTTGAAGAATACAGCCCGGAAGTTGCCGAGAAAATCACCTGGGTACCAAAGGAAAAAATCATCGAAGCGGCGCGTCTTTTTGCTTCGATCAAGCCAGCCGCGATTCAATGGGGTGTTGGCATTGAACACGGAGTTAACTGTGCTGATTCCGACCGCACGCTGATCTTTATGTCAGCGCTGACTGGCAACCTTGACGCACCTGGTGGCAATGTCATGTTTGGCCCACCACCCGGATTACCACGCATGGAATTTTGCGGCACCAACTTCCATGACAATGTTGACAAGATGCTGGGAGGTAACCGCTACCGCCTGGCAGCCTCAATCAACAGGATCACTCCCCACGTAATCTGGGACGCCATCGAGACAGGCGAACCCTACCCCGTGCGTGGCATGATCATTAACGGCTCCAACCCTCTTGCAGTGAGAGCCAACACGTCACGGGTCTATGAATCCCTGATGAACCTGGAGTTCCTGGTAGTGATGGATATCTATCCCACGCCGACCGCGGAGCTGGCAGACATTGTTCTTCCCGCTGCAACCTGGCTTGAGCACAACAATATTGCCGACTACTGGAAATCCCATGGCTACATATTCCCAAGACCCAAGGTGGTCGAACCACCCGGTGAGTGCATGAGCGACGTGGAAATGCTCAACAAGCTTGGCAAATACCTTGGTTTTGAAGACCAGTTCTGGGATAACTATGAAGACTCGCTGGATTACATCCTCGAACCAGCCGGCGTCACCTGGGAAGAATTCAAGGACATGGATTACCTGCGCAACGAACCGAAGTTTCGAAAATATGAAACCGAGGGCTTCAAGTCGAAGTCAGGCAAGTTCGACTTCTACATTGAGCAAAATAAGGAATGGGGTTACGACCCGATGCCAAAACATCACGAACCACCGGAAAGCCCTGCAAGAGAAGCCGAGTTTGTTGAGAAGTATCCACTGGTGTTAACCACGGGTACACGCACCGCGGAGTACTTTGGATCGGAACATCGTCATAGTGAATTACTTCGCAAGATGCATCCCTATCCGCTTCTTAATATTCACCCCGAAGCTGCGGCTGCGCGCGGTATCGAGCATGGAGACTGGGTGTATATCGAGAGCCCGCGTGGAAAGGTCAAGCACAAGGCAAACGTGACTGAAGATGTTGATTCAAGGGTAGTCGCCGCGGAATTTGCCTGGTGGTACCCGGAAATGAAAGCGCCGGACTATGGCTTCCGCGATTGCAGTATTAACTTTCTTACCGATGACAAGAACGTCGGGCCTGAATCAGGTTCAACCAATCTCAAGGGCCTGATGTGCCAGGTCAGCAAGGCAGATGAACCGCCGGCGGCTTATCAATAGCAGGCTTTAAGTAAGCAATGCGAGAAAGGCCGCCCAATGGGCGGCCTTTTTTTTGAGTGATTAAACCGATTCCGCGGATACAGCGGTGTGAATATCCATGAGTTCCGCCAGGGTCTCGCGTGGACGACGCCCAAAACCACATTCCGTGGCAACGCCAAAACGAGATGCGTATTTTTTTGCGCTCTCGATTCGCCGGCGTGCTCCCTCTTCTCCATCGGTGTAATGTACCAGGCCGAGATATAACTCTGTCTCGCCCGGAAGATTGAGCCTGACCAGCGGCTTGAAGTAGTCCTCGTCGCTGCGGTCCCTTGGCACCGGCATGTGTATCCAGTTCAGGCTGCGTGAAAGTCCAGCTACGATGTCATTAGAAACTGAGACCAGTAACTCAGTGTCTTTCGGTTCACAAAAATGCTTGTGCTGGGAATCCCCGTAGCAAAGATGAAAACCCATCTCTATTGAAGCCGGGACCCTGTGAGCCAGTCGCAGCAGGCGCTCTACAATGCCCTGCTGCAGATCATCCATGTAGGAAGGCATCACGCCCTCGAGCACGGCAAATTCCACGGCCGTATCCCACTGGATTGCCAGCTCGTCATGAGGAATAGCTGCAATAATTGTCTCAAGATCCTGCAATAGTTTTTCCTCGTACTGCGGCTCAAAATCTTCCTGCAGGGTCGGCTCAACATAGATATGGCTAATTGCCAGGGGTGTTGGCAGGCACACGAGGAACTTGTGCGCTGGCGACACTTTACCTTCGGATTTCAAGCGGGAAAATATCTCGTAGGATTCCAGCGCCACTTCTGCGTAGGCCAGGTCGGCCAGTTCCAGCTTCTTGCTGTTGCCCCCGGGGCTTAAACCCAGCTGGTGAATTTGCGTGTACTTGAAGCTGTCGTTTTCCACCAGCTGTAAATTCGGATTGTCTTTCAGTCTTTTTAACTGCCAATCTATCCAGTTTGTCCTTATGCCGGTCTCGCCATCCGGTATGCGCTTTACATGCTTACCCAGGTGTTGCACAACATGCTGAAAGACCTCGGTGCTATTGTCATAGGGAACACTTCCAACGAGGTGTACACCGCATACATGGTCTGTAGAACTGTTCATCGTTACTCCTTAATGTTGTGGCTGGTACCATATGGGAGAAGTCCAGGCCATCTCCTGGATGATCCTGGGCACGCCTGGATCCGTGCACGCCGCCGGCCTGCGCTCTTCTTCAAGTCGCAGGCACTCCAGGTGACTCCAGCGGGGACTCGGGTTTTCCACTACACGAAGATAATAGTAGGCCGGTTCCTGCGGGTTAAAATCGGGGTCACGATACACCGTGCACAACTGGCTGAATCCATCACCTGTCCTTTCACCTGTTTCCAGGTTTACGCTGGCACCGTTATCAGCATTACCGGCAACGGTGGTGACGCTA
The DNA here is from genome assembly GCA_965243105.1 of Gammaproteobacteria bacterium. Lineage (GTDB taxonomy): Bacteria > Pseudomonadota > Gammaproteobacteria > Eutrophobiales > Eutrophobiaceae > WLWS01. Next base: position 787,109 of record CBDEUC010000003.1, read on the forward strand.
TAGCGGCTGTCCCCCTGTTCATTCACCCAGCCTTTTACTAACTGCAGCTGCTGCAGGGGTGCACCCTCTTCACCGGGGTCACGCTGCGCCGCCAGTAAAAATGCCGGGGCCTGTTCATTTACCCTTGCAGGTAAATCCCCCCCCATGGGGACACCATTAGCATAGGCCTGTTCAATCATGTTTGCCTGGTCACACATACCTTCTGCAAAATTCCAGGCGGCAAAAAGACGCGGCTTGATACGCGGGCCGGAGGTACCAAACACCTCGCGTCGTTGAAACGCATCAAAGATCGCATCCCGTGAATTCTCAACTGCCCAGACCCCGGCGAGACCACCCGCATTTCCCACGATACCGCTGGTCAGGTAGCCCGGCACCAGTCTTTCTTCCGGCGTGGATTCTTTTGATACATGTCCCTGCCAGTTGGATTCAGAAACTGCGCCGGGCGTAGAAAGGTGAGTATCAGTACTCGCTATGACACCCAGTTTTACCGGGTTTAGACCAATGTCCTTTTCTTCCTGTAATCCGGTCAACAGCATCGATCTCAAAAAGTCATTTTTAGACACGCAGCCAGCTCCACGCATGCCAAACCTGCCAATGCCATCGCCACAGTCCTCGGTGACCACTTCTTCTTTCTCTACCTGCAGCTTTCCATCCTTGAGGCTGATAGGTGTTCCGATATTAACCTCGCCCATGGTTCGCACCGATTCAAAATTACAAAGTTCATCGGGCTCACCAAGAATACCCGCCAGCCCGTTAAAGCACTCGGAGTTACCCTTGTGCTGGAATATCTCGATGACGGGTTCGCGCTGCAGGCGCTTGCCGGCATATGCCAGCTTGTTGTCGATACTTGCCTCCATTCCCAGGTAAGGCGACATACGTCCATTAGCAAGGTTGCTGTTGTGGGGTATGGTCAGGTAATCACAGTTATTCTCAGCGCTGCAGCCATCATCCAGCTGTTGCCAGAGCTGGTGGTCATAGCGTGCTTCGACATAGGAGACGGGCAAGGCGGGTACGTTGGCATTCCTGAAGATCACGTTGTGATGATAGTTGGCGAGCTGTGGTGTACCGGTATATTCATAGCCGACAAAGCTGCTAAAGCTGCACTCACTGCTGCGATCGTAGGCAGCCTCGGCACTGTCGATAATGCGTTGCCAGGGCGCTGATGCATACTCCCTGCAAATGCCACCGTCGCTGCCGCAAAGTTGCTCAATACGCGCGGGAGTCTCAGAGGTGACGACTGTACCCAGAAGTCTCATACCATGGCGTTCGGATGTACGGTAATCCCTGCAAAAATCACTGTCATAGCGAGGTGAACTCTCGTCACGACAAAGACGTCTTTCCCCGAGGAATTCGGCGTGATCCGTAACCGCGAGGAAATCCAGTGGTTCGGAAAGCTTTATCTGCCCGGTAACAGTGCCATTTTCATCAACCGGAAAGAAAGGAATGTTCTTTCCCCTGGCAAAACGGTAGGCATCTTCCGGGTAAGTGCCGGTACTGTTTGCAGCGGCATCAAACGACAGCGCGGTATGCACATGTACATCGCCAAATAATGCCTGTCGATTTGCCGTGTAGTTATCACAGGCTTCTCTCTCTTCGCTATAGCTTACCAGCCTGTCCTGTTCAACCTTGACCGTCGCATGCGCGCCAGTGCTTCCAGGCAGGCTATTTGAAGTAGCCGCAGGTTCCTCATTGTCACTGCAGGCTGTCAGAGAAAAAATAATGGACAGAAAAACCGCGTGAACAATCTTTGAATATCTCATGAATGGACCCGGAAAAAAATTATCAAGATAAAAAAAAGCCGGCAATGCATGACATTGCCGGCTTTCATGCTGAAATCAACTACATTTAGAACCTGATGGAACCCTGGACCGCGATGCTGCGCGGCCTGTCGTAAAAACCATAATAGGCTGTACCAGTGCCACCCGTAAGCGTCGTTGAGACCGGGAGGATATTACCAAAGGTAACAACTTCCTGGTCTGTCAGGTTCCTGCCAACCACGGCTATTTCCCAGCTACCGTCAGGTGCACCGACACCGATACGTGCATTCACCTTCATGTAGGCATCCTGGCTCAGCCTTGTATCCAGGGTTGGCGCGGCGATGTAATCATCCATGTAAATCAGGTCAAGCGTGGTGTGTACTTCCAGGTTGTCACTGATAGCCCAGGTATGATCGCCTGTCAGGTTACCGGTAAAACTCGGTGTGTATTCGCGGCGCTGACCGGATACATCACAGAGACCCGGGTTGGTGGTGCTGTTTGGCGCCTGGCCAAATGCACACTGGGCATTTGGAAACCTGTCATATTCAAAGTCCAGGTGGGCAAAGGCACCGATGAGTGTGAGGTTATCCGTCACGGCCCAGCGACCATCGATTTCAATACCCTGCACCGTTGCTTCACCGGCATTGGTTACGTTAAAACCGAGGGTACCATCAAACTGGCTGGTTTGAAGGTCGGTGTACTCGGTACGGTAGAGTGCGATATTCAACTCAGCGGCGCCGTTAAGCAGGGTAAACTTGCCGCCAAGTTCAAAGGTGTCCGCCACTTCCTCTTCATACTCCAGCACACCAGTCAACTGGGCTGCCGCGGCAGCGGCTACCGGGTCACCGGTTGCGCCAAGAACGCCAAGAAAAGTCGGCGTGTGGATGGCGTTGCTGGTAGTGGGATCAGGGCTGGCATTGGAACGTACGTCAAACCCGCCAGCCTTGAAGCCTTCACTGTAGGTGAAGTAAAGCATGGCATCGTCGGTGGCATCCCACTGCAGGTTTACGTGCGGAGTGAACCTGTCTTCACTACGGCTGCCATTAACCGTCGCATATGGCTCAATGCGGAACAGTCCAAAAAGTGTATTCAGCAGGGGATTGGCGAAGCCATTATCGACCCCGGCTGCATCAACATGGAACTGTCTTCGTGATGCATCTTTTTGCTCGTCGGTATAGCGCCCGCCAACCGTCAGCCTCCAGTCATCAGTCACGTTCCAGGTTACCTGGGCAAACACCGCCCACAGGTCGCTCTCCTGTTCAAAGGTGCGCTGCGTTGATGCGCCTGCCAGTGCCGGTGATAAACCGCCGGTCGCGGCAAACAGCGCTGGAGGAAGAATACTGTTGGTGGGAACGTTAATACCGTCACGGAAATCCAGGTCGCTATGCTGGTAGAAAAAACCACCGATGTATTCAATGGTTTCACCTACCGGTGAGGCGATGCGAATTTCCTGGCTGATCTGGTCAAACTCTTCATCCTGGTCTGCAGTAAACACCACTGCATCGATAAAGTCGCAATCACATTCCTCGTCGAATTCGTAACCGTTGTATCCGGTGATGGAGGTAATGGTATGCTCGCCCCAGGCATATTCAGCAGTAAAGGTGACATTCATGGTCTCGTTGTTGCTGATATCGCCGTTGGATTGACGGTCAAAGTTCTGGTCGGTTTCCAGTGCTGTACCGAAAAGTCCAAGCACGGCTGAGTAGGGAGTGCCGCCAGGTAACTCGACCGGGTTTACCGCTTCAAGGAAACGACCCTTTGCGTCAAAGGAACCTGCTTCCACTTTCAGGGTAGCCGTAAGATCGGCGGTGACGTCCCATTCAAAGGTTGCTCGACCCAGCATTTCATCCTCGTTAGGCTCGCCACGTCCATTGGTGGTGTTGTCGTAATAGCCATCCATACCACTTATCAGCAGGGCAACACGACCACGGAAATTTTCGCTAAAAGGGCCGGATACTACGCCGCGGATGTTGTATTCCTCGTCACCTGGCTCATACAGGGCGGTGAAGGAACCTTCGAATTCGTCAGTGGGCTTTGCCGTGGTCAGGCTGATAGCACCGGCAATACTGTTTTTACCAAAGAGAATTGACTGGGGACCACGCAGCACCTCTGCCCGTTCAATATCGAGAAATGGCGCCCTTGCCAGCTGTGCCCGGCCATAGTAAATGCCGTCAATGTACATACCGGCGGATTGCTCAAAACCCTGGTTGATACCGGAGCTGACGCCGCGAATAGTGATATTGGTTCCAATACCGGTTTCATTCATGGTCAGGTTAGGTACATAGGCCGTCATGTCCTGCAACTCCGTGATACCTGCCTGGACAATCTTGGTTCCATTGATGGCGCTGACCGAAATAGGCACATCCTGCAGGCTTTCAACACGTTTCTGTGCAGTAACAACAACTTCCTCAAGCATCTGTGCCTGGGCTGAAGCAAGGAATACAAAACTGCACACTACAGCACAGCAGTTTCGCAAAATGGAATTATGATCCTTAAAAAAGAATGCCTTCATACGTCTCCCCTCCAAACGAACAAAAATGACACCTTAAAATATGTAAGGCTAATGGCCCCATACTAGTTATATTGGGTAATTGATGCAACACGATAAGAAGCGCTCGATAATCGATTGAAATTAAACGCTAAAAGCCCGAATCAAGCGGATGTGGCTGGGTCAGCGGGGAAAGAAGGTATAAACGAAATTATTACTTTAAAGATCATGAGCTTATCCGGTTATTTCCGGCCCCGGCAGGAACAGTGCGGGTCAGGACCGTAGCAAAATCACAACATACCCTCTGTTTGACCCTGCTTTTACCCGCACAACTGCCTGTTTCAGTACTGCAGCAAATCCATTGTTTGCCACGACATTTTTCAACTATAAAATCCGGTGAAGACTAAAAATACTTGAAGGTAAAAACGATGCTGGAACACAAGTCCCCGTGGATGAACGAAGAGCTGGAAATTTTTCGCGATGCCGTGCAAAAGTTTGTCGCCGCTGAAATGGCTCCCAACGAGGAAAAGTGGTGTGAGCAACACCACGTCGACCTGGAGTTCTGGCGCAAGTGCGGAGAGATGGGTCTCCTTTGCACGGACATTCCGGAAGAATACGGCGGTGTCGGCGCGGATTTCCGCTACGAAGCCGTTCTTTACGAGGAAACCGCCGGCAAAGGCTACAGCTCCTGGGGACAGGGTGTGCATAGCATCATGGCGAACTACCTGCTTCGTCATGGCACCGAGGAGCAAAAGCAGCACTTCCTTCCCCGCATGGCCGCCGGTGAGCTTGTCGGCGCCATTGCCATGAGTGAACCGGGAGCGGGCTCCGATTTACAGAATATTCGCACCCGCGCTACCCGGGACGGCGATCATTACACGATAAACGGTTCCAAGATGTTTATTACCAACGGTTACGTGGCAGGTATTATCGGTGTCGTGTGCAAAACCGATCCCGCGGAGGGAGCAAAAGGAACATCAATAGTCCTGGTAGAAACAAAAGATCTTGAGGGATTCCAGGTCGGTCGCATCCTGGAAAAGATCGGTATGAAGGGCCAGGACACCAGTGAACTGTTTTTTGATGACGTAAAAGTGCCTGTTTCGAATTTGCTCGGTGGTGAGGAAGGTCGGGGCTTTTACCAGTTGATGAACGATCTGCCCTATGAACGAACCCTGCTGGCATTAAGCGGCGTCGCGGCAATGGAAACTGCGCTTCAATTGACCATTGACTACACGAGGGAGAGAAAAGCATTTAACAAGAGCCTGCTGGAAATGCAGACCATTCGACACAAGCTTGCGGAACTGAAAACTATTACACGGGTGGCACGGGTATTTATCGATGATTGTGTTGAAAAAGTGGTCGACGGTACTCTCGACAATGAAACAGCTTCCATGGCGAAATGGTGGTGCACGGACATGCAGTGCAAGGTGATGGATGAATGCCTGCAGTTATTCGGCGGCTATGGGTACATGATGGAATACCCTATTGCTCGCCTGTACACAGACGCACGGGTACAAAAGATTTACGGTGGCACCAATGAAATCATGAAGGAACTGATTTCTCGCTCTCTTTAAGACAAGAGTGACTGGCAAAACGCTTTATACTATCGGGCACTCCACCCACCCTGTTGATACTTTCGTGACACTGTTGCGGTCGCATGATATCGAGGCAGTCGCGGATATCCGTTCATCCCCCTACAGTCGCTATAACCCACAGTACAATCGAGAGACCTTAAAAAAATCTCTCTTATCAAGTGATATCGCCTACGTATTTCTCGGCGATGAACTTGGCGCAAGAAGACGTGAAGCGGAATGCTACCGTAATGACAAGGTGGATTTTAAGCTGGTCCAGGAATTACCGCTGTTTCTTTCCGGCATCGATCGTTTGCTCAAAGGCAGTGAAAAAATGCGTATCGCCATCATGTGTGCCGAGAAAGATCCGTTGCACTGTCATCGAACCTTCCTGGTTTCGGATTACCTGGCAGCGCGAGATCTTGATATTCAGCATATCCTCGCCGAAGGGGACCTGGTAAAGCACGATGACCTGCTACATGAACAGGGACCGGCAAATTCCACCGGGGACCTGTTTGACTAGGGAGCACCGCTTCCCGTCAAACACTCCCCTGCTGAGACTGTTAGAATCTCGCCCATGAAAGCTGGTATTGTGTATTCATTTCTTGCCTCGGTAATATTCGCCTCGATGCCGGCCTACCTGCAGTGGTTACCCGGCTCCATCCATAGTTTTGCCATTATTGGCCAACGTGTTACCTGGACCTGCATCCTACTGATGCTGGTCTTTGTTATTTCGGGACAGCTGGGGAAAGTCCTGCAACCAGCGATGAAGCTGAAGAACTGGCCCGGCCTTCTCGCAGGTACGCTACTCATCAGTATTCCCTGGAGTCTATTCGTGTGGGGACCGTTAAATGGAGAGACCCTGGCGGTCGCACTTGGCTTTTTTCTCGGCCCCCTGCTGCTGGTACTGGTTGGGTTGGTGGTATTTAGAGAGAGATTGTCGTTCCTGCAGTGGCTCGCCACTGCCCTGACCGTGCTTGCTGTTATTAGTAGCATCTGGTTGACGGGTGGGTTTTCCTGGATAGCCATCACTATCGCCATTTGTTTTGCGCTATACGTGGTTGTAAGAAAGTACCAGCCGGTACCTGTACTGAGTGCCTTTTTTATTGAAAACCTCGTCTTGTTACCGGCGGGAATTTGGGCATGCATTGAATTTGGTGACGTAGCACATCCTTTCGCCTACAACCTTGACTTGATATTGAAATTTTCCGGTATTGCCGTACTTGGTACGCTTGGTATGAGTTGCTGGCTTTCTGCGAGCAGGAAACTACCTCTGACCCTGCTTGGATTAATGAGTTACCTCGAGCCCTTTTTTATTTTCCTGGTGGCGATTATTTTCCTTGCGGAAAAACCCGGGCCAGGAGAGGGCCTGGCTTATGCCCTGATTGGATTATCGGTATTGCTGCTGGTTGCCGACGGCATACGGCACTTAAAAAGAAACCCGCTATCGGCGTCTAAATAAAAACTCACGCGCTAAACAATAAATCCCGAATTTCGTCCAGGGCATGCATCAGGATATCGATGTCCTGCGGGGTATTGTAAAAGTGCCAGGCCGTGCGCAGGTTATTGTCCCGACCGGTGCTTGTAATGCCCCGGTTTGCCAGTTCCCTTACCGCAGCGTCCACGTCTTTTGCGCGTATTGCCACCTGGGCAGCTCGTTGTTTTGGATCAGAAGGCGTCGCCGGAACAAAACCTTCTTCCTTCAACCTTCGCATGACCTCGGCCGTCAGGTAATCAATCCAGCATTCGATCTTGTCCATGCCGATGGACTTGATCAGCTCCAGTCCCGCGAGGCTGTCATAGATTGGAGAAAGGGATGGCGTGCCGCTCTGAAAACGTATGGCGCTATCTGCTTCTTCATGGGCCTCGATATTCATGGAGCCCTGTTGTTGTTGACCAAACCAGCCGGTGATAGTTGGATGTAATTCATCCAGTAATTCTTCCTTTACGTACATCAGGCCAAGGCCGGGAGAACCAAGCATGTATTTCACCGTACCGGTGACCAGTACATCTATACCCATGGATTGAACATCGATCTTGCGACTGCCGCAGCCCTGGTATGCATCAACAATAAAAATTGCGCCGGCATCATGTACTTTTTTTGCAGTCGCCTTCACGTCGAGCAAGTGGCCATTCTTGTAACACACCTGGGCGGCGGATACGGCCTTAACCTTGTCATCAAGATGCTCATCAAAATGCTCCGGTAGCAGCAGGCCCTCGTCGTTAGGTGCAACGCGACGTAACTTCGCTCCCCGGGATTGCTGCGCACGCCACAATTGTGCAACAGAGGGAAAGGCATAATCATCCACGACAAGGTACTGGCGGTCACCGTACCAGTCAAAACAGGTGGCCAGCGTACCCATGGCCTGGCTGGCGGAATAACATATTGCAATTTCACCGGGTTTAGCACCGATAAAATCGGCGAAAGATTTGCGCAATTCTTCCTGGCGGGGAATGGCGACTTCCCAGCTGGCACCGTACTTGTTCCTGTCATCGAGGAAGTCCCTGTGCGCCTGTTCCATCATGTCGCTTACCGCTCCCATGGCGTTACTGGCCAGGTGTACCTTGTCCTGGAAAATAGGAAATCGCTGGCGAAATGCCAGCACTTCAGGCAGTAAATCTGCCGCAGCGGTGTTTTCGGCTGTACTCATTGTGAGACCCTGGTTCGGTGGTTTTTGTTAGTGAATTTTAGAGGCTTATCCAACGACGGGATACGGCAAAAATAGTGCCTGCGGACTAATCATTGACAGCCCCGTTCCGGCCTGTAGTACCATTATCTTTCCATCAAAATACGGCCCCGGAAAATACGCGATGTCCAGGAAACACATGGTAGCCCCTGAAATACTCGAACAATGCTCGACATACCGGGATTACGTCGAGGCCAAGCTGGGCTTTCGAAATCACTGGTATCCCACCCTTTTCTCCCATGAATTAAAAGAAGGCGAATTTGTGCAGCACAGGATGCTCGGCGACAAGCTACTTCTCACCCGTATTGACGGAGAGGTGCTGGCGGTGAGAGACCGCTGCCTGCACCGGGGTGTGCCGTTTTCGCGAAAACCGGAGTGTTACAAGAAAGGGACCATCACCTGCTGGTACCATGGCTTCACCTACGACCTGCGTAGTGGCAAGCTATGTGACATCATCACCAATCCCCAGAGCAACATGATTGGGCAGGCCAGCATCCCTGTTTATCCAGTGCAGGAAGCCAAGGGACTGATCTTTGTTTTTATAGGGGATATTGAACCACCGCCACTCGCCCACGATGTCCCACCCGGTTTTCTCGATGACGACCGTGCCATTCGCGGTATGCGCCAGGAGGTTGAGTCTGACTGGCGTATTGGCTGCGAGAACGGTTTTGATAGCACCCATGTCTTTATACACAAGGATTCAATCCTCGTTGAAGGAAATGACATTGCCCTGCCCCTTGGCTTCGTTCCAACCAGTCGCGATACCTTCAAGATCGTTGATGACGACAATGGCCCCAAGGGTGTTTTTGACCTGCTTGCTGACCACTGTGAGCCAGTCTTTGAAGGTACCGTTGAAGGAGAAAAGGTGCTGGATGGACATCTCGGTTCCAATCGTGTCGCCTTTGACATCAGTATCTGGTTGCCCGGTGTTCTACGCGTGCAGCCCTGGCCCGATCCGAGCCTGACTCAATTCGAGTGGTATGTCCCCATCGAACCAGGCCGGCATTATTACCTTCCAACACTGGGTCGCGTGGTTGAAAATGAAGATGAAGAAACCAGGTTTGCCGAGGAGTTTGACTCAAAATGGAAAGACCTTGCCCTGATTGGCTTCAATTCTGATGATATCTGGGCGCGCGAGGCACAGCAGGAGTTTTACGAGAATGACGAGGGCTGGTTCAGGGAAAAGCTTTTTGAACCGGATCGTAATATCAGTATCTGGCGCCAGGTAGCAAGTAAGAACCACAGGGGTATTCAGCACTTTGATGATCTGAATTAAGCTGTCCCCTGGTTCAACAAAAAGCCAACTAACGTGCAGGAAAGCAAAACAGTATTCGCAGCCTCGGCGATATCTGCAACATCGTCCACGCTATTCCTGTTGATGCCTCTCCTTATTGGTGTCCTTATAGACGACCTTGCTCTCTCCAATAGTGACGCGGGATTTCTCGCCTCTATCTATTTTGCCGGCTACCTGGGTGTATGCCTGAGTATCGTGTTCTGGGTTCACAAGGTGAACTGGCGCTGGCTGTCGCTTGTTGCCCATGGACTTTTAATTGGAGGGCTTACAGCAGCAGCATTTACTGCGAACTACAGTTTATTATTGTGCCTTTTTTTTATCGCTGGCTGTGGTGGTGGCACCCTGTTTAGCCTGTGTATAAAAATTCTCAGTGCAAGCAGTAAACCTGACCGAAACTTCGGCTTCAAGCTTGCAGCGGAGCAACTTGTCGCTGCAGTACTGTTATTCCTTTTGCCGTGGTTGGTGATTAGTACCTGGGGCTTCAAGGGTTTCTGCATTAGCGTGGCCCTGGTATTTCTCCTGCTATCAATTTCCACTGGCTGGTTACCCGGCGCACTCAACAGGCCCGACGAGGCCAGCCACGTTTCCAGTTCCAAGGGAAGCGCGGCAACCTGGTTGGCGCTATTCTGCCTGATGCTATTCATGGCCGGACTGTCCGGCGTATGGGCATTTGTGGAGCGTATCGCCAGCAGCAATGACATCAGCGCGGTGAATATTGGACGCGCACTTTCCTACGGCGTCATTGGTGGAGGCCTGGGCGCCTTCGCCGCCGCGGCGCTCAATGACCGTCACGGCCGGGCCATTCCCCTGCTGGTTTCCCTTGTTCTTTTATCGGCCGTTCTGTTTGTGCTATCGATAAATTTTGATACCGCCGTGTTTGTTGTCGTGTGTATTTTTCTCTCGGGCATGTGGAATTTTTCCATGGCTTACCAGATGGGCGTTGTCGCCAGCGTAGACCGGGGTGGAAAGCTATCAGTACTGATGTCCTCGAGCCTTGCCCTCGGTGCCATGGTTGGCCCGGCCATCGCCGGCCTTTTGATCGAGGACAATAACTTTGTTCCCGCTACTGCTTTTGCCTTCGTTTCAATACTCCTGGCCAGCCTTGCACTGGCGCGGATAGACAGCAGGTCTCGAGTTTAACTACCCGGTACTGTCGAGATACCTGTTATAGGGTGCGAAAAAATTCAGCGATACAATACATAGCAGCAACAGGCCCGCGGAAAGAACGAGAATGTTGTCGTAATTCCCGTAAGTATCAAACGCAGCGCCAAAGACAAAGGGTCCTACACCTGTCCCCATCATGTAGGCGCTGAATACACAGCCAAAAATAGTGCCAAAGTGAGCCATGCCAAAGTAACGGCTTACCAGGTAGGCAACAAGATCTCCCTCGGCACCAATGCCAAAACCCACCAGCATGGCCCCGGCAAAGTACAGTGCTACGTGGTTTCCCAGTAACAGGAAGAGCACACCGAGCAATGACAGTCCAAACAGGAACATGGCGAGGCGTGGTGCAAAGAAATGATCCAGCAGAAATCCCACCAGCAGTCGCGCGACGGCCATGCTGATCCCCACCGTGGATGCAATAAAGGCAGCAAGGGTCGCATCAATACCCCTGTCCCCCATCATGGGCACAAGCTGCGAGAACGTGCCATAAAGTGCAAATGCCAGCGTGGGTGCAAGGATCACAAGAAGAACAAACGCCGGTGTTTTTACGGCCTGCCTGAAATTCAGGTTGGATTGCAGCCCGTCCTTCTCGGCTTCATCATCCTGCGTCGCTGCCTTGCCATCAACTTCGAGGCCAATATCTGCAGGCTCATCGACGACCAACAGGAATATGCAAGGCAATACCACCAGCAGCATGATCCCTGCCAATAGATAGTAACCCGCATGCCAGCCACCGTGATCCAGCACCTGGTTTGTCAGCAGGGGCACTAGCGCAAAGCCGGTTCCCATCCCGGAAGCATTGATACCTATGAACAGTCCGCGACGTCGGTCAAACCAGCTTGCGACAACCCTGGCATAGGCTACGGTATTGGTGGGGCCGCCAATAAGGGAACCCAGGAATATCATCAGGTAGAAAGTTGGCAGGCTGTTTACATAAAACGGTGCAGGAGCAACAACTAGAATGGACAGCGCAACGGAGACAAGCAGCACCTTACGTGAACCATAGCGATCAAGTAGTGGACCACTGGCAAGTATGCCGAGAATAATACCCACCGTGAGTACGCTTATGGCAAAAAATATTTCTCCACGACTCCAGCCAAATTCTGCGGCGAGAGGACTGGCCAGTACACCGAGACTGGAAAATAACATTCCCCCGGTACTTCCAACCATGCCGATAAAACAGCCCAGCACAACGGTAGAGCCAAAAAAGAGGGGGAATTTTTTGATGTTCTTCATGATGACATCAAGCGGATGGCCAGCCACGCACCGAGACCCTGTGCATGATTCTCCTGTCGGCGTCAGTTTTTGAGCGCTGTAATACTTCCGCCGCATGGAGTAGTTGCGAGTTGTCCCAGATAACAAGATCGTGAAGATGATACTGGTGTCGATAAACGAAATCGTCGCCTGTCGCATACTCGCTGACATCGTGGTAAAGACGCCTGAACTCTTCTTCACTTTGACCTAGAATGCCGATACCCGTGCCGCAGGCACCGTAAAGCGCCGGCCTGCCCGTGACGGGATGCCGTCTTACCAGCGGATACTCCAGTACCGGCATTGAGCCATCGGTGCGTCCCTCGTAACAGTGCTGAATCACGAGTTCGCGATATAACTCCTGGGTTTCAGCACTCAATCCATCATAGGCCTGTGCCTGGTTGGCAAACAGGGTTCGTCCACCGGATGCAGGCACGGCAACAGCATTGAGCATGGTAAAACTGGCCGGCTCGTCCGTATGAATAAGATCCGTATGCCAGTGGGCACCACCATTTAGCTGGCGGTCATCCCTGTTGTCGGCATTGGACAACGACATGACTTCTGATATGCCATCAAGGTGGAGTGACTCTTCGACGTGGGGTACAGGGGTACCAAGACGTTGTGCAAAATCGGCCAACTGCGTCGGCGACATTACCTGCTCGCTGATGCAGATAATCGCATGCTGATAAAGTAAGTGAGTAAGTTGCTGAACTGTATCCTCGTCCACCCCGCCCGCCAGGTCGATGCCACTGATTCGAACACCGGTGTGTTCACTGAGTGCCTCTGTTACGAGCCGGGACATGATTGCCTTGTTAGCCAGGCATGGGAATGTCTGCCGGATTGGGTACAACAAAACCTTTTTGTACGGCCGGACGTTCGGCGATCTCCCTATACCAGCGCAGTGCGTTTGGATAGTTATTGAAATCAACTCCCTGCCACTCATAGCGTGATATCCAGGGCCAGGTCGCGATATCGGCAATACTGTATTCATCGCCAGCGAGGTAGGGTGAATCTGCAAGTCGCTTATCAAGCACGGAATACAGGCGTGCCGCTTCCTTGCTATAACGCTCCTTTGCGTATTCAGATTTATCAGGATTAAAGTGAACAAAGTGATGTGCCTGGCCCAGCATAGGACCTGCTCCGCCCATTTGCCACATGAGCCATTCAAGCGTGCTGGCACGCCCGGCGATATCCTTCGCAATTAGGCAGTCATGCTTTTCGGCCAGGTAAAGAAGTATCGCCCCTGATTCCATCATGCTGATCCCCGCCTCGCGATCGACTATGGCTGGGATCTTGTTGTTAGGACTAATTTCCAGGAAATCTTCGGCAAACTGCTCATCTTTCAAAATATTAATGGGATGAACATCGTACTCGGCACCGATTTCCTCGAGCATGATGGAGACCTTGCGACCGTTTGGCGTAGACCATGTGTATAGATCGTACATTGTTATTCCTTTGCTTACTTATAAAAAACTTTTGCCATTCTGGTGAAAAGCAGAATCCGATTAATTGAATTGTTCACTGGATGCTGGTTTACACCAGCATGACATTCTTCTGTTTCCCTCTACCGCCCCTTCTTACGTAGAGTCTGAACGGTGAAATCCGTCTCCTTCAATTTCCGCTCCGGCAATCTTGCCTTGAATTGCAATGTCGTACAATGCATAGCCTGGATATCAATCATCGATACCACATCGATAATGGGCGTCCCGGAACCATGGTTGGCCGGGTGATGGCTGTCAGGATGGGCATAACCCGCCAGTGCAACTTTCCACAAGTTCCCGGCACGGTCAAAGATGTTACCGTAGGCGGGTTGCATGGTTTGAGCATCAACATAGAACAGCCTTTTTGATAGTGGATGACGCTCATCGTAGGGCGCAGCCTCGAGTACATAAGCCTTTCTCAGTTGCCAGGTGATATCTGGAAAACAATCGGATTTTCCGGTAAAGCCGATAAACCGGAAGCCATCCTGCTGGTTGTTTACATCAACCAGTGGCATCTTGCTGTGATCAAAAAAAGGTAGAAGTACATGGCGTGTTTCAAGGTAGGTCCACTTTTGATCCATGATACGACCGTTATAACCAAGAAAGTCTTCAATCATGATGTCGCTTCCCAGGAAGGCATCGGTGGTTTGCCCCGAAGCAAGGCGTCGCACCCTTCGTTGAGTTGCCAGATAAAGCCATGCCTGCTCCTGCTTGGTGTCATCTTCCATGCGCTGGATTAAAAGCTGCGTACCCCGCAGGTCCGGTGGTGCCAGTACCTTGAGATACAATGTGTTATATATCTCCGATGGGTTTCTCTTCAATGCCGGCAGGGGTTCTTCCACGTGGCGGTGCATAAAGCGAAGAGAGCTCGCATAGAATGACAGGGTGCGCTCGAGTTTTTCCTTGCGCATATCACGATAATTCCAGAAAAAGTCTGTTACCTCGCCACTATCGTAGGCATAGGTATAACGCAGGTTCCAGGCCAGCTTGTCCCCTGCCCTTGGATCGTTAATATCCGGCTCCTCGGGGAATGGTCTGCCCGCAACATAATCATTGATAATGCCGGGCTTGTCACCAAGGGTGGTTTTTCCCAGGTGCTCCCTCGTGGCATCGATATATTCCTGGGCGGGTTTAAATGAAAGCTTCTCACCAATTTTAACGGTGTAGAAACCATCGGCGATCAGTTCACCCAGCTTTGGCGCCAGGTATTGCTGGTAGTCGGCAACATTTGTCGCGTCGATAACCAGGCCAGCCTGCTCACCAGCAGTCGAACTCTCGTCAATGGAGAAGGCATCATCAACGACGTCGGCTGTTGCAGCGAGGCTGGCGAAAACAAGAAAAAAAAGAACCGCGGTGGTATGCATGACGACTTCGGCGTTGATTACATTGATGCGCGGTATTTTTCCGGCTTCATGGCTTCCTTGTATCGCACCCGGCCTTCTTTTCGGTCCGGTGTGACCGGCGATTCAGAAACGGGTGGCGATGCAATATCTGCGGGATAGCAAGCCATGGATTGTTTTTCGGCAGTGATATTTCGATGAAACGTCAGCTGCCGTTCGTTCGACTTGCTGGCCATAACGACTTCACCCTGTTCGTTGGTATCCATATCCCACCACCACTTCTTTACCGGGTTAATCGTGCCATTACCTACCTTGTCATCCAGTTTTGCAATCCACTCCCGGGTAAACGGTAAATGCATTGCCGCCTTGAGAAAAGGCCACTCCTTCAATACCCCCTCGATATTCCATGGACAGGTCTTCATACACCGACCGCACATGGAGCCCGCGCTATTTGTGATGCGATACTTTGCGCATTTTTCCACGTCCGGCTTCCAGATCTCGTAACCGTTAAACATGATCTTGTCACCAAAGGGGATCGCCGTGCAGGGGCATTCACGCGCACACTTGGTACATTTCTCACAGAAATCCTGCAGGCCGAAATCAATGGGTTTGTCTGGAACAAGTGGCATATCCGTGGTGATGACACCGGATTTGAACCTTGGCCCCACAAAGGGATTCAACACCAGCTCACCAATACGACTGAGTTCACCCAGGCCTGACTCAAGTATTGCAGGAATATGCAGCACATCCTGGTCCATTACACTGTGGCCACGAGCTGAATATCCAAGGTTCCTGACATGAGCTCCGACGATGCCGCCGATTAACTGTGCTCGCATGTAGGCACGCATACTTTGAGCTCCGCTGATCCAGTCATCTCCACTGGCACCCTCCATGGTCTCATGTCCCTGGTCAATCAGCACCGCGATACCATACTTGTGATAGGGTTTAATCTCTGAACCATCAGTGTCATGGGAGTACCACGCGTATTCCGGTAATTCACAGATACCCACCATGTCCGCACCAAGATAATAGAGTGCGGCCTTTATCGCATCACTATTGGCCTGGGCATCTTCAGTCCCGGGCGTAATTTCATCCGCCTCCTTACCATACTGTAACGGCACCATACCACCCAGTGGTGGTACCAGCGCATGTCCAAAAGGGGACTTGGTAATCATGCGAAAATTATTTAACTCACCCTGGGGCTTGGGCCCAAGATCACCAAGCGCTGCTCGAATAAACATGTCATGACGCTTGGGTATCCGGGGGACATTAGGGCGGTCTATTAATGTAGTCGGTTCATTTACACGCTTGACGGTCTCCATGGGATAAGGCCCAAGATGAAAAGGCCTGTTATTAAAAAGACGTCCTTTAAATCCCGGTCGCGATCCGCCCACACCCAGCCACCATGCCGGGCCATGGGACTTAAATTTATTCAAACCCTCACGTTTTGCCAGTGGTTTATCTACCTGTAACTCCATGCTGGTTGATATGACTGCCACGCTATAGGCATCGCCCAGGTAGGGATTACTAATTCTCGTTGAACCATTGCTTCCTGCAATTTCACCAAGACCTGACGCAAGTACCAGGTGATCAAGACTGAGGTCAGACGCGGTATGAGTATGTAGACTCGCCTCAAAACCAAGAAAGCGAATGTAATTGCTCAGTACCGCCGCCACTTCCGCGGCTCTGACAGCTGCGCGTTGTTCCTGAGTACCCTGCAACCACTTTGCCCCCGGCTCATCCTGTTTTATATCCCGGGTATGTTCAACAAGTACAACAATCGCAAAAGACTGCTCTTCCGGTTTAAAACTATCCTCCGCCGTTCTTGCCCAGGTTTCCCGACCTTCTTTCACGCTACTTTGTGCCATCGCATTATCAGCAGACCCTGCGGC
The DNA here is from genome assembly GCA_965243105.1 of Gammaproteobacteria bacterium. Lineage (GTDB taxonomy): Bacteria > Pseudomonadota > Gammaproteobacteria > Eutrophobiales > Eutrophobiaceae > WLWS01. Next base: position 804,034 of record CBDEUC010000003.1, read on the forward strand.
ATATTCTCTTTCTTCAGCCTGTAGCAATGATTCATTAACGAGTGGGTTTTTAAGAACTGCAACAGGTTCAATACGGCAAACTCCAACCATACTGGCATCAAGGTAATAGGCCGCCGCTTTGAGGTGATTAGATCGTTCCTCTGTAGAATCAGGTACCGGTGCTTTCCTGGGTGCAGCCTCTCCCAAACGCACCCGATCAAAAAAATTGATGTAGTCACGAAAGGCATTCGCCATGGACAGGGGCTGACCCGGAATCTCAACTTGCATGGCTTGCATACTTTCGACGGCATCGAGAGCTGGTATCTCATCGCACCTGGCAAGTCGTTCCAGTGGATAAGGTCCAAGATGAACTGGTCGATTCTTGTTAGAAAAAATTCTCATGTTATTCACCTCAAGTTACATGCTTACGCCTTTACCATGCGTAACTCGACAAGGTAGTCCTCGACAAAATCAATGCGATCATTTCCCCAGAAGATTTGATCGTTGACGATAAAAGAAGGCACACCAATCACTCCCAGCTCCTGCGCCTCGCTCCAGTTGTCTTCCAGTTGCTTCGCATTGGCCGGGTCATCGATAAAAGATTCAAAGTCATTTGCATCAAGCCCAATCGCTTCAGCCACTGGGATAAGAATATCTTTCTGGCCAATGTCATTGCTACCGGCCCATTCACAACGCATCACTTCAACAATGTACTCAAGCAGGCAGCCTTCTCTCTCTGCCATTAATGAGCCGATGCCGGCCATGGTTGGATCGGTGGTAGGAGGCGGCGGGTTGCAGGGAATGCCCATGCGCTTTGCCCAGCGTGCCACGTCCTGTCGAGCCAGCGGCATTTTTACCTTGGCTCGATCCGGTGGTGAACGCCCATCCCAACCACCCAGTGGACGCCAGACCAGGTTGACGTTGTAGTCTTCCAGCAGTGTAAACATGGTCTTGCTGGCGAGATAGCAATAGGGGCTTCTGAAATTGAAGAATATTTTTAGATCGACGGAATCAGTCATTCAATTCACCTGTATACGATAATTTCAGAAAAAAAAGGGGGCTTAAGCCCCCTTTCGTCAATGCCGTAAAAACTAGCGACCGCTCTTACGCAGGTTCTGCACGGTAAACTTCGATACCGGGTTCAGGGATGGATCGACCTGTCCCTTGAACTGCCCGGTAGTACAGTGCTGTGCCTGTACATCCTGCATCATGAAGCAATCGTCGATGGATACACCGGTACCCTTGTTCTTTGCCATGTGCTTGTCAGGATAGGCCTGGCAAATGGTAAAGGACTTCCACAGGTCTCCCTTGCGGTCGAACTCTGCCTGTCTCGGAATCGTGGCAGTTTGTGCATCAAGATACATGACTCGCTTGCTGAGCGGGTGGTTCTTGTCTTTTGGTGTACCGTGTAATTCATACACCTTGCGCAGCTCCCAGGTCGTCTCGGGGTAGCAACCGCCTTTTCCACCAAAGTCCACGTACTGGTAACCGTCCGCTTCAGGCGGCATATCAGTGGCCAGTGCAAGATCATTATGATTGTGGAAAGGCAGAAGGCCATTCTTGGTACCTACAAAAGTCCAGTCATAGTCAGACACGCGGTTATTATAGCCCTCGAAGTCCTCGATCATGATGTCGGTGCCAAGGAATGCGTCCGTGGTCTGGCCTGTTGCCAGTCGTCGAACGCGACGCTGAAAGCCCAGGTAGAGCCAGGCATCGTCACGCTTGAGGTCATTCTTATACCGGTGAATCAGTACCTGCGTGTTGGCAATGTCAAAGGGCTCGGCAGCATGCAGGTAAATGGAGCGGAACAGGCCGCCAGGGTTGTCCTCGAATTCAGGGACCGGGGCCTGGTTGACACGGTGCTTCCAGTTAAGAAAGTGAAATGCCCATTTAATGGTCCTTTCCACTTTTCCGCTCTTCATACTGCGGAACTTCCAGTAGAAAGGTTTAATTGCAGCATTATCACCCCAGTTATAACCGTACTGGTAGTTCCACGCCAGCTTGAGACCGGCCTGCGGATCGTTAGTGTCAGGCTCTGCAGGAAAGGCGCGACCGGCAACAAAATTGTCCACCAGTCCATCACCACTCAGGCTGGGTGGATTATTCACCGCGTTCATGGTTGCCTTGATGTAGTTGGGATGCAGCTCAAGTGACTCGGTTGCCTTTGTCTGCAGTTCCACGTCACCCCTTTTCACGTGGTCATACAGCGCGGGGTCGAGAATATCCTTGAACTGGTCCACGTTACCCTGGTTGATTTTCATTCCAGGTGTGTAACCGGGAAACTCCGGTGTGAAGTTCTCGTAGGGATAAAAGGAGTTCTTCACATCCTCTTCGGTGAACTGCGCCTGGGTTGCTGTCGCGGTGACAGCCAGTATGCCTGCCAGGACTGCAATTTTTGTTAACTTAAACATACTTCGCCCTCCAAAAATTATTCTTAGAATCTGTATCTAACAAGCAACTGGATTTCGTCTTCGTGCTGGGCCATGCCAATTGGGCCAGACTTGAAGCGGCCCAGTGGTTCAAAGCCGCGACGAATACCGATACTGGAAAACTCACCACCACCGGGGAAACAAGCCGGCCCGGGAGCTGTTGCATCACAGGCTGGGCCTGCGGTAAACGGAGGCAGGGAGTTGGATGTACGACCGTCATCTGATTCACGATGACCCGTACCAAACTTGAAGTTACCCGCCAGGGTGATTCTCCAGTTATCGTTGACCAGCCAGTCAACCCCGGGAGATATCACACCCGCCTGTGCGCCGGTGTCATACGCCGTGATGACGCGTGGCAATACCCGGTCGTTGGCATAGAACCCTTGAAACAGGAAGGTAGCAATGTAGTTATCTTTCCAGTCCTGGAATCCAATCTGGTGCCCAAACGGCGTGGTAATGGATTCGTGATCCAGGATATGTTGACCAAACAGCTGCGCGGACAACAGGAAGGTTCGGTTCGGGTTAAGGAAACGGATATATGTTGGCCTGTCCCATCCAATGACCCAACGCAGTACGTTGGATTCAGAAAACAGCCTGAACTGCGAGGTGTCGGCAAACTCCTCGCCGGAGGTATGTGCCACCTCGACCCTGATGGCAGACTTGATCGGGTCAATATAGAAGTCGGCAGAACCACCAACCAGGTTCACACGTGGAAAGTGCACGTCAAAGGCTGGCACAAATCCGCGGGTTCGCAAAGCTCCCGGAACGTCTGTCGGATCAAAGGGGTTAAAGCCAAGCGGACAGAGTGCGAAATCCGGGCTCACAGCAGCAGGCGGACAACCAGCAGCAGGAATGGTTGAACCTACGAAGGGGTTGCGCGTTGGAATACCACCACGCAGGGACGGCAACTGTGAGTAGTAACTCAGGAAGTTAACAGAGAAACCTACGCTCTTGAACACACCCTCGATACGGAAACCACCCTGGTCAGCCTTCCAGTCAGGGATATTCACATTACGAATACCGATGGTCTGGGCCGGGAAGTCCGTTGCCAGGTTTCCTTCGGTGGCAAGGCCCGTGGCAAAGTTACTTACCGTACAACCGTTCTGCCAGCAGTTACCCAGCGCCCTGAAAAGGTCACCGGCAAGCAGGATGTTGTAAGGCATACCACCCTGACCAAGGAAGTTGGGTCGGAATTTTTCAAAGTTCCAGATGAGCTGGAAGTTCAGGTCATCAAAGGCACCCACTGCACCGGCGCGATACTCGGCGGAGAAAATGCCCACCGGAATACGTGAGTCTTCCAGTTCTTCGTAAATGTTCTGGATGGAATAGTCGACCGGGTTAACCACGTCGAGGACTCGAAACAGGTCAGTACGACCCCAGACAACCTGCTGGCGGCCAACGCGAAAGTTAATTTCGTCACCATTGTCAAAAGGCATGGTGGCATCAATGTACATTTCACGAAGGAAACCAAGACGGCTGGTGAACTCGGGAAAGCGCAAATCATTTTCATCCCAGTTCATGTAGCCCGGCAAACAGCCGCGGGAGTCAACATCGCAGGGGCGGGTCGGGGTGTAGAAATCGAGACCGCCACCAAAGGCGCCGTTGTTATTGCTGTTACCCAGTTCGCTACTGACTCGTTTCAGACCCTCGTTGGGGTTTGCGGTCAGGTCAAAACCAAAGTCACCACCGCCGGGTAGCAGGGGAACACCGGCCGTTACTGGTGAAGCACCCCAGGCTGTCTCATTGGGAAACACTAGAGAGGGCAGGTTTGTCACCGGTACCGTGCTGCCGGAGCTGCGCCCCATCACTGCACCACCGGAGTCATCACCGTATTCATCAGAGTTGAGATCGTACACACCGTCGTATACCGCGCGGAAGGTACCGTGCATGGATATCTCTGAGAAAACACCGTTGGGTTTAAAAATCTTTGACCACTCGACCTGTCCACGGACACGTTGCTTGGACAGGCCATAGTCAAATCGACCATGGGTGGTACTGTCCACGAACCCGTGTACTTCAAGTGAACCATCCTTGGAGTTCCAGGCGCCAACCTGGGTCGATGTACTTGCAAGGAATGCAAGGATTACCACACTGAGAAAGCGTGTGTTTGAGCACGGCTTTATCATAACTTCCCCCTCATCTATCGTTATGTCGTGACTATTAGAAAATATCGATATTTTTGTACTATAACTATTTTTTCAACAATTACTACCGCTTTTTAGCCTTTCTACTACGGGTAATTTTCCTGCACTTTACCTCTTATATTTCAGCAACTTACGAGTTGTATTTTTTACACAATTCGAATCCTGGCGACCATCCTAGACCTCGTGCACATGATCCTTCTCGCTCCAGTGCTCTTTCGCCGCATCCATGATGAACTTCGGCTTGAAGATATCCACCCAGGCCGGCACCAGGAACATGGCGGAACAGGCATTGAGTACCAGCATAATGATGAGCAGGCGCGCCGCATCAGCCTGGAACCTGAGGTCAGAAATAAACACCCACATGATAATGCCGCCTATAAGCGTGGTCGCGGTAAAAGCAATAGCCACACCCGTGGTACCCACGGCGCGCGTGACCGCTTCCTGCAGGTTACTGGCAAAGTGCATCTCCTCCTTGATACGGTCCATCATGTAAATGGCATAGTCCACGCCGAGCCCGATACCTACAGCAATCATGGGCACCGTGTTGACGTTCAGACCCATATCAAGAATACCCATGCAGGCGTAGGTGAGAGTCGTGGCGAAACCCATGGAAGCGAGCATCATCACACCACTGTGCACGGTACCGTAAAACCAGAAGGTAAATGCGAGGATAAGAAGCAGCACTGCAGGCACCACGATGAGGTTGGTTTCGTATGCCTCTTCGTCAATGGCTGCCGTCACACCCACCGGGCCACCGGCAAGATCAATTTGTAGTCCTTCCACCTGGTTAGCCGGATCGTTAATCCATTCCTTCGCCATGTGAATGGAACGTCGTATGGTTTCACCGGTGTGATCCTTGTAGTAGAAAACCATGTTGGCGATCTTTTCATCGGTATCGATGTATTCAAGCAATGCGCCCGGTGTCGGAGCTGACATCATGTACATGAACATCAGCCCACCAATATTGGAATTCACCGTGGGCACCACGCCCCAGCGTGGATCGTCATTGCGGGTCATCTGGTTGACCTGTTTGATCAAATCATTAACACCCTTTACACCACCGAGGTTGGGATCCAGCATCATGTGGTTTTTAAAATCGGTTAGTGCTTTCAGTACTTCCGGTCGCTTCAATCCACCCTTCTCATCAGCGCGGGCAATAATAAACATTTCTTCAGAACCGGGAAAACTGCTATTGATGGTTTCAGAGGAAATGTTGTAGTCATGATCGCGATAAAGCAGGGGTGAGCCCGGTTCCGGTTCGCCGACCTTGACTTCCTTGGCCATGTAGCTGGCACCAATGGAGATCAACAGGCAGGCAATCAGTACATTACGGGAACGCTTCTGCGTAGAGACAACCAGCGCCAGCTTGGGAAAGATCTTGCGAATCACCGTTGTCTTCAGGGCCGTGTTCTTCGGTCGCGGTAACTCCGCCAGCGTCATGGGAATCACGATGAGTACGGTAACCACCATGATGAGCGCCCAGAAAGACGCGTACACTGCCATCTTGTCATTGATAGGCACCGATCCCAGTCCAATGAGGTATAGCGCAGCCGCGTCAGCAACGATGGCCAGCGCACCCGGACGGAACAGCGAGTTAAAGGTATTCCTCGCCGCCTGGATGGTGTCTTCAGTGAGTGAAAGCTCGAGAAAGTAGCGCTCGATTTTCTGGATACCGTGGGACATGGAACGTGCAGAAATCAGGAAAGGCACAACCAGCATCAATGGATCCAGGTTGTAGCCAAACAGGCCCATGAAGCCCACACCCCAGATGGTGGTCAGGATCATCCCCAGTAGTGGCAGGAAAATGCCGTAAACACGCCGGGTATAGACAACCAGTATGGCGAGCACGATGAGAATGGTGATACTGAAAATCTGCAGGATTTGCCCACTGTAGGAATCTACCCAGCCCACCAGCACCGGGTTACCGGTAGCGTGAATAGTCACGCCGGGTGCGGACTCTTCTTCGCGAATTTTCTGTAACTCGTCAAACACAACCCGGTAACGCAGCTGGCCCTCGTTGAGCGTGCCTTTTACCAGGGCGGATTTAAGATCCGGTGATACAAGCAGGCCGTAGACGTTATTACTTGAAATGACGTCGCGCTGGATCTTTGCCAGCTCTTCTTCAGTGTATTCACCACGCTGGGGGTCATAATAGGTCTTGGATCGAATCGTGCCATCCGGTGTGATCCATATCTTTCGCGTATTTCGATGGGTCAGGCTGGTCACCAGGTTATGATTGATGTTGGTGACCTCATCGAGCTTTTGCGTGATACGATGAATACGATCCAGCGTGTCATTGTTAAAAATCGTTCCTTCATCCACAGTCACGGACATCACGATAATATTCGCGCCGCCAAAGGTGTCGCGGATCTCGTTATGGAGCTTGATGTACTCATGCTCCTGCGGCAGCAGGTCGGCAAAGTCAGACAGCATTCTTACCGAGGGGATCTGCCAGGCAAAAAAGGCCGTGATGAGTGCGATAACAGCAAGAACAACCCGCCTGTTATCAAACAGGAAGTTACTTAGCTTGGGAAAGAAACCGGTATTTTCCATGGCCTACTCCCCCTCACTGTTGGCGGCAAGATTGATGTTCTCGTCGAACAATCCCGCGTACTTTGGTTTAAGCTGGTTCATATCCAGGATGTGCAGAATTCCGCCAGGCCCCGCAACGAGGACACGGTTGTTTTGCAGGGATACGATGCCGCCAAGATAAAGACGTATGGTCTGTCCATGATCCATTTCGGACCACTGGTCGTTTTCCAGGCCCAGAATTTTTCCTTCACCCCCGACAACCAGTAAGGGGCCACTTGTTTTTTCCATGCGAAAAAGTGAAACCAGGGTATTGCTTTCCTGTGGCGTCCAGCTACGCCCACCGTCGCTGGTATGCAGGATGACGCCGACAAGGCCGACCACCCAGCCCATCTGGCTGTTTTCAAAATACATGTCCTGTGGATAGAAGTCTTCCTGCATGGGTGGCATGGTCTCCCAGTTCTGGCCACCGTCCGAAGACTTCATCAGGGTACCAAATTCACCGCTGACAAATACTTCGTCGTCATTAATAAACTGGATATTGTTGAGGATGATGTCTTCCTCGGTCGAGTAAGAGGACCAGCTTGTCCCCTTGTCCGCTGAGTTCAGTATCGTTGCAAAGGCACCCACGACCCACAGCTTGTTGCTGCTGTCACAGGTAATCGCCTGGGTTGTTTCTTCCGTACCCACTTTTCGCGCATTCCAGCTGGCGCCGGCATCTTCTGAAATCCACACGTCGCCTTCAAAGGACAGCGCGGCGACCGTCGTATCATCACAGGTGGTGATATCAATCAGGGCCGGGTAGCCCGGCAGTTCCTGTCGATTCCAGGACTCGCCGTCATCATTGGAACTCAGTACCAGTCCATGGGAACCAACCACGAAGATGTTCTCATCCTGTGCTGCCACCGCGAGGAATGTATCGGTGCGCCTGGCGTGCTGTTTCTTTGCTTCTTCTACCGCATCCAGTACCAGTGGCGCTTCGCAGGCAGTGAGTAACAAGGACAATAAGGCGAATAATGCTAACCTCGATGTCGTGCTACTGTTCAAGTAAAGCTTTTGCAATTTCTCTCCCCCGAGTAAATTTAATACTGCTACACAAAACGCATAGAAACCGTGCCAAGATCCTGGCAGCGCATGGTGATGTTATCGCCTTTCTCAACGCCCACTGCCGCGGTGATGCCACCGGTCATGATGAAAGTACCTGCAGGGATCTCCTCGCCCCTTTCTGCAAGCATGTTGGCGAGCATGGCAACACTGGCTGCGGGATGACCTAACACAGCTGCCCCTGCTCCGAGTTCAACCACTTCGCCATTTTTCTCCAGCACAACACCCAGGGTCGGCAGGTCCAGGTTTTCTACTTTGGCAATGTTGCTGCCCGTAACAAAACCCGCGGCAGAGGTGTTATCAGCAATCACGCTTTTGAGATCAAATTTAAAATCCTTGTAGCGTGAATCGATGATTTCGACTGCAGGAATGACAAAGTCGATCGCGGCCAGCACAGAACCTATGTGGCAACCCGGTCCTTTAAGAGTTTTCTTGGTCATCACCGCCACTTCACCTTCAATACGAGGGTGAATAAATTTTGATGTATCGATCTCTGCACCATCGGCATGGGAACCATAGTCAGTAAGAAAACCAAACACCGGTGTCTCTACACCCATCTGTTTCATCTTGGCATGGGATGTCAGACCCATCTTGAGGCCGGCGAGGCCGGTGCCACGATCCAGCTTTCGTTGCCTGATGGCATATTGGATAGCGTAGGCGTCGTCCCAGTCCATATCCGGATGGTCGTCGGTAATCTTGGTGATAGCCGACTTGTTCAGCTCAGCGTTCTCGACATGCTCCGCCAGGGAAGCGATAGTTTTTTCATCTAAATTCATGCGTTCGCACCTTCTTCGGTTTCAAGGGCTTTTTTCATATTCAATGCCACGTCTTCGATCATGTCTTCCTGCCCGCCAACGGTTTTCATTCGACCTAGTTCAACCAGGATTTTTTCTGAAGGCACGCCGTGTTTCTCACCGGCGCGCTTGGCATGTAAAAGGAAAGAGGAATAAACACCGGCATAGCCCATGACGAGGGAGTCACGATCTACCCTGATGGCCTGGTCCATCATCGGCACGACCAGTTCCTCAGCCGCGTCCATTAACTTGAAGACATCAACACCGGTTTCAACACCCATGCGGTCCAGCACGGCATTAAAAACTTCAAGGGGTGTGTTGCCAGCGCCGGCACCGAGGCCAGCGGCGGAACCATCAATCCTGTCAGCACCTGCTTCGATTGCAGCAAGCGAGTTTGCTACGCCCATGGCAAGGTTGTGATGACCGTGAAAACCGATCTCGGTTTCCGGCTTGAGGTGCTCTCTCAGGGTCGAAATCCTCGCAGTGACATCGTCCGGCAACATGTAGCCGGCAGAATCCGTGCAATAGATACAGTTGGCGCCATAGCTTTCCATCAACTTCGCCTGTTCAAGCAAACCATCGGGCTCGTTCATATGCGCCATCATCAGGAAACCGACAGTATCCATTTCCAGTTTACGTGCCAGGGCAATGTGTTGCTCGGAGACATCGGCCTCGGTGCAGTGGGTTGCAACACGCATTGTGTGTACGCCAATTTCATAGGCCATGTTGAGATGATCAACCGTCGCGATACCCGGAAGCAGGAGTGCAGAAATTTTTGCCTGCTTCATTTTTGGAATCACTGCGCCGAGGTACTCTTCATCGGAATTGCAGGGGAATCCATAATTAATGGATGAACCACCCAGTCCATCACCGTGGGTTACTTCAATAAGCGGTATACCCGCTTCGTCCAGCGCTGATGCCACGCTGACCATTTCATCCAGGGTGATCTGGTGACGCTTGGCATGCATGCCATCGCGCAGGCACATATCGTGCAGTTTTACTTTCTTTCCTCTTAAATCCATCTTGTTTTTCCTCAGGCGTTAACCGCTTCAAGGGTGATTTCGCCGTTAACAATTTCCTCGGCAAACATTTCTGCTGTTCTCAAAGCAGCAGCGGTCATGATGTCCAGGTTGCCGGCATAATTTGGCAGGTAGTCTCCAAGACCTTCCACTTCCAGGAATATGGAGACACGCTTACCGTCAAACACGGGACCGTTCTTCAGCGTATAGCCAGGCACATATTTTTGAACTTCCTTGATCATGTCATGCACCGATCTTGTGATCGCCTCTTCATCGGGATCGTCCTTAACAAGACAGTGCACTGTGTCGCGCATGATGATGGGTGGTTCTGCAGGATTGAGAATAATGATGGCCTTGCCCTTATCGGCTCCGCCAATCTCTGCAACGGCGCCTGCGGTGGTGCGGGTAAATTCATCAATATTCTTTCTTGTGCCGGGACCGGCGGACTTTGAAGATACAGTGGCGACGATCTCGCCGTATTCGACGGGCTGCACGCGACTCACCGCGGCCACCATGGGAATAGTCGCCTGTCCGCCACAGGTCACCATGTTGACATTCATTTCGCGCTTGCCCACGTGATCGGACAGGTTCACCGGTGGAACGCAGTAAGGTCCAATAGCGGCGGGTGTCAGGTCAATCATCATGGCGCCCTTTGACTGTACTTTTTTTGAATTCTCCTCGTGTACGTAGGCAGAAGTCGCGTCAAAGGCAATTTGAATATTGTCTTCGATCATGTGCGGCAGTAAGCCATCAACACCTTCATGGGTGGTCTTTAAACCCGCTTCCCTGGCCTTTGCCAGGCCATCGGAGTCAGGATCAATGCCCACCATCCACACCGGGTTGATCCACTCACTGCGCAGTGCCTTGATCATCAGGTCAGTTCCAATGTTGCCGGAACCAATCAGTGCTGCGTTAACCTTCATTTCACATTTCCTCTACTTACATTAGCCGCTTCAATTGATTAAGTTTGCATGTACAAAAGAGCTGACCTTCAGTGGCATGGATGCCACTGTTGAGCGTACATGGATGTATTCACAGCGCGTCAGCGTTTTGTGCATGCGAACTAAAACTTTTAAGTAAATCTCACCGACGCCGTACCGATACCGCCGACGGATAAATGCATGGAATCACCGGGCACTATGGCGTGCAGTGGTACCAGGGAACCGGACAGTATTACTTCTCCCGCTTCCAGCTTGATGCCAAATTCTCCCAGCGTATTGGCCAGCCAGGCGACACAATTTACCGGTGAACCCAGTGCCGCAGCACCGGCACCTGTTGCTATCACTTCGCCGTTTTTCTCGTGCACCATGCCACAGGTGACGAGATCCACCTTGTCCGGGCTCACCGCCCTGTCACCCAGTACGAATAAGCCACAGGAGGCATTGTCAGACACGGTGTCCTGGATCTTTATTTTCCAGTCCTTGATGCGTGAATCGACGATTTCAAAGCAGGGCATTACACATTCCGTGGCACGGATGACGTCGGCATTTGTGACACCCGGGCCTTCAAGATCATGCTTCAGGATGAAAGCAATCTCCCCTTCTGCCTTGGGCTGGATCAACTGCTCGCTGATTGGCATTTCGGTGCCATTGTCATACACCATGCGATCCGTGAGATAACCAAAATCCGGCTGGTGCACGTTGAGCATGTTCTGCACCGCCTTGCTGGTCACACCGATTTTCTTTCCAATAATCTTTTCGCCATCATCAAGACGACGCTGCAGCATCTGCAAAGAAATGTGATAGGCATCCTCGATGGTGATATCACTTTCCTGGTCAGTGATGGGATCGATAGTGGTCCTGTTTTTCATACACTCAAAAAGTGTATCGCCGTAATGCTTTATTTTTTCTTTGTCCATTTCCAATCAATTCTCTAGAAAGGTTGGCCGAATAAATTCGGCCCTACGAATGCTTACCTGTTTTATTGTAGGGTCGAATTCATTCGACCATCATTGTCTGTGTGGTTTTATAATTTAAGGCAGACGTTGCGCATCTCTGTATAAAACTCGAGAGAATGCACACCACCTTCACGACCGATACCGGATTGCCCTGAACCGCCAAAGGGTGTCCTGAGATCTCTCAGGAACCAGCAGTTGACCCAGGAAATACCCACTTCGATTTTTCCTGCTACGCGATGGGCTGTTGCTGCATTCTCGGTCCAGATCGCGGTTGCAAGGCCATAAGGCGTGTCATTGGCCAGGGCAATCGCCTCATCTTCCGTATCAAATGGGGTGATATGACAGCAGGGGCCAAAAATTTCTTCCTGTATCACTGCCGAGCTCTCTGGCAGCCCGGTCCATATTGTTGGTTCGATCCAGAAACCATTTGCGTACTCTTCGGGCATCTCCGGAATACCGCCGCCTGTAATGATGTTCGCTCCGTCTTCTTCAGCTTTCTTATAATAAGAAAGCACCTTGTCTCTTTGCTGCAGGCTGATCATGGGACCAAAATTGGTATCCTTGTCTGAAGGCAGCCCCGGCTTGAGTTTTTCTGCTGCCTCTTTCAGTCGCGACACGAACTCATCAAAAATCGGACGTTCCACGTAAACCCTCTCTGTGCCAAGACAGACCTGCCCACAGTTGGCAAATGCAGAACGCATGGTGCCCTCGATGGCCTTGTCCATGTCACAATCAGCAAACACCACACCGGCGTTTTTACCACCGAGTTCGAAACTGACATCACGGATACCGATTGCCGCCTGTTGCATGATGGCCGTGCCGGTAACGGTTTCCCCGGTAAAGGTTATGGCGTCTACATCCGGGTGCTGGGTAAGAAATTCACCGGCGGACTCCGGTCCGAAACCATGGATCACGTTATACACACCGGCCGGTATGCCAACCTCATTCATGACTTCACCAAGCAAGGCAGTTGTCGCAGGTGTTTCTTCCGACGGTTTGACCACCACGGTGTTGCCACACGCAAGTGCGGGGCCTACTTTCCAGGTCATCAAAAGCAATGGCAGGTTCCATGGGCTGATGACTGCAACCACACCTTTTGGCACACGCAGGGCGTAGTTGAGTGCGCCTGTGCCATCGGGGGTTTCCATCATGAAAGATTCCGTGGGAACATTTTTTATGGTGTCGGCGAATACCTTGAAATTGGCAGCGCCCCTTGGAATGTCTATGTGGCTTGCCAGTGAATAGGGCTTGCCAGTATCCAGGCACTCGGCTGCGAGAAAATCATCAAACCTCTCATTGATTCCGTCAGCAAGCTTGTAAAGCAGATCAAGCCGCTGCTGAAGTGGCATTTGCCCCCACTCACCGTCAAGTGCATTTTTTGCCGCCCTGACCGCCGCATCAACCTCGTCCCTGCCCGCCTCGTGTACCATGGCATAGGCCTCACCACTGACCGGGTTGAATGTCTCGAACATTTTACCGTTGGCGGAACCGACAAATTCGCCATTGATAAAATGACAGATGGGGTCTCTTTCAGTACCTGCTTCTGTGGATTCTACTTTTGCATGCATGATCTTTTCTCGAACTTGAAAGCTTTATTTATAAACTCGATATAGCGTGCTGCGCTATTTCCTCATCCTGTTTTTCACTGGCGCCTGATACACCTATACCAGCAATACGAACTCCATCTACTTCTACCGGCAGGCCACCACCACAGGGCAGTAACCTGTCTGTTGAAAACAATCCGGCCTGGCTCAGGGCGGACATGCTGTCCGCTACAGGTTGCCAACCCGAGGTGGGCAGGCCAAAACTCATGGCAGTGTAAGCCTTGTTCATCGCAATATCGATGGAATGAAAGGCGGAACCGGGCATTCGAAGAAAAGCAGCCAGGTGTCCTCCGCTATCAACCACAGCCACGTTGACACAGAGCCCCTGCTCTTCGGCGTAGCTGACCGCGGCATTCACCAGCTTGTTTGCAGCCTGCCAGCTGATGTTTTTTTGTTCCACGGTGTTGCTCATGCCTGTTTACTGCCTGAAGTGTATTCCTGGATTTTTTTCCAGGCGGCTTCACCGCGGGTTTTGAGGTCAGCCAGTGTTTCCTCGCTGAAATCTGCGGCTACACCACTTTGATAAGAATTACGTGATGTTACCCGCTGGTACCAGTCATATACCCTGTCCCGGGATTTGTACCAGTCTTCCCAGCCAAACTGGTAAAGCGTTTGAAAATAAGGTGCCATCGCGGCATCGGCCAGGCTGAATTCATCTCCCGCCAGCCAGGCCTGCTCAGAAAGCGTATCCTGCATATCAGCAATGGTCTTTTCGTAAACCCCGACAGCGTCCTTGATGTCCGGTGCATCGTAGCCCATTTTTAGCAGGCGCCGCTGTCTTTCACGACGTGGTTTCTCAACCACCTTGTCAATCATCGCCTCCTGCTCCTCTTCCGACATTTGCATCAACTTGTCGCGCATTACCAGCGGCCATTGAAGGGCACCACAGCTGGGATGGACCTTGATGTCGATATGCTTCATCCAGAAACGCATCTTTGAACGCTGGTAAGGATCGTTGGGTTTCAATCCCGGCTTCGGAAACTTGTCATCGAGGTATTCGCATATGATAGAGGATTCGATGACCGGCATACCGTCATCGACCAGCGTGGGTACCACGCCAAGGGGGTTGAGCTTGAGATATTCTGGTTTGAGATTTTCCTTGGACGGTAAATCCACGTGCTGCTTGTCCCAATCAAGGTCCTTTTCAGCAAGGACAATACGTACCTTTTGCGCACAGGGTGACATCGGATGTGTATATAAAGTGAGCATCAGTCCCGGCTTTTCCCCCTAAAATTGTATTGTTCGCCCGCACTGCAAGTATATAATGCGTGGCTAGTATATCGGTAAGCGGAGATTATATCGATAAAATTAAAAATATCGATATTTTTTTATTCCAGGACCTTAGTTATTGATATACATGGATTTTCCAGGAGAAAGACCTAGCAGAATGGCCACAACGGCGGCAAAAACCCTTGTAGAATCAGCCTATGACCGGCTTCGTAATGATATTGTCGAAGGCCGGCTGGTGCCGAACGCGAAACTCCGCATCGAGGAACTACGAAGCCAGTATGAAACCGGTGCCAGTCCCCTGCGTGAGGCCCTGAATCGCCTGGCGGGTGAAGGTTTTGTCACCGTCGAAGGCCAGCGCGGTTTCCGTGTTTCCCCGGTATCCCTCGCAGACCTGGAAGACCTGACCCGAATGCGCATCCTGCTTGAATGCGAAGCACTGAAAGAAAGCATCGAAAACGGAGATGACAACTGGGAAGCGGAAGTCGTTGCCTCCTTTCATCGACTCACCCGCGCCGAGGAACAAAGAAGCAGCCAGTTCAGCGAGTGGGAAAAACGCAATGATGAATTTCACGAGGCCCTGGTTTCGGCAAGTCATTCCCCGTGGCTTTTAAAATTCCGTCATACCCTCTACGAGCAACACAAGCGTTACCGTTTACTGGCAATACTGGCCAGCGACCCCACGCGGGACCTGCACGCTGAACACCAGGCTATCAACGACGCAGCAATTGCACGGGACGTCAAGGCCGCCTGCAAGGCCACAGAAGATCACATCCTTCGTACCTTAAAGACTGATGAAGAAGTGCTGGCCAAGTTGTCCAGCAACAAGTAAGACTTCAAGCAGGTTCGTTTTTTCAGAGTCACCCCATGAGAATTCTTGTTTTTTTACTTTGTAGTTATTCGGCAGTTGCTATTGCCGGGGCTAACAATGATAGCTGTTCCAGCCTGCAGGACCTGGGCTGGCTCGAGGGAAACTGGCTGGAGCAGAAAGAAAAAAAGGTCTCAGCCGAGCTATGGAAAAAAGTGAGTCCCGGCACCATGGAGGGCAGTGCCAGGGTACTGAAGAATGGCAAGTTAATGCATTACGAAACGATCCGCCTTGTGGAAATGTCCGGCCATGTGTTTTACATGGTCAAGGTGGATAAAAACCCTTTTCCTATCCCTTTCAAGCTGGTTGTTTGCAGCAATAAGCAGTACTTCTTTCAAAATCTTCAGCATGATTTTCCCCGGCGCATAGACTACACGCGACTGGATAATTCCAGCATGCGCGTGGACGTCACTGACGGACAGGATCGGGGCTTTAGTATTAACTACAGCAGACAATAACAGGACGGCCGGGAAAGGGCCGCCCTGTTAACAGGGATGAATCAGGTTACAACACCGAGGAAGTTCTCGTTGAGCTTCCTGTCATGGTAGAAAATCGCACGACCCAGTTCCTCTGCTTCCCAGGTAATCGGACCCTGGTCCGGGTACCAGGTGTAGTCGCCGCAGAACACTTCGTTGCGGTTTCCTGACGGGTCAAAGAAATAAATTGTACGACCGCGTGTAATACCGTGACGGGTCGGGCCGATATCAATAGAGATGTCATGCATGCTCATCAGGTCCGCTGCATTCAGCACCTCTTCCCAGCTCTGCAACATGAATGACACGTGATGCAGCTTGTTGGGCTCGGCATGCTCAAGGATGGCAATGTCATGGGCCTTGTTGGAACAACTCATGAAGGCCGCAATACGGTTGCCCTCAGGATCAAGCACCTGCTCGGTTAAATCAAAACCCAGTACATTGGTAAAGAGATCCACCGTACCTGCCGCGTTGCTTCCATACAGCAGGCAATGATCAAAACGATAGACCTTCATACCCTTGATCCCTTCCGGCCACGGGTGTGGGTTGGTTCGACCAAGGCCGTTGCCTACCTGCTTCTTGTCGGCATACAGTTCAAAGGTATGGCCTGAAGGAGAATCAAAGCGCACCCTTTCACCGCAGTTGTTTAACTCACCTTCAGGAATGCGTTCTACGTTCTGACCGTATTCTTTTATCTTTGCTTCAAAGTGATCGAGATCGGACTGCTGGTAAACTTTAAAGCCCATGTAGTCGATACCGGGAGAATCAGCTTCACGCAGCACGATGGAGAAACAGTCGTGCTCGTCCCAGGCTTTGAGATAGACGCGACCCTCGCTGTCTTCATCTGTCTGTATCAGGCCAACCCTTTCCGTGTAGTATTCCACCGACTCTTTCATATCCAGTACACGTATGGCAGCGTGTCCTGGTCTCATAACACCTGTGAATGACATGCTCTCCTCCTTTGGGCTAATCAGTTATTAGCCTGCTTAACTTGTTTAAAAAATGTATCAGCATCGAAATGCTTTTTCCACTTCCCCAGTGCCTTGATTCGCAGGTCGCTATCCGGAATGAGCTTGCAGGCAAGGCAAATGCCATTTGCTTCATCTTCTTTCGAGATGTGTTCACGACTCATTTTTCCCGTGTGATACTTTGCGTCCTCGCCCAGTACCTGGACCTTGCATACACCGCAGCCGCCACCGCGACAGCCAACCGGGATACCCTTTCGGCCGAGCTGCTCCATGGCTTTCAGTACATTCTTTTCTCCAGAACAGCTAAAGACATCTCCCGATCCCTCAATGCTGATGGTAAAAGCCATGGCTGTTCTTATTAGAATTTCTTGAACAGTGCGCTGCGTCGCGCCGGCTTGGCGCTGTCAGCGGCGGTAAAGAAATTCTCCATGAAAATATGATCTTCAAACAGGCGCCCCTGCATGAGGGATGTGATCGATGCATCGATCATCGGCGGTGGCCCGCAGAGATAAGCATTGTGCCCCTCGAAATTCCTGTCAAAGCATGATTCGGCCAGCTCATGGACAAAACCCCTTGCACCATCCCAGTCGTCTGTTTCTACGGGCTCTGAAAGAGCAACGTGGTAGTGAAAGTTGGCATGCTTTTCTGCAAGCTCGCTGAAGAGGTCGTCGTAGTAAAGCTCATCTTTATTGCGCGCGCCATAAAGCAGCGTTATTTCCCTTTCATCACCCTGCTCAAGCAAATCAAGAATCATTGACTTTGGACTGGATAAACCTGAACCACCGGCGATAAACATCATTGCCTCGGAGGCAGACTTGCGCACGTAAAATCGTCCAAGCGGTGCTGTAAAGGTCAGCTCATCACCTTCCTTTAACTGCTTGTGAAGATAGGTGGTGGCCTGGCCTCCTTCGACATGGCGAATATTAAGTTCAATAAGGTTACGCTCTGTGGGGGAATTGGCGATGGAGAACGCGCGTGGCTCGTCCAGCCCGGGAATATTCAGGTTCAGGTACTGCCCCGCCTGGAACTCTACCCCGTCACCGGGAACTTCAAGCCAGATCCCTTTTATGGTTGGAGTCAGATCTTCAATGCGGACCACTGTACCGCTGAAATCCTCGATAGCCAGGTTCTCAGCATCTTCGTCCTCTTCCACGTCAGCTTCTATAACGATGTCGGAGCCCAGGGTTGCGCAACAGGCCAGGGTCTTGCCTTCATCTCTTTCCATGTCCATGAGTGCAAAGGCCGATGCCTCGTTATGCTCCACTTCCCCTTCCAGCACCTGCACCTTGCAGGTTCCACAGACGCCATGGTTGCACGCATAGGGTAAATAGATGCCGGCCCTCAAGGCGGCATCGAGAAGTTTTTGATCTTCCTCTACCTCGATGGTTTCACCGAGTGGTTCGATTGTTACCTGGTAGGACATAAAAGTAGTTACACATGTTTTATAAATTCGCCCGACAACTGTTTATTATGAAAATATTTAAGAGTCTTTAAGAGCATGAACTGTAGAGCAGACCCTCAGCGGCATGGACGCCGCTGTGGAGCGTACATGGATGTATTTACAGCGTGTCTGCGAACAATTCATGCTTCTTGAAGCTAGACACTAATTTCCCACTCCGTGCATGCCTTCAAGGCCGGGAGTTTTAACTCGAATAAAAGAACAATGGGCGATACCGTTTTCTTCCAGGGTCTTGTCGAAGTCCGGTGTCCAGGGCTCGTTTTCCATTTGCCATTCAGCATTTTCAAAGTCGGCTTTCTCGGCATCTGGATGGTGCCGGTAATCCGGCCTCAGCATCTGCTCAACAAAATCCCGGAAAGTAATGTTTCCCGGTGTTGGATAGGCATTGGGCGCGCAGTACATCAGGTGATGGTCCCAGACCACATAAAGGTTCATGATGCCGTTATAGTTTTCCACCAGGTTAGCAGGAGGAAAGTCGTAGGATTCACCAACAAATTTCACAGCCATATTAATATCCTCGTATTCTTGTTTAAGCAGCTTCGTCGCTGGGCTTGGCGGCCTTTGCCTGCCATTCTTCCCACATCTGGTGATCTTCAGAACCGTAGTATTCACCGGTGTCTTCATCACGTATATGGAGCCAATTCTTATAGTCCTCCAGGGTTGCTCCTCCGCAGTTACCCTGGTAGATCTGCTGAGGTGGAATATAAGCCTGGCAATATTTCTCCGGCTCCCGGTCAAAGATGTCCTTGCAGCCATGGGAACACATTTGTTGCTTGGTACCCTTGAACTCGGATACCAGGCACTCGTTCTTGTAGGGATCGTCGGGCTGGGTATGGAAGATTGGAATCTGGCAAACATTACACACTGCGGGCAGACGCTTCTGGAAGAAACGTTCACCGTCTTTATGCATTTCAGCCCAGTGTCTGTAGCGAGGCGCATAGAGATTATCAAACAGCTCACCGTACTCCGCTGACAACCAATCCATTTCTTCGTCCGTAGGCAGCCAGGTATAGAGCGCGGTCGCATGAGAGAACTGGTAAATGGTCGACCAGAATTCATGGGTGATACGGTACTTTTCCTTTGTCGCTGTCTCGTGATGCTTTGGCAGCCTGATGCCGTAGCGTGCAAGATCATTGAAAAGAGCGATACCGTTTTCTTCCCAGTAAATTTCCCAGGCCTGGCGCCAGGACATGACTTTCTTTGGCAACATATAGTCCATCATGGTGCCCACAAGACCCAGCAGGCGATAGCCACGCCAGAACCACTTGTCCAGCCATTCCTGCACGATAGGTACGTTGTCCTCGTGCTGCTCCAGCATGAACTTGATGATTTCAAGTCCAAGGGTCATGTGCCGGGATTCATCGGACTGGGCTGAAAAACCAAAAGTGGTTGTAGCCATGTCACCGTTGTAGGCAGCACCCGAGACAAAGGGCATGAACAGCAGGTTGGTCAGTACGTATTCAAAAGAAAACGAGATGGCCGTGATAAATTCAAAGGGGCCAGCAGTCATGGCATCTTCAAAGTAGGACTTTGGAATCGACAGGTACCAGGCTCGGTCTCGAATACGGGCATGCTGGTTAAAGCCATTGAAGTACTTGTTGTAATGGCTGAATGCATGCACCTGGGTCTGGTGATGACGCATCTCGTCAATTGCCTGGAACTGGGTTGCAACCCTTGCCCCGGCACCACGGAAATTTCGGCCCAGCATGTTAAAACCACGAAATGCCGCATACTCCAGTGGCGTCACACCCTGCATCCATATCTTTACCGCGTTCATGTAGCGGGCGTCGGAGATACTCTGCTGGCTGTTGTTCTGAGCAACGCTATCGAGAATCGCGTATAGCTTTCGTTCTTTTTCAGCCTGGTACTTCCAGTAGGCATCCATGGTCAGGCGAAACGGATCCTGCCACTTGTCCCAGTCCTTGACGATGATTCCCTCGTACTTGTCGTAGGGAAATACATCATCCATGTCCTGGTAAGTGGTTTCCCAGTCAAGACCACGGGTCATGAGCTGGTATTTCTGGTTCAGGTTAAGGCGCTTTGCTTTTCCCGACATAAGTCTATTCCTCAATATTGTTAAATCGATTTGTTATTTCAATCCAAAAACTTAAATATAAATGAGAGATTTTTTCTTCAGGCAAGGCACGAGTCTTTCGACAAGCGGAGTGTACACGGCAGTACATGAGCATTGGAGAAAGGCGAGAACGCAGCATGAAGGAAAAAGAGTCATTTAGATTAAGTTTTTTAGAAATTCCAGTGTAAGACAAACTCATCCTCGTCCTCGTCAATATTTCCCGACAGGGAAATCAGGCTGAGATGAATATCCTGCAGGTTAAATTCCTGCCCCAGCTTCTCCTCTACGGTTTCACGCCTGATAACAAGACGCTTGGGACAGTCGATTTTCACCATGCCCGGTGTTTCATTGACGACGGCATTTTCATTGTCCTCGGCAATAGCCTCGATGATTGGCTGGGCCTCGGGGTTATTCTGAAGTGCGATAAATACATTCTCAGCCATGCTGTTCTCCTAGCCCTGTAAACCCAGTTTTTTTGAACGGGCATTGAGTTCATCTTCAATTTCCTGCATGACCCCGTCAGACCTTTCTTTAAATACTTCATTCGCGATGAGCTTTGCCGCGACCACGATTTCCGGCTGCCACTTCTCGATCCACGACTGGATTAACTGCCGGTTTTCGTCAGATTCACTGGCCGCCGTCTTGATGGTAGCGTCGGTCCAGCGCTTTGATTCCGCATACCAGTCAACGAAAAACTCGGTAAGCATGGCAAATGCTGCGCCACCATTTGCGACGATGTGCCCTTCCACGTGCTGGAACAACAGGGGCTGAAAAATGCCGTCGAGCAGGTAGTTCTGGATGAGGTGAACTTCGAACCAGTCCTTTTCCACAAAGCAGTCTTCGATGACCTTGCGTAAACCCTGCCACATGGGGTCATTCATCCAGCTTTCTTTTGCGGTATCAAGAATGGCCGGGTCATTCTCACTGAGGATAAGACCAATGCGGGTGAGGTATTGTGCGTTGCCCAGCCTGTCCATACCCTGCATGGTGGCAGCACTGACTATGGGTGTTTGAAACCCGTATGAAGAAACAAAAAAATTGTTGGTGTTAGCACCCCACTCGGCATGGCGGAAGGGAACGATGACCTTTTCGATTGTCTCCTTGAGTTCATTATCCAGGCCGGTAAGCAAACCGCGCTTTTCTACCACGCTGAAATTCTTCTCCTGGGACTCCTGCTGCTTGGAACGCTGGATAACATAGGTGCCGTAGTAGTATTGTCTCGGATCAACGAGGTCCTCAAAGTCCTCCATCTTGATCGCAGAGCGGCGTTCATCGAACAGTTGATGCTGAGGATCCCAGGTTGGCCTGTAGTGAAATACATCCTCGGCCTGGTGGCCGAACATTACCTCCTGGTAGCGTGTTGGCTTTTTACCTTCACCCAGCTTTCTCTCGATGTGGTCAAAGGTTGTTCTCTTGGCTTCCAGGTTGGCTGTTTTAAGATCGATAGACATGGTTTGTATCTCTCGGTTTAGGAATTGTCATGTACGAGGGAGATATCTGTCACCTCACCGCCGTACCACTTGCTTTCTGCTTCGCTTACCTGCTTCACCTGTTCCTCGGTGAGGAAGGTCACGTCGTTGTAACGACAAAAATCTTCAAAGGCCTGTTCCGGCAGGATCATTTCCAGGAAAAGAGTCGGGTCGTTGATGGAAAAGTTGAACTCGACGAAACCTTCGCGTTCGCGATCGGTGACGTGCACATATTTCTTCAGCGGCGTGTCGCTCACTTTTTCCCCCGGTTGAATTGTTGTCGTATTGCCTTATGGCTGCACTAATCTATCGCACGCTCCGTGCCATAATCGTCAAGTTACTGAATTGCAAAGAATTTGGATATAAGCCAGGGTCAGCAATCATGAATATTTAACCATATGATGAAATATTCCTGATTAAATAGTTACCAAATGATCAATTACTTCTTGAAAGTTCTATCAACGCCTCGCCAAGCTCCTTTGGGCAGCAGTAAAAGGGGGAATGATCGGCGGCCAGGGTGACACTGCCATCGACCCTGCCATTTGACATCTGTCGCTGCTGCATCGACGGAGTAATAGCCGCATCCTCGCTACACTCGATGTAGGTCCGCCGCACCCTTCCATAATTTTCTTCAGTGAGTTCAAGCGGTGTCGCGTTGGGGGCTATGGCCTGGGGCTTGAGGCGAGCGATAGCATTAGCCACATCCTCGTCACTACATAAACCATAAAAACATTCGCGCAGCTTGTCTTCGGGTACCGAGATGATGCCTTCATCCTCGTGCACTTCCAGGTAACGCGCGGTGAGCGAACCTTCGTCGGCCTGCGCATACTGCAGCAGGTTCTCGCCATTGCGGGGTGAAAAGGCGGTGAGATATACCAGCGTATTGATCCTGTCTGAAACCTTTTCAGCAACCTGGGTCACAACCATGCCGCCCATGCTGTGCCCCACCAGTATCACGGGCTCGCCGATGTTGTTGATGACACCAACAACTTTATCCACGTAGCCATCAAGGGAGACTTCATGAACCGGGGTGGGGTCCTCGCCCAGGCCCGGCAGGTCAAGTGTATGCGCTTCGTGTCCGTGGCTTTCAAGTACCGGCACCACTTTCTCCCAGCACCAGGCCCCGTGCCAGGCGCCGTGTACCAGGACAAACTGTAACTTGCTTGTATCGTTCATTTGTTTTCCTCACTCGTTGAAAGTACTGGCGTGTTTTTTCAGTCGATACGCCAGCTGGGGTCGTGTCATGCCAAGCATGCGCGCGGCAGAACTGATATTACCCTTACTTCTTGCCACCGCTTCGTCCAGCAGGCGAGCCTCCAGTTTATCCAGGGGAATCTTGTGCCTGAGCGCGTGGTCAATCAGGCTGGCCAGTCGTGAATCCCGGCGCCCGCCATCCTCCTGGTTATGATCGCTGGGAATCGATAGCAGGCTTCCCGGTTCTATCAGGCTGGCGCTGTTGGTGAGAATAACACCTCGCTCAATAATATTTTCAAGCTCCCTGATATTCCCAGGCCACTGGTAATCCAGCAGTGCATTCATGGCTTCTTCGGAACAGCCGGCAATCTTCTTGTTGTGCTGCAGGCTATATCTCTCGATAAACCTGTCCACCAGCAGCGGAATGTCGTCGAGGCGTTCCCTGAGAGGCGGAATAATCACCGGGTAGGTGTTTAGGCGATAGAAAAGATCGCTGCGAAATTTCCCTTCAGACACGGCCTGCCACAGGTCAATGTTGGTGGCAACAATTAGCCTCACATCCACTTTTCGCGTGGACGTATCGCCGATGCGTTCCAGTTCGCCTTCCTGGATCACACGTAGTAGCTTTACCTGTGCCCCGGCGGACAGCTCTCCCACTTCATCGAGAAAAAGTGTACCTCCATGGGCTCTTTCAAAACGTCCCGGTCGTGATCGACTGGCACCGGTAAAGGCTCCTTTTTCAACACCAAACAGTTCGGATTCAATCAGGTCTTCCGGAATGGCGGCGCAGTTCAGTGTCACGAATGGGCCCTTGCTGCGATTACTGTTGCTGTGAATTCGACGACTGAATAGCTCCTTCCCCACGCCGGTCTCGCCCAGCAACATCACCGTAACCTGGCTCGGCGCGGCCTTGTCCACCAGGTCCTTGACGTTTTCAATACTGCGCGATGAACCGACGATATCCAGTTCAGTATCATCGTCCCGCTTGAGCGAGGCTCGAAGGTTATCTACCTGTTCCTGTAATTCCAGCAGGCGGTCAGCGAGACTGTCGGGTTTGAGGAATGCCAGGTCTGCGCTTTCATCTTCGCTCAGCTCGCTTTCCATCTTGCCAACAATCCGGCAGCTGGAATCGCCCTTCGCCACGCAGTCCACTTCACGAAACAGCACCGTGGAACCGAAAAGCGCGGTGGTATAGCCGGTGGCATAGCCCACCTGCATCCAGCACACCGCTTCGCTATCAACACCGAATGCTTCGCGGTGAACTTCCGCCTCGTAGGAATTTTCCCAGATAAACTCGCCGCTACAGACATGTTCAGCGACGTCCATTTCAAAACGCACCGGGGTCACCTTGACGATGCCCTCGATGTTATGAAGCTGTGGGCCCAGTTCAAACAGCTCGCGATCGCTTTCCTCGGGATACATGGAACGGATGAAGCGTGCGTCGCGCACGCCGGAGGCGTAGCCCATCCGGGTGAGCACGCCACGGGCCCGCTGGCGTCCCATGGATTCGATCAGCTCCTGGCGCAGTGAACTCATGGCAGCGGTATGCACCATGATCATTCTCTGGCTATCGAGCCAGATTTGCCCACTCTCAGGGGAGAACTTGAGCCTCGACTGGATTTCCTGGCGGTGGCCCGTGTCGTTGTGGATTACATTTGCCATGGCTTGGGATATTTCCGATGCAGCAATAATGAACAGGATTATGCCTGTTTCTCGGCAAATTTCACCATATGATCAAATTTTTACTTATATGGCTCGACATCGCAAAGAAAATATCGATATTTTTCCATCAATGGCTATTATTCCGCTGCTTGAGTAATAACTTCCACAAAGCAGGGGACATTAGTAATGAGTACATCACCGGAGATTGGCCTGTCCATCAAGGCGGCCGGCATTGACACCAATTACCACGAGCAGGGGGACGGCCAGCCGCTGGTGTTGTTCCATGGCTCGGGCCCGGGTGTATCGGCTTTTGCCAACTGGCGTCTAGTGAAACCTGCGCTGTCCGAATCGTTCAGGGTCATCGCCCCGGACATGGTGGGCTTTGGTTACACGGAAAAGCCCGAGGGGCAGAACTACAACATGAAAGCCTGGCTCGATCATGCCCTGGGTATTTTCGACGCTTTGAATATCGAAAAGGCCCACGTCATTGGTAACTCCTTTGGTGGTGCGCTTTCCCTGGCCCTTGCCATCCACGCACCTGAGCGCGTGCAGCGACTGGTGCTAATGGGAAGTGTTGGTCTTGATTTTGAATTGACCGAGGGCCTGGACAAGACATGGGGCTATACGCCATCCATTGAGAACATGAAGGAGCTGCTGGACATCTTTGCCTACGACCGCTCCCTCGTCACCGATGAACTGGCGGAGTTGCGCTACCAGGCCAGCATGCGTGAAGGTGTGCAGGAAGCTTACGCTTCCATGTTTCCGGCACCACGCCAGGATGGCATTCGCGGTATGGCGAGTTCAGAAGAAGACATCGCACGTATCGAACATGAAACCCTGATTATCCATGGCCTTGAAGATGAGGTGATCCCCGTTTCCTGCTCTGAACGCCTGTTAAGACTCATACCAAATTCGCAGTTACATGTTTTCAGGAAGTGCGGTCACTGGACGCAAATAGAACACAATGCACGATTCATTCAGCTGGCAGAAAATTTCCTTAAAGAAGATGACGATTAGTCGTGTTTCACCGTCATTCCCGCAATAACGATTGTAGGGTCGAATTTATTCGACCTCTGGCGGAATGAATTCCGCCCTACCCCTACGTTGGAAGCTTCGGGCTGATGGATAAGTCAAAATTAGCCGGTATCGCCATTTTACTGATGATACTGTTTTCCATCGCCTCAGCAGTGACGCCACTCGTTTCACCGCTGGTTTCTGCGGGCTTTGCCTGGCTTGCTTTTGTCCTCCTGCTAAGGCAATTACCCCGGGCCATGATGGTGCAGGTATCAGCCATGGTCAGCGTGGGTTTACTCACCCTCGCGGTCAGCAAGACGTCGATTGACAGCTCACTCATTACACGCCTGTTTTCTGCAAACCACAGCCTGCTTACCGTTATTGCGGCAGTGGGTTTCCTGCGCCTGGTCACGCAACCGGCAAAAGTCGCTGGTGAACAGTTACCCGTCGGCAGGATGGCTGTAACCAGGACGATCTGGGGACTGCACCTGTTTAGCTCGGTAATCACCCTGTCGGCGATGATGATATTTGGAAGCCGTATTGAAAAAGAGGCAGCGCTAAGCCGAATCCACGCTGTCGCCTTTTCAAGGACCTTTGCCTGTGGTTGTTTCTGGTCGCCGTTTTATGTATCCATTGCCACTGCCCTGCTCTACGCGCCGGGTTCCGAATTGCTGACACTGGCGCTGGCCGGTTTACCCGTTGCACTGTTTGGCCTTGCCTTCACCAGCTGGGAGGTCAGCAGGGACAGGGAAATTGAAAACACCCCGGGATACCCGGTACATATTGACGCCCTCTACGTACCACTTGCACTGTCGATACTGATGATTGGCACTCACCTGGTGTTTCCCGGCTTCCCGGTACTCACTCTGATTTCGATCATATCCCTCGGCCTGACAGTTGCGCTGCTGCTAGTAAAGGAAAAGAAAGCAAGCGTGGGCATGCTGGGGGAATACATCGTTACTGAATTACCTCGAATGAATCGCGAACTCAGTCTTTTTCTCGGGGCCGGCATTATGTCTACCGGTCTCATGGTTTTTCTCGGTAGTAACTACGTGTCCCTTGAGTTACCTGTTTTCACTCCTGCCGTTGGAGCCGTTTTCATTATCATCGCTATTTCATTTTCCCTAATCGGCGTGCATCCGATTATTACCATCTCCGCGATTGGTAGCCTGGTGGCAGCCAGTGATTACTCACCCAACCTGCTCGGACTTTGCATGATGATGATGTGGGGCCTGGCCATCGTTGTGTCACCACTGTCCGGCATAAACCTGGCCATACAGGGGCGATTCGGATTTTCCGGTATGGCAATGATGCGCTGGAATAGCGGCTATACCACTGGCATGCTGGTTTTTTGTACAGCGCTGCTTTACTTCTATTCCCTGTCAGGTCTCTTATGAACTCGGCATCAGTCCGATATCAAATTCCATGTGACTGAAGGTCTCCGGTAAATCAAACTCGCTTGCGAGCTCAGCGTCGCTTGATGCCTTAAAGTCACCAATCAGCGAACTCTTGGTGGCAAATACTGCATCGGTGTCGAGGTATTCATCACCGGCTGCAAAGATGTGCGTAGTAAGTGTTTCATAACCGTCCGCTGATACGATCATGTGTACGTGCGCAGGTCTCATGGCATGACGACCGCTGGCATTCAGTAATCTTCCCACCGTTGCATCGGTGGGGACGGAATACGGCAGGGGTTTTTCAGTGACAAATGCATAGCTGCCATCTTCCCTGCTGCGGAATTTTCCGCGCATGTTGTACTCGGGCATGTCAGGATCCTGAACATCATACTTGCCGTTGCCGGCAGTCTGCCAGACATCCAGCAAGGCACCTGCAACGGGATTGCCGTCCTTGTCCGTCACTTTTCCTGTCACCAGGCTGACTTCACCTGCATAGGCCTGCTTTATAATGCTTTCGCCGTATTCTTTCTCTTCCGAGCCTGCCACGTAAAACGGCCCCAGTACCGTTGACTCGGTACCCGCACCACCTTTTGGATGATTGATAGCGTCGACCAGCATGGAAACCCCAAGCACATCCGAGAGAAGAATAAATTCCTGGCGCTTGTCGTCACAAATTTTGCCCGTGTCAGTTAAATACATGATGGCTTCAAACCATTCCTTTTCAGTGAGCTCTACGTCCTTGACGAAGTCATGCAGGTGAGTAATCAGTGAGAGAATGATCTGCTTGAATCTTGGATCCTGTGTCTTGGAGCCGTACTCTTCCAGTACGATGTCCGTCAGGTTATCAATGGTAAAGTCCCGCATGTTATTTAGCCCCTGTTTTGTCAGTTAAGTTTTGAAAAATATTTTGTGCCATTAAAGACATCGGTCGATGCTGTTCAGGGATACAGCGAACAAACATCGTGCCCATATAACCAGGCCATGCTGGCAAAGTTACCGCCTTTAAATTCTTCCCCGGCCCCATCACTACCCACCCTGTGCTCCTTCTGCCCCTGTTCCCATGCAGCTTTCTGCACATTGGCTGTACGCTCAATGCGGGCACTTTCATAGGCTTGAAGGGCATCCGTGCTGTCATCGTAGTTTGCAGCAAAATGGGCAAAGACCCAACCATCTTCCATGGCCATTACCGCGCCCTGTGCCAGGTAGGGCACCATCGGATGCGCTGCATCGCCAAGCAGGGTTATTCGATCGCTGGACCACTTGTGCAATGGCTTTCTCCGTAAAAGCGCCCACTTGAAACATTCATTTTCTTTTGTCTGGGCAATGATTCGGCAAACCACCGGGTCCCAGCCGTCAAAGCGATTTACCAGCTCCTCTTTTTCAGCCGGACTCGTCCAAGATTCGGTTTTCCAATCTGGATCTTCAACTATGGCAACATAGTTAAGCATGGCACCTCGACGCAGGTAGTAGGCCACCATGTGTCTTCCGGGACCAGTCCATATGTTGAGATCAGGTTCCATCAGGTCACTACCCACCGACCCTGTTGTGACGAGTCCCCGGTAGGCTACGTGACCGGTAAACTCGGCACCCGGCTCGTCATAAAGATTTGAACGTATGATGGAATGGACACCATCCGCAGCCAGCACTGTTTCAGCCTGTTGAACGCTGCCGTCCTCAAATTCAAGTGTCACATGGTCGGGTTCCTCGGCAATGGACACCAGGCGCTTTTTCAAAGCGATTGCTTGTGGGTCCTTACCCAGTACCGCATCACTCAGGGCCCGGTGCAGGTCAGCACGATGAATGTCAACAAAAGGAGAACCGAATTCCTTCTCAAAGTCCTCGTCAAAAGGCAGGACAAAGCTTGGCTCACCGCTTTGATAGTGACGGGTCTTTAATGCCCGCGGGCGAAAGTCATAGGGCTCAAGGGCAGGACGTAAGCCAAGTTTCCTGATTACCTTAATTGCATTGGGACTCAGGTGCAGGCCGGCACCTACTTCAGCCAGCTTGCTTGACTGTTCGTACACCCGTACCGGTATGCCTTTATACTGCAGCGATAGTGCGGCAGTCAGCCCGCCAATGCCGGCTCCGATAATTGTTACACCGGGCAGTGCCATGAACGCAGCTGCCCCTAAGTGTCCAACGCCACTTTAAATGCCGCAGTGGTTTTATTCTTTACTTCTTCCAGTTCAACCCCCGGCATTAACTTGACCAGTAACATTTCTCCACCGACAAAATGAAATACCGCCAGCTCGGTGATGACAACATTAACCACGCCCGACGCAGTCAGGGGTAAATCGCATTGCTTAACAAGCTTGCTCTCGCCTTCTTTACTGCAGTGAGTCATGGTCACGATAAGCTTCCTTGCACCTGATGCGAGATCCATGGCACCACCCACTCCCAGCAGAGGTTTTCCGGGTACTGCCCAGTTGGCGAGGTTAGCGCTTTCATCCACCTGCAGCCCACCCATGATGGCTGCATCCACGTGGCCGCCACGAATCATGCCAAATGAAACAGAGCTGTCGAAGTAGCTTGAGCCTTCAAGTGCCGTGACCGGGATCTTCCCGGCATTGACCGGGTATTCCATGGCCCCGCCTTCTTCAGGTTCCGGGCCAACACCCAGCATGCCATTCTCAGAGTGCAGGATGATGCCGTGTTCGGGAGTGATAAGATCTGCAACCAGCGTAGGGATACCGATACCGAGATTAACCACGTCACCGCGGTTTAGCTCGGCCAGCGCGGCCTCGGCCATGTTCATGCGCGCATCGTCTACCTTTTTCAAACTTGAGGAGACCGACGCGGAAGAACCAAGGTCTTCTTCTTTCAATGTCGCCTGCACCAGGTAGTCAACGAAACATCCCGGTGTGTGCACATCGTTTGGACCGATTTCTCCCACTTCCACTATCTCTTCTACCTCTGCTATAACAAGGTCAGAAGCCGTGGCCGCGGCCTGGTTAAAATTATTTTCCGTAAGCCTGTAGCGAAGATTACCGGCGGTGTCCGCTTGCCATGCCCTGACAAAGGAAACATTGCCACGCAGGGCAGGAATAAACACCATGTCAACGCCGTCAATATTCCTGTTTTCCCTTCCCTCTGCCAGCGGCGTGCCCGCCGATGTGGGTGTGAAAAACCCACCGAGACCGGCACCACCGGCGCGAATGGCTTCAGCCAGTGTGCCCTGTGGCAACAACTCGCATTCAAGCTCTCCCGATTGCGCAGCAGCAACGGCTTCCCTGTTACTTGTAAAGTAGGAACCGATGGCTTTCTTCAGCTGCCCATTGCGTAGCAGCCGACCACCACCAAGCCCGGCCTCGCTGACATTGTTGGCGACCAGGGTTAAATTCCCGGTACCGGTTTCTGCAAGTGCATGCATCAGGTGTACCGGGTTACCGGTCATGCCAAAACCACCGGAGATCAGCACATCCCCCGGTTTCACTTTTTGCGCTGCTTCTTCGCAGCTAATTTGCGGTACGGTTTTCATTAAATTTTCTCGATAGTAATACGTATCAAGCGCAATCGCATGATACAGACAAGCAGAACGTCACAGACCATGGACGGTCTGTGACGAGCTTGCAGGGGCGTACTTGTAGCGTTTCTGTGTTCTGTTCATGCGAGTGCGCCCCAAGTTTTGTTACCTGCAATTTACTAAACCATCCCCGGTTGCTTTCCATGCAGGGCATTTAATAACAAAGCCTTTAACCTTTCGGCATTCACCGGCTCTGGATTGACCAATGGTTTTTCCAGGGTGACTTCTACTGCACGCTCAAGATCATTTTCTTTGATACCAATTTCAGTCAGCGCCGTTGGTGCGCCCAGCTCAAGTGCCAGCTGGTGTATACCCATTGCCGCGTCATCTGCTCCCAGTGCTTCAGCGACCCTGGCGGTTCCCTCGGCTGTTGCCGCAGCATTGTAGGCCACCGCGTGTGGTAGCAGGATGGCGTGGGTTTCAGCATGGGGGGTATTAAAAGTTCCACCAAAGGTATGACATAGACGGTGGTGCAGGCTGGTGATACCGGTTCCAAGAGCCGCACCCGCCATGCTCGCACCATAGAGCGCCATCGCCCTGGCATCCATGTTGCCAGGGTCCTTCATGATCAGCGGCAAGCTTTGCGCAAGCGCACGAATACCATCAAGAGCCATGCTGGAAATAAGCGGGTTAGGTTTATCCGTGGCAACGTTGACCACCGCCTGTGCCATGGCATTAATACCGCTGACTGCAGCGAATTTCGGCGGCAGCGTCAGGGTCAGTTCCGGGTCGTAAATCGTCAGTGTGGGAACAACACGGTCGTCTCTCGCGGTGACTTTCCTGTTCGCCTCGGTTACACCCCATATATTGGTCATCTCTGAACCGGCATAGCTCGTTGGAATAACAATATTGTCAATGCCTTCGTTGGCCGCAAGCGCCTTGCCAAGACCCGTGGTTGAACCTCCCCCGAGGGCAACCGTGCAATCAACGCTGAGCTCCCTCGCCATCGTAGCAGCCGCTGAAAGAGTATCCGCAGGCACATGCATCATGGCCTGGTCAAACAAGCCGGCTGCGCGAGCACCCAGCATGGCCACGATTTCTTCACCCTGTTGTTTCTGATTGGGAGTCGTCAGGACCAGCGCTTTTTGCTTGCCCAGTTTTTCAAGTTCCTCGGGCAGGAGTTTCAGTGCGCCGTTTGCAAAAACAATATTCCAGGGTAGCGATGTATATTGAAAATCAAGCATGGGTCAGCAAATCGTTTGAGTAATAAAAGATGAACCGGTCTCAACCGGATTGAGGAAATAATACATCAATAAGGTATAACAGGATTATTCTATTTTTACACTAACACCGCATTTCTTCTATGCAAAAATTGCATAGTCCCGTTCACGGGTCTAATATAATTCACGGGGGGACGCAAATTTGGTCGACACAGAAATAGATTTCCGGCTGCTGTATGTATTCCAGGCCCTGATGGACAAGCGCCAGGTCAGTGCGGCAGCAAATCATCTTGGGCTCGGGCAGCCAAGCGTGAGTCGTGCCCTGACAAAACTACGCGCGCACTTTGACGATCCGCTTTTCGTTCGTACACAGCACAGCATGGAACCCACGCCCCTGGCTCTCGAACTTTCTCCCTCGGTCGATGAAATGCTTGAGCTCTATGACAACAAGCTTTCCAGCGGTTCATCATTTGACCCGGCTACATCAAGGCGAACATTTCATATCGCGGCTTCCGAAGTGGGGCACGTGTTGTTGTTTTCCAGGCTCATAGAAAAAGTCGCGGAACTTGCACCCAATGTACAGCTACACGCAGTCCCGCTTGGCATGAATGCACTGATCAGCGAACTTGAACGGGGAGAGACGGCCATGGCATTTGGTCCCTACCCGAAACTCTACGCCGGGATCCACGAAAGAACCCTGTACAGGGAACGTTACATTTGCCTCGTGCGCAGGGGCCACCCGGCCGTTACTTCAAAAATCGATTCAAAGACCTTTGAAAGCTGTAAGCATATCCTCATTTCCGCACAGGGAATGGGACATAATCATGAACAGGTAGAGTCCCAGCTGAAAAAACTTTGTCCCAGCGAAAACATCAAGCTGGTCACGCATAATTTTCTGACTGCGGCGCTGCTGGTAGAGAATACGGATTGTATCGTCACCCTGCCATCGGGCGCTGCACAGGCACTGGATCACGGAGATCGCTTGCAGGTGGTGGAGCCACCGGTGAAGTTACCCTCTTACGATATAAAGCTATACTGGCACGAACGCTATCACAGGGACCCGGCACACAAGTGGATGCGGGAATTGATTTACGAATTATTTCAGAACACCGGGAATATACTCAAATAAAAATATAGACTGATACCGCCCGGCGCAATGCATTTAAAGCATCAGTCAACAAGTTCACCAACACAGAAGTGCGCCATGTGTTTTTCTGCTAACCTGCTGTGATAGGTTCCAAATTCGGCGGTCGCATCTTTTCCGGCGTACATTCGAGCAACAAATGGACCGCCCGGATGATGATCCTTCCATTCGCTGAAATCGTAAACTTTGCCCTTAATAATGATCCAGCAATCTTCAAAAGTATTATGTTGTTGGACTTCTTTCAATGTTACTTTTCTGTCGCCTTTCAATGACACCTCCGGCACCCAGAGGTTACGCGCCACATCACTTCGGGCTTCTCGAACTGCTTCGGCAGAGCGAAAATCCCAGGGTCCTAATCTTTTCGCTGGTATTTCATCACCGATGTCGCGCGCATCAAAGGCATAGAGCCAGGAATCATCACCCCCTGCGCGCTTGGCATGATCAAATACGGGATAGTCTCGCTCATCCAGTGCCTTCAAAATTTTCTGACGTTCAGGCGAGTCTTCCGGCTCAAGATGTTTTAGCAGAAATTTTGACGAAAACTGCACCCGTGTACCGCGGTAATGCCGAACACGTTCGTAATGCAGAAGTGCGCTATACACATCAGTCTTGTGAAGTTCGAAACACTTACCAAGGGCGGCTCCGTCCTCGATGGCAAGTGCCGCACCCTGGCCAAAAGTTGGTAGTACCGCGTGGGCTGCATCGCCCAATAAGGCCACTCGTCCATTATGCCAGCTTGGAAAAGCGTCCATGTCATATAAGCCCCACTTGGTTGGATTGTTTATACCTTTTACCAAAGCTACAGCGTCATCCATACGCACATCATCCTTGAAAGCCTTCTTCACATTAGCGACCATTTCGTCGCGGTCTGCCGGAAACCAGTCACCTTCATCACCTTCGAATTCGTCAGCATTGGGCTCATAGTACCCCATCCAAACGTTATAAAGCTCACCACCGCGTATCCAGTAGGAGACTACGTAACCAAATTCTGTCTTACGTGCATCCATGCTTTTTGAATCAATAGGGTTGTAATCCATTGGGCTACCGTCTTCCTTGGTGAGCTTTGCTACTTGTTCCCTGGGGATAACGCCGCGATAACAAACAACAAAGGTCCAGCGCCGTGGTGGTGCATCCGGATACACAAACTTTCGCGTGACAGAATTGAGGCCGTCCGCACCAATTACAAGATCCGCCGTTGCACTCGTGCCGTCCTTGAAAGTGACCGTGGCTTGCTCGTCCGTTTGGGAGATGGCGTCCAGCCTTTTCGACATATGTATTTGTATTGGACATTCCGCTCCGGTTTCCGGAGTGAAATCATAACAACGCTTGTATAGGCACATGAGCAGGTCAAGCCGGTGCATGTGGTGAAAACCGGCCTGATCATTGGCCTTTGTATTGTGATCCAGGGGTTTTATCGACAGAGAACCATCATCCATTACCATGCGCGTAGTTTCGAGTATGGCAGCACGTCCGCCTTCTACAGCACCATCTTCACCTTTTGGATCTCCGCCGGTTAGATCAACACCCAACCACTTGCAAAGCCTCGCACCATTGGGTGGCATGGTGATTCCGGCACCGGCTGTGCTTGGCTTTTCGGTTTGTTCGTAAACATCTACTGATGTGAACTGGCCTGACTCGCGTAGTGCGAGAGCGGCAAACAAGCCTCCCATACCCGCACCAATGATCACTGCTCGCATAATCTCTGCTCCTCGAAAATCAACCTGGAATTAGATCTTCTTCAAGTATCTTAACCGGGGAATGACTCTCTTTGTAGTAGATTCTAGATTAAACATACTGCAGCGCTTTTTCGAAGAGGAATCCATGTATCTATTTGTCGCAATCGGGATTGCCTGGTGAAATGTAATCTGGCAAATTGCGGCTCAAGTACATGAAGCTGGATCACAACAGGCCGGTATTCGCTGCGATGAAAATTACAAGAATCAGTGTGTATCAAAAAACCCTGGACTATGTGGGTGGTACCTACGTGTGGGGCCCGAATTGTGTCCTGAGTGATGCTGACTCCACCGTGGTGGTGCTGGAAACAGATTCCGGTCTTACGGGCTGCGGCGAGGTTTGCCCCATAGAGGGAAATTACCTGGCGGCCTATGCCGAGGGCGTGAGAGCTGCCATGCCAAGACTGGGCAAGGCAATACTGGGGCTCGATCCACGCCAGGTCGCCCTCGTATCGCAGGCCATGGACGCGGAGTTAAAAGGCCATGGCTATGCCAAGACGCCGGTGGACATGGCCTGCTGGGATATTCTCGGCAAGAGCACCGGCCAGCCTGTGTGGATGCTGATGGGTGGAAAGTTAAACGAGAAGCTACCCATGTATCGCGTGGCCCCGATGAAATCCGTGGAAGAAACCGTGGCAGAAATGGAGCAAATTCGTGCCCAGGGCTACCGCCAATTCCAGGTCAAGGTGGGTGGTGACTGGCAGCTGGATATTGAGAGGATTAGAAACACCATTCCGCTTTTGAAAGATGGTGAAATCGCCTTTGCAGATGCCAATACGGGCTGGCGCGTGGATCATGCCATTCGGGTTTGCCGGGCGGTTCAGGACCTTGATGTTTATATCGAGCAACCCTGCATGACTTACGAGGAATGCCTGCAGGTCAGGCGTAATACCGACCTGCCCATGAAGCTGGATGAGTGCATCACCTCTCTCGAAATGGCGGAGCGTGCAGTGAAAGATAAGGCCGCAGAAGTAATATGTATCAAGGTATCAAAGCAGGGTGGGCTGTCTGCGGCGAAACGCCTGAGGGATTACCTGGTCGAGAAGCGTATACCCATGGTGGTAGAAGATACCTGGGGTGGTGAAATCGTCACTGCAGCGCTGTCTCACCTTGCCGCATCCACACCCGCCGAGCTGCATGTCAATTCAACCGATCTTCATAATTATGTTAGCGGCAGCACCGGCACACCCGCTCCACGCACCGAGAACGGCTGCCTGCTGGTAACGGATACACCCGGTCTCGGAGTTGAACCTGACTATAACAGTCTCGGCGAGCCGGTCGCTGTTTACACGCTTTAATAACGGAGCTACAAGCATTGTCTGAATACAAGAAACTCGAACGTTGGTCCCGGCCTGAAAACAAGTTGTTTCCACACCAGGTTGGCTTTACCTCTCCTCCCCATGACTTTGACGCGGCTCCCAGTGATTTCCTGCGTATTGCACCGGAGACGGTTGGCGTTCACGGTCGTATGTTGCATGTCCCTGAATACTCACACCAGCTGAAACAACGCGCGAACAA
Organism: Gammaproteobacteria bacterium; assembly: GCA_965243105.1. Lineage (GTDB taxonomy): Bacteria > Pseudomonadota > Gammaproteobacteria > Eutrophobiales > Eutrophobiaceae > WLWS01. The sequence goes on from CBDEUC010000003.1 coordinate 840,416, forward strand.
CTTTCACCTGCTGGAAGAGTTTGTACATTGCATGGCAAATAACGGTGTCAATGTTTGCGGGCAAGTGGGCACAAACTGGGTTCACTGCAACGGCACAAACCCGGAAGACATCGAGAAATTCTGCAGCGGACTCTATGAAACCTACGGGGTTCCACTGCACATGGCGGGCTATTGTCTTGTTGAAGCCTTGCGTGAAATGAATGTTGAAAAAATTGCCCTTAACTCTGTGTACTACTGGCCGGACTGGCGAGACGGTATTGCCGGCTTTCTCAGGCAGGCAGGTTTTGACCTCATCTATGCCGGTAACTTCGTTGACCAGGGCTTTTTTGAAACCCAGCAGCAGGTCAATGACCTGACCTGGATCTTTGATGGCGACCTGGCTGAAAAATCCATGCAGCGTGTCGCAGAACTTGCGCCAGCTGCCGATGCCATTGTCGTCAACGGCATGCCGAATTTTCGTCGCGCCGATGGTTTGCCGCAACGCATGGTGTCACTTGAAGTCGGACTTGAATCGACTATCGGCAAGCCCATCATTTCCTCGGACTCTGCCCTTTACTGGCGCATATTCAAGACCCTGGGGATCGCGCCAGGCGGAAGCCACGGACAGCTGCTGTCCTTACTGGGATAAGACTGTCATGCAAAAGACTCTCGCCCTCTGGGCCGTACCCCGCTCCACCTCCACCGCCTTTGAATGGATGATGCGTATGCGCGGCGATCTCAACTGCTTCCATGAACCCTTTGGCGAGGCCTGGTACCAGGGTGAAGAGCCCCTTTGGCCGAGGGTGCAGGAGGACAGCGTGCGGACACCGGGGCTGACGCTGGACAGTGTCTGGGAAACCCTCAAGCAGGCTGCTGCTGCCGGCCCGGTTTTTTCCAAGGACTTTCCCCACTACATAATCAATCGCTGCAGTAATGAGTTCCTTGATTTTTTTAACCACAGTTTCCTGATCAGGGATCCCGCAAAGACCATAACCTCCATGTACAAGCACTGGCCGGACTTCCATGAAGATGAAATGGGATTTGTTGAACAACGCCAGCTGTTTGACAAGGTTTGTGACAGGTATGGCAAGCCCCCCACCGTTATCGACAGTGACGACCTGCTAACCAACCCCCGCACCATGGTGGAACTTTACTGCCGTTCGGTGGGTATTCCGTTTATTGAAGAAGCATTGAGCTGGGAGGCCGGTGCCCGTGATGAAGTCAGCTGGTGGGATGGCGGTTCCTTTCACGAGAACCTGAGGAACTCAACAGGCCTGGTGGCACAGGAAAGGAAGTATGTTGATATCAGTGAAACGTCTCAGAGGGTCCAGGAACTGTATCACAAGGTCCTGCCACACTATGAATACATGTACGGCCATCGTTTAACCCCTTCAGATTCCAGTTCGTCCAGTCCGTAATCGTCGCGGTGCTTGCCGATGGCAATGCGCTGCACCGTGCCGTCAAGCTGTCTTTGCACTTCCTTTTCATCGAGCTGGTGATAAAGCTCATCACAGGTCAGGCCGGGTGTGCCAATTTCAAGCTGGCCTGCCTTTAACATTCCCCTGTAACGGGCAACGGCTGCATATTTCTTTTTTACCTGGTGCGGCTGCCAGTCATTCATATCCTCGATGCTGGCACTTCCGGAAACCGTGACAAAACCTGCCGCACAGGCATCGTCAAACAGCTTTTGTCCTCTAGCAGTTCTAATCACCACGCCGTTGGTACCGGGATCTGCCTGCATCTTCTCGGCAACCGGGGAACCACCCGGCCAGGAGTCTGCAGCCGCAATATCTGCTCCCTCTCCTGTACCATCGGGGCACACCTTACATCGCCATGGTAAATGCCACATGGACTCGTCTTCACCCCAGAATTCAAGATAGGATTTTTCAATATGCGTGCCGTCTTCAAGACCTGCCTCCACGGGGCCCGGGCAGCCACCGCGCCTGTAGGAAAATTGCCTTACCTCGCTGGCTTCAATGCCTTCCCTGTGTAAAAAAGCCAGTGTCCCCGAGGGTGGGCTATAACCGCCGCACACCATGGTCAGGCAGTGGGTGATGAGTTCATTAATCCTGGGATCGGTTTTTGAAAGCATGCGTATCGCGGAGATATCACAGGGTTTTGCCACCACTGCGAATTTTTCATTGCGCTCCAGCAACTCGTGTAAACCGGACAACGGTGCGGTTGGTCCATACACTGATCCTGCTGCCTGCAGCAGGTCTTCATGATCCTCGCTCAGCTGGTTTTTCCCCGCACCGGGAAAATTATTGTCGCCACTCACGTGCAGGATGAACTTTACCGTGCCGCTCTTGATAAGATATTGACTGAGTCCCGTGAGAACACCACCGGTTGCAGACAGCTGCCTCGTGGTTTCATCCGTGGCATGAGCCCTGTACAGGCCAGTGTAGCTTCCCCATACACTGTCCCTCTTTGCATCCCTGCTGATATCATTTTCGTCCAGGCCGGTTTGTACTATACCGGGGCAAAATCCGTAGATTTCATCGGTGGTATCGTCATCCAGTTCTGTTTTTGGCTGCGGGCGAAAATAACCGGTGTTGCTCATAACCATGGACAAACTGCCAGGGAACCTTGATGCACACACTCCGCAGCCCACGCATTTACCTTCTTCAAGTATGCGATTGAAGCGCTCCGTTGCTGTAGGTTTATTCAATGGTCTGCCTTTTACCGGTGTTTTCTTGTGTTCACTACCTGCGAGGGTTACCATGATATTAATGGATTTCTGTCAAGAATTTCACCGATTAAATTAATCCATCGCACGTAACTTTAATAATAAGAACCGGGATTAAGTTATCACTTCACAAGCATCACAGGATTCCCTGGAGCCCCATGTCGACTGGCAGGTATTTGTACCCGCGTTCGCCATCGTCGCCTGTTCAAGCCTTGCTTTAATTGTTTTTCCCGTTAAAGCCGGCACGGTTTTTCAGCAGGCCATGACTTTCGTGACTGGTAACTTCGGTTGGCTCTATCTTTTTTCCGGTCTTGGCTGTATCGGCTTTGCCCTGTGGCTGGCCTATGGTTCCTGTGGTCGTATTCTTCTTGGAAAAGAGGGAGAAAAACCGGAGTTTTCAAATCTTAGCTGGATCGCAATGATGTTCACTGCAGGGATCGGCGCCGGGCTCGTGGCCTGGGGATTCGCAGAGGCTGTTTTCTACCTGCAAACACCGCCGCTCGGCATTGAACCCTACTCCAACGAAGCCTATGAATGGGCCCACATGTATCCCCTGTTTCACTGGAGTTTTGTGCCGTGGGCAATGTACGCCATTCCGGCAGCGCCAATCGCCTACATGTTATTTGTCCGGGAAGTGCCTTGCCTGAAGTTGAGCGAGGCCTGTATTACCGATGACAGGTATTCCAGCTGGCGCCGCGTGATAGATATCCTCGTCATCATTGGAATCATCGGTGGCGCGGCCACTTCGCTTGGGCTTGGCGTACCCCTGGTTTCAGCCTTCGTAGCGGAACTCTTTGGTATCGGCGACTCCGTAACCAGTAAATTAATTGTACTGGCCATCTGGACTGCCATGTTTGGCACCAGTACCTACCGTGGTCTCACAAAAGGTATTCGAATCCTGGCTGACATTAACATGGTGCTGGCCATCACGGGGATCATATTTGTCCTGCTTGCCGGCCCAACTGTCTTTATCCTTGACCTGACAACAAACAGCATTGGCTTGATGCTGAGTAACTTCTTTCGTATCAGCCTGTGGACATCGCCCATCGACGGAAACAGCTTTCCTGAAACATGGACGGTGTTTTACTGGGGCTGGTGGCTTGCCTATGCGCCGATGATGGGACTGTTTTTTGGTCGCATTTCACGAGGTCGAACAATCAAGCAGCTTATACTCGGCGTCATTGGCTGGGGAACGCTTGGAACTGTCAGCTTCATGGCCATTGCCAGTGGCTACAGTCTTCACCTTGAGTTAAGCGGACAGTTTTCCGTCACTGACACGCTGACGAATTCAGGCATGTCTGCCATGGTGGCGAAGATTATTGCCCAGTTACCGGCTTCAAGTATCTGTCTTGCCATATTCACCATCCTGTCACTGGTGTTTTATGCTACCTCGATGGACTCGGCCGCCTATATTCTTGCCAGTATCTGCAGTGGCAATCTTCGTAGTGACAGGGAACCTGCAAGATCAAATCGTATTCTCTGGGCGCTGGCGCTGGCGGCCATCACTGCAGGGCTGGTAATTTCCGGTGGTCTTGATACGGTAAAATCTGCCACGGTGATTTCCTCACTGGCACTGATCCCCATCATTACACTGATGAGCATCACCATGGTGCGCTGGGGAAAGGCCTATCGTGTCGGACAACCCTGACACTACAATCTACACAAATTCGCCTCGCACCTTCGAAAACAATCTTTCAATAGCCGGAATAAAATACTCAAGGGGTTTACTGGGATAATCCGGATCAAATGAACGCTGGTCCCAGCGTTCACAAAAATCAACGCATTCCTGGTAATAGGGATGATCGGAATACCTGTCCCTTGCATTGCGATCCTTGTCATAGTGATGAAACCAGTAATAGCCCTGGAACAATCCATGGTGCTCCACTATCCACCAGTTCTTCTCGCTGACATAGGGTCTCAGCAAGGCGGCGGCGACCTGCGAGTGGTTGGCCGGTGCAAGTACATCACCGATATCGTGTAGCAGGGCACACATCACCATTTCCTCGTCGGCGCCATCCTCCTCCGCGCGCGTGGCCGTTTGCAGGGAGTGGTCAAGACGCGAAATCGCATAGGGAGAATCCCCGTCCATGCTACGTAACCATTCAATTACTCGCTCCGCCTGGTGCGTGGCATTTTCTGCATCATGGGAAAACACCAGGTCATAATCTTCCCGTGTGCCCTCATCCATGGAAATAAAGGAAACTTTATCGCTCATTATCCTGTTTTATCTCGGGCTTGTTCATTCTGTAATTTGTTCCTTAACAGAGGCCTGGTGAATAGAAATCAGGTGTCGTATTTCTTCTCGCTCCTCGTCGGTGGCATTTGTTAAAAGCGCACGGGTGATAAACATGGTCAGGCGCCCCTCTTCATCAACAAGTCTCTCCAGCAAGTTGAGGGTAATATCAATACGCATATCCGGCGCCAGGTCCAGCAGGCAATCCAGTAATTCCTTCGCTTGCTCACCGCAATAGTAAACAATGTTTACGGCAAGGTCACCGGCGCTATACTTACCGTCTTCCAGCATGACATTGAGAAGTTTTTCCGGTTCCCTGACTTCCTGGTTCAGCGCCTCGATAAACACTTTCAATATCGGATCACTGATCAGGCTGGCATCTTCTCCCCCGGTGATGACCGGACCAACTGCCGGGTGGGTCGCCAGGGTTGCCTGCTGCATACCAACCTGGAATGACGGCGTCACGTCATCTTCATGCTTGGCCTTTCTATTCATAAACAACACTACCAGCGACACCACCAGGTGAGACACCAGCAAGACGATGGGAAACATGATCAGGCCACCCAGGTCCATGAAAAAACCAAGCGAGATGGGACCAAGCAGACTCCCCACGCCATAGATAAGCTGGATGGTTGCCACCCAGCTCAGTGCCTGGTCGCTATCGATATAGTCATAAAGATGCGTGATCGACAGGGGGTACATGCAGGCGGCTGCACCACCTGCAATAAGAAAGGCAAGTAATATAAGTAAACCACCAATATCGATTTCGTGACTGACAAAAATCAGGCTGTTTGCAATCACACCAAGTAGCATCAGCATGAGTGAAATCAGCGTCTTCCTGTAGCGGTCAGCGAGCCAGCCGGTAGGAAATTGCATGAACAGGGAACCAATAGCATAGCTTGCGAGAATTAATGTCAGTAACCAGCCCTCCTGGAAACGACTGGCAGCATACAGGGCCGTCAAGGACACAGTGGCAGAGAAAATATAGCCCGCAAAGAACACCGTGGTAAAAATTTCCGGTGACAGGCGCCAGACACTGAACACCGACTTTCTCTCGATGACTTCCGGTAATTCCGGTGCAGGCAGGCGGCTGATGGTAAGTGGAAACACGCCGACAGCAATCAGGATCATCACGATAAAGTACACGCTGAAATCGAGCCCGCTTCCAAACTGGTAAAGCAATGGTGAAACAGCGTAGCCAATACCAAAGAATATCTGGTAGATGGAGAATATCTTGCCACGGTTCAGGGCGTCACTGAGACCATTCAGCCAGCTTTCGATCATGATGAAGATCGAGATCAGCGAGAAACCAAAAATAAATCTCAATACAAAGGTCGCCGGGGCACTTTCTGTCATTCCATGTATGCCGACGCAAATCAGGATAGTGGTGAGCATGAAAACAAAGGCGCGAAAGTAGCCCAGTCGGCCAAAGATATGCTGGCTGAAAATGCTGCCTGTCAAAAGGCCCAGTGCAAAGCCTGCCATGACAATACCGATCATGCTTGTGGATATGGACCTGGCCTGTAGTGCCAGTGGCAGGCTGACCATCAGCATGCCGTGCCCAATGGTGATAAACAGGGTCGTCTGGAACAACACCACGACACGCATCGCCTGGGAGAAAAACGGTATGCTCGGGCTTGCAGGATTTCCAATCATTTAAAGCAGGTACTCGGCAAATAAATTAAATGTGAACAGCCAGCTTCGGTACGTCTTTACAGCAGCCTTGTACATTACCCGCTTTGCTCAAATCTTGTCCACAACGACATAAACTTGCCCAAAGTCGAAGTTTCCAAAGGGCCTTCCCGGTAGCCATATTTCGTCGTGCTACCATGCGTCACCTTTCAAATCCTGTAATCCCTCGGATAAAAGCTTGGAACAATCAACGACGAAAGAAGCTCACGAAAGTGAGCATGGATCCGGTTACTGGGTCGGCCGGGATAATGTACAGCTATGGGGTCTCAATATTCATAACCCCGTGTTCGCTATCTCCGCCATGGGCACCATTGCTTTCGTGGTATTTACCATTGTTTTCAACGAGGCAGCGGCAACCCACTTCGGCAATTTACGCAGCTGGATCACCGTTCACTTTGACTGGTTTTACACAATATCAGTGGACATCATACTGCTTGTTTGCTTCTGGATAATCATCTCCCCCATGGGTAAGGTGCGAATCGGTGGCAAGGATGCAAAGCCGGACTATTCTTACCCCAGCTGGTTCGCCATGATGTTTGCAGCGGGTGTTGGCATCGGCCTGATGTTCTACGGTGTTCTTGAACCGGTTAATCATTTTCTCACTCCGCCGCTGGGTATAGACCCGGCCAATACAGAAGACGCACGCGCCTATGCCGTATCCGCAGCCATTGCACACTGGTCGCTGCATGCCTGGGGTGTCTATGCCCTCGTGGGACTGTCCCTGGCTTTTTTTTATTACAACAAGGGCCTGCCACTGACCATTCGCTCGGCCTTTTATCCCATCCTCGGTGAAGCCACCTGGCGCTGGCCTGGTCACGTGATAGATACCCTTGCCGTGTTCGCCATCCTTTTCGGTCTCGCCACCTCCCTCGGGCTTGGCGCTGAGCAGGTCACCGGCGGTCTGAACTACCTGTTTGACATTCCATCGTCTGTTAGCACCAGCGTTGTCGTGGTACTGGTTATCACCGCGGTTGCGCTGGTGTCCGTGGTACGCGGCCTGGACAAGGGCGTGAAAGTTTTAAGTGAAATTAACGTGGGCCTGGCAGTGCTGTTTTGCCTGTTTGCCTTTGCCACGGGATCCATTATTGAAAACTTTACAGGGTCCCTATCCAACGGTATTCATTACCTTGTGTCGTTACCGGAATTCAGCAACTGGATCGGGCGGGAAGACAAGCCCTTTCTTCGCGACTGGTCGACCTTCTACTGGTCCTGGTGGGTGGCCTGGTCACCTTTCGTAGGCATGTTTATAGCCCGCGTATCCCGCGGCAGGACTGCCAGGGAGTTTGTCGCCTGCGCACTGGCGCTGCCCACCGTGGTGTCCATTATCTGGATGACCGTTTTCGGGGATGCCGCTATCTCGCAGTACCTTGACAGGGGCTATACGGGAGTCACTGAAATCGTGGAGAACTGGTCACCGGAACTGGCCATGTTCAAGTTTCTTGAACTCCTGCCATTTTCCGGTCTTACTTCCTTCATCGCCATCTTTTTGATCATTGTATTTTTTGTCACCTCCATGGATTCCGGCTCCCTGGTGGTAGACACCATCACCGCCGGCGGCATGATCGATGCACCGCTGGTTCAGCGTATATTCTGGTGCTGCTTTGAGGGCCTGATTGCCATTGCCCTGCTCATGGGCGGCGGGCTGGTCTCTCTGCAGGCGCTATCATTGGCCTCGGGCTTTCCTTTTACCATCGTCCTGCTGGTGATGATCTTTCCCCTGTTCAGGGGCCTGAAAAGCGAGCTTTAGCTGGCAGTGTTGTCCCTGCCAAGCCACGTGGCATGGTGCGGCAGGACAAGGTAAAGCAGGCCAAGGAAAATATAGTCCAGCATCTGGTTTACCGCCGCCCACTCCTGCAGGATGTAGTGACCAAAAAGAAGACTGAGCATGAAACCAAACCAGGCATAGGCGACATAGGTCCGGTAACGATTAGCGATCAGCGCCAGGCCAAGCCCGACCTCGATGAAAGGAACTAGTTGAAGAAACAGGTTAACCAGTGGGGCGGGCAAATTAATTCTAAGGTCTCCCTGGAATAACTGCGAGTAATAGCCAAAAAATCCGCCATCACTAAAGAACTTGCTGGTACCAGCGGTGAGTAAAATCAGGATCATGGTAATGCGAACTATACGTTCTGCATCTTTAAGTTTTTCCTCGGCTATCATTTGTTACCCTCCGCCGTTTTTTAAATCACGTGATAATCAAAGCAGGCCCTCTTCCTCCAGCACTTTCCTGGCGCTACGAAAACATTCAAGTGCCTGGGGCACACCACAATAAATGCCAACCACGTGAATGATTGACTGGATTTCTTCCTTGCTGACACCGTTGTTAATCGCACCACGGCAGTGAATCTCCCATTCATGCATCTTGCCAAGTGCTGCAATCATAGCCAGGTTCATCATGGAACGTGTCCTGGCATCAATGGTGTCGTCACCCCAGCCAAAACCCCAGCACCATGCCGTCATGGATTCCTGGAAAGGACGGGTAAAGTCATCCGCCGCCGCCAGGTTCTTTTCTACATACTCTGCGCCCAGCGTGGCTTTTCGTTGTTCAAGCCCCTTATCAAACATGTTGTCCATCATTAGCTCCCCTGTTGAATTGAAATTGCAATATTCTTTGTTTGGACATAGTTCCACAGGGCTTCACGCCCCTTTTCGCGACCGTAACCGGATTTACCGTAACCACCAAAAGGTGTCTCCACGCCCCCGGCATACCATTCATTAATAAATACCTGTCCGGCCTTTACCTGCTTCGCTGTGGACATGGCACGGTCAAGGTCCCTGGAAAAAACACCGCCCACGAGACCGTAGTCTGTTCCATTTGCTATTTCCACGGCCTCTTTCGTGGTACTGAACTTCATTACCGAGATGACCGGTCCAAACACTTCCGTTTGCGCTATTTCCATGTCCGGCGAAACATTGGTTATCACCGTTGGTGCGTGAAAAAAGCCCGGTCCCTCTATATGTGCCCCGCCAGCAGCCAGGGTTGCACCTTCTTCTTCGGCCCTGGTGCATAGCTGAACTGCCCTGTCGCGCTGGCTTTCGGAAACCATGGCACCCATGTTGTCTCCTTCTTCACCACGTTCAATACCGGGACCAACAGACAGTGAGTTCGCCAGCCGGGTTATTTTCTCCACTACCTCGTCATGAATAGACTCGTGCACGATGAGTCGTGACATGGCAGAGCAAACCTGCCCGGCATTAAAGAATATCCCCCAGCGAACATTCCCGGTGAGGGCATCAAGATCGGCATCCTCGTAAACAATCGCGGCAGATTTACCACCGAGTTCCAGCACGCAGGGCACCACGTTTCGCGCCGCGGCCTCGGCGATGGCTATGCCGGTCGCCACGGAGCCGGTAAAAACAATTTGATCCACCAGCGGGTGTGACACCAGCGCGGCACCAGCTACCGCCCCTTCACCACATAAAACGTTCACGGCACCCTTGGCAAAACCGGCAGACTGGGCTGCAAGTGCAATGTAGTGTGAAGACAAAGGATCGAGTTCAGGGGTTTTCACCACGCAGGCGTTGCCGGTGGCAAGCGCAGCCGACAGCGAGCGAGCTGCCATTTCCAGCGGGTAGTTCCAGGGGATGACCTGGGCTGAGACCCCGTAAGGCTCATAAACGGTAAAATCGAAGTAGGAGGAGCCCAGGGGTATGGAGCGACCTTCAAGGGTTTCCGCCTGGTTACCGTAGTATTCAAAGTAACGCGCGGCGGAGTCCACCTCGAGATAGGCTTCCCAAAGCGGCTTGCCACTTTCAAGAGTCAGAAGTGGCGCAATAACGTCGCGGTTCGCCACCAGGTATTCCCCCATGGCTCGCACCATGCGTCCCCTTTCCACCGGCCGCATGTCGCTTAACACGCCACTTTCGTGGCAACGTGCAGCGGCCTGCACAGCCATGTCAATATCGTCGACGCTGGCACAGGCCTGTTCAGCGAGTTTCTCGCCGGTAGCCGGGTTTAATACATCTATGCCATCGGCACTGCCATCGACAAACTCACCGTCTACAAAATTTTGCCAGATAGTTTTCACTTCCCCGGTCACAGGAATTCCCTGTACCAGTTTTGCATGGCATGCAGCGAATGCTCTGAGCGTAGCCCACCCGCTGGATCAATAACCAGTGGACCAGCCTCATAGCCACGACTATTTAAACCTCGGTTAACGGACTCTACCAGGCGAATATCTTCCGCCACGGTGGTATCAAGATCCTGCTGTGCCAGGGCAAGTATTGTGCTCGATTCTTCGCCATCCACGGTAAACCAGCCGCGGGTAACGGTAACCCTGTCATGGCTGTCAGTTCGCCAGTGATAGGTGTTGAGGATGTTGCCGGGATAGACCTGGAAGGAAAACATGGGCCAGAGATACCAGGTAGAGTACTTGCCGGCAAACTCATTGGACTGCAGATCAATTTCATAGGACATTTGATCCAGGTTCTGGCACTCGGTCCTGTGACGCAGGCAGTGCCCCTGGGGTTGTATGTCATAGGTCTCGGGTTTTACCACGCCACTCATCAGGGCCGGGTGATTGACGGGACAGTGGTAGCATTCAGAATAATTTTCAATAGAGACCTTCCAGTTACAATTCTCAGGAATGTCATTCCACAAGACGGGTTTCAAACGCTCTATGTCCGGCACATACGGAAGAAGCTCTTCCCTTACCCGTGGATACCACTCGTCCATGGGTCGTGTGCCTGAATCGAGGTTAATAAAGATAAAGCCAAAGAAAACTTCATGCCTGACTTCTTTCAGGGCAATTTTACTTCGATCAAAACCGGCGGTGGTCTCGGAGTTCGGCGCCGACTTCAACCGGCCATTTAACTCGTAGGACCACGAATGATAGGGGCAGACCAGTAAACGGCTGCAGCCGCTGCCACTGACAAGCTCGTGGGCGCGATGCTGACACACGTTGTAAAAAGCGTGGATTTCGTTCGCTTCATCTCTCAGGCAGACAATATTTTCTCCGCCAACCTGGCAGGTAAAGTAATCACCCGCTTTTTCGAGTTGCGATACGTGCCCGGCGAACTGCCATGTTTTTGCAAGAACCCCCGACTGTTCCCGGCGAAAGATTTCCGGGTCTGTATACAGGTTCGCTTCCAGGGCTAAAATGCTCTCACTCATAAACTTCAATCCTCACACGTCACCCTTGTAAATTCCGAGGGCTTTTCGTCGTTCATGAAAACGCCGTATATTGGCAATGACATCCGGGCTGGCATCAGCAATCACGAAGGCCATCAGGGTTTCCAGTAATGCCGCAGCCGCTCCGATTGATGGAAAAAACTGCAGGGTGTCGGTGTGCACAACAAAACTGTGTTCGCTTTCGGCAATGATAGGTGATGCCGGGCTATCTGATATTCCAATTACGACACTTTTCTGTTGCCGCGCAATTTCCACGGCTTCAAGCACCTCGGTGCGATAGGGTTTAAACGTCATGGCCAACAGGACATCCTTTGGGCCGCTAAATGCCAGGTCGTCGATGGCCAGGTTGCCCTCACGTGGTATGGCGATAACACTATCGATGGCCATGTCTGCCAGGTAGGCAAAATTTCGCGCCAGGCTATGGTTGATACCCACCCCAAGTACATAGGTATGACGTGCTGCAACAATGGCGTCAGCCGCGGCCTTTATGCTGGCCGCATCAATCGCGGTGAAGGTATTCTCTATATTGGCGATAGACGATGTCACCATGCCTGCATAAAGCTGGTCCAGTTCTTCACCCGAGGACAGGGACTGTAACCAGCGTGCCCTGTCAGGAAAGTTTGGACCACCCTGTCGAATCTCTTCCCGGAACAGCTCCCTGAATTTCTCGTAGCCGTCAAAGCCAAAACTACGCGCCATGCGCACCAGGGAGTTGGGCTTGACCCTGGCAGCCTCGGCGATTTCCCGTATGGAACTTACCCCGACATCATTGGGGTTTTCCAGGATGTAGGTGGCCGCCTTGCGTGTCTCCGGGGTGAGCTCGGCGAGCCCCTCGGAAAGCTGTCGCAGCACCTTCACGGTGGCCTCTTCCGAGGCTAATGGTACATTTGTTTCATTCATCGTTGACAATTGTATAAATAGTCGATTAGCATGTCCATCCGTTCTAAACCCATGTAAATAAGCCATTTTTTAGCCCATGTCATCCAGTAAAAACAACGATTTTCCGTCCCAGTCACGCGTCGTCATCATTGGCGGCGGCATCATGGGCTGCGGCCTCGCCTATCACCTGGCCCATGCCGGGTGGACTGATGTCGTGCTGCTCGAGAAAGCTGAGCTCACCTCCGGTTCCACCTGGCACGCAGCGGGACAGATCACCCACTCCACCTCCAGCTTTGGCCTCGGAAAGTGCGTCGGTTACAACATCGATCTCTATTCCGGCCTGCTTGAGAAGGAAACCGGCCAGTCTGTTACCTGGCATGGCTGCGGTTCCCTGCGTCTCGCTTACACCGAGGACGAGATGGACTGGCTGCGACACACCCTCAGCGTGGGCCGCTCCCTTGGCTTTCCCATGGAACTTGTAGACCCCGAACGCATTCGACAGTTGCATCCTTTTTACAATATAGACGGTGTCATCGGCGCCCTGCATACACCGGAGGATGGTCACGTTGACCCGTCCGGTGTTACCCAGGCCCTCGCTACCGGCGCACGACAGCTTGGCGTGAGAATTATTCGTCGCTGTCGCGCCACCGGTGTGACCCAGATGGACAACGGCGAGTGGAAAGTCAGTACTGAGAAAGGCGACATCCTTTGTGAACACGTGGTCAATGCCGGCGGCACCTATGCGCGTCAAATGGGCGAATGGAACCAGCTGCAATTGCCAATGACATCAATGACACACCACTATTTTGTCACTGACACTGTGCCCGAGTTCCAGGAACTCACTTCTGAATTACCCGTGGTGCGGGATGACCGCCTGGTATCCGGCTACATTCGCATGGAACAAAAATCAGGGCTGATTGGTATCTATGAAAAGGCCAACCCCAACGCCACCTGGATCGATCACTGTCCCTGGGAAGCGGAAAACGAATTATTCGCCGCGGACTACGACCGCATCATGCCGTGGCTGGAGAACGCCCTCGATCGCATGCCCATACTTGCTGAACTGGGTATCAAGACTGAAATTCATGGTGCCATTTCCCATCCCCCCGATGGCAACCCGCTTATTGGACCTGCCCCTGGCGTGAAGAACTACTGGTGTTGCTGCGGCACCCAGATCGGCATCGGCTGGGGTCCCGGCCTGACCCGCGAACTGGCCAACTGGATGGTGCACGGGGCCGCTGATATCTCCATGAGGGAATTTGACCCGAGGCGATTCGGCGATTACGCCACGAAAGACTGGCAGGTGATCAAGGCAAAGGAAGACTATTGCCTGCGTCACGAGATCCCTTTTCCCCATTTGAATCGGCTTGAAGGCCGACCGGTAAAGCCCAGCACGCTCTACGACCAGCTAAAGGCAAAGGGCGCCGTGTTTGAAGAAGTCTACGGCCATGAGCGACCACGCTGGTTTGCCCCGAAAGGTATGGCTGCTGAAGACCAGTATTCATTCCGTCGCAACGTGGTGCACGACATTGTCGGTGCGGAAGTGGCCGCGGTCAGAAAGAGCGTGGGTATCATGGATATCTCCGCTTTTACCAAGGTGCGCGTGTCCGGACCCGGTGCCACGCAGTTCCTCGATCGACTCATTCCCAATACCTTGCCGAAGAAAACCGGTGGCATCATATTGACTCATCTTCTCAATCATCGTGGGCGTATTGAAGTCGAGGTCACCATCGCGCGACTTGGTGAAAGTGACTACTACCTGACCTGCGCCGCCTTTTTTGAACAGCGCCTGCTTGACCACCTTGCCCTGCATCAACAGCAGGAAGAGATAAACATCGAGAATCTTTCCAGTGACTGGCAGGCATTGACGCTGCAGGGGCCCGCAGCAAGGGACGTCCTGTCACAGGTGACCGAATCCAGTTTAAGCAATGCAGATTTTCGCTGGCTCAGTGCACAGGAAATCAGTATTGCTGGTAACAGCGTGTGGGCCCTGCGCGTTTCCTACACCGGTGAGCTGGGCTGGGAGTTCCATGGCCCTAGAGAAAACATGCTGGCGGTGTATGAAGCTCTCTGGAATGCTGGTGAGTCCTTGAACATCGTCGACTATGGTTCATTTGCCATGAACGTCATGCGCATGGAAAAGGGTTTCAAGGGGGCCGGTGAGCTTACCAACGAAGTGACGCTGCCCGAAGCGGATGTCATGCGCTTTGTAAAAATGGACAAGGGAGAGTTTCATGGAAAGGTAGCCACCGAGCAGAGTCTTGCCAATCCCCTGCCCTGGCTTTGCGTTTACCTGTCCATTGACGCCAACGGCGACACCGACGGGCACGGCGGCGAGGCAGTGTTAATGAATGACAGGGTTGTTGGCACTACAAGTTCTATTGTTTACGGGCATAGCGTGGGCAGCATTCTTGCCTTTGCCTACGTGAAGCCGGAAGCGGCCCGGCCCTGCACAGAATTGAATGTCATAATCATGGGTGAGGCACGTTCTGCAAGGGTGCTGGACGAGCCTGCTTACGATCCCGCCAGCCTGCTGCCACGTACTGATGTGGCTCCCGTCGAAGAATCGGCAGTTTCCTCATGAACGAAAGCAAGGCAATAAGAGAGCGCGCCAGCAAGGTCCTGCCGGCAGGCGGCTTTGGTAACTATGACCCGGGTGTATTCATCAGCCATGGCAAGGGCAGTCGTGTATGGGACACTGAAGGAAAAGAGTATATCGATTTCCTCATTGGCTCAGGCCCCATGCTGCTGGGCCATGGTCACCCGGAAGTGGTGAAAGCTATCAAGGCACAGCTGGACCGGGGCATGACCTTCTTTGCCAACAACCAGGAAGGACTGCAGCTGGCTGAAGAGATATGCACTAGCGTGGCCTGCGCAGAGCAGCTTCGTTATGTCAGCACCGGCGGCGAGGCAGACATGTACGCCATGCGCCTTGCCCGGGCCTTTACCGGGCGCGACAGGATCCTCAAGTTTGAAGGTGGCTATCACGGTATGTCTGGTGAAGCATTAATGAGCCTGGCTCCGAAGGAATTGCAGGACTTTCCCCAGGCGGTACCGGACAGTGCTGGTATCCCTGAAGCGGTTCGAGCCAATATGCTTATTGCGCCATTTAATGACATGGACTACGTGAAAGACCTGATGCGAAAACATGCCGATGACATCGCCTGTGTCATCGTCGAACCCCTGCAGCGCATCGTGCCACCTGCACCGGGTTTCCTGGAAATGCTGCGCGAAGAAACACAGAAAAATGGCATCGTGTTGATCTTTGACGAAGTGGTTACCGGTTTTCGCCTCGCCTACGGCGGCGCGCAGGAGTATTACGGTGTCACGCCAGACCTGTGTACCCTTGGCAAGGTCATCGGTGGTGGGCTTCCCCTGGCCGCCATCGCGGGTAAGCAGGAAATTATGAATCACTTTGATGTCAGCAAGGTGGGCAAGCAAAATTCAACATACCAGGTAGGCACGCTGAGTGGTAATCCACTCGCTGCCGTTGCCGGACTAAAAACCCTGGAAGTGTTAAAGCGCGAAGGCAGTTATGAACAATTACGCGCCAACGGCCTGGCCATCATGGATTCACTGGCGGCATCCCTGGGCAAGGCAGGTATAGCCCATCAAATCGTTGGAGACCCGGTACTTTTTGATGTTGTTTTTACTGAAAATAATGTAAAAGATTATCGCGATTGCCTGGATGCAAACAGTGAGACAAGTCGCCGGTTTAACAGGCTGCTGAGGGAGCAGGGTATTCTCAAGGCCGACAGCAAGTATTACGCATCGCTGGCGCTGGAAAAGAAAGATATCGACCAGGCCTGCTGGGCAATTGAAAGTGCAGCCGAGCAATTGGCACAGGACCTTTAGAAGCAATTTGATCTAGATGGGGGTGAATTCAACATGGCCAGACGATCCGGTGGCAGGGCGGCACGCCAGGCGCTGAGAAGCGCACCGCTGGCAGAGCATATCAAGCCGGTCCATCCGGGCGAACTGGGTGGTCAGTACAGGCCCCTGTCGGACGGCGACATGGAGGCTATTGATGCCAACATCTATCGTATTCTCGAAGAAGTCGGCTTCGCCGACGCAACACCCCACTGTATAGAAACCTGTACCGCGGTCGGCGCGATTCTTGGTGACGACGGTCGCCTGCGTATGCCGCGTGCAGTCGTCGAGAAAGCGCTGGGACTGGCGCAGCGTAATCTCGTGCTCTACGCCCAGGACCCGGAGCACGATCTTGTCGTCAGCGGCAAGCGCGTACACTTTTCCACGGCTGGTGCGGCAGTGATGATTGCTGACCCGGAAAACAACCTCTACAGGGACTCCCTGGCGCAGGATCTCTACGACATGGCACGCATTGCTGATACATGTGAGCATATTCACATGTTTCAACGTACCTGTGTCCTGCGCGATGTGGAAGACAACTACGAGATGGATCTCAACACCACCTATAACTGCGTGGCCGGCACACGCAAACACGCCGGTGTCAGCTGGACCCACTACACGCACCTGGAAAAATCCCTCGAGATGCTTCACGTCATTGCCGGTGGTGAAGAAGCCTGGCGCGCACGCCCCTTTGTCAGCCAGTCCAATTGCTTTGTCGTACCACCGATGAAATTTGCCACTGACGCACTGGAGTGTCTTCGTGTCGCGGTGGAGGGTGGAATGCCGGTATTGCTTTTATCCGCCGGCCAGGCAGGTGCAACCACGCCGGCTTACCTGGCGGGCGCTGTATCCCAAGCCATGGCCGAGTGTCTTGGCGGCCTTGTTTATGTCAATGCCATCAAACCCGGTGCCCCAGCCATCGTCGGCGCCTGGCCCTTTGTTTCCGATCTTCGCACCGGCGCCATGAGCGGCGGATCACCGGAACAGGGCCTGTTGTCGGCGGCTTGTGCACAGATGGGCAACTACTACGACCTGCCCTTTGGCACCGCCTGTGGTATGACAGACTCAAAGTTTCCAGATTTTCAGAGCGGCGCAGAACGCGCCTATACCCTGCTACCGGCAGCACTCTCCGGCGCCAATATCGTGTACGAGTCAGCCGGCATGTACGCCAGCCTGCTGGGTACCTGCCCGGAAAGCCTGTTAATCGATAACGACATCCTCGGGGCAATATTACGCACGACTCGTGGGATTGAAGTCTCGCCCGAATCCCTCAGCTTTGAAAATCTAAAGGATGTCTGTCTCGGTGGCACAGGTCATTACCTGGGTTCAGACGAAACACTGAAGATCATGCAAAGTGAATATATCTACCCGGATTTTGGTGACCGTGACAGCCCCAACGTGTGGGAAGAAAAAGGCAAACCGGTGTTACTGGAACGGGCCATCGAGAAAAAGAAGGAAATTCTTGCGAGCTATTTTCCAAAGCATATCTCCGACGAGACCGATGCAGCTGTGAGGGAGCAGTTTCCTATTTTTCTTCCGCCCGAAGCGATGGGAAGATAATGAGTTGACCGAATTCCCAGCTACTCGGAATAAAGTAACTTTAATTTCGTATACGTTTATTGTCCGGATCGTACATCGGTTTCAAAGAAGCCTCGGCAACATAACGCTCACAGGCAACTTCAATTTCAAACTCCCCATCAAGAATACTGCCGGCATCGGCGCCCGCTTCAAGACCGGCTGCGTCAAGATCAACATAGCCAAGACCAATACAGCCACCGAGGGAATGTCCATAGGCACCGGAGGTGATATGCCCGACCAGCTTGTCATTTCTCCACACCGGTTCATTGTGATAAAGCAGGGGTTCGGGATCAGTTAACCTGAATTGCAGCAGGCGCCTGCGTACACCCTGCTCTCTTTGTTCCAACAATGCATCAAGACCGGTAAAGCCGGCTTTCTTGTCAAACTTCACGGTAAAATCGAGACCCGCCTCAAGGGGCGTGTCCTCATCAGTAATGTCATGACTCCAGTGCCGGTAGGCTTTTTCCATGCGTAGTGAATTCAGTGCATGGTAACCGGCGTGTACAAGGTCAAGGGACTCACCTGCCTCGACGATAACATCGTAGACTCCACGCATGAATTCTGTGGGGATATAAAGCTCCCAGCCCAGCTCACCGACAAAGGTAATGCGGGACGCACGTACAATGCCATAGCCCAGCTCAATTTCCCTGCTGGTGGCAAAGGGAAAGGCCTCGTGGCTCATGTCCGCCGACGTGAGTGATTGCAGCAGTTCACGTGATCGCGGCCCCATGATAGAAATGACGCCCATGGAAGAGGTGACATTGGTTAACACGCAGTTAGCCCCGGTCGGCATACTGCTTTTCAGCCAGTAAAAATCCCTCACCTCGGTTTCAGCTGCAGTAACGATTAGGAATGAATCCTCGGACAGCCGTGTCACGGTGAGATCCGCTTCAATGCCTCCCCTGTTGTTCAGCCACTGGGTGTACACCAGCCTGCCTGGTGCGACATCCATATCATTGGCAGATACCTGGTTGATGACCTGCAGTGCATCACGACCTTCAAGGCGAAACTTGGCAAAGGAAGACTGATCAAAGAGCCCAACATTCTCCCGTACACCGATGTGTTCCCGGGCCGAGTGTTCAAACCAGTTCTGACGCCCATAACTGTATTCATAAACCGCTTCGACACCTTGAGGTGCGTACCAGTTTGCCCGCTCCCAGCCAAAGGCTTCACCAAAACAGGCGCCGCGGCTGGCCAGTCGCTCGTGAAGCGCGGAGGTTCGAACATTTCGCGAGGTTTCGTACTGCCGGTAGGGCCAGTGCGTGGCATAAAGAAGACCCAGGCTTTCAGTAACACGTTCTCTAAGGTACTTCCTGTTACTTTGAAAAGGCATGTTACGCCTGATATCCACGCTCCAGAGATCCATGGGCGGTTCCCCGTCACGCATCCATTCCGCGATGACCTTGCCAACACCCCCGGCCGACTGCAGCCCAATGGAGTTAAGCCCGGCGGCCACGAAGCAGTTATCCAGCTCAGGCGCTGGTCCAAGGTGATAGCGAACATCGGGGGTGAAGCTTTCAGGGCCGCAGAAAAACTTTTGAATACCCGCATCCTGCAAGGCCGGGATACGCTCCATGGCATTCGCCAGTATTGGCTCAAAGTGCTCAAAGTCCCCGGCGATTTCATCAAAGCAAAAATCATCAGGTATACCATCGATACCCCAGGCTTTCGCACGGGGTTCAAAGGCACCTACCAGCAACTTGCCGGCATCGTACTTGTAATAGGTGCAGGCATCGTAATCACGCAGCACCGGTAAACCGGGATGCAGCCCTTCCACCGACTCAAACAGTGTGTAGTAATGTTCGCAGGCGTGCAGTGGCAGGTTGACGCCGATGCTTGCGGCCAGGTCTCGCGACCACATGCCGCCGGCGATAACAACATATTCTGCCTTTATCTGTCCCTGCTCTGTACTGACGCCAGTGACTTTCTCATTGTCATGGTTAATCGCTGTAACGAGGGTATTTTGAAATATCTCAACGCCGGCGTTCTTTGCGCCTTTTGCCAGGGCCTGGGTAATATCGACCGCGTTACCATAACCATCGGAAGGAATATGAATACCGCCCAGCACGTCCTCGGTATTGCACAGGGAGTGTAGTTCGGAAACTTCCTCGGTGCTGATGACCTTAACTTCAAGACCAAACACCTTTGCCATTGACGCATTTCGCTTTAGTTCTTCAAAACGCGCTTCGGTGGTAGCAAGGGACATGGATCCACACTGGCGATACCCTGTGGCCTGGCCGGTCTCCTTCTCAAGCCCATGGTAAAGTTCGCTGGTATAACGCGCCAGCTGCGTCATGTTGATGGACTGGCGCAGCTGGCCTATGAGGCCGGCAGCGTGCCAGGTCGTTCCACTGGTAAGCTGCTGTCGCTCCAGCAATACCACGTCAGACCAGCCAAGCTTGCCCAGGTGATAGGCAATGGAACAGCCGATGACACCACCACCAATGATGACGACGCGGGCCTGTGTGGGAAGTTGTGCCATCAGCGTCAGGCTCTCAGGCGAGCATTCTCCGGATCGTATGCGGGTTCCCTGGTCACGGTGGCCTTGATACGTTCACCAAGTAAACCCAGCTCCAGCACGCTACCCTCAGCGGCGTAGCGCGGTTCCACGTAGCCAAAGCCCAGGCTCTTTTGAACTGCATGACCAAAAGCGCCGGAGGTGGTCACACCAATACAGTTCTCGCCGTCAAAAATAGGTTCACCACCCCGCACATCGGAATCCCTCGCATCGACTTCGTAATAGATCAACTGGAAGCGGCTGTCTTTATCCTGTGCAAGCAGAGTTGCCTCGCGCCCGCTAAAATCCTCTCTCTCCAGTTTCAGGAAGCGCTCCATGTCTGCTTCAAGCATGTTGACCTCGTTGGTGAGTTCCGAGCCCCAGGCTCGATAGGCCTTTTCCATGCGCAGGCTGTTCACCGCGTAAAGACCAAAATTAGCAATGCCGCTGTCTTTACCGGCCTGCATAAGCGCATCGTAAAGTAACTCCATGTGTTCCATTGCCGGGTGCAGTTCCCAGCCGAGTTCACCCACATAATTGACGCGCAACGCGCGAACAGGAACACCGGCGATTTCAATCTCGCGGCCCGTGAGCCAGGGAAAGCTGCTGCTACCCAGGTCCACGTCGGTTAGCTGAGCCAGCACGTCGCGTGAATGCGGGCCAGCCAGGACCAGCACACCTCTTTCGTCAGTGACATTTTTCACGTCCACGCTTTCACCGTCATTTACTGACTGCTGCAGGTGGTCCAGGTCACGCAACTCGGCGCCGGCGGCGGACAGCACGTAGAAGTGATCGCTGGCAAGCCTTGTGACCGTGACTTCGCCGGCAATTCTGCCATTACTGGAGAGAATATGTGCGAGCACAATGCCATTGTCGCGTGTCGGCATACGGTTGGCACACAATCTGTTCAGGAATTTTTCCGCATCACTTCCACTTACATCAAATTTCGCAAAACCGCTCAGGTCCAGCAAACCGACCCGTTCGCGTACTGCCAGGCATTCATCTCTCACCACTTCAAATATGTTATTGCGGCGAAAGCTGTATTCTTCTTCACGCCCGTCGGTTGAAAACCATTTTGGTCTCTCCCAGCCAAAGGTCTGTGTAAAAACACAGCCCTGGTCCTTCAGCTTTTGATACAGCGGACTGGTACGAAGCGTGCGGGCCTCGTCCAGTTCTTCTCCCGGTAGCGCGGTAAAGTAGGTGCGGGAATAGTCTTCAAAACCCTTGGCATCCATGTAGGCGTCATCTGCATAGATGCCAAAGCGGCGGGGGTCAAGGCCTGTCATGTTGATTTCAGAGTCACCGTGCAGCATCCACTGCGCCAGGTACTTGCCACACCCTGCTCCCTGGGCAATGCCAAAAGATGAGCCACAGCAAAGCCAGAAATTATTGAGCCCGGCAACGGGGCCAAGTAGAGGTGCACCATCCGCCGAGTGCGGTATAGCGCCATTCACAATTTGCTTGATGCCCGCTTCCTCGAGGATGGGAATGCGACCCAGCGCGCGCTCCAGCCACGGCATCAGGCGATCGAGGTTTTCACTGAAAAGTTCACTGTCTGATTCCCACTCCGGGTAACCCCGCGGTGCCCAGGCCTTGGCCATGTTCACCTGTTCATAAATACCAATCAGCCCGGATTTTTGTTCCTGTCGTATATAGGAAGATGACCAGGGGTCACGCATCACCGGTATCTCTGTATCACGCTCCACAAACTCCGGGACTTCGCCGGTCACGAGATAATGATGCTCGATATTATTGATAGGCAGGTCAAAACCGACCATCTTCGCCACTTCCCTGGCAAAACAACCGGCGGCATTAACCACGGTCTCAGCCACAACCGTGCCTTTTTCTGTATCCACCTGCCACTCACCTGAAGGCAGTAACTTGATACCAGTAACGCGGTTGTGCCTTACAATTTGCGCACCCATGTTCCTCGCACCCCTTGCCATGGCATTGGTCAATCCCGATGGGTCAGCATGCCCGTCATCCATCGTCCATGCACCCGCCAGTACCCCGGTGGTGTCATAGAAAGGATTAATTTGCCTTATTTCATCAGGACCAATGATCTCCATGCGAAAACCGATGTTTTCACTGATGCCTTTCATGTACTGGAACCAGTCAAGGTCATCCTGGGTCAGGGCGAGTCGAATACCACCCGAGGCATGCCAGCTGACGTATTGCCCGGTAAGCTCCTCCAGCCTCGGATACAGTTGATTACTGTAGGCATGTATCTGGGCGAGCGTGTAGCTTCCCACCAGGCTTGGACATTGCCCGGCTGCATGCCAGGTAGAGCCTGAGGTGAGTTCGCCTTTCTCAATAAGTATGACGTCCTTGCAGCCCTCTTCGGCGAGATGGTACAGCAGTGCAACACCCATGATGCCGCCACCAACGATGACAATTTGTGAATGACTGTTTATGGCTACCTGCCTCGTGTTAACGATGAACAAGGGTGATACGCCGGTCAAGCCCTTCTTCGTCTTCGCTTTGTCTTTTCAACCGGGGCTGCGGAAGTCGGCGCTGGCCTGTCCACGACACTGAACAGGCTTGAAAACGGGTCCGTGTTATGGGGAATTGCCATGGCATCAACAAAATACGCCTGGAAATCCGTTTCCACCGCCGTTTCGATTTTTTCTATGTCCCTGACCACCGTTTCAATTTCATCCCGGGCCTGCACGTTAAGCAGGGCGATTCTTGCTCCTGTTCCCGCGGCGTTTCCGGCTGAGCTCACATGCTCAAGGTCGCAGTCCGGGATCAGACCCAGCACCATGGCATATTTCACGTCGATATGGCTTCCAAATGCTCCCGCCAGTCGAATGGAATCTACGTGATCGATAGACATCTTGTCCATGAGCAATTTTACCCCGGCGTAGAGAGCTGCCTTGGCAAGCTGGATTTGCCGAACATCATTCTGGGTAATGATGATGTCGACGCCCTCATTGTATAGGGAGTAAGACCAGGTGCGACCGTCTTCGATAATGCGGTCGCTTTGCTTGCCCGAAGGAGTGGCAATAATGCCGTCACTGCTGAGAATGCCGGCCAGGTACATTTCAGCAATAGCCTCGATAATGCCGGAACCGCATATTCCGCTTACACCGGTTCCTTCAATCTCTTCAGCAAAACCTTCCTCGTCGGACCACAGGTCTGAACCAATGACCTTGAAGCGTGCTTCCAGTGTTTGCGGATCGATGCGCACACGCTCAATGGCGCCAGGTGCTGCCCTTTGTCCGCAGCTGATTTGCGCACCCTCAAAAGCCGGGCCCGTTGGGCTGGAACAGGCAAGCAGGCGATCCCGGTTACCCAGGACTATCTCGGCATTTGTTCCGACATCAATAAGCAGCGTGTTGCCGTCGTGTTCGTGGGGCTGCTCGGACAGGATCACCCCGGCAGTATCTGCGCCCACGTGACCGGCGATACAGGGCAGGACGTACACCTTTGCACCGGGGTTAATATAGATGTCCAGCTGTAGCGCGGGCAGGGTCAGGGCTTCATCGGTGGCCAGTGCAAAAGGCGCTCCCCCCAGTTCGATGGGACTGATACCAAGCAGCAGGTGATGCATGATGGGGTTACCCACGATGGAAAGCTCCAGCACATCCTGTGCATCAATATTATTCTCGGCACCAGTAGACGCCACCAGTTCACTGATGCCTTCCCGCACCAGCGCGGTCATTGCCTCGGAACCTTCTGGGTGCATCATGACGTAGGAGACGCGGCTCATGAGATCCTCGCCAAAGCGGATCTGCGGGTTCATCATGCCACCCGAGCCAAGCACTTCGCCACTGACAAGGTTGCACAGGTGCACGGCGATGGTGGTTGAACCTATATCGATTGCGGCACCATAGGCTGCATCCCGGTATCCCGGCCAGATGGCGATGATTTCCTTGCGCCGGTACACCGCCACGGTGACTGACCAGTTCCCTTCTCGTAGTGCGGCCTGGATACTACCCAGTAGTCGCCGGTCAAACTCCAGGTCGCTCAGCTGCCACTCGTTTTCAAGGGCCATTTTAAGACGCTGCAGATCACCCAGGGCATCAAGCATGTCGGCTTCCTGTACCTCCACGTAGTACAGGTGTATCGCGGTATCAAGCACGATGTCACGATACTCGGCTTCCTTTCGAACAAGCTGGCGATGTACCTGGCTTTCAGCGGGCACATCGATGATGAGGTCACCCTTGATTTCCGTATGACAGCCAAGACGGCGGCCGGGCTTAAGTGCTTTTCTTTTTTCCGAGTAACGTTTCTCCGCCTCGCTCAGGGAGCTCATGTTTTCAAGGCTGGAGACGATACCGTGCTTGGGAAAATCACCTTCGCTGCAGGTGACCTGGCAGCGGCCACAAATTCCGCGCCCACCACATACCGAGTCGAGATCGACACCGAGGCTTCGAGCCGCCTGCAGGATCGAGGTTCCAACCGGGAAGTGCCCTCTTCGCCCTGAGGGCGTAAAAACAACCTTTGCCTCGTCGGATTTCAAAGTTGCTTGCTCCCGGGTATCCCGTCAGTTCAACGAAGGCGAAACTCAGGCACGGCGACGACGGCGGGCCCTGCCACCGCGAGCGCTCTCGACACCCTCGGCCTGGGGTTCACGAAACTTGCTTATCCAGTTTGCACAATCGGGGTCGTGTCCCATCATCACATCGGCACCCATCACGGCCTGGACGACTTCTTCATGCATCGGGTTGGTAATCGCGGAAGTCATGCCTGAAGCGATAGCCATGTTAAGAAATGCGCTGTTGATACCATTTCGATTTGGCAAGCCAAAGCTGACGTTGGACGCGCCACAGGTTGTGTTTACCTTGAGCTCCTCGCGCAGGCGTCGCACGATATGCATCACCTGCTTGCCAGCCGAGTTTATGGCACCGATGGGCATCACCAGTGGATCAACCACCACGTCACTATGAGGAATACCAAAGTCGGCTGCCCTTTCCACGATTTTTTTAGCCACCTCAAATCGTACATCAGGGTCTTCAGAAATTCCCGTTTCATCGTTTGAAATCGCTACAACCGCAGCACCATGTTTGGCCACCAGCGGTAGTACAGTTTCAAGGCGATCTTCCTCGCCGGTCACAGAGTTTACCAGCGCCTTGCCCTGGTATACCGCGAGACCGGATTCCAGTGCGGCAACAATGGACGAGTCAATTGACAGGGGCACATCGGTGATAGACTGCACCAGCTTTACCGATTCCGCCAGGATGGCGGGTTCATCTGCCAGGGGTATGCCCGCATTAACATCAAGCATGTGGGCACCAGCCGCAACCTGTGCCAGCGCATCCGACTCAACGCGAGAATAGTCCCCGTTTTTCATTTCTTCGGCGAGGATCTTTCGCCCGGTTGGATTAATACGCTCGCCAATGATGACAAAGGGCCTGTCAAAACCGATGACAACTTCTTTCGTGGCCGAGCTGATTACTGTGTCTGTCATTTCAAATTCTCCAATATTTTCCTAAAGCTTTACTCAGACCCGTTGGCGATTGCAGGATGCCATGGCATACGACCAGCCAGTACACCGGATCCCTCGACTATTTCGGGAACACGATGCTCCTGGCGATAGGCCATTATGTGTACACCACTCACACCTTCTACTTCTCGTAACTGCTGAATGTTTTCGATACAAATTTTCACACCTTCCCGGGCCTGGTCTTCCGCACCACTGAGCCTGTCGATGATTGAATCTGGTATATGGATCCCGGGAACATTTTTCCTGATCCACTCGGCAGACCTTGCCGAGGCAAGCGGACCTGTTCCTGCAATAATGAAAGCCTTTTCGTGCAAGCCCATGTCTCTAACCTGCTTCATATAGTCCTGGAATATATCCATGTCGAAGCAGTACTGGGTTTGAATAAACTGCGCTCCCGCCTCTATTTTCTTTGCCAGCCTCAGTGGCCGGTAATCCAGTGGCGGAGCAAATGGGTTTGCCGCTGCGCCGAGAAATACCTCGGGTGGCGTGGTAATTTTTCTACCGCTGAGAAATTGTTTCTCATCGCGCATGCTGCGAACGGTCTGTAGCAGGGACATGGAATCAAGATCAAATACGGGCTTTGCCCCGGGATGATCACCCGCCTGTACCCCGTCGCCGGTGAGGCAAAGAATGTTCGCCACACCCATTGCTGCGCCGCCCAGTACGTCGCCCTGTATGGCGATACGATTCTTGTCGCGGCAGGACACCTGCATCACCATGGCATAACCCAGGCGCGTCAACAGCGAACACATGCCGACACTGGACATGTGGCAGTTTGCCCCTGAGCCATCGGTGGCGTTCATGGCATCAACATAGCCATCAAAAATTCGAGCACGCTCGTAAACCTCGTGGGGATCGGCCGAGTCAGGCGGTGCTATCTCGGCAGTCACTGCAAACAACCCGGCACGTAATACACGCTCCAGCCGACCCGGTGATACATGCCCGGGCAGGATTGGCAGTCTTTCGCCCGCTATTGGTTCGTCTTCAAAAAGCATTATCGATTCAGCAGTTCAGCAGGTTCGTCGTAATGCTTCTTCCTGCGCACTTCGCGCAGCCAGGCGGAGGTGCCTTCAAGCCGTCGGTCCAGCGGTGCTTTCACTACCTGGATTTTTTCTACTCCGCCCCTGATTTTCTGGCTTCCCTTCCAGGCCTGTACCCACACGCAGGGCATGCCAGGCTCAATCTCGCAATTCCCGTTCATGCGGACGCCTCCACAGGGGCCGTTACGCAGGGACTTGGGGCAATTCATCGGGCACGACAGGCCTGATCCGCCAAGTTCGCACTGGCCACAGGAACGGGATTCAAACAGGGTTGCCTTCACCGGCTTTTCTACTGCCATCACCACTGCATCAACACGGGCATAGCCAATACGCTTGAACAGGGGATGTAAAAGAGACAGGCAAAACTCGAGGGCGTGGTAGACACGTTCCAACCACCCAGCATTACGTACTGACCAGAGGCGACGCTTGTACATGGCCTAACTCTGCCCGTGGTTTCGAATCAGCTCTTTGAGCTGTTCGTCGGAAATACCTTGCTCCAGGGCCGTGGCTTCGCGCAGGGCAATCTCGTTCAAGTCGCCATCGTCTTCACAGGGCAAACTGACCCTTCGCCATTCTTCCAGGTAGGCTTCGCTACCGCCTTTCCCGGCACGCATGGCAGCGCGATCTATGGCGTCCTGGAAACGATGGCTCAACTGTGCCTTGCCTTTCTTACGGCCACGCTTGACGATCACCTGGGAAGGAATGTCGCGCCAGTAAACGAGGATCTTGCTGGTCATAATCGGCTCAAGCCTGCATCTGTAATTTCAGGCCGGTTTCAAGCTCGCTGTAGCCCTGGTGCATGTGCTGAAACTCCAGCTGTAAAAAATCAGCCGCTTTCTTTGCCGCTTCCAGTAGCTTGCGGTCCCTGACCTGGGATATGTAAACCACCCTTTTATAGTTTCCAAAAAAGGCTTCGATAAGTTCCGGGTGTTCATCCAGCTTGAGTGATTTAACCACGAAGCGATCAAAGTACTGGGCAAGGAAATCTGTCAGGAAGAATGTGCCCGGCTCTTCTTCAGAAAGTTCCTGGTAAAGCTGTGTGCCGGCAAAAAACTGGTAGCAGTGCAGGCCTGGCAGGCGCTCAACATCCTTTTCATCGGCAAGCACCCGGTCAAGATCACCGCCGGTACCACACTCGGCATAGGCGATAAATATTTTTCCGTAGTTCTTTTTTCGCGCCGCCTGGATTTTCTTTTGAACACGCCCGGCAATCAGCTGCGGTTGAAAGTGCAGCTTTGCATCGATGCACTCAATACGCATATGCTCCCAGTTGTTTAGCAGCTTGAGCTGCTGAACTTCCTTTGCGATAGCGCCACAGGCAATGACCAGGACCGGGTCAGGCACCGGCGGCAACACCCCTTCCGCTTACCAGCCGTGTTCCGGTATCGGCTGATTCTGCCGCATCACGACAATAGGCATCCGCGCCCACTGCCATACCGAATTCCTCGTTAAGCGGCGCTCCACCCACCATGACAATATAGTCATCGCGAATATTCTGGGATTTCATTTCATCGATCACCACTTTCATGTAAGGCATGGTGGTTGTTAGCAGTGCCGACATGCCGAGAATATCCGGCTGGTGCTCTTCAAGTGCGGCAAAATAGTCTTCTACCGAGTTGTTGATACCGATATCGACAACTTCGAAACCCGCACCTTCCATCATCATTCCAACCAGGTTTTTACCGATATCGTGAATATCCCCCTTCACGGTGCCGATGACCATCTTTCCAATTGGCTTGGCTCCCGTCTCTGCCAGCAGTGGACGTAAAATACCCATGCCACCTTTCATGGCATTGGCTGCAAGCAACACTTCCGGTACGAAGAGGATACCGTCGCGAAAATCCACGCCGACGATTTGCATACCACCCACGAGGGCTTCATTAAGGACCTTGTCTGCAGCCCACCCACGATCGAGCAGGATCTCAGTGCCCTCGACAATTTCCTCTTTCAGACCGTCATAGAGATCGTCATGCATCTGCTCGACGAGCTCGCTGTCAGACAGCTCGGAAAGAACCAGGTCATCTTCCTGTTCTTCAGCTTCGTATTGTGTGCTTTCTTCAACCATGGTCATCATCCTCGTGGTAAAAACTGGGTTTTAATAATCTTTATCGGGAAATTCACTTTTACGTCTTTCCATGAAGGCCAGCAATGCTTCATCCACTGCGGGATCGAGTAGCGGTGCCTGGTACTCGGCCAGCATTGACTTCCACTGTTCGTTGGCGCGTGCCATGGCATCTTTCTCACCTTCTTCCTGCCACTGTTCAAAGCTGTTGTTATCAGCGATGCTGGAACGATAAAAGGCGGTTTCGAAATTTGCCTGGGTGTGAGTAGCTCCGAGGAAATGCTTGCCAGGCCCGGTCTCTTTCAGGGCATCCATTGCCTGCCCGTTTTCACTCAGGTCCACACCCTGCAATAATTTTCCAATCATGTTTGCCTGGTCAGCATCCATCACGAACTTTTCATAGCCCATGACGAGGCCACCTTCCAGCCAACCCGCGGTATGCAGCATGAAATTAACGCCTGCCATCGCAGCGGTTTGCAGGGTATTGGCAGATTCATATGCGGCCTGGGCATCGGGTAACTTGGAAGCACAAAGCCCACCACCACTTCGAAAAGGTACTCCAAGCCTGCGTGCGAGACTCGCTGCCGTGTACAGAACAAGACTCGGTTCCGGCCCACCAAATGTCGGGGCTCCTGACTGCATGGAGATCGCACTGGAAAAAGTGCCAAACACAACCGGCGCACCTGGACGCACGAGCTGGGCAAATGCCATGCCGGCAAGAGCCTCGGCGAGGATCTGCGTTGCGGTTCCGGCAACAGTGACCGGTGACATGGCACCGGCGAGGATGAAGGGTGAAATCACTGTTGCCTGGTTATTCTCGGCATAGACTTTAAGCGCACCAAGCATGGTGGCGTCAAAAGTCATGGGTGAGTTGGCGTTGATGAGACTTGTCATCACGGTATTATCCTTGACGAAATCTTCGCCAAAGACAATGCCGGCCATGTCCACGCTGTCCTGCGCCCGCTCCGGGGCCGTGACTGAACCCATGAACGGCTTGTCACTGTACTTGATGTGGCTGTAGACCATGTCAAAGTGACGCTTGTTGACCGGCAGGTCCACGGGCTCACAAACGGTACCACCCGAGTGATGCAGTCCCGGGCTCATGTAGGCCAGTTTTACAAAGTTGCGAAAATCCTCGATGGTGGCATAGCGTCGACCTTCATCCATGTTGCGAATAAAGGGAGGGCCATAGGCCGGCACGAGCACGGTTCGGTCTCCACCGATAATTGTCGTCCTTTCCGGGTTACGCGCATGCTGCGTGTACTCTGCCGGTGCGGACGCCTTGATAATTTCCCGGCACATACCCCGTGGAAACTTGACCAGCTCTCCTTCAACAGTGGCACCGGCCTTGCTGAACAGATCAAGCGCCTCCGGGAACTCGCGAAATTCAATACCAATCTCTTCCAGGACGCGATCTGCGTTTTCCTCGATCAGGCTGAGACCCTGTTCGTCGAGAATATCGTAGTGAGGAATACTTCTTTCGATAAAAGGCGCATCAGCCAGCTGGGACTGCTGGCGCGCGGTCTGCCTGGCACTGCGTCCACCTGAACGTCTGCGTCTTGGATTTGCGCTCATTAACTGGCCCCGGCATTAGTAAGAATATCAGTGGATTAATCGGCGAAGTTTGGTCCAGCATAGGCCGCTGTGCTAGCTGCTTTGCGACATTTGCGGCTTGAGAAACGACATAAAAAAACAGGTGAATAAAAAGCTTCTGTAACAACTACTTAGGGTGTATTTCTGTACAAGAAATCGGACCATCAAAGGCAACCATGGGCGACATGCTCGAATCAAAGCCTCGCCAAAAATGAGCAGTTTTTTCTTCAGACAAGGCACGAGCCTTTTGAGACGCGCAGTGTACACGTCAGTACATGAGCATTCGATAAAGGCGAGAACGCCGTATGAAGGAAAAAGGGCTATTTTTTGCTACAGCTAGAAATTCTTACAAAGTCTCAGGGCATCGTATATGGCGGCATGAATGTTGCGGGAGGATACCGCATCACCAATTCGAAAAAGCCGGTAAGCACCGTCCGGATTCCTGGCAGTGTTTTGCGGCTCGCCATTGATCAATGCCTGGTAGTCAACTTCTCCACCGTTGATGGAACCAGGCTTTAACTCAAAGTAAATATCATCCAGCGGCAGGGTGCCGTGTTCGACAATAACCTGGTCTACCTTTCGCTGCCGTGTGGTATCGGTGTAATCACTGCCGATAGTGGCAAGCAGGGCATCGCCGCCACGTTCAACTCTAAGCAGGCGCTGGTTGATACTGATTTGCACATTGTGCTCGAGGAATATTTCCGCATAGATGGCGTAATTCATACCGCCCATTTCCGGTGCGAAAAATCGTTCAGGGCTGACAATTTCCAGGCTGGATCCCGCCTGTGCGATCAACTCCGCGGCCTGCATACCAGCATGGGAACCGTTGTCATCAAAAAGCAGCACACTGGTCTTTGGCTGTATCTCTCCCGAGAGAATATCCCAGCTGGACTCGACCAGTTCGTTTCCGGACTCCAGTACCTCGGAGTTTGGTAATCCGCCCGTGGCAATAAGCACGATATCGGGGTTTTCCGCTTCAACATCCGTAGTCTCGGCAAAATGGTTAAATTTTACAGTCACGCCCAGCGCCTCAAGCCTCTCCATTCTCCAGTCAATCATGGCGATCAATTCCGAGCGACGCCTGGCCCGTGCGGCAAGACGCACCTGGCCACCGGCATCACTGGCCGCTTCAAACAGCACCACCTCGTGACCCCGCTCAGCACAGACGCGCGCGGCCTCGAGCCCCGCGGGCCCGCCACCAACGATAACTATTTTCTTTGTATCGCCGCTGGTCTTTTCAATCACGTGGGGCATTGTCGCTTCGCGACCTGTTGCGGCGTTATGAATGCAAAGGGCTTCGTGCCCCTCGTAAATTCTATCCAGGCAGTAGGTGGCGCCCACGCAGGGCCTGATCTCGGTCTCGCGACCCTGGCTTATTTTTTCCACGATATGCGGATCGGCAATGTGCGCTCTTGTCATGCCAACCATGTCCAGCTTACCCTCGGCTATGGCGTGACGAGCGGTCGCAACATCATTGATCCTGGCTGCATGAAACACCGGGAACTGGGTCAGCTCACGTACTTCGCCGGCAAAATCCAGGTGCGGCGCAGAGCGCATTCCCTGGATAGGGATAACCCGTGTCAGGGCGGCATCCGTATCTATATGACCACGTATGAGATTGATGAAATCGATTCTTCCGTCGGCTACAAGCTTTTGTGCGATCTCGACACCTTCTTCGCGACTCAAGCCCTTGTTCCAGTCCTCGTCTGCCACCATGCGCGTACCGACGATAAAGCTACTTCCAACCGCTTCGCGAACTTCGTCCAGCACCAGGCGCATAAAGCGAAGCCGGTTATCAATTGAGCCACTGTACTCATCGTCACGCTTGTTGGTGGCGGGCGACCAGAAGCTATCGAGAAAATGGCCATAGGCTTCTATTTCCACGCCATCAAGACCCGCTTCCTGCATGCGTTGAGCCGCAGCGGCATAGTCTTTTGCAATACGCTCCAGGTCCCAGTCCTCGGCGGTCTTTGGAAAGGAACGATGGGCAGCTTCCCTTACTGAGGATGCAGATAAAACCGGCAGCCAGTCAGAATGATTCCAGGCAGTGCGGCGACCGAGGTGGGTCAGCTGGATCATCACGGCCGCACCAAACTCGTGGCAATCGTCGGCGATCTTCTTCATCCACGGCACGATTTCATCCCTGTACGCACACAGGTTGCCAAAGGCTGCTGGAGAGTCTGCTGAAACCAGCGCAGAACCGGCGGTCATGGTCATTGCAATGCCACCGCGCGCCCGTTCACGGTGGTAAAGACGATAACGCTCGGTTGGCATGCCGCCTTCTGAGTAAGCAGGCTCATGCGCCGTTGTCATGATACGGTTCTTTAAAGTGAGGTGCTTTAACTGGAAGGGCTGCAGTAAGGGATCGTTGCTGGTCATCGAGGTTTCAAGCCGGGGTAATATTTATCATTGTCAGGCGCAATTTTTATGAATTTTATCACTGTAATTTCGGTTTCGGCAGGTCGA
Source organism: Gammaproteobacteria bacterium (assembly GCA_965243105.1). Taxonomy (GTDB): domain Bacteria; phylum Pseudomonadota; class Gammaproteobacteria; order Eutrophobiales; family Eutrophobiaceae; genus WLWS01. The sequence goes on from CBDEUC010000003.1 coordinate 873,571, forward strand.
AAAATCAACTGACGATCAGTGGATAATTAATGTCGAAAATGAAACGCTTTTACAGTCCGGCCAGTGCCTGCGGCTCACGGCCTCCTCAGCTTGCATGGCCCACATGGCCTGCGTACACTTCTTTAGAATTTAATCCCATAACACAGCTGGCAACTTGCCAGGCCGAGCAAAACACCGAAAATAAACATGGTTAACCAACATATAGACCTGGATGCAAAGGAGCTCCTCTCCCTGGTTCATAACGCCCTGAACACGTCTTTTTTCCAGGCATCACGGACTGAGGCCAAGCAACAATTCCAGTCAATTGCTAATGGTGAACTCGTTCCCCTGATGAGGCTTGAACTGCACTCAGGAGATACCTTTGATTGCCAGCTGGGCCTGGATTTCAGTGAATTTGTTGGCAATATCAATTTCAGTATTTTTCGCGAAGCGGTAGCTTCTCATCTGTATCGTATTGCACAGGTCCTGAGAAAGAACGAGGAGGTTAATCTATTCACCAGTGAAACCAGCAGTGAAGTGATTTTTCATCACCCGGGGATCATTGAAAGTGATGGTCAGTACAATGTACTGGTCACTGGCATTGAACAGGGAGAAGGCAATTCCTTATTTATCAAGCTGCAATTTCTCAATCCAGAAAAACTTGCGAAAGCGGCGTCCTCCAGTTTTAGCGACGAGTGAAATTTTCATAGGCTTTCCCTGCTACTCGTCGTCGTGATAATTTCCCATAAACATAAATTCATTTTTTTTGCCGTACCTAAAACCGCTACTCACACGATACGCCAGGCGCTGCGGACACACCTGGGAGAGAACGACTGGGAGCAGCAGGTTCTTTTTGGCAAGCAAAGTATCCCCATACCCGAAATCGCAGCCATCGTGCATGGCCACATTTCCTGTCGGCAACTGCGCCCTGCTCTTGATAAGAACAGCTGGGACGAGTATCTCAAGTTTGCCTTTGTCAGGAATCCCTACGACCGCTTTGTATCCACATGCGCTTTTCTCAACCGTGAAAATGGGAATTACGCGGGTAACGAAATGCAGTTTATGAAACAGGCCCTGCAAAGGGAGAGATTCAGGCAGCGTATTCTTGCTGTTCCCCAGTCGCAATTACTGCTTGATAATAATGGCGAACTTGCTGTCGATTACGTGGGGCGCTTTGAAGAACTACAGTCTTCCTATGATGAGGTCTGTCGCAGGATTTCAATACCAACAGAAAAGCTGGAATCAAAAAACCGTTCGAAGCACAACAATTACAGCACTTACTACGATGCGGAATTACAGCAGGCGGTAGCGGAATTTTACGAATTGGATTTCAAGTTGTTCGGTTATAATCCTGACATGCACATTCAAAGCGATTAGAGCGCCTCGTCTCCATGGAACTTGCCCTGCCATTCATTCGTCTTCCCCTGTCATTTGATTTCGACAGACTGCGCGAGGAGATCGCATCGCTGGACGACTCAGCATGGATGCCGCACCCCTCGGGCATGGAGGGAAACTCTGCCGTCGCGCTGATATCCCGGGAAGGCGGCGACAACGATCACTTTGGCGGCAGAATGAAGGCTACATCTCACCTGGCTAGGTGTGAGTACCACCAGCAGGTAATGGCTAGTTTTGGCGAAGTCCTGGCTCGCTCCCGGCTGATGAAGCTCGACGCCGGCAGTAAAGTCAGTATTCACGTTGATTTTAACTACCACTGGTATTCGCGAGTACGGATCCATATCCCGGTTATTACCAATCCCGATGTGATTTTCTACTGTGATGATGAGCAGGTTCATATGAAGGCTGGCGAGTGCTGGATTTTTGATAACTGGCGACGTCACCGGGTATTAAACGAAAGCGAGCATGATCGCATTCACCTGGTCATTGACCTGGCAGGCTCATCACGTTTCTGGCGCATGGCCAGGGAAATGCAGGAGATTGATACCAGTGACAGCAACCCGGGTTTTACAAACCAGGTACGACACCTAGAGTACGAATCCGGCAAGACGGTCAATATTGAAACGGAGAAATACAACATATCCCCGGTAATGGTTCCCGGTGAAGTGGATTACCTGGTGGCCTCTGTTATTTCTGAAATCGAGGCAAACCCCGATAACGATGCACAGCTTGCTGAGAGTTACAAGGTCTTACTGCAGGACTTTGCCAGTGACTGGCGTGAAGCCTGGCACCGTCACGGTATACAGCCCGAGGGAATACGCCATTACCAGGAGCTCATCCAGCGCGCTACGAGATCACTTCACCCCAATCGTCGCGCGCTTGTTACCGCAAGCAACGATATCGGCATCAACCCCATCATCATGCAGCGCATCCTGCGCCCTGCACTGGCGAAAGAGGTGCAGGAGCAGTTTGTGAAGGGTGTGAATGAAAAAGCTGGCTGACCCGGGAGTACCGGTGTTAGTAAACTTTACTGGGCGCTCCTAACCAGTCTTCAGGCGGCTCGATACCGAGACCGGGACTGTCAGACAGGCGAATATCACCCCCGTCATTACGCGCGCCCTGCCCCTCGCAAAAATCATCAACCAGGTGCTGGTGACATAGCCAGGAACCCAGCCTGTTGGCTTCCGGAGTGGAATAAGCCAGGTGTATTGCTGCGGTATCGGCCAGTACCGTGCCGCCCACATCTTCAATGTGCATTTGCCAGCCTACGGAGACACCGAAGTCCCTCACCTGTCTTGCCTTGCTGATGCCACCCAGCCGGTTTGGCTTGACCTTGACGCCCTGGCAGGCACCCAGCTTCCAGGCATTAAGATGATCTTCAAAAGTATGAAGACACTCATCCAGCATGATGTTTTGCCGGGTATTGTTTTGAACCAGGGCACACTCGCTGAGAGTCTCACAGGGTTGTTCGAACCAGTTGTTGGTCGAGACCGTGTTCATAACTTCAATGGCTGTGGCCGGGGTCCAGGCGCGATTTACATCGTAGGTGATATATTCACCCGCTACCCGGGCTTCATCGATTGCCTCGATACGCGCGATATCCACACCGGGATCTTTTCCACCGATCTTGGCCGAGTGATAGCGATAGCCAAGAGCACGGGCGTCTTCAATGTCTGCAATCATTTGTGCCGGTTCACCTGTCGCGATAGAGGAATTGGCCTCGACGCTTTCACCAAGACCACCGCCCAGTGCCTGGTAAAGCGGTACACCAGCTTTCCTTGCAAAGAGATCCCAGAGAGCGATGTCCAGCGCTGACTTGGCGTAAGGGTGCCCGGGAAGCGTTTCGTCCATGAGCTGATTCAGTCGAGCGATATCAGCGGGGTCTTGGCCAAGCAGTGCCGGGGCCAGCAAATCCAGTGCAGCGCGAATACCGGCACCAAATGCCGGCAGGTAGGTATTTCCCCAGGGACAGCCCTCGCCCCAGCCGATACTGCCATTATCACATTCAAGCCTGACAAAGGTGGAATCGAGCTCTTCAAATTTCAGCCTGCCGCCGGATAACCAGTAGGGCTTTTTCAGTGGCAGGCTTTTTTGCCAGGCAGTGATTCGAGAAATTTTCATGCCATAAGTCCTTCTTCAAAGGGAAATTCAGACAACAATTCTGTTCCGTCTTCGGTGATCAAGACCTGCTGTTCCAGTTTCACACCCTCTTTTCCATTCTCTGCGCCAATATAGCTTTCCACGCAGATAGTCATTCCTGCCTGGAGTTCACCGTCGTAACCAGCATCGGCAAAATCATCGCGATGGTAAAGATAAGGATATTCACCAGTCATGCCGCAACCGTGAGCGGACAGGTAATAGCGATTTGCATAGTATTTTTTCGGAATGTCCCATGCCCTTTCTGCATAGTCCCTGAAGCAGACACCCGGCCCCAAGAGATCCATGTTGTGATGAACCTGCTCAAAAGCCAGCTGGTAAAGTTCCCGTTGTTCCTGGCTGGGCTTCGCCGGTCCTGAATGAAAGGTCCGTGAAAAATCGGAATAGTAGCCATGACAGCCGACGACATCGGTATCCAGTGCGATTAATTCGTTTTCAGACACCCGGTGATTGCTGGTTTCCTGGAACCACGGGTTAGTACGTTGACCGGCACTTAGCAGGCGTGTTTCGCAATAGTCACCATTTTGCTCAATGATAGATTTATGTAACACCGACCATAGCTCTGCCTCGGTCTGACCCGGCCTGATTGCATCGCGCAACTTTGCAACTGCATGTTCGGTAGCACGAAGTGAAGCTACGACACACTTTATTTCCTCCGGGGATTTAATTGCCCGCGCCATCTCTACCGACTGCTGCGCGTCGACAATTTTTAACCCGGCTTGCCCAAGGGCAAGGGCAACACCCGCATTCATTCTTTCAATGCCGAGAGTAGCGTCCGCGCCGGCGAGTTCATCAACCATCCCGGCCATTTCTTTTGCCCAGCCGCTTTCACGTTCGGCTATGCCAGGGCCTGCCGCAACAAAGCTCGCGGTGCTGGCAGGACGTACCTCGTCAATGGTGTCAAAACCCCGGGCAAGATGCTCACAGCCGGTGAACTCAAAAAGGATGGAGCGGTCCTGTGTCAGCACCAGGTACCTTGCTGGCGTATTTCGCTGTGAAAACACCTGCATATTCCTTGTGCCTGTTGCATAACGAATGTTGACAGGATCGGACAGCAACAGGACATCAACATCATAATGCTCCATTTGCTCACGTACACGCTGAAGACGATAGGAACGTACGGCTGCGAGGTCGATGCCTGTACTTTCCGGGGCAGTTTCGAGTAATGCCGGTGCAGTTATATAATCTGCGTCAGAGTGCCAGACAAGTTCGGTCATAACATTGTTGATAACGTCTAGATCTATGCTTCGTAACCAAGTTCATCCACCCAGGGTCTTAACACATCCATCACGGGCTCAAGGTGCTGACGATATCGTTGCCAGCGTCCAATGGCATCCTGGTAAATATTCTGTGTTACCTGGTTATAGCTCACCGTTTTTATCATCGAACGCTTTCCGGCAGTTTTCCTGTGGTCCAGCACACGTGGATCCCAGTCAAGGTCCAGGTAGTCCAGTAGCGTACGACAGGTACTTTCAGTATCTTCTACCAGGTCTTCGTACTTCACCACGTGTACATTGCGACCCAGCAATTTTTCATATTGCTTCCAGAGACCAAGCACGCGAGTGTAAATCACGGATGATTCTTCAAGCGTAAAAAAGTTTGCGTTAAGCGACGACTCGACAAAGGTCTGCAGGTAGCAACTCAGCACAACATCCAGTGGATGCCGTAGCACAAGCACAAAACGTGCTTCAGGAAATACCCTGTGGATTTCTCCGGCATAAATGATATTGCTGGCAAAGCGATCGACCATCAACACCTGGCCAGCTTTGTGCCCGGTATTTTCTTCCATGCTGGAAAGGTAAACTTGGCGCAAGCGTTCTATCTTGCCACTGGAAAGAGTTGCCAGTGTCTCCAGCTGTTCGTCGTTTTCTCCGGACAACTCGTTGACAAGCCTGGGCACGGCATTTGACTCTTCGGCTACCGCGGTTCTTGGATGACCACGTAAAATGGTATCCAGCAAGGTGGTACCGGATCGCGGGAAACCTACGATAAAAACAGGCGGCCTGCTTCGCGAAGCGTGAAAATCAACCACACCTTTTTCGGAATAGGTGTCGGTAAAGACAGCCTCTCGATTATCGATATAGCCGAGAAAGGTATCCTTGCTCACACCGTTCTTCCCGGCTATCTGCCGTGATACCTGGTTTCCCTTCTCGGCGTAGTTGATGACCGCCTCGCTATCACCAAGCTGGTCACACAGCCTTGTAAGCCGGGCAAGTCTTTGCCGTTCATCATAAAGACGTGCTTCGTCGGACACATCGATCGATGTGTCTTCAAGCAACTGCCTTGCCACGGAATATTCCCTGTTGATATCAGCCAGGATGCCCCTGTACAGGCTTACAAGGTAGTGAGATGGAATATGTTGATTGGCGAATTCCGCCTGCCCTTGAAGTTTTTCATGCTGGTTAGTCTTTGCCAGGAAATCCAGCAGGCTCCTGTGCGCTGGAACATGATTGGCTTTACAGGATAAAGCCTGCTCAAAGGCCTTTACAACACCGGTGTACTCACCGGTTCTCCACAGGCACACACCAAGCGAGGTATAAGCCTCGAAGTGAGCTGGATCAAGTGCAAGGGTTTTCTCGTAGGCCTCGATTGCATCTTGCCACTGTTGCCCATTCTCGTAAACAAGTCCCAGGTTGAACCAGGCAGGCGCAAACCCGGGGTTCTGCTTGATGGCTTGCGCAAATGTTTCCCTCGCATCATCAATCCTGCTCAGTTTCAAATAGCAAATACCGAGGCTATTAAGCAGTTTCTCAAACCCCGGTTTGAGCTTGAGTGCCTGCTGGTAATACTTCGCGGCGAGTTGATAATCACCGAGTTCCATTTGCGCTGCGCCCATGAGACTGGGCAGCATCGGGTCGTTGGGAAAGCTGTCTGACAATAGCTGAATTTGGTTTGCCAGCCCGGCAAAGTCCCCTTCCCGGTAAAGGGCAAAAAGTTTCTCCCTGGTATTTGAATCAAGCCCTGCCACAGCAATTACCGCTTGTGCTCAATGAATGAGTTAGCCTGATACTGGGAAACGTGCCAGTAATTCATTACCAAGAGTTTCCTTTAGCTGTCCCAGCCACGGCTCATAATTCAACCATTGTTCAACGCCGCTACGGAAAATTGGCTGCCTGACCTGTTCGGAACTGGGTGTTCGAATACTACGTTCAGTTTCATGGAAATTGATGCAGCTTTCTTTAAATTCAAGTTCACAGAAATCCAGTATGCGTCGCACCTGCCCTTCGAGATCGTCAATGACATCTTCGTACATCACGCGCAGAACGAAACCTGGTAATACTTCATCCCAGTGATCCATGAGTCGAACATAGTTCCTGTAGTAACTACCAATTTCTTTTAGCCCGTAGGAGAACTCCTGTCCTTCACCAAACAGCTGCTTGAACCCGCTGAAGCAGCAGGATAGAGGGTGGCGTCTGGCATCAATCACTTTTGCATTGGGCAGGATCAGCTTGATTAAGCCGACATGCAAAAAGTTATTCGGCATCTTGTCGATAAAATAGGGAGCCTTGCCACGATAAACCCGCGTGTCGTTAATGTATTGTTCGCCAAAGCGGGAAAAATAGTCTGTATCTATTTCATGCAGGATTGCCGGGTATTTCGAATTCTTTTCTGAATTTCGACCGCGAAGCCGGTGTGCCAATGCAAGTATGTTATGCAATTCCATTGTGCCATCAACAAGGGAATGGGAGGCAAGGATTTGCTCAAGCAAGGTTGAACCTGCCCGGGGTAATCCAACGACAAAAATTGGGTCTGCTGCCGCAAACCCATGTGCGCCCCTTTTTTCGAACAGGCCTTTATCACAAGTATCGATCTGCGCCTGGACACGTCTTTCGTTTTCGTGGATTGAATAACCTGTCTGGCTTTGCTTCAGGGCATTACCCAGTTCGTAGTACTTGAATGATTGCTCGAATTCCTTGCGGTCTTCAAAAGCCTTGCCAGCCGCAAAGCACATGTGAATGCGATCGTCGATACCAATATCTTCTGACCTTTCCTGGTCCTGTATGTGCTCCATTTCTTCATCTGTAAATCTATATGTCTTCGTATTGGCAAGACTCCAGAATGCATCACCAAAATCTGGTTTTAAATGGTATGCTGCGTGGTAGGAAGATACCGCGTTGTCAAATTCTCCAACGGTCTTCTGTGCGTGCCCCAGTAGTAATCTTAGTTGCGGCTGATCACCTGACTTCTCGAGGATATCCTTGTAAAGCGCCATACCTTCATCGTTGCGCCCCACACCCACCAGGGCACTGGCAAGGTATGATCGAAAGCTGGGATTGTCCGGATCATGCTCAACGAGTATCTCAGCTTGCTCAAGTGCCTTTTCAAACTTTGTTTTACGTATGAGCAAGTTGAGGTAGTCAATTCGCCCGGCCAGGAAACCAGGTTCAAATTCCAGGCAGCTTTCCAACAGGAACTCGGCGTCATCATAGATTTTTAACTTTATGCCAATATCGGCAAGCAATCGCATTCCTTCTACATGCTTTTTGTTCTTTAGCAGGAAATTTCGGCAAAGCTGTTCTGCCTTATAAAGTTTCTTCTCGTGTATCAGGTCAAGAACACCGAGGATTTCAGGTTCGAGTTGCGCCAGGTAGTCTACCTGTGCCTGGGCAAACTGGGAGCGCTCGGCCTGCCTTGACAAGTTATAAAGGTTAACCAGCGTCTTCCAGCTGGCGATAAGCGCCGGGTTAAACTCGACGGCATTTTCAAATGCGCTTATTGCGCGCTCATTTTGATTAATTGAAAGCCAGGCGTGGCCAAGCTCCTGGTGAGCCCTGGCGTAGTCGGGGTACTTGTCGATGAGGTTTTGCAGGGTGTCTATCCCTGCTTCCACCCTGTTGCCATAACGTTGTGCCACGGCCAGGGTATACAGGGCATCTGTTTCATCGCTGGAATCGGGGTTGGCAGCAATACTGTTTTTGAGTAGTTCAGCAGCCTCGTCAAACTTTGCATTTTGAATCAGGTTTCGAGCCTGGCCTAAGACCTGTTCCTGGCCCGTTTCACCTGGCAATTCGGAAGAAGAAGCACTCATCATCTAACCATAACAAAAAAAGGGACAGGTCGCCTGACCTGTCCCTTTTAAGGAACTATCTGTGTCTCTACGACTAGTAGTCGTAAGACATGCGGAAACCAAAGGTTCTTGGCCTGTTGGTTGCTACCTTAGGAGTAAATTGCAGGGTGTCAATATTGATTTGAGCGTTCTTATCGGTCACGTTATCAATAAAGAACTCCGCGCCCCAGTTATCCTTTTGTATACCAAAACCCAGGTTCAACAGGACATAGTCTTCCTGTACGTATCGGGCATTGGGTACCTGCAGGGAACCACCGTCAAATACTCCACCCTCGTCAGCAATCTTCAGACCGGAACCGACACCATAGGTTGCGACTGTTGTTGCTTCAACAAAGTTGGCACTTCCCACAATTCCGGATTTGCTTTCACCGGTGTAACTCACAGCACCCTTTACAAAGGCATCAAGACCGCCAAAGGCGTTAATTGGGAAATCATAACGGGCGCGAATGTTACCTGAGAAATCCGGTGTGAAAGGCAATTCACTACCAACCGGTACGGCAATACCCTCAAGCTGTGGGTTGATACGGGTAAGTTCACTATCAACAATACTGAAGGCACCACTGATGGTCAGCTGATCTGTCGGCAACCACATGAAGTCGGCATCCATACCCCAGATCTCGGCATCACCCACGTTCTCAACGAACACCAGGAAGGCCACGTTACTTGGGTCAAATCGAGCTGTTTGCAGGTCATCGATTTCAGAATAGTAACCGGTGACATTCAATCGCAGGGTACGGTCGAAGAATTCACCCTTCATACCCAGCTCATAGTTATCCAGCGCGTCGGTAACAGCTACCGCTGGCACCCGGTATCCGGCATAAACACCTGTCTGGTTGTTCGAGGACCTCGCTGCATTTCGGTTACTGACGGGCGGCCTGAAACCTTCCGCATAGGTGGCAAACAACATGACATCGTCGTTAACCTGCCAGTCCAGTGAAGCCCTGAATATCACGTCAGATTCGTTGACTACACCATCATTGTTAAGATCACTGATATCGAAGTTGCTGGCTTGCAGCGCCGCAAAGGTGCCTGCACCAAGCGCACCATCAATAGTAGCCTGGTCACCTGTTCCAAGCGCCTGCAGGCGTGTGCTCACGTCGTTATCAAAGGCAAAACCATCACAGGACCCATCGGCGTTAATGTTGCCGCCATTAAATTTACAGCCAAATGATGAGTTGGTGGAGCCTTTGAAGTCAAAGTCGATATCGTACCAGCGAGCACCAAAACTGGCAGTAACCGTATCGGTGATATCAAACGCCAGTTCACCAAACAGGGCAATCTGGTCAGTCTCACGGGTAAAGTCGTTAACGAATACCGCACCCTGGCCAAACTGGAAACCGCCGGCATTTACACCTTCGGTAATGTTACCTACCTGTCCAAGTACACTCTGGAAGGCACCGGTTCCTGCTACGAAACCACCATTGCCATCAGGTTGCGAAGAAACACCGTTATACTGGAACTGGTCGACAACCTCTGTCTTCTGCTCATCGTAGAAAACACCGGCAGTCAGTCGATAACGCTTGTCCTGGTCGGTACTGAAACGGAACTCGTGTGTCATACGTGTGCTTTCCGCGTCCTGCACATACTGCTTGGATGGATCAAAGCAGGTTGCCGGTGCGAGTGTTGTAGGATCTACACCACCAAAGCCCCTGGCGCCGTAACACATGTAATAGACCTGGTAACCACCACCGACGGTGTAACCGGTGTAGTCGATGACGTTGTCCACTTCTCGATCCAGGTAACCACCTGTGTAAACAACATCCAGCATGCCCACGCGACCATTAACGGTCCAGGTTGTCAGGCCGAAATCATCATCGTTTTCATCGGGAGCGAAACGAATAGCCTGGTCATTGGTCCCTGTTGTCGGGTCATACGTAAACACACCCTCAGTACTCAGGGTTTGCTGCGTGTGTTGCACTACCACATCCCAGTCTTCGTTGATGTCGTAGGCGATACCAAATCGTCCACCGGTATATTGCGCATCGTTGAAATCATTTTCGACCAACGTGCTGTTGTCCGCAGCAACAAATGAAGATGCCGGGTTAACCGGTCCTGCAGAAATATCGTTCCTGTTAAGAATTGCCGGATCGGGAGTAAAGGGATTGGCATTCGACAGGTTATCGACATTATCGATCCAGCCAGCCTGGTTAGAGTTATAGCCGACTACGCGAACGGCTAAATTATCAGTCAGTGGCAGGTTGATATAAGCCTCAACATTGTTGCTCATATCGCCGCCCTTGGTGCTGGAAATGCCAGCCTTGAATCCTGCTTCGAATTCACCCTGCGTTGGCTTGTTGGTAATCAGCCGAACTGTGCCTGCCTGGGAGCTTGCGCCAAAGAGTGTGCCCTGTGGCCCGGGTAGTACCTCGATACGCTGCAGGTCGGCAGCATAGATATCCAGGTTCCTACCACCAAAGGAAACTGGCTGCTCATCCTGGTAGAGCGCCACAGAAGGTGCAGAACCCTGGACCGAGGATACTGTCACCGAGGTCTGCTCGGTAGCAGCACCGCGAATGTAGATTTCACTCTGGCCTGGTGCTCGACCCTGGTTAACAACGTTGGGGAGGAATTTTATGTAGTCATCAAAATTCTCAATACCAAGCTCGCCAAGCTGTTCACCGTTCAAGGTTTGAACCGTGACCGCAATGTCCTGCATGGACTCGGCACGCTTGGTAGCCGTAACAACGACTTCTTCCAGTACACCCTGCCCGGCGACCGGTGCACTCACACCTCCCGCTGCCATGGCAGATAGCACTGCGTAATTCAGTTTATTTCTTCTAAACATATTTCCCCCCCGATAAAGGATTCGCAAAAACTCTACAGACAAAGGTCATAATTAGACCAGAAGGCCTAGTATTATGAGTGGTAATTAAACAAATTCGAAACGCTTGCGACAAAAATGTCGCATATACCCAATTAGATGTCGAATCATAACCAAATCGAATATTTCTATTCCGGATTGTACAAGACCCTGAAAATTTGTGTAGACGGCTTAAATACAGCTTATCAGAGTCATTAACGATACTTATAAAGTATCGCCCAGGGGGATAAACCAGCATTCAAAAACTGACCGGCAATTGTCGTTTTTGTGCAACTATTACTATCGGAGTTGAGTGAAAATAGGCGCTACTGCTAGCATCGCGTTCTTTCAGCGGCTCGATAAGCGATACCGGTGCCGGTCATTCTAAAGTGGAGTGAGACTGAACTTGAATTTTGAGGATGAATTAAAACGTGTGGGAGAAACCCTGGCCAGTCCGGTTGGATTGCCCAACGCCACCTACACCGAGGAGACATTTTTCACATTTGAACGGACCCAGGTGCTCGCCCGCACCTGGGCTGGTATTGGCTTTAGCAGCAGCCTGGCCGAACCCGGCTATGCCATACCCGTTGATTTCATGGGTTTGCCCGTGCTGCTCGTGCGAGACCGCGAAAGCAGGGTCAGGGTTTTTCACAACGTTTGCAGTCACCGTGGAATGAAACTGGTGAGTGACGAGGTTCAAATCAAGACCGTCCTGCGCTGCCCATACCACTCCTGGTCCTATGATTTTGAAGGCAAGCTCATCACCACGCCCCACGTCGGCGGCATGGATAAACATGAGTGCCCGGGCTTTGACCGCAAAAACCACGGCCTGCGTGAAATCAGGAGCGCCACCTGGATGGGCGTGATTTTTATCAACCTTGATGGCGAGGCGCCGCCGTTTGAAGATTTTATTCAACCCCTGTCGACGAGATGGAATACTTTTCTCGGGGATAAGGGCCTGGATGAACTGCGCGTCGCTTCCACAGGTAGTCACCTGCAGCTTGACGTGAAGTGTAACTGGAAACTCCCGGTTGAAAATTACTGCGAGGCCTATCACCTTCCCTGGTTACATCCCGCGCTGAACACTTACTCGCCCCTTGACCAGCACTACAATATCACCGACGGCAATTACATGTCCGGCCAGGGAAGCCGCAGGTACCAGCCGGCGGCCGTGTCCAGCGAGCAGCTACCGCAGTTCCCTGACTGGCCCGGGGACAGGATACAGCACGCCGAATACATATCGCTCTATCCCAACGTGCTACTCGGCATACAGGCAGATCATGCCTTTGCCCTTGTGCTTTCTCCCCTCGCACCGAATAGAACCAGGGAAAACCTGCAGATTACCTACGTGGGTGAAAGTGCCCTTGAAGACCGCTATTCAGCCTGCAGGGATTCTGTGCTGCATAACTGGAACGTGGTATTTACCGAGGACGTGATTGCGGTAGAAGGCATGCAAATGGGCAGGCAGTCGCCTGGCTTTGATGGTGGTGTGTTCACACCGGTCCAGGATGTGCCTACCCAGCATTTTCACCGCTGGCTGGCCAACGCTTACACAAGTTCTACTGCCTGATTTCGAGAGCCACCTGCCCTATCCGGCTCAGATAATAGGAAGCTCCGTAATTGAAGTGGCCTGGTCCTTGAGCCAGGGCACATGCTTCAGTGTTTCCGGCAGCACCACCTTGTCATGAATTTCTCTACAAACACCGGCGATGTACTCCGGCAGGTCTCCCAGCTCGTTGTGTCGCGCAAGCAGGCTCAGGTATCTCGCGTTGTTACCATTACCGAGGGGTAGCACTTTTATACCCTGCAGCAGTTCGGGAAACTGAACAATACAAAGACCCGTTGCGATGGCCCAGCCGTTGCCCGCCTCGACAAAATGCATCAGTGTCTGGGTGTTATCCAGTTCATACCGCGCTACCGGTTGAATATCGAGACGACGGTTAATAAGCTCAATGTGGTTACCGAGGCGCGACTGGCGTGAATAACGCACGAAAGGAACATTGGCAGCAAGATGCTGTAGATCGGTGACACCTTCCTCGTAGCAGTTTTCAGATACGAGCAGCACAAAGGGGTCCCGCAACACCGGGTGTCTTTCGAGATCCGGGAAATCCTGCAACAGGTCACTGGTAATCAGGATATCCAGGTCACGACTGATAAACGCTCTTGATAGAGGCCCCACGAGACCGGTGTGCATGGACAACTGCACTGCCCTTGAGCTGATACGTTCAAGTAACTGCGGGCCTGCCACATCTGCAAAAGAATCTATGAAGCCGACGTTCAGGTTGGTCAATCCTTCACTGGATGCGCGCTGCACATCCATGATCATGCGACGTGAGTCAGCCAGGATTTTCTCGGCATGAGCGTGCAGGATCTTGCCACTTGCGGTCAGGGCCACTGGCCTTGAGCGGCGCAGTACCAGCTCTGTCGAGGTCAGGTTCTCAAGTTGCGATATAGCCTGGGATACTGCGGACTGTGTAATGTCGAGACGCGCAGCGGCCTGTGTCAGGGTCTCGGATTCAGCGACGGCCACGAAAATTTTCAGCGCACCAAATTGAACATCTACTTCATCGGTCATCAAGCGCTCCGGTAGGGGCTGGCGGCCCGGCATGCAGGGCCATTAGCGACAGTTTAACCAGAATACCGGCGAGATTCAGCTCCAGGGAAAGGGGCTGGAAGAGACGGGATGCAACTCGCCTCTTTCAAAGCGGGAAAATCGAAATGGTTCAAGCAGGCGGGACCTGTCGCCACATATCTCCTCGGCCACGAGCTTGCCCACGCCGAGCATCTTGTAACCATGGTTGGAATCTGCAATGAAGTAGCAATTCTCGCGAAAGGTATCAAATACCGGGAAACTGTCCGGGGTAAATGCGCCGATACCGCCGGATGGCTCTTTCTTGTAAAGCGGCATGGTGCCTGAAAAGCGCTTCTGGCAGTGGGCCAGTGCAGAAACCCACATGTGTTCAAACTCATCTCCAACAATAAACTCCGGAGATTCCGGCCCATAGGGATCTACCGCCACTGCCTCGGCAGGTTTCTCCACTCGAAACGGCGCAGTGCCACCCTGCACACCGCCGAAGTGATAGTCCGGCTTATAGTAAATACCCCACATGCTGTCGGTGACAAGACTGCCGTCGATATCTGAATAAAGCGGCGCGTCGGTATCAATGTGCAGGACCGGGGGCATGTTGCCATCATTGGTTAACTGCAGGGATGGGTCCACGCCAAGCGTGCCTTCCTGCAGCGACCAGTAAACCCACATGGGCACATTTTCATGCACCGAATCGTCCACTGAATTTCGAACGGTAATTTTTTCCGGAAGGTCAAGCATGTTCCAGAAGGTTCGCACCCAGGGTCCCGCACCAACGATGACGTAGTCACATTCAACCGCGCCATGGGAAGTCTCCACCGATGTAATTGCACCGCTTGAATCCTGTACGAGACCAACAACTTCCACGCCCTCCACGATATCCACGCCTTCAGCCCGCGCCTTGGCAGCCAGTCCCTCCATCGCTGCACGGTTGTTGGCGTAACCGCCGGGCATCTCGTGCAGAACAGAAGTGATGCCCTCTGCCTGCCAGTCGCTAAAAAAGCCCTGCATGTATTCCCGGCATTCCTTCTCTCCCTCGATGAAGCGGGATTCATAGTCAATTGCGGCCTGCTGCTCGCTGATACTGGCGACATCAGCATGCATGCTTTCACAACTAATCTGCATGTAACCGACTGGGTGGTAACTATAGGTTTCGGGATCGCTTTCCCAGGCCCTGACACTGTGTGCCATGAGCTCTCTCATGGCCGGCTGAAAATAATTATTTCGTATGACACCGCAGGCGATCCCGGTGGCGCCGGCACAGATCCCCTTCTTGTCCAGTACCACCACGTCGCTGCCACTTCCCTTGCCCTGGGCCTTCAGCGTGATTGCAAGGTGATAGGCAGAGCTCAGCCCATGGATCCCGGCACCGATGATGACGTATGTTTTTTTTGCAGGCAGTTCCACTGTTATTCTTATTCAGGGTCTTCGTGTTCTCGCGCAGAAGTTCGGCCGTTTACTGGTTTGTCCTGGATAGCGAAAAAAGATTATTGCGAGCACCCCTGCAGGGGTCAATCACCGCCATTACATCATTAGCGATTCTTATAGGGGCGATGTCTTTTGGTAATCCCTCGAGCGGGGAACCGGCATAGTGATGCAGCTAGTACCAGGCGTCCTCCCTGGAGTCCTTGCTCCTGCCAATGTAGTCCAGTATTGCTTCATCCTTTGCCGGATCAAGCGGTGGCGCCTCGTAGTCCGCAAGAATTGACTTCCACTGTTCATGTGCCCTTTGCACTGCATCCTTGCTGCCACGCTCTTTCCACTGCTCATAACTCTCGGAGTCGGATAACCTGGAATCATAGAATGCGGTTTCGTAGTTGGACATCGTGTGAGAACAACCGAGAAAATGCCCGCCGGGTTCAACTTCACTATAGGCGTTCGCGGCAAGACCGTTATCGTCGGTGGCCATGCCCTGCAGCAGGCGTTCGTAACCGCCAAGACGATCCATGTCCAGCATGAACTTCTCGTAACTCATCACCAGTCCACCCTCCATCCAGCCGGCGGAGTGCATGACGTAGTTAGCTCCACCAAGGACGGTGGAATGCATGCTGTCGGCACTTTCATAGGCGGCCTGTGCGTCACATAGCTTGGATGCGCTCAGGGAGCCACCACAGCGAAGCGGCACGCGAAGTCGCCTGGCCAACTGGCCAATCACGTAGTTGGACATGACAGGTTCAGGCATGCCAAAAGTAGGCGCGCCCGATTTCAGGCTCATGGATGAAAGAAAATTACCAAGCACAAATGGCGCACCCTTTCGCACCAGCTGGCTAAACGCGCCGGCCATCATGCCTTCGGCCAGAGCCTGTGCGATAGCAGCAGCAGTTGTCACCGGTCCCATGGCGCCACCCAGGATAAACGGCGCCACGATGATGCCCTGGTTGGCACCGCAAAAAACCTGGATGGCCTCGGTCGCAACCTTGTCAAACATCAGTGGCGAATTGGCATTAACATTCCCCACAACACAGCAATGGTCCTCGAGATAATCTGCGCCAAATAACAGCCTGGTTATTTCAAGGCACTCTTCAGCTCTTTCCTTTGCGGTAATCGAACCCAGGTAAGGCTTATCCGAGTACTTGATATGTGCGTAGGTCATATCCAGGTGACGCTTGTTTACCGGGACATCGCAGGGTTCAACCGGGATCCCACCGGAGTGGTGCAGCCTGGGCGATGCGTAAGTGATCTTCACCAGGTTTTGCATATCTTCAAGTGTTCCGTAACGCCGACCCTTCTCGATATCAGAAATAAAGGGCGCGCAATGCATCGGCGCAAAGATCACGTTTCTTCCGCCAAACACCACGTTACGTTGCGGGTTACGCGCGTGCTGGGTGAATTCCTCGGGGATTGTTTTACAAAGGGAACGGGCCATACCGCGCGGAAGCCGAACACGGACACCATCAATATCTGCGCCTGCTTCTTTCCAGATCTCAAGCGCCACGGGATCGGCGCGGAATTCAACACCAACCTCCTGCATCAACCAGTCAGCATGCTCTTCAATGCGCACCAGGCTCTCTTCATCGAGAAAATCAAAGTAAGGAATTGACCGCTTGATGTAAGGCGCGGTAATCGAGGCTTTACTGGCTCGAGACAACTTGGCAGCCCTGCCACTTCGTTGTTCCCGGCGTTTTGCTGTTGCTTCGCGAGGCATTTTTGCACCTCCCTTAATCAAGCTCATTCGAACTCAGGTTGATGTACCGGCAACATTGAAAGTTGCCCTTTGCTTTTGAAAAGCGACCGGATAATAGAACACAAAGTTTAGCCGGGTAAAGAAAATTCGCCATGGCAAATTTTGATTTACTTGGCAATGTTTCTAACAGTACTATCTTGCCGGCAGAAATACTTTGCAATGTTCGAGGGTAACGAAGTGTCCAGCAGAATTCGAAAAGCACCCTGGCCTGAACCGTACAAGGACGCGCCGAGGAAACCTGATGGTTCTCCTGATGTGAATGACCGCGCGGAAATCGGACCCTCGGCATTGGCCTTCTCTGAATGGGAGGCCCTCGGGCTTACTGCCCCCAACCTCGACCGCATGCGAAGCTACAGGCTTCAGCGCGTATGTGAACAACTGTGCGAACGCGATTATGCAGGCGCTCTGCTTTTTGATCCCCTGAATATTCGCTACGCAACGGACAGTACCAACATGCAGATCTGGGTTGCCCACGATCCTTCACGAGCCGTGTACATTTCACCAGATGGCTACGTCATCCTCTGGGACTTTTTTAACTGTAGTTTCCTGAATTATCACCTGCCGGAAATCAACGAGATCAGGGAAGGCGGTGCGAGCTTTTTCTACTTTATCTCCGGTGACAAGGAACAGGAGGTCGCGCTCAGGTTTGCAAAGGAAATTGATGATGTTATTCGGCAACACGGTGCTGGAAACCGACGGCTGGCAGTAGACCGCATGGACGCACCGGGCCTGTTTGCACTGGCCGATCTTGGTGTGAAAATTGAAAGTGGCATGCAGCTCATGGAACACGCGCGGCTGGTGAAAAATGAAGATGAAATCAACGCGCTGCGTTGCGCAATGGCCAGTTGCGATGCTGCCATGACGAAAATGCACGCCGCTCTCAAGCCTGGCATAACAGAGATCGAGCTGTGGTCAATTTTGCATGCGGAAAATATCAAGCGTGGCGGAGAGTGGATCGAAACCCGCCTGCTGGCTTCGGGGCCAAGAACAAACCCATGGATGCAGGAGGCGGGTCCAAGGGTCATCCAGGAAGGTGATTTTGTTGGTGTCGATACTGATACCGTCGGTCCCTATGGTTACCTGTCCGACTATTCCCGCACATGGCTGGTGGGCGATGCGAAACCGGATGATGAGCAAAAGGAAACTTACCAGGTAGCCTACGAACATATCATGTACAACGCAGAGCTTTTAAAACCGGGCGTGGGCTTTGAGGAGCTCACGGAACTGGGCCTGCGTCTGCCTGAAAAATACGTTGAACAACGTTATTCAATCATGATGCACGGGGTTGGATTGTGTGATGAGTTCCCGGCCATCTACTACCCGGAAGATTTTATCAAGGGTGCTTTTGATTACGTGGTGCAACCGGGCATGGTGTTTACCTCGGAGGCTTACGTTGGTGAAGTTGGTGGTAAGCATGGAGTGAAGCTGGAAAACCAGGTGCTTGTCACCGAGGATGGCCACGAAGTCATGAGCCACTTCCCCTTTGAGGAGCGCTTACTTAACTGCTAGTACCGCGAGGTTTCAGGATTCTTCCCTGGCCCTGCGAAGTGACTGTTCCCGGCGTAGTCCAATCACGATACTGACACACATCACCAGTACCAAAATGGTAAAGGGGAAGGCGGATGCCAGTGACAGCGCCTGCAGTGAACCAAGACCGCCGCCAAGTAAAAGTGCAATCGCAATCAAACCCTCAAAGCAACACCAGAACAGGCGTTGCAACACCGGCGTATCAAGTTTTCCCCCGGCAGTGATGGTATCAATAACGAGTGAACCCGAGTCCATCGATGTCACAAAGAACACCACGATCAGAAGGATCGACAGGCAGGAAAAGAAGCGGGTAAAAGGCAGGGATTCAAGAAAACGAAACAGCGACATTTCCACCGCACCTTCCTTTACCGCATCCACTACCGCAGTCACTCCCGTTGTTAAATGCTGCTCTACCGCGGTGCCACCAAAAATGGTCATCCACATGGCGCAGGCCATTGAAGGCACAATGAGCGAACAGATGATGAATTCACGAACTGTTCTTCCCCTGGACACCCTGGCAATAAACAAGCCAACAAAGGGTGACCAGGCAATCCACCACGACCAGTAAAAAGTGGTAAAGCCATGGAAGAATTCCTTGTCTTCTCTTCCCACCCAGTTACTCAAGCCGGGCAAATGCACCAGGTAGTTATAAATGTTGTGAAAAAACGAATTGAGGATACCGGTGGGCGAGGTTGACGCCATGACAAACAGGGCCAGGCAGGCGGCAAGTACAAGGTTTATTTCGCTAAGTACTTTTACACCGCCGTCGAGACCTCTCCAAACGGAAAACAGGGCGATAGCCGTGATCACGAGGATCAGGCAGACCTTGACCATGTCGCTGGCCGGTACGTCAAACAGGTAACCAAGACCGGCGGATGCCTGCACGGCACCGTAACCCAGCGTAGTCGCAATACCAAACAGTGTCGCAAATACGGCAAGGGTATCGATGATATGTCCACTCCAGCCCCACACCCTTTCACCCAGCAGCGGATAAAAGGCCGAACGGATGGTCTGCGGTAGGCCCTGGTTATAGCAAAAAAGAGCAATCGCGAGACCCACCACGGCGTAAACCGACCAGGGGTGCAGGGCATAGTGAAAAATTGCCGATGACATACCCAGGGCTCGAGCCGCCTCGATATCGGTCGGATCCTGGCCCAGTGGTGGAAAGAGGAAGTGATTGACCGGCTCTAGCACACCGTAAAACATCAGGCCGATACCCAGGCCGGCCGCAAACATCATGGAAAACCAGCTGAAGTAACGATATTCAGGTACCGCGTCTTCACCACCCAGCCTGATCTTTCCCAGCGACGAGGCTGAAATCACGAGGCAGAACAGGATGAAGGTATTAATAGAAACAATGTAAACCCAGTCAAAGGTGGAAGTGATCCACACCCTTAGCGAGCCAAACACATCGGCCGCCAGTTCCTTGAAAAGGAGAGTAAAGACCACGAAGGCAATTACCGACAGGGCAGTTATCGCGAACACAGGGTTATGCACATCAAGGCCCAGGACCTCGATGTTGTCCTGTCCTATCTCGTAATCCGTGGGAACATATTGACTGAGATTATCTGTGCTGCCTTTACTCATGTTTGTTGCCGGGTGGATTTTGTTCCTGTCATGTTAACGGTGCTGTTACCAGGCACCCGAGGGTCGGCACCATAACATAATCAATCACCCTGACCATAATTTGTGCAATTTGATATTCCAGGATTGATTTCTCTCATGGCCATGGTTCATCATTGCAACCTGCTTGATTTCAAGTGGATGTAAACGGACAAGACTGTTGCTCGCAACGACTTTTAGTCAAGCATACTCTAACGATAATTTTCTCTTACCCCTGGGGAGCTGAACATGGCTGGTGACAGAACTACAAGACGCGGAGGTCGAAGAGCTCGTAAGGAACTACGCACTAACCAGAAGGAGGAAATGCTTCCAAGCCTGCACAGGCAATTGCCCAATGTTGAACCCCTGTCTGGTGAACAAATCCAGCGCATCCACAATGCCTCGATGGACATCCTTGAAAATGTCGGTGTGGATTTTCGCGACCCGATTGCGCTGGAACAGCTGAAGGCAGCGGGTGCGGATGTGCAGGGGGAAAGGGTCAGGTTTGATCGTAACCTGGTGATGGAGCAAATCGCTTCCATACCCGAGACAATTACCCTGCATGCAAGGGACCCACAAAAGTCTGTGCAGCTTGGCGAGGGACACAGTATTTTTGTACCCATGACCGGTGCTCCTTTCATTCGTGACCTCGAAGGAAAACGACGTTGGGGCAGCCTCAAGGACCTGAATATTTTTCACAAGCTTTCACAGATGTGCCCTGCCCTGCACTCAAGCGCACACGTGATTTGTGAGCCCATGGACATTCCCGTCGGTCACCGTCACCTGTGGATCACCTATTCATCCATGGTGCACTCCGACAAGACCTACATGGGCATGTCTACATCGGGTAACAATGCAGCAGACGTCATTGCAATGACGAAAATACTGTTTGGAGAAGATTACATACTGGAACACCCGGTAGTCACCGCCAACGTTAATGGAAATTCACCCCTGGTATGGGATGAAACAATGCTTGGGGCCCTGAGGGAGTTTGCCAGCAATAACCAGCCGGTGCTTTGCTCACCCTTTGTCCTTGGAGGCGCAAATACACCGGCCAGCACAGCGGCAACCGTGGCACAACTGAATGCCGAGGCATTGTCCGCGCTGGCCTATACCCAGGTGGTGAAAAAAGGTGCTCCTGCAATTTATGGTCATTACCTCAGCACGGTATCCATGGCATCCGGAGCACCCATGGCTGGCACCCCGGAAATCTCCCTGATGAATTTTATGATTGGCCAGATGGCGCGCTTCTATGAAGTTCCCTGGCGCACATCAAACACCCTGGGTGGAGCCAAGACCTTTGATGCCCAGGCCGGCTATGAAAGTGCCACCACGCTGATGGCCGTGACCCTGGCTGGCGCCGATTACATATGGCACTCGGCGGGATGGAACGAGGGTGGCATGCACTGCTGCATGTCCAAGTTCGTAGTGGACGCAGAACAGTGCGCCATGGCCTACCGCATGGCCGAAGGCCCCCAGTGGCATGATTTTGAAGAGGCGCTGGCGGCAATTCCTGATATTGGCCCGGGAGGCCATTACATGGGGCACCCGCACACCCAGGACAACTTTCAGAATGCCTTTTTTATGCCAAAGCTTTTTGACAACAACTCCATTGAACAGTGGGAAGCCGATGGTTCGGTTGAGATAACTGAACGCGCCGCGAACCACGTTCGAAGTTTACTGGAACAGTATGAGCAGCCTGTTTTGGACCCTGCCGTGGATGAAGCTTTACTGGCGTTTATAAAAAAACGCGAAAGTGAAATTCCCGGCGCCGTGCAGAGATAAAGCGGAGTAGCAGCACCGTGCACTTCAAGAACAGGAAAGTACTACTGACAGGTGCAGCCGGTGGCATCGGCAGGGCAATCACTGCCATGTTAAAGGAAGCTGGTGCAATAGTAGCCGCTGCGGACATCGATGTAACTGGGCTCGACGCCGATGTTCATTTACCGGGGGATTTAACTGACAGCACCTACACTACCGAGCTGGTTCACCAGGCTGCTGAACAACTGGGTGGTCTTGATATCCTTGTTAATAACGCCGGTATCATTCGACGTGGGTCGGTCACGGCTGCTACCGATGATGATTTTGACCTGTCAGTTGCAGTTAATGTAAGAGCACCCTTTCAACTTTGCCGGGATGCTATCAAGCTCATGCAGGAAAATGGGACCGGTGTCATTGTCAACGTGGCTTCGTGCTGGGGTGTTCATCCCGGACCCGACCATGCCATTTATTGCATGACCAAGGCGGCACTGGCATCCCTGACCCGGTGCATGGGCAGGGACCACGCACAGGAAGGTATTCGCATAAATGCCGTTTGCCCCAACGAGGTGGACACACCCATGTTGCGCAGTGGCTTTGAGATGCGTGGCTACGACCCGGAAAGTGCTGTTGCGGATCTCGGCCGAACCGTGCCGCTTGGTCGAATCGCGCAGCCCGAAGACATTGCCGAGGTTGTCCTGTTTCTTGCCTCCGACCAGTCACGCTACATCTGCGGAGAATTGATCGAGGTTAACGGGGGCAAGGCAGTTTCATGAAACGTTTCGATGGCAAGGTCGTGCTGGTAACCGGTGGGCGTTCGGGTATTGGAAAGGCAATTGCCCGGCAATTCGCCAGCGAAGACGCAAGGGTGTTCACGGCTCAAAGGGGAACTGACGATGAGTTTGAAGGGATCATCTGCGACTTTTCAAAACCGGAAAACTGCCCTCGCGTAATTGAGGAGCTGATTGAAAGAGCCGGTCAACTTGATGTTCTGGTCAATAATGCAGGCCTAATGCAGGAAGCTGGCATCGAGACCATGTCATTGAAGGACTGGGAGGCAACAATCAATGTCAACCTCACTGCACCTTTCATGCTGATCAAGTCAGCACTTCCCTTTCTCAGGAAGACACGCGGAAGCATCGTAAACATTGGATCCATAGAGGGCCTTGGCAGTAATCCTGCACATGCTGCCTACTGCGCATCCAAGGCCGGCCTGCACGGCCTGACGAGGGCGGTAGCGGTTGATCATGGCAATGATGATGTGCGTTGCAATGCCATTGCGCCGGGCTGGATAGATACCGAGCTGAACAGGGAGTTTGTCGAAGGCAGGGAAAACCCCGAGGCTTTCCAGGCAAGCCTCGGCAGTATCCATCCACTTGGTCGCACCGGCACACCTGGAGAAGTCGCCGCACTCGCTCTGTTCCTAGCATCCGCGGAAAGTTCGTTTATCACCGGTCAGGTGTACACCGTCGACGGTGGACGCATGGCAAAACTCAGCCTTCCCGGCGAGAAATAATCCCAACTGTCAAAGTCACCTTGCCCACGCTGCCATATGCTGCTACCTTTAATCGGTAAATACCGATTAAAGGTAGCGCGTGACTGATGAAAAAACTTACTCAGGGCGAGAATACCCGCCTGCTCCTGATGATGAAGGCAATCGGGCAACCTATGCGTCTTTCAATTTTGCAGTTCCTGGTTGCAAATCCGAATTGCTATACCAGGGACATGGTAGATGCACTGCCTATCTCGCAGGCCACGGTATCCCAGCATGTAAAACAGCTGCGAGAGGCCGGTTGGCTGGCAAGTGAACAGGACTGCCAGATGACTACTCACTGGTTGCATGACGAAAACATCAGGTGGTTCAAAAAATCCGTCAATCGCATGTTCTAGATTTTAAGCGCAGTACCATAACCAGGTGGAAACAGGTATGCAGGATGAAAAAAAGGTAATTGAACGCTATGGCGAATTTGCAGAACATGTTTTGAATGACAATGGCGCCCTGGCGTTTAACCAGGACGGCCTGGCACCCCGGGTTAAGCTGGAGGCCGGCAAACTCGCCGAGCGTGTCTACACCGATGAGGAACTGGGGGATATTCAGCAAGGTTCGGTCGATGCCTCCATCGCCTGTGGCAACCCGCTTGAAGGTTTAAAACTTCAGCCCGGGGAGACAGTCCTTGATCTGGGTTGCGGGGGCGGCATGGATTGCTTTCTTGCTGCAAGAGAAGTCGGTCCCGGCGGCAGGGTCATTGGCATTGACACGACTCCCAGGATGATTGAACTTGCAAACCGGAGCAAGGCCAAGATGAAGGTTCAGAATGTGGAGTTTCGTATTGGCAATATCGAGGACTTACCCGTCGACACGGGCTCTGTCGACGTTATTGTTTCCAATTGCGTCATAGACATCTCGTCAAACAAAAAGGCTATATTCGCCGAAGCTTATCGTGTGCTGAGACCGGGCGGGCGTATGTCCATCTCTGACACGGTTATCTGCGGCAAGCTGCCTGAGCCACTAAAAAGTAACGTGGATGAGTGGGCCGGCGCGCTGATCACTCCCCTGGATACTCTTGAAAACTACCTTGAGTTCATCACCGGGGCTGGTTTTGAAAATATCCAGGTAAATACATTAACGTCCTATGGCCTGGAGGCTTTTGACGAGCTTGACGAGGCCAGCCAAAGCCTGCTGACGAGGGGCATGGATGGCTGGACTGCGTTGCCTGAAAGAACAGGACTGTACAGCGCTAGAATCAGTGCCAGCAGGTCTTGATGCTGCTGGCTGGAAGCACTGCCCTTCAGGTATTTACCCGGGCCATGGGGTCTACTTCGTAACCTGGCTCTTCGGGCTCATCATCCAGCATTTCTGGCGGAAATCCCGGTGCCAGGATTTCCATGTCACACTGATCTTCCAGTCGCTTGATGATATTGGGTGACCATTCACGTTCACCATAACGTGCAATCCCGTCCCTGAAAATTTCTATCAGCGCTGGAGATAGATCCAGTTCGATACCTGAACGATCCGCCATGGCCTGGAACAGGCCGATATCCTTGAGTACCAGGTCCATGGTGAAATTGATATCCCTGCTACCGTTCAGGATCACCTGGCTCTCGGTTTCATGGACAAAGGAGTTTCCCGAGGAGATTCGAATTGCTTCGTAGGTGGTGTTTAGATCGAGTCCGGCCTTGTGACAGGTGGCCAGGGCTTCACACACGCTGACAAGGTTCGCCGTTGCCAGGTAGTTGGTCATGACTTTCAGCATTGAGGCACTACCAAGTTCACCGGTATGCAGGATACGCCTGCCCATGGTTGTCAGCAGGGGCAATATCTCTTCAAACACGGCACGATCACAGCCGGCAAAAATAGAAATATTGCCCGTCGCTGCGCGATGACAACCGCCGGATACAGGACAGTCCACCGCTTTCGCACCGGTGCCCTCAACCAGCTTGCCAAGACGCTGAACCTCGGCGGCATCCGTGGTACTCATCTCCGCCCATATCTTTCCTGGTCCAAGAGCCGATAGTATGCCCCCATCATCTTCCATTACCGCCGCGCTGATCGCCGGGCTTGGCAGGCAGGTAATAACAATATCCACGGCTGCCGCCAATTGTCCTGCCGACTCGGCCCAGTGTGCCCCACCTTCAAGCAACTTTGCTGCCGCCGATTTATCAAGATCGTTAACCGCCAGGTCAAAACCATTACGCAGGACACTACCGGCGAGCTTGGCACCGACATTTCCCAAACCTATAAAGCCAATCTTTTTCATTCAAGGTGCTCCCCATGGAATATAGTCAAGTTACAGTTCCCTGTTCTATACTGGAATTCCTGGCGAGGATAAAGGAGCAATGCGGGTGACACAACTTGCCGTTGAAGACCTGGTCAATCTTGAGGCCTATCCCATCGATGATGAAAAAAATGCCCTCAGGGATTCGACAATCAGTAAAGTTCGCGAGCAGCTGGAAAGTGATGGTTGTGCTGTATTGAAGAACTTTTTCAGTCACCGGGGACTGGAAAAATTGTGCTCGGAAGCATCGAAGCGCGCACCGCTGGCCTACTTCTCTGAACAGAAGAAAATCAATGTCTATCTTGGAAAGGGAAACTCCGAGCTGCCTTCCGATCACCCGCAGAACGTACAGCTGGAAAGAACCAATGGTTTTGTGCGAGCCGATGAGTTCGATGAGACAACTTTCTCCCGAAGGCTTTACTACTGGCCTCCGTTAAAGCAGTTCCTGGCTGATTGCCTGGGTAAAGATGAACTGTTCATATACGAGGACCCGGTGTCCAACATGATTGTTAATGTTCTTGAACCCGGACAACAATTCAACTGGCACTTTGATACCAATGAATTCACTATCACCATGATGCTGCAGGAGGCTGAGTCAGGTGGCCTGTTTGAATATGTACCGGATCTTAGAAGCGCAAACGATGAGTGCTACGAGGAAGTCAACAAGGTGATTCGCGGTGAGCGGGAACGTGTAAAGCGGCTGGAATTGAAAGCCGGCGATTTGCAACTCTTTCTAGGGCGGTTTTCCCTGCACAGGGTGACGCCAAACACCGGGCAGAATAATCGCCTGCTGTTGATCATGTCCTTTACCAATGTTCCCGGCATGGTGGGCAACCGCGTGCGAATTCAAAAGCTTTACGGCAAGACAACAGCCGTACACCTGGAGCAGGAAAACCAGCCTGTCAGGGCCGATAAACTGCTCGATTAACTGCTGAAAAACACCTTCACGGTATTTCTTGAGTCGCCATTTTATTTTGATTAGAATCCAGTCAATTACACTCCCTGGAGCTCTCTGATGCGCTTCAATACAGTCTACGAAAAGACCCTCGACTGGTGGCCACCTCCGCATTAGCAATTTATTGTATCCCTTGATCGGACGTAGTATCGGGCGATAATTTCGTTCAGCCACCAGGCAGCCCTTGTCATATCGTTAAGTGCCAGCATAAAGGTAGTCCGCATCATTCCCCATTCCTCATAAGTGTTTTAAACATGGGCAGCTGTGTTTATGAAGGTAACTAAAATTGAAGAATTAGAGCATGGCTTGAATGTCTACTGGAGCGATAGCTCGGCCTCAGAGTTGCCCTACATATGGCTGCGTGACAATGACCCGGGCGAATTTCACCCTGATACCAGGGAACGTGTTTTTGATCTCACCAGTGTTTCGATAGATATAAAACCTGCCAGCTGCGAGTTGCACGAAGATTCACTGCTTATCCAGTGGCCGGATAAACAGGCCATTTCCAGCTACCCGCTGTCATGGTTGATACAGCATCGGCCCGGGAACAAGCGGCCTGACCCGGCAAGGGTAAAGCAGGTGCTGTGGAATGCCGATGTCATGTCCAGTATCCCACGGTTCAATTCGAGGGAGTGTGTGCAGTCAGCTAAAGCCCTGGTGCAAATGCTAAGCGAAGTAAAAAGCCGGGGCCTGGTACTCGTCGAGGGGCTTGAAGAAGATGAGCTTGCCGGCGAAAGATTCGCAGAACTGATCGGATTCAAGCGTGAAACCAATTACGGGGTGATGTTTGAAGTAATCAGTAAAGTTGACCCCAACAACCTGGCGTATACCTCGCTGAAACTGCCTCTTCATACTGACCTTCCCAACCAACAGGTGATTCCCAGTTACCAATTTCTTCATTGCTACAAAAACAGCACGATTGGGGGTGAGTCAGTTTTCGCCGATGGATTTCAAATCTGGACAGATTACAAGGAAGCCAATCCCGAAGCCGCCGAGCTGCTTGAGACAACACCAATCCCATTTCGTTTTCATGATGATGAGTACGATATTCGAAAGCATCGTCCCGTGGTTGGCTATCGGGATAACGGTGAACTTGATTACTTTGCCTTCAATGCTCACCTTGTTGATATCCCTGAGCTGGAAAGTGAACAGCTCTACGAGTTTTACTCGGCGTATCAACAGCTCATGCTGAAGCTGAGAGAACCACAGTACAGTGTCCATTATGCCCTGCAACCGGGCGAGATGTTTTTCTTTGACAATCTACGAGTGCTACATGGTCGCGACGCCTTTGACCCGACAAGTGGAGAAAGACACTTGCGTGGTTACTACATTGAAAACAACGAAGTAGACAGCCGTATACGTGTACTCGCACGAGAATTGAATTAAACCTGGAGTTATAAACATGACCCTACAAATGAACAGAGAAGTCTTTATTACCTGCCCGGTCACCGGTTCAGGAAGCGTGCAGGATAAATCACCTCATGTTCCCAGGAGCCCGGAAGAAATTGCCAACAGCGCCATTGAAGCGGCAAAGGCAGGGGCCGCAGTTGTTCATTGTCATGTCCGGGAACCCGATACAGGTGCTCCCTCGCGTCGTGTCGAACTCTATCGTGAAGTTACAGAGAGAATACGGGAGTCCGATACTGATGTTGTTCTTAATCTCACTGCCGGCATGGGTGGTGACATGGTGATTGGCTCTGATGAAGCTCCGCTGCCGTTAAATGAAGCCGGCACCGACATGGCAGGTGCGACGGAACGGATGCAGCACGTGAAAGAGTGCCAACCGGAAATCTGCACGCTTGACTGTGGCACCATGAATTTCGCCGAGGCTGACTACGTCATGATGAATACCCCGGGAATGCTAAGGGCAATGGCAAAAATCGCAATGGACCTTGGTGTTCGTGTAGAAATCGAGGCCTTTGATACAGGTCACCTGTGGTTAGCAAAGCAGCTTGTTAAAGAGGGCTTGATAGAAGAACCGGTACTTGTACAACTTTGCATGGGAGTGCCCTGGGGTGCGCCGGATGACCTCAATACCTTTATGGCAATGGTCAATAACATTCCCGATGACTGGACCTTTTCAGCGTTTTCGCTGGGAAGAAACGAGTTGCCCTACGCTGCAGCTGCGGTACTTGCCGGCGGCAATGTTCGCGTTGGTCTTGAAGATAACCTGTATCTTGAAAAAGGCGTGCTGGCTACGAATGCGCAACTGGTTGAACGCGCGGTAAGAATAGTCAGCGACATGGGAGCGACGGTGATTGGTCCGCAAGCGGTAAGAGAAAAATTGAAACTGACAAAAAGAACACCCCTGTGACCATGGAAGAAAAGCAGGCACCTGTAGTCGCGATCATTGGTGGCGGTGTCATTGGTGGTGGCTGGGCAGCACGTTTCCTGCTGCATGGCTGGCGGGTGCAGGTTTTTGATCTCAACCCTGATACTGAACGCCAACTACAGGAAATACTGGTAAACGCCCGCGCATCTCTTCCGGCCCTTGCCGATGTCCCCATGCCGTCTGAAGGTGAGCTGGTAATTTGTAACAGCATCGCCGAGGCTGTAAGCGATACAACCTGGATACAGGAAAGTGTGCCTGAAGAACTGTCACTCAAGCGAAAGATCATTGCCGAGATACAGGAACATGCCCCTTCGAAAGCGATCCTTGGTTCATCAACCTCCGGTTTCAAACCCAGTGAACTGCAGCAAAATGCAATGAGTCCTGAAAAAATTGTTGTCGCACACCCGTTTAACCCGGTTTACCTGCTGCCACTGGTGGAAGTTGTTTGCGGTAACGCGGTGAATGAAACCACGTCAAGCGCAGCCTGCGAAATATTGAGATCGATTGGCATGAAGCCCCTGCTTGTGCGCAGGGAGATCGATGCACACATCGCCGATCGTTTTCTTGAAGCGGTGTGGCGCGAAGCCCTGTGGCTTATAAATGATGATATCGCAACCACTGAAGAAATCGATGATGCCATCAAGTACGGTTTTGGTTTGCGCTGGGCACAAATGGGGCTGTTTGAAAATTATCGCCTGGCCGGAGGCGAAGCGGGTATGGCCCACTTTATTGAGCAATTTGGTCCGGCCCTGCAATGGCCATGGACAAAACTGATGGACGTACCGGATCTGACAGATGAACTGGTACAAAAGATTGCTTCGCAGTCCGACGCGCAAGCGAACGGACAGTCACTCAGGGAACTGGAGCGAATCCGCGACCGTAACCTTGTTGGTATGATGCGTTCGCTTAAAGACCGAAACTGGGCTGCAGGGGAAGTATTGCACCAGCACGATCGCTACCTGGCTGAAAACTTACAGGAAAGTTCTTTACCCGCGATTGAGCCTGGCAAACCGGCGCTAATGCTTGAAGGTACGGTGTTGCCTGCATGGATTGACTATAACGGGCACATGACTGACTTTCGCTACACCGAGGTGTTTTCAGAATCTTCCATACGCCTGCTGCGCATGATAGGCGCTGACTCGAAATACCTCGCGCAGGGATCCAGTTACTACACTGCCGAGTCACACATTATCCACGTAGATGAAGTGGGTGTGAATGAACCCTTTTTCACCACTGCACAGGTGTTACATGCCGATGCAAAGCGTTTACACGTTTTTTTCTCCATGCATGCGAGCGGGGATAAGCGGGTCCTGGCGACTGCAGAAGAAATGTACCTGCATGTAGACACGGCTAAAAGCCGTGTCAGCGAAGCACAGGGTGATGTATTAAAGAAAGCCCTGGATTTTGCCGAGGCCCATGCCGATATTCCACGCCCCACGTCCGCCGGTCGTTATGTCGGCCAGAAGAAATAAGGAGTGCCCGAATGAATTTTAGCCTGAGTCATGAACAGGAACTGATAGTCGAGACTGTCAGGAAGTTTGTTGAGAACGAAATCTATCCCCACGAGGATGAAATAGAAAAAACCGGGGTTGTCCCACCCGGGCTCGGACAGGAGATTGCTCAAAAGTGTAAAGACCTTGGCTTCTTTGCTGCCAACATACCTGAGGAGTTTGGCGGCGGTGGATTAAACCACCTGGACTTTACCTTGCTTGAGCGGGAGCTGGGGCGTGGATGCATGGCGCTCACTGTTTTTTTCGGTCGACCATCGGGGATCCTTGCGGCCTGTGAAGGTGAGCAGGTTGAGCGTTACCTTCTTCCGGCAGTGAAAGGGGAAAAATTTGATGCCCTTGCCATGTCAGAACCCGGTGCAGGTTCTGATGTACGGGGCATGAAGTGCTCCGCAAGGCCTGACGGGGATGACTGGATCATCAATGGCACCAAGCACTTTATCAGCCATGCCGACATCGCGGATTTTGTTATCGTCTTTGTCGCCACCGGTGAAGAGAGCACCAGCAAGGGTACCAAGAAACTTATCAGCTGCTTTCTCGTGGACAGGGATACTCCCGGATTTGAAATTCGCCCGGGTTACCAGTCCGTGTCACATCGCGGTTATCACAACTGCATTTTGAATTTTGACGAGTGCCGTGTACCAGGCTCGCAGATGCTGGGTGAAGTTCACCAGGGCTTTGAGCTGGCAAATCGCTGGCTGCATGCCACGCGCCTGACCGTGGCCGCGATGGCGGTGGGTCGTGCGCGAAGAGCCATGGAGCTGGTTGTCCCCTACACCGTTGACCGCCAGCAGTTCGGACAATCCATCGGTCGTTTTCAAGGGGTCTCGTTCAAGCTTGCCGACATGGTGACTGAAATTGATGCGGCAGACCTGCTGACGCTTTCTGCTGCGCACCGTATTGACATGGGATTACCCATGAACCGCGAAATCGCCAGTGCCAAGTTATATGCCACGGAAATGCTGGCCCGCGTTACCGATGAAGCGCTGCAGATTTTCGGTGGCATGGGATTAATGTCCGAGTTACCTCTTGAACGTTTCTGGCGTGACGCCAGGGTTGAACGTATCTGGGACGGCACCTCGGAGATTCAACGGCACATTATCAGCAGGGAATTACTGAGGCCCCACGAAAGTTGATTAGCCGAAGCCACTTTGCACCGGCAACTAATCGCAGCTGCATGATACAGATAAGCAGACCCTCGGCGGCAGGGATGCCGTCGTGGAGCGTACATGGACGTATTTACAGCGAGTCTGCGTTCTGTGCATGCAGTTGCGCAAAAATCTTAACGCGCATGATGAATGAGAGAAGCAAACTATGAGTGAAAACGACGTCAAAACACGAATTGAAGGTGGCATCCTCGAGGTCATCCTTGACCGCCCAAAAGCCAATGCCATTGACTTTGCAACCAGTCGACGAATGGGAGAAATCTTTTCCAATTTTCGCGATAACCCCGATATGCGTGTTGCAATCATTACCGGCGGTGGCGACAAGTTTTTCAGCGCCGGCTGGGATCTCAAGGCAGCCGCAGGCGGCGAAGAAGTCGACGGTGACTATGGAGTTGGCGGCTTTGGTGGTATCCAGGAACTGGAAGACTTCAACAAGCCGGTGATCTGCGCGGTAAACGGTATTTGCTGTGGAGGTGGTCTTGAACTGGCCATCTCCGCCGACATTATTATCGCAGTGGAACATGCCCAGTTTGCCATGCCGGAAATAAATTCAGGCACCGTGGCAGATGCCGGTTCAATAAAACTGCCGAAGCGTATTCCCTACCACGTCGCAATGGAAATGCTCATCACCGGCAGGTGGCTGGATGCAGAGGAAATGCATCGCTGGGGCCTGGTGAATGAAATCACCAGCGCTGAAAACCTCATGACACGAGCCTGGGAAATAGCGCGAAAGGTAGAAGCTGGACCACCCCTCGTGTATGCCGCGCTAAAGGAAATCGCCCGGGAATCTGAAAACATGAAGTTCCTCGATGCCATGGGAAAAATCACCAGGCGCGAATTCCTTACAGTCGACACGCTTTATTCCAGCGAAGACCAGCTCGAAGGAGCCCGGGCCTTTGCTGAAAAACGTGACCCGGTCTGGAAAGGCAGGTAAGCCGACACGCTAATGAACAGGCAAGCTGCCTTAAAGAAGCTGTTGCAGGCCCAAAGCTTGGCCGTCTTTGGTGGAGAAAACGCCGGAGAGGTCATCGACCAGTGCAGGGCCATCGGTTTTGATGGCGAGATCTGGGCGGTTAACCCGAACAGAGATGAACTGCGCGGTGTGCCCTGCCTGCCTTCGGTGGCTGAATTACCCGCCACGCCTGATGCAAGCTTTATTGCCGCACCGCCACAGGCCACTATCGAAATTACTCAAGCCCTGTCGAGCATGGGAAGCAGTGGCGCAGTCTGTTTCGCTGCCGGTTTTGCTGAAAGTGGCGACGAGGGCATAAAGCGCCAGCAGCAGCTGGAAGACGCAGCCGGAGACATGGCTATCATCGGTCCTAACTGTCATGGATTCATCAACTACCTTGACGGCCTCGCACTTTGGCCCGACCACCACGGTGGTTCACCTGTCGACAAGGGCGTCGCGCTGGTCTTACAAAGCGGCAACATCGGAATCAATCTCAGCATGCAGCAGCGTAGCCTTGACCTCGCCTACGTGGTCAGCGTCGGAAACAATATTTCCCTTGGCATGCATGATTACATTCACATGCTGCTCGACGACCCCCGCGTGACTGCTATCGGTCTGCACATCGAAGGCATCGAGGATATTCACGAGTTTTCCATCGCCGCCATTCGTGCCCTTGAAAAAGGTGTGCCCATTTGCGTGATCAAGTCAGGGCGCTCCAGCATCGGTGCCGAGATCACCATGAGCCACACCGCTTCCCTGGCGGGTTCCGACAGGCTGTACGAGGCGCTGCTTAAACGTCTTGGCATTATTCGCTGCGCGACACTGAACCAGTTTCTTGAAACCCTGAAATTTGTATCCCTCGTGGGAACGCTTCCCGGTAAGAAGCTGGGTTCATTAAGTTGTTCCGGTGGTGAAGCCTCGCTGGTTGCGGATTGTGCCGAGAGCCTGGGACTGCAATTACCGGGTTTAAGCGAAGATTCATCAGGAGAACTTGCCGATGTGCTGGGACCAAGGGTGCACCTTGCCAATCCCCTTGACTACCACACTTACGCCTGGGGAGACCTGGATAAACTCAGCTCCTGCTTCACAGCCATGCTGAGTAATGGCTTTGATTGCACGATACTTGTACTGGACTATCCGCAGCTGGATAACGCCCTGGTTAACAACTGGGAGATTACCGAGCAGGCCCTCATCAATGCGATTAAGGAAACCGGGCAACGCGCGGTGGTGGTGTCCTCCCTGCCGGAGACCTTTCCCCCGCAGGCAAGACAGCGCATGAGGGACGCGGGTATAGCGCCCATGCAGGGTATCGAGGACTGTTTATTCGCCATCCACGCCGCCGCAACTATGGGTATTGCCCGTGAAAATATCGAGAGTATTCAGCCCGTTCGAAAATGCGCGACCAGTGCCGGTCATGCAAGGATGCTCAATGAATGGGAAAGCAAGAAAGCGCTTGCAGGGTATGGACTGCCCCTGCCAGAAGGACAGCTGTGTGACCAGGCAGGCACGCTAAAGGCTGCGAAAAAAATCGGCTACCCGCTTGTACTCAAGGGGATCTCCAACGAAATTGCACACAAGCAGAAGGAAGGCCTGGTTCACCTCGGCATAAAAAACGAACAGGAACTGCGGCAGGCACTGGATCAATTATCATCGCGCTGCGATCAATTTCTTATTGAGCAACAAGCGGGCCCGGTACTGGCCGAGATAATCGTTGGTATCAGTCGCGACCCGGTTTTTGGACTGAGTCTTCTCGTGGGCTCCGGTGGTACACGCGTTGAAACCCTGGATGACACCGTGTCCCTGCTGTTGCCGGTGCAGCGAAAAGATATCGCTGATGCCTTTCGGTCGCTGCGCCTGGCAGACCTGGCTTGTGCATCCTCAGCGGGTAACAATGACCAGCAGCTGGAGTTACTGGTGGATGCAGTTGAAACGATAGTTGCCTACGCAATGGAGAATGAAAGCCGGCTTGAAGAGCTGGATGTAAACCCCCTGCTGCTTACTCCCACCGGGGTTGTTGCTGTTGACGCCCTGGTCAGGCGAAGTGGTCCGCCTGAACAATGACTATCATTATTTATACAGCTTTGTAATACTGCTTTTCTTCGGGTCATAAAAAAATAAAGAATAATGAGCGAGAACGAAAGCCCACGCATTGACTGGTTCATATTCATTGTTGGATCCGCACTTTTACTCAGCGTTGTTATTCCGATCGTTATAGCTCCTGAATGGAGCGTGGGACTGGTAAACTCTGCCTTTGCCTTTCTAACCCGGCATCTCGGTGTTTATTACGTGATTGCCGCCTGCCTGGTGTTTGTCTTCCTGCTCTGGATTGCTCTTGGAAAAACGGGAAGTATTGTTCTTGGACCCGAAGACACGCCCCCTGCTTATTCAAAGTTCAGCTGGGCCGCCATGCTGTTCTGTACCGGCATCGGTGCATCACTGATCTACTGGGGGGCTGCCGAATGGGCATTTTACTACGTTAAACCACCCTTTGGCGTGGAACCCCGAAGTGACGAGGCCATCCTCTGGGCATCCAGTTATGGCATGTTTCACTGGGGACCGGTCGCCTGGGGTCTTTATTGCCTGCCTACCGTCGCCTTTTGCACGTCCTACCACATCAAGCAGGTACCCATTCTTCGATTGAGTGCAGCCTGCGGTAGTGTTCTTAAAGGACAAACAAATAAATGGCCCGGGCGGGTCATTGATCTGCTGTTTATTGTCGGGCTGCTGGGTACCGCGGCGACAGGTCTTGCCTTTGGCACCTCGCTGGTCTCTTCTGCAATCACACGCTTAAGTGGCTTGCCCGATAACTTCACCATGCAATTTGTCATCATGGCGACCTCAACACTGTTGATTGCCTATAGTGTGTATCGTGGACTGGACAAGGGTATCAAGGTACTGAGCGTGATTAACGCATCGCTGGCACTGGTGCTCGCTGGCTTTGTACTTGTTGCAGGCCCGACCAGCTTCATACTTGAAATGGGCGTGAGTTCAATCGGGCACCTTGTACAGAATTTTATTCGCATGATGAGCTGGGCAGATCCCCTCGCCCGCGAAGACTTCGTTGAAAGCTGGACCATCTTTTACTGGGCATGGTGGCTTGCACTGGGCCCCTTTGTTGGAATGTTCGTGGCTAAGATATCCCGTGGCAGGACCCTGCGGGAAGTTATATTTGGCATGCTGCTATGGGGCAGTGTCGGCTGCGCCCTTTTCTTTATCGTGTTCGGTAACTACGCGCTCTACCTTGAGTTAAACGGTATTTACGCGGTAGCGGAACATGCGATCGATGTGAGTCCATCATCGGCCATTGCCGTCATTATTGAAATGTTACCGCTTGGATCGTTCTGGCTGGTTTACATCGCGGTGATTGGCACAATTTTTACCGCAACAACCTACGACTCGGCAAGCTACACGCTGTCGGCCGGCGCGACCCGTTACCTGCGAACCGATCAGCATCCTGCAAGGCCACACCGCGTATACTGGGCCATTGCGCTGGGAGTGCTTCCTTCTGTTCTGCTTTTCCTGGGAGGCCTGCGCGCACTGCAAACGGCTTCCATCGTTGCATCGGTACCCTTGCTGCTTGTTTACATCATCCTGGCGTGGTCAATACTCCGGGTTCTGAAAGAACATTCGAGTAACTAGACTGCCTTGCGGAGTACTACTGCCCGAATTCGGGTGCTTTCTGTTCCACCAATCGAAGTAGCGCCGGCCACTCATACTTGCCGTAAGGATAAAGATCGTACTGGGAGGCAGCCTGGTCGTAGACTTCCTGTGCTGGCAATACGTACTCCTGCCCGCTGGCCTGCACCTGTAACTGGACGCTGCAGGCGCGTTCCAGGTAGTACATGAGCATGAACGCCGCACCAACACTCTCTCCACAACTTACCAGCCCGTGGTTTCTCATGATCATGGCATTATTTTCGCCGAGACTGTTTGCCAGCCTTTGACGTTCATCCATGTCCACGGACAGGCCTTCGCACTCATGGTAGGAGACCCTGTCCTTTAAGGGCATAACATCCAGCACCATTGGCACCAGCCCTTCTTTCAACACGGATACGGCAAGGCCTGCCGGCGAATGGGTATGCATAACACAATTCACATCCTCCCGCGCCGCGTAGATGGCGCTGTGTATAACGAAGCCAGTCACGTTCAGGTCTTCGTCATTTTTCGCCCCGCCACGATTTACAACATCACCACTCATATCAAGTGTCACCAGGTTAGAAGCACAAACCTCGTCGTAGCGCAGGCCAAGACACTTGATAAGAAAGTGATCGGTGCCGGGTATTCGAGCGGTAATGTGATTCCAGATAACATCTGAGAAACCAAACATGTCTGCCAACCGGTAACAGGCGGCCAGCTCTTTGCGTGCCTGCCACTCGGCATCGGAAAATATCGAATTTACTTTTTCTTCAGGCAGTGTCATAAACTTCCCTCTTTTTTCTCTCAGCGGCCAGCTGGAAATTAACGTTAGTCGCGGCAAAGTCCATTTCACAACCAGGTTCCGGCAAAAAATGCCCGTAGTCATCCCTGCCTCGAACCAGGGTTGCTGACTCCTCCTGTCCGACGGTTTGGCGGACGCTGGTCTTGACGTAGTTAAACGTCAGCCCCACTCGACGCTGGCTTGACTGGTTCTGGTTTGAAGAATGAACTGCCCAGCCATGGTGCAGGGAAGCCTGCCCTGCCCGCAGCTCAATTTGTTCAACCTGGCTTTCATCAAAACTATTCTGGATCGACTGGCCACGGTGCAGGATATTCTTCTCATCGTAGGTATCGTGGTGCCTGAATTGTCCCTGGCGATGAGAGTCGATGACAAACTGCATGCAGCCATTCTCAACCGTAGCGGGTGTCAGCGCCACCCAGGCGGTGACAAGATCATCATCAGAATCCATTTGCAGTCCCCAGTAAGTCAGGTCCTGGTGCCAGCTGATGAATCCTTCACTGGCAGGTTCCTTGATCACGTAACTCGAATCCCACAGCAGGATATCAGGGCCAAGTACCGATTCCACCGCATCAAGCAGCAGCGGGTTCGTGGCAATCTCGTAAGCAGAACGAAGGATGAGGTAGGGTTTTACACGGTAATGCATGGGGCCGTGCAGGGCCTCGATCTCACAAAGCCTTTGCTCATGTCGAAGTGCCTCGTTCTCCAGCATGATGGTAATGGGGAAATAAAAGCCTTTTTCGCTGTATTCCCGGTTTTGTTTTTCACTTAGCTGCATACTCAGTTACCTGCCTGGTTCCTGTCTTTCTTTGCGTTTCTTTCAAGGCTCGGTGAATAGCCATAGAGATCCTTGTAACACTTGCTGAAGTGGGAGGTGGATATAAAACCACTTACAGAGGATATCTCAAGTATACTCAGGTTCGTCTGGCGCAGCAGCTGCTGGGCATGGTGTAACCTTAATTGCAGGTAGTACTTGGAC
This sequence comes from Gammaproteobacteria bacterium, assembly GCA_965243105.1. Taxonomy (GTDB): domain Bacteria; phylum Pseudomonadota; class Gammaproteobacteria; order Eutrophobiales; family Eutrophobiaceae; genus WLWS01. The sequence goes on from CBDEUC010000003.1 coordinate 911,731, forward strand.
GGTGTGCAATTGAGGTACTTGTTAAACAGGCGCTCCAGCTGTCTTCTTGACAGGCCGATGTAGTCCGCCAGGTCTTTCTGGCTAATGGGCTCTTCCAGGTTTGCCTCCATCAGCTCTACCGCCACCACGAGTTTTTGAGACGGGTTACCCAGCAGGTGCCTCAGCGGTATGCGCTGATCATCTTCCGGGTTGCGTATTCTTTCATGCACAAACTGCTCGGCAATTTCAGCGCCGACACTGTTGCCGTGCTGCTTACAGATAAAGTAAACCATCATGTCCAGTGGCGCGGTTCCCCCTGAACAGGTATACCTGTTACGGTCGATTGAAAAAATTCTCGGGCTTATCTGGACATTTGGAAAACCTTCTCGCAGCGTTGTCAGGTTTTCCCAGTGAATACTGCAGCGGTAACCATCAAGCAATCCCGCCCTGGCAAGTACATAGGCGGCGGTGCACACGGACCCCACTGCAATGCCACGCTGAGATTGTGCCTTGAGCCATTTCAGGGTTCGCGACGAGTGGTTTGATTCCACTTCTATTCCTGAGCACACGATGATCGCGTCGAGATTGGCAGGCCTGGCATTCTGTTCAACAGTCCCGTCAACGTTAATACTGACACCATCGCTTGCCAGTACCGAATCCCCTTCCTCGGAATACAGTTTCCAGCTGTAGTAGTCGCTGCCAAGTATACGGTTGGCCATGCGCAGGGGCTCAATCGCTGATGCCAGTGATATCAATGACAGGTTATTCAGAAGTAAAAACCCGAATCTGCGGGGGAGTGATTCAGTAGCTGAATTGGGCATATCAGCGTGTTACCTCGATCTTGTAATTTCGACTCGCTAGTGTTCTATTATGCATTTGTATTCAACTATTTACTATAATTGTCATGTCTAATTTCGACATGCCAAATCAACACATAGGTGACACCTGGAACATGAATAATATCCCCGAAAAAATGAGCGCTGTGCTGCTTACCGCGCACGGAGGCCTGGACAAGCTGGACTACCGCGAGGACGTACCCACACCAATTCCTGATGAAAATGAGGTACTTATAAAAGTTGCCGCGGCGGGAATGAACAACACGGATATCAACACCCGTATTGGCTGGTATTCGAAAAGTGTCACCGGGGAAACCTCTGATGGTGGCCTGGGTGGTTTTGAGCTGGGCGAAAGCAAGGACTCCTCATGGGGAGGCGCTACCATAGACTTTCCCCGTATCCAGGGGGCTGATTGCTGTGGCTACGTGGTCGCCTGTGGCAGCGGGATCCCGTCATCGCGAATCGGTGAGCGGGTTATTGTTCGCAGTATTGTTCCGGAGCCCGAGAAAGGAGAGTTTTATTGTTTCACCGTGGGCTCGGAAATCGACGGTGGTTTTGCGCAGTACCTGAAAATTGCCAGCAAGGATGCCCTCAGGATCGATTGTGACTGGAGCGATGAGGAGATTGCTTCCATTCCCTGCGCTTACTCCACCGCCGAGAACCTTCTTGAACGTTCTTCTCTTGCTGCAGAACGGGTACTTATCACCGGTGCCTCCGGTGGCGTGGGTTCGGCCGCCATCCAGCTGGCGCGTCGGCGTGGCGCAGAAGTACTGGCCGTGGCGTCGGCGGCAAAAAAAGACGAGGTAATGGCCATCGGTGCAGAAACGGTCTTTGACAGGGAAGCGGATCTTGTTGCAGCGCTCGGCAAAGACAGTATTGACCTGGTGGTTGACCTTGTAGGTGGGTCCGGCTTTCCCCAGCTGCTGGATATACTGAAAGTCGGGGGTCGTTATGCCACCGCCGGTGCCATTGCCGGTCCCATCGTCGACCTGGACCTCAGGACGCTCTACTTGAAGGATCAAACCTTTTTTGGCTGCACCCACCAGGAAAACAAGATCTTTGAAAATCTCGTCTCCTATATCGAGAAGAATGAAATTCGCCCCCTCGTGGCTAAAAGCTTTCCGCTCGCGGAAATCAGGACTGCCCAGGAAGAATTTTTAAGTAAGAAACACACCGGCAAGATGGTACTGGTGCCTCCCGCGTAGCATAGCCGGCAGGAAAGTTGAGCAGCGAAAGCGGTGTAAGCACCGCGTATACGCAGGCAGCATGGTGTTTTTGCAGCTGTGCTGCTTGTAAAGAATTGTCACTTTTTGCCAGGCCAGGCTCTCTCAGGACGCGTTTCAGATATAGCCGGTCGCGCCTGAGCTAATTTGGCCGGTTTTCCTCCGCTAGTATGCGAAATTCTTTATCAGGGTTGGCGTTCTCTGGCACTTCTTCCCTTATGACAAACTTGGACTCATTTGAATGAAAAATCAGGCGCGTGTTGTGGTAATCGGCGGGGGTGTTGTTGGTGTAAGCACTCTCTATCACCTGGCAAAAAAAGGCTGGGGCGAAGACGTGATGTTGCTGGAGAAATCCGAGCTCACTTCGGGTTCTACCTGGCATGCCGCAGGGCTGCTGCCGCTGTTTAACATGAGCTACAGCGTCGGGCAAATCCACAAGTATTCTGTAAAGCTGTACAGCAGTCTTGAGGAGGAAACCGGCCAGGACGTCGGCTTTAAAAAAGTAAGCAATATTCGCCTCGCGATGAACCAGGACCGCATGGACGAGTACTACCAGTACGCGGCCACAGCCCGCACCATCGGCGTCAATGTCAATTTCCTCACCCCGGATGGCGTGAAAGAATTATGGCCCCTGTGCAATACCGAGGGTCTCGTGGGTGCAATTCATCATCCCGACGATGGCTATATTCAGCCGGCAGACCTGACCCAGGCCCTGGCAAAAGGTGCGAGAGCCATGGGCGCCAAGATTCACCGTCAAACGCTGGTGCTCGGTATCGAGAAAAAGCCTTCCGGTGAATGGCTGGTAAAAACTGACAAGGGCGACATCAGCTGCGAGCATATTGTTTCCGCCACCGGCAACTATGCCAGGCAGACCGGTCAAATGGTGGGGCTTGATATTCCCGTTGTCCCGGTTGAACACCAGTACATTGTCACCGAACCCCATCCTGATATCGTTGCCAGGCACGAGCAGGGTTTACCGGAAATGGGCGTATTGCGTGAATCTGACGGTGCCTGGTACATGCGCGAAGAAAATCGCGGATTGATCCTTGGCCCCTATGAGAAAGGTGCGCCGGCCTGTTACGTCGACGGTCCTGACACAAAGGCAGAATACGAGTTGTTTCCTGAAGACCTTGATCGCCTGGAGCCACATATCGAGGCCGCCATGAATCGAGTGCCGGCCTTTGCCGAGGTTGGCGTCAAGCAGGTTTATAACGGCGCTATTGCCTACACACCGGACGGTAACCCGATAGTTGGCCCGGCCTGGGACCTTGAAAACTTCTGGCTGAACGAGGGCCATAGTTTTGGTATCACTGCGGCAGGTGGCGCCGGGTGGCAGCTGGCTGAATGGATCGTTGAAGGTGAACCCACCATAGACATGCTTGGCGTCGATCCTCGACGCTACGGTGACTACGCCACCAGGTCCTACCTGGTAAACAAGAATGAAGAGGCATACAGCCACGTCTTTATCACGCATTTCCCTGATGAAGAACGTCCCGCCTGCCGACCCCTGCGCACAGCTCCCTGCTACGAAAGATTAAAGGCCATGGGTGCCGTGTTCGGGCAAAAGTCCGGCTGGGAAAGACCAAACTGGTTTGCCAGCGACGGCATGGAGCAGGAAGACGACTGGTCATTCAGGCGTTCAAAGTGGTTTGGCGCCATTGAACGCGAAGTGGAAAATGTCACCAGCAATGTCGGCCTGCTGGACATGACCGCCTTTGCCAAGTGCCGCGTGTCCGGCCCAGGGGCGGAGGCTTTTCTTGATGGCCTCCTCGCCAATCGTATTCCTAAAAAACAGGGTGGTATTTCACTCAGCCACATCCTTACCAGCACGGGTGGTGTCCACTCGGAATTTACCGTGCGACGGGATGCGGACGACTCCTTTTACCTCGTCTCTGCTGGAGCTTTACAGCGACTTGATCATGACCACCTGAAAAAACACATGCCCACGGATGGTTCTGTGCACTTTCAGGACCTCACCGGTGCCTTCGGTGTCCTGGTTATTGCCGGGCCGAAGTCTCGGCAACTGCTTGAGCGTGTTTCTTCCGATGATTTTTCCAACGAGGCTTTCCCATGGCTGGCCTCACGGGACGTGGTGGTTGGTATGGCGCCGGTCAATGCCATGCGCGTGAACTACGTGGGTGAGCTGGGCTGGGAACTGCATCATCCTGTTGAATACCAGAATCATATTTTCGATGCGCTGTTCGCCGCCGGCGAAGACCTGGGTTTAAAACCCTTTGGTATTCGGGCCATGGACTCCATGCGCCTGGAAAAATCCTACCGGGTTGTAGGCACAGAATTATCCATTGAATACTCCGCCTTTGAATCTGGCATGGACCGTTTTGTTCACCCCGATAAGGGAGATTTCCCCGGAAAGGAAAGCCTGGTTGCAGTAAAGGAAAAAGGCCTGGACAAGGTGCTGGTCACGCTGGAAGTAAAGGACGTAGATGACGCGGATGCGCTGGGCAACAATGCACTGACAATCAACGATGAAGTGATTGGTAGGGCAACGAGCGGAGGATACGGCTTTCGCCTTGGCAAGTCCCTGGCAATGGCAATGGTGAATATTGAACACGCTGAGACAGGTACCGCGATGGACATCGAGATCCTTGGAAAAACCTACCCGGCAGTGGTTATCGGTGAAAGCCCCTTTGACCCTAAAAATGAAAGGCTTCGCGATGTGAACGGAGCCAATGACTGACGCACAGTTACATACCGGGGCCTGTCTTTGTGGGGCCGTAAAATATCGGGTCACAGGACCGCTACGCCCGGTCATGTATTGTCATTGCGAACAATGCCGGCGCACCAGCGGTCACTTTGTTGCTGCCACCGCCGCAGAAAGAGAAGCGCTGGTGATCGAAGCCGGTGAACATTTACGCTGGTACCAGTCGTCGGACCTTGCACGCCGTGGATTTTGTGCCTCATGTGGTGCAAGCCTTTTCTGGGATTCAAATGACCAGGATCACGTTTCCATCATGGCAGGCACCCTCGATAGCACTGCCGGGCTTGAAGCATCTGAGCACATATTCATTGACTGCAAGGGTGACTATTACGAGATTAACGATGGACTGCCCCAGGTGGAAGGCTACGGATAAATATGAAGAATCGTTTTTCCGGTTTCAGCCTGTTTAAAAACGCCCTTAGCTACCATGAAAACTGGCAGCGAAGCTGGCGTAGTCCCGAGCCAAAATCAGAATATGATGTTGTGATCATTGGCGGTGGCGGTCATGGCCTTGCCACCGCTTACTACCTGGCGAAAGTTCACGGAATGACCAATATTGCCGTGGTCGAGAAAGGTTATCTTGGTGGTGGCAATACCGCACGCAACACTACCATTATTCGCTCTAACTACCTGTGGGATGAGGCGGCTCACCTCTACGAGCTGTCGATGAAATTGTGGGAAGGCCTGAGCCAGGAACTCAATTTTAATGTGATGTTTTCCCAGCGCGGCGTATTGAACCTGGGCCACAGTTTACAGGATATGCGCGACATCGAACGCCGGGTGAACGCGAATCGCCTGAACGGTATCGACGGCGTAATACTGAGTACCGCAGAGGTACAGGATCTTATACCGATCATGGATTGCTCCTCAAGCAAGCGTTACCCGGTGCTGGGTGCCTCGTGGCAGCCGAGAGGCGGAGTGGCACGACATGATGCGGTGGCATGGGGCTATGCCCGGGCTGCCGATGCCCTTGGCGTCGATCTCATACAGCAATGTGCAGTCACCGGCATACGCCACGAAAATGGCAAGGTGCTCGGTGTCGAAACAAGCAATGGTTTTATCGGCGCACGCAAGGTGGCATCCGTGGCCGCAGGTAACTCCGGTGTTGTCGCTGCAATGGCAGGCCTGCGACTACCGCTGGAATCTCACCCGCTACAGGCCTTTGTATCCGAGCCGCTCAAGCCCTGCCTGCATACCGTGGTGATGTCCAATGCCGTGCACGGTTATATCAGCCAGTCTGACAAGGGCGACCTGGTTATCGGCGCAGGTATTGATCACTACAACGGCTATGGTCAAAGAGGCTCACTGCACATTATTGAACATGCCGTTGAAGCCATCATTGAACTGTTTCCCACTTTCTCCCGCGTTCGCATGAACCGGCAGTGGGGTGGCATCGTCGATACCTGCCCGGACGCCTGCCCGATACTCAGCCTGACCCCCATCGAGGGTCTCTACTTCAACTGTGGCTGGGGTACTGGCGGCTTCAAGGCAACGCCTGGCTCAGGTTATGTTTTCGCAGACACCGTCGCCAATGACAGGCCACATCCCCTTGCAGCACCCTTTTCCATTGACCGTTTTCACAGTGGCGCCCTGATCGACGAACACGGTGCCGCCGGCGTTGCACACTAGGACATTATAATGCTGCAAATTCACTGCCCTTACTGCGACGAACTCCGCGAAGAAGAGGAATTCAATTATGTCGGTGAGGCCCACATTGCCCGGCCGTCGAAACCGGAAGACCTCAGCGACGAGGAATGGGGAGACTACCTGTTTTTCAGGAAAAATCCGCGGGGTATCCACCACGAGATGTGGTATCACGCTGCCGGGTGTCGTCGCTATCTAAATGTTACGCGTCACACGGTGAGCTATGACGTCCTTGAGTCCTACCCCATCGGCACACAGCCCTCGGTAAAAGAGGAAAGCAGCTGATGCAGGGCAAGCGATTAAGCACGGGTGGTCGTGTCGACCGAAGTACCGTCATAAATTTCACATTTAATGGTCAAAACTACCAGGGATTCAAGGGTGATACGCTGGCTTCTGCCCTGCTCGCCAACGGTGTCTCCATTGTTGGTCGCAGTTTCAAGTACAGCAGGCCACGCGGCATTGTCGGCCATGGTGCCGAGGAACCCAATGCCATCATGCAGCTTGCTTCGGGCGCGAGGACAGTTCCCAATCTTCGTGCTACCCAGGTAGAGCTTTACGAGGGCCTTGAAGCACGAAGCGTCAACGGTTGGCCGAGCGTCAATTTCGACCTCATGGCCATTACTGGATTCTTCGGGCGCTTAATGCCACCCGGTTTTTACTACAAGACCTTCATGTTTCCCGGCAAGATGTGGATGACCTACGAGCACTTCATCCGCAAGGCAGCAGGACTTGGCAAGGCCCCGGAAGAAAAAGATCCGGATACCTACGACAAGTTAAACCAGCACTGCGATGTACTGGTTGTCGGTGGCGGTCCTTCAGGGCTTGCGGCCGCCCTGGCAGCAGCCTCCAGCGGTGCCCGCATCATGCTGGCTGATGAACAGGCCGAGTTCGGCGGCAACCTGCTTGCTGAAAAAAGGCGCATAGGCGAAGACAGCGCAGAAGGGTGGATCGAAAGCACAGTAGCCCGGCTTTCTGCCATGGAAAACGTGACCCTGTTGAAACGCAGCACCGTGTTCGGCTACTACGATCAAAATTTCCTGGGAATTGTAGAGCGACGTAACGACCACCTTCCAGCATCAGAACAGCACGGAAGCCGCCAGCGTCTTCACCGCGTCAGGGCCCGCAAGGTCATTCTTGCCACGGGTGCCATAGAGCGGCCGCTGGTCTTTGCCAACAACGACCTGCCGGGCGTGATGCTCGCTTCTTCTGTTTCAACCTACGTAAATAGATATGGTGTAGCGCCAGGCAATAAGTTGTTGGTGTTTACCTGTAATGACGGAGCCTACCAGGCTGCACTGGACTGGCACGAGGCCGGCCGTGAAGTGGTCGCCGTGGTTGACACGCGACACACACAAAGCGGGCCACTTGCACAGAAGTGTCGAGCACTTGGCATCAACGTCATTAGCGGTCACGGGGTTATCGAGGCCTGCGGTAGAAGGAGAGTTCGATCGGTAAAAATCGCCGGCCTTGATGCGGATTGCCGGCAGGTGACGTCTGCCGTTCGTGAGCTTGAATGCGATCTGCTGGTGAGCTCCGGCGGCTGGAGCCCGGCTTTACACCTCAGTTCCCATACCGGCACTCGGCCGGAGTGGCGTGAAAGTATTGTGGGCTTTGTTCCGGGCAAGTTGCCCGGAAAAGTGACCTGTGCCGGTGCCGTTAACGGCAGCTATTCACTCGCAGCCTGCCTGGAGGAAGGATCAAAAACAGGCTCGGCCGCGCTGAAGGAACTTGGTTTTGAAGTTGACGAACCCGACAGTCCTGCCCTTGCCACCGACGAATTGTCCATGGCTCCGCAGCAGGCTGCCTTTCTCATACCGCATATAAAGCCCGTAAGTAGAGCGCCCAAGCAGTTCGTGGACTACCAGCTCGACGTCACCGCAGCAGGGATCAAGCTCTCCACGCAAGAAGGCTATGAATCCGTTGAGCATGTAAAACGTTATACCGCCATGGGATTTGGCACCGACCAGGGCAAGCTTGGAAACATCAATGGTGTTGCCATCCTGGCCGACTGCCTGGGCAAGGGCATACCGGAAACCGGTACGACCATATTCCGTCCCGCCTATACCCCGGTTACTTTTGGTGCCATGGCGGGCCGCAATACCGACGAACTGTTTGACCCGGTACGTTACACCGCCATTCAGCGCTGGCACGAGGAACAGGGTGCCGAGTTTGAGAATGTTGGGCAATGGAAGCGCCCATGGTATTACCCACGCAAGAGCGAAAGCATGCAGGACAGTGTGAATCGTGAATGCCTGGCCGTCAGGAACAGTGTTGGAATCCTTGATGCTTCCACGCTTGGCAAGATAGATATACAGGGGCCTGATGCGGCGGAGTTTATTACCCGTATCTACACCAACTCGTTTTTAAAACTCCAGCCCGGCAAGTGTCGTTACGGCCTGATGCTGCACGAGGATGGCATGATCTTTGATGATGGCGTGACGGCGTGCCTGGGTGAAAACCACTACCACATGTTTACCACGACAGGTGGCGCAGCCGGTGTACTGGCATGGCTGGAAGTCTGGCAACAAACCGAGTGGCCGGAGCTGGAGGTTTACTTTACTTCGGTTACCGACCACTGGGTCACAGCAACCCTGAGCGGTCCGAATTCCAGGAAGGTATTGGAGAAGGTTTGTGATGATATCGATCTTTCAAAGGACGCCTTCAAGTTTATGGATTGGCGTGATGGCACTGTTGCCGGTGTAAAGGCAAGGGTGTTTCGTATCAGCTTTACCGGGGAGCTGAGCTTTGAGGTCAACGTTCCCGCCCACTACGGCCGCGCGGTGTGGGAAAAGCTCATCGAGGCCGGGCAGGAGTTTGACATTACGCCTTATGGGACCGAATCCATGCATGTCCTGCGTGCAGAGAAGGGATTCATTATTGTCGGCCAGGACACGGATGGTTCGATGACACCTGATGACATGAATATGAGCTGGGCCGTTAATAACAAGAAAGAATTCAGTTTCCTTGGTAAGCGAGGAATGACCCGCAGCGATTGCCTGCGCGAAGATCGAAAACAGCTGGTCGGGCTGCTGACTGATGACCCTTCGCTGGTATTACCCGAGGGAGCACAGATAGTAGAAGACCCGGCTGAAGCGATCCCCATGACAATGCAGGGGCATGTTACCTCCAGCTACTACAGTGCCGCCCTTGGCCGCTCCATCGCTCTCGCCGTTGTCAAGGGTGGGCGCGGCAAGATGGAAAGGACTGTTTACTGCCCACTGGCAAATGGCAGTGTTGTACCCGCAAAAATAACCGGTTCCGTGTTTTACGATCCCGAGGGTGAAAGACATCATGACTGATAACAGCACACTGCAGGTTGCCAGCACTGAAACACCGCTTCATTATTATCGCGAACAGATGAAGGCGGTATCCACCGAGCATGCTGAAGTTAGCGAGCTGGAACGGAAAGGTCACCTGGTCATTCGAGCGCAGCTCGATGATGCCGGCTTTGCTGATGCAATGCAGGATTTACTCGGATTTATGCCGCCAGCACCCTGCAGGTTTTCCGGAGATTCCCGCTCGACGATGTACTGGCTTGGCCCAACAGAGTGCCTGCTGGTTGTGGATGCCGGCATGGAAGAAGAAACCAGGAAAAATTTAAGGGAAAAATTTGATGGTCACATGGCAACCATCGATGTCAGCGCAGGGCAAACCATCATTGAAGCACGGGGTAATGACATCGAAGTGCTGTTAAAAAAATCCTGCGTCTACGATTTTCACCCGCATAATTTTGCACCGGGCCGCTGTGTGCAAACCAACTTTGCCAAGACTTCCGCACTCATCGCCAGGCACGACGACTGCTTTCGAATTATCGTGCGTCGAAGTTTTGCAGACTATGCCTGGGAATGGATAAGGGACGCCCTCAGCTAAACCGTTGGCTTTAACTTATAAAGGGCATCGGTGTTACAACCGCTTCCACCATTTTATTTGGAGTTTTAACACGAAGGTTTGTACCGATCTCCGTATGCTCGATGGATAGCATCGCCATGGCGATATTTTTCTCCAGCTGTTGTGACCAGGTCGCGCTTCTTACCGTCCCGCAGTATTCATCACCGTTATAGACTGACCACCTGCTCTCATTGCCCGAGACACTTTTTTCGTCAAACTCGATACCCACCAGTTTTTGCTTCAGACCTTCCTGCTTTATTCTTTTTAACGCTTCCTTACCGATAAAGTCATCTTCCTGCTCAAGGGAGACGTACTGGTCAAGACCAATTTCAAAAGGGTTATTTGTCATATCCATATCTGCACCATAGGACAGCAGGCCGCTTTCGATTCGTTCAATACTGGAAGGTGCGCCCGGCGCGATATCATATTTCTGCCCGGCCTCGGTAACGATCTCCCACAGTTCATTACCACGCTTGCTTTCCTGTAGATAAAGTTCAAAACCGCCCTGCTTGCTCCAGCCGGATCGCGCCACCACCATGGGAATGCCATTCAGCTCCGTCTGCCTGCAGCGAAAGAAACCAAGTTCACGCACCCAGTCTCCAAGCAGGTCCGCCACCAGGTCGTTTGATTTCGGTCCCTGTATTGCCAGGGGGGATACGTAGGGTTCGCTAATTTCCACGTCAAATTTGTTATTCAGCGCGATCCCCTGCGCCCAAAGCAGGATGTCGCTGTCGGCCAGTGAAAACCAGAACCTGTCTTCGTCCAGGCGCAGCATCACGGGATCATTGAGCATACCCCCGTGTTGATTAACCAGGGGTGCATACATGCACTGGTCAATGGCACAGCGGGAGACATCCCTGGTGGTGAGATACTGGGACAAGCTGAAGGCATCAGGACCCGATATCTCGACCTGCCTTTCCACGGCCACATCCCAGATGCTGACATTTTTCATCAGGTTCCAGTAGTCCGTCACCGGGTCCTCGTAGAACAGCGGCATGTACATGTGGTTATAAACCGAGTAGGCCTTGCATCCGGCCTTGCGTGAAGCTTCAAAAAACGGCGATTTGCGAACCCTCGGGCCAATCACCGTGAAAGGAGTTTGTGATGCGTTATTATTCATTGTAATACCCGGTTTTATCGTGGTTAGGCCTGTTACCCAGGCTGGTTTATGCGAGTGAGTATTATACCCCTGGCGCATAGTGCTTATGCACTTACTATACTTGTCGGGAATAATCCCTTTTGCCAGAATACAGGCTATTCCATGCCGCCTGGCTACACACATTCCGGAGGACACCCGCATGACCGTTGAACTGCCCCCAAGCCCCAGTACTGCCCTGAAAGGCCATCACCATGTCACCACCGGTGTTGGCGATCCCCAGGAAGATTTTGATTTTCACACCAAGGTGCTGGGTTTGAAATGCTGTAAAAGGACACTTTTTTATGACGGAGCGACACCTGTTTACCATTTCTACTATGGCAATGATATTGGTGACGAAAGCACCCTCCTGACAACTTTCCCGGTTGCCCATATAGGCGTGAAGGCGACGGAAGGCTGGGGCCAGGTACGGCATGTTGATCTTTCAGTACCGGAGTCATCCCTTGGCTACTGGAAAGACCGCCTCGAGTCCATGGGTTTTGACGTGACGGAAGCCGAGTATTTCGGTGAGAAAAGACTGGAGTTTCGCTCCCCGCATAACATTCGCCACAACATGGTTGGCATCGCGGACGATGATCGCAAGCCCTGGGACAAGGGCCCGGTTCCCGTGGAGAACATGATCCGCGGTACACATGCTGCGGGAGTCTCTACCAATACCATGGACATGATGGATGAGTTTCTTGAAGTGGCCTGGGGTTGCAGGAAAGTCGGTGAAGATGGAAACCGCGTGCGTTACGAGATGGGTGAAGGCGGAACCGGTACCTACACCGATTTTGTTATTGAACCTGAACTGAAAAAAGGCAGCTGGATTGTTGGCGAAGGTGCGATTCACCACATGGCCTATCATTGCCCCGATCATGAGACCCAGAACAAGATCAAGTTCTTTGTTGAAGGTCTTGGGTATACCGACTTCTCCGACGTCAAGGACCGCGGCTATTTTGATTCAATTTACGTAAGAACGCCTTCCGGTGCACTTTTTGAAGCAGCAGTTTCACACGATCCAGCCTTCCTTTGTGATGAGCCAATGGAAACCATGGGCACCCAGGTAATGATGTCACCACAGATAGAGGCCAACAAGGAAGAAGTACTTTCCATTATTGGCATGGTTGAGGGCTAGGCCGCCAGGCGATACTAATGAAAGGGGCTATTGCTCAGAGCGCTGATATCAAAGAGCTTGGCCCCGGCTTTCAGTTCCAGGTACAGAAAGACGGTCGCCTGTGGTGGGCCTTCATCATACGTTTCAAGGATGAAGCCCGCTGCTATCTCAATGCCTGCGCCCACGTTGGCCTGAGACTCAATGGTGACAAGGACGTGTTTTTTGACACGGCCAACAACCTGCTCTGTCGTGCCCACGGTGCAAGTTACGATGCTGCCGATGGCTCATGTAAAGACGGCCCCTGCCAGGGCTATGGACTGATCCCACTGGCTATTCGCGAGGAAAACGGTAACATCTTTTACGAAGATGAGACGTACCAGCTTGCCAATCAGTCCTGAATGAATCCTGCTTCTGCAGCAAGCAGTAGAGCACTCCAGTACCTTCTATTTGCTGTAGCACTATTACCTTTTTACCTGCTGCCCCTGTGGGCAGGCGTATTTTCCAGTGAGTTTAACTTCAGCGGCACCCGGCTTGGTTTACTGCTTGCCGCGGACATGGCTTTTGGCACCCTCGCTTCCTTGCTGGCGCGCAGCTGGATTCACCGCTGGCGGTGGAAACCGGTGCTTGTCGGCGCGATATTAATCACCTTCTTTTCAAACCTGGCCTGTGTCGTCATTACTACATATGCAGGCCTGTTATTTCTTCGCGGCCTGGCAGGTTTCGGGGCAGGCACCATGATGGCGTTTCCCTATGCCAGCCTGGCATCCTATGAAAACCCTGTCCGCGAATTTTCCCTGGCCCTGGCGCTGCAGGTCTGTCTTGGTGCTATAGCACTGCTGCTGGTAGCAAAGCTTGATCCGGGTGGCAGCGAAGGTACCGGCTTTTACCTGTGCGCCGCAGCTGCCCTGCTTCCGATTTTCCTGGTCACCAGCTGCCCTGCAAGAAACCCCGCTGTCAGTGTCGATGCTTATACGGCGGCCGTGGAACAACCGCTCTCCATGTTCCTGTTACTTGCCCTTGGCGCTGTTTGCCTGTTTTTCACGGCGCTGACAGCAATCTGGATATTCATGGAACGCCTCGGCAGCGAAATCGGTATCGGCAGTTCACTGGTTGCCTCGATCCTGGCGCTTGGCCTGCTATTCAGCTTCGCCGGTGCGGTGACACCCTCACTCGCCATAGCGTTCACGAGTCGAAAAACCCTGGTACTTGTTGCCTATGCCTGCCTGCTGGTCTCCATCATGGGCACGGGCCTGTCTTCACTTGCCCTGGTCTTTGCCCTTTCCATCATCATCTACAATTTCTTTTACAGCTTCGTTATACCTCTACAGACCGCATGGATTGCAGAAACCGATCGCTCGGGAAGGAACGCGGTGCTTATCCCCGTGGCACAGGGTGTGGGGGTGACTGTTGGTCCGGTACTGGCTGGCACAATCAGTGCCCGCTGGCAGGGGACCGGTGTAATGATATTTAGCCTGCTGGTCCTTGCAGCAAGCCTCGCCTGTTACATGCTGGCAGTACGCAGCCAGTCAACAGGTTCAGGCTGACTTTTTGAAAAGCTCCGCAGGACTGCGATAGTTGTGAAAACCAAGCGGACCACCGTAAAAGTCATCCGTGTAATGCGTATACAGATCGTAGCCCAGTAACTGCCGCGCCTTTTCGGAAAAATTTGCTACCTGTTCAACACTGGTGTGCAGGAACTGGTTTTCCTGGGTTCGCAGCCAGCCAAGCACGTAGGAAGCGGCGATTGCACGTCGAATTGTGCCATCGGTGTTTGCTCCACCGCCGTGCAGCGTATGGCCGGGAATAAAAACGGCGCTGCCTGCCGGCATTACTGCCTGCACGATTTCCTCTTCTTTTGCGAGACGCTCGGGATCGTCCCACCTGTGGGAACCCGGCACCACGTTGGTGGCGCCGTTGGTCGCGGTGAAGTCCGTTCCGGCCACCATGACATTGAACTGCAGCAGTCGCTCTGGCAGCCAGTAGTACATGGGCCAGATCATGTCATCGGTGTGCAGCTCCTGTGCCGTTTCGCCACCGTGTATTTCAATCAGCTCACTGGAATTGAGCAGGTACTGTCCACAGTTGGGACCAAGAAAGTGATCCATCACTGCCAGCAGGCGTTCGTCGGTGATGAGATCCACGTAACAGGGCGCTCTTGTTACCAGGCCATTTAAGCGTACCGTCTGGTAACCGAGAAATTCCGCGGCCTCTTCTTCACCGTAGTCAAAGGGTTCGTATTCGTCGATGGACGTCTGGATGGACGAGTTAAACTCTTTGAGCCATGCAGCAGAGACAAAATTTTCCACGATGGCAACACCATCCTGTTCAACGGCTTCAATAATGTCATCGACCGGGCAACTCGCCGGAAGGCGGGAAATGGAAGGCATTTGACTGTTTCTCCTGCGGCAAATATCACTGTTAAAGGTATAATAGTGCCCGACTTTTTCCAATTGTTATTTGTACAGGGACAGCGAGATTATGAGCCAGGCGCAGTTTCAACAGGCCACCCACTATTTGCAGAACGGGCAGGTAGAGCAGGCAGAAAAGCTGTGCCAGGAAGTCCTGACCAGGGACCCCGACGACATCAACTTCCTCGCCCTGCTGGGTATGATCTCGACCCTGCTTGGCAAGATTGAACTGGCAATCGAACTTCTCAACCACGCGATCAGGCAGGCACCTGAGTTCACGCGGGCACACAAGGATATATCCCGGGCCTATGTCGCCGCTGACAGGCTGGATGATGCCATCGGTCACTTGAAAATAGTGCTGGAACGCGAGCCGGAAATTGATGAGAACTACCAGGCCCTGGCCACCGTACTTTACCGTGCTGGTCGTGGCAAGGAAGCGGATGAAGTGATGGAAAAGCTCTTCGTCGTCAATCCGCACAAGGGCAAGCTGGCGAAAGCCGGGGAATTGTTCAAGCAGGGTAAGTACAAGAAAGCGGAAAAGCTGGCTCGCGAAGTGCTAAGAGAAGACCCGGAAAGCATTGATGCCCCGCGAATGCTGGCAAAGCTGGCTTTGCAGGCCAACCTCAACCAGGAAGCCGAGAAGGTCCTGAAGGAGATCATTGAGAAGGCCCCCGGACTGCATGAAGCATACCTCGAGTTAACAAAGGCACTTCGAGAGCAGGACAAGTTTGACGAAGCGGTAGAGTATGCAAAGCAGGCTATCAGGCTACGACCCGATCACTTCCAGTCCTACATGGTACTGGCGAGCCTGCTCGCTGCCGGTGCCCGGACCATCGAGGCGATCGACGCCTACCGCGCCTGCCTTGAACTTCGTAAAAACAATCCCAATGTCTACCTTGGCTACGGACACGTGCTTAAAACCGCCGGCAAGGTGGACGAAGGCATCCAGGCGTACAGGGATGCAATACGGGTCAAGCAGGATAATGGTGAAGCGTACTGGAGCCTGGCAAACCTGAAGACCTACAGGTTCAGCGAGGAAGAAAGGCATACCATGGAAGCCCTGCTGGAAAATAAAGAGCTGGAAGAAGAAAACAGGGTCCACATCCTGTTTTCACTGGCCAAGTACCACGAAGACAACGGTAATTATGAGAACGCCTTCTCTTGCTACGACCAGGCTAACCAGATACAGCGTATGCGTATCAGCTATGACCCGGTCGAGACCGAGGTACTCCACGAGCAAATAAAAGCCACTTTTACAAAGTCTTTCCTGGAAGAAAAACAGGACGTCGGCAACCCGGACCCGGCACCTATCTTTATCGTGGGTTTGCCACGCTCGGGATCGACACTGATAGAGCAGATCCTTTCCAGTCATAGCCAGGTCGATGGCACAAGCGAGTTACCGGATCTCAGCAAGGTTGTCATGACACTCAACCGCGGCAGGGATGCAAAGGGCTATCCTGCCGGTGTCGTCGAGCTTTCTGACCAGGAGTTTTATGACCTGGGTGCGCAGTACATTGAATCCACGCAAAGGGTAAGACGTGGTGCTGCTTTTTTCACAGACAAGATGCCGAATAATTTTCCGACCATTGGATTGCTGTCACTCATCCTGCCAAATGCAAAGATCATCAATGCCCGGCGTGACCCAGTTGATAGCTGTCTTGGTTGTTACAAGCAACACTTTGCCCGCGGTCAGACCTTTACCTATGACCTTGTCGAGCTTGGTGAGTTTTACCTTGAATACCATGCCCTGATGGAATACTGGCACAGTGTTTTACCGGGTCGAATCCTGGATGTACAGTACGAAGACATGGTGGCTGACCAGGAGGGACAAACCCGGCGATTACTGGAATATTGCGGTCTGCCCTTTGAAGATGCCTGTCTTAACTTTCACGAGACCGACAGGCCGGTCAGGACGGCAAGCTCCGAGCAGGTGCGCCAGCCGATATACCGGTCTTCAGTGCAAACATGGAGAAGGTTTGAACAACACCTGCAACCGCTCATTGAAATACTCGAACCGATTCTGTCACCGCAGGAGAGCTCATGAATAAAATCATTTTGTGTCTCAGCCTGGTCTTCTCCTGCACTTTACAGGCCGGAAGCACCCGGACTATTGAACTCGCAGACCTGGATAACCTGGCGAGTGTTTCTGATCCACGTCTTTCACCGGATGGAAACTGGATTGTTTACGCTGTTTCCAGCGTCGACCAGGAGAAAGACGCCGACATCAGCAACCTGTGGCTGAGTAGCTGGGATGGAAAGGAAACACGTCAACTCACTTTCAACAGGGCCAATAATAACCATCCAAGGTGGAGTGCGAATGGACGTTATGTTGCCTACCTGTCTGACAGGGACGATGAGAATGGACTGCAACAGGCCTGGTTACTGGATGGCCACGGGGGCGAGCCAAGAAAGCTCAGCTCATTTGAAGGCGGTGTGACGGAGCTGGCCTGGTCGCCGGATTCAAAACAGTTATTACTGGTCGTCAGCGTGGATAATTCCAACACCGATGATGCGCCCCGCCCCATCGTTATCGACCGGTATTACTTCAAGGAAGATGAAACGGGCTATCTTGAAACAGCGCGAACCCACCTGTTCCTGCTGGATATAGAGTCACAAAGTTCCGTACAGCTAACCCATGGCCCCTACGACGAGTTGCTACCGAGCTGGTCGCCAGACGGCAACAGGATTGCCTTTGTCACAAAACGTGACGAGGATTTTGACCGGCACAGCAACTGGGATATTTATCTTACCGAAGCACGTTCCGGCGCTGTTCAGCAACTGTTGACGCGCAACCCCGGAACTGATTGTGAACCCAGCTGGTGTGCCGGAAGTCCACCGGCCTGGCATCCTGCGGGGAACAGACTGTCCTATATTCGTGGCGGTGATCCGGACCTGACCTGGTTTGCCCTGCAGCAGGTCGCCACGATTAATATTGATGATGATGAGAGTGAAAAGTTACCCACACTTTTACTGGACCGAAACACTCTCAACCCCCACTGGTCTGAAAACGGAAAGACACTTTACTTTATTCTTGAAGATAATCTCAGCCAGTACCTCGCGAAAATTGAGCTGCGAAGTGGAAAGGTGACCCGTCTCACTCAACCTGGCAGGGTTGTGAGCCACTTTGACGTAGGCATTGACAACAAGGTTGTGCTGCTTTCAAGCACTGCCAACAGTCCCTACGAAGTAGGTGTGATTGACAGGGGTGAGTACCGCGCGCTGCATGACCATAACCCCTGGCTCAATCATATTGACCTGGGTAATACGGAAAGCATCAGCTTTAACAGCAAGGACGGTACGACTATCGATGCACTACTGGTCAAGCCGCCCTCGTACCGTGACGGCGAGCGCTATCCGCTCATCATGAACCTGCATGGTGGCCCGGTTTCCCAGCATGCCCATGATTTCCACTTTGACTGGCAGCTTTTTGCAGCCAGTGGTTACCTGGTCGTAGCACCCAACCCGCGAGGCAGCTCCGGAAAAGGCCTGGATTTTCAGAAAGCCATTATCAGTGACTGGGGTAACCTTGATGTCGATGACGTGCTCGCCTCCGTGGATTACCTTGTAAACAGGGGTATCGCCGACCCCGAACGTCTCGGGCTCTACGGCTGGAGCTACGGCGGTATGTTGACCAACTATGTCATCGCGTCAGATAACCGCTTTGCTGCTGCAGTCAGCGGCGCCGGTGTTTCAAACATGCTTGCAGGTTATGGTACCGACATGTACATCCGCGACTGGAACATTGAACTTGGCGCGCCCTGGGAAAACCTGGATGCCTGGCTCAAGGTTTCCTACCCGTTCTACAATGCTGACAGGATAAAGACACCGACACTTTTTATGTGCGGTGAACTGGACTTCAACGTGCCACTGATTCACTCGGAGCAGATGTACCAGGCGCTACGGCAGCTGAATGTCCCTACCAGGCTGGTAATCTACCCGGATGAATACCATAGTTTTTATCGCCCCAGTTTTCGGGAAGATGAAATTGCCCGCCACCTGGACTGGTTCGATACCTATCTATCTGTTCAATAGTCGAAGCAATAAGACCTGTCATGGATAAGAATGTAGAACTTCCACGCCTGCTCGCCACGTCGGTGGTGCGGGGCAGCCAGCAGGGCGATAGTCATGGTGGTGTCTACAGCATTGATTTTTCAAAGCAGGAAATTATCCAGCACATTGACTGGAATACCACTGATATTGATTTTAAAGGACGGGGCTGGGACCGCGGCCTGCGGGGAATCGAGTTTTTTCGCCAGAAAATTTTTATCGCTGCCAGTGACGAATTATTTGTCTATGACACGCAATTCCAGCAGATCAATTCCTATCGCAATCGTTACCTCAAACACTGTCACGAAATTGCGCGCATGGGAAACATGCTGTTCCTGTCCTCGACCGGCTTTGACAGCCTGCTTGGCTTTGATCTTGGACGAAGTTCTTTCTCGTGGGGTCTTTACATCTCGAGGGATAATAATGGCTTTAAGGGCCAGGTTTTTGACCCACTCGATGCTAATGGCCCGACAATTAGCAATGAACTGCATTTGAATAATGTTCATGTGGACGACAGCGGTATGTATTGCAGTGGCCTGCACACCGAAAGCCTTCTCTACGTGGATGAAAAATTTAACGTGAGAAAGTTTTCCAGCCTGCCCACAGGTGCCCATAATGCCCAGCCCTTCAGAAATGGGATCCTGTTTAATGATACGGCAGCGAACTGCGTGCGCTACGTAGACCGTGATGGACTCAACAGGGTATTCCCTGTGCCAATGTACCGAGAGGAGCAACTGGAATTCAATGGAATTGACGATAGCAATATTGCACGCCAGGGCTTTGGCCGGGGGCTTTGCACCTTCGACGGGCGTTTCGTTATCGCCGGCTCTTCCCCGTCAACGGTGGCCGTCTATGATCTTCATAGCGGTGACCGCGTGGCTTCGGTGAACCTCACCATGGATGTCAGGAATGCCATACATGGCCTGGAAGTCTGGCCGGTTTAGATTAACCGTTAAAAATAAAAAAAGGCCAGTGACTCACTTGAGTCACTGGCCTTTACTTTACAGAGATTAATTAAAATATCGTTTTATGCGCAGACCAAAGTTCCTTGGTCGGTTTGTAACAACCCTGTCGCGACCAAAGTGACGCTGCAGTTCGAATACAGGATGGTAAAGAACAGCCCTCTCATCCCACAAGTTGTTCACGTAAACCTCGGCCTGCCATTTTTCATTCCCAAAACCAGCGCGCACATCACCAATGGTATAAGCGGGCTGCTTGAGTTGCGGAATAGGCTCAGCATCAGGAACAACCTTGTTAAGCGAACTTCCGGTGTGACTGAACTGGAACCTTACAAAGGCATTGGATCCACCCATGAAATTGACGGGCCAGCCGTATTCCGCATAACCCGAAATATTCCAGTCGGCTACCAGCGGCAAGCGACTACCGGCGGGTAAATCAATAGCCGGGGAAGCCGGTGCCCTTGGATCGGTCACCGTGAAGCGATCGTCGGTCTCGTTCTTGATTATGTGAGTACCACTCAGGCCGACTTCAAGACCGGCCGTTGGAATCGCGGTAATCTCGAAGTCGATACCGTCAACGGTTGCATCACCCACGTTGGCTACCACGGTCTGGAATACCTCGCCCAGGTTAAAGCTGGGGTCGGTAACTTCAAGCTGGTAGTTTTCCCATGTCTGGTGATAACCGGTGATATTCACCTGCAGGCGACCATCCAGCCACTGGGTCTTGGTACCGGCTTCATAGTTGATCAGCTTGTCCCTGTCATACTCAAACGGCAGGGTCGGCATACCGCGGGAGCGGTTTACACCACCGGCACGAAAACCTTCCGAACGCAGGGCATATACCATCTTGTCGTCGTCAAAGTTCCACTGGATGCCACCTTTTGGCAGGAAGCCGCTGTCAGAGTTGCTTGGCTGCACGTTATCTTCAAGCCGGGAGCCAGGGCGACGCACAAAGTAATCACGCTCAATTTCCTGGTCGTACCAGCGACCACCAAAGATCAGGCTGAGCTTGTCATTGACGTGGTAGGTGACTTCACCAAACACGGCGATGTCAGTAATTTCGTTGGCCTCTCCGGAGTGCCACCAGGCATCGGTCTGGGGCGTTCCCGGAAACAGGAATGACCATGCTCTGAAAGCATCGGAGTTTCGATAGCCGGGTATGATTGTACGGAACAACCAGTCCTGTTCCTCGTTGGCATAGTAAAAGCCAAGGGTCCATTCCCACTTGTCGCTCGTGTGACTCAGCCGGACCTCCTGGGCAAACTTGCGATCCTTCTGGTTTTCCGTGTTGTAGCCAATAATCTGCTGGTCTTCCCCGGCTCCGCCAAAGCCATTGGCTGAAGCAGATGAAAAATCATAGAGGTTGTAATAAGCGTAAGTGGGGTTATAGGCGAAATCGTTATAAACAGAATAAAAATTGAAGTAAGCCGCGTAGGATGTCTTATCAAAAACGTAATCAATTCGGCGGTTAAAATAGGAGGTGCTGGATATAAACTGCGCCCAACCCAGGTCACCTTCGACGGTGAAATTGTAGTGCGCCCAGACGTCATCACGGTATTCATCAAAGAAATCAATCTTGTCGAGGTCACCCACTGTTGGGTCATACTGGTTCCAGCCATTGGCGGCCGAAGCCTGGAAGCCCGCCATACCGCTTACCGTCCAGTCATCGTTTACGTTCCAGGTGATGGAGGCACGAGCCAGCATCCAGTCCACGTGGTTCTCGTTTTCTTCAACCACGTTGGCATTGGTCACAGTACCATCGCCGACGGCAACACCGCCGCGATCAAGCGGGTTGTTCCCCAGTACGTTATCAATATAACCACCGTCGCGACCGACAAAGCCAACGAGTCGAATCGCCAGGGTGTCTTCTATCAGTGGTATGTTGGCGATACCTTCAACTTCATAACCTTCACCGCCGTCATCGATTGTGCTTCCCGACACACCGAAACTTCCCTCAAAGCCGTCGGTGTTGGCGCGGTTAAGAATGATACGCAGCGTACCTGCCTGTGAACTTGCACCATAAAGTGTTCCCTGCGGACCACTTAGCGCCTCGATTCGTTCAATGTCGATTGGTCGTACTTCAGGGGAGATGGACTGCGTGGTAATCGGCTGTTCGTCCAGGTAGATACCGGATGAAGACTGCGCGATAAAGGGCGCGGCTGAATCAGCAATACCACGGAAAATAATTCGCTGCTGACCTGCGCCTGAACCTACAGCTGTCATGGAAGGCACGAAGCGGGAATAATCTTCAATACCCTTGAATCCATACTTTTCAATATCTTCCGTGCCAAAAGCCTGCACATTCATGGGAATGTCCTGCAGGTTTTCCACGCGTTTTCGCGCAGTAACAACGACTTCTTCAAGAGCCTCGATCTGGTCCTGGCCAAGTGCCGGCAAACTCACTGAGAAACATGACACGCCGGCAACCGCTGAAGAAACTGCTGTGGCCATGGCTGTTTTTTGCGGAAGAAATTCGCGTTCCGCTGACATCTTCACATTCGACATAGTATCCCCTCTTGTACTGACAGCTTTTTTAATCGTTGTATTTCAACAAAAACCAGCTGATTTTGCAAAAAATCCTGTTAATTCAAGCTCTTGATGTTGCGAAATTGAAACAGGCTGGTCTTTGTCTAGATGTTGAAAGTGTAATGAAATGGTGAGCTGATTCAGACTTAGCGGGTCCGCACGGAAGTTTCCCAAGAGTCAATATTTTTAAATTATTTATATATTTATCAACTGGTTATGGGATGGCTATTGAACTGCTGCTTTAATAACCTGCCCATTAAACATGACAAAACTCACTTTTTCGAGGACCGAGATATCCTCGAGTGGGTCACCGGGAACCGCGATAATGTCTGCCAGCCTGCCTTTTTGCAGCGTCCCGATATTGCCCTCTTGCTGCAGCATTTCCGCGGGAACGCTGGTGGCTGCCTTGATGGCTGCCATGGCACTTAAACCTGCTTCCATCAGTACAGCAATCTCGCGCACATAAACCACCGGGTCATAGTCATAGCCGCCGAGGTCCACGCCAACAGCCACTTTCACTCCTGCCCTGTGTGCCTTGCCGATGTTGTTCAGGAATATGTGCCTGTAGTTCTTCGTGTACTCATCTGATACGGCCTGCTCCCTCAGATTGTTTCGCGGGTCGTTGTAGTAGTCACCCACGTAAACTGTCGGTACCAGGTAAGTGCCGTGCTTCTTCATCAGGCGAATGGCTTCATCGTCAATGTAAGTGCCATGCTCAATTGATCGGGCACCCATTCTTACCGCCATCTTGATACCTTCGGCGGCGTGGGCGTGGGCCATCACGGGCATACCCTGTCTCTGGGCCTCCTCCATCACTGCCCTGAGCTCTTCTTCAGAAAATGCCACGTTTTTTGGATCATCGCCGACGGACATAAAGGCGCCGGTAACCAGCACCTTGACCCAGTCAGCACCGTACTTGGCCTCGGTACGGATGGCCTTGCGTATCTCGTCAACACCGTCAACGATAAGACCGTCGGCACGCAGCCTTTGCTCGGGTGAATAGTAATTGACGTCACCACCGCCACCGGTGATGGAAAGATAGTGACCTGCACCAAAGATACGCGGCCCGGCCAGTACACCTTCGTCTACCAGTTTCCTGATGTCCTGATTGCCGTAAAAAACATCACCATCACCGGCAACGCGTAGAGTTGTCCAACCTGCTTTCATCAGGTTCTGCATGGCGACGTAACCTTTCAGGGCCTTGTAAGCGGATGATTTTTGCAGGTGTTCTTCCTGGTAATCATCCCCGGACATGAGCGGGTGGGCGTGGCTGTCGATCAGCCCGGGCAGTAGCGTCATGCCCTGCAAGCGGATCACCTCGATACTAGCGGGCAGCCTGTCCGTGCTGACAATATCAACAATGCGTTCGCCCTCAACAACAATGGCCTTCTCTTTGCGCGGTTTGTCGCTGATGCCATCGATGATTTGATCACCGGTTATCGCGAACCTGGAGTCGGCCGCGAAGCTGCCTGCCGAAAGCAGCAACAGGAAAAAAATACATAGAGCGCGTTGGCATTGCCTGGAACAGTGTTTCATTGCTTACCCCGATTTCTTTGCAGCCTGATTCTCAGGTTACCCTGAAATTAAACTTATTCCTACATGCTGGGGAATCTGGCAACCGGCGATTGTTCAGGGCAAACTATGCTTATCCGTTGAAGCAATCAAAAGGCAGGAATAATGAGCGGACTGGAGAGCACATTACCAAGTAGCTGGTACCTCGAAGACAGGGTCTACGGGCTGGAGCGTGAACATATCTTCATGAAAGAGTGGATGTGTGTTGGACGGGAAGAAGAGCTGGAGCATCCCGGCGACTATCGAATACTCACGCTCCACGGTGAAGACGTTATCCTGCTGCGCAATGGTAGCGGGGAATTGCGCGCGTTTTATAACGTTTGTCGTCATCGCGGTGCGCGCCTGTGCAGCGAGGAAGTGCAGTGCGAAACTGAAAACCTTGTGCCGCTGAGAGGTGGCCTGGTAAATGGCGAAATGATCCTTTGCCCCTACCATTCCTGGACCTATGACCTTGATGGTCGGCTTCTCAAGGCACCGCACATGGACGAGGTGGAAGGCTTTGACAAGAATAGTATCCAGCTTTATCCCGTTGCCTGTGAGAGCTGGGGTGGTTTTGTCTTTTTAAACCTTTCACCGGAAATCGCCGGTGACTTCCAGGAAACGATCGCGCGCACCGCTTCCCAGCTGGAACGCTATCCCCTCAGCGACCTGCGTATCGGCGCCACCCTGCGCTACCAGGTAAAAGCAAACTGGAAGATCATTTGTGAAAACTACAACGAGTGCTATCACTGCGGTCCGGTTCATCCCGAGCTGTGCAAGATAGTCCCTGCCTTCAGGGAAGGCGGTGGTTCAGACCTCGACTGGGAAAACGGAATTCCCCACCGCGAAGGTGCCGTGACCTTTACCGCCAGCGGCGTAACAAATCGTCGAGCTTTTCCCGGACTCAACGAAGAGGAGAAAGTTCGTCACAAGGGTGACCTGGTATACCCCAACCTTTTCCTGAGCCTGTCCAGCGACCACGTGGCCATGTTTATCCTTCATCCAAGGAATGCGAGTCACACGGACATCGACTGTCACTTTCTCTTTGAACCCTGTGAAATGGAAAAGAAGGAATTTGACCCGAGTGATGCGGTGGATTTCTGGCACCTGGTCAACCGGCAGGACTGGAGCATCTGTGAACGTGTGCAGCAGGGTATCAGTGCTCGAGTGCATGAAAGTGGTTTTTTCTCTCCCATGGAAGACTGGAACCTGGACATTCGGCGCTACGTGGAAGAGCGTATCGGGCCACATGTTTAATGGTCGGCTTCTCGGGCACAACTATCTAGAACAGAAAAGCAGACCTTTAGCGGCAGGGATGCCGCTGTTGAGCGTACATGGAAGTATTTACAGCGTGTCTGCGTTCTGTTCTAGATAGGTGGGCTTTCAGCAATCGAGTGGAGATTCAAAAAAGCCCACGATGATAGATTCCCACCTTCGTGGGAATGACCGGGAAGATCTCTAGATCACATCCCCGGGCAAATTTTCAGCGACAGGAATGTCCCGCAGGTAAAGGCTTTCACCGGCTTCATCCAGCTGGCGCGCAAACAGGTGACCGGAGTGTACCGCGTGAACAGGTGCGCCAGGTGCAAGGCAATCACCAATTCGTTGTACAGACTTTATTCCCGCCGATTCTAACTCCGATTCATGTTTCAAAAGGGAATGATACAGCTCATCGTTGGGCAGTCTCAGGCCGACAATCACAACCGATGCCGCTTCCAGTTCATGGGGCTTGTTGGTGAAGATATTGTTCAGGGTAACTATCGAGTCACTGAAACCCCCCAGCAGTGCCTGCGTGTAAACCTCCACGTCCAGCTCGTGCAGGGCCTGGTGCACAAAGGGTTGCTCGTTGGTCATGATGGTCCAGGCTGATGCGTGCCCGGTGGGCGTGGCGTAGCTGACACTAATGCCTTTTCCTGCGAGTGCTTCTGCGATGAGCCCACCCAGGTAATAGTTATCAAAGTCATACACCAGTACCGGCCCTTCAGGTTCAACACCTGCGGCAATATCATCGGGTGTATAAACATTTGGGCCTTCCAGCGTGCCGTGGGGAATTTCCAGTGCCGAGTAAAGCGAACGCTGCCATTTTGCCCCGGTGGCAATGGCGACACGCTGGTGCTCAAGTTCCAGGATATCCGAAGCGGCCAGCTCACTATCGAGATAAAGATTCACGTTGGGCATCTGCTGCAGGGCGAAAAGGCGGTAGGCCTGTACCCGTCCCCATGCGCCGAGGCCCGGCAACTGGCTTTCAAAACGCATTCGCCCGCCCATCTCCGTCGCAGCATCGGCGATAGTGACCTGGTAACCGCGTCGGGCAGCAATGAGTCCCGCTTCAAGACCGGCCGGCCCGCCACCAACGATAAGAACTTGATCCTCGCTGCCAGCCTTGTTGAATTTCTCCGGGTGCCAGCCGCGACGCCATTCCTCACCCGCCGTGGCATTCTGCGTACAGCGAACCGGCACCCCGTCATGCCAGCTTGAAATACAGATATTGCAGCCGATACATTCGCGAATTTCCTCTTCCCTGCCTTCCCTGATTTTTCTTGGCAGAAACGGATCGGCAATGGAAGGACGCGCTCCCCCGATAAGATCGAGCACGCCGCGTTTTACCTGGGACACCATGGTGTCCGGGGAGGTGAACCTGCCGACCCCTACCACCGGCCTGTCAGTGACTTTTTTTACAAAATCGATTACCGGCTCATGGGAACCTTCTTCACGAAAACGTGATGCACCACAGTCCGTTGGACTTGAATCCATTTTCACATCCCAGAGATCCGGTACATCTTTTAACAGGGTGACAACTTCATGGGCCTCCGACTCATAGTTATCACTTGGCTTTGCACGTAACTCTTCCATGCTGATACGAAGCGCGACACCGCAGCTATCGCCGACCGCTTCCTTTGTAGACTCGATAAGCTCGCGAACAAAACGCACGCGGTTTTCCACGGATCCGCCATAGGCATCAGTACGCCTGTTGTATTCCTCCATTAGATACTGGTAACCCAGGTAACCCATTCCGGCATAGATATAGACGATATCAAAGCCCGCACGCTGGGCGCGTAAGGCTGCGTCCACCTGCCATTGAATAACATCACGAATATCTTTTGCATCCATGATGCGCGGCTTCAGGTTTCCCATGAAGCCCACATGTGTCGCTGCCCAGGGAATACCGGATGGCGAATAGGGTGCAATCCGCGAGGTGCGGTTCATGACGGCAGCGCCGCCATGCCAGAGCTCAATGGCGGCAAGTGCGCCATGCTCGTGAATAGCATCACAGCTGAGGGCATGAGACGCCACATCGTTGTCATCCCACAGCCTTGCAAATGGCAGTGGACTGTCATCTGAAGAAGGATGGGTGGACACTGCCCCGGTGGATACAACGCCCCAGCCTCCTTCAGCTTTTGTTCCTCGAAAAGCGGCACGCACGCGAGGGTTTGCCTCGGTCATGCCACTGGCATGGGGTACCTGGTAAAAGCGATTGGGCGCGGTGACGGGGCCGATATCTACCGGCTCAAAAAGAATTTCATAACGCGGATTCATGAATGATATAGCTCGAGGACATCAGCAATGGCGTTTATGGATTGCCCGGGAGCCATTAAGTGCACGCCCGAGACGCCTTCAATCTCGCTGAGACCCTGCATGAGTTCTACGCAAATGTGCCTGCCCTCTTCTTTTGGTTCTGAACTCTGTTCAAGCCGTTCAATGATTTCTCCCGGCATGGCTACACCCCAGAGATTTTCTTTCATCCATCTTGCGGATTTTGCAGAGGCAATGGGGCCCAGCCCAATCAGCACCCCCGCACGCCCAAGCAGGTCTCTTTGCGCGAGGTCATCGATATAGCCCTTTACAAGTTCAAGGTCATAGCATAGCTGGGTTTGTACAAAGCGCGCCCCGGCACCAGTCTTTGCGCGAAGGGCCGGGTGTGTGTCTTCTTTCTCCAGGCGACGGGGAACGTCAGCACAGCCGATAAAAAAATGAGGCGGGTGGGAAATCTCCCTGCCATTTGGCAGCGCGGCCCTGTGCTCCATATCACCGGCGAGCTTCATCAGGCCCACGCTGTCGATATCGTGCACCGCCTTTGCCTCGGGCTGGTCGCCCTTTGCCGGGTCATCGCCGGTAAGCGGCAGAAGGTTGGAAATGCCAAAGGCTGCCGCGCCAATAAGATCGGCACAAAGTGCAATTCGATTGCGATCGCGGCAGGTTAGTTGCAGGACCGGTTCAATACCATTACTGGACAGTATCGAAGCTGCTGCAAAGCTCGACATGGTAGTCTTTGCAGCCGCGCCATCGGTCACGTTAATGGCTTCTACCTTGCCCCTTAACAACTCACCCTCGGCAAGCACCGAGTCGGCATCGGTTGATAATGGTGGAACAAGTTCCGCGGTAATACTGAACTTGCCTGCTGCCAGTGACTTTTCCAGTTGATTGAGTTGATTCACTATGCCCGACCTGTAGAAAAAACGTAATTTTGCTGTTATTCATAAAGCATGTCTATCAGAATACCGGGCGCAAGCGTACGAAACCACGAGTGAAAAAATCATGAGTTACGAATTTATCCGGGAAAAGATCAGGAATAATGAAATCGTCCTGCTGGATGGTGGCACCGGTACCGAGATTGAAAAACAGGGTGTTAAGATGAATGACCTGGCATGGTGCGGTATCGCACACATGGAACAGCCGGATGTTGTTACCCGGGTTCATGAAAGTTATATCAGGGCCGGTTCAAACGTCATTATCGCCAATACTTTCGCCACGGCGCCGCATATTCTTGAGCACATGGGTCTTGCTGACCAGGCTGAAAAAATAAACACCGATGCAGTCACACTGGCACTCCAGGCCAGGGAAAACAGCGGTGAAGAAGTGTGCGTGGCGGCTTCAATGTCTTCGGCGCCGGCTTTTGATGCCACGAAACTTCCGGTCGAGGAAAAGTATCGCGAAGGCTATCACCGCGAAGCGCAAATACTGGCAGCGGCCGGAGCTGAACTCATTGTCACCGAGATGATGATGGATATTAAGAATGCCAGCATGGTGATGGAAGCTGCAAACAGCGTGGGCTTGCCGGTCTGGCTGGGTATGAGTGCTTCCGTCAATAAACAGGGCGAAGTGTATAACTATGAAGACAGTGACATCTGGGAACGCGAAAACATCAGGTTTCATGACATGGCCACCACCTTGCTGGATATTGGTTGTGATGCAGCCGGCATCATGCATTCAAACGTCACCGCGATAGTGCCAGGCCTCGAGGAGTTAAAATCATTTTACGACGGCCCCACATTTGCCTACGCAGAAAGTGGCCACTTTGTTTCACCCAGCTGGAAATTTGAAGAAGTGATCGCGCCGGCCGCCTACCTGGACTATGCCAGGCAGTGGGTTGATGCCGGAGTAAACATGATCGGAGGCTGCTGCGGTATCGGTCCGGATCATATTGCCATGCTGCGGGACAACCTGCAGGGGAGTAAATAGTAAATCAGCGTTTCCTGTGACGCTCAAAGAATTCCAGGATCATTCTTGAACCCCAGACATCGCGTTTTAAATCCGGTTCTTTACACACCGGCATAGCTATTGTTTCCTGCTGTTTTTCAGCCGCGCACCAACCACTGTAAACCGGGTGACCGGGCCAGGTGTGTCCCCTTTGTGGCAGGGCGCAGCTGGTGATTTCAATACCATTGCTGCCACACTCAGCCTGTCGCTCGCACTGAAGCGCGTCCTCCTGACCAAAACCGCTGTCATACCTTGCAGGACTATACTCACACCCTGCAGCGTTGGCCCATGTCTCACTGACCTCGCGTGCGCTGGTGTAAAAATACCCACCGCTCGAGGCACTTTCATCATAGGGTACCGAGGTATCTTTCATGCCGTTGATCTGCAGTAATGGCAGCGGCTTTGCAGGTGCACAGCTATAGCCAATGGGCAGTCTTCCGGACACAAGGGCAACGGCAGACCAGTATTCCCCCATCTCGCAGGCCAGTCGCTGGCTCATCATCGAGCCATTACTGAAACCGGTGAGGAATTGTCTTGACGCATCGCTATTAAACATTAGCTGTATTTCCTCCATCAACTTCCTTATGAAACCGACGTCGTCATGGCAGGCCGCCCAGGCACAATGACCACAGGAACCACACTCAGGCGGGCAGGGATAAGGCTCCGCATCGGCGGAGCAAAGCGGTCCACGCGGTCCACTCGCTTTTTGTCCGCTCAGCTCGTTCCAGGAACTGATGAACTGGTTTCCTCCCGTGGAATCTTTCGCAATGAAATGTGTGCCCTGGGGATAGACAACGATGTATCCCATTTTTTCTGCGTAACGGTTGAAACCACCGCTTGTCTCTAGTGCTATACCGGTCGCACTACCTCCATAGCCATGCAACATGAGTACAATCGGCAGTTGCTTGTCCAGGTTGAATGATGTTGGCAGGTAAACAAAATACTCGCGCTGGATACCGTCATGTTGAAGTGTCCTGCGTAACATGATGCCCGTTTGCCACGAATCCGCGTCAATTCCAGGCCCAGACGCACTTACACTTAACGGCGTAGTAAGGACAAGCAGGATGAGAGACAGGAATATACTTTTTCGAAGCATGCGAAAACAAGCAGGATTCTATTCTTCCCGTTGATAGATAATTTTGCCATCAAACATGGTCAGGTCGACCCTGGTTTCATGTATTTTTCCTGGTGAACCCTGTTCAGCAAGTTCAACAACATTCTGGTCCAGTACAACAAGGTCAGCAATTTTACCCACTTCAATACTGCCGACCCTGTCCTCCTGTTTCATCATGCGGGCGCCGTTGATAGTGAAAGCTGCAAGTGCGTCATGGATGGAGATGGTTTCATTCTCATTCAACACCCGGTCCTCGGCCGCCCGCGTCACCGCAATTTCCAGGTTTTCAAAGGGTCTTGGATCGCGGTACTCCACTGGGGCATCACTACCCCAGGTCAGTATGCCCCCGGACTCCATGATGGAGCGAAAGGGATAGGTGTTTTTCATGTAATACCCGTCAAGATTGTAAAGCTCGTCGCCATTGGCAACCTGGTCGATGAAGGGGATCACCGACATGTCGTATTCGAGGTCGGGATCTGCCCAGGCATAGGTCGCGGCGACAAACACGCCCAGCTCACCCAGACGCCTGGTATCGTCGGGATGCACAAGTTGCGCGTGGGTAATGCTTTGCGGCAAACCCTGCTGATCGGCAATCGCCTTTACTTCTTCAAATGCATCCAGGGTCAATCGAATAGCCCTGTCGGAAAGGGCATGAATATGAACATGAAAACCTGCTTCGGTGGTTTGCCTGATAAATTCCCGAATGAAGCGCTCATCATGTTCCAGTACGCCACTGGACTGCTCGCATTGAGAAGGGTGAAATCCGTGCTGCTCAATAAACTGTTTCTCATTTCCATTTGATTCGGTGACTCCCTGGCAATCCTTGGACGCGGGATCCACGTAAGCGACAAGCTCGGCGGAACCGGTCTCGGCGTTGAAGGTAAAGACGGGCTGCTTGAAAGGCTCAAGTACCGCTGCCACTGGTAATGTCGGCGGAACCGCGTAGGGATTACCCTCGAGCACACCGTCCACCAGCAGCTTCACCGCGTTGGCTTCGACTTTCGGAAACCTTCCCAGTCGCTCACGCATGGATACAAGCTGGGCCACCAGTTCTGGCACCTGTTCATGGGCTGAGGGTGACAGCGAATTCTTTATATCGCCATAGAGTGCCGCCAGTAATCGAAAAGTTAAGCCCTCGTTTTCTGCCAGCCATTCGTAGTACTCGAGCAGGTAAGGATCAACGTAGGCGTCAAGTATGGACGTGATCCCGTTTGCAGCCAGTTTCTCGGCCACAAGCGGCATCATTTCTTCGGCCGGTTTAAACAGGTATATGTACTCTTTGCCATAATCATCCTTGACCAGGAAACGTGCATATTCACTGATCCCGCCACTGGGTTCACCGAATTCATCCACTGCCACCAGGTCCCTGTAGGGTTTGAACACCGTGGCCAGGGTTTCCCGGTTTATTCCGACTCTCTCACCTGCTTCATTTTTAGCATTTGCAAGCGCCATGCTGTTGACTGCGCCGTGATGTCCATCATTCCCTGCCAGCATGATCGGGTGTTCAGTCGATGCTGCATCCAGTGCTGCCCGCAGGGTGGGTAGCCTTTCGCTGGGTTGATTGCCGTAGGAAAACGCCCACTGTGAGACGATCAGCCACTCACCCTTTTTTACGCCGTACTTATCAATACAGTCCCTGAGGAACGGCACCATTTCTTCAAGGGTAAATGAGTCACTCTGCATGTCGCAAATATCGAGGTCTGCGATACCTGAGCCATGGATGTGAGTGTCGTGAATACCCGGCATCAGCATTCGACCACCGAGATCGTGAATCTCAGTATCTGTACCAACAAAGTCCGCCAGCCCGGCAACATCACCCACGTAGACTATCCTGTTGCCCTTGACGGCAACGGCTTCCTCGACATTTTTCTCGCGATCTACCGTGTACACGTATGCGTTGGTAAAGACGATGTCGGCTATTGTTTCTCCAACGGGTTTTGCAGCAGAAACTGCCTGCTCTTTCTCGCACCCGGCAAGAATGAACAGGATTAAAAATGGAATATAAAGTGTGTGAAAAGTAAAACGCATAACAGCGTACCTGGCAGGAATACGCTGTTATTGTGAACTGATTGTCATTGGCTAATAGCCGCTGGTCTGATCCGGGTAGATAACACCGTTTTCTATCTCATACTTATCCCAGTCGCTTAGCATCTCATTAAACAACTCAGGATGTTCATCGGAAACATCGTGCATCTCCGCGGGATCATCTTTCAGGTTATAAAGTTGCCAGGTATTGGTAAGGATCCCTTTTGTCACCGGTTCCCTGATTTCATGATAGGGCTGGTACATGATCTTCCAATCCCCTTTTCTCAAGGCCCGCTTACCGAATAATTCCCAACCCATTACATAATCTTCAGCATGGACCGCATCAGATTGTCCTTTTAGCATGCTCAGCATAGAAGCACCGCTCAAGTTCGCAACTTCACGTCCTCGGTAAGGCGAGCCCGGATGCTTCTCTCCGATAAGTTCCAATAAAGTTGGTACCACATCTTTCACCGTTACCATGGCATCGCTGCGAACACCCGATTTAATCCCGCCGGGAAAATGGGCAAATGCTGGTACACGCACCCCGCCTTGTGCAGGGTAACCTTTGTATTGTCTTAACGGTGCATTTCCGGCCTGCCCCCAGTTTTGCCCATAATAAACATAGGAATTTGCATTGCCGATATTTTCATAGCTATTGTCGCAACATGCATCTATGTGATCTTGAAGTCCGTGCCAGCCATGAGTGAGATTGTGTGCTTCCGGACCATTGTCGGAAGTAAAGAATATGAAAGTGTTTTCATATTCCCCTATCTCCTTGAGATAATCGATAACCTTGCCAAGGTAAATATCCACGTCATCCACCATGGCCGCGTAGATCTCCATGATCTTTGCAGAATACTTTTTCTCTTCTTCGGTCAGCTCATCCCAGGCTTTTTCACCCGGCATTCTCGGGAACACTTCCACGTCATCAGCCAACAGTCCCTTTTCCTTTAACGCCTGTAAGCGCTTCTGCTTCAGTACATCATAACCCTCGTCATACACACCCTTGTACTTCGCAATGGATTCCTGTGGAGCCTGCAAGGGCCAATGTGGAGAAGTGAAAGCAAGATAGGAAAAGAAAGGTTTTCCATCGCCATGATTGCTGGCAATGTATTCAATCATTTTTTCCGCCTGGTACTTCGTCGAATAAAAATCATCCGGTAGAGAATCGAGAAGTACACCATCTTCGCGGTAAAGCGCTTTTTCTTTTCCATCACCGGCGCCAAAGATTGCCAACATGTTGGAAAAAGCACCTGCACCTCCCTGCAATGTCGCAAAGGAACGGTCAAAACCCCGGTCATCCGGGCCATTGTGATCTTCAAGGCCAAGATGCCACTTCCCGCTCATGTAGGTGTGATAACCAGCATCCTGGAATAATTCTGGTAAAGCTGCCACGCGTGTATTCAGGTAACCTTCATAACCGGGTTGCCCTTTCTGGCTATCCGGTATTTCTTCCCACATGTTTCCCAGGCCGGCAATATGAGCATCGGCGCCAGACATCAACATGGCCCGTGTTGGAGAGCAGTTTGGCGCCACGTGAAAATTATCCAGTGCCACACCCTGTGCCATTAGAGAGTCCATGTTTGGTGTGTTTATTTCGCCGCCATGAATGCCCATATCGTTATAGGCAAGGTCATCGATAACAACAAGCAGGACGTTTGGCTTTTTCTTCGCCGACTTGGCGGTCATCGACGATGTATCGGCGACCTCGTCACTAGGTGAAGAACAGGCGGCCAGGAAAATACTGATGAGAACAAAAATGCTGTTGCGTATCCTTATTTTCACTTGTTTTCTAGCTCCATGGCTGATGACAGGTAATAATTTCGGGCTGGCGCGTTCAATTGTCGATCGGCCAGGCCCCTCAGCGCAATGATTTTCTGTTTTATGGCTTCTTCCCTGTGATCGGCACCAAGAACCAGCAGGTAATCCGCCAGCTGGCAGGCCCACTGGTAGTCGCCCTTGTCATTTGCCGCTTTCAGTTGCTTCATGAGCACAGCGGAACCGCCGGCAAGGGTGGCAATACGCTGCGCTTCTTCGCCTTCTGACAGTGGATACAAGCTACTTGGATTGCCATCGAACCAGCCAAGGTAACCCGCAAATATGGAACGTACGGCAAATGGAACGTTGCCGTAATACTCACGTAAATTCGGTTCCTTTTCCAGGTCGCCAGGCAGCCTGACTTTCTCTACGATCTGATCAGGCGTTAAACCCTCATTGATGTACTTAATTGTCTGGGCATGGACGCTGAGAATGGCTTCGGCATAGTTACCCATACTTCGTGCTATTTGATCTTTACCCGTTAAGGGGCGGGTGTGACCGGGCACCACCATTTCAGCACCAAGCTTGCTCATTTCTTCAACGCTCTTTCCCCACTTGAGCACGTTCCTGTAAGGCGTGCCGCGAATCGCGTACAGGTTTGGAAAGGCCTTGTAGTAGTTGTCGCCGGTAAACAGCGCTTTTTCATCCGGCAACCAGACATAAAGCTGGTCATCGGTTTCTCCCGGTGCGGCAACCAGGTGTACGGATACACCGGCAATCTCCAGTTTCACGATTTTGCCCTCAAAGGTCCGGGTCGGCTCCAGGTAGCCCTTGCCCACCCTGTCCGTCGGTGTTCTACCCGCTGCAACACCACGATTGATTAACTGCTCATCCGGCAGGTCCCTGCCAAACTGGCGTATTCCGCGTGCTCGCAGTGCTTTCAATACGGGAGGCTTACCACCTTTCAGACTCACAAAATTGGCGCGGGCATACACTTCCGGCCTGTCATTCCCGGCAAAGGCACTGGCTCCACCTGTGTGGTCGTGGTGACTGTGTGTATAGATAATCGCTTTCACGGGCTTGTCGCTGATCTTTCGAAAGTCCGCCATGAGTTCCTCCGCGGCCCCCAGGGCTCGCAGGGTATCCACCACGATGACACCGTCATCACCAATGATGAGACCGGTATTGGATCCGTCGTAGCCAACAGCGGCATAGACGCGGTCGCTGAGCTTGATGAGGTCCTTGCGAAACTCGCTCGAGTGTTGCCTGAGTTCCTCGTTTGGACTCAACATGGTTTCGGCTACAACTACATGGCTGGAAAAAAGAAAACCCAGCAGGAGAATCAGGATTCGCATAAAAAATTATTCCCGGTTGGTTACTTTAATTTTACTCGACGCTATGGACAGCCTTACCAGCGACATAAGTGGACAACACTTTCGTATCACCAATTTCTTCAACCGGTATGCTGAAAATGTTTCGGTCCAGCACGATAAAGTCAGCTTGCTTGCCCACTTCAAGGCTGCCCGTGCGCTTGTCGTGTTTTCCAGCGCGTGCACCGTTGATAGTAAAAATACGCAGTACCTCCTCCAGCTCCATGGCCTGCTCCACCCATAGCGTACCTTCATGCACGCCATAGGGATCTCTTCGACTCACCATGGCCTCGATACCGGGCCAGGGATTGGGATCGGGAACAACAGACGGCCAGTCTGAACCGTAGATGAGGTGGGCACCGGCCTCGTGAAGGTCTCGTATGGGCCAGAAGCGGTTGGCACGCTCTTCACCAATCACCTGTGACATCACCTGCACCAGTGGCCCCGGGTACCAGAGAATGGGACACAGTTCTGCGATGACATTAAGTTCCCTGAAACGTGGAATATCATCGGGATGAATAAGCTCGGCATGGGATATTTCATGCATCATGCTTGAACCCGGGTTGGCCTTTCGCGCCGCTTCAACGGCATCCAGCGCAACGCGTACAGCACGATCACCCGTGGCATGGATTTTGATGGTCAAGTCCTGGCTATCCAGGTGAACAACATCTTCCAGTAAGGTTTCAGGTGTATGGATTAACTTGCCGAGAAACTTGTCACCATGGACCTTGTCAGGAACATAGGGTTCCAGCATCCCGGCTGTACGTGTTGGCGGAATACCGTCCAGCATGATCTTGATGAAGTCGGTACCGACGTTTGACGTGGCGTAGCTTGCCCGTTGCTTGATGTTTTCCTTTTCCTGCTCATGGGTCAGGGTCCAGTCCATCTTCCATGCCAGGCTTGTACTGACACTCATATTCAAGCGTTTTTCATTATCCAGTGTCCTGTACGCTTTCAGTGTGTCTGTATCAACCGCGGCATCCTTAATAGCGGTGACCCCCACTTTATGAATCTCGGCCATGGACCAGGCGAGTGCACTTGCATATTCTTCTTCCGAATATGCTGGTAATTTTTTCAGGACATTGTAGGCAGCCTTGTCAATCAACACCCCGGTAGGCTCTGAGCTGCCTGATTCGCGAATAATGACACCACCGTCGGGGTCGGGGCTATCACCGTTTATGCCAAGTATTTCCATGGCTTTACTATTTACCCATGCACCATGCACCGTGGAGTCACCCAGGTAGATCGGATGGTCAGTGGTAATCGCATCCAGGATCTTTTTATTTGGGACCGTATCAGATTCCATTAGCCCCATTTCCCACTGCCCGCCGATGATCCATTCACCCTTTGGTGTACTGGCTGCACATTCACCGATCTTTGCCACGATTTCATCCATGGTAAAAGTGAAAGGAAAAGCGCAGTGAAAATTGTATTTCATCCCCGCTTGCATGGGGTGCATATGCATGTCGTGGATACCCGGCATGACCATGCGCTTGTTGAGGTTGAAGACTTTCGTGTTATCGCCAACCAGCTTTGCAATTTCTGCATTACTGCCTACCGCTACGATCTTTCCATTGCTCACCGCCATGGCTCTCGCAATGGAGTTATCCTTGTCTATGGTATGTATTCGACCATTGAGAAAAGCGACTTCTGCCTTTTGGCTATCCTTTCCGGCTTTCACATCGCCGCCGGCTGCTTCGCCGTCATCTTTACTGCAAGCAGCAATACAAAGTGAAAGGAAAACCAGGGGTAACACCTTCTTTACATTCATACGAACACCTTTATGGAATTAGACTACCTGGAACAATCTTAACAGCTGTACTGTTAAAAACCCTCTCCTTCACGGCTTATCGCGGGTCCGGAATAATGCACATGGACAATTTTCCATCCATCTGCTTCTTTTTTCCACACCTGGGTCTCCCTTCCTGATGATTTCAGTGGTTTCCCACCAGGAAACACCGCATCAAAATCCCAGTAAAAATCTGACCACGCGGTCGTCTCGTTTAGAATCCGTATGCGGACATTATTAAGAACAAGCTTCCTTTCCTTAAAAGTACCCATGGCGCCCAGGTAAAAGGCGTCCCTGATCTCGGGCCAACCACGCTGGTGACCACGGGGATGCACAAAGGAAATGTCCTGTTCCTGGCTCCAGATTTTCTCAGCCAGTTCAAGGTCAAGGTTGTTTACTGCTGACACATAATCCTGCAGTAAGGCCTGTAATTCAGCCTCGCTATCGGCCTGTGCCCTGGCACAAACCAGTAACAGGCCTAGCGTAAATAGAATTAACCTGGATTTGATCATAATTTGCACCCGGGCGCTGTGATTACTTGTAGTGATTCTGGCCGTTGGTATAACCGATTTGAATATCCGGAAATACAAACACGTCATGCTGCTTAACATATTCTTCCCAGAGCACCACCATCTCCTGCAATTTTTGCGGCATGCTTGCGGACAGGTCGTTTTGCTCGGCAATATCCTCGGCCACATTAAATAATGCCCAGTCATTTTTCCCCCATGGCTCATTCAGCCACACCAGCTTCCAGTCTCCCTGGCGAATCATGCGACGATTAAAGAGCTCCATGCCCCAGACATGATCCGCTTCATGGACTCCGCTCTCCTTGCCACTTAAAAATGCCAGCATGGAATCCCCCTGCATCCCGTGTACTTTTCTTCCCTTGTAGTCAGGGGCCGGGTGAGTCACTTGTGCCATTTCCAGTATGGTCGGCGCAATATCAAGCACGGTCGCAAAGGCATCACTCCGGGTGCCGGACTCCACGCTCTTTGGATAGACCACGATGGTCGGTGAACGAAGCCCTCCCTGCATGGGGAAACCCTTGTAAAGGGGAAAGGGGGTACTGCTGACATGGGCCCAGCCGGGACCCGTGGATGCATAGGAACCGGGTTTGCCTATATTTTCAGGGCTGTTATCAAACACGGTGGGGACCCAGGTGGCATTATTGCCAAGGTCCATGGGGTTGTTTCCATCGGCACCATTGTCGGAGAAAAACATGATAAAGGTATTATCGTATTCACCAATGTCTTTAAGATGCTGAACCAGCCTGCCAATGTTTTCATCAAATGCATCCAGCATGGCGGCGTAAACCTGCATACGCTTTGTTTCCAGGGTTTTCTGCTCATCTGACAGCTCATCCCAGGCCGGCCATTCCCTGTGCTGGGGTGCGATGCTGTCTCCTTCCTTGATCAGGCCCAGTTCTTTCATTCGCTCGATACGGGCTGCGCGAATTTCGTCGTAGCCACCATCATACACACCCTCATACTTGTCGATGTATTCCTGGGGCGCATGTAGCGGCCAATGTGGCGCAGTGTAAGCGCCGTAGATAAAGAAAGGTTTGCCATCATCCTTGTTGCTGTCAATGTAGTCGATCAGCCTGTCAGTGAAATAGCTCGAGGTATAAAAGTCTTCAGGCAGGGAATCCAGGCGCTGCTTACCCTCAGACCAGAGCGCCGGGTGGCTGTACTCCATGATGCCATTCATGTCGGCAAAGTGGCTGGCGCCACCGTGCTCCAGCCAGAAGGCTTTTTCAAAACCGCGATCCAGGGGGTAGTACCCCTCCTGGTAACCCTGCTGCCATTTTCCTGCCATGTAGGTGTGGTAGCCGGCATCCCTTAACAGGCTCACAAAGGTCACGATGTTCTTGTTAAGAAAGCCCTCGTAACCCGGCCTGCCCTTCTGCTCTTCAGACCAGAGGCCATTCATGGTGCCAAGGCCCGCCAGGTGAGCGTCAGTGCCTGACAGCAGCATGGCCCGCGTGGGAGAACAGGTCGGGCCTACGTGGAAATTGGTGAGTACCTTGCCCGCCTCGGCCAGGCCATCGATATTTGGCGTGCTGATCTCACCGCCAAAACTGCCGAGATCCGAGTAGCCCATGTCATCGGCTATCAGCAAAATGATGTTGGGTCGCTTGTCCCCGGCACTCGCACCTTCATTCTTGTCCATCGAAACCGTGGCAGGCACCGCACTCTCATTTTTTGCATCCATTGAGGGCGACTGCTGTTCAGAGCAGCCTGCAATAAAGACTACGAGGGCCACTATCACGATCTTTATTTCTTTATTCACCACCTTGTTCTCCCCTTAAAAAATATCCAGGTCATTTGCCAGGATCACTTCACCATTATAATGAGCGCGCACTTCGTCCAGTAGCTGCTCTTCGGTCACGCCATAAAACAGGGCGTGATAAAGAACCAGCTTTCCAGGTTTAGCCGCTGCCGCTAACCTGCCCAGGTCACTTGCCGGCGTGTGCGCAGCGCGATGATACTTCTGCCAGAATTCACTGCGGGTGGATAATCCTTTTTCACTGATCACCTCGTGGATGAGCAGTTCCACACCTCTTGCCTTTTCCAGTAGTGTTTCGCTGTAAGACGTGTCACCGGATATCACGATGGACTTGTCTGCAGTCGTTACCTTGTATCCAAATGCCGGCTCAATATCACCGTGTGGCACATCAAATGCCTCGATACGAATTCCGTTCTCCTCAAACACGAAGCCATTTTGAATTTCCCTTACCTTTGCCCTGTAGAAATCCGGGTGCTTGACCGGCTGCAGGCCGCTGGTGCGAATTTTTACATCTGCCTGCATGAGCTGGTACATGCCTTCACTCATGTCCTGCAGTCCTGCGGGACCAAAGGCCCTGAGCTGTTCATCCCTGCGCCACCACAGGGTGTTGACCAGTTCAACATAATCCAGCGTATGGTCACTGTGCAGGTGGGTAAAAAACAGGCAACACGCACCCGGTGGATCCAGGGGCTTGCTGCCCAATTCCTTTATCCCGAGTTGCTGCCGTGCCCTGATAATATTACGCACCGCGCCAGCGCCAATATCAAACACGTAGGCACTGCCGCCATGAATTACCGCCACGCTGGCACCAGCCCTTTTCATGTCAGTGACCGGCGTGCCTGTTCCCAGCATCAGCACCCGTGTTTCAGCGACACTGATCGGTGAGACCAGTAAAAGAATGACTGCTAAAACGGGTACAGCAAGTAATTTCATAAGCACATCACGTACATACACGGGGCTGGATAAAAAACGCCGCAACGAGTGCGGCGTTAAATACACTACTATATTTAATAATTATTATTAGAAATCCCAGCGCAGGCTGCCACCGTAGAACGCCATACCCGGGTTCTGGGTACAACCAACAATGTTGGTCAGGCCGCGGTTAATTGACAGGTCAGTACAGGTTTTCTCAGCGGTGATGTTCTGTGCCCAGAAGGCCAGCTCATACTGCTGTTCAGAACCAAACTGGTAGGCCACTCGAGCATTGAGAAAGAAAGCCTCTTCAACGTAACCTGTTTGATCATTGTCCAGCTGCGAAACGTGGTCGTCGATGTACTGGAAGTCAATCTGCGTTGACAGGTTGCCATTTCCAATCGGCGTATCCTTAACGATGAGACCGTTGAAGGTCCATTCCGGTGTCTGGTTCAGGGGAGATCCGGCAGCAACGGTAATCAAGCCACCATCTTCGATGATTTCTGAATCAACCAGGCCAACACCCAGCTGACCATACCAGCCTTCTGCCGGAGACCATTTCAACTCGGAGTCAAAGCCTCGCAGTTCCACTTCCGGTACGTTTAGCAGGGCAGGTCTTCCGAACTGGTCAACGTCAAAGACCTGCAGGTCCTTCCAGTCATACTTGAAACCAGAAATATTGAATATCAGTTTACCGTCCATCCACTCGGTCTTGATTCCGCCCTCTACAGCATTCAGGAATTCAGGATCACCCGGCTGGTCCGCGGTACCAGCAAAAGCAGCCAGGGCGCGGGTATCAAACAGGCCGGACTTGAAGCCACGTGAAAAGTGGGTGTACATGCTGACATTCTCGTTGAGTTGCAGCCTCAAACCGATTTTTCCACCCAGTTGTTCAATGTCCTGGGCAACCGGCAGGTCAGGACTCTGGCAGGGCAGAGCACCGGGGCATCCTACACCGGCTGCCGCCGCACCAGCTGTGATGGAGCGAAGCCTGTCAAGATCGGTGAAAAAGTTATCCGGCAGTCGCGGAGAACCGGGAGCACCTGAAAAAGTACCCGCAGCAACACGGGCAATACTGATGCCCTCTTTAGAGTCATTGGTCCAGCGCAGGCCGCCAAAGATTGTCAGGTTTTCAGTGAGGTCAAAGTCGACTTTTCCATACAGTGACCAGATATGTACTTCCTGCTGCACTTCAATGGAAGGAATCACCGAGAATGGCGGTGTACCCGGCGCATTGTTTCGAATAATTGTCGCAAGGGTATCGTCCTCGTAGGAATAGTAACCACCAGCAATCCATTTCCACGGACCATCGTGGGTTGATGTCAGGCGGACTTCCTGCTGGAACACATTATACTCGGCGTCCTGTCCAGGGAAGAAACCGGCACCGGTATTACCATCGAGGTTTTCAGAATAAAGAACCTTGATCTCGTCGTAGGCGGTAAGCGACCTGACGGTGAAGCTGTCAAAATCGTAGTCGAACCTGATAAAGCCGCCATAGAAATCGGTTTCATTGACGTCTGTTGAAAAATCATAAACATCGCGCCATCGGTCAGTAGATGGATTGGCACGCAGACCGGCTGCAATGCCCGCAGCAGCACCACCATTGGTACAGCTGTTCAGGCTGGTGTATTGCTTGGTGCCGGTACCCAGTTCAGGACAGGGAGACACACCGTCAGCTGCGAAAAGGCCCGAGGCGAGATAAGGGATGTGGTCACTCCTGGAGAAATTGGCGTGACCATTGATCAGTACACGTAACTTGTCAGTGGGCTCCCAGGCCAGGTTGACCCTGCCGGAGTGACGTTCCTCGTCGCCAATCTGCTCGCC
This sequence comes from Gammaproteobacteria bacterium, assembly GCA_965243105.1. Classification (GTDB taxonomy): domain Bacteria; phylum Pseudomonadota; class Gammaproteobacteria; order Eutrophobiales; family Eutrophobiaceae; genus WLWS01. Next base: position 954,319 of record CBDEUC010000003.1, read on the forward strand.
GTTGACCAGGTTATTGTAAATACCGCCGCGATTTCTTGACTGGCCGGCAAAGCGAACAGCTGCAGTATCACCAAGAGGTATGCTTATGCCACCTTCGTAATCGAGACGTCCCTCGTTACCCACGCGGGTATAAACATAACCGTCCATTTCGCCACCGACTTCCGGTTTGCGGCTGATGATGTTGACAGCACCACCAGTGGTGTTTCGACCAAACAGTGTATTCTGCGGTCCGCGAAGAACCTCGACACGCTCCAGGTCAAATAAGCCAAAGGTACTAACAAAGGGCGAAACCAGTGTCACCTCGTCGAGGTACTGGCCCACGGCCTGTTGCGCGGTGACGTGGAAGTTATCTGTTCCGACGCCGCGAATGGAGAAACCCGTGTTACTGGCACCGCCTGGTTTTACACTCAGGTTTGGAAAAGCCTTTAACAGGTCGTCAGAATTCTTGACGTTAAGTGCATCAAGCTGGTTTTGGTTCATTGCGCTGATGGCAATCGGCACATCCTGCACAGATTCCTCACGCTTTTGCGCGGTAACAACAACTTCTTCAATCAACGAACTTGATATTTGCGCAGAAGCTGCAGTATTAAAAAGGAAAATTGCAGAAAAGATTAAAGCAAGCCGTAACGGCAATACTGGTACAGTCATCATACTCCCCCCGGATTAAGATCTTGCCGGCTAATGTGCCAGCAATATTAATGAGTCTGATCTAAGTGGCGGTCGACTACAACGCCTCAGACTGCATAACATGTATACCAAAATTGAATTCGCAGTCTTACAAAGCATAAAAAACACCGGCAGGGGCGTTAACCCTGTAACGGTGTTGTAATATTAAGACAGGTGTCCAATTTTGTATCAAACATGATAAATACTTCTGGACAAATTTGGTATCAATAAAACGAAAGGATTAGTAATTTTACGAAAAAACTTTTTTTTATTAATTTGTTTTATTTCAATAACTTAGCGTTTTTGAAGGTAATTCGCCAAATCGTTTTTGATATAAGCGGGAGAATTGGCTGTGATGCTGGAACTGCCAGCGCTCCGCCACCTCGGCCACGGTTATCCCCTCAGCCCTGCTCTTCAGCAGCTCATCCCGTGCCCTTTTCAGGCGCACATCACGCACGAAACGCATGGGGCTGATGCCGTAAGTTTCGTTAAAACCTAGTTGCAGGGAGCGTGCAGACACACCTGTTATATCCGCAAGCTGCCCCAGGTTAATAGGCCTTTGCAGGTTGTCCATGATGTAGTCAACGGCGCGCTTGACATGGGCCGGGCGAAACTGGTTATTGATCTCCTGCATATCAACCGAGTAAGAGTGAGGAATACACTCCAGTATTGTCGTAACCAGTAAATGCTCCACTTTCTCCCGCGTAATACCCAGGCACAGCGCCGATGATTCATCGTCAGCTTCACTACAGATGTAAAAAAGAAAATTGGCCAGGCTCTTTCCCATGCCCCGGGTCAGGTCGAGGCGTCGTTTAAATTCAATCTGCTTGGTAACGGTGACACCATAGTCCTGGCTCAAAACGCTGTTTAGCTTTTCTTCCAGGACCACCACGCCGAAACCGTAGATACCGGTTGTTCGGGTTAACTTTGCATACTGCCCCGGAGACATCACCAGCGCCTCGCCAGGATGATATTCTTCGTCGGGCTCTGTGAAATGGTCAGTAATCACTCCGTTATTCGTCAGGGCGATGATCACTGACTTTAGCGGTTCAAGGGACTCGGTGAGATGTGCAGGCTGGTCGATACCGCTGAGGATAAAGGAAGAGCCAAAATTAAACTGGCCATAGGTAAAGGTCTTGTCACTATCCTCGTCCAGCACCGTAATGCGACGACGCTCAAACATCTTGCTGGACAGCGTGTCTGCCACCGCACCCAGGTCGCTGCTACGAAGGAACTGGTGCCGCGCGACGCTGAGCCACAGGGGCGAACCGGCAACAGGCTCACTTGCTGCCACTTGATTATTTGCCATGAAAAAAAGCCCCGCACGTGACGGGGCTTTTCACGTTTAACATTAACGCCGCCTAGTTGAAATGGTAGGAGGCTGAAATACCGTAGGTCGGTTCTGACAGGTTCGGCAGGCAAAGCACCGATTCCATCAATCCTTCCAGGGATGTATTTGAATTACACCATTCTTCGCCGGTGAGGTTCCTGCCCCAGGCACTGATCTCGTACTGCTCGTCATTGCCAAAGGTGTAGGACGCACTGGCATTCAGTTGCCAGTAACCTTCCTGGCTCAGGTTTGCCTGGTTTGCCAGGTCAAAGGTGACATCATCCTGGTAACGCCAGTTTGTTTGTATCGCTGCCGTACCATTGGCAAGCTGGAACTCCTTGCGAACCAGGCCGGTAAAGCTGACATCCGGCGTGTTTGGAATGGTATTGCCCTTGAACACGTTGGCAATCAGCCCAGGATCCTCGATCTCACCATCCAGCAGCCCAAGTCCGAGGTTTACAAACCAGCCGTCTGCAGGTATCCACTGTACTTCGAATTCGGCACCCCAGAGACTGGCTTCGGGTACGTTCAACAGCTGCGGAACTGCGATACCCACTGCCGGGTCAAACAGCGGCTGGAAGGACTGCATATCTTCCCAGTCATAATGAAAAACAGCACCGTTGAACTGCAGGCGATTATCCAGCCAGCTGGACTTGATACCGATTTCATAGGCCCACATCACTTCCGGGGTTACCGGCTGTGCGCCGAGACCGGTCAGGGATTGCAGTGCTGCAATACTGAAGCCACCTCCCTTGAAACCACGGGAGATGCTGGCGTAAATCAGCATGTCGTCAGTGGCCTGGTAGTCCAGTGCAAAGCGTGAACCCCATTCGCTGAAATCACCATCAAGTACACTCAGGGGTGGTACGAACAATGCCGGGAATTGCTCAACATTAAATCCCAGGTGTGCACCATCAACGAGGTTTGGACAGAATGGAGGACCACCGGTGGAACCAACACATCGTACTGAGGCGCGGTTGTAGCCGGACTTGGTTTCGTTGGTCCAGCGGTAACCTGCGGTCGCCGTCAGGTTATCAGCCAGATCCACTTCGAGCTGTCCATAAAGCGAGTACACCTCGTTGTCCTGGTCGACGATGGTATTCGGCGTGATATTGAAGATGCCGGGTCCGGTAGGTGCAGGTGGTGCAGGACTTCGACGTACCACGGAGGCATAGTTGGCTTCTTCAAAGAAATAATAGAAACCTGCAATCCAGCGCCAGCTTTGATCCTCGCCTGACTGGACACGAAGTTCCTGGGCCCACTGGTCGTACTCACCTTCCTGCTGAAACTCGAAACCCACGGTGGGACCTGAATCAGAATCTTCAGAGTAACTCACGTCGACCTTGTCGTAGGCAGATACCGAGGTCACTGTCAGGGAGCCTACATTCCATTGCACCCTGAGGCTGGCTCCGGCAGCGTCGGCATTTTCACGATGCCGTGTTCCAGTCCAGACATCTTCCCAGTCACCGGTCTGGTGATTGAATCCACGGGAATCGACACAATTCGGGTTGTTCTGACGTGTCAGCTGGTCTGCTGCCACCGCGCAGGGTGCCAGGGGGTTTGCCGGATCACGCGTGCCTATGGCTGCAAATGGAAAAGGATCTCCGCGGTTATAAGCGGCATGCACATTGGCAAGGATGGACCAGTCGTCATTGGGTTCCCAGAGCAACTGCACACGACCGGCCTGTCGGTCGGTCTCACCGATATCCTCACCGGTAGCCAGGCTGTTAAAGACACCATCACGCTTGTTGCTGACCAGGGATACACGCATTGCCATGATGTCTCCGAGAGCCATGCCAAAAGCACCTTCCACATCCACCTGGTCAAAGCGACCATAGCCGGCGCGTATATAGCCGTTGGTACCATCTTCGACACTGGGCTTGACGCTCACATAGTTCACCGCGCCGCCGGTGGTGTTGCGGCCAAACAGGGTATTTTGAGGGCCTTTAAGGACCTCCACCCGTTCCGTATCAAAGGTTGAAAAACCAAGCTGGAAGGGAGAGTTGAGGGCGACGTCGTCGAGGTAGACACCCACGGCTCCCACCACGTTAAGGTGAAAGTCATTGGTGCCGACACCACGCAGGAAATAGTTAAACTTGGAACCACCCTGGGAAATGATGCCGCCATTGGGAATCAATGCCATTACTTCTTCGGCTGTGTTTACGCCAAAGTCCTTGAGGTTGTCCCCGGTAAAAGCAGAGATGGCAATGGGCACATCCTGCAGTGATTCTGCGCGCTTTTGCGCGGTCACCACGACTTCTTCAAGAACACTTTGCGCCTGGACACCTGTGCTCACCAAAACACCAATACCAGCAAGAACTGCGGCGAGGTAGCGAATACGATGCGACATGATACTTACCCCCAAGAAATTTAATGTAACTATGACGAAAATTAACTTAGTAACCGGTCTAAAATATCACGGTGGCCAAAATTATAGTCACATTTGTCGAGAAAATATAGGTCACTTGACATATTATTATTTATTCCTTAAATATTAATGGTTTAACCCGCCTGGAGAATGGCTATTGGAACTTCGCGAGCCCCGGAAAGGGTTTCCTTGCTTTGCCGGCGCGGGCCGGTCAAACTAATCTGCAAATTGAAACCGGGCCAGGCAGGTTTATGTACTGGCCAAGATAAGAAAAAAGCCTAGCAACGAGAAATTGCCCATGACGCTGACACGCAGAGAATTTGTCAAAAAAAGTAGTCTCACACTGGCTTTCAGTATAGCCGGCAGCCAGCAGTTGCTGACCCCGGCCGAGGCCCGTGAAAAAGCCGTCGAATTCACCACTTTAACGGCCGAAGAGATTAGTACTCTGGAGTCTGTGTGCGAAATCATGCTGCCGGGTGCCACTGAATCCGGTGTTGCACATTTTGTCGATCATCAACTTGGCGTTGAACCCAACGACAGTCTTATATTCATCAAGTACTTTAACTACCCGCCACCCTACGACGAATTCTATCGAGCCATTCTTGGGCAGTTGAAGACCTTGAGCATGCGCCAGTTTAATAAAGAAATTTCAAAGCTCTCCGACGCTGAAGCAAAAGAGTTTGTTGAATCCATCAGGGATGGCAATCCCGATGGCTGGCAGGGCCCACCTGCTCCGCTGGCCTACCATGCCCTGCGCAATGACGCCGTCGACGTGGTTTATGGCACCCCCGAAGGTTTCCAGAAGCTTGGTGTTCCCTACATGGAACATATCCTTCCACCGGAGGGCTGGTCATGAAAAAGAATGAAAAAGTCGATGTCGTCATCGTCGGGAGTGGCGCCGCCAGTTCCGTTTATGCCGCCATCCTCGCAGAGGCTGGTAAAAGCGTTGTAGTACTTGAAAAAGGCACGGCCAGGAAACTGGACGATCTTTACAGTTCTCAAATCTGGGCACGAAGGTTGAAGTGGGCCTCGCCACACATGTTTGAAGAACACGGTGAGGACAGCATATGGTTTAACTTTAACGCGGGTCATGGTTACGGTGGTGCAGCGATTCACCATTACGGTGTCTGGCCACGCTACCACCCGGAAGACATGACAGAGTATTCACTGTACGGGAAAGCACTGGACTGGCCCTACGAATACGATGTGCTGCGTCCTTACTATGACAAGGTTATGATGGAAGTGGGTATGTCCGGTGACGCCGAGAAGGAAATTTGGCGACCACCCGGTGCACCCTACCCGCTGCCGCCGGTGCTGGTTAGCAACCATGGTCAAGTGCTGGCAAAAGGTTTTGAAGCACTGGATATGCATACCTCACCCATACCCATGGCCATCCTGTCTCAACCCTACAAGGGTAGAAAGTCCTGCATCTGGGATGGCTGGTGTGATGCCGGTTGCCCCACCGGCGCACTGGCCAATCCGCTCGTTGTCTACCTGCCACGGGCAGTCAAGGCGGGAGCCGTGATGAAATCCGACTGCCACGTGACCCGTGTTTTAACAGACGATACGGGCAAACGAGCCACGGGGGTTGAATACTATGACAGCAAGGGTCAGCGTCACGAGCAGCATGGCGATGCCGTCGTGCTGGGTGCTTTTACCATTGAAAATCCGCGAATCCTTCTTAATTCCGCCACGTCGAAACATGAGAATGGACTCGCCAACTCCAGTGGCCTCGTTGGTAAATACCTGATGTCACATCCTGCGGTAACCGTCTTTGGTATGTTTGACGAGGATATGCAGAACTACCTTGGCGCAACCGGCGGACAGTTGTTGAACCAGGATCGTTTTCAAAAAGACAAGGGCGCCTTTGGATCACAGCAGTGGGAAATCGGACTGGCGTTAAAACCCAACGACCTCCTTGGTATCGCCATGAGTCGTGCCGATCTGTTTGGTAATGACCTGCACAAGTTTATGAAAGAAGGCGCGCGGGGTATGAGTTCCATGGTGGCAGTGATCGAAGATCTACCTATCGAACAGAACCGTGTCGAACTTAGTGACCAGAAAGACAAGTACGGTATGCGCATGGCTAAAACCTATCACGTCATGGATCCGGAGAGTCGACAGCTGTGGAAGGATACGGCTGAAGAAGGCATGCGTGTAACAAAGGCTGCTGGTGCGAAGGAAGCCTGGCATAGTCCACCGGGTGGTCAGCACATCATGGGGGGCACCATCATGGGCAAGGACCCAGCCAAATCAGTCACCAATGAGCATGCCCAGTGTCACGATGTACCCAACCTGATCATTGGCGGCGGCGGTGTGTTTCCCACGTCTTCCAGCGTGAATTCCACCTACACGATTCACGCGGTGGCGATGAAGTCAGCTGAGCATATCGTGAATAACTGGGGCAATATCATCTAGCCGCGATGTTCGCAGTGTGGCCCCGATTTTGATAAACGCACCGGGGACCTGAACCTGTGAATATGCCACTGCCGGATCCATTTTTCATAATCCTGCTTGTGGTTCCGGCTGCCCTTGGCATCTACTATATCCAGGAAAAAAAACGCAGTTCTTCACTGAGGGAACTGGCGCGGGAAATGCACCTGGATTTTTCCGAGGATGCAGAAGAAGATTTTATAGACAACGCCGGACAGTATCCCCTGCTCAACAAGGGACATTCAAGAAAAGTCATTAACCGCATGAGCGGTCTTGATAACCCGGGGGAGCCTGTTATTTTTGGTTACAAGTACACCCAGGGGTCTGGAAAGAATTCCAGCACCTACAGCCAGACAGTGGCATGGGTTCGAAACAGGAAAACCTTACCCCTGTTCCAGTTATACCCGGAGAATTATTTTCATCGATTCGTCGACCTGTTCAACAAGAAAGACATCGATATAGAACAAAGCCCTGTTTTTTCCCGAATGTATGTGCTGAAGAGCGAACACCCCAGCGGTATCAGCGAGGGAAGTCCTATTGAAGAAGTGCGCATGCTGTTCTCTCACCTGATCACCAACTATTTTGAAACTCACCGGGGCCTTCATATTGAGTGCACACCCTCGGGTATGCTGATTTATTTTAAAAACAGGCGATTAAAGCCGGACGATATTCCCCGTTTCTACCAGCAGGCTCGCAACATCTATTCCTTGTTTAACGCAGGTCATACCATCAGCGATCACGATGCCGCGGTTAAACTCGGGACTCGCACTGGCAGAAACGTGCTGCTGGCAAGCATCATGGTGCTGGCACCGGTAATCTTTGTACTGTCCCTTGGCGATCGAAAGTTTTTACACTTTGACTCCTTGGGAAAAAACAGGGAATCGCTATTCATGCAGGGGTGGCGAGCTTTTGAAAAGGAGAATTATGTAAAAGCCGTAAAACTCTATTCAGAACACCTGGATTCAAACCCCGCTGATGCACAGGCTTATTTCTACCGCGGGCTCGCCTACGGCAAGCAGCTTGAGTATGAAAAGGCTCTACGCAATTACCAGTCGTCAGTAAAACTGGACCCGGATTTCTTCGATGCCTACCTGCATATTGATTATTTACTGGCCAGGGAAAAACGTTTCCCTGAAATCGTAGATTACTGGACCAGCTATATTGAAAAAGGTGGCAAGGACCCACGCGCATACCTTGAAAGGGGCGGCGCCTATCTGCATGGAGGGGACCAGGCAGCGGCCCTCGCTGACGCGCGCTATGCCTGCGACCAGGGAGTGAAAAAAGCCTGTGATGTCCTGCAAAGGTTCTGAGCAGAACCCCGGTACGATCGCACTAGTAGAAACGCTGCCCGGGATCCAGGGCCTGTTTCAACCTGCCCTGTAACTCATTCAAACCACGGTTGCTGTTGGTGAAAATTAGTAACTCCGGATGATTCGTATCCTGGTGTGTCAGGCCAAAGCCTTCTGCATCAGCCTTGCTGATCATTTCACCAAGACATTCACCCGCATCCTGCAGTTGGTCACCATCAAAAAGCAGGTAACTGCGGCGTATGATAGAACGCCAGCCTGCTATGCACTCACCGAGGTCATCAAATCCATGTTTCGCCAGCGTGTCGGCAATGATGCTATTCAGTTTCAATACTTCGTCACCTTCAGGCGGGCAGGCAAAACCCAGGTCGCAGCGATACTCGCCGCTCCACTTGTTAAGGTCATTAAATCCACTGGCCGGTTGGCCACGCATCAGGCCTTCACGGGCGCGCCACACGGGATCTTCCGCGCGGTCTCCCTGAGTAAAAAGGCGTGAGCCCTCGATAGATGCCAGTGCCTCGCTTACCATGGGCCAGAGCACATCGACATTGTCCGGTGTGTTGTACAGGGCGCCGTAAATATTCCATTCACCAAGATCCGTGTCACTTTTCAACCTGTCTCCATCAAGCCCGCTTTCTCCGAGGTAGTCTGTTCTCGATTTGAAGGGAGCGGAATCAAGCAGGGCATTACTGATTACAACAGAATTGGGAACAATCACGTTGATTTTTAAATCACGTAGTATTTCCACCGCCGCCGCCACATCATTCTTTCCCGCCAGAGTCAGCATAAAAGGTCGGTAAGCCGGTGGCGCAGGCATCAGCCAGACACCGATTTTAGTGACGATACCCAGGTTGGACTGGGTAAAAAGCCCGTCGACGTACGGGCCGTATGCATACTTGGCCAGTTGCCAGGTATTGGCACCGGGCAACGCTCCCATTCCAAGACGGACCAGCTCGCCATTGGCCAGCATCACCTCAGTACCACATTGCATCATGACGTGGTCACCATAGGGCGTGTAACCAAACTCGTGGGCAGCAATACTCGCGGCAACCGAATTCATGTTATTCCTGTCCGGATCGATCCATAGGCCACTTCCACTTTCCTGCAGGTACTGGTAAAGCTGCTGGTAAGTCACACCCGGCTCCACCAGCGCATAAGCTGCCTTTTCATTCACCTCTATAATCCCGTTAAGACTGGAAAGATCAACGATGACAACGTTGTCGAGTCTCTGGCTCGCAGCAAGGCCAAAACCATGTGCGTGTAAACCATAACGACCTTCATTGGCATCAAGTACCAGGGCCTGTAACTCATCAATGTTTGCCGGTTGAGTCACGCCGAGTATCTTGTCTCCATAGCGTGCCCTCATGCCAGTAGAATCCTCGCGGTCAGCTTTTATCAATGGCATTTGCGTTGCTGGATTCACTTGCCTACTCCTCATTCAGAATTTGCAGGTGGAATGTTATGGGGATAACTGTCCCTGTCATCGGGATCCACCCGAAACCAGGCTTCGCGCTTATCATGATCGATTGATTCCGCCGCTTCACTGTCTCGCCAGGTAAATGAGCAGCGCTGACAATAATAAACTGTCCACAGCAGCTTGCCTTTCTCCATGCCCTCGTGCTCCTTGCGCAGGTGTTGCTTTCCTGACTGGCAGCGGGGACAGCTCATTTCCCAGTCTCCGCCTGCAGTTTTTGCACCATCCTGGCCAGTTCATCGATCTCCACCCCACCTGGTGGCATAACCAGTTTTGAATCTGCACCAACGGGGTCTGGCTCCATGAAACTGGTGGCGTCAATGATGAGACGATGCCCCTTGCCGGGTATCTCGGCAGCAGGGTCAACGATGACCATGGGCATGTTGGGGATGACGTGAATGTCGTTGGCCCGGGTGCGGGTGGAGAGTGCCCACATCACTTCGTTAAGATCAAAAGGATCCACATACTCATCCACCAGGATCAGGTTTTTCAGGTAAAGCAATCCGTGCGGTGTACCGAGCGCGCGCAGGGCCACTGACTTGGCAAAGCCGGCATGGCGATTCTTTACCGAGATGATGCCGGTAAGGCCGTGCTGGTACAACGCATTCACCGCTTGCACCTCGGGAAAGTCTTTCTTTAATTCGGAGTAAACTGGCGCAGAGGTATTGAGACCGATCAGGGTATCGTGCTCGGTCCAGCCACGACCGATATAGATGTTTTCAAAAATGGGATCGTTGCGGTGCGAGATGCCGGTTATTTTAAACATTGGAACCTGGCGAACGCCGCTATAGCTTCCGGGAAATTCGCCAAAGGGGCCTTCAAGGGCACGTTCATTATTTATAAGCTCTGCTTCGATCACGACTTCAGCACCTGCCTGGATATCAAGCCCGTTTCCAGACTTCGTCAACTGCATAGGACTGCCCATCATCTGCGAAGCGTAGGCATATTCCGATTCCTCGTAACCGACCGGTGTCGCGGCGAACATGGCCATGGCGGGGTGGTTTCCAATCATCACCGCTATCTTTAGCTTCAGGTCATTGGCCTCGGCACTACGGATCTGCCGCGCCATGTCATGGGAAGACACGGCGAGGAGACTGAAACGATCCGGTCCATGGACCTGGATACGGTAGATGCCGACATTCTGCTTTTCAAAATTATCCGGGTCTTCCGGATCACGACTGACAATGTTTGCTTTTGCTATATAGAAACCGCCGTCATAGGCATTCACACGGTAAAGGGGTAGCAGGTCATACAGGTTAAAATCGCTTTCAATGCGGTTTTCGTTGACCGGCGCGGCTTCAGGTTCCACATGTTCGAGCAGGGGCTTGTCTGAACCCCAGCGTTGAATTAATTCGTAGAACAGTTCCTTGATACTGGTTCCCCTTGGGTACCCAAGCAACAGGGCGATGTTGGTAAAGCTGCCGTGCACTCCCAGCACCATCTTTTTCCCTTCATAGCCGCGGATCTGATCGAACATGATGGCCGGTGCACCCATGGAGTCACGCCCGGAGGCTACCGCGACCTTCCTGATATCGGGCTCCGGCATCACCGCTTCAGGCCATCGAATAAACTGGCCGTTTTCTTCCAGCAGCTCAAGAAAATCACGCAGGCAGTGAATCCGTTCTGCAACTGCCTTCGCGTTTTCAGAAATCCTCGCCATGGCTAGCCCCTTGCTCCCTTATCACCAAGGTAGCGTGCCAGCGCATCCAGTTCCCTGTCATTGATCTCAGATGGTCGAAACGGCGGCATCAGCATGATGCCCTGTCTCACGATCGTCTTGACATATTCCTGGTTGAGATCGTCGCGCTCAACAAGCACTGACTTATCCTCGCCAAGGCGAATTGCCAGGCGCATGGTACCTGCATGACCGGGACCGCCATCATGGCAGGAAGCACAATAGGATTCGTAGACAAGCTTGCCATCTTCCTTGCTTAATTGTGGTAAGGGCTGTACCTGCTCTTCCACCTTGTCGGAGCAGGCAGTCACCGAAATGCAGGTCAACAGGAGCAGGAAAAACCGCGCTTTCATCAGGATTTTTCCTGCCTGTAGCTTTCAGGCCAGATACCCTGCTTGCCGGGGGAAAGAATGCCCAGTGGGTCCAGCGTGTCCTTGATGCGGTGATGCATTTTCCATAGCGCACCGTCGTTCCAGTTATAGGTTGCCGCGATCTGGTCCATGAAATCCACGTGGGCACGGTATTCTCCATAACCGTGCCTTGCATGATCCTCAATCAGCATGGCAAAACACTCATTTGCGCGCTGGCGTTCTTCTTCACTGGTACGATCAAACACCAGCATAAAAACATCCAGCAGCTCGCGCCAGCCAACCAGGAATTCCCCGATGTAATCAAAACCGTACTCGTTGGCGCGATCGCGGATCATGCTGAACTGCCGCATGGCGTCTTCGCCGGTCACCGGTGAACGGGGAACAAAATCGATATGTGCGCCACTGCCAACCCAGTTCATGACGCTGTACTCGGTCATACTGGGCACACCGCGCATGAGCTTGGCACGGTAATCCCAGGCGGCATCGTTGGGCCGATCTCCTTCAAAGTAAAACTTTGCGCCGGGAACACTGCCCAGTGCTTCTTCAAGGACCTTCCAGTTGTTATCCATTATCGGCGGTGGCCCATACAGGGCGCCGTAAAAATTCCACATACCGATATCAAGCTCATCGGCAATTTTCTGCCTGGCGCTGGGTGGTGTTGCTCCCTTGCCGCTATAGAACTGGGCTTTTGTTGCCCGCGCCGATGCTTCCCAGATAAGTCCTACCGTCACGGCGGCGTTGGGAATCAGCATGTTCAGTCTTAAGGGGCCTACTATTTCAGTGACCTGTTCAAGATCTTCCTCTTTGGGAAAGGTCACCATGTAGGGCCGGTAGCCAGGGGGTTCCGGCATCAGCCAGACACCGACCTTCGTGATGATGCCAAAATTGGACTGGGTAAAAAGACCTTCTACCCATGGGCCCTTGCCATACTTGTACAGGTGGGAAGTCTTGCTGCTTGCCGATGAACCCATGCCGGTATCCACCACGCTACCGTCAGCCAGCACCACCTGCATGCCACAATTGAACAGGAGATGATCGCCGTAGGGCGTGTAACCCGCGCCATGCTCGCTGAGGTTACCCAGCACGCTACCCCAGCCAGGTGCGGCGGGATCGACCCACAGCTTGCTACCGATCCTGCGCAGGTGTCGATGTAGATCGAAGTAACTGACACCGGGCTCAACCACGGCATAGCCATGTTTCTCGTTCACCTCGATAATGCGATTCATGCGTTTTAAATCCAGCACGAAGTACCCTGCTTTCCTGGGCGCAGGTCCGCCATAGGCAAAATTCTTCCCGGTGGAAATTGTCCACAGGGGAATACGGTGATTGCGCGCGACCTGGAGTATCTTCTGGATCTCTTCTACCGATTCCGGTGCAACTGCGGCTGACGGCATGTGTTCTTCATCGGGAGTGGTGGCATACACGTCACGATAGGAACGAAGCTCGTTCACCGTATCGGTGAACACCCTGTCCTGGCCGATGGCCTCTCGCAGTTCAGCTATGGCCTGCTCAAAGCTTTCAACGGTAAGTGTTCCGGGCAGGGTTCTCTCTTTCACTTTTTATCCCCTGTAAAACATCCAGGACACCAGCTGGCCGGTTGCATCCGCTGGCATTGAATGACGTGTCTCGATCTCTCGAGTAAGCAGGGCGCGCTCACGCCGTCCTGCGAAAAACGGTACGCGACTGATGCTGGAGACCCAGTCTATTGAGCTATCGGCCAACTGCGTTTGAAGGTGACCCAGCAACTCGCTCGTTGCCCATATATCGTGATGAAGAGAATCCCCTCGATAACTGTGAACACCGTGGTATTGCAGGCTGTAACCATGCTGTTGTGCATACTGCTCGAGCAGCATCATGTTTGAATCCCGTGTCAAACCATAGGCGACCTGGAAATCCCGGTTTTCAAATCCTTTGGCAATATGCAGCATCATGGAAGCCGGATCGCTGTCGATCAGTGATACCGGCAGGTAAGCGGCAAATGCCCGGGTGTCACGACAGATATCTTCCGTGACGGCGATGATCCTGGTTGATTCCGCACCTGTTGCTATGGCGTTTGAAGAGACAAGCGACATGCCCGGCAGTGACAGGGCCGACAGCATGAATGTTCGCCTGCTGAGCATGGGTTTATTCGTCCAGGTTTAGATGCAGGTGAGAACCGTCACAATAGGGTTTGGTCTTTGAGTACTTGCAGCCGCAGAGCGCCACGTGCTCCATTTCCTTGATCTCTATTTCCATTGGCGTGCGTTTTGTGTCCTTATGCGACCCATCACAGAAGGGTTGATTCTGGGATTTGCCGCAGGAACACCAGTAGTATTTCCCAGGCTGAAGGTTCATCAGGTACGGCGCCTTGCGACTGCCATCAAGAAATTTTGCGTTCACCCAGCCATCATTGTAGGGACTGACCATGTTGAGTTTCAGCTCCATGGTCTTGAAAAACCACTTTCCATCCAGCTTTACACATTCAACATCGTAAGTACCACCGATCCAGTGAGCCTCGGCTTCATCGCTTTGCGGATTGGGTACGGTGGCTGACTCCCACAGGTACCAGAAAACTTTTGCAGACTCACCACTTTCATCGATATCAATTTGCGGGGATATCATGTAGTGCAGTGACCACCAGATCTTTTCACCAGCGATACCATGTAGTCCACGTGCAACATGATCGCGGGATTCATACTTGCCAAATCCCTTGCATTCCCAGGTACCGTCCTCGGTAAAAAGCGGACCGATGACGGTGGGATCATTGCCACGGTCACAACCGCGGGCATAGGTAACAATCAGTCGCTGGATCGCCTCGATGTCTTCCAGGTGAGTTAACTTGGCGTTGATGCCCTCGAGAAGCTGCTTAATTTCTTCAAGATCATTACTCATGGTTTGCCCCTTCTGTTAATCGTTGACGTACCTGGTGACGGCATTATTAAAGTTGCGTACTGCGAGTTCTTCATCCTGCAGGTGAAAATGTCTCCTGGCCCCTGATGCGATCACCGACTGGATCTTTTCGTGTGTAAATGCATCTTCTCTCAGCGTATCACGTAAACCACATTTTCCATACTCCAGGCTGAATAACTCGCCGGCATTGCGGGGTTCCGGATAATACAATCGCACTTCCCAGGTACTGCGGTCTACATCCTGCGGCCATATATTGTATGTGAAGTACGAGCCTCGTAATAAGCCTATGAAAAAATTCGGGAATACATGGTAGAGGTCAAATGCACCATGCCAGTCCATGGACTCTTCTTCGTCGTTTTCATTGGCAAAGGCATCATAGACACCTCCGCCAAACTTCATGCTTAGCGCCGCCACCGGCGTCGGTGAATAGGAATCCGGCGCATGGGAAGAAACCATCGAATGTGGCCCGTAACACTTGATTGCTGCATGGCGAAACATTTGCCCGGGATTAGCCGCCGTCTTGGCCAGGGTTTTCTGGTGCAGGTAGGGCACATGCCATCCTTCCTGCTGGGCTTCCTGCAACAGTTTCCAGTTAACGTTTTCCTCTGCGCGATACTTGTAGGTATACCTGAGCTTGTTGAATGGATACCCCTTCACCGCTTCGACCACGCCACCGAGATACTCTGCCAGTGATTGAGATGGATTGGCGTCAAGGTTAATAAAAAGAAAACCCTGCCAGCTATCAAGCGTGACTTTTGCCAGGCCATTTGAGGTCTTATCGACATCAAAAAAACGATCTTCATCGTTGATCCTTGCAAGCTCCCCGGTTGTTTCAAAACTCCAGGCATGAAACCGACACACGAAAAGCCCGGGACAGTTTCCCCGGTCTTCCCAGGCGATGGGGTTACCGCGATGAGAACACATGTTATGAAAAGCCCGCACCACATTATCCTTTCCACGGACCACCAGAATCGATGTGTTACACACCTTCAGTTCACGAACAAAATAATCTCCGGTTGCCGGTATCTCTTCCTCGCGGCCAACGTTTATCCAGCAACGGGAAAATATTTTTTCCTTTTCTTTTTTAAAGAACCCGGGATCGTAGTAGGGCAATGTCGATACCGGGGCCGTTCCGAGCTCCGGGTGTTGAGAGGTAAAACGCTTGTTGCTCTCTTCACTCATACATCAGTAAATGGCAGCGTCTCGCTGAATTGAAACTCAACCTTGGCATTGGTGTAGTTGGGAATATCATCCGCCACGGGTTGACCATCTTCGGGAGTGGCAAATAGCTGGCGAAATCCTTCCGGCCCTTCGGGACCTTCAAAGTAAACAGAACAAATACAGTGATAGGGTAAGTCTTCTTTACCCTGCATACCGCCCTCACCTTTATCGACTTCAACCCTGAGCACTTTGGCGTAGGGTTTTATGGCATTCAGCGCGAGTGGTAAATGCACCGAAAAATAGTGATCAAAATCAAACCAGCTGTCGGGAGTCCTTGAATATATTATTTTTGCGCAGTGCATATGTTTTTCTCACGGTACTTCGTGGTGTACCGGCTGAAATCGCCTGATTCCCATCGCGTAATCCATCTCCGGTTGTTCAAACATTTCAATAGAGACAGATGCTTCAATAAAGGATTGCAGGAGATAAAAAAGATTCTGCTCCGCGACAGGTAACTGATCGAGCGGAAATGAATTCAGGTATTCCAGGATGGAATCTGCAGACTCCAGCATCGCGTCATAAAAGCGCCTGAGCTCATCCATGCTCGTGGCCGCACATTTTTCCCGTCTTGATTCCTCACTCGGAATAACCCAGCCTGACCAGGCATCAAGTGAAGAAAAATCCGCGGGAAGTTTCGATGCTGCGCCCATGCTTGTTGCCAGCTGCGATCAGGCCATCAGTTCTGCAAATTTTGCCTTGAGAGAATTTACCACGCTCTCCGGTGCCTTGAGCGGTGAACCGGCATTGAACGGCGGTTCCGGGTCGTATTCGATGATGAGCTGGATTTCCTGCGCTACATCATCCCCGTACTCCACGGCCGCGAGTGTCAGTGCCATGTCGATACCCGAGGAAACACCGGCCGCGGTAAACACCTTGCCCTGCTGGATGACGCGTTGCAGTGTCGGTGTCGCACCAAGATCCCGGAGCTGGTCATGCATCATCCAGTGTGTTGTCGCTTCGAGACCTTCAAGTACGCCGGCAGCACCAAGAATTAATGCACCCGTGCAGACGGACGTTGACCACTTTGTTGTCTCGTGCGCTTTTCTTATCCAGGCAAGGACTTCTTCATCGGCAGCGACATGGGAGACATCAGGTCCACCGGGTATCAGGAACATGTCCGGTGCCGGCACATCAGCGAGTGTTTTTTCTGCGTTTAACAGGGGAATACCATTATCCGTGGTGATAATTCCTGCTTTTTTAGCTACAAAATTTATCTCCGCTCCTGGCATGGCGGCCAGTACCTCGTAAGGCCCCATGGCATCAAGGGCAGTCATACCGTCATAAAGCAATATCGCAATATTCACTATCGCTCTCCTCTTAACTTGTAATTACTAAAGATCAATATCCAGCAGTTTTGCGTACTCCCGGCTTGGCAGGGGATTGGTACCGCCTGCGGGGGAAATACTGACATTGACAGAGTCAAAGTATTCATACCAGCCGGACTCCCCGACGTTTTGCTCCAGTCCGTGTATATCTTCAATACTGTCCATGGCAAACACGCCCACGTAACCTTCCGCGGGCGCCAGCGGCAGGCTGGTATCAATCCGGCTCCAGCCTAGGGTCATGACACCGTGGGATCGTGCCTCGTTAACAGCAGTATCAAGACCCAGCAGGTAGTTCTTCTTTTCATCGCTTGAGAGGGCATGCCATTTATCGTTGGGCTGCCACATGATCACGAGTGTTTGCATCAGTTAACTCCGGCCTGAGATTTCAACTGGGCATGCTAGCCTGACACCGTCGCCAGAACAATCAAGGGGAATTCTATTACCGGCACCCCGGAAGCACCGCCCTGTGCCTGCATCGATACCATAAGCCAATGATTTTCATGGTTTTTAGCCCGTTAGCCCCAATCAGCCCCCCGATGATATACTCCCCCGCATAACTTGAGACACATGGAAGAAATGTGTCTGCAATACCAGGAACGGATCGGAGTCACCAAATGAATATTGTAAAGAGTGTTAACCTGGTCCTGGTCAGCTTGTGTCTTTTTCTTGGTAGCGGCTTCGTCGTGACCCACGCGGACGACGAGACAGATGCCATAGCGGACCAGTACAACCAGAACAAGTCAAAATCAAAGTACAAGGTTGTTTGCAGGAAAGAAGCACCCATAGGCAGTCGCATCAAGCGCAAGGTTTGCCGAACGGTGGCGTCCATGGGCCGCTCACAAACCGAGGCGCGTCGACAAATGGACAAGCTTCGAGGTTCAGTCTCACGCAACCCCGGCGGCTGATACATTCAGCCTGCCGGTCAGGTTGCGACCTGTAACATCCCGTTATCCACCAGCTGCCTGAAACCCTGCCTGACACCTTCGGCCATCTGCTCGCTTGCGCCTGCCTGGCGAAATTGCTGCAACAGGTTCTCAATACTTGTTTCGCCGTTGATATGCTGTAGCAGTGGCGCAAAGCCGTCGCTCAGTTCCACTGTTTTATGCTCGATGACCGGCTCGCAGCTGGAGACATGACTGGCAAAAGCCCGCATCACCAGCAATCTCGGTGCTTCGCTACTTAAAGCCGATCTCCGCTGGTTTCGACTCAAGGGAACCTGCTTCAGGCTATTCCAGAGCTCAGTATCGAGTGCCTGGCAAAGGGCCTTCTTTAGAGCACCATAGGACTGCGGAATGATCGATGCACTGACGAAGTCGGCCAGTCTCATCGGTCGGCTTGCCCAGTCGCCAGGCACCGCGTCATCTTCACTTGCCGGGCTCTTTCCCGCGATGACTTCATCCTTTAGTGCAGCAGCAGTCCAGGCCATGCCAAGCTCCGCCTCGACAATGGAAATCACAAGCGGCTTTTCATCCTGCTTTATTTCCTCGGATCCGGAGAGGTAATCCCGCAGGCGTTTACCATAGACCGACGCTCGTGCGACCGGCGATGCTCTCATGGTTTCCGTGTCAACCAGGGCTTTCAGGCTCGTCATACCCGCCTGCAGTGATGACGTCATGGCGAAGCTGAGCGGAAAGGCCCGGCAAATATGTGCCAGCAGGAAATCCCGTCTCATCTTTGCATCAAGTTCCAGCGCATCGGGACGAATCGTTTCAAAGTCCGCCTGTTCTTCTTCCAGTAACTCGTAAGACGCCAGCGCGCTCACCCCCTCGCTGGTAAACCGGGATCTCAATTCACTATCAAACAGTAAATCAAACAGGGCCCTTTCCTGTTCTACAAAACTCATGCTTGCTGCTCCAGGCAAGCTAACAGCGACTCGCTGGCGCTGTGCTCATGTATGGCTGTCCTGACTTTCTCCAGCGTCGACATCACCCGATTCTCTTCCACGCCCTCGCATTCAAAACACACAGCCCTTAAATTCGGCAGGTGCGGCAACATGCTTGCCAGCATCTTCCAGGTGGGCTCCAGGATCGTGCTTTCATGGGCATCAATGTAGATGGGCCCCTGCTCACCTTTTTTTAACTGCCCGCCGGCAATATGAACTTCGATCACCCTTTCACAGGGTAACTCGTCGAGATGATCGGAGACCTTTTGCCCGCTTGCCATCTCCCAGGACACAAGGTGACCCATGTCCAGCAGAATGGCAGCGTCCGTGGCCTCGCTCAGCTCTGCAAAAAAAGAAAACAGCGGCATGGTGCCCGCAACAAAACTAAACGGTGGCGGTTCAATGGCAATCGGTACCGGAACCGAGTCCTGCACTTCCTTAACCCGATCAATCGCCAGTGCCAGCGATGAACGATTAAAAATAGGTGGTATGAAATAACCAAGACTGGTCGAATAACCCGGTCCTTCTTGCCAGAAACAGTAGGCGCAATCCTGCGCAAACCAGGGCGAGCCCACTTTCTCAACATGCAGGGCCGTCGCCTTCAACCACGAATGACTGTTGGCGTGGGAACCGCAGAAATTAATGTACGAGGGATGGTAAAGGATCGCGGCGCCAGTCTCCCTGATGCGATCCACTTCATTGATGACCTGGTTCACGTCAACCAACCCGGCATATTCAACAAAACCCGGACCACCGCGCTGGTTCACCAGCTTTACCGGGTCAGGTTGCGAGGAAAGGCTGAGGCTGGCCCCAAGGCCCAGCACCGGCAATGCATTAATATCGAGTCCCATCAATCCAGTGTAATGGGGAATAGTGAAACTGGAAAGAGCACATGATCTTGCCAGGCATAGGCAAGATTCGGCTGGTCTTACTCGTGCTCTTTTATTCGTAGCCTTTTATACATAGTCTTTTATTTGGGGGCTTTAGGCTCTAAGCTTGGTGTTTTCATTTTTCCCCTTTTATTCAATGACTGGATCTTCAGGCAACTGGTGCTTCTGGATAGACCGTGGCGGTACCTTTACCGATGTCGTAGCCCAGTCCCCAAAAGGTGAATTGCGCGCCCACAAGTTATTGTCCGACAATCCGCAGCACTATGATGACGCAGCAATCCAGGGCATGCGGGATATCCTTGGCGTCCAGGACGAAGACGCCCTGCCTTCACATCTCATCAGCAGTATAAAAATGGGTACCACGGTGGCTACCAATGCACTACTTGAACGCCGCGGCGAGAAAACTGTTTTTGTGACAAGCCGTGGGCTTGCCGATGTACTTCGCATTGGCTACCAGAATCGCCCCGATCTCTTTGCCCGACACATCGTATTACCTGAAATGCTGTACAGCTCGGTGATTGAAATTGATGAACGAATGGGCGCGCACGGTGAAGTCGTCAGGCCCCTTGATCTGTCGAGTGCAGGAGAAAAACTGCAGTCAGCCTTTGATGAGGGATACCGCTGTATTGCCATAGCCCTGATGCACGGCTATCGCTATCCCCGGCATGAGCAGGCGCTGGCACAAGTGGCCACTGACATTGGCTACCAGCAGGTATCCCTGAGTCACAGCACGAGCCCGCTGGTGAAAATCGTGTCGAGAGCTGACACCACCGTGCTGGATGCCTACCTGTCTCCCATACTTCGGCGCTATATCAACAGGGTGTCCGACTACCCCGGCATCAAGAAGGAAAATGGCAGCGGGCCGGAACTCCTGTTCATGCAATCAAGCGGCGGGCTGACGGATGCACGCCGATTCCAGGGAAAAGACGCCATTCTCTCCGGGCCGGCGGGTGGCGTCGTTGGGATGGTGAAAACAGCAGGCATGGCGGGCTACGACAGGCTTATCGGCTTCGACATGGGTGGCACTTCAACTGACGTTACCCATTACCACGGTGATTACGAGCGAAGTTTTGAAACCCAGGTTGCAGGAGTGCGTCTTCGTGCGCCCATGATGCACATTCACACGGTCGCGGCAGGTGGAGGGTCCATCCTCGAGTTTGATGGTTCAAGGTTTCGAGTGGGTCCCGCCTCCGCAGGCGCAGATCCTGGCCCCGCCTGTTACCGCCGCGGAGGTCCCCTCACGGTGACGGACTGTAATGTCCTGCTTGGGCGAATTCATGCAGACTATTTTCCGCGCGTTTTTGGCAGCACCGGAAACCAGCCGCTTGATCGCGAAGCCACGCTTGATGGTTTTTTGAAACTACAGCAAAAGATCCTTTCTGAAAGTCAGCGGCAAATTTCACTGGAAGACATCGCAGAGGGCTATCTCAGGATTGCCGTGGAAAACATGGCCAATGCTATAAAGAAAATATCCGTGCAACGCGGACATGACGTGACTGCCTATACATTAAATTGCTTTGGCGGCGCGGGCGGACAACATGCCTGTCGTGTCGCCGATGCCCTCGGTATTGAGCGTATCTTCCTGCATCCCCTGGCTGGCGTGCTTTCCGCCTACGGTATGGGCCTTGCAGACATTCGCGTTATTCAACAGGCGCAGATGGACATAGCTCTTGATAGTGAATGTGAAACAGCCCTGCGCGAGGTTTGCCAACAGCTTGCAATAAAGGGCAAGGAGGAAGTACTCGCACAGCAGGTGCATGAAAAGCACATCGAGCACCTTGAGCTTGTGCATATTCGCTATGCCGGCACAGATAACTCCCTGCCCGTGACCCGTGGCGGTTGCAATGAAATGCAGTCGGAATTTGAATCACTGCACCGCCAGCGTTTTGGCTTTATCGACGAAGCGCGAGAGCTGCTCATTGAGTCAGTCAGCGTAGAGACCATCGGTGAGAGCGACACACCGGCTGAAAGTGTTACCGATCAGCCTGCCACGCAACCCGCAAAACCGGGCGACCACGTCAGCATGTGGATCAATAATCAATGGCAGGACGTGCCGCTCTATGAACGCGACTCCCTGCAACCCGGACACGAGTTGAGCGGCCCCGCCATCGTCGTTGAAAACAATAGTACCCTCGTCATTGAACCAGGATGGCAGCTGACCCTGAACCGCTACAGGCACCTGCTGTTACAAAGGATCGAGGAGCGTCCCGCGAGTGAAGCTGTAGGAACAAGCGCGGACCCGGTCATGCTGGAAGTCTTTAACAATCTTTTTATGTCCATAGCAGAGCAAATGGGGGCGACGCTATCCAACACTGCCTACTCGGTCAATATCAAGGAACGACTGGACTTCTCCTGCGCGATATTTAGCAGTGAGGGTCGGCTGGTTGCCAACGCACCACACATGCCGGTACACCTTGGCTCCATGGGAGAATCAATAAAGGAGATCATACGGCTCAACCGGGACAGCATGTGCCCGGGCAATGTTTACATGCTGAACGATCCCTACCACGGCGGCACACACCTCCCTGATGTTACCGTTATTACGCCGGTGTTTGATGACCGCGGCGACGGGATCCTTTTTTATGTCGCCTCGCGCGGTCACCACGCAGACATTGGCGGGCGTACTCCGGGGTCATCTCCCCCTGGCAGTCAGCATATCGATGAAGAAGGCGTGTTGATTAACAACTTCCTTCTCGTCGAAAAAGGGGTCCTGCGTGAAGCTGAAGCCCTGGATTTATTTCAAAGCGGACCCTGGCCCTGTCGCAACCCGGAGCAGAACATGGCCGATCTAAAGGCGCAAATCGCCGCCAATGAAACGGGAGTACGGGAAGTTAAGAAGATGCTGCAACACTTTGGTGTCGACGTGGTGCAGGCATACATGCAGCACGTACAGGATAATGCTGCCGAGTCAGTGCGTCGCGTGCTTGATGTTCTCAGCGACGGCAGTTTTATCTACCCGATGGATGACGGTGCGGAAATTCATGTGTCGGTACTTGTCGACAGGAACACCCGCAAAGCGGTGATTGACTTTACCGGTACAAGTCCTCAAAGCAAGGGTAACTACAACGCACCGCTGGCTGTGTGCAAGGCTGCCGTGCTCTATGTATTTCGCACCCTGGTCGATGACGATATTCCCCTTAACCAGGGCTGTCTTGAACCCCTGGACATACGCGTCCCCGCGGGCTCAATGCTCAATCCCGAGTGGCCTGCGGCAGTGGTGGCAGGTAACACCGAGGTGTCGCAGGCCATTGCCGATGCACTTTTTGCCGCGCTCGGTGCCATGGCCTCATCACAGGGCACGATGAACAACCTGCTTTACGGCAACCAGGAGTACCAGAACTACGAAACAATATGCGGTGGCACCGGGGCCGGCCCGGACCATCCCGGCTGCGATGCGGTCCACAGTCACATGACAAACACGCGTATGACCGACCCCGAGGTCCTCGAATGGCGCTTCCCGGTTCGGCTTGAAGAATTTTCTATTCGCCGCGATTCCGGCGGCCGGGGAAAACACACCGGAGGCAATGGCGTGACTCGCAAGCTTCGCTTCCTCGAGAATATGACCGTCACCATGCTCACCTCTCGTCGTGACACCGACCCCTTTGGTGTCCATGGGGGAGAAAGCGGTGCACGCGGTCGAAACTACCTGGTGAAAAAGAATGGTACGGAACTACAGCTGTCCGGGAATGACGAGGCCGAGGTTTCCCCCGGTGACATGATCGTGATCGAAACACCCGGCGGTGGAGGATTTGGAAAATGAGTGAACACAGTAGCGACAGGGCCATGCAGTTGCAGCAGGTAATCTACGACACTATTGCGCTGGGTAGTGCCATGCAACTGAAGGTTAAACAGCTTGATAACAACCTGGCGATACTGGAAGCGCCGGTCAGCGAAGCAAACTTCAATATCCACGACACCGCCTTTGCCGGCAGTATTTACAGCCTCTCTGCCCTCACCGCCTGGGGCCTGGTACACATGCGACTTCTTGAAGAAGGTCACCGGGCAGACGTGGTTATCGCCAGGGCGGAGATTGCCTACCGGCGGCCGGTGTACGATAACATCAGGACAAACTGCCAGCTTGATGAGAAAGACTACCAGGATTTTCTTGTAAAGCTACTGGATAAGGGCAAAGCACGTATAGAAGTGCAGGTAGAGGTAAGGGAAGCTGAAGAGCGCCAGGCACTGCTGGATGCCAATGTCGCGGTAAATTTATCCTGAAAGTGAAGACGTATGCGTGTCCACAATGCCGTACCAGGCATCAAGCCAGGAGCTAATCTTTAAGTTACATTGCGTCTTTAACAATTTTCAATATTGTCACTTCTGGTGGGACCAGGAATCTGACGGGAATTATGCTTGTGCCAACGCCTGGGCTTACATACAGATGTTTCCCATCTTCAATAATATGTCCTATAGCGTAACGCTCACCAAAATTCGAAGGCACAATAGGACGACCAATCACAGGGATATATACTTGTCCTCCGTGTGTATGACCCGCAATTGTCAGTAGCACATTGTTCGGTATTTCAGGAAATACATCAGGGTTATGTGTGAATGCGAGCACGCTATCGGACGCACCAACATCCGCCAACGCCTGGTTTATATTGTGGGGACCCTCCCAAAAATCACTAATACCAACAAGTTTGAGATGACAGTCACCTTTGCTTAAATCCGTTGATCTATCTTCCAGTGCCTCAATTCCATTGCTGGAAAGAGCTTTTTCAACTCGCTTTGAGTCTAACCACCAATCATGATTACCAAGGACCGCATAAACTCCAAGAGGTGCTTTTAGTTTAGCCAACACAGCGCTTGCCGCTTCAGGTGCGATTAAAGTTCCTCCCACAACTCGCTGTGTTACGAAGTCTCCTGGTAAAAGAGTCAGATCAGGTTTAGCTTGATTGACTCTGTTAACAAGGTCTCGAAGACTGTCGAGATCTTTGTAAGGGGAGCCAACATGTAAATCTGCGAGTACTGCGATCCGCAGAGCGTTACACTGTGATGGCCACCGCGGGACAGTGACAGTTTCCTCTCGGATTCGAAAACTTGAAGGCTCAAGGTAAAAAGCCCATGACACAAGAATTAATCCCGTTACAAAAAAAACGATAGCAGTTACACGGGCCATTCGATCAGAATTGTTAAATATTCGAACCCTGGTTATCCCTGTCCGTCGCATCCAGTTCTTCATCTCCCATGATGATGTCCCGGTAGCTGGCACCTGCTGGAATCATCGGGTAAACATTCTCATCCGCATTAACAATGACATCCAGCAGCCAGGGCTCATCGGGATCGGCAAGCATGCGTTCATAGGCTGCGGCTAGTTCTTCCATGTCTGTAACGCGCTCGGCTTTCACACGATAACCCGCGGCGATGGACAGGAAGTCTGGATAGATGTCGGCCTCAGTACCTGGCTTTACCTGCATCAGTGGATCGGATAAGTCGGAGCACGCACGATTGCCTTCATAGATCATGTCCTGCCATTGCCTGACCATGCCCAGCCACTGGTTGTTAATGACAACCACCTTGACACCAATGCCGTAACGATGACAGGTACTGAGTTCATGGATGGTCATGTTCAGGCTGCCATCACCGTCAATGTCGATCACCATGCGATCCTGACAGGCTACCTTGGCCCCAATGGCGGCCGGTAAACCATAACCCATGGTGCCAAAACCGGAACTGGACAGGAAAGAACGGGAGCACGCACTCTGGTAATGCTGCATGGCCCACATCTGGTGTTGCCCCACCCCAAGACTGACAATGGCTTCGCCACCTGTCATATCACTCAACAGCGCGATGGCTTTCTGTGGCTTGATCCCCTCACCGCTGCCCAGGGGAAAGGGAAATTCAGTACGTAAACCCGCAAGGTAATTATTCCAGTCGGCGCAGGATTTTTGTTCGGCACCAGCGATGAGTTGCTGCATGGCAGTTTTTATCTCGGCGCAAATGGGTAGCGTGACCGTTTTATTCTTGTTTAACTCGTTTCGATCAATATCAATATGAATGATCTTTCCTGACTGGATAAATTCACTGATCTTGCCGGTAACACGATCGTCAAAACGCACACCCAGTGCCAGCACGAGATCGGCCTCGTTGATTGCAACATTGGCATACTTGCTACCGTGCATGCCAAGCGTGTGCAGCGAAAGTTCATGCCCCGGCGGAAATGCGCCCACGGCCATGACTGTCACGGCAACGGGACAATGCAATTTTTCCGCCAGCGCAAGCAGTGCCTCTTCAGCCCCGGCGCTGACAATGCCACCACCTGCATAAATAAGTGGGCGCTGCGCTTCCTTAACAAGCCTGAGACATTCATCCAGCTGGTTCTCCGTGAGACCTGCAATTTTTTCTTCCGGGTGTTCAATCACCGCCGGCATACGCGGCGGTGCATAGTTACCGTCCGGGTCTCTCGGGTAATGCTGCTGGATATCCTTGGGGATATCGATCAGCACCGGGCCGGGCCGATTACCGCCGGCAAGGGTGAATGCCTCTTTTACCACCTCCGGTATGTCCCCGACTTTCTCCACGAGGTAATTTTTCTTGGTAATGGGCTTCGTGATGCTGACGATGTCCACTTCCTGGAAAGCGTTCTTTCCCAGCAGGTGTGACGGCACGTTCCCGGTAATCGCCACGATTCCCGTGGAATCGCTGTTGGCATCCGCTATGCCGGTGACAAGGTTTGTAGCGCCCGGACCTGAGGTGGCGAGACAGACACCCACCTTGCCACTGGCGCGGGCGTAGCCCTGTGCCGCGTGCGCGGCGCCCTGCTCGTGCTCTACCCGTACACAATCAATACCGGATTCCGCGAGAACATCGAAGATCTCCAGGTTGGCACCGCCGGGGTAGCCAAAAATCACGTCCACGCCTTCCAGCTTCAGGCACCTGGCCAGTATCTGAGCGCCTTTCAGCGCACTGTCTCGCTGCTCAGGGCGAATGTCTGCAAGGCTGCCGCCACTGATACTGGGCAGGTCCTGGTAGGTAATGTTGTCAGCGGACAATTCGATTCTCCGTTTTCACCGATGATTCCTGTTTTTACAAGGGCCTATATATAAGTAATGAAAAATAGATTAAATATCCACGATATTTAACTGATCAAACGGGAAAATTTAATCCTACTGTCATATTGGCTTTCATATTTTGTCACATTTCGAGCCCATACTTGCCACTCAATTCTATGATGACCCCAACTTCAAACGTGAGACACATCAGTCCGAAACACTTTCGGGCAATCTTTATCTCGGATGTGCACCTTGGTTTCAGTGGCTGCAGCGCTGAATTTCTTCTCGACTTTCTTCGCTCGACCACCTGCGATTACCTCTACCTCGTCGGTGACATTATCGATGTGTGGCAGGTGAAAAAGAAGCTTTACTGGCCACAGGCACATAATGACGTGATTCGTACCATTCTTGGCAAGGCAAAGCACGGTACAAAAATAGTGTATGTGCCGGGCAATCATGACGAGATATTCCGCGCCTATTCCGCCATGCAGCTGGGCAACCTGGAAATACAGGTAAAGGCAATCCATACCACCAAGACAGGTAAACGTTTTCTTATCATGCACGGCGATGAATTTGATGCTGTCGTATGCAGCTCAAAAGCGGTAGCCCTGCTCGGCAGCAGTCTTTACGCCTTCCTGCTTAGCCTGAATGGTGTGGTCAACCTGTACCGCCGCTGGAGGGGTATTCCTTACTGGTCATTGGCCAAGGCACTCAAGCACCAGGTCAAGCACGCGGTGAACTTCATTAGCAACTTTGAAACCGCACTGGCCATTGCTGCGGAGAAGCATGAAGTTGATGGTCTTGTATCGGGACATATACACAACGCCGAGATCACAAGGATAAACAATATTATTTACTGCAATTGCGGTGACTGGGTTGAAAGTTGTACCGCGCTTGTTGAAACCAATGATGGTCACCTGGAATTACTACACTGGACCGATGAACAGTCCTCGCTCAAAACCCTTGACCTTGAAGAAGTAGCTTAAGATGAAAATAGTACTCGCCACGGATGCCTGGGCACCGCAAGTTAATGGTGTCGTTCGCACCTATCAGAACGTTTGTAAATACCTTGAAAGCATTGGCAACGATGTCGAAGTTATCCATCCAGACCTGTTTCGCACGGTGCCCTTACCGACTTACCCGGATATCAGGCTGGCAGTATTTCCCGGCCAGAAAGTGGCCGAGATAATCGAGAGCAGCTACGCTGATGCACTGCATATCGCCACCGAGGGGCCAATTGGTTTTGCAGCTCGAAGCTATTGCCTGAAACACGGCCTGCCCTTTACTACCTCTTTTCACACGCGCTTTCCGGAATACATCAGGTTGCGTGCGCCGGTACCGCTGGCCCTGTCCTATGCCATGGTGCGTCGTTTTCATGAACCGGCAGTACGAACACTCTCACCCACCGACTCACAGAGTCGTGCCCTGAAAGAGCGTGGCTTTAAAAATGTTGAGACCTGGTGCCGTGGTGTGGACACCACGATTTTCAAACCATGGGGCAAAAACCTTTTTGATTTACCACGCCCCATATTCGCCTACATGGGACGTGTCGCGGTTGAAAAAAATATAGAGTCTTTCCTTAAACTGGATTTACCCGGCAGCAAGGTTGTTATTGGGGATGGTCCCGATCTTGGAAAGCTGCAAAAGCGCTATGACGACGTGCACTTTACCGGTATGAAGCATGGCAGGGAACTCGCCGAGAATGTCTCCTCAGCGGATGTCTTCGTGTTTCCAAGCCTGACTGACACCTATGGTGTTGTCATGCTGGAAGCCATGGCCTGTGGTTTGCCTGTCGCTGCCTTCCCCGTGCAGGGACCGATCGACGTTGTGAAAAACGGCGTGACCGGTGTGCTGGATAATGATCTTGGAAAAGCAGCTATCGCCGCCTGCAAGTTGAACTCCGAGGACTGTATTGATTTCGCTTCAAAGCGTACCTGGCGTGAAACAGCACAGACCTTTGTCAGGCACCTGCAGCCACTGCACAACGAAAGGATCTATGCCGGTCACCGCTTTTCAGTAGAGTGCTAAGGCACTAAAGCTATCAGGCCGGTTTCTCTCCAAGCGAGGTTGCCTTACGAGTATTGCCGTGGGCACTGTGTGGAGTACGCAGCACGCCATCGACAGATTTTTCCAGTTCGCGGATTTCATCCGCCAGCTTCACCGCGGCTCTCAGGGTTTCATGCCCGGCAGCAACGAGAGGTACGTATCGCTCCGCTTCCTTGACCATGAAGCAGCCCTTCGTGGTTAACTTTGCCACTGACTCTACAATACCCAGCGCGGCGATTGCCTTGGCGACCGAATAAGGGTTTGCAAACTGTGTCGCGGCAACCACGTCTTCTGCCTCTGCCACCAGCCGCGGCATCTCCAGTGTTTCCCCGAGCTTGATCTCGGACACCACCTTGTCCAGCGCGACCTGTAAAAAACGCGTGACGCCGGTGACCGCGTGCACCTTGATCACGTCGGCATTAAAGAGACTCATCTCGCTTGGGTCGAGGAACTCGCGCCGTGCACCGATCATGGGATCGCAGGGTAAAACGATAAAGCCCTGGTTATCAGCAACCTTGAAAATCTTGTTGCCATCATCGTCCTTGCCTATGAAGGCTTTTTTCGAAGGGCCGTCGGAAAGCGTGATCGAGGCAAGACCTTTTTCAGAAAAAGTATCGCGCGCCTGGGTCGGACCCGGTAATGCCGCATTGGGGCTGCTGATAATAACAATGTCGGGTTCATATCCAATGATATCTTCCACGATCGCTGAGCAGGATTCCGGGTCCAGCTTGGCACCACTCGTATAACCACGTACTTCAAGGTCGTCGCGGTCTGCTCGCTCATCAAGAATAAGATCAAGCAGGGGTGCGGCCCCGATACAACCAAACTTTGCAACTGCAATCTTTACAATACCTTCGGACATACCTATCTCCGTTTTTAAATCAGTTTATCTTTCAGGGTGGATGATATACGTGCTAATAAGGCCGTTCTCCAGTTCCACCCAACCAAAAAACGGCAATGCTTCACCTTCTTTTCCTACTACGTTTGCACGAAAGGCTCCAGACTTGCCGTCACAAACGACTGCATGCACCTTGTGCTTGAAACCGATTGCCTGCATTTCGCCAATACGTGCTGCAAGAAAATCCTCGATAGCCTGGCGTCCCTTCAAGGTATCTACGTTCCTCCTGCTATGACCATCATGTTCCCATACCTGCGTGTGTATCCATTCGGCGTCTTCATTAAAGGCCCGGGCGGCACTGCTGGCATCAGCACTGTCGATATTATCGAAATAGGTATGCTGCAAAAGCCTGAGCAGGCCATCGCTATCAAGCAAAGACGCGCTCACGCTATCAGCTTCCAAGAACTTCCATCAGTACGGGCAGGGCCTCGGGTTGTGTCACCGAGCAGATCATCGTCTTTATATAATCGCCCTGTGCCAGCCATTTTTCCGCACGGGCTTGTATGTCCTTTTTGGTTCCAACCAGCGCAATCTCGTCCACCAGTTCATCTGGAATAAGCATCGTGGCCTCTTCCTTGTTACCGGCAAGGTAAAGATCCTGGATTTCCCCGGCGACGTCTGCATAACCCATCTTTGAGGCAAAATCCTTGTAGAAATTCTTTTTCTTTGAACCCATGCCACCGATATAGAGTGCCAGGAACTGCTTGATTGGAAGACGGCACGCGTCAATGTCATCACCCATCTGCACGGTCACAAAAGGCGCAATATCAAAATCAGCAAAGGATTTTCCATTGCCTGCGATTGCAAATCCTTTCTCCACATCTTTTGTGATGAGATCAATCTTGTCAGGACTCATGAACACCGGGAAAACACCGTCTGCCACTTCCCCGGAAAGACGCATGCCCGCAGGAGTAAATGAAGCGGTGTATATCGGCGTATTTTCTTCTGCGCTGAGGATGGACTTGAGGGGTTTACCCATGCCAATGGAGCCCGGGCCCTTGTAGGGAAGCTGGTATATCTCACCGTCATAGCTCACCGGCCCCTGGCGCGCAAAAATTTCCCTGACAATTTCTATGCACTCTCGCATGCGCTGCAACGGCTGGTCATAACCAACACCGTGCCAGCCTTCGACGACCTGTGGACCCGATGCGCCAAGCCCGAGAATAAATCGACCACCGGACAGTTGTGACATGCTCATTGCAGTCATGGCAGTGTTGGCAGGTGTTCTTGCCGGTGTTTGCATAATGGCAGTACCGACCTTTAACTTGCTTGTTTGTGCAAGGATCCAGGATGCCACGGTGACCGCGTCAGACCCGTAGGCCTCAGCAATCCACACCGAGTCCACACCCATGGCTTCCGCCTGGAGAATAAGATCCATTGGCGGGGCCAGGGTCTTTCCCGAGTATCCAAGAAGTAGTCCTAGTTTCATTTATCAGCTCACGTTTCGTTTTCTCGTCGCAGATCTTGATGAATAGAAATCATCCACAAAACCATCGAAATTATTAGCCTCTATCGCTTCTCGCATACCGGCCATCAGCGAATGGTAATAATGTATGTTGTGCAAGGTATTGAGTCGCGCCCCGAGGATTTCAACTGTCTTGTCCAGGTGATGCAGGTAGGCCCTTGAGTAATTCCTGCAGGTGTAACAGTCACAGTTCTCGTCCAGGGGCCTGTCACTGTTCCGGTGCACAGCGTTCCTGATCTTTATAACACCAGTTGATGTAAAAAGATAACCATTACGGGCATTGCGGGTGGGCATGACACAGTCAAACATGTCTATACCCTGGCTCACGCCTTCCACCAGGTCTTCAGGTGTTCCGACACCCATCAGGTAGCGTGGCTTATCGCTCGGCATCAGGGCAGCCGTGAACTTCAGCATGCGGTCCATTTCCTCGATGGGTTCTCCCACTGACAGGCCACCGATGGCATAGCCGGGAAAATCAATCTCCATGAGACCTTTTAACGAGGCTTCCCGTAACTCCTCGTACATTCCGCCCTGGATGATGCCAAACAGTGCACCTGCATGGTCACCGTGGGCCTCCTTGCTTCTCAATGCCCAGCGTAAGGACAGCTGCATCGAGTCTTCAGCTTCCTTTTCGCTCGCCGGGTAAGGCGTACACTCATCGAATATCATGACGATATCGGAATCCAGGCTGTGCTGAACGGAAATAGCCTCCTCGGGACCGAGAAACACCTTTGAGCCATCCACGGGAGATCGAAAGTGCGCACCTTCTTCGGTGATTTTTCTCGAGTCCGCCAGGCTGAATACCTGGAAGCCACCGGAGTCCGTCAGGATCGGCCATTGCCAGTTCATGAACCCATGAAGGCCACCGTGCTGCTCAATAATTTCCGTTCCGGGTCGAAGCATCAGGTGAAAGGTATTTCCGAGAATGATCTGGCTACCCAGTTCCCGCAGCTCTTCCGGGGTCATGGCCTTGACCGTGCCATAGGTTCCCACGGGCATGAATACCGGGGTCTCCACCACGCCGCGAGGAAAAGTCATGCGCCCGCGTCGCGCCTTACCGTCGGTGTTTAACAGGTCAAAATTCATGATTCTGCTATTTCCTCGACCCAAAAGCTTCACTGAACATGTGCATCAAACAGAAAAGCGGACTCTCAGTGGCAGGGAGGCCACTGAGAAGCGTACATGGACGTATTAACAGCGGGTCCGCGTTCTGTTGATGGACATGTTGTCCTGGGATCAATGACATATTCTGAATCCAGCGCTTCTTTTCTTAAACAAACAGCTTTGCTTATCCAATGAACATCGCATCGCCATAACTAAAAAACCGGTACTTTTCATCGACAGCATGCCGATAAGCATTCAGCACATTCTCCCTGCCCGCAAAGGCACTGACAAGCATCAGCAGCGTTGATTCCGGCAGGTGAAAGTTCGTCAACAGCGCGTCCACCACCTGGAACTCGTAGCCGGGATAAATAAAGATATCCGTATCACCCTGGAAGGGCTGCACTTCGCCCTCGATACAGGCGGACTCCAGGCAACGCACTGCTGTCGTGCCCACGGCGATCACGCGACCACCCTTTGCCCGTGCCGTGCGCACCTTTTCGCACAGGGCCTCGTTTACCTCGTACCACTCGCTGTGCATCCTGTGCTCTTCGATTTCCTCGCAGCGAACCGGTTGAAAGGTTCCCGCGGCCACGTGCAGGGTCACAAAACCGCTTTGCACCCCCTTGCTGTCAAGTGTCTCGATTAATTCATTGGTGAAGTGCAGGCCCGCGGTGGGCGCGGCTACTGCGCCCGGGTGCCGGGCGTAAACTGTCTGGTAACGTTCCCTGTCTTCAGCATCGTCTTCCCTGGTAATGTAGGGCGGCAGCGGTACATGGCCAAGCTGCTCGAGTTTCTCCACCAGCTCGCCTTCATCAACAAGCTCCAGTTCAAAGAATTCATCTCGCCTGCCCCGTACCAGCAGCTGTGAACCATCCTCGAGCACAAGTCGGGAACCCGCCCTCGGGGTTTTACTGGCTTTCACCTGGCACAACATGGATCGCTCATCCAGTAGTCGTTCCAGCAGGATTTCAACCTTGCCACCTGACTCCTTCCTGCCGAATAATCGCGCCGGTACCACGCGCGTATTGTTAAAGACAAGCAGGTCATTGGGGAAGAGCATCGACTCGATGTCCAGGAACATGCAGTCGCGGTAATTGCTGCTATTCCGGTCAAGACAAAGCAGTCGACTATCCCCACGCTTTTGCGGCGGGTGCTGAGCAATAAGGTTTTCCGGGAGGTGGTATTGGAAATCGTTTAGCCTCATGCGCCGCGATGGTAGCAAATTAGCTGATACTCAACATGGAGAGTTTTGATATTTGCCGGGCCGGGTTGGCTTACCCAGGCGCGGGCCTTACGCAGCTAATGAATGTCCATGTATTGGACACTAGCTATGCCATATTTGTGCTTCTGCAATAATCCTTACCAGCTGCGCCTGGTTACGGGTCCCCGTCTTGTCGAAAATCCTGTGTAACTGGGTACGTACTGTCGAGACCTTGACTCCCTTGTGTTCGGCGATTTGTGCCGGTGTAAATCCTGAATAGATGTAACCGGCAATAGCCGCTTCTGCGACAGTCAGCCCAAGTAGATCCTGGAGAAACAGGGTATCGACCTGTCGGTCCTGCAGTGTTTGGTGAACGAATATTCCAACCAGGTCCCCGTCAGTTTTAAATGCATGTTGGTTGCTATCTATTGGAAATATCATCAGGCGATAGGTATCAGGGCCGCTTGAACCTGCAACGTTCATAATGAAAGACCCCAGGTGTCGTATTTTTTTAAACACCGCTTGCATCTCTTCACTCGTGGTCCGTCTTGTACACGAAAGCAGGCCCTGGGAAATCACCAGCCCGTCCGCCTTCTTGAGAATTGTTTCAGCAAGTAAATTTTGAAACACCGGCCTCCCATCAGTTGAGCAAACAATGGCTGCAGTGTTGGTCATTGCTAACAGGCGTTCCAGTAAGCTATTTTGTCTCTCTCCGCGGCACAGCTTTTCATGGATATCAAAGGCGCGTTTCAGGTGTGCAACCAGTTCAGACATTGAGTGTTTGTCTGCCTGGCTAAAACGCTGGCTGGTAAATGGTCGGGAAATGGCAACTGCCTTGGTTGAAGCCGGCGTGCCTGCAATCGAACCGCTTAATTGCTGCCCACAATCCGCCGGTTTCAGAATATCATTATAGAAATCAGTTTTTTTCAACTGCGTGTCGCTGATGTGCTCCTCGCCAATGATGACGGACTGCTTTGGCCAGTTGCGACGCGCTATCTGGTACCAGATATCACCATCAAGAAAATACTCTTCCATGTATCGCTTCTGAATTTCTTCGGGGTTTCGTACGTGGACGTGAATATCGCTTTTGGGAAAGAAATGATTGTGGCACATCAGTACACAAACACTGGCGTCGTAGTAGTCAGCGATATTGTTCAGCACAGCGTCCCACTGCGAACTATCCATGGACGCATCGTAAATTTTTTCTATCAACTCGCTAGATAACAGGGTCATTTTCGAAGCCTGTGAAAGTCCTCAAAAGTGGACCATGGCAACGTACATCATTTGATGTACGACTTGAGTGTAAAGGCTGTGATAAGCTTCACAGAAACAAGAACAAGCCACTGATTTCGGTAATAATTATTCTCAACAATAAAGAACGTATTGGCGATTAAGTTCAAGATGTTAAATTCGATATTTCAAGTCATTTCCAGAACCAGCCTCGTGTTGATGCTGTGCCTGCTTCCCTACCCTGGACAAGATCTTCAGGCTGATGAAGATGATTTGATTGAAAAGGCCGAAGAAACTGCGGAAAAAATCAAGGACCTGATTGAAAAGTACCAGAAAGCAGAAGTTAATATCGTCAAGCAGGAAGTCGTCACAATCAAGGACACCAGTGGCAATCCCAGGGATTGTGATATGGCGGTTTTTTACGGTAATGGTCAACAGGCGCGCCTGACCACCAAGGATGGAA
Source organism: Gammaproteobacteria bacterium (assembly GCA_965243105.1). Lineage (GTDB taxonomy): Bacteria > Pseudomonadota > Gammaproteobacteria > Eutrophobiales > Eutrophobiaceae > WLWS01. The sequence goes on from CBDEUC010000003.1 coordinate 989,549, forward strand.
AATTTGACGGCAACTTTGATCACAAGCACAACAAGAATGTACCCAACAAGGCATTAAGTGTTCGCCTGTCCAACTGTGAATGCCGCGCGATAAAAACCAAACACCAGGTCACCTGGCTTGGCATCGACACGGAACTGGAAAAGCTCAAGGAAGTTCTCAAGGAAGAAATTGAAGAAGCTGGCAAGGAAAAGGCCAAGGAATATGCGGAGAAAGTCATTCAGAAACTTGCCGAGAAAGTCGGTTCCGGTGTGGCCGCCGGTGCCAGCAGTTTTCTTTCCGGTTTCAAGGCCGGCGCGGACATGGGTGCTCCGGTTGGTGAGTTTATCACCGACAACATCAACAAGATCCTTGATTCCACGGTTAACAAGAATATCGAAGCCGCCGAGCTGAATGGTAATGCACCGCTTTATCCCAGTGTCGGCCATGCGGAGTTACGCGGTCGCTGGGGTAATACCTTTGGTGCCAACCCACAACTACGAAACACATGGAATATCACGGTACGCTGTGGCAGCAGGGTGATTCCACCGTCAGCGGCGAGCTGGAGCAACGTCGATGACCTGGTGAAAAGAGAATACCGCGAGAGCCCTGCGGGAAGGCAGGAGGCAGCCGATGCGGCAGCGGCTCGCGCCGAGCAGCAGGCACAGGCACAACGACAAAGGGAAGCTGAAGCAGCTGAACGTCGTGCCGAAGCCGAACGCCAGGCTGAAGAACGAAAGCGGGAAGCAGAACGTAAACGACGCGAAGCTGAACGCAAGCGCCTGTACGAAGAACGCCAGCGTAAACTCAAGGCAAAGGCCGCCGAAATAGCAAAGACCTGCACCATCTGCGACCCGATCAGGAATGACATCAAGGCGGTACAGGGTCAAATTGAAAAGACCACTGGTGAAATCCCCGATCTTGAACAGGCGGTCACTGACGCTGAGAAAAAAGCCGACCAGGCACGCAACAAGGTGAAGCAGGCCTCGCAGAAGCTCACCAACTTCCGTAATCCCAGCAGCTCAGCCACGGATGTTGAAAGTGGTCGCACCGTTGACAGTAGCGACCTTGAAGTAAGAAGACAGGCATCCATTGAAGCGATGGATCGTTACCGTGATGGTAAGCAAAGTGCCCAGGAAACGTCTGAGCAATGGGAAGAGTTAAACGATCCGGGAGTTATCAAGGACCTGAAAGAAAAAGCGGATAAAAGACTCGAGGCGGAACTGCAGGCCGCCCAGGAAAAAAGCAGACAGGCCGATGAAGCTGTTGCTGCAGCAAAGCGTAAATTGAACGCAGCGAACAGGAAACTCAAGGAACTTGAAAGAGAGTTAAAAGAGCTACAGGCAAAGCTTGAAGAATGTATCAAGAAGTGCAAGCAGTATTCTCTTGATATTGCAAAAGGCCGGTACACCGAGGTTGGTGACCTGATGGACTACAGTCCGAGCTTCTACGCCCAGGGAAATACCGAAGACACGCAAAAAGAAACCATACCGCAGGGTGCAAAGACAGATCCAGGTACAGCAACACCACCGGCGCCTGCCGCCAATCCAGTGGGTAACCAGGATAAACCTGTACAGGTTGGGCTGACCTGTGTCGGTTTCGGCTGCTCAGGCCCTGTATCCGGTTTTTGCCTGGGCGAATCCTGCAACCAGGATGTGAATCTCAACTGCAGCGGCAGCGGCTGTACCGAGCTTGTGAACATCGTGTGTCTCGACGGTGGTTGCCCGACAGTGCTTGACTACAACTGTAACGGAAATTCCTGCTCGAGCACGCTGGATTACTTCTGTGGTCCCGCAGGCTGCCAGTCGAACCCGGCCCAGGGAGGAGGATTCCTCGCTGGCCTTGGTGACAGCAATCCTTACGAGTTTCCTATTAAATGTTCTGGCGCAGGTTGCGGCTACGAATACATTGGTGGTACCTGCTACGGCAGTGCTTGCCCGGAGACCGGTGAACTAAGCTGCCCGGGTACCGGTTGCACAGAATCCATTGAACTTAACTGCAGCGGCAATCTTTGCGATGACCAGTTCAACTATGATTGCTATGGCGAGAGCTGTTCAAACTTCCTGCAGGTCAACTGTAGCGGTAGCAGCTGTGACCAGCTGGATGCTTTTCATCCTTCATCACAACCTTACCTGACCGGTGCCGCACCAGGTGGCCAGGCCATCCTCAGCAGTGGTGCAGGCGTAGCACCAACAACGAATGCTAGCGACATTAAACCAGTTGTTACACCACGCGGCAGTAGCGACGTAATACCTTCATCCAATTCTGACATAAGCGTACTGCAATCGGCCGCTGAGAAAATCTCCCGCAATGCTGGCGCCTGCCTGGACGCCGACTGCCCGAAGATCGATTGCGCCACGGCCGCCACTTTACTGCAGGGACTTATTGTCTCTGAAGCCAACCTGGATGAAATGTACAAGTGGTTGATACAGGCAAGTGACGACGCCATGGCTCACCTGCTGAGTTTGAATGAGAATGACATTATCACCTCGGAACAATTGGCCCAGGCCCAGGACGCCCAGGCCTTGCACAAGTACCTTCATGATATCGGTAGCCTGCTACTTGACCTTGCCTCGCTCAAGGAAGCCGTGGACAAGGTTAAAAGTGGCGAATTCGCCTCTGGTAGCTCGGCACAGCAACTGGATGATGTGTACGAAACATTGAAGGATTTTGAAAGTGCTGTAGGCACCATTGGCGCCGCAAATGGTGCAACAACCTGGGCACCTACCTCTAACACTCCGGGACACGTCATCGGCGCACTGGGTGGGGATGCAATCGCGGATTCTGTTGGTGCAAAAAATGCCACGCCGGAAAACATTGGCTCCGCCATCAATGACGTGAAGAGTCAAATTAACGATGCCATTTCCATCGTGCAGGATGCGAAGGACGGTAAGACACCAACGGCTGCCGTAGGCAAGGCCATAGGTCGCATCCTCAAAAACATCTCGGTTGGCAAAATGCGCGAACGACAGGCGCAAATGGATGAGTACATTCGTAACATTGGTGCAAATGCCGGTGCAATTGCCTCTTCCATGGCCTTCCTGCAGAAAACCAATAGTCGTCGCTTTGCCGTAGAAGATGCACTAAAGGCCATTCGCGCTGCGAAAGGTGCGCTAATGGCCTGCATGGTCAAGGCCTGCGGTGCCATGAGTCTGGCCCGTCCAAATGTCAGCACGAATTTTGATGGTTGGGGCGGGGCACTCAGGCACTTTAATGGTCTTACACGGGGTTTGTTCACCTTGCTCGACGGTACTTTTGCTGTAGAGGATCACTGCCCTGGAACGGAAACCGCTATTTCACTTTTCAGTGGTGATGGCATGGGCTCCGGAAACACCAGTGTCATAGGGGCCAACACAAACCTGACGCCGACACACGAGGTGACGGCAAAGTGCCCGCGCTGCCAGCCCATCGCTGACAAGCTGGCTGCTAACCTGAGCGAAACCGATTACTGGCGTGCAGAAAAAGCCGCCATCGAAGAAAAACTTCGCCAGGCCGAAACCCTGCGCCAACGCCGCGGCGTACTGGAAAGTCGTAAGGCCAGTAACCGGCGCTCAATCCAACAATTGAACCAGGGGCGGGCAGATTCAAAAGCCTTTGGTTTTTACTGGGGTGGTGGTCTTGCTTTCATGCTGCGACAGGCCGAAGCCAGGGGAAGAGACCTGCAACGGCAGATAGAAGAAATGTCCCGTGAAATCGACCGCCTTGAAGCAAGGAAGAACGAACTCGAAACTATTGACGCTCGGCTTTCAAAGCTACTGGATGAAAGGCGCGGTCTGCGAACAGATCTGCGTTATTGCCAGGAACAGTATTGTAAAGATTATGACCAAGACAACGCGGCGGTGGGACGTTTTATTGGTGAAATTTTTGCCGATGTAGAGTTGGTGGATGTCAAGCATGTGAGCGGCAACAATCCCTACGATCGGCGCGACCCAATCGCACCGGATGCGAACCGCATCGGCATGTCGAATCCGGTTTCAGGTATGAGCACGGGAGGAGGCACCGGCGGTACAGGTGGTGGTATGACCGGTGGTGGTGGAGGTGTCATGATGGAACCCACCATCCAGGTATTACCCTTTGGCAGCACCTTTATCCCCTTTGATAACCTCAGCCTGGTGGGCCCGGATGCCTGCCCGAGCGATCACTACCATGGCGGAGACGTCATCGCCTGCGATGGCAGTACTGCCAGTGATCCCGCACCCGGCGTATGTGGTTACGGTACACCCGATGACATCGTGGAAATCCCAGAGTCTTCCTGTACCGATCCCAATGCGGGCACCGTGATCCCCATCATGCTGTCAGCATCCATCAATGCCCAGTGTGATGTAAATTCTGGTAATGGTACGAACACACTGAATATCGATGGCACAAATTTCTGTAACGTGAGCGGCCCCGCACCCCAGGTGGCAGGGGGCACCCACAACTTCACCTGCCAGGAACACACCCAGGTGACCATTACCGGCACCTGCTCAACAACCCAGTGTCGGGCGTTTCTCAATTCAACAACGAACCTGGATTGCCCATTTCCCGATGGCGGCTTTTTTGGCGGGACCTTTGGCGACTCCGGCGGCTATACCGGCACGGTTTCAGAAAACTGCACTTGTGACTAAATAATGAATATATTAAAGACACCAGGCAGACAGGGAACGGCGCTCATCATGGCGTTCCTTGTACTGTTAAGCACCGTCTATCTCGTCGGTGACAGGGTCGAGGCCAGGCAATTTCGACAGGTCGTACCCATTGCCACCCCGCACAAACTGAAATCCACTCTTCCCGACGGTGCAAAGGCGATTGAAAATCCCCGGCAGCTTGGCCGCGCCGAAGTGACTTCAGCTGTCAACCAGGTCCTTTCAAAGTGGAATACGGGTGAACTTGACCAGACCCTGTCTGATCAATTTTTCGACAGGACGAGATTAACAGATGCGGTGGATAATGTTGTACCAAGAGATGCGACACTACGCTTGCAATCCGTACAGGGTATCCAGACTCTGCAGCAGTACATCATGCCGGGTGACGCCGGTGACAGTCGCGTCAGTATCGTCTCGGCCACCGTGCGAACTCAGTTGGAATACAACGATCCCGAATCCGGTTATGTCGCTGTCCCCGGTGTGAATGAATTCATCCTGAAAGTCACGGAGAAACCGGGTAACTAGGAAATGATGTGATGAGCCGTCTATTTAAGTCTTTCCTAATCGTACTGCCATTCCTGCTCGGCACGGCCGTAGCGCAGGCTGCCGACTGGAGTATTGATGGCAGCAATACCCTTCGCGGCAGCGTCTACGATGCCAGCGGAGCCGGTAGTGGTAGTCCCTACCCCTTTGAAGGGGATATGTACTTCGATGAGATCAGCATATTTTTTGACAAGCGGGAATCCCCTTATTCGTCCTGGGAAGGGGAATTTACTGGCTTATACAATGTAAACGACGACTATCGCTCAGGTGATTTTGGCATGGTGCCCGAGCGCATGAACCTGACCCGTGAAAACGGTGAAGGCGCATTGCCCTATCGTGCAGAGGTGGGGGACTTCTTTGCCTACTACAGCTTCATGACAATGCAGCGTTCCCTCAAAGGTGTGCAGCTTGAATTCCAGCCCTTTGGCAGCGACACTCGCCAGCACTCGTTTATCGTAACCTCCGGTGCCAACGAAAGTAACTGGCGCGATCTCACTTTCCAGGATGATTACTTCAACGGTGCGTCCTGGCTCATGCAGGACAGCAGGCTGGGAAGTTGGAGCATCAATTTCAGTCATAACTTTCGCGATAACTCTTTCAAGGCCGGCACCCTTGACCGTAACCAGTTTGTCACCAGTATTTCCGGCGAACTACCCTTTCAGCTCGGTTCGCACAACATTAATATTGAGTCCGAGATTGCCCATTTTAACGGTGATCATGACGGGCTTGCCGGTGCAGCCAGCGGCCAGGAAAGGGCCGACAATGGTTACCTGGTGGAAATGCGAGGTAACCACAGCAGCATGCCCTGGGATTACCGTTTTCGCTTTGAGCATTACGGGCAGGATTTCAGACCCCGTGGCGCGGTCGTGAGTCCCGACCGCCGCTCCTTTGAACTGCACAGCGGCTGGCGATTTCAGTCCGGCCTGCGTCTTCGCGCCAGGGCGCAGCTGTTCCAGGATTCCTACGAAACCAATAACCGCCTGCGTACCCGCACCTACGGTATTAATTTAACCGGGCCGTTCATGCAGCGATTTTATCCCGGGCTGAGTGGTCGCCTGGACGCCTACATACAAAACCGCGACAACGCACTGACAACCGTCAGCACCATTAACCACACCGTACGTCTTAACCTTAACGCACCCCTGCCAAACGAGTGGAATGGTCGTGTAGGACTATTCGTGCAAAACCTTCGGAATCGACTGGGAAGATCCGGTGACATTCTCACCAGGGAACTCATCCTTGGACTTGATCGAAGAATACGCTTTAACGGCTGGGATGCATTTATCTCGCCAGGCTTTGCCTATCGCACAAACCGTAAGGGCAACAGCGACAACAATGAAGTACGCCCGGCGTTTTCCATGCGCATGCAGCGTGACGCGCACTCGATGAACATGAGCTATGGTTCGCGCGTGCAGGATCGCAGGACTGCCTTCAACGGTATTGACGTGACTACACACAACTTCAACCTGGATTACCGCTACCAGTTTCGCCAGCACCTGGTCGGGCTTGAAGCCAATGTACAGGGGCGCGATCCGCAGCCGGGTGATTCAACAGAGGCCTGGCGCATATCCGCCTTCTGGACCATGGAGTTTGATCGCCCAGCTCGCGCGCCCGCGACTTTTCAACGTAATGCGCAAATCGACTCAACAGCAACGGCGACGCGGGATTCACGCCTGCCTGTTATCGATATTGCTTCCCTCGGCCCGCGCAGGGCTGCCGATAGCGTGCTTGCCGCGCTCGAGAATGCCGGCCTGAGTAATGCCAGCAGGCAGGCAGGGTACATGGTTTATGAACACAGTATTTACCCTGATGTGTTCAGGCGACAGCGCCTGGCGCTTGAGTTTACCGCGGGTGTACTACAGGAATCCGGCATCATTATCGATTTTGACAACGTTGGTGACAGGGACAGCAATGCGCAGACATACGAGCGCATCAGGCAATTGTTGATTCGCTCACTGGGTAATCCCACGCGAACCTTTGAAGAGGGCGATTTTACTGCCCGTCTTGCTGACGATGTGAATGGCGAAAGGTTTATTCGAATCACCGAGTGGAAAACCGACGACGGCACGGTACGCTTTGGTATACCGCGTCGTCTCGATGGCCAGGTGAGAATGGAAATACAGCACGGCACGACATTTGGTCCGCCGCGTGACACCCTGTGGTCCATCGAGCAGGTACGCTAGCCGGCGCCTCGAAATTTCCCTATTTATCAAAGATTCCTTATACTTGCCGGCCTTTCTTGTTCAGTAAAACCTTGCCGGGCTTTGAATTTGGTAGACTGGTGATTTACTGAATGATTGTAGTAAAACCTTGCCGGGGTGGCGGAATTGGTAGACGCGCCGGATTCAAAATCCGGTTTCTTCGGAAGTGCGAGTTCGATTCTCGCCCTCGGCACCAAGCATCTAAGTCCTTGTAAACCCTGTATCGTGAAATGTAATGAACTCTCAAGCTGACACGACTTTGAACCAGGAAGGGCGCTGGGATCAGCAGCGACTGCGCTCTCTCGTGCAAGACAAGCGAGTGCACCGCGACGTCTATTCGAATAAAGACGTATTTGCACTGGAGATGGAAAGGATCTGGAGCAAGGCCTGGATTTATGTCGGGCATGAAAGCCAGGTAAAAGAACCCGGCGACTACATCACCACTACCATTGGCCTGACCCCGGTCATCATGGTGCGGGATCCCAACGGAGAGGATATTCACGTACTGAAAAACCGCTGCGGTCATCGCGGCGCCATGGTGTGTGAAGCACGCTGGGGCAAGACCAACCAGGGCATGTTCCAGTGTCCCTACCACGGCTGGACCTTTCGAGCTGACGGCAGCCTGCGTTCCTACCCGGCACCGGGTGGCTACAAGGATGTCGGTTTTGACAGGAACAACCCGGAATACGGCATGCAACCCGTGGCGAGAGTTGAACGTTATCGCGGTTTTGTTTTTGCGTCTCTTTCAAGCAGTGGCCAGGACTTCAAGAGCTTCGCCGGACGCGTTGCAGAAACCATCGACAACATGGTGGACAGGGCTCCCGAGGGCGAAGTGGAAGTCACCGGCAAAACATGTCACCGCTTTCGTCACCCGGCCAACTGGAAATTTTTCACGGAAAACCTGCACGATGCCATGCATCCCATGATTGCACACGGCGCTACCACCGACGCCGTGCACCGCTACGTGCAGACCCTCGCCGATGACCATGAGCCGCTACCGGAAGCCGAGGTCATTGCACCTTTTGGCGGTTCCTACGACTTTTTTGACAACATGGGATTTACCGGTCTGCCCAACGGTCATGGTTTCATGGGCGGCAAGTCCAGCATCCTGTCCCATTACGAGGCCTACCCCGATTACCTTGAAAGCATGTATGCCGCCTACGGAAAGGATCGAACCCAGGATATTCTTTCAGCAAACCGTCACAACACGCTGCTCTATCCTTCATGCACCATTCGCGACAACATCCAGTCGATTCGCGTGGTGATACCGCTTTCTGTCAACGAAACGATCATTGAATCATGGACTTTCAGGCTCAAGGGCGCACCATCAAATATGCTGGAGCGAACACTGCGATACTCCCGCCTGATAAATTCTCCAGGCTCCATGGTGGGCCCGGATGACCTGAGCTGCTATGTGAGGATCCAGAAAAGCGCGGAAGCGGGCTCCATAGAATGGATCGATGCCCATCGACATCATGGCAGGCAGGAAAACTCGGAAGACGGCATAACCACCACTGGCACCAGTGACTTTGCCCTGCTAAACCAGTACCGGGCATGGGTCGATTACATGACGGCGGACAGCCAGTCATGACGACGACCCTGGCCGACGACGTCGTCGAACAGGTGCAGCAGCTGGTCAGGCTGGAAACGCGCTACCTGAACAATTCTGACCTGGACAGCTGGATCGCGCTTTTTGCCGATGATGGTTACTACTGGATGCCGCTTGAAGAAGCCCAGCAGGATCCGGAAAGTCATGACTCCCTGGTCTATGACAACAAGACATTGATGGAGATTCGCAAGAATAACCTCGGGCATCCCCTGTCACCGTCCATGCAACACCCGGTGCGCTCAGTGAGGATGCTTTCCGATATCGACGTTAGCCGTGATGAACATAGCGATGACATTATCGTTAACGCTGCTGTGATTGCCGTGATCAATCATAGCCAGCAAAACTATTACGCGGGCAAGGTAAGCTACCGCATTCGAAACAGTGACGCCGGCTACAGGATACAGTGCAAGCGGGTTGACCTGATCAATGCCGACGCGCCCCTCGACATCATCATGATGTATATTTAACCCACTTCTTTATTTCCAAAAACAGGAAAAATCATTCAAGTGAAAAAAGAAAACAAGGCAGCCTTGATATCCGGAATAATCGGCGCGGTCATGGGGTTTCTCATGTCTTTCCTGGCCAACTATTTCGTGGTCCCCTACCCGGAGACCGTGGTTCAAAATGCCATTGGTAATGGCATCAGTGGCTTGATGAGTGGCTTCATGGGTGGCTTCATGGGCCTGTTCATGCACTTCAAGACTGCTGCGAAAAACGAAGAGTAATCAGTGATGAGACCAGTCGGTCTCATCATCAGAATTTCCGGGAGATAATCCAAGAATATCCCCCTCGGTCGATGCCCCCAGTCCCAGCACCGTTCGATTGGCATAGTTAAAGTAGGCACAGACCTGGTTTATTTCCAGGATCTCGCCATCATCAAACCCGCTATCACGCAGTGTTTCAATCACCTCTTCGCTGATTTTTGCAGGCTCAAGCGTCAGGGCCCTGGCGTAGTTCATTGCAGCGCACTCTCGCTCATCCAGCAGTCCGGAAAAGTCTTCACCCTGCATGGCATTTCGAATTGAAGTTGCCCTTAAGTCATCCTTCAATAATCGCCGTAGTCCCTGGAAATGATGCTCGACGCAGTAATCACAATTGTTGAGAAGACTCACATAAACACCGAGGGTTTCCAGGAACCACTTTGGCAGGGTATTGCCCGAGTGATGCAACACGTTCTTGTAGATTGCCATGTGCCCTTCCATGCTGTGTGGCCTCAGGCTATGTAACATCATGATGTTGTCCACGTTGTTATCCGGCCCCTTTACCCTGTCATAAAGTTTCTTCAGCCGGCCTGTGGCCTGCTGGTAACTCACGGTCTTGATCCAGCTCATGTTTAGCTACCCCTGCGTTTAATGACTTATTATGAATACGATGTTACTTTGCAAAGCACTATCGTTCAAAAACGGGATGGTCAATGCAACAATTCCTGCAAAGCTACTTTGCCATCGAGGAACGCAATAGCTCGCTTCGCACAGAAGTGATTGCCGGTTTCACTACCTTCCTCGCCATGGTTTACTCGGTGATCGTGGTTCCCGGTATGCTGGGTAGCGTTGGCTTTGACCCGGCCAGCGTATTCCTGGCAACCTGCCTTGTCAGCGGTATCGGGTCACTGTTACTGGGTAGCTGGGCCAGGCTACCCATGGCCATTGGCTGCGCAATTTCCCTGACTGCCTTTGTCGCCTTCAGCCTTGTGCTGGGCCAGGGCCTTGATATTGAAACTGCGCTGGGTGCAGTTTTTGTCATGGGCGTGGTCTTTACCCTGGTCAGCCTGAGTGGCCTGAGACAACTGATCATGGACAGTTTTCCACTGGGTATCGCGCACGGTACCGGCATCGGTATCGGCCTGTTTCTTTTTCTTATCGCCGCCAACAGCATTGAACTCGTGGTGGCCAATGAAAATGGCTTACCGGTCAGGTTTGGTGAACTGGCTACCCTGCCGGTGATCTCCGCCATTATCGGTCTTGCCCTGGTACTTGCCCTGGAAGCGCGACGTGTGACCGGTAGCATCCTTATCGTGATTGTCGGCCTGTCGATTTTTGGCCTGCTGTTTGACGCCAACGTGAAGTTCCAGGGAGTCGTCGCGCTGCCGTCTTTTGCCTCGGAGCAATCACACTTTTTCAAAATGGATATCAAGGCCGCCATCCAGCCGGCGATGATACCGGTGGTCATTGCGCTCGTGATGACCTCCATGTTTGACGCCACCGGTACCATCAGGGCTGTTGCTGACCAGGCAAAGCTGGTGAACGGCAAGGGGCAAATTGAAAATGCTAACCAGGCCTTCCTGTCGGACTCTATCAGCAGCGCGTTTTCAGGCCTGCTTGGCAGTGCGCCTGCCGCGGTCTATATCGAGTCAGCTGCAGGCACCGCCGCAGGTGGCAAAACCGGTCTCAGTGCCTGCGTGGTTGGTGTGCTGTTCCTGCTGATCATGTTCCTGGCACCGCTCAGCTACCTGGTTCCCGCCTACGCCACGGCCCCCGCACTGATGTACGTGGGTCTTTTAATGCTTTCAAATGTAAGGAAGCTGGACTTTGAAGACAGCGTCGATGCCATGTCAGGGCTTACCTGCGCCGTGGCCATCGTGCTCAGCGCCAATATCGTTACCGGCATGACAGTCGGCTTCAGTACCTACATGCTCGGACGCATCTTCAGCGGGGAGTGGTCAAAACTCGGCATCGGCGTGAGCCTGGTGACAGTTGCACTGGTGATTTTCTACCTGGGTGGCTGGGCTATCCAGTAAGTGCTCAGGGTATCCCGATCAACTTGTGTGACTGCAGGCTCAGGCGCCACTTCGGGTGGGCACGGCAGTACTCGATGGCCTTTTGCGTATTCGTCTCAACATCATCGCAGTCCATGGGCTGCAGGAAATGATGTTCAAACTCCAGTGCCTCGAATTTTTCCGGCGCAGCATCCTGTTGCGGATAAACCAGCTTCAGCTCATTCCCCCGTGTTAACACGAGGCTGGCGCTGGACTTTGGACTGACGCAGATCCAGTCCAGCCCCGCCGGCGCGAGCTGGGTACCATTGGTTTCCACCGCCACTTCAAAACCTTGATGATGCAGGGCTTCGACAAGTGTTTCGTCAAGTTGTAGCAGTGGTTCACCACCGGTACACACCACGTAGGGTTTGCCCTGCGAAGGCGCAGGCCAGTACCGACTCACGGCTTCGGCAAGGGACTCGGCAGTATCAAATTTGCCGCCACCGGGGCCATCGGTACCGACAAAATCCGTGTCGCAAAAGTTACAGACCGCATTTTGCCTGTCCTTCTCCAGGCCGGTCCACAGGTTACAGCCGCTGAAGCGAAGAAACACGGCGGGTCTGCCGGTATGCGCACCCTCTCCCTGCAGGGTGTAGTAAATTTCCTTAACGCTATAGCTCATAGTGATTTCGTCGGTAACGCAGGCACGTCTTCACCCCAGCACAGGAGTGCGCCACAGCCCGGCTGCTGGTAAAGATCGATACGATCAAGCTCGGGCAGGCTCCCTGCCAGCTGTTGCCTCATCCACTCCAGTACAGCGCCCAGGTTTGCATCATGGAGTGTTGCAATGTCATTGAGACAGTGATGATCCATCAACTGGTAGCATTGCCTGAACTTTTCCTTTACCTCGCCAAAGTCCACGGTCCAGCCCAGCATTTGATCGAGATCGCAGCTGAGATGTAATCGAACCAGGTAACTGTGCCCGGACAGCTTCATCGATCCATTCGCATCGGCAAGCCTTACTGCTGATTCAAACGACTGCTCCTTCCATATTCGAAAGTGTTCGCCATCGTGGTGGCAGCCTGAAGACTTGGTTTCGTACACGGATATCCATGACAGCTCCGGCAGGTCCGGCTTCAGTCTTTGCCATATCCAGGCAGCGATGTGCTCACTGGTCGGGTTTTCAAGCCCGGCAATGTCATTCAGGCAACTGTTGTGTAACTGCTCGTGCAGGACTCGCCAGCGTTCGCCGATGAGATCAAAGTCCAGGCCCATTGCTTCACTGCCGGGCAGGGGTTGCTGCACATGGATAACAACTTCAAAACCGTGCCCGTGCATTCGCCCGCACTTGTGGCCCGCCGGTACGTTGGGTAAGACGTGGGCGGCTTCAAAGCGGAAGCGGCGCCAGATGTGCACATCGTTGGCGCTATCAAGATCCGCGCCGGCATCAGTGGTGCTCTGGATACCGATTGTCGCGTCGGGCAGGTCCAGGCCTTCACGAAACCAGCGCGCGATATTTTCATCGGTAGGAATGGCGATACTGTCATTGAGCAGCGTGTAGTTCAGCAGCGCGCTCCGTACATCCAGCCTTGCGCGCAGCGCATCGAGCTTTGCTTCACCGGGCTCGCCACTTTCCTGCTCCGCAGCCGTGCGTGCTCGAACGATATAACTGTGCCCGTGCAGGCCCCGAGCGCGATGATTCTCAGGCAATATGTCCACGTGGCATGCAGCCTCAAAGCGGGAGATGGCCTCGTAAAAAAGTTGCGTCGACACCGGGCTGCCTTACTTGAATCTTTCAACCAGGGGATCGGCGATACCTGCCTCTTCAAACCCCTTTGCTCTCAACCTGCAGGCTTCGCAATCCCCGCATGGCGGCTGCTGCCCGTTGTAGCAGGTATGGGAATAGGCCATGGCCCCAAGCGCACCAAGCTCCTCGGCAAGCTTCACGGTTTCTGCCTTGGAAAGCCACATAAGCGGTGTATGAATACTGATGTCACTCTCCATGCCTAGCCGAATGCTTTGCTGTAACGATTCGATAGTTTCGTTACGACAGTCCGGGTACCCGCTGTAATCAGTCTGGGCAACGCCGGTGACGAGATTAGAAATATTGCGCTGGTAGGCAAAGGCTGCTGCATAGGTCAGGAACACCAGGTTACGGCCTGGCACAAAAGTATTGGGCAGCTGCGTGTCCGGATCAACACCGGGCTTTACATCCATGTCATCGGTCAGCGCATTGCCACCCAGCACGCGAAAGGTATCAATGGGTAGTACCGTGTTCTTCACCCCGGCAAGTTTTGCAATCTCTTCTGCGCACGCCAGTTCCACGCGATGCTTCTGTCCGTAATCAAAAGTGAGACTACTGACTGCATCGACGCCAAACCTGTCGATGGCCCAGTAAAGACAGGTGGTGGAATCCTGGCCACCTGATAAAACGACGAGAGCTTTGTTCACAACTGTCTAGCCGGGTTTAAATACCAGGACGGATCCTGCTTCAGCTTTTCGCGAGTAAATCGGCGAGCCTGCGAGTCGTGTGGCGAAGACGCAGGCTGATGATCTGGGAAAGATGCAGGAGAATCTTAACACCGAGGTTGCTGTTCTTTTCCATGAGGTTGTTAAAGTCCTGCGGTGTCATCACAAGCACGATGGAGTCAATCGAGGTAACCGCGGATGCGGACAGTGGTTCGCCATCGATCACACCCATTTCACCGATACTGTCGCCGCTGCCAATCTCGGCAATCTTGACGTGCTTGTTGTCTGCCGTCTCCTTGAAAATATTGACCTCTCCCGTGACGATAATGCAAAGGCTGGCATTTTCATTACCCTCTTCCAGCAGCATGGTGCCGGTGGGTGCCGAGTAGGCTTTCATCCACACCGCGAGCATGGCAATTTCATCCCTGTCGAGGTCGGTAAAAAATCCCGACTGTCCGATCAGATCATATAATTCGCCAAGCGCCTCATCGCTTTCAGCCAGCAGTTCCATGTCCTGCTGTAGTTCCTGCGCTGCGGTGGGATTGATATCTGTCACGATGAATATTGCTCAAAAATGAGCCACCAAGAATACACCAAATAGCCGGTGACGGCTGCTAGAAAGTATAGTTCAGACCGAGCCCGAAGATACCGCCGTGTCTCGAGCCGATGTCTTTCACGACCGGGCTGTCGGCAGCGTCACCAAGCAGGTGAATGTAGCGAAGATGCGCACTGACCGACCAGTGCGGAAAAAACTCGTAGGCGGTACTCAGGGCAAGGGAAACATCACGCAGGCCGGCGCTCGGGTAGTAGGTTCTCAACCCGGTGCGCTGGGACTGCAGGCGATTTACCCCAAAAAAGGTACGCATGTTTTCACTGTCTGCCCAGGTTGTTGTCAGCGCCATGTAGAACAGTGGCCTGTCCCAGGGAATACGGCTTCCCAGTTCAAAGATTGCCAGCGTGCCGTGGCCTTCATTAAGAAAGTCGTGGCGTATTTCTGTTTTAAGACGCATGGCCTCGTAGCGAAAGTTCAGGTAGGCACCGCTGGTAATGGTCCGGCTTATGTCACCCAGCCCTTCAAGCCCGTCGTTCTCTTCACTGCGACCACCGGTGTAGCGTGCAAAGACACCGCCATAGATGGTGTCATTGTCAAATAACTTCATACCCGCCTTGCGACCCTTGATAAAAAGAAAGTCTTTCCAGACGATGCGAAGATTTGGCGCGTAGGCGATTCGGTATGCATCATCGCCGCGATACTCCGGAGCAAGACCACCGATAATACCCAGTCGTACCTGCAGCTCTTTCTCGTCCGGCTCATCCACCTGGTATTCCATGTCGGTGATCAGGCCAAGGTCATCGGACACGCTATCCCAGACCTCGAAATCCTCCGTATCCTGCGCCCGTGCGAGGCCACAGCCGAGCACGAGGCAGGTCAACAGGCCAGCGCGCAGCAGGTAAGTCATTGATTTTACAGACAGTCTCCCCATATTGACTCACATTCTTACGCAATATGGGATATAAATCAATAAGTTATATATGATTTATAATCTGTCTTGTTAATTAAGGTTGTGTCTATACTTTGTATTAAGGTGTGTGGGGCCCTGCCAATCTTGTACCCAGCCGCCTGTGTGAGTGTCGATCGTGTTACTCCCACGAGCGTAGCGAGTAGCTGGATCCGTCAGCGATCACCGTTGCGATGTAGTCCTCGCCACAGTCAACGCGACTCATGTGCCAGTTGTTTAGATCGTTTTCCTGCCAGCCGGTACGCAGCATGCGGGGTGCTTCATCGGGATCGATATTCACATCAAACTCTGACAGGCCGTACTTGATACCCTTGCCTACCGCTTTCACAAAGGCCTCCTTTCTTGTCCAGGTCGCAAAAAATGCTCTCACGCGATCGCCCTGGAAATTTTCAAACTGCTCGTTCTCCACCCTGGAAAAATATCGCCTTGCCAGCTTGCCGTGCTCGGGATCCTCGCGCAGCTTTTCCACGTCTATGCCGAGACGGCGATCAAGACCCAGTGCCACCAGCGCCATGCCGTGGGAATGTGAAACATTAAATGCTATCGGCTTGTTATCAATGACAAGGTCAAGAAAGGGCTTGTTGTCCTCGCTGTACTGGAATTCAAAACTGCTGGCAGGTTGTGAAGCAACGATGGACAGTGCCTGGCGGAGCAGGCCACGGGTGACGACGTACTCTTCGAACTTTCCCGGGAATTTAAAGCGAGCCGCGCGTTGCTTTTCTTCGTCGGAGAGGGTGGCATGAAATTCATCGATACGCTGTGCGGGAAGGTCGATGCGACTACGCCAGATATCAACGTGATCGACATCAAGCCGGTGTTCTCCTGTTACTTTAGCCCACATCACTGTGTTTCAAGGCTACGTGCCAGTGCCTGCATTCCCTCTTCGATCCTCGTGCCTGGTTCATAAGCAAGGTCGCGACGCGCGGCACTGATGTCATACCAGTGTGAGCAGCTTAGCTGTCGTGCAATAAAGCGTGTCATGGCAGGTTCGCCCTTGATCCTGAGGAGTGTATAGATAGCTTCCAGCGCCGCGCCAATTGCATAGGCCAGCCCCGGTGAGATCCTCCGTCTTTCCTCTTCAAGACCCGCGGCAGTAAGAATACGGTTAACGATATTTTCCATGGACATGGGTTCGCCGTTACTGATGAAGTAGGCCTTACCTGCACAGGCCGCGGTGCTGTCGAGTTTTTCCAGCGCATTAAGGTGTGCGGACACGGCGTTGTCGATGTAGGTGATATCGACAAGATTTTCCCGCGAGCCCACCAGCCGTAAACGCCCGGCCCTGGCCCGTTCAATGATACGTGGCGCCAGGTGCGGATCGCCGGGTCCAAAAATAAGGTGAGGTCTCAGTGCTACCGTGGCGAGACCCGCATCATTCGCAGCCAGTACCGCTTCCTCGGCTTCCGCCTTGGTACGCTGGTAGTTGGTCAGGTAACGCTCGGGAAGTGGCGTCGACTCGTCAATACCATCCTCATCTTCACCGGCAAACACGATGCTGGGTGAACTGGTATACACAAGACGCTTTATGCCCAGTTCTCTGCATGCATTGATGACATTCAGGGTGCCAACGACATTACTTCGATAATATTCCTGGTAGTCTCCCCACACACCAGCCTTTGCTGCAACGTGCATCACCGCGTCACAGCCCTCGGCTGCCTGCATCACGTCTCTCGCGTCGCCGATATCTCCACGGCGAATCTCAAGACCCATGGACTCAAGCTCGGGATAGTGTCCCCGCTGCAGGGTGACAACCTCGTCTCCCCTCTCCTTCAGCGCCGTGGCTATTCCCCTGCCAAGAAAACCACCTGCACCTGTGACAAGTATTCGCATCAGGGCTGCTCGCTGGCCCAGGCAGTCAGTTCGGCACGGCCAATCTTGGCGTTATGACGTATGTCGACGGGAAAGCCGGGATGCACAAGTATTCTTCTTATCATCGCTGTTATTTCATATTGGCCGGCAAGCCCAAGCAATTCTTTTTCAAGCGCAGCAAGATCGCTATTATCTTCCACCTCGATACAAAGCACCGGCTCTGTGTCTCCTTCTTTACCCACACCCACTAGCGCACTGCGCCTGACCTGGCTATGCTGGTTAAAAATACCCTCGCAGCAGGCAGTAAAGTAAGTTGTCTCACCACAGGTGACGCGCTCACTCAGCCTTCCGCAAAACCACAGTCGTCCCGAATCATCAAAATAACCCAGGTCACCCATGCGATGATAAAAACCATCCTCGCCGCTGTCGATCTTGGCCAATGCTGTTGAAGCTGCACGGTTATGATAGGAGGCCGTCACCTGTTCACCCCGCACAACAATCTCACCAACCTCTTTCAGCGCCAGTTCCCTCGCATCACGCCACGACGGAATGACATCATCGCTGATGGCGACAATCTTAACATCGAGACCCGGCACGGGCCGACCTATGCAGACACCGTGACCTGTCGCCGTGAGTTCGGCTGTCTCACCCAGTATCTCTGCACTTCCAATTGAGGCCACCGGCAGCGCTTCCGTTGCACCGTAGGGCGTAAATATTTCTACACCGTCTGCCAGTAATGAGGTGAATCGCTCTATGATCTCTGCTGACACCGGCGCACCAGCCGAGATCACCCTTCTCAGGCTATCCAGCCTGGCCTGCCTGCCTTCAGCCCAGCGACCCACGCGGTCAAGCAGCGCCGGGGAGCCAAACATGGTGGTTGCTGAAAAGTCATTGATGGCATCAG
The DNA here is from genome assembly GCA_965243105.1 of Gammaproteobacteria bacterium. Classification (GTDB taxonomy): domain Bacteria; phylum Pseudomonadota; class Gammaproteobacteria; order Eutrophobiales; family Eutrophobiaceae; genus WLWS01. The sequence goes on from CBDEUC010000003.1 coordinate 1,007,900, forward strand.
CGATAGTCTGTCCGTCAACATGACCGGGCCGGGTGAAGTCCATCATGGGAATGATCGAGGTCATACCCATGGCCGGTGCAAACAGGGCAAAAAGTGGAAAGGTGGCGAGATCCACCTCGCCGGGTTGAATATCATAGAGCGCCTGCAGCGCCTTGACCTGGGCAGTGAAGTTTCCATGATTGTAGTTAACGCCTTTTGGTACACCGGTGCTGCCACTGGTAAACAGGATTGCCGCAGGGTCGCGGGACTCGCTCGCTACAAGTGTCTCTTTATTACTGCCAGCGCCAAGCCGGCGTAGATCATCGGTGCCCTGCATCAACAGGCGAAGCGGGGACCATGAACCCGAATGCACAAGCTTCATTTTCCTGTCCCGACACCAGCCCATCAGCAGGCGTGCAAGATGCGCCTTGCCAATCCCGATGAAGGCATCGGGCTCCGCCTCTGCAAGGCATGTCTTGAGATTCTTTAATCCCATACCGGGATCGATTGCCACCAGCACCGCGCCAATTTTAAAAAGCGCAAACACCAGCTCAAAAAACTCCAACCCCGGCTTCACCATCAACACCGTGCGAGTCCCTTTCGTTATACCCGCTTCCTGCAGTCCTCGAGCCATGATATCGCTGGCATGATCCAGTTCCGCGTAGGTATAGCGCGGGTAGTCTTTCCCATTGGACTGCATGGCAACAGCCAGGGTATTCGGCTGGGCCTTTGCCATTACAGGCAGGTGCGAGGCAATGTTGGGAGTAATCATTTAACGCTGTTCCTGGAATTCCTTACCTGCATGAATAGCACGCGGACGCGCTGTAAATACTTCCATGTACGCTCACCGGCGGCATCCATGCCGCCGAAGGTCCGCTTATCTATTCATTCAGGTACGCAAATAGAGACCGCGGCTCATTTTTTCATAAATTCTTCTACCAGCGGTACAACATCCTCGCCGGCATCCTCGAGTATGTAGTGCCCGGCGTCCTCAAAACGATGAACAGTGGCATTGGGAAAGCGTCGCTGCCATTCATCGAGGAAATAAGAATCAAAAACGAAGTCCTTCATACCCCAGCAAATCAGCATCGGTATGCCGGAGAATTGCTGCAGCTTCTCTTGTACCTGCGTGATCGTGTCATAACCACTGTCGCCTTTTTCAAGTGGAATCACCTCGACAAACTTTCTTACCGCCACGCGATTTACCCAGGAATCATAGGGCGCAAGATAGGCTGCTCCCACGTCCGCCGGCATGGGCCTGCGTGTAACGCAGTATTTTACTGCGCCCTTTGCAAAGGCGTTGAAGCCCTGGTTGAGTAGCTTGTTGATCATCGGCAGGCGACTGACTTTAAGTTGCCACGGGATCTCCCTGCCTGCAGGTAAATGAAAGGCTGCAGTATTCAGGATCACCAGTCGCTTGATACGTTCCGGGTAACGAGCCGCCCAGGTCATACCAATCATGCCTCCCCAGTCATGGACCACGAGAGTGATATCATCACCCGGCGCCAGCTTGTCCAGCAGCGCATCGAGATCATCCACGCGCCGGTCAAGACCAAAGTCGTAGGCATCAGCAGCCGGTTTATCTGACAGGCCCATGCCAACATGGTCCGGAACGATGCAGCGGTACTCATCACTTAAAGCAATGACAAGATGACGATAATAAAACGACCAGCTGGGATTCCCGTGCAGCATCACCACCGCAGGTGCAGTGCGTGGCCCCTCATCGATGTAATGAATACGCAGGTCCTTGACCGTTGCGTAGTGGCTTTTAAATGGGTAGTCGGGGAAGGTCATTATGATGCGAGTTGCTAGTAATTCATTTGCTGCATGGCGACGTTGGTGTAAACAGGTAAGCAGACTCTCAGCGACAGGGATGTCGCTGTGAAGCGTACATGGATGTATTCACAGCGTGTCTGCGTTCTGTTTATACCAAAAAGTCGGCAAGGCTGATTAGGAGAAAAAGGGCAATTTCGGAAAAAAAACTTACCATTCCCAGCCAATCATAAGACAGTTAAGACCACTGCCTATTCCAAGAAACCCAACATGATCCCCCGGCTTCAGAAAATTACGCTGGTGCGCAATGGCCGCGGTCATCGGCAGCGATACCGTACCCATGTTACCCAGGTACTTGAAGGTGCTGTAATCCTTTTCCGGGGCAATTCCCAGTTCACGAAGAATGGTTTCACGGTGCCCGTCTCCCACCTGGTGACAAATCACCTTGTCCACCTGGTCAACCGCCCAGCCCATTTTCTTGAGAAAGGCACCCCAGGTAGAGACACCCAGTTTTGCACCGTACTTGAGAACGGATACTGAATCAGTGGCCATGAACTCCGTCATTGCCTTTGGCAGCGTTTCAGAAGGAAGCAGGTTGGCGACCACCGGTGGCAGCTTGTCACTGGTCATCATTTCCTTCATCGCGGTGGGGATGGCTTCCGGCTGCATGACCTCGTCCAGCGCAGTCATCAGCTTGTCCGGTGAAAACATCAGCTTGCCCAGCTCCGCCGGTGTAAAGGTAATACCCCAGCGACAAAGACGGTGATGCTCGGGTGCAGTACGCGTGGCTTCGCCAATCAGGCGATGCGTGGCATCGTTGTCAAAGGAACCATCGGTCAGCAGCACCGCTGCAGCACCGGAGCCACCGGTCAGGGTTGCCAGTGAAGAGCTGAACATTTCCATGGAGCGGTCGTTCAGCATGCGTTGAATCATGGTCTCAACAATTTCCCGCGCTGATTCACAGGAAACCACCATGCCGGCGCGGATCTGGCCAAGCTCGATGCGATTGGCAATGTCGATAATACCGTTCAGAGTACCCAGGCAGGCATTGGATATGTCGTAGATATAGGCATTCGTGCTGATGCCAATCTTGTCCGCCACGGCACAGGCAGTGGCCGGTTCATAGTTCTCGCGGCACACGCCGGAGTAAATCAGCACACCGATATCTTCGGGCCTGACGTTGGATTGTTCCATGGCCTTGCGTGCCGCGGCCGCTGCACCATCGGAGAGGGCGTGGCCCGACTCCCACCAGCGTCGTTCACTGATACCGGTGAGCGCCTCGAGCTGACCCGGGGCGATATGCAGGGTGTCGTACATGGGCGCGAGCCGTGCCTCGAGGTCATCAGAGGTAATCACCTCCGAGGGCAACTCGTAGCCAATGGACTCCATGTGGACCTTGCGATAATTCATGATTCGGTCATTTTAAGGGCAAAGTCGTTCATCTGATAGATAATTCTGCCATCCACGCTTAAAAACCCCTCGGCATGTAGGGTCTTTGCCCCATCATCAATGGCCGTGATCGAGGCCTGCACGGTGACCTTCTCGTCCGCGGGAATGATCTGCCCGCGGTATAGCCAGCTGTGTTCCTGCTCAAGGGCCATGCACTGGAACTGGCTGTTCTCATCCTCACTCCAGCGCTCTATTGCCACCACTTTCAGCAGCTGCAGAAAGGATTCCAGCCCCAGCGAACCCGGCCATACCGGGTCCTGGTAAAAGTGTGCCTTGAAGAACCAGGCATCGGGGTTTACCTCGGCCGTGCCCCTGATGAAACCCAGGCCATGGGGGCCACCGCTGGCATCGAAGCATTCGACCTGTCCCACCATGCGCATTTGATCATCCGGGTAAGGCGCCGCGCTGGGATAGGTAAATCGACTGGCCCGTGCCTGCTCTTCATCACCCGGTTCATAGGGTGTCACATCGCGAATACCCACCTGGTCTGCCAGTGCCGCCTTTGAAAAGAAACCAAAGTAGGTATCACCCACGTACACCAGGCCGTCACCGTTACTCACGGCAAAGTCATAGTTCTGGATAATCATGCCGCCGGAAAGCGCGACATTGGTGATCTTCACTTTAATACTGAGCGTGCCGCAGTCCGGGTTCACTGCCTGCAATTGCTTTGCCTTGCCACCCAGGTTTCGAAAGGACATATCGATATCGCTGGTGAGCGCCGAGCCAAGGTAAGCGGCGAGCCAGCCGCAGGGCTGCAGGGCAATTTCCAGCAGCACGGAAAACGGCATGCTGTGCTGCCTGTCAGCCTCGAAGTACCAGGCATCGACGGGCACGTCATATTCACCCACGATGGTGCCGCCGGCTTTTAGCTGCCACTGCTCGCAATCCTCGATGGATACAATACGGTCAAGAAACTGGAACGGCGGTCCGGGCAGGCGCGCGATAATTCTTTCATCATCAAACACGCGGTAACGATCGCCAAATGCCTCGGATGGCTTGCCCACGGCAAAGGCATTGATGGAGGCGTAATCAAACAGCACCGGTCTTGCAGTTTCTTCAACGGCGCCCGCCCGCTTCGCCCAGCGTGCCTCGATGCGTGCACGGTCAAGGCCTGTCAGCTGTAGCGACATGTTGCTCATCTGCACAATGGCGCGACCATCGGCAGACATCAGTGCATCGGCAATAACATAGGGCACACCATCACCATCCCGGTAGCCGATCTCCTTGATGCTTATCTGGTACTCGACCTTGCTGGTGCTCGCCAGCACCTGTCCGCGGCACTTGAGCTTGCTGGTCACTTCCTGCACCGGTTCATAAACAAACTCGCTGACTTCACCCACCCAGCCCATGCGTAGCAGGTACACTCGAAGCGTGTGCAGGCAGCATTCGTACATCAGGGTACCGGGCATCACCTGGTCATCCATGAAGTGACAGGTGATAAACCAGTCATCCTCGTGAATGTCCGCCTCACCGGTGATCATACCGAGACCATAGCGACCACCCTGTGGCTCAAGGGAAAGAATGCGGTGCACCAGGGTCATGCGTCCACCGGGTAAGCCCATGGCATCATTCAATGACAGCTGTTCAAACACGCCGCCAAAGCAGGTGGCAAGATCACCTTTTCTCAGGGCATCAAGCTGCGCATCGCTGTAACTTTCTTCCTGCATGGCAAGTGGCATGGACCAGTTTTCACTGGTCTTACCCGCCACCGGCTTTTGCTCAAGACTGGTAAGCACGATACCGCGTCCCGCATCGAGCTCCGCCTGGCTGAAGAAACCGGCACAACCGTTGCGCATGGTAATGAGCTTTTCGCCATTGACGGTACCGTCAAAGTGAAAACGAAACAGCCAGGTATCTCCCTGTCGAAAGAAGTGATCAATATGTATGTCGTAGTGAATCACCTGGCCGGCGTGGGGCAGTGACCCGTGAAAACAGACTTCCGCATCCAGCAGGCGATAAACCGCGAGCCCCTTTGTTTCAAGGTCAATGCCGAGGTAACCGGACAGGAAGAGATCCGCCTGCCCTGCTTCAACAGCAATACAGGTGGGGATCCTGCCCGCATCAAGGTACCAGGCACCTTCAAGCACATCATGTTCGGTCACCACCCTGCCGTGGGTCATCGATGCCGCTTCCCCTTCCACCTCGATAATGCGATCAACCAGCATCAGCGGTTCATCGGGTAAACGTACACGGGTGGGATAACTGTCCACCTCGGCAAAGCGGGGCCCAAGCATTTTTGCAATGGAGCCAATGGCGTACTCCATGCACATGTCGCGATCAAAGGCGACGTCCCTCGGAGTTGCCTGCGCCGGTGCCGTGACGCTGTTGATATTGAAGTCTGCCGGTGCATCCTGCAGCAGCTGCATCTGCGTGGAAATGGCCTGGCTCATGGCCTGGTTAATTCCGTTGGCAACACGCAGGAAGGCTTCTTCCGCCTCGGCCCGCGCTGCCTCGGTGGCAGCAAGCTGGTCAATCATCAGTGACATGGTATCCAGCTGCCTGTCGAGCCCCGGGTGCGCAATGACCTCGGCCGTGCTTACCTGCGCGCTTTCCACGCTGGCAGGCTGCGCCTGCTTTTTACGCGGCAGGGGTATGTTCAATGCCTGCTTGCCCACCTCGATGGCAAGGGAGTTTCCACTCGCCACGGCCTTATCCTCGTACTCGTACAGTGCAGACAGGTCCAGCTGCACCCCTTCACTGTTCAACATCGCCAGTATGCGCAGCACGTTACCCACATCGCTTTGCCCGGCTACGCAGGCAGAACGTGCACGGTGGGGTTTGTCGCCGAGTATTCGCCCGATCATGCGAGAGCAGCTTGCACCCGGACCCATTTCAATAAAGAGTCGAACACCGTCATTCCAGGCGGCATTCACAAGCCTGGTGTAATCAAAGGTCTGCAGGGCCTGCTGCGTAATGGACTCTGCCGCGCTTTCCCGGTTTAACTGGTAGTGGCTTCCGGCCACGCCGCTGTAAAAGCTGACTCCTTCCGGCGGTGTCGTGTCAAACAGGTGCAGTTCGCGGTAGGCATCTTCTACCGGTTTAACCACTTCACAATGCACCGTGGTGACACCCTCAAGGGGATGAAAGCCGCAGCCCATGTCGCTGACAAGTTCCGCCACTGCCGCGCGGTTTCCGCCGATAACACATTCACCCGGCGTGTTAACGATAAGCAGGTAAACGCGTTCCCTGCCCTGCAGTGCCTCGCGCACATCATCCACGGAGCGATCAACAACGCCAAGCTGCCAGTCAACCTCTTCACTTTCGTCGAGACCCCACACCTGCCTGGCCGCTTCGCAGTTGCCGCCGAGGTCATGGGTAAACAAGCGCGTTTCCTGCATGCGCTTTAGCATGAGGTCGCGGTCAGCCCAGCTTCGCGTAGCGAACAGGCCAACGGTCTCACCAAGACAGTAACCGATCACCGCATCAGGCTTCACACCGAAACCGGCGATAACGTCAGAGACCATGGCTCCCAGCCACACCTGTCCAAAAATATAATCCTCGTGGGAGAAGCCTTTCGTATTCTCCCTTGTCCAGAAACGGGAATGGGCAAACTGGCTACCCAGCTTCTCGTTTTCCTCGTCCAGCCGGGCCAGCACCTGCGGCCAGCGACGACTCATTTCCGTGCCCATACCCATGAAGTGACTACCGGAACCGGGAAAAACAAACGCGACCTTTCCGTCCCTGGCCAGTGGCTCGGTTGAGTAAAACATGTTGTCCATGTTAATCGCTTCTTCGGCTTCAATTTTTCCCTGCGCCTGTTTCAGCAGCAGCACAAGTTCATTTATAGAAGCACTCACGATACTGAGAGCAAACTCACCATCGCTATTGTCTTTTTCGTTTTTCCACCACTGTTTCGCCAGGCCGTGAATATCACCCTCGTACTCAGCAGCCATGGCACGAAGCGCCTGGGTCCTGTCTACCAGGCTGTACCTGTCCCTGCCACGCAGGCAGAAAAGTGCTTCAGTGGAATTCGGCGGCTCAGCGCCCTGCGATGATTGCTTTTGCGTTGCACCTTCAAGTACTACATGTCGATACTGTCCATCCCTTCCCGAAGCAGACACTAGCGCATGACGTTCACCCTCACTCCTGTCCCTTAACCAGTATTGTCCCGCACCCGGGCTGAATAATTCTTCACTGCCGGCTTCAACTGCCGGTGATGAGGAACCTGAGTGGGGGATGAGCTGGTGATGCAGGGCAAGACAGGCTTCAGCCAGTGAAACCATTCCCGCGGCGGCACCGCTTTCACCCACGTGGGCGCCAGTATTCACAACCGCCGTCGCCACGCCCTGTGTTGAAGACCTTACAGTCTCCTCAATAATCCCTGCCTCTGCTGCAGACAGTGGATCCTGTGTCAGCACCAGCCCCACCGAAGCATTGCCGGCTTTCCCGTCTTCAAGGCAACGCTCAAGGGAATTCTTAAAAGCAGAGTGCGCCTTATCTTTCGCAGGTTCAGAGGATGCGGCACCGGTACCTTTTATGTACGCATAAACCCGGTCACCGTCTCTTTCAGCATCGCCTGCGCGTTTCAATACAACAGCGGCGGCACCTTCGCCGACAACCCCCTGCTCCGGTAACATTCGAATATCACTGGCTATGTCCACTGCACCGACGATTGCGAGGTCGATGTCGCCTCTTTTCAGGGAACGCACTGCAGTCTCGACGCTGGACAGGCCGGAAGTGTCTTCACTGGACACGGTGAAACTCGGACCACCCGCTTCAAAGGCGCGGGCAATACGGCTGGCGACAATACCGCCGAGTCCACCCATGGTGCGATTGGCATTCATTTCCGGCCACACCGCGTCACGTAATTCATCTACCCAGTTTTCAAGCTCGCCTTCACCGAGATCGAGATCCAGCTGCCTTGCCCACTCCCTCGCCGCCGGCAACATTTGCCAGCGCAGGTGAAAGTTGGTGGTACTCAAATCCTGCGCAATACCGATGTACACCCCGGCCCGTTTGAAGATATCCGCCTGGTTGCTGTCTATGGCCGCATCGTCAATGGCGCGGGCTGCCACCATCAGCATCAGCAGCTGCTGTGGCAGCATGTCCTTTAACTCGTTGGGTGGAATGCGAAAACGCCCAAGCGGAAAATCCAGCTGCTCAAGGCAATAGCCCTCGAGATCCCTGTGCTCACCCCAGGTATTGCTCACCCGGCCCGGTGCCAGACCGGCGTCGTGGAAAATTCGCTGCCTGAATGCGGCGAGATCTTTCCAGGGACCAAGGCTGGTATCGAGGCCCACCACAGCGATGCTTTCTTCCTGCTCCGTGGAAAAGGCAGCCCGGATCTCTAATGTTTTTTCGCCACGCCATTCCTGTAGCAACACGTGGGCATTGATGCCGCCAAAGCCAAAGGCGCTGATGGCGGCGCGTCTTGGTTTATCCTTCAACGTTTCCCAGGGTCTTGCTTTAGAGAGCACCGTGAAAGGACTATCGTCCAGGTCAACTCCCGCTTCGGAAAAGTTTGCCGTGGGCGGCAACTGTTTTTCCTGCATGGCCAGCAGCACCTTGATCAGGCCTGCAGCACCGGCGGCTGTGAGCAGGTGCCCGATGTTGCTTTTTACTGAACCGATCACGCAGTCTTTCTCATTGCGCCTGTCGCCCCACAGGGTACAAAGACTGTTGAATTCAACTGCATCACCCACCGGTGTGCCGGTACCGTGACACTCAATAAGATCCACGTCGGATGGATCCCACTCGGCCTTTTCGTAGGCCGCATGCATGGCCCGCAGCTGCCCTTCCGAGTCCGGTGACATGAGGTTGCCCTCGATGTCATTGGAAAGCCCGGCGCTTTCCACCGTGGCATAAATATGATCGCCATGGGCAATGGCGTCTTCCAGCCGCTTTATCAGCAGCATGCCGCAGCCTTCACCCACCACCAGGCCATCGCCTTTCCTGTCAAAGGGTGAACAGTGTCCGCTGGCGGACACCGCGTGCAGCGCGGAAAAACCCATTTGCGTATACAGTGCATCGGGCCGTGACAGGCCGCCGCAGAGCATGGCATCGGCTCGCCCGGAGACGAGTTCATCCACCGCGTACTTCAGCGCATAGAGCGAGGAGGCGCAGGCCGCATCAAGGGTGTAGGCGACACCACCAATACCCAGGCCGCGGGCAAGAATGGACACCGGCAGGCCGGCCACGTAGCGGTTGTCTGGATGTGTTCGTTCCCGGGATTTGCTGCTGCCCAGCAGATGTTTTTCTATGATGGGCAGGATGGTTTCATCGGCAATGGCAGAGGCCGCATCGGTGGGCAGCGCGATGTTGCCGATGATGCTGCCAACACGGCTAAGGTCCAGCGTTCCTGTCTGACCATCGCGCCAGGCCTGGTTGGCCGCATGTAGCAGCAGCTGCACCATGGGATCAAGTGCAGCCACGTAGTCCATGTCGAGATTGAGACCGTCGAGCTTCGGTGTAAAACCATCAACGAAGCAGGCACGCCGGGAATAGGTTTTATCTTTTTGAAATTCCCCTGCCTGGTAAACATCATCAAGGTCCAGCAGCCAGCGCCCGGCGGGGGGCTCGCGCGAGCAATCCTTCGCCGCCAGGATGTTCTCCCAGTAGCTTTGAAGGTCGTTGGCACCGGGAAAGACGCCACCGATTCCAACTATTGCAATGCCTTGATTCTTATCCACTTTTGATATTTTTGCGACGGGGTCGGCAAGTCTAGCGGGATCGGGCAGCGGAGACCATGGTTTTTTTGGATTTTAAAGTACAATACACCCTGCCCGGCGTAAGCCCGGGCCACAAAATAAGTTATCAATACCCCGTTTAATAACTGAGAACACCGAGATGATTAATTTATATGGTTACCCGCAGACACGCTCCCGTCGCATCACCTGGATGCTGGAAGAAACGGGCGCGGAGTACGAATTCAAGCTGGTTGATTTCAACAAGGGCGAATCCCAGTCAGACTGGTTCCTGGCTATCAACCCCGCCGGCAAGGTGCCGGCCATGACAGATGGTGATCTCCTTCTGACAGAATCCGCGGCCATCATTAACTACATCGGTGACAAGTTCCCGGGATCGGGACTCATCCCCGCCGCCGGTACCCCGGAGCGTGGGCTCTACGACCAGTGGTGTTACTTTGCCATGACCGAGCTGGAACAGCCCCTGTGGACCCAGGGCAAGCATCGCTTCGCACTACCCAAGGAACACCGCGTACCGGAAATCATGGAGACCGCCTCATGGGAATTCCAGAAAGCGCTGGGCCTGCTGGAGCAGGGTCTTGGAAGTAATGACTACATACTCGGCGACAAGTTTAGCGCGGCGGACATACTGCTGACCCATACCCTTATCTGGGGCATTAACTTTAAGAACGAGGTTAAACAGGAAAACCTGCTGGCCTATGTTGAGCGAAATCGCGGCCGTGACGCACTGGCGCGTGCCATCGAGAGGGAAGAAGCTTCCCTTCCCCAGGAATCATGAGCAACGGGAGTTAAGCGGTTATGGCCAAGCATAAAGACAGGGTGGCTGTAGTCACCGGCGGCGCAAGGGGTCTCGGGCAGGCCATCTGTCAACGCCTTGCAAATGAAGGCGCACGCATTGCCATCGCTGATATTCTCGATGCCTCGGAAACGGTCGCGCTCACCGGTCTTGATGAATCCCGTATCCTGCAGGCAAAGTGCGATACCACCTCTGCCGATGACATTGCCGCTTTTCAAAAACAAGTGGAAGAAACTTTTGGTGGCTGTGACATCCTTGTTCACTCCGCCGGTATCTGGCCGCCCTGCTCCTTTGATGAAATGGATTTTGAACAGTGGCGACGTGTGCTCAACGTTAACCTTGATTCCGCCTTTCTTCTTTGCAAGGCCTTTATCCCGGGCATGAAAGAAAAAGGCTGGGGACGAGTTATCAGCATGTCTTCAAACACCTTTCACGTGGCGCCACCGGGACTGTCTCACTACGTGGCAAGCAAGGGTGGACTGATCGGCCTGCACCGAGTACTTGCCGCGGAGTACGCAGAATTTGGTATCACCGCCAACACCATTGCACCGATGCTGACACGAACACCCGGTGCAGAGGAGTACTTTGGTGCCGACAACGCCATGTTTGAGGTGGTACTTGAGTGGCAGGATATAAAGCGGCCCGCTGAAGCCGGTGATATTGTCGGTGCAGTTTCCTTTCTTGCTTCCGATGACAGCGCGTTTATCACCGGCCAGACCATCCCCGTAGATGGCGGCACTGTCAAAGTCTAGTAGTACATCGTTCGAAAACCTTAACAACCAGCATGGGTAACGAAACCAGTCTCGACCTGTATTTTTTCCTGATGATATTGCTGTCCATCATCATTGGACTGGGTGTCACTGAAATTCTCTCCGGGTTTGCCAGTGTATTACGCAGTGAAAAGCTCAGGGAATTTTGCCTTCCCCATGCTGCTACCGTGCTGACACTTTTTATCGCCCTGCTGCAGTACTTCTGGGAGACCTGGTCTTTACGCATGATCGAAGAGTGGACCTTTCCCGCGTTAACGCTGATGCTGATTGCGCCGATCCTGCTTTACCTCATCGCGCACCTGCTTTTCCCGGACCAGCCGGCTGGAATAAACCTGACGGATTATTACTACGAGAAGGCTTCGCTGATCTGGACGCTTGCCTGTCTCACGATCCTGGCCGGGGTGTTGTTCAGGCCACTGGCTTTTGATATGCCTCTGTTGGTGCGGGACAACCTTTCCTCTGCAATAAACCTCGCCGCTGCTATCGCCCTCGCACTGAGCAGCAATCGTTGGCTACATCGCATCCTCGTGCCGGTGGGAGCCCTGCTTGTTATTCTTGATACACTCGTTATTTCATATTTTATAAGCCAGTAAGAATGGGACAGACAGGAATCATTGACCGGTACATGAACGTACCGGCACTGGTAAAGCTTGATGCCGGGCAGGCCTGCGTGTTCAGCTGTGCTTCCCCGGTCAAGTTTACCGGTAACGAGGACTGTGGTGCGGTATACCCGGGGCTCAATGGTGATTGCCTGCTGGTGGTGGCAGATGGCATCGGCGGCTACGCCAATGGTGCAAGGGCCTCCATGCATGTCACCACGGCACTGGAAAAAAGTATCAGTCTTAATGCACCGATAGGGGAGCGACTGGAACACATTTCACAGTCGCTGCAAAAGGCGAACGAGGAAATCATCCAGCGTAATACCGGCGAGGGCACCACGGTTGCCCTGGTTCACGTGGATAACGAACAGATTCACACCTGCCACGCCGGTGACTCGGACATCCTTTTGATCAGCCGCGAGGGCGAAGTTAAGTACAAGACCCTGGCCCATTCCCCGGTGGCCGAAGCGCAGGAAATGGGATTGATCGATGAACACGCGGCAATACATCACCAGGGACGGAATTTTATCTCCAACTACCTGGGCGATCATGAAATGTTCCTGGCCATGAGCGAGGGCATTGACTACGAAAAATCCGACACCCTGCTACTGGCCAGTGATGGCCTTTTTGATAATCTCTACCAGGACGAGATAATTAAAATTGCCATGAAAGAAAATCTCGCCAACGCCGCGGCACAGCTGGCGGACCTGGCAAGAGAGCGAATGAAGGGCCTGGACCCTGCCCTGCCATCAAAACCCGATGACCTTACCTTTGTACTTTTTCGTGCCGAGCAGGGACTGGATAGCTAAAGACTGAGTCCAAGTAGCACGAATACAATAGACGCCAGCCCGGCGGCCACCAGCGCATAGGGTAACTGCGACAGCGCGTGCTCCATCACGTTCAAACCACTGCTCTGCGAAGACAGTACCGTGGCATCACCATAGAAACAGGCATGGCTGCCAAACGAGCTCGCGGATATCAACGCGCCGATGACCAGGGGCAAGGGTGAACCCACCGCGTTGGCCAGCGGCATGATGATAGGAATGGCAATGGCAAACACACCCCAGGAGGAGCCCGTGGCAAAGGATATCAGGGCCATGGTCCAGAATGTCACCACCGGCAGCAAGGCCGTCGACATGTAGGGTTGCACGCTTCCGATAACATACTGCGGCAGGCCCAGCTCATCATTAACAGTCTTGAACATGAACGCGGCAACAACGATGGCCAGTGGTGGAATCATGATCTTGAAACCTTCCATGACACAGTCCAGCGCTTCTCTCGCTTTTAACAACCTGTACATGACAAGGGCCGGTATGGTCACAGCCAGCGTCGCCATGATGCCCTTGAGTAAATCAATATCAAAGTAGACGGAAAATAAGATCAGGCATAACAGCGGGCCAAGAAAAACCCAGGGGTTTGTGCGCGCCCTGGCTTCATCGCTGATGTCCTGCCCGACGTTTTCAATCGCGTCCACCGGTTCCATGGCAAGCACGCCGTCGCTGGCCATGTTCTCTGCCTTTTTCATCAGGCCCAGCAGGGGAAAACGCCCGGTGGCAACCAGTGGCACAAGAAAAAGCGCAATCAAGGGGTAGGCCATGAAAGGGATACCGGAGATGTAAAGCGACATGCCTTCACCTTTTCCCGCAGCGCCAACAGATTCCAGTACACCGGCAAAGAACACCGCCCAGGTAGAGATAGGCACCAGCACGCAGGTGGGCGCTGCGGTTGAATCCACCACGTAGGACAACATCGCCCTTGATACCCTGAAGCGATCGGTCACCTTCTTCATGGCAGAACCGATGGCAATGGCATTGAGGTAGTCGTCGATAAAGATCAGCATGCCAAGAAACCAGGTCACCAGCAGTGACCTGTTGCGGGTGTTTGCCTTTTTTGCCATGGATTCGGCAAAGGCATTGGCGCCCCCGGTCCTGATAAGCAGGTAAACCAGGCTGCCCATCAGGCCGCAGACCATGATCACCCAGCCCACGGTTTCATCACGCATCACCGCCAGGTTGATATCGGCAATGCCGCCGATAATATTTGAAGGGTCAAGCATCACCACGCCGACAATCACCCCGGTCAGCAGCGCTGCCACGGGTCGATGGGTCAGCACTGCCGTTGTTATCACAACGACGGTGGGTAGCAGGCTGGCTATTCCGTAGTTTTCCATTGCACCTGTGCTCGTGGATATTTCACTATTATTTCACATTATTCTTGATAAGCTGCTTTTAGCAAACCAGGAGTCCCATTCCTTGCATCTTTCAATTTTACTCGTCGAAGATAACCCGGTTATTGCCCAGCAGCTAACTGAATTTCTTGAAGGGCACAGTTGGAGCGTTGATTACGCTGACAACGGTGGCCTGGGTGTGAAGCTGGGAACAGAAAATATCTACGACGTGATTATCCTTGACCTCAATTTACCGGACATCGACGGTCTCGAGGTATGCGAGCGAATAAAGGAGAAGGCACAGACCAATCCACCGGTATTGATGCTGACGGCGCGGGACGCCTTTGAAGACAAGGCAAGGGGCTATGGTAAGGGCGCAGACGACTACGTCACCAAGCCTTTTGAGTTTCGTGAGCTGGCACTGCGTTGCCAGGCACTGGCACGCCGCAGGCAGCTGCACCAGGACAAGACCATCAGTATTGGCCCCCTCACGATCGACGAGTCAAACCACAGCGCAACGCGCGAAGAGCAGGAACTTAAACTCACCAATATTGGTTTTACCATTTTGCTTACACTGGCAAGGGCGCATCCAAAACCGGTCAGTCGAAGCGCGCTCATGCATACGCTCTGGGGTGATGAGCCGCCCGATACTGACGCACTGCGCAGCCATATTTACAGCCTGCGCGCGGCACTGGATAAACCCTTTGAAAAGGCCATGTTGAAAACCATTACCAACGTTGGCTTCAGGCTCGAATATGACAACGACCATCACACGTCATCCCATAACACGTCATCTTAGAACCAGGGTATTCCTGCTCTTTGGTGGCTTTACCCTGGTACTGTCACTGGCCTATTCCGGGATCAGTATCATGGTGGCCTATGCCGTGGAGGACTCGGTGCTGGACGCGGTGGTCGAACAGGAAAGCGCCTTTATCGAGAACAGCTACAGGGAATCGGGCGAACTCGTCGAGCCGAGGGTAAATTACATGGAGGTCTATGCTGAGCTTGAAACAGCACCCCGGGTCATTCGCGATACCCTTGAGAAAAGCCCGGGGGCGAGGGAAGTGTTTACCGACGATGACAGGCATTACCACGTCAAGTACCTGGCGCTTGAGAATGCTGCCCCGGCCCTGCTGGTGGCCGAGGTGACGCCGCTGCTGATCGTGTCCAACCTCTCGTTTGAAATCCTTTTCCTGCTAATGCTGATACTGCTTGCGGGCATGCTCATCGCGGTCTGGCTGGCCTACCGTATCGCCGGCTACACCACGCAACCTGTGCAGGTGCTGGCAGCAACGGTGTCAAGCAACGAGGAAACCGATGACCCCCTGCAACTCCCGGGCACCGACACTGGTGATGAACTCGCCTACCTGGCGAGCACCATTGAACGTTCTCTCAACCACCTCAAGCTGGCGTTAAAAAGGGAAAGTGACTTTACCCGGGATGTCAGTCACGAACTGCGAACACCACTCACGGTGATCAAGAATGTGCTGGCCCTTGCCGAGCAAAGGCCGGTGTCCGCGCAGGACCGCCAGCAGTTGGAACAGGCCAGCAGGCAAATTGAACGCACCGTGGAAACACTACTTACCCTGGCGCGGGAAGAGTCCCTCGACATGGAGCGCCTGGCGATTCGCCCGCTCATCGAGGAGTGCTTTCTTGCCATGCACCAGGAACCCGGGGTGAACGAGTTCAAGCTTGACCTTGATGTGCCTGACGGCCTTGAGATTGAAGCCAACCGGCAGCTGCTCAACCTGCTTTTCAACAACCTGCTTGAAAATGCCATTCATCATGCCAGTGAACCCGGGCTGAGAATATTCCTGCAGGACGATGCCCTGGTGCTTGAGAACCCCATGCAGGGTGAACTGGTGGACAATATCTTCAAGCAGGATAAAAAGGGCCTGAGTAGCCGTGGCCTGGGTCATGGTCTTTACCTTGTCGAGCGAATCGTGAACACGCTGGGCTGGCAATGCCATGCAAGCCTGGAACAGGGCCAGTACCAATTTCACCTCCAGCTACCGAGAAGCAACGCCTAAATTTACCGAGAAATTTCACGCGATATTTCACATCCGTTTCACCTTCTCCGCTTCATCCTGAAAGCATGAACAAGTGGAGAACGACAATGTTGAAAAAAATATCAATTTCATTAGCAGTTTGTGCCCTGGTTGCCGTTGGCATGATTGCCTGGCTGCAAAGCATGATTCCCGGAACCGAGGAGCGCGCCGCTCTAAAGCAATCCAGCGCTGCTGACATTCCCTACCTGCAAAATGCCATCAAGGCTGACAGGGGAAGAATACTCGCAGTGGTCACAAGCACCGATACCATGGGTGAGAGTGGCAAATCCACCGGCTTTGAACTTACAGAACTGGCGCGCGCCTACTATGTGTTCACGGCCAATGGTTTCGAGGTGGACATTGCCAGTCCTTCCGGCGGTGAACCGCCCATGGTGATCGATGGTGACGACATGGGCACCTATGACTACGCCTTTCTGAACGACGACGAGGCACAGGCAAAGCTGACCAACTCAATCCCGCTGGACGAGGTGCACAGCGATGACTACGCAGCGCTTTATTTTGTCGGTGGCAAGGGTGCCATGTTTGATTTCCCGGACAATGACGAGATCAAGACCCTGGTTGCTGATGTATACCAGGCGGGAGGCGTGATCGCCGCCGTGTGTCACGGGCCCGCGGCACTGGTCAACGTAAAACTGCATGACGGTACAGACCTGCTGGCAAACAAGCGGGTCAGCAGCTTTACCAACGAGGAAGAACTCTTCCTCATCCCCGACGCAAGGGATGTGTTTCCTTTTTTGCTTGAAGACGGTCTGGTTAATAGCGGTGCCAGCTTTGAAGCGGGGCCACGTTACCTCGAGCAGGTCAGCAACGATTCAAGGATAGTCACCGGTCAAAATCCCTGGTCAGTGTGGGCCATGGCAGACACGACAGTGCGAGAGCTGGGCTACGAGCCACTGCCACGTACAGTCACGGCAGAAGAAAACAGTATCAGCGTGCTACAGGCCTACGAGCTTGAAGGTTTTGGTGAAGCGAATTCCCTGCTCAAGCAGCTGAAAACGGAGCCGGAGCAATCCATTGATCGCCTGCTGATTGCCATGCACGGTATCGTCGCCGCCATGGACTGGGAGCTGATCAAGCTAATTCAACTGCTGCGACTGCTGATTATCGCCGGTGATGAGAACATCGCCGCGCTGAGCCCGGTCGACACCCTGCCCCATTCCTACGTCGCCTGAGCAGGCCTTCTTTGAAACACCCACAAGCCGCCTGGTCTTCATGGCCAGGCGGCACCAGTTGACAGCAAAATGTGAATTTATTGCAAAGCACCCGGTCAAAGCTCCGTCTGTTCAAAAAAAACCTGCAGGTGGAAAAAATAAAATGCATAAAATCCAGCTAGTTAGCTTTCTTGTAATTGTTCTTTCATGGCTACCCCTGTCGGTCCAGGCAGAGAACCTTCAACTACCTTCACGCACCAAGGAAAACGCGGTTACCGCCACGGCGGACCTGGGCACACTGGACGGTGAGCTGGGTTTGAAAGTGGGTCACCAGGTACCTCCCTTTACCTCCTACACCTCGGAAGGCCAGTCTATCTCACTTGACGAGCTGCTCGGTGAAGGCAAGTCGATGTTTTTCTTTTATCGCGGTGGCTGGTGCCCCTACTGCAACTACCAGATCCGCATGCTGAGCCTGGCCTACAACAAGTTTGCAAAAAAGGGCGTCACGCCTGTTGCAGTGAGTGTCGACACTTCTGAAGGTGCAACGCTGGCCAAGAAAGGTTACGAGGTCCCGTTTACCGTGCTGAGTGATTCCAGTCTCGATGCACAGAAAGCCTTTAACGTGTTAATCAAGGTGGATGATACCACCTACGAAAGATACAAGGGCTACGGTGTCGATCTTGAACAATGGTCAGGCCAGGATCACCACATGATCGCAGCACCCGCGGTTGTGCTGGTCGGCGAAGACAGGACGGTGCTGTGGTCCCACGTGTCGCGCGATTACAAGACACGCCCAAGCGTCGAACAGTTACTTGGCGTGATAGACAGTCACCCCTGAGCAGGATTATTCCACGTCACCCATCATTTTTCTGGTGGGCTTGAGAAACAACAGGAAGATAATCGCCGCGATAAAGGACATGAGGGCAATTTGCAGGTAAAGCCCGGGCATCTGCTCAATCGCATTGGGATCAAAGCGACCGGCAAGCAGACCGGCGAGTAAATTACCCAGGGAATAGCTGAGAAAAAATGCCCCCATCAGCTGGCTGGCAAAGCGAGGCGGCGCCAGCTTGCTTATTGCACTCAAACCCACCGGGCTCAGGCAGAGTTCTGCGGTGGTATGCAGAACGTAGGTCATCACCAGCCATCCCGGTGCCACGAGATTTCCATTTGCCACCAGCTTTGCCGCGACCATGATCACGATAAAACCAAGACCAAGCTGTAGCAGGCCAAGGGCAAACTTGAGGGGTATGGAGGGATTCAGGTTACGTTTTGCCAGGTTGATCCACAGTGCCGCGATGAAAGGAGAAAAGATCAGGATGCAGGCGGCATTGATACTGAGAAACCAGCCAGCCGGGATTTCAAAGCTGCCGATCATGCGGTCGGTGTAGCGTTCAGCAAAGAGGTTCAGGGAAGACCCGGTCTGTTCAAAGCCGGACCAGAACACCGAGGATCCAAGCACCAGTGCCACGATCACAAGCACGCGCTTCTTCTCGATTGTTTCAAGACCACCAAGAAAAAGCAGGTAGGCAAAGAACAGCAGAGTCACCAGGGCAATAAACCCGGCGCTGAACTTTGCCACCGCCAGCGCGTTGACCTGGATGACACCACCCAGGGTCAGCGCAGTGACCAGTACAATAATGGCAAGGCCTGCATTTACCATCAGCCAGCCATGGCGTGGCGGCTCCTTGTGCAGGGCGTTTTCCTGCAGGTGCGCAGGATACAGCCCGGCAGCGCCGAGGCGATCCTTGAAAAAGTGAAACTGGATAAGCCCGAACAGCATACCAAAGCCGGCAGCTGCAAAACCGTAGTGCCAGCCAAAGCGCGAGCTTTCTCCAAGGGCGCTGCATACCAGCGGCCCAAGCATGGCACCGACGTTAATGCCGACATAAAAGATGGTGTAGCCCGCATCGCAGGCAGCCCCACCTTGAGGATAAAGCTTGCCGACAATGGCGGAGACGTTTGGCTTGAGCAGGCCGGTACCAAGAGCAACAAAAATAAGCCCGATAAAAAATGTCGGCACGGCGGGTATGGCGAGAATAAAGTGACCACACATGATGACAATACCACCATACCAGACGGTGCGCTGTGCACCGATGAGCCTGTCAGCTATCCAGCCACCTGGCAGGGCAGCGAGATAAACCGATGCCGTGTAAAGACCATAGATTGCCGTGGCAGTAACATCATCCAGGCCCATGCCGCCATCAGCAATAGTGGCTGTCATGAACAGCACCAGCAGCGCACGCATGCCGTAATAGCTGAAGCGCTCCCACATCTCCGTGAAGAACAGCGTGGAAAGCCCTTTCGGGTGATTGAATTTTTCGCTCGGGATGTCGACTGCAGGCATGGGGCTACATGGTCGACCAAATTGAAGGTGACGGCAAGCTAAAAAGCCACCTGCCGTAACTGCTTTCGACTAGCGCGCGGCGACTTCCTTGTTGAGGATCTTCACCACGCTACCGTCACGCAATCGCTCGGCACCACGAATGACCACTTCATCACCGGAAACGAGATCGCCTTCCACGGCCACGTGTGTACCGGCACCCTCGCTGGTTACTACGTCCACCTGGCGCGCGGTATCTTCCTTGTCCACCTTGAACACGTAGGTCCGACCATTGCGTAATACCAGTGCATCACGGGGTACCGTGAGTCGCTGGCTGGCCTTGCCATTACTCAGGGCCACGCGCACCGCCTCACCAATAATCCAGTGAGCCCTTTTAAACTCGAGTCGAAGCTGTAGCATGCGCGAGTTGTCATCACCCACCGGCACAACGGTGCGGACTCGAGTATCGATCTGTTCATCGTGGTTCTTTACACCAACCATGTCGCCCGCCTTGACGTGGCGCGCTACCTTGATCGGTGCCTGCACACGGATTTCAAGATCTTCTGTATTAACAAGCCTGACCACGTCATCGGAATTGGACAGGTATTCACCGGGCTGGCGCATGCGCTCAACCACCACGCCGTCAAAGGGAGCCGTGATGCGCGTGCGGTTGATATCGTAAAGCGTGCGCTCGATATTCACCTGCGCGGCCTGGATCTGCTGGCCCAGCATATCCCGTTCCGCACTCATCTGGTCCAGCTCGGCTTCCGCGGCACTGTTTGAGCTCGCCAGTTTTCCCAGGCGCTTTACCTGTCTTTCCAGGTATTCCCTGCGCGCTTCAAGCCGTTTTTTCTCCGCGCGATTGTTTCGCAGCTGCAGCTGCAGTTCCCTGTCATTTACGCTGGCAAGTACTTCACCTGCCTTGAAGCGATCCCCCACCTCGGCCACTGACAGCAGCTTGCCGGAGACTTCCGCTGCAATACGGGAGTCATGGCGACTGATCACCGTACCCGGTACCCAGAGCGCAGGACTGACCAGCTCGGTGCGGGCGTTGGATGTTTCAACTGCGACACTTCGTGGTGCCTGTGCCTGCAGCGCCAGCGGCGCCAGCATCAATATAAGGCCGGGCAGGTAATAACTTTTCATATGTTTCATCGCTTTCACTCTCTCCGTAATATCACGAAACTCAGGCGACAGACTCGAGCCTGGGTTTCTCCTTCTCTTTTTTATCTTCAACCTCGGGCAGCAATACCGGCTGGTGTGCTCCCATGCGTAAAAAGCACGGCAGCAGGACCAGGGTAAACAGCGTGCTGACACACATGCCACCGACAATTACCGCGGCAAGACCGCGATAGATAACGCTACCTTCACCGGGTATCAGCAGCAGCGGCAGCATGCCAAAGATACTCGTCAATGTACTCATGAATATGGGCCTCAAGCGTAAACGAAGAGCCTGTTCCACCGCGTGGTGACGGTTCAGCCCTTCGCGCTCTGCGCTTCTTGTCTGGTGCACCAGCAGGATAGCGTTGTTGACCACCAGCCCAAGCAGGATAACAAAACCGATCATGGTAAGAAGATCCAGTGGCTGGAAGCTCACCAGGTTGAGCAGGTACATGGCAACCACGCCACCCACCGTGGCCAGTGGCATGGCCAGCACCACCAGCAGGCTGTCCTTCATGGAACGAAACAGCGCGCTCATCAGCAGGAAGAGAATCAACAGCGCCATGGCAAAGTTTTCACTCATGGTGCGTATGGCTTTCTTGAGATTATCCGCACTGCCACCGTAAAGAATACTGCCTTCCTGTGGCAGGGCCGCTTCGATCTTTGGCTGTACCTCGGCACGAATCGTGGAAATGGCTTTTTCCAGCGACATGGTTTCAGGTGGTGTCACGCCAAGGGTGATGGTGCGCTTGCGGTCCACGCGACGGATCTGATCCGGACCCACGGTACGGTCAATCTTTACCAGTTCAGCCAGTGGCACGATACCGGCACCCGGGGTAAACATCGGCATGGTGCCAAGCTCTTCCGGCGTCTCCCAGGTTTCCGCGCGCAGGATAATATCCATGCGTTTTACACCGTCAAAGTATTCGCCGACATAGAGCCCGTCACCCAGGGTTCGAATCACCGTACCCAGCTGCGCGCGGCTCCAGCCTTTTTCCATGATGCTGCGATCGTCAGGGATCAGTCTCAGTTCCGGCTCAGCCTGTTGCAGTCCCGGCTCCGGTCTTACCCTGGCTTCCGGCAGTGCCTCGTTCAACCAGCCCATGGCCTGCATAGCCACCTGCTCAAGCACTTTTGGATCGTTTGACTGGATGTGCACCGGTATGTCACGACCACCGCCAAAGCCACCAAAGAGATCTCCCTGGCCATTGTAGGAAACAAAGTCAGGTATATCCGAAGTGATCTCTTGATTGATAATCTCTTCCAGCTCTTTCACACGCGACTGGTCTTTTACCCGCACGCCCATGGTGCCACCACTTGGCCACAGCAGGATGTAATAGTTTTTCAGGGCCGGTTCTTTCTCACCATTCATGTAGGGTTGCAGGCGTTCCTCGATCTTTTGCACCACGTCGACGTTGATGGTTTCCAGGTTGGTCGCCGGTGGCAACTGGAAGAAAGCATCAATGGCGTCACGCTTGACCGGTGGCAGGTAGTCCAGCTCCGGCATCAGCTTTATCGTGGTAACAATAGGTATGGTCAGCAGTACCGCGATCAGCGCGTAGCGTTTCATGGGCGTGCTGGTAATCGCCATCACCTTGTTGGTAAGGAAGTTCCACGTCGCTGCATGCTTGTCTTCAAGCTTTATGTCACCCAGCCACTTGCTGGTGAGCAGCGGAATGACCGTGATCGCCGTGATAAGTGAAATACTTACCGCGATGGCAATGGTCAGTGCAAGATCGCCAAACAATTGTCCTTCAACATCCTTCAGGAATACCACCGGGATAAAAATCGCCACCGTGGTCAGCGTCGATGCAAGCAGGGCTCCCCACACCTGGCTGGTGCCCTTTTGTGCACTATCAAAGGGACTCCTGCCCTGCTCGCGCAGGCGCACCACGTTTTCAAGCACCACGATTGCTGCATCAAGCACCATGCCAACGGCAAAGGCGAGACCGGCCAGGGAAATCACGTTGAGGGTACGGCCGGTAAGATGCAGCACCACGAAGGTACTCAATAGCGATACCGGTATTGCCAGCGCAATGATCAGCGTCGCGCGAAAGCGCCTGAGAAACCACCACAGCACGCCCACCGCCAGCAGCACCCCGATCAGTAGATTGCTGGTAACGAGGCCAATGGCGCGGTAAATAAACACCGAGGCGTCAAAGGACTGGATCATCACCAGGTTTCTTTCCTTCAGGGGCCCGGCATTGAGTTCTTCGATCACTTCCTTGACGCGGTTCAGCGTCGCAAGTGCGTTGGCCCCGTTCTCCCTGTCCACGCGAATACCAATGGCGGGATTACCATTCTGGGTCGCCAGGGATCGGCGATCGGGTAACTGTACCTTTACTTCCGCAATATCCCCGAGGGTGATGGGTCGTCCATCGCGCCATTCAAGCAGCTGCTGGTGCAGGGATTCGGGGTCAAAGCGTCCAGCGTAGCGCAGGGTAAAACGACGTCGACCGATATCCACCTGACCGCCGGAAATGTTGTCGGCACGACCGATGGTCTGGATCACGTCGGTCATGGAGATACCCAGCTCCGCCGCGCGGTAGGGATCAAAGATGATCTGTACTTCCTCGGTTTCGCGGCCCGCTCCCTGCACGCCGGCACGGCTGACACCGGGCACGGACTCAATCGCCGGACTGATAACATCGTCGACGTAGGAAATATAATCTGATACCGGGGTATCGTTGCCCGGTAGCACCTGCAGGAAGAACCATGACAGCGCCGGGGTACCGCCGTCCCAGCCACCGAGGTTAATTACAGGCTGATCCGCATCCCTCGGTAAAGGCGGCAGTCGATTCATGCGGCTGATCACCTCCACCATGGTTTTCTGCATATCGGTTTCGATATCAAAGGTGAGGTTGATCCAGGCAAAGCCGGCGTTGGCGGTGGCTTCCATTTCCTTTACACCCGGCAGGCCCTGCAGTACCTCTTCAATGGGTTCAATGATTTCCGCTTCCATTTCACTGGGCGAGGCAGCACGCCAGCTTGTCTGGATATTTATTTTTGGATTTTCAACATCGGGAAACAGCTGGATGGGGAGTTTCAGCAGGCTGAAAGCGCCAAACACCAGCACAATGGCGAGCATTGCGGCGGCGGCGGCGGGATTGCGCAGGGCGTTCGTGGTCAGGCTCATCCAGCCTCCTTCAGCAGGCGTGGATCCTGATTCTAGCAGTTCAGGTGAATTGTTGCCTTTATCCATGTGCAGGCTCAATGGGTTAGCGGTGTAAAGCCTTTATATCACTGGCTTTAGATGAATGGAGACTGACTTGCGGTGAAACGACTGACCGCTGCGATAAGTGGTTCCGGGGACGGTTATCAGCTAAAGAATCTCTCTATCTTCTTTTTATACGTGCGCGACATCTTGAGACGTTCGCCGCCCTTGAGAAAAAGATGAAACTCACCGTTAATATGGCTGCAGATTTTCTCCACCCGTTCCAGGTTAACCAGCGTCGAGCGATGCACGCGCTGAAACAGTGCCGGGTCGAGCTGGGACTCCAGCTGCTTCATGGTGATGCGCATGACGTGGATCTGATCCTTTGCATGCAGGCACATGTAGTCACCCGCGGCGTCCACCCACTCAATATCCTTTACCGGTAACAGGGTGATTTCACCGGAATCCTTGATGGCAATCTTGTCCGGGTACTCCGGTGGCATCTCGGCACCCTCTTCAAGCCACTTTTGCATCTCGCAGGGGGCCTGCCCGGTAATATCACCAATGACCTTGAGCAGGCGCTGCTTGTCATTGGCATCGCTCTTCTGTGTCAGCTGTTCCCTTGCCCGTTGCAGGGCACGCTCCAGGTGCTCCTCGTCCACTGGCTTGAGAATGTAATCGATGGCGTGCACGTCAAAAGCCTTTACCGCGTACTGGTCAAAGGCCGTGGCAAATACCACCAGCGGCATGTCGTCACCCTGTAACTGGCGCACGACTTCAAAGCCGTCGACACCGGGCATCTGGATATCCAGGAAAACAAGATCCGGATCCAGCTCGGGAATGGCTTTCAGCGCTTCCCGGCCATTGGCACATTCGCCAACAATGTTGACGTCTTCGTGCTTTTCAAGACGCAACTGCAGGCCGCGCCGGGCCAGTGCCTCGTCATCGACGATCAACGTGTTGATGGCATTCACGAGCTGCTTGCCTCGACTTCAAAAGGAATACGTATACTGATCTTGAGACCCTTTGGCTCTGCCTTGCTAAAGGAGCAGGCATGGTTGTCACCGTAAAGCTCCTGCAGGCGTTCCCGGGTATTGGTCAGGCCAACACCACTGCCGGCAGGCAGCTTGTTGCCTTCCAGTTCAATACCATCGCCATCATCACTGAGTTCCATTAGCAGGTCGTCTCCAAAAACCTTGGCATGTAGCTTGATGGTGCCACCGTTTTCGTTCTTTGCAATGGCGTACTTGATGGAATTTTCAATCAGCGGTTGCAGTAACATGCTGGGGATCAGCGCGGAACCGGCGTTCTCCTTTAACTGGAAGTCCAGCTTCAGCCGGTCTTCAAAGCGCACCTTTTCGATATTGAGATAAAGCTCCATGGCCTCCACTTCCCTGGACAGGCTGATCTTCTGCATGGGATCAATATCCAGTGAGTAGCGCAGGAACTTGGACAGACCAGACACCATGTCATTGGCAACATCGTCCTTGCCCTCCATGATGAGGGTGGAAATGGCGTTGAGCGTGTTAAACAGGAAATGGGGATTGAGCTGGTAGCGCAGCATCTTTAACTGCGACTGGTGAGCACTGCTGGCAATACGCAGGTTCTTTTCCTTTTCCTGTTGCATCTCCTGGAAAAACCGAATGCCGTAATACAGGCCGGTCCAGCTCAGCAGGATAAAGAATGAATAGGAGTACCAGTAAATGTATTCCGCAACCAGGTTTTCGATCTGCTTGTGGGTATAGAGCTGGAAAAACTCGTAAAACTTCCACGCCGCCCAGATGGCGGTGGCCCCCATCACAGCGCCGAGGCTGGACAGGAAACGCACCAGTGGTGGTTTATCCCAGACCTTGAGAAACACCTCGCGCATGGCCATGGACAGTAACAGCCCGGTAATGGCGGCAATGGCCGTGTACGCGATATGCAGGCCATCATGCCTGTCCCACAGCAAGGCGCCGAGCATGATAAAAAACACGTAGCCCGACCAGCCAAGTGCCTGCAGGAACCAGTACAATCGACGTCGATTGTTGATGATCCTGAAAAACACGTTTGTAAATTCGTCGCTCAAGTGTACCTGCCGTTACCGTTAGTGTTGCTGCTCTATCTTATCATTAAAAAAAGCGCCGTCGCAGTGAGGGGCACCTTGACGGCACAAGTATGGGAGTCTTTGCTCTATCTACCTGCTGCTTCAGAGCCGCGTGAGCTTGTTGAGGCTGTCCCGTGAATAACTTTCCACGTCATCGATACCAAAGCCTTCAAGTTTCTTGCTCCTGCGTACCCTGGATTCATTCTCTTTGTCCCGCTCTGCCTCGGCATACACCGGGCACGGTGTTTTTTCTGTCGCCCTGCTGTTTCCCAGCTTTATGCTGCTAAAAGTGCCCTCATTGACCATGGCAAGCGAGGTACCGGAAAACGCAATCAAACTGCTCATTACGAGGGTTGTCACGACTGTCTTCATTGTCTTTCACTCCTTCTGTTTAAAACAGGTTCAGATGGGTGATTAGTTCAATGAGGTCATTATAGGTAGGTGGCAAGCTTAAGCATGTCACTTCACCGCAGCAGGAAAGCGCTTTATCGCAAAACCCCGCGCCGAGGGCTTAATTCGTGAAGGCTCAGCCCGGCTTGTCTGAGATCAGGGCAATAACAGCCCCCTGGGGGTCCTTGATGACACAAAAGAGGATAGAGCCCATGCCTTTCGGCCCGTCCATCACCGTGCCGCCCAGTTCACGGCAGCGTTCAGCACTTTCATGCACGTCTTCCACACGCACGTACATCAGCCACTGGTTGGGCAGGGATGCATTGCCGCCGCGGGCATGGCAGATGCCGGCAATGGTGTCTCCACTGCCCGGCAGGTTCATGTTGAAGTCGTCGTAATCACCCATCGAGGCGGCGCTGTGCTCCCAGCCAACCACCCCCGCATAAAAATCGCGGATCTCTTCCGCGTTCTCCACGGTCAGATCACGCCATTCAATCGCGCCTATTTTCTTCTTGCTTTCCTCGCCTGCCATTGTGCTCCCCTTGCCTGTGCCTGCTAATTTTTCGTGTACCTGCCATCAAAAGCCGTCTCCCATTCACCCTTGTCATTGACGACTTCCCAGTGCTGGCGCACGCTGCCATCGTCATTGGGGGTCCAGCTTATGCGGTGTCTTGTCTTTTTTCCTTTCTCACCGGTGGTTTCACCTTCCATCACCATGCTGCCCTCTTTCATGCCGCCCTCGAGCAACAGTAGCGTGCCGGTATTATCCACCCAGGTCTGGTGCCAGACGCCACGGCCCGCATCATAGCTATTGAGGCTTTCTCCGCTGAAGCCGCGCCCGGTAATATAGTGCTCGTGTAGCACGCAGCCACCGTACTGGCTGATGATATGGTTAGTGCCGGCAAACTTGCCCTCGGGTGTGGTCACGCGCCAGTCACCCAGCCAGAAATCAAAGGCGCGGTGGGCATCACTGTCGCAGGGCGCGGCGATGCTGAAGCGCGACAGGACCAGTAACATAATAAGAAGGCACGATCGTGGGTACATGTTAGCTCTCCCGTTGCTGTGCGTGGCAGGAATCACTGACAACACGCGTGGTGGAAGCAGGATACTTTTGCAGGAGTTCGTTTGAACGGGTCGGGCGGGCAACAAGCGGGCCGCCGCAGTTGGGACAGGTAAAGTTGAGCGTGTTCTCAGAACAGTCCGCGCAAAAAGTGCACTCAAAGGAGCAAATAAATGCGCCATCTTCACTGGCACCTAGATCCCTGTCACAGCATTCGCAATTTGGTTTTAGTTCCAGCATTGGCGTCTCCTCACAATCAACTGGTCTTTACCGGCAGGTCCATGACATTCTGGCTCTTTACATTCACAAAGCCAAGTGCCTTGTAAAACACCGGGGCCTCCTGGCGCAGTTCATTGGTCCTGACGCGAAGCTTCGCTAGACCCTGCTGCTGCGTCCAGCCGCGCGCCGCTTCAACCAGCGCTGCACCCGCTCCCTGCCGACGCTGCGTACTGTCCACCACCATCGCCGCGATTTCCGCAAAGGGTGTCGAGCCAAGACGATGTATGTGAAAAACATGCAGCCAGCCGACCACGCGCTCTTCCACCGTATAGACAAACACTGTCGCATCACTTGAAGAAAGAATTTTCCCAAGCCCGGCTTGCACGAGCCCAGTATCCCCAGGGCCATGCTCAAGCTGCAGCGCCAGCTCGGCAATGACCGCGGCATCCTGCACTACCGCGCTACGCACACCCGTGTTGCTGGAGTGAGTATCTATACCTGCCCCACCTCTTCACAGTCGATGATTTCCTTTTCAGCCCTTGCATGCTCAAGCCAGAGCTTCATCGATGCATGTTCAAGCATGCTTTCCATGTACTGGTTGGCATAGCCCGATACAGCTACGCCGTAAGTCATGAAGCGCATCACCACCGGCGCATACATGCAGTCGGCAATACTGATCTGGCCGAACAGGAAGGGCCCGGCCTCGCTGTTTTGCTCGCGCGCTTCGTTCCATAACTGGTTAACACGCTCGATATCCCTGCGCAGACTATCCGCTTGTTCAACACGTCGCCCGCTGGCACGGCAGTTCATCGGCATGGATTCGCGCAGGCTGAAAAACCCCGAGTGCATTTCCGCCGAGATACTCCGTGCCGTGGCGCGCTGGTTGAGATCCGCCGGCCAGCCTCGACCATCAAGGTAGCGCTCGGATACGTATTCGCAAATGGCGAGGGAGTCCCAGTTAAGCTGGTTGCCATCGATTAACACCGGCACCTTTGCGGTGGGCGAGTACTTCGCAAGCTCCGTCTTGGTGTTTTCCTGGTCCAGCGGCACACGTATTGTTTCAAATTCCAGATCAAAGGCACTCAGCATGAGCCAGGCGCGCAACGACCAGGAAGAATAATTGTAGTTACCGATAACCAGCTTCATGATTCACTATCTTCAATAACATAGCCTTCATGCTCGATCAGCCTCTTGCTCAGCACACTCACTTCCTCTTCTTTAAAACCCAGTGCGCGGTAGGTATCCACCACGCGCCGGTTGGACTTTCTCACCATCAACTCCAGCTTTGCACACCCCAGCGCAGCGAGGCTGCTTTCTGCCTTTGCCAGCAGGTGCCGGGCAATACTCTGGTTGCGATGGGTTTTCTCCACCGCCATGTAATACACCCAGCCACGGTGACCGTCAAAGCCGGCCATGCAGGTGCCCACCAGCTTCTCTTCCAGCAGTGCCACGAAAAATAATTCGGGCGAATCCTGCATCTTGCTTTCAATATCCGTGTAGGGATTATTCCACGGTACCAGCAGGCCGCAGTCTTTCCACAGCGCGATCACCGCATCAAGATCGTTCTGCTGGTAGGTTCTCACTGCCAGCATGCTTTCGTTTACCTTGTCCACTATTACATCGCCTCAAAACCGGGCTGCTGCGTGATCCTGTCAATCCAGGCCTGCACCGCCGGATAAGCGGCAAGATCAAAACCACCCTCGTGCGCCACGTGGGTATAGGCAAACAGCGAGATGTCGGCCACGCTCATGTTTTCGCCGCAGATAAACCCGGATTCCCTGAGCTGCTCTTCCATGATGGACAGGGCACGTTCACCGCCGGCCTGCTTTGCCTCGTATTCCGCGCGGCGCTCTTGCGGCAGGCCCAGGTACTTCGCAATAAATCGAGCCACGGCGATGTAGGGTTCGTGACTGTACTGTTCAAAGAACTGCCACTGTAGCACACGCGCCTGTTCAAAGGGATCGGCGGGGTAAAGCTCGCTACCCATGGCAAGGTAGTTGATGATGGCATTGGATTCTGAAAGACAGCGACCGTCGTCCAGCTGCAGCAGCGGAATCTTGCCGTTGGGATTAAGTGCGAGGAAGTCCGCGGTTTGCGTATCACCGGCGAGGATATCGATAGCAACAAATTCGTATTCAAGGCCAAGCAGGGAAGCTGCGAGGATTACCTTGTAGCAATTGCCGGATGCGCGGTCGCCGTAGAGTTTCATGGTTTGTTTTTTTGTTATTGATATACCCTGCCTAGTTTACCCCAAGCGTTGCACGTAGCCAGTCAAGCGGCTCATTCCAGAGTGACTTTCCGACCTGCCCGTGAAAAAAACCCAGGTGCCCGATACGCTTTTGTCCTGCCTGCGCCGGATCAACCCATGTCTCTGTTACGCTGGTTTTGCTGTAGAGCCCGAGCAGCGGCGGAACATTGGCGCGGGTCGCGATGGGATCGTCGGTCATGCACCAGGCCTGGATGGGAAACTTTGCTTCTTCAAAATACTGCGCACCAAAGTCCTGCCCGTCGACACTTCGATATCGCCCACTTCCGTCAAAGTAAGCTGCCAGGTAATCAGGCTGCAGACACCAGCTGCCCCATTCAAGGGCCACGCCTGAAGGCAGGTCTTCACCCAGTCCAACCAGCTTTGCCGGTGCAAAGCCAAGTAAACGGGTGCCCAGCGGCACGTAGAATTTCCAAAGGAACAGCGAAAGTAATTTCATACCCGCACTCATACCACCCCAGTAACCGGTAGACACGCCCACGAAGGCTACCGCCTGTACATGCCCAAGGTTATGGGCAAGACCCAGCTGCTGACCCCCGGTTGAATGCCCGAGTACGCAAAGCGGGTGGTCGGGGTAGCGCGTGACCAGCCAGTCAATCACCGCCGGCACGTCAAGCTGGCCCCAGTCGCGGTAATTTGCCCGGTAACCTTTCAGGGTTTCGGGTCGCGAGCCGCCCACGCCGCGGTAATCATAGGTCAGCACGATAAAACCCTGCTCCGCGGCATGCTCTGCAAAGCGCCTGTAAAAGCGACGTGGAATGCCAGTACCCGAGTTCAACAGGAGAACAGAATGCCGGGGACCCTGCGCTTCAAAAAGGCTGGCTTCCAGCGTGACGCCATCACTGGTGTCTATATGAAATACCTGTGCAGTCGAGGTGCTGCTGTTCAATTTTCTACACTCGCATTAATTCACTGGCATCAACGCCGCAATTCCCTTATTGATCCTGCGCCTCGTCTTTCTCGCGAGCCTGCTTGTATTCCTCGTAGGTCATGGTCCTGTCCAGGCATTCCTGTTGCTGGCTCTTTGGTAATTGATAACACTCGTGCTTGCGAGCCGGTTGAGTCACATCGTAGAGAAGATTACAGGCCTGCAGCATGACTACACATGCACACAACAGGGCCAGGTTGTTAACTTGTCTTTTCAATTGTAGTCCTGCGCTATGATTTTTTCGGGACGAAGTACTGCCAGCACCGAGGCACCTGCATCACTTTCAGATTCAAGAAACTCTTTTGCTCCTTCGTCACTGTCGTAGTAACGCCGGGTAAGCTGCCAGCAAATGTCTGCCACCCAGGGCTCACTGCCCTCGGCATAAAGTTCCACCGGACCGCTCAATACCACCGCGCGTGCATCAGCACTGTCCCCTGATACGACTAGCGTGGCCCGGGGGTCACGGCTGAGGTTTCGGTGCTTTGCGCTTTTCTCCATCATCGACACGTAGATCTTACCCTGGCTATAGAGGTACCAGACAGCGGTCATCTGTGGCGGGCCGTCCCTGCGGTTTGTACCCAGAATGCCGAAACGTGGTGCGGCAAGAAACTCTTCGACCTGTGCCTCGCTCATGATGGAATGGGAAATACTCACTCGCTAACTCCTTTGTTTTTCTTTCTGCTTGCTACTGGTACCAAATGCCGCCGGTTACCTGGCAATCAATGGAATCAAGCACCATGTGTATCATGAGTCCAATCCCGATGACGCGGGTTTTTGCCGGCAAACACAATAATGCATAAGCAATAATAAACCATGGTTCGTGCAGGGGATGAAAACCAATGCTGCAACGCTGCGGATCATAAACGGGGTTGGCCAGCAGGTGATCAAGATCCACCAGCATGGTCGTCATCATTAATGCATAGACCGTCTTCCAGCGCTTCCTGTAAAAAATACCGGTGATGATTGCCGGCACCAGGAAATGCAGCGCCAGGTGCAGCATGGATCAGTCAGTCACCCCAGCGCCAGCGCGGCTTCTCACCCTTGAGATAACAAACCGTAACGAGTATTGCCACCATGACAAGCAGGAACGACCAAAATATGAGTGGCTCGAGGCCCTGCACCTGCCTGTAGGTGATCCCGGCGATAAACATTGCCAGCCAGGAAAGAAAAAACAGCCAGCCCTGGGTGTTTACCGGGAAGCCCCAGCCGTAACCGTAACGCTTTGCCGGAAACCAGATGTCTTTTTGATTTTCATCCGTCATGACCTATCTCCTTTTCAAGACACAATAAATGAAAGCAGCGGGTGAGAGTTTATCATTTTGCGAAGAGCTCTGACTCGATATTCCTGAAACCCTTGAATTCCAGCGCGTTACCCGAGGGATCAAGAAAAAACATGGTGCCCTGCTCACCTGTTTCACCCTCGAAACGAATGTAGGGCTCGATAACGAATTCCTCGACAAAGCCACGCGCCTTCTCGGCAAAAGTACGCCACTGTTCAAACTCCAGCACCACCCCGCAGTGGGGGATGGGCACGCCAACACCATCCACCGGATTGGACACCTGGCTGACCTTTCCGCTCTTGCCGATGGCAGGGTTAAGGTGGGTGACAAACTGGTGACCAAACATGTCAAAGTCTATCCAGTCCGTGCTGCTCCTGCCCTCGGGCAGACCCATTTTTTCACCGTAGAACTCCCGCGCTTCATCAATATCGCGCACCTGCACTGCGACGTGAAAGGGAGTCAGTCTCGAATTATCCATATGTCTATATGCACAGTGTATGGTGGCTATTCTAAGCCGAATTCAGGGCCACGGGCACTCGCACTTCATTCCCCTTCGGCGAGAACACGGGACAGGATACGATCAAGGTGACCGGCAAACTTCTTCCTGTCATTCTGGCTCAGCGCCGGTGGACCGCCGGTTTCAATACCGCTGGCGCGCATGGTATCCATGAAATCCCTGACGTTAAGCCGTTCACCAATATTATTCTCGGTGAACAACTCGCCGCGCGGGCTCAGGGCCAGGCATCCCCCGGCAATGGTTTCCGCCGCCAGCGGAATATCGCTGGTGATAACAAGGTCACCCTGCTTTGCCCGTTTCACGATTTCATTATCAGCCACGTCAAAACCCGGCGCGACTCGAATACTTGAAATGTTTGGCGAGGCCGGCACCTTGATAGACTGGTTCGCCACCAGGGTCACGCTGATCCCGGTTCGGTCGGCCGCCCTGAAAAGGATCTCCTTGATCACCACCGGGCAGGCATCTGCATCCACCCATATATTCATGGTGACAATGTCGACATGGGCGTCATTTGAGTTTTGAAGACTTCCATTCACTGTTGAGGATTGCCCAGCGCTCGTGGTCGCGCCAACGACCGCTGACCTTGAGGTAGGCAGGAGACAGGCCTTCGCATCGAAATCCCAGTGACTGCACCAGCGCAATGGAACGGGAGTTAGCAGGCTGGATATTGGCTTCAAGCCGATGCAGCTTCAGGGTAGTAAAGCACTGCTGGATGACCTGTTTCATACCTTCGCGCATGAGACCCTGCCCGGCAAAAGGGCTAAAGGCGTAGTAGCCGAGGTAGGCAGATTGAAAAGCGCCGCGAACGATCTCGTTAACATTGATCACCCCTGCAATGTCACCACTGTTCTCATCAATGACGAGAAAACCTTCCTGCGCGCTGCTTTCGAGTGACTTGAGATAGGCGCGAAACTTGTTCCTGTCAGCAGGAGGCGTGACCAGGCCCCGGTGTAGCGCGCGACTTCTTTTTACCGCCGCGGTAAATTCACTGGCGTCGCCAACAAGCGGCTTTCTCAGGCTGGCCTTGATCACGCGAGACGCGAGCTACTGCCCCGTAAGAAAACCCAGTCGCTCGTCGGTTTTCTTCGGAGAAACTTCAATGATTTCTGCGCTGACCACGTCTTCGGCTACAAAGGGATCGGCCTGCACCCTTTGCTCCAGTTCTTCCATCGTGGTGTTGTGCGCCAGTACGCTGCCGCCCTGCCCCGGCTCGATAGTCCCGGCCAGCAGGAAGACGCCTTCATCAAATCCCTGTTTTAACCATGCATTGTGACCGTCCACGTGCTCTCCGGCAGCGGCCTTGTTGCTGGAAAATCTTAGAAACACGATAAACATTTAACTTCCTCCAGTATTGCCTTGCGAGGCCAGCAGGGAATCAATGGCACGGTTAACTGCGGCCAGGCCATGCTCGTAACGCCCAAAGGTCAGGTGCTTCAAATGACCGCTGGAAATGCCTCTTTGTATTTTTTCGCCGATGGTAAAGTCTTCATCAAGTGTGTCGTTGGTGATCTGGCAGTTCAGTTCCCAGTGCGCTTCGTCTTTTTCTTCAAAAAGCGCCCTGCTGATCAGCATCTCGATACTTATTCGCGTTTTGTCCACCGCCGCCGGTGTAAAGGTGATCAGCGCAGTGTGGTCCGCCTGTACCAGCAGTATCGTCGTGGGAAGAATGGCGTAGACGATATGCGCATAGCCGGCCAGGCTGCGTTCATTTTCCGGCTTCTCCTCCAGCTCAAGGAAGTTGGTTTTTGGAAACACCAGGCGCGAGTGCTGGCCAAGCGCATCGTAGACGGACTGGTTGCTATAAAAGTAGGGTGCGATGCTGTTCATGTGCGCCTTCTGGAAATGATAGCTTTCCATGCCGCCTTCAACGATCAGCTTCCAGTTGGCATGCCAGTCACGCACACCGGGCCTGTAGACTATCGCATCTTCAAGGCCAAGCAGGGCAATTTCATCTTCGATGGGTTGCCAGAAGGATTCAAAATCAAAGTCACTGTTGCCATCGGCAACGGTCCACAAGAGGCCATTGCGTTGCCACAGGGGTAACTCGACGAGACCATGTTCCTCGCGATTGAGATCCGGAAAGCCAAAGTCCTGCGGCACCATCGCCAGCGAGCCATCGTTGTTATAGCTCCAGGCGTGGTAGGGACAGACAAAACGTTTCTGGCAACCCTTAAGCTCATCCACCAGCTGCGTGCCGCGATGCCGGCAGGCATTGACGAAGGCCCTGATCGTATTATCTTCGCCACGCACCAGCAGCACTGACGTACCAACCAGGTCACGGCGAAGGAAGCTTCCGGGTTCCGATAACTGGCTCACGTGACCAAGGTAGGCGGGAAGGCGGCGAAACAGCGCATCACTCTCCTTCTCAAAGCGCAGTGAATCGGTATAGCGGCTGGTATTCGAGGTTTGAACGTCCTCGACCATTTCCGGCCTGCCTTCTTTCAGTGCGGCAAGCGTGCGATTGATGGCGTCGTTCAACGAGTCCGTGTTCATGACTATCCCAGCTTGGCGCCGTTCTTCACCGGCTTATCAACAGCAGCCAGCACCACGGAGCCGTCTTCAAGGTACAGCCCGGTCACCAGGCATTCGGACATGAAGGGACCGATCTGCTTGGGTGGAAAATTCACCACCGCCAGCACCTGCCGATCCAGTAAATCTTCCGGTGTGTACAGATCCTTGATCTGTGCGCTGGATTTCTTCACGCCGATTTCGCTGCCAAAGTCGACTTTCAGCTTGTACGCGGGACGGCGCGCCTCGGGGAATTCTTCAACCTCGATTATGGTACCAACACGAATTTCAACTTTTTCAAAGTCACTCCAGTCAATCTGTTCCATCATTAATCCTTTTCTTTTTTTTCTTTTTCACCGGCCGGGTGATTTCATTATAGACCCAGTAAAGGTAGAGACACCCGGCCACGACCAGTATGCCACCAACAAAATCGCGCTCCACTGCAAAATGCATGATTTGCCGAATCGAACCGGTGATCCATACCTCCACCCCGGCCCAGATAAAAAGCAGGCCAAGTGGTATATGCCAGATAAGCTCGGCAAACCTGTTCCAGTTAATTTTTTTCATGTTTAACTCGTTTCAACTTTCCGGGATTAGATCGCCGAGGTGACCCGGCTTGTAAGGATAGGCGGTCACCCCGGTGGGCTCATCGATGACGCCATTTTCCCTTGCATATAAATCGTAGGCCTTTACCAGCCCGTCAAGAATTGCAGGCTGTGAATCGGCCAGGTCCTTACTTTCACCCGGGTCAGCCAGCAGGTTGTAAAGACGCCACTCGCGGTCCTGGAAAGGTGGTCGCAGCCGAACCGCTTTCCAGGGCCCCATGAACACCACGCCCTGTCCAAAAATTTCAAAAGCCACGGTCTCGTCATCAGCGTAAGGTTTGGCATTGCCATCTTTCAAGTACGGCAGGAGTGAGCGACCTCGCATCGTATGAATGGGTCGCCCCTGGTATTCAGTACCGGGTGCCTTCACGTCGGCCACATCAAGAAAAGTGGGCACCAGGTCCAGCACGCTGGCAAAATCCCCGCGTTCATGACCCGCTGCAAGCACACCGGGAAAACGCAGGATCATTGGTACGTGCATGCCACCCTCGGAGACCATGAACTTGTAATGCCGATGATGCACCGAACCCACCTGTGACCAGCCAAGGCCGGCGAACACCAGGGAGTTTTCTGCACCCATGTTGGCAAGGCTGTTGTCATAGCCCATGTCTTCGATAAAGCTGCTGTAAATAGTACGCTTGCTTCGGTCATAAGCGTCAGTGCCGTTATCAGAAAAAAACACCACCAGCGTGTTTTCTGTCTCACCGAGCTCATCAAGCAGGGCCAGTATTCGCCCGACGTTACTATCAAGGTTATCCACCATGGCCGCGTAAATCGCCATCTTGCGTGCCTCGACCTGTTGCTCCTCGCTTGATAGCGCATTCCAGTCCGGCACATCTTCAATCCTCGCAGGCAGCGTCATGCCAGGCGGGATCAGCCCGAGGGTTTTCATTTGTTCAAAGCGACGCTGCCGGATCACGTCCCAACCTTCCGTGTAGCGGTCGGCGTACTTTTCAATAAGTTCTCCCGGTGCCTGCAGGGGCCAGTGCGGTGCGGTAAAGGAAAGGTAGGCATAAAAAGGTTTTCCATCGCCGTGATTATCCCTGATGGCCTGCATCAGCTTGTCGGTGAACAGGTCGCTGGAATAGGGGCCATCGGGCCGTTCAATTTCCACACCGTTTTCTGTATACGGTGCGACAGGGCGAATCGAGTTGATACCCGCCGGTGTAAAGTGATTACTGCCGCCTTTCAGCAGTGCATAGCTGCGTTCAAAACCACGTCGGTAGGGATCGGTTTCCGCGCTAACACCAAGATGCCACTTGCCGCTCATGTAGGTGTGGTAACCGGCGTCCCTGAGCAGGCGCGCCACGGTGACAACTCGCTCATTCAGGTAGCCTTCGTAACCAGGTACGCCCTCGTGATGTGGCAGCCTGTCCTCGGCCATGGTGCCAAGGCCGTTGAGATGATTGTCCACCCCGGTCAGAAGCAACGAACGTGTCGGAGAGCAGCTGACCTGGGTGTAGAAACGTGTAAAGCGCGCGCCGACTGACGCCAGGGCATCAAGCTGTGGCGTGTCTATCTCCCCACCAAAGGCGCCGAGGTCGCCATAGCCAAGGTCATCAGCAACAATGACCAGGATGTTGGGTCGCGTCGGGCTCTTCGACCCGGTCGCTGTCGATGCGGGTGCGCTGTCATCGGTATTGCTGGAACAGCCCCACAACAACGTAAGCGATAAAAGGCAAAGCCGGTATATGAGCCGTCGCTGCTTGAACAACTCCATGCTCTCCTTACTTTACTTTCGTTATCCTGGCCTTTTCAAAATGTATGCTCTGGTCTCCAAGAATACCGCTGCCATAGATCACGCTTGAATCAAAATTAATCAGCAGCGTGATGTAATCACCGTAGCCTTCTTCGTACCAGCCCACGAAGTATTCACCGTTATCCGTGATAAGGGCCTTGTAGGGAAACTTGCCCCACCATTTCTCCGGCTTTGAGCCCGTCAGGTAACGATAGCTCATGCCTTCCGGCTCGAACTTAATTTCGTAGGACCGCCCGCCGGAGTATTCATAGGTAATAAACTTTCCATCCAGCTTGCTGGTCAGCTTTGTTTCAACACCGGCACTCGTGGCCGAGTTGCTTAGCAGCAATAATATTGAAAATAACAGCGCTCTCATTTTTATCTCCTGTACTTAATAAATTTTTACTCGCCTGTTTCGTTCAACGCACTCCTTGCCGATCCTTCAAAGCGGGGAAGTGCATCATCAAGATTCAGTCATTCCAGGTGCTGGTATCGAAGCGTTTTTTCCATGCGCAACAGCGGTACGGGCACACCACCGCGATCGTCCTCGAGACGCTCGATCACCTCGTAGCCCCTTGCCCTGTACAGGGCCTCACCTGCCAGCGTCGACATCAGCTCGGCTCTTTTAAACCCTCGAGAGCGCGCGGCTTCTTCGCACAGGGATAACACCAGGCTTCCCACTCCTTTTCTCGTATGTGCCGGATGAGTGTACATGGCGCGTATTCTTGCTGCATCCTTCTCCGCATCAAGCAGGCTTGCATCACGCCCTGTTGACTGGTCTCCACCGTAAAGCGTGGCGCGATCACTCCAGCCACCACAGCCGATGAGCTCGCCCTCTTCTTCCACGACGAAATACGTGCCGTCCTCAACAAGCTGCGTATCAAGCCCCATGATGGCCCGGCTCGACTCTACCTGCTTCGCATCAAGATAGGGCGCCTGTAATTTGGAGATGGCCGCGTCCATCAGCACCTTGATGGCATCGAGGTCGCCTTGTGCTGCAAGCCTGTGGGTAAGGACTGGTGTATCCATGGACATGCTCTTGAGTACCAGGGCTGCATTCGCGCCAGGTCCCGTTTCGTGGATAACGAAAACCCTCTACGCTTCTCGCTGCAACCCGGGGTAACTAAAAAACAGACTTGAAGGTTTCCAGCATGGAATTCCAGGAGGCCTTGTCCGCGGCAGCGTCGTACTTGAGATTATCCATGCCATATTCCGCGGCACCGTGATTGGTAAAGCCATGTACCGCGCCGTCATAACCGTGAAAAACAAGATCGACACCGGCATCATTCATTGCCGCCTTGAAGGCCTCGACACGCTCCGCCGGGATAAACACGTCATCATTGCCGTGCTCGATTTGTACACGCCCCTTGATATTGGCCGCTTCCGACCCCTGGGGCAAAGGCAGGGAACCGTGGAAACTTACCACCGCGTCAAGATCTGCGCCGGCATAGGCCAGCTGCATTACCGTGGCACCGCCAAAGCAGTAACCAATAGCGGCCATGCGCGTGCTGTCTGTCATGTTCATGGCACTCAACATCTCGAGGCCTTTTTGTGCACGACGTCGCCAGCCATCCAGGTTGGATACCGTGGCCGACATCCACTCCTTGGCCTGTGCCGGGTGGCTTGTCACCTTGTCACTGCCATACATGTCCATGGCAAAGGCGACATAGCCCAGCTTTGCCAGCTGCTCTGCGCGACCCTTTGCATAGTCGTTCAGCCCCCACCACTCGTGCACAACCAGCACACCGGGGCGCTTTCCCTCGATAGCATCATCCCAGTACATGTAACCGGTCAGCTTATCGTCACCATCTTCATAGGCTACTGCCTTGCTTTGCACCTCTGCAGCTGTCATGGACGCAAACAGGCTGATGAATACCGTTACGAGTGCCAATTTAACAACTTTCATGATTACATCTCCCTGGGTCTTATTAGGATTGTTGAAAGCTGATTTTACCTGAATTACCGGTGAACCGGGGTGGTAATTCAGCACGGTTTACGCTGCAGCGGAGGCCTTTACAGGTCTTTTTCGTACAGGAAGAGTCGTCTTCCCTCGAAGCTATCTTCACTGAATCGCCTGTAGCCCAGCTTTTCATAGATATGCATACCAAGCTGGTTATCTTCAAACACGTCAAGCCAGATCCGCCCGGCTTCATATTCCCGCCTGCAGTAGTTTTCCATTTCCGTGATGGCGGCCTGGCCGATGCCGCGCCTGTGCTCATCAACGAGTATTCGACGAAACTCGACACTCCGGCCATCTACCTCCAGCACGAGGATAAAGTAACCGCAGCATTCTCCCTGGGCATTTTCAATTACCAGGTAGGTGACACCGGGCGTATCAAACTGCTTTTGGTGCGCTTCAAGCCCGGTCTGGATGACAAAGTCGCGGGCGTGCGCCTGCCGGTCCATGGCATCGAGAATTTGAAGCTCTTCCCTGCTGCAGGGTCTCAGGTGAATCTCGGCCATTCCAGGTTCACGCGGTGCTTGATGCAGGCCGTTTCAAAGTATATCGGGTCACCTGTCTCCACCACGACCAGTTGGCTTTCACGGCATCACGAATTCATCTACCAGCACTGCATGACTCTCGCAATTGTCAGTACGAAGATGGATCACTTCCTGGTATTCGGGTGACTCGTACCACGCCTTCGCGGCTTCCTTTGAAGCAAACTTCAACACGACAGTGATTGACTCCGGTGTTCCCTCAAGTATCTCGCTTTCAGAGTCTGCCACCAGCACTTCCGCACCATGGGCCTCCAGGGTTGGCATTACGGCGGGTACGTAGGCTTCATAACCTTCGGGATTGGTAACCCTGTAACTCACAATAATATAGCCTGCCATTTTTCTAATCTCCAAAGTAGTAGATGTACGCTACCGGGGCATAAATTGCCATGCTCATGTCCTTGTGTAGCCCGACACGCCAGGCAGCTTAATCGATATAGACATACTGTTTTCCATCAATCACGCCGTCTTTGCTGGTAACTTCACAAGCGTGCCTGGAAAATGGCGGAATGCCGGTGAAGCCTATCATTATTGAGTGCTCACTGATGATTCTTAAGTTGTCTTCCCCCACCGTCTTTGCCGTTTCCATCAACGTGGCAAATGACTCCCCCACGATAACCGAATCGCAGAAACGCCTGGCGTTATCCTCTGCATTTTCCTCCCGCACACCCGCCCAGGCAAACAGGGCAAAGAGTACGATAATAATGACCAGGCTATTTTTCACCGGGACAAACAGGCGCTTTCCTGGTTTCCAGGTATTGAGTGACAAGCTCCCTGAGCCGACGCCGATCAAAGCTATGATAATGCCCGGGCCTGACTTCATCAGTTTCCAGCTTGAGCAACTTTTCCATGCTGTCGATGTAATCATCCACCACGGAATCTTCCAGGCTATCCAGTAACTCCCCGTCGTAGACCACGTCTCCCGAGAACAGGACCTGTTCCCTTACATCATATAAGCCAACAGAGCCCGAGGAATGACCTGGCAGGTGCAGTACCTCAAATGCCCTGTCGCCAAGGTCGATGATGTCTCCATGCTCAATGGCCTGGGCATGCGGACACGCTTTAACCTCGTAGTCACTGGCACTGAATCCCTGGTAGGGAATGCATTCAAAATCACTGTCAGGCACATAGCCTATTTCAGGCGCGCTCAGGATCAGTTGCTGGTCACCGCTGCACAATGCCTCGCGTTCGTTTTG
Organism: Gammaproteobacteria bacterium; assembly: GCA_965243105.1. Taxonomy (GTDB): domain Bacteria; phylum Pseudomonadota; class Gammaproteobacteria; order Eutrophobiales; family Eutrophobiaceae; genus WLWS01. The sequence goes on from CBDEUC010000003.1 coordinate 1,049,221, forward strand.
ATGGATGTATACCTGCTCAAATTCATGACAGTTACCGCTGTGATCAAAATGCACGTGGCTGGCGACGACCTTGAGGGGTTTGTCCAATAGCTCTGCCAGGTACAACTTAAGGCTGGAAACACCCAGGCCCGTATCCACCAGCAAGTCAGCATCGCGCCCTTTTATTAACCAGAGATTGGCGCGGTTCTCCCAGGTATAAAATGGCTCGGTAATACAGTACAGGTCATCCCGAACCCGCTCGGTCTGGTACCAGGGTTGTTGAACTTGTTTCACAGTTAAATTTTCATAATCGGTGTTAGCACGTCACGCACCACAGGCGAAGCCCTGGTGAAGCAGGTGTAGCTTCGCAGAATCATCGTTTATGACGGCGAGGTAAAGGCGGTCGTACTCACTTTCATCGATATCTTCAAGCGCAAGACCTGTAAGCATGCCGGCCAGCACATTTGTGGTATTACCGTGCCCCACGACCAGCGCGTCCTGCTTCCTCGCCCTTAATATTTGGTAAATTTCCTCGAGCTTGCGCGGATCGTAAAGCTGCACTTCGATATTTTTTGACTCTGCTACAGGCCTCGCGGTACTCACCGTTCTTAAAAAATCGCTGCTGTAGACCGCTTCCAGGTTTATATCTCCAAGCATCACTGCTAATTGCTTCGCCCTCGCTTTGCCACATTCAGTCAACGGTGGATTCCTGCTGTTTCCCCTGAATAGATCCTTTTCAGCGTGACGCACGAGATAGACAGAGTACATACCAGCAGAGCCCAGAGCCTGCAAGCTGATGGAGCATAAAACCAGGAACAAGAAAGCTTTCATACGTATCTCCTTGTGACTTACTGGCCCCGAACCGGCTCCCCGACATCGCTGCCGGCGAGCACCCGGGAAAAGCGATCGAGTGACTTTCTCATTTCATTAGCTTCCATTTCGGCAAGGTAATCGCCGCGATAATACAGGGAATGATAAACAGCATACCTATCACCAGCGGTTGCCTCACGCTCTCTGCAAATTCCTGGTTCGGTGGATTAACAAGGAGCACAACGATACTCAGGGCGAATATGCTGAAATATAATATGATGCTCCACCTGCGCATCATCAAGAGCCCCACGCCGGATGCCAATGCGCAGCTCTTCACTATGATGCTCCATATCGAGTGAAACACCGAGAGTGCGCCAAAACCAATCACCGCACCGAGTAGCTGCAAAAGCGAAGTAACAATTAGAAACCAGGCAAGCACCGTGATAGATGTAGGCCTTTTGGGACTTTCGCTGACTTCCAGTTCCTGTTCTTCGCTCATGACTTTTCTCCTTATGACACGTTTACTGTGCACTCATGCGTCGCTGCTGGTCTTCGCTTGCAGGGCCTTGTTATGGCCATGTTTATAAATAGTACAAACCATAGCCAGTCATTACTCCCCCACACAGAAATACAGCAATTGAAGGCCAAATACTGGAATGCTTTACAAATGAGACCCGTGGTTTTCCCGGGTTGTAAAAAACCCAGCAGGCTGAGTCTTTATAAAACCCATCTAAATCGTTATTTGACAGGAAATATAGCGGGGCTGAATACATGTTTTTTGATTGATACTTGTTATCACCCACGACATAGACATATTCAAATTTAGGAAGAAAAACGTTGTGCCTGATCTCTACTGAGCCATCAGGCACTCCATCTCTTGCAGCGATTTCTGCAGAACTTGTAACGCGCTCCACTTTTATTGTGGCAGTTAAGATGTTTCCTTCTGTTTTTGGCCAATTAGTTCTTGAAAGTAGTTTTGCCAGGTTGTTCAATCCAATAGCGCAAACAAAAAGTCCCGAGTAAAAAAACAACTGCGATAGCGGTATGTCGAATTCCATTTTTTATCTCTTCAGGCCATAACGCACGCTCTCAGGCGCCGCCGCGGGCGGTCGATTGGAGTGCCAGGTTAGACGAATTCTTCACGTATTTTTTCAGAACATAATTTTGCTATTATCCAGCCGAACAAGGCACTAAAAATAATAGTCATGATTGTTGTGGCGACGATAATTATTGTCTGCATGATTTTAAAGGTTTCATCTACGCCTTCAGCATCGATTTGTGGTATTTCCGAAAAGAACACAAAATTTAACGCCAAACCTCCTATATTCCAGGTGATGCCAAGAATCATAATCACTATGAATATTATCCTGGCCCAATTTAATCTCCTGAGCAGACCAATGCTAGAAACAAGTGTTGTCAGTGATACAAGTAAAATGCCCAGGAAAAAATACTGGAAATTGTTCATCATAAATTCTGCAGAAGCTGGTACCTGTCCACTTGATCTAGCTTCTTCCATTGCAATATTCATTTCATCAACAGGAAACATCATAAACAGCATAATATTTTGAAGAACAGCTATAAGCGTGCTAAATCCGCTTAGCACAATAAACACCCATGCTACAGCAGTGACAAATGTTGATCGGTCGTTCGGCGTGTCCATTTTTTCCAAATTTATCTAGCGCTCGCGCTCAAGCGACGTTGCAAGCGATCGCCTGGAGGGGCTTGTTATAACGCATTTTTTATTCATCGTTTTGCTTTCCCCAGTTCTTCGTCTGACAGTTCTGCTATTTGAGGCAAATTGTCTGTAATTTCATACCAGGGAGCTTTGTATTTCGTAAATATATGGCGTTCAATCGATATCTTTGGATCTGTATCCAGTGTGCCCAAAGCGAAGCCGTATGTACCTGGGATAGAATCGAACTTTGTGATTATTGTCGCTCCACAGATGCTACAAAATGATCTTCTTTCCCCTGGAGATGATTCATAGAAATTCAGAAGTTCTTCGCCAGAAAGAAAAATAAAGTCTTCTGCTTTGACTGATGCCCGGGTACGAAATGCCGAGCCCTGTGCTTTTTGACACATTCTGCAATGACAATTGATGACGCCTTCCAACGGAGCATGAATTTCATATCGGATCCCTCCGCAAAGACAACTCCCTTTTAGTACTCTATCGTTCATGCGTTGTAACGTCTGCATCACCCACCGGAGGTCAGGTGCATGCCTTTGTCTGCTCCTTTCCTGTTTATCGCGGCAATAGCCTTTGATAGTCGTTTCTCACTATATCCGTGGATAATTTTTCCATTGATTACAAATAGTGGAACACCTACTTTTCCAGATTTCTTATTACTTCCTAGAAGCTCTTCATGTCTAATCTTCGCAGACATGTCTCCTTCAATATCATACTCAATATAATTTACTCCTTGCGTATCCATAAAGTCCCGAGCTTTTTTGCAATATGGACACCAGCTAGTGCTATAAAAATGGATAATATTATCTATCGCATGATATGGAGCTGGCTCATCATTTTCACTGGAGCAAGCTGATACACCAAGGCTCAACAAGGCGAATATTAGAATTTCGGATGATTTCATTTTCTTCCTTAATAGATTGGGGCTAGCTTCTGCGCGCAAGTGACGTTGCAAGTGTTCGCCTGGAGGGTCTTGTCTGGTGTCTTATTCACGTTTAAACATACAAAGAAAAAAAGTGGTGGCAATGGAACCTAAAAACATTAATGAAAGTTGCAAAGGCGCTACCCATGCAAAAACAACAGGAGGACGAGATAATTTAACAGCCTCAAGCATGTCAAAATAATATCTTGCATGATTTCCCAAGGTTATCCAGCCCGCAAGAAACATTATGGCGCTAAATACATAAAGAAAAACGATAAGAAACCGAAGAAACTTTGTGATGTGGACGCTTGAAAAATAAATAGCCAAGATAGCAGCGAAAGTAACACCCATCCAACTCTGAAATGTTACGTCACGCAGCGCCCATACTTCATACAGTAGCTGAAGTATCGCTTGATGAGATAGTTCTGAGTTCATAGCACCTAACACCGTTGTAAATTGCAGTTTTGGAGGAGCCCGTTTGTGCTATTAAGCACAAAAAGGAGCGACGGAAAAACTATCAATTTGACTACTTTGATATGTGACTTAACTTTTCTTGGATACATTACAATTTGCCTTCGCAACAATGCCCTTTTTGTATGGATTATCCTTTTGGTAAACCCACATTCTGCTCTCGAATGCACCCTCAGAGAAAACAAACCTAAGGACACAGCCCTCCATATATTCGTGCTCATGATAATGGAACTTTACGTCAAAATTCCCTGATAAAGGAAACTTTTCATACCAAGGAATACGGCATTTTTCACTTGAGCTGAACTCTTCGTTTACTCTGAAACTATGCGCAATACCTAAAAAGTTGGCATTAGATGAATGCTTCATATTCCCTTTGATTGAAAAAGAGGCCTCATTGTCTATTTGAGAACAATCGATACTGTAAATATCTTCACCAATCACAGGAGCAGCAAGTAAAAATAGTAGGACTATAGTAATTACTTTGTACATTGCATTCACTTGACGTCCGAGCTCAAGCGCCGCTGCAAGCGATCGCTTGGAGGGCCTTGTTATAAGCCTTCATACGGACAGTGATTATTCCCAACATCGGCTTTTATACTCCATACGGTTGGTACTTCTCCATTTGCATCAAATACTCTCAAGTTGACGGCCCAATATCCATTCTTTGTTTTGGGTATCTTCAATGAATTAAGACCGAACCTTAAGACACCTCCGCCTTTCACCTGAGAGTCGAGTACTCGAATAGCCTCACCAAACTCTTCCTGTGACGTGCGATACATATCATTAGATTTATAGGGGCCAATACAGTTTAGATTTCTGTAAATTTCTAGGTAGGATTTTTCTCGTATAGGAAAGTCACTGCCAGGCGAGTACCGTCCCAAATTCCAGAATTCCAACACCCATTTTTCATTTTTCTTCTGGAATGAAATAGGCTCTATTGATATGAAATTAATGGTGGCACTTGCATTAAGGCTGATGAAGCAGCTTATTAGAAGTAGAGAGCATTTTTTCATGGCTTATAACGTCCGCTCTCAATCGCCGCCGGAGGCGGTCGATTGGAGGGCCTTGTTATGTTTTAAGTTTTTATAACCTACTATAGGACAATCGCCAGTGTCCCACCAAACACTTAAGAATATTTCAGTATTAGTCTCATTAGGAACTGAGAAATTTCCACTCATTAATTCACCTCCTCCGTCCACTTCCACGGGTATTGATATTGATGATTGTTTGTCATCCACCTTAATATCAAGTGATATGCCCTCAAAAGGAAAACCTTTCATTCGTTCAGGGAACGTTACGGAATACGTATTTGTCTCCCTATTTAATTCTACTGTGATGCCAGAATTAATCTCATCGTCTGACGGATATCCAGTGCATGCATATACACTGAAATATGATGAGAAAAATAACGAAGTGATGAAAAGCCTATAAAACATAACGTCCACGCTCAAGCGACGCTGTAAGCGGTCGCTTGGAGGGCCTTGTTAGATTGCTTTTTACCTTTCTCATAATCGCAAAGCAGAACTAAATATAAGATAAAGAACTAGCGTGACAATTTTGAATATCAAGAATATCAGGAAGACCAAACTCCACCATTTGAGAAAAGGGCGCCACAATTGCCCCCACGGGGAGTCGACGAATATTATCCATTGTTCTTTTGCACTTTCTTTTCCCCATGTGACTAAGTACAGACCATATGTAGGACGGATCAGATATGCATCTACTATTAATACTAGAATGCACGCAACATATATTTCCATGAATATCCTGGCAATCTAACGCCCGCGCTCAAGCGACGCTGTAAGCGGTCGCTTGGAGGGCCTTGTTAGGTTGCATGACTTTCAAGCTTTTCTATGACCTTGAATATTTGTTGCATGTAACTTTCATGGTCTTTTTCTTTAACACCAAGCACCCCACCCTTTTGCGGCTCGTGCTCGATCAAATAAACTAGCTCATCTATCAATTCGTCGTTATCTTGATCCGGCGTCAAATCTATAAATTGTTCAAACGTTATGCCTCCCGAATACATTTCTCTGGCTGCTTTGGCTACTTTTTGCCTTAGATCTATCATCAATTTTCTCGCAACCTAACGCCCGCGCTCAAGCGACGCTGTAAGCGGTCGCTTGGAGGGCCTTGTTAGGTTGCATGACTTTCAAGCTTTTCTATGACCTTGAATATTTGTTGCATGTAACTTTCATGGTCTTTTTCTTTAACACCAAGCACCCCACCCTTTTGCGGCTCGTGCTCGATCAAATAAACTAGCTCATCTATCAATTCGTCGTTATCTTGATCCGGCGTCAAATCTATAAATTGTTCAAACGTTATGCCTCCCGAATACATTTCTCTGGCTGCTTTGGCTACTTTTTGCCTTAGATCTATCATCAATTTTCTCGCAACCTAACGTCTGCTCTCAATCGCCGCCGAAGGCGGTCGATTGGAGAGCCTTGTTAGGTTCCCGTTTCCACTCGTAGTCGCGTATATAGGAAGCATTAGTTACTTTAACGCTGACTCGTTCATATTCATTAAGTGGACGTCGTTCGCAAGAACCACATTCCATAGCAAAGTTGTTAACATCGCCTGGGGTTAATAGCCCCATTTCAAATACTTTACACTGGTCATTAAACCTGCCTTCCTTAGTAAAAAACTCAGCTTCAATCACTAGGCTTTTCCAGGCATACTCGCCCTCATTTTTTACTGTGCCCAATATATCTACCGAGCATTTGTTTGGAACTGGCACCTCGGAATACTCAATAACGTTCAGTTTTGCGTCTCCGTCGTAATAATGCCGATAATCTTTTATATCACGCTCTATTTCTTTTTCCTCAAGGAACTTTTCAATAGGAATTATTGTGACCGTGATACCCAATGTAACACCAACTCCCACAGTAAAGGCAGCAGCGAAGTAGAAACCGAGTGTGATATATAGAGGACGTTTCATCTGGGAACCTAACGCCTGCGCTCAAGCGCCCCCGCCCCGTAAAGTCCGCGAAGCGCAAACAAACCGTACGGGGGTCGCTTGGAGGGCCTTGTTATACGGCATTGCTTCTCTCTGCAAACAATTTTTCTATAACGCTCATCTTTATTTGACCTTGTCGCTTACGATAGTTTGCGGAATCAATAGTTTCTATCTCTGCACTAGAAACATCGGACATGTCCAGATCGATCTCTAAAATACGTTCATCTGCTGCCTTTAAATGAACAATGAAAGTCGAGCCTGAGTCTGGAATTATACTTATAAGCACAGATTTCTTTGTGTCGATACCAAGTGTATCCAGCGCAATTGTTATGCCAGGCGGATCAGTCAGGCCAGCCCAGAACTGTTCATTTAGTTTGCGAATCTCTTCAGTTATTTTTGATTCGGTGTAGCTCATAATGACGTATAACGCCTGCGCTCAATCGCCGCCGGAGGCGGTCGATTGGAGGGCCTTGTTAAATGCATTAGATGTTTTTAGCGCCTGCATTAGTTTCCTTCTTGCAAATTGGTTGATGAGCGTTCGTAGAGATGACTGTATCCATCATATACTCATTCCCCTCCACAAAGACCTGTCCCATAGACGTGTAATCGATGATTGTATAGCACTCTTCGGTGCCTTTTGACTTCTTTAACTCGGCTAAAAAAGGTCTGCCACATGTGTTCTCGTTTTTATAAAACGAAAACTCAAGCATATGTGAGTTAGGACTCTGCTTAGTAATCGTTAGGTTACAGATAGGCACCCCGAATCGAGGATCTTCAAATTCTTTAAGAAGGTTTTCATATTCCGATTTATCAGTAGGCCATTTTCCATTTTCGACCTTCTTTTCGATCACCATCGCTACTACAAGCCCAGGTGTCTGACGCACAAGCAACATATCCAAGACCGGAGTAAATAGATTGTCCATATTTACTGTGCAAGCTTGCAGCACTAGCACTGCACTTAGGACGGAGGTTTTTAGTACCCTGGGCATTTAACGTCTGCGCTCAAGCGCCGCGGCACGCGGTCGCTTGGAGGGCCTTGTTATAGGTTTTATTAATGGCATAAATTTCTATCCCGCAGATCCTTTTCTGCTTCAGCAGCTTTCTTTTGGAGCTCAGACTGCTCCATTTGGAACGAAGGGTTCGTTCCATAATCTTCTGGGTATAAATATTTTCTGTACGTCAGAAACGTGCATGAGTTTCTATAAACCTTATCCAGGTCGTTCTCATCAAGAGCTTCCTTGTTACTTAATGCAAACATTACGTATCCTCGAGCATCCAGATCATCCACTGCAAGACTCACATAATCATCATCCCATATTTTATCAAGCACATAGTCGGCGCCGAACAGTGCAGAGATAAAAGCACAGATGAAAATCGCGCAAAACTGAAAGAATCCTTTTTTCATAAAAACCTATAACGTTCGCTCTCAAGCGCCGCGGTACGCGGTCGCTTGGAGGGCCTTGTTAGGGTTACGCTTTTATTCACCCATCCTCTCTCTGACGGGGAAACGGCCAGTGATCGCAAACCACATGCCAGGAAAACCAAATGCTAGAAAAAACAATATTGAATTTACCAATGATGGTTCGCCCCTTGCGCCGAACAAAAGGTCGCCTGTACTAAATTGATCCCAAAAATAAATAATTGATAATCCAAAAGCAATGAGTCCAATCATGCGACCTATAATATTGCGGACGATACCTTTTGTAATACACATGAGTGATATAGAAATACAAAATCCGCCAAAACAATAGATGCCCACAGGTTGGGCCATCTCGGGTGCAATCAGTATCATAACCACACCAAACAAGCCCGATATAACTCCAAGCAATACTCGAGTAACCGGGCTCAATCCTCTGCCTAGTACTTTCTGTCCTTCTATATACATGTCCTAAGTAACCCTAACGTCTGCGCTCAAGCGCCGCTGTAAGCGGTCGCTTGGAGGGCCTTGTTATACGTATTAAGTAGTATCATTTTTTCTAATCAAAAATTTCGACAACCTCAAATCGCTCACAAACCAATTTCATTTCGGGATGAAATCCTCCGTTTCGCTCAAAATACGACTTATGGTCACTACGCCATCCCTCCAGGTCTTCATTTTCGCCCTCGTCGAGAGCGAATCCTTCTTCCACCTCAAAAAACCTCTTTATTTCTATGTCGATAGTGCGAATCGCAACAGCAGGGCTTCCATCCCAATTAAGCGCGATATCTATTCGTCCAACGCTTGGCATTTTCTCCTCTCCAGATTCAAAGAAAGAAAGAGCGCCGCAAGTGGCAGTCTTGTCACCACTTATCACCAATGAAGTCAATTCATTGCACAGAGCTTCATTGTCACCGAATTTGAATGTCTCGGAACCGGGATACTTCGCTTTTAAATCAAAACCACTCATTTTGCTAAATACGTATAACGTCTGCGCTCAAGCGCCGCGGTACGCGGTCGCTTGGAGGGCCTTGTTATACGCCTGTTGATATCTTAGTTTCATAATCTTCCAGATATTGTTCTAGTGGATAGGCTGTTCCAGTAGACACTAGCTCTCCAGTATTTTTGTTTACGATGTATGGTGCATTTCCAGCCAGACAGTCGCCAATATCATTGGTACTTAAATATTTTGCTGACTGATAGAAAAACACCCAACCGTATTCTTTTGTTAATGTGGCTTCATCCAGTATCACGATCTCTGGTTTGTCCGGCCAATTAGAGTCTGGCTCATTAATTCTTTCATAAACCAGTTTTTCAGCTTGCGATTTTTCAATCATGATGCGTATAACGTCTGCGCTCAAGCGCCGCCGGAGGCGGACGATTGGAGGGCCTTGTTATGTGGAAAAAACCACAGCCAGCATGCTATCGCGACAAACACTAATTGAAATACCACAACCAACATTAAGCCTCCTTTCTTTTCTTCAACTCTGACGCTGCCATTTTCAGATTTGTAGATATCGATTGTTTTTGACCTAATATTATCGTCAATTACCAAATAGCTTTTATTTTGGTGATTTGACGTGCGCCCAATGCCAATCAGCAACACGACATCACCTTTGTACTTAGACAACTCTGGCTCAGCTGCTTCCCAGGGATTAACGAATCCGTATAACACTAGTGCTGGCCCTAATAAAACGATTAATGGAGAGCAATATTTCAATACTCGATATTTGGCCTTTTCTTGCATCACGCAACTTTTATATCCACATAACGTTCGCGCTCAAGCGCCGCTGCAAGCGGTCGCTTGGAGGGCCTTGTTAGGGTGGTTGCAACCTACACTACATCGCATTGTCTCTCAGCTCCTTTGCTCCAAATAATGCAGACACGACTCCACCAAATAAATAAAACGCTTCAATAGCCCAAAACAGTAGACCATCATTCGTACTACTAGCACTGCGTACTTCATCACTTCTCGTTACAAATACAACGTCCCCAATTACTAGCCCCCTTATTGCCAGGAAAATCATCACTAGACCAATAACAAGAAATAATATTGACGTCATCTTTCCCATTTAAACACCCTAACATTATATTATGTGGAATCTTCTATATTGATTATGGAAGAATCCGTATATTCTAATATGCATGGTAATTATCCTTGGCTGCGGATTGCCGGGTGGTTATCCTGATCGCCTCTTGGTTGTATCATTCTAACTTTAGACTTCAAGGACAGAAGTGTAAATAAATATGGAGGTTTACCTATGACGAAGCCAGATCCCGCCAGGCACCAGGAAGTTAAACAGTTCTGGGATAAATACCTGAACTTACTTGCAAAACACGGCATCAGTCAGAAAAACACACGCTGGTACGTTATCAGGGCCGAAAATTACATAAAGGCCCACTCTCAGAAAAAGCTATCAACACACTCTCCCGATGATGTTTCAGATTACCTGCGCCGAATTGGAAATGCGGGAAATCTTCGGGACTGGCAGTTTAGGCAGGTGATCGAGGCCATCCAGGCCCTGTTTGAACTTACCAACAATAGCCAGCTGGATGACTTCGACTGGCAGTACTGGCTGGACTCCGCAAAATCTCTCAATTCGACTCACAAGACCATAGCCAGGGAGTACCCTATACCGGGTACACAAAAGTACGCCGATAAGCCTATTCACCTGGACATGTCTGAGGCGAGGCGCAAGTACGAAGCATTGCGTTCAAACCTTGTAGCGGAGATTCGACGCAGGGACTATTCAATCAGTACTGAACAAAGTTACGACAATTGGCTCTGCAAGTTCATTGCATTCAACAATAACGAGGATCCAACATTACTTTCTGATAGCGAAGTTCTTGATTTCCTCGAATACCTGGCAATCCGCTGCAAGGTTTCTCCAAGCACCCAGAACCAGGCCTTGAATGCCCTTGTGTTCTTTTATAACCAGTCTTTAAAAAAGCCTCTCGGTAACCTCCGCGAGTTTGTACGCGCCCGACCTTCAAAGCGATTACCCGTTGTCCTGTCCCGGGGTGAGGTACAAAGGCTACTCGACAACATGAGTGGTATGGCACAGCTCATGGCTTCGCTAATGTATGGCTGCGGTCTGCGCATCATGGAGTGTATGCGCCTGAGGGTTCTGGACGTGGACTTTGAGTACATGCAGGTAACCATTCGACAGGGAAAGAATCGAAAAGACCGGGTCACAGCCCTTCCTGAAAAACTGAGAGACCCTTTGCAGGAGCAGTTGCAAAAAGCAAAGAGCCTGCACGATGAAGACTTGTTGGAAGGTTATGGCGAAGTCTATATTCCAGCGGCCTTGCTTAGAAAATACCCAAACATTGCCAGGGACTGGAAATGGCAGTTTGTCTTTCCAAGTGGAAAGCTATGCGTGGATCCACGAACCGGCGGTATTAAGAGACATCATCTTCACGAAAGTACATTGCAAAAAGCCATTAAGAAAGCCGCAACCGCAGCTGGTATCACCAAGCGCGTAACCAGCCATACTCTCAGGCACTCATTCGCGACCCACCTTCTTGAATCAGGTTATGACATTCGAACAGTACAGGAGCTACTTGGGCATTCAAACGTCTCAACGACGATGATATACACCCATGTGCTGAATAGAGGTGGAAGGGGAGTAAAGTCTCCCCTGGACGATCTTTAGGCCTTTACAGAACTCGACAGGCTGTTGCGCTCAAAGGCCTGCTGCAGGCTGGCATCCATCACGCACTCGTAGGCTTCTATTGTTGCAATGAGCCTGTTGTCGCTGTCGATGAAATGGATTCTTGCCGTGGCCTGGTGCTGAGTGGCCTTTTCTATATCAAGCTGGATGGTGGCACCGTCTGCAGGGAACTGTCGCTGGAACTGCCTGTAGGATTTGAATCCCGTTGGCAGGCAGGGTTTGCCCTGCTCCTGGGTGCTCCAGAGTATGGCCATTTGAAAAGCCGCGTCCATCACCAGTGGATCCGCAAGCCAGGAGGAACGCATGGGTTGTTTCATCCATTCCGCAGGTGCGGGTGCGGCATTGCTTTTACCGCGAATGCCTTTTTCGGCACAGGCCTCGATGCTGTCGATACACTGCAGGGCTGGTCCGTGAAAAAGAATTTTCTTATCGTAAAAAGCAGGCTCTTTATAACCGTCACCGTGAAGCGGCTGCGGTGCTTTCTCGCCATTGCCGGCATGGCTGTGACCAAGGATCACCTCCGCGCTGGCGTGTAATACGTCGCCACTTCGAAGCTCCATGTGGATCCGATCCCTGTCTTCTTCCATCACCGCGACACCGGCCATCACCTGCAGCTCACGGCTTTCATCCTGTTCAAGGACCACGCCCTTGAAAACTTTAAAATCATTAATGCCGGTAAAGCTCATTCCCGGGTGGTTGTGCATGGCACCGTGGGCCAGCCATTCAGCAATAAGGGCTGCCGGTAAAACCGCGCGGCCATTCATAACGTGTGAAGCCAGTACCGGGTAATCGGCAACGCTCAGGCTACGCTCCATCACCGTGTGCGTGGGCACCTCGTGTGCCGTCGCTACTGTGCCTGCCGTGTCATTTTCTTCCTCGAGCGGATCGGAACCCAGTATCACCACTTCCACCGGGCCGGGCTTGCTCACTTCATCAACGAGGTAGTCCGCACCGGCTTTAAGGGGAATCACGCCAACGCCCTCGCTTTCAAACAGCTTCTTCAGCTGCGGTGTCACCATGCCGCCATCCCAGGGACCCCAGTTCACACTGACCACCCGGCAGTCATCGCGCCGCGTATGTTCAGCCTGCGCCATCTTGTTCAGCACTTCGTTCGCCACCGCGTAGTCCACCTGTCCCTTGCGCCCATAGCGCGCGGTGGATGATGAAAAGGTCACCAGCATCTTCAGGCTGTCGTGCCTGCAGGCTTCAAGTAAATACCTGAGCCCATGTACCTTGGTGGCATAGACACTTTCAAACTGTTCGCGGGTCTTGTCTTCGATCAGGCGATCGGCAAGAACACCGGCGCCGTGCACGATACCCGCAATGGGCCCCAATGAATTTCGTGCTTCATCGATAAGCTGTTTCACCGAATGTTCGTCGGTGACATCCACGGCGCAGTACACCACGCGGCTGGCCACCTCACCCATGCGCGTGATGTTGTTGATGATCTCCCTGCCCTTTTCAATCTCGCTGAAGCGCTTTTCGACTTCTTTCGGCGAAAGCTTTTCATCACTGTTGTTAATAATGGCCTGCTTGATTGCCGCTTCATCGCTGATGCCTTCAAGCCAGTCCGGCTCATCTTCCGGTAGAGGGCTGCGACCAAGAAGCAATAACTTGCAGCCGTAAGTCCCGGCCATGGCTTCAGCCACTTCCGCGGTCACGCCACGCGCACCGCCGGTGACGATGAGCACATCTTCCTCATCGAGGAGTTTCCTGTCGCCCGCGGCCTCTATCGCCTGCTTGTTCAGCCTGAGCTGGTAGCGGGCATCGTTATCAAGCCCGACCTCAAGCGCACCCTTGCTGCCGAGTTCCTCGACAATCTTCTGCGCGAGCTTGATGCTGTTGCGTTTTGCCGGAATATCGATCATGCGGCAGGTCACTTCCGGCCATTCCTTGTCCGCGGTCTTGATGATACCGGCCAGGCCGCCGCTTTCAGGATTGGCGCTGCCGGTGCCGTCGAGACCAAAGCGTCCACCAAGACGACTCATGCCCGCGAGCAGGACATCGCCCTTCTTGCTGTTGGTCTTCAGAACCGCTGAGGCCTTTTGCAGCAGCGCAAAAGCGCGGTGAAGAAATTCTTCGTCGGCGTTGGCGGGTGTTGCCAGCAGCAGGCCAACCACGTCATCACTGATGCTGGCGTCCAGCGTGGTGAGCTCTGCACTCACGCCCTTTTCATCAAAGGCCTGAATGATCTTGCCCACGAGTTCACTGCCATCATCCAGCACCAGCACGCGCCCTTTTGGAAGCTGCAGCGCTTCACCCTGGGCATCCAGTGCAATAGCTTCAACGACACCGCGGTAAAGTTCATTACTGTCTTCAGTGTCCGTTGCTTCGACTGGTGCCGTAGCAGTGCTGCCCGCGCTGTCAGCCGCGGCGCTGCCAGCGGCCATGTGATCAACAATTTGCTGCAGCGTTTGCAGGCTGGCCAGCTCTTCCGGATTCACCGCCGGTGCTTCAGGTACTTTTTCCTGGAAGGCGCTCAAGATTTCCACGCGCTTGATGGAATCGATGCCGAGATCTGAGTCGAGATGCATGTCCAGCTGCAGCATGTCCACCGGGTAACCGGTTTTTTCCGCCACTACTTCAAGTAATGCCTGTTGCAGGACGTCGTTATCGACGCTCGCTGCCGGGCCCGCAGCAGGTGTTGTTGTTGCAGCTGCAGCCACCGCCGGTGCGCTGGCCTGCATGAAGTCCACGATCTGCTGCAGGGTTTGCAGGCTGGCGAGGTCCTCCGGGTTCACGGTGGGTGCTTCCGGCATCTTTTCCTGGAAGGCACTCAAGATTTCCACGCGCTTGATGGAGTCGATGCCGAGATCACTGTCGAGGTTCATCTCAAGCTGCAGCATGTCCACGGGGTAGCCGGTTTTTTCCGCCACCACTTCAAGCAGGGCTGCCTGTAGCCTGCTGTTGTCCACGGCGGCAGCCGGGCCCGTAGCAGTTGTTGATCCAACAGGGGCTGCGGGCACTGCCGGTGCGCTGGCCTGCATGAAGTCCACGATCTGCTGCAGGGTTTGCAGGCTGGCGAGGTCCTCTGGATTTACGGTGGGTGCTTCCGGCATCTTTTCCTGGAAGGCACTTAATATTTCCACGCGCTTGATGGAGTCGATGCCGAGATCACTGTCGAGGTTCATCTCAAGCTGCAGCATGTCCACGGGGTAGCCGGTTTTTTCCGCCACCACTTCAAGCAACGCGTTTTGTAACTTATCGTTTGCCACCGCGGGCTGCGCTGCTGCGACTTCAGCCGGGCTTTCCTGTGGTACACCTTCAGCGAGGAATTCCACGATGTGTTTTAACATCTGGAAGGTGCCCAGCTCTTCCGGCTGCACCTTGCTCATGGCCGGTAGTTTTTCCTGCAGGGTGGAAAGGATTTCCACGCGCTTGATGGAGTCGATACCCAGGTCCGTATCGAGGCTCATGTCCATGCTCAGCATCTCTACCGGGTAACCGGTTTTCTCCGCCACCACTTCAAGCAAGAGTTTTTCATAGGCCGCGTTGTCCGCTGCGGGCTGTGGCGCGGGTGCAGCTTCTGCAACAGGTGCGGGAGCAGGTGCTTGCGCAACCGTCGCGGGCTGTGGCGCCGCCGTAGTGCTGGCTGGTGCTGGAGTGACTGGTGCCTGGGTAATTGGTGCCGGCGCCAATGGTGTAATGGGCTGGCCTGTTAGAACTTGCCCAGAAAATAGTTGGTTTTGTTGTTGAATCAACTGCTGTATGTTCTGTAGCGCCTGCTCCTGTGATTCCAGGTACTGCCTGTGCAGCTGCGCGGTTTGCTCCTGCATTTTTTGCAGGGCAAGAATGCTTTGCTGGGTTGCCACCAGCGCATTGGGGTTGGCGGAGCTCACTGCTGCGCCCTGTGAAACGGGTGTCGTTGTTGACGCTGTTGCTGCTGGCGCACTTGTCGGTGCTGCCGGGCTGGCAACCTGCGGTGCAGGTTTGGGCGCGGCCTTTGCTTTACGTTCTCTTTGCATTACGTGGTTGGCACCATTGATGGGAATGGTCATGCGAGATGACTTTTCTTTTTCAAGGTGGGCGATGCTTTCAAGATAGCCGGCATCCCACTTTTCCACGTCCACGCTGCAACCCAGCACGCTCAGCTGTGCCAGCAGGCAGGCCAGGTCGTACTGCCCGCCCTTGCGACCCTTTGAGGGATCAAGGGACATGCTGTGATGTTCTTTTTCACCCAGTATGGCGCCGACCAGTGAAGAAAGTACCTTGCCCGGCCCCACTTCCACGAAGCAGCGTGCGCCGGCCTCGTACATGTTTTCCACCTGCGTGACAAACTCCACCGGTCTGGCCAGCTGACCGGCTAGCACTGTGCGTGCCTCCTCGGCACCGGCCGGATAAACCTCGGCGGTAGTGTTGGCGTACACGAGGACATCGCCTTTTTTAAATTCAATGTCCTGCATGAACTCGGCGAAGGGCTTCTCTGCTTCCGCAACATAGATACTGTGAAAGGCGGCGGAGACGGGTAACTTCGTTGCACTGACGCCGCGGTCCCTGAATCGCTCAAGCGCGATATCAACATCGGCGCTGGCACCGGACAGCACAACCTGGGTCGGTGCGTTGTTGTTGGCAATAATGAGATCGAGCGGTTCTGCTTCCAGGAATTCATGAACAATGGCAGCCGATGCGGATACCGCGAGCATGGCACCGTGGTCGCCGTCCTTTGCCTGCATCAGTTCGCCACGCTTGTTGGCGAGACGGTGAAGATCGCTCTCGCTGATCTTGCCTGCCGCAAAAAGTGCAGTGAGCTCACCAAAGCTGTGGCCTGCCGTCGCAGATGGCTTAACACCAAAGTGCTCAAGCACCCTGTAGGCACCGGCGCTGCATGCGCCAAGCGCCGGCTGCGCGTGTTGCGTCAGGCGCAGGCGGCTTTCGTTTTCTTCTTTTTTCTTTGCATCAAACACGCTGATGGGATGCACCAGGTTATTCAGAAGTTCGCCTCCCTGCACCTCTTCCTTTATGGCCTGGCCATTCATCAGCGCCTGCTGCATTCCCGGGAACTGGCAGGCAAGATCCAGCAGCATGCCGGTGTACTGTGAACCCTGGCCCGGGAATAACAGTGCAGGTTCACCAACGGATTCGCCGCTACCATAGTAGGCGCCGCTTCGAAGCTGCCAGTGTGTTTCACCTTCCTTATCCAGCTGCGCCATGCAGTCGGCCACCAGGCTTTTTAAATCGGAGTCGGCTGTTAACACCAGCACCAGTCGATGGGGCTGGCTCGCATCGTAGTGTTCCAGTGAGCGCGCCGCTTCTGCTCTTAGATGCTGGTAATCCTTTTCAAGCTCGAGCTTGCTCAGCCTGTTTTTTTAATTCGATGGTGTCGTCACCGCTCAGGGCGAGTAGTAATACCTGTCCGTCCCATTCGATGTTCGCTTTCTCTTCTTCCACTTCTTCCAGCACGCAGTGAAAGTTACTGCCGCCAAAACCAAAGGCACTCAGTGCGCCGCGCCTCGGTGTACTGGTCGCGCTGATCCAGGGTCGCTTGCTCGCGTTCACGTATACCGGTGCAGTGCCGGGGTCAAGCATGTCCAGTGGCTTTTCAACTTTAATGGTCGGTGGCAGGGTCTTGTTCTTCAGCGCCATGGCTACCTTGATCAGGCCTGCCACGCCGGCTGCGGCCTTGGCATGACCGATGTTGGATTTCACTGAGCCGATGGCCGCCCAGCTGCCTTCTTCCTGCGCTTCGCGATACACGCCGGACAACGCCTCGGCTTCCACCGCGTCACCGACTTTTGTGCCGGTGCCGTGGGCTTCCACCAGTTCAATGGAACGCGGGCTGATGCCGGCCTGGTCATAGGCATCTTTTAATGCCTTGGTTTGTCCTGCCGCACTCGGTGCATAGATGGCGTTACCACGACCGTCTGAGCTGGAGCCGATACCTTTTATCACGGCATAGATCTTGTCGCCGTCTCGCTCGGCATCATCAAGACGCTTGAGCACAACGGCACCAAGTCCTTCACCAAGAATGGTGCCGTCACCGTTGTGGTCAAAAGGTTTGCTGTTACCGGTGGGTGACAGTGCCGGTGTCTTGCTGAAGCACATGTACATGAAGATGTCGTTGAAGGTATCAAGACCACCGGTGATGGCCATGTCGGCTCGGCCGGCATAGAGCTCCATCGCGGCCATGTGCACGGCGCTTAAAGATGATGCGCAGGCGGCATCTACAACACAGTTCGTACCACCAAGATCAAAGCGGTTGGCAATACGCCCGGCAGCAACGTTGCCCAGTAATCCCGGAAAAGAATTTTCCTGCCAGGGCACGTAGCCTTCGCCGATACGTTCTACGATGTCGTCAGCGGTTTCCTTGTCGATGCCGGCGTCGGCCAGTGCCTGGCGCCAGATGGGATGACCCAGTCGTGCACCGAGGGGAATCACCAGTTCCAGCGTGCCGGTCACACCAAGAATGACACTGGTGCGATCGCGGTCAAACTGTCGACCATCATCCGAATCCCTTGCCGTAGCATAGCCCGCATCCAGCAGTGCCTGTCGTGCCACCACCATGCCAAGCAACTGGGTGGAGTCAGTGGCTTCCAGGTTATTGGGGCTCAGGCCATACAGCAGCGGATCAAAATCCACCGGGTCGATAAAACCACCGCGCCGCGCGTAGGTCATGTCGGGGCGATCGGGATCGGCGTCAAAGTATTCGTCGGGTTTCCAGTGAGTATCGGGAATGTCGTCAATGGCATCCACGCCATCGCGTATGTTGGTCCAGTAGGCTCTGGCATCGCCAGCCTTTGGAAACAGGCAGCCGATACCGACAATGGCCAGGGGTATGGCCTTTGCTTCCGTCTCTTCCAGCTTGCCGGTTTTCACATCTTTACTCACAGGTATGCCTCGATCTCTTTCGTGTCTCTTGGTCGTACTTCAAACTCTTCACCGTCCAGGCTCATTCCCTGTTGCCTGAGCATGTTGATACGTGTCACCACCGCGGCGCCATACATTATATTATGTGCCACGCTCACGACCTTTCGATTTTCCGGGCTTTCAAGCACGCTGCCTTTCGTCCACTCGTTAAAGGCGCCCATGGCAGGACCACACCAGATCTGGTAATCCACCTGCCGGTCTTCCACGCCGGCATTGGCCCAGCGTGATGACAGGCCCAGGTACCAGCGAAACATCAGCGCCATCTTGTGCCTGGGATCTGCCTCGGCCTTTGTCACCTCGGCCGGGTCGCGCTCCAGGAAAAAAGACCGCGTATTCTGCCAGATTTCTTCTGCCGGCGCCTTGAAGATGGTCTTCTCCACCTGTGCCAGCTCCGCCTGCGGAATGGCCTCGATACTGTCATAGGCACGGTACAGCTCGTAGAGCTTGTTACCCCGCATGGCAAACATGGTGCCACGCTTGAGTACCTGCAGCTTCACACCCATTTCAAACATGTCCACCGCCGGCGCCATGGCGACGTCGGCCTGGCGTGCTTCGCTGAGCATGCCGCGGGCGATGTCACTGCTGCCGGATTCGACACAGGCCTGGTTGATGGTGCCGGTGACGATGTAGGCCGCACCCATGGCAAAGGCCGCCGCTGCGGATGCGGGTGTAGCGATACCGCCCGCTGCACCGACGCGCAGGGGACGGTCATAGTTGAATTCTCTTGCGAGGCGGTCACGCAGGGCGATCATGGTGGGTACCAGCGTGATGGCCGGGCGATTATCCGTGTGCCCGCCGGAATCCGCTTCCACGGTGAGGTCCTGGGCCATGGGGATCTCGGCGGCAAGTTCCGCCTGCTCCTGGCTAATCGCGCCGCTTTCCAGCAGCTGGCGCAGGAACTTCTCCGGTGGCGGGCTGAACCAGCGTTCTGCCACCTCCACCCGCGAGGCCTTCGCAATAATATTGTTGGGTGTGACTACTCTGCCGCTGGAATCGCGATGAATACCATGCAGCCGGTAGCGCACCACGGCGGCGGTCAGCGCCATGTAGGCAGAGGCTTCCACCAGCCGAAGGTCGTGCTTGATAAAGAGGTCAACCACTGCCTCTTCCTGGCCCTTTTCGTTGGGGCTGTAGATGAGATTGGCGCAAAACGGGGTGTCGCCCAGGGATGATTTTAGCTCGCCAATGGCCCTGTCGATCTGGTCCACCATCAGTCCTGCCGCCCCGAATGAGCCCAGCATGCCGGCCCCGGATACCGCCTTGACCAGCTCCACCGAGGCAATGCCGTTGGCCATGGCACCGCTCATGTAGGGCAGGCTGATACCGTGATCCCGGCAGAAGCCCGGGTCTCCCAGCTCCGCCAGCCTCAAGGGCGGGGCAATGGCCAGCAGGGGCAGGCTACCGTTCTCCGCAGCCTTTACCGAGGTCTGGATATCGCCATTGTTTGTGAATACTTGCTTACCATTATCGTCAACGATATAGGCAAACTTGTTTAGATCTTCGAGGATTTCAAGGGGCGAAGCGCCGCCACCCGGCTGCTCGCCATTGGCGGCCTGCCAGTAGCCCAGTGTGCCCTTAACAGCGGGCGCGGAATTGCCCGTGCTCGACTTCGGCGGGCTCAGCGTATTCGACATGGGTGAAAGTACAGTCCTTTAGCTGCGACGCTAAGCCATTGAGCTTGCGTCACTTATTAAAATCAGCGGGAAAATATACAGTTATGGCCGGATTTTAGCCAGATCTCTTTAAAACACCTGCGACTGGGCCTTACTTGCGTGACAGAACGCGGACGCGCTGTGAATACGGTCGCTCCGGACTCCTGTCCTCTCGCGACACTAATACGTCCATGTATGTCGTCCACGTACGCGAGGCGGCGGGGCTGACCGCCATGGATGGCGGGAATGCCGGTTATGCAGGAGCAATTACCGGCCATGCCGCCGAAGGTCCGCTTATCTGTCTCTGCAAGCAAGTCTCCTGGCTATGAGGCGACATCCGCGGCGCCTAGGAGACCACTTCTCCGCCGAGACCTTCAATCATGCCGTGAAGCGCCTGCTTCACTTCTTCCAGCAAGCCCGGGTCGGTGCCGCGAAGAACCAGGTTCACGCCGATCTTGCCCTTCTTGAAATAGGGATAGCTGCCAATGCTGATATCCGGGTACCTGTCCTGCACCTGCCCCAGCTCCTTTGCCATCATGCTCTCACCGAGGTTGGTGGCGACATTATCGGTGAGCATGGGCGAGCCGCCGGCCAGTCCATCAGCGATGCCCTCAAACATGGCCTGCATGATCACCGGCACGCCGGGCAACACGAAAACATTCTCCAGCTGGAATCCCGGTGCCGCGCTGACCGGGTTATCAATCAAAGTTGCATCCTCGGGCACATCCGCCATCTTCAGCCGCGCCTCGGTCAACTGCCCGGTGTCGTAATACTCATCCATTACCGCCACCGCATCAGGATGACGGATGATCTTCTTGCCAA
Source organism: Gammaproteobacteria bacterium (assembly GCA_965243105.1). Lineage (GTDB taxonomy): Bacteria > Pseudomonadota > Gammaproteobacteria > Eutrophobiales > Eutrophobiaceae > WLWS01. The sequence goes on from CBDEUC010000003.1 coordinate 1,070,475, forward strand.
AGGCCAGCGCCACCGAGGCCGAAGTGATGTCATCGTGGGTGGGGCCAATGCCACCGGTGGTAAAGACATAGTCAAAGTTGGCGCGGTAGTGATTCACCGTGTCGACAATGGTGGCTTCGTCGTCTGAAATCACCCGCGCTTCTGCCAGGCGAATACCCAGCTCATCGCAGCGCTTGCCGATGTAGGACAGGTTCGCATCCTGGGTGCGCCCGGAAAGGATCTCGTTACCAATAATAATGACGCAGGCTGTGTATTCTTTACTCATGGTTGAACAGGGTAAAACCTGTGACAGAAAGTGCAAAGAAAAAGTGACGGCTTAGCCTTGCTTGCGCAACAGAACGCGGACGCGCTGTAAATACTTCCATGTACGCTCAACGGCGGCGTCCCTGCCGCCGAAGGTCCGCTTATCTGCTGACACAAGCAATTCGTCACAAGGCAGTAATTGAGCAAGGGAAAAAGGCGAGAAACCAGTTAGCCGTGTTCAGACTCATAAACAGTCGCTAAAAATTAGAAATTTTTTCCACAGGCAAGGCACGAGTCTTTCGAAAAACGGAATGTATATGACAATACATGAGTATTTGAGAAAGGCGAGAACGAAGCCTGGGGTAAAAAGAGCAATTTTTAGCCTGTTAAAACGCTTTTTGCCAGCCGACGGTGAGAGTCCAGTCCGTTTCTAATTGTGGCCCATCCAGGTTCTGCTGGATAGGCACCAGGAACTCCAGCGCGATACGATGGTTTTTCAGCATGCCATTGGTAAAAATATAGTTACCACCAACACCAAGATCGATACGCGAACCTCCTCGAAGATCCGGCTGCGCCGTGGCAACGATGGGCACACCCATGGGATTGCTGCGCGCAATACGCGCATCGGCGCCTTCATAGTTACCCCACGCCTGGCCATCGATACGCAGCGAGGTGCTGATATTCTCATTCCAGCGTCTTGCCAGCCAGCCACTCACAGCCACCCGGTCACCGAGGGAATAATTTTCATCGTTATCCTCAAGCCTGAAGGTGCCCATCAGCTGTCCACCCCATGACCAGTCACTGCTATGACCGTTATAGGTCAGCCCGCTGAGAAGATCGTAGGTCCCGGAGCCGATCTGCATGGGATAGGGCAGCACCACGTTGCCCAGCGGCGTGTCGTCACGCTCATCGATGTTACCGGTAGGAAAAGCCATGCCCAGGTTAAGGTGAACACTGTGGCCGTGATTATCGAAAAGACGATAAAGACCGCTGAACTTCACGTCACCGATACCGCTTGAAGTAGTGGTGAACTCCGCACCCATGCGCGTGACGTGATCCATGCTCAGCTCCACGTAGGGCAACATCAGCACCAGGGTCAGGTCTTCAATGGGCGCATACATGGCACCCAGCATGTGCATATCCATGTCCATGTCCAGCGGCGCCACGGCAAAATTGGCCAGCACATCAGCCGTGCTTTGAGTGCTGTCGCCCTTGCGGTTGCCGTCCATGTGCATGTGCATGAAGCGGTAGGAAAACATCCATTCGCCCGCGTGGTGCATGTGATCGCCCATCACGCCGATGGGGGCGTGGGCGTCGGGTCGGCTTAAATTATCTGCATGTAATGACTGGCTGAGAACCAGCAGGAGTAACGCTATAAGACTACGCACGGTAAGTTAATTCTTGTTCAAATTTCGGCGTGGACTGTAGCAGATCGCCGGCCTTGGAAGAATGTGACAAATTGTCGCGCCCCCATGTGAAGGTTCCGCGATATAATTCACCCCGGTTATTTTTTTATTAAGCCCATGCACAACAACCTCAAGTACCTGCTATCCATACGCATGATCGCCATGAGCGGCCAGGTGCTGGCGCTTGTTCTCATGCAGCAGTTTTTTGGTGTTGATATACCCCTTGTGCCGGTCATCACCGTGTTTGCCGTGCTGAGCCTCGTAACCATCTACTCCTGGCGTCGCCTGATTAATGAAAAGGAGATCACCGAGAAGGATTTTCTGCTGCAGCTGAGTTTTGATCTCGTTGCCCTGACGATCCTCGTGTTTTATACAGGTGGCTCATCAAATCCCTTTATCTTTTTATTTATCCTTCCGATTATTTTTGCCGCGGCCAGCATGCCGGTAAACATCACGCTGTTCCTGACACTCGCGGCTATCGCCTGCTATACCTTCCTGATGTTTTTCCATGTCCCCGTGGGTCACCAGCATGAAAGCAGCAGCGGGGTGACCCTGCATATCTGGGGCATGTGGTATGGCTTTGTGCTGAGCGCCGGTCTCGTGGCCTACTTTGTTTCACGTATTGCCCGTGCACTGCGCCAGCGCGATCGCGCACTGGCGGAAGCGCGCGAGGAAAAGCTGCGCGCCGAACAAATCCTCACCCTCGGTAGTCTTGCAGCAGGTACTGCACATGAGCTGGGTACTCCCCTTTCCACCATGGCGGTGCTGGTTAACGAGATGGAAGAGGAATACAAGTCCAACCCGGAGTTCAGCGAGGACCTGCACACGATTCGAAATGAAATAGAACGCTGCAAGGAAATACTGGGTCGAATGGCATCCGATGCCGGGCAGATCCAGGCCATGGAAGGGCACGCACAGGCACTGGACAGCTACCTGCAGGAAACCACCGGTGAGTGGCACAGTGTTCGCAACGACATACAGATGCGCGTGAACTTTCACGGTTCAAACCCGGTGCCTACCATCATTGCCGACCAGGCACTGACGCAGGCCATCGTCAACGTGCTCAACAACGCCGCCGATGCATCTTCGCGCGCGGTGGAGATCGACGGTGAATGGACCGAGCAGTCGCTCACCATCTCGGTCAGGGACGATGGTTCCGGCCTGCCCGCCGACAAGGCTGAACAACTTGGGCATGCCATCCTGGCCGGGCAAACACGGGGCCTGGGCATCGGCCTGTTCCTGGCGCAGAACACCCTCAAGCGTCTCGGTGGCAGCATTGACCTGAGCGATTTAAAAGTGGGTGGTGTGCTGGCGCGAATCGAGCTGCCCCTTTCTTCCCTGCTTGCCGCGAGAGCCTGATGAGTATCAAGCAGGAATCATTGCCGGTCATGCTCATCGTCGATGACGACCTGACCTTTTGCCAGGTCCTGTCCCGCGCCTTTGAACGACGCGGTTTTGAATGTCACGTTGCCCATGACAAGAAAGAGGGCAAGCAGCTGGCGCACATCATCAGGCCAAGCCACGCCATTCTTGACCTGCGTATGCCCGGGCCTTCCGGTCTCGAATTGATCCCACCCCTGCTGGAGATCAACGAGGACATTCGAATCATCGTGCTCACCGGCTACGCCAGTATCACCACAGCGGTTGAAGCAATAAAGCTCGGCGCCATTCACTACCTCACCAAGCCAACCGACGCGGATCAGATCATGAATGCCTTTAATGAGGATGAAGGTCGCCCCGAAACAGATGTGCGTGACAAGCCCATGTCACTGGACAGGCTGGAGTGGGAACATATTCAGAAAGTGCTTGGCGATTGCGATGGCAACGTCTCCGCTGCTGCGCGCCAGCTTGGCATGCACCGCCGCACCCTGCAGCGCAAGCTGGCCAAGCGCCCAGTGAAGTTTCACTAGTATTCAGAAAATCTTGCTCACAGTTCAAGACGCGAACACGCTGTAAATACTTCCATGTACGCTCAACGATGGCATCCATGCCATCGAAGGTTCGCTTACTTGAACTGCAAGCCGATTTGTTGGATTTTTATTTTACCGCCGACGCTACAAAATCATACGGGTGTGAGCTCTGGGGACATTATGCTTCCCGGTCGACAAGCACCTTCACGTTATCGATAAGACGCGCACCGCCAAGCCAGACAGCGGTAAGAATGGAAAGACGTAAATCGTCTGCATGGGGCTCACCGAGATCCTCTGTACGACGCACGCTGAAATACTCCGGCTTGAAACCATAATTTTCCAGCGCCAGCATGCCCTCGGCTTCAATGGCAGGGATCTGCTCCGGCTCGTGGCGCAAACGCTGCGCAGCGGATTGCAGTACCTGGTAAATGTGCGGTGCCTGCTGTCGTTCAATCGGGCCAAGGTAAGTATTACGCGAACTCATGGCGAGGCCATCTTCTTCACGCACGGTGGGCATGCCGATAATCTCCGTAGGAATACAGAGATCGCTGACCATGCGCCTGATCACCAGTAATTGTTGATAGTCCTTCTCACCAAATATGGCGAAATCAGCCTGGGTATTGGCGAGCAGCTTGCACACCACCGTGGCAACACCGGAAAAATGACCGGGACGAAAACGTCCGCAAAGGATGTTACTGATCTCCGGCACGATGATACGGGTATCGTTATCCATGCCGCCGGGATAAAGCTGCTTGAGATCCGGCGCGAATAATAAATCGAGATTGTTTTCCGCGAGCACGGCCTGGTCCTGTTCCAGGGTACTGGGGTAAGCCTCGTAGTCTTCTCCCTCGCCAAACTGGATCGGGTTTACAAAAATACTGACGATGGTCTTATCCGCAAGCTCGTGTGCACGTTCAAGCAGGGAAAGATGTCCCTTGTGCAGGTTACCCATGGTTGGAACAAAGGCGACACTGGCGCCCTCGCGTTTCCAGTCACTCACCACACGATGCAGGCCGGCAAGATCGAAAACGGTTTCCATGTTCCCCCCGGACTGGGTGGACTGAATTTCAGATGGCTTCATGTAAAAAACTCGGTAAAAATTTTGTCAGCTAAAGCTGTGCTCCGGTGCCGGAAATTCCCTCGATTTCACGGCGGCGATAAAGCGGGCGACAGCATCGCGGATATTGCCGCCTTCTGCAAGAAAGTTTTTTGCCATGCGCGGCGTTCTTCCAGAAATGTCAAGTGCATCGTAAATCACCAGCACCTGGCCGTCGCAGTCGACACCGGCACCGATGCCGATGGTAGGAATAGTCAATGTTTTACTGATGTTTTCAGCCAGCACCGAGGGAATACATTCCAGCACTATCATCGCTGCGCCGGCCTCCTGTAGGGCCATTGCCCCATCAATTATGTATTTCGCGCTCTCCTCGTCCCTGCCCTGCACTTTGAATCCACCGTATTTTTCAATGGACTGAGGCTGCATACCCACGTGTCCGCACACTACAAAACCTTCCTCGCAAAGTTTTCTTACCGTCTCCGCCATCTCCACGCCACCTTCAAGCTTGACCACTTCCGCACCGGCTTCATCGCGCAGGCGTGCCGCGTTGCTCATTGCCATGGCCGGGCTCTCGTAGGTTTGAAAAGGCAGATCCGCCACCACCATGGCGCGCTGGCATTGGGGTGCAACGATCTTCGTGTGGTACACCATGTCATCCATGCTTACTGCGAGCGTGGTTTCCTTTCCCTGTAAAACCATGCCAAGAGAATCACCCACCAGCACAATATCAATACCGGCTTCATCCAGGATCGTGGCGAAGCTGGCATCGTAGGCGGTGAGACTGGTGATCTTCTCCCCAGCCTTTTTCATTTCTATCAAGGCCGCGGAGGTAACTTTCGCGTTCATAGGCTTTGCGGGTTGAGGTAGTGCTTACCGGGAGTGAGTTCCTGGATGTAGTTCATCAGGTACTGGTAATCTTCGTCACTGTCGGAAAGATTAACCTCCGTGGTGTTCACGATCAGCGTGGGTGATTCAGTGTAGTGATAGAAAAAACGTATGTAGGCGTCGGAAATTTTTTGCAGGTACTCCGCATCGATACGACTTTCAAAACTGACTTTTCTTTCGCGAATACGCCTGTGTAATAACTCCACCGGCGCCTGCAGGTAGATAACAAGATCTGGTATTGGTGCTTCCGGCATGAGCCGGTTATACACCTGCGAATAAAGTTCAAACTCGCTTTCATCCAGTGTCGCCTCGGCAAACAGGCAGTCCTTTTGCATGAGAAAGTCCGACACCTGTGCCGGCCTGAAAAGATCGGCCTGGCGCAGTTCTTCAACAAGCTTGATACGTTCAAAAAGGAAATGCAGCTGGGTGGGCAAGGCCGCGCCTTTCCTGTCCTCGTAGTATCTTGGCAGGAAAGGATTCTCCAGCGCCTTCTCCAGCAGCAGTTCTGAGTTCAGCGTGTTGGCCAGGCGTTTTGCCAGCACGGTCTTGCCCACGCCGATGGGGCCTTCCACCACGACATACTTCAGCGGCTGGTTATTAAAAAGGGGTTCGATGCTTGGATTAACCGCCACCGATACGCTCCAGCCCTTCTGAACTGACGTGCTGCAACAGCTTAGCTAAATCGCCCATACCCGGAATTGTCAGTTGCGGAGCGATTTCATACAAGGGAATCAGCACAAAATTTCGCCTTGGTATCTCCGGGTGCGGCACTTTCAGCTCCTCGTGGTCGATTTCCTCTGCGCCGTAGAGCAGCACATCAAGGTCCAGGGTGCGCGGTCCCCAGTGCTGTTTTCTCACCCGGCCATGCTGGTTTTCAATGTCCTGCAGGGCATGAAGCAGGTCCAGCGCCTCGAGCTCACACTCCAGCCGCGCCACGGCGTTGATGAAATCGGGCTGGTCCTGCGGACCAAGCGGGGCACTTCGATATATGGAGGAACACTGGAGCTGCTCGACCCCGTCCATGGAAGCGAGGCTTTCCAGGGCCTTTTGCACCTGCTGCCTCGGGTCATCCAGGTTACTCCCAAGGCCGATATAGCAGGTGGTCATTGCTTATTGGGCTTGCGTGGCCTGCGCTGGAACTTCCTGCGGCTGCCCGATGGTCGTTTCTTGCGCTGCTGTCCCTCGGCCAGCAGCTTGCCGTTTTGCTGTTGAAAATCAGACCACCAGTCCACCAGCTCCTGCACGTCCTCGCCTGCCTGCGCTCTTAGTACGAGAAAATCATAAGCAGCGCGAAACGAAGGATGGGTTAACAGGCGATGCGGTCGCTTGCCGTTCCTGCGCCACAGCCTCGGCTGTAATTGCCAGACATCCCGCGCAAACTTGGTAAACCTTCGTGGCATGGCGGTGCTGGCAATTTGCCTTGACACTACCACGTCGGCAGCCAGGTTCATGGCATCGTGTTCTGTTTGCCCCTGCGCGGTGTATTCGCGGGCCAGTTCCTGCAGGGGTTCCCACAACATTGCCGCGATAATAAAACCCGGTGTCACCGGCTTGTCTTCAGCCAGTCTTCTGTCGGTGTTATCCAGCGCATGGATCAGCAGGGTATGGGGAAAGCCGCCTTCCTGTGTTTCAAGGATGGCTTCAGTCTGTGGAAACAGCTGCGCAAAGAGATTGTAGTGACGCAGGTTTTCAAAAGTCTGCAAGGCGCAACCGCCGAGAAACAGCTTGAGTGATTCTTCAAACAGGCGTGCCGCCGGGATCTGCTTCAGCAGATGTGCGTTCTCGATAATAGGTTTTTCCGTTTCCTCGTCGATGCGAAAACCCAGCTTGGTGGCAAAGCGCACCACGCGCAGCATGCGCACAGGGTCTTCGATGTATCGCTGCAGCGGGCTGCCCACCATGCGAATACGTCCGGCCATGATGTCCTTCATGCCACCGACGTAGTCCACCACGGTGAAATCCTTGATGTTATAGAACAGCGCGTTGACGCTCAGATCACGTCGCCACACATCCTCGTCAATGCTGCCATAGACGTTATCGCGAATGATGCGACCGTCACTGGACTCGGTGGTATCCTCGGTATTGTCCAGGTGCGATGAACGAAAGGTGGAGACTTCGATCACCTCACGGTCGCGACCGTGACCAAAGTGCACGTGCACCAGGCGAAAACGACGCCCGATAATTCGGCTCTGTCGAAACAGCTCGCGGATCTGCTCCGGCCGTGCGTTGGTGGCCACGTCAAAATCCTTGGGCTCACGCCCCAATAGCAGGTCCCTGACGCTGCCACCCACCAGGTAGGCCTGGAAGCCGGCATTCTTCAGGCGGTTGAGAACCTTCAGCGCGTTGTCACTGATATTCGCGCGGGAAATGCAGTGTTCTTCCCTGGGTATGATCTGCGGTGCCGGGCGCAGTTGCGCGACGCCCGCTTTTTCTTTTTCCAAACTCATTGATTTTAAATAATTTTCCCTTGCGGGATTTCCTCCTGTTCGAGACGCCGCGTATAATACACTCTTTTTACGCTCCCTTCGTCTAGTGGCCCAGGACGCTGGCCTCTCACGCCGGAAACAGGGGTTCGAGTCCCCTAGGGAGCGCCAATTAAATCAATGACTTGCAATGATCGGCGAGGATGGCAACCGGTATTGGGCGATGCAGCCCAGGCGGGAGGAATAGCGCGCTAATCTCCGTCAACAGCCGTTCTTTGCCCTGCATTGTGAAGCGGTTCACATTATAATTTCGGCCCATGGGGTTTAATTAAGCTTTCGCGTTGCGGGCGCCCTGGAGCAGGTGCCTGTGTATGTTGTTAGTTGTTATATGTTTATGGAGAGGTAATCATTCGTGAAGAGAAGCACTATCCTTGTACTGGCCCTTCTCGCCAGTATTTCGTTCTCACCGGTCTACGCCAGTCAACTTCTGCAGCAGGCCGAGCAACTTCTAAATGAAAAAAAGGCCTCCGAGGCCTACGACTTGCTGCTTGCCGAGTCAGAAAAACATGCAGGCACACCGGAGTTCGACCTGTTGCTGGGTATCGCCGCGTTAAATTCCGGGCACCCGACCCAGTCGGTGTTTGCCTTTGAGCGTGTTCTGGCCCTTGACCCCGGTAATGCCCGGGCCAGGGCGGAACTTGCCAGGGCCTATTTTGAAATGGGCGAAAATGAGGCCGCGCAGGCAGAGTTTCGCGAGGCACAGGACAAGTCGCTTCCGGCTGAAATTGAAAGACGGATCGCCGAGTACCTTGGCGCCATCGATGCAAGGCTTGCGGCGCGCCGTACCAGGATTGACGTGTACATAGACGGTACCCTGGGATTTGATTCGAACGTCAACAGCGCAACCGATACCTCGCTGATAGCTATACCGGCCTTTGGCAACCTGCAGTTCAACCTTGACGACAGCGGGCGCGAACTGGACAGCGGGTTTTTCGCCATCGGCGCCGGCACGCTTTTTTCCACGCCATTCATGAACCGCGAGGACCTGCGCCTGTTTGGTGGCATCAACCTGAACGAGCGTATTACCTTTACCGAGTCTGACTTTCGCACACGCACTCTCAATGGCCAGGTGGGCCTGCGCTACTCCCGTGGAAAGAATGCCTTTCTTGCATCTCTCAGCGGACAAAAATACTGGCTCGGCGGCGAAGACAACCGCGACCTCGGCGGTGTGAACCTGCAGTGGCTGCACGCCTACAATGAGCGCACGCAGTTTTCCCTTTTTGGTACCTTTAATGCCCAGCGCTTTCCCGGGCAGAGGGTCAGGAACGTTAACCAGTACACCGGCGGTGTCGGCGTCGTACATGCCCTGGCTGGAGATGGTGAACCTGTCATTTTCGCCTCTCTCTCCGGCGGCACCGATGAAGAACTGCGCGGAACAAGGCCGGACATCGGCAAGAAATTCCTCAACATACGCGTCGGCGGGCAGTACAGCCTGAATCAAAAAACTGTCCTGCACGGCAGCGTCAGCTACCAGTACAGCGACCACGGCGGCGATGACCCGCTGTTTCTGAGGGAGCGCAGTGACGACTTTGTACTTGCCAGGGCCGGCCTGGTTTACCGGCTTGCAAAAGGCTGGAGTGTCAGGCCCGAGATCCAGTACTCCAATAACAGTTCAAATATTGTCATAAATGATTTTGACCGCTGGCAGACCTTTGTCACTGTCAGGAACCAGTTCTAAAGGATGAACATGATGATTAATCAACCAGTATCGATGAAACATCTTTCTCTTATCACGGCGCTTATCGCACCGCTGTTATTCCCGGCCACCCTGCAGGCTGCAGCGGCGGGTAAGGTGGTATTTGCTACCGGCAGCGCCAGCGCAGTTAATGCCAGCGGTGCAAGTCGCAGCCTGCGCCGGGGCGATGAAGTTTTTTCCGGTGATAGCCTGCGCACCTCTGCCCGAAGCCGCCTGCAGGTATCATTTGCCGATGGTGCTTACATATCCGTACAACCATCAAGCGAATACAAGATCGAGAATTACAATTACTCGGGCAAGGAAGATGGCAGTGAACGTGCTTTCTACCGTCTTCTCAAGGGCGGTATTCGTGCGGTCACCGGCTACATAGGCAAGCGTAATCGCGAAAGCTACAGGGTCAGCACCGCGGTCGCCACCATTGGTATTCGAGGCACCGGCCACAACACGCGTATTTGTGACGGTGACTGCCCGGGAAAGAAAGACGGTCTTTACCACAGCACCTGGGAAGGTGAAACCGTGGTCCAGAATGACGTCGACAGCCGCAATGTTCCCGCTGGCAACGGTGTTTACGTCGAAGACATTGACACAAAAATCATACCCACTAACCAGCCTGACGGCGCCACCGCGGTGGATACTGCCAGCAAGGAACGTGAGAAGCAGGAAGAGGAAGAAGAGTCCAACGCACTGGTATCAACCGGTAACCAGCGAACCAGTGATGACGGCCTGCAAACCGTCGTCGTGGAAGACCAGGAAGTGATCGATGAGCTGGAAAATCCCTTTGGTGATCCTACCTTTTCCGAGGTGGATGATGGCCTCGTGCTGCAGGGCGTGCTGCCGGACGTTGATGACCCCGAGGGCGTAGATGCACCTGCCTTTACCGATGTCAGTATTTTCAGTACCAGTGACGGTAAGCCTATCGCCATTCTCGGTAACGAAGAAGATGACGATGGCGGAACGGTCACCAATTTTGAAGTATTCGCAACCATTGACCCGGCCGCTGCACTGGGTGTCAACGATCCCGCTGCGCTGGAACTGGTGGAGGAAATCCTTGCTGCTGCCGATCCGGACAAGGTTGACCTGTTCCTGCAGATGCCCGCCAGTGTGGCTGAAGCCGGCTCTACCAATGAAGGACTCTCAGTGGCGAGGTGGTCAGATGGTCGCGTGCTTTCCGTTGACAGGAACCTTGCTACCAACCTGTTCGAGGAAACCAATGTTGATGAACTGACCGGCTACCAGAGCATACATTTTATTTATGGTGACACACCCGGACCTATTCCCACCAGTGGCGGTGCACTCTACCAGTTCACTATCGGTACCCAGTCAACCTCGGTATCAGGAGACACTATCGGGATCGGTGTCACGGCTGGTTCTATTTCAGTTACTTTCTCCACCTCCGATGCCTTCATCAGCATGAGCGTGGATCATGATTCGACGCTGTACAACATTACCGGGAATCTCATGATCGACGGTGCCAGCCTGCAGGATACCAGCGTCTTTGCCTTTACAACTGCACCGGGCAGTGCCTGTAATCCCAACTGTGAGACCTTTATCGACGGCGGTTTTGCCGGTCCGGCTTCACCGAGCATGCCCAGCATGCCAAACAACATCGGTATCGAGTACGACATCCAGGATACGGATGTTGTCACCGGCGTAGCGGGCTTCAGCTATGAGCTGGTTGGGCCTTAAAATGAGTACTTTTACCCAAGAATGACATATATTTTCACTAAATTTTCTACTAAGCTATCCACTCACCACAGAAGAAGAATGTAAGGAGTAATCCCATCATGACAAACCTGAAGTTTTGCAAGTCCATCATGGCAATCCTGGCTGCTGCCTTTGCCCTGTCCATCAACACCGTCCACGCTGATGATGCCGGGCTGGAAATTGGTGTACTGAAGTGCAGTGTTGTGCCCGGTTCACGAACAAACCTGATCATACGTTCCACGGCTGATGTCAGCTGCACGTTCAACAACGGCGGCGTTCTCGAGCGTTACAATGGCGAGGCCGGTATCGCACTTGGACTCGACCTGAGCTTCAAGACTGAAGAAAACATGGCTTTTGCCGTAATTTCTGCCACTTCCGATGCCAGCCCGGGTTCCTACGCCCTTGAAGGCAAGTATGTCGGTGGCCAGGCCGCTGCCACTGCCGGTGTCGGTCTTGGTGCCAAGGTCCTGGTGGGTGCAGGTGATACCAGCCTGAGCCTGCAGCCTGTCGCACTTGAAACCAACAAGGGTCTCGGTGCTTCCGGTGGTATTGGCTTCCTGTATATCGAAAAAGCCAGGTAGTCGCATCAGCGCTGGCGTCTACGCCGGCAAAGCTTTGAAGAGCCCTGCACTGCAGGGCTTTTTTTATTGGCTTATCAGGTTTCTGAGTGCGGAGATAACCAGCCCCGGCTGGTCAAGGTGAATCGAGTGTCCACTTCGCTCGGCGATGAGATGGGTGGCGTTCTTTACCATCATTGACAGCTCGTCCTGTAATTCCATCCAGGTTTTTTCCATGGCATTGCCATGCTGGTCATGCGGCCATACACGTTGACCGCGGGTAAGTACTACCATCGGCACCAGCGGCAGCGGCGCCTGCTGGGTCACTTCCCGGGCGCTGCTGGGCAGGCTCAGCATTTCCTCCTGCTGCGTGAATCGGTACTTCCAGGTGGACATGATGTGATAGGCGCGTGTACCGGTTTCCTCCGGGTAGTTTTCATGTAACACGGGGCGCGATACCACGTAGGTGCGACTCCGTGCAGGTCGTGGCCGGCTTGGACCCGGCTCCGCACGGGGCAGGCGTTCCACCTGCTGCGGATGGGATGAATCGATCAGCACGATACCGGCAACATCGTCCGGGTAACGCCGCGCATAATACTGTACGTTAAAACCGCCAAAGGAATGGCCAACAAGGATATAGGGCCCGGGTATATCACCCTTTTCAAGCAGGGTTTTCAATTCGCCCACGATACGCCTGCTGGTTCGCGGCAGCGGACCCATGTCACTCCAGGCGTAGCCGGCGCGGTCGTAGGCGCAAACCCGCGTATGTGGGGAAAGTGCTTTTTGAATATTGACCCACTCCAGGGAAAATCCACCGGCACCGGAGTCGAGCACAACAGTGGGTTCACCCTGTCCCTGGCAGTTGATATGTAGTCGAAATCCACCCACGTCCACCATCTTTCCCGGTGGCAGGAGCTGGCGATTGAAACTGTCTTCCTTTCTATCGCCTGCCAGGCACTGGTAACTCACCAGGCATAACAGGGCAAGCAGGTACAGTCCGCGCGGGGTGAAGTTCCTGATGTTCGTGTCCTCTTTATCTTGCAAGCGTTTACTTTTATGACTGGCTTGCTGTCGCTAAGTTTCCCGGCTGCGCAAAAGGTACAGCGTGATCGCGGCCAGCAGTATCGTGGGCACGCTGACGCTCACGGACGCTGGCACACCGTAGACAACCCCGAGATGTCCACAGACCTGGTTGAGCAGGTGAAACACGATACCTATCAGGGCACCGAGGAAAACCCGTTGACCAACTGCAATACTTCTCGAGGTATTGCGTACCAGGGGTACCGCGAGAATGATCATGGCGAGTATGGAAACGGGCCTGACCAGCTTGGCCCACAGTGCCTGCTTGTATCGCTGCGCGTCCTGGGAGTTTTGCTCGAGGAAATCGATGTAGCCCACCAGCCCCCAGATGGTCAGGTACTCGGGGTTAACGATAAGCATGTTGACCATTTCCGGTTCCAGCAGGGAATCCCAGTTGGCCCTGTCAAACTTCTTCTGTATCACCTTCTCGTTACTCAGGATAGACTGGCTGATATTGTTCAGCAGCCACTGGCCGTCTTCGTATTCCCCGGATGTTGCATAGATACTGCTGCGAAGCTCATCGTTTTCATCAAACTCGTAGATGTAGATTTCCTCCACGTTTCGACCAGGCAGGATCTTGCGTATGTTGATGTAACTGTTGCCGTCCCGAGCCCAGAATCCATATTTTGTTTTCAGTGCAATTTGCTCTGACAGGGCAATGGAGCGCATGTGTTGCGCTTTCTCCTCGGTGAAAGGCGCAATTAACTCGCCGATAACCAGGGCGATACCCACCAGCAGCAGGCCGGAACGAACCAGCACCACGCTGAGCAGGGTTTTAGAGACACCGGAGGTACGAATCACCGTTAACTCGCTGTGGTTGGCCATCATGCCCAGCGCCGACATGCTGCCCACCATGGCGGCAATAGGAAAAAGCTCGTAGGCCAGTCTTGGCATGGTTAACAGCACGTAGGACACCGCTTCGATAACGCCATAGCTGCCCTTTCCCGTTTCCTCGAGCTGGTCTACCAGGGAAAAAAAACTGAACAGCGCGACAAGTACGGCCAGGGCAAGTACCGTGGTACCCACCAGGCTGGCCGTTACGTAGCGTTGAATGATTCGCATATCAGCGTGCCTGCACTTTCGCCTGTGCCTGGCTCCTGCTGCGCCAGAACCAGAACCGGGGATACTTGAAAATGAGAAAGATGATGCCGATGAGCAGCAGGTGTACCCACCAGAGTCCGATCAGGGGAGACAGCTCGTCCCGCTTTACCAGCGTCTTGGAAATACCCAGCAGGTTGCTGTAGATAAAGTACACCATGATGGAGATAAACAGGGGTATGTAACGGGTTTCGCGAAAGGAAAGACCGTTTAATGCCACTGCCAGCAGCGGTAACAGCAGGGCACTGATCACGTAACTCATGCGCCACTGTAGCTCAGCCTTGTACTTTGGACGTGGGGAACCCAGTAGCTCCTTACTCGGTACCCCCTCAAGCCTGACGACTGATTTTTTTTCGTTGTTTCTTTCAATCAACACCGCGTAGGTTCGGTAACGGGTAATCTGGTAGTCGAGATCACCGGGTGTACCAACATAACGATGCCCGTTGTTAAAGGAGATATAGCGGCTGCCGCTGCGTTCGCTGAATTCATAATTGGCACTGCTTGAGCGCAGCACGCCAAGACCCTGCCGTTGCCTGACCTGCAGGAAAACATTTTCCATCTTGGTGTCGCCGTCGGTCATGTTCTCAACATAGACAATACGATCACCCTTGCTGAACTCCTTGAACTGGCCCGCACCGATGCCGGTAATGTCGGATTCCTGCTCGGCCTGTCCTTTAAGACTACTTACCCCGTTCTCCGCCCAGGGCGCGACAAAAAAGCTGGTGGCAAAAACAATAATTGAAAAGGCAATGGCAAACTTGAAAACCGCCAGCAGGCGAAAACCGCCGGACAGGCCGGAACCTGAATAGATCGTGAGCTCCCGGTCCTGCGCCAGCCGCGACAGGGCCAGGGTAACAGAGATAAAAAGCGAGATGGGCAACAGTCGTGGCATGGTGGCCAGCATTTTCATGGACAGCATCTGGAAAACCAGCTCGCCGGGCAACTTGCCCTCTGCTGCATCGGACAGGAATCGAACGAAGCGATTACTTGCCAGGATCAGTACCAGCAGACCAACAATCCACAATAGCTTTTCAAGGATTTCGCGGTAAATGTATCGTTCAAGAATCATGGCAGGCCAAATTACCCGGGCGTCCCTTCACGCTGCTACTCGCTTCAAGTATTTACATGCTAGAATCGGCGTCATTCAATTTTCACCAAAGACATAGTACAGAATATTATGGAATTCAGCATTAAAAGTGGTAACCCCGAAAAACAGCGTACCGCCTGCGTCATAGTGGGCATCAATGAGCCGCGAAAGCTCGGCCCGGCAGCACGTGCAATCGATGCGGCAAGCAAGAAATATATCTCCAACATGATTCGCCGCGGCGACATCGATGGCAAGCTTGGACAGTCCCTGTTATTACACAATGTACCCGGCATGTTATGCGACCGCGTACTGCTGATTGGCTGTGGCCGCGAAAGGGATATCGACGAGCGCCAGTATTGCCGCATCATCGAAAACAGCATCAAGCAACTGAACACCACCGGCTCAAGTGATGCCGTCTCCTACCTGTCGGAGCTCAACGTCAAGGGTCGGGATCTCGACTGGAAAATTTCCCGTGCAGTGGAAACCATCGATCACAGCCTGTATGAATTCAAGGAGTTCAAGAAAAAGAACAAGCGCGTCAAGAAACCCCTGAAGAAAATCACTCTCACCGTGCCATCACGACGCGAATTGTCATCAGCCGACCAGGCTGCAAAGACAGCAAGCTCGGTTGCAAAGGGCGTGAAGTTGACCCGTGACCTGGGTAACCGCCCGGCCAATGTCTGTACCCCGACTCATCTTGCGCAGCAGGCCCAGCAGCTTGGCAAGACCTACAAGTCGCTCAAGGTGAAGGTGCTTGACGAGGCCGCCCTGAAAAAACTGGAAATGAATGTCATGTTGTCGGTCAGCCAGGGCAGTGCGCAGCCGGCAAAGCTGATCACCATTGAGCACAACGGTGGTAAGAAAAACGCCAAGCCGGTAGTGCTGGTGGGCAAGGGTGTCACCTTTGACACCGGTGGTATTTCCATCAAGCCCTCCCCGGCCATGGATGAAATGAAATACGACATGTGCGGCGCTGCATCGGTGCTAGGTACCATGTGCGCAGTGGCGGACATGGACCTGCCGCTGAACGTGATCGGGGTTGTTCCCGCGGTGGAGAACATGCCAAGCAGCACGGCCACAAGGCCCGGTGATATCTACACCAGCATGTCGGGCCAGACCGTGGAAGTCCTCAACACCGATGCCGAGGGACGACTGATTCTTTGTGATGCGATGACCTACTCGGAGAGATTCAATCCCGAGGTGGTGATCGATATCGCCACTCTCACCGGTGCCTGCGTAGTTGCCCTGGGTAGCCACGCAACCGGGCTGCTGAGTAATCACAACCCGCTGGTCAAGGATCTTCTTCATGCCGGGGAAACCGCCTGCGACCGCGCCTGGCAGTTACCGCTGTGGGATGATTACCAGAAGCAGATCGACAGCCCCTTTGCTGACATGGCAAACATTGGTGGACGTGAAGCCGGCACTATCACCGCCGGTTGTTTCCTTTCACGCTTTGCCAAGAAGTTTCACTGGGCCCATCTTGATATCGCCGGTACCGCCTGGAACAGCGGCAAGAACAAGTGTGCTACCGGGCGACCTGTACCCCTGCTGACGCGCTACCTGCTGGACCGTGCCGAATCCTGATCGCTAACGTGCCTCGGGTTGATTTCTACATACTGGGTGCAGAGCAGACGAAAGAACGATTCTGCTGCGAGCTGGCAGGAAAGATAAGAAAGCAGGACAAGGATATCTACATCCACGCGGCGTCACGTGACGAGGCCCAGTCCCTGGATGACCTGCTGTGGACCTACCGGGACATCAGCTTCCTGCCCCATGCCATGGCCGGCGAGCAATCAAAGCAGGATTCCATTATTATTGGCTGGGAAGACCCGGTTGCTTGCGCCAACTCGGTCATGATCAATCTCGGGCAGAACATACCCGCACAAGCCGAGGCTTACGAACGTGTCGTGGAAATTGTTGAAGACAGTAATCGGCAGGAAGGACGCGATCGCTACAAGCTGTATCGCGATGCCGGCTTTGACATGCATAACCATGATATGAGCAAGGAACATGGATAGTCCCGGTCCAGATAATCCCCGCGATCCCCTGAAGGAAAAACTGGAAGAGCTGGAATCCCTCATCGACAAGGAAGATGCCGGCACTGAGCCAAATCGTATCGAAGTTCCCGTGCTAGATGAGCTGGTGGACGAGGCAGACTTTGTCGAGCACGCAGACGAAAACAACGTCGAGGAAATCGAGGAACAGATCGTGGAGCTGGCCGAAAAACTCGAGGACAAGTTCTCCGGTGAACTGGATCAGCTGGTAAACCTGCTTAAAAGCAACATGAAAAACAGCATTATCGAGGAGCTTCGTCAACAGGCTAACCTTGAGCAAACCGGGCAGGACGATTCAGCCCGGGAAGAACTGACCCAGGATAATCCTGCCCCGAGCTTCACCCCACGGGACGACCATAACAGCTGATGTAACCCTTCTTTCGAGGCGCTATTGCTACGCCTACTCTTGAGTGCATAATAGCGTTATTCAAATTTGTAAAACATTGACCCGCGAGCATGGATAAAACCTACGAACCACACGCCATTGAGAATAACTGGTACCTGCAATGGGAAGAGAAAGGCTATTTTTCTCCCCAGGATGCGGATACCAACTACTGCATCATGCTGCCACCGCCAAACGTGACCGGCAGCCTGCACATGGGTCACGCTTTTCAACAGACCCTGATGGATATCCTGATCCGTTACCATCGCATGAATGGCGACAGCACGCTCTGGCAATGCGGTACAGACCATGCCGGGATCGCCACGCAGATGGTAGTTGAGCGACAACTTGAAGCCAGGGGCCAGGACCGTCACGAACTTGGCCGGGAAAAGTTTACCGAGGCGGTATGGAAATGGAAGGAAACATCCGGTAA
This sequence comes from Gammaproteobacteria bacterium, assembly GCA_965243105.1. Classification (GTDB taxonomy): domain Bacteria; phylum Pseudomonadota; class Gammaproteobacteria; order Eutrophobiales; family Eutrophobiaceae; genus WLWS01. The sequence goes on from CBDEUC010000003.1 coordinate 1,088,550, forward strand.
CACCATTACACGGCAATCCCGTCGCCTCGGTACGTCCATGGACTGGACCCGCGAACGTTTTACCATGGACGAAGGCCTGTCCGATGCCGTAATGGAAGTCTTTATCCAGCTTTACGATGAAGGTCTCATCTATCGTGGCAAACGCCTGGTCAACTGGGATCCTGTACTTCACACAGCCATCTCTGACCTGGAAGTGATTTCCGAAGAAGAAGATGGTCACATGTGGCACATGCGCTACCCGGTTGTCGGTGACGGCAATGGGTCCGGCGTTGAACACCTTGTGGTCGCGACGACGCGACCGGAAACCATGCTTGGCGACAGCGCTGTCGCCGTGCACCCGGAAGATGAGCGTTACAGGGACCTGGTTGGTGCCGAAGTTGAACTACCGCTGACGGGTCGTCGTATTCCCGTTATTGCCGACGACTATGTTGACCCTGAGTTTGGGACCGGTTGTGTAAAAATTACCCCGGCCCATGACTTTAACGACTACGCTGTCGGCAAGCGTCACGACCTGCCATTGATTAATATTTTTACCATTGATGCCGCGGTAAATGACAATGCCCCTGAAGCGTATCGTGGTATGGATCGTTATGATGCTCGCAAGCAGGTGGTCAAGGATCTTGAAGCCCAGGGTTACCTTGAAAAGATCGACGACCACAAGCTGATGGTACCAAGGGGTGATCGTTCAAATGCCGTGGTGGAACCCTACCTGACAGACCAGTGGTACGTAAAAATACAGCCGCTTGCCGATCCGGCCATCGCTGCCGTTGAAAAGGGCGAGATAAAGTTCATCCCGGAAAACTGGTCAAAGACCTATTTCGAATGGATGCACAACATCGAGGACTGGTGCATCTCGAGGCAACTATGGTGGGGACATCGCATACCCGCCTGGTACGACGATGACGGCGGCATGTATGTTGGTCGAAGCGAAGAAGATGTGAGGCAAAAGCATGGACTGGCCGCGGATCTTCCCCTGAGGCAGGACGAAGATGTGCTCGACACCTGGTTTTCCTCGGCGCTGTGGCCATTCTCCACGCTGGGCTGGCCTGAACAGACCCCGGAACTGGGACGTTACTATCCCGGCAACGTACTGGTCACCGGCTTTGACATCATTTTTTTCTGGGTCGCACGCATGATCATGATGGGGATCAAGTTCATGGGCGACGTGCCTTTCAGGGAAGTTTATATAACTGGCCTGGTACGTGATAGCGAAGGTCAGAAAATGTCAAAATCCAAGGGTAACATCCTCGACCCCATCGACCTTATCGATGGAATTGGTATTGAAGAATTGCTCGAGAAGCAAAAGACGGGGCTGATGCAACCTCAGCTCGCACCAAAAATTGAGAAATCCACGCGCAAGAATTTTCCTGATGGCATCGAATCCCATGGCACCGATTCACTGCGCTTTACCTTTGCGGCACTGGCGACACAGGGGCGAGGTATTAATTTTGACGTGGGTCGTATTCAAGGCTACCGCAATTTTTGTAACAAGCTCTGGAATGCCACGCGCTACGTGATGATGAATGTCGAGCAACAGGCCTTCGATATCAAGAGTGGCGAGATGGAGTTCGGCCTGGCCGAGCGCTGGATCAACACGCGGCTTGCCGGCGCTATCGACACGGTGACTCGGGGTATGGCGGATTACCGTTTTGACCTTGCCGCCCAGGCCATGTACGAATTTACCTGGGATGAATACTGTGACTGGTACCTGGAACTGTCCAAGACCACGCTTAACGACGACAGCGCCTCCGAAGCACAAAAGCGCGGCACCTTGTTTACACTGGTTAATGTGCTGGAAACCCTGTTACGCCTGATGCATCCCTTTATTCCTTTTATCAGTGAGGAACTGTGGCAGCGGGTTGCACCGGTTATCGGTCGCGAGGGCGATTCCGTCATGCTGGCGAGCTACCCTGCCGCGGGTGAGCTTGAGAGTGATGAGAAAGCGTTGGTCGAAATTGAATGGATCAAGTCTTTCATCCTTGGCGTACGTCGGATTCGCGGCGAACGGGATATCTCACCCGGTAAAAAACTGGCCATCCAGGTCAAGGGTGGCAGCAGCGACGAGCAGGGCTGGCTGAGCAGCAACACTGCACAGGTACAGGATCTTGGACGTATTGAATCCATCACGCTCACCGAGGAGGAACCGGAGGACGCGGTCATCGCCCTCGCCGGAGACACCACCATCATCGTTCCCCTGGCTGGCCTGATTGACCCGGCAGTGGAGCTGGCAAAACTGGAAAAGGAACTTGGCAAGCTGCAATCTGCCAAAGAGGGCATTGAAAAGAAGCTGGCCAACCCCAACTTCGTAGACAAGGCGCCGGAAGCGGTGGTGAACAAGGACAGGGAACGGCTGGTTGAACTGACCGAGGCCATCGACAAGCTGCAGGCGCAGCACCAGCGAATTGAAAAGATGGCTGGCAATAGCTAGCCCGGGCAATACTGAGTTTCAGCGACTTGCCTGGATAGGTGAGCGGACCGTCAATCGACAGGGACGTCGATTACGAGCCTACAGGGACGTACTTGTAGCGTGTCCGCGAACCTGCCAGGCAAGTCAGCCAAACATTCTTCACGCGAATGCTACAATAGGCACAAAGTGAACTAGATGAGTCACCCATGTTTGAAACAGTAAAAGAAGATATACAGGTCGTATTCGACCGCGACCCGGCGGCACGCAGCAGCATCGAGACGCTGACTTCCTGCCCCGGTTTGCACGCTATCCTGTTTCACCGCCTGAACCACTGGTTGTGGAACCGGCGACTGTACCTGCTCGCACGTCTCATGGCTCACCTTGCCCGCTTTCTTACGGGTGTAGAAATACACCCCGGTGCAAAAATCGGCCGCCGTTTCTTCATTGACCATGGCATGGGCGTGGTGATCGGCGAGACAGCAGAGATTGGCGATGACTGCTCTATCTACCACGGTGTGACACTGGGTGGTACAACCTGGAACAAGGGCAAGCGTCACCCTACCCTGCAAAACAACGTCGTCATCGGCGCCGGTGCAAAAATACTCGGCCCTATCACGCTGGGTGACTGCGCTCGCGTCGGCTCCAACGCCGTCGTGGTGAAAGACATACCCGGTGGTGCAACGGTGGTGGGAATACCGGGTCATATTGTCGCCAAGCGTGAAGAGGTACAGGATCTCGAGGCGCAACGCGAGGAGATGGCCAGGAAAATCGGCTTTGAAGCCTACGGTGCCAGCCAGGATATGCCTGACCCGATACAAAAGGCGCTGGATACCATGCTTGATCACATGAGCAAGGTGGACCGGGAAATGGGCGAACTAAAGAAACAGCTGGAAGAGAAGGAAGGCTGATTAGTTCCGGCCCAGCACGCGCCTGACCAGGCGACCATCCACCACCGCAAGACCACTGAATACCACGAGTATGGCGCACATCATGCGTGCGTTGATGCTTTCGTCGAGAAATATAATGCCCAGCAGGATGGCGGTGACCGGGACAAGGAACACCACCAGCAGGGTGTTGGTCGCCCCCGCTGTTCGTATCACGTGAAAGTAAACGATGTAGCTGAACGCGGTGGCCAGTAGTGCCATGAAGACGATGGCACAGATGGTGGCACGGCTGATCTCCGTCACCAGGGGATATTCAAACACCAGGGCAAAGGGACAGGACAGCAGGCAGGCGGCGATAAGCGTTCCGGTCATGGCCTGCAGGATAGGTATCTGGTCAAAACGCCGCGCGTACACCCCGGCGTAAGCATAGGACATGGCACCGCCCAGCACTGCCAGTTGTCCAAGCAGGCTCGACGAATGGCCGGCAAATGCGTCCGGCCCCAGCAGTAGGCAAACCCCGCCAAGCGCAATAATCACGCCCAGTAATCGAAGCCGCGTCATCTTTTCATCGTGGGTAAGAAAGTGCGCCATGATGACGGTGAATACCGGGACCGTGGCATTGAGTATCGAGGCCAGGGAACTGTTGATATACACCTGGCCCGAGGATATCAGCATGAAAGGTATACTCGTGTTAAACGCACCCAGCACAAAAAATCGCCACCATGACGAGGCATCCAGCGGCAGGCGTGCACCGCTGAGAAAAAGCACGAACACGCTGAACACGGCAGCAACCACCAGGCGGTAAAACACGAGGGTAAACGGCCCGATATCCCTGAGCGCGATTTCAATAAGAAAAAATGATGTGCCCCAGATAGCGGCCACCAGCACAAGCTGGCCCCACTGACCCGGGGTCATGGTTCCTGAGGGCATCTCAGCGTCGCCTAATCATCATCCAGCACGCCAAACAACTGGTGATAAATGGCGGCGGAGATATGTACCAGGAATAATGGATAGATGGCAATGGAAAGACTGTAGTGGAGACCCTTGCTCAGCTCGTAAAGCGCCACGTTCTTTTGCATGAATGCAGCAGTTTCAAATAACGAGAAAAACGCGAGGCCCTCTCCTGAACTGACAAGGTTGAGTATGCCAACCAGGCTCTGCGAAATGACAACGAAGTAAATAGTCAGGTGCAGGCTTCGCGCGGAATACTTTTGCCACTTCCTGATGGAATACGACTGCACCGGGTTGTGGTTACTGATACGCCAGTAAACTCTTGCCAGCATCACCAGCAGGAACAGCAATCCCCACGACACGTGGGTAGCCACCAGGCTGGCCCTGTGTTCACTGGCTTCAAGCTCAGCAAACCCGTCACCGGTGAGAATAAGTACCACGAGCAGGGTGACACTACTCCAGTGCAGGACCCGTCCACCCCAGCCATACTGGGTTTCAGAATTTTTCCAGGGTATTTCCATCGCGTGATTATAAACCAGCAAACAAAAAACGGGCTGCTTCAATGAAAAAGCAACCCGTTTTGAGGGAGCAGCTTTCTTACTTCAATGAATACCGGAACAGCTTGATACAGGTGAGACCGTATCCGACGGTAGTCAGGGTAATGGATGCCAGGACGAAAATCTTCATGCCCGGAAATCCAAACGGAATAGACTGCAGCAGGAACAGCAGTGGGTTGGTAATGGAACCAATTGCCATTGGCCACTGTACCCACTTTGGAAGCGGAATCTTTGATGCGTAGATGCCAAACAGCAGCATCGACATCATCAGGAAGTCCAGGTGTGAACTTAGCAGCTTGTCCGGAAACTTGAAGAATTCCAGGGCCGCCGGTATTTTCATGGCGTGGGTGCCGACCAGGCACCAGGCCAGTACCAGCCCGATTAATAACGAGATACAGGCAGTACGAAGCAGTATTACATTTCCCGCATGTTGATCATCAGCAGACACGTTTATATCCCCCCTATCAATAATGATTTGTTCGTAAACTCCAACCACTCACCAGGTTGAATGGCTCGAATTTACCACCAAAAACCCGGTGTTTCTTGACTATTTGGGAACCTCTTTGTTGACTTGCACTGCAATCTGGACAATATTCCCGTGACGCCATGAGCCAGGTCGAATTGATGATGCAGGCACAGCAGGATATCCATCGTTTTTCCACGGATGACATTCCACGGGGAGTGCGCCAGCAACTGTGGCGGGAGCAGGCCAGCAAGGCCTTTGTCGAGCTGGATGTGAGTTTCGATGGGCAATACGACTGCAACGGTCACCTGTCAAAGACACAAATCGACGACTGGGCATGCACGCGGATATCCAGCTCAAGATCCCTTGTTAAGAGAAAGAGCGCAGCGATAAAACGCTCTGACGCTGACTGCTTCCTGCTCAGCCTTCAGCTTGAAGGTTCCTCCACCATCATCCAGGACAATCGCAGGAGTGACCTCGGTCGCGGGGATATCGCCATTTACGATACGACACGACCCTATGAGCTCAAGCTGAACAGCCCGAATACCCAGCTGGTATTTGAAATTCCTCGAAGCGACTGCGATCGAGCAATTGCAAATCACCAGCAGCTCACCGCGCGCAAGGTCGAAGCAAGCACCTCTACTGCTGCCAGCTACAAGCATACGCTGCTTTCGGTGCTGCAATCCTGTGACACGGGAAAAACCGCTCACCATGAGCTGCTCGCCACGCTTGACCTTCTCGCCCTGCTTTACGGCACCGAGGCTGATCCCGCGGGCACGGTGCGCCCGCTGAGTTCATCCCTGCGCCTGCTGTCTATCAAGAACTACGTCATGGGAAATATCGCTGACCCGGCATTAAGCCAGGCCAGCGTTGCAGCGCGCTTCGGTATCAGCCGCCGTTACCTGAACCGGCTGTTTGAAAAACATGAAAGTTCCTTTGCCAGCTGGTTACGCGAGGAAAGGCTTGCACGTTGTCACCGGGACCTAGGCAGTGCCGAGCATAGCGCGTCGTCGATACTGGATATTGCCTGTAAATGGGGCTTCAACGATGCCGCCCACTTCAGCCGCATTTTCAAGAAACGCTACCAGCTCACACCGCTGGAGCGGCGCCGTTCATCACTGGCGGATTAGCCTGGAAAACCCCGGGTAGTCCTCCCTTTTCAGCAGGTATTTCCTGGCCGCCGAAGCCAGGCCCAGTTTTTGCGAGATCCTCTCGATGGCAAGATCCACGTCGACAATCTGCGACCCACCGACGGCGCTGACGCCTGCCTGGAAAAGTGGATCCGGTATAAAGCCGGCGGTGGGGCCAATCACGTTGATCACATCAGCGTTACCACAGTGCGCAAGAATTTCATCAATCGTGTCGTTCAGTAGTGTGGAGGCGGTAGACAATACCCTGCTGCAGCTTTTCAGCGCCGCGGGATCTGAACTCATCACAAGGTTATTTTCCTGTTTCAGCAGGTGCGTCTTTTTCTCAATTACCGTCACCCTGATCCCCTCAGCGGTGAGACGTCGAACCAGCGAGGGGAAGTAACCGACCATGCCGATGTGATCGCCCTCATGCAGGTCCAGTTCGCCCATGGAATCACCGGCATCGGGCAGCTGCATACCGGCCTGCCGGAACACGCTCTGGCTGATGGCATTGAGCGCCGCCATACCCAGTGAGCGATCTGCCTCGTGGTCTCTCGAGCAAAGCTGTAACAGCCTGGAAGGCGAATGACCGAGGTAGTCATCCACACGGTAACGCGTGTTCATGCCCTTTTGTGAATCACCCATCCAGGCGTAATACAGGCCCGCCGAGCCGTCCTCCAGCGCAACGATACCAAACTCGGAATCTCGCTCCGGCGATGGTGTTGGCTCTGGCATAAAGATTCTTGTTACGGCTGGCACTTCAAAATCCTGGCACGCCCGTTCTGCCAGGTTAATTAATTCATTACGCAAACCCATTACCTGTAAACTACTTCTGCATGACGTTATGAACCACCTCACCTTCAAATACAGTCAAAAGCACCCTTGTTTTCCCTATCTCCTGCAGGTGAATATCAAACAGTCGGCGGTCCAGCACGATCATGTTAGCGACCTTTCCTTTTTCGATAGACCCGAGGTCCTTCTGCCAACCCTGGGCCACTGCACCATTGATAGTTAACATTTTTAGCGCGGTGTCCAGGTCGACAGATTCATAGCCGCGATCGAGCATTCCCTGGATTGCCGGAAATACATTGGGATCATCGGTAACGGGCCAGTCTGTGCCTATGGTCATTAGCACACCGTTTTCTTTCATGGTTCGAAATTGCCAGGCCGGCACCGGTGGATTACCCAGGGTTGGACCATAAAGGTGCCAGATGCTCGGGGACATGTCAGCGGCGATCCTGAGTTGTTGCATACGTTTAAAATCTTCCGGTATCAGCATATTGGAATGTCCCAGTTCATGGATCACTGGCGAATCGGGATTGGCATTCCTTGCCGCTTCAAAGGCATCAAGTGCAGTATGGGCTGCACCAGCACCGGCCACATGCAATTTCATCTTGATGCCTTCACTGTCCAGTCTTACTACAAAATCCCGCATTCTTTCAAAAGGGATAAGCAGGTTGCCCGGATCTACCTGCTTCGATTCAAAATTTATACTCGCCTCCGTGAAATAGGGAGGTGTCGGCGATCCGTCCACCCACATTTTTACAAAGTCGACTTCCACGTGTTTTGACGCATAGTCATGTCGGCTGTTAATCAACTTCTCCATGACAGCATCGTCAGCATGTGCAAACTTGGGGCTGCCCCAGATAATGTGCGCAGCAAACTTTTGCTGTAAACCACCTTCCCTGTCTACCTGCCTGAGTGTTTCCAGGATAAGCTGTTCACCCGAGGCTTCCTGTGTTGATGTAATACCGTACTGACTGAACAATTTTGTCCCCCACCGTAATGCTTCGAGGAAATGCTCGCGGGGTTCTCGTTTCAGGAAATCTGCCACCAGCAGGGTCGCGTTTTCAACCAGCTCACCCGTTGGCTCTCCTGATTCATCCTTGACAATCCTGCCTCCCGGCGGATTTGGCGTGCTCGCATCTATACCGGCAATCTCCATTGCACGCGTATTGATAAATGCATGATGAGCAGACCCTTCGCCGATATAGACAGGTCTGTCCGGAAAGGCCTTGTCAATGTAGCGCCGATGAAAACGCTTTTCAGGAAACTGTTCTGACCACGCGGAACCACCCACCAGCCACTCTCCTTCCTGAACATCCCTGCCGCAATCTTTTAATTTCACAATGATTTGTGCAGGTGTTGCTCCTGGCGGTAAGCGACATTCGTAGAGCCGGTTCAAACCACCCCAGATCATATGGCTGTGCGCGTCATGGATGCCCGGCATCGCCATTTTTCCGTCGAGGTCTACGACACTTGTGCCTTCGCCTGCCAGCTCCAGTGCCTTGTCAGAACTACCGGTATATATGAATCGTCCATCAGCAATGGCGACGGCTTCAATCCATGCTGGCTGACCTGACGCGGTATAAATCCGGCCATTGAAGTAAATGCTGTCCGCGACGCCCTGCGCCGCTAAAGAATAACTCGCCAGGCAGGAAAGCAAGGCTGCACACAGGGTAAAAAGCTTCATTAAATTCGCCCCTATTTCGATGGTCTGGATAGTCCCATGGAATCGTACAGCAAGAACGGTATTTTGCATGGAATTTCCCGCGAATTTAATCTGTAAGCTAGCTCATGAAAATGTTTATTCTCTCGATTAAATATTTATAAATTATTGTTTTTAATAGAATTATTTTTCTCAATCACAACTGGTGGGCGATACAGCTCGGGTGACAGAAATACCCGACCAATTTACTGTGATATTTACTTGACTGTTTTAGTCAGACATTTTATCCTGCCTGCCCGTTTAAAGGTGCGAACCGCGGAGAAGCGACTCAACATGAAACTGACAACAAAAGGGCGTTACGCAGTAACTGCGATGCTGGACCTGGCCTTACACCAGGGCCAGGGACCGATAAACCTGTCTGATATTTCCTCGCGCCAGGACATATCGCTTTCCTACCTGGAACAGTTGTTTTCACGGCTGCGAAAGCAGGGCCTGGTTGCCAGCTCCCGCGGGCCCGGCGGAGGCTACTCCCTGGGTCGTGATGCGGGCGAGATATCCGTTGCAGATGTGATCACCGCGGTGGATGAAACCGTGGATGCCACGCGCTGTCACGGCAAGAAAAACTGCCATGGCGAAGAGCGTTGCCTGACCCATGAGTTGTGGGAAGAGTTGAGTAACCAGATCACCGGTTTTCTCAGCGATATCAGCCTTGCCTCGCTGGTGGAACGTCGCTCGGTGCGACAGGCATCTGAAAAACGCGAGCACGTGCTGATTCAAATGGAAGCATAAATGATGAATACGAATGAAATTGAATTAACAGAAAGAGCAGCCAGCCATGTAAAGAAGTACCTGGCTGCAGAAAAAACCGATGAAGTGAAATTACGTGTCGGGGTCAAGCCCACCGGGTGTTCAGGCTACCAGTACGTGGTCGAAGCCACGGATGACGTGAATGACTCTGACACGCAGTTTGAATCAAACGGCGTAAAGATCATTGTTGATGATCTCAGTATCAAGTACCTCTCCGGTACTGAACTTGACTACGTCAAGGAAGGCCTCAACGAGGGCTTTCGATTTAATAACCCCAATGTACAGGCCACCTGTGGCTGTGGTGAAAGTTTCACCATTGGCGAAGAGGAAAACGAATAAACCATGTCTGCCCATAGCGAAGAAGTTGAATCACTTGTCGACCGTGAATACGAGCACGGCTTTGTCACGGACATTGACAGTGACACCCTGCCCCCGGGTCTTGATGAAGATGTCATTCGACATATATCCAGCAAGAAGAACGAACCGGAGTGGTTGCTGGAATACCGTCTCAAGGCGTTTCGCCAGTGGCAGCAAATGGCAGAGCCGGAATGGGCTCACGTGGACTACGAGCGTATAGATTACCAGGCGATTTCCTACTACTCGGCACCCAAGTCAAAGGAAGACGGCCCCAAGAGCCTGGACGAGGTCGATCCCAAGCTGCTTGAGACCTACGAAAAGCTGGGTATTCCCCTGCATGAGCAAAAAATGCTCGCAGGTGTTGCGGTTGATGCGGTGTTTGACAGCGTTTCCGTTGCAACAACTTTCAAGAGCAAGCTGGCCGAGGCCGGGGTGATCTTTTGCTCTTTCTCCGAGGCGGTACAGGATCACCCTGAACTGGTTAAAAAGTACCTCGGCTCTGTTGTTCCCACCGCCGACAATTTTTTCTCCGCACTGAATTCCGCCGTATTCACTGACGGCTCCTTCTGTTACATTCCGAAAGGCGTACGCTGCCCCATGGAGCTGTCTACCTACTTTCGTATCAATGCCTCAAACACCGGGCAGTTCGAACGTACTCTCATCGTTGCTGATGAAGGCAGTCATGTTTCCTACCTGGAAGGCTGCACCGCCCCCATGCGCGATGAAAACCAGCTGCACGCGGCGGTGGTTGAACTGGTGGCGCTGGACAATGCCGAGATCAAGTACTCCACCGTGCAGAACTGGTATCCCGGTGATGAAAACGGCAAGGGTGGAATTTATAACTTTGTTACCAAGCGTGGCGACTGTCGCGGCGTCAACTCAAAGATTAGCTGGACCCAGGTAGAAACCGGTTCCGCCATCACCTGGAAGTACCCGAGCTGCCTGTTAAGAGGCGATAACTCGGTAGGCGAATTCTATTCTGTTGCGGTGACCAATAACTACCAGCAGGCCGACACCGGTACCAAGATGATCCACATTGGCAAGAACACCAGCAGCACTATCATCTCCAAGGGAATCTCGGCGCGCTTTGCACAGAACGCCTATCGCGGCCTGGTAAAGATTTCAAAAAGTGCTGACAACGCCCGCAACTATACCCAGTGCGACTCATTACTGATGGGTGACAAGTGCGGCGCGCACACTTTCCCCTACGTGGAAACAAAGAACTCCAGTGCAAAAGTGGAACACGAAGCCACCACTTCAAAGATCGCTGACGACCAGTTGTTTTACTGTCGCCAGCGCGGTGTCTCGGAGGAAGACGCGGTGAACATGATCGTTAACGGCTTTTGCAAGGACGTGTTCAAGGAATTACCCATGGAATTTGCTGTTGAAGCACAGAAGTTACTCAGCGTCACGCTTGAAGGTGCCGTTGGATAATCATTGTGTTTGGTGAATTACATGAATCCCCGGTTCAACGAAGCACTGTGCCCAGCAAAACGCAGACACGCTGTGAATACATCCGTGTACGCTCAACGGCGGCATCCATGCCGCCGAAGGTCTGCTTTTTTGCATGAGCACATTGCTTCCTGACAGATTACTCAACTTAAATATATAGTCATGTTAAGCATTAAAAATTTACAGAGCCAGGTAGATGGCAAAAACATTCTCAACGGCCTCGATCTCGAGGTCAAAGCCGGCGAAGTGCATGCCATCATGGGACCAAACGGTTCCGGCAAGAGCACCCTCGCCAACGTACTCGCGGGTCGCGACGGTTATGACGTAACCGGTGGAGAAGTCCTGTTTGAGGGCAATGACCTGCTGGAGCTCTCCCCGGAAGAGCGCGCCTGTGCCGGGATATTCCTGGCCTTTCAGTACCCGGTAGAAATTCCAGGTGTGAATAACATCTACCTGCTGAAAGCCGGGCTCAATGCCATTCGCAAGTCACGTGGAGAATCGGAACTGGACGCGGTGGATTTCCTCGCCCTGGTCAAGGAGAAGATCCAGCTGGTAAAAATGAGGGAAGACTTCATGAGCCGCGGTGTTAACGAGGGATTCTCCGGTGGTGAGAAAAAGCGAAACGAGATATTCCAGATGGCGGTACTGGAGCCGAAGCTGGCAATCCTTGACGAAACAGATTCCGGTCTCGACATTGACGCCCTGAAGATCGTGGCGGACGGCGTAAACAGCCTGAGAAGCGAAGATCGCTCCATCGTGCTGGTCACCCACTACCAGCGACTGCTCGACTACATCGTTCCTGACCACGTGCATGTACTGGCCAACGGCAGGATCATCAAGTCCGGTGGTGGCGAACTTGCACTGCAGCTCGAGGAAGAAGGATACGAGCAGGTTCTGCAGGAGGCAGCTGCAGCATGAGCCAGGACGCTGTAGAACATTACCTGTCAGAGTACCAGCGCCTGCATGGTGATAATGCAGACTGGTTAAATGAACACCGTAGTTCGGCCCTTGATACTTTTAATCAACAGGGATTCCCGAGCACGCGGCACGAGGCGTGGAAGTACACCGACGTACGGGGCCTGCTGAAACATCGTTTTGTTGTTGCCGACCCTGCCACCAGGGAACTGGATGGCACGAAACTCGACTCTGTCCGCTTCAGCGATCTTGACTGCTATGAGCTGGTTTTTATCAACGGTCACTACTCCGCTGCCCATTCAACAGCCAACGAGTTTGATAATGGTATCATCATGACCGCCCTGTCATGTGCCGACGAGACGCTGCGCAGTGAAGTGCAGGAACAGCTGGGCGCCCATTCAACCATGGAAAAGCATGGCTTCGCTGCACTTAACAATGCCTTTGTTACCGATGGTGCTGTGATCCAGGTGCCGGCCAACACCGAAGTTGAAAAGCCCATTCACCTGGTCTTCTTCACCGACAGCGAAGATTCGGCCCTGATTTCCCATCCAAGGAACCTGGTGCATCTCGGCGCCAATGCCCGCGCCACCGTCATCGAGAGTTATGCGGGCGTCAACGGTCGTGACTACTGCACCAATACCATCTCCGAGGTAAGCACTGCCGAAGGTGCCCACCTTGAGCATTACAAGTTGCAGCACGAGGGCGATAGCGCATTTCACATTGGCTATTTCCATGCCAGCTGCGACAAGGACAGCCGTGTTGAGTCCCATTCGATTTCACTGGGTGGCCTGCTTGTCAGGAACGACATCGATGCGAAGCTGGTTGGCAAGGGTTCACACATCGACATGAATGGTCTTTACCTGACCGGCGACAGCCAGCACGTGGATAACCATACGCGGGTTGATCACCAGGTACCGAACACAAGCAGTGACGAGGTTTATCGTGGCGTACTCAACGGCAAGTCGCGCGCCGTGTTTAATGGCAAAGTGGTGGTGCACAAGGATGCCCAGCAAACTGACGCAAACCAGTCCAATGCCAACCTGCTGCTTTCTAACGATGCTGAAATCGATACCAAGCCCGAGCTTGAAATCTACGCTGATGACGTGAAGTGTTCCCACGGCGCCACAGTGGGACAGCTTGACGAGAACATGCTTTTTTATCTTCGTTCACGCGCAGTGGATGAAAGTACAGCAAGGAGCCTGCTGACCTTTGCATTTGCCGATGAAGTGATAAAGAGAATCAAGTTTGCGCCGGTACGTGAGCGCCTTGAATATACAGTAGCGGGAAGACTCCCGGATGCCTCTTTGATAAAGGAGTTCATGCAATGAGCAGTGCAGCTGAAGCAGTACAGCCTGTTTTTGAAGTATCACGCTACCGCCAGGACTTCCCCATTCTTGGTCGAGCAGTACATGGCAAGCCGCTGGTTTACCTGGATAACGCGGCAACAACACAAAAGCCGGTACAGGTCCTTGATGCAGTGGATCGTTACTACCGAGAGCATAATGCCAACGTGCATCGCGGCGTACATACTCTTAGCGGTGAAGCCACCAATGAATTCGAAGGTAGCCGCAAGAAATGCCGTGACTTCATAAACGCATCCTCGGAAAAAGAAATTATTTTTACCCGTGGCGCAACGGAGGCCATTAACCTGGTTGCTGCAGCCTGGGGGCGCGCAAATATCAGTGAAGGCGATGAAATCATCATTTCCTGGATGGAGCACCACTCCAATATCGTGCCCTGGCAGTTACTGTGTGAGCAAACCGGTGCCATATTAAAGGTGATCCCTATCAACGCTGATGGCGAGATCATCATGGATGAATACCGCAAGCTGCTCGGCCCCCGAACAAAAATGGTGGCGGTGGTACACATCTCCAACGCCCTCGGCACGGTAAACCCGGTTAAGGAAATTGCCGCCATGGCCCACGAGCACGGTGCGTTAATGCTGGTTGATGGTGCCCAGGCAGCGCCGCACACTACTATCGATGTACAGGATCTTGGATGCGACTTCTATGCAATGTCCAGTCACAAGCTGTTTGGTCCGACAGGAGTAGGCGTGCTTTATGGGCGGCAGGAATTACTTGAAGCCATGCCTCCGTACCATGGCGGCGGTGACATGATCAAGATGGTGACGTTTGACAAGACCCTTTATGCCGACCTGCCCAACAAGTTCGAAGCTGGCACGCCAAACATTGCCGGTGTTGTGGGTCTTGGCGCCGCCATAGATTACGTTAACAGTATCGGTCTTGATCAAATCGCCGCTTACGAACACGAGCTTCTTGAATATGCCACGGAAAAGGCAGGTGAAATTGAAGGCCTGCGCCTTGTTGGAACTGCAAAAAACAAGGCCAGCATACTTTCTTTCATCATGGACAGGGTTCATCCCCATGATCTCGGCACCATACTTGATCATGAAGGCATTGCCATTCGTACTGGCCACCATTGTGCACAACCGGTGATGGATCGTTTCCAGGTACCGGCAACAGCCAGGGCATCCTTTGCCTTTTACAACACAAAGCAGGAAATCGATGTCTTTATCAATGGACTTACGGCTGCACTGAAGGTACTGGGCTAATGCTTGATCTCAAGGACCTGTACCAGGAAATCATCGTCGATCACAATCGCAGTCCGCGTAATTTCGGCAAGCTGGAAAACGCCGATCGTACTCTTGAGGGCTTCAACCCCCTGTGCGGCGATCGCCTGACACTTTATCTCAGTATCGATAATGACAGGATTGAAGACATCAGTTTTGATGGCTCCGGTTGCGCCATCTCCGTAGCTTCCGCATCGCTCATGACCGAGGCCATGAAAGGCAAGAGCACCAGCGAGGCAGAATCTGTATTTAATGACTTCCACCAGCTGGTGACATCCGATGGTAACGACGTGGATACCGAGGCACTGGGCAAGCTCGCTGCCCTCGCCGGCGTGCGCGATTATCCCACCAGGGTCAAGTGCGCTACCCTGTGCTGGCACACCCTTCACTCTGCCCTTGAAGGCGAAGACAAGGTAATTTCAACAGAATGACAATTCCAACACATGATCCGGTGACCGTTTCCCGGGACTGTAACGCGATACTTATCCCCGACGGCACGCAGTTTGAAATCCCCGAGGGCAGCATCGTTTTTATTACCCAGGCGCTGGGCGGTAATTACACGGTCAACCTCAATGGTAACCTTGCCCAGATCGGTGCCCCGGACGCGGATGCGCTGGGTTTTGAAGTACCGGAGAATGCACTGATCAAGGAAGATGCCATCCTGCCCGATGGCTCGTTCAACGAGGACCTGGTATGGGCGCAGATGCGCACCTGTTACGACCCTGAAATACCCATCAACGTGGTGGAACTTGGCCTGATTTACGGCTGCGAAATTACCCGCATGGATGACGGCGATCACCAGGTGGATATCGTCATGACCCTCACGGCACCGGGTTGTGGCATGGGAGAATTCCTCGCCGCCGATGTCCGCTCCAAGATAGCCGCCATTCCCACCGTGAAGGATGTCAACGTCGAGCTGGCGTTTGACCCGCCATGGAGCATGGAAATGATGTCAGAGGCAGCGCGTCTTGAAGCCGGCATGCTTTGATCCAGAAAAAGCATTTACTCCAAATAATCATATAGTTACATGTCTTCACAGTGGGTTGATGTTGTCCCTGCGGGGGAGTTCGAGCCGGGCGCTTCGCACTTCCTGGACGTCGGTGAACTGAGCATCGCGGTATTTAACCTGGACGGCGAATTCTACGCGGTGGAAGATATCTGCAGCCACCACGGGGTTCGCATGCTCAGTAGCGGCGTGGGTGCAAAATTCGTGGTCCACGGCGACCGCCTGATGTGCCCGCGGCACGGTGCCGAGTTCAATATCCGTACCGGCGCCCCCCTGAGTCCACCAGCCTGTGCGCCTATCCGCTGTCTCGAGGTGCGCGTGGACGACGGCAAGTTACAGGTAGAAATCCCCCCGGCCGAGTAAAGCTGTCTCGTAGCAGAGCTACGTATCGCCTTTATTTTCAAGCAAAAAGTTTTACCCAAAGGCATAAATACGTATAATCGCGCCACCTTAGTGACACATTAAATATATAAATACAATTCTGTGCACTGGCGGGGTCGAAAACGAAGCCGAACAACGACCGGTGCCGGGTGCAGGTAAGCAAAACGGAGTATCCCCATGGCAGTTGAACGAACACTTTCCATCATCAAGCCCGATGCCGTCGCAAAGAACGTCATTGGCGAAATTTACAGCCGCTTTGAAAAAGCCGGTTTGCGAATTGTTGCCGCCAGCATGCGGCAGTTAACCCAGGAACAGGCTGCCACCTTCTATGAAGTGCACAAGGAACGTCCGTTTTACCAGGAACTCATCGATTTTATGACTTCCGGCCCGGTGATGATCCAGGTGCTTGAAGGGGAAAACGCCATTGCCCTCAACCGTGAACTGATGGGCGCCACTTTTCCAAAGGATGCCGAGGCAGGCACCATCCGCGCCGATTTCTGTGACGCCGACGGTGACCAGGGCGAAAACGCCGTGCACGGATCGGATGCTGCTGAAACTGCGGCAAACGAAATTCCATTTTTCTTCAATGACGAGGAAATCTGCGCCAGGCTCAGGTAAGCCAATGTGAACCCGGCAAGTAACATTTTCGATCTCGACCAGGAGTCCATGCGGAGTTTTTTTACCGACATGGACGAAAAACCATTTCGAGCGACACAGCTAATGAAATGGGTATATCACCAGGGTGTCCTCGATTTCGAAAAGATGACGGACATTGGTAAGAACCTGCGTCAGCAACTGGCCGAATCAGCAACATTCAAACTTCCTGAAATCGTTAGTTCCCAGGTATCACGGGACGGCACACGCAAGTGGGTATTGCGCGTTGATGAACGTAACTGTATTGAAACCGTGTTCATACCCGAAAACGATCGCGGCACACTGTGTGTTTCTTCCCAGGTGGGCTGCCCCCTCGACTGCAGTTTCTGCTCAACCGGTAAGCAGGGCTTTAATCGTAATCTCGGTGTTGCAGAAATCATCGGCCAGCTCTGGCTCGCCAACAACGAACTGAATGGTTTTCAAAAGCAACGCCCTGTCACCAACGTGGTGATGATGGGCATGGGTGAGCCCCTGTTGAATTTTGATAACGTCGTCAGTGCCATGAACCTGATGAAAGACGATCTCGGTTTCAACCTTTCGCAGAAACGAATCACGCTCAGCACCGCCGGCATGGTTCCGGGTATAGACAAGCTTGCCGCGACGACAAAGGTCAGCCTTGCGGTATCCCTGCATGCACCCACCGACGATATTCGCAACGAGCTTGTGCCGCTTAACCGCCGTTACCCGGTGAAAGAATTAATGGCCGCCTGCAAGCGATATGCCGCTGCCAGGGACAATGATGCCATCACCTTTGAGTACACGATGCTTGATGGTGTCAATGACAGCCCGGCCGAGGCCCGCGCACTGGCAAAGCTACTCAGGGGTGTTCCGGCAAAGGTAAACCTGATTCCCTTTAACCCGTTTCCCGGTGCCGGCTACAAGTGCTCACCGAGGCGTACTATTGATGCATTCCGCGATATACTAATGCGCGAGGGGATTATCACCATAACGCGTAAAACCAGGGGAGATGACATTGATGCAGCCTGTGGCCAACTTGTCGGGCAGGTAGTGGCGAAGGCCCAGCGCGTGCAGAAAAGTCAGCCGGCATACCAGCAATGAAAAATCTAAGCTTTTTTCTCTGCCTCTTATCTGCCTTGATGATTAGCGCCTGCAACGAAGGCACTAAGAAAGACAGCCTGCGTCCAAGCGCTGGCACCAACGAAGCAGCAGCAGCCAACCTGAACCTCGGCATAGCCTACATGCAACGGGGAGACTATGAGCGCGCCCTGGAAAAAATTGATCGCGCGAAGGAAGCCGACCCGGAATTCTCCGGTGTCTATAATGCCTACGGCTTGCTGTACCAGCTTATTGAAAGAAACAGGGACGCAGAAAAAAACTTCAAAAAAGCACTGAAACTGAATCCCAACGACTCCAACACGAAGAACAATTTCGGTCGTTTCCTGTGTCACATTGGTCGCAGCAAGCAGGCTGAAGAAGTATTGCTTGAAGCTGCCAAAAACCCGCTTTACGCGACACCGGAAATTGCCATTACCAATGCCGGCATCTGCGCATACCAGAACAAGAAGCTGGCTGTTGCCGAGAAACACCTGCGTCGCGCACTGGAAATGAACGAGCAGAACCCGCCGGCATTGCTGCACATGTCGCAGATTTCCTATGACCAGGAAAAGTACCTTTCATCGCGGGCCTACCTGCAGCGCTTTCTGGAAGTAAGCAAGCACACCCCGGCCAGCCTGTGGATGGGCATCAGGATAGAAAGACAGCTGGGAGACAAGGACGCCATCGCCAGTTACTCGCTGTCACTTAAAAATAACTTTCCCGATTCCAGCGAGGCCGCCATGCTGGAAGCTGGAGACAGGTAAAGGCCATGGCAGGTGAGGAAGAGAAAGTCGCACAGGTCTCTGCCGGCGAGCAGCTCAGGCACCTGCGTGAGCAAAAAAATCTCTCGGCCCAGGATATCGCCAATCGTTTGAACCTTGAAGCCAGGATCATCGAGTCTATTGAAAGCGATAACTTCGACAGCCTGCCAGCTGCAACCTATGTCAGGGGTTACCTGCGCAGCTATGCCAAGATCCTCGATGCCGATGCTGATGCAATACTCGCGGCTTATAACAACGAAGCACCGGATGCCCCGGAAATCATTCCAGAGGTCAAGCACAGTACACAGACATCCAGCAGTGACAAGCCCGTCAAGGCAGTCACCTACCTGATCAGTCTTTCGCTGTTTATCCTGCTGGTTGCCTGGTGGTATAACCAGCAATTAAACAAACCCGTTGAAAGCAGCACGGACACAGTCGTGGAAGAAGAAGCGCTTCCTCCACCGGGCCTGGCCTATGACATCCCTGTCATCGTGCACAGTCCGTCTCCTTACTACAGCGCGGTCCCGGCTGATACGGAAGATGCGCCTGCATCCCTGGAAGAGAATGAGACCGCTGAAGCCGGCGGTGATAGCGAAGCGGCTGCAGACGAAGACGCAGAGGACGACTACCCTCTTTCAGTCAGCAGTGAAAGCGAAGGCCCCGACTCGCTGGTCCTGACACTCAGCGCAGACTCCTGGATCGAAGTGCATGATGCCTTTGGGGAAAGGGTTTTCCTTGGTATCGCCCGTGAAGGCCAGGTGCTGTCCCTGAGGGGTACTGCACCTTTCAACGTACTGCTGGGCTTTTCTGAAGGTGTCGCTGTCGAATTCAATGGCGAAGGGTTTGATGCTGCTCCGTACACGAAGGGCAGTATCGCTCGTTTCAACCTGGACAACTGAAGCAGCCTTGGCAGACAAGATCCAATCCATCAAGGGGATGCATGACATCCTCAATGACCAAAGTTCAGCCTGGCAGTACCTCGAGGACACCATACAGGATGTTCTCAATAGCTACGGATACGAGGAAATTCGCACTCCCCTGCTGGAAAAAACCGAGCTGTTTAAACGATCCATTGGTGAGGCGACCGATATTGTCTCCAAGGAAATGTACACTTTCACCGACCTCAGTGGTGACAGCCTGACGCTGAGACCCGAAGGCACCGCCAGTGTTGTTCGATCGGTGGTGCAGCACAGCCTTTATCGTAATAACCCACTTCGGCTATGGTATTGCGGCCCGATGTTTCGCCACGAACGACCACAGAAAGGTCGCATGCGCCAGTTTCACCAGATTGGCGCAGAAGCAATTGGCTTTCCCGGACCTGATATTGATGCCGAGCTGATCGCCATGTGCGCACGTTTCTGGAGCAGACTCGATATTGAAGGACTCGAGTTACAGCTAAACACCCTTGGAAGTAGCGCCTCGCGGGCAGCATACAGGAACGTACTGGTTGAGTATTTCAGTGATAACCGGCAGGCGCTGGACGAGGACAGCATCAAGCGTCTCGAGCTCAATCCCCTGAGAATACTGGATAGTAAGAACCCTGCTATGCAGGAACTCATTGCTGCCGCTCCTGCCATGAACGATCACCTGGATGAAGAATCTGCGGCACACTTTGAACAATTGAAAGAGATGCTGGGCGCGGCCGGTATTGATTTTACTATCAACCCGCGACTGGTACGTGGCCTGGATTATTACAGTCACACGGTATTTGAGTGGGTGAGCCAGGAACTGGGGGCCCAAAGTGCCGTTTGCGCCGGTGGCAGGTACGACGGCTTGCTGGAGCACTACGGTGCGAAAGCTGTGCCCGGTATTGGATTTGCCATGGGGCTTGAAAGACTCATTGAACTTATGCGCAGGCCTGCTGACCTGGATCAGCAGAGTGCTGCCCACGTGTACCTGGTCATGGCCGGCGAAAATGCTGAACGGGAAGGGTTTCGTCTTGCCGAGGAATTGAGAAACAGCATAGATGAACTGCGCCTGGTCATGCATTGTGGTGGTGGCAGCTTCAAGAGCCAGTTCAAGAAGGCCGACAAGTCCGGCGCCCGGCTTGCACTTATTCTCGGGGAAGAAGAACTGGCAAAAAAATGCGTCTCGCTGAAGTACCTTCGCAGTGAACATGAACAGGAAGAAGTAGACTGGGCGGCTCTGCCCGAAAAATTGCGCGCCGCACTGGAATCCAGCTAAGGCCACTGGCGGCCACCCTCTCTCACGGCGAGCGGGCCGGGTCCTGGTGCGACAGTGAAACTTTATTTTTAACTGCCGCGTTGGCGCAGGTATAATGCGCCCTCGAAAATTGGCATTTGCGTAAAAATTATTGCTGTTTGATGTCTTTTTTTACTTTTCAAACAGCAGGTTAGGAGAGTTACTTGGATATATACCAGACAGAAGAAGAACAGGTCGAAGCCCTTAAAAAGTGGTGGGATGAGAACGGAAAGTCCGCCATTTTTGGGGTTGTGCTGGGTCTTGGCGCCATATTTGGCTGGCGCGAGTGGCAGGATTACGAGATCACACAGGCGGCATCCGCCTCGCAGGTTTACGAGGAAATGGTCATCGCGGCCCGCTCCAACGATGCTGAAACCGTGGAGAAAAAGGCAAACGAGATCACCGCAGAATACGATTCAACCGCCTACGGTATGTTTGCACGTCTCAGCCTGGCGAAGGTTGCCGCCGACAAGGGCGAGCTTGAAGTTGCAGCCACTGAGCTGCGCAACGCGCTGGCCGAAACGTCCCAGGAAAGTATCAAGCACGTGATTCGTTTACGCCTCGCCCGCGTACTCGCTTCCGCGGGTGATACTGCAGGGGCAAGAAAGGTATTGTCACAGGTGTCAGCACGTGGTGAATTTGAAGTCAGCTACCTCGAACTTGAAGGTGACCTGGCACGCCAGGACAGTGATCTCGATAGTGCCCGCGATACCTACCAGCAGGCAGTGACCCTTGCCCAGGTCAGCGGACAGGACACCACCGTGCTCGATATGAAACTGGATGACCTTGGACGTAACTAGTCCTCGCTGCTTCAGCAAATTGCTTCGCGTCTACAACATGTTTTTTTCTTTCCTGAATAAACCCGACCTGGCAAGGTCGATGCTGCTGCTTCCATTCTTGCTGCTCGTACTATCTGGCTGCGGTGTCAGCGATACGGTATCCGACTTCTTCAAGGACGACGATAACGCCGAACCGCCGGCGGAACTGCTGGATATCAAGCAACGCCTTAAAATCGTTGAGTTGTGGTCCAGGAGTACCGGTGGCATGGGCAAGCACTACCTGAAGCTGGCACCGGTAGTATTTAACCAGCGCCTGTACATCGCTGATGCGGATGGTGACCTGATGGCACTGGATGCAACCAATGGCCAGGAGATCTGGTCAATCGATACCGACGTCAACATCACCGGTGGACCTGGTTATGGTGAGAACACGGTCCTTATTGGAACCAGCGAAGCCAGGACCATTGCCTACTCCGCCGAAGACGGCAGCGAACTCTGGCGCAAGAAAGTTTCCAGCGAAATTCTCTCGGCCCCGCAAAAAGCAGAAAACACCGTGGTGGTTCGAACTGGTGACGGGAAGATTTTCGGCCTGAGTGGTAGCACCGGTAAACGCCTGTGGATCTATGATCGTACCGTGCCTTCACTGACACTACGTGGGACCGGCACACCTGTTATCGATAACGGTCTTGTTATCGCCGGTTTTGACGGTGGCAAGATGGCGGCCCTTGAAGTTAAAACAGGCAAGCTTGTGTGGGAAGCATCTGTTGCTACTGCCCGCGGAAGGTCAGAACTTGAACGCATGGTGGACATTGATTCATCTCCACTCGTGGTCGACGGCGTCATTTACATAGCGACCTTTCAAGGGCACCTGTCAGCGATGCAGGCTGAGACGGGCCGGGTTCTCTGGGACCAGGACATTTCTTCCTACGCGGGTTTTGATGCTGATGCCCAGAATATTTATGTCACCAACGAAAAGAGCCACATACAGGCTTTTGACCGCTTCACCAGCACCGAGCTCTGGGAACAGGACAAGCTTCATCTTCGCGCCGTGACCGGACCCGCCAGTGTTGGTGATTACCTTGTCGTCGGCGATTTTGAAGGTTACCTGCACTGGATGTCCAAGGCCTCTGGGAAATTTGTTGCCCGCAACAGGCTCTGCAGCGACCGAATAATCAGCCAGCCGCTGGTCGTTGGCAAGGTACTGTACGCCTTTTGTAGTGACGGCTCACTGGCTGCCTATAGCTACCGGTGAGCAGGCATGTCACTTGTAATTGCCATCGTTGGTCGTCCCAATGTCGGCAAATCCACTCTCTTTAACCGTATAACCCGCACTCGCGACGCACTTGTCGCGGACCGTCCAGGTGTTACCCGCGATCGACAGTATGCCTTTGTAGAACGTGGCGACCGTAGCTTCGTGCTGGTAGACACCGGTGGTCTTGAACAAAAGCAGGATAACGACGACGAGATCGCCGCACTTGTCAGCGAGCAGGCCAGGCGTGCAATGCACGAGGCCGATGCCATCCTCTGGTTGCTTGACGGACGCAGCGGTCTCACCGGGGCAGACCAGGAATTGGCCGACAACCTGCGTCCACTACAGGACAAGCTGACCCTCGTGGTTAACAAGACGGAAGGCCTTGATATCGATATCGCCGCTGCCGACTTTCACTCGCTCGGCATGGGTCAACCGCTGGCCATCTCTGCCGAGCGCGGTGATGGCGTCAATGCAATGCTGGAAGAAGTGCTGGCTGGCTTGCCGGAAGAGGAAACCGCGGACGAACTCCAGGAAGGCCTGAAGATAGGCATCATCGGTCGGCCCAACGTGGGTAAATCAACGCTGGTGAACCGTATGCTGGGTGAAGACAGGATGCTTACCTTTGACAGGCCGGGGACTACGCGCGACAGCGTGGCCACCGCCTTTGAAAGAAGGGGCAAGCAGTACGTGCTAATTGACACCGCGGGAGTCAGGCGCAGGGCACGCGTCACCGACGCGGTGGAAAAATTCAGCGTGATAAAAAGCCTGCGTGCAGTGGAAATGGCTGAGATCATTATCATGGTCATTGATGCGCAGGACACGGTCAGTGACCAGGACCTGCACCTGCTGGGCGTGGTTGCCGATAGCGGCAAGTCGCTTATCATTGCGGTAAACAAGTGGGATGGTCTCGATAACGAACAGAAAAATAACATACAAACCCAGCTGGACCGAAAGCTCGATTTTATAAACTATGCCTGTGCCCACACCATTTCCGCTCTACATGGTACTGGCGTCGGAAAACTTTTTGACCTTATCGACAAGGTGGGCAAGTCACAGTCCATTCGTGTGAAATCCTCGATGGTGACTGATCTGCTGCATGAAGCTACACAGGCACATGAGCCTCCGCTGGTACGGGGAAGACGTATCAAGCTGCGCTACGCCCATGTTGGTGGCCACAATCCATTACGTATTATTATCCATGGAAACCAGACCGAGCACGTGCCTGACAGCTACCGCCGTTACCTTTCAAATCGTATCAGGCAGAAGCTGCAGCTTATCGGTACGCCGGTGATGATCGAATTCAAGTACGGCGACAATCCTTACAAGGGTAAGAAAAACCCCCTCACCAAGCGCCAGGTGCAAAAACGCAAGCGCCTGATGAAGCACGTTAAGAAGAATAAATAACTTTTCGAGCTCCAGGCGTTCTGCATAGAACACAACACGGACACGCCACGAGTACGTCCATGTAGGCTTGTCGAAGACCGTCCATGGTCTTCGACAGTCCGCTTTTGTGTTCTATACAACCGCTAAGAGGATAATTGGTCAAAAATTTAAAGACAGTTAAAAGAAAACGCGTTTGTCTCACTTGCTTGTGAAACTTCGCAAGCTGCCTGTGTGTATGGATAAGCAGACCTTCAGCGGCAGGGATAACATGCCATTCAAAAGATTAACAACGGTATGCCGCTGTTGAGCGTACATGGATGTATTTACAGCGCGTCTGCGTTGCATACACGCAGGCAAGCCATTGATGCCGAAAGCAGTGTGAGAGAGGCGAAAACGCCGCCAGGCAAATGAGGGCCGTCTTGAGAGTTGTTCAGGAGAGTAAAAACCAGCTATTTTTTCGTGAGACAAGGCACGAGTCTTTTTTTACGCGGAGCGTACACGAAAGTACGTGAGCATTAAAAAAAGACGAGAACGCAGTATCGCGGAAAAAGAGCGGTTTTTAAAAGGTTACTGGTTCAGGTGGTTCTGGAGTATCGCCATTATTTGAAGAGCGTCGTTGTTCGTCGCCCATTCACCCTCAGCATCAATAATGACAACTTCCGTCTTATCGCCCACGCCGGTCAGGCTGATCTGGTAAGGCACGCCTTCCGGTGCCTCGTCATTGCTCCAGAACTTGAGCTTGGAGAAAAAACCTTTCTTCTGTTCACCGGCGCGAGGGTCGAAATACACTACGTTATATATACCCTGGCCCTGGTCCTTGCTGGCCACAGGTAAACCGGCGCGTTCCAGGGCAATCTCGATATGCCGCCATGCCCGGGTAAACTCGGCTGGAATAGCAAGAAACTCCTTGCCGTCTTCAGTTGTCTGTACCAGTGTCTTTTGCCTTGGCGCGGCAGGCGCAGCGGATGACGATGAGGACGAGGATGGTGCCGATGCAATGACAGCATCACGGCTTCCGTTAAACTGCGCATTGAGATCCCCTGCCAACTTGCTTTCCGCTTCCTTGCTCTGCCCCTTGTCTGTCCAGCTATCACTACCGTCAGCTTTCTTCGCCAGTACCTGGCGCTGGTTGCTGATAAACAGTCGCGTGATGCTGGGTTCAGAACCGGGTTCTGAAAAGATCTTGAACTTGTCGCGATAGGTAAAGCCACCCTCGACATAGGGTTCACCGTAGCCTGTCTCCATGACACCAAGCTCGGCATCATCGAGATCCATGCCATAGCCCAGTCCGGAAAAATACGCTCGCAGCTGTGGCCAGATACTGTTGTTGTTTCCACGGACTGCAATCCATTTTTCATCTGAATCGGGATCGCTCCACTGCTCTACCGGGGCGGCTTTTCCACCACCACCCTGGCGCGACTTGTTGTACTGCGAAAGGCTTGCACCCTCATTGGGAATCGACATGGAATCATTGATCGCCTCGGAGGTCAGGTCAGGCGGCACTTCGAGATCCGGTAGTGCCTCGCTTTTCTTGTATTCGTTTTTCTTGTCCGGAAGGATGTCGGTCACTTTCGGTACGTATGAACAGGATGCGCTAGCAAGCACAACTGCTACCAGTATAAATACTCTTGTCATAAATCTTTCCACGTTCTTAAATTACTCCTGCCTGCCTCATGGCAGCCTCTACATCTGCCTCGTATTCTTCGGATAACCACGTCATGGGTAAACGCATACCGGCTTCAATCAAGCCAAGACGTGCCACGGCCCATTTAACTGGAATTGGATTGGCTTCCAGGAAAAGCTTTTGATGCAGGCCAACAAGTTTCTGATCAATTTCCTCTGCCTTTGCCCGGTCTCCCGCAGTTGCCGTTACACACAGTTCATGCATCAGCGCCGGCGCAACATTGGCTGTGACAGATATAACACCATGTCCACCAAGCAGCATGAATTCACAGGCGGTTTCATCATCACCACTTAGCAACAGGAAATCGTCGGGACATATTTCAAGTAACTGGCCAACGCGATCCATTTCACCGGTTGCTTCCTTGATGCCAATGACATTATCCAGCTCGGCAATGCGTGCAACGGTCTCGGGTAACATGTCACAAGCAGTTCTGCCGGGAACGTTGTAAAGGATCTGTGGAATATCGACAGCTTCTGCTACGGCACGGTGATGTTCGTAAAGACCATGCTGGGTAGGCTTGTTGTAATAGGGCGTCACCAGCAGGCAGGCCTGTGCACCGGCACGACGGGCGCAGTCGGTCAGGTTAATGGCTTCCTGGGTCGAATTGGCGCCAGTGCCGGCGATAACCGGTATACGCCCCGCCACTATATCCACGACCTCGCGAATCACTTCGCAATGTTCGTGCTCGGGCAGTGTGGCAGATTCACCGGTTGTCCCTACTGCGACAATCGCGTCAGTACCGGCTTCAATATGAAATTCCAGCAGGCGACGAAGCGCTTCGCTATCACGCTCGGTTGCGGGTCCGATCCCGGCTTTCATCGGGGTGACCAAGGCCACCATACTCCCCTGGAACATTTAGCTATCCTGTTATTATCTCGGTGAGAATTATTATTGAACTCGGCTTCCAGGGAATACTGCTTCGACGCTTAAGTCCCTGAAAACAGGGCGCATATGGTACTTGTATGACATAAGCATGACAAGGCCGATAATGCGCGATTTTTTCCGGTCCTACACTTGCTTAGTCATCAACAAAGCCTCAGAATTCCGTGGAATTACAACAGATTTACCCAAGGACGTCATAGTCTCACTTTTATGTTACAACACCTTGTACTTGTTGCCCTGGGCGGCCATTCTCCCAGAATGACCGAAGAGCTGACCGGGGCGATTCTCGATTGCAGCTGTAGCATCTCCGATAGCAGGATCAGCAACCAGGGCGGATATTATTCCGCGCTGGTAAAGATTTCCGGTACCTGGGATGCCATTGCCAAGCTGGAGAACCAGCTGCCCGGCAAACTGGACTCGCTCGGGCTCACCTTCAGGCTGGAACGCGTGCAGGAAGCCGTGGCGAGCGCGGGTATGATGCCCTATGCCATTGATGCCGTATGCGTCGACCGCCCGGGGGTGATCCACGAAATTGTCCGTTTCATGACCGACAATGAGTTACAGGTGCAGGATTTGTATAGCAACACCTACCAGGCAGCAAATACGGGTACACAGATGTTCTCGGTTCACATGACCATCAACATCCCATCAGACACTGCGGTGTCACTCGTGAGAAATGATTTCATGGACTTTTGTGATCGACTTAACCTCGATGCTATTATGGAGCCGGTTAAGTGAGCAGGATTTTTCAGTTAACTTGAGATAAACAGAAATAAATATTTATATGACTACAGTAGCAATTGGTAAAAAAGTAAAGAACTTCAAACTACCCGCAACGGGTGACAAGAATATCAGCCTCGCTGATCTCAAGGGAAAAAACGTCGTAATTTATTTTTACCCTAAAGACAGTACTCCAGGATGTACCCGGGAAGGCCAGGACTTCCGCGATAATATTCGTAAGTTCCGTGCCAGGAATACGGTTATTCTCGGCGTCTCGCGGGACAGCCTGAAGTCGCATGAAAACTTCAAAGAGAAGCAATCCTTTAATTTTGATCTCCTGTCCGATGCGGACGAAAAGCTTTGCACGCAGTTTGATGTCATCAAGGAAAAAAATATGTATGGCAAGAAAGTCATGGGTATTGAACGTTCTACATTCCTGCTTGACGAGAAGGGTGTGCTGCGCAACGAATGGCGCAAGGTCAAGGTAGATGGACACGTAGAAGAAGTTCTTGAAGCTGTTAAATCACTTTAGTTTTCTAATCTTCAAATGATTGACGATACACAACGACTGTTTGTGCTGGACACGAACGTCCTGATGCATGACCCGACCGCCCTGTTTCGTTTCCAGGAACACGATATTTTTATTCCCATGGTGGTACTGGAAGAACTTGATTCCGGTAAGAAAGGCATGTCAGAGGTTGCCCGTAACGCGCGCCAGGCAAGCCGCTTTATCGATGACCTTATTAATGAAGAAAGTTCTGAAGCTATCGAAAATGGTTTACCGCTGGACAAGCTCCAGCTAAGTAATGGCAAGGGACTGGCACAGGGTCGCCTGTTCCTGCAGACCCAGTTGCTTGAAGACAGCCTGCCCGGCCGCCTGCCCGGTAAAACCGCGGACAACAGCATTCTTGGTACCACCCTGTCACTGCAGCAGCAGTCTGAAAAAGTCATCACGCTTGTTTCCAAGGACATTAATCTCAGGATCAAGGCAAGGGTGCTGGGCATTAACAGCGAAGACTATTACAACGACAAGGTGCTTGATGATGCAACCCTGCTGTATCGCGGCATCGATGTACTCCCGGGAAATATCTGGGACAGTAATGCCGAGTCGCTGGAGTCCTGGAACAAGGAACAGCATACCTACTACCGGGTCTCCACCGAGACCATCGGTGACTGCTATCCGCAACAGTGTCTTTACAGTGATGAAGTAGAAGACTTTGAAGCAATAGTAAAGAGTACGGATGAAAACGAAAGCACCATGCGTCTTGCCCTGAACTACAAGAGTGATAGCAACAACGTATGGGGTGTGAACGCACGCAACCGCGAGCAGAATTTTGCACTCAACCTGTTGATGGACCCGGAAATTGACCTGGTCTCCCTCACCGGGGTGGCAGGCACCGGTAAGACCCTGCTTACGCTCGCTGCAGGATTACACCAGACTATCGAGGAAAAGCGTTACAGGGAAATTATCATGACCCGCGTCACCGTGCCTGTGGGTGAGGATATCGGCTACCTGCCGGGAACCGAGGAAGAGAAGATGACGCCCTGGATGGGTGCCCTGATGGACAACCTCGAGGTGCTGACCAATTCCGAGGACAACGGCGAATGGGAAAGAGCTGCGACAGCGGACATTATTAACAAGCGCATCAAGATACGCTCGTTGAATTTCATGCGCGGTCGCACCTTTATGAATCGCTACGTGATTGTTGACGAGGCCCAGAACCTCACTTCAAAACAGATGAAAACACTGATCACGCGTATTGGTCCGGGCAGTAAAATAGTTTGCCTTGGTAACATCGAGCAGATTGATACACCCTACATCACGGAAACAACCTCCGGCCTCACCTATGTTGTCGATCGTTTCAAGGAGTGGCCCCACAGCGGTCATATCACGCTGCAACGCGGCGAACGTTCGAGGCTGGCGGACTACGCCTCGGAAGCCTTGTAGGAAAGTAAATAGAAGCCTGGAATGACGTCAGGCTTCCGCACTTGTTGGCCACACGTTGATCAGGGCTTTCACCAGTGTCGCCAGGGGTATGGCAAAAAAGACTCCCCAGAAACCCCACAGGCCGCCAAACACGAGTATTGCCGCGATGATCGCGACCGCGTGTATGTTGACCGCGTCTGAAAACAGGATCGGCACGAGCACGTTGCCATCGAGAAACTGCAGCACGAAGTAGAAAATCATCAACCAGGTAAACTCGTTACCAAGGCCCCACTGGAAGTAGGCCACTACCGCCACGGGTATGGTTACCGTCGCTGCACCGATATAGGGGATCAGTACAGAGAGGCCGACGACGATGGCAAGCAGTGAAGCATAGTTAAGACCAAATACCTTGAAGAGAATGTAGGCGGCGATCCCGACGATAATGATCTCGTTTACCTTGCCTCGAATATAATTACCGATCTGTCCATCCATTTCTTCCCAAAGGTGGGTCACAAGCCGGCGGTCTGATGGCAGGAAACGACCAAGCCATTCAAGGATGATGACCTTGTCCTTCATGAAAAAGAAAATCATCAGCGGTACCAGCACCAGGTAGACAACAATAAGTGGTATAGAGGCAAAGGAAACTGACAGCACGCTTTGACCAATACTGCTCAATTCACCACTGAGGGAGAAAATAAGGTCTTTTATGGAGTTCTCCGAGATAAATTCCGGGTAATCGTGGGACAACTTCATCAGGGTTTCCTGGCCCTTGTTGATCATGTTGGGCACTTCCTGGAAAAACTGCCGTGCCTGCCCCGAAAGTAGTGGCAGCAGGAAGAGCACGATAAATACCAGGAACAGCAGGAACATGGTGAACACAGTGACAACCGATACCAGCCTTGAAACCTTGTTTTCAAGTTTATTGACCGGGCCTTCGAGAAGGTAGGCTATCACCACCGCGGCAATCAATGGCGTCAGCATTTTCCCCATGAAATAAATAACCAGGGTGCTGAAAACCATCAGGACGACCAGCAACGCTGCCTGCGGGTCAGTGAAATAACGTTTATACCAGGCGCTGAGAAATTCAAGCATGACGTAAACCCTGTTATTGTGTCCAGGGCTTATAATAGCTCAGCCAAGCCAGATTGACACTATGACCTCGTCGAATCGTAGATATGCAGGACAATAGCAATGACTCAAGCCAGGCGCTCACGTCCCGAATAAAGGACTGGGGCCGTGAGCTTGGATTCCAGCAAACCGGGATCAGTGACATTGACCTGGCAAAAGACGAAGTACGCCTTGAGCGCTGGCTGGAACTTGGCATGCATGGGCAAATGAGCTACATGAGCCGGCATGGCAAAAGGCGCAGCCGGCCGGAGGAGCTTGAGCAGGGCACCATACGCGTCATCTCGCTGCGCATGGATTATCTTCCCGGCAGCGCAAAGCCCATGGAAGAAGTCCTGGCCGATGACGAAAGCGCCTATGTTTCCCGCTACGCAACAGGCAGGGACTACCACAAGCTGATGCGCAAGCGCCTGCAGAAACTTGCCGAGCGAATTGAGGGTGAAATCGGTCCCTATCGTTACCGTGCCTTCGTTGACAGCGCACCGGTACTTGAAAAAGCCATCGCGCGAAAAGCCGGCCTGGGATGGATTGGTAAGCACTCCAACCTGATAAACCCAAAGGCAGGCTCCTGGTTTTTTCTCGGCGAAATCTACACCGACCTGCCGCTACAGGCGGACGAGGAATTTATCGAGGAGCATTGTGGTGAATGCACCGCCTGCATGAAGGCCTGTCCCACCGATGCCATCGTTGCCCCCTACGTGGTCGACGCCAGGCGCTGTATTTCCTACCTGACTATTGAACTCAGGGAATCGATCCCGGAAGAATTCAGGGAAGCCATGGGTAACCGTATTTATGGCTGCGATGATTGCCAGATGGTTTGTCCCTGGAATCGTTTCGCCACAGCAACATCGGAAGCCGACTTTGCTGTCAGGCACAGGCTGGACAGCGCCGGCCTTGTTGAATTATTCATGTGGACCGAAGAAGAGTTCCTGGAAAAAACCGAGGGCAGTGCCATTCGGCGTATAGGTTACGAATGCTGGCTTCGAAATATTGCCGTCGCACTGGGCAATGGACCGGCCAGTGAAGCATCAATCTCCGCACTACAGGAGAGGAAGGAACATGCTTCCGCACTGGTGCGCGAGCATGTTAAGTGGGCGCTGGTCCGGCTCAGTCCTGCTGACTGACTTCCCGCGCAGTCGCGGAGAAATGTTTCAGACCGATTAACAGGATAGCTGCCCCGACGCTGGCACCGATGGTCGCCATGAGCGCCATCGAGTAACCCACCATGGCATCGTCCTTGAAGATGTAGTCCGTTCCCATTGCAACGAGTATGTTGCCACCCGCAATTCCGAAAAGATTCATAAAAAGAAAGAACATTGCGGTGGCCTGGGCACGCATCTGGTTTGGCGCCATTAACTGTAATGCTGCTCCAGATGTGGGTGGAGAAAAATTACCAAAAGCAAGCGCCAGCCCGATGCAGAAAAGCGCGGCATAGAGATTGGGCATGAAAGGAAACAATGCAGCTGGAATGATAGTACCAAGGCAACCCACCAGCCCTGCTCTCAAGGGCGCGTCGTCATGACCGCGGCGTGTAAAAAAATCAGTGAGTAATCCTGCGCCCACCACTCCCGCGGTAACCATCACCAGCATGACAACACCAAGATAATTACCGATCTCTCCCGGTCCAAGCCCATAGGTTCGCTTGAGAAATGCCGGAGCCCAAAACAATATGGCAAACATGGCCAGTGCCGATGAACCAAAACCGAAGTAGTGGCAAAGAAAGGTCTTCTTATGCTGCGCGATATACTGCGCGACTTCCTTGATGGTGTATCCACCGGCCTTTACACCACCCTTGCGCTCCGGGTCACGTATGGTGAACAGGAACATGGCGGAAACAAGAATGCCCGGCAAACCCACTACTACGAAAGTAAGTTGCCAGGGCTTCAGGATACCTACCACGGGTAAATCCACCGATCCCAGCGCCGCGATATAGTCAATCACGTTGCCACCGATCACCATCGCCAGTCCGCTGCCAATTGGAATACCCAGCGAATAAATACCAAGCGCAGTTCCCAGTTTTGATCTCGGAAAGGAATCGCTGATCATCGAGTAGGCAGCAGGAGACAGCGCCGCTTCACCAACGCCCACCGCCATGCGCGCGATAAAAAGTTGCACGAAAGACCGGGCCAGTCCGCAAAACGCGGTGGCGAGACTCCAGATAAATATACCGACGGCAATAATCAGCGGACGTGATTTAGTGTCCGCCAGGCGGGCAATGGGTATACCCATGGAAGCATAAAACAGGGCAAAGGCGAGCCCGGAAAGCAGGCTGAACTGGGTGTCACTGATATTGAGATCGGCGCGGATGGGCCCGACGAGCAGTGTGATGATCTGCCGGTCAATAAATGAAAAAATATAGGCCACCATGCATAGCGCGACGATGTACCAGGCATAGGTCAGCGACTCGCTGTCTTCGGCGTTGTCCTGCTTCTCCTCCATTGCATCCCCCGTAAGCGCTTGTTGGTACTTTATTATTGGCCGTGATGGCACTTTAACGTAAATCAGGGGATTGGCAATCTTATTTATGTAATGATGCTGGCTCTCGACAGGAGAAAGGTAATGGCACTAAAGACAAGATTCACGGAACTGGTTGGTTGTCTCGTTCCCATACAGTGTGCCGGCATGGGTATGTCGTCACCCGAGCTCGCAGCAGCCGTGGCCGGTGCCGGGGGGCTGGGCATGACAAGCGGCGTGATGCTGACAGCGGGCGAACTAGAGGCAACCCTGCAACAGGTTGGTGAAAAGTTTGCCGGGCAGGTTGGCGTCAATTTCCTTATTCCCTTTCTTGAAGATGAATCCCTTGTTGATATTGCTGCACGCCACGCCAGGGTCGTGGATTTTTTCTACGGTGAACCGGACAGCGCACTTATTGACAGGGTACACGATGGCGGTGCACTCGCCGCCTGGCAGACAGGCTCACTGAAGGAAGCCATCATGGCAGAGGAGAAAGGCTGCGATTTCATCATCCTGCAGGGGACTGAAGCGGGTGGTCATGTCAGGGGAACAAGGGGCCTGCTCACCATGCTGGCTGACGTACTGGATCATGTTGACTGCCCGGTACTCGCCGCGGGCGGTATTGCCACACCACGCGCAGTGGCCATGGCCCTCGCCGCCGGTGCAGATGGTGTCAGGGTCGGCACGCGCTTTGTTGCCACGCCGGAAGCGGGCTATCACCCGGACTACATCAATGCCCTGATCGCCGCCGAGGGTGAAGACGCCATCTACACCGAGCAGTTTGCCGTGGGCTGGGATGCGCCCCACCGTGTACTGTCATCCTGCATGGACGTGGCTGCCAGTCTCACTGACGATGTCATTGGTGAAGTGAGCTTTGGTGAGCAGCAAATCGATATTCCACGTAACAGTGTTTTCAGTCCCATGAAAGCCAGCACCGGACGGCTTGATGCAATGGCGCTTTATGCCGGCCAGGGTGTCAGCGCCATCAAGAGCTGCGAGCCTGCGGCGGATGTACTTCGGGAACTGGCGGACGGTGCAGAGGAAATATTGAAAAAAGACCGGAATAGACTGGAGGACATGCTCAGCTAGAGCGAAAGCCTGCCTGTTGTATAGATAAGCGGACCCTCAGCGGCAGGGATGCCGCTGTGGAGCGTACATGGATGTATTTACAGCGAGTCCGCGTTCTATGCACAGGTAGGCTAAAAATTTCTCCATTCAATCTTAGGCCAGTCCTGCAACACTACACCTGCATAAACAAAACGCAGACACGCCACGAGTACGTCCCTGTAGGCTCGTCGAAGGCCGTCCATGGCCTTCGACGGTCTGCTAATTTGTACTATGCAGGTGCAGGAAGGATTTCGTGTCGTACCGGCAAACTCTCTATAACAACATATACGTGGACGTGATATGAGCCACCGATTTTTCCGGCTTGTCGCTATAGAGATTCACTTCACCGTAAACCAGTGATCGACCCAGCTTGATCAGGCTGGCTCTCGCCACCAGGTCTTTTTCTGCAGCGGGTCGAAGAAATGACGTGGACTGGGAAACGGTGGTCATCGGTTTGAATTCTCCCAGTGCTGAAGAAATGGCAAACACCATGGCCGTGTCCGCCACCGCCATCATCGCCTGCCCACAGATAATATTGCCACTGCGACTCAGCTTTTCCGACATCGGCACTCGAACCAGCACTCCGCCATCGGTCACTTCTTCAAACTTCATGTGAAGGTCCTGCACCCATGGAGCAAACTGCTCCCGTAACAGGGTCTCAGCCTCTTCAATACCGAACACTTTTTCAGTCATTATTCATCTCTTGTTTATTATTCTTACTATTTATCACTGCCAGTATTCTTGCCTGCGCCTGCGAACCGTCCCTGACCGGTAACACGCCGATGAAAGCGACAGCGCCTTTCGCGGGCAGCAAGTTTAGGTTTGTCATGTTCTCAACCTGGAACTTGTTCGCCGCCAGCATGATGTTATGCACCGGGAAGCTGAGATCATTACCCGGGTCAAGACTCATGGTGTCGATACCAATGCCCGCAACATTCCGCTTCACCAGCAGCCTTGCCGCCTCCACGGAAAAGCCGGGGAAATGCAGCACACCGTCGGCGTCCTGGTTAACGTAAGCCGCCGGGTTGGCAAATTTCGATGACCAGCCGGTGTTCATCAGCACCAGCGTGCCGGGCTCTATTTTTCCATTCAGCTTTTCCCAGCTCTCTATGTCAGCAACGGACAGCATGTAGTCATCGTTCTGCCTGGCGCTGGAGCGAACATCTATCATGACAAGGGGCAGGATTAAATCTTCCGGCTTGAGCTGATCAATTGTGCGCTTGCCCTGGCCCGCGGCAAAGTGTGATGGTGAATCCACGTGGGTGCCGATGTTTTCCCACATGCTGAACCTGTGCATGCGGTAACCCTTGTCATAATCGGCAAGACGTTCAATTTCAATGGGCTCGGTGCCGGGCCAGTAGGGCATACCGTTGTAAAGCGGCTGGGTCAGGTCGATGACGCGGTCTGCCTTGATATCAAGATGGAACTGTTCTTCGCCGGCCAGCGCAACGGTAATAACCGAAAGAAATATAATGATGTATGCACTTCCACTACGGAAGAAACGACCCAGGCCTTTCATCACCTTCAATAAGCGATCCCAAGCTTGCGGTAAATGAAAGACAGCAGCCACAGCGGACCAATCAGCAGGAACTGCACGTCCTTGAAGAAAGACGGCTTTCTTCCTTCCACGTGGTGCCCGATAAACTGCCCGATCCAGGCAATGACAAAAACTGAGATGCAGATCAGCCACAGCGGCGTGGACAAACCTGAGAGAATATAAAGCGCTACAAGCATCAGGGTGGAGACAATAAGCATACCTATGGTCAGGGGAATGGAAAGAAATGCGTAGTAGGCCAGCGAGGCCAGGATAAACAACACCGCCAGGTTCACCGACAGGCTTGAATCACCGTAGGATATTTTTACCGGCCACATGAGTCCCAGCAAGCTGAGCATAATGGCGGGCACGCAGATCCAGTGCAGGATCTTGTTTACCGGGTTGTGGTGGCTTTCGTGATATTCATCCAGCCAGTCGTTAATACTCCTCATAACATCTACCTTATTGCGTACTAAGAAATTCCTAATTTTGAAGTCGAGTGCTCAAGATTTGTAGAGCGGACCCTCAGCGGCAGGGATGCCGCTGTGGAGCGTACATGGATGTATTTACAGCGTGTCCGCGTTACAAGCTTGAGTACTCAATAGACAGCCGGCTTTCAACTTTCGGCTTCGACTTTAAATACAGTCCCATCCACACCCGTAACTTTTACCTTGGCCCCCTCTTCCATGTCATTACCCATCACCTTCCAGATGGAATCATCCACCTTGATCTTTCCAACACCATTAACGATGGCTTCTTCAAGGGTAAAGGTCCTGCCGACGTACTGCTCACCGCGTCGATTCAGGTTTGGTTCATCAGTACCGGGTGGGTTTCTCTTCAGGTAACGCTTGTGACAGACCAGGCTCACCACCGCCAGCACTGTGAAAATAGCTATCTGCACAATGATGGGCATACCTGGAATCGCCAGCATCAGCAGTCCAACAATACCGGCAGCAATACCCATCCACAGGAAGTACACCGCGGGCAGGACAACCATTTCCAGGGTAATCAGGACAACCGCGGCAATCAGCCAGTGCCAGAAGGCAATTTCATTTAGAAAGTCCATTGAGCCCTATACTCCACCCTGTTGCGAAGGACCGCTGTCTTTATTAAGCGCTTCCTTTGCCAGTTCCGCAATACCACCCAGTGCACCGATGACGTTGCCAGCTTCAAGCGGCATCAGCACCAGCTTCTGGTTCGGCGCAACTGCCACATCCTTGAGCGCATCCACGTATTTCGTTGCAACAAAATAGTTGATGGCATTGATATCCCCTTCCGATATCGCGTTTGATACATCACGGGTAGCCTTGGCTTCTGCTTCGGCAAGACGCTCCCTCGCCTCGGCTTCGCGGTAGGCGGCTTCCTTCTTACCTTCCGCCTCGAGGATAGCTGCCTGTTTTTCACCGTCAGCTTCAAGGATGGCAGATTGTTTCAAACCTTCTGCTTCAAGGATTGCCGCTCGCTTTTCCCTTTCCGCTTTCATCTGTCTTGCCATGGCATCGACAAGATCCCGGGGCGGGGTAATGTCCTTGATTTCAATACGCGTCACTTTCACACCCCAGGGCATGGTCGCTTCATCGACCACCGTCAGCAGCTGGGCGTTAATCGTGTCTCGTTTTGACAGCAATTCGTCGAGATCCATTGAACCCATGACCGTACGAATGTTTGTCATGGTCAGGTTGAGGGTGGCGTTGGCGAGGTTATTTACCTCGTATGCCGCCTTGGCCGCATCAAGTACCTGGAAAAAAACCACGCCGTCCACCGTTACCATGGCATTATCCCGCGTAATGACCTCCTGCGAAGGAACATTCAGCACCGTCTCCATCATGTTCATTTTCGCACCGATGGTTTCCATCACCGGAATAATGAAGTGAAGGCCCGGTCGCAGGGTCTTCGTGTAACGACCAAAATGTTCTACCGTGTATTCATAACCCTGGTTGACGATAACCAGCATCTTCAAAAGCAGG
The DNA here is from genome assembly GCA_965243105.1 of Gammaproteobacteria bacterium. GTDB lineage: Bacteria > Pseudomonadota > Gammaproteobacteria > Eutrophobiales > Eutrophobiaceae > WLWS01. The sequence goes on from CBDEUC010000003.1 coordinate 1,126,386, forward strand.
ACGATGCCAAAGATAAAAAGTGCCAGGGCAAATATTTCTGTGAATCCCATGATGTCTCTCTCCTGTTATTAGTTGTCCTTGATTACTTAAAGAAACGGATGGTATAGGGATAGCTGTATTCTTCACCGTCATTTGCCTTGATGGCTGCGATAACAATCATCACCAGCGTGTAAAGGATGGCCGCTGGTAAGAGTAACAGGCCGATAAGCGCAAACAGGAGAATCCATGAAATGATGATGACGATTGTCATGGTTAATTGAAAATTGATGGCTTCCTTACCCTGCCGGTCTACGAAGGGTAATTCATCCTTCTTGATGGCCCAGACTATGATTGGCCCGAGGATCGTACCAAATGGAATGATGAGGCCAGACAATGCCGACAGGTGGCAGATCATACCCCAGTTCCTTTCGTCCTTACTCAAACCCTGGTCGTTACCTTCAAGTTCTTCCGACATTGTCAGCTCCTTCATCGTCATTATGATTGTGAGTTGCCACACTGTCACGGCCGGTAAGAATCGGCCGAAAGTTAATAATAGCCTATTCCTCGACTACAGACCCCTGTTTTGTCGGGTCGGCGCCCTGTTCCTCGAGCCGTACCCTGCTACCCGGGGAAGCCTTGATAAGCCAGCCCTGTATGCGTTTCAGCAGCACTTCGTCCATGCCGGTAAAGTAATGATCGGCGCCGTCCAGCTCCGCCTGGGTGTAGGCCTGGTTACCACTCTTTCGAGCTGCTAGACGGCGATCGTCCACTTCCCGGAGTACTTCGGGCCTGTCCCTGCTCGCGTAGATATCGAGTACGGGAATGGAAAGCGCTTCCAGTTCCTTCAGCAGCTTCAGCCGTGGGTTTAGAAAAGGCTGGGCCTGCATGCTGATTCCGACAAAGGCTTTTACCTGTTGCAGATCTTTCGCGGCAAGGGCATGGGCCGAAGTCGCAGCACCGAAACTGTGACCAATAATGACAATATTGAGATAACGCCAGTCCAGCAGTTGTCTTACCGCGGCCTGGATACGACGCCTGGACTCAGGCATGGTCATACCATAGTCCGCGATGCTATCGGTCGGGGACATGACCGGCATCTGGATCGACAGGGTCGCCCAGCCGATCTTAGGCAGGGACATTCGAAGCGGTCGAATCACCTCTGGCCAGTCTGCGTGAGCCCCCATGCCGTGCACGAGGATCACCGCCCCCTGTGGCTGGTCGGTTTCATAATCCCGGTACAGGCCAAGAAACTCGGTATTACCGGAACGCAGCCAGAATTCATCATCACTTCCCAGGGATTCAACCAGCTGCCGGCTGATTTTCTGTTCAAACGCGCGGTTGTAGGCCTGGCTATCCAGGGCTGGCAACAGCAGGAGGAATGGCAGTAAAAGACGCAGCATGGGCTTAATCATAGCCTACCAGGACCCTGCTGCGCGAGGTGCCGCGACTCGCAACCTTGTGCCGATTCCGGTAAAGTGCGCCACTCGGAACACCCGCTGCTACGGGACATCGATACATTAAAAGAGTCACAAATATGCCTGGTAATCTCATCGCACCTTCCATCCTCTCGGCCGACATGGCGCGACTGGGTGAGGATACAGAGGCGGTCCTCGCTGCGGGGGCTGATATCGTGCATTTTGACGTGATGGACAACCATTACGTCCCAAACCTGACCTTTGGGCCGGTAGTGGTGAAAGCCCTGCGTGATTACGGCATCACCGCACCTATTGATGTGCACCTGATGATCAAACCCGTGGATCGCATCATTCCCGAATTTGCCAGTGCCGGTGCCAGCTATATCACCTTTCATCCCGAGGCCAGTGAACACATAGACCGCTCACTGCAGCTGGTTCGCGACAGTGGCTGCAAGTCAGGCCTGGTGTTTAACCCGGCCACACCCCTTGATTACCTGCATCATGTGCTGGACAAGGTAGACATGGTCCTGCTGATGTCGGTAAACCCTGGTTTCGGCGGGCAGAGCTTTATTCCCCAGGCACTGAATAAATTGCGGCAGGCTAGAAAAATTATCGATGACTCGGGGCTTGATATTCGCCTGGAAATTGATGGCGGTGTAAAGGTGGATAATATTCGGGAGATTGCCGAAGCTGGCGCTGACACCTTTGTTGCCGGTTCTGCAATTTTTGGCAGTGACGATTACGCATCTACCATTTCCGCCATGCGCGAGGAGCTGGGCAAGGCCAACAACGGTTAGTACGCCGGGCTCTTGTTGACAGGTATGTCCCTTTCCCGACCGCAACTAGTGCTGTTCGACCTTGATGGTACCCTCGTGGATACCGCGCCGGATCTGGCGCTCTCGGTTAATGCTGCATTGACAGAGCTCGGCATTGACACCTGTAACGAAAACCAGGTTCGTCTATGGATTGGCAGCGGTATTGAAAGCCTGTTGCATCGCGCCCTGACAGGTGATGTGAATGGCCGGGCTGACGATGAACTTTATCAACATGCTCTACAGGAATTCCGGCGTTATTATTTTGACAATATCGCTGTTAAAAGCACGATCTACCCGGGTGTACAGGAAGCGCTGCTTGAGCTGCAGCAAGCGGATATACATCTTGCCTGCATGACGAACAAGGCAACACGTTATACAGAAAAATTGCTGCATGTCACCGGTCTATTCGATAGCTTCGGTCTGATTGTATGTGGTGATACCCTGCCCGTTCTGAAACCGGATCCTGCACCGCTGTTTCATGCCACCAATTATTTTAATGTCACCGTGGAAAACTCCCTGATGGTTGGAGACTCAGCCACGGATGTGAAAGCAGCGCGTAATGCCGGAATGGCAGTTGCTTGCGTACCTTATGGTTATAACCAGGGTCGGGATATTCAGGAGGAGAAACCTGACCTGGTGATAAAGGACCTTCCGGAGCTGGTTGACCATTTCAGGAACACGTCATGAGTTTCGTCAGCGAAGAACAATTTCAGCAGTATGCCCAGGAAGGCTACAACCACATTCCCGTGTGCAGGGAAATACTTGCCGATCTTGAAACTCCCCTGAGTGCTTACATGAAACTCGCGGCAGGTCCGAGAAGTTACCTGCTTGAATCAGTACAGGGTGGCGAGAAGTGGGGACGCTACTCCATGATTGGTCTTTCCGCCAATACCACTATCAGCGTTCGCGGAAGAAGGGTCAGTGTAAAAATCGGCAGCAAGGTGGTTTCTGACCAGGAGGTCAGCGATCCCCTGCAGGAAATTGCCGACTTTCAAAAACAGTACCGCGTGCCACAGGTCCCGGGATTACCACGCTTTAGTGGTGGTCTCGTGGGCTACTTTGGCTATGACTGTGTGCGCTACATCGAGCCCAGGCTTGAAAGCAGTCACGCCGATGACCCGCTGGATTGCCCTGACATCATGCTGATGGTGTCTGACCGCGTGGTGATTTTCGATAACCTGAGTGGAAAGCTGACCATGGTAGTGCACGCGGATCCTGCTGAAGACAGCGCCTATGCAAAAGCGCAAGAGGACCTCGAGCGTCTTACCGAGAAATTATTGCAGGCGCAGGTTACCGGGACTGCCATATCGGAAAGCAAGTCGGTGGAAGAAAGTGATTTCGTGTCCGGCTTCACCCAGGAGAAATTTGAAAAGTCCGTTGAAAAAATAAAACAGTATATTGTTGACGGTGACGTGATGCAGGTCGTCCTGTCGCAGCGATTGTCCATTCCTTTCCAGGCACCATCAATCAATCTCTACCGCGCACTGCGTTGCACCAACCCTTCACCCTACATGTTCTTTCTTGATTTTGAAGAGTTCCAGGTTGTCGGTGCGTCACCGGAGGTGTTATCAAGACTCGAAGATGGCAAGGTCACCGTGCGCCCCATTGCCGGCACGAGACCACGCGGGCAAGATGACGATGAAGACCTGCAGCTGGAAAAAGAGTTACTCGAAGATCCCAAGGAACTGGCTGAACACCTGATGCTGATTGACCTCGGTCGAAATGATCTTGGCAGAATATCGAAAACGGGTAGCGTTAAAGTAACTGAAAACATGGGTATCGAACGCTACTCCCATGTCATGCATATCGTGTCCAACGTGGAAGCATCGCTTGAAGAAAAGCTCGAAGCCATGGACGTACTGCGTGCTACTTTTCCCGCGGGTACCGTCAGCGGCGCACCCAAGATTCGGGCAATGGAAATCATCGATGAACTTGAGCCGGTAAAACGGGGTATTTATTCCGGGTCGGTTGGTTACTTTTCTTTTGCCGGCAATATGGACACGGCGATTGCCATTCGTACGGCGGTGGTCAAGGACAACACCTTGCACATACAGGCCGGCGCTGGCATCGTGGCCGATTCCAACCCCACATCAGAGTGGGAAGAGACCATGAACAAGGGCCGGGCGATATTTCGTGCCGTCTCCATGGCTGAAAAAGGGTTAAAATGATTGTCGAAGCAAGGAAAAAGCACTGGTGCAAAAGGAACGCGGACTCGCTGTAAATACATCCATGTACGCTCCTCACCGGCTTCCCTGCCGCTGAGGGTCCGCTTATCCTGTTTCCACCAGTGCTTCTCGCAAATGCGCAGATTATTTTGAAGGTTGAGTACACATGTTATTAATGATCGACAACTACGATTCTTTCACCTACAACCTGGTGCAATACCTGGGCGAGTTGAATGAAGACGTGCGCGTCTATCGCAATGACAGGATCAGCCTGCAGGAAATCGAAGACCTGGCGCCGGAGCGAATCGTCATATCTCCCGGCCCCTGCACACCCAACGAGGCCGGCATCTCCATTGACCTGATAAAACACTTCAAGGGAAAGCTACCCATACTGGGAGTCTGTCTTGGCCACCAGAGCATCGGCCAGGCCTTTGGTGGCAAGGTCGTCCATGCCGGGGAAATCATGCACGGCAAGACTTCTGAAATACTGCATAACAGCAGTGACATATTTAAAGGTATTAACATTCCTTTTACCGCCACCCGCTATCATTCACTTATCGTGGAAAAGGATTCCCTGCCCGACTGTTTTGAAGTCACCGCATGGACCGAAAATGAAAATGGCGAGATGGATGAAATCATGGGCATGCGTCACAGGGACGAAGCAATTTTTGGCGTGCAATTTCATCCCGAATCCATTCTTACCGCCAATGGGCACCAGCTGTTACAAAATTTTCTAGACCAGTCCTCCTGAAACACCTTTATTGAATGTCACAATTTCATGCCAACAACTCCTGACATACTGGATAAAATCCTGCAAACAAAAGCTGAAGAGGTCAAAGAGCGCAGCGCACGCTGTTCCATTGAAGAGCTGCAGGAAAAAATTGCACAGGCACCTGCGCTTCGCCCCTTTCACGGTGCCATTCGTGAAAATATTTCAGCCGGACAGCCGGCCGTGATCGCAGAAATCAAGAAAGCCTCGCCAAGCAAGGGACTCATCAGGAAAGATTTTGATCCGGCGAAAATTGCCCGCGCCTATGAAAAAGGCGGTGCCTGCTGCCTGTCGGTGGTGACCGACGTGGATTTTTTCCAGGGCGCAGATGAATACCTGCAAAGTGCGCGCGAAGCCTGCCAGCTTCCGGTGATTCGAAAGGACTTTGTTATTGACCCCTACCAGGTCTACGAGTCACGTGCCCTCGGTGCAGACTGTATTCTACTGATCGCGGCGGTTTTAAAGGACAGGGAAATGCGGGAGCTAAGCGACCTTGCTGAAAGCCTCGGGCTCGATGTGCTGGTGGAAATCCACAACCGCGAAGAGCTTGAACGCGCCCACGTCCTGCGGTGCCCGGTCATTGGCATTAACAACCGTGACCTGCACAGTTTTGAAACAACACTGCAAACAACCCTGCGGCTCATGATAGACGTTTTTCCTGACCGCACCGTGATTACCGAGAGTGGTATCAACAGTCACGAAGATGTCCTGCTGATGCGCAAGAACGGCGTCAATGGGTTTCTCGTGGGCGAGTCCCTGATGCGGGCTGACGACCCGGGTGAGAAACTCAGGGAACTATTTTTCTAGTCCCCGGTGGCTTTATTCGCGCTCAGAATTTTGGAAAGTCATTACTGAGAAACCACTTTTTCGCCTCGACGCTGTACCACCAGGTTTGTTGTGTCACCAGTTTTTTCAGAGTGCCGTACTCGTTGTGATAGTACTGTAATTCGATTTCCACCTGCGCCTCGTCGATCGCTTCATTGATACTTTTCTTTTTCACCCTGTGACCGGTAACACGGATATATTCAAGCTGGGACGTATCCACTTCCATAGCGGAATTATCCTTGTTGAGATGGTATTGCGCGGCACTGTCAAAACGCCCCCATCGAAGTGCTGCCACGTATTCATCTATGCTGTTAACCAGGGATTCGCCCTGGCTCTTGGTCGAAACAGAATTGCAGGCTGGAAGTAAACTGCAAAACAGCAGCAGGCTTATCAATCTCAGGGTCATTTGCTTATCTCCGGTTTAATGCTGGGTATATTATTCAGCCTGGCTGAGTAAATTAAAATTCACCGGCCAGAGTTTCTGCTCCTTGTCCGCAAACTCCTGCCACATCTTCGCGTAACTTTTGCCTGATACAGGATGACAGTCATCGCCAGCGAGTTCAGATAGCGGGCGAAGAACAAAGGCAAAGCGAGAGACATCCTCGCGCGGGATTTGCAGGTCTTCCTCGTCAACCACCATGTCGTCGTACAGCAGGAGATCAAGATCCAGTGTCCGTGAAACATAACGCGGACCACCCCTGCTCCTGCCATAATCCGCCTCGATCTCATGCAGCGTATCCTGTAGCTGCCTGGGCGAAAGTTCTGTTTCGATACCAACCACGAGGTTAAAGAAATTGTCTCCTTCAAATCCTACTGAAGAGCTTTCATAAACTTTTGACGCCACCACTGCCGAGAAGGACTTGCAAAGTGCCTTGAGTGCAGCACGTATATTTTCTTCGCGATCAATGTTACTCCCGACACCAATAAATGCTTTTGCCATCAGCTCTTCTCACCCCGTTCAATAATGACACCAACATCACGCACTCCGCGAAGCGCACCCTGCTTGTTCAACTGCAAACGCACCCAGGGAATATCGAATTCCTCCATGAGTATCTCGGTGATCTTTTCCGCCAGTGTTTCAACCAGCTCAAACTCGCTGTCACCGACGAAGCTAAACAGCCTCTTCGCCACGGCCTTGTAGTTAAGTGTGTCATCAATGGAATCAGATGCGGCAGCACGGCGAATATCGGTGCCCATCTGGATGTCCAGGATCACCGTCTGCTTTGTCTGGCGCTCCCAGTCATAGATACCGATCACAGTGTCGATCCTGAGATCGTTAAGGTAAATAATGTCCATAATTTCTAAAGAATTTATTGTCCATATTACATAAGCTAGGGTATATAAGGATAGTGCAAAGCCCTCGCCGACAATAGGCCAACAGGAATCTGATCATGATAAGCAGTGTGCTCGCCATCGTTGCATCCTACCTGACAGGCTCCATCGCCTCGGCAGTACTTGTATGCAAGATGCTCGGCAAGCCGGATCCGCGCAGCGAGGGTTCGCAAAACCCGGGCGCCACCAACGTGCTGAGGTTGCACGGAAAAAAGGCCGCCGCACTGACGCTGCTTGGAGACGCGTTAAAGGGTTTTCTCCCGGTGTTACTCATCGGGCTCTCGGGTGCAGCAGACCTGGTGGTCGGGCTGGCCGCACTGGCCGCTTTTCTTGGCCACCTTTTCCCGGTGTTTTTCCAGTTCAAGGGTGGCAAGGGCGTGGCCACTTTTGTCGGGGTACTGCTGGGTATGCACCTGGGCCTCGGCGCCTGCTTTGCACTGGTGTGGCTGTCACTGGCACTGGTGTTTCGCTATTCATCACTGGCTGCGCTCGGTGCAGCAGCCCTGGCACCGGTCTATACACTCTGGCTCAGCCCGTCATGGCCGCTGGTAGCCTGTAACACGGTCATGGCCGCGCTCTTGCTGTGGCGCCATCGCCCCAATATAAGGAAACTCCTGGCCGGGGAAGAGGACAGGATTCGACTCGGTCGAAAAAAAGATCCCGAAGCCAGCGAGGCCTGAAAGCCCACGAGCACCTGGAACGGGCCTACTGCCCGGTGCCCAGCTCCCAGCGCGGGTAGGCAACAATACTCAGATCCTGGCTCATCCCTGCCTTGAGCCGCGTATAACCGGCATAGGCAATCATCGCACCGTTATCGGTACAGAATTCAGGCCTGGGAAAATAGGCCCTGCCGCCCCGCTCTGCCATCATCTCGTGCAGGCCCTGGCGCAGTTGCTTGTTGGCACTGACGCCGCCCGCGGCGATCAGCCGGGTTAAACCAGTTTCCTCCAGCGCGCGACGACACTTGATAAGCAGCGTATCCACCACGGCTTCAACAAATGCCCGTGCAATATCCGCGTGGGTCTGCTCATCATCGTCGTTGTCCCTGACCGTGGTCAGTGCATGTGTTTTCAAACCGCTGAAGCTGAAATCAAGCCCGGGCCGGTCCGTCATGGGCCGTGGAAATTTAAACCGGTCCGGGCGTCCTTTTTCAGCCAGGGCAGAGATCGCCGCGCCACCCGGATAACCCAGGCCGAGCAGCTTGGCGGTTTTATCAAAAGCTTCGCCAGCGGCATCATCCAGTGACTCACCCAGGAGGACATAGTCTCCCGGTCCATTCACCTGCATCAGCTGTGTATGACCACCGGATACCAGCAGCGCCAGGAATGGCATCTCCGGCGCCTCATCCTCCAACATGGGCGCCAGCAGGTGGGCCTCCATGTGATGCACCTCCACCGCCGGTATGTTCCAGGCATAGGCCAGGCTGCGTCCCACGGCAGCCCCCACCAGCAGTGCGCCTACCAGGCCGGGCCCGGCAGTGTAGGCGACGCCGTCGAGATCCTCGGCGCTGGCACCGGCCTCGCTAAACACCTCCTCGATAAGCGGCAGCACCCTCTGGATATGGTCCCGCGAAGCCAGCTCCGGCACCACGCCACCGTAGACCTGGTGCAGGTCCACCTGGGAGTGAAGTGCATGGGCCAGCAGCCCCTTATCGGAGTCATACAGGGCGATGCCCGTCTCGTCACAGGATGTTTCTATACCAAGTACACGCATATTGGGCCCATAATTCGCTGTTTTTTGTTGTAATTTAGTCAAAAAAGCGCATTTTACTTGCAATTGACCGGTTTACTAATAAAATCTCCGGCTCGCTGAGAATCACCTGATAAAGAAATTCGGAATTAAGATTTATGCCATCAATTAGAGTACGAGAAAACGAGCCTTTCGATATCGCTATTCGCCGCTTCAAGCGCGCCTGCGAAAAAGCCGGCACCCTGGCCGATGTACATCGCCGGGAATTCTACGAAAAACCGACCCAGGTTAGAAAACGCAAGGCTGCAGCAGCCGTAAAACGCCAGTTAAAGCGTCTTTCCAAGGAAAACCTTCGTCACACTCGCCTGTACTAGGCCGGCAGCTTTGCCGGTAAGCCGGTAGTTTCTTCAAAATGTCAGAACTCAAGCAACGCATCAATGATGATGTCAAGTCGGCCATGCGTAACAAGGAAAAGGAGCAACTGGCCGTGCTTCGCCTTATCACCGCCGCGGTGAAACAAATCGAGGTTGACCAGCGTATAGAGCTGGATGATGCACAGATGCTTGGCGTGCTCGACAAGCTGGCCAAGCAGCATCGCGATTCCATCGAGCAGTACAGGAATGCCGGTCGCGACGACCTGGTTGAAAAAGAAGAGTACGAACTCTCCATTGTTTCCAACTACCTGCCCGAAGCGTTGAGCGAAGATGAAATCAACCAGCTCATCGATGAAGCCATCAGTGCCACCGGCGCCGAGGGCATGAAGGACATGGGCAAGGTGATGGGCATTATCAAGTCAAAAGCTCAAGGCCGCGCCGACATGGGCGCATTAAGTGCCTTAGTAAAAAACAAACTCTCTTAAATTACCCTTGTAGTCTGACGTTCCAGCAACGGCCACCTCGAACTTATTTTCTGAGTTCAAAAATAGAGATTTTTTCGTGCCAGCGCGAAAGCACCGCGCGCAGAACCGGAGTGTATAACTAATACATGAGGATTCGAGCACGGCGCTGACAATGCTGGCGCGGAAAAAGGTCATTTTTGGACAATTGGGCAGTTATACTTTGGAAATGGCTGGAAAAATCCCACAAAGTTTTATCGATGAGTTGCTGGCTCGTACAGACATTGTCGAGCTCATCGATGGCTTCGTGCCGCTAAAAAAAGCCGGCAAGGACTTCCAGGCCTGCTGCCCGTTTCACGATGAAAAGACCCCTTCGTTTACCGTCAGCCAGCCAAAACAGTTTTATCACTGCTTTGGCTGCGGCGCCAACGGCACTGCCATCAGCTTTCTCATGGAGTACAAGCACCTTGAGTTTCTCGATGCCATCGAGGAACTGGCCAACCGCAACGGCATGCCGGTACCAAGGGAAGCAGGGCAGGCAAAAACGGACAACCGGAGTGCCGAGCTTTATGAATTGATGGAACTGGTTGTGCGTTACTACTGCAACCAGTTGCGCGAACATCCCCAGGCCGGGCAGGTGGTGGAGTATCTTAAAAAGCGCGGTATCTCCGGCGAGGTGGCGCGTGATTTTGAACTGGGTTATGCACCGGCGGGCTGGGATAACCTGATAAAGGAGCTGGGCTCCTCCGAAGCCGGGCAGGAACGCCTGGGTCGAGCCGGGCTTGTCATCCAGCGTGAAGGTGGCGGATTTTACGATCGCTTTCGCGAGCGGCTCATGTTCCCCATCAGGGATCAAAGAGGCAGGGTCATCGGCTTTGGCGGACGCGTGTTAAAAGACGAGGACACGCCAAAGTACCTCAACTCACCGGAGACAGCGGTTTTTCACAAGGGACGGGAGCTTTACGGGCTTTACCAGGCGCGGCAAAGCCAGCGTGATCTCGAGCGCGTCTATGTTGTAGAGGGCTACATGGATGTGATTGCCCTGGCCCAGTTTGGCATCAGGAATGCCGTGGCCAGCCTCGGCACCGCGGCAACCCCCGAGCACCTGCAGCGCCTGTTTCGAAGCTGCCCGGAAATCGTGTTTTGCTTTGATGGCGACAATGCTGGAAAGAAGGCTGCAGCGCGCGCCATGGAGACCTCGCTGGCTCTCATGGAAGACGGCCGCCGGGTATTTTTTCGCTTTCTACCCGAAGGCATGGACCCGGATGATTTTGTGCGTGACAGGGGCGCACAAAGTTTTCTCGATAACTCTGACCTGATCCTGCTTTCCGACCACATGCTCAAGGTGGCGAAATCCGGCAATGACCTGTCCACGATAGAAGGACGCTCGGTGTTCATGAAGAACATGGAACCCATGCTGGCACAGCTACCTGAAGGCGTGTTCAGGCAGTTGATGCTGCAGCAGGTGGAAGAACTAACCGGTCTCAACAAGTCGAGTATTGCCGCCAAGCTGCCGGAAAAAGCCGCGCCGGCGAAAACCCGGGTGCCGCTGTTCAGAACCGAGGTGGCCGGTATGACAAGGATCAGCTGGGTTATCGCCCTGCTGCTCAGGCAACCTTCGCTGGCCACGCTGGTGGAAGAACCAACCAGCCTGAAAAAGTGCCAGGCCGCAGGCGTAGACACCCTGGTGGAGTTACTGGAAAGTATTCACGCGGCCCCCGAGATCAGCACGGCCCAGCTGCTGGAACGCTGGCGGGATAGCCGATTCAGTAAGCGTTTTCATGAACTTTCCTCCATGGAAGTCTTTGATAACGACAGTCTCGACCTGTCGCGGGAATTTCTTGACGCCATCCAGGGAATGCTGGAAGAAGCGGATTCACCCTTTCTCGAAGCACGCAATGTCAACCTGGCGGACGCCTCCGAAGAGCTCAAATCACGTCTCAGGAACCTTCAGAAAGGCAACTGAGTCTCACTAAAAAGACAAATCAAACTTGGCATGTTGCAGGGCAATAGGCTATACTGATCGTTTATTTTTGCCTCGTGAAAAAGGCACATCAATCAATCACTTAACCACTGCAGTTAGCACTATTAGTAACACTCATAGTGACTGCAAGTTTTATACCAAGAGACACTCTAAATGGAGCAACTCGCACAAACCCAGAATTCAGAGGACAAGCAGTCACGTCTGAAATTATTGATAGCAAAGGGCAAGGAACAGGGCTTTCTTACCTACAGCGAAGTCAATGATCACCTGCCCGACGATATCGTCGACCCGGAGCAGATCGAAGACATCATCAACATGATTAATGACATGGGCATCGAGGTGCATGAAACCGCACCCGATCGCGACATTGTCATGACCGACAGCACCATTGGTCCCGACGAAGATGCTGCAGCAGAAGCTGCCGCCGCTCTCGTTAGCGTTGAAAACGAATTTGGCCGCACCACAGACCCGGTCCGTATGTACATGCGTGAAATGGGCACGGTTGATCTCCTAACCCGTGAAGGCGAGATCAAGATCGCCAAGCGCATAGAGAAAGGCATCAACCAGGTGCTCACGGCGCTTTCCCATTTGCCAGCAACCATCGAGTGGTTACTCGCTTCCCACGCCGAGGTCGAAGCTGAGAACATGAAGCTGAGTGATGTCATTGTCGGCTTCAGTGACAACGAAGAGTATCCTGACGCGGGAATCGCGCCTGTTGAAACCGTCGCCAAGGATGAGTCGGATGACGATTCAGACGATGACGACGATTCTGATGATGAGCCAACCGGTCCGGATCCGGAAGAGGTGCGCGCTCACATCAAGGAAATAGATGTTCTCTATAACAAGTTGATGAAAGCCATCAAGCGTTATGGCAAAGATCACAAGCGCACCATGACGCTGCAGGAACAGCTGACTGAGAAGTTCATGGAACTGAAGCTGTCTCCCAAGTTCATTGACAAGCTCACCGTTGGCGTTCGTCTTCTCATCGATCAAATTCGCAAGACGGAAAGAGACATCATGAAACTCTGCGTGAGAGACGCAAAGATGCCACGCAAGGATTTCATCACGTCTTTCCCGGGTAACGAGATAAATACGAACTGGATAAACGGCATTGCAAGGAGCAAGAAGCCCTATGCCCCGGCGATAAAAGAGGTCAAGGAAGAAGTCGTCAAGCTGCAGAAAAAACTGGCGATCGCCTTTGATAACAGCACATTGAGTATCTCGGAAATAAAGGAAATCAATCGAAAGGTTTCCACCGGTGAAGCCAAGGCTCGACGTGCAAAGAAGGAAATGGTGGAAGCCAACCTTAGGCTGGTTATCTCTATTGCCAAGAAGTACACCAATCGCGGACTGCTGTTCCTGGATCTCATCCAGGAAGGCAACATTGGCCTGATGAAAGCCGTGGACAAGTTTGAATACCGTCGCGGTTACAAGTTCTCCACCTATGCAACCTGGTGGATACGACAGGCAATCACGCGTTCAATCGCTGACCAGGCCCGTACCATTCGTATCCCGGTACACATGATCGAGACCATCAACAAGTTGAACCGTATTTCCAGGCAAATATTGCAGGAAATGGGTCGCGAACCGACGCCGGAAGAACTGGCTGAAAAGATGGAAATGCCAGAGGACAAGGTACGCAAGGTGCTGAAGATCGCCAAGGAACCCATTTCCATGGAAACACCCATTGGTGACGATGACGATTCGCATCTTGGCGACTTCATCGAAGATCTGAACACCCAGATGCCGTCCGATTCTGCCGGCTTTGAAGGGCTGCGTCGTGCCACCCACGATGCACTGGTTGGCCTGACGCCGCGTGAAGCAAAGGTATTGCGCATGCGTTTTGGTATCAACATGAACACCGACCACACGCTCGAGGAAGTCGGCAAGCAGTTCGATGTCACCAGGGAGCGTATTCGACAAATCGAAGCAAAGGCCCTGCGCAAGCTGCGCCATCCGAGCCGCTCCGAGCAGCTCAAGACCTTTCTCGATTCCTGATATAGGCCTGTTTTAAAAAACCCCGGTTGCAGTACATGAGCCGGGGTTTTTTGCCTTCTGCCGTATTATTTTTCTGCACCGCGCCCACAGCCATTTTCTCGTAATTTCATCCTGCTTGTGCAAAGATACTGCGATGACTGTCTTAAATAGGGGCACGCAGTAATGACCTCATTCCCTGAACCGCCAAAAGATGATAGCGACATCGTCTACCTGGAAAATACCGACAAGGATCTGCCACAGACACTGAATCCGAGTACCAGGTACGCCTATTTCAAGACCATTGCGAAAGGCGGTAAAGCGGTAGTGATGTCATGCAGGGATCTGCACTTATCAAGAACCGTCTGTTACAAGAAGCTGCTGCCCGAGTTTGCCGATGACCCAATTGAAAACACGCGCTTCCTGAGAGAGGCCCGCGTCAGTGCCATGCTTATGCACCCCGCCGTGGTACCCACCTACGAGCTGGGTCGCGAAAGCAATGGTCACTACTACTTCACCATGAAGCTGGTATTTGGTTATACCCTGCGCGAGGTGCTGGACTACCGCGAGCGCTATGATCTCAGGCAGTTGATCAACGTGCTGATTCCCGTGGCCCAGGCACTGGCCTATGCGCACAGCCACCGCGTCATCCACCGTGACGTTAAACCGGAAAATGTGCTGGTTGGTCGCTTTGGTGAAACCCTGCTGCTGGACTGGGGACTGGCGAAGGTGTGGAGCCCGGACACGGGAGATAGCGAAACGGGCGGACAGGCCAGCGTCGATGCTGGTGAAAAAGTCAGTAGCCTGAGTGACTCCGGTGACCTGCAGGGCACGGTGACATACATGTCACCGGAACAGGTGCGCCGCGACCCGGGCATCGATTATCGCACCGACATTTTCAGCCTTGGCGTCATTCTCTACGAGATTCTCGCGGGTCGACCACCAACAACGGAAGAAACCATCAACGCGGTGTTTGAACAAATCCTGCACGAGGTGCCGGAGAGGCCTTCGAAAGTGGCAAAGCACCATGTTCCCCGCTTGCTGGAAGACATCGCTATGCAGTGCCTGGAAAAAGAACCGGGGAATCGTATTTCTGATTGCGAGCAGCTTGTACGCCTGCTGGAGGAAGACTGGTCCTGATACCAGGATATTAGCAACGCACCAAAATGGATCGCTTCCATATTTGATTTGCACTATTATAGTGCATTGCTGGGCAGACCCCCTGCCATGAGCAAACCCTGGAAGGTCATTCGGCTATTCACTGGCTGCGATACTAATTTTATTAAAAACAATAGCTTGTGATTCATTCCCAGTGGCATTTTCGGCCTTGAAAGTGAAAATTCGAGGCCCGGGAATTAATGCATAAAATTGGAACATTATTTGCTCAGTAAAAGTCTTTAGATTTGCAGTTTTTCCCTCAAGTCACCAAAACAGAAGCTCAAGGAGCGTAGAAAAAAATGAAAAGTAAGTTGGAGTATATCTGGCTTGACGGCTTCAAGCCGACCCAGAGCCTGCGTAGTAAAACAATGATCCAGTCGGATTTCAGCGGCAAGCTGGAAGACGCTCCTATGTGGTCTTTCGATGGAAGCTCCACGGAGCAGGCTGACGGTAGTTCTTCAGACTGCCTGCTAAAGCCGGTTGCCATCATTCCCGATCCCGATCGTCGCAACGGTTACCTTGTCATGACCGAGGTACTCAATGCCGATGGTACACCCCATGAATCCAATGGCCGTGCCACCATCGACGACGACGATGATGATTTCTGGTTTGGTTTTGAACAGGAATACTTTCTCTGGGATCCCCACACAGACCGTCCACCTGGTTTTCCTTACGCCGGTTTTCCAAGACCCCAGGGGCCCTACTACTGCTCCGTCGGTGCGCTGAATGCCTATGGTCGTGAAATCATCGAGGAACATCTCGACCTGTGTCTTGAAGCAGGATTAAACGTTGAAGGCATCAATGGCGAAGTTGCCGCTGGCCAGTGGGAGTTCCAGGTATTTGCCAAGGGTGCTGCCAAGGCCGGTGATGAAACCTGGCTGGCTCGCTACATCCTTGAGCGAACCGCTGAGAAGCATGGTCTTGCTATTGAATGGCACCCGAAACCACTGGGTGACACGGACTGGAACGGCTCCGGTATGCACGCCAACTTCTCAAACGGTTCCATGCGTGATGCCGGTAACGAAGATGTCTTTACCAAGATCTGCGAGGAATTTGGCAAGAACATCGACCGTCACGTCAGTGTTTACGGCGCCGACAACGACCAGCGTTTGACCGGTCGCCACGAAACCCAGTCCATCAAGCAGTTCAGCTATGGTGTGTCTGATCGTGGTGCTTCAATTCGTATTCCAATTGGCACCGTGGAAGACGGCTGGAAAGGCCGCCTGGAAGATCGTCGACCTGCATCCAACGCCGATCCGTACAAGGTTGCTGCTGCTATCGTGAAAACCACGAAGGAAGCTGGCGTCTAGACACGGTATTTTCTGGACCGCAAAACCGGGATGGGGCAATGCCCCTTCCCGGTTTTTTTTCGTATTCAGCCTGCATACGTCGGCGATTATTTAGTATTAATGCCTGTTTTTTTGATAGAATCCCTAACCCCAAAACGGGCCTGTAGCTCAGTTGGTTAGAGCAGTGGACTCATCAAAATGGTGCGTTCATATCGAAAGATATGGAATGAACGGGATGAATTCAGGGAAACCTTAACAGCCTTGCTGCTGGTAACCCTGAGCCAAGCCGAGGGTACACCTTCGGAAGGTGCAGAGACTACCTGGGAACTTTAGTGTTCTTAATCACAGGCAAGAGCGTCCCGCACCCTAGCAACATGGTTGAGGGTGATGAGATAGTCCGCTCCTGTTGGAAACAGCGGGATAGAGTGAATCCATTGGTCGTAGGTTCAAGTCCTACCGGGCCCACCAATTACCACCGGGAACGTACTCGGTAAATGCGAGGCAAAGAATATGAGTGAACTATTTGGAGATGCACACAGGAGTTTGCAGGATGAGTTCGAAACTCGAAACCTGGCAGACAGGATTATAGAACTGGCCTGCAGTCCCACCATCGAAGACGAACACCGCGGATTTATTGAAAGCCGCGACATGTTTTTCCTCGCCAGTGTTGACGCGAACGGCAGTCCTACCGTGTCCTACAAGGGTGGTGACGTGGGTTTTCTTCGCGTGGTTGACAATAAGACCCTGACTTTCCCCTGCTATGACGGTAACGGCATGTACCTTTCAATGGGCAACATCGATGCCAGTGGCAAAATCGGCCTGCTGCTGATTGATTTTGAAAACCCGCACCGTATGCGCATTCAAGGGACTGCTGAGTTGTCACGGGATCCAGATCTGGTGGGCTCCTACAAGGAAGCACAGCTGGTGGTCAAGATCACCGTGGATCAGATCTTCCAGAACTGTCCTCGCTACATTCATCGTTACCAGCGCCTGTCACAGTCCCGCTACATACCAAAGGACGACCAGGAAACACCAATGGCAACCTGGAAACGCATCGACCTGATGCAGGACGTGATCCCCGAAGCCGACCGCGCAAAAGTGGACGCGTCCGGTGGCACCATGCCCATCGAAGAGTGGTTTGAGAAAGTCCAGACCGGCGCAGAAGACGCCTGATTAACCGTGTTTAAACATAGCCCGCAAATATTGCGGGCTGTGTTTCACTTCATTCCTGTAGCTACTCAAACAGCGGGCAAACATTAATCCTGTGGCCCGGTCAACTCCCTGCTTTCTTTCCAGTACATAAATAACCACGCAGCCACTGCGACCCTGACCAGCGGTTGCAGGTAAGGGTAAATCCATTCGTAACACCACGTGACCGGTGCTGAAAGAAATACGGCACCAAGGTAATAGCTTACAAAGGCACTTAGGCTGAGCATGCCGATGAAAAGATATGCAAGTCCCAGCCAGCGTGTAATACCCGCTTCTCTCGTCATGGCGATACCGTAAAGCAATGAACCCATGGCAAAGCCGTAAAGCAATACAAAATACTTGCTGTCCGACAGGGCATCGCTGCCTTTTATCAGGGCGAGGAAGATGTCCCTGCTCATTTCATCCTGTGCCGCCATGTATGCCGGTCGCCAGTACTGGTTTAGGGCATCAATAAGGAATGCCTGCTGCGACATTTCTGTTACGGTCCACACCAGCAGGAAGAATGTGCCCGTGATTATCTCCAGTGGATACTTTTTCATTAATACGACAGCGATACCAAGCGCCGCTATGAAGTTAAACTGCGGGTGAAAAAACAGGATCCATAATTTCGCGGTATAAAGATTATCCTTGTAGAGAAGAATAGTGTTCTGTGTATCCACCGTGGAGGATGCGGGAAGAAATACCAGTAGCGAGGTAGTTATTGCCCCGAGTAATGAACAGGCTGCAGCGCACAGAACCAGGTTCCTGTAGTTTGAGCTCATGGCATGAAAGGTTAGCAGAAAACGGCCTCCTGCTATACAGCCACCCAAATTATGTTAACGTTCAGACAGGCAAAGAATCAACGGGGTCGAAAATTCAACAGATGAGCGACAGGGCAAATCAATTAATCGAAAACAGCCTGGCATGGGATAACCACGGCTGTATGCCGCTCAGGGGTGACGACACCGAATTTCTTCCACAGCTGTCGCGCTACCGGGAAGCGGGTTTTAATGTCGTATCACTGAATGCCGGCTTTGACGGTATGCCATGGGAAAACACCTTGCTGGTGCTGGCAAACATTCGCCACTGGATCCGTGAACACGCTGATGATTACACACTGGTTGAAACCGTCGACGATATTCATCGGGCAAAACAGGAAAACAGGCTGGGCGTTTTTTTTGACCTTGAGGGCGGCCGCGTGCTGAACGACCAGCTCAGCATGGTCAGCATGTACTACGATCTTGGCGTACGCTGGATGCTCATCGCCTATAACAGGAACAACTCCCTCGGTGGTGGCTGCCAGGATGAAGACAGTGGCCTTACCGATTTCGGTCGTCGAGTGATTGATGAAATGGCCCGCGTGGGTATGGTCACCTGCTGCAGTCATACAGGTTATCGCACGGTGATGGACGTGATGGACTACGCCACGCAGCCGGTGATCTTTTCTCACTCTAATCCCCTCGCACTGCATGAGCATGCACGCAACATTCCCGACGATGCCATTGAGGCCTGTGCCAGTACCGGTGGGATTGTCTGCCTGAATGGCGTGGGTATTTTTCTCGGTGAAAATGACTCCAGCACGCAAACCATTATTCGTCACATCGATTACGTGGTACAAAAAATTGGCGCATCACACGTGGGGATTGGCCTCGACTACTGTTTTGATATGCAGGAACTGGATGATTATGTCAGGGAAAACCCGGTGCTTTTTCCGCCGGACAAGGGTTACGTGGATGGCATACGCTTTGTTAAACCGGAACAGCTGTCGGAAATGGTAGAGGAAATGATAAAGCTGGGTTACAGCGACGAGAATATCAGCGGTATTCTTGGGGGAAATTTATTGAGGGTGGCAGAGCAGGTCTGGAAGTAGCTATAGAGATTCAGGTCGGCCAAATAAAATCCTCAACAAGCCCTTCCATTCCCGGTAGTTCACATTTCACCATCTCTCCCTTGCGAATGATGACAGGTAGTGCAGCACCATCCTTCTCCAGCAATCCAATATCTTCAAGCGGGTTTCCATCCACTAGTAGCACATCCGCAAAGGCGCCTTCCTTTATACAGCCAAGACGCTCCGGTTCCATTAGTATCTCCGCATTTGTTGACGTTGCCTGCCTGAGAATCTCAAAAGGTGTGAACACGGACTTGCGAATAGCAAACTCGGTGCATTGCTTGACGTGCTGTGGGCCAAGAAGATCGGTGCCCAGGCCCAGCTTTACCCCGGCATCCCGCATGATGGCCAGGCTATCAACGGCCTGCTCATAAACCACCGCCATCTTTTCCTGGCTCACGGCTGGTAATCCATACTTTTCTCCATCTTCGTGCAGCGAATGTATCACGGCACAGGTAGGCACGATGTAGGCATCCGTACCGGCAACATATTCTGCGGTGTCCCTGTCGATCAAGGTGGCGTGTTCAATGCAACGCACGCCAAACTCGACACAGCGACGTACCGCTTCGGCCGGGTGACAGTGAGCTGAGACATAGGTCTCCTGTCGGCTACACTCATCCACCGCGGCTCGTATCTCTTCCTCGGTGAACTGGGTGTGGTGCAGCGGATCGTTGGGACTGGCGACACCGCCCGAGCCCATGATCTTGATACAGTGTGAACCCTTGCGCAGTTCATCGCGCACGGCGCGACGCATCTCCCAGGGATCATCCACGATACGTGTCAACTTGCTTGAATGCCCTCCGCAGTTGCACAGGTGCTCATTTGGATCAATTTCCCAGCCGGGGCGCATATCACCGTGTCCGCCTGTCTGGGACATGATCTTGCCGGCGTAGTAAAACCGGGGAGCGCGCACCATGCCATGATCAATCGCGCGTGAGACACCCACGTCTCCGCCACCAATATCACGAATAGTGGTAAAACCCCTCATCAATGTGCTGCTGAGGAAAACGTGGGCATACTGGGCCACGTAGGTTTCCGGCATGCGTGACAGTGCAGTGATATCCAGCGTGGGTATATGAACGTGTATATGGTTGTCGATAAGACCCGGCATCAGGGTGCGACCCGCGGCATCAACGACCAGGTGGCCATCTTCCTTTATTGCACCACTCGTGATCTCCTTGATTTCCCCTTCAGCCAGTAGAACGCTGCTGGCATCGGACAGGTCGTCATTGTGACCGTCAAAGATGTGGGCGTTCTTTATCAATATGGATTCATTCATTTTACTTTTCCTTACGCAACAGTATCAGGATTCGCCAAGGTAAGCGTGGAACACCCCGGTGGGATCATATTTTCTTCTCAGGTCCCCAAGGCGTTGCCAGTTTTCCGGTGAAAAGCTGTCACGGTAGCGCCCGGGGAAACGGTCACCGGCCACCTCGTTGACATAGTGACCTTCACTATAGGGTTTAACAAGCT
The DNA here is from genome assembly GCA_965243105.1 of Gammaproteobacteria bacterium. GTDB lineage: Bacteria > Pseudomonadota > Gammaproteobacteria > Eutrophobiales > Eutrophobiaceae > WLWS01. The sequence continues at coordinate 1,147,164 of CBDEUC010000003.1, forward strand.
CGTGATTTTTTTCAAGCCACGCATAGTTTGCTTCGTCATCCTCTTCCCTGTCCCACACCAGGTAGCTACCAAAAAAATGCCGTGCTATGCGTGAAAAGCAGGCATCGTCATGCAGGGTAGTATTCATGGCCAGTGAACCCACAAAATGGGAACGCTCGGAGGGTGTCTCCCTGAAGTGTTCCGCAACGCTGCCAAGCAGACCGCCGAGATCATTGCTCCAGTCCGTATCAACAGCATAACGCCCGAGACCGGTATCCACGTTCTCAGGATAGTAAAGCTTGTTAAATGAGCTTGGCTGGTATTCAGCCTTGAACACGCTCTGTGCGGCCAGTTCACTTTCAGCAAAAGGCAGCAGCATTTCCTTTGCTTCTTCTTCTGAATCCGCAAAGGCATTGGCACCGACAAAACAGATCTTTGACTGTGCTGGCGGTGTACCAGCGGGAGCTTGCGGGTTGTGCATGAGTAACAATAACAGCTCCACGCGTTCATCCTTTATCTCCACCAGTTTTTCCAGTGCAGCACTGACTGCTGGCAGGTTGTCCAGCGGGTGGATATACATGCTATTGAGAATATGCGCCGGCGCCGAATATAACTTCAATTCAAAGTTGGTTACCACCCCGAAAAAACCGGGTCCGGCGCCCCGGGCAGCCCAGTATAGATCCGGGTTTTCCGACGCGCTGGCCCGCACCTTTTTTCCATCCGCGGTAATCACATCCATGGAAACGATGGAATGACAGGCCGGGCCGCCCCAGTGCGCATGATTCCAGCCCATGCCACCACCGAGCAGGTAACCACCAAGTGCAACACTTGGGCAATGGGCTGCGGGAAACGACAGGCCATGCTTCGCTGCTTCCTCAACCAGTTGTACGTTCCACAGCGCGGGCTGCACATTTGCTGTCCTGCGAGCAGGATCAATACTGACGTTGCGCATAAAGGAAAGATCGAGAAGGATGCCATCGTCGCGAAGCACGCTCTTTGCCGAGTTATGACCGCTGCTGCGCAGGGCAACCCGCTTGTTTGCAGCACGTGCATAGGCCAGTGCCTTCATTACATCCTGCTCATTGTGAGCCTGGATGATGCTATCCGGGTAACGTGCCGGCTTGTCCAGGTGCCATACCATGGACTGGCGCCAGCTTTCGTAATTTTCATCACCCCGCTGCACCATGTTGGCAGGCATCGCGGGCCCGGCGGGACTGGCCAGCATATCGCCTGAACGCAGGGCAGCAGCCGTGCCCATGACACCGAGCGTGGTAAGACGTTTGAGAAAGTTTCTTCGTGTCGGGTTACGCGTCATTCTACTCACATCGAGATTGTAGATTTGCCTCAAGTCCTGTGTCATGCAAAGTATAAAACTTTAATGGAATAGGACTATACTGGTTTATTAGAAACGCTGGATTGGTTATGCATAATGGTATTTTTTGACTTGCGTATGCTCAATTATTAGCCTTTCACCTGCATAAAATGTCATAAACGAATACATGATGAAGAATAAACGAAGAAGTAACAAGGCAACACACCGAAATGAGATAAGCGATCATATCGTTGCAAACCTGCCTCCCCATTATCAACTACAGGCAGATCAACCCTATGATGAAGAATTTGGATTTCGAATTGAATCGATAGCCCCTGAATCTCATGGCCACAGGGATTATTGTCTCGTGCGTGAGGGCCTGGCCGTGCTCATTGGAGATATGGAACATGAACAGGCTCACAGTGATGCTTTCACCGGGCAGGATCTCATCAAGTTTCATTTTCGCTACAGTGGTAGCAGTGAAATTGGCGAGGAAGGCAGGGAGCTGGATGCTATCGAACCCATGACCTTTGGTGTATTAATCCAGCCATCCGGGTTAAGGAAAATTGAACACTTCCCCGAGGCACAGCATGAACAATCCGTTACCTTGTTATGTGAGCCCGCCTTTATCGAGGAGGTCCTTGGTGATACAAATCTTAATTTCCCTTCACCTATAAAAAATTTCCTCTGTGGCAAGAGCAATGACATGTATCACTATGCAGTGAGGATGCGGCCGGAAATGTTCCAGGCAATAAAAACCCTTTTTGAATCTGAATATACTGGCAAATTGCGCCAGCTGCAGATTGAAGCCAAGGCCCTGGATCTCATTTGCCTGACCCTCAACCAGCTCTCGGATATGTGGGGTGAAGTGGAAAGGGATAGCCTGTATTTAAGACGAAAAGACCTGGAACGTGTTTCGGAAATCTGTGAAATCCTGGATAACAGCCTGGTGGATGCGCCTACTATCCCGGACCTGGCGAAAATGCTGTCATGGAATGAAACACAACTTATGCGAACTTTTCGCCAGGCAGTTGGTATGACCGTACACAATTACCTGCACAGGGCACGCATGGAACATGCGTATCAACTCCTCTCCAGCACCGAGCTGAGCATTACCCAGGTTGCCCTTGAAACCGGGTATGAATATGCCAGTAATTTCGCAACCGCCTTTCGTCGCTATTTTAATTTGACGCCCCGGCAGGTGAGAAGCCGGGATGACAGCAGCTTGCAATAGAACCCCTGGAGTGCTCGAACAGGAATATCCAATAAAAGTAATGTGGATTTGCATAAGCGGTTCCAGCTTACAAGCCATAGAATCAGGAAAAAAACGAGTTCCAGTTTGCGAGAACAGTACGACATTATTGTAGTGGGCGGTGGATCGGCGGGATGCGTCCTGGCAAACCGCCTGTCGGAAGACGGCAAGCAGAACGTTCTCCTTATCGAAGCAGGTCGATCCGACAAGCATTTGTACAGCCGCATTCCAGCGGCCAGTCCGCTGGCAATAGGCAGTCCCGACTTTAACTGGATGTACCTCGCAGAGCCTGACCCGTCTCGCAATAACAAGACCGATATGTGGCCCGCCGGAAGATGCATCGGCGGCGGCAGTGCAATCAACGGCATGATGTTTATTCGGGCTCATCCCTGGGATTTTGAGCACTGGCGCGAACTTGGAAACGAGGGCTGGGCCTTTGCGGATGTATTGCCCTACTTTAAACGCCTCGAAAATAACGAGCGCGGTGAAAACGAATACCGGGGAACTGCCGGCCCGCAGCACGTCAGCGAAGTTCGCTGCCCCATCTCCATCACCGACACCTGGATAAAGGCAGCTCAGCAGGCAGGTGTTGTTCGTTCATCAGATCTGAACGGCGCAGAGCCTGAGGGCGTGGATTACTGCCAGCTATCGCAAAAGAACGGGCTACGTCACTCCACCGGGCACGCCTACCTTTGGCCCATTCTGACGAAAAGAGCTAACCTGGAGCTGAGCCTTGGTACCGTGGTGCAGGAAATCATCACATCCGCCGGTCGCGCGACGGGTGTGCGGGTTCGCCAGGGTGAAAAAACGACAACAATAAATGCCGGGAAAGGCGTTATTCTCAGCGCAGGGGCTATCGCTTCTCCCAGGTTATTGATGCTTTCCGGTTTTGGTCCTGTCAGCGAACTGCAGTCCCACGGTATTCAGCCCAGGCTTGATTTGCCCGGTGTCGGACAGAACCTGCAGGAACACCCGGCCATTGATCTTGATATTCGCGTTACTGCATCTACTCTCAGCAGCGACAGGGGTTTTGCCAGGAACATTGTGCATGGACTTAATTTCCTGTTCAGGCGTCGTGGCCCACTTACAACGCCAATTGGCCATGCACAGGCGCTGGCAAAAACGAATCCCGAGCTGCCGGCCCCCAATATCCAGCTGATCCTGACACCCTTCTCGTTTGATCGCTCTGCCGAGGAACTCAGGATTTCCAACAACAGGGATATGGGCTTTGCCGTGGGCCTGATGCGCCCACGAGTACGGGGAACAATACAGCTTCACTCATCGGATCCAGAACAGCATCCACTTATTCGGCACCAGCTGCTGGGTAATGACGAAGACGTCATGGAATTGCTGGACGGGCTTCGCCTGGCAAGAAAAATTATAAACCAGGATGTGTTTAAACCTTTCCTGGTGAAAGAACTTTTTCCCGGTGACAACATCTCTTCAGACGAAGAGCTTGAGCCCCTGGTTCGAGACAGGGCATTTCCCATGTACCATCCCGTTGGGACCTGCATGATGGGTACAGGTAAGATGGCCGTTGTAGATAACACGCTCAGGGTGAAAGACATGGAAAACCTGTGGGTGGTAGACGCTTCCATCATGCCAACCCTGACGTCCGGGAATACAAACGCCACGGTGATCATGATCGCTGAGAAAGCGAGCGATATTGTCAAAGCAACACTGAAGAAGGCTTGAAACTGGATGAGGACCTGTCATTGAAAGAGAACATCACGCCACCGACAATTGACGAGATTCGTGAGTGTGCGATCCGTATTTCACCCTACGTCACGGAAACCCCGGTAATTGAATGGTCAGGGGATCTACTGGCCAGTTACCTTGGCAGAGACTCACGTGTTCACATGAAACTCGAGCTTTTTCAGCGAACCGGTACTTTCAAGGCCCGGGGTGCAATAAACAATGTGCTCGCCCTGGATGATTCACAGCGAAAGACGGGTATTACTGCCATGAGCGCCGGTAACCATGCCATAGCCACAGCCTACGCGGCGAAATGCCTCGGTGTACATGCCAGGGTAGTCATGCAGGCGAGCGCCAATCCAGCCCGTATTGATGCTGCCAGGGCTCTTGGTGCGGAGATCGTCATGGCGAAAGACGGTCCGACAGGTTTTGCCATGGTCGAGGAGATCGTTAAATCTGAAGGCCGTACCTTTATACATCCATTCGATGGCAAACGTGTTTCCGAGGCGACCGCCACCTGTGGCCTTGAACTACACAATGCCCTTCCTGATCTTGATGCGGTGGTCGTGGCAGTAGGTGGCGGTGGACTTTGTTCCGGGCTTGGCACCGCGATCAAGACTCTTAACCCCGGCTGCATGGTATACGCCGTAGAACCTGCGGGGGCGGCGGTCATGCAGGCAAGTCTTGAGGCTGGCAGTGCTCAACGGATCCCCGAGGTCAATACCATAGCTGACAGCCTTGGACCACCCATGACGGAAGCTTATCCTTTTGCCCTGTGCCAGCAAGTGATCGACGAACTGGTGCTGGTGTCTGACGATGAACTGGCAGCGGCCTGTGCCTTGCTGTTTGATCATTTGAAACTGGCCGTGGAACCGGCTGGCGCTGCTGCCACCGCCGCTGCGCTCGGCCCCCTGCGTGACAAGTTAGCAGGCAGGAAAGTCGCACTGGTCGTTTGTGGAAGCAACATGGACGCGGAAGGCGTCGCAAGCCTTGTTAGTCGCGGGAAAAAGGCCCTGGCCGACGGTGTGCTGGCACCCTGACAGGTGATAGAGAACAGGTCCATGTTGATCTCGGGGGAACGCAGTCTCGACAGCACGGAACTTCTCTCGCTGGGAAGCCGGGCTGCTTCAGGGTTAAAAAAAGCAGGAGTTAAAGCGGGTGATGCTGTTGCACTTATCCTGAGGAATGATTTTCCCTACTTTGTCATGCACGAAGCCGCGCGTTACGGGCCTTTTGACATGGTACCGGTGAACTGGCACCTGGGCGCCGCGGAAATTCGCTACATTCTTGAAGACTGCAATGCCAGGGCAATAGTGATACACGAGGACCTGCTGCAGAAGGAACTCGAGGCAATCGTTGAAAACCTGGTCGTCATCGTAGTTCCCACACCTGTCGAAATTGAACAGGCCTATGGCAGAAAGGACACTGGTAATACTGGCAGGAAAAATTTACTTGCCTGGCAGGACTGGATAGAGAACTGCCCGATACACGAGGATCCTGTTTTACCTTTTTATCCTCCGCTTTTTTATACCTCGGGTAGTAGTGGCAATCCAAAAGCGGTGATTCGCGACAGGATATCGCCGGATGAAGCAGAAAAGATTGGCCGAAGAACAGCCTTTGCATGGGGTTTTGATAAAACTGTCTCTGCTTCTGTGATGACTGGTCCTCTCTATCATTCGGCACCCAATGGTTACGCCAACATGGTGCTGCAGGCTGGCGCAACACTTGTATTACAGGCCAGGTTTGATGCCGAACAGTTATTACAATATATAGAGCAATTCAAGGTCTCCCACCTGCACATGGTGCCTACCATGTTTATTCGCCTGCTGGCATTACCAGGACAGGTGAAAGAGAAATATGACCTGTCATCCCTTGTGCATGTCAGTCACGGAGCCGCGCCCTGCCCCCCTGAAGTTAAACAACAGCTGATCGACTGGTGGGGCAATGTCATCTATGAATACTATGCAATGACCGAAACCGGCATCATTACCTGCTGCGATAGCGAGCAATGGCTCGCACACCCGGGTTCGGTTGGCTGCGCTGCACCGGGTGTCAGCCTCGAGATAAGGGATAAAGAAGGTAATCCATGTAAAGCAGGTGAAGCCGGCACAATATGTGCCAGGCATGAAACCACTGGCCACGTTAATTACCGCAAGGCGGACCGCGGGAACAAGGAACTGGTGCAAAAGGGTTATCTCGTGACAGGTGATATAGGTTACATTGACGAAGATGGCTTCCTCTACATTTCTGATCGTGAATCAGACATGGTGATATCAGGCGGTGTAAACATATACCCGGTTGAAGTGGAGAAAGAGCTTATCAATTTTAGGGGCGTACGCGACTGCAGCGTACTTGGTGTGCCGGATCCGGAGTTTGGCGAAAAACTCGTGGCATTTATCGAGACTGACGACGACCTGCAGGACGATGAAATTCGAACTTTCCTTGAAAAAAGGATTGCGGCTTTCAAGATCCCGAGGATTATTCGGAAGGTGTCGAGTCTTCCCAGGGAAGATTCAGGCAAGATAAAGAAAAGGAAACTGAGAGAGGAGTTTATTCGGCAACATAATAATGGTTAAGCTTGCCTGGATCCCTGTAGACAGTGAAGCCTGGCAGGCAGGCTAACAAGTGAGGACAACATGGTAAATACAGCACTCGGCAAAAAAGCGCTGATCGCTTACGCCGCACCCGGTCTGCCTGTCGCGGTACTCGAGATGCCGCTGATCATTTATATCGTGCCATTTTACGCAGCTGAACTTGGCGTCGAACTGGCTGCAATTGGCGGTATTTTTCTCATCGCTCGCCTGTGGGATGCTGTCACCGACCCGCTAATAGGAAACCTGACAGATCGAACACGCTCACGCTGGGGCAGGCGAAAACCCTGGTTGATCATTGCCACTCCCCTGTTGATGTGTGCCGTGGTTGCCTTTCTCAGTCCCCCCGAGAACATCAGCAAGATTTATCTCGGCGTCACCGCATTCCTGTTTTATGTTGCCTGGACCGCGGTACAGATACCCTACCTTAGCTGGGGTGCGGAGTTGTCGCGTGATTACAGTGAACGAACCCGTATAAACGGTTATCGCGAAGTGTCTCGTATGCTCGGTGTACTGCTTGCAACGGTTTTACCGATCATTGCCCTGGGTACTGAGAACCCTTCCTTAAGGGAAACCCTTTCGGTCTTCACCACTGCACTGCTCATCCTGATTCCATTGAGCATCATTGTTGCTACTACCTTCGCGCCCCGTGGCGTTTACGTGGAGGCGAAAGATAACAGCCTGTTCAGGGCTCTTAAAATACTTCCCCGCAACAAGCCATTTATGCGATTGCTCCTTGGCGTATTCTGCTTCTGGCTCGGTGGTGCGATATTTAACTCGGTTATTGTTTTCCTGTTTCAACACCTGTTAAAACTACCCATGTCGGATTTTTTCAAGCTTGTATTGTTGCAGTACATTCTTGGCATAGCATTTGTTCCGCTCTGGGTTAAGTTTGCCAATCGTCATGGTCGACACCGGGCCCTTGTCTTTGGCGGTTATGGTTTTTTGCTTCTGTTACCTCTTTATTTACTTGTCACACCGGGCGTGTTCTGGCATGCCGTATTGATTTTTTGCATATCGGGTCCGCTGACATCGGTTATCTGGGTCATGCCACCGGCACTCACTGCCGATGCCATCGAGTACGGCATGGTTAAGGGTGGTGAAGATCATGCAGCGCTTTACATGGCCATGTATAACTTCGTCATGAAAATGGCGCTTGCCTTTGGCGTGGGTATAGCCATGCCGCTGCTTGGCGCCCTTGGCTTCAATCCCATGGGCGAAAACAGCGACGCTGCCATGCAGGGCTTTGTACTGGTGGCACTGGTTTTACCTCTAGTTATTGGCATTCCCGGCGCTATCGCACTTTTTAACTACCCCCTTACCAGTAAGAAACATGCCACCTGCCGTCGCTACCTGGCAAGAAAGGGTCTCGGAGAAATCGAACAATGAAATACATTAACTCGTTCATTATCACCTTTGCCCTGCTATCACTGACTGCCTGTGAAAAAGAGCAAGCGACCCCTCTTCCGAATTTTGAACAACTGGTCATGGAACAATATATAAAGCCGTTCAAAAACGCTGAAACGGAACGCTGGATGGAAGTATTCGCAGATGATGCGGTCGGCATGCATAACACCCTTCCGCCCTTTGTAGGGAAAGAATCAATTCGCCAGTTTGCAGATATAGTCGCCACAAACCTGGTGATTGAACAAATGGATATCGTAATTGATAACGTCAGGGTTAATGGTAACTGGGCGCTGACCCGGGGAAGTTTTACCTCGTTGATGGTGCCAAAAAATATAGAGGACCGCACAAGCGTGAAGCCTTCAGTTGGAAAATTTATCCTGCTTTGGGAAAAACAGGAGGATCAGCAGTGGAAAGTGATCCTGGATATGGGTAACAGCAATCAACCGCCTGGTTCCTGAATCAAGTGAACTAAAACTGTTGCCCGTTATTTAATGCTTACTTTTGCCCCGTAATGACAGGAAGCCTAGCAGGTCCCGAATTCTAAAGAAGCGTTTTTCCCTGAAGTATTCTGAAAATTCTTTTTCACCGGGCATGGAATAGTACCCTGATGACTCATCGGCAACAGCGATGACAGCGGGTGTTTCACCTTTCAACAATTTCCTGGCAATTCTTCTTACCAGGACAGACCCAATGACTGCGGTAAGAATTAGTACTTTTTGCTGGGTCATTCCCTTGTTGATACGAAATTTTCGTCGTGCCACCAGTTCGCCGGTGTCGATGCCCTCGTCTATCCAGTGGACACTGACGCCTGCGCTGTCACTACCATTTTTTAACACCCAGAAATAGGCCATGACACCCCTGTAGGCCGGAAGCCAGCCGGGGTGAATATTCAGGATACCGATCTTTGCAAGTGCGATAACATCATCGGCAATGATCTGGTTAAAGTAAGCGGAGATAATGATGTCCGGGTTCAAATCCCTGATGATGCGTATCGATTCATCATGATTTATGTTAGTGACACGATGAACTGGAAACCCGTGAAGTCGGCTGATTTTCCAGGCCGGCAAAATGAGTTCACGTTTCACTGGCAACAATAATGAAATTGCGTATCCAAGGACCTGGATAATTTGCTGCCACGAAAGCAGCCAGCCAAATCGCCAACCGATTTTTTCCAGGTGCCTGGCCACCTTCTTCGCTGTTTTTCCCGTGAGTGACAGGGGCTTGCTTTTTACAACGCCGACAATTTCCAGCTCCGGCATGTGAACCATTCGGTTCAGGCAGGTTGCGCTACCCAGGTGCCCCGAGGAGTAAAGTACGATTGTCCTCAGCTTTGCTGTTTTTTCTTTTTCCATTGGTCCTTGATTAATAGCACTTTTTCACTTGCAACACACGGGGTTGGCAAAATTCTTCGGAATGGAAATAAATAAATTATAATTCGCTTCCATGGTAATGAATAATTGCGCTACGCCGATAGTTTAAACTTCCATGACCAATAAGCTTTCTCCCTGGCTGTTAAGCTCCCGGGTTTCTCCACCAAGGGTTTCCATAAATGCCAACAGGCGGGACAACCTGCTGGAGCTCCTGTCTGAAAACAGGCAGAAGCGCGTTATTTTCGTCGAGGCGCCGGCTGGTTTTGGAAAAACACTCCTGCTCAGCCAGTGGCGGGAAATCATGAAATTTGAAAACCACAAGGTAGCCTGGTTTTCGATTAATACCACTGACCCCGCTGATACTATCCTTCCCTACCTGGCTTTTGCCTTTCATCATGCGGGGTTGGATATGCATGGCACCGGCCTGCTGGACCCAGGACATAACCAGGGGCATCACAGTTACCTGCTGGGCAACCTGTTGCAGCTAATCGAAGAGCAACAGGATGAATGCATTATTATTTTTGATGATTTTGAAAATATCAGTGAAGACTGCATTGACGAGATCATAGCGCCACTTATTAACCAACAGCCCGGCAACCTTCAACTCGTGTTTGCCTGTCGCAAGAACCCCGGGCTGTCTCTCTCCAACCTGGCCGTCGAAGGTAATGTGCTTCATATCGGCCCACAGGATCTCATGTTTTCTCGCGATGAGGTGGACCATTTTTTCCAACGAAAGATCAGCCAGAAGGAGCTGGATAACATAATTTCACGAACGGCAGGCTGGCCAGTTGCATTACAGCTGCTTCGTTCCTTTGGTACCTCGACTACCACCCCTGAAGACCTCGATAACATCAGCGGTAACAGGATACTGAATGACTATTTCAGGGAGCAGTTACTTGACAACCTGTCACAAAGTGAGCGCCTGCTCTTACTGGAAACTTCCATACTCGAATCCATCACGATTGAGTGTGCTGATTACATTCGCGAGGCAGATGACTCGGCGGAGATTATCCATGGCCTTCATTACCTCGAAGGAATAGTCTCTCCCCTGGAAGATGAGCTTGAGGCCTGGCGTATTCACCCCCTGGTACGTGAGCACCTTGTACAGGAGTTAAAGGAATCTTCACCTGAAAACTTCAGGTTAATATGCAGGAGAACAGCTTCATGGATGGCTGATAATGATCGCGAACTGGATGCCATGCGTTATGCGCTCACCGCGGATGAACCTGGGCTGGCAGCTGACATCCTCGAACAAATGGGCGGCATCATGCTATGGATCAGGGAAGGCATGTCACGACTCACCCAGGGACTGCAATTGATAGCCGCTTACGAACTGGATCAGCATCCACGCATTCACCTCGGGCGGTGCCTGATACTGACAAAGCAGGGACACATGCACGAAGCCCGCCAGGCTTTTGAAAAAGCGCGTCAAATCTCTAATGACTTCCAGCATGACAGGCAGGGAGGTGATGATGCCCTGCTTGTGATCGAGCGTTATTCAGTGGAAATCATGCTCGCCGAGTACGGCTGCACACCAGCTCACCCCATTTTGCCTGCGGAGGCATTTCAATTCATGCTCGATAATACCCGGGAAGAACCAGCCATCCATGGTTATATAAAAACTCTTCAATGCCTGACATCGCTACAGGTTGGGGAGTTCGAGGCCTGTAAGGAACACGGCAAGTATGCCATCAGGGAATACCTCACCGGTCATTCACGCTATGGCGAACTTTTTATTTATTTTTATTTTGGCATGGCAGATCTCGCACAGGGTAAAACAGCTGACGCTCTGAATAACTACAATCGTGCCTGGCAGATGATCCATAATGACTTCCCGGGGGATACTGGCTTAAAGCTTCTTGCCAATGCGGTGATTGCCGAGGCTTGTTTCGAGACAGGCGACCTGAAAAGCACGCGCAAACACCTGCGCCAGGTCATCAAGAATATCGGCGCCATGGAATCCTATTTTGATATTTACATGAGCACCTATCACACGGCTTCCACTTTCCTGCTTTTTGAAAATGGTAAGACTGATGCCATAGAGTTCGTGGAGAAAGCCCTGAACCGGGCCCGCAACCAGTCTTTGCGGCGCCTGGAAGAATTCCTTGTTTGCCAGCAGGTGTCCATCCTCTACCTGGCCAGTGAATACCAAGCCGCGCTTGATATCGTGAAAGTTCATCCCGGTATATTTGCTCGTGACGCATTGAGCCTGGCGGGAATGACATGGCGGGAAGTGGAGGCATTTGTACTGGCACTGAATCGCGTTGGCAGGATGAGCGGTGATTCGATCCCTTATGAAGCAGTTCAAAGAGAAGCACTTGGCGTCGCGGGCGAAACCGGCAACACCAGGATGCTGATCAATTTCCTGGTACAGGATGCACTGAACGCCTGGCAATGCGACAGGCCAGATAAAGCAGGACAGAAACTATGCGCCGCCGCCGAGCTGGCCGCCCCGGGCAATTACCTCGGCCCCTTTATCAACGAGCTTCCGGCGCTTTCGGAGTTGCTTGAACCTGCCATCGAAACCGCGCTGCCACCCGGCAGGGACTTTCTAACGCAGCTGCGTGAATTTCGCGGGCAGCAAAACCCGATCCCCGGCTCGGCCAGGGAATTCAGCCAGCGGGAAATCCAGATCCTTGCAGAGCTTGCACAGGGGCAACCGGACAAGCTCATCGCAAGGCAAACCGGGCTCAGCGCGCACGGTGTGCGTTACCACCTGAAGAATATCTACGCAAAGATGGGTGTGGATAATCGCGTGCAGGCTATCTCCCGGGCCCGTGAGCTGGAGTTGATTTGAGCCTCAAACGTTAGCCTTCCAGGCTCTCCCTAACTTACTGATTTTCCTTAAAACTACTAATTTTAGTAGTTGCACAATCCCTACAGGATTCCCGGCCTACCGAAATTACTCCCAAAACTGCCGCTGGCAAGGCTTTCCCTGGCCATGTGCAGTGGTTAATGTCGTCCTCTCCCATACCTGGTAGCAACAATAATGAGAATTGGTGTAGACGTCGGTGGTACCAATACGGACGCCGTCCTCATGGACGGTCGAACGGTGCTCGCCAGTCATAAAGCCCCAACCTCAGCCAATGTGAGTGATGGCATCATCGGTGCCATCACTCATGTACTTGAGGCCTCTGCCGTTTCTGCCGGCAGCATTGACAGCGTGATGGTCGGAACAACCCATTTCACCAATGCATTCGTGGAGAGAAAATTCCTGCTTGAAGTCGCCGTCATTCGCCTTGCCCTGCCAGCAAGCCGCGGCTTACCACCCATGATTGACTGGCCCGAAGACATTGCGGCAAGCATCGGTAAGCACCACTACCTGGTCAAGGGGGGCTACGAATTTGACGGTCGTCATATATCCGACCTTGACGAGGATGCCGTAGAGCAGGCCGCCCGGGACATCAGGGACAAGGGCTTGAAGGCGATTGCCATAAGCTGTGTGTACTCGCCGCTGAATGCTGCAATGGAAGAACGCGCGGGAGAAATCGTAAAAAACATTATCCCCGGGGCAGAAATAACACTGTCCTCGAGAATTGGCAGGATTGGCCTGCTTGAAAGGGAAAACGCCGCGATCATGAACGCCAGCCTTGCGGATCTCAGCAGCAAGGTAGTTAACTCCTTTCGCACCGCTTTAAAAGAACTCAATATCGACGCGCCTTTTTTTATCAGCCAGAACGATGGCACTCTCATGTCTGCGGACTTTGTTGAAAAACATCCCGTGTTGACCTTTGCATCGGGACCAACAAACAGCATGAGGGGTGCGGCCTATCTTTCCGGATTAAAAAATGCCCTGGTCGTGGACATCGGTGGTACAACCACGGACGTGGGAATGCTGATCAACGGCTTTCCCCGCGAGTCCTCTGTATCTGTTGACATCGGTGGCGTACGAACAAATTTCCGCATGCCGGACATCCTTGCCCTTGGGCTCGGTGGCGGGAGTCTTGTCAGCGTAAACGGCAGCGTCAGTGTCGGGCCGCAGTCTGTGGGTTACCAGTTAACCGAGAAGGCCCGGGTATTCGGTGGCGACACCCTCACTGCATCCGATATCGCCGTTGCTGCCGGCTACGCAGACATGGGACAGGCTTCAAATGTCGCGGACCTGGATCAGGAACTTGTCAAGCAGGCAGTCTCGGCAATACATGACATTGTCAACGTGGGTGTTGATCGCATGAAAACCAGCGCAGAACCCATGCCCGTTATCCTTGTTGGCGGTGGTTCAGTACTAATAAGAGACGACATTCACGGTACATCTGAAGTTATCGTGCCTGAGCACGCCGCCGTGGCCAACGCCATTGGCGCTTCCATCGCCCAGGTCGGCGGTGAAGTGGACAAGGTGTTTTCCTACGATAACGGTGGCCGTGACGCGGTGATTGCGGGCGCAAAGCAGGAAGCCATTGACAAGGCCATAGCCGCTGGAGCCAATGCGGACGCGATAGAAATTATCGACTTTGAAGAACTTCCACTGCAGTACGTCCCCGGGAACTCCGTAAGACTTAGAGCAAAGGCAGCCGGTGAGCTTGTGCTGTCATGAGCGTCGCAGAAGAACTCAACATGAGCAATCAAATTACTCTTGAAGATCTTGAAGACCTGGCACAGGGTGCCGCTTTTCTCGGTACAGGTGGCGGTGGCGACCCCTACGTGGGTATGTTACTGGCGCGACATGCCATCCAGGAATTCGGCATGCCTGAAATCATTGAACCGGAAGATCTTGATGACGATGCCCTGGTGTTACCTTCAGCAATGATGGGTGCACCCACGGTGCTGGTGGAGAAAGCCGCATCGGGCGATGACATTGACCTGTCCATCAACAAGCTGGCCGAGTTCATTGGCAGGAAACCCGATGCCATAACACCGATCGAAATCGGCGGTATGAATTCCATGATACCTATTTGTGCCGCAGCACGACTTGGCCTGCCGCTGGTCAACAGCGACGGCATGGGCAGGGCTTTTCCGGAAGTGCAGATGGTCACCTACAACGTCTACGGTGCATCAGTAACACCCGCCGTTATCGTTAATGAGCATCTTGAGAGTGTCATCATTGAGACAAGTGATGGCAAGCGTGCCGAGGACTTACTGCGCGCCTGCGCGATACAAATGGGTCTTAGCGTGATGATCTGCGCCTACCCCCTGACGGGAAAACAGGTCAAGGACTATGGTGTCAGTGACACGCTACGCCTGGCACTCGGTATAGGTCGCGCACTCAAGCATGGTCGTGAAAAAGGCGAGCCGGTACAGGCCATGCAGGAATACCTCAGGACAACCCAGTACTACAACAAGTGTGTTGTACTTTTCGACGGCAAGATCGTGGACGTGAGAAGGGAAACTACGCGGGGCTTTTCAATCGGCCACTGCCATATTGATGCAATCGATGGCAGCGATGAGTCCATGCATATCGAGTTTCAGAATGAAAATCTTATCGCCAGGGTAAATGGCAGGACCGTGGCCATCGTTCCTGACCTGATTTCCGTGGTTGACCGTGAAACCGGGCAGACCATTACCACCGAGGGCCTGGCCTACGGTCAACGGGTAAAAGTCATCGGCACCTCGGCGGCACCGATAATGAGAACGCCCGAGTCGCTCGCGGTATTTGGCCCACAGGCATTTGGGATTGAAGAAGAATTTGTACGTATTGAAGAGATTCATAATGTTGTTTAAATGTATACTAGTTAGCTTATCGCAACAAAAGCGTGATTGGAGGGGAGCATGATAATTCGTAACTTATTGAATTTTAATTTAAAAACCATTATTTCCACGGTGCTTGGCTTTTGTCTCGCCTTGCCGGCACAGGCACAGAGTGTACTGGAGGAAATCGTCGTGACTGCGCAGTATCGCGAAGAAAGCTTGCAGGAAGTACCCGTGGCAGTGACGGCGTTTAGTTCTGTCGAGGTGCTGCGGGCAGGTATTGAAAGCACCCAGGACTTTATCAACCTGACACCCAACGTCACGCTGGATGACTCTTTTACTCTCGGTAACACCTTCGTCCAGGTGCGCGGCGTTGCACAGATTAACAACGCCGATTCACCGGTTGCTATCGTGATTGACGGTGTGCCACAGAACAACCAGAAACAGTTCAAGCAGGAACTCTATGACATTGAGCGTATCGAGGTGCTGAAAGGCCCGCAGGGCTCACTCTACGGTCGTAATGCTATCGGTGGTGCCATCAACATCGTGACCAAGGCACCGACCAATGAGCTTGAAGGTTATGTCAGGGCCGGTTACGGAAACGGTGACATGAAGAAAGTTGCCGGTGCACTGAGCGGCGCCATCATCGATGACACCCTGCTGTTTCGTGTCAGCGGTGCCTACAAGGATTTTGACGGTCTCGTAAATAACAACTTCCTTGACCGCAAGGTGGACTTCTACGAGAAACGTGACATTCGCGGCAAGCTGATCTGGAATGCCACGGACACCATCTCTGCCGAGTTGCGTGTTTCCTATTCAGATGCCGATGGCGGTTGCTGTAGCGATACCTTCCTGTTCAATCCACTGGTTGGCAACCTGACGCCTAACCTGGCCGGTACACCCAACCCCAACAACAATACTTACAATGAGCCGCGCATGAATGTATTGGGGCAAACCGACAAGCTGGAAAACTTCGAAGTCACCGCGAAGTTGAACTGGATGCTGCCAAACGACATCGAAGCGACCTACATTTTTAACCACACCGATGTTAACGAAAACTACTTTGCTGACCTTGACTTCACTGATGGCGTGGATCAAAGTCTTGGCGCTTTAACCACATTCCTGCTGGGATTTCCCGTTGCTGTAGGACAACAACAATTACTGGATGTGGAATTGATGAGCCATGAACTCAGGCTGGCTTCACCTTCTGACCAGCGTTTACGGTGGATTATTGGTGCCTATTACCTGCAGACCGAGCGCGGCCTGAACACCATTGCTCCACTTGACTTCAACCCGACCACGCCAGTCTTTGACCGTGATGGCCTGGCGTTCTTTGCACCACTGGTTTCCATCCAGGAAGAAAACGACAACGACGCCTACGCATTATTCGGCCAGGTTGAATATGACATCTTTGACGATCTTGAACTGTCCCTCGGTCTTAGATACGACTACGACAAGCGTCGTCACAACGGTGTCTTTCCACTACAGACAGCACCAAGGAAATCCTTCTCTGACCTGCAGCCACGTGCCGTGTTAACCAAGCGCTGGAATGACGACATGCTGACCTACGCCAGCTACAGTCGCGGCTTCCGCTCCGGTGGTTTTAATGGTCCGGCCATCGGCAGTCTTGCCTTTGACGAGGAAACCCTGGATAACTTTGAGATCGGCCTGAAGTCAGACTGGATGGATGGTCGCCTGCGCTTCAATGCCGCCTTCTTCTATGCCCAGAGTGATGACTTCCAGTTTTTCTTTGTGGACCTGATCACCGCTTCACAGATTATCGCCAATATCGAAGAGGTGGAAATGATGGGAGCAGAGCTGGAAGTACAGGCGCTGCTGACAGACGACTGGTCCATTTACGGTACCCTGGGTATCACCGACACTGAAATCGAGGAAAGTCTTGCCCGTCCACAGGATGAAGGTAACCGTACACCGAAGAACCAGAAATACTCGCTCAACGTCGGCACGCAGTACGTGCAGGAATTTGGTGGTGTTACCGGTCGCTTCCGTCTTGACTACGAGCACCGTGGACGCAAGTACTGGCATCCTGACAATAATAACTCCATGGATCCTTTCGGCATGATCAATGCCCGCCTGAGCATGGAATGGGATAACTTCATTGTCACTGCCTGGGGCAAAAACCTGGGTGACACCTCTTTCTGGCAGGACTATAACGCTGCACTGTTCTCCGGTGCCTTTGGTGACATCGGTTTCCTCAATACCGGTCGCACCTACGGTGTAGACGTTCAGTACAACTTCGGCGGAAACTAGCCCCTGTAAGGGATCGCCCTTCGCAATGAAGGGCGATCCTGTCTATATTGATTTGCCGGTAATAACTGGCAAACTGTTTTTCATTTCCAGTTGTGAATAAACCGGTAAGCCTATGCCCCACTTTAAACAAGTCATCTATTCCAGTTTTGACAGGGATGATCCCCACGCGGTCCACGAGGTAGTTGAATCCAGTCTGCCAGATTTTGTTCCCGAGGATCGCGTGCTGGTTCGTATGTCCTGTGCACCGATTCACCCCTGCGATACGCTCTGTGCCATGGGTCTTGTGAACGGTGTACAGCTTCCCAGTGTAGGGGGCACCGAGGGCGTCGGTGTCATAGAAAGTGTTGGCAATGACCTGATGGACGAGTGGCAGACCGGACAGCGTGTTCATGTCGCTGCGAACTACATGTTTGGCAGCTGGACAACCTGGAAGGGGATCTGGAGTGAATACCTGCTTTGCCCGGTTGAAGCACTAAGCGCCGTACCTGACGAAGTCGATGACGACACCGCTGCACAGTTCATGGTCAACCCCCTGACCGCCTACGCCATGGTCAGGGAAATGAAACTGGGGCCGGGTAATATCTTGCTGCAGACGGCTGCGGCCTCCGTGCTTGGAAAGTTGATGATACAACTGAGCCAAATCTATTCATTTGAAACCATTAACCTGGTACGTCGCGAGGAAAGTGCCGAAGAACTGAGAAACGAGTTCGGCATAAAAGGGGTTTATGTGTACGACGGCAGCGACGAGTCTAAAAAGAGTATTAAGAAAGCCATCGGCGCGGATTTTCCGGGGCAGCGGATTGATCACTGTATTGAAGCGGTGGGTGGTGATTCTGCGCATTTCTGTCTCGATTTACTCGGACCCGATGGTGATATTTACATTTATGGCAGCATGACCGGTGAAGTAATGATGAACATCAATACTGTCGCCGACATTGTGATGAAAAATAATGCCCTTAAAGGGTGGTCAACCCAGGAAACCTGGCTACGTCATGCCAGTGAAGAAACGAAACATCAGTGTGTCAGCGAACTCTGGGAATTACTGGCAAGTGGAAAGCTGACAATGCCTGCAACCGGTGAGAGATTTAATTTTTCCCAAATAGCTGAAGCCATGCGCGCTTCCTGTGAACCCGGTCGTGCCGGCAAGGTGATGCTGGATTGTAAAGCCTGATGCGTGTTGCAACTGACGTTGGCGGTACCTTTACGGACCTTGTCTATGCTGACGCAGGAGAATTGCACACTGCAAAAGTCGACACTACACCACCGAATTTTGAAAATGGTGTTATCAACTCCATCGACAAGGCAGGTTTAACGGCCGGGGACATCACCTTCTTCGCCCACGGTTCTACCGTTATTATCAATGCCATCACCGAGCGAAAAGGCGCCCGTACTGCCCTGCTCACTACCAGGGGATTTCGTGATGTACTTGAAATCGCTCGCGGCAATCGCCCTGACCTGTTCAACTTCAATTTTCGAAAACCTGAACCTTTCGTCGAGCGCTACTTGCGACTGGAAGTTGACGAACGTGTCACCTATCGCGGTGAGGTACAGCGGGAACTGGATCCCGGGACCCTTGAAGAAATCGTAAAGTTCCTGCAGCAGGAAAAAGTCGAGGCCATTGCCATTTGTTTCCTGCACGCTTATATCAACCCGGTAAATGAAATCGCTGCAGCCAAAGCCATTCAGGAACTCTGGCCCGAGGTTAGCGTACTGGCATCACACCAGGTAAGCCGGGAGTGGCGTGAATACGAGCGAACCAATACAACGGTTCTTTCTTCCTACGTACACCCGGTGGCAAAAAACTATATCGAGTCTTTGCAGGCGAATTTGATTGACAAGGGATTCAGGGAAAAACCCTACCTCATGCAAAGTAACACCGGCATCAGCTCGGTGGATGCGGTTATCAACGACCCTATCTCGATGATCGAATCCGGACCAGCAAGCGGCATTTACGCCGCGGCCTGGCTGGGCAATGAAATCGGCATTAATAACCTGCTGGTTCTCGACATTGGTGGAACCACTGCCAAGTGCACGCTTATCGAAAACGGAAATGTGCGGGTATCAACCGAGTACCACGTGGAAAGATCCAATATTAATCCCGGCTACCCGATTCAGACAGCAGTGTCGGAAATCGTCGAAATTGGTAACGGTGGCGGCAGCATTGCCTGGGTTGATGAAGGCGGTAAGTTACACGTTGGCCCTCAAAGTGCCGGCGCGATGCCGGGGCCTGCTGCCTATGGCAGGGGTGGTGACAAGCCCACGACGACTGATGCAAACCTGGTGCTGGGTCGTATTAACCAGCAGAATTTTGTCGGCGGTGAAGTTACACCTGACCTTGACGCGGTAAACCAGGCCTTTCAGCCGCTTGAAAATGCCCTTGGTATGAGTCGCCTCGAACTGGCCCGTGGTGTTGTTCGTGTTGCAAACGCAAATATGTGCAATGCATTACGACTTGTCTCTACCAATAAGGGTTATGACCCGAGGGAATTTTCCCTTATCGCATTTGGTGGCGGTGGTGCCATGCACGCGGTGGCACTGGCTGAAGAATTGAATATTCCACGAGTGATAGTACCTGCGCATTCCTCCGTATTTTCGGCGCTTGGCATGTTGCTCACCGACGTACGCCGGGACTATGTACAAACCATGGTGCTTGGCTTGCACGAAAAGGGCCTGCAGTCTGCGCAACAGGTATTTAACAACATGCAGGAGCAGGCGGACGCGGAGTTTGCCGCCGACCAGGGAGAAAGCCCCCTTTTTTCCTGGTTCATGGATATGCGTTATAACGGCCAGGAACACACGGTCAAGATTCACGTCAACCTCGAGCGCCAGTCCCTTGACGAGATTGCCAGTCACTTTCACCGTGCCCACGAGCAGCGCTACACCTATACCCTGGACACGGGTATCGAGATCGTCAACTTTCACCTGGTGGCGATTGTTCCCGTTGAAAAACCTGCCCTGGCAAAAAAGGAAGTTAGCGGGAAGAAAGTGCAGGACACCCTGGTAGAAAACAGGGAAGTGGACTTTGATCAACACGGTGTCCACAACACCAGGATTTATGACGGTCTTGCGATGGAACCCGGCATGGAGATATGCGGGCCGGCCATCATCGAAGAACCTTCGGTCACGCTGGTCGTCTCTCCCGGGCACAGGGCCGAGATGGATGAATACGGTAATTACCATGTACTCCTGGGCGAGGAAAACTGAATGAAGAACGATTACTTTACCTCGGAAGTGATAAAGGACGCCCTCGTTGCCGTTGGCGAGGAGATGTTCAATGCCATGATTCGAACCAGCATGAGTCCGATCATCTATGAGAGTAATGACTTTGCTGTCGGTGCAACCGACGCGCGGGGGAACCTGCTGGCACAGGGAAACGGCGTCACGGCCTTTCTCGCCATGCTCGACACTGCGGTGGTATCGACCCTGGAAAAGTACCCGGGCAAAGAAGACATCAATGAAGGGGATGTCTTCATTACCAACATCCCTTACGAGGGTGGTGGCTCACACCTCTCCGATGTCGTCATTATATGCCCGGTCTTTTTTGATAACGAACTTGTTGCCTTTACCGTGAACAAGGCGCACTGGACCGAGGTTGGCGGTGCCGAGCCCGGTTCTGTGTCCACCCGTTCAACGGAGATCTACCAGGAAGGCCTGCAGTTTAACTTCCTCAAGCTCTATGACAGGGGCAGGATGAACACCGTGCTCGAGGAAATTATTCGAAGCAATGTTCGCCTGCCCGATAGCACCATGGGTGACATGCATGCCGGTGTCGCCGCGGCAAGGGTTGGTGCCAACCGCATTATCCAGCTGTTTGAGAAATACGGCAGTGACGCCGTCCTCGAATCCATGGAAGCTTTGCTTGATTACGGCGAACGAATGACCCTGGCCGAGCTGAAAAAGCTTCCCAAGGGAGAGTTCAGTGCCGAGGACATTGTTGAGGATGACGGGCTTGGTAACGGTCCATTCAGGATTTGCTCAAAGGTGACCATCAGCGATGAAAAAATCGTGGTCGACTATACCGGTACTTCACCACAAACACCCGGGCCCTTTAACTGTTCCTTTACCGGCCTGGTGACCGGGACGAGGTGTATTTTCAAGGCCATTACCAACCCCGAGATCCCCGCCAACGGCGGTTGTTTTCGAGTCCTTGAAGTCATCTGCCCCGAGGGTACCTTGCTCAGTGCAAAAGCACCTGCACCGGTGTCCATCTACTACGAAGGACTGATTGCCGCCATTGATACCACCTGGAAGGCGCTGGCCCCCGCGGTGCCTGACCGCTTACCGGCCGGGCACCAGCGAAGTGTCGGCGCGACATTTGTTGCCGGTATCCACCCGCACACGGAGCAGTTTTTTGTTATGGGTGAACCCCTCGTGGGTGGCTGGGGAGCCTCGCTTGGAATGGATGGCGACAATGGCCAGTTCTGCGTGGGTAATGGTGAAACTTACAACATACCTATCGAACTTTTTGAATCACGTTATGGATTGCAGGTTGATCAATATGCCTTTCACAACGAGGACGGCGGCGCCGGCGAATACCGCGGCGGAAAGGGAGTGGTTCTGGATTACCGCGTGACGTCGAACGAGGCATTTTTTACCTATGCGGCAACACGGACCGAATCAAGACCCTGGCCCCTTGATGGTGGTAACGAGGGTTCAAATAACTATGCACAGATCCTGCGCGAGGACGGCAGTATCGAGCGTCATCACATGTGTACCACCATACCCGTAAAGAAAGATGAAGTTATTCGTATTTTTACCGCGACGGGTGGTGGCGTCGGTGATCCGAAACTCAGGGACCGCAGTAAAATCGAGTCGGACATTCGAAACGGGTATATTACCGAGGAGCAGGCCAGGCAGGATTATGATTTCCAGGAATGATGCTTAAACACCTTAAACATGCTTATATCCTGACCTGCCTGCCAGCTTTCTTCCCTTTTGCTTACGTCTATGCCAGAGACTACGAAGAGATAAACACCGAAGACGCCAGCCACTACCTGCCGGGCAAGGCTGATTCCAGTAAACCCTATGTCCTGTTGCCGAGGGTGGAAAGCGACGGGTTTATTAACCAGTACCGTATACAAAGCGAGCCAGGCGACGAACTCATCGCAGCCGGGACTGATCTTGCCGGGGAGCGCTTGCATGAACTGGAAATCATCCAGGCACTGTCGGAAATAAAGCAAACCGATGCATTTATGCAGGGACTGAACGCGTCTGTCGATATGACGCTGAAAGCCAGCGAACAGGTGCTTGAGGATCCCGGCGAAGCAATGAAAAACCTTGAAAAGGGCTTCTCTCGCTTCGTCGATAATGTCGGCGCGACAGTGTCTGACCTGGCAAAAAGAAGCGGCCCGGGCGGTGGAGATGGTGAAAACCCGGAGACAGGACTGGTCAAGGAATTTCTCGGAGTAAACAGCGCCAGGCGCAGGCTGGCAGTGGACTTCAAGGTTGATCCCTATAGCTCAAACCAGGTGCTGCAAAAGAGCCTGGAAGATGTCGCAATGGCCATTATTGCCGGCGGTGCATCCCTTGATCTTGCCCTGCAATCAGCACCGGGAGCTGCCAGTGCGATTCGCAAGACTGCAGCCATCATGGAAGATGGCAGCCAACACTACCTGCACTTTTCACCGAAAATCCTCAGGTTCAAGATCAATGAACATCTTGCAGGAGCGGAATTCTCCAGCGAAAAACTGGATGAAGTGCTGGATAACACCGCCTGTACCTGGCGTCATGCAGCCACCGTCGCTGGAGCACTGGTGAGAATAAACCTGCCAGCTGTCAACGAGCAGGTGTTTTCCTGGGCGCTTGCTGCTGAAAACGAAGCAGAATGTCGACGCAGAATGCACATGATGGAACTTGCCTGGGACTACAGGCGCAGGAACAAGATTACTGACCTGTGGGTGAATAACGATCAGCTTTACTGGCACGACTCTCTTGATAGCGAAGGAATTGCACTGGTAGCAGACCACCTGTTCTGGACCCCTGAACTTGAAAAGCTAATTGAGCAGCTGGACACTATCTACAAGGTCGTGTGGCTTAGTGGTGAGGTCAGCGACAGGGTGTCATCGGAAATGACTAACAGGGGAATCAAGCTTTCCCCGAGACGCTTTAAGCGCCTCAAGGGCAGGGAAAATATTGGTAACAGTATTCTTGCCGGTAGCGAATTGCCGGAACTCGAGCCATTGCCAGGTAACGATGCTTCTGCAAGCGCAACAACACCCGCTGTTGGTGAATCTTCAAGTGAAGAGCGCAAAGAAACAGCAATAATTGAACAGGAGATGGAGCCCGTTGTCGCGCCAGCCCCTGTTGCCGAGGTAGAGGAGATTGATAATGCGAATGCCGGGATAAATGACGATGAGCCCGTGGATACGCCGAATACCTCGCCCGCGGAAGAAGCTGCTACCGAGGCCCCGCCGAATATTACAACCGCTATGGACCAGGAAGAGGTGAATACTCCTGCTCCATCCAGCGAAGAAATAATCGCAGTTGACGAGGCACCCGTGGAAAAAGTCAGCCCTCCTCTTGAGGAAGAAGAATTGACTGAAGTCGTTTCCGAAGAAAAGGGGAAGGTGGTCGAAAAAGTAATGGAACCTGTTGCCGCGGTGGAGAAAGCCGCAGCTGTTCCCGCAAGGAAAACAACGAGACCTGGCTGCTGGCAGCATGCAAACCTCGGCAACTTTCTTTTTTCACAAAAAGGCAGGGACGTGGAACTCACCCATGAAACCCCCGATAAAAGCAAGATTCGAAAATTCACCCTGAAAGACGAGGGAAATCGACTCCTCTGGTCAACCAACAATGTCGTCCATGCATTTGTACGAGACCTTGAAGGTATGAGGTTATTTATTAATGTAAAAAAAGGTGACAACGAAGTGAAGCTGGAAAGGTGCACAGAGTAGTACGGGTGCTTTAATATCATCGGCTCGCTCATAACAAGTTAAATCACGGTAAGCGAAAATAACCATGGCTAAAAGAATCGGCATCGACATAGGCGGAACATTCACTGACTTTCTTTTTTATGACGATGAAAGTCACAGCTATATAGTTGAAAAAGTACCTACAGTACCCGGTAACCCTGAGCAGGGCTGTCTCAACGCAATCCAAACCGCGCTTGATGACGAACAGCTGCGGCTGACAGAGTACTTCCTGCACGGTACAACCGTGGGTATCAATGCACTGCTTGAACGTCGCGGTGCGAAGGTTGGCTTGCTGGCAACTTCCGGTTTCCGCGATATTCTTGAAATTCGCCGGGGCGACCGCGCCGAGATGTATAACCTGATCTGGACGCCGCCCCCTCCGCTGGTGCCACGACACCTTAGACTCCCCGTTGAAGAACGCATGATGGCTGACGGTAGCGTTCGCACACCCTTGAATGAAGCGGATATCAGCAAGGCTCTTGAAGTATTTGAACAGGAAGGTGTCAACGCCATTGCCGTGATGTACATGAATTCCTACATCAATCCCGAGCATGAACTGAGGACGGCGGAGCTTATTCACCAGGCTGGCTTTGATGGTGCCGTATCTCTGTCTCACCAGGTGTCCGGCGAATTTCGCGAATATGAACGCACGACAACCACGGTTGTCGACGCCTTTGTGCGTAAACGCATGCGTAACTACATGTCACAGCTTGAAAGCGACCTTGAAGCCCGGGGCTTTAAAGGACAGTGCCTGATTACCCGTTCCGGTAGTGGTTGCATGACATTCGCCGAGGCAGAAGCACGGCCCTTTGAAACCATCATGTCCGGGCCGGTAGCCGGCGCCGAGGGAGCTGGTGAGTTGGCCCGCGCTCTGCAACTTGGCGACCTGATTACCGCCGATGTTGGCGGTACGAGTTTTGATACCTGTCTTATCACCAACGGCAGGCCTCAGCTTCTTTACCAGGGCATGGTTGAAGGACTGCCGCTGCAAACACCCTGGGTGGACGTGCGCTCCATCGGTGCCGGGGGTGGCTCCATCGCCCATGTTGATGCCGGTGGATTACTTCGAGTCGGACCACAAAGTGCCGGGGCGGAACCCGGCCCGGCCTGCTACTGCCGCGGTGGCGAAGACGCAACCGTAACAGACGCGGCTTTCTACCTCGGCATGCTCGGTGAAGGTCACCTCGCATCTGGGGTGGACCTGGACAGGCAACTGGCCGAAAAAGCGATTGCCAGGGTCGCTGACCAGCTGCAGATGAATGTTGAGGAATGTGCACGGGGCATAGTGCGAATAGCCTGCGCCGCGATGTCCGAAGCCATTCGCGAAATCACCATTGAACAGGGTAACGATCCGCGGGGCATGGGCCTGCTCGCTTTTGGCGGCGCGGGTCCACTGCTGGCGTCCCTCATGGCAGAAGAACTTGGTATCTCGAACATCATCGTGCCACCCTATGCCGGTAATTTTTCTGCCTGGGGTCTGCTCGGTGCTGATCTTATCCGCGCATCGGCACGCAGTAACATCCTTCCCGTGACCGATGAGAATGTCACCAGCACCAATACCGCGCTTGCCGGGCTTTTTACTGAGCTGGAATCACGTGACAGTAATCACGATAGCGATAGCTGGACCAAGGAGGTAGCCATCGACATGCGTTACCGTGGCCAGGAGCATTCCACTACCATAAATCCACCAACCGCCGATGGACAAATTACAGCCAGCGCTGATGACCTGACGCGACTGTTCGTGGAGAGCTACGCAGATCAGTTTGGTGGGACACTGGAAACCACGGCAGAGATTGTTTCAGTTCGCGCGACCCTGAGACAGGCACTGCCAGCACGCAAGTATACTCGGGCCGACTATACTGGAAGTGGTGAGCCTGGCGAAAGAAGTGTCAGCGCTTACTCATTTAACGAAGGCGAATGGAAGGATTTCAGGCTATACGAGCGGACTGGCCTTGAAAACGACGTGACATACAAGGGCCCTGCCATTGTTACAGAGCAGACCACGACAACCTATATTGATAGCAATGATACATTCAGTAGCCTTGAAAATGGCTGCCTGGTAATCAATCACGGTGGAGAAAACTGATGGACGACGAAGCTGCCATACGTAAACGTCTCGAAGATATTTTCCCGGCCTGGAGCCCGGGGGTTAATGAATTCAGTATTGATGACATCGCTGACTACTATGTACAAAGCGAAGATATGTTTGCCTTTGATACCCTGATGCCAACAACCTCGGTGATGGACGGTTGGCAGTCTTTTGCTGATAACTGGACCGGTGCACTGGGCTCCCTGGATAACTTCAGGTGTCACATGGCTGAGCTCATCAATGTCCACGTAAAGGGCGATATAGCCTGGTCGGCATTGATTCTTAACGTGTCGGCTGAAAGCAGGGATACAGGTGAAAAGATTGATGGTTCACAGCAGGTAAGCCTGGTCTGGATAAAAGAAACAGACGGCGTTTGGCGTATTATTCATGAACATCTCTCCGGACCGGTGAGAAGGTAGGAAAAAGACTATGGATGACAAGAGCAATATAGAAATTTACCGTGCAGGTAAAGGCAAGGCTACTGGTATAAAGGACCGCGACCCGGTAACAACGGAAATCGTGCGCAATGCGCTTAACTCAGCAGCTAACCAGATGAAGCGCACGCTGATTCGCGCATCGTTTTCTCCCATTGTCTACGAGGTGCTGGACTTTGCCGTCGCGCTTTACGACAGGGAAATTCGACTGCTGTCGCAGGCTCCCAGCCTGCCTATCTTCATGGCCACCATGAGTTTTTGTATCGAGGCTGCGGTAAAAGCCGTGGGCGGCGAGGAAAACCTGCACCCGGGCGACGTCATTCTTTACAACCTGCCCTACGGTACCGGTTCCCACGCCCAGGATGCGGCGATCGTCATGCCGGTGTTTCTTGATGACGGAGAAACGCTGATTGGTTATGCCACTAACAAGGCGCACTGGCTGGATATCGGTGCCAAGGATCCCTACTGCACCGACTCCACCGACGTATTCCAGGAAGGAGTTGTCTTCCCGGGAGTGAAACTTTATAGCCGTGGCGAGAAGGTCGAAGATATTTTCAAGATGGTTGAAGCCAATTCCCGCATGCCGGTGGGCACCCTCGGTGATATCAACGCACAGATCGCCAGCGTGAGAGTCGGTACCCGGGAGTTACTGCGCGTGGTAAACCGTTTTGGCAAGGAGACTTTTGAATATGCAGTGGAACGCATGTTTGATGCCGGGGAAGCTGTCATTCGAAATTATTTTGAAAGTATCGAAGATGGCCGCTACGTGGGAAAAGGCGTGATGGATGATAACGGCGTCGATGACGACCTCATCGAGTTTGATGTTATCGTTGAAATCGACGGCTCTACCGTGAGGATGGATTACTCTACCGCGCCCAATGTACAACGTGGCCCGGTGAACTGCCCGCTGCCCTCAACCGTATCCGCATCACGTGTTGCCATCACCATGCTCGCTGGTGCCGGTGAACCTCCAAATGAAGGCCACCTGAGACCGGTAGAAGTGATCACTCGTCCCGGCTCCATGTTCCATCCGTTGCCGCCATCTCCCTGCTATCTTTATGGCTGGTCTGCCATTTCCGCCATGGAAGGAATCTACGAGGCACTCGCCAAGGCGGTACCCACGGAAGTGCCCGCTGGCTCTGCTGCAGACATCTGCGCGGCACTGGTCTGGGGCGCAAAGGACAACAAGTACGGTGAGCCGTGGGTGGGTGGCAGTCCCTTTCCCATGGGACAGGGCGGCTTTGCAAACGGTGATGGCGATACCATGATCCACGTGGCGGAAGCCGCTGCGCGCTTTCCTCCCATTGAAGTGTGGGAGGCACTTTATCCCTGGTACTTTGAAAAGCTGGAGTTTACCCAGGACAGCGCCGGTGCCGGTGAACACCGTGGAGGTCTTGGCCTGGATATTGTTTTTGAAGTCTTTGAAGATTTCTCCCTGATATCGACAGTGGAACGTACCAAGGTTCCGGGCTGGGCCGCCCAGGGTGGAAAACCGGGAAAAACAAATGGCATGACGGTGACTTACCCGGATGGCACGCAGAAAAAGATAGCCAAGATCACCAATCTACACCTTCCAAAGGGAACAAGAATAGCGATTCACTGTGGCGGTGGCGGTGGTTATGGGGACCCTGGGGATCGAGCGCCTGAGTTGGTGGAAAGAGATCTAAAGGAAGGATATATATCAAAAGCCTTTGCTGAAGAAAATTATTCCTGGCCTGGCTGATGTATATGTGTACTAATCACAGGTGATTTTTCTCCGATAGATCCAGTCAAACCTTTACTTTTGCTGCTTACATTTACTTGTACTGGACGCCAACAAAAGTACTTTCCATTCCTTGATCAGGTAACAAATTTGAAGCATCCCAGCTCTTACGCTGTGCTATACGAGACATGAATTTGCCTATATGGGGAAACCGTTGGTACAGGTCATTAATACCAATAAAATTGAACATGGCCAATCTTGGTGCAAGGGTAATATCGGCAAGGGAAAAGCTGTCCCCAACCAACCAGGTTCTGCCATCGGACAGTTCATTATTCATCCACGCCATGCGTTCCATTAGAATACCAAGACTACGTTGAAGGACATTCTCGTCAGGTTCTGCTTCTAAAATGTCTGCGGCTATGTCTTGATAGACAATGTTGCTTGTACGTTTGCTGATTTCGATCTGTAGCTCATGTTTAGTGATCCCTGTTCCTTTCAAACGGCTTTTACCGTAGGTTTGATAGATAGCATCACGAAATGGTTTTGCCCATTCCATTTCAAACGCCATCCACATGCGGATTTCTGCCTGGATGTCAGCACCCGGTGGGATAAGAGCTGGTTCGGGATATACCTGGTTCAGATATTCATTGATGACATTGGAATCGAAGATAGTCATTCCATCATGCAACAAAGTGGGAACCATGCCACCTGGATTTAATTCCAGGTACCAATCCTGTTTCTGATCCATTAAGGCCAGGTTAAGCCATCGAATCTCGAATTCCTGACCTTTTTCAAGAAGTGTCATACGAACACGGCGGCCACATGGACTGTTTGCCGCGTCATAGAGGATGATTTTCTGTGTGTTAGTCATTTTCTAATTTTTTAATACATTCTAGCGTAATTTGTTACAGTCCCGAGGGCAATTATGGTAGGTTAATTGTGTCTTTCTGATTAATTAGAGAGGTAAATCGTTATGATGGAAATTGGCATTTTTCTTCCAATTGCCAAGGGTGGGTTCATCATCTCCCATAATGTCCCAGCCACGTGGCCGACCTGGGAGTTAAACCGTGATGTGACCTTGAAGTGTGAAAACCTGGGTTTTGATTTCGCGCTTTCCATGGTTAAATTCAAGGGCTTTGGTGGAGAGACCGAATACTGGGACTATGCCCTTGATTCGTTCACATTGACTGCCTCACTAGCTCCAATAACTTCGACCATCAAACTGTTTCCGTCAGTCACAAACCTTTCATTACACCCTGCCGTAGCGGCACGAATGGCAGCGACTATTGAAGCTGTATGCCCTGACCGGTTCGGCCTCAATATTGTCAGTGGTTGGTACAAGGACGAGTTCAAGCAAATGGGATTATGGCCCGGGGACGAACATTTTGAATCGCGCTATGACTATGCCACCGAATATGTCAGTGTGCTGAAAGACTTGTGGGAAACCGGCAAATCCAATTTCAAGGGCAAATATTTCGAAATGGATAATGCCGAGATAAAACCTTTGCCAACTACAAATATACCTCTTGTTTGCGCCGGTCAGTCACATCGTGGTATCCGTTTTACTGCTGAATGCGGCGATCGCAATTTTGTGATTGCCGGTGGAAATACAAATGATGTAGAAGCAGATATACAGACCTTTCGGTCAATCACAGACGAATTACAATCAATTGCCAAAGAAGTGAACCGGGATGTTGGCACCATTGCCCTGTTTAACGTTATTACTGCAGAGACCGACAAGGCGGCGGCTGAGCGCTTTGAACATATTGTGGCCGGGGCCGATGAAACAGCAATAGCTAACTTGGGTGGTCATGCAGAATTAGACAAGTCAGAGGGTATGTCGGAAAGTCTTAAGCGGAAAAAAATGTTCATGGGTCTGCCGACATTGGTAGGTGGTTACAAAACCACAGCAAGGTACCTTGATCGTATTTACGACGAAGCAAAGGTCGATGCCTGTATGTTCGCCTTTCCCGATTTTGAGAATGATATCGACACCTTTGGTGAACACATTTTGCCGCATATGGAATCAAGGAAAGTCCAATAAGCATGAGTGACTCTTTGGGTTACAGGAAACTATTCGGTGTCCTGGCACCGTCTACCAATACTTCTGTACAACCAGAATATTCGGCCATGGCGCCACATGGTGTGACCAATCACTTTTCCCGCATCATTATTCCAGATACAAAGGTGACCGATGATGAAAGCTTCATGGTCATGCTGAATAACATCCGTGCCGCGACCATGGATGCAATCGATGCTGTAATGACTTGTTCACCAGACCATGTCATCCTTGGTATGTCTGCCGAAGCTTTCTGGGATGGAACGGATGGAAGCAGCAAATTGAAAAAGGAGCTCGAAGAGAGAGCGGGTGTTGGCGTGACCATGGGTTCTGAAGCATGTCTCGCTGCTCTGCAAACCTACGGTAATATTAAACGCCTTGGTGTGGTAACACCCTACATGCCTGTCGGTGACAGAAATGTGGAGAAATACTTTTCTGATTGCGGATATGACGTGGTTAATATCAAGGGGTTGAAGTGTAGTAGTCCACGCCTTATTGCACATGTTTCCAGGCAGGAATTACGTGATGCTGTAATCGAAGTCGATGGCGAGAATATTGATGCCATCATACAGGCGGGAACCAATCTCGCCATGGCTGAGGTGGCCGCAATTGCTGAATTTTGGCTGGATAAACCGGTTATTGCTATTAATACCGCCACCTACTGGCATTCACTTCGCAGTAACGGAATAAGTGACAAAGTGCAGGGCTTCGGCAAGCTCCTTTCTGAGTATTAACGTTATTACGATTGAACCCAGGCGGTTGCTGCGATCAAGCAACACCGATCAATGTCACACTCCTGAACGTGGAATTTGATCGAGCTGGCCAAGCAAGGTGACAAAGCGGGAAAGCCTTTCTTTTTGCCAGGCAGCAGCATCAATACTGCTAAAGTCATAATAGCCCTGCCCGGCACGAAGACCGGTTTTTCCTTCTGCCATCATCCTGTCAACTGAGGCAGGGGGAACAAACGCTGGCGAATCCAGTGCCTTTGAAAGGTAATGCCCGGCATAGTAAGTGATATCCAGTCCGCCCCAGTCGATAAATTCCACGATGCCCATGGAAGCATAACGAGGACCGAAACCGTACTTGATGGCCTTATCAAGTTCTTCTGCGCTAACTACACCTTCCTCGATCATTCGACAGGCCTCGGCCATCAACAGTGACTGCAGGCGTGGAATGATATAACCCGGGCTGGCGGCACAGCGCACGGGCTGCTTGCCGATACTTTCAAACAGGTTCATGACTTTCTCGACAACCTGCTCATTCGAATCGGGACCGGGACTGACTTCCACCAGTGGTATCAGGTAGGCCGGGTTGAGAAAATGCGTATTCAGAAATCTCGCCGGCGAATCCAGCTGTTGCTGTAGTTCCGCGACGGCCATGGTCGAGGTGGTCGAAGTAATGACAGCATCACTGCGCATGTGCTGGTTTAGCAGGGCCATCGCGCGATTTTTTGCCTCGCTTGTCTCCGGTACACCTTCGATAACGATGTCTGCGTTACCCAGCACCTTTTCCGCATCGGCAAGGCTCTTTATCTCAATGAGTGCGAGGGCTTTTTCCACCTGTGCAGCGGTCATCACCTCGAGGGAAACGAGGAACTCCATGTTGGTTCGAATTTCAGCCAGGGCATCCTGCTCCAGTTGTTTAAAACCTTCTTCGTCACGCTCCTTTATATCCAGCACGGTAACTTCGCGGCCAGCGTAGGCAAACATGTGCCCCAGCCCTCGACCCATCCTGCCTGCGCCGAGGGCAACAATACGATTAAATTCGGTCATCCAATACCCTCGTGAAGAAGGTGATGCAGGCCTGCCCTGTCCAGTTTATCGAGGCCAAGGTTTTTCAGGGTTCTCCCCGTTTCTCGGAAGTCGCGACCGTTAATGGCAGAACCTATGGCCAGGAATGCATGTAGCACCGGGGTATCCAGCTTCAGGTAATCTGCGCAGGATGCGAGAAATGCCAGGCCCAGTTCCACGTCCTCCAGCATGTAGCGGTGCGCAGTAAGGTCAATATCTTCACGCCAGTCACCGCTGTCGTGGATTTTCTCGTGGGCCGCATTGCCATACATCCACTCATCACGCTTGTCGTCATAGTGGTCTGCAAGTGGAAAGTGCGGCGCGCTGTATCCAAAGGCTTCCCTTATTGCGATACGCTCCTGGTCCATGACATCGGTTGTGCAACGTATGCTGGCCTGTGTGCCCTCGTTATGAATATCCCATTTTTCAAAATGCTCCATGGGCCCGGCATTCATCATGATAAGCGGAGGATGAATAATCGGTCCGGCATTCATTAACGCACCACTCAAGGCATCTTCTATTCGCTCAATTGCCGGATAGGCCTGCTCCAGCAGCGGGAAAGCATATTCTGCATTTTTCGCCGGAAACACGCCGGTTGGCAGGCGTGTCGCGTAACCGCTGATGGCTACCAGGTTTGTATCGCGTTTCCTTGCCAGGTAAGGCAGCGTGCCTGTCTCTGCAAAGGTGACATCCGCCTGGTTGCCGGCTTCACGAGCGGCCTTTAAGAACAGGTAACTTCCAAAGGTACCCGGTGGCAGGAAAACAACCTGCCCGTCCTGCCAAAGACCAGCCGTTAAGCCGGCCAGTGATTCATGCACTGTCGCCGGCAGTGGAATCACTACCACCTGAGCATGTGCAATTGCACTGGCGATATCGTCGGTGACAAGGGATATTTCCACGTCACGCTCACCTTCCCTGTCAAGAACTCGAATACTCTTTTTCTCCATGAGTTCTTTCAATGCTTCCCTGTCTCGTCGCCAAAGGGCAACTTCGTGCCCCTGTTCGGTCAGGCTCACGGCTGCCGCATAACAACCGTGCCCTCCTCCAAGTACTGTTATATTCATTTCTGGTCTTCTTCGGGCAAAAACATCAATATTGAATGATATTTCGAAGAAAGCAACCTGCCCTGTAGCTGGTGACTGGATACACTCACATTGTGCCTTCGCAATAGCAGGAACTGATCGAGATCAAGGCAAACACGCAGTTTGGGTCTATAGTTTAAAGAAAGAAAATGAAAAAACCGGGGACCAGGAAAATGGCACCAAAAAAGAGCGACAAGAAATCAAGAGAAAGCAGGGAAATAGTCGATGCGTACCATGAAAATGATCCTCGGCTGAGGGGAGAAAAAGAGGACAAGCTGGACAAGGGTTTTTACGAGAAAGAACTTTTCCGCCTGCAGGTGGAGCTGGTCAAGCTGCAGGAATGGGTCAAGGAAAAAGGTTTGAAGATAGTTGTTATCTTTGAGGGACGTGATGCTGCAGGTAAAGGTGGCGTCATAAAACGCATTGTTGAGCATTTAAATCCCCGCGTCTGTCGTATCGTGGCATTACCAGCACCAACTGAGAGAGAGAAAACCCAGTGGTATTTTCAGCGTTACGTGGAACACCTTCCAGCCGCAGGGGAGATCGCACTGTTTGACCGAAGCTGGTACAACCGTGCCGGCGTGGAAAAAGTCATGGGCTTTTGCACTGATGAAGAGCACCAGGAGTTCCTGCGCTTTTGTCCTGAATTTGAAGGTGCGCTGGTTCGTTCCGGGACCATACTCATCAAGTACTGGTTCTCGGTCAGTAACGTGGAACAGGAAAGACGTTTCAAGGCACGTGCAAAAGAGCGCCACAAGTACTGGAAGCTGAGCCCGATGGACATGGAATCACGCTCAAGATGGGTTGAGTATTCAAAGTGCAAGGATGAAATGTTCTTTCACACGGATATTCCACAGGCGCCCTGGTACGTCGTGCCTTCAGATGACAAGCAGCGGGCACGACTGAACTGTATTTCCCACCTGCTAAGCCTGATCCCCTACGAGGACCTGAATCCCACGGTTCCCGAGCTTCCGCCACTCAAGGATGATAAGAAATACAAGCGTTCAGCCATGCATAACCAGACCTTTGTGCCCAAGAGATATTAGCCCCGACGGCTTTACCTGGTTTTTTAGCCGGTTTTTTTGCACTTTTTGTCAACCATCTTGCGAAGACCCGTGTATAAATAGCCAGTAACAATCAAAATTGCTTAATTAAGTGGGGACCAACATTGAAACTGATCAAGAAAATCCTGGCATACGGCACGGCGCTGGTGCTTATCGCGCTTGGCGTTTTTGCCGTAGTCCTGAGCTATACAAGCGACTGTGAACCCGGAGTGAAGCCTGTGCAGGGAACGGAAACCATGAAAGCGGTGGTGGCGCGCTGTTATGGTGGACCGGAAGTGCTTTCCTACGAGGACATTGCAAAGCCCGTACCTGCCGATAATGAAGTGCTTGTACGTGTGCATGCAGCTGCCCTTAACCCACTCGACTACCATTATATGCGTGGTGTTCCCTATATTATCCGCATGTTCGCAGGCATCGGGAAACCTGGAGATATCAAGGTTGGCGTTGACTATGCCGGCACCGTGGAATCCGTGGGAAAAGACGTCACGCGCTTTAAACCCGGTGATGAAGTATTTGGTGGCAGGAGTGGTGCACTGGGCGAATACCTGGTGGTACCCGAAGAAAAGGGTATCACTATCAAACCTGGCAACGTCAGCTTCGAGGAAGCGGCTACGGTCGCCATTGCGGGTGTGACTGCGCTGCAGGCCGTGAGGGACAAGGGCCAGGTTAATGAAGGTGACGCGGTACTGGTCAACGGTGCATCCGGTGGCGTGGGTACCTTTGCGGTGCAGATTGCAAAGGCTTACGGTGCGAGCGTGGATGGAGTCTGCAGCGGTCGTAATGTGGACATGGTGAAATCCATAGGTGCCGACCATGTCTTCAACTACAAGAAAGAAAACTTTACCGAAAGTGGCAAGCAGTATGACCTGATGATTGACATGGTGGGAAACCACTCGTTCGGTGATCTCAATCGCGTGCTCAAATCCGAAGCGAGTATGGTCATGGTAGGAGGGCCCAAGGGGCCATGGATAAAACCCTTTATTCGCCCCACCTGGGCTCGCATTGTGTCCCTGTTTATCGACCAGACTTACATCGGCCTGCTGGCCGAAATCAGGCAGGATGCGCTGGCGGACCTTGCCGGCTTGATGGAATCGGGAAAGATACGACCCGTCATCGATCGCCGCTATTCCCTTGCCGAGGCGGCGGACGCCATGACCTACCAGGAAACCGGCAGGGCACGGGGCAAGGTTGTCGTCACGATACTGGAATAGTGTGAAAAGTGTCCTGGGCGCGTCGGTAAGCTTTACACTTTCACAAACCATTCAGAATGGAATTTCTCTAGCTCATTGTTCTAATTGATATTATTTTTCTGGTACGGGAATTGCTTTTTACCCTGAATCGGTTAATTGGACGACAAATGGATTAAAAACAAGAGGTAGAGATAATGAGAATTTTATTACCTGTAATTGCAATGGTGCTTGGACTATCCATGCAATCAGCCCTGGCAACACCACTTCACGACGATACCTACTACCTGCAAAACGCCGGTAGTGGTCATAATCGTGGTATCTGGACCAATGTAGGTTCCTTTACCACCGTCTCTGGCAGCTTCGCTGTCAGCGGCACCTCGGCACTCTTCGAAGGCAACGTCTATCGAAGTGCCCTTGGTGGAGGTCTGACCTGGTCAATTGGCCTGGATCACAGGTGCACCAGTGAAGTGGCAGATGCAGGTGGTAACTATGTTGCGATACTCAACAACGGATCCGGACCTGGTGGTTGTGACGGTATGATAAACCAGAAGACCGGTGGATCGGTCAGTGGTGCCGATGCCCACGGAGAAACCTGGGATTTCTGGGATTGGCAGGAACCATCAACACCTTACCAGCTGACTGGGTATGATTCCCTGGCAGGCCTGGTAATCAATGTTTCGCAGGCTCCAACCAGCGGTTCAAAGCCATTTCGCGTTGGTGTCGGCGCAAACTGGGATGATGCTGACCTGCTCGGTGCTTCCGGATGGATCAACATCATCAGTATTGATGACTCCGGTTGCAGCACCCAGGCCTGTATTGACTTCAACCCGGGTTCAGCGGACTTTAATTTCCAGTTTGTACCTGAACCGGCAACGCTGGCCCTGATGGGTCTTGGCCTGCTCGGGTTCGGAAGCATACGCCGTCGTAGCTAGCGTAAGCTGAGGGTAGTAAATGACGCCGGTTGGCCTGCCAGGCTGCCGGCGTTTTTTTATGCCTGCTTCCAGTTACATTCGCTGTTTGCAGGCATGAAGAAGTCAAAAAATATCTTCATGATCTTGAAGACCACCACGATTCCAGCGGCCTGTTTTTATAGTGTGAACAGGGGTGAAATGGGAGCATTTTGATTATTTTCACATGTCACAACATTTACACATTTTATCCACAGGGTTATGCCTCGACGGCCAAAACAGGCTTTGGAATACTGTCTCCACGGTTACGGAATAGCGCATTCCACGGTAACCAGGCCCCGATTGGCCGGGGTTGAAGGGTCACAAGCCAGGAGTGACCAACGGGCAGGGGAAAACTGCTGGGCCAGTGGACTCGAAAGGGTCAGCTGGAGAACCGGGTAAATCTTTGAAGATTCGTCTTCAGGAGGTACACGGGGAAGCAGGAGGAAGCTGTTCGAACGCGTAGAGACAAAGACCGGTTTGTCGATGCGGGTGGACGTCACCAAGCGTCATTAAACAAATAAATGGGGGCCTCGAGGCTTCCAGGTCGGCGTAAGCAGGAAGGTGATTGTGCGTAAGCACAGTGACAGTCCAGCCGAAGGCCGAGCCAGCGGGCAAGTAGTGTAGGTGAGTCAAATCACTGAAGCGACGAGTCGGCAAGGCTAAACAGGGGGGATGAGATCTTCGGATGTCATCCCCTTCTTTTTTTGAGGCCCCTGAATATTGTCCTCGCCTAGCGTGCCTTGAAACCTTCGAGTGGATTAAATTCCTTGCCATCCTCCAGGCGTGTCGCCTTTAACCAGTAAGCTGCTGTGCGACCGTCCCGGATTGGGCGTCCCGTTATGGTGATTCGTGTACCCGGTTTAAAGTCACTCTTCTTTATTCCTGCACGAAGTAATGTGCTGGGTCCTTCCGCTTCAAAACCCCAGTTCACTTTTTTACCGTCTTCACCCGTAACCGTGACGATCAGCCATGAATGTGGATTTGTATATTGAAATTGCTTGACCACCCCGGTCACTGTCACAGTTTTTTCCTTGTCAAACATCGTGCTTGAATGATGAGCCACGCCTGCAAGAGGGCCCAGGGTGATCATTAAGGTAGTGATAAACAACAAGACATATTTTTTCATGGATGCTTTCCTCTCTTACTTGTCTTTCCTACAGGTTATCGAAATCAAAGTCCCTGTGCTCTGAGCCACCTACATCGGTTTCGATAACATCGTTGTTCTGGTTACCCTTACAGGCCCAGTGAGTTATTCGTAGTATCTTGTCGTCATTGCTGAGCCTGGTGTAACTCTGCCGTGTATACCATGGTTCCAGCAGCGCCGGTGGGTCGTAAATCCAGACGTGGGCAACCAGGGTGCGCTCATCTACTTTCTCCCATATTTCAACGCCTTCCACCTGTTCGCTGTAATACCCCTGGCTTCGTTCATACATATGTGCCATTAGCTGGTTTGTGTGCGTGATAAGACGGTGTCCATCCCATACTCCAATTGAATCTCCGTTTTCTGTTGGAAAACGATAGTCTTCCGGCAAGTGACCCCGCCCATCTGTATAAATACGCCTCACGCTATTGAACGCTTCTGCAATCATCGTGGTCTGGTTTGGTGTAACGATGAATTCCCGCATGAATGGCATATCAAGCCAACGGGGATAACCGGGTGGAATACACTGGCTAAGAGGATCGTATTCAATATTGTTCCTCCTGTCTTCCATGGTCTTCAACAGGCGGGCATGGTATTCGGGGGTAAACTTCGCGCCGGGCAGTTCGCCTACCGGTGGGCCATCCGGGTCAAACTGCAGGCCTCCTTTTGTCCTGCCATATACTCCCTCCCAGTCCGGCATGTTGTTCCAGGCCAGTTTCCTTCCGCCCCCCGCCTGCTCCACCAGTGCCGCGTATAGCGCCTCGGCACTATCATGCTGCAAGCCCAGCTCAATCATTTTTTTCCGTTCAGATATTGCTGCGTCTTCA
The DNA here is from genome assembly GCA_965243105.1 of Gammaproteobacteria bacterium. Classification (GTDB taxonomy): domain Bacteria; phylum Pseudomonadota; class Gammaproteobacteria; order Eutrophobiales; family Eutrophobiaceae; genus WLWS01. Next base: position 1,185,905 of record CBDEUC010000003.1, read on the forward strand.
GCAGAAACCGGGGTAAACACCAGGCATGAAAACAGGAAATACAGGGAAACGGACTTGATTAAATTCATAGCTAACATGAGCGAACCTGCCATTTTTTTACATGTAAATAACATGATTTCACAGGCAAAGTATAGCTATTTTCCATGCAGATAAATGGTATAAACTGGGTAAATACGGCAAAAAGAATAGTCATGAAATGAGCTTTTTGTACTGGCTGGAGGAAAGCATGCTAGGCGTCTGGGTAGCGCAGTCATGGGGCTATCCACTGGTGCTGTCCTGCCATGCCGTGGGGATGGCCATCGTTGTTGGGACGGTGACCATGATCAACCTGAGACTGCTGGGCTTTGCAAGGGCGATCCCTCTTTCCTTTTTCCTTGAACTTTCGCGTGTCACGCTTGTTGGCGTAATTTTAAATATCGCTTCGGGCGTCGCACTGTTTTCCGGAAATCCACTGAAATTTTTCTATCACCCTGCTTTCTGGATCAAGATATCACTTCTACTGTTGGGAAGTCTTTCCGCGTGGTGGGTTTTGCGTTCAGTTCGATTAAAATCTGCCGGTGATGAAGCACTGAACATTGATACAGGGAAACTGCTGGCTGCCTTTTCATTATTCTGCTGGCTCGGGGCAATCGTGGCGGGTCGCCTGATTGCGTATTTCAAGCTCTTTTAATTGATATAGAGAATGAACGGCATATTGTCCTGGATTGAAGCTTCTACCCTGGCTCGACTGATGCAGGAGGTGGGCTGGTTATTCCCGACAGCCGAGATTTTTCATTTTTTTGGTCTTTCCCTTTTGATTGGTTCATTGCTCGTGGTTGATTTCAGGCTGCTGGGTTTTGGAAAGAACATCCCCCTGGAAATGGTTTACAGGTTCCTGCCCATATCTGTACTTGGCTTCTCCATCAATCTTGTTACGGGTGTTCTGTTTATCTTTAACGATCCCTTTCGTTACTATCCGAATATTGCCTTTCGTGTAAAAATTGCCTTCATTATCCTTGCAGGATTAAACGCCTTTTATTTCATGCTGCATGAACGTGCCAACTCCAATCCTGACAAGCTGAGTGTTGAACCAAAATTAAAAATCGTTGCAAGCTTGTCACTATTATTGTGGATCGCTGTCATTATTTGTGGACGCATGATTCCCTATGTTGAATAAAAAAGCCGCGCTTAGAAAAATGAAAGTTATTAAATGTACACTGATCATGCTCGCAGTCATCAGCCTGCTTCCATTCGCCAGGGCCGACAAAAGCGACTATCTCCATGCCCATGTTGGCGGAGCCCTGTCGCACCCTCCCCATACTTTTTTCATATCTACCTGGTACAGGGATATTGTCTATGATGATTCGATAGCCGACTCCTCGCAGGCAAGCCTCGACATTTACGTGCATGATCCGTTGACGGAATCATCCCCGGTCATGGTCTGGGTTCACGGCGGCGGCTACATGGCAGGGGATAAGGGTCATTCCAAGGAGCTTGACCCCAAGCCCGAATACTTCACCCTGAAGATGGGTTATGTGTTTGTCAGCGTGAATTATCGATTGATGCCGGAAGGACGTTATCCCAATGGAGTGCAGGACCTTGCGAATGCCCTGGCCTGGGTCGCGGACAACATTGACGAATTTGGCGGTGACCCGGAGCAGGTCTATTTAATGGGTCATTCCTCCGGCGCAAACATGGCGGCCAAGGTCGCCACGAACCCCGAATTTCTTGAGATAGCGGGCAAAGGATTAAAGCTGGTCAAGGGTGCCATATTAGTGGATGGAAATGCTTATGCGCTGGAGGAAAGTCATATCAACCCAAGAGTAAAGGCCTACTACGGAGATAAGTGGAAAACCGCCCAGCCCATTTCTCACGTTCAACAAGGCAGGGATATTCCCCCCTTTTTGCTTCTTCATGTTGCAGGTGGTTCCAACTTTGGTAGCAACAGTGAGCAGCAGGCAATGGCCCTCGCGGGCAAGCTCGAATCCCGGGGCTTCAGGGCTGAACGTGTTGCCCTGGACGGGGTTGAGCATTTCGGAGCAAATGAAAGGATTGGCGAGCCAGGCGATCCGGCCACCATCGCAGTAGAAAACTTCCTGCTGTCGCTGCCCGGTAAAAAAAGAACACCGAGCTGGCAGCCATAGACCTGGCAGTACGCCTTTCGCGCAAGTTACTTGTCCAACATAAAGTGGACCGGGGGGTTCTCTCTTAAAATCCTGCAAACGGCAAGCATGGCGATAATGCTGACAAAGGCCGAGGCAGAAAACACCGCAAAGGAAAACTGGTAACCACCGGTCCGTTCAAGCAGGTAACCACCAAGAAAAGTGGGCACTATTGCCCCTCCGTAACCGAACGCGAACACAAGGCCAAGGGCCTTGCCTGAGCTATGCGGTGGGGCCACCAGCGCCGACAGGCTCATGATACTTACTATGACCTGGCTATGCCCCCAGGTGATAAAGATAATAGTGATAACCGTTAACCAGAGCGGCATGTACCCGGACATCGAGAGCACCAGTATTCCCGAACCCGCAAGTAGCCCGCCGGAAACACATAACCACGTAATTCGTCGAAGACTGTTGCACAGGTAGCCCGTAACGAGGGAAGCGGGTATCGCTGCAATACCAAGCATCGTTGCGCCGGTACCTACCTGCGCTGGTGTGTAGTTATATACCTCGGAAAGAAATATGGGTACCCAGGTCAGCACGCCATAGAGTTCCACGAAAAGGACCATGGTTGCGATTGCCAGTAACATCACCGGAAGGTTCGTCAATAGATCAAGGATCCCCATTGAACCCGTGTCATCTTCATTATCCTTTCGCGTATTGCTCGCTGGTGGCGGGTTCCTGAAAAGGGGTATGGCGAGTAACAGGAGAAGCAGGAAAGACAGGGAATAAATCCGCGCAGTCCAGCGCCAGCCCAGCATGTCCGCCAATACGGGTGTCATAAAAAGTGACAGGGCGATACCAACGTTCAATGACACGTTGATATAGCCTATGCCCCGGCCTGCTTCATTCGCAGGCATATACTTTGGCATGGCATCCACTGCCGCGATAAAAATAATTGTAATGCCTATGGATATTATTACCCTTGCCGTAATTAGTAATTCGTAGCTTGAACTGACGGTTCCCAGTAAGCCAAAAACAGATATGACTGCAAGGCAAACACCAATAACCGGGATGGCTCCCCACCTGTCGGTGATCGAGCCGGCAGGAAAACTGGCAATACAACGTATCAGCGCATACGCACTCATAAATGTACCCGCCTGGACATAGTCAATACCCAGCTCATCCACGAATAGCGGTATCATGGATGGAATTTCAAAAACCTTGATAAAGGCAACAAGAATGGCGAAATTGACAAACCAGGTTAGTCTCATAGCGCCAAAGTATCTCACATTAAGCAGTGCTTACGGACTATAATTTGGCTGTAAGCAACTATCCTGGATACGAAAAATGCTTGAGCTTTATCATCACAGTGAATCTGTTTGTGCACAAAAGGTACGTCTTGCACTGGCTGAGAAAAATATTGAGTGGACAAGCCACTATGTTGTCCTTGAAAAAGGTGAGCATCGCACAGAGGAATTCAGGAAGATCAATCCAAAAGAAGTTGTACCGGTTCTTATACATGACGGTCGTAATATTCCCGAATCAACCGTCATATGTGAATATATCGACGAAACATTTGACGGCCCTGCCCTGATGCCAGCTGACCCCTACTGGCGTTCCCGAAAGCGATTATGGACAAAACGCGTGGATGAAGGCCTGCACTATCCCCATACTTACCTGCTGAGTTTTATTACCGCTTTTCGCCATATGAGCATGGCCCATCTTGATACACCGGAAAAAATAAACGAGTACCTGGATACAATCGGCAACCCCAGGACCCGACAGTTGCAGGAAATCGTGCTGACCCAGGGCATGGACAGCGACGTATTCAGGGAGGCTATTGTTTTTTATGATGCCGTACTTGCTGACATGGAAAGCATGCTGTCAGAAAATGACTGGCTCGCCGGGGACAGTCTTTCGCTGGCAGATATTGGTCTTGCTCCTTACGTACATCGCGTTGCCGATCTTGACATGATGTACATGTGCGAAAATCGCCCGGCGGTCAGGGACTGGTACGAGCGTATGAAGGCAAGGGAGTCATGGCAAAAGGCGATCGTTGACTGGAATGACCCGAATTTCCTAGAACCCATGCAGCACTTTGGCAGGAAAGCGCGGCCGGTCACGGAAAAGACCTGGCGCGAACACTGCGGCCAGGAATAGCTAGCTGCAATCCTCTCCTGCCAGGTCCATGGCCCTGACCCGTTGCAGCTGGGCTGCCATGTCAGCTTCAACTTCCGCCTGCATTTCCTTGAAAGCTGGCTCCCCACGCAGCGGATCGAGAATCTTGTCACCGAGCAGACTGTAGCCCGCCTGGTCACGCCACCCGGAATCGATGGCTTCACGTAGTGCCGCAAGCGCCTTTTCCTTTTCTCCTCGCATGACATACACCATGACATCTCCAAGCCCGAATCCATTCCAGCCTCTGCGATGGGTAGAGTTAATAAAGACACCAATTGCATCAAGTAACAACTCTGCTCTCTCCCGCTCCTGTTTCAAGGTCAATACATAAGCAATACCTATTGCGGCATTATAATTCTGTACATTAACCACAGGGGAATCATAGCTAAGCAAGGCTGCGTATTCGTCTTCGTAAATTGCCAGTGCAGCATCATAGTCACCCTGTCGAATCTCGTGGTCTCGAAGGACTGCACCTGGAAATGAACTCGGTAACTCCGAATTGCCCTCGTAACTCCTCCTCGCATACTCCATTGCTTTATCATAATTGTTGTCGTAGAGATGCATTAGTGCCACGACATAATTTGAGTATGCCGAGTCTGCACCAACGGCCAGGGCCTTGCTTGACCAGCACCAGGATTCTTCCGAATCCCCCAGGGAAGCATAATAATGCCCAAGACCCTTGTAGATACTGACATCACCGGGGCTCACTGCCAGTGCCTTGCGGTAATACTCCACACTCTTGTCAAATCTGCCCTCGTAGGAAGTGTAGTAGTCACCCATTCCTGCATAGCCCTGCTTGAAATTCGGCGCAACCTTGATGGCATGCTGGAATGCGGCGACTGCTTCTTCGCTTCGTCCGAGGCTGATATAAATGTGGCCCAGGTTCTGTATCAGCAGTGGAAACAAGGGATCCAGTTCCAGCGCTTTCTTTACCTCCACGAGCGCTTCATCATGCCGACCCAGGCGAGTCAACATGTGGCTGTACCACTGGTGACTGGTAACGTAGTTCGGATTCAGCTCAATTGCATACTTGAATGCTGTTTCTGCGCCGACGAAATCGTTTTGCAGTGATTTTATACCGCCAAGCGAGGTGTAGGCCTCGCCGGAATCCGGATCAAGTGCCAGCGCTATTTCCACTGCCTCCTGGGCCTTAGCCCAAAGACCTTTTTCCGGCATACCACTGTACTGGGCCTGTAACTGGTAAGCATCTGCGAGTCCCACATAGGCAAGGGCATAATTCTCATCAAGGGCAATCGCCTTTTTAAAGTGCTCGACGGCATCAGCGAGACTGGTGGGTGAGCGTGTTCGCATAAGCTGGTGGCCCTGCATGTAGGACTCGTAGGCCACGAGGTTTTCTGTCGGTATCGTGGCCAGGCGCTGTTGCTCTTCTTCCGATAATGTTGCCCTGAGTGCCCCGGCGATGGCCGTGGCTATCTCGCTCTGGATGGCAAATATATTTGCAGCAGTCAGTTCCCTGTCGTAAATCTCTGCCCACAGGTGTTCATCTGTACTGGCATCAATCAGCTGCACATTAATGCGAACCTGGTTTCCTGCGCGCTGTACGCCACCTTCCATGATGGTGGCAACGCCAAGTTCATCACCAATATCTTTCATGCTCTTGGTAGTGTCACGATACTGCATCACCGAGGTACGCGATATGACCTTCATATCGGATATTTTCGACAGGTGCGTGAGAAGATCATCATGCAGGCCATCAGAAAAATAGGCATCGTCTTCCGTTGTGCTGCGATTGGTAAAGGGAAGAACCGCGATGGACTTATCATCCGGTTCAGCCACATCACTGCCATCACTCACCTGTTTTTCTGTTGCTGAAACAGCAGGCTCTTCAACTTTTTCAGTCCAGACATAGTTATCCAGCACCAGGAAAATAATGGCCATTAGCAGCAGGCCAATGATGATGAAATCGAACTTGCGCCCGGTCAGTGAGGTTATTGACTCGGCCGGGCTAACATCGGGCGTCCTCTTGACACCTTCAGGCGTAAGTTCAAAGGCCCAGGCAAAAAGTAGCGCGATGGGAAAGCCGATAATAAGGAAGATGATGGTGAAGGTGTCTACCCAGTCAGGCAGGTGCAGGGGCGCTTCCACCGAAACGACGATCTGGATCAACAGCCACGCGACGATGCCATAGGCCGCGCCAACGCGAAATACGTTACGACGGCGTAATTCCTCCAGTAAATTCGCAATACCTGCCAAGTGCATTACCCCGATTAAAGACTCGCTGATTTAAGGCCTAGAATACCACAGTCTTTGCAAGCCCATTGCTGCAGGCAATACCCGCGAAAGCCAGCTCCACGCCGTCACCTGTCAATATGCTCGTCCCAGTATGGACGCTCTCCGAACCTCTCGACCAGGAAATCAACCAGGCTACGTGCACGCTGCGAAAGGTAGCGACCCTGTGGATATACTGCATAGGCATTGAGTGATGGCAGCTGGTGGTCTTTCATCAGGGTCAGCAACTCGCCATTTTCAATCGCTTTCCACGCAATAAACGTGGGCATTGCAATAATTCCATGCCCGGCTATTGCCATGTCCACCAGGAAGTCACCGTTGGTAGCCTTGATACGCGGCGAAATTCGAATGGCGTGGGACCTGCCTTCAGGGTCCTGTAGTTGCCAGCTTAGTGAAGTGGACAACGAATAATGCAGCAGCTTGTGTCGTCTTAATTCTTCAATTGTCGATGGAATTCCATTTGCCTCGAGATACGCAGGGCTTGCACACAACACCCTGTGCACCGGGCAAATGCGACGGGCGACCATGCTTGAATCCTTTAACTCCGAGATTCGAAATGCGAAGTCGAGCCCCTCTTCGATAATATCTACCTGGCGATCGGAAAAATCGACGCTCAGGTTTATTCCCGGGTGTTGGCTGAGAAAAACTTCCAGCGCTGGTGACAGGTGGCACAGCCCAAAGGACAGCGGAGCGGCCAGGCGAATATTTCCGTCAAGCTCGATAGCCGGTGTGGACAGTGATGAGTTCAGCTCGGTTACGTTATCCACCAGCTGCAGGGCCCGTTCATAGTAGGTTTCCCCGGCTTCGCTGAGGCTTATAGCACGTGTCGTTCGATTGATAAGCCGAATACCCAGGCGCTTCTCCAGTTCAGCGACACGCCGGCTCACGGCGGACTTGGCCATACCGAGCTGCTCCGCGGCACGGCTGAAACCACCGGCCTCGGCGACCCGGATGAAAACCTGCATGTCCTCAAGTTGCCCCATATCGTTCTCTTTATTCGAACAATAATTTCATATTATCCATATTTATCCTTTTTTTAACAACATATAGACTGGCTAGCAGTTAACAGGAAAACATCACATTACAAGAGGTGATTCAAATGACACTCACAGCAGAACGCGAACTGGAGCGCGTTGTAACAGGCCAGGCCACCATGGACGGCGACGGTGTGCGCATGACAAGGATCATCGGTAGCCACGAGCTGAACATGCTTGACCCCTTCCTGCTACTGGATCACTTCGAAAGCGACCAGGCAGAAGATTACATCGGTGGTTTTCCGTCACACCCCCATAGAGGATTTGAAACGGTCACCTACCTGCTGAACGGTCGTATGCGTCACAAGGACAATGCGGGTCATGAGGGCGTGATTGAAGCCGGCGGAGTGCAGTGGATGACAGCGGGTCGCGGCATCGTGCACTCGGAAATGCCGGAGCAGGAAGAGGGCCTGTTAAGCGGTTTCCAGCTCTGGGTAAACTTACCTGCCGCGGCGAAAATGCAGCCACCGGCATACCAGGAATTTCCTGCCAGCGAACTGGCCATCGCGAAGAAAGAAAACGGCACCGTGATTCGTATCATCACCGGCCAGACTAATGATGGCAACAGGGGACCGGTTAATAATGGCTTTGTAAAACCACTCTATCTTGATGTCTCCCTGCCCGCGAATACCACGCTGGAGCAGGACATCGCCGAGGGAAATAACGCCTTCCTCTATGTCATCGAGGGTGAACTTCTTGTCGGTAACTCAGCGAGCAGGCTTGGTTCACGTGAGCTTGGCATTCTTGGCAACGGCTCCAGGGTAACAACCAGGGCATCAAGCGATGCACGGTTCCTGCTGGTTGCGGCACAACCACTCAACGAGCCGGTGGAGAGAGGCGGTCCCTTTGTCATGAACACAAAGGCCGAAATACTGCAGGCCTTCCAGGATTATCAAAACAACAGGTTCCAGGAGAATTGAGATGGGATTACTGGTAGACGGAAAATGGGAAGACAAGTGGTACGCGACGGATGAAAACCGGGGGCGATTTATTCGCTCCGCCGCCCAGTTCAGGAACTGGGTAACAGCAGACGGCGCGGCGGGTCCCAGCGGCCGCGAAGGATTCAGGGCCGAGGCCGGGCGCTATCATCTTTACATTTCCCATGCCTGTCCCTGGGCAAACCGCACGCTGATATTCAGGCGCTTAAAGGGTCTTGAAGACATGATCTCCCTGTCAGTGGTTCACTGGTTTATGGCACAAGACGGCTGGACCTTTGCGGACGGTGAGGGTGTTATCAAGGACAGCATTAACAATGCGGAATTCATGCGCGACGTCTACCTCGCCGCAGACAGCCAGTATTCGGGGCGTGTCACGGTACCGGTCTTATGGGACAGGCAAACCAGCACCATCGTGTCCAACGAGTCATCGGAAATTATTCGCATGTTCAACAGCGCCTTTGATGATATCGGTGCCCTGCCCGGGGACTACTATCCGGAGTCGTTACGTAATGAAATCGATGAACTTAACGAGCGAATCTACGACACGGTAAACAACGGCGTTTACAAGGCAGGGTTTGCCACCAGCCAGGAAGCCTACGAGGAAGCTATCGTTCCCCTTTTTGAAACACTGGACTGGCTGGAGCAGCGGCTTGCACATCATCGCTACCTGCTGGGAAACCAGCTTACCGAGGCTGACTGGCGTCTTTTTACCACGCTGGTTCGCTTTGACCCCGTCTACGTCGGTCATTTCAAGTGCAACATTCGCAGGCTGGAGGATTACCCCAATCTCTGGGCCTATACACGGGACCTTTACCAGCATGAAGGTATCGGCGAGTTGATTAATATGTATCACATAAAACACCACTACTATGAAAGCCACAGGACGATAAACCCTTCCGGCGTGGTACCGGTCGGACCGGATATTGACTACCTGCAAGCACACGGCAGGGAGTCTCTTGCAAAATAATCATCAGGCCATGAAACAGGACGATAATAAATAAAATGAACAAGCCCGTAATTGCCAACAACAAGCCCGTAGCAGTGAACCTGGAAGAGAATGAGCAGTACTTTTTCTGTACCTGTGGCAGGAGTACTAACCAGCCTTTTTGTGATGGTTCACATGCCGGCACTGATTTCAAACCCATGGCTTTTACAGCAGGCAAAACAGAGCAGGCTTATCTTTGTGCATGCAAGCACAGTAGCAACCAGCCTTTTTGTGATGGCACCCATAAACAATTCAAAGATGAAGATATTGGAAAAGAAGGGCCTGGTGTGAAGAATGAAAGCGACGGCGCGCCGCAGGCCACGCCTACCCCGGAGGAGCCTACCGTGGCATTCATCCATCAACTGGCCAGGGAAGGACTGGATAAAATCGGCCACCATGGGCCAATGACGTCGATGGGTGTGCCCCGACACGAATTACCGGCATGGAATGATATTCAGATCATGACCGCGCAATTGGCAAGAAAACCATTAATGGAGGATGTACCCGTCTCCACGAAGCTTGTTATTGGACCGGGGGCAGACAAACCCCTTGAACTGGATATTCCGCTTTTCGTATCGGACATGAGTTTTGGCGCACTGTCCGAGGAAGCAAAAACCGCCATGGCAAAGGGCGCGGAATTGGCCGGGACCGGCATATGCTCGGGTGAAGGGGGCATGCTGCCCGAAGAGCAGGCCAGCAATTCACGCTACTTCTATGAACTGGCGAGTGCAGAATTCGGCTACCAGGAATCCCTGCTGGAAAATGTGCAGGCCTTTCATTTCAAGGGTGGCCAGGGTGCCAAAACAGGTACCGGCGGACACCTTCCCGGAAACAAGAACCGTGGCAAGATTTCCCAGGTCAGGGGCATTCCCGAAGGTGAGCCGGCTATTTCACCACCTACATTCAAAAACCTCGAGAGCGTTGATGACTTTCGCAGGTTTGCTGACCGCGTTCGTGAAATAACGGGTGGTATTCCGGTTGGTTTCAAGCTGAGTGCCAACCACATTGAAGACGACATCCAGTTTGCGCTTGATGCGAGTGCCGACTACATCATTCTTGATGGACGGGGTGGTGGTACGGGCGCGGCACCGGAAATGTTTCGCGATCACATCAGTGTTCCCACCATTCCAGCCCTGGCCCGTGCCAGGCGTTACCTTGATGAAAATGATGCCTCGGGAAAAGTCACCCTGATTATCACGGGAGGACTTCGAGTCCCGGTCGACTTTGTAAAGGCACTAGCTCTTGGTGCTGACGGTATCGCGATTGCGAACAGCGCAATGCAGGCCATCGGTTGTGTCGGTGCGCGCATGTGCAATACGAATAATTGCCCGGCGGGGATCGCCACGCAAAAGGAAGAGCTTCGCGCTCGGCTCAACGTGGAAAAAAGTGCAGAGCAGCTGGCGCGCTTTTTTGAATCCTCAACCGAGTTGATGAAGGTGATGGCACGAGCCTGTGGCCATGATCATTTTAACCAGTTTGAAAGTCGTGACATTGCTACCTGGCATCATGACCTGGCCAGGCTTGCAAACATCCAGTTTTCCGGGTTTGGGCAAAGCCAGTAAACAGAAGCCTGGTCACTGGACTTCAACGGATTCAAAAAACGGCAGAAAACCAGTGGACGGATGGCAATTGCAGTATTCCAGGACAGCGCCACCAGATGGAACTACTATGACTTCATGGCCCAGGTTAAGCTTGGCCTGGAAATCGAATCGCTTCATATATTCAAATACTCCGCGGTATATGGCGAGGTGCGTAGGATGATGATGCGTCCAGCGCTCAAGATCCTTGAGAGTAAGAAACCAGGCAAGGATCTCTACCTGCACTCCGTTATCTAGCCCCATATCGACCTCGTCGATAAACCGCATGCTAATACAGTTGGAATCCAGCGGATTGTCACGCAGGTAGTCTGCGCCGGTCTTGAATACAGGTAGCATGTCGTCAATGAAGGCCTGCTGCTCCTCCCTGGTTGCCTTATCCCATCCGAAGGGACCACGTATAAAACACAACTTGTCGGGCATCTCCGTGATGCGTAGGCGTTTACCAAGGCTATCAACTGCATCACGCCTGGTGATTTGCCCTGCCTGGCCATCTGCCTCGCCTGACAGGTAATCCACAACCCGGTCTCTCATGGAGCCAAAGTAGGCGTGAAATTGCTCCACTTTTTGCTCCACGTAACGGCCAACGCCGTATTCAATCTCTTCCAGCGAGTAGTTGCCATCCAGGGATGTCACCGGGGCAACAATGGTTTCGCGCCACCAGCCCGCTTCACCTTCACGTGGCTGCGACATCCAGGAACAGACATCTTCTCGTCCCCAGAATCCGTGCATGTCCTGCTGTTCCTTCCAGTAAGGCATGAATACATCATTGTGATAGCCACTTGCATCCGTTTGCGTTCCCCGCTCTACGTGTAGCGGCTTGTGTTCCTTGTCTTCGAGCAGTAATGCCAGCAATTCATTCGATAATTTTTCCGCAGCACTTTCCTGCTTCGCCTGGACGGATGCCATGGCCATTACAAAATCATCGTGCCCACTGGCAAAATGTGATTGATACGCAGGATAAGGCGGCTGGTAACTATCGGGGCGACTTTTCTTCATTATTAATATTTCCTTATCCTTTATTCTCGAATAGCGGTGTAATCTAGATGTAATCGATGAAAGAAGTCTTGGTGCGCCAGTTAACCGGGTCGGAGATATAGTCAAGGTTTGCCGCCTTCCAAACATGAAGTGCATCGTCGACTTCACACAGGGCCAGCACCATCCAGGCAAGTTTCCTGTCATCTTCGGGTATTTCATCAACCGGAAAATGGTTCAGGTACTCGATGATTTCTTCAAGACGGGGGCTCACTGCATCGTAAAAGGCCTGAATCTCGCGCAACTCACTATCTACCCTTCGACCTAGCCGCTCTCGGGCTGAGGCCAGTCCCCAGCTATCTATCCAAGGCTGTAGTTCATTAAAGTCAGGCATAGTCTTCCAACTCTTGCTCCGATATGTGGAGATGGGCCAGCAACTTTTGGTAATGGGCCCGTACCGTGTCTTCCATATCGATTGCGATGAGGCTCATGTCAAAGGCACCGCTTTGCATGCCGGAATGGGCCCATTCGATGACCGGCCAGTCCTCGGCGAGGGCATTGCGTGTTGCAAGCCTGCCCTGCTCGCGGTTAAACAGGTTGCCAAAGTTCTGTAGTTTATCCTTGAAGAACCAGTCCCACTCCCAGTCAGCGGTATGCGGCCCGGTTGGCCACACTCGCATCACGCTCAGCACATCGGTGCCAACAAAAAGTACCAGGTTGGGAAAGAAAGTATAGCAATCGAACACAAAGCGGCTGGAACCTTCAAGGTTGACTGCTCGATCACTTTCACTGGCCGCCCTGGATGTATCCTGGTCAACCCAGTTTGACGTGGTGCCGTATTTCATTGACAGCTGCTGTACCAGGCTCATTGCAGGCGGTTCGTCCATCTCGGGGCGCAACACGGTTAGACGTGAACAAACTCCCGGGCTTTCGGGGAAGCTGGTATTGCTGGCATCGCCAGGCCTGAAGGTGACACCAAGGGTTTTTCGGTGAACGTGACTCGCGTGATAACCCTCATGCTGAATATTCATAAGATCCTTCCAGTTTGCGGCAAAATCTTCCTGGTACCCGGTGTACCATTGCCAGGCGCTGTCGGAGAGAAAGGTATCCAGACCTGCCGGCAAACCCTGCAGATAGTCCCTGAGAGAATGTTCAGGCTCGGCCGCCAGGTTGATAAAGATAAAACCTCCCCAGGTATCTACGGCAAGGCTTTTTAACTGGATAGCTTTCTTATCCAGGCCGGCAAATAACTGGGGCTCAGGAATAGCCTGGCACCGACCCTGGAGGTTGAAGCTCCAACCGTGAAAGCGACAGACGATGGCTCCTTTCTTACCATGACGATCGCAAAACAATCGGCCGCTTCGATGTGGGCAAACGTTGTGAAAGGCCCTCAACTCACCCTTGCCATCCTGAAGGACGACAACGGAAGTTGCGATGGCCTTTATTTCCAGGGTGGCAAAACTGCCCGGTTCAGGCAGGTCAGAACACCTGGCCGCGAGCAGCCAGCTGTCGCGCCAGACATCTTTTTCCGTTTCAAAAAATGATTCGGAAATAAATGGCACATGACTGACCTTGTTAAAGTGGGCTTCTCCCATGGATAAATACTACCGCAATATGCAACCGCGGATAACAGGTGTATTTAAGATCGACAATTTACGCCCAGAATCCATTGATTCTGTCACGGATTTTCATGACACGAGCAAATCGGTAGAATGCGCCCATGGAATCACCGACGAAATTAAAGTCAAAACGACGCGCCTTTGTTCACAAGACTGGCAAGAAGCTATTACGGCGTATTGGCACTTTCCAGGACAGGCATTCCCTCGTCGCGACAACGCCGGTGTTGTCGAATGACAGCTTTCCCTGGGTAAGCGATCTTGAAGACAATTGGCAGGTGATCAGGAAAGAGCTTGAGGGCGTGATGCAACACCCGGAGGACATTCCTACCTTTCACCAGATTTCCCCGGACCAGGGCCGTATCTCAAAGGGCGACAACTGGAAAACCTATACTTTCTATGCGATTGGTGCGCGCATCGATGATAACTGTGCAGAATGCCCTGTTACCGCTGAGCTTCTTGACAAGTTACCTAACCTGCAAAATGCCTGGTTTTCCATATTGGCACCACGCTATCACATTCCTCCACACAAGGGCCCGACAAAAGCCTTTATTCGCTGCCATCTCGGTCTACAGGTGCCGAAGGAAAGTGAAAAATGCTGGATTCGAGTGGATGAAGAAATTTGTCACTGGAAAGAAGGCAAGTGCCTGGTGTTTGACGATACCTACGAACATGAAGTGCTAAATGATACCGATGAGTGGCGCGTCGTACTGTTCCTGGATTTTGATCGCCCGATGGATCGCCTGGGCACATTGTTTAACAAGGGTGTTCTTGGACTGATTCGTTCGAGTCATTATTTCAAGGACCCCATGCGTAACATCACTAACTGGAATCAGCGACTCAAGGATCGCAAAGGGAGTTAGCCGGCCTGCTCCTCGTGCAAGGCTGGCAGGAAAAGTAACAGGGCCATTGCCAGGGATTGTATTACCAGGGTGGCCAGGCACAGGGCAAATAAACCGCTGTCGATAAACGGCGCCAGTATCGCAGTGCCCCCGGCGGAGCAAATCGTAATCGCCAGGAAGGTCAGTGAAGACGCGCGGTCATCGTCGCCTTTACCTGCGATGATCGCCCGCAGGAATCCGGCAGGCCCTCGAATACCAAGGCCGAGATTCATCATGGGAAAAATAAATGCCAGCATCACCGGGCTGTTGTTCCCAATGATCGCATAAGCAAACAGCATCAATGCACCAAGCCAGGCCAGCAGGCTTCCATGCATGATCACTTTTTCAGTTCCCCATCGCGCTACAAGTGAACCGCTCAGGTTCGCACCGACAATAAAGAAAGCCACGCCGACCATTTGCATAATGATGAAATGTGACAGTTCGCCCCCCATGGTATGCACGATTACGGCGGGAGCGGCAAAAACAAACACGAGCAAACCACCCAGTACCAGCGCCTGGCTCAGGGCGTAGCGAACATAGGTTCCAGAGCGCAGTAACTTCATGTAGCTGCCATCTTTTACCGGCTGGATATCATCCGGAATGCTCCTGCCAAGCGCTGCAATACCCACAGCCAGGCAGGCGGTTAACGTGGCTATTAACCAGAATGACAATTGCCAACCACCCAGGTTTAACAGCCAAAGTCCTGCCAGGGGTGCCGCTGCCGGCACGAGTGATTCGATACTGCCGAGTACACCCAGCGCCTTCGTCGCGGTAATTCGATCAAATATTGCATTAATGATCACCGGTGTGAAAACCGTCGGTGCGGCAGAAACAAGCCCCTGCAAAAAGCGCAGGGCAACCAGGCTATATATGTCACTTACCATTGCACAAAGAAGGGATATACCGGCATACAGGAAAAGCGCGATGACGAGCAACCAGCGTCGCGGGTAATGCGCGCCAAGCGCACCAAAAATCAGCAATCCCATGGAGACACCAAAGACAAAAGCGGCGATGACGAATTGCGACAGGGCTTCGTTGGTCGCCAGGGTCGCCGGTAAAATTGGGATCGCAGGCAAAACCAGGTCAATACCGGCCAGGGCCAGCACTGTGCCGGCCACCAGTAATGCGCAGATCAAGTAAGCCGATGATGAGGTATTGGATTCTTCGCTCATGGTGTTTGATACGATTCCAGTTCCATGGTTAACGTGCCCTGGGCAAAGGCCTCGTTTGTACTCTTTTCCACGATACTCCGCTTGATAAGACCGATGCCCCTGGCAAACCACTGTGTTTGCGTGACAGTGATCATCGTCGTGACATTGTATTGATTCCCGGCATGGGCGACCGAGCCCAGGGACTCTATTTTCAGGCAATCCCGGAACCTGCCGGCTGGCACATCGACCACTTCATCCACCGCGACAATACGATTAGTAATCGGTACAGATGCCAGCAATTCAAACCCAAAAGTCTCACCGGGTGTTCCCTTTCTTTTCAGCGCCTGAGTCTGGATAACACTATCCCACTGGGTGCCTATATCAAGCTGTCGCGGCAATATAAGCGCCGGATCTTCGATAAACCTGGAAATCTTGCCATCCTGGATCACAAAACCGGTTCTCTCCCTCCCCCTGTCAGAATCCCTGTACAGGGTTTCAATTCCCGTCAGGGAACGATACACGAAGTTCAGACCGCTTCCTGTGTCCCTGGCCGGCAGGCTACTTATGGCCTGCTTCTGGCTACTGGCCCCCTCCATGGTTTCAAGGGTAATGTGATATAGCCAACTGTGACCCGCATTGACGGGGTGATAGCTTTGATCCTGTTTTCCACAACCTGCCAGGGCAACAGCAACTGCGAGGGCCAGGACCAGTAAACACCCTTTTTCTGCGACCCCGGTAAAAATGTTAATACTCAAGAAACCAGCCTTGTTGTTATGCGTCAAAAAATTTAACAATGATACACGAGTCTTTACAAATCCATGATGTGATACTCACATAATCTTCATGTGATTCTTGTCAATATACCAGCCAGTAAAACCAATACTAAGGTGAACATGAATACCCTGCTGGACAAATCCGTTATTTTTTCCTTTGACCGCTCGGGTTTTGAACGGCACTCAAAATCCTTTGAGGAATTGCCTGACGCGAAATCCCTCGGCAGGGTGCTAATCACTGGTGGAACCAGTGGTATCGGTAAGGCCTGCGCAGATTTCCTGCTGGACCATGGTAACCAGTGCCTCGTTACCGGCCGGGATCAAAGCAAGTTCGAAAACAAGGCGGGGCTTGTCTCACGCTCCCTTGATTTGTCGAATTGGAACGAAGTGCATAATTTTGCAGAAAGTATCGAGATTGTTGACCACCTTGTGCTTAACGCCGGTGGCATGCCCGATGAATACCGGGAAAATGCCCATGGCTGCGAGTACCAGGCAGCATCCCAACTGGTTGGGCACCTGCTGCTGTTTGAATCATTACACAGGCTGGGAAAACTAGCTGAGGGGGCAAAAATTGTCATCGTCAGTTCAGGAGGTATGCTGCTAAAGAAGCTTGACCTTGAGACCCTGTTTCAAACAAGTCGCTATGACAAGGTTGCCCAGTACGCTAACGTGAAACGAGCGCAGGTGATAATGTGCGAAGTGCTTGCATCTCGTTATACACAGTATCACTTCTCGGCTATGCATCCCGGGTGGGTCGCAACCCCTGCCCTGGAACAGGCACTTCCGGGCTTCTTTTCTTTCTTTAAGAAAAGGCTTCGCAGTCATTACCAGGGCGCGGATACGATCCTCTGGCTACTTTACTCGAATGCACTTGACTCAGGAAAATTCTGGTTTGACCGCTCACAGGCCAGGCCCTCTCCCCTTTCATTTACGAATTCTGCAGAATCAGAGCGCCAGTCACTGGCTGGACAGATCGACCAGCGCATCGAGGCAATACTGGCGAGCAGGCCGCTGGATTAGATTTTCAGTGCCAACTAACCCAAGAATGGCCAAGTATCCCTGAAAAACCAGGCCCGGAACGGGCTGTCAGCACTAAATTAGTGCTAAAATAAGCGCTGGGAGATCAGGGCACGATCCAGTAGCCCTGTTAATAATCACAAGAAAAATAGTATTTTGCAGTCGGGGTTACTTCATTTCGTGGATATTGAAGAATTTCCAACCAGGCAGAAGGTCAACCAGCTGATCATCCGGAAACATCGGGCATATACCCTGATCGAGCTCGCCCTTGTCGTGCTGATTGTCAGTATCATTTACAGTACGGCGAGTCCCGTGTATCACAAGATCGTTGAGGAAGCCAAGTCAGCGACCAGCAGCAACGAAATCCAGGATATTTCCACTGATATCGACAAGTTCATCAAGGACAATGGCTATATCCCCAACTCTCTTGAAGATGTGTTCGGCCAGGTTCCACTTGATCCCTGGGGTAATCCCTACCAGTTTTTACGTATCGCGGGTGCAACAGGATTAGGGAAATTACGAAAAGACAAGAATCTTGTCCCAATAAATTCTGATTACGACCTCTATAGCATGGGCCCCGATGGCAAGAGTGTAGCGCCCCTCACCGCCAACGCCAGCCAGGATGATATTGTACGCGGCCGCAATGGCAAGTTTTTTGGCGTAGCGACGGATTACTAATGGCGTTTGAAAAAACATCGCTAAGAAGCCAGGTCTCGCGCCGTATTTTCGGGCTGTTTATTATATCTGCGCTTGTTCCCATCCTGACCATCACGTTGATCTCATTTAACCAGGTTTCAAAACAACTGGAAAAGGAGTCAAGAAAACAAATTTACAGGGAAAGCAGGGCGACAGGGCTGATCCTGTACGATCGCCTGTTATCGCTCGAGTCCAACCTGAAGCTTATTGCCAATGCCCTGCAATCGTCCGAAAACAGGATAAGCCTGAAGGACGACAAATGGCTTCGTTCTATTTACAGCGCAGTCTACATTGTCAATAAAGACAGCTCTTTGTTCTCCTTGTTTGGTGAGACACAAGAACTGGCTACGCTTAATCAACAACAGCTTGAGCATATCGACTCAGGTAACACTCTCCTGCAAACCAGCATCTCACCTGAAGGTCACAGCGTTTTTCTGCTAGTGACGGCGCTCAATCCAGGCCAGTCCACTTCCCACCTGGTTGGGCAGGTTAACCTCGAGTATATTCGGGAACTCGGTATTCACAGCCCGGACATATATTGTCTCCTGGGGCAGGAAGGAAAAATACATTTCTGTTCAGATCCTTTTGCAGAGCTGGCAAATAATGACTCAAACAGTAAACTGGAATTTTCTACGAATGAAAATTTTTCCAATGTAAAAATCGATGGTCAGCTTTATGGAGCCAATTCCTGGGATGTGTTCCTCGAAGCCCACTTTGGACATGAAAGCCTGTCTGTTCTCATCGCAAAACCAAACCAGACCTTGCTCGAGGCACTGGAAGAATACAAGAACATTTTCCCCCAGACCCTGATCATAACCGGGCTACTTGTCGCCCTGCTCAGTATCAACCAGATCCGGCGCTCCATGGTCCCACTGGAAAAGTTGATGGATGGAACCAACAAGATAGCCAGGGGAGATTTTGGATTCAAGATTGACATTGATAGCGGTGACGAATTCGAGAAACTGGGCAATTCTTTCAACGTGATGACAGAACGCCTTGATGAGCAATTCAGGGTGATGAAGGCGCTCTCGATTATAGACAGGCTAATTCTTTCAAGTCTTGACAGGAACTACATTGTCGAGACCTTGCTACAGCACCTGCACAACATCGTAAACGCTGACTATGTCAGCGTGGTTATGCTTGATGATTGCGATAATGAAAAAGCCCTGATGAGTATAAACAGGAAGAATGATGCATCGGTTGAATCCGATATTGCCGTTAATCTATCGCGGGAAGAGCTGAATCAACTTGAGAACTGTCCAAACTACCTGATTACAGATAAGGCCAATCCCAAGTCCTATACAGAAAGCTTGATTGATCTCGGCGGTGAGACCTTCCTGGTGCTACCCGTGAGAAACAAGGAGGGCTTAATTGCCCTGATATGTATTAGCACCAGTGAAACCATAGAACACAACGAAACTATCATTGTAAAACTGCATGAAATTGCCGACCGGGTCGCTGTAGCACTGTCGAATGCCGCCTGGGAAGAGCAGCTATATCACCAGGCTCACCACGATGCCCTGACGCAATTACCAAACCGCTCCTATTTTCGAGCACGCCTGGAACAGGAGTTCGAGGTTGCAAACCGGTCCAGTTCCTACCTGTCCATTCTTTTTATTGACCTTGATCGATTCAAGGACATAAATGACTCCCTTGGCCATGTATTTGGCGACGAAGTCCTGGTACAGGTGGCCAGTATCCTCGGGGAATGTGTACGAAAATCAGATACCGTTGCCCGTTTTGGTGGTGACGAGTTTATTGTGCTGGTTTCAAGCAGTGAAACCTTGCCTGACATTACCGGGAAATCAGCCAGGTTGGCGACCAGGATAATCAACAGGATGCAGGAATCATTTTCTGTCGAAGGACGGGATGTCTATATCACCCCCAGTATCGGTATTGCCGTATACCCCAGGGATGCCGATGATTTTGATGAATTATTGAAAAATGCTGATTCGGCAATGTACAGCGCCAAGGACAGCGGCCGTGCCTGCTATCGCTTTTACACAAGTGAATTTAATAATGACGCGCTGCAAATCCTCGAACTGGGCAATGACCTCAGGCACGCCATTGCCAATAATGAACTTTCCCTGATTTACCAGCCGAAAATTTCCTGTCACACGGGAGAGGTAACCGGCGCAGAAGCGCTGGTAAGGTGGAAGCACCCCAGGCACGGCTTTGTTGAACCGTCCCTGTTCGTATCCATGGCAGAAGATTCGGGACTTATTATCGATATCGGCAAATGGGTGTTGACCACGGCATGTGAACAGAGCAAGAAATGGGAAACGACACTGGGAAAACATATTCCAATCGCGGTGAATATCTCTGCAGAACAGTTTCGTCATTCAAACCTGTTCGAGACATTCCGGCAGGTAATACAGGATAGCCACGTTGCCCCCGGTGCTATAGAGCTGGAAATCACCGAGGGCCTGACAATTGAAAATCTTGATAAGACGATCAAGGTATTAAACAAGTTTCAATCTATCGGGGTCTCCATAGCCCTTGATGACTTCGGCACCGGGTACTCTTCCCTTTCGTACCTGCATCGGTTTCCGGTCAATAAGCTGAAGATTGATCGCTCTTTTATTGCCGGGATCGAAGAAAAGGAAGAAAGCCGGTCTATAATTAAAACGATAGTTGCATTGGCCCATAACCTGGATTTCAGGGTGGTTGCTGAAGGGGTCGAAACCGAAGCGCAATACAGCTACCTTTGTGGTGAGGGCTGTGATGAAGCCCAGGGTTACTTTTTCTGTGCACCACAGGCTCCCGATGAGTTTGAAAAGAATCTCCAGGAAAAATTTATCGCCCGGTCTTGATACGTTAACCATGCGTCAGATTCCTGTAATTGTATTTTTTCTCCTAACCGCTTGTAGCTCTTCGGAAGAACCCTCTTCGTATTCCAGTGACCAGGTATTTACAAATGGACGATTCTATACCGTGGACGAAGAAAACCCCTGGGCCGAAGCCGCGGTTGTTCGAAATGGGAAGTTTGTTTACGTCGGCGGCATCGAGGGGGCCACTTCTTATATTGATGGAGGTGCAAGCGTTACCGACCTCAAGGGCCGACTGGTTATCCCGGGGATGGTGGATGCACACACTCACCCCGGGCAAATCGATCTAATACAATTCAACGCCGAATTCTCTGCTGATCAAAGGGATACATTTCTTGGTGAGCTCAGGGATTATGCAGCGGCAAACCCTGGAGATGACTGGGTGCTTGGCTGCTGCTGGCCCGTTATTGAGTTTGTTCATGGTGACAAGGGCCCGGACCGTATTGAGCTTGACAGTATTTTCCCCGATCGCCCGGTGTGGATTAACAGCAATGCCGGCCACAGTTTCTGGTTGAACTCAAAAGCACTGGAGCATCTCGGCCTCGACGAGACTTCAAAAGATCCGCGTTTTCCGGTAGCAATGTACAAGCGCGATGACGATGGTCGCCTAACCGGCTGGATAAAGGAAGGTGCCGGCTGGCAGCTGATGGACGAGATATTCCCGGTTGATAGCACACGGCATGAGTCTGCAGTACGCGACATGCTGCGTGTTTTGAATGAGCATGGTGTCACCACGGTATTTGATGCAGGAAACAAGGACTTTAATGACCGCGTTTACGGCTTTTTGAACAGGCTTGATAGTGCAGGCGAATTACCCCTTCGTTATGAGGGTACATACCGCATGTCTACGCCAGACAGGCTACAAACGGGTATTAGCGAACTAAAACGATTCCAGGATCAATACAGTGGTAAAAAACTGCGATTCACGACTGTAAAACTGTTCATGGATGGTATTCATGAAAATCGATCCGGAGCGCAGATCAAACCTTACGCGGACAATCCCAATCACTATAGTGACACCACGGTAACAGTCGAGCAGCTTCACGATTACCTTGTGCAACTACATGAGGAACGTCTTGATATTCATATCCATGTGATCGGTGACCTCGCCATCCGCCGTGTCCTGGATGCAGTGGAGATGGCAACGGCCACGGTCGGGCCCGCTTTCTACCCGCGCGTGTCCGTTGCCCACCTTCAAAATGTGGATCAGGCAGACTGGCCACGTTTCAGGGAACTCGACATAAGCGCTAATTTCACTGCGTGGTGGATGGGCGTGGACGAACCGGACCCTGTCGCTGCTGCCCTTGGCCCGGAGCACGCCAATGATACCTACCGTGCTGCGGCGCTTTTTGATGCTGGTGCCAATGTCACTTTCTCCAGCGACGACTGGACACTGCCAGTACTTTCACCATTTCTTGGCATGCAGGTAGCGCATACCAGGCAATATCCGCGGGAATGGTTAAGCGAAGAGCAGGATGTAAAAGCCACCCGGCTACCGGAATCCGAGCAGATCTCCCTCGAACGGTTGATAAAGGGTTACACTCTTAATGGTGCATACCAGCTTCGCATGGAAAATGAAATTGGCAGCATTGAAGCAGGAAAGCTTGCGGACATGGTTATCCTCGACGAGGATCTATTTTCCATGGACCCTTACAGCATTCACAAGATAAGACCTGCGGCCGTTATCATGGAGGGAGAAGTGGTCCAGGGAAGTCTTCAATAAATACATACTAAATAAAACTTCTATCACAATGACAAGCAACCAGGCCTCCAGCCGCACCCAGCGCATTCTTGAATTCATAGAACGCACCGGCAATCGTCTTCCTGATCCGGCAGTGCTATTCATCGCCTTACTCGTCATAGTCTGGGTTGCATCCTTCATATTCTCCTTTATCACCTGGGAGGTAATTGATCCCCGCACTGGTGAAACCTTGAAGGTGGTGAACCAGTTATCTGGAAGCAGCATGGCGGCATTCATGTCAGCGGTGGTGAAAAACTTTGCGCACTTTCATCCCATAGGTGTAGTGCTTGTTGCCATGCTCGGCATTGGTGTCGCCGAGTACACGGGTTTTATCAACTCTGCCCTGCGCGCGATGCTACGAGTGACAGCACGCTGGCTGCTGACGCCAATGATTATCCTGGTTGGAATCGTCAGCCACACCGCTGCGGATGCAGGCTACGTGATGGTGATACCACTGGGTGGCGTGATCTTCTATGCTGCAGGGCGACATCCGCTTGCAGGAATTGCTGCCGCTTTTGCCGGCGTATCAGGCGGGTTTTCCGCGAACTTTATTCCTTCGGCCATCGATCCCCTGCTGCAGGGTATTTCCCAGTCGGCTGCGCAGATTCTTGATTCGTCCGTCACTTTGAACCCGCTAAATAACTTCTTCTTCACAGCGACCTCTTCCCTGCTGATTATTGCACTGGGCTGGTTGATTACTGACAAGTACGTGGAACCGCGTCTTGAGAGTAATGCCATTGACGAGGAAATTGGTGACACGCCATCCATGGAGGCGCTGTCGGAAGCTGAATCCCGTGGATTAAAAAGTGCGATGCTGGCTCTTGCTATTGGTGTGGCCTTGCTGGTTGTGTCTGCCCTGCCGGCTGATTCGGCCTGGCGTGGTGCCGGCGGGTCATTAACAGAACTTGGTGCGCCGATGATGTCGTCCATCGTATCGCTTATCTTCATACTGTTCTTGATCCCCGCCGTGGTGTACGGCATTCGGGCCGGAACTGTAAAAAGCAGCAAGGATATTATTGACGGCATGACAAAGACCATGGAAACCATGGCCTACTACCTTGTCATCATGTTTTTTATCGCGCAGTTCATCTACGCTTTTTCCCAGTCCAACCTTGGTGTACTCATGGCGCTAAAGGGAGCGGCAGCGCTCAAGGCACTCGGGCTACCCTCTGCCTTGACCATTACAGGGATCGTGATCCTTACCGGCATGCTCAACCTTTTCGTTGGCTCCGCATCAGCCAAGTGGGCCCTGATTGCCCCCATTTTCGTCCCCATGCTGATGGAGCTGGGTATTTCCCCGGACCTTACCCAGGCCGCGTATCGAATCGGTGATTCCACCACCAATATCATCACGCCACTGATGCCCTACTTTCCCCTTGTGGTGGTTTATTGCCAGCGATACATAAAGAACACGGGTATCGGTACGGTTACCGCGATGATGCTGCCCTACTCGGTGACCTTTATCACGGTCTGGACGGTTTTTCTGCTGCTTTACTGGATGGTCGGCCTGCCTCTTGGATTGCAGGCGAGCTATAGCTATTAACTTGAAACACAAGCATGCACCTTGGCTTTCATAAAGAGGTCACTTCAGTATGAATAGCAATCCACGCAAGCAAGTACTTGCAGCGATTTTCGGTGCAGTCCAATCCAGGGCCCTGTCAATGATGGCTGAGTTGCGTATCGCGGAGCACCTGTCCGGCTCGCCTCTTTCCACCAGGCACCTCGCGGAATTGACGTCAACAAATGAAGTCATGCTTGAACGGCTGCTGGTTCTTCTTGAACACATGGGGCTGGTGACGATTTCTGAGGATGGCATCGTGCAAAACACAGTAGCTGGTTCGTTACTGCATGCGGGCAGCGAGGGGAGCTTTGCGAACTATGCGCAACTTACAAACAGCGAGATGGTCCTGCACATGCTCGCCTACATGCGCGACAGTCTCGGCAGCGGCAAAAGCGTTTTTGAACAGCAAAACGGCATAAGCTTCTACCAGGGTCTTCAAGCGAACCCGGAACTGGCCAATGTATTTAACGGGGCCATGGCAGAAATTTCGGCGCAGGACATTCCCGAGACACTTTCAAGCTTTGACCCCGACCAGGCAAACAGCGTGCTGGATATCGGCGGCGGCGAAGGTCACCTTCTCGCCGCTTTGCTGGATAAATTTCCGCAGCTAAGCGGTGCCCTTGTTGAGCTGCCGGCCGTTGCTCAAAACGCGATGAGCACCCTTGGAACATACTGCGAGAAAAATCGTTGCCAGGTGCATGCTAATAATTTCCTGCTGGAAGTCCCGTGCAGGGCGGATATTGTTATCCTGAAACGGGTTCTCAGCCATTGTTCTGACGATGATGCATTAACCCTGCTCGAGAATATTCGCAGTGTCATGACGCCAGGGGACAGGCTGCTGATTATCGATCCGGATACGAACAGTTTATATGGTGCTTCCTATAACCTGCTAATGGTAAGCGTTGTCGGCGCGGCGGGTGTGCGAAGCGAGCAGGAGCTCAAGACCCTGTTCAGCAAGACGGGATTCCAGTATGTATCAAAGCAGGTACTGGAAACTGAGTTGTGCATCGTCGAAGCCCGGGTTGAAGAGGGATAAATTAAGCCGTCTTCCTGCTGCTTTTTCTCGCCAGCATCGTTATACCCACGAATATCACGAATATTCCTATTAGAATCGGCAGGATTGCAGAGCGGATAGTTTGTTCAGTTGCAAGAAAATCCGGATAACCGGTCTGCCAGAGTGTCCACTCCGAACCAATCCGGCTTGCCAGTGACGGGTGTCCTGACACAAGTACAATAATAGCGTCCGAAGTATCGGGGTTAATACGCAGGCTGGCATTGATAGCAGGTTCGTTAGCACCGTCGTGGCCATATACGAAATCACCTGCAGGTGTTTTACTGTAAAGCATGGCCCCGGGCCCCCATATCCCCGCACCCATGACAAAGGCCTCCGGGGTTCTCATTGCAGACATTGTCTCGACACCCAAAAACCTTTTCTTTTCGTTATTCATCAATGCCAGGGCGAGTTTACTCAAATCATCAGCACTACTGGAAAAAGCCGTTGCCGCCCGCGACGCGTACCTGAACGTGGGTGCGGTTGTGCCATCCTGGTTATAGGATGCAGACACATTTTCCAGCTCCGCAAGATATGCATAGCCTGAACGTGTCATACCCAGGGGCTCAAGCAGTCCCTGGCGTATATAATCAGCAAAGTCCTGTCCGGTAACTTCTTCTACCACCAGCTCCAGTACCAGGTAACCGCCACCGGAATAGATGAATTCGCTACCGGGCATTACCCCGACCTTGATCTCGGTTGCATTACCCGATGAGCGAGGATTGTTTAGCGAGGTGATGATGTCCGGCAGGGTTTCATCAGCGCGGTAGTCACCAAAACCCAGCCCGTCTGTCAGCCCCGATGTATGACTGAGCAGCCTGCGAACAGTGACCTCGTTGTTATCAAAATCCGTAGCTGGCAGCGACCAGCGTTCGAGATAGCTATCTACCGGCTGATCGAGCTCAAGTTTTCCCTCATCTACCAGCCTGAGCACGCCAATGGCGGCAATAAACTTGCTGAATGATGCGGTAGGAAACAGGGTATCCCTGTTTACATCCTGGTCCGGACCGTGGAAGAACTCGTGGGCAAGCTGACCATTTTCCAGCAGAACCATGGCAACCGTGCCTTTGTTATTCTCGACCAGTTCACTGACGGCCCAGTCACGAAATGCATCGTGATCATTGGCCCCCACGACGGGGGATTGCCATGCCCCTTCAAAAGCAAGGTACAGGGCAAGAGTCGTCCATACTGCTGCCAGCACCAGGAATAAAAATGAAAACTTCAGAAACTTCATTATCAACAGCTTCAGTTCATTTACTCACATTCCTGGATTGCTCGGTTCAAAGACCGGGGAAAGGCGGGGAATTAGGCCAGAGTGTCGGCCTGTTATCGGCCCCGGTCGCATAGGGAAACCAGATAGAATATACAAGGCTGCTGCGATCAAAATTGAGCGTTGCCCAGTCGTCGTCTTCAAAACGCTGACCCGGCGATGCCAGGCCCTTGAGTGATTCTACTGCGGCAAAATCCAGTGCGTCGCCGTCATAACCCGGCGAAGCATCGGCCGCCATTACCAGGCCAATGGATTCTTCCTGCCCGGGGTTCATCAATAGCCATACAGATGAAAGCCCTGCAACCTCTGCCTCATCCCTGATAGATGACCATGATGATTCCAGTTTTGATTCCAAGTCACCCTGCCTGCAAATCCAGCGCTGAAACCTGACTACTTTTTGAGCACTTTCAATACTTTTAAAATCATGGGCACCGATTACCCGCCAGAAGTGTGCGACCGGGTTAATAAAATATTTTCGTTGCAACATGGGTATACCGTCCAGGACAAAGCCGTCGACGGGATCCCTGTACCAGTCGTACATGTACTTTGACTGCTCAAAGGTTTCTAACAGGTAGTAACCACCGGCTGTGCGATCACTGCCATCGGCTTCTGCCATCATTGGTAGGAGCTTTCGGTTGAAACCCGGCAACTTGCCCTCGTTTATGCGATCGCGTTCGATCACATAGGGGGCCTCCTCGATAGGTAATTCATCACCAAGCCCGAACTCGCCGGTGAAACAGCCCCGCATTTCCACCGGGCCGATAGAATAATTCTCTTGCATCATTTCGCCCTCCGTATATGCAATTCGACGACAGTGTCGTGAATGAAATTACACCTTATCAGCTTTCAGGCAATTAACAATCCAGGCGAGATTTAAGACCGGGTCCCCGTTTTGCACAGGTTAAAAGTGCCAGTAAATCTCTAATTATTTGATCGAAACAGCGGAATCAGCAAAGATAGAGACAGGCTTCAAGACGTACTGCAACTGATGGTCAGTATGAATAAAGACATTTTAGTTCGGGTTGACATGACTTCTGGCGAAGTTTCTACACAACCCTTCCCGGATGAATGGAAGCTGCTGGGCGGTCGTTCACTGATCAGCCGCATCCTTCTGCAGGATTGTGACCCGACCTGTGATCCCCTGGGGGCGAATAACACCCTGGTAATAGCACCGGGAGTGCTGGGTGGCAGTAATGCGCCGACGTCCGGGCGGCTTTCTATAGGCTGTAAAAGCCCACTGACAGGGGGAATCAAGGAAGCCAATGTTGGTGGAGAACCTGGGCAGGACCTGATGAAGCTCGGCATTCGCGCAATCATCGTTTCAGGTTCAATAGATTCCAACCAGCGCCAGGGTTTGATAGTCAATGCACAAGGGATAAACCTGGAAGATGCTACAGACTACAGTTTCATGTGGACCTATGCCTGTTGTGAGAAGTTGCTGGCAAATCACCCTGCATCCGCGTCCGTAATTTGCATCGGCCCTGCCGGTGAACACCAGTTAAAGTCCGCTTCCATAGCCTGTAC
The DNA here is from genome assembly GCA_965243105.1 of Gammaproteobacteria bacterium. Classification (GTDB taxonomy): domain Bacteria; phylum Pseudomonadota; class Gammaproteobacteria; order Eutrophobiales; family Eutrophobiaceae; genus WLWS01. Next base: position 1,214,053 of record CBDEUC010000003.1, read on the forward strand.
CGACAGAAGCAAGGGTCGTCATCCAGCACGCCACGCTGCACGTGGAGGTGTTGGTGCAGTCATGGGTGCAAAAGGTCTCAAGTGGATCCTGATCGATCCGGGCAAAGCCCCCTTACGATCGGCGGCAAATACCAGGGCCTACAACGACTATAAAAAGTTGTTCAGCAAAGAATACCTGGGTGGCGGACGCCACGATGCTTTCAAGTACGGAACCAGTGCACTGGTTCCAACCGCTAACATGTTACATGCATTCCCTTACAAGAACCGCCAGTCAGGTAGGAACCCGGAATTCGAAAAGCTCGATGGCGCACGGATTAATGAATCCTTTGAATCACGTGGTGGCGGTATGCACAACTGCCTTTCCGGATGTATTGTGCGCTGTTCCAATGTCGTGCATGACAAGAATGGGAAGTACGTCACTTCTGCGCTGGAATTTGAAACCCTTACGCTACTGGGTTCTAACTGTGCCATCAACGATTGGGAACAAGTTGCCGAACTTGACCGGCTATGTGATGAGGTGGGCATTGATACTATCGAAACAGGCGCAGCTTTTGCGGTTTACATGGATTCCAGGGGCGTGGATTGGGGCGATGCCGAAAAAGTAAAAGAAATTATTCGAGAAGACATTGCCAATGGCACTGAGCTCGGGCGCTTAATTGGTGATGGCGCGGTATCTATCGGCGAAGCTCGCGGACATCATCGAATACCGCACTGCAAGGGCCAGGCGATACCTGCATTTGACCCACGACCTTTCCAGGCAACTGGAATTACCTATAGCTCAAGCGCTCAAGGGGCAGACCATACTGCGGGCCTTGTGTTTGACCAGGATCTTGGTGAAGAGGAAGCGGCTCTTGCATCCCAGGAACTGCAGATCATCAATGCCATTGGCGACTCCTCCGGCTTTTGCGTGTTTCTTGGCCCGACACTGGAAGAAACCTCTGAATTTTTCAGTACATTTTTTGACGAGAAAATCACTGCTCAGAATCTCGCAGATATTGGCTGGTCATGTCTCGAAGAGGAATGGGAGTTCAACAGGCGGGCCGGGTTCACAGATGCAGACGATGACTTGCCTTCCTGTTGCCGGGATGAAGGCATCGGTGAAAATAATGAAATGAAATTTACTATGAGCACCAATGCAATCGCCATGGCAAAAGTCCGTCAGCCTTCAAGAGACAAGCTTTTCACAACCTCACCCGCTGGATAGGATCAGTTCATGCCAAACACAATTGATCCAATCACGCTCTCTGTCATCGAGGGTGCCCTGCACGCTGCACAACGTGCCATGACAACTACCATGGAAAAAACCGGGCGTTCCAGCGTCTATGCAATTGCACGTGATTATTCCAACGCGATTTTTGACTGGGATGCACGAATGATCATTCAGGGTGAAGATATCCCAACACACCTTGGATCCATGGTGTTAGCAACAAAAGCGGTAACTCGTTATTTTGAAGGTCAAATTAGTCCCGGCGATATTTTTCTTCATAATGACCCCACCTATGATGGCTCTCACCTGCCGGACGTGTGTATGTACAAGCCAGTGTTTTTTGATGGTGAACTCGTGAGCTGGGTAGTGAGCAAGGGTCACATGGTCGATGTGGGTGGCCCTGTACCCGGGAGTTATAACCCTGAAGCAAAGGAAATATTTGCTGAAGGTCTGCGTATTCCACCCATAAAGCTGGTGGACAGGGGCGAGATGCGCAAGGACATATTGAACATGATCCTTACCAACTTTCGTTCACGGAAGATGCAAAGTGGTGATATGAATGCCCAGCTGGGTGCCATCAAGGTCGGTGAAAAACGACTACTGGATATACTTGAACGATACGGCATTGATACTTATAAAGCCTGCACCGAGACGCTTCTCGATGCTGCCGAAGAGCATATGCGCGATAAGATTCGCACGCTTCCTGATGGAATTTATCCGTCTACTGTTCTCGCCGAAGATACTGGCCATGGCCTGGGACACCAGCAACTGGAGGCGGAAATCGAGGTGAATGGAGACAGCATCAGGATATCTCTCAACTCACCACCGCAGGTCGACTTTTTTACCAACTCCTATCGTTCCAATACTCTCTCTGGAGTGTACTGTGGCCTGTTAATGTGGGCACAGGTACAGCCCCCGTTTAATGAAGGTCTATATCGACCTGTCGAAGTAGATTTCGGCCCTCCCGGTACCATCATGAACGCCCAGGAACCAGCACCCCATGTGAATTGCACCGGCGGTCCGCAGGAAACAATATGTGATCTTGTACGTACCGGCCTTAACAAGGCAGATACCAGTCAGGCCATGGCCGGCTGGAATCATACCTGGGCATTTAACATTGCCGGGATTCGCCCGGATACCAATGAGCCTTATCTGGATCTCATTATTTCATCACTAATAGGTGGTGCAGGCGCCGTTAACAATGTAGCTGATGGCTGGCATTGTATCGGCGCACAGGCAGGACTGGGTGGCGCACAAATCGGCGACACAGAAGTTGTTGAACTCCTGGCACCCATTGTTGTGAATCGACTGGAATTATCCATGGATTCCGGATTTCCCGGTGAGTGGCGCGGCGGCTGTGGGTTGATCACCGAAGTGGAACCTCTTGATCACGAGATGACAGTGATCGCCTGGGGTGAAGGTGCCGCTCAACCACCCCCCAGTGTTGGTAAAGCGCATTATCATGAAGATTTTTACAAGCCCAAGCTGGCACGTGGTTACCACATGCGAGGCGAAGACGTAATCGAAGAAGTGGACAGTAATCGAATCATCATGGTGAAACCAGGCGAACGCTATCGCAGCCAGACATCGGGCGGAGGTGGCGCAGGCGATCCCCTGCGCCGCGACCCGGCAGCAGTCAGCGATGATGTACTAAATAAAAAAGTTTCTCTCGACGCAGCCAGGCAAGAGTACGCTGTTGTACTCGATGAAGAAAACCTGTCAGTCAATGCGGATGCAACCGAGGCACTAAGGAAAAGCCGAGCATGAGTTACCGCATCGGCATCGACGCGGGCGGCACCTTTACCGACTTTGTCGCCATCGGTGATGACGGATCATTGACGGTGTATAAAACACCATCAAACCCTTCGGACCCAGTTACTGCACTTCTTGACGGCCTCAGCGGTCTTGCCGGGCAACTTGGTATGAAAGCACAGGAATTCATTTCCAGCATAGATGTGCTATTGCATGGAAGCACGGTTGCCTTGAATACCCTGATACAAAGACGCGGGGCCAGGACAGCACTCCTGGTCACTGCCGGTCATGAAGATTCACTGGAACTCAGGCTGGGTCACAAGGAGGACGGTCATCGCTGGGATTTTCGTTATCCGCCCGCCGACATCATTGTACCCGCCCATAGAAGATTAGGTATCAATGAACGAGTGTTGGCTGGAGGACGAATTCACCAGTCGCTGGATGAACAGCAACTCGATACACAACTGGCGGCCCTGGAAGAACTGGAAGTAGAAGCGATAGCCATTTCCTGCATTTGGTCTTTCGCTAACCCGGCGCATGAAAAGAAGATACTTGAAGCCGTGAAAAAACGTTTCCCGGATTGCTTTATCTCATCGTCACTGGATATTCTTCCGCGTGTGGGTGAGTACATGCGAACCAGTACTACGGCAGCTAACGCCTACATTGGTCCCGCAATGGACCGTTACCTTTCCACTATCGAACAGGCATTACTGGATAGCGGTTTCGCAGGACAACTTTACATCATGCAGTCCAACGGCGGCGTGGCCTCACCCGCTATTCTTCGACAAAGGCCGGTTGCTGCCTTGAATTCGGGTCCGGCCGGCGGACCCGTTGCCGCCCTTTGGTACGGAGAAATGTTACAGAACAGGAATGTGATTTCCGTTGATATGGGTGGAACCAGTTTTGACATTTGCCTCGCCCGTGACGGTTCACCCGATCTAGTGGACAATGCCGATATTGCCAGGGTGAGGATCGGCCTTCCCATGGTCAATGTCATCAGTATCGGTGCGGGCGGCGGTAGCATTGCTCACCTGGACGAAAGAAACCTGCTCAAGGTGGGTCCCGAAAGCGCCGAAGCGAACCCCGGTCCAGCCTGTTATTGTCGCGGAGGGAATTTGCCCACCGTCACGGACGCGCTGGTTGTCGCCGGGTACCTGCCTGATTCCGGCTTGCTTGGCGGTGATATGCCTATAGACAAATCCCTCGCAGAGAAAGTTATCGAGCAACATATCGCTGATCACACGGGCCTTGATCTACTGCAGGCTGCCAGCGGCATTATCGAGATCACCACCCAGAACATGGTTGAAGGAATACGTATTGCATCCATTGAACGAGGCCATGACCCACGGGATTACCTTCTCGTTGCCGGTGGTGGTGCAGGGCCTGCTTTTGCAGCATCTCTCGCGAGAGAACTGGGTATAGAACAGGTACTAATCCCCACGGTGGCCGGGACGCTTTGCGCCCTCGGTGAAGCTACTGCAGATTTACGCTATGACAGTATACGCGCTTGCCCTTCTACACTTGGCGAACTTGATCTTTCTACTGTAAATCAGCTCTTGTTGGATATGAAGAATGAAGGGATGCAGGCTCTCGATGCCAGCGATAAATCACTGAACGATATCCATATTGAGCAATATGCAGAAATGAAATACGTGGATCAGATCCACAACTGTGATGTTCTAATGCCCGGTGGAGAAATGAATGAAGATAAACGCGACGAACTGCGACAATGTTTTCACCAGCGCCATGAAGAACTATTCACCTACTGTGAAACCGACAATGAACCCGAGCTGGTATCAATTCGCCTGAGCGTCATTATTAAGAATGGTCATGAAGCCCAAAAAGCAACGACTAATCGCGAAGCAGGAGAACAGCAAGGAAGGACGAGGTTGACACTCTTGCATGGGAACGACGAGCTTACTCCCACGCCAATTTATGGTGCTGATGAAATTGATAGTAGCAAAATGATAGAAGGCCCGGCGATAGTAGAAGAATTTACTACTACAATTGTTGTACCTCCAGGTGACTCGCTTACCTATTATCCGCAAGGTTATTACCTGTTGAAGGTCGGGAAATAATGCAAATCAACAAGGATGATCATTACTGTTATTGCAGCGACATGCTGGTCAACGTTGAACCGGCAAAGGTGCTGGATGTCATAGCGACAGGAGAAAATCACAGCACCTGGGCTTCAAGCAAGAAGCATGAAGACAAACCTGGAGAGTGGGTTGGTGAATCTTATTTCACTGGAAAGGAATATATTCGCTTACGGTTTGATGTCGACGAGGGCAGACATTATGTCGACTATTTCATCGGCACACCGGGAGATTCCACTGAACAATTAAAAATGATGACCTGGGCCCGTGTTGTTGATGCTACATATATGGGCTTTGAAGCTGGTAGCTCAGTCGTAGCACTTTACCAACCCCGCTTTGCTCACCAGGAAATTGATATTTTCCTTCGAGAGCGTTTTCTACATGCTTCCGAGATGTATCGAATAAAAGACCTGGCAGAAAGAGGGGCTAAGCCGTCCGAAATTGCACTGCCTACTGGAGATTATCTTTCCACGTCAAGCGAACTTGTTCCTGTTTCTCCAGTTGATCTCTTTAAGTTCATTTCCAACGGTGAGTTATATGGACATTGGACCTGGGGTCGTACTAATAGAAAAATGGTCGCTGAAAATACTTTTCAATGCACCCTGGATACCAGCGATACGTCTTTTTTGCTTCGGCTGAACACAGATGTTTCGCGCATGACGGTTGACTACTATGTCGGCGATGGAGATACAATGTCTCTTCACCAGAGTGCCAGGGTCCTTGATGCCAGTAACTTTGGCTATGAGGCAGGTTATTCACTTGTAACTTTCACCCGCTGGCGTATGGCGGGGCAATCCAACTTTACCTGGGATCGTGACGTATTGAGTCAAATTATCGAAACGAAAATGACAAAAGAGAAATTAACAAATGCCAAACGTCCTTAAGCTTCTGCTTTATCTTGTCATTACAATAGTTTTTTCTGGCAGGCTTGCGGCCGAATCAGAAACGGCAATAAATCCCATAAGGAATGTGGATGTTGATGCTTACCTTGAAAAAATCCAGCTACCGCCGGGTTTTGATATTTCAATTTACGCCAGGAACGTCACCGGTGCACGTGCGATGGCTTTGACATCAAGGGGTGTCCTGTTCGTAGGCTCCTTCAGGGAGCGCGGCAAGGAACCACCTGGAAAAGTCCATGCGGTGCTTGATGAAGATGGTGATGGCGTAGCAGAAAAAGTCATCATCGTCGCAGAAAACCTGGACCACCCCAATGGCGTTGCCGTGCACGGGGACGATCTTTATGTCGCGGAAATCAGCCGTATCCTGAAATACCCCGGGGTCGCCAGTGACCCGCAGAGAAAAGTCGAGCCTGAAGTGATTGCCACTTTTCCAACAGATTGGCATCACGGCTGGAAATACATCAACTTTGGACCCGATGGAAAACTCTATGTGCCGGTGGGGGCGCCCTGCAACATATGCGAAGCGAAGCCCGGGTACGCGCTTATTGCGCGCATGGACTCGGATGGTTCAAACAGGGAAGTGTTTGCGCGAGGTATTCGAAACTCGGTTGGCTTTGACTGGCACCCCGTCACAAAGGAAATGTATTTCACCGACAACGGCAGGGACCTGTGGGGCAACAATCGTCCTCCTGAAGAAGTTAACCATGCGCCGGCCGCTGGGCTGCATTTTGGCTTTCCTTACCGCTATGGCAAGAACCTGGTGGATACTACCTACAGCACCAGTTTAACGGATAAGGACTTTCAACCAGCCGCAATTGAATTGCCCGCGCACAATGCCTGCCTGGGCATCGAGTTTTACCGGGGCTCCATGTTTCCTGCTGCGTACCGGCAACAGGCCTTCGTTGCCTGCCATGGTTCCTGGAACCGCAACCCACCTGACGGTTACCGGGTGAGTTTGATCAAGTTTGAAAATAACCAGGCCATTGGCTACGAACATTTCGCCACCGGATGGTTACAGGATGAACATTACTGGGGGCGCCCCAACGACGTGGAGATGCTTGAGGATGGTTCACTGCTGGTATCCGATGACTTTAACCATGTGATCTACCGCATCACCTACCCTGCACAATAAAAAAATGTTACTGGATCTAATCAAGCACATTTTTCTTTCCAGTATTAATGCCGGTAAAAAAGAGATCGAAACATCCAATTCGCAACAGGCGATCCAGGACCCTGCAGGTGAAGAGAAGGTACTCATCGAAGCATTTCGACCCACTAATGATGATATGTGTTTCTGCCAAAGTGGAATGACTTTTGGTGAATGCTGTGGATCAATGAACACAAACCGTGCCCCGCCTCACGGTGTAGTTGTCATAGAAAATGCCCTTGATGAAGAGCGTTGTAAATCATTTGTAGAAAAGGCAAAAAATGGCCACAGGGAATGGTTAAAAATTGGCGTTGTTGATCCGGAAACTGGTGAAATGACAGACCAGCGAGACAAGACCCGTGTGACTCAGTATGCAGAACTCGGGGAAAGCCAGGAACAACTTAATTCACTGGTCCAGGAATTGTGGACAGGCACCGTAGCACCGGCATTTGATGTGCAAATCGAGTTTTTTGAATACCCGCACATCCTGTGTTACTCCCCCGGGGGGTTTTACGGGATGCATGCAGATAGCGATCATTTCCACCAGTCCATCGACAAGTGGGAAAGAGTCGTAGACCGGGATATCAGCATGTTGCTTTACCTGAATTCAGAGTTTGAAGGTGGCGCCCTGCACTTCGTTAACTTTAATTATCGCTACCAGCCAAGGCCGGGGGACTTGCTCCTGTTTCCATCGGACCAGCGCTATGCCCATCGTGCCGAAGAAGTGACCAGCGGTGAACGTTATAGCGTGGTGAGCTGGGCCTGTGTTGAGGGCGGTGAACGTGTTGAGGATGGGCCCTCGGAAAATACTGTCAGCCTTGCCTGAGTTTCGTCGTTTATCCTGCCCATTGCAGGCATAGATCCACCGCTTTCTTCCAGTCTTTCAGCAAGCCTGCTCTTTCATCAACGCTCATGGCAGGTGAAAACAAGCGGTCCTGCTGCCAGTTCTTTCGAAGATCAGAAAGATCTTCGTAGATGCCAGCCTGCAGGCCAGCAAGGTAGGCAGCTCCAAGGGCGGTTGTCTCCATTACTACCGGGCGCTCTACCTCGATGGCAAGAATGTCACTAAGGAACTGCATGAGCCAGTCATTTGCTGCCATGCCACCATCCACCTTTATGCGTTGCGGCTGGATACCATCCTCGGCCATGGCCTGCAGCAGATCCGCGGTCTGGTAGCACACAGACTCCAGGGTCGCTCGAACCAGCTCGGTAGGACCGCTGGCGCGGGTGAGTCCAAACAGCGTGCCGCGCGCATGGGGATTCCAGTATGGTGCACCCATGCCGGTAAATGCCGGAACCAGGTAAATCCCGTCATTTCCACTGCGGGACTTTGCAAGCTCTTCCGTCAAGGTGGAAGATTCAATGATACCAAGGCCGTCACGTAACCATTGCACTGCTGCACCGGCGATAAAAATTGATCCCTCAAGAGCATAGCTCGTTTCATCACCAAGCTGGTATGCGATCGTGGTCAATAGGCGATTACCCGAGGTCACTGCCTCGCTTCCTGTGTTCAGTATGACAAAGCAGCCGGTCCCGTAGGTGCTCTTTATATCCCCGGGTTCAAAACAGCACTGGCCGATGGAAGCAGCCTGCTGATCACCCGCCATACCAAGTATGGGAATTGCTCTGCCCAGTAGCTCCTTGTCAGTCTCGCCGAAATGACTGGTGCAGGGTTGTACTGTTGGCAACATGGCAGCAGGCACGTTAAAGATTTGCAGTAGTTCTTCATCCCACTTCAAGTCGTGGATATTGAAAAGGTTGGTGCGGCTTGCGTTTGTAATATCCGTGGCATGGACAAGGCCGCCGGTAAGCCGCCATACGAGGAAGCAATCAATCGTGCCAAAAACAAGCTCGCCTGCCTCAGCCAGTGCACGCGCACCTTCAACATTATCCAGAATCCATGCGATCTTTGTTGCGGAAAAATAGGGATCGAGTAATAAACCGCTACGCTTTGTGATGGCTACTTCACCAACTTCTTTTTTTATAGCATCACATGTTGAGGCTGTACGCCTGTCCTGCCAGACAATGGCATTGTATATTGGTTCGCCGGTTATCCTGTTCCAGGCTAGCGTAGTTTCCCTCTGGTTGGTAATACCGATTGCCACTACCGTTCCCTCGTTAGCTTCCGCCTGCTTGATCGCCTTGCGACAAACGGCCAGCGTACTTGACCAGATTTCCTCCGGATCGTGTTCAACCCAGCCCTCATGGGGGTAAATTTGGGAAAACTCCTGTTGCGCCACCGCTACTGTATTACCACCTGTATCAAACACGATCGCGCGGCTCGAAGTGGTGCCCTGGTCAATAGCGAGAATGAATGGCTTGCTGTTAATGCTCTTTTCTCCCCTAAAGGTCAGGCATATACAGTAATTTTAGCGTAGTAGAGTGGTGACCAGTGAGCTTTCCTCGATATTTTCACGCAAAAAGCAAGGCGATATGCTGCGCTGGCAACTGTCACTCCATGTATGCCCCCTATTACGACGATGTCTGCATCGAGGCTACTATCTGTCATTGAAAAGTTCCGGCAGGCTTTCCGCAACAACCCGGACATTGTCTGTTTCTACGTAGCGGGCACCGCGTTCGACACAGGCAAGGATCACGGATGGATCCTCACTGTGATATAGCATCCAGTCCCAGGGTCCCGACCAGAGTTTGTCCTCATCCTCGCTCAGCTTGTCGATTGCACAAACCAGGGTCTCGGGTTCAAGCTCATGCGCCCTTCCCAACGTTTGTTCATCGTAGTGGCTCAGCACCCATCCGCTACGCCTGATACCAAGTTCATGCAGGTAGGAAAGTGCTTCATCTGCATAACTCAGGATGAGCGATCGCTCCAGTATCCTGTCAGCCACATTGATAATCGCATCCACGCATTTTTTAACACCAAAGTACTCTATGCTTTCCGTTTTTAGCTCTATACATGGTGTAACCCTGTCATGAGGCAGCAGTAGTTCCACGGCCTCATGCAGTGTTGGAACAGGTGTGCCTGCGTAGGTGTCACCAAAACGTTCCGGGAAAAAAGCGGAAAGACCCTTGAGTTCCGCGTAGCTGGTTTCCAGGATACTTCCACTTGCTGCACACATGCGTTCAAGGCTGGCATCATGGAATAACACGGGTACAGCATCACGGGTCAGCTGCACATCGAATTCAATGGCAAGGGCACCCGCGTCAACTGCCTGCTGAAGGCCTTCAAGGGTGTTTTCCGGACAAAGTGCCGGCAGGCCACGATGTGCGACGATAACAGCAGAATTCATGGTGAAATTTTCATCCCCTGCCGGTGCTGGTAACGCCGCTGGAATTTCAAAGTCATGTTAACCATATCCCTGCAAGCGGTGCTCGCCCTTGACTGCTATTTTGCCAGACCATGCCGCAATATTCGGTGCAGTTTTTCCATCCCTTGCACTGCCGGGGTGCAAGCATAAGAGAAACAAAAATCACATAATCTTAAAATTCAATGGCTTACAAGCTGGCACGCTTAGTGCTTGGTAGTAAATATAAGAGATACTTGAGTTAAAAGCACCAACGCTACGAAGGCGAATGCAAATAGCGGCAGGAGGAATAACACGATGCAATGTTACGAATACCAGGCGATGCTTACTTACGTAAGAGCAGTGATTGAACCGATGAAACTTCCCATTGTGATGGATGAAGCCCTGGCGGCGGACATCCTGGAAAAACTTTTCATCACGGACATGTCGACCTTGCTGTCACTGGATAAACGATTGATCAGGGACAGGGCGCTGGACGAACAGGTAGAAGTTCGCCACGCCGCGTAAATAAAAGTTTCACCATTCCGGGGATGGTCCAGGGCAATAGCTTCCCCCAGCTGTAACCAGGCCATCTTCGGAAAACCAATTTTCACCTCCATCCAGAAAGGCCTGTAAGGAAAGGGTGTACACTTCGGTACCCTGGCATAAAGAGTGCCGGGGTGTACCCCGCCGGGACGAGCCAACCGCCTAAGCAGGATTCAATACAACAACCGGAATTTCCCGTTCAGTCAGTGCCTGGTAGTCTTCATAGGGCGCATAAAACTCCACCATTGTTTTCCACAACTTTTGCCTTTCCTCGCCACTGGCCACACGTGCCTTCACATTCAACTTTTCATTGATAACCTGGATCCTGGCCTGCGGTTCTGCTTCAAGATTCAGGAACCAGGCCGGGTGCGTGGGAGCGCCACCTTTTGAAGCCACCACGCAGTAGCCTCCATCTTCGGTTGGTTGATATAGCAGGGGAAGAATTGATGCGCGCCCGGACTTGCGACCGGTCGTGGTAAGCAGCAGGGTCGAGAGCATACCTTTCCCGCCCCCGAGACTGGCATCCCAGAGATGGCCGGCCTCCCCATCCTCAAGATAAAGTTCAAGATGTTCTTTTATCCAGGCTGGCAGGGAACCTGGCAAGGATATATCACTCATGGCATCTCCAGTGTTGGAACTTGCTATTACACGATAATAGCAGTAAAAAAGTAGCTCTTGGAACTTGCCCGTAATTCGGGAATCACTCTTAATATATATGTAAAAATACCCGGTTAGCATTCTCAGTCCTTATGAACAGATCTCCCTACTTTTCACGTCGAGAGTTTGTACGCTTTATCAGCGGTACCACGGCAGGCCTGCTAGCTGGTGCACCGGGACTCCTTGCGGCTACCAATAACAGGCAAATCCCCTTTATTGATCCCTCTGATGAAGATACAGTGCGGCTGGCGGATGGACTGGGTTACCAAATTCTCATTTCCTGGGGTGACCAGATAAACAGTGGCGGCGAGAAGTTTGGCTTTAATAATGACTACATTGACTATGTGCCGCTGGAAAATAAGCAGGACGACCTGCTGCTGTGGGTTAACCATGAATCTGCCTCCATTGGATACTTTCCTACACCAAAAGAAGGTGACAGGAAAACAAGGGAAGATGTGGATCTCGAGCGTACAGAAGTGGGCGGTAGTATTCTCAGGTTGAAAAAGTCGAGTGGTCAATGGAATGTAGTAGATAACGATCGATACAACCGGCGAATTGACGCCACGACACCCATACCTTTTGTTGCCGAGGGACCCATACAGGGTACGACTGAAGCCATCGGCACTTTTGCTAACTGCGCAGGCGGACGAACACCATGGAATACCATTCTCAGTTGTGAGGAAAACTACCATTACTATACGGGTGAAGTGGATCTAAGCGAGGAACGCAGGTACACCATGCAACCCACCGTGGGCTGGGAACGTTTCTACGATATGACGCCAGAGCATTTTGGCTGGGTAGTTGAGATTGATCCTTTTACAGGCAGTGCAAAAAAACACACGTCCATGGGACGTTTTGCACATGAGTCAGCGACCGTCGTCGAGGCGAAGGATGGACGGTGTGTTGTTTATAGTGGCGATGACAAGACCGGGCAATTTGTCTACAAGATGGTAGCGGATGAGCCCGGTAGCCTTGACCGGGGCGCACTGTATGCTGCGGATACCGTCAATGGTGAATGGTTATTGCTTGATTACATTGCCAACCCGAAGTTACACGGGCATTTTCGCAGCCAGCTGGACCTGTTAATCAGGGCGCGTGAAGCGGCTGCACTTGCCGGTGCAACACCCCTTGACAGGCCAGAGGATATTGAACGGGACCCGGCATCGGGCGCGATATTTGTCACATTGACAAAGAACAGTGGCGCCGGTCGACCCTTTGGCTCAATTCTTAAAATCGAAGAGGACAATAATGATCCCCTGCAGTTAAGTTTCAGGGCGTCCACATTTCTCACCGGGGGTGAACGTACCGGGTTTGCCTGTCCGGATAACCTGGCGTTCGACAAGGCAGGAAATCTCTGGTTTACCTCTGATATCGCCGGCTACGATCTCAATACCCCGCCCTACTCCAGTTTTAAAAATAATGGCCTGTTTATTGTACCGATGCGTGGAGAGCAAGCCGGCCAGGTAATACAGGTAGGGTCTGCGCCGGTACACGCGGAGTTTACCGGGATCAGGTTCTCAATTGATGGACGCAGTCTTTTCCTGTCAGTGCAACACCCCGGCGAAGAGTCACCGGGAATACACGATCTTCGAAGTCACTGGCCTGGAGGCGGTTCTTCCCTGCCTCGCCCCAGCGTGATTGTCATTGAAGGAGAGTTCCTCGACACCTTTTGCAGCTGACACATTTCTTTCAATTCAGTCACACGTCTTTCACTTTCAAACTTTAACTGTCTTGGAACGCTAATACCCCTGTCAAATACATTCCTTAGCATCACGTTTTTATTAACTGTTAGGGATGTAACTCAAATGAAACATTATTTTCGACTGGTTTCATGCACGGTCATATTTGTTGCCAGCATGAGTGTAAACGCAGAAGGTCGACTCGAAGGCAGGATAAGCGACCAGACCAACAAGATTTTCTTTGACGGGGCTATTGTCCGCCTGCAGGAATTAAACCTGGATACACGAACCGAGAATGGCGGGCAGTATACTTTTCCACTTGTGCCACCAGGTCAATATACACTCGAAGTCGAATATATTGGCGCCGACACTGTCACTCAGCCAGTCGAGATTACTGACGGCGAGGTATCTACAGCTAACGTTTCCATTGGTGAAAACGTCAACATCATTGAAAACCTCATTGTATATGGCCAGGCCGCGGGATCGGCTCATGCCCTCAATCAACAACGCGCGGCAGACAACCTTGTTTCGATTGTCTCTGCTGATTCCATTGGTCAGTTTCCTGATGGAAACGTCAGTGAGGCGCTGCAACGCGTGCCGGGTGTATATATTGAACGGGACCAGGGCGAAGGTCGTTTCGTTGGTGTTCGGGGTATTGACCCTGACCTCAATAACTCCAAGATCAATGGTATCAATATACCTGCACCTGAAAGAGATCGGCGCTCTGTTGCACTCGACGTAATTCCCTCTGATCTGCTTGAATCACTGGAAGTCACGAAGTCGGTAACGCCGGACATGGATGGCGATGCTATCGGTGGCTCCATCAACATCAAGAGCCTGAGTGCCTTTGACCGGGATGGGCTGACCTACAAGGTCAACGCAGAGGGTAACTACAACGAGCTGGAAGATGAAATCGCACCAAAGGTTTCCGGCAAGTTTACCAATATCTTTGATGTTGGTTCAGGTGAACTTGGCGTGGCATTTGCCGGCAGCTGGCAGGATCGTAATTTTGGATCTGACAATGTTGAAACAGATGGGGGCTGGGATCCGGATATCGAGGACTCCGGCTTTGCAGGCACCGAGGAAATTGAGCAACGTGATTACGTACTGAGCCGAGAACGTCTTGGGCTTGCGCTTAATCTCGACTACAGGCCAGACGAGTTGTCTGAGTATTACGTTCGTACTCTATACAGTGACTTTGAGGACCAGGAATTCCGACGTCGTGCAGAGTTCAAACTGTCCGATGGTGACCTTTCGCAAATCAATGACAGTAGTGCTACCTGGACCGATATAGAGATGGATCGTGAGCTCAAGGACAGGCTCGAAACCCAGACCATTTTATCCGTCGTCGCCGGGGGCAAGAATTACGTAGATGACTGGACACTTGAATATAGTTATGGCTACTCAAAAGCAGAGGAAGAAGAGTCCGGCCGCAGGGATACACAATTTTCCGAGGCCAACCCAATCGCCAGCGCAGGTTATTCCACGATCGGGCGCACCCCTGAACTTTTTGTTTCTGCCGATGGGCTGAACCCCGGCAACTTTGAATTTGATGAACTGGTTACCGAGGACAATTTTACCGAGGACGAGCAGCATAGCTTTCGTTTCGATATCACCAGGGACATGGATTTTGGCCAGTATCCCGGCTACATCAAGGCCGGAATAAAGTATCGCGACAGGGACAAAGTTGACGACGTCAATGCGGTCACCTATGACGGGAACTTCACGGGTGACCCGACCATGGCAGACTTCGTCTCTGGTGACATCGATTATGGACTTGGTGATCTCGGTCCTCAAATTGACCAGGGCCTTTTGAATAACTACATCGATGCCAATATTTCGAACTTTGATATCGATGCTGACGAGACCTTGCTCAGTTCAGCACGTGACTATGAAATGTCGGAGGATGTGCTGGCGGGTTACATCATGAGTCGAATTGATTTTGACCGGTTGCGCGTCGTTTACGGTGTAAGAGTCGAGGACACCAGCTTTGAAGCAAACGGCTTTAATGCCGCAGAAACGGATGCGGGTCCTGTTGTCGTCGCCAATAGTTTCAGCAGGGATTACACGGATATCCTTCCAAGTATCAATGTCCGTTATCGAGCAACAGATAACCTGATAGTTCGGGCAGCTTATACAAAGACACTGTCAAGGCCCTCCTTTGGCTTTCTCAATCCTTCTCCGGCAGCCATTGAACTTGACGACACAGATCTTGAGATTGAAGCAGGAAACCCTACCCTTGATCCTTTCAAATCCAATAATATTGACTTGTCAGTAGAGTTCTACCCTGAAGATATCGGTATCTTTGGTGTTGGTTTCTTCTACAAGGATATTGACGACTTCATTTTTAATGCAGATGTTAGCTCCGCTATTGATATTACCCAGTTCACCGGTTCAATTGATATCTCAGCAGTTACCGATATCGAAGTATTTCAACCAAGAAATGGTGAAAGCGCAGAGTTGTGGGGCATTGAGTTCAACTGGACCAAGCGCTTTAGCAACCTGCCTGGCCCGTGGAGCGGCTTGATGTTGATGACCAATGCGACTTATACAGATAGCGACGCAGACCTGGGTCTGGGTGCCAATGCCGGCCGCAGCAGCAAGATTAGCCTGCCTCGACAGGCGGACTGGGTAGGTAATGTCGTACTGGGTTATGAATATGGTCCAATCAGCATTCGTTTCTCAGGGGTGTATCGGGACAAGCGACTGCTTGAGCTGGACCTGGGTGAAGAAGCAAATGATCTGTTCCAGGACGATCACCTGCAGTTTGACCTGACCGCGAAGTATGATTTCAACGACAACATTCAACTCTATGCCAATGCGATCAACCTGACCGACGAACCGATGTATAACTATCACGGTTCCACGCGCTTTAATGGTCAATACGAGGAATATGGCCCCTCATTTATCTTTGGCGTTTCTTACCGCAATTTTTAAATTCCCCCATACTTGCGGATTAACAGGCGACCCTCTATATGGCGGGCCGCCTTTATTTTTAAAAAACAACTATGAACGTGCACAGATCGATAATAATTGTCCTCGTCATTTTATGCGCCTGCTCCAAGCATGGAAACACGCCAACTGTAGTTACAGGGGGTGACACCCGGGAGGTTACCGCATTGCGTGAAACCGTTCCGGTAGGTGTCAGCGATGATGCCGCCGATGACCCGGCAATCTGGGTAAACCCGGAGGACCCCAGGAAAAGCCTGGTGCTTGGAACAAATAAAAAGAAAGGGCTGGAAGTCTATGACCTTGATGGTAGAAGGGTCCAGCTATTGAGCACTGGTAATGTGAACAATGTTGATATTCGACAGGAAGTCAGGATTGGCAATGAATTAATGGACCTCGCCATCGCTACCA
Source organism: Gammaproteobacteria bacterium (assembly GCA_965243105.1). GTDB lineage: Bacteria > Pseudomonadota > Gammaproteobacteria > Eutrophobiales > Eutrophobiaceae > WLWS01. The sequence goes on from CBDEUC010000003.1 coordinate 1,230,638, forward strand.
ACAGGACTACCAACATGCTGGATGTGTACCGTATCCATGGCAAGGAACTTCGTGTTGAACAGATTACTGAGCTGGGTATCCAGCTTGAAATCACCGAGCCATACGGCATGTGCCTTTACAAACCAGAAAACGAAGAAGGCCTTCACGTTTTTGCCAATGGAAAAGACGGAACTTACCAGCACTGGTATTTGAACCAGTCCCCTGAACTGCTTGGCGAATTTCACCTGGACTCACAGCCAGAAGGCTGCGTAGCGGACGACAAGCAGCAGGTACTTTATATAGGCGAAGAAGACCTGGGGTTCTGGAAAATAGACCTCTCCTCTCCCGGATATATTCGCAAATTGGTTGATAAAACGGGCACGGAAAGACTCACCGCTGACGTGGAGGGTATAACCCTTTACGAGGCTACCGCAGATACGGGTTATATTGTTGTTTCAAGCCAGGGGAACAATACCTATGCAGTGTATAGACGCGAAGGGGATAATGAGTACGTGGGATCGTTCAAGATTGTTGATAGCCCGACGTCAAAGATTGACGGCACCTCGGAAACTGACGGAATCAGTGTAAACAGTCAATTGAAGACACCGACGTTTCCACAAGGTCTGCTGGTAGTGCAGGACGGCAACAACACCATGCCCCCGCAAAAGCAGGATTTCAAATACGTATCATGGAAGGATGTCAGCGACGCCCTGGGGTTGAGAAAAATGTGAATCAGGGATTCACCTGTACTTTAATTGAACGCTGCTTCTTGTCCTCTGATATTGCAAACGCCTTGTCGATTTCATCAAGCTTGACCCGGTGAGTAACCAGGTTTTCCAGGAGATCGCGATGTTCGCCGACCAGTGAAATAGCCGCCTCAAAATCTCCCTGTGCAGAATCATGTGCATAACAATTCGAGGCTACCAGGGTTAGCTCCTTGAGAAAGAAAGGTAAGCCCGGTATCTGTGGGTTGCCCTTGAATACACCAAGTGACACCACGCTACCGCCATTCCTGCAAATCATCACTGATTCCGCCAGGGTATTGGCATTGGCACCCACTGTTTCAACCACGGTGTCGATATACTGGTCGCCCAGTTCAGCGAGCATGGTGTCAACATCACTGTATACTCCGGTCGCCCCGAGGTGCCGGGCCAGCTCCTGTTGATGAGAATGGCGTGCACTGACATGTACCTCGCTGGCACCCGCAGAACGCGCAGCGAGAATAGAAACCAGGCCAATAGTGCCAGCACCGAGAATGGCTACCCTGGCGCCCAGCTTGATGTTTGCCCTTCTTAATCCTCGAACACAAACCGCCATGGGTTCAGATAAGGCGGACACACTAAAAGGCAGATCAGCAGGCAGGGGATGAAGCGAGGCTGCCGGAACATTAATGAATTCCGCCATACCGCCTGGAAGGGCGACGCCGAATAACTGTACAGCCGTGCAGATATTTGCTTTGCCTGAGCGGCAATAACTACAGGTACCACAGCCGTGCACGGGTTCAATTGCAACGGGAGTCCCGCTATCAAACTTGACCCCGTCGGCTACAGAATCGATTTGACCTGCGATCTCGTGACCGGGCTGCATCCCTTCAGGTGAACCAAGTGCACCATTCTTTATCTGGATATCACTTCCACAAATACCCACTGCCTGCACCGCGACCCGCACCCAACCGGCTTGAGGTTCAACAATTTGAGTGTTACGTACTGCGATGCTGCCGTCGCTGTTATATATCGCTGCTTTCACGGGAGGAATTATCCCATGCTTTACCCAGACTGTAACTCTTGATTATTCGTCGCGGCTTTCAGCAACTGGCACCAATCGCATGATTTTTCCCTCGTCAGTTCCAAAGTAAAGGTATCCATCAGGCCCCTGTTTTACAAAGCGAATGCGCCATTCCCGGTCCAGCAGGAGTCTTTCTTCATGGATGACCCGTTCATCTTCGATAACCAGGCGGTTGATATGCTTGAGTGCCAGCGCACCAATAAACACGCTGTTTTTCCAGCCCGGAAATACTGTTCCCGTGTAGAACTCCATTCCACTCGGCGCGATGGACGGTCGCCAGTAGTAAACTGGCTGCAACATGCCCTGATGGTGGGTAATACCGTCCCCGATTGGTCCTCCGCCATATTCTTCGCCATAAGTGATCACCGGCCAGCCATAATTTTTGCCTGCTGCGGGTATATTTACTTCATCTCCACCCTGGGGACCATGTTCGTTTATCCATATTTTTTTGCTGGTGGGATGAACAGCCATTCCCTGCGGATTTCGGACTCCATAGGCCCAGATTTCGGGTAATGCCCTGTCATCACCAATAAAAGGATTGTCCCCGGGTATTCTACCGTCATCATGAATACGCAAAATTTTACCCGGGTGTGCCGACAGGTCCTGGGCGAGACCAGGATAATCGTAACCATCTCCGGTACTGACAAACAGGTAACCGTTTGAAAAAACCAGTCTACCTCCGAAATGCCACTTGCCCTTTATTCGAGGGCTGGTGTTTAGCAGTAGCTTCTCTGCATCAACGTGTGTTCCCATCAACCTGAAACGTGAAACCGAAAGCCCATTGGCCTCGGCACTTCCTACACCATACGCAAGGTATACCAGGCCATTGTTTGAATAGTCCGGGTGAACTTTCACATCAAATAAACCGGAGCTGATTTCCGAGTTCAACAATATCGTTGGCAATCCCGTTATCTTCTCTAATTTACCTGATGCAATATTCAGCCTGTGTAACGAACCTGATTTCACATCTCCAACGAGCGCATCCCCACCGGGCAAAAAATCGAGCGCCCACGGTATCTGCATACCCTCCGCAACAGTTTCTACTTTAAACGTCGCGGATTCGCTAACGACAGCATCGCCTATTTCGCCTGCAATGACTTTCGTCCAGGAAGGCAGGCAAACCAGCAGGAGAAAAATCACGGGGAAAGTGATTCTCTCAATAATTGTTTTCACTGGGCGGGAATATTTCATGGCAACACTCCTTGCATCTTATTTGCGGACAGCTTTTACAATATTATCCTGTCAGCGCGAAGCAGGTAACCCGAAACGCATAATTCATAAAGGCAGGGGCAGGGACCTGGCATATACCAGGCAAAAAAAACCGGGAGAGAGTCAATAAAACCCTCTCCCGGTGACTTTCTTTATTCTACCGATGGTGCGCGTACTTTGCGCGACGCGGTGTGGGTACGAACTTCTTTTCTTCTATGGCTTCAAATTGTGCAAGGTCTACTACCCGGACAATTTCCCTGTTTCTCTTGTAAGGGGGCTTGCCGCTGAAATCAGTGGTCACCACTTCGGTGGTTTGCTGTGTTTCGAACAGGGCAAGATCTGCGGTAGGCAGGGTTTCAGCCTTTCTCTGGTAAGGGGGCTTTCCGGAATAGTCAATCGTCCATACCGTAGTAGTATCCTGGTCACCTGCACTTGCAGTGTTGATGGCACTAATTGCAATACCTGCAGCCAGTAATTTTGTTAATTTCATTTTCTCTCTCCTCCAGTTCTTTATATCTCAAAGAAATGTTTTCAAAGCCTGTGAAAATAATAGTCACTTTTCTTCATCAAGGCGACATAGATAGCCATCATTTGTGATTGTAATAATTTATCACCAGGTAATTAACGAGCATACGATCATCCTGAATATTGCTCCAAATCAGTGCAATACCACCCCTGCGGCACTATTCGTGTGCAACCTGCCTCTTAGCTTCTTTTGTAAGTTATTGTTTTTAAGCGCTAATTAACTTTTCGAAGTTGGCCTGATTTATGCCATTGAAGTAAAGAGAACTCGTATCGTAAAAACGATGATCCTTCGAAAAATAAAAATAATAAACCTCGTACTCACCTGCCTCTTCTTCGCTGTGTTGAATACGCCTGCGTTTTCAAAGGAGGAAATCTCGTATGATATTGACCTGAACCCATTGGCAAGTGGTACCTATACACTGTCAGCCCGGCCTGCGCCTGGAGTCAGGGCAGACTTCCTGTTTGATACCGGTGCTTCCATGGTTCTTATAAGTGACAAGCTCTTTCGGCAAATCAGCAAGCACAAAAAGCCTGAGTCCAGTGGCAAAGTTGCTGCAGCAGTCGCCACCGGCAAGATCAAAACAATACCCACCTACACGATTTCATCCCTGGTGCTTGATAATGGCTGCGACGTCGGACCTGTACAGGTTGCCGTGGTAAGAGGCGCAAGCCGAAACCTGATTGGATTGAATGCGCTATCGAGACTTGGTCGCATAACCATAGATATCCAGCAGGAAAAACTATTGGCCAGTGAATGTCCTCATCCCTTAATGAATGCAGATAAAGTTGTAGCTCGATAAGCTGCGACTCAATTCTGCTGTGCCCCTTTTCATTTTACCAGCAAAAACTTTTTTGCATTCTGCTGTTTCGTTTTAAATAAATACTGCACCTTGATTGCACAAATCGTGAACGGTATTAGTGCAGCTATTTTGAATTTATTTTTATCGCATAAATTATTTTTTTATATCTTATTAATATAAATAGAGTTTATTAATTAATTGCATTGTTGGCCTGATGCTTGCTCTTAGGATACTCGTGGTGCTTGTTGACATCACAAATATAAAAAAATTTTAAACGTATCTTAGGAGTAAAAGATGAAAATGCATTTTGTAAAAAAATTGGGGGCTGGACTCTTGTTACTAAGCCTGTCTTCATTGGTCCATGCAGAATTTTCAGGGAACGTGGGGATATCCAACAACTATCTTTGGCGAGGACTGACTCAATCAACCGATGAACCGGCTATTTCCGGTGGACTGGATTATGCGCACGAATCCGGTTTTTATATCGGCACCTGGGCATCAAATGTACAGTATGCCTCTGATGATTCTTTTTCATATGAGCATGACATTTATGCAGGTTATGCCTGGTCCATGGGTGAGCTGGACTTCGATATCGGCTACCTCTATTACAACTACAACGAAGAGGCGGATTTCGACTTTGGCGAAATATACGGCAGCATCGGCTGGAAAGGCTTTACCCTTGCTGCATGGTTGTTTACACATACCCAGGACGAGGAATCAAACGGTATAGGCGTGATTGGCAGGGAATATGACTATGATTTTGGTTCTACCTACTACCTGTCGCTGGACTATGGATTTGAAGTGCCAAACATGGAAGGCTGGGAAATAGGCTTACACGGTGGCCTTCACGACGGTGACTTTGTTGATGGCTTTAACTTTGCTGCCGGTATCACCAGTTACGTAGACTGGAACGCATCCATTTCCAAGGGTGGTTTTAGTTTCATGGTGAGCGGTACCGATCTTGATTCAAGTGATACGGCACCCAGTCTCAACAATGATGACCTGAAGTGGGTTGTGAGTTACTCGGTAGATTTCTAGGATTGAGAAGCAGGCAAAGGCCGGTCTTACCGGCCTTTGCATTCTTTCCTAGTTCTTAAGGCGATCCAGGCGTTTATTACCCGCTTTTTTCTCCTGGTTCTGGGTCAGGAAATCCCACACGCTCATCTTGTCCTTATCCTCCGTTGCTTTCTCAACCGGGGCGGGACTACCAGCCACGGTTTCCAGCACAAGTCCATCGGTAGCCGCAGCACAGGCTCTTCGCGCAGCCTTGATCGCAACCAGCATCATTTCCCGATCGGTAATTTCGTTATCGCTTTTCATTTCTGATACAACCCCTGCCGCAAGACCGCGGCATTCCGCAGAAACTTCGGCTGCCTGTACCGGGGTGATAAGCGGTAGCAACAGGCTCAGCATGGTCAACTTTTTCATAACTCCTTCCTTTAATATTTTGCATTGTTACAGTGCATTCCTGACTACACGTTCAACTAAACGGGTGCACCTGCTTTTCATGCATGCAGGATTGATACCGATTTTCACCACCGGGCAAAATTTATTGAAAATGCTACGAAAGCGAGCGCCGATTCCCGGCTAAAAATATTGCAGGTAATAGGTAAAGGCTCCACTGGGCCAGAAACTTACTCCACCTTTTCTGTGCACCAGCATGTACACTTCCTTATCCTGCTGCTTGACCAGCCCGTCCCTGGTCAGCCTGTAATCAAAGCGGATCCCAACCTGTTCCGTGGCACTGAAACTGAATAAGGGGGCAGAAAATGAAACATTTGAAATGCTGACATCAAGGTAAAGCAATTCTTCCGAGGGAAAATCCCTGGCCTTCGGGTTATCAACGATATCTTTTTCATAGAAGCCATATTCCTTGTACAGCCCCTCCTTGTAGTCATTAATAATTTCCTCTTTTAAGAGCCTGGTGATGCGCTCAGAATCACTCACACCGGTTCCCGCTATGCGCCAGGCCAGGAACAGTACCAGGGGTACCCCGTACATCAGTAGCCGCATGGTATCCAGCTTTCCGTTGTGGACTATCCTCAAGGCTTCCAGTCCTTTCATTAACATGATGCAAGCTCCTTTTTTGTCATAACTTTCATCGAACTTAATATATATCCCCGTCCATTGAAGAATAGATCGGACCGAGATATCCCGCTTCCTTTATCTCTTCTACCAATCCTGTCCTTATGAATTCCTCCGGCCTCACGTAATTTTGCTCATGATTCAGGACAATCGCCTTGACCTTCGCTTCATTGGCCATGCGTGCAAGGACAGAGGGTGAAAAATGATATCGAAATATTTCCTTTTTCTTTTCTTCCTCGGTTTCACCGCCCCATGGGGCATGAGCTATGTTTTTCTCTGTCACGACTTCGGCCACGAGGATGTCAGCATTCATTGCAGCCTTGACGATATTGGGTTGGTACGGACCCCCGTCACCAGTGAACACGACAACACGGTCGGGGGTAGTAAAGCGATAGGCAAAAGTATCCTTGAGTGGCCCGTGAATTGTCCTGAATGCTTCTACAGTCACATTTTCGTCCTTGTAAACAACACCGCGTGCACCTATTTCGATGTTGTGCCCAATTGCCTTTGCACCTATCGGATCATAACCATCGGATAACTCTGCAGCGATATCCAGTTTCCATGCCGCAAGAATGTGCTCGACCATTTCTGAAACTCCCGGCGGACCATAAATAGACTTCGGCGCGGGAATGTTCAGCTTGAAAGGGTTAAGGATCAGCGAGGGTATACCGACCGTATGATCTTCGTGCAGGTGAGTCAGGAAAAGGTAACGTAACTTTATCGGGGCCAGGTCGCGAGTCGCATTGTCACCATTAATAAGAGCGGAGCGCGCCAGTGAACGCCAGATGCCTTCCCCGGCATCAACCAGGTAAGGCTGACCATTGACAACGACTGCAGACGCCGGCCCGGAACGATAGGGGTTTGGCAAGGGCATGCCGGTACCCAGGATGTAGACTTTAGTGTTCGATCCGGCCGGATGTTTATTATGCGGGTCCCTGTCGAAATGGATAGGCCACGATTCAGGCAAGGTTAGCGGTGTAATAATGTTAGGGCGTATGAATGGATCATTGCTGTATCCACTGTCGGCAATAGCATTGGGAACCCCTGAAAAGCAGAACACGAACGCTAACAAGAAAAACAATCCTTGCTTGTAACAGGTATGTCTCATTCTTTCCCCCCCCCAGGATGTACTATTTCCCGTCTTTCCAGCTTTACATAAACAGTATTGAAGCAGGCCTTCAGGGCATTTTACCTGTTTTTGCGTAGTGCCTTCATTTAATTCTCCGTCTAATTGTTTACACTGTGTTTGAAACATCCATGCATCAACATCCAGAGGGAGTTGCCATGAGCGAATCACCTGACCTGTTAATCACTGGTGGTACCGTCCTGCCCTGCGACGGGAGCACATCCACGTTTGAATCACTTCTTGTACGGGCTGGCAGGGTAGAAGCAGTGGGTTCACGTGATGAGCTGGTGTCGCTGGCGGCCAGGGAAGCTGAAACACTCGACGTGGACGGCGCATTCGTGATGCCGGGGCTTGTCGATACCCATCCCCATGCTATGCACTTTTCCACCCTGCAGATGGTCATGGTTGATCTCAGCGACGCAGTCAACCATGACGACATCGTGGCACGAATCAAGGCCCAGGCCGAGCACGTTCCAGCCGGCCAATGGATCATGTGTACACCGGTGGGCGAAGCACACTATTTTCATCGCCGCTCTTACCGCGACCTGCATGAAGGCCGCCTGCCCGACAGGCACGTACTTGACCGTGCCAGCGACAAGCACCCAATCATGATCCAGGCCTGGGCACCCATCCTGCCCAATGTCTGCGCCATGAACTCAATGGCGCTCAATATGCTTGGCCTGTCATGGCACACGCCAGAGAGAGTCTGTGACGTCTGGATAGATCGGGATGTGAATGGCGAACTGAGCGGGATTGTCAGGGGCTCGGTGACAAACTACTACACCCATGACCCTTTCTGGATGCAGATCTGGGACAAGCTGCCACTGCCGCCGAACGAGGTATGGGAACATGGCGGAAGAGCCGGAATGGCGGAAATGAATGCCCTTGGTGTCACCACTATTTATGAGAGTCACGCCATGGAGCCGGAGCATGTTGATGGCTACCGAAAGATCCTTGAAACAGGTGGAATGAACTGCCGGGTCCTGACATCGCTGGAGTCCGCCGACATGGCATTTCATCCCCATTACCGGCCGACACAGGAAGAAATACAGGCACGGCTTGAGCTGGCCCTGTCATTGATGGATACAGACAACGACCTGTTGCGTCACAACGGGATTACCGTGGCACGGTCCGGACCCTGCGGCGCCGGCTTTATTAATCTCTACGAACCATTCAAAAGCCCCTATGGCGAATTGATTTACGGCTATGAATTCCTGCCAAAGTGGGTCGAGGAGCAGTGTATAGACTTTTGCATGGAACACGGTCTGCGCATGAATATCCTGGCGGCAACGCCAAAGGACCATGACAGTTTCTTTGATTCACTGGCAAAGCACGACAAGGACGAAATTCGAAAAAGAGAATGGATACTGCAGCACGCCATCCTCGTCAATGAACATGATGCGGCACGCTATGCCGATCATGGTATCAATGTAACAACCTGCAAGGGCTTTCACTGGGGCAAGGGCGACTACTACGCCGATCGCATTGGCAAGCACACATGGAACGACCTGATTCCCCTGCGTCGCCTCCTTGATCATGGCCTCAAGGTTGGCTGCGGTACAGACTGGGGACCAAGAAATGTCTTTGAACAGATCCAGCTTGCAGAAACCTGCGAGTTTGCGGTGAGCAGGCATCGCAACCTGGAATCCGGGCAGGCTATTTCACGAGAAGAAGCGCTGATGATGTGGACAAGGGATGCAGCGGCGGTGTTGAACTGGCAGGGTGTAGGCACTCTTGCACAGGGCAACCATGCAGACATTACCATCGTCGATCGCAACCCCTTTACTTGTGATGTTGAGGAATTGCCGGGTACAACCGTGCTTCGCACTTTATTGTCGGGCACATCGGTCTATGACAACGGCTCACTAAACGACTAGTACAGCCAGGTCATCGCGATCGACCTGGCTAAAGCACTTATTTTGTTAATGCTGCCCTGTAGAGCCTGGTGTGACTTAGCTCCAGCCTATTGGATCGTAGCCCTTGTCCCTGAGACAGCGATCGACAAAGCGACGGTGCAGGTCATTGGGCTCATCGCTTTCCAGCAATCCGTAAAGCAGGGCCGCGGTACTGCCTCCCGCCGCGCCGACTGCCGCACCCTGCCCTGCACGCCCGACAATGGCGCCGGACACTGCTCCCGAGGCTCCACCGATAGCGGCACCTTTTGCCGTATCTTCCAGTACCTCCTGGTAACGATCTGAATTGGCCCCGGTGCGATTCGCCATGGCGATGCAGTCTCTCACGTCAGCTTCGGCAACCGTGGCTCCCACCGCGTTGTAACGGGCGTTGGGGTAAAGCACGGGTTGCTGGGCTGCACACCCGCTCAGCAGCACAATGACGAACAGGATCGGTGCTGTGTATGTTAATGGTGATTTGAGCATGTCTTCTCCTTCTCTTATGCATCAGTACACCTGTTTGAACGCGCAAGCCTGAATTCGGTTGACATGGAAATGACTTTTTATGAATTGAAAATATATTTTTTCTGTTATTTCAGCTAACTGTAATGCTCTCTTAAAGTGTGACCTTAGTTGTTACAAAAAATCACTCACAAGATCCCCGCATTCGCAGGATTCCGCTTTCACAAATGCGCGAGTACAATGTAAAAAAACTATAAAAATCAGTCTGCTAGTCAACACTGGCGGCATGCAGCGAAGTGAATGCAGCAAGCACGAACATTATCCTGCACGACTCCGATCCTGAATTTGCAAACTGGGTCTCGGTCAGACCTATAGTAATAACGTATAACTGAATCTTTTTTTTTAACCGGAATTAAAAGCCGCTATGGACACACGTAAAGGGAAGAACAAGGTATTCACCCGCAATCCTGGAACAAAATTCAAACTGAAGCCCCTCGCCAGCCTTGTACGTAGCCTGGCATTCCCCACCGGTCTCATGCTTGGGTCGAGTGCAGCACTGGCGGCACCGCAGGGAGGTGAAGTCGTTGCCGGCCAGGGAAACATCTCTACGCCAAATGCAAATACCACCGTCATCGACCAGCACTCGCACCGGTTAAGCCTTGACTGGCAGAGTTTTAATATCAGTGCCAACGAACTCGTACAGTTTAACCAGCCTTCAACTACTTCATCTGCACTTAACAGGATTCTCGATCACAATCCTTCGCAAATTTTCGGTTCTCTTCGCGCCAACGGCGAAGTGGTGCTGGTTAATCCCAACGGGGTTTTCTTTGGTCCCACCGCTTCACTGTCCGTCGGCTCTCTTGTTGCCTCCGGTTTAAATATTAATAGCGATGACTTCATGGCGGGCAATTACAATTTCGAGTCTGCTATCGGTGAAGATGGTGGCGTCGTTGTCAACCAGGGGATTCTTGAAGCAGCAACCGGCGGTTCAATAAACCTGCTGGGTTCAGCAGTAAGGAACGAAGGCCTGATACTCGCTACTGCCGGTTCGGTAAACCTTGTCGCTGGCAAGGCAGTAACCATGGACTTTGATGGTGACGGTCTGATCCAGTTTGCCATTGACCAGGAAGTCCTCAGTAATGTTCATGATCTTGATTCTGCTATCAGCAATAGCGGTGAAATATCCGCCGAGGGTGGCAGTGTGTTGATGCATGGTCGTGCTGCGCAGGATGTGTTTACAAACGTGGTGAACAACGAGGGCATTGTTCGCGCCGGCCGCATAGAAAACAGCGGTGGGGTGATACGACTCGTCGCGGGTGGCAACAAGGGCACTGTCATCAACACCGGTACACTTGATGCTTCCAGTGAAAATGGAACTGGCGGGGCTGTTCATGTTCTTGGTGACCGCGTCGGCCTGTTTGAGGGCAGCAGCATCAATGTTTCCGGCAGTGATGGTGGCGGTACCGTGCTTGTCGGTGGTGACTTTCAAGGAGCTAACCCGGATATTCAGAATGCTTCGCAAACCATCGTCCATGCTGATACCAGTATCAACGCCAGCGCGACCGGGAATGGTGACGGTGGCAAGGTAATTATCTGGGCCGATGGTGCAACAAGTTTTGCCGGCGTCATTGAAAGCCAGGGCGGGCAACTTGGTGGCGACGGTGGGCTGGTAGAAGTATCCGGCAAGAACCATCTCTCGTTTCACGGAGACGTCAGCACCAGCGCGGAACTCGGTAACACCGGTACGCTGTTACTGGATCCAAAAAATATCATTATCCAGGATGGCGGCGCGGGTACGGCGGTGGCCACGGTCAACTTTGCCGACGGTGCAGATCCGGGCCCACTTGATTCCATTTTTGATGCGGATGACCTCGCTGCACTTGATACCAATATCATCCTCCAGGCGAACAATGATATTACCTTTGACGAGGCTCTAACTCTCACTAATGACAACCTCACGGCGCAGGCCGGCAGGAGTATCTTTGTAAACCAGGACATCAATTCCGGTGGTGGCGACGTTAACCTCACTGCCAATGACGCTGGTGCAACTGCTGCAGAACGTGGATCCGGCGACGGAATTATCGCCATGGCAGACGGTGTCACCATTGACGCCGGCGGCGGCAATATCAACCTGGCAACCAGCACCGGTTCAAGCGGTGAAAACGGCGGTGACATACTCATCGAAAACCTGACCACTTCCGGTGCTGGCGACGTCACGCTAACGTCTGACGATGGCTCCATCATTGGTACCTCAGGCGATCATCTAATTTCGGCAGACCAGGTAAGTCTTAATTCCTTAACGGCTGCCGATCAGTCAGTTGGAACGGCTGACGATGCTATTAACACCAGTGCCAACGTGCTTACCGGTACCGCGGGTACAGGTGGATTCTTCGTGGATGAAGCCAATGCTGTCACAATCAGTGGCGTTAACGTCACCGGTGCCGGTGAAGTACAGGTAAGTAACACTACCGCGGATATCAGTCTTGATGATGGAACAGCCATCAGCAGTGGCGGTGGTGATGTCACAGTCACGGCTGACGCAGGCAGCATTCTCGACTCCACGCCCGGTGCTGAAACCGGTGCGCAGATCTCGACGACGGGTGCCGTAATACTGGATGCGAGTTTTGCCTCCATCGGTGCGACTGGCGACGGGGACATTGATATCGATTCAAGCACTCAGCTTGAAGTTCTCGCTTCGGGAAACATCGTGGTTTCTTCCTCGTCCGACCTGGATACTTTAACAGTAACGGCGGTTGCCAATAATAACGAGCACAGTATCTCGGCAACAAATCTCACTTCAATCATCACCGATGATGCAAACGACTTCACCCTGCTTGACTTAAACGATACTACCGGTCTTAGCTTCACTTTTGTCTCCGGGAATGGTGTCAGTGGCGACGGTGATATAAATGTCGGACTGATTGATGTCAGTGGTGGGGCCGGTGATGTGATTCTCGCTTCGAGTAGTGGCGCCATCAACGATGCAACGGGCGCTAACCAGGTCAGGGATATCATCGTCGCAGATGGCAGTTTTATCTCCCTGCTAGCCGAAGATACCACAAGCGGCGCCATTGGTAGTGGCAATGCCATCGACGTTGAAACACAACAACTCTTTGTGATTTCCGCCAGTGATATTGAAGTGGATGTATTTGATGATGATGCCGGTACCGGCAAGGATTTAACCGCCCTCGGTATCGAGGCCTTCGCCGGAAATAACACCCATAGTATCAATACCACTGCTCAGCGCGTCATTACGATCGTCGACGATGCGACAGATTTTACCCAGCTCAGCGTGGATTCCGTAGGCGGCCCACCGCCAGCCATGGATTTTAGTTTCACCGCCGCGAACACCACTGCCGGCCAGGGTGACATCGCCATCGATATCATTGAAAGTGAAAACGGTGATGTGGCTATCGTCTCCACTGCTGGAGCCATAAGCGATTTTTCAAGTGGTGACACCGTACGGGATATTATCGCTGGAAGTGGTGCGGTAGCGCTGCTTGCCGATAGTGTAAATAGTGATGTGGGTGTTGCGGGCGAAACCCTTGAAGTGGATACGGCAATTTTAAGCATCGATGCCGGAAACGATTTCGATGTTGCCGTGGTCGCCGATGATGCTGGTACTGGTCGAGACCTGAGTCAGCTTGAGATCATCGCTGTGGCAAATAACAACACCCATTCCCTTACTGCACTCAATCTCACCAATACCATTACCGACAACGCTACGGATTTCACTGAGTTAAGCCTGAGTGACAGCAGCAACCTGGATTTTGCATTCACCGCCGCCAATGCCACGGCTGCTGAAGGTGACATTGCCGTTGGTCTCGTGGATGTTACTAATGGCGCAGTATTCATTACCTCAACCGCCGGAGCCATTACCGATTTGTCTTCAGGTGACACCACGCGGGATATTATTGCGGGCACCGGTCTCATCGAATTAACCGCGGACAGTGTCAACGGTGACGTGGGTGCGGCCGGTGAAGCCCTGGAAGTGGATACGGCTAACCTGGTTATTGATTCAGGCAATGATATTACCGTCGACGTCGTCTCCGACGATGCGGGCACAGGACGAGACCTTTCCGATCTCACCATCACTGCCGTGGCCGGTTCCAATTCTCATGCTCTTACCGCAGGTGGTGGACTCACCCTGGGTATTACCGATGACGCCACCGATTTTACCGACATCAGTGCAACAGGTGATGCAGCGTTAAACTTTGCTTTTCGCTCCGGTAATGCCGGCGCAGGTGAAGGCGACATCACCATTGGTTCTATCAGTGTCGGTACTGGTAACGTCACGCTGATCTCTGCGGATAATGGCGATACGGGAATTGCCAGCGCCGCCGGCGCAGGCACGGATATTGCCACCACAGGCAACATTGAGGTGGAGGCCGGTGCAGGCAGCATCGGCGCAGTGGGCAACCTGCTGGAAGTAACAGCCAATAATACTTTTACGGGTATTGCCAACTCGGGTGCTATTCATGTACAGAACAACACCAATATCGCCCTCGACTTTACCGGTGAAACCGATCTTTCAGATGTTGTCGCCACCGACGTTTTTGAGTTCACCGTTGCCGGGCTTGGCACGCTGCAATATCTGACCACCGATGATCTGAGCGTCAGCGCCACCGGTGCCGCCGGTAGCATCAGCTCATCGGGTGCAACCATAGCGGCAAACAACCTCGCGCTGAATACCGCCAGCGGAACCATTAATGTTGATACAGACGCCAATGCCATCAGCGTCGCCGGTAGCGGTGGTAACGATGTCACCATCAGTAATAGTGGCACCGACGGCAACACGACTTTTGACGTGGCGACTGGCGGTGCGGGAAATATTGACCTTACCCAGCTTGAGAACGACTTGCTTGTCGGTGCGCTCTCCACCACCGCCGATGTCACGCTGGACTCAGACCAGGGCAATATTGATGATGCGACAGCAGATAGCGTCACAGATATCACGGCGACAAATCTCAACATGACCGCGCTGCAGGGTATTGGTGCCAATGCTGAACTCGACGTGGATGCCAACCTGGCTGCCATTGATAGTAACGGCGGTGATATCGACATATTGGGTAGCGGTGCCGGTGCAACAACTATCTCGGGCCTGGTCGATTCCGGTGGTGGAAACATTACCATCAGCGACAATGATGGCATCACCGTAGATGATCCCGCTTCAGAAAACACCACCGAAACGCTGATCAGCTCAAACGGTGGTGACATTACGCTGGATGCGGATCTTGACGATAACGGCGCCGGTACCTTCACCATCGATGATCAGATCGACTCCGGCAGTGGAGGTAACATTGATATTTTTGCTGCTGATTACAGTGTTGAAGACGACGCTGATCTTGAGACGGCTGGTGGTGGCGATGCCACATTAAATGTCTCCGCCGGTGCGGCGAGTTTTGGCCTCGGTGACGGCGCCATCGGTATGGGTCAGGCCATCGATTTCGCCGATGCGCAAATGGACCAGCTCGTTGTTTCTGGCACCTTAACAATAGGCGATACCGCCGCCGGCTCAATACTGCTCGATCGTGAAAGCAGCTTTGGCGCGAACAACCTGACTCTCATCTCCGGCTCTACCATTGACGACGTCGGCACCGATAATGCCCTGGAAACAACGGGGACACTGACCATGACGTCAAATGGTGACATCGGCGCGGCTGCAGGCTCCGGTGGTGATGGTCTCAGTCTCGATGTGGGTGCCGTGGTCATCACCAGTACTAATGACAATAACGTCATCATCACTGACTCGGGTGCGGGCGGCGATACCAACTACCAAATCGGTACTGATGGCGGTGACGTCATCGGCGATGTCACCATAGTGCAGACCACCAATAATATGACCCTTGGCAGTGGTGGCAACCAGGGTATCAATGCGCAGGGTAATAGCGTTACCCTGACAGTGTCCGGTGGCTCTATTGTCGACAACAATGCTGGCACTACCGATATCACCGCCACTTCGCTTGATATTACCGATGTACTGAACATCGGCGATCTTGATGACGTTAATGATGTGCTGGTCGCCGCTATCGACAGTATTGAAACCGATATTGACACGCTCACCAACGTGGTGCTGCGCGCCGGTGGCGAGGGCGCCATCAGCAATAACGGTGCGCTGGCTATTACCGCCTTTGATCTCGCTACGGCGGGATCCAATGCGAGTTTACAAGTTGTGGCGAGCGGCACCATCGATGCCGGCACCACGACCTTTAATGGTATCAATAGCGGTGACAGTCTCGGCCTGGTGGCCAGCGCCGGTAACGTTGAAATACCCGATGCGGCGATTGACCTTGGCACGGGTAACCTGCGTCTTGATGCTTCTGCCGGGGATCTTCTTGATAACACAGACAGTGATCTGAGTAATAACCTGTTCAGCGCCGATACAATACTTGTTGCGTCCAATACAGCAGAGTCCATTGACATCAGTGCAGTCAACCTTGAAGCACATATAACTGGCGCCGGTAACGGACTCATCGTCACCGAGGCTGATGCAATCAACCTTCTCGACGTGGATACCTTTGATGGCAGCATCATGGTGACCGCCATGGGCACGATCACTGCTATGGATGTTGTCTCTACAAATAACTCGAACACTGCAACAAACGACATTACGCTCGTCGCCAACACCAATGCCACCGATGACATTCTCGTCACCACTATTACCGCCAATGGTAATGCCGGTGTCGTACTCACTGCCATGGATGACATACTGGATACCAACACGACAGATGCCAATGTACTCACGGCTAATGATTTAACTGCGACCGCCACATCCGCAACCGCTGACACTGACGGCATCACCCTCGATACCGATATCACGAGTGTCACCGCATCCGTGGTCACCAACGCTGGTGATATCAATATCGTTGACAACTCGGGTATTACCCTTACAGACATTGATACGGCAAACGGCGCTATTGACGTCAGCGCGGCGGGTGCAATTACCGCCACCGATGTCATATCCACCGGTGGCTCAATCACTTTGACCAGCACTGCAGCCGGAGACATTACTGTCGGCGCCATTAACTCGGCCACCACCGTGAACATTGATGCCGCCAGTGGCGCGGGTACCGGTTCCATCAAGGACAGTGCCAATGACGCAACGGTAGACATTACTGCGACTGGCCTCATTACCCTCGATGCCTCTGCTGATATTGACGGCGGCTTTGCCGACGACTTCCTTGACCTCGCTGCCGGTTCCACTGTTGACGCCACGTCCGATACCGCCGGCGAGATCAGGCTCGCCGGTATCGGTGGTGCCATCATCCTGCAGGATGTAGATACCGCATCCGGTGATATTGAAGTGACGTCTGCAGGTGCCATCACCGCCACCGACGTTATCTCCGTGGGTGGCAGCACCACCCTCACCAGTACTGCCGCAGGCGACATCAGCATCGGTGCCATTGATTCCGCCACCACCGTCAATATCGATGCCGGTACCGGGTCAATTCTCGATGCGGCGAACGATGCTGTCACCGACATCACTGCGGGTGGATTGATTACCCTGGATGCCACGGCAGATATCAACCGGGCAACGGGTGATGATTTTATAGAACTGGCAGCAGGTTCAACTGTCGACGTGAGCTCCACCACCGCCGGTGAAATAAAGCTGGCGGGTGCTGGCAGCCTGGAACTGCAGGATGTGGATACTGCCAACGGTGAAATAGAGATTATTGCAGCCGGTGCCATCACCGCAACGGATGTTGCCGCAACAGGTGGAGAAATAGCCATCACCAGCACAGCAGCGGGAGACATTACCGTTGGTGTTATTAGCGCTACAGCAGAAGTGACACTCGATGCAGGCACCGGTTCTATCAAGGACAGCGCCAATGATGCAACGATTGATATCACCGCCGGTGGATTGATCACCCTGGATGCAACTGCGGATATTGACGGCGGTTTTGCCGATGATCGCCTTGAACTGGCGGGTGGTTCCACGGTTGATGCGACGTCAAGCGCCAGCGGTGAGATTAAGCTGGCAGGGATTGGCGGCGGTATTGTCCTGCAGGCTGTGGATACAACAAGTGGTCTGATTGATATAACCGCAGCCGGTGCCATGACTGTGAACAGTGTTAATGCCGCAGGCGGTACGGTCAGACTACAAAGTACCGCAGCCGGCGCCATCACCCTTGACGACACCAACGGTGGCGGTGGTGTAATTACCGATGATACCGGTGCCAGTGCAGTAGTCATCATCAACGATGATGGCGACATACTTGATGCCGATACCGGTACAGCTGACGATCTTGCCGCAGCTCAAGCCATTTACAATATTCAAACTGGCGCCGGTGCAACCGTCACCATGCAGGCTAACAGTGCCGGTAGCAGCATCGGTGGCACAACGCCGGACCACGATGACATTGACATTAACAACGCAAAGAACGTGGACTTCTCTGCCAGTGCCAACGTGCTGGTACAGCTTGACCCGTCGGGTGCGACCGGTCTTGATAGTGCAACATTCACCGTCACACCCGATGGTGTTGCCTCGGTTTACAGCGTTCGTGTCGTCGGCGGCACCAATATCTCCTTTTCTGAATCCACCGCCGGCCTGTTCACCATTTCCGATATCAGCAATAGCGGTAACATGCTGGACTTCTCCTTTACCACTCTTGGTCCAACCGGCGGTGCCACCATCAGTGACATTGTTCTCGATAGCAGCGGAGGTACGGCCATTGAAGACATTAATGGTGGTACGGTCACACTGAATGCCAATGGTTCAATCGGTGATGCCAACGATGACACCGTTGTTGACATCGATACATCAGGTCTTATCACCCTGGTTGCCCAGGACGAGATTCAAGGTGATACGCAGGCTGGGGGCTTTGCAGATAACGCCATCGAGTTGATCGCAGGTGCCACCGTGGATGCTTCCTCCACCACCGCCGGTGATATTAACCTGGCCGGTGCCGGTGCACTGACAGTACAAAATGCCACAACAGCCAATGGTGCCCTCAATGTCACTGCTGCCGGTACGGTGACGGTAACCAATGCAGACACTTCCAACACCGATAACGATGCCAACGATGTCACCATCACTACCACCACCGGTGACATCGATGTCACGAACATTGCTGCAGGCACCCTGGGTGATGTTTTCCTCGATAGCGACAACGGTGCTGTTGACGGTGCCGGGGGCGGTCCTCACATCAGTGCTGGCGATCTGACCATTGATGCCACCACCGGTATCGGCGCAGGCACACAGTTAAGTCTAAGCGGTGTGGATCTGCTTGATGTGGATACCGCCAACGGCAACATCGACATCACCAACGCCAATGCAGGTGCCACCACCAACATCCTCTCGGCCACGACGGGTAACGGCAACATTGATATCGCCACCACCGGGGCCGGTGCCGACATCACCATTGAGAACGGCGCCATTGTCGCTGACACCGTGGACGATGTGGTAACGATTAATGCCTCAGGTGCCATTGATGATGCTCAGGCGAATCCTGACACCACCACTGACATCACTGCCTTCAGCATTGACCTCGATGCCGCAGACGGTATCGGTGGTACGGCGGATGTGGACATCGCCGCCACGCAGGTGGATGCGGATGTGAGCGGTACCGGGGACATTGACCTTAACGAGGCCGATGCGGTCACCCTCACCAGTTTAAGCACCAACAACGGTGCCATCAGCGTCGCTGCCGGCGGTGCGGTGACCGTCACCAGCGTGGATTCCTCCAACACCGATAACGATGCCAATGACGTGACCATCACCACCACGACCGGTGACATTGATGTGACCAGCATTGCGGCCGGGGCACTGGGTGATGTCATCCTTGATACCGACGCGGGTGCGGTTGACGGTGCCGGGGCCGGGCCGCACATCGCCGCCGGGGATGTCACCATCGATGCCACCACGGGCATTGGCAGTGGTACGCAGCTGAGTTTGACGGGTGTGGACCTGCTGGATGTGGACACCACTGCGGGCAACATCGATATCACTAATGCTGATGCCGGTGGTACAACAAACGTCGCCTCCGCGACAACCACAGATGGCAACATTGATATTGCCACCACCGGGGCCGGTGCTGACATCACGATAGAGAACGGTGCGATTGTGGCTGACACGGTGGATGACGTGGTCACCATTAGCGCCGGCGGTGCGATTGATGATGCACAGGCGAACCCCGACACCACCACCGACATCACCGCCTTTAGTATTGACCTGGATGCCGCAGACGGCATTGGTGCTACTGCCGACGTGGATATCGCGGGTAGCACCCTGGATGCCGCAGTATCCGCTGCCGGTAATGTCGTCATCAACGAAACCGATGGCATCACCCTGAATGATCTCAGTACCAACAACGGTGCGATTACCGTCGCTGCCGGTGGTGCGGTGGCGGTCACCAGTGTGGATTCTTCCAACACCGATAACGATGCCAATGATGTCACCATCACCACCACCACCGGGGACATTGATGTGACGAGTATTAATAGTGGTACCCTGGGCGATGTGTTGCTGGATACCGATAACGGTGCCGTGGATGGTGCCGGCGGTGGACCGCACATTACCGCGGGCGATCTGACCATCGATGTCATCAATGGCATTGGCAATGTTACACAACTGAGCCTGGCTGGTGTGGACCTGCTGGATGTGGACACCCTCACTGGCAACATCGACATCACCAACGCCAATGCCGGTGGTACAACAAATATTGCCTCAGCCACCACGGGTAATGGCGACATCGACATTGCCACCACCGGTGCGGGTGCGGACATTACCATTGAAAACGGCGCCATCATGGCCGACGTCATCAATGACGTGGTCACCATTAACGCCTCCGGTGCTATTGATGATGCTCAAGGCCTGGACACCACCGCCGACATCACTGCCACCAGTATTGACCTGGATGCGGTGGACGGTATAGGTGGCACGGCTGGCGTGGACTTGGCCACGAACGACGTGGATGCGGATGTGAGTGGCGCCGGTGACATTGATCTGAACGTAGATAATTCCATCAACATCACTCTCACCAGTTTAAGCACCAATAACGGTGCAATCACCGTCGACGGCTTAACAGGAAGCACTCTCATCTTCGTAAACAGTGTCGACACATCCAACACCGATGATGACGCCAATGATGTCTCGATTAGCGGCAGTGCAGTTATTGATGTAAGCAATATCAATGCTGGCACCCTAGGTGATGTTTTTCTGTTAAGCGGTGGAATAGTTAATGGTTTCGGCGCTGGTCCTCATATCACCGCCGGCGATCTCACCATCGATGCCACCACGGGCATTGGCAGTGGCACGAAGTTGAGTTTGACGGGTGTGGACCTGCTGGATGTGGATACCGCCAACGGCAACATCGACATCACCAACGCCAATGCAGGTGCCACCACCAACATCCTCTCGGCCACGACGGGTAACGGCAACATTGATATCGCCACCACCGGGGCCGGTGCCGACATCACCATCGATAACGGCGCCATTGTCGCTGACACGGTGGATGACGTGGTCACGATTAACGCTTCCGGTGCCATTGATGATGCACAGGCGAATCCTGACACCACCACTGACATCACTGCCTTCAGCATTGACCTCGATGCCGCAGACGGTATCGGTGGTACGGCGAATGTGGACATCGCCGCCACGCAGGTGGATGCGGATGTGAGTGCCGCCGGTGACATTGACCTTAACGAAGCCGATGCGGTCACCCTCACCAGTTTAAGCACCAACAACGGGGCCATCACTGTCGCAGCTGGTGGTGCGGTAGCGGTCACCAGCGTGGATTCCTCCAACACCAACTCTGATACCAACGATGTCAGCATCACTACCACCACCGGTGACATTGATGTGACCAGCATTGCGGCCGGGGCACTCGGTGATGTGTTGTTAGATACCGATAACGGCGCTGTTGATGGTGCCGGTGGCGGTCCTCACATTGCTGCCGGCGATCTGACCATCGATGCCACCACCGGCATTGGTGCAGGAACGCAGCTGAGCCTGAGTGGTGTAGACCTGCTGGATGTGGATACCACCGCGGGCAACATTGATGTGACTAACGCGAATGCGGGTGCGACAACGAACATCCTCTCTGCCACCACCACCGATGGCAACATTGACATCGCCACCACCGGGGCCGGTGCTGACATCACCATTGAGAACGGCGCCATTGCCGCTGACACGGTGGATGACGTGGTGACGATTAACTCATCTGGTGCCATTGATGATGCACAGGCTAATCCTGACACCTCCACTGACATCACCGCCTTCAGTATTGATCTTGATGCCGTTGACGGCATTGGTGGCACGGCGGATGTGGACGTGGCGGCAACCAACCTCGATGCGGATGTCAGCGGCACCGGTGACATTGATCTTAACGAAGCAGATGTAGTCACTCTCACCAGTTTAAGTACCAACAACGGTGCGATCACTGTTGCAGCCGGCGGTGCAGTCACCGTCACCAGCGTGGATTCTTCTAACACCAACTCTGATGCTAACGATGTCACCATCACCACCACAACCGGTGATATTGATGTGACCAATATTGCCGCAGGCACACTGGGTGATGTCATCCTGGATACCGATAACGGCGCGGTTGACGGTGCAGGCGGTGGTCCTCACATTGCTGCCGGCGATCTGACCATCGATGCTACAACAGGTATCGGTGCAGGCACACAGCTGAGTTTAACGGGTGTCGACCTGCTGAATGTGGACACCACCGCGGGCAACATCGACATCACCAACCTCAACGCCGGTGATACAACGAACGTTGCGTCTGCCATGACCACCGATGGCAACATTGATATCGCCACCACCGGGGCCGGTGCGGACATCACCATCGACAATGGTGCCATCATGGCAGACACCACCGATGACGTTGTGACCATCAACTCTTCCGGTGCCATCGATGATGCACAGGCCAACCCGGACACCACCACCGACATCACCGCCTTCAGCATTGACCTGGATGCCGCAGACGGTATTGGTGGCACAGCGGATGTGGACATCGCGGGCAACACCCTGGACGCCGCAGTATCCAGTGCCGGTGATATCGTCATCAATGAAACCGATGGCATCACACTGAACGATCTCAGTACCAACAACGGTGCCATTACGGTTGCGGCCGGCGGTGCTGTTGCGGTCACCAGCGTGGATTCATCCAACACCGATAACGATGCCAACGATGTGACCATCACAACCACCACCGGTGACATTGATGTGACCAACATTGCCGCGGGCACCCTGGGTGATGTCACTCTCAGCACAGCAGCAGGTGCTGTTGACGGCGCAGGCGCTGGCCCGCACATCGCCGCCGGGGATCTAAGCATCGATGCCACCACCGGCATTGGCAGTGGTACCCAGTTGAGTTTGACGGGTGTGGACCTGCTGGATGTGGATACCACCAACGGCAACATCGACATCACCAACGCCAATGCGGGTGCTGCCACCAGCGTCGCATCGGCCACGACGGGTAACGGTAACATTGATATTGCCACTACAGGAGCCGGTGCGGACATCACCATTGAGAACGGTGCCATTGTCGCCGACACCACCGATGACGTGGTGACGATAAACTCCTCCGGTGCCATTGATGATGCACAGGCCAATCCGGACACCACCACAGACATCACCGCCTTCAGCATTGACCTTGATGCCGCAGACGGCATTGGTGCTACCGCCGACGTGGATACCAGCGTTGCTCAAATGGATCTCAACGTCACCGGCACTGGCGCAATTGTCATCAACGAAGCCAATGCCAGCACAGTTAGCAGCGCAATAACCAACGATGGAAATATCACCATCAATGGCGGCGGTGACATGGAGCTGGACACTGTAACAGCCGGCGGCGCAAATACCATTAACCTTAATACAAGCGCTGGCGACATCACTGATACCGACGGTAATAGTAACCTGACAGCAAACAATATTGACCTGGATGCCGCAGGTGGTATCGGAAGCGCAGTAAATAATATCAACACCAATACAACCGCAATGTTGACCCTGGTGTCGGGCGGCGCCAATGCCGCTGGTGACATTTTTATCAACGAGGGTAACTCTCTCAACACCAGCCAGCTGGCAGTGACCACCAATACCGGCAGCGAACAGACTGTCTCCATCAGCGCCAACGACATTACCGTCGATGGTGCTCTTGGCAATAGCCAGGATGCACTGAGCTTAAGTGCGACAGGAGGGAGTATCGTGGATGGTGGTGCTACGCTGACAGCCACGACATTGACACTGGATGTAAGTGCCACGAACGGCGCCACAATTGGCACCGCAGGTGCGAATAATGAAATTGAAACCGACGCTGACGTGCTGTCTGTCGACGCAAGTAACGGCGCTGGCGGCATTTTTATCAACGAGGTAGACGATATTGACCTCGCCTTGGTTGACAGC
Source organism: Gammaproteobacteria bacterium (assembly GCA_965243105.1). GTDB lineage: Bacteria > Pseudomonadota > Gammaproteobacteria > Eutrophobiales > Eutrophobiaceae > WLWS01. Next base: position 1,254,848 of record CBDEUC010000003.1, read on the forward strand.
GGCACAGGTCCTTTTGAAATTTCCACAAACGGTAATCTGACCGACAGCGGTACGATAAATGTGGGAGGCGCTACAAATATCGATACAAATGGTAATGATGTCGACCTGGATAACGCTGACGGCAACAACGATTTTGTTGGCGATGTTACATTTACAAATGTCAACGATGTCAATATTGAAGACGTCAATGCCATCCAGTTTACCGCTACCACCATCGGCGGTGATTTTGATGTGAGCTCTGGCGGCAACATCACCGACAATGGCACCTTGATGGTGACCGGTATTACCACCCTGGATGCCGGTGGCAGTGACATCATCTTCGACAATGTGAACAATGACTTTATGTCCACGGTCAATGTCAGCAACACTAACGATCTCACCATTGATGACACCAACACCCTTTCCCTGGGAACAGTAACTACCACAAACGATGCCAATATTGATGCCGGTGATGCAGTGGACTTCACCGGGCTTACAACGGTGGGCGGCAACCTCGTTGCCGATACCACCGCCAACGGTGCCGGTGGCACCATTACCGATACCGGTGGTCAGCTGGATGTCACGGGGACCACGACCCTGGTTGCGGCAGGCAACGACATCACCCTGGATAACAATAGCAATGACTTTGGCGGTGATGTGATTATCACCAGCGGTAACAACGTGGATATCCAGGATACCGATAACATTTCCTTTGGCGCATCCACCATTGCTGGCAACTTTAATGTCACCTCGGGTGGCAACATGATTGATAACGGCACCCTGATGGTGACCGGCATCACGACCCTGGACGCCGGTGGAAATGATGTCATATTTAATGATCCTGCTAACGACTTCATGTCTGCTGTCAATGCAGCCAATGTCAATACGCTCACCATCGACGACGCCAATACCCTGACCGTGGGAACCGTTACCAGCACGAATAATGTCAATATAGATAGTGGCGGCGCGGTGGACTTCACCGGTGTGGTCACAGTGGGTAATAACCTGGATGTGGATACAGACGCCAACGGTGCCGGCGGCACCATCACCGATACCGGTGGGCAGCTGCTTGTTACTGGCACTTCGACCCTGGATACAGCAGGCAATGACATTACCCTGGATAACAATACCAATGACTTTGGTGGCGATGTCATTATCACCAGCGGCAATAACGTGGAAATCCAGGATTCCGATAATGTTTCCTTTGGTGCCTCAACTATTGGTGGCAACTTTGATGTGACCTCCGGCGGCGACATTACGGACAATGGCACCCTGCTGATAACTGGTATAACTACCCTGGATGCCGGTGGGAACAATATTACGCTGAACGATGTAACCAATGATTTTATGTCCGCGGTGAATGTCAGCAATACCAACAATCTCACCATTGATGATGTCAACGCATTGACCCTTGGAACAGTAACCACAGGTAACAATGTCAATATCGACACAGGAGGAACGGTCGACTTCACGGGTGTCACAACCGTTGGCGGCAACCTTGACGTTGACACAACCCTCAATGCAGGTGGTAGCGGACCTATCACAGATAGCGGTGGCCAGTTATTGATCATCGGCACCACCATGCTTGAAGCCGGGGCAAACGCCATCGCCCTTGACGAGGACAGCAATGATTTTCAGGGGGCAGTCAGTGCCAGTAACAGTGGTGGCAATGATGTCACCATCCATGATGAAAATGACCTTACAATCGATACCATCACTGCCGGTAACAACCTGGTGCTGAATTTTGACCGGGGTGCCGATGACAGCTCTACCCTGGACCTGTCTAATGCCATGGTGACAGCGGGTGGCGCAGCAACACTCGACGGTCAGGGCACCAATGACAGCATCCTTATGACGGATACTGCCAACACCTGGACTATCACCGGCGCCAATTCCGGCACCATCAATGATGGGACCCTGACCTATAACTTCACTGACCTTGGCAACCTCGAGGGCAATAACGACATAGACAATTTTGTTTTTAACGGCGGCACTATCAGCGGCACCGTTGATGGTGGTACCGGTGCCGGGGCCAACACCCTTGATTACTCCGGGGTTGCCGGTCCTATAGATATCGTACTCACCGCACCGGATACCAATGGTTTTGCCGGTACCGGCGACAACACCGGTGGATTCGCCAATATCACCGATCTCACGGGTAGCGGAAACGCAGCAGACACGCTCACTGGCGACGATGCCGACGCCACCTGGACCCTGCAGGCCGGGGACGATACCTATGCCAGTGGCGGGGAAATCCTGACCATCGCCAATGGCACTGTTCGTAACTTTGTCGGTGGGTCTGCGGTCGATACTTTTGATATTAACAGTGCCAACACCAACAACCTTGCAGGCGCAGACGGTAATGACCTCTTTAATTTTAATAATGGCACGCTGACGGGCCAGGCACGGGGCAACGCTGGCAATGACATCTTCAATCTCAATGGCGGCAGCCTGACAGCGTCGATCAATGGTGGTCCCAATGCAGACGCCATCGTTGGTGGCACCAGTTACACTATTACCGGCGCCAATAGCGGTAACAACGCGGATATCGGTGGTGGATGGACATCGGTGGAAAATCTCGCCGGTACAGTAGGCGATGATACCTTCGTGTTCACCACGGGAACAATCAGCGGCATTGTTGATGGTTTGGGTGGTAATGACACCCTTGATTTTTCAGGCGCGGGTGCGCAGGTCATTCGTATTACTTCCCTGGGCACAACCGATGGATTCGCGGGCACAACCACTGCCAGTGACTTTGATAACGTCAATTCCGTAACCGGCAGCGCGAACACGGACACCCTGGTCAATGGCAGCTCGGCTGATTCAACATTCAACATCGAGAATGGCGACGATACCTTTGTAGCAGTGAATACGCTGACATTTTCGGATGTGGAAAATCTTGGTGGTGGTAGCGGTGATGATACCTTCAATTTTAATGGTGACCACGCTGGCCAGGTGACGGGGGGTGCTGGCGATGACACCTTCAATCACAACAGCGGCACACTGACCGGTGACATCACCGGCGCACTGGGTATCAATATATACAGCTTTGGTAATGGCGAAATTGCCGGAAGCGTCATTATTGAAGGTAATGATATCTGGTATCACAACGATGGTATTCCGCTGGGTAACAGCGTCACCGGTACCGGTACACTCACGGTACCCAATTCAACGGCGGATACGCCGATTATAGATCCCGCCGCTGGAAACGACCTCGTCATCGATTCCACTGGCTTGAATTTACCCGACCTTACTGGATTTACCGGCCACATTATTATCGGTGGTTTTCTCAGTCCGCCAAACCTGCCCGTGGACGGTGACACGCGCATACAGGTAAACACGGACTTGCTTACTCTGGATGAAAACATTGTTACCAACAGTGACGTGACCCTGCTGGGCAGTAACGTTGATCTCAATGCTGATATCAACGCCGGTGGCATTGGCGGTGATGACGTACTAATTGTCGCCGTAGGTGACACCAATGGTGGCAGTGGCCCGGGCAATATTACTGCTGAAGCGATTCCTACAAATATTGAAGCAGGTTCGCTGACGCTAATCGCAAACAACACGGTTGAGAATTCCACCAACCTGGATATCGCTCTCGACAATGGTGACCTGCAGGTGGTGGTAGGTGATGGTAACCAGGCACCGCAGTTTGGCTTGCTGGATGCCAATGCCATCGACGCCACGCCTGAGACCACGGCTTTCGTGACAACGATTTCAGGTGCCCTGATATCTGTTGGCCAGGAATCTACCGCGGCAAACCAGGCCGGGGAACTCATCGGCCTGGCCCAGGTGGCAGTCATCGACGTGGGTCTTTTTGAAGAAGACCTGACCCTGTTTGGCAGCATCGGTGGTGGTATCGCCCTGTCCCTTGCCAACTGCGAGGAAATGGAGGGCTGCGCACCAAACGTTTCCGAGAGTGAACTGGCCGAGCTGATCCGCCTGCTTGAAGAACGCATTGCCGAACTCAACCGCCGCCTGGAAGAGAACCCGGCCGGTGAAGAGAGAACACGTCTGGAAGACCTTCTTGATGGCTATGAACAGGAGCTTGAAAACTTCAGGAGCTACCAGTCCGAACTGCAGGATTTTCTCTCAGATGGTAGCGAGAGCGAGGACAGCAGCGGCGAGAGTGATGTGCCGGATAGCGACGAGCAGGTAGAAAGCCTGCGTGAATCGCTCTCGGTTATTCAAAAGCGTCTCGACTGGTTACAGGACCTGTTGCTGGATCCGGAAGCCAGGAACGACGTCAGCGAAAGAACCGGCATCGAGCTGTCACCGGAAGTATTACAGGACATCATCGATGCGACGCAGCAGGAGCGAAACTTCCTGGAAAAGGAAATCGAGACACTTGAGAACGGCATGGAAGCGCGTATCGACACCGCGCCAGTATTCCAGGCGGAGATGGGTCATCCTTCTGACGCCCTTGAGGTTAGCTACGGCGTGAAAGGTCCTTACTATCAGGCTACATCAGCATCGGCAATCCAATTGCCGTGAAAACCGTAGGGAACGCGGACCGGTAATTTAACCTGTGCCAGCGGCGGGCGTGACAGGTCCTGCGCATCGAGAATGACAAGTTCACTGCTCTTGCTTGTGCCGTCATAAACAAAGGTGACAAGATAACCGTCGTCCTCGGTTCGCGCGTGTTCACGCGGTATAAATACTGGTTCCCCACCCTGGCGACCGTTTCCAAACTCAAAAGACCAGGACTGTCCCGATCTCACATCGTGCTTGTAGATTGCGGGGAATGCGGTGCCTTCGACGGCAACAGTGTAACCATACTGGTAGGGCTTGCTGTTGAGGCCGGGGTGGCAGCGGGGAAATTCCTGGGTTCGATCGTCAATACGCTGCTCGGCAACTGTTTGCGTTTTTGGATTCACTGTCCAGCGATCTAGTGTAGGCTGGCTGTCACCAAAGGGGCCGTTGGTGTCGGCATCAAACATCTTGTCATAACGACAAACATCGATAACGACCTTGCCTTCATCATCTTCGTAGGCGTTAACCGGATGGTAGGCATAGCATTGTGACATGCTGCTCCAGATAATATCTTTTGCATCGCCTCCCCTTGGCATCAGGCCAATTCTTGCCTCTGAATCGGGATCCCATTTAAAAGGAAATCTCGATCCTGTGGCCAGCATCATAAAACTTAGGGTTACCGGCAGGTCAAAGATCACCGCGTAATTTTCTGTCAGGCTCATGTCGTGGATCATGGACATACTGGCGAGGGGTATGTCCGTGCTTGAAGCCAGCGTACCGTCCGCAGCGATCACACGATACTTAATATGATCGCGGTAATTCGCCCAGTCATAACTGATGGCGTGGATTTCCCCGGTATCCGGATCCAGCTTGGGATGAGCGCTGAAACCACCCCAACCAGAGGTATGACCAAGTGTTTCCAGCTCATAACCCATTTCTGTTGGTGGTGTTCCGGATTCCATGATTGCCCAGGTTTTCCCGGCATGCCCGATAACGCTGGTATTACAACTACCCTGCAATTTCCTTCCGGCCAGGGATTCTCCCAGGTCTTCAATGATGCGCTCGCTCCTTACCCAGCGATTGCGATACCAGTCGGCACGCCCTTCTTCCAGGCGCACACCGTGTAACATCCCGTCACCAATAAACCAGTGGTGCGAGGAAGGGTTCACATCATTCAATGGGTTCGGCCCATTCCTGAGAAAGCGACCGGTGAGCTCTTCGGGAATATTTCCGATGACTTCCAATTCAGTAAGGGTTGATTCAACATCGACCGGCGCAAAGTTACCAGTGAGGTACATTTCTTCGCGGTAAAATTCGAGCGCCTGTTTATCGTCTGACATTCCGCATGCATTTAGTAATGGTAAGGCTGGTACCACGAGCCCGGACTTGAGTATCGTTCTTCGTGAGGTCATCCTGAATAATCCCCGGAAACAATAGATTTAGTAAATATACTGGAATTCCTGAGCCTAATCCTCCGCTACCTCGAAATCTCCACGGGTTCTCAATAAAATGAACACGCCGTTTATAAGGACACAGGCAATACCAATCCCGGCAATTATCGACACGGGCTTTCCCCACTCGGCCACGACTGCACTGATGAACATCAGCAGGAACATTGAATTGAAAATCATGACAAGCAATTTCATAGGTTTACCCCGAATCTGTTTACAATTGCACTATAATACACAGTTCATGAACGAATACCGCCTACTTCTTACAGGGCTAATCAGAAAGTGAAAATTACCAGCCTGGAAAACGTCACGGCCCCGCTTGTCACCGAGAGCGGCGAGAAATTGTTTGAGTTAATCGGTAACGCCGAACATCTTGGCTCATCGAAACAGCTTAGCCTTGCCCGCTCGACGATTTCACCGGGTACGCACTCCGCTGCTCACTTTCACAAATCTTCGACTGAAATACTTTACATTCTCAAGGGGTTTGGCCGGCTTGAAGTTGATGGAGAATCTTTTGAGGTAAAGCCCGGAGATGTATGCCTGCTTGAAGCCGGTGAGGTTCACAGTCTATACAACCTTGCCCAGGACTCGGACCTTGAACTGCTGGCAATCACGGGCCCGGCCTGGCAAGCATCAGATGCTTATTCCCCGTGATACAATTAACCCGCAGCCGCTGCTGGATAATTAAAATTGTTTTTTAAACTCCCCAACGGCAACGAAGTTCGAATCCTGACGGCGGGTACGTCTACCGATCAGCGCTTAACGGTAATCGACTACGTGGATTATACGCGCGGCAATCCGCCACCCTTTACCCGGCACGACTTTATTGAAGTGTTTACCGTGGTATCCGGCACACTGGCCTTTCAATATGATGGAGAAGAAGCGTTTTCAGTTTCAGCCGGTAAAGCAGAAACCGTGGCAAGCGGTCGCTCGCACACATTCTGGAATCCGCAGAATACACCACTACGTATCCTGCTGGCCTGCACACCCGCTGGTCTCGACAGCTTTTTCATGGATATACATACCGAGATAACGCGCCTGCAGGATGAAAAGCTCGAGGAAAGTGCGCTTACACAGCGGATCGATCAGCTTAGAAGCAGGCACGGCATTGAAGTCACCAATCCGCCACCTGATATTAGCGGTGTAGAATTCCAGTGAAGAGTCCTAGCCTGCGTCTACGACAAGACGCCGGTTCATAAAATCAACGCGCTCAGCGAGCACTGTCGCAATCATTTCATGCAGTACCAGGCGCAGGCTTGCGTCCTCCTCAGCCAGCCTTGCACGGGATTGCAAATCCAGGTGATAAACCACGGCGGCAGTCTCGGCTTTCACTGTCGCAGTTCTCCTGCGATCTCCAAGGTAGGCTGATAGCTCACCAATCAGGGCACCCGGGTTAAATTTGCGCACTCTTCTCGACAGGCCATTTTCATCTTCGATATACGCAGCCATTGAACCCTGTTCAACGATGTAAAAGCCATCATCTTCAACGCCTTGCCGAAACAGGGTTTCTCCGTTACTGCAATCAACCTTCTTCAAAACGGAAAGCATTAATTCTATTTTCTCTTCTTCTTTCAAAAGACCGGAAAGAATCGTCCTGATATTCAGATCGGCCGCCACAAAACTGTTATCGCGCAGCAACAAGTCTTCAAGGTACTCCAGTGAAAGATCATTATTGCTGAAAAGCAGTGGCTCATCGTTATCCAGGCTCACCGCTTCAAGCGAAACCAGCTTTCCGGATAGTTCGTCGGATATTCCCGAGTAAAGGAGCAGAACATCATTTGCCTCGCAAACTGACTTGACCTGTACAAATGTATTTAGCGCAGAAATATCAACGCCGGTGACGCGGCCAAGATCCATCAGGATTGCCCGCGGACTACTCTCGCCCTGTAATTCTGATTGAACAATGCGCTCCAGGATTGCATTTGCCGAGCCAAAGAAAAGAAAACCGCGTAAGCCGTAAATAACAATACTGTCACCGTGCCTGGAAAGTATTTCATTGGCCTGGTTTGATCTTTCCACAGTACTTCGCACGAGGTTAAGTGTTCGCCTGGACTCAAGCGCGCTTATCCTGCTGTAGCGAATAACAAACAGCAGCACCGTCAACACGACACCAACCAGGATGCCCTGAATAAAGCCAACCAGTATCACGACACCGAGAATCATCCATATGATCAAGTAGTCGCTGAAATTGAAGCCACGGGCATTTCGAATTGCCCAGTCATACAGTGTTTGAAACGCAAAAAGAAAAACCAGGATGCTGACTACAATCTTCGGCAGGTAACTGATAATTGCACCACCGAGCAGGATAACCAGGATCCCCACCCCGCCGGAGGTTAACTGAAGCCAGCGGGTGCTGGCTCCAAATTCCCTGTACATGCCACTTGCAACCACGTCCGTATAGCTGGGAGGTGCGCAGCACAGCGCGGAAAGCATGTTTGTCACACCAACATTCTGAAATTCTTCAGCAATGGATAGCTCTTCCCTGCTTTGCGCTTTCAGGGCGGTAATTGTCATTGATGCGTATAACACGGTGAGGAAGACGATTGTCAGCATCTGTGGAATTACGCTTGTTATGAACGACCAGTCGATATCACTGGCTGACAGCATGCCCAGCAGTGACAGGACACCGCCTTCGGGCTCCGTGACATTGAACAACCAGCCACGCGCGACCTGGTCGTCGTGGCTGAGCCCGAAATACCAGGCGAAAAAATAGTACACCGCCGCTACGAGGATTATCGCCGCCGGCATGAGCCAAAACTTGTCGATAGTGTTGATACACCAGGTCAGTATTGCTCCGGCAACGATTGCCAGGCCAAGATGTAACGCAGGATCAATCGTATCAAGGTGTCCCAGCATGCCCGCTGAGATAGTCATATCTGCTGCGACTTCAAAACCGGCTTCGATAAGTAACCACCCAACACTGGTCATGAAGCCGCAGATCACCGGAAATGGCAGAAGTTCCAGCAGGCGGGAAAGTCGATAGCGTCCTACGAGATAGCAGCTCAGGGCAAAACCAAGCGAGGTCAGCGCCATGATACAGAGAATCGTAGCCAGCCCGCGCGGACCAGCTGCCTCCTCACCCATGTAGGCAACCATGATGACGGCGATTGCGCCGATGATAACCACGGCCTGGTCATCAAGGTTGGCAATGTGCACGGGCTCCCTGCTGACCAGGGTAATGGTCATGCTGACAAGCACCCATCCAAGCAGGCAAATGAGAATTCCCACCGGAAGAAAAACGGTAAGGACACCGGAAAAAATGATGGAGGCAAACACGTAGCACCAGAGAGACATATCCAGCCCGTCAGTAACACCAAGCACAATGTCTGTTACCAGGTGTTTCGAGCGATATCCCTTTCTCTGTAGAGTGACCATCTTAGTTATTGTTGTTCCTTCCAGCTAAAAACAGCGAATGAAAATCCGCAGTGGCTCAATCCAGCCACGAGGATATAAGCTTCAGAACAAAACTACTAGCTGATGATGCGATGGTCTTTCGGGAAGTAAAGCCAGACCCGTATTCAATGCGGGTCGTGGACTACGGCTTTTTCATATATATGCCATGTTGTATGGCCAAGGACAGGCAGGACAACGAGTAAGCCGAGAAACAGCGGCAAAAAGGAAATCATCACGGCAAGGGTCACAAGAATACCCCATGACAGCATGACAAGCGGGCTTTTCAGCACGGCATTTACGCTGGTGATCATGCCGGTGATGAAATCTACATCGCGGTCAAGGATCAGCGGAATGGAGACGACCGTAAGCGAGAACAGCACAAGCGCAAAGCAGGCGCCGACAATATGGCCAACGCCAATAAAAAGCCAGCCTTCCGGTGTAGTTGCGATAATTTCAAAAAAGGAAGCAAAGCTCGGGAATGACATGCGCCCGAGAAACAGGGCAAGTAGTAACCTGACCTGGTAAATCCATACCCAGAAAATAAACAGCATGACAAAGGCCATGTAGGGAAGCTGCCTGTTAGCCTGGTTAGTGATAACCGTGAGCACTTCATTCCAGGGCAGGGGCATACCCGCGGCCAGTCGACGACTGACATCGTAAAGCCCGACGGCGACGAAGGGACCAATGAGGGGAAAGCCCACCATCACCGGGTAGATCATCCAGCCCCTTTCAAACACGATGAAAGACTGGAATATGAGAATCCCGCCAAGGGCGTAAATGCCACCGAAGAAAAGACCGAACAATGGCGCTCGTCGAAAATCCGCCATACCCATCATCAGGCAGGCCTGCAGGTCGGAAAATTCGAGCCGCCTGACTTGCGGTATGCCGTAGGCCACCTCTTCCGGGGCTACCTTACCCTGCTCGTCTAACTTGTTTTCAGTCACCCTGCCGTCTCCTGTTTACCCTGAATGATGGCATTTCTGCCGTTTTTTCAAGCGGTGATGCCTACTTCTTATATGGGTCCGGTCATGGCTGCGTTGATCAAAATCAAAAACATCACATTTTTGACAATTTTAACTGTTCCAGCGCCTTTTCCTTGATATTATTGGGCGGTTCTTCAAATCAAAATAACAAGGGACTAGAAAAATGAAACTGATTCGAATTCTCCTGATTTTAATGCCCATGCTCCTGGCCGGTTGTGCCAGCACGGGTAAAAATCCCAGCCAATGGGCCTGCGCAGCTGCTGGCGCGCTGATTGGTGGTGCCGGGGCTGCCGTTGCCGACGGTGACGAGGAAGCCGGCCTTGCCAGTGCTGCCGTGGGAGCGGCACTTGGCTACATCGCCTGTAATCGCGGTGAAGAAAAAATGGCGCCCAAACCGGAACCTGCACCGGCTCCAGCACCGGCTCCAAAACCTGATCCGGATACCGATGGCGATGGCGTGCTTGACCGCAACGACCGCTGCCCGGGTACAGCCAGGGGCACACCCGTCGATTCCAACGGCTGCCCGGAAATTCCGAGCCTCAAGGGCGTTCACTTTGATAATGACAGGTCAGAGATAACCCCTGCAGGTGCCAAGATCCTGAGCCAGGCAGTTTCAGTACTACGCAGTAACCCGCACGTGGGTATCACGATCGTAGGGCACACTGACAGCCGTGGCTCCGATGACTACAACCAGGGCCTGTCCGAACGACGCGCCGAGTCTGTGCGTGGCTTTCTCGCAGAACGCGGTATCAGCAATGACAGGATGCGCACCGAAGGTCGCGGCGAGTCTTCACCCATTGCCAGCAATGATACAAGTGAAGGGCGGGCAGAAAACCGGCGCGTGGAAATTACAGCGTTTCAGCTTTAATTTTATCCACCAGCATGAAAATTAAAAACGGCGCCTTCAAGAGGCGCCGTTTTTTTTTGTCCGCTGGTAAAATTTCCTGCAGGATAAGCACACCTTTTAGTCCGGCAACACAGTAAAAATTTAGAGTGGCAGTACTAAAAAGTAAAACTACTTTTGTTGAACAAACGGGGCACGCTTTAAGTCTATAATTACAGCTATTATGTTTGACTTTGATCCATTGCTGTTAGCCCGAATTCAGTTTGCCCTGAATATAAGCTTTCATATTCTTTTTCCGGTCATCACGATTGGTCTTGCCTGGCTATTGTTATTTTTTCGCGTTCGCTTTACGCAGTCCGGCGACCAGGCCTGGGAATTTGCCTATTACTTCTGGGTGAAGATCTTTGCCCTCACCTTTGCTCTCGGTGTGGTATCAGGCATTACCATGTCATTTCAATTTGGTACTAACTGGCCCGGCTTTATTGAAAAAACCGGCAACGTGGCCGGTCCCCTGCTGGGTTATGAAGTGCTGACTGCATTTTTCCTGGAAGCGACTTTCCTGGGTGTAATGTTGTTCGGTAAGGACAGGGTTTCCAACCGCATGCACCTGCTCGCGTCTGCCATGGTGGCCTTTGGCACTTCCCTGTCGGCGTTCTGGATACTGAGTCTCAATTCCTGGATGCAGACACCGCAGGGTTACGAGATCATTGATGGCGTCTTTCACGTTACAAGCTGGATGGAGGTAATTTTCAATCCCTCTTTCCCTTATCGCCTCGCGCACATGCTACTTGCCTGCCTGATCACCGCCGCGTTTCTTGTCACCGGCATTTCATCCTGGCGCATGGTTCAGAAAGTTGATGGTCCTGCCACTATCAAGGTATTTAGAACGGGTGTTTTCCTGGCCATGATACTGACACCACTGCAGCTGTTCGTGGGTGATTTGCACGGCCTCAACACCTTTGAACATCAGCCCGCCAAGGTGGCTGCTATTGAAGGTGTCTGGGAAACGGAAAAAGGTGCACCCCTGTTACTTTTTGCCTGGCCCAACGAAGATACCCGCAGCAATGATTTCGCCGTGGGCATACCACGAATGGCCAGCCTCATACTCACCCACGAATGGGATGGTGAAATCCGCGGCCTGGATGAATTTGAAAACGCACACCCCCCGGTCCCAATCGTTTTCTGGTCTTTTCGTGTCATGGTTGGCACCGGCATGCTGATGATCCTTTGTTCATGGTGGGCGGGTATCACCCTGCTACGGAAAAAGGAACCATCAAAAAACCTCTTGCTGGTACTTTCAGCCATGACGTTTTCCGGCTGGGTGGCGACACTCGCGGGATGGTACGTGACGGAAGTTGGGCGCCAGCCCTGGATAGTTTATGGAGAACTGGGCGTGGCAGATGTTGTCGCTCCCCACGGTCCCTCAACGGTTTTCCTGACCCTGGTCAGTTATGCCCTGCTCTATGGTTTTCTACTGGTGGCCTATATCGCCACCCTGCGTTACCTCTCTACCAAGCCAGCCGCGCAACTGAAAATGCCTGAACCACCGGGGGCAGCAGGCGGGGTCGCCACGGCAGCGGAAACGGGCTGATGGAAACCGCCCTGCCAATTATTTTCATGGGAGTGCTGGGGCTTGCCCTGTTTATCTATGTCATTCTCGATGGCTATGATCTCGGTATAGGCATTCTCCTGCCGCTTGCCAACGAATCAGAAAAGGACACCATGATCGCATCCATTGGTCCTTTTTGGGATGCAAACGAAACCTGGCTTGTGCTGGGTGTCGGCGTACTCCTGATCGCATTTCCACGTGCACATGGCATGGTACTGACTCACCTTTATATTCCCGTTACCATCATGCTGATTGGTTTGATCCTGCGAGGTGTTGCTTTTGATTTCAGGGTCAAGGCCGGCGACAAGCACAGGAGCATGTGGAACAAGTGTTTTTTCGCAGGTTCTTTTGTAGCCTCGGTAGCACAGGGCTGGATGCTCGGCAGTTATGTCACTGGTCTTCAAACCAATACGACCAGCACCCTGTTTGCAGTGCTGGTTGCCCTGTCAATGCCTGCACTGTACATCGTACTGGCTTCAGGCTGGTTGTTGATCAAGGCGGAAGGAGAACTGTTTTCAAAGGCCATGAAATGGGGTCGACGTGCCATGCCGCTCATGGGACTGGCACTGGTATTGATTTCCATCGCCACACCGCTTGTGAGTGAATCAATAGCGGCAAAGTGGTTTACCCTGCCAAACAGTATCGGTCTTGCCCCTATACCGCTGGCTACCGCGGCAGCATTCCTGGTTGTTTACTGGGTGTTAAGCCACGAAGAGTTTGCCCGCGAAGGATACGCATGGCTGGTTATGGCAGGTACAGTACTGATTTGCATCATGGCAACCATGGGACTGGCCTACTCTATCTTTCCCTATGTCGTGCTTGACCGGCTGACCATCTGGGAAGCCGCAGCCGCGACAAAATCACTGGTGTTTGTATTTTACGGTGTAGCGGTTGCTGTACCCGCGATACTAATTTACACGGTCTTCGTGTACCGCGTGTTCAGGGGCAAGGCAACAGAATTGAGTTACGGCGAGTAAGAAAGTTAAGCCTGGCCCAGGCTGTTTTTTGCAGAAGGGAAATCATTAATCCCCAGTGCCTCGCGAAAATCAGCGCTTGGCTCCATGACCATCGGCTCAACAAAAATACCGATACCATTTGCCGCCCGATCCACCAGGCTGAAACTTGCCGCCGTAGTCACCGCCGATACAAGTGCATCTTCACCCATGCAATCAAGTAATGCCGACCTGGCGCTGTTTAATGCTGCGGTATCATTTCCAAGCACGGCGGTGGAGAAATCAAGCAACTCTTTTCCGTGCTCAATACCCGTATCCTGGCTGCTATCAACGATGCCGGAAAGGTTGATTTCTCGTTTTAGTAAATTGCCACTCTCACGGAGGACATGGGCGTGCCAGGTAGTTCAGTAAAAGCACTGGTTGAGTGCGGATACTTTCGCAGCAACCAGTTCCAGTTGAGGCCTGTCGATACCTTTTAAAGAGCTGTAGTCAAGGTTCATCATTGTCTCAAGATTAAAATATTGATGACTCATGACCTTGACCAGGCGACGCGCTTCCTGCGGTACGAGGGTCAGGGATCTAAAAATATTGGGGCCAGGCTGGTCGCCCCACAGTTCCACCGCCAGTGCCCCTCCCTGCGGTGCGTCCGGTATGGCGGCGGTAAAAAAACCGAGTTGCATGGCCTCACCGGGTCGCTCCATGCTCGGAGAAGCATCTTCCACGGCTTCCGGTAGTTCTCTTGAAGGAATACCAAGCCCCCTGGCAAACACATCAAGCTGGGCCAGGCGGGCAACCACTCCAACTATTTCTACATAGGCACCTTCCGTTACGCCTTCCTGCAGTGTTTGCTCATAAAACCGGCGGTCGATTCCAATACCACCAAGGGCCACTTCCCTGGCGAGGCGGCGCGCTGCTGCAGGTAAATCTGCGCTGCCGGCAATATCTTCGTCACCAACGCTTTCCTGCACACCCGCTTCGCAGCGTGCCTGGCGAGCTTCCGCCGCTATTGCCCTGCGTTGTGCTGCCGTGCCCCAGGTCCCCGGACGAGCGAATGAGAGTAATTCATCTGCATGAATTGCATCGGTTGCCGACGGCACAGGTAGATTGGTGTCTGGATAAAGTGTCATGGAGCAAGCATGTATTTGGTCAATCCTGTGCTGATCCTAGCAAATGCTGCCCCCACAGTCGAAAGCACAAGTACCTGTGATAGCGTCGACATACTTTACATTTCAGCATCACGATTTCATGCAGATTTTCCAGGTTACTGATTTTATTAAGCTTATTTTTCTGGCACGGTATGTGCGTTATTTCGCCAGGTTAAGCATTTTGCGAGAAACGTTGATATGGAACATAACAATATTTTTATAAGGGTGCTTCTTAAATCGAGGCACGTATCCGGTCTGCTGGATTCGTTGGTGGCGCTGGCATTTGTGATCGGCATCATGACAATCAGCAGTAATACCCAGGCTGCTGTAATCGCCGTAGATTCTTATTTACAGCTGCAAGCCAAATCAAATTCAAACGGTGCTGGGTTGGTGATTGATACCGACAGTGCCAGCCAGGGTGGAACAATCAATACCCTCTCGGCGAGTGTCAATGCCACCAGTACTTCAGCTGGAGGGCAGATCTCTACGACGGGTGATATAACGGCGAGTTGGAACAACACTGCGATGGGACAGGTGCTTTTCCATAATGTTGGTTGGGATTCATTAAATAACGTTCAGTCGGGTGTTGCAGATATAAACCGTTATTTCGATTCAAATATAAATCGCTGGATTAACTCCTGGGCTTATACCTTTACTGCCGACGTCACCGGTATGTTTAGCCTCGACTACGATGTTATTCTTCAACAGGGTAGTACCACAGATTTCGGCCTGGGAGGGTTTGAGTTTTCATTACTGGGAGGAGCCGGCGGACAAACAATCATGGGCGTTGGAAGTTCCGGAACTACAACCAGGAACATTGCCGCTGGTCAAACTTATACAGCATTGATTTCGTCTCGCTCCGGTATATTTGGCGGAATTGGTACGCGAACCTCATTCATGGATGGTACCTTTAACTGGAGCATGGATTCCGGACCCCCACCACCTCCCACGCCTGTACCTGAACCATTCACATTTGGGCTACTTGGTCTTGGTTTGATAGCGCTGGGATTTCGAAAACGTAAGTAATTACCAGAACAACAGGCCCAGGTAGGAAAAAGCAAAAAGTAGTAAGACCACGATACAGAACTGGCTGTAGCGCAATAAGCCTGCTGAAGGCTTATCCTTTTCGCCGACGCTCGCAGAATTCATTGCCCGGTATATCAAGATAGCCAGGATTGGTGCAGAAATAAAAGCTGTACTGGTGGCTATTGCCAACATGACCTTGAATGACTTGGCGAGAAAAATGAATACCGCCAGTCCGCCCAGGCTCAGTATCACAACAATCACCTGGCGCAGATAGGGTAATTGGCTTGCCCGGTCGTTCTCCCAGGACTCCTCTGGAACGCTAAAACGTAAAAAGATACTGCTAATCATTCGCGCATAGTTGTCCGTTGCAGCCAGCAACGTTGAATACATCACCGCAACCGCTGACAGCCTTATTAGCCAACCACTCCATTCACCCAGGGCCGATTCATACAGGGCGATAAACTGCGCGGTAAACTGGCTCGCTCCCCTTGCAAGCTCGTTGCCCTGCTCATGTAACACTCCCGCACCCAGCACCATGAAACACAGGGACAGGAACATGGTTCCAAGGTAACCGATGTGAAAATCCAGTATCGATTCCTTTACCCGGGGTTGATACTCACTATCGACAGCCTTGGCCTTGGTCCATATAGAATGACCCACAGCTCCTTCCAGCGGTGACGGCATCCAACCGACCAGCGCCACGGTAAAGATAATTGCGGCTTTATCCAGTCCGGGAGGAAAAACTTCTATTGCCCGGGACCAGTCAATAATAGGAAGCGTTTGTATCGTTGCAATCAATGTAGTGACGGTTAAAAGCAGGACAAACACTTTCATCACTATATCGAGCCAGCGGTAACGGCCAACACTTAGAATCACGATGTTCAATAACAGCAGGCACGTCGCGATCTGTACAGGGTTGAAGGGCAGGTAAAACGCGTTGGCCGCAATCACTGCAGTACCGCTGACCACCGCGGCGACCACAATGAACGAAGTAAGACACATCAGGACTGCAAAGGGAATGAAAAGCCACAGTCCCTGCCTGCGAAATGCATCCACCAGTGTTCTTCCTGTTGCAGCAGTATACTGGGGGCCAAAGCGGTAAAACGGATACTTGACCGCCATTGCTGCAACGACAAACAGGATCATCAGGGGCCCGTACAGGGCACCTGCCCTGGTGGACTGGACCAGGTGAGAAACGCCGATGGCGACAGCAGCGAAAATGAGCCCCGGGCCAAAGGCTCGCAGAAAGCTGTGTTGATCTTGATTAATGGATGCCATGAAGCCCTGGATTATACTGCTAATCCCCGGCTATCCCCATAGCAGGCTGCAAACGCTTGAGACAGGACCATAATTTTCCTATGATGAGGCATCAAGCTACTTGGAGTCCTCAATGAGCGAAAAGCTGGGTAAAGGCGATCAGTTTCCAGGAATTGAACTCAAGACTGTTGACGGGGACACCCTTCATCTTCCTTCCGATATCGCAACGCCACACGCATTTATTCTTTTCTACCGTGGTCACTGGTGACCATTCTGCCGCCGTCAGTTAGTCGGCTACGAGAAACTTCGGGAGACCTTTGCTGAGCTTGGGATCAGTATCTTTGCTGCCAGTGTTGACGACGAGGACGCGACTCGAGAGGTGGCTGCGGATCTTAACTTTCCGGTCGCCTGGGGTGTCACGCGGGACATCGGTGATCAGCTTGGTGCATGGTGGGAAGAAGAAAGAGATTTTATCCAGCCCAGCGAGTTCTTTATCCAGGGTGACGGAAAAGTCATCGCTTCCACCTACAGCTCCTCACCCATCGGCCGCATGGAACCGGAAGACGGGCTGGCGCTGGCGAAGTTCCTGCTCAAGAAATCCTGAACCTGCTTATCGCTTTCTAACTCGCTCACCTCTCCAGGTGGGCCATGCTTGATAGTGCGCCACCCCTGGCCAGGGATCTCGTGCTCGTGGGAGGCGGTCACACTCACCTGCACGTGTTGAAGTCCCTTGGCATGCGTCCACTGCAGGGCCTTCGAGTCACCGTCATATCCCGTGAGCTCATGTCTCCCTATTCCGGCATGCTGCCCGGCCTTGTCGCCGGCCATTACTCTTTTGACGAGGCCCACATCGATCTTCTACCACTTGCCCGGTTCGCCGGCGCCCGTTTTTACCATGATGAAGTGACGGGGCTCGATACTGAAAGGCAACTACTGACTTGCCGCACGCGCCCGCAGGTTCGCTATGACCTCCTGTCTATCGACATCGGTTCATCACCTGGCATGCCTGTTAATGATTTAACCGGCGAAAGTATTATCCCGGTAAAACCCATCGACAGCTTTGTTACCCGCTGGAATCACACCGTGGACCGACTGCTGAGTAAAGACGGTCATGCCAGTATCGCCGTGGTAGGTGCCGGTGCCGCAGGGGTAGAACTCATTCTCGCTGTACGGCACCGGGTCTTGCTTGAATTCAAAAAGGCCAGGCGGGATAGCTCGGGCATCAAGTTTACGCTCTTCAGTGACAGCGATACGATTCTTCCTGCCTACGGTAAAACTGTCCAGGCACGTTTTAAAAGAGTGCTCAATGAGAAAGGGGTGGAGCTTCGTACCAATGCCAGGGTAGACAAAGTCACTAACGGACAACTCCACTTTAATGGAGAAACAAGCCAGGCCTTTGACGAGGTGTTCTGGGCCACGTCGGCAAGCGCACAGGCATGGTTAAAAGACACCAGCCTGGAACTGGATGAAGGCGGTTTTATAAAGGTAAAAGATACCCTGCAGAGCGTATCCCACGAAAACATCTTTGCCGCAGGAGACGTGGCGACAATGGTTAACCATCCTCGTCCGAAATCAGGGGTCTACGCGGTGCGGCAGGGACCGCCATTAACTGAAAACATCTATCGCAGCCTGTTAACCCTGCCCTTGCAGGCTTTTACCCCACAGAAAGAGCACCTCAGCCTGGTTTCAACCGGCGAGAAGTATGCCGTGGCTTCGCGCTCATGGTGGAGTTTTGAGGGTAAAGCCGTTTGGAACTGGAAGAACTGGATTGACCAGAAGTTTATGGATAGCTATCGCCAGCTTCCGGCCATGGACAGGCAAGGTAATAGGCTGAGGAGCAAGCAGGTAGAAAGTCTGCCCGGGCTTGAGAAACTCGGAAATGATGACATGCGCTGCGGCGGTTGCGGTGGCAAGGTCAACGCGGACATCCTGCAGGATGTGCTTTCCTCGTTACCTCGACAAACGAGTGATGACGTGCAGCTAGGACTTGGTGATGCAGATGACGCCGCGGTAGTTTCAGTACCTGCAGCTTACATGCAGGTCCAAAGCATCGACTTTTTTAGAAACTTTGTCGATGACCCTTGGATTTTTGGACAGCTTGCAGCAAACCATGCGCTGAATGACATCTTTGCAATGGGAGCCAGGGCCAGCACTGCGATGGCCATGGTTACCCTGCCCAACGCTGCTGAATCCATGGTGCGGGATGATCTGTCGCAAATGCTTCAAGGAGCAACGACCCTGCTCAACGATGCCGGTGCGGTCCTCGTTGGAGGCCATACCGGCGAAGGGACAGAAGCCTCGCTGGGTTTTTCTGTAAATGGACTGGTAAAGCAGGGAGAGCTGTTAACCAGGCAGGGAATGAAAGCTGGTGATTACCTCCTGCTTACCAAGGCACTGGGAACCGGTGTACTTTTTGCGGCAGACATGCGGCACAGCGCCCGTGGTTCTTTTATACAGGGTGCTATTGATTCAATGCTGCAATCCAACCAGCGCGCCATGCACTGTTTCATAGAACACCAGGCCAGCGCCTGTACCGATATAAGTGGCTTTGGATTACTGGGTCACTTGTTGGAAATGACACGCGGGCAGGACATTAGTATTGACATAGAAATTGATGCTCTTCCTTCTCTTCAAGGTGCACTGGAATGCTTTGAATCAGGATTCAGCAGTTCCCTGCATGGGGCCAACCAACTGAAGGAACAGTACATAGGCAATTCTGCTGTAGTCAAAGACCATCGCGCTTATCCACTACTTTTTGACCCCCAGACCTCGGGCGGTTTACTCGCCAGCGTTCCTGGAGGCAGGGCCGAGGCCTGCCTGGATCAACTGAGAACAATGGGATACCAGGACGCCAGGATCATCGGGCAGGTACAGGATGGAAAGGACCCGGCTATACCGTTTCACATGGTGACAAAACTATGACAAAGAACCCTGACTTACTACGCAAACTGCCCTCGGTTGACCAGGTATTAAAAAGTGCCGTTGATCTAATCGGACAGTGGGGCCATGAACCGGTGACACAGGCGGTTCGGGAAGAAATCCAGCGGCAAAGAGACCATATCAGGCAGGATCTCGTTGATGCGGCAACAACAAGCATTGCAGGCATACTAGGACATGTTGAACAACGGCTGGTGTTGCGTAACAAGGCAAGCCTGAAAGCAGTCTTCAATCTTACCGGCACAGTTTTACATACCAACCTGGGCCGGGCGCTATTACCCGGTACCGCAGTAGAGGCAGTAACGCGTGTCGCCAGCCAGGCCTGCAACCTGGAGTTTGATCTCGACAACGGTTTGCGTGGTGACCGTGACAGTCATATTGATCGCATTCTTGCCGAACTGTGCGGTGCGGAATCTGCCACCGTGGTAAACAATAACGCCGCCGCCGTTTTACTGGCACTTAACACTTTCGCCCTGGACAAGGATGTGGTGGTGTCGCGTGGTGAGCTGGTTGAAATCGGTGGCGCTTTTCGCATGCCCGAGATTATTCAAAGTGCGGGTTGTCAGCTACATGAAGTCGGTACAACCAACCGCACACATTTAAAGGACTATGCTGGAGCAGTTAACAGCAACACTGCCATACTGTTAAAGGTGCATACGAGTAACTATCGCATTGAGGGTTTTACCAGCGAGGTGAAAGAGGAAGAACTCGCAAGGCTTGCAAGAGATAACAATATACCCTCCATGGTTGACCTTGGAAGCGGCAACCTGGCTGATTTCTCCAGCATGGGGCTACCCCATGAAACGACCATTCGACAAACCCTTGAATCCGGTGTCGACATTGTTACTTTCAGCGGGGACAAGCTACTCGGCGGCCCGCAGAGTGGTGTTATCGTAGGAACAAAGGCAACTATCGATAAAATAAAATCTAACCCGATGAAACGGGCTTTACGCACTGACAAGATGACAATTGCCGCGCTTCACGAGGTGCTGCGTCTCTACCAGGACCCTGCGAGTGTTTCACAAAAGTTGCCCACGTTGATGCTCCTCAAGCGCGACAGGAACGACATCATGTCACAGGCAACTCGCTTGCTCGATAGTGTCAGGACAGCGCTCGAACCGGTTTTCAGCGTGAGGATTGAAGACTGTGAAAGCCAGGTGGGAAGCGGCGCATTGCCTGTTGAAACATTACCCAGCGCTGCACTGGTAATTACTCATCCAGCTGGCGATGACAGGGCCCTGCGAGAGCTGGCGGCAGCAATGCGGAAACTGGATAAACCGGTAATTGGCAGGTTGCACAATGGGGAATTGTTTCTGGATCTGCGCTGCCTTGACGACGAAAAAGGTTTCACCTCGCAAGTTGCCAGCCTGGAAGTATTGCCAGCATGATCATCGCTACCGCAGGCCACGTGGACCATGGCAAGACTGCCCTTGTAAAGGCACTTACCGGAATGGAGACCGACCGCCTCGAAGAGGAGAAGCAGCGAGGACTGTCCATTAACCTTGGTTTCGCGTACAGGCGAAGCAGTACAGGAAACAACATCGCTTTCGTGGATGTGCCGGGGCACGTGAGATTTATTAATAACATGATCGCGGGTGTTGGTGGTATCGACCTTGGGATGCTTGTTATCGCAGCAGATGATGGCCCCATGCCACAGACACTGGAGCATCTCGCAGTACTTCAGCTGCTTGGGATCAATAACTGCATCGTCGTTATCAGCAAGATCGACCGGGTGGATAAGAATCGTATACAGGAAGTGGAGGAGCAGGCTCACAGTCTTTTTCAAAACCAGGACGGGCCCTCCGTGTTCAGGGTGAACAATATTGACGGGGAAGGTATCGACGAGCTGGCCAGTCACCTGGAGCATCTTGAAAGTACCGGTAAACGCCAGGCCGGCAAGGGTTATTTTCGCTTACCCATTGACCGGGTTTTTAGTATCAGGGGCAGTGGCCTTGTCGTCACCGGCACCGTTGTTGCTGGCTCGACCAGTCTAAACGACACTCTCACATTACAGCCTGCTGGAGAAACCATGAGGGTTCGCGGCATGCAGGTCCATGAAGATGATGTCAGCGAAACCACCTCTGGGCAACGTTGCGCGCTCAATATTTCCGGGAACGCCAGCAAGGAAAACATCCAGCGTGGAGACTGGTTCGTAGGAAATGAGAAGGCACCCGTTACGGAAAGGTTTGACTGTCACATTAATTATCTTTCATCGGCACCTTTCATGTTAAAGCATATGTCCCCGGTTAAATTGTACTCAGGCGCTCGCAGGGTTGCAGCCAGGGTTGCCCTGCTGGACAGCAGGAAGCTGCGGCCGGGTGACTCGGCAAAGGCACAACTTTTACTAACGGAATCGATACATGTTTGTGCCGGAGACCGCTTCCTCATTCGTGATGACAGTGAGTCAGAAACCCTGGGGGGTGGAATCGTACTGGATGTTCACCCGCCCAGGCGACAACGTGCTTCAGCCTGGAGGATGGAGTTGCTTGCTGCTATCCATGGAAAATCGCCCGGCGAAGTTTTAAAGACACTGCTACTGGAGCATGGCCAGCTTGTCCAGGTTGATCAATTCTGCCTTGACTGGAATGTTGCAGATGAATACAGGAATAGCATCCTGGAAACCGGGAAACTGGCGGCAGCCTGCCAGGTATGGAAGCTGGCCCACGAAACTTACCTGCTTCACTCCACCACCTGGCAGTCCATCGGTGAGTGGATAAAAAGCGAAGCCGCTGATGGCCTGGAGCAAAAAGAGCTTGGTAAAAGATTTCAGCAGGCGTTTCCCGGACTGCCATTCAGTTTTATCCTGCAGCGCCTCATTGATGCTGACATCCTTACCCTGCGCGACAGGGTCGTGGTGTTGCAAGAGTCAATTGAAGTGATGTCAAAACAGGAAAAAGAAGTGTGGGATCCCGTTAAAGCCTACCTGGAAAAAAGTCTGCCGAGCGTACCTGCCCTGGCAGATATCGTCAGCGAAACAGGACAAAGCCAGCAGGCGGTCAGCAACATCATCAAGCTTGCCGCCAGGGAAAAATGGGTTTTCATGATTGCGCACAATCGTCCCGCGCTGGCAACGCAACTGCAGGCTTATGCCCGGTGCGCGCTGGAACTATCTGAAAAAGCTCCGTTTTCCGTAGCGGACTTTCGCAAGGCCGGTGAAATCGGCCGAAACCTTGCCGTGGAAGTACTGGAGTACTTTGATAAGATTGGATTCACCCTGCGCAAGGAGGTAGGCCGCGTCGTGCTCGACAGGGACAGGGTGAATAAGCTGATAAACACATAATGTATTGAACGCAAAACTAATTTGAAAACCAGTATTTTTTCGTCCAGGCAAGACTGCAGTCTTTCGAAAAGCGCAGTGTACACGAACGTACATGAGCATTTGAGAAAGACGAAGACGCAGCATGGGCGTAAAAAGACAGTTTTCAAATAGTTTTCCCTGGAAGAGTGATGTTCCCGGTGGAGCACCTGGTCTTCAAAACCAGCGAAACATGTAAAACATGTTTGGTGGGTTCGACTCCTACCTCTTCCGCCAATTTTTTTGCAGTGAGCGAGAGATAGCCTATGAAAACGAGTACAGAAGATCTTCGAAGCTTCCTGGATGATGTCGATAGCAGGGTAAAACTGCTGAGAGTCAGTAAGCCTGTGAATGTCCAGGACGAGATCCCTGCTCTTTGCTCTGAAATCACGGTACCGACGGTGTTTGAGTCTCTCGCCGGTCACGATTCGTGGAGGCTCACTGACTGCCTTGTGCGGGATCGCGTGCACCAGGCAGTGGCCCTTAAGTGCAGTGCGGATGAGGTGATCACGCACTACGGTAACCTCACGGCGAGGGGACCGGGTGAAATCGAGCTGGTGGAAGATACACCGCTCAACGAAGTGACGCTAAGTGGGGATGATGTTGATCTTGATACTATCCCCGTTCCCATACCTTCCGAAGGAATCGATGTACCCCACCTCGGTATAAAGCAGGCCGACTACGCTACCCCGGTTATCAGTGGCTCTATTGCTATCACCCGTCACCCTGAGACCGGAGTACACAACTGCTTCTTCACCATGGCAAAGGTTATTGGCAAGAACCGGATACACAACTACGTCTTCTCACCACACACCTGGGAAAATATCAGGGCCTGGGAGGCGCGCGGTGAAAAAGCACCCATTGCGCTGGTGATCGGTTGTCATCCCGTTTATGAGCTGGCGGCGGCTTACACCGGACCGCATCCCGGTTTCAGCGAAATCCAGCTTGCTGCCGGTATGCTGGGTGAGAAAGTTGCATTAACACAGTGCAAAAGCATTGATCTGCAGGTGCCGGCTTTCGCCGAAGTGGTGATTGAAGGTTCGGTAGATTCCAATACTGCGCAATATCTCACCACTGCCGGTCACACGGATACCTATTCGCCGTTCTATTCCCAGGAACCTTTTATCGACGTTAGTGCGCTGCGTATGCGTTCCGATCCCATATATCGGCATATTCAACCAACGCGCTTTACCGATCATCATTCGATTTGTGAATTTATCACGGCTCCAATGCTACTTAACGTGCTTCGTGGTAAAGGTCTGCCTGTGAAAGACGTGCTGGTACCCCTGCATTCAGTACTAAACTGTGCCGTGATCCAGATGACACCGGGCGCGCGCGAGGAAGTGAGGGAAGCTCTTCTTAATAGCATGACACTGCCCTTTTTTCCTCGTATCACCATCGCCGTAGACGAGGACATCAATATTCACAGTAATGACGACATCATGTATGCCCTGTCCATGCGTGTTGACCCTGAAAAAGACATCATGACAGTCGATGGTATTCGTTCCTTTAACCTTGAGCCTATTTCAAAACCGATAAAGGGAATGGAAGACTCAATTCTCAGGAGCAGCTCACGGCTCGGAATCGATGCCACGCGCCCACCCCTTTCACAACCGGAAGAACGCGTACACTTTGAGCGGCTAAGGGCACGGGGTGAGGGCAAGGTGAAATTAAAAGACTTCGTGGATTCCTGATGCCTGCTTACCACCCTGGTTTTCCCGCACGCCTTGCTTTTGCCAGGAGCCCTCTTCCAGTCTTGTGCATACTGGTAGCACTTTTTCTAGTTTGCCTGCCTGTTAGCGCGAAAGAGATTTGCCCCACGGGCAAGGAGATCATGACAAGTTCTACACCTTATGGTCATTTTGCAAAATCCATCTGGAAAATGAACAGGGCAAAATTCAACATGAGAGCTTTGCACAGTTCAATATTAATTTTTTCAAAGGAGGAAATTAATAAGAACAATATGGAACTGGAAGGGTACATCTGGTGGAAACGTGGTGGCAAACTGGCTGATTGTTCGCGCTTTGAAGGTCAATATTTTATCGGGGAAAACAAGCTTGAATTAGTCCTGGTCGAAGGTGCAGCAAAGGACATTCCAATAGGCACTCATCTCACCGCCACGCTTGAAAAAGACGGCCTTAGCCTGACAGGAAAAATGAAAGTGTTGAAAAGAAGTGTGAATGATAACCCGGAAACTGCATTAGCTGCGGCTGGAGCAACCAATGTCTGGGCCAATACCTCGCAATCCCAAAGTGGTACCTGGAAAGCTAGCAAGGTTTTTCCGCTGGCAGAAGACAGGAAATAGGAGTTTTTGTCTGGCCCTTACGGGCACAGGCTGGACTTCTATCAGGCCCCGCTCTTTTCCCTGATGAGCTTTTTCATTTTCGGTATCACGAGAACTTTGAGAATAATTCTCTTCCACCAGGGCGACCGCCTGGTATTACCCGCAGAGTGATATTGATCCGTGCCCAGCATTTTTGCCAGGTCTTCGTGCATGATTGCGGTCGGGGCATCAGCCGGTATGCCTGTGCCATCTGCAATCCGGTCCATTCGCTGAAAGGTCGAAGCGACTCCAACAGCATCCACTGCACAGTCTGCGCCCATTTTCTGTACAAGGGTATCGAAGGTCGTTGACAACTCGGCCTTGTCCTCACCCATGAAGGCGTTGGCATAGAGAAGCAGTGCGTCCGAGTAAGGTATACCCTCGATATTGGTGCAGTTGGGGTCGGTCAGGCCATCCAGCTGGATGTCTTCACCGCTTATTTCGATACCCTCACGGAGCATCAAGGCATGCGAGGTGGTTCAGTAGAAGCAGCCGTTGAGTGCAGACACTCGTGCGGCTATGACCTCCATTTGCATGCGCGACAGGGTGCCACGACGTGAACCGGTAACGTTCCAGATTTCATTGTTATTCATGTAATGCACGTCCAGCAGGTCGAGCATGGAACGTACTTCATCGGGGACCAGGCTCAACGCTCTAATAACGTAGCCTGTACGACCATCCCAGAGATCTGACTCGGGCCCACTGTCAACAATGTTTGGCAGGATCGGCACCCACGCACCATCCCCGTCTTCAAGTATGTTGGCCGGGCGATACTGGCTTGGCTCTCCCGCCTGTGGTTGCGGCAACTCATTCAGCGGCATACCAAGTCCACGACAGAATTCATCAATGGTGAAAACACAGCCAAGAGTACCGAGGGTTTCTATATATTTTCCAGGAGTGAGCCCCTGTTGCATGAGACCGTCGTACCAGGTTTTTGTTAATCGACCCGGGTCACTGACAATACGGTGTACTACCTCGACGATTACATCGGGCAAGTCACTGGCAGTTTCATGTGCGCCATCTACCTGGTAGGGAGAAAGTGCTTTCTTGCGTTCGGCGCAAAGCTTGCAGGATGCAACCTGCCGCACTTCCCTGGCAATGGCGACCCGTTCCGCGCCGGTCAGCCAGGTGCCGGGAGCAGCCAGCTTTTCCCAGTATCGGCTATGCGCCTCGGCGTATCGTGGCGGCACTGAATAGGGTGAACCACTGTAGTCAATTGTACTCATGTTTGTCCCGGCCAGCTCTGATGGCTCCATTTCAGCAACATACTTGCCAACAAGTATCGATGTCAAGTTCGCGGACTATCGTCACTGGAGTTTAAGGCAGGCTTCGATGTCTTCTTCTTTCTGGTAAATCTGCGCTGATTTCAGGGTACCCCAAAGTGTCTTCATTAAAAAACGATGACAGTCCTGGGTTACAAGTTCACCCCTTTCTATCTTCTTTCTTGGCCCCTCAAAATAGCGAAAAGTCTGTTGCGGCATTTTACGTCTCGGATGACGATCGAATATGTTATCGAGAATAATCTCCAGGGACATTGCATAAAGTTGAGTACTGACTTCTTTTAGTTTTTCACCATCGTTTTCCAGCCATGTTGAACGCTTGTATGCCTCGGCTGGAGAATCGGAAACGATTTCAACTGAATTACGATACAACAATGTCTGTGGATCACTGCTTGAATACAACGCCACAGTGTTCTGGACAAGCAACGCATCTTCCGTTGGAATCATAAGAAAAACCGGCGCACTCTCCAGCACATAATCTCCCGGCGCCGCGTCGATGTTGGTTACAGTTGTGGTATCTTTTTTTCTCGCTTCATATGCACTAATACTGTTCGTTAATAAATCATCATATTTGAAATTCTCTATTACCCGCATATAAGGCGTCAGCATGACATCTGCTGCTCGTTGTTTCTCCTGCTTCTTCTTGTCCTTCATTGATCCAACGAGAAGCGCATGTGTCAATACTCCAACTATGAAGCTTGCGGCATCAGGTGCCGGGTATAGAAACGAACCATGGCCAACATCAATTCGGTCATAATTCACCCTGGCATGAAAAACTACGCTTGATTCCCGGGGTACTTTTACTGCGATATGAGCATTTTGTGGCAACTCCGGTAACGGTAGCTCTTCAGGCTGAGATTTTTTCTTCGCCGCATTGACTGACAGGGGCGCCAACAATATTAACAATAATATTATTCGACTTGGACGGTGCACGGGTAATCAGCCCCTGGTAGAGAACAGACCTAATCTGAAAAGGGCTGCAGCAGTGCGTCCTTTCCTTCTTCGATGACCTGGTAATACGCATTGGTTAGCCCGGGATAACTGGGAGGTTCTTTCCATTCTGCTCCGCCACTTCGCTGAATATCAACAGGTAAATACCATTGGTAACTATGGTCTTCCAGGTTAACGATGTAACCCTTGCCAATAAATGCTGCCTGCGGGTCGCTGGTAGGTACATAACCGGAATAAGTTCTAAACGTACCGAGCACTGTAAGATCAATAACCATCAGCTGATCAAGGTTGTGACTTGTCTTAAAACTTGAGAAATCATATTTCGACGTGTTTGGTGCCGAGGACTTTAGTTTTTTGAAGTCTTTAAGCACAAGGTCGTCTTCGATCACCGTCACTTTATAGCCTTGCCTCGTCAGTAAGTCCCCTAGCATGACTTTTAGCTGGGGAATATCTTCATGAGAAAGTGTAACAATATGCTCAGTCAGCTTGGCGTTTGCGGCAGCGACTACGGCGAGACACAGTAGGCAATCAGCGCCTACTTCGTATGTGTTTACTTCGGGGATCGGCGTCATTGCAACACCAATATTAATATTTTGTGCTTGGTCCGGAACTGTGCTTAACGAGACAGGTGCCTGCGGTGTAGTAGCACAACCTGCAATTACCAGTAGGAAAATGAGTATCGATACAGCGAAAGTATGCTTCATCCTGCGACCCTCCCTCTTCGTTATGCTAATTTCATCCATCACGCCAGGTAATCCTTACCTTATATGAATTAATAAATATTACAATCCCCATCGCAATTAACCCGGATTGCACACGTTAATATATTCCGTAAACACAGCGATATGATTGCTGTTATTTCAGGTAGACTAGCCGTGTGAAAAAATTACACGCAGAACAATCACATGAATAATTTCATCTACATCGCGGCTGCACTGGTCATTGGCATGTTTGTGTCCCTGCAACCACCGATAAATTCCTATGTTGCCAAGTCCCTTGGCAGCCCCTTACTTGCAGCGCTAATTTCAATCACCACTACGCTGATCGTAATTTCCACCCTCTGGATACTTTTGGCAAAGGGCTCGGGAGAGATTTCACAAATCAAGTCCCTGCCCTGGTGGGGATTCCTTGGTGGAATCGTCGGCGTCATATTTGTCGCGGGAAGTATTTATGTCGCGCCCAATACCGGCATTGCACTATTTTTTGTCTGCGCCGTGGCCGGTCAGCTCTTTGGCGCATCTGTGATCGACCAGCTGGGTGCATTTGGACTACCGGTCAAGCCCATGAATACTATCAAGCTACTGGGACTGTTGCTGGTACTGGCTGGCGCAATCCTGGTTCAAAGCAGTAACACAGCTGCTTAAACAGGGTGTATTTTTATTAAGGAAGTGGCCGCCCAGGTCCGGGCGGCCACCCGCGTTGCCGTCTTGCACTACAGGGAAGACGGCGCTTTAGCCTTGATGTTTTTCCATTTCCTGTCAGCACTCGCGATGCGGCCAGGTACATCCTTCAACCATTGGGACTGGATTTCCACGTCAAGGTTGAGGTACAGCTTGCCATCGACCAGGCGCCATACTTCCGGATCACCAACAAATTTCTTTCCAACAGAAACGCCATAGGCGCAATATCCACCGTAGGCTGGTACGTACTTCTCCGGGTTGGCTTCAAATTTTTCCTGGTTTTGCTTACTTGCAAACAGGTAAGTCGCACCATTGTGCTCGGCAAGAAAATGTCCATTACCGCGTAGTGGCTTCTTTTCCGTGTGGTAAGAAACAACGTCGTAGCCATTCACCGCAGTCACGCTGTTTTCAATCGCAACCGCCTGCGTGGACCAGGCAAAGAAGGCCAGCAAGCTGATGGCCAGGGTAGATAAGATTGATTTCAAAGTTCTCATGTCTTTTTCCTCTTGGATTAACGAATTAAATTGAAGTAGACAGTTCTGTCTACTTTGTGGAAACAAATAGTAGACATATCTGTCTACTCTGTCAACAATAAATCCTGGAAAGACTAGTTATGTAAGTTACTGTATTTATTGAGTTATCAAGCTTTTTCCACAGGAGGGCGATAATTTATAAAATATTTCTACGAAATAATGATACTATTCTGTCTCCTTTTTGATGGATAAACTATGTCTTCCAAGCGAGAACAACTTGTTGAAACGGCATCCCGGCTGTTTGCCGAGCACGGCTTCCACGCCACCGGTATTGATACCGTGCTGGCTGAATCGGGGATTGCCAAGAAGACGCTTTATAATCACTTTCGTACCAAGAACGAACTCATCCTTGCCGTGCTGCGTCAGCATGACAGTGAGTTTCGCAATTACTTCATGCGCCAGGTGGAATCCCTGGCGGAGACACCGGGAGAGAGACTGTTAGCCATTTTTGATGTGGCGGAAAACTGGTTTTCCCAGAAAAACTTTTATGGGTGCCTGTTCATAAATGCCATCGGTGAGTTTTCAGAAAACGATTCACCCATTCGTGAAATATGCCGAGAGTATAAAAAGCTGATGCGTGATTACATCAGGGAACTGGCAGAGCAGGCTGGTGTGACCCACCCTGCAGAGCTGGCAGAGGAACTCGCAATATTACTGGAAGGCGCTATCGTCACCGCCCAGGTGTCACAAAATACTAACGCTGCGGAAATTGCCCGGCGGGTGGCTGAAACGCTGGTTAGTGAAGCAATAGGATAAGAAGTAACAGCTAGGCGTGGCTTGATACAAGCAGGGTTGCGGGCGTATCACCAACAGGAATGACAGCATCTACTTTCAGGCCGGCGTCATTATTCATTTTCTCGAGCTTTGCCACGGTGTAGGCGTCGCCGTATTCCGTTTGCCGCAGCATGTGAAAAGCAAAGCCTGCAGCAAACGCTGGTGACACCCCGTCTTCATTTGTAACAAACTCTACGGTATATACTTTTCCATCATCGGCGAGATGCGCTTTTAGTTTCCTGTAAAAATCGGTACAGGTTTCCTCGTTAAAGTGATGCAGGAAATTTGGCAAAAGAATAATGTCATACTGCCCATTGAAATCGACTTCAAAGGCACTGCCGGGTATGCCGCTATGCCGATCTGCAACGCCTGCCTTGTCGGCGTTTTCTGCTGCCACTTCCAGCACATTGGGCCAGTCCACCGCGCGAACTGACACATTTTCATTTTTTCTTAGCAGGGTTACGCCAAAAAGGCCGGAACCTGATGCAATATCGAGAGCCGTGACCGATGCCTTGTCGTCGACTTCAATCAATTCTGAAACCAGCTCCGCCTGGTGAGCCTGTAATCCGCTCATAGCCCGTGCAAAAGCCACCCACATCGGATGCTCCGGTTCATTGGAGCTTTTTGATGTATCGATAGTACCATCACGAACAATTTGTGCGACATTGCCAATGTCCTGGATGAAAAACGGATCCAGCAAAAAGAAAACAATATCACCCATGTAAGCGGGCGATGTTTTCACCAGGAAAACTTCGGTATCGGACGCAAGGTGATACTTATCATCCACCTTCTCCAGGTAATCCATGACAACCAGCTGGTTACACAGGATACGAATTCCTCTTTCACTGGCCTTGCAGGCCTCGGCAAGTTCACTGACGGTTTGCGCGCCTGCCGCGATCTCGGTAAATAACTCAAGCTCAATCGCACCCTTGATGGCAGCGGATTCCCGGTATGCATTGACCGTGTCATGAAAGCGATCGGGTGATGGGGGCTGGTTTCCTGTCATTGGCTTTTGATCTCCGGTTAGAGTCCACAATATTCTACAGTTAATTTGGCTCTTCCCCTATACTTGGGGCATGACTGCAAAACTTCCGAGAAATGTCACCAGGGCCAGCCTTGAGAAAGCCTTCGGGAGTTTTGTTTCGATCGTTGGCGATGACTGGGCCGCCTTTGATGAAGATGCAAGGGCTGAATACATTGATCCCTATAACCCCGGCGAACCTGACGAATTTATTGCCGGAGGTTTTGTTGCGCCAGCATCGGTAAAAGAAGTACAGGCCGTTGTAAAAGCAGCCAACAGGCACCGCGTTCCACTCTGGCCAGTGTCCACTGGAAAAAATCTCGCTTACGGTGGCCCCGCGCCACTGGTACCCGGTACAGTGGTGCTGGACCTCAAGCGTATGGATCGCATTATTGAAGTCAACGAGGACCTGGCTTACGCGGTAGTAGAGCCGGGGGTGAGTTTTTTCGACCTGTATCGCCATTTCCAGGAAAAAGGCATCAAGCTATGGATGTCTGTACCAGGACCGGGCTGGGGCAGCGTTATCGGCAATGCCATGGACGGTGGCATTGGTTACGGTTTTTATTCCGATCATTTTTCCAGTTCTGCAGGACTCGAGATTGTACTGCCCAATGGTGAACTCATGCGAACCGGGATGGGCGCCATGAGCAACAGCCCTTCAGGCCCGCTGATGGCGTCGGGTTACGGCCCCCGCATGGAAGGCATGTTCATGCAGGCCAACTATGGCATCGTCACAAGGATGGCCCGGCACCTGTTCCCGGAACCTGAAAGCTACATGAGCTGCGAGGTGAGTTGCCCCAATGATGACGGACTTGAATTGCTGGTTGAAAAACTCAGACCGTTCAAGCTCGATGAAACCATTCGAAACCCACTTGTCATCATGAATGTTGAAATGATCGCCTCGTTTCTTTCCGTTCGTAGCCAGTGGTACGAGGGTGATGGAGCCATACCCGAAGAACTGCTAACAAGAATCCAGGACAAGTTTGGTATCGGGCGCTGGAACGCATCTTTTGCGTTGTATGGCACGGATGTAAAGGTAAAGGACAACTGGCAAAGCATAAAAGATGCTGTGAAAGATATTCCCGGCGTCATGGTAAACCAGAGAAGCTACCATCCCGGCGATGAAATACTGCATCCAAGGGACCAGAGCCAGGCAGGAATTCCGAGCCTGAATGAATTCGGGCTGGTCAACTGGATGGGCCCCGGTGGACACATCGACCTTTCACCCATTGGTCCAATGACCGGCAAGCATGCCCGCGCCATCAACAATCTCATGCGAAGCGAAATTCGCAAGTTTGGTTTTGACCAATTGTGTGGATTTTACTGCGAACCGCGCGCCTTCAGGTTCGTCAATACGCTCATCTTTCGCAAGAATAATCCCGAAGAAATGAAGAGGGTGCGTAAACTTTATACCTCGCTGGTGCAAAAACTGGCTGACAACGGTTACGGGGAATATCGTACACACCTGGCCTACATGGAACAGGTAGCACAGACTTTTGATTTCAATGACCATGCCCTGTTAAAGCTTCAGCAAACGATCAAGGATGCGGTTGATCCCAATGGCATTATCGCGCCGGGCAAATCAGGCATCTGGCCAGGCACTTACAGGGAAAAATCATGAAGCCGGCAGGACTCTTCGTCGTAACCGTGTTGGTGACTTGCCTTAACTTCCCGCAGCTGTGCGCAAAAGAGTTAAGCGGTGAAGAAGTCTACAGAAAGTGGTGTGAAGGTTGTCACATGGACAGCCCTTTTGCACCGGGCACAATTCAACTTCGTCAATCCCGTGGCGAAGACAAGGCCCTCATAACAAGAAGAACGGACCTCACTCCGGAATACATAAAGCAGCTGGTCAGGAAAGGTTTGAACGGCATGCCGCTATTTCGTCGAACAGAAATAAGCGACAGTGAGCTGGGCGCACTGCTTGAATACCTGGTGAAACATTGAACATGGTGACACGGCGCGAGCTTAATACAATGCTTGTAGCGGCCGCCCTGGCCCCTGCCCCACTTGCCAGGGCACTGGCAGCAAGCGCCGAGCAACCGGGATTAGCTGGCAAGCCAGTGCATTTTATCTTTGAATCCATGTCCCCTGGCCTTGGTTTTCATACCGCTGTTGCGGAAGATGCATTTGACAGTTTCCATGTCATCAAGGGCGATGTCAGCACGACGTGGTTTAATGAGCTGCATCCGCTGTGGAGCAGGAAAAGTATTCTTACCGCGGGGCTGACACGGGAGTCCGAGTTTTTCATATTGAAGACACTCGCGCGGGAATATGGATACGTGGTCGACTACGAGCAGCAGTTTGAAGATACCTGCCTGGTTTCCTGGTCACTGGTACCTTCATCGTAAGTTAATTAATGATCCAGGACTGAACTGGTAAACCCGGGAGTTGCAATGCCGCAGACATACTTTGGTGCCTGTCCCCATGACTGCCCTGACACATGTGCAATGCTGTACTCGGTTGACGGCGGAAAATTGTTACAGGTGCGCGGTAATCCGGATCACCCATTTACCCGCGGTCGACTGTGCGTCAAGGTCAAGGATTATGAAAAGCACCATTACAACCCGGACAGGTTGCTCTACCCGATGCGTCGAACTGGCAAAAAGGGAGATGGGGAGTTTGAACGAATAACCTGGGACAATGCGCTTGATGAAATAACGGCGCGCTGGCATTCGGTCATCAATGAATTTGGATCAAAAGCGATCTTGCCCTATGGATATGCAGGCAACATGGGGCTTTTAAATGGCATGAATGCGGGGGATGCATTTTTTAATCGTCTTGGTAGCAGTGTCGGGGAAAAAACCTTCTGCGCATCAAGTGCCGTCACTTCCCAGTTCATGACCATTGGCGCTTCGCTTGGCACTGACCCTGAAAGTATCGCTCATGCCAGTTACGTGATTATCTGGGGCGCCAATACGCTGAGCACCAACTCGCACCTGTGGCCCTTTGTTCTCAAGGCTCGAAAAAATGGCGCACGGCTGGTGGTGATCGATCCCTGGCGTAGTCGCACCGCAGCACAGGCCGACTGGCACATCGCCCCCAATCCAGGAACGGATGCGGCACTGGCGCTGGCTCTTATCAACATCCTGGTTGAAGAAGAACGTATAGACCGGGATTACGTGGAACGCTTTACGCTTGGGTTTGAAGAGCTCGCAAAAAATGCAGCGCAATTTCCTGCAGAAAAAGCGGCTGATATTACCGGCATTCCCGAAGCGAAAATTCGCCAGCTTGCCTCGGAATACGCGGATGCCAGTGTCAGTGTTATACGTGTCGGTGTCGGCCTGGAAAGATATCCCGGCGGTGGCCAGGCCATGCGGGCCATTGATTGCCTGCCAGCCCTGGTCGGTGCATGGCGTCACGTCGGTGGCGGATTACTGCAGATGCCGATATTTGTCCCGGTACGCCTGGATCTACTGTCTCACCCGGAATGGATAGGTGAAAACCCCAGGGTCATCAACCTGGCCGACATTGGCCGCGTGCTTGGTGAAAGTATGGGCAATACGCCCTTGATTCATTCGCTGTTTATCTGGAACGCCAACCCGCTGACCCAGGCACCGAATACGGAAGCCGTGAGGCAGGGACTGCTACGGGATGACCTGTTTACCGTTGTCAGTGAGCAGTTTATGACTGATACGGCACGCTACGCCGACATCATTTTGCCAGCCACCATGCAGGCTGAACATAATGATATTCTCACTTCCTGGGGTCACTTCTATATCCAGTACAACCAGAAATCCATTGAGCCCCCCGGTGAAGCAATATCCAATTTTGAACTGTTTCAACGCCTGGCGGCCCGTTTTGGATTTGAGGACGATCGCTTTACGAAACCTGACGTGGAACTGTTACAGCAATCCCTGGACTGGAATTCACCCATGCTTGAACACAGCTCCTTTGAGGAACTGCAGCAACATGGTTTTGTTCGAGTAAACGTTCCCGACAAGGATCACTACGCTCCCCACGAGGAAGGGAAATTTCCAACACCTTCGGGCAAGTGTGAATTTCGCTCTGAGCTGGGCATGGAGTCCGGCTTTGTCGGTGCACCGCTGCGTCACATGCTTGAAAGCCACATAGAGAGTCGTCCCATCGAACCTGTGCCCTGCTACATACCTAACAGGTCAAAGGATACGGAGAAGTATCCCCTGCAGCTGAATTCACCCAAGAGTCACGGCTTCCTGAATTCAGAATATGCCAACGAGGAACATAAGCTAAAAAACCAGGGCGAGCCTTTTGTTGTGCTGAATCCCGTGGATGCCAACACGCGTGACATAGAGCACGGAGACAGGGTTCGTATTTACAACGCACTTGGGGAGTTCGAGGCAATGGCACAGGTAAGCGAGGAGGTGAAGGCGGGCAATGTGCTGGCTACCTTTGGTTACTGGGCCAGTAAGAATCCATTAAATGGTGCGGTAAACAGCCTGACGCAAATCGTTGAACCAGGCTTTGCAGGGACACCACACTATTACGATACGACGGTACAGGTGACAAAATAGAAAAGATGTAAAACCTCTCGCTGGATATTTGTTATCTCACCTGCTAATAGTTGATACACGGTAATAACCCGAGGAGGAAAAACCATGCAATTTGACTACGATCCGGCATCTGCTGCATTGCTCATTATCGACATGAACAGGGCGTTTGTGGGTAAGGGGGCGCCTCTTGAAGTGCCAAAAGCAATTGATAA
Source organism: Gammaproteobacteria bacterium (assembly GCA_965243105.1). Lineage (GTDB taxonomy): Bacteria > Pseudomonadota > Gammaproteobacteria > Eutrophobiales > Eutrophobiaceae > WLWS01. The sequence continues at coordinate 1,291,159 of CBDEUC010000003.1, forward strand.
CGTTCCCCGTATCAAGTCATTACTGGAAACCTGTCGTTCGATCAATATGCCGGTTATCCATGTGAGCCATGAGTTTCGCAAGGAAGGTAACGACCGTGGTCTCATGTACGAATTCTGGCCGGTGCTCAACGAAGGCGCGCTTGAAGAAGGCGCAGAAGGTACGGAAATATACCCGGACATTGCTCCCATTGAAGGAGAAACGGTGATCTCCAAGCATCGCTACAGTGCCTGGTTTGGCACCGATCTTGATATTATCGTTCGAAATTTAAAAGTGGATACCCTGATAATTTGCGGCACCACCACTGATCGCTGTACCGGGATCACTGCCTACGAGGCGTTTATGCGGGACATGAAAGTCATTTTCCCGGAAGACGCCAATGCCACTTTCCAGGATGAAGTACACACGGGCATGATCATCAGCCTCGACATGGGTGCGGCAATGATTGTAAAAACTGAAGATCTTGTAAAAGAATTAAAATCGAGAGGCTAGTATGAGTGATATTCTTGTAAACATTGCCGAGTCCTACCTAGCTACCGTCGTAAACGGTGACTCAAAGAAATTGATCGAGTTGCTGGGTGAAGATGGCCTTGTAGAAGACCCGCGTTTTCCCGGGATAAAAGGCGCTGAAGCAATTCAACAGTTCGTCAGCGACTTCGGGGAATTTATGAACCCCATGTCACCCCGGGTTGAACACCTGAGAACAAGCGCAACGGAGAAGCGTGTACTGTGTGAGGAAATCCTGCACCTGCAATTCCAGGGAGAGTCACTTGAATTGCCGGTTGGGACAGTCGTTGCAAATGATGAGACGGGAGGCTTTACACGTGTCCATGTTTACTACACAAACTGGCCATTTAATAAAAAACACAGCAAGCGCAGGAGTCTCTTTAAAGAAAAGCTCAAGGACCAGGCGGAATTTGAAGGTGCCATTCTAAACTATGTTCATTGCCTGCTCAGTGGCGACCTTGAAAAAATTCGCGAGTCCTTTGAAGCGGATATTTACTTTCGTGAAGCCAGCGGACCACCCTACGTACACTGGGGTAGAAACGCCGTTGTAGATTATTTTCGTGGTTTATTTTCCCGGGGCGCACCAATGCTGCGGGACGATACCGTGAGCGACGATGGACGCACCGTGTTCATGGAATTTACCCCTTACGGATGGGCCGGCCAGGAATGGGATGAGAAAGACTGGGAAGCAGGTCTTGCTGCTTACGAACGTTCACGTGACGGATTAATATGCGGCATCCGCATCTACGACGACGTTGATTTTGCCTGATACTAGTGGCTTTTTGTCATATCGGTCGGTTTAACAACACCGATCTGCATCAGGAAACCCAGGTTATCGGGCACAACCCAGTCGGCAATGATCCTGTTTTCCTTTACCTGGTAAATGGAAATACCCGTGAGCTCTATATTCCTGCCAGTCGGCTCCTCGCCCATGAATGATCCCACGTGCCTGCCGTAACCCGACCACCTTACGGTGACCTTGTCAACATCACACAGCAGCAGGTGTATCTTGAAGTGCCAGTCTTCGAAAGTGTCATTATTTTTCTTTACCAACGCCTTGATCCCCTCGAGTCCCTCGGGAAACATGGGATCAACAAAGAGAATGTCCTCGGAAAAAACCTCGTCCAGTACGGCCATGTTGCCGCCGCTAAAGCCCTTGTAAAAAAGCTTTTCCACCAGTTGAGCATTACTGGCTGGACAGGAAGGTTCAGCATTCACTGAAAATGAAGTTACTAGCAAGCCCGCCAGTAATACACAAATAAAACTCTTGAGCTGTGTTAACCAGTTCCTGCGCTGAAGCTCCTTATCATATCTTTGTGACGTCATTTACATTCACCTGGCAAGTATTTTTCTTCCAGGTTACTACCATAGCAGGTCCAGGTAATTTCCCCATTATTCATGACAGGCTCTAACACGACATACTTTTCATTATCATCACCGCCTGCTTCCAAACCAACATTAACGCCAATAACCCCGCCATCAAAAAGGCTAATGGTATAATTCAACTTCTCATTACGAATTGAATCCGAGTCATATCCAAGTTCAGATAAAGAAACCGGCCAGTTCTGGTGCTCAATCGCATAATTCGTGACATGCAGTTTAAGCGGCGTGGCTTCCTTGTATCCACTCATCGCCCTGGCACGAATTGTGTAATCCTGGTAAGCGGGAATAGCCACCGCGGCAAGAATACCGATAATAGCTACGGTAATCATGAGGGAGATAAGGCCTCCTCCGCCAAGGTTTGGAATAAATATCGACAAGAACCAGGCAAAGCCGTGCCTTCTCGGATGCTTTATTTCCTCCCCTCGCTTAAATGCCAGGGCCGTAGCCATGCGCTTCGTCAACCAGGGATACTCACCGGTAATTTCGTTGAACGACATCCAGAAGCCATTGGTTTCATCAATCTGTTTTAGATAGGCTTCCAGGTTAATATCCTTCCAGCGAGTATCACCTGCTGCAATAGTTGCAATCGCAGCCTTGACGTCTTCCTCGTTTTCGCAACATGCTGTTCCGTAACGGTCACAGGTATACTCTTCTGCCCTGCGGTATGCCGCTCCAACAATCGGAAGTAACATTCCGGGTATCAGGAAAGGACTCCACAAAAGATGTTTTCGGTGAATGTGCCCTACTTCATGACCAATATAAAAATTGACCGCTCCAGGCTTTTCTTCCAGGGCATCGAGCACATCCGTAAACAGTACCACGAAGTGTCTGCCCAGGAATCTCGTTGCCAGGGCATTAAAGAAATCTGTGCGCAGGATGTACGCTTCTGGTATTTCATCCAAGCCAACTTTCGCACAGCAACTTAACAGCCTTTGATGCAGATCGGGATATTGCTCTTCCGTTATCTTTACCCCATTCCCTTTCACGTAGGTGATAAAAGCGGAATGTGCAAATAGAAAAAACACATAGAAAAATAGCGCATAAATCAGCGCTATCCCCAGCGTACCAAGAACCAGGAAGAACCAGAAAAAGCCGGAAAGTACGGCAAGAGTTGCAAAAAGCGATGCTTCGTGTTTCGAAACTAAATCGTGCGCTGATATTTTTCCTGTTTGAGCATGTTCCATGGTCTTTCTCCCTTTATTTTGACCAACTCACATTTAACGATGACTTGTATCCAGTGATCTGTTTTTACGTAAAATACTATTTATCCAGAAGTTGCTTTTTCTCGATCAGGGCCTCCATCGCCGCCAGCCAGCTTTCGTAATAACCGCGACTTGGGCGCTGAGGGTCGTCCTTTTCGGCTTCGGCAACCGCGATTATCAGCTGTTCCTGGAACTCCGACCACTCGTACATGCCCTGCTCGGCAAGGCTGACCGCCATTGAAAAAGCACGTTTTTCCCATTCGTTGTGAAATACCATCTCGCCACTTTTACGAGGCAGGGAAACCTGTCCCTGCATCTCGGCAATATCACTGCGCGCCAGGCGTTCACTGCTCATGGTGCCTGTACTTTAGTTACTCCAATCATGGCATCACGGGTCACCAGCTGCGCCAGGTCTTCCTCGCTCATGCCTTCTGTACCCTCGGGCCGTTGTGGTATGACGAGGTAACGGATCTCAGCGCTGCTGTCCCATACGCGAACCTCAACATCGTCATCCAGGCTAGTACCGAAGTCGTCCAGCACACTGCGTGGCTCAATCACGACTTTTGAACGGTAAGCAGAGCTCTTGTACCATGCAGGAGGCAGTCCGAGAACCGGCCAGGGATAACAGGAACAAAGCGTGCAGGTTACAAGGTTGTGCACCTTGTCGGTGTTTTCAACGGCAACCATGTGTTCTCCCTGCATACCACCAAACCCGAGTTCGGCCGCCGCCGCTGTCGCATCATCCACGAGTCGCTGCCGATAGTCATTATCAACCCAGGCTCGTGCAACCATTTGCGCGCCATTCATTGGGCCAAAATCGTTTTCATAAATATCCAGCAACTTGTCCATGCCATCCCTGGAAACGAGTCCCTTCTCAAGCAGGAGGGCTTCAATCTTGTCTACCCGTTCACTGAGTTCGCGATTTTTCTCTTCGCTTCTTTCGCTTTCGTGATAGGGGTTCGGTGCTGCATCGTGATGGTGGTGTTTGTCGCTCATAATTTCTTCGCCTCTTTAAACCGCTTCCAGGTAATCTTCCCACAGGTCAATATAAAGACAGTCCTTTCGTTCAACGTTTTCGCCCCAGAGCTCCTTCGCTTCGAACCTGACGTTGTAAAGCGGCTGGGGGTTTTCACCCTGGTCATGGGCATGGGTGTCAGGAAAAACATGGGTGCCGTGAGCCAGGTGAATAACACCCTCCTTGCCACGCACGTATCGCGGCAACCTGGTGTGACCTGTCACCTCGATATTTTTTGCGCGCACCCTGTCACCAACCTTGAAGGCCTGTGACTGCCTGCCTTCATCCCTTACAGATGGCATGCCACCCCTGGTAATGCCTTCAAGCATTCCCGCATCGGGGGTTGGAAATGGCAATTCCGGGCTTGCACTGGATTTACCGGATGCGATCTCTTCGTCAGTGAGATATCCAAACTCACTGGCAAGGGTTTCCATACCGGCCAGCCAGTGCTCATAGTAACTGGTAGCCAGGTATTCGACCGGATCCATTCTCTCTACCGAGTGTCTCACTCGATCAACAGGGCCCAGATAAGCTATGGACGCCAGGTTCATGGCAAAGACCTTGCGTTCCCATTCACTGTGAAAGATAGGTTCGTCTTTTTCGGCCTTGACGGGCCCAAAGCATGTCATACCACCCAGATCATGCATGCTGTTCATATTAGTCCCCTGTATTCAGGTTAGTAAAAGACGATTTTGCAGAATTATGTGCAGCAAGACAACTTCACATCGCGACCGGGAGGATGAATAATAGACCCGCGCCTGGTTGTGCAAATCAAACCTTATGCAACTGAAATAAAAGGAGAAAATCATGCCTACCGTGTCAGACAGTGGGGTCGAACTGTGGTACCAGGAAACCGGCAGCGGCCAGCCCCTGGTGGTATCCGGTGGTTTTGGACTGCTTCACAACCAGTTTGATTTCATACGCGAGGAGCTGGCCTCGCATTTTCGCGTGATTGACTGGAATTATCGCGGTGCCGGGCAATCTGACCGGGCCTGGCCGGGAAAGTTATATAACCAGGATACCTGGGTTGACGACCTCGAGTTTATCCTTAATGAACTCGGACTTGAAAATGTCATTGTGTGGGGCACCTCGACCGGTTCACCAATCACCCTGCGTTACACCGCGCGCTACCAGCATCGTGTGAAAGCCATGATCACCTATCCCATGTTCAAGGCCGATGCCGGCTTTCGCGCCGCCTTTCAATATTTTTCCGGTGTCTGTGAGACCTTTGGTTACGATGCGCTTGCCTGCCTCACCTCATGGATAGGCTGTGCCGAGGAAAATATTTTCCAACCCTACCAGGGAGAAATGGCAAAGTGGGAGGCTGAATGTTTTGCCCGAAATTTTTCCATCGACACAATCGCAGAAACCATGGATATTGTTGCAACGAATGATTTCAGTAGTGACCTTGATAAGATCACGGTGCCGACACTGCTACTCATGGGTGAGTCCGGACAACTGGGCTACAACTCGCCGGGTACACGCGCCCTTGCCGATGAATTCATGGGGCGAATTAAGCATGCCGAGCTGAAGACAATTCCGGGCGGGGGTGGTACCTACTGCATGATTGAAAAACCGCGGGAAACGGCGGCCGCGATAGTGGAGTTCATTAAGCAGCTCGACTAGTTCTCAACTCATCGCGACTTCGTCGTCGTAGACCTCGTCCGGCAGGGGTAATCCTTCAAGTTCCTCATCACCAAGCGCACCATCAGGCTCAATCCCCTGGGCTCTTACAAGCTCCATCAATTGCCTCACGTGATGCGCAGTATGCCAGGCCGTGCGCTCCAGCACGCTGTGCGTACTGTGCTCACCGTAATAGGTAAGAACTGTCGCTGGTAAACCCTGGCTGGAATATTCCTGTCGGCACCTGTTGACATCAACGGCAAGAAGACCCGCATAATCGATCAGCTTGGCCACCGTGGTCATACCCGACGGGGGAGTGCGTTCAAAATACTCATAGCTTAACTCCGTCCCCTTCACCGCATCGAGAAAAGCCAGTGGTACCATGAGAGCATGGTAAGCCAGTGAGAAATAACTCCTGTCCCTGCCCGGCAGGTTATTGTCCAGTGAGTCACCGTCCAGCTGTTGAACGTAGCGCTGGGTCGCTGCTATCAATAACTCAATGCGCTGAAAAAGCTCATCCATCGGTAACATGCATCGCTCGGACTTGATACCCACGAACTCAGCGAGAACATCGATATCCTGCGCATAAACAAAATCGTTACCTCTACTTACCACCGGGATAGATCTCGCCCCGAGTTTATCAAGTACCTGTGCAGCCTCTTCTTGCTCCCTGACATTCACAGAGAGGAATTCAATGCCATTCTTTTTTAAAAATTCCTTGGCACGCAGGCAACTACTACAGCCCGGTTGCCAGAAGACAGTGTATACCGTGGGTTCTGCAGCCTGGTTCATCAGTTACCGGGTTGCCACCCATCCTTTGGATAACCCGTAGGTGTTTGTTCCAGGCCAGACTCGTGGTTACTGTAATAGATAATCATCTCCTCAATTTTTCCATCGCGGTATTTGAAGAAGTTACAGTTTCTCAATGTTTGAGGTCCTGCATCAAGATAATCCGACCCCGGTAATGGAGAAAGCTTTACCACGAAGGTGCATGAACATCGTTGTTCAGGCACATCAATATAATGATCAAAATCTCCAAACCACGGGGTGAAATTTCCGCACAGGTGCCTGTAGAAGTCCTGTAATTCACCGGTGCCTTCTGCACCGTTTTTACTGAATAATCTTGGCGGGTTGTCGCCATGACGTATGGTGACGGCTGTATCGTCGGTAAAGCAGTCCAGCACCTTTTGCAGGTCGCCAGCAACAACATTACCAAAATATTCCTCTTCCACGAGTCTTATATAATCGTCACGTTCAAGTTCAGCCATGTTATTCACCTGTTGTTTGCCAGTTACAAAGTTACAGCAGGGCACCGCGGGTCCCACTTACTGTTTTACTTTTTGTATACCTGAATATAGTGTAGCGTTAATTTCCCCTGCAAAGTAGGACTGCAAATACCGGCGGGTTTTAATGATGACAGCAAATGATGACATTGACGCGATAAAGGGCATATTAAAAACCATTGAAACCAGCGTACATGCTGTTGATTATGACAATGTTCGCGATCTTATCCCTGGTGACGGTGTTTACTTTGGATCCGTCGCAGTCAGGGCCGAAGGATACGATGAACTGAAGGAAAAACAGTTCACCCGTGTCTGGCCCAATGTTGGTGAATTTTCCATAACCCAGGACTCGATAGACATCCACCTGGCTGGAGACACAGCCTGGGCCACCTGCCTTTTTGAGTCCACTGCAAGAAACGCAAGCAGCGACCAGTCCGGCGCTCGCAAGGGACGCATGACATTTATCTTTGAACGTCGCAATTCGGGCTGGGTCATCATTCATAGCCACGACTCTCTCTACCCTGAACCACCACCGGCTTCAAAGTGAAAAAAGTAGGCATCATTGGGTCAGGTCGTATCGGCTCACCGGTGATTGCGGCGCTGGAAGCCGGCGAAGCCGGCGACTACCAGCTGGAGGCTGTACTCAACAGGAGTGGCGAATCCAGTAGCAGGACAAGGCCAGTGACTGATGCCGATTCCTTCTTTGCCAGGGAGATGGATCTTATAATCGAAACCGCGGGTGGAGAAGCGCTGGCAAGCTACGGCGAACGTGCTCTTGCCAGCGCCGATGTCTGGACCGTCAGCGCTGCTGCCTTGGCAAATGCTGATCTCTTTTCCCGCCTGGAGAACGCCGGCTCGACCAGCGGACATAGACTGCGGGTTCTGTGCGGAGCGATTGCCGGGCTTGATGGCCTGTCTTCACTCGCGCTGGACCCGAAAGCCAGGGTGGAATGCTTTGTCGACGTGATGCCTTCAGAGGAAGGCAGAAAAACCCTGTTCAGCGGGACTGCGCGTGAAGCAGCACTGAATTTTCCGGAAAGTACGAATGTCGCTGCGGCGTCAGCCCTGGCGGGCGCCGGACTCGATAGTACAACAGCGAAAGTAATTCAACCTGGCATCGGTGAAGGCCGAAGCATGGGCTTTCATGCTACGAGCCAATATGGGGAAATAGAACTAAAGTGCAGCCCGGCAGTGATTCCCCCTGAGCAGATTCACACGGTGGCCGCGAACATTATTTCCTGCCTGCAAAAGCAGGACCAGGTAATCTGGGCGGGATAAGCACCCATGCATGTATCAAGTGATTCCAACCTGGTATTGCTCATACTGGCGCTGTATTTTCTCGTCATAATTGGCATCGGTATTTTTTACTCACGCCGTGCCAGGTCCACGGAAGATTTTATTCTTGCAGGCCATTCTCTTTCGGCTCCATTTGTTTGCGGCTCTGTTGTGGCAACATGGCTTGGAGGAGCGGTCATTCTCGGCGGCGCGAGGGAAGCCTACGTGGGTGGTTTCCAGGCCATCGTCTGGGACCCCTGGTCACCGGTGCTTACCCTGTTCTTCTGTGGTTTTTTCATGGTCAGCATGTTTCGACGCTCACGCTTTACCACCGCCGTTGATTTTTACAATGCCCGCTTCGACAAGAAAGTCGGAATGGCCGCATTGACGGTGAGTATGCTGGCCTATGTCTCGTGGATCTCTGCGCAGCTGCTTTCGCTCGGGGTCATCATCAAGGTGGTGACAGGCCTTGGCCTTGTTACTTCGACCCTGCTCGGCGCCGGCATTATCCTGACAATATCCCTGGCCGGTGGGCTCTGGGCATTATCCCGTTCAGACATGCTGGCCTTTATTATTCTTACCTTTGTCCTTCTCACGGTATTGCCCTATGCCCTTGCCTCGGTGGGCGGCCCGGCAGCGTTTATTGAAAATGCAGGCAACGTTGATGGCATGCCACCGTTTAGTCTTTTTTATACCAACGCCCTGACCACTTCAGGAGAACCTGCCGGATTTGCAGGCTTCCTTGGACTACTGGGATTCCTCTACATGCTCGCGGCGTGGTTTTCTGTCGCCATTGGAGACCTTGGCGGTTCGGTACTCATGGCACGTGCTCTCGCCGCAAAAAATGAAGTCGCCGCAACTCGCGGTTTTGTTCTCGGCGGAGTCGTCTACCTCGTGCTTGGCATGATTCCAGTCATTGTCGGTATGTGCGTGTTTATACTTGATGCGAATATCCCGGCTGCCAGCCAGGATGATATTTTTCCCTGGTTCGTGCAGCACCACGTTCCACAATGGGTCGCCGTTCTTTTTTTCGTGGCCGCGGCCTCTGCCATTGTCAGTACTGCTGGAGATACTGTCCTGACTGCAGGCGCCCTTCTTGGATACACCGCGTTCAGGGCATTTAAACCCGGCTCCACCGACAGGCAACGCCTGCTCGCAACGAGGATCGCCATGCTCTGCTTCACTGCAACAGGCCTGGTAGTCGGCCTTGCGGTGGGCGACCTTTACAATCTCCTCGTGTTTGCCGGCGCCATGGCATTTCCCACCACTTCAGCCGTCTATGTATGCGGACTGCTCTGGAAAAAGGCCAATATCATGGGCGCCTGGGCTTCCATCGGCGCAGGCCTGGCTGGCTGGGTAATACTGGTATTTGTTTTCCTTCCTTACGTAGACGGTGAAACCTGGGACGCCATTTACATTGCATCGGTGCCCGCGTTTCTTTGCAGTTTAACAGCCATGATCGTCGTTTCCCTGTTGACGCAGCGCAGCTGTCCACCGCGCCTGATACAGGATGTTGACGGAAACGACATATCGGGCACACGCCTGTTTAACTGGCGTTAGGCCATTTAAGCTCATGGCTTTGTACCCTTGCCTGCGTATACGTAAACTAGCCCGATCAAAACACTGGAGACGCCGATGGAAAGCATACCCAAGATTAACATTGATGAAGTGGAGGCCTCGGAGTTTGGCGACGGCGGTAAATTTGAAGCGAGGCTGTTACGAATAGCTCACAGGATCGGTGCTCAAAAGCTCGGTTATAACATTACTATCCTGCCCGCGGGAAAATGCGCATTTCCTTTCCACAGGCACCATGCAAATGAAGAAATGTTTTTCATACTTGAAGGTGAAGGAACCCTTCGCTACGGAGACCAGGCATTTCCACTGCGGGAAGGTGATTTTATTGCCTGTCCTCCGGGAAGAGACGGGGGACACCAGCTGATCAACAGCAGTGATAGTGAACTACGCTACCTGGCCGTTTCAACCAACCAGAGTCCGGAAGTTTGTGAGTACCCGGACTCCGAGAAAGTGGGTTCCTATGCTGGGGATTTCTCCGACCCGGAAGCCGGACTCGACCTCAATCTCGTAACAAGGAGCGAGTCAGCAGTCAGGTATTTTGAAGGTGAAAGTGAATAACCCTTAAGTGGACAAATAATTTCAATTAACTTTATTCACTTCCCTTATAACGGGTGGGTTGTCTTCCAACCAGCCCAGGCTTTCCCGGGTCCTGGGAAATCCGCGTTGGCTGACACTACCAAGGTAATACTCGGTAAATATTTCACTTTCGGAAATTCTGTCAAAGACTTCTATCATCTCTTCTGCGCTGGAATAGTTGCGGAACATGCAACATTCCATGTAGGCGCTGATTACATCATTCAGGCGAATATTCTTTTGTTCTTTCAGCGCGCGATCAACCAGCAGGAAGTAGCTTGCACCACCCCAGTAAAGCCGCACATTTACATCCTTTAGACTTGGCAGGTTGCTGATACTGGTGATAGCCATGTCGCCAAAGGTGTCCTGTCTTCGCGCGGCATTGAACCTTTCCGCGTAACGATTTATCGCCTGCTTCCACTTGACTGTGCCACTGGCATACATAATCTGGTATTGCAGGTAACTGGCAAGTCCTTCAGCGAACCACCGGCCACTTGTCCCAATGTAGGGAAACATCAGGTGGGAAAGCTCATGGGATGCGGTCCAGTCCTTTTCAAAGGCGGACCAGGCATAGGCGGTGTTCACATAAAAGTGTACTGCCCTGCCTCGTCGCTTGTCCGTATTGGCCCATGGCGTGGGCCCCCTGCCTTTTTTCATACGATGAAAATGAACGCTGTATCTATAGGGCAGTGGCCCAAACAACCTGCTCATTCCCTGCTCTGCGTGCAATATCCACTCGGTTAACTTTTGTTTTTCCCTGTTGGAAAAATCATCGTGCCATCGCCAACTGGGGGTCGCAGTAGCTGAGTGCGCCAGTATGAGACACGCGAAAAAAAGAAACTGTCTGAACATACCTCATATGACAGGCGACAGCATCATCGGTTCGTCATGGAACACCTGAAAATGCGTGTACAGCGGTGTTACATGTGTCACTCGTCCAGGCGAAAGGTGTACTTCTTTTGCATTCCCATCACTTCGACCGGTGAACCATCCACAACCCTTGGTTTAAAGCGTGACTTACCTGCAGCGCGAATTGCCGATCGATTGAAGGTATCAGCCGGGTAGGCATCAAGCACCTTGATATCGCGGGTGGAACCACTCCTGGTGACGGTGAACTCCACGAGAACGTAACCTTCAATACCCTTCCTGATAGCCCATCGTGGATATTCAGGCTGTATCTCGACAACCGCTGCCAGCTCGGTATTGAATTGCGGCTTGAGGAAGGCACCCGGCAACTTGCCTTCGATGGTTGGCCTGTTGCGCACGGTGACTTCTATCACTTCACCCGTCTCTTCGTCCCCCGGTATCACCGGCTCCGGTGGCGGATCAACAAGCTCATCAGGTGGCTCAATTTTTTCAAACGCTGGATCCGGCGGTGGCGGCCTGGAAAAAATGAACTCGGGAAGCGGGATCAACTTCCTTTTTTCAATAATCACCGGACCATCACCGCCAATAAGGGATTTCATGAACGCGAGAATAATGAAAGTCATTAACAGGCTCGTAGCAGACGCGAGACTCATTCGAAGACCTGTGGACATGTGCAGTGAGCTCATGGGAATTCCTCCATGCTTGAAATGAATTTAAAACATCCAGTTTGAAGACTAGTAGAGGAACTCAATAAAAACCGTATACATCCCGGGAATTATTCCCGGCCATGGTGGGAAAGCGGAACAAGTTTACAGGTACTTGATGAACTACGAAAAAAAGACGAAGTTACGTACTTCTATGCTCTCGCGAGGCTCAAAGTTGTTGCTTTCATCGGGAAAATGGAACGCGGTGTGTATACAATTCTTTGCGATTGCAGCGGGATTTGAATCAAAGGTCTTGATCAGGAGCGCCTCGCCAGACTGCATTGCATCGAAGTAGTACCAGCGATGTGCCGGGTTATAGTAGGCCATGGTAAGTTCTCCCGTGCGCTCCTTTGCAACGCGTACGACATCAACCAGCTCTTCTTTTTTCACTGACTGGGCATCACACACCGCCAGTGGTGTGCTTTTTACCGGGTTACGAATAGTGCGCCAGAAGTTAACGATTTGAAAATGCTGTTTAAGGAGATTCTTCGCTTCTTCGGGTGGAAAAAGATCTCGTACCCTCTGCGGGCCGGATTTGGCGGTGTAATCATTATGGACTACCGTGCTCGGCTCCCTGCTATTCCTGTCTCCGCGGACACCTGCATTATCAGAGCGCAGGGTGAAATCAAATGCCACTACCCTTGTCGCACCGGTCTCGCGGGCAATATATGACTCCACCCGGGGAAGAAAACTCTCCTTCACCGACTCTTCGTCGTACAGGTCTACTTGATCAATCTGCGCTTGCACCAGCCTGAAGCCCTCACGGTCGAGACTGAATTCCCTGCCTGGTTCAGTCCGGCCATTTGTGATGGCGACCCTGCGGGTTTCAAAATTACCATCCAGGTTTAGCTGGGCTTCGCTGCCTCCGCGGGATGCGTAGTAAACGGGTTTTTCCTCGCCTGGAGCAAGGTACTTGATCTCGGCTTCAACACTGTCCATGGCTTTCATTTTACACGTTTAATCAACTCTACGTCTTTCATGGAATAGTGTATTGGTAGCAAAAAGAAGAAGGTAAAAAGAGTATTACAGGGCGAGAACAGGTGCTGGATTACAAACCTGCGTAATTAAGCGCCACTCGGATAGAAAGGTAATTAGCCGCTGCCCGGGCGCTCAGCCTGCTGCCTTGACCATCTCCTGCTGCTGGTGCTGCATGTAGCGCGTGATTTCTTCTGCGGGGATTGGCTTGCTGAAGTGGTAGCCCTGTGCCTCGTTACAGCCGTTTTTAAACAGGAACCTTGCCTGCTCACCGGTTTCAACACCTTCAGCTACTACGTTCATGTTAAGGCTTCTACCAAGTGCAATAATGGCACAGGTTATCGCGGCCTCATCCGTGCCCTCGGTAATTTCCTGCACAAAGGACCGATCGATCTTGAGGGTGTCGATCATGAAACGCCTGAGGTAGTTAAGTGAAGAGTAGCCAGTACCAAAGTCATCAATGGAAACCCTGATATTTCGCTCTTTTAGCTGTTTCATCGCAAGGCTGGTCTGCCTGGTTTGCTCCATGATGGCACTTTCCGTGATTTCAATCTCCAGGCAGGATGGCTCGAGTTGGAATTCCTGCAGGACCGTGTCGATGTAGGGAACGAAACCAGGGTTTCTGAACTGACGTGCCGAGATGTTGACTGCTACTGGCAGGGTCACCTTGTACTTATCCTGCCATTCCGCGATTTGCTTACAGGCAGTTTTAATCACCCAGTTACCGATACTTTCGATCATGCCAATTTCTTCAGCCAGGGGAATAAACTCCCCCGGTGGCAAAATACCGAGCTCCGGATGCCGCCAGCGAATGAGTGCCTCGGTGCCGATCATGCGCTGACTGGCAAGATCAATCTTGGGCTGGTAATAAAGAACAAACTCCTCATGCTCAAGTGAACGTCGTAGCTTGGATTCAAGGTCGAGCCTTGCGATGGATCGCGTGTTCATATCCGCGGTATAAAACTGGAAGCCATTCCTGCCGGTATCTTTTGCGCGGTACATCGCCGTGTCAGCATTTTTCAGCAGGCTGCCTGCGTCGCTACTGTCCTGGGGATACATGGTGATACCGATACTCGGTGTAACAAAGATCTCCATGCCATCTATTTCGAAAGGATCCGTCATCTGAGCCAGCAGTTTTGTCGCAATCTGGCTGACAACCTCTTCCTTTTTTATTTCTTCGAGGATGATAGTAAATTCATCACCACCCAGCCTCGCAATCGTATCCCCTTCCCTGACCACACCAGACAGTCTCTTTGACACTTCTATTAGCAGGCGGTCGCCCGCATCATGGCCGAGGGTATCATTAACATTCTTGAAGCGATCCAGGTCAATAAACATCAGGGCCACATAGGTATTGTTTCGGTCAGCGCGAATCAGTGAGCGAGCCAGTCGTTCCTTGAAAAGCACCCGATTAGCAAGACCAGTCAGGGCATCATACTGCGCGAGATAACTCAGGCCCTTCTCCACCTTCTTGCGTTCGATGGAATAGTCGATTGCACGGCCTATAAGATGACCATCACCCTGGCCCTTGACCAGGTAGTCCTGTGCGCCCTGCTGCACCGCCTGCACGGCAACCTGCTGGTTATCATTCCCCGTCATCACGATAATCGGAGCCCTGTCCTCAACATCCTGCAGCCTGCCGATGATCTGCAGGCCATCGGAATCCGGTAAAGACAGGTCGGAAATCACCACGTCGTAATAGTTATTCTTGAGCTGGTTGAGACCTTCGGCCAGGGTCATGGCAGATTCAATACGGTATTCGTCTGGCCTGACTGACAACAACAGTTCGCTGATCAGAGCCACGTCACCGGGATTATCTTCGATGAGGAGCAGGGTTTTAGCCACGGCGAGGTCCACCTGCGAGACCCTGCCGGACTAAATGCATCCCGTCAGAATTCGGTGTACATTCCTGTTGTGTCATATTTTTGTTATTCCCCTTAATTCCTTTTAAAGTACTTCAGCAGCGGTTTACCGCCTCTAGTAGCGGCATCTACCTGATTAACTTTAGAAAATTCCCAAAAATGGGCCAATACCCGGGTGATTCTTCCCGGGTAACAGGAATACAATGCTAAAACCGTGCCAGCTTTGGGGTTATTTCCGGCAGGTGGGCTCTTGAGTCAGTGAAGGCTGGCTAGAACAGGCGGTCAAGATCAGCCGCATCGTGACGTTCACGCAGCTGCTCGGACTCATCGCCCCAGGTACGATTAACCAGGCGTCCCCTTTGAACACCCTTGCGTGACTGTACCTCCTCGGTCCAGCGACGCAGGTTACGGTAGGACTCCACATCCAGGAATTCGCCGGCATCGTAAATCTTGCCGAGACAAAGAACGCCATACCAGGGCCAGATAGCCATATCAGCAATGGTGTACTGGTCGCCACAGAAGAACTGGTTCTCCGCCAGGTGGCGGTCAAGCACATCCATCTGTCGCTTTACTTCCATGGTAAAACGATTGATCGGGTACTCGAATTTCTCGGGTGCGTACGCATAAAAATGACCAAAACCCCCACCAAGGTAAGGCGCGCTTCCCATTTGCCAGAAAAGCCAGGACAAACAGGCCGCTCTCTGGGCTTGTTCATGGGGAAGAAAGCTTTCGAACTTTTCTGCGAGATAAACCAGTATCGCCCCGGATTCAAACACCCGCTGTGGAGTGTCACCACTCCTGTCCTCGAGAGCTGGTATTTTTGAATTTGGATTGATCCCCACGAAACCACTTGAGAACTGGTCTCCCTCGTTGATATCAATATGCCAGGCATCATATTCCGCGCCGTCGATACCAAGAGCCAACAGCTCTTCAAGCATTATCGTCACCTTGACGCCGTTTGGCGTGGCCAGTGAGTACAGTTGCAGGGGGTGCTTGCCCAGCGGTAGTTCCTTGTCGTGGGTTGAACCGGCGATGGGTCGATTAATATTTGCAAACTTTCCACCGCTTGGCTCATCCCAGGTCCAGACCCGGGGTGGCTCATAACCTTTTTTATCACTCATTTATTCTATTCCAGCCTTGTTGGGAGAACTTACTTTAATAAATTCGATGGGCGCTAACAAATATCCTGGAAGAATTATCGTGTAATATTTGCAACCAGCTCCCAATAATTAGCTTACAGCTTGCAGATTATGATGAATATTGATCATGTTGTGCTCTGGGTCTACGACCCCCTTGGCTCTTTAAATTTTTACTGTAATGTGCTTGGAATGGCGGCAGTACGGAAAGAGGAATACGAGGCCGGCAAGGCCCCCTTTCCCAGTGTTCGTATCAACGATGACTGTATTCTTGATCTCATGGCTACCAGCATGCTGGACCCGGCACGGAAAATGACAGGAGGTAAGGCCGGAGGACAGGCGCTAAATCACCTTTGCTTAAATCTTGAGAGGGCTGATTACGAAAAGATGACACGAAGACTTGCCGAAGCTGGAATTGAAATGACTCCCGGACCACAAAGCTCTTTCGGAGCACAGGGCTACACACCACATTCTTTTTACTTTAACGACCCTGACAATAACATCATCGAATTACGGTATTACGGGTAAAAAGAAGGCCAGGAATCTTAAAAAGTCACGTCCTCGAATGCGGGACAAAATTGCATACATCACCTTGGCATGAATACATTATCGGTGCTAATGTTCGCGCCTTAGCTACCACGGGCCTCAAGCGGGGGAATAGTAAATGGCACAGGGTACCCACGACCACCAGCAGGATCCGCGCAACGCGAAAATCCTGATCAATATCAATGGCGAATTGCTCGCCCGGGAAGACGCAAAAATTTCAGTTTTTGATTCCGGCTATGTGCTGGGAGATGGCGTCTGGGAAGGCATCAGGCTACACAGGGGCAAATTGCTGTTTCTTGATACGCATCTTGACCGGCTATATGAAGGTGCAAAGACCCTGGATATTGAAATGCCACTTGGCAAGGAGCAGCTGGGTGAAAGGATTTACGAAACCTGCAGGGCTAATGACATGGAGAGCGGTGTTCATATTCGACTGATGGTGACAAGGGGAATAAAGTCCACCCCCTACCAGGACCCGAGGATGACTATCACCCCGGCTACCATTGTCATCATTGCTGAACACAAGGAAGCCAGCGAGGAAACTTTAACAAACGGCATTAGGCTATTCACCGTGCATGTGCGACGAGGCTACCCGGATGTCCAGGATCCAAAATTAAATAGTCATTCCAAGTTAAATTGTATTACCGCCTGTATACAGGCCACGAAGGCAGGTGCCGACGAAGCCCTTATGCTGGATCCCCATGGCTTTGTTGCAACCTGTAATTCCACCCATTTCTTTATCGTACGCCGGGGCGAGGTCTGGACTTCAAGTGGTGATTACTGCCTCGGGGGGATTACACGCAGGAACATCATTGATCTCTGCAAGGAAAATGACATACCTGTTTTTGAAAAGAACTTCAGCCTGACTGATGTCTATGGCGCAGAAGAAGCTTTTGTCACTGGCACTTTCGCCGGTGTAGCCCCCGTTACGGAAATCGACGGGCGCATCCTGGGAAATGGCAAAAGAGGCGTGATGGTGGAAAGGCTTCAGCAACTTTACCTGGCCCTGATCGACGAGGAGAGTAAAGGCTAATGACCCGGCGTATCGCCATGTGGAGTGGCCCACGAAATATTTCCACGGCCATGATGCGTGCTTTTGAAAATCGCCCTGATACCACTGTTGTTGATGAGCCCTTTTACGCCTGTTACCTGCTCGAAAGCGGCCTCGATCACCCCATGAGAGAAGAGGTTATAGCAAGCCAGTCGACAGACTGGAACCAGGTCATACGGGAACTTTCTGAGCTTGAGCGTGATAGCCAGTATTTTTATCAAAAACACATGACGCATCACATACCTGGACACATGGACCTGCACTGGACTGCCGGTATGAAACACTGTTTCCTGATTCGTCATCCCCGCTACGTGGTCAATTCCTATGTGCAGAAACGCGAATCAGTAAACAGCGCAGATATAGGGATAGAACGCCAGTACACCCTGTACAGGCAAATATCCAGTCTCAGTGAGCAGGATATCCCCATCATAGACGCGGTAAAATTCCTTAATGATCCTGCCGGCTGCCTGCAAAGATTGTGTGCCCTGCTGGAAATTCCCTACCTTGGTGAGATGCTCAACTGGCCCAGGGGACGCCGGGAAAGTGATGGTGTCTGGGCCAGTCACTGGTATGGCAACGTAGAAAACTCGACCGGGTTCCAGGCGTGGAAGGAACCTGAGCTTGAACTGGATAAGGGACAGCAGGAACTGGTAAAGGAAAACGAGGAATACTATGAAAGGATGCTGGAAAAAAGTATTGCCTGATTTCCTTGCAGGGTGATCAGTTATACACGGGTGATGGCATGGAGAAGCATGTTCCAATGCCGCCCGATCATCTTAAAACGTAAGCAAAAATGACTGCGCTGGACGAACTACTGGAAGACCATTCCCGCGATGCTGTGCCACAGGAGAAAACTGTCAGCGGCCTGCGTATTGGCATGATACTCACCGGGATAACCATAACCGTCCCGGCATTCCTGGTGGGCATTGAACTGGGCCAGGGCATGGGCTTTCTCCAATCCAGTGCTGCTGCATTTACCGGTGGGCTTGTCCTGTTCCTGGTAGGCGCCCTGAGCGGAACCATAGCTGCAAGGACACACCTCTCGACCTACATGATCCTGCAATATACCTTTGGGCGACTGGGGGGGAGAATTGTCAGTTTCATTATCGCACTTACCTCCCTTGGATGGTTCGCAGTTACCCTCGGGCTCTTTGCAGATGCCCTGGCATCGATGCTGGCCAATTACCTGGACATTGTGCTTGAGCCAGGTACTTACCTGCTGCCCGGTGCAATCCTGATGATAGGCACAACCATATTTGGCTTTAAGGCACTGGACAAAATATCTCTTGCGATTGTGCCCCTGCTCGCGCTATTCCTTGTTTTCGTTGCGCTATACAGCCTTCGGACTTCAGGCATGGACAGCGTGCTCGCCTTCCAGGGCAATACGATAAATTTTGGCCAGGGTGTCTCGGCAGTTATTGGTGGCTACATTGTTGGCATGACCCTGTTACCGGATCTTTGCAGGTATGCGAAAAGCATGCTCGCCGGAATCAAGGGTGCTTTTATCGGAAGCTTTATCGGCTACCCGCTGGTGCTGGTGCTTTCTGCATTGCCGAGTATCGCAACCCTGACTCACGATTACGTTGCAATACTTGCCAGCCTGGGCCTGGGTGGTTTCGGGGTAGTCATGCTAATCCTTGCTACCTGGACAACGAACGCCAATAACCTGTATTCAGGATCGTTGGCAATTTCAACTATTGTTACATCCCTGGCCAAGTGGAAAATCACCATAATCATTGGGCTTGCGGGCAGCGTACTCGCCATATCAGGATTGACGCAAAACCTCATCGGCTTCCTGTTGATACTGGGCTACCTTGTGCCACCCGTAGCCGGGGTGTATATCACCGACTATTTCCTCATCAGCGACAACTATCGTGACAGCCCCTCAAAGACACAGAAAAATTATAAAATTGAAGCCTTCCTGTCGTGGATAATCGCAAGCTCTTTCGGCTACGCGACAACAAATGCGTATTTTGAATTCACGTCCATTCCATCGCTGGACACAATTATCGTCGCCTCTTTTTCCTTCTACTTTTTTTCCAGGGTTCCTTCATTCCTCCGCAACTTGAAAGCGGAGTGATACGGCAGGCGTATTTCACATGCCATCTGCAGCAGCGTCATCGCTGCTGACGTCTTCCAGGCTCCTGTCTGTTTCCAGTTTCTTGCAACGCTCCACCTCTTCATCCATCTTGCCCATGCACATCAACGCAAACATTCGAAAGTCCCCGACCAGGGACCAGAGAGGGTGGCGAAAGGTTGCAGGCCTGTTCTTTTCCACAAAAAAATGGCTATACCAGGCAAAGCCGTAGCCAAACAGCGGCAATAACAGGAGCAGGTAGAGGTTATAAAAAATGGCAATAACGATTATCGGCAGGAGGGAAGCCGTGCCCACGAAATGCCACAGGCGGGTTCTCGGCAAACTGTGTTCACTGACATAGAAAGGCCAGAACTCGGTGAATGAGTGGTATTGTTTTGACATGATTCACTAGTGTAGTAAGACACAAAAAGTTTCGCCAGTTGAAATACCTTGATACATGCACGAAGCAGGTCCTTGAAGCCATTTTAATGGGTAAAACGTGTACTTAAAGCAACTGGATAAAAACATTTCCACGGAGTATATTTCATCACAACTCCCTTCCTTTCTAATCAGCAGGTGTTAGAGCAAGTGCATGACTGGCGATAGCAAAATTTCCCTTGCCGAGTATCTTTTAAAAAGACTTGAATCACTTGGTGTCGATCACGTCTTTGGTATTCCCGGTGATTTTATCCTGCCACTGTTTGAAACCATGGTAGACAACGATGTTACACACATCGCTGCATGCAACGAACTAAATGCTGGCTATGCCGCCGACGGTTATGCACGAATAAGGGGGCTCGGCGCTGTAGCCGTAACTTACGGCCCCGGCTCATTCAGCCTGGTGAATGCAGTGGCAGGTGCCTACGCCGAAGAAGTACCACTGGTGGTGATCTCCGGTGGCCCGGTTACATCAGCCTATGAAAACCGGCCCGTTCTGCATCACTTGATGCTCGACCGCTACGAGACTTCACTAAAAATCTTCAGCAACATCACGGCTTATGCGGGATTACTTGATAACGCCGACTCAGCCTGTGAAGAGATTGATAAGGCACTTGGCCTGTGTCTTGCGCAAAAACGACCGGTCTTCCTGGAAATTCCCACGGATATTCAACTGGTAAAAGTGAATGCGCCAGGCAATAAGCTCGAGCCAGGTAATTACATAGAAACCAGCACGGACAATGCCAGGCAGGCTGCCATCAAGCTGGTCGACAAGATCGTTTCCAGCAAGCGCAGCGTGATACTACCCGGACACGAAATTCACCGCTGGAACCTGCAGGAAAAAGTCAAAAAAATCCTCGAGTACAGCGGCATAAAAGCGGGCTCGCTATTTATTGGCAAGGCAGATTATCTCGAGCACCAGGACAACTGCATTGGATCCTACCAGGGTGCCGGTAGCCAGCCCGCCGTGCGGGATTACGTGGAAGCAGCCGACACGGTTGTATTCCTCGGAGCAGTGCCGTCTGACTTTAATCTCGGCGGATTTACCGCGAAACTGCAGGACTCGCAAAAGGTTGTTGCCTGGGACAACCGCCTCGAACTTGAGGGTGAGACATTTGAAAACGTGTCGATAGTCAACCTGGTCGATGAGTTGCTGGAGCGTCTCCCGGAGAACCTGGACAGCACAGATGATGAAGCACCGCGACAGTGTTTTTCACACACGCCCGGTGATATTGGCAGTGCTGAGAAAGGAAAACCTCTCAGCAACAAGCGTTTCTATGATCGCCTTGTGAATTTTTTCGAAGATGGTGACACCATCCTTGCCGACGCCGGCTGCGCAATAAACATCACGCACCTGCAGTTACCGAGGAACTCGCTTTACGTCGCTTCCTGCTACTGGGCATCAATTGGCATGGCATTTGGCGCCACGCTCGGTGCCTGCTTTGCCTGTGAAGACGGCAAACGTGTCATCGCGGTAGAAGGTGACGGTTCTTTCCAGATGACCGCACAGGAGCTATCGAGCATTGGCCGTTACGGCAAATCCCCCGTCGTCTTTGTTGTTAATAACAAGGGTTATACTGCAGAACGCCTGATTCACGATGGGCCGTTTAATGACATCCCGGAATGGCGATATCACATGCTACCGCAGGCTTTTGGCAGTGGAGAAGGTATCGATGTTCATACCGAGGATGAGCTGGAGTCAGCCATGCAAAGAGCCGCAGACTGGAATGGTCCGGGTCCGCTGCTGGTTGAGGTTCATGTCGATCCGCTTGACGCATCCGAGGCATTCAAACTGATGAGCGAGGTACTTCGCTCTCACTAGCAATACCAGGACCTGCCGCGCTGGATCCCGGCGCTGTCCCGCTTAGTCGATGACTTCGATCTTTTCTATGAATATTGTTTTCAGGGGCACATCTTTTTCCAGGTGCCCCTTTGCACCGGTAGGTTTTTCACCTATTGCATCTGCCACATCCATGCCATAGGTAACCTTTCCAAAAACGCTGTAGCCATATCCCTTTGACGTCCTGTTTTTAAAATTAAAACTGGGGTTATCGCTCAGGTTAATAAAGAACTGGGTGTCTGCAGAATTGGGGTCAAAACCTCGCGCCATTGCGATTGTGCCACGGACATTTTCCAGCTTGTGCTTTGAAGCCTCGTTCCTGATTGGCGGGTCAGTTGCGAAATAATCCAGGTTTTCATCATAACCACCTCCCTGGATGATCCAGCCACTGATTACACGATGAAAGATCAATCCGTCGTAGAACTGCTTGTTCACATAGTTGAGAAAGTTTTTAACAGTCCTGGGAGCTTTATCCGCAAAAAGCTCCAGTTCAATTTCACCCAGGCTTGTCTGCATCCTGACGCGGGGCAGTTCTTCCCCTGCCTGGACTGGCAAGCAAAGGCAAAGGTTTGCAACGAGATGTACCAGGAGGAGTAAGCATGCTTGTTTCACGGGCTATACCTGTCTTTTCTCATGGTGCCAGCCGGCTTTTTGACCAATCACCGTCATCGCTCTTTCGATACAGTACCCGGTCATGCAGTCGATTTTCCCTGCCCTGCCAGAACTCTATGTTGTCAGGAATGACGCGGTAGCCGGTCCATGTCTCGGGGCGCGGCACTTCACCGGGATATTCTTCTTCAAGCTGTGCCATCCTTTCTTCAAGGTATGTTCGACTCTCCACTTCGCTGGACTGGTCAGCAACCCAGACTGCGACGCGGCTGCCGTGGGGCCTGCTGGCAAAATATTCGTCAGCCTCCTGGTCACTGACACCGACGACCCGGCCTTCGACCCGTACCTGCCGGTGTATGGGCGACCAGTAAAACACCAGGGCAGCAAATGGATTGTCTGCCAGCTGTCTGCCCTTGGCACTGACAGCATGGGTAAAGAAAACGAAACCATCCTGCCCAAAGCTCTTTAGCAGGACATACCTGGCCGCAGGCTTTCCGTCTTTTACCGTGGCCAGCACCATGGCGTTTGGAAGTTCCAACTCCAGCCTCACGGCCTGGTCAAACCAGCTTTCGAACTCCAGCACTGGATCGTCATTCATCTTCTCTTCGTCCAGCAGTACCTGCCGGTATTCACGTCGCAACTTGTCGTAATCTATGCTCATTTCTTGATCTTGTAATTGCCGTATTGTGTACCCGCTCCTGCTTCCGCCAGGGCATCGGCCACTTCAGGGGGCATATAATTTTCATCATGCTTGGCCAGCACTTCTCGGGCAATAAAATCCCCTTCCTCGTCTAGCTCACCATTGGCAACTATTCCCTGGCCCTCCCTGAACAGGTCAGGCAATATACCTTCATAATGTACTCTCACCTCCTCCGCGGTGTCAGTCAGCGAGAAACTCACCTTGAGACTGTCAGGATCTCTTTTAACGCTACCGTCTACGATCATGCCTCCTATTCGAAACAACCTGGAAGTAGGCGCTTCACCCGCAACAACCTGGGTTGGGCTGTAGAAGTAAAGCAGGTTTTCTGAAAAGGCCTTGAGCACCAGGGCAGTTGCCGCTCCAACCCCGAGTACGATGAAAACCACGCCAAGTAGTATTTTACGTCGTCGCGGATTCATTTTTCTGCTCACGCCTGTTGTTTCTCCTGCGAATTTTTTCCATCGTCCTGCGCTCTTTTAGCAAGGGCACAACAAAACCGAAGAGCAACACGAAAAAGCTGATCCCGAAAGCTGACCAGACATAACTCGCGTAGCCACCCATGTGGAAAAACTCTCCCAGCGACTGCATCAGGCTTTACCACCGCCGACTACCAGCTCACCCACCCAGCGACTGTTTTTCTCCTGTTCCAGGATCTCTCCGCGCGCACGCAGCAGCAATACGCTGAAAAAATACAGCTTGTAGCCCGCAAACATGATCAGCAGTGGAATTAGCATATCGCGGTGTATTGACGGCGCCCCGATTTTCGACACCGTGGGCCCCTGGTGCAGGGTGCTCCACCATTCAACCGAGTAGTGAATAATGGGAATGTTGATGACACCCACCAGGGCCAGTACGGCTCCCGCTCGGGCCGCGGTTCGCCTGTCTTCGATGGCCGCCTGTAGCGCCATGTAACCAAGATACAGGAACAGCAGTATCAGTTCCGACGTTAATCGTGCATCCCATACCCACCAGGTGCCCCACATTGGCTTTCCCCAGATGGACCCGGTGACCAGGGCGAGGAAGGTGAAGGCAGCACCAGCCGGTGCAGAGGCCCGTGCTATCGCATCGGCTACTTTTACCTTCCAGATTAGCCCCATGGCACCACTTGTTGCCATGACCATGTAAACAAACAGGGACATCCAGGCGCTTGGCACATGGACATAGATTATCCTGAAACTCTCACCCTGCTGGTAGTCAGCGGGCGCATACACCAACCCTCCATAAAGTCCTGCCAGTAGCAGCAGCAGGCTGGCCCAACCCAGCCAGGGACCGAGTGTCCTTGCCATGCGGTAGAAATTTTCAGGCGCTGCGTACTTGTCCAGTGGACCAAACATTTTAATTCATCCTGATGCGTAAGGAAGCTGCAGTGGCAAATGGGCAAAGTGTAAGGGCCAACATTAAAATCGCTGCAAGAAAATATAATTCTGCCTCAATGGACAATCCCTGCACAGCATTGTTCACTGCTGATACCGCAAAAATAAGCAATGGCATATACAGTGGCAGTATAAGCAAGGCCATGAGCATGCCGCCGCCCCTGAGACCGACGGTCAATGCAACTACAACTGAACCCACCAGGCTAAGTACCGGGGTACCCAGCAACAGGGTGAACAATAGCGGTAGCATGGCTCCGCCTGGTAGATACAAAAACAGGCCAAGGGTCATGGCACAAACCGCCAGGGGAGCACCACTCAGGCACCAGTGGGCGAATACCTTTGCCATAAGCAATGCCGGAACTGGATGGGGAGAGAGCAACAACTGCTCAAGGCTTCCATCTTCATAATCCGATCGAAACATCATGTCCAGTGAAAGACTGGAAGCCAGCACAGCAGCCACCCAGATGACAGCCACCGCTATCTCCCTGAGTTTCCCCGGTTCGGGACCAAGCGCAAGCGGGAACATGGTGATGACAATGAGGAAAAACAGCAGCGGGTTCAGCAATTCACTACTGTGGCGAATTCCAAGAAGCAGTTCCCTTTTCAGTAAGCTTATGAATGCGATGACCAGCGAAGAATTCTGCATTTACAGGCTTACCTCTTTTACCGTGGTTGCCTGCCAGTCAATACTCTCATGGCTGGTAAGTACGACACTGCCGCCACCTTGCACATGCTCTATCATGCAAGTGCACACCAGGTTCCGGCTGGCAGCATCAAGGGAGTTGAGAGGTTCGTCCAGTATCCACAGCCGGCTGTGCACGCTGAGCAGGCGGGCAAAAGCCAGGCGTCTTTTCTGACCCGAGGACAGGCGGCCAGCCGGCACATCGATGTGCTCGTCGAGGGACATTTTATCGATTACCTGCTGCAGCGAAAGGCTTCCGGGGTGACCGCTGATGGCACGATTCAGTTGCAGGTTTTCCAGTACGCTCAGTTCTGCTTTTATAGCATTTGCATGAGCCATGTAGGCGAGCTCCTGTTGATACTCAGCGCGGTACTCGTGGATGTCCCTTCCACACCAGGCCACGGATCCTTCATCCGGCTGAGATAGCCCGCAGAGTATCCTCAATAGCGAGGTCTTACCGCTGCCGTTTGCACCTTTTACCTGCAGCACCTCTGCTGGTCCGAGGGCAATGTGCAGATCTTCAAATAAAACCATGTCACCTTTTTCACAGCGCAGGTTTTCAGCGCTGAGGGATAAAGCAGTGATGTTTTCGATACTATCTTGCACCAGGTATTTCCACGATTTAAAAACCGAAAATTATATATCTAGTTGTAAATGCAGCACCGGTATCAAACGGATACGGTAATCAGGAGCTGGGAAATGAATACTTTTTTGACCCGGTGAACCACGGGCCATGAGAAGTAAATGAAAAAATTGCTATTACGCAGATTGCAACGAGACCCGGGACAGCAGCTTCAGTGATAGTAAATCCTGGTTCGCTAACCCCCGACTCCAGTGACCAGGACAAGGGCTATCGCGCCACCAATCATGAATCCAAGCGGGACCACCGCGGCAAAATCTTCGATGGTGTTGCCAATATCTGTTCCAACTTTTGTGAGCGTCCCTGGCTCCTTGTCTTCTGCTTTTTCCATGCTTTCCTCCATTTCTCCGGCATCACCTTCTGCCTGGCGATGGAGACGGTAACGCTGCAGGAAATCCACACCGGAAACATACACGCCCTGGACACCCTCGCTTCCCATCCTGAAGTCAAAAGCTGCTGTCTTGTTCATGAGGTCCTTGTACTCGATCATTTCACCACGCTGGTAGCTGGTATGATCCATTCGAAAGCCAAAGCTCGGACGGTTTTCCGGTTTTTTGGCGCCACTGAAGGGGATCTTGTAGTAGATCATCGCGTGCGTTTCGTTGATTGGTTCCACCGCCATGCTCTGGACCGGCGCGAGTACCAGGAACGTCACGACTGCTATGAGATAAGTGCGCATCGAATTCCCCTCATGAATTAAATCAGATTTACATGGCAAGGTTAGACAAAGTTGCCAGCAATGTAAACAGTCCGGTTTAATAAATAGCCAAAAAAATGTCATATATTTTATTGGCTTAATGTCATTTCCTTGTAGTGAGCTTAAAGTGTTGTTGGTGCCCGGCTCGCGAAACGGACCTGACCTGCCATCGATAAAAAAAAGACCCATGTCCACGGTAACCCTGCAGTAGCGCGCGCGTCGATCCCTGGCTTTTCACACTTGGTAAAAATTCCACGCGAATCAAGGTGAGATTTTTGTGTCAGCAACCCAACAGACAGGTTGCATCTACATGATACGGGGGCTATCTTTATGATCATTAAATCAAGGAAGCGGGACGGGGAGGTCCCTTTCTTGGTCATCACGGAATTTCGATAAAACTCGCTAATCGGGGCACATTGCTTTACTGAGGAATAGAGCATGTTTTCTGAAATCGGCACGGGAAATGCTTTCCAGTTATCCTGTTGCTGCAAGTTCGTCATCCTGTTCCACTGGTGGCTGCGCTAAAATTAAACGTGAATCCCGAAAAACTTACTGAATCAAGAAAGCTGGATATCCTGTTTCAGCTATCAGGCAAAAGTCTGCTCACTGCCAGCGTGATGATAAGTATCGTCACTGTTTTCTTATGGCATCAAAGCGACAAGTCCGTATTGCTGATATGGTTGCTCGCCTACGTCACTCTCTCTGCATTTCGATACCGTATTACCTCCAGTGCGATGGTGGATGACTATGAGCTGGAAGAGTTATCGCAGCTTCGGCTTAAGTACAGCATTCTTACATTCCTGGCCGGGTTGTCTTGTGGCATTGTGTGCGTATACATGCTGCGGGAGAATTTCCATTACGGACAGTTTTTCCTGATACTGGCGCTGAGTATGTGCGCAGCCTCTGCCCATGCCTATGCGACTTTCCCCTCTGTCTTTATTACCTTTGCTATCCCAACGCTTATCCCGGCAGCCATTTATTTACTTGTCCAGGGGGACAAGATCAACGTCATTTATGGCATCCTGGTTTTGCTATTTTTCGTACTGCTGACAGCCAGCGTTTTTAAAATTCGCAAGCTAATTATGAGTTCGATCGGCATCCAGTTTGAAAATATTCGCCTGCTTGATGACATCGAGAAAGAAAAGCTCCAGGTATCAGAATTGAACACCCAGTTGCAGGCTGACCTCGAGGAATTGAGAAAACGAGACCTGCAGTTGAGTGAGGAAAAAGAAAAGGCTGAAATACTCGCAGAAAAATTATTGATCCTTTCCACGCGTGACGGCCTGACAGGGATTTCAAACCGCAGGTATTTTGATGAACACCTGGCTAAAGTATGGAACAGGGCAGTACGAGCCCGCTCCATCGTTTCGCTGATCCTGTGCGATATCGACTACTTTAAAAACTACAACGATCGCTATGGTCACCAGAAGGGCGATCGTTGCCTGCAGAAAGTAGCCACCATACTGGAAGATTTCAGTCGCCGCGAAGGAGACCTCGTCGCCCGCTATGGTGGGGAAGAGTTTGCCATCGTGCTACCTGATACCAGCCTTGAAGATGCGCGAAACATTGCGGAGAAAATTTCTGCAGCCCTGGAAAACACTTCGATACCCCACGAGGGTTCGGAAATTTCAAACGTCGTTACTATCAGCATGGGTGTATCGTCAATTCATCCCACCAGGGAATTATTCAGTGCCAGCCTGATAGCCGAAACTGATCGCCTGCTGTACGAGGCGAAATCTGCAGGACGAAACAGGGTTATCGCCGGTCCATGCAACGTTGCCACTGAAGAGGGAAGTAACGTTGCCGGGGTAGATCAGCTAACGGCCTGAAGCGGTTTATTTTCAATCGAAGCCTCCCTATAATCCCAGCCTCTTTTTGCGGTGTTGGGGAAAATAAATGAGTGAAACAATTTTCAGCAAGATTATCGCTGGAGAAATACCGGCGGATATTGTTTACGAGGACGAACATTGCCTGGCATTCAGGGATGTAAATCCACAGGCTCCTGTTCATATACTGGTTATCCCGAGGAAGCCCATCGCCCGTATCATCGACTCCGGCGACGAGGACCAGGCCCTGCTTGGTCATCTTCTTCTTGCCGCCAACACCGTTGCCCGGCAGGAAGGAATTGAAGATGCATTTCGCCTGGTCGTGAATAACGGCGAGGGAGTTGGACAGAGTGTTTTTCACCTTCATATCCACATCCTCGCTGGACGATCTTTTACCTGGCCGCCGGGCTAATACCTGAACTATACAGATACAGGCAAAAATCATGATGTACGATACTGACGATCTTCGTATCGCCACAAAGAAAGCAGTAGCCACCCCCACTGAAATATGCGAGGAAATCGCGGTTACCGAAGAGGCGACAAAGACTACTTATGATGCACGGCAATCGGTGCATGATATTTTAAAGCAAAAGGATGACCGGCTTGTGGTCATTACCGGCCCCTGCTCCATCCATGACCCCAAAGCTGCCCTTGAGTATGCCAATCGACTGCTGCCACTAAAGGAAGAGCTGAAAGATGACTTGCTGATCCTCATGCGAGTGTACTTTGAAAAACCCCGGACAACGGTTGGCTGGAAAGGCCTTATCAATGATCCCTACCTCGATGGCAGTTTCCAGATTAACAAGGGTATCCGCATTGCCAGGCAACTGCTGATGGACCTGAACATAATGGGCATGCCGGCGGCTGTTGAATATCTCGACATCATCACTCCGCAGTATCTTTCGGACCTGGTTAGCTGGGGAGCCATTGGTGCGCGCACGACGGAAAGCCAGGTACACCGGGAAATGGCTTCAGGACTTTCAAGCCCGGTGGGCTTCAAGAACGGTACGTCGGGCACAACGCAAATTGCCATCGATGCAATTCGAGCAGCTTCCGTACCCCATCACTTCCTTACCCTGCGCAAGGAAGGTAGTTCCGCGATATTCACCACCAGCGGTAACCAGGATTGTCATATCATTCTTCGCGGTGGCAAGGAACCCAACTACGACGCGGCCAGCGTTGAAAGTGTTGCGGCGGAGCTCGAACAGGCTGGCTTACCAACGCGAATCATGATCGATTTCAGCCATGCAAACAGCAATAAAGAGTATAAAAAACAGTTGGATGTAGGCAGGGACGTGGCAGGACAGATAGCCGGTGGCGATAGTCGTATTTTCGGTGTTATGATCGAAAGCCACCTGCTTGAGGGCAACCAGAAAGTGGTTGAAGGAAAGCAGTTGGAATATGGACAGAGTATCACTGATGCCTGTCTCGGCTGGGAAGACAGCGAGACGTTGATACGCGAGCTAGCCGAGGCAAGCAGGCAACGACGTACAGCATAGCATTTATGTACTAGCGAGCTTTGTACGCGTTTGGCCAGGTGGGAACCGAGTAATAATAAAAAAACCGGGCAAGCTCGTTGACAATAAAAACAAAAGACTCCAACTCCTGGCAGCAATGGAGACACGAAACAAGAAGTTTCCGTGCGCAGGACCTGGTCATCAAGTATTTTTCCCTGATTGTTGTTGCCGTCCTGGCTCCCTTCGCCGTAAATGACATCCTGACAGGTCGTTACAATGTCGCCATTGCGGATATCGCGGTGATGATACTTGTCTCACTGGACTTTATCTCTGTTAAAAATCGCGGTCGAATTTTAATCCCCCGGTCCCTGCTGATGAGCGTCATCGGCCTGATACTCTGGTTTCTCATTTACCAGCAGGGAATACTCGCAATATACTGGTCCTACACCTACATACTTTGCCTGTACTTCGTTCTCCGTCACCATCGTGCATTAATAATTAATGCCGTTTTCCTGGTCGGCATCGTGCCACTCTCGATACAGGCCGTTGGCCTTGATGAAACCTATCGTGTCTTTGCCACCATGGCCCTTTCAGGATTCGTTGCCTATATTTTTTCGCTCATCGTCGAGACGCAAAGGGAATACCTGGAGCAACAGGCTATCACTGATGTTCTTACCGGTGTTTATAACCGCCGACACCTGCAAACACGAATGAAGGATCTCGTCACGGAGCGCTCACGTCACGGACTACAGCTCACCCAAATCATGTTTGATATCGATAACTTTAAATTAACAAATGACAAGTTTGGTCATGACTATGGTGACAGGGTGCTTATCAATACTGTTCAAACGGTACGTTCTCGAATTCGCCTGACAGACCAGGTGTTTCGCCTGGGAGGCGACGAGTTTGTTATTCTTCTACCGGGTACAGGTGCCGAAGAAGCAGAAAAAATTGCAGAGGATATCCGCAATCTTGTAGCTGGCTCGGATGCCAATGAACACGGCTCCGTCACAATAAGTTGTGGGGTCAGCGAACACGGTGAGGACGAAACGCTGAAATCATGGGTCAATCGATGCGACGAAGCCCTCTACAGGGCAAAGAACTCGGGTCGTAACCAGGTTCGCCTGGCCGCATAAGGCGGTTATTGAAATGCTGGACTTATCTCTAAACCTGCTGACGGGGCAGGCTAGCTTGCTGTATCCGCCTCCTGTGTGCTGGGAACATTTTCCCGGGCTATTTTCTTGAGTCGTTCATCAGCCAGCCTGGAAGCTGTCGTGTCCGGGTAATTTTGCTTCAGGTACTGCAGGCGATTGACGGCCTGTTCCATGGCACCCATCTCGTAATAGCAGAAACCAATCTTCAAGAGTGAGTGAGTAAGTTTCTTGCTCTCAGGGTAGTTACTTAGCAGCTTATTATACTCAACCAGTGCCTGCTCAAACTGGCGTGTTACGTAATAGGCTTCTCCCAGCCAGTACTGTGCATTATCCGAATACTCGCTGCCCGGACTTGTCACCAGGAAATCCGTAAAGGCCTTTATTGCCTGGTCATACTGTGAGCGTTTCAAAAGCTTGAAAGCTGCCTGGTACTGCGCCCTTACCTGCACCGGGTCCAGTTCAACAGGTGGGTTCATGACCTCGTTCAGCCCTTGCTGCGTGGTCGTTTCCCCGGTCGGTGAAGAAGCCGGCAGGGTCGAGACCTGCTGCTCCACTGCTTCCACGGTGATTGCCTGCTCAGCGGCTGTCGCCGTGTTATTTTCCACGACTTCTACCACCAGTGACTCGTCGGGCTGCGCTGAATCTACCGATGAAGCAAGTGCATCTTCCACGGGCTCTATCGTTTGCAGCGGTGGTGAACTATTGTCATCGAATTCAACAAGGTTGATATCACCGCCGGCCGCAGCTCCGCTGTCTACACCGGCAATTCCCCGCTCCAGTCTTTGTAAGCGCTGATCGATGTCTGTATAGAGGTCTCTCTGTCGCCGGGTGAGCTGGTCAAGAGTATGGTTCTGGTATTCAATCTCTCCCTGCAGGTTGCTGAGCTCTGTTTGCAGGGATTCAATTTGCTGCAGCATGTCCAGCAAACCCTGGCTCTGTAACAGGCGCTCAATACGATCCAGCCTTTGCATGATGGCTTCATCTGCGGCCAGCAGCTGATTTGCTGGCAAAAAGAGAACCAGCCCAATAAATAAATATTGCCTTACTACTTTCACGTTATGCTTACCTAGTAAATGATTTCAACACGCCTGTTCTGACTCCAGGCGAACTCATCATGCCCTTCCGTAACGGGCCGTTCTTCACCATAACTCGTCGTACGAATTTGTGAAGATGAAACACCAAGCAATGTCATTTGACGCTTTACTGCCTGGGAACGTCGCTCGCCCAATGCCAGGTTATATTCCCGCGAACCCCGCTCATCCGCGTGACCCTCAAGCGACATAATTGCATCCGGGTTGGCTATTAGCAGTGCAGCGTGGGCTTCAATCGCTTCCCTGAACTGTGGCTGGATCTCACTGCTATCGTATTCAAAATAAATAGTCCTCACGGCCAGTGGCCCCTGGGGATCATCAAGCGCAGTCATGCTGGTGGCGCTATCACTACCGGTACCGTAACTTCTTGCAGAAGAAGTTCCGCTGGAATCCGTATTACTACCCGAACTACCCGTCGCACTCTTGTCTTCCACGGTCGCAGAGCTGGGTTTATCAGGTGTTGTAGAACAGGCACTAAACAGGCTAAGTGCAGCAATTAGCAGGACGTGTTTGTACGTCATGTCGTTCTCCTGTAGTTAACTATCGAAAGCATATCATTCATGGGGATAGGTGTTGAGTAAATATGTAGTGTTGGTTTAATTCTTTAGAAAAGGACCCCAGGCTGGTTCACGCACTTCACCATCCTGTAGTGCCAGTCGTTGATGCACGCTACCATCCGCAGAAACCGCAGCGAGTTCGGTACCCCGGTAAACGGTGGTGGCATAGATAATCATGCTGCCGTTAGGGGAGAAACTG
Organism: Gammaproteobacteria bacterium; assembly: GCA_965243105.1. GTDB lineage: Bacteria > Pseudomonadota > Gammaproteobacteria > Eutrophobiales > Eutrophobiaceae > WLWS01. The sequence continues at coordinate 1,324,074 of CBDEUC010000003.1, forward strand.
GGTGACTCATCCAGGCGCGTCTCCGTGAGCACATTCATGTAACCACTTTGCAGGTCCAGCATGGCGATCCTGTACCTGCGATTTTCGCCATGGATCATAACCATGCTCGTGCCGTCAGGAGAATAACGGGGCCTGGCATTATATACACCGTTAAAAGTTATCCTTCTTGGTCGATTGTCCGGTAGCTCGATTTCATAAACCTGCGGGCCACCGCCGCGATCGGAGGTAAACGCAATTTTTTTACCATCAGGAGACCAGGTGGGCTCGGTATCAATGGCCCTGTTGCGGGTAAGTTGCTGCAATGTGCCACTGCCAAGATGAAGTATAAAAATTTCAGGGTCACCACCCTTGGACAGGGTCAGTGCAAGCCGGCTGCCGTCTGGTGACCAGGCAGGCGCGCTGTTTATTCCGGGGCTGGAGGCCACCAGTCTTCTTTGCCCGGAAAGAATGTCCTGCACGTAAATCGCAGAATTGCGACTTTCGAAAGACACGTATGCAAGCTGTTTTCCATCCGGAGACCAGGCTGGCGACAACAGTGGCTCGGTGGATTCAAGCAGGATCTTGGGGTTATAGCCATCAGCATCTGCCAGCTGCAGGGAGTACTGGCGTTGCCCTTCTGCTATTTTCTTTACCGTGATATAGGCAATGCGGGTGTTAAATGCACCACGTATACCGATCAGTTTTTCAAAAACGATGTCGCTTATCTGGTGCGCAGTACGCCGCAGCTGTGCTGCCGTGGCTGGTATCCTGAAGCCGGTAATCTGCTTGCCCTTGTAAATATCAATGAGTCGAAACTCCACATCGTAATTTCCATCGTCCTTTAGCCTGATATTACCAAGCACCAGGTTTTCCATCCCCAGCAGGCGCCAGTCCTTGAAATTTATCTGCTGCATCTGCGTGGGTTTTTGTGGCATATCCGCTTCGGGCATCGGCGCAAAACGACCACTCCTGGCCAGGTCGTTGGCGATAATGGACATCATGTCAATCGGTGCCAGCGAACCTGCCTGCGACCAGCCAAAGGGCATAACGGCAATTGGCAGGGTGTTTTCTATACCCTTATCTATAACGATTTCCAGCTCTTCGTTAGCACTTACCGCGTGTGATAAAAGCAACAGGATTAGTAATAATGATCTGGTCATTTTCATTTTCAGTTTATTCCCTCGCTGGATGACAGGTTTGCCGAACTCTCATCCAGTTCAAGTGATTCCAGTGTTTAACTTTCCGGCTTAAACCTGAAAGAAAATCGCCTGAGGCGCAATCTTTCAAATGTTGCCGCGTCTTCCGGCACAGGCAAGGGTGACGCCTTGCGAACCGCGTTAATAGCCCTGCTATCAAAAATATCACTGCCGCTGGACTTGCTCACATCCACGTTGACCACTTCCCCGCCGGGTATGAGCTGCACAGTCAATACGCACTCAAGGCCAGGCAACAGTCCGCTCTTGTTAAAGTTGCTTACCACGCGTCGATATATGTTGCCGACTATGTTCTGTAACAACTTCTGGTCACGACTGCGTTGTGCTGCCTCCTGCTGTCTCTGTTCCTCTGCCAGTTCCTCCTGCAGGCGCTTCTCCTCGGCCAGCCGTGCCTTCTCCTCCTCTTCCTTGCGTTTTTTCTCTTCCTCCTGCTTCCTTTTGAGTTCTTCCTGCTTCTTTCGTTCCTGTTCTTCCTTCAGTTTTCTCTCTTCCTCTTCCTTGCGCTTCTTTTCAAGTGCTTCCTTTTCTTCCTTCAGCTGTGCCAGCTTTTTCTGCTCGGCTTCCCTTTTCTTCGCTTCCTCTGCCTTTTTCTTCTTTAACTCGGTAAGTTTCTTTTCCTCGGCCTTCCTTGTTTTCTCAGCTTTTTTTGCTTTCTGCTCCAGCTGCTTGAGCTTGTTCTCGAGCTCCTTTTGCTTTTTTTGCTCTGCCGTCTTTTTCTGCTCCTCGATATCTTTGAGACGCTTTAACTCCTTTTCCACTTCCTTGCTATCCACCGATACCGCCTTGACGATATTAACCTCCTGTGGAGCCTGCGTGACTGTCCTCACGGTAGTGTCAAAGCTGAAGACCAGCAGCAGCGCCAGCACAATATGCAGCACGAGTGACAGGAAAAAAGAACTGACAATGTTCCAGTCGACATCCATACCAATTATTGCTGCTCGGGTGTTTCCGTTACCAGGCCCACTCCTTCAACGCCGGCGCTCTGCAGCAAGGCCATCAGCTCTACCACTCGACCATAGGGAACCTGGGCATCACCCTTGACGAAAACGGGAATGTTCGGCTGGTACTTCTTCAACGCGTTAACCCGGTTTGCGAGTGTCGTTGCTGTAACCGGCTTGTCCTGGTTTTCACCATAATTAATGTAAAAGTCACCCTGGTTATCAACACTGATTACAACCGGTTCCTTGTCAGTGGGTGGCATGGGTTCTGACGGCACCTGCGGAAGGTCCACTTTCACTCCCTGGCTGAGTAGTGGTGCTGTAATCATGAAAATGATGAGCAGCACCAGCATGACATCAATATAGGGGACCACGTTGATCTCTGACATGGGTCGTTTACGTATACGCTGGCGCACCGTTGCAGGGCCTCAATCAGGAATGTGCATGCCTGTGCAGGATCGATGCGAACTCCTCCGAGAAGGTATCGTATCGATTGATAAGGCGTTCAACATCATTGGAGAACCTGTTAAACGCTATCACCGCCGGGATGGCAGCAAACAGGCCCATTGCCGTGGCAATCAGTGCCTCGGCTATACCAGGGGCAACCATGGCAATGGTTGCCTGTTGCACATTACCCAGGGCACGAAAGCTGTTCATGATGCCCCAGACCGTTCCAAACAACCCGACATAGGGACTGGTAGAACCTACCGTTGCAAGAAATGAGAGGTTTGTTTCCAGCGCCTCGATTTCCTTGTTTAGAACAACACGCATGGCACGTTGGGATCCGGCCAGCACAGCCTCTGCATGGATACCTTCCTGCTTATGCAACCTGGCGAACTCGCGAAAGCCAGCCTCAAAGATCTTTTCCATGCCGGTCGCTTCGTATCTTTTTGCGCTGACCCTGGTATATAGCGGCGTGAGGTCTTCAAGCCCCCAGAATTGTTCTTCAAATTCGTCCGCTTCACGGCGTGCATTGAGTAGTGCTACACGCCTGTTCATTATCATGGCCCAGGAAATGACCGAGGCAAGCACCAGGGAAAGTAATACCAGTTGTACCAGCGGACTGGCATTGGCAATAAGATGTATAAAAGATAAGTCGCTAGTCATAAACTTAGTTCCGATTTTAATTCTGCCGGGAATCTTCGCGGCCTGAAAGTTTCGGCATCCAGGAACACTCCCTTGACTCGAGCCTGGCACAGGGACTCTTCATCCCTCAGCACAAGGTGGTCAACCACGAAACTTGCGCCGCCCAGCATCACCAACTTGCAATTAACCACCAGTTCATCGTCCAGTTTTGCAGGCCTGGAAAATTTCATTTCGAGATCGGATATCACGATGATACCTCCCGTGTCCCTGCGCATTTCCCCCTGGGAAAACCCAATAGCCCTGAGCCATTCTGTGCGTGCCCTTTCCATGAACTTGAGATAATTACTATGGTAAACAACACCGGCTGCGTCAGTATCTTCATAGTAGACGCGAACGGGCCAGCTAAATTCATTCATCGGTACCGGACGCCTGAGAACCTTGCTGGTCAAAAAGGTCATTCTCCATGTGCATATTTTTAGGCAGATCAAAACCAAAATGCAGCCATGCATTTTTTGTAGCGACACGGCCTCGCGGTGTTCGCATCATGAATCCCTGCTGTATCAGGTAGGGCTCAAGAACATCTTCAATAGTATCCCGCTCTTCCCCAATCGCAGCCGCCAGGCTCTCTGCACCAACCGGGCCACCATCAAACTTCTGGATGATGGTCAATAGCAGTTTTCTATCCATGGCATCAAAACCATGTTCGTCCACGTTGAGCATGTTCAGCGCCTGCTTCGCAATATCCTCGGTGATGCGACCATCTCCCTTGACCTCCGCAAAATCACGCACCCGTCGCAGCAACCTGTTTGCTATGCGCGGGGTACCGCGTGAACGTGCTGCAATTTCCCTGGCGCCGGCCTTATCAATTTCCACCTCAAGTATGCTTGCGGATCTCGACACAATGTGTCCCAGTTCTTCAAGGCTGTAAAACTCAAGACGTTGAACAATACCAAAGCGGTCCCGGAGTGGTGATGTAAGCAGGCCAGCTCTCGTTGTTGCACCGACCAGGGTGAATGGTGGCACATCCAGCTTGATTGCACGCGCTGCCGGTCCTTCGCCGATCATGATATCAATCTGGTAATCCTCCATCGCGGGATAGAGGATCTCTTCAACAACCGGGCTGAGCCTGTGAATCTCATCGATAAACAGGACGTCCTTTGCCTCCAGGTTGGTGAGTAGCGCGGCAAGGTCCCCGGGGCGTTCAAGCACTGGTCCCGAGGTCTGGCGCATGTTCACATTCATCTCGTTCGCAATAATGTGTGCCAGTGTGGTCTTACCAAGACCCGGCGGACCAAATATCAGCACGTGGTCCAGCGATTCTCCACGCTTCCTGGCAGCACCAATGAAGATTTCCATTTGTTCATGGACTGCCGGTTGTCCCTGGTAATCTGCGAGGGTCTGCGGGCGAAGGGTATTATCAGCGAGGGTGTCGTCTGCGGAGTGTTCCGGGGAAATAACAGGATTGATTTCACTCATTATGGCTCTCTATTTTCTCCTTTAACGTCCACAGATGCCAATCGGGTTACCATCATCAACAATATGCCCATTTAATAAGCAAATTCTGGCATAAATCTGGCTCCAATCTGGCAATGCTGGTGAGCCTTGCCGCTATTTCCTGATTGACGCTTTCAGGGCGCTGCGAATGACTTCCTCGCTACTCAGGCCCTCCGCGTCAATGGACATGACCAGCTTGCTCGCCTCCTGGGGCTTGTATCCCAGGGCAATGAGTGCACTTACCGCCTCATCATGGGGATCGGAAACTGCCTGGCTGGTAGCCGATGGAACCGGGTTAGTAGAGGTGCTTCCTGTTTTCCAGTCCTTCAGGCGGTCACGCATTTCGATAATCAGGCGCTCCGCGGTTTTCTTTCCTACGCCGGGCAAACGGGTCAGGCGGGTGTCATCACCATCGCGTATACACTGGGCAAACTCATCCGCTTCCATCCCGGACAGGATAGCCAGTGCCATTTTCGCACCCACACCGTTTACCTTGAGCAGGGTTCGAAACAGGAGCCGCTCTTCCTCTTCGGCAAAGGCAAATAAAAGGTGGGCATCATCCCGCACCACGAGATGGGTATACAGCATTACCTCTTCATCAAGTTCCGGCAGCCTGTAGATGGTGGTCATGGGGGCCTCTACTTCATAACCCACGCCTTCAACATCGATTATCAACCACGGAGGTTGTTTCTGTATCAACTTGCCGCGCAGGAATCCAATCATTTACAGGACCCCTTCATCGCATCCTGCCCCGGCTGATGCCGGTAATACCTGCATCCATTTTCAGGATACTCTGCCTGGAATGCCCGTGGCAAAGCGCTATAGCCAGGGCATCACTGGCATCAGAGGGAGGTTTCCTGTCCAGGCAGAGCAACACCTTGACCATGTGTTGCACCTGCTGTTTCGCTGCATGGCCATTACCAACAGAGGCCTGCTTGACCTGTGTCGCGGTGTATTCAAATGTCTCGATACCACGGACGGCGCAGGCCGTAATTGCGGCACCACGTGCCTGTCCGAGTTTCAATGCCGAGTCAGCATTACGATGCATGAAAACTTTTTCGATGGACATTTCCGCCGGTTGATATTCATCAATAATGGCGTGCAGCCGTTCAAAGATGGAGCGCAATTTGTCAGGCAGGGGTTGCCCCTGGATCCTGATAACGCCGTGGTTCACGTGCGTTGCATGGTTACCGGTAATATCAATGATGCCGTAACCCATGGCCTGGGAACCGGGATCGATTCCAAGGATACGGGTCATTCTGTCATCGGTTTTCACCGTTAATCTAACTGTGCAAGAATTTCTTCTGATATTTCGGCGTTGGAATACACTTTCTGCACGTCATCCAGGTCTTCCAGCATATCAAGCAGGCGCAGCATGGTTTCGGCACTTTTCTGCTCAAGTGCACTGCTGGTACTGGCCTGCATGGTGACCTCTGCATTTTCAGGTTCCAGGTTGGCACCCAATAACGACTCCTTAACATCAACCAGGTCATCGGGACCGGTAATAATGTCGACTGAACCGTCATCATTGGTCACCACGTCCTCGGCACCCGCTTCAAGCGCCGCTTCCATGAGCACATCTTCATCAGCACCGGCCGGGTAGGAAATCAGGCCGACCTTGTTGAACAGGTAAGAAACCGAGCCATCGGTGCCAAGATTGCCGCCGCACTTGGAAAACGCGTGGCGAACTTCAGCAACTGTTCGATTCTTGTTGTCAGTCATGCAGTCGACCATCACCGCAACGCCCCCCGGGCCGTAGCCCTCGTAGCGAATCTCTTCCAGGTCACCACTGTCATCACCGCCGGCCCCTCTTTTTACGGCTCGCTCGATGGTGTCCTTGGGCATACTCTGGGATTTTGCGCCGTCGATGGCCGCCCTGAGACGGGGATTGGCGTCAGGGTCACCACCACCAAGCTTGGCGGCAACCGTGATTTCCCTGATTAACTTGGTGAATAGCTTGCCTCGCTTGGCGTCCTGGCGGCCTTTACGATGCTGGATATTCGCCCACTTACTATGTCCTGCCATTATTAACTTCCGGGCCTTTGAATTTGGTAAAAGTTTAACATTTTCAGTGAGTCACTCCCAAACCTGTAAGCAGAATCTGCTTACCCAGCCTGAATACCGGTAAACGATCATCAATAACCGCTTTTCATGTTCACGGTGTTCAGCATTGCCTCGCCGGCAACATAGCGTCGAAGGTTCTCGGTAACGAAGACCCAGAAACGTTTCATGACCAGGTCCGAATAGGCGCTGATATGCGGGGTGATAATGACATTATCCATGGCCCATAGCGGGTGCCCGGAAGGCAGGGGTTCAGGTTCAGTCACATCAAGCGCGGCGCCAGCCAGCCTTCCCTCTTCAAGGGCTGCCACCAGGTCCGCTGTTACAACACTTTTACCACGACCTATGTTGATAAATATCGCCGTTTTCCTGACCTGGGCAAAAAAGGCCGCATCAAAAAGATTAGTGGTAGACCTGGTCAGGGGTGTTGCATTGACAATCACGTCTGCCTTTTGAGCCAGCTCGTGAAGCTCCGGTGCCAGTCCAACATAATCAACAAAACCTGGTCCGCTCCTGCTTGAATTCCTGGTAGCCAGCACTTTCATACCCAGCCCCTTGGCGCGCCAGGCGATCTCCGAGCCGATACCACCCAGCCCAACCACGAGCATGGTTTTGCCCCTGACCTCAAGCATCGGAAATTTACCCGGAATCCCATTATCCCACTTGCCCTCGTGCTGGGCCGCATAAAATCGAGGTAGCTGTCGCCCGAGGGACAGCATCATTGCAATGACATGCTCTGCAATACCCGCACCGTAAACACCCTTCATGTTTGTTAACAGGACGTCACCATTTTCAAGGCCGTTTCTACCACCGCATCTATCCACGCCGGCACTGAAGTGCTGCACCCATCGAATGTTTTTCATCTCGTCACTGAAAACCGTGCAGGAACCGAGCAGGACGTCAGCAGTAGCAAGTGCCTTCGACGCAGCCTCAGCATTCGAAAAAATGTGAAGCCGGGCCGCGCCCGCCGCCGCTTCGAGTTTTTTCCTCAACGCGGGCTCAAGACCAGAACTGGCCCAGGAACTCACCACGACAACGTCGCGTGGTTTCTCCCAGCCACTGCGTTCGCTGACTGCCTGCTTGCTTTCCCTGATGTACATTTCATCGAGGATTTGCTGGCTTTCCTGGTCCGCAAGCACCTTGCCGCTGATTGCCGTACATGCGAGCAACATGGAAAAAAGAGTTATGCAGGTTTTTCTATTCATGGTTTTTTACCGGTTGGGTGTGGGTAGAAATTTACCATGCCTGAGAAAGTTCACAATTTGTTCCAGGGCCTGGCTGGATAAAAGGAGTCCAAAATGAGACAGCGGCAGGCAAACATGATCCTTCATTCCTTCAAGACGGGTCTCCGCGACAGACACGGTACCGTCATTTGGTGCCTCGAGGCCGGGAATGATAATACCCATACCAAACCTGAGTGTGCCGGCAACGCTACCAAGCTCCGCGCCCTGCTGCCAGGGAGGAATATCGCCAAGCAAACCGGCCTCTGTACTCTTTCCGAGAAGACAACTGGTAACACTGAAGGCATTCAGCTGCTGTGCTGAATGACTGCCGTTATGTGGAGAGCCCAGGGTAACCACTCGACCCGGGGCCTGCCGGGGAAAAGCCTGATACAGGTGCCTGACTACCAATCCACCCAGGCTATGTGCGACGAGGTGCACGGTGCTCGACTCGATGGTTTGAAGAAAGTCATTAAGCCGGGTGGCGTTCTGTGCCGGTGATGCAAGAACACTACTGTAGGTAAACTGGTAAACCTCGTAATGCTCGCCGAGGCGATGACGTAAGAGACTCATATCGAGGCCATTTACCCAGAGCCCATGTATACAGACTACGGCTTCCCTGGTCACTGCTGGCGAAAAAGAAACTGGGCTGGAAAGTAAGGGCAGGGAAGTTTACGCATCGCCCGCCAGCTGTTGCTGGCTTTTGGAAAACTCCAGCAGGCGGGTAATGGGGCGATTTGCCTTTTCAATAATGTCAGCCGCAACATGTATTTCGTTGCTGCCGGATTCAAGCACCGCGGCAAGCTTGGTGAGGCTGTTCATTGCCATCCACGGACAATGGGCACAACTTTTACAGGTTGCGCTTTTGCCGGCAGTGGGTGCCTCGATAAAGGTTTTACCCGGGGCTGCCTGTTGCATCTTGTGGAAGATGCCATTGTCGGTGGCAACGATAAACTCCATTGCATCCAGCTGTTGTGCTGCCTTGATAATACCGGTCGTGGAACTGACGACGTCAGCCTGGCGAATTACTGGCGCCGGTGATTCCGGGTGAACCAGTACCTTGGCCATGGGGTGCTGCCGGCGCAGCTGCTCCAGTTCCAGCGCCTTGAACTCCTCGTGCACCACGCAACTTCCCTGCCACAGGATCATATCCGCACCGGTTTGCTGCTGGACATATTCACCCAGGTAACGATCCGGAGCCCACAGTATTTTCTGACCCTGGTCCTTCAGGTGTTGTACGACATCCACTGCGCTACCGGAGGTTACCATCCAGTCAGCCCTTGCCTTGACCTCAGCGCTGGTGTTGGCATATACCACCACGGTATGATCCGGGTGCTCATCACAAAAGGCAGAGAACTCATCAACCGGGCAACCGATGTCCAGGGAACACTCGGCATTTAAATCAGGCATCAGGATGCGTTTTTCAGGATTGAGAATCTTTGCCGTTTCTCCCATGAAACGTACGCCACAGACCACCAGCGTTTTTGCATCCGCCTCGTTACCAAAACGTGCCATGTCCAGTGAGTCTGAAACATAGCCTCCCGTTTCGTCCGCCAGCACCTGTAAGTCCGCATCAGTATAGTAATGCGCTACCATGATGGCATCCTGCTCTACCAGCAACTCCCTTATTCGTGACTTCAATTCCTGCCTGGATGCATCATCCAGCACTTCGCAGACGGTATCCGGTATCTGTTCCGGCGTCAGCCTGTAATCAGCAAATTCGGCAATTGGGGATATGGCGTTCATGTTCCTGTTCTTCTACTTGATGAATTCAACCTGCCCTGGTGTTTTCAGGGTGTACAGGCGAGCGGGTCGATGGCTGCCGTTCCTTCGAACTTCACCGGTGTCTTCCATGCAATCATAGGCAAGCATTCGTTTCCTGAAATTTCGCTTGTCCAGCGTATCTCCATGGATAATTTCGTAGACACGCTGTAATTCGCTGAGGGTGAACTTGCTCGGCATAAACTGCAGGGCGATAGTGGAGTACGCAAGCTTGGCGGTTAATCGTTGCTTTGCCTTGCTGATAATCTGGCGGTGATCAAAAGCCAGTTCCGGAAGATCCTCGATGTCGAACCACGCGGTTTCCCTGGCGTCGCTCCCGGCATCAAGGTTAAGCCGGTCGATGGGTACCAGGCTGTAATAGGCCACGGTGATCACCCGCTCCCTCGGGTCACGCTCAGGCTTGCCAAAGGTGTATAGCTGCTCCAGGTAGACACCACTGATGCCGGTCTCTTCGCGTAATTCGCGCAACGCCGCCTGCTCGAGATCTTCTTCAATCTCGACGAAACCACCGGGCAGCGCCCAGCCATTTTGAAAAGGCTCACTCAGACGACGGATCAACAACACTTTCAGCTTCTCCTGCTGAATAGTGAAAATAACGATGTCCGTGGTCACCGCGGGATGTGGATATTCGTACTGGAACATTGACCTTAGTGTAAAAAGTACAATAACTAGGGTCGAAAGCTTAGTGTATTTTGTACACTAAAAGCAAGAAGATTTTTTGGCTTTATTCCTCGCCTTTTGCCCGTGCCGTGCGGATTCCCAGCTCTTTCAGCTGGCGCTTTGAGGCAACTGACGGAGCGGATGTGAGCAGGCAGCTTGCACTCTGGGTCTTGGGAAAAGCAATCACCTCGCGAATCGAGTCCACGCCAGCCATCATCATGACAATGCGATCCAGGCCAAAAGCGATACCCCCGTGTGGTGGGCAACCGTACTCCAGTGCATCCACCAGGAAGCCAAATTTTTCCCGGGACTCTTCTTCGTCGATGCCAAGCACGCGAAACGCCGCCATCTGCATTTCAGGCCGATGAATACGCACCGAGCCTCCACCGATTTCCAGGCCATTGAGCACCATGTCATAGGCTCGGGAGAGACTTTCTCCAGGATTGGACTCAAGTTCGCCGGGATCGCTTGACTGTGGAGCGGTAAAGGGGTGATGCAGTGCGTCCCAACGTTTTTCATCATCGTTGTATTCAAACATGGGAAAGTCCACCACCCACAGTGGTGACCAGTCACCGCTGTATAAATCCATATCGGCACAGAGCTTGTCCCTCAGGGCCGCCAGTGAATCGTTCACTACCTTTGCCTTGTCCGCGCCAAAGAAAATCAAATCGCCCGCTTTCGCCCCGGTGCGCTGCATGATCGCCTCAACAACGTTATCTGGCAGAAACTTGAGTATGGGAGACTGCAAACCCTCGCGGCCCGTGGTCTCGTCGTTAACCTTTATATATGCCAGCCCCCTGGCACCGTAGTTTCCGACAAATGCCGTCAGGTCATCGATTTCCTTGCGTGTCAGTTCGCTGCCCCCGGGAAGATGCAGTGCCGCAACGCGGCCATCTGCCATGTTTGCTGGCCCTGAAAAGACCTTGAACTCAACTTCCTTCATGACGTCGCTGACATCGATCAGCTCCAGCGGGTTGCGAAGATCAGGGCGGTCCGTGCCAAAACGCTGTATCGCTTCTGTATAGGTCATGCGGGGAAAGGGTGAAGGCAGATCCACCTCGAGAATTTCCCTGAACAGGCCCGTGATCAGTTCCTCCATGACAGCGGTGATTTCTTCCTCGCTCATAAAGGACGTCTCGATATCGAGCTGGGTAAATTCCGGCTGGCGATCGGCACGCAGGTCCTCATCGCGAAAGCAGCGTACTATCTGGTAATAGCGATCCATACCCGACATCATCAACAGCTGCTTGAAAAGCTGCGGTGACTGCGGCAGTGCAAAGAATTCTCCCTGGTGGGTTCGACTTGGCACCAGGTAATCCCGAGCACCTTCCGGTGTTGCCTTCGTTAGCATGGGTGTTTCAATTTCCATGAAGCCCCTGTCATCCAGAAACTGGCGCATGGCCCTGCTGACCTGGCTACGCAGGCGCAGGTTATGCTGCATGGAAGGTCGACGCAGGTCCACGTAGCGATAACGCAGTCGAATATCATCGTGAACATGTACGTGCTCATCGTCGAGCTGGAAGGGAGGCGTTTTCGCGGAATTAAGGATCTCGATGCTGTAGCCCAGCACCTCCACTTCGCCGGTCGCCATTTCCGGGTTAATCGTACCCTCGGGCCGGGCTCTCACCTTGCCGGTAATATGAAGTACATACTCACTTCGCACAGCATCCGCTATAGCAAAGGCTTCTGCGCGGTCAGGATCAAAAACCACCTGGGCAATGCCTTCACGGTCGCGCAGGTCAATGAATATCACGCCACCGTGGTCACGGCGACGGTGGACCCAACCATACAGCTCCACTTCCTGGTCGATATCACTGCTGGTGAGTTGTCCGCAATAATGGCTGCGCATGGGTTAAATTCCTGATGATCCTGAAAAAAGAGGCGGCATATTACGGGCGGATGCGCGAATGCGCAAGTAAGCGGGTTCAGGCTGGTTTTAGCACGGATTCACGGATTGGTCCGTCAGGCACCACCACACCGATAGAGATGATAAATTTAAACCCCTCTTCCACCGTCATATCCAGCTCGATGACATCTTCCCTGGGAAACAGCAGGATAAAACCGGACGTGGGATTTGGTGTTGTCGGCAGGAAGACCGCCAGCATCTCCTTGTCCAGGCCGTTTACATCCATTTCCACGCCGTCGTTGGAGAGAAAACCAATACTCCAGATTCCCTTGCGGGGATACTCCGCCATCACTACCTTGCGAAATGACCTGCCCTTTGAACTCAACAGGGTAAAAGAAATTTGCTTGACCGCGTTATAAATACTGCGAACTACTGGAATGCGGTTAAGGGTTTTCTCCCACAACATTACCAGTTCCCGGCCAAGCAGGTTCGCCGCCAGCATTCCGGTCAGCAGCAGGACACAAACGGCGATGAAAAGGCCAAATCCCGGTATGGAAAAACCAAATAGCGCCTCGGGCCGATACTCCAGCGGTAATATAAGGATAATCTTGTCGAGTAAATCGATAACCAGCTTGAGAATGACTACCGTCGCCGCCAGGGGAAGCCAGACAAGGAGTCCGGCAATGAGGTATTTTCTGAGAGCCGCCAGCATGCTCAAAGCATGCACTAATCAGCAGCGCTTGACTACCGGCTAGTCACTGCTTGAGGCGGTAGAACTGGGCTTGCTTTCAGTTTTTTTCGCAGCGCCGTCACCACCTTTAGTGGAACCGGAGTCACTCGACTTGGCGCCACTCGAACTTTCCGGTTTTTTACTGTCCGAGGTGGACAGGTTTTTCTGCTGCTTCTTGTCCTTGAAGTCGGTTTCATACCAGCCTGAGCCGCTGAGCCTGAATGCCGCGGCCGATACCAGTTTACGAAGTGCGGCTTCACCACATTCGGGACAGTCTTTCAGCGGCTCATCACTTATTTTCTGCAGGGTCTCAAACTTGTGACTGCAGTCATCGCACTGGTACTCGTAAATGGGCACGGCCTTACCTCGTGAAATATCGGAACGCGGAGAAAATAGGGGTGAAAGCGCGCAAAATCAAGGGCGCAGACATAAAAAAATCCTTTCTATCCCTGATCCGGCTGTTCCCGTGGTTTTACCCGGGCCTAAACTCCGGTATCATCGCCATCCTCGTGGCGCCGTCGCGTGTTTTATTTTCCCATATGGGTCGTTAGCTCAGTCGGTAGAGCAGTGGATTTTTAATCCATTGGTCATAGGTTCGAATCCTATACGACCCACCATTTCCCTTCCCCGCGTTTCCCTGGCAAGTCAGTATGTACCTGCCGAGCCATCAAAATGACACGAATTATGACTTTTAAATCTTAAATGGAATTATTACATCGTGTCATAATTCTTTCTTTTTATTAGATAATTACGAGGATATAACTAAAATACCCGGCAATTAAAGCAAAAAGAAATAAAAGTAATAATATCGTAATATTTAGACCAGGCGGCGGAGAAAACTGATATGAACAAGCATACCCCCATAATCCTGCTGGCCGCGATGCTGGCCAGCCCATGCCACCTTGCTTTCGCTGAAAATATAAACACCTACCAGGCTGAAGCCATTGCCGGGGGTGAGTACCAGCAGGCCGAGGCGGAGTTACTGCAGATTTTAAGTTCAAGCCCCAACGACCCCTTCGCCTTACTCAACCTTGCTGTTGTGTATCACAAGAATGGGGAAACTGAAAAAGCCAGGAAAGTTTATGACCAGATCCTGGAGCTCAAGCAAAATCCACTGGCGGAGCTCGCCAGGGGTAAACCGCAACGGGTAAAAGCAATCGCCCAGCAGGGGCTCGACATACTGGAAACACCCTGATTACAGCGCTATCCGCGTTACAGGAGTCCGGAACAGGCGGTCATAACGCTGGCGTCAGCGCTTGACCAGAGCAAGTCCCCCGAGCCATCAAGACCGAGGTTGAACAGGAAGTGTTCCGGCGCTCCCTGCTGCTTATCAAGGATGATATGGAATGAATGCTCATCCAGCTGTATACCTTCAACCCTGACCACGCTCGGACTGTCACTAACCGGGTATTCAAAATGCAGGCTGAACCCTGCACCTGACTGGACCAGGCTGACACGGGCAGTGTCCTGGTTAGCGACGACCTGCAGGGCTGGATTGCTGTCGAGAGAGGCCTGCCGCGGCCGCCAACTCCCCTGCACCGGGCTTTCACAGGAGGCCAGAAGCCTTGGCGTGGTTTCTATGACCGGCTCCACGGGCAGGTGCGCCAGCGCATTGATCAATGCAATCGCGGTGAAAGATGTAATGCTGGTGAACATGCTGCCAGACTACAGTCGAAATGTTACGAAACCGTGACTCCGGGCTACATAAAGATTAAGTTTTTGTTAAGAAATCTTCCTGTCATATTCGCATACATATAATGCAGGCTGGTTTCACTATCACTTTCAACAGTGTTTCAAGCTTTCAGCAAAATTCCGGTCACCCTGGCGGTGATGATGTGTTCAGCTTTATTGCCTGCTCAGAAAATCACTGCAGCGGAGCATGGAAAGTTAATCCGGGGCAGGTATATTTCCCTGGTATCAGAGAACGACAATTACGTTCCGCCCCGGGATGATCGGCACTATACCAGTGGTCAGAAACTCGCTTACGGGTTTTCCAGGGGTATGCAGCCAGGCTGGCTCAACTGGTTGGGCAGGTTTTCCATGCTCGATGCCAATAACCATGAATATGACATCGCTATTGGGCAGAGCATCTACACGCCCCGGGTGTTCACCATTCCCCAGCTAATCATAAACGATCGACCCTACGCCGGCTGGCTCTACGGGGAAGTCTCTGTCACCAATCGAGAAAACAATACTGAAGACCAGTTCACGGCCTCGCTGGGTGTAGTCGGGCCGGCTGCGCTTGGTGAAGAAGCGCAGAAGTTCATTCATTCTATCTCGGGTGATCCTGAACCCGTGGGCTGGGATAACCAGCTTGATAACGAGCCGGCCTTCTTACTGCATTACCGCCATAGCTGGTTTCAAAAGGTTTACCAGTCAGACAGGGTGACAATGGACTATGTACCTCGACTGGGCGTATCACTGGGTAATGTTGCAAGCGAGCTGGGGCTTGGAAGTTCGCTCAGGGCAGGCAGCTTTCTGCCGATTCGGGATACCCCTCAACGAATACAACCGGGCCTCAATGCCAGCTCACCGCGTTTTGAAGCGCGCCGGGGAAGAACGGACTGGATGCTCCTGGGCGGATTTCATGGCCGGGCCGTGTTGCGCAACATTTTTCTCGACGGCAACACTTTCCAGGATAGTCACGATGTTCACCGTCGAGTTTTGACCTGGGACGCGAGTCTCGGGTTGATGCTGACATTTGGCCAGTTTTCCCACCCACTGGCACTGTCATTCACCCATGTGTGGCGAGGCAAGGAGTTTGATGCACAAAGGGAAACAGACAAGTTTGGCTCGATCCAGCTCTCCGTACAGTTCTAGGCCCTGTTCTGCCATTCTTATCGATAATCCGTGATTCTTGCTCGCTCGAGCGAAGATTTACTCACCTGCCAGCCAGGGCACTCCAGTGCAGCCCGGGCGCTGTCACAAAACTGTAATATTTCAGACGCAAAACAGTCATACAAAGTCACGAAAATGTCACCGGTTTAATCAAGGACATTAAATTGGTTGGACCTGTAATTCACGTGGGGGGCAAGTAGAAATGACAATAAACACTTCTCTTCCCATTTTTTCGCCAAATCATTCAATTATGGGATTTATCTTATGAAATCGCTTCGCTTATTTACAAAGCTTACCCGGGCATGTGCTGTCTGTGTCCTGCTAACAACAAGTTTTGCGACCTATGCTGCGGACAAGGCCTTGCTTGATATCTTGTTGAGCAATGGTGCAATTACCGAGGCCCAGCATGCTGAGTTGATGCAGAAACCAGCCCTTACCAGTAAAGACTTCGAAAGCCCTGCACCAACTATTTCGGAAGTTGAAGTCATGGTGGATCGAAAAGTCAACGCAGCACTTGAAGAGAAAGTGACAAAAACCATCAAGGAAGAAGTTGCTGCGAAAGTGGACGATGAATTCCCCGTGGAAGCGAGCCATGGTAGCAAGGGTTTTACCCTCGCCACACGAGATGGTAACTGGAAAACAAACCTGCAGTGGCGTGCACAGACACGTTTCACGACTCCGACCAGGAGTGACCCGCGCGACATCGGTGACTTCACTGCTGGCACGCAGAATACCTTTGAAGCACGACGCCTTCGAATGAAAATCGGTGGGCATGGTTTTCGTCCCTGGATTGGTTATTACTTTGAAGTCGATTTGCAGCCAACTCGTAGCTCCAGTTCCAGCAGCTCAAATGCCAGTTCTCGAGTTATTGACTGGCGTATTACACTGGACAAGTACGATGCACTTGCACTGCGACTGGGCCAATGGAAAATCGATTATAACCGTGAGCGTGTAGATTCATCCGGTCGACAACAGTTTGTCGAACGCTCCATTGTGAATCGAATCTTCACCATTGATCGACAGGTTGGCGTGCAATTACGTGGCCGCCTGTTTAAAGGTACACCGGCAGATATGCGTTACTGGGCTGGTGTTTTCACCGGCGAAGGTCGTGGCGTACGAAATGACGACGAAGACCTGATGTGGATGGGTCGCGTACAGTGGAACTTTCTTGGCCGCGATTTGAAATGGCGACAGACAGACGTCGAGTACACCAAGAAACCAACAGGCAGCCTCGCCTTTGCGGCAGCGACCAACAAGGGCCGTTGCACGCGATGGTCATCCAGCGGTTGTGGTAATCTCGATGGTTTTGAAAGTCCTGGAAGCGCGGCTAATGGCCAATTCAAGATTGAACAGTTTATGCAGGAATTTGCCTTCAAGTATAAAGGCCTGTCAATCCAGCAGGAATATCACTGGAAGGAAGTTGAGGACAGGGTCGCCGGCACCACAAACGACCTGACCGGTGCCTATGCACAGGCGGGTTATTTTTTCCATGACCTGGTGCCTGCCATACCTGAAGAGCTTGAGCTGGCATTTCGCTATGCCTTCGTCGAAGAACCAAACGAGTCGGACCGTACCCGGGAAAACAAGCGTGAAGAGTTTACACTGGGCGCCAACTGGTTTTTTGCTGGCCACAACAACAAGTTGACCGCTGACTTTTCCCACCTGACGCTGGAGGATGGTTTATTTAACCGAGATGTGGCGGATAACCGCTTCCGTTTACAGTGGGACGTATCCTATTAAGCGTCGTTCACTGTCATTCCCTGGAAGTAGAAAAGCCACCCCGAGGGGTGGCTTTTTTTTACTGCCACAACTATTGCAGCTTATTGAATTTCAGCCTGTAGCGGATGGAAGTTGCTGCCAGGCAGACCACCATCAACAGCACTGTTGATATAAGTCCAGCCATCCCAGAAAGGTCCACCGCCGTTACCATTGTTGTTTGGATTTCCATCCGGGTTACCGGAGTTTGGATCCACCGCACCAATGTAATCACCAATGGCCACACCATTGACCGCCGCAGGCAATGTCAGCGTGTTACTCGGTGTCGGCGCACCGCTTAGCGCCAGCGTCGTCGCATTCAGCGTGCCCGTGTAGGCCGTCACATCTCGCTCGTTCGCCGGTGCATCACCGTTACCCGTCTCATTGTCACCATTGGTCACAAAGTTCGCCGCATTGGTGTTGTTCGCCACACCACCTGTCTGCGTACCCCCCGTACAGTCGGCCACAAAGTCACGTAACTGCGTGAACGCATCCACCTCGTCATCAAAGTCCAGGCAACCCGTCGCAAACGCCGCACTGCCGGGCCCATCCACTATGCCGCTGCGGATCAGGCGACCACCAAAGCCCAGTCGGAAGTTTGCCCCGCGGGTACCACCGCCTGCACCTACATCGCCCAGGATCGTCAGGTTCACAAAGTTCACCTGGCTTGACGGGGTCGCATCAAAGGTCACGTCACCTGATGGCCCAAGACTGTCCGCCTCAATACCCTTGTCGCCATTGGCTGAACCCATGATCACCAGGGCCTTCTGCACTGTCAGCTGTGCACCCTCGTCAAAATCCAGGCCGTCATCATCCTGGCCATTAATCACGATGTTGGAGGCATTCGCCGCACCACCAAACCACTCGATGCCATCATCTTCAGAACCCAGCACCTGCAGGTAGTTAATACGCGTCCCCGAACCCACACCCTCCAGTGTCAGGCCCTGTACTTCCTGGTTCGGCCTGAAACCAAGACCGGATTCGGCAATCACCACGTATTCCACCGTGCCACTGTTGTCACTGTTGTCGTTACAACCGAAGTAACGTTCAACACCGGTCGGGGTTGCTTCGGAAAACAAGGGTGGTGTACCAAGACTACCGCCGCAAAGGTTGTTAATACCACTACCGCTCAGCACCAGCCCGGCCCACTGGCCGCGACCGGTCAGGTCGGTCGGGTCATCGGTAATCAACGTGTTAGCGCCGGTACCTGTGGCATTCACTGCCGCCATGATAATGGGCAAGTCACCGGTGCCCTGGGCCTCGATGCGGGAGCCACGAGTAATCACCAGGCCACTCAGGGCACCGTTGATACCGTAAATCTGTGTGCCCGGCTCCACCGTCAGCACCGCGTTGTTGGCCCCGCTTGGACCACCCTGCACATCACCATCACCCACGCTCACCGAGCCGTCTATCAGGTACACATGATCGTTGGTCAGGGTCACGTTGCTGGTGATGTCCGAGTTAAGCACACACACCGGAAAGGATTTGCCAAATATACTGGCATTGTTATTTGACAAAGTGCCAATCGGGCAATTACCCACTGAAGCCGGGGTAATAGCAGGTGAACTGGTGTCCTGTGCCACTGCCAGGGACAGTTCAGACTCAGCCACCGCTGCAGACACGATGTCATTCTCCGCGCGGTTGGCGTTTCCGGCAGTCAGTTCATCGATCATACCGCCAAACACGGTCTCAAAATTGGTGCCGCTATCAAGCGCTGTCTGCAGGGCACCGACGTCTACAGTGCCGTCTGACAATCTAATGACGACGGAATTGACAATCGTAATACCGTTACTGGTGTTCTTATCGCTGTCCAGGCTTTGCAGGATCTGCGCGATTCGAACTGCCAGGGGATTTGAAGAATCAGTTTCATCACCTGCCAGTTCCGCAGGGGTCACCACCTGCCCGGCAAAGGTAATCGGTTGGCTGGTACCCAGTACCAGGTCACCGATCTTGAATGTCACGGTATCGCCTTCTTCTACGGTGAAGCCGCCGTCAGTGCCATTATCGCCGGTCACGCCTGTCTGGCTGCCGCCGCTACCCGAGTAGTCAATACCGTTTACGGGGTTATCAATGAACACGCCGTTTACAAGCTTAACGATGGACGGGCGGATCTCGGCTTCCAGCGGATGGAAGTTGCTGCCAGGCAGACCACCATCAACAGCACTGTTGATATAAGTCCAGCCATCCCAGAAAGGTCCACCGCCGTTACCGTTGTTAGTGGGATCACCGTCCGGGTTACCGGAGTTTGGATCCACCGCACCAATGTAATCACCAATGGCCACACCATTGACCGCCGCAGGCAATGTCAGCGTGTTACTCGGTGTCGGCGCACCGCTTAGCGCCAGCGTCGTCGCATTCAGCGTGCCCGTGTAGGCCGTCACATCTCGCTCGTTCGCCGGTGCATCACCGTTACCCGTCTCATTGTCACCATTGGTCACAAAGTTCGCCGCATTGGTGTTGTTCGCCACACCACCTGTCTGCGTACCCCCCGTACAGTCGGCCACAAAGTCACGTAACTGTGTGAACGCATCCACCTCGTCATCAAAGTCCAGGCAACCCGTCGCAAACGCCGCACTGCCGGGCCCATCCACTATGCCGCTGCGGATCAGGCGACCACCAAAGCCCAGTCGGAAGTTTGCCCCGCGGGTACCACCGCCTGCACCTACATCGCCCAGGATCGTCAGGTTCACAAAGTTCACCTGGCTTGACGGGGTCGCATCAAAGGTCACGTCACCTGATGGCCCAAGACTGTCCGCCTCAATACCCTTGTCGCCATTGGCTGAACCCATGATCACCAGGGCCTTCTGCACTGTCAGCTGTGCACCCTCGTCAAAATCCAGGCCGTCATCATCCTGGCCATTAATCACGATGTTGGAGGCATTCGCCGCACCACCAAACCACTCGATGCCATCATCTTCAGAACCCAGCACCTGCAGGTAGTTAATACGCGTCCCCGAACCCACACCCTCCAGTGTCAGGCCCTGTACTTCCTGGTTCGGCCTGAAACCAAGACCGGATTCGGCAATCACCACGTATTCCACCGTGCCACTGTTGTCACTGTTGTCGTTACAACCGAAGTAACGTTCAACACCGGTCGGGGTTGCTTCGGAAAACAAGGGTGGTGTACCAAGACTACCGCCGCAAAGGTTGTTAATACCACTACCGCTCAGCACCAGCCCGGCCCACTGGCCGCGACCGGTCAGGTCGGTCGGGTCATCGGTGATCAACGTGTTGGCACCGGTACCCGTGGCATTCACTGCCGCCATGATGATCGGCAGGTGTGCTGTACCAAGCGCCTCGATGCGGGAGCCACGAGTAATCACCAGGCCACTCAGGGCACCGTTGATACCATAAATTTGTGTGCCCGGCTCCACCGTCAGCACCGCGTTGTTGGCCCCGCTTGGACCACCCTGCACATCACCATCACCCACGCTCACCGAGCCGTCTATCAGGTACACATGATCGTTGGTCAGGGTCACGTTGCTGGTGATGTCCGAGTTAAGCACACACACCGGAAAGGATTGCGTAAAAATGGTGACACGATTATTGGAAAGCGTTCCTACCGGGCAATTACCTATTTCAGCTGCAATGATGGGATCACCACCCAATACATCACGCAGGGTACCCGAGGTATCCTGTTCAACCGCTTCGGCCAGTTCGGCCTTCGCCTGTGCAGCTGACACGATATCCCCTTCTGCGCGGTTGGCGTTTCCGGCAGTAAGGTCATCGACTACGCCGCCAAACACGGTCTCAAAATTAGTGCCAGATTCTATCGCGCTTTGCAGCGCTGCTGCATCAACAGTGCCGTCGCTCAGGCGTGTGCTTACAGCGGGGTCGATAGTAATACCATTTGACGTGTTCTGATCTGAATCCAGGCTCTGTATCACCTGGGCAATTCTTATGGCCAGGGGATTATTGGCATTGGTCTCATCACCCGCAAGTTCCGCCGGCGTAACTATGGAATTTTCAAAAATCGCATTGCTTGTGCCAAGCACAAGATCGCCAAGTGAAAATGTGACAGTATCACCCGGGTCCACGGTAAAACCACCCGTCGTCCCATTATCTCCGGTCACACCAGAACGGCCTGACGGGTTGCCCACATAATCGAGACCATTTACGGGGTTATCAACAAAGATACCATTTGCATCCGTATTCTCTGTCGTACCACCGCCCACTGTTACTACGTCACCGGTACTTGGACCACCGCTTCCGCCACCGCATGCGCTGACGAGAGCGGCAAACAGGAACATGGTGATTGCCTTGCTGATGAATGATCCGGGATTCACTTGCTGTTTCATAAACTTGCCTACCTACAAAGTTAGAGATTTTTGATAAATGCTGAGCCAGCTTCACCAGCCCGCAAAAAAACAATTTCGGGTTTCATTATTGTTATTGCCAGATAGTTACACCCTTTTAATACGGAACAATTACGCGTTTGTGACTCTCATAAGAATCATTTTTTACAGGTTGGTGACTCCCCTTAGTCGAATCGCCACTTGACGCTAAAAGAACCGGTAATGCCTCGAGTCAAGTCACGTGTCAGTATTGGACCCTGCTTGCGCTGGAATTCATCGTTCAATGCATTTTGAACTTCGAGACTAACCGTGAGTGGATCAAGATAGCTGGGCGTATAGGACCACTTACCACCGAGCGAGGTATAGGGCTGAACAAATTCGTCCGGCAGGGTGTTAGTGCCACCATTGATTAACTGGTTAGAGGTGTAACCGGCTGCGATTCTTAGAACATGCTCTTCACCGGTATAACCAAATTCCACGTTTGCAATGTAATTAGGCTGACCGACCATGCGACGCACGGGGTTTGTCTGTATCCCTGGAGTAGGCAGGGTAACTTCCGATTCCTGGTAAGCAAAATTGCCGCCGATATGCATGTCTTCCAGCCATCGCGGTCCACCCCACCAGTCTCGAATGCGTCCAAGTTCCATGCGCCCGTTGACTTCAACACCAACCACGTGACCTTTTTCAGCATTAGTAAACTCAACGATTGGGTTGTTACCACCGCCACGATTGATACCAACTCGCTCAATCGGGTCTTCCATATCCTTGTAAAAGACGCCGATGGTCAGGGCTTCAGCGGCGCTCGGATACCATTCCCAGCGCAAATCATAACTGTCAATAACGACCGGGCTTAATTCCGGGTTACCGAGAAACAATTCGTTTGCATCTGGATCAATAAACGTGGTGTCAGATAGTTCAACTGGTGTCGGGTAGGCAAGCGAGCGGGCTATACCGCCTCGTACTTGCATGTTCTCCGATAAAAACCAGCTACCCAGCAGAGAAGGCAATTCATCACGCCGGATAAAGCCGGAGTTAACGGGGACGGCGCCGAGAGCACCAGCGAACTGAAAGGTCTGGATATTGAACTCTGCCTGCTCAAAACGTAGTCCTGCAACCAGGCGCAGTTTCTCTGGCAGCTCAAAGTCCAACTGCACATAGCTACCTTCTATTTCGATATCAGCAGTGTAGTCGTCAGCCCCGCCTGATTCTGAAAAGTTTACTTCGCCGTTGGCTATCCGTTCATCCGAAAAGAGTTGCTCTACAGGCACAAAACGATTGCCATCCGCCGGGTTTGCGACAAACTGGAACAAGCGTGTATCCGAAGTTCTATCCCTTATCTCGCGATCTACACCGCCCTGAAGGTTTAGAGAGAACGAAGCCGCAGGGAAAAACAGGTCTGACAAGTGAATGTTGAGGTCCGCACCAATTGCAAAGGTGTCCTCCTCCACCGCATTCCATCTACGATCCAGGGGAACGTTGGCCACAAACCAATTGCCACTGCCATCGATAGTTTGTTGTTCAAAACTGAATTGCTGTGTGTTTTCAAGCTGGTACTCACGACGATCTGGAAGGTCACGCGTGGCGTTGGACTTGAGGACTCGCCAGCTAAAATCATAGTTTTCGAAGTTATGTGCACCGTTGAATTGTTGTATAAAAAGCTCGCGCTGCTCAAACGCCAGTAAAAACTTGCGCAGGAACTCCTCGTCACTGGGGCGAAACAAGCCTTCGTTCATCTCTACCTGTTCCACCGTATCGCGAACCCAGAAAGTGTTACTTTTCAATTCGTGGTTGTCCCATTCTCCAGCAAGGGCAAGCAGGCCGCCCATGTTGGTAAGCAGCTCGGTACGATCAATTACTGAGTCATCACGTGCGATCAGTACTTCGCCTGGGCCCGGGCCAATCAGGCGACGATTTTCCAGTTCTCTCCTGACCTGCTGCCCGTAACCAAAGGACATGCTAACTCCGTAACTCCCGGCGGCAGTATCAACTCGTTTACCGCCAGTCACGGATGCACTGACATCGGGGCCTACATCACTCAAAAAGTTAGGTGCCAGTTCGTCGGAAAAACTCTGGATAAGAGCAATACGTTCATCATTGGGTAGCAGCGCGATAAGATTGCCACTGTCCTGTGCGTCTGCAACACCACTGGGTAAATCAAGGATATCGTCGACATCTCCAAAGATGTCGTCACCGGTATTGAACTCAAGGGCTTCGTTATCATCAATGGTCTGGAAGTTGACCCCGGTGCCTATACTCACCTCAAAGAAATCTTCGGCGACCATACCCGTGGTGCTAAGTTGAATCTGGCCAGAGCCAAAGGACCCGGGCCTGTCAGCGGAGTAAGCCTTTTGCACCGCGATGTTTGACAAGACACCCGAGGGGAACAGGTCAAGGGGCGTGACATTTTGTATAGGGTCAAGGCTTGGCATTTGAGAACCGTTGAAGAGAGTCGAGGTGTAACGCAGGGGTTGCCCACGGATAACTACGAACTTGCCTTCCTGTACATTAAGACCAGTCATTCGCTGCAGGGTATCAGCTGCGGTAGCGTCCCCAAGGCGACTGAATTCTTCCGAGCCAATAACCTCGATAACCGACTTGTTGTCCTGCTGTTGACCCAGCGATGAAGCGACGGAGCCTTCAAGTACGGCGCGTCCCATAACTACCAGTTCCTCGATCACCTTCAGCCCGGATGAGAGAATATTTGCGGCCGGCTTAAGGGTCTTGTCCAGTGTCGACGTGCTGCCTTCAGCAACATTTACCGCTTCAATCTTGCCATCCTCAAAACCGCCTTTTTGCAGCTCTAGCTCGTATGTCCCGGGTGGAACGACAAGCCTGTAGTTTCCTTCCGAATCGGTGGTTGTCGCGGCTTCACCGCCAGTCGTCCCTACCCAAACATCGGCAACAGGGTTTCCTGTAGCATCTGAAGTAACAGTGCCCTCGATGACACCCTGCCCGGCTTCCTGTGCTGAAAGAGGTAAAGCAATGCTGAGAAGAAGGAGAACGGAGAAGAAACCTTTAATCTTGATTGAGTTTTTCATAAACACCCTGACACCCTGTTTTTATAGTAGTCGGACACACCGTGAGAAATGTGCAACTTAAGTTTCCCGGTGGCCTGAATCGCGTTCCGCAACTGCAGACAACGATCACGATTTTGCATCGTGGCCTGTTTCACCAGGTTTCGGGTATTGTTGTTTAGTTATGTGACGATACTGTTAAGCCTGAATGACCCAATCATTAATCTTTTATACATAAAAGGGCTGTTTATGACTCAATGGTGATATTTATTTCTTTAGCATTACTGCTGTTCTTTTAACATTGTGATGAGTCCAGGATTGCTATCCATTGCTAACCCTGCTTTTTATCTGCCAGCTCCATCTTTACGGTGATCATCCCGGCTTCTTCGTGCAGGGGCTCAATATATACTTTGCGTATAACCGGGCCATGTTCAGCTCGAACGGCATAGATAAATTCGACAAACTGTGTGTAGGGCACCTTGTCAAAACCCAGGCTAACGCCACCGCTATTGCCGGGTTTCATGGAGCTCAGGTACTTTGGCAACTTGCTTTCTCCGATAAGCTTCTCCACGCTTAAAACACTGACTTCATTAATACTGGTACGTGAAGCCCGGTCTTCTCCGGGTTTTATTGCGGCAAGCTGCGACTGCATCCAGCCAAGATCCGCTTCAAGCCTGGGGATTTCACGGCTGCGATACTTGTATTCTTCATACATTGGTTCCAGCGCCAGGAAAAGCCCGGTTAGCATGATACAGGCGATGCCAAGTGCCAGTACCAGTCTCTCCCTGGGCTCACGAGCCTTCAACCAGCTTGCCAGCTTCATTGTTTCGCCTCGATTACCAGGCGTCCTGATACGATCTCGTCCTTTAACTCGCTTTTCTCCAGGTTTACCTTTGCACGCCGTGACAGTTCCTGCTGCAATCGCTGTAGTGAACCATAGTCCGGCACGTCGACATCCAGCACCACCCTCTCTTCTTCATAATTTATCCCCTTGATACTGTATGAAGAGCCGGACGCGATCACAGGGGAAAAACTTTCCAGCCAGGAAATAAATTCAAGTCCGCTTGCACCAGGATGCTGCTTTGAAGCAAGCTCCTTAATTTTCTGCTCCAGTTGGTACCTGGGATCAACGATATTCCGTGCACCAGGAAATGCCTCGAGGTATACCTGCCGCATTGCTGTTTGCAGGCTGTCATAGCGTTGCCGTGTATTGGTAAACTCAAGTACAGCGTAAACCAGCAGCAATACCAGCAGCACGATTGACATAATCGTCGCTGGCAGCAAGCTCCTGCCGGGACCTCGAACCTTACGACGTGTCGTATAGTCACCAACCAGCAGGTTGCTTTGCGCCCGCGGCCACCCCCGTGATGCTAACCAGGCATGGCGACTTCGACCATCGCTGAAAAACTCACTTTGCACCTGTCGTGACTCCAGCTGCGCCTGCCACGTTCGCAGGCTTTCTCCCTGGGCCTGGTTTGCGATTCGAATGCGAATCTTGCCGGGTAAGCTGGACAGGTTTTCCATCGCCAGTGAAAGTACACCGGGCAGGTCACTTGAACCGCTCCTGTGTGCCAGCGTGGCACCACCCTGATCATTGGCGAGCAGCGCGGGAAAATCAGAAACATCAAGCAGCCAGCTATCCGTGCCCTTCTCCCCAAGCATAAGGTAATCAGGAACCAGGGCTTCTACCTGCCAGCCATTTGCACTTGCAATATCAAGCCACTCGCGCATGCGGCAATGTTCCGTTACCGCGATACTGGTTTCACTCGATGCATCAGCCTGACCAAGGGGTACCAGGTGATATTCGCCTGGATCGCGAAGCAGCTTCTCTTCAAGTGCATAGGGTAATGCTGCCATGAACTGGCGCCTGTTCCGTGCCGGCAATACAACTCTATGAACTCGCACGTGTTCTCCTGGAACACAAAGCAATACCCTGTCATTTAAAGTCACCGGTACATCAGCCGGGTTGTCGCTGCTGTTCACCACTGGATTATCATCACCAGGTTTGCAATGAGCCCAGGCTACCCTGTCATGTAGCAGGTATATCCACCAGTATTCCCTGAGAGTCGCTATCATTAATTCAACTCTCTCGCGTGCCAGATAATGTCACTTCTTCCCTGCTCCCTCTGGAACAATACCGCGGTGTAATGCTCCCTTTCGTTCATGCTGATCCTGACATGAGCCATGAAATGGGCGCTGCTTATGCCAAGCCCTGCTGGTGCCTGGGCATCACTGTCATTCAACGAAAACGTGATGAAATCTTCAATTCTTGTGGCTGGTTGCAGGGCAGCGCGCTGTAGCCAGCGTTGTGCCTGGCCGAGGGACTGGTGCGCCGGACCCCAGGCTGTCACCATCGCGGCCAGCAGCTGCGCACTTGCCGTATTCAGGTTTACCGTGGTCTTAACAGGCAATGCCGCAACGTAAGGAGCCAGGCGATTAAATGCTTCTCCGTGTAAGCCTTTAATCAAGCGCAGCTCAGCTATTTCATGTATTGGCCTGTTCGCAGTGATATAGGGCACAGGCTGTCCCAGGTAATATCCTTCCTCGGCACCCCAGGGACCACTGGTTTCACTGTCATGATCGATCCAGTCCACCACGGCATCTGCGATAGCCGGGTCCAGTTCAAGTACCCTGAGCAGCCTTAAGAAATATTCGCGCTGTTCAGGGTCCACCTTGCCCTCTGTGTTCACAAGGTTGTTCACGTTGAAGCGGGATTGCATGTCTTCCACCCACGCACTCGCCTCGCCACCGTCAAACGGAACAGGAGGAATCGCTTGTGCCCAGGTATCAGTCAACGCATCAAAACCGTTACTATCTTCTTCCAGTAAACGCGCAAGCCAGAATTGCGCGGCGCGGCTTGCCTGGTCTGCCTGCACCAGGTCAGCGATGTTACTCACCTGTCTCATCCAGATAGTGCTCGACAAGGCCATGCGACTGACGATTGCCGTAAGCAATGCTACCAGGAGCAGCATCGTAATCAGCGCAACACCGGCCTGCCGCCGGTCCGTGTTAGTAGACATGCCCAACATGGAATAACCTTGTAAAGCGTCTGTCATCTTTCAGAACAAGTTCAAGTTCTACCGCCCCGGGAAGACCCTCAATTGTTCTGCCGTCGCTAATATTCCAGGCCTGTATCCAGTTTTTTCTACCCTGCAGGTAGCGAAGCCGAACACTCTCCACTTCACCAAGCAGGAAATTTGAAACCGGCTGCATACCGAAAGGACCGTCAAACCCTGGCCATGTCACTCGATACAAATCGCCGTCTTCGATGCGATAGGCGATCCTGAGGTAGGAACTTTCAATGCGGGTTGAAAACCCTGTGTGACCTCCTCTAGTAAACCGAAGAAACTCTCCCCGTGGCGCGCGGTCCGCGTCGCGCGCACCTTCAAAGGGAGGAATGGGAGATAAGCCGCTAATCCTGGGTGACCTGTCGATGGCGTAGCGTAGATCCATCTCCAGCAGGTTAATCACCGACTCCAGTCTCTGCCAGTACTGCTGGTGACTCTTCAAGCGCCCTGCCGTACCCAGGCCCTGTTGCAGGGCAAGGTAACCGGCCGCAGCGATAATTGAAAAAATCGCGATGGCGACCAGTAACTCAACCAGCGTCATGCCATCCTGCCTGATTACCTTGTTAACCAGCAAGATTGTTCCTCCTGCGTGGTGATGGTGAGAGCTTGCCGGCCGTCGTACTTCCCATTGCACCCTGGTTCCTCGCTGGTCGCGGACGCCGCAGGTGCCCTTCAATGGAGTAAAGTGGGGTCGACTTCTTTTCCGCGCGAACGCTAACCGTAAGCTTTCTCAACAATGGGTCCTGGGTAGGGCGAACCTGCTCCTGCCAATACCATTCACGACCATCCATTTTCATCACGCCAGAGTAGTCCCTGGTCTGTGGCCATTCGGAGCGCGCCTGTCGTACTACCAGCCTGTTCTGGGCCACCCATCTCGCTGTTACCCTGTCAGGCAAGGCATCGGCAACCACAACTGACTGGCTGAGGCCCCGCCATAGTCCAGCCAGGGCGAACCCCATGACCGCCAGTGCTACCAACACTTCAAACAAGGTAAATCCATTTTGCCTAACCATTTGCATCACTGTCCCGTATAACCCTGGCTGGACCGATAGCATCTAGCCGGATTGTTGTTCGCGCAGAAGAACCAGCAAGTACAAGCTGGAAAGGCTGCTGTTCACCGCTCGGGAAAAGATAGACACCGCTTGCTTCCTGCACTGCCGACGCATTGACCTGGAGTTCATGCCAGTTAATGCCACTCATGGCGTACTTACCGCGGAATGGCGCTTCATCAATTGAAGTGAATTCATTACCGGAACGTCGCATGAACTGGTAGGAAGATGTTTTCGGATCAAGCTGCAACATCCATACGGAGGCTGACAGCAGTGCTTCCTGTCGGGCCAGGTTAAGCAACATCACCAGTCTTTCGGCTTCACCATGGACACGCCGCGAGTCCTGGTTAAGCATTCCCGGTGCCACCATGGCGGCGACAACAGAAATGGTGATTACCACGACGAGAAGTTCCAGCAGGGTAAATCCCCGCAGGCGGCGACATGTAAAACACCGGGGCTTGCTATTCATGAATGACACCCACTAATACCGGGCCGCAAAGTTAGAGCTGCCATGAACCAATATCATCGTCGTCCCCGGCGCGGCCATTTGGCCCGCTACTGAACACGTCCACCTTGCCCTGCTTTCCGGGTGACAGGTAAAAGTATTCCCTGCCCCATGCGTCCTGCGGTATTCGCTCCATGTACCCACTCCAGTTTTCGGCTTCCGGTCCCGACTCCGGCTTACTTGCCAGGGCTTGCAGCCCCTGGTCTGTAGTGGGATAGCCATGGTTATCCAGCTTGTACATATCCAGGGCCGAGCGAATAGCCTTGATGTTGTTACGCGTTGCACTAATGCGCGCCTGTTCCGGGCGATCCATGACCCTTGGAACAACCACTGCCGCGAGAATACCGAGTATGACGACAACCACCATCACCTCGATGAGTGTAAAGCCGGCTTGTCGCGCCAATATATTTACATTACTGATTGCATGCTTACCCTTACTGTTCACAACAGATGGTTCTCCTGGATTTGATAGACATAATTTCCCGGCTTGAATTACTGGCTACCCACAATCTGGTTCATTTCAAAAATTGGAAGAAGAATCGCCAGTACTATCACCAGTACTACGCCCCCCATTAACAGGATAAGCAGGGGCTCAAGCATCGCCGTGACTGCGGCCAGGCCAGCCTGGAGTTCCCGCTCCTGCTGTGTTGCCGCCTTATCAAGCATACTTTCCAGTTCTCCACTCTCCTCCCCCGCCATGAGCATATGGATCATCAATGCCGGGAAATAGTCCTGGCTGGATAGCGCCTGGTGCAATTTGCCACCTTCACTGACGTGAACCGCAGCATCGGCAACAATCTCGTACAGCGGCATATTCCTGATCATGCGCGCACTGATTTCCAGTGCTTCAAGCAGGGGCACGCCGCTGTCAGTTAATATCGCCAGGCTACGCGACAACCTGGCTGCGTTGAGCGTGCGATTAAACTTCCCGATAAGCGGCAGGCGTAGCAAGAACCAGTCACGCCTCCATCGAACATAGTTGTTGCGCAGTAATATCTTGCAAAGGAAAACCGCACTACAGCTACCCAGGAAAAGATAAACGCCATAATCACGCAAGAGTGCGCTGCAACTAATCAACACTTCTGTTAACCAGGGCAGGGCCTGGCCGGTCTGTTCAAACACGCTGATAACTTCGGGAACGACATAGGTCAGCAGGGCAATAACGACCAGTATGGCAACACAGGTCACTATGCAGGGATAAATCATGGCAACGGCAACACTCTGCCTGAGCGCCTGCCTTTCTTCAGTGTAATCTGCAAGGCGATCCAGTACTTCCTCCAGGCGCCCGCTTGATTCACCCGCTTCTACCATGACCCGGTATATATCCGGAAAAACCCCTGGATAAGTTGCCATTGCCTGGTGAAGTGGCGAACCCTCGGTAATTTGCGTCCTGACACCCGCGATCACCGAACGAAGTGGAGCATGGTCGATTTGCTCTCCTACCGCTCGCAATGATTCCTCAAGGGGAATACCCGCTCGCACCATGGTGGCCAGTTGCCGCGTGAGCAAGGCCAGCCGGGAAGCTGATACCCTGGTGCGGACGCGAGGTGCCTGGCTTGAACCCCGGCTTTCCTGTAGTCGATGAATTTCTACCGGGAACAGGCCCAGGTTTCTTAACTGGCTTCGAATCTGTCTCGATGTATCGCCGTCTATTACGCCCTTTTTTGATTTGCCATCGGCATCAAGGGCCAGGTACTCAAAAGCCGCCATAACCGTGTTCAGTTCTGCGATACTCGCAGGACTTCTTCAAGACTCGTTTCGCCTGCCAGTACTTTATCCACACCACCCTGGCGCAGTGAATTCAATCCGCTCGCCATAACAGCGGAACGCAGGGCGCTCTCGCCCTGGTTATCATGGATAAGCTGGCGAATTTCGTCGTCAACACACATCAATTCAAAAATACCGGTCCTGCCACGATAACCACTGTAACCACACGACTCACACCCGGCAGAGTGATAAACATGCACCTTGCGGTTGCCGTGTAAACCCATCAGGCGATACTCGGCTGGATCCGGCTTACGACTTTCGCGGCAATCCGGGCAAAGTTTCCTGACAAGCCGTTGCGCCATGGCGCCGATTAAACTGGAAGCGACGAGGTAGGGTTCCACACCCATATCAATCATCCTCGTGATGCTGCCGACCGCATCATTGGTGTGAAGTGTAGAAAATACCCTGTGACCAGTAAGGCTCGCCTGTACCGCCACCTGGGCGGTTTCGAGGTCACGTATTTCGCCGACCATGATAACGTCGGGATCCTGTCTCAGGATGGCTCGAAGTCCTCGCGCAAATGTCATTCCTGTTTTTGTGTTCACTGGAATCTGGCACACGCCCGGTAAATCGTACTCGACAGGATCTTCTGCGGTGATGATATTCACATCCGGGTTCAGCACCTGCTGCAGGGCGGCATAGAGAGTGGTTGTTTTTCCCGAACCGGTGGGCCCGGTGACAAGGAAAATACCGTAGGGTGAACGAATCATGTTGGAGAATGATTTGCTGATGTCCGTGGGCATGCCGATATGATCAAATCTTAGCGGGCCCTGCTCCTTTTCAAGAACACGCATGACCACGCGCTCACCATGATGAGTGGGCAGGGTAGATACGCGAACATCCACGGCTCGGCCGGCGAGACGCAGGCTAATTCGGCCGTCCTGGGGTACTCGTTTTTCGGCTATATTGAGCCTGGACATGACCTTGACCCGGGCTGCAATACGTCCCGCCAGTGCCGCGGGAGTCTCTACCACGTCACGCAGGACACCGTCTACGCGATAGCGCACGACAACGCGGGAATCAAAGGGCTCAATATGTATGTCCGAGGCACGTTCCTCGATGGCCTGGGTCATCACCGCGTTCAGCATGCGAATAATCGGTGCATCATCTTCGCTGTCCAGCAGGTCTGCCGCTTCCCGGTTAAGGTTCGCCGACGCGGTTTCCAGATCAATGGTGTCGTCAAGTTCCTGCACTGCATCCACCACTTTGCCGCTTCTTTCATAGGCTCTTTGAAGTGCCCGGTCAAAGTCCTGGGGTGCAAGCATCACCGGTTTCAAATCAAGACCAAAAAATGACTGCGTCTCCAGGTAGGTTTCCCAGGTGATGTCGGGGCGTATCCAGACGGTGGTACGGCCATTAAATTCCGCTACCGGCAATATTCCCAGCTCACGCGACTGGCTGAAACCTACCGTGCCCGCGACCTCGGTATCTATCGAGTTAAGGTTAGGACTTGCTTCGTAGTCCCAGCCAAGCTGCTGTGCCCGCTCCAGGTAGGGGACATTCGGGTTAATATTCTCCGGTGGCGGCAAGCTCATTGCTGCTGTCCTTCAACACCTGCCTGCGTCGCGGATGCCTGTCCCCCTGGTACAACCAGGTTCCACTCCTCAAGGGGATCGAGACTGTCTTCGTTAGCCTTCAGGGCCTGCCGGTCACTCATACGCCCGAGATACTGGTACTTTTTCAGGGTAGGTTCGTCCATGTCCGTTGGACCACGTATGACTCTCGGTCTTAAAAATATGAGCAGGTTGGTTTTCTTGCGATCGGTACTTTTAAAACGGAACAGGTTGCCAAGCAGTGGTATGTCTCCGAGTAGTGGAACTTTCTGCTCGTTCCTCACGATGTTATCTTCAATAAGTCCCCCAAGAACCAGCATGCGATCATTCTCCGCCACCACCGTTGTTTCAAGGGAACGCGTGTTAGTGACGATGTCAAAAGCCTCGCCGCGTTGTGCAACGCTGGAGACCTCCTGGTAGATTTCCATCTTGATTGCACTGCCCTCGGTAATCTGGGGCTTTATCTTCAGGCGCAGACCCACATCCTGCCGCTCGATTGTTTGAAAAGGGTTCTGTACGGCAGTTCCCTGGGCAATTTGTGCAAATGAGCCAGTGATAAAGGGCACATTCTGACCGATCACGATCTCTGCCTCTTCATTATCCATGGTCAGCATATTTGGCGTAGAGAGCACGTTGGCATCAGACTGGCTGTCCAGTGCTCTTGCAAGGGCAGAAAGATTTAGTACCTCGGTTCCATCCGGCAGGGTTACCGTGCCATCAATAAAACCAATGCTCAGGCCGGCCCCGGCTGCAAGGGGATTCGCTATTACGTCGGTAATACTCGTACCCACGGTAAAATTTGAACCGCCAACAACACCGCGGTTATCGGCACGTAATCCATCCGCAGTCTGGAACTGGATACCGAACTCGTTTAATGAGTCGATCCGGACCTCGGCAATCAGGGCTTCCACGTAAACCTGTAGTCGCCTGATATCAAGCTCCTTTACCACTCTTTCAATCGTAAAGAAATCTGACTTGGAGGCAGTAACGACAATTGAGTTCGTTGCCGGATCTGCTGTTATGCTGATCCCACCACTGATTTCTTTTTCGCCTTTATCTCGCGTGTCCTTGATAGTTTCGCGCAGTACCTCGACCATTTCCTCGGCATCCGCATTTTTCAGGTAAATGACGTGAGTGTTACCGGACGACTGCATTGGCATATCCAGTTCTTTCGCAAGGGTTCTTATTTGCCGGCGGGTAGACGGGTCGGCCTTGATTACCAGGTTATTTGTCCTGTTATCCGCCATTACCATGACCGCGCCGGGGGCCGCATTTTCGCCCTGGGCAGGCTGATGCAACGGAGCCAGTAATCGAGCAAGTTCTTCTGCCGAGGCATTTTGCAAGGGCACAAGTTCCACTTCTCCGCTTTGAGTTGGAGAATCAAGACGACGAATGATCTTGACGAGACGCTCAAGGTTCGCTGCGCGGTCAGTGATAATTAGTGATGATGTTGTTGAGTCTGCTGCCATGTGGCCATAGGGTGGAACAAGAGGACGCAACAGCGGCACAATTCTTTCTGCCTGTATGTGCTGCAGCCGTAGTACCCTGGTCACCATGTCATCGCGATTAACAGTTTTGCCGTTATTGGCCTCCACCGTGCTTCGCATTTTTCCTTCTTCCTGGGGCACAATCTTGGTAACACCATCGGACTCTACTGTGACATAACCATTGATTTCCAGGACTGACAGGAAAGCCTTGTAAGCCTCGTCACGAGTCAGGGGGTCAGGAGCCACGACATTAACCTTGCCTTTAACACGAGGGTCTACCAGGAAATTGCGCCCTGTAAATTCTGAAACTGCCTGTATCACTGTGCGAAGATCCGCATCCTGGAAATCGAAATTAACCTCTTCCTGGGCCACCGCAATGCCCAGGTGCATGGTCATCATGAGCACACAGAGGGCACGCAGTACAGGTAAATGAAAACCTGGGTGACTTGATGTCATTAGCAGATCCTTGGTTATTATTGTATTGAGTAATTGATGGTGACTTCTCGACCATCCCGCAGTATGGCCAGCTGAAAGTTGTCTTCCTTGCGAAGTTTTCGATAGGCCCAGAATGCATCTTTTGTATTGTTTACATCCAGTCCATTGACGGAACGAAGCACATCATCCCGTTTCAAACCAAGCTGTCGAAACACACTGTCTTTTTGTACATCCACGATTCGAAAGCCCGCTGGCTGATCGTTTTCACTGTAAGGTTCCGTGCGCGCAGTTTTTAACAACGACGGTAAATCATTGAGACGTGAATGGAACTCCTCCCGCTCCACCTTGAATTCCATCTTGATATCGCCGGTCACCCGGGATCCCTGGGTTGAGACCTGTTCTTCGTGTCTCGCCAGCTTGTCCACCCTTAGGCTGAGAGACTCATTAACACCCCGGTGCCGTAACACGACGCGTCGCGTTTCTATCTCCACCACGCGGGCATTTTCAATTCCGTCACCGACCCTGTAGACTTTTTCCTCCTTGTTCGCATGCTGGATCACTGCAAGACGCCGATCTGTCCCCTTTTGTAAAAGGATCCCCTTCAATACCAGGTCGAGCCCGGTCTCCCTTACCGGTTCGGCAACTTTATCGCTCTCAATTTCATCCCCAGGTAATCCGAATAGCGCCTTAACTACAGCGGGTGGCGTGGCAATATTTTTCGACCAATCCTGTTTCGCGACATTTTCATGTTGAACAATCCGGTCTTTTCTCATTTCATTATTTGGGTGGTTATCGAAACCATGCAGGATCTGCAGCGCCAGCAGGACGACGCCACTCAACAGCACGACCTCAAGCAGGCGCACGGGCGTATTAGAACTAATGTTGATTTTTCCAATGTAAGGTATGGGCATAGGAAATAAAATTTGAATGTCCTGTAAAAAAATTTTCGACCTGAAACATTCGTGGTCGGCCCTGTTCAAGCTGGAAATGAAATGCTGTACATGCAGATCAATCCGCCTGTTTATTAAGGTTAGACAGGGTTTATTACAGGAATGTACTGCCTTTATTACATCTGTGTGACAGGCGGCTTAGTTTGCCGAAAAGCGATAGCCTACGTTACGCACAGTTTGTATATATGAATCATAACCATGAGGCAGAAGAGCCTTTCGCAGCCGACGTATGTACACATTGATAGTCTGCTCTTCAACAGTAGAGTTCTCTCCCCAGATCCTTTCGATCAGCTGCTCTCGACTATATACCTTGTCGGGATGGGTAAAGAAAAAGTACAAAAGGCGAAATTCAGTGTAATTAATCTGCACTGACTCACCCCTGGCCGTCACCTGGTGATTACTCAGATCCACCACCAGGCCATTTAATTCCAGTGTCTGGCTCAGGGTATTTTCAGGCTTCCTGCGGATTATTGCCCTGATCCTGGCCAGGAATTCCTTGTTGGAGAAGGGCTTGGTCATGTAATCGTCAGCGCCGACATCCAGGGCATAGATCTTGTCTGACTCATCACCACGCGCGGTTAACATTATTATAGGAATATCGCGGGTAGTGACCTCCGATCTCAGGTGCCTTGCGTAATCCACGCCATTTAACCCGGGTAACATCCAGTCAAGGACAATGAGATCAGGTTTTCTACGGGATATAACGCCCTGCGCTTCCTCGGCATCGGCTGCCTCTTCCAGGGCATAGCCATTTTTCATGAGCAGATAACCGATCATCGCACGAACCTCGGGGTCATCCTCGATGACCAGGATTTCGTCTCTGGATTGTACTTCGTGAGCTAACACGAAGTGAATTACACTACCCGAATATTACATTTTTATTAAAGAGATATTATATTCCGGAGACGGACGCGAAACTGGTGCACTGCGTTTAAGTAGTGAGTGGCGCATCAGCCCTGGCCGGGGCTTTTAATTCGCTCGAGTTCAACTGAATAAATGTTTTCAAATTCCAGTGGATGGGTGTACTCCTTGCGCTGTCTCTTGACCAGTCCGACACCCGGGGCATACCAGTCGGTGATTTCAATATTAATGGTGTCAATGGCCATAAATTCTTTTAGCGAGCCTCCACCCCCGTAAATCGAACCCTTGCCATCTACACGTATACAATTCCTGAACTTGCCTGCCGCAACTTCCACGGTTTCGTTTATAGCTGTAATTTCATACTTAACCGGTATTACTTCGTTTTTAATTTTTCGATTGTAGGTAGATTCAAAAGCACCGGTAACTTTTAGATAAAGAATTTTTGAATCAACACTCCAGTTGACGCCCAGCTCAGCTGGTTCCCTGATTATTATCTCCCTTACACCTGTTTCGGGATCAATCTTGTAGACGCCTTCGCTATTTCGTTGAAAGTACTCCACTCGACCATCAGGACGTTTTTTCGGTATTACCTTCTCTCCATCGAGTTTTACCGCAGGCAGGGTCGACTCAACTATTTTTTGCACGTGGGGTTCACCCCTGATAAAGCGTTTTATGGAATACTGCCACCATATGCCTTCCTGCAGCGGGAACATGGAGTTATCCGGGCCACTACATGACGCTGTAAATCCCAGCGCGAAGACAATTAATATTTTTCCAAAAAAAGATGTATCTTTATGCATTATCCTGCTGCTTCTCTGTTTTTACTTGTCTCTTCTCGTCGATAAAGTAGTACAGCACCAGGAATAGCAATAGCATGCCTGATGACAGGTAACCAAACTGGTGATCATAGGCGTTCACCAGGAACGCGTAATTATTTTCCTCTGTATAGTTTGCAAGGTAAAAGAAAACTTTCATCACCAGCACGATAGCTGCATGCATTCCGATACAGGGTAGAATACTGGCACTGCGAATACGAACCATTGCAAAAAAGATCCCAAGGATGAATAGTGTGATACAGGCATCAAGGGTTGGCCAGAACTTATACCTGAAAAGTGCCGCGGGAAATATTTCTATCCCGGTAAACCATCCTGGCTCAAACCCTTCCGGCAGGGCGCGGAACTTTATAAAATGGACCAGGGCGTAAAACAGGCTGGTCATGACTACTGCGATGACCACATTCGTTTGCTTCTGCAACCCGCCAAGCAGTGCACCGCGAAAGATAACTTCCTCAACCAGTCCCACAACCAGGCCCGCCAATATTCCCTTGATGGTTATTTTGACCAGTGCCGAAACTGTTGTGTCCGCGGAAGGGTCAAAGTGATAAATACCAAGAAAAATAAAACTACTGACAAGCAATAACATGATGAGGAAACCAGCAAGGTAACCCTGCAGGAATAATATTCCCCTGGTGTTGCGACTGTCGCGCCACGCTATACCTTCAAGTGAGAGCGCACCAGCGTACCTGAGGTAAAGCAGGCTGAATATCAAACCACTTAGAAGCGTGGTTCTCGAGATAACCCTGTGAAATTCCGGATCTGAAAACAGGGAAAGCAGGCTATAAACCGGGTAAGCCAGGATAGCGCCGAATAACAGGGCTGTCGCAAACACCAGCAAAAATACAAGCACAGCACGCAATGCCATTCCCCCTGAAATTTGTAAAAAACTACTGTATTTTTATTGTAGCGGACTCGCTCAAGCCCTTCGTATCAACCCAGCTGATGCTAACCGTGTCACCCGGTTTTGCCCCTTCAAACGAAAATGAAAGATAAG
This sequence comes from Gammaproteobacteria bacterium, assembly GCA_965243105.1. Classification (GTDB taxonomy): domain Bacteria; phylum Pseudomonadota; class Gammaproteobacteria; order Eutrophobiales; family Eutrophobiaceae; genus WLWS01. Next base: position 1,362,491 of record CBDEUC010000003.1, read on the forward strand.
GATTCTTCGATACCGCGCGGCTCCAGTCACAGCGCATGATCACGCTATCGTTGTGCTTGCACAGAACTTCCTGGATAAAATACACCGGTATCACGGTGCCACTGTTGCTATCCACCTCAAAGCCAGTATTCATTGGATGCCTTATAATTGACCTCACCGTTGTCAGGCCATTCCTGTGACTGGCGCGAAGTCGAATACTATCTGCCATTAACTGCACCCTCCTTCAACCACCTCGACATACTTGCTTGCCCTGAAGAGCTTGCCATTGGATTTCACAATCGCTATGAGTTCAGAAGGCGCACCAACTTTTATCCTGGTAGCGACGAAAGCCCTGCACTGGGGAGACAACTCGAAATGCGCTATCAACGGATTAGGGTTTTTTTCCACCACGATAGATATTGAGCTGACGCCAGGCAAATCGCTGTTTATTTTAACCGGCACCACCGCACCGTTTTCCACCAGGTCATGAACGCCAATGGTGATCTGGTCGCTGTCAGTAATGCTCATGCCGGGAAACAACTTTTCCAGCGCAACTTCTGATTTGATTGCAGAGAAGGCTTCAGTATTCCATTCAGCCCATGCAAGGGAAGCTCTTAACAGGCTACCGGCCAGGGGTAACGACAGCAGGAGTTTTACGATATCTCTACGACGCATTGTCAAGTGGTGTGCTCGGCTTCCTTGCTACCTTTTCAGCATTACTCGCTCTAGTTCAAGATCCTGCTGGTATAAATCGAGTCGCGCGTGGATCCTTTCTTCCTGGTAATAGTCGGGGGCAAGGTTACGCTGGTGAAGGATGTATTTGAGTCTCTCGATTGCCACGCGGGTTTCCCCGGAAAGATAGTAGTACTCAGCGTTGGCGATACCGGCTTCGACGGCATTTCCCGATTCCTCTTCGGCGCGCGTGAGATAGGTGTAGTAAGTCAGGTCGGGCGTATTGTACTTGCCATAGTGCTTGAGCAACTCTTTTGCCTTGTCCGGATTGCCGGTCTGTAACAGGGCTTCAGAATAATTCAGTACCAGTGGTCGATAATCCGGGTATAGATTATGTGCAATTTCAAAGAACCTGAAAGCTTCCGCAAAGTTTTCCGCCTGCATTTCAAGATCGGCTGCCGCAAGCAGGAAGGACGTGTTCTCCGGGGATTCCTTTAGCAGGGCCTGTAACTGGTCCCTTGCCTGCTCGAATTCCCCCGCCCTCGCCAATGCCAGTGCATGACCATAGCTAAGAGCAGCCACGTTCTCAGGAAATTGTTCATTCTTAATGCGGTGCTCAAAAAATTCGACTGCCTGCTTTGGGTCACGCCTTGTAATCACAAATAGCTTGGCCTTGATTAAATCGTAGCTGGCGCTTTCCTCGTACTCCATGTTTACGGGAAATGTTTCCGCCCTGGCCCGTGAATCTGCAATACGACTGACGGTTAATGGATGTGACCGAAGGAACTCCGGTGCCTGGGCAAAGTAGCGCGACTGTTTTTGCAGTTTTTCAAAAAAACCCGGCATACCCCGGGGATTAAATCCGGACCTGGTTAACAACTGCATGCCAATACGGTCGGCCTCCTTCTCATTGGCACGGGTAAAGTTAATTTGCGCCTGGGCTGCACCTCCCTGCACCGCGGCAATCGCGGCCTGTCCTGCTTCAGGGTTTTGTGTCGCGACAAGTATTGCTCCAAGCATCGCTGCCATGGTGGGCAGGCTCATCCTGCTTTGCGCTTCCGCACCACGCGCCATGTGCTTCTGGGTGACATGTGCAACCTCGTGCGCCATCACTGCAGCAAGTTCACTTTCTGTTTCTGAATTCAGAATAACGCCAGCATTTATACCGACGATACCACCGGGAGCTGCAAACGCGTTTATCAATCCATCATTAACCACGAAGAAAGTAAATTGCTGAACGTTGTTATCACTGTTGGAGACCAGCCTGTAACCGATGGACTGGATGTATGTTTCGATTTCGGCATCATTAAGGATAGGCGTGGTGTGCCTGACATGATTTAAAAATGCCTGTCCGAGACGCCGTTCATACTCAGGCGACAGGATTGCCCCTGTTGAGTCGCCGATGTCCGGCAGGTCCAGCGTGCTAACTGCAGGCAGCTGTGCCGAAAAAAGCAGTAATGCGAGCAAGGATGAGAGTAAGACTTTCATTGATAATTATATGAAATCCGTATGCTTTTTTGAGTAATTCGTAGTGTTTTAGTTCCTGCTGTGTTTATAGTATAAACCCTTTCGTGCCGGCAACGGCAGGTTTAGCTGGATTCGCGCTAACCATATGATAAACATGTGAATAAGCAAACAATATGAAAATACGGAGCTAATTGAAGATGGGACAGGCCAAAAATGCTTTTTACGCACAATCCGGGGGGGTTACGGCGGTAATCAACGCGTCTGCCTGCGGTGTGATACAGGCGGCAAGACAGAATACTGACAGGATTGCCAACGTTTACGCCGGTAATAATGGCATTATTGGCGCACTTACCGAGGATCTCATCGACACCAGCAAGGAGAGCGACGCCAGTATTGCTGCACTAAGGCACACACCTTCTGGTGCGTTTGGTTCCTGTCGTTACAAGCTGAAGGGCCTGGACGAAAATCGTGCTGAATATGAAAGGTTGATCGAAGTATTCAAGGCACACGATATCGGTTACTTTTTTTACAATGGTGGTGGTGATTCCGCGGATACCTGTCACAAGGTTTCACAGATTTCTCAATCACTGGGCTTTCCAATACAGGCCATACACGTGCCCAAGACGGTGGATAACGACCTGCCCGTCACCGACAACTGCCCTGGCTTCGGCTCTGTTGCCAAGTATATTGCTGTATCGACACGGGAAGCCTCCTATGACGTAAAGTCCATGGCACGCACCTCTACCAAGGTTTTTGTCATAGAAGTGATGGGCAGGCACGCGGGCTGGATTGCAGCCGCGGGTGGTCTCGCTGCAGACGAGGAAAATGATATTCCCGTAGTCATACTGTTTCCCGAGGTTGAGTTTGACCAGCAACGTTTCCTCGATACTGTTAAAAATCACGTCGAAAAATCGGGCTATTGCTCGGTCGTGGTATCCGAGGGTGCGCACTGGCCCGATGGAAAATTCCTTGCCGAGCAGGGCACCCGCGACGCATTTGGTCACGCGCAGCTGGGTGGAGCCGCGCCCGTGGTTGCCAACATGATCAAGGACGCCCACGGCTACAAGTATCACTGGGCGGTTGCAGACTACCTGCAACGTGCAGCGAGACACGTGGCATCAAAAACAGATGTGGAACAGGCATACGCTATGGGCAAATCCGCTGTGGAATTTGCGCTTGCCGGCGAAAACGCCATCATGCCCACGATTGTGCGCACTTCAAATAACCCGTACAGCTGGGAAGTGGGCAAGGTCGCGCTGGCAGACGTGGCAAATGTCGAGAAATTCATGCCGGCTGAATTTATTTCGCAGGACGGTTTTGGCATCACCGAGGCCTGCCGCGAATACCTGCTGCCCCTGATTGAAGGCGAGGATTACCCTCCCTACGAAAATGGCATGCCCGTGTATGTCACGCTGAAAAATGAGCCCGTTGCGAAAAAACTGGACAGTGAGTTCAAGCTATAGCAACAAGCAGCAACGCCAATGAATAAACTTGGTCGATGGACAGTGATTGCCGTCGGCTTGCTGCTGCTGGGATTCAGTTTCACCGCGCCACTTTCACAAACGGTGCCCCGCTCCGTCCAATACACCTGGGAATTTGGTCACGTCGTACTGTTTTTCTGCCTGGCCCATTCGGCTATACCGTTCCTGCTAACCAGGGTCTCCGGACACTCACGACTTGTAAGTATTGTAATGGCAGCCAGCCTGCTGCTGGCGCTGGCCATCGAGGCCATCCAGGCACAGGTAGGAAGGAGTTTCTCGCTGGATGACATAATTCTCGACCTGGGCGGGAGTATAATTGCGCTCTGCATGCTGTACATGAAACCTGGCATGGCCATACCCGCCCTGGTGCGACGTAGTCTGTCGGGGCTGTCAATCCTACTCCTTATATATGGCCTGGCACCGGTGATGCTGGCAGTTGTGGACGAATACCATATGCGCAGGCAGTTTCCCCGCCTTGCCGGGTTTGAATCAGTGCTGGAGTTTGGACGCTGGAGTGGTCCTGTATCCCCGGCCAGGCTGATCTCGGAAAACGGCAGCCAGCGGGTCATGCAGCTGAACTTTGGTACACAGCGATACAGCACCGTATCGCTGGACTGGTTTGAAGGTAACTGGCTTGGCTTTGAAACCCTGGTGATTTCTGCCTACCTGCCAGGCAGTGAACAGCTGGCGCTGACATTAAAGATCAATGACGAGACTCACTACCGGGAAGATGGTGGTGCCTATGAGGATCGCTACAACGGGGTCCTGCAGTTGAAACCGGGCTGGAATCACCTGGAACTGGCGCTCGCGGATATTGAAAATGCCCCGGCCAACAGGCAAATGGACATGGCCCAGGTCACACAATTCAACATTTTCAGCACAAGCCTGCCCCGCGTGCGGCAGCTGTATCTTGGCTCGATTGGGCTCAAGTAGGCGGACGAAATACTCGAAAGCCCTGCAAAACCCCGCCAGCCCTGTTGGGCCGGGCACGTGGCAGACAACCCTGGTGCTTCTTGTCCAGGCCTCATTGCCCTGCCCTTCCTCCCTTTGAAAAGCACTACTTTTCCCTTTTCACAGGCAGTTTATCGCCTTTTTATGAGGCATTCCTTGTGGTAAAGTGCGCGCCTTTGAAATCAACGTTGCACTTTATAAAGGGGAAGAAACTAGATGTCAGGCATAACAATTTGGGTAACCCTGATCCTGTCTCTGATGGGCCTGGGAATCGCCTTCTTTTACATGAAGAAGGTGGTCAGCATACCACTTGATCTTGGGCTGGATGAGGAACAGGGCAAGAAGCTCACCTTTATCCACGGAGCTATTGCCGAAGGCGCCATGGCTTTCCTGAAGCAGGAATACAAGATCCTGACGATATTCATGGTGGTTTTTGCTGCCATTATCGCCATTCTGATCAACGACAAGCATACCCCTGATATTCATGAGGGTATCTACACCGCTATTGCTTTCCTCTTTGGTGCAGCGATTTCCATTGCTTCCGGCTATATAGGCATGAAAGTGGCAACCCAGGGCAACGCGCGAACTACGGTTTCAGCAAAGAAAGATATTTCCGCTGCTTACGATGTGGCCATCAATTCCGGTGCGGTAATGGGCTTTGCCCTTGTGGGCCTGGCGACCCTCGGGCTGATTATCATCTACGTGGTGATGAGCGCCCTGCTTTCCGACCTTGGGCCTGAGAATAACCATATCCTCATGGAAGTGATTGCCGGATTTGGATTGGGTGGTTCGACAATCGCATTATTTGCACGAGTTGGCGGTGGTATCTTCACCAAGGCTGCAGACGTTGGTGCCGACCTTGTAGGCAAGGTTGAGCAGGGCATCCCGGAGGATGATCCCCGTAACCCTGCCGTGATCGCAGATAACGTTGGCGACAACGTGGGTGATGTTGCCGGTATGGGTGCTGACCTGTTTGGTTCCTGTGCGGAAAGCACCTGCGCAGCCATGGTTATCAGCGCGGTCGTTTTTGCCGGCAACCCTGATGCATTGCTGTATCCCATCCTGATCAGCGCAGTCGGTCTTCCCATAGCCCTGATCACCAAGCTCATGGTTGGTGTAAAGACTGAAGACGATGTTGCTCCTGCCTTAATGAAACTGCTGATTATTTCCAGCGCCATCATGGCAGTGGTGATGTACTTCGTTACCGTTGCCCTGATCCCGGAGAACTTCGTTATTAAAGGAGCGGACTATACGAACCTTGGCGTTTACTTCTGCTTTTTTGCCGGACTGGTGGCCGGCCTGGCGGTTGGTTTATTGACCGGTTACTACACCTCCGAAAAATATGCACCGGTTAAGGAAGTCGCCAAGTCCTGTGAGACTGGCGTTGCAACCAACATCATCTACGGCCTCGCCCTGGGTTACAAGAGTACAGTGCTTCCCTACCTGGCAATCGCAATAAGCATCTTCATCTCCTGGGAGCTCGCAGGCATGTACGGCATCGCGATCGCTTCCCTTGGCATGCTGGGAAGCCTTGTGCTGACCCTGACTATCGATGCTTACGGGCCTGTTGCCGATAACGCCGGTGGTATTGCCGAGATGGTAGGCCTCGAATCAGAGGTCAGGCGTAGAACTGACATCCTCGACTCTGCTGGTAATACGACTGCGGCTATTGGTAAGGGATTTGCCATCGGTGCAGCAATTTTGACCTCGCTTGCCCTGTTCGCAGCCTTTATAACGGCTGCTGAAACTTTACGCGGTGAGCCGATCAGGATGAGCTTGCTGGAACCCCTGGTGTTCACTTTCCTCTTCATTGGTGCAGTTCTACCTTTCCTGTTTACTGCCATGACGATGAAGTCAGTGGGTGCTGCTGCATTTGCCATGATTGAAGAAGTGCGTCACCAGTTCAAGACGATCTCCGGTATCATGGAAGGCACGGGCACTCCTGACTATGCAAAATGTGTAGCCATATCAACCCAGGCTGCATTAAAAGAAATGATCGCTCCTGGCGTATTGATCATGGGTTCGCCTATCGTTGCCGGCTTCCTGTTTGGTGTTGAAGCTGTCGCCGCCATGTTGATCGGCTCGCTGGTTTCCGGCGGTGTGCTTGCCATCGCATCATCTAACAGTGGCGGTGCCTGGGATAACGCAAAGAAATTCATCGAGGCTGGCAATCACGGTGGCAAAGGCTCAGATGAGCACGCCGCAGCTGTTGTGGGTGATACCGTGGGTGACCCGATGAAAGATACTTCAGGTCCTTCACTGAACATCCTCATCAAGCTATCCGCAATTCTTAGCCTGGTGTTCACGCCATTTTTTGTTCAGTATGGCGGTATCTTGATGTAAGCGTTTAGTAGACGTTTTAAAGAAAAAGGGAGCCTGATGGTTCCCTTTTTTTATGCCTGGATTGGGCCTTTACATCGCCGGACCACGGTCGGATTGCCAGCGGGGGGCATGATGTTTTAAAGTGGAACAGGTTAGAAATTCACACGGCGCGTTAATTATGTCCTTTTTATATCCCACTTTACTGCTTTCACTTGTCCTGGCCTCTGCCGACGGTGCAAAAAATTTTACCATCATGGATTACTGGAGAAACAAGTGTGATGAAGGTGAACAGGTGGCCTGTGCCAAGCTCGAAAAAAGCAAGGAAGCAGATGTAAAACTCACAAAGCTCAATGCCCTGGCCGACGCCTTTAGTGCGAGCATTGAAGCGGAAGAATATATGCTGGATAAGAAGCCAAACCTGGGCAAGGCCTACCCGGTTGTACTTGAAACTTATCTTGCCTCGTTTCCCCAGGACGACGGAAGCGGTGAGGACAAGTACGCCATCGACTATTGCTCAAAGCACTTTCACAATTACTGGTTAAACAAGAAATTCTGGTGGCCGACTGACGCGGAAGATAAACCTGACTGGTCAACCATCTATGTCTACATCGTCGACCACTATCACGGCATATGCCTTAATCGCCCGTTCTGAAAGCACATGGTCGACTAAAGTCGATCTGCAGGTTACCTTTGTTTGACAAGTACCTCTCCTGGCAGGGTTGAAATTGTTCTGCCAGTTTAGTTTGTCTTTTTAGCGTTAATGACCCAGTAATTCCCGGGTTTCTTTGAGCGGCAATCCCATGACGGAAGAATAGCTGCCTTCCAGCCTGCGCAAGAATACTGCTGCGCCCCCTTGAATACCATAGCCTCCAGCCTTGTCAAAGGGCTCCCCGCTTTCACAATAAGATTCGCACTGCTGTCTCGAGATGGTGTCGAAGCAAACCTTGTTCACACTCAGGCGCTGGCTTATTACGGAATCCAGTAACACGACCGCGGTGATGACCCTGTGACATCTTCCGGACAGGCTCTGCAGCATTTGCACTGCTTCATCGTGACTGGACGGCTTTCCCAGGACTCGCCCATCGAGAACTACCTCGGTATCCGCGGCCAGCACAGGGTATTCACCCTGGACCTGCTTTCTTGCAGCCCGTGCTTTTTCCAGTGCAAGCCTGCTGACGTAATCCTCGGCTGTTTCGCTACCATTCCAGGTTTCATCAATATCAGCGGCCAGCGTTTCAAATTCGACACCGATCGATTGCAGCAACTGCCGTCGCCTGGGAGATTTTGAAGCGAGATAAAGCACGGCGTTACTGGCGGTGGTAGGGGTGATTGCGTAATACCGACCAGGCCCGGTAAAGCTGCTCCACCAGCACAATTCGAGCAAGTCCATGGGGAAAGGTAAATGCGGACAGGCTCCACACTGCGTCAGCTTGCTGGCGCAAGCTTTCATCTACACCATCTGCGCCACCGATAACGAAACTGGCGTTGATACCCTGCTGCATCCAGCTTTCTATTTCCGCAGACAATGCAAGGGTATCGAGGGATTTACCCTTTTCATCAAGTACCACGAGTCGATGGCTGGCCGGAATTTGACTGGAAATACGTTCAGCTTCCTGCCTGGTGATATTTTGCCTGCTGTTATTGCGGTTTCGCTTTACCGCGGCTACCTGGTGCAGCTGCACCTTGAGCTCGGGCGGAAAACGCTTGATGTATTCATTTACACCCCTGTCGACCCAGTCCGCCTGGCGGTTGCCAACAGCGACGATATTGATTTGCATGTCAGCTGGAAGACTCGGCTATTGGCTTTTCTTCAGACCACAGTTTTTCCAGTTGATAATAGGCACGCGTAGTTGGGTGCATCAGGTGGGCTATGACATCGCCGAGATCTACCAGCACCCAGTCGCCCCTTTTTCCCTCCACACCAAGTGGTTTATTACCTTCCTTCTTGGCGAGCTCGACTACTTTCTCTGCCAGTGCTTTAACCTGTCTCTCCGAACGACCACTGGCAATAATCATGCGGTCGGTAATGGTGGTAATTCCTGTGACGTTAATGACCTGCACATCGATGGCCTTGGCATCATCAAGTACAGCGACGATTTTCTCGGTAAATTCGTTAATGTCGATGGTAGAGACCCTCTTTTTTTATATAGGAGTATACATCCTCGCAAAGTAAAGGATGGACGATCTTTTTGTTGCCTATGTTCTGGCGAATAAAGGTGGATGAAATATCCCGTTCCGGGAGTTGCAACACCAGGGTTCGTCCGGCAGGCTGCTGGTGTAAGTCCGCAATTTGCCCGGTACGGCTATCTTCGAAAAATTGCAGTAACTCATCATCGGCAGGCTCCAGCACTGCCCCCGGTCGGTTAATTATAATGAGGTTTGCCAGCGACGGTATCTCGCGCCAGTTCATCCACGTGTGGAACGAGAGAAAGGCATCAGCACCCATCACCATGCAAACAGGGAGATCGTAAAAATCCTTGCGCAGCGAACGAAGGGTATCTACTGTATATGAAATACCCTGCCTTGAGATTTCCCTTTCATCAATAACAAGACCTGGAACATTGGCCACAGCAAGTCGAAGCATGTGCAGCCGATGTTCCGGGGAAGCGAATGGTTTTTCACGATGCGGTGGTATGAAAAGCGGTATGAGCCTCATTTCCGCCAGCTCACACTGCTGGAACACGTCACTTGCAAGACCGATATGCCCGAGGTGAACAGGATCAAATGTTCCGCCCAGTACGCCGATTGCCTTTTTCATTTATTTTCCAGGAGTACGGCTTACCGTGTATTGATTGACATCGCTGCCTGCTATTTCCTCACTCCCTGGTCTGCCCATCACCCATCACGATATATTTTTGCGATGTCAGGCCTTCAAGACCAACCGGGCCCCGCGCATGGAACTTGTCCGTGCTGATGCCTATCTCGGCACCCAGTCCAAACTCAAATCCGTCCGCAAAACGAGTGGACGCATTGACCATGACAGAACTGGAATCGACTTCCCTGAGAAAACGACGTGCGTTATCAAGATTCTCAGTGACAATAGCATCGGTGTGCTGTGAGCCGTAGTGATTGATATGAGCAATGGCCTGGTCCAGGTCATCTACCACCTTTACAGACAGGATGGGTGCGAGGTATTCCGTGTGGTAATCCTCTTCGCTGGCGCTCACTGCGTAGCTGGTAATCTCCCTGGTAAGTTCACAACCACGAAGCTCCACGTCCTCCTTTTCATACATGGGCACGAGTTTCTCAAGTACCTTTCCTGCAACCGTCTTTGACAGCAGCAGGCACTCCATGGCATTACACACACCATAGCGATTTGTCTTGGAATTGTAGGCAATAGCCACTGCCTTATCGAGATCAGCAGAGTCATCAATATATACGTGGCATATACCATCCAGGTGCTTGATCACAGGCATGCGTGCTTCTGCGCTAACCCTTTCTATGAGGCTCTTTCCACCGCGCGGAATAATGACATCAACGTATTCAGGCATTCCCAGCATTTCCCCGACGGCCGCCCTGTCACCTGTCTCGATGACCTGCACGGCGCTGCCGGGTAAGCCGGCCTCCTCAAGTCCCGCGCTGATACAGGCCGCAATGGCCTGGTTTGAATGTAATGCTTCTGAGCCACCACGGAGCAAACAGGCATTACCGGACTTGATACACAGGGCCGCAGCATCGGCCGTCACGTTTGGACGGGACTCATAAATAATTCCAACCACGCCCAGCGGTACACGCATCTTGCCCACTTCAATTCCCGTGGGGCGCCTGGCCATCTCGCTGATTTCGCCAATGGGATCAGGCAGGCCGGCAATTTGCTCAAGACCTTCTGCCATCGCCTTTATCCTGTCCGGGGTTAGTTCAAGACGTTCAAGCATGGCACTGTCGAGACCTTTTTCCTTACCCGCGGACAGGTCAAGGGCATTTTTTTCAATTAAATGCTCCTGCTGCTCAAGCAGGCGCGCAGCGATCAACACGAGGGCGTCATTTTTCGCTCCCGTGTCGGCCTTTGCCATTTCCTGCGCGGCAGAACGGGCCTTCTGCCCTACATTCCGCATGTATGCTTTTACATCCATTCCGATCTATTCCAGGGTAATTTCAAGCTATATGGTAATCCCGCAGTGCGGGATGGCGCTGTTTTTCAGCGGGTCCCCTGCGGGGCTGGAAAGGATTGTAACCTGACACCTGCTATGCGAAACAGGTAATTTTCGAGCAAATCCCAACGATTACAGGGGATTGCACCCTTGAGACCCCGATCAACGATGCTTGCGTACCTGAGCATACTGTCCAGCTGGGCAGGGTTATACCTTCTCAACACGGCTTTTACCGCGGCCTTCTTTTGCTGCCAGATCTGGTTTGAATAAAAAGCCTTGTCCTCGGAAATACCCGCGCTGATATCGTGGGCTACAGAACAGACACGCCTGATTTCCCACATCAGGGCGCCAAAAATGGCCAGTGGTTCAGCGCCCTCGGATTTGAGCCCATTGAGCATGCGCGTCATTCTTGTCGTATTTCCACCCAGGCTGCTGGCGACGAGGTCAAAAACATCATAGCGGGAACTGTCGGAAACCGAGTCCATGACATCCTGCAACTCTACCCTGTCACCCTCAACCAGCAGGGCGAGCTTGTCGATCTCCTGTTTTGCTGCGAGAAGATTTCCTTCAACACGTTCAGCAATAAGATCTGCAGCATCCCTGTTGATACTCTTGCCCTGGCTTTTCATCCTGTATGAAATCCAGCCCGGTAGTTGTCCCGCCTCGACCGGCCAGAGCTGTATGCAGACTCCCGACTCGTCCAGCGTCTTGAACCACTTGCTTTGCTGGCTACGCTTGTCGATCCTGGCAGAGCTGACCAGGAGTACATCATCGGAAACGTTCGCATTTACATAGTCAAGCAGTGCCGCACCACCTTCCTTACCGGGTTTTGCTTCACCCATTCGGAGTTCAATCAATCGCCTGCTGGCAAACAGGGACATCTCTGCATTACTGCTTGCCAGGGAAGTCCAGTCAAAATCCCTGCCGACCTCCAGCACCAGCCGCTCCTCGCAACCATGCTCGCGTGCTTTCTCTCGAATAAAGTCGGTAGTCTCAAGCATCTGCAGGGGTTCGTCCCCGCTGACATACCAGGTCCCAGACAGTCCCTGGCGTTCGATGTGATCAGCTAACTGCTCTGCCCTCAGGCGCATTTAACTAGTTATCGCCCGCTTCCGTGTTAAGGCGACGAATAATTTCGTCTGCGGCGAGGTCCACAAGCTCTTTGTTAAGAGCCTCCTCTTCCTCAAAGGTACCAAGCACAGCGTCTTCATCAAAAGTGTAGTCCTTGCTGAACCTGATTTCCTCGCGCGCCAACAGTTCCTTGCCACCGGCCTCGCGCAGGGAAATAAACAGGGACAGGGAGACCTGGTACTCCTCCACTTTTCCGGTCTGTGCAGACACGCTCAGCACGGTTTGTTCAAACCTTTCCCCTTCAAGGTTTAAAATGTACTCGGCTTTTTCAACCTCTTTTGCTGGTTTTGCACCCGTCAGTGACAACTGCTCCCTGACCTGGAGTGCTACCGCAGCAGCACGCTTTTCAGCAACAAACACCTTGGCCACCTCGGCGCGGGTTTTCTTTGGAGAGGAACCACGAAGATGATAGCCACAGGCACTGAGTGAAAACAGCAGGAGTATAACCAGGCAACGGGTTGTCGTGTTCATATTATGCATGCCAGTATTTGCGAGCGTGTTCAGATTACAGTGTAACTCAAGCCACCACGATGTTCACCAGCCGTCCCGGCACGATAATCACTTTCCTGATTTCGCCTTCCCCGGTAAAACGCTGAACGTTGCTATCCCCAAGCGCAGCGCTACGAATATCTTCCTCGCCGGCATCAGCCGCGACATTGATGCGGGCCCTGAGTTTTCCATTTACCTGGACTATTAACTCAATACTTTCCTGGACCAGCGCCGTTTCATCGGTGCCGGGCCAGCTGGCATCGATCAGCAAGCCTTTCTCTCCCAGCGATTCCCACAGCGATTGCGTAATGTGTGGAACTATGGGAGCGAGTAACAGCACGATGGTGCGCAGTCCTTCATGTATGACCTGTCTCGCCTCATCTCCCCGGTCCTTGTGCCGCGTCAATGCGTTCAACAGTTCCATCACGGCTGCAATTGCAGTGTTGAAGGTATAACGCCGCCCGATATCATCATTAACCTTGGCGATGGTCTCATGGATTTTCCGTCGCAAATTCCTGTTTTCCTCGCCCAGCTCGCCAGGCTCGGGTGCCGCAGGAGGCCCGGCTTGCAATTCTGCATGGGCAAACTTCCACAGGCGCTTGAGAAAACGATAGGCCCCTTCGACTCCGCTGCTTGACCACTCGAGGCTCTGGTCAGGTGGCGAGGCAAACATGGTGAAAAGCCTCGCAGTATCGGCGCCATATTCCTGTATAAGCGAATTGGGATCGACACCATTGTTCTTGGCCTTTGACATCTTGCCCATGCCGGCACTCAATACCGGCTTACCATCTTCCAGCAGCGTGGATTCGATACGTTGTCCCTTGTCATCAACCTCGGTACTGACATCGTCAGGGTTGTAGTAAACGCTTCGCTCATCCTCGGACTGGCGATAGAAAATTTCATTCAGCACCATGCCCTGGGTCAGCAGGTTGGAAAATGGCTCATCGACCTGCAGCAATCCAAGATCGCGCATGACTTTTGTCCAGAAACGCGAATACAGGAGGTGCAATATGGCATGTTCTATACCGCCGATGTACTGGTCTACCGGCAGCCAGTAATGCACCCTGTCATCAGTCATGGCATTTTCCTGGTCCGGACAGGCATAGCGAATGTAGTACCAGGACGAGTCTACGAAGGTATCCATGGTATCCGTCTCCCTTCGTGCTTCACCACCACACTTCGGGCAGCTGCAGTTAATAAAACTGTCCAGCTTTCCCAATGGGCTACCGGCGCCATCCGGCACCAGGTCGTCGGGCAGCACAACGGGCAGGTCCTCGTCTGGTACGGGCACTTCACCGCAGTCCTTGCAATGGATAATGGGTATCGGGCAACCCCAGTATCTTTGCCGGGAAATCCCCCAGTCTCGCAGGCGGTAAACGGTTCTCGCCTCGCCCAGGCCTTTTTCATCCAGTGCCCTGATGATGGCATCGCAGGCAGGCTTGAATTCAAGACCGGAGAACTCGCCGGAACTGACCGTGACACCGTAGTCGCACCAGGCTTCTTCCAGGGGTTCGGGCAGTGTTTCCCCGGCCGGGTGAATCACTGTCCTTATTGGCAGTGAATACTTTGTCGCGAATTCAAAATCTCTCTCGTCGTGGGCAGGTACAGCCATGATGGCACCTTCGCCGTAACCCATCAGGACATAGTTAGCGATCCAGATTGGTACCGCCTCGCCGGTCAACGGATGCTCGGCCGTCATGCCGGTATCCATGCCAAGCTTTTCCTGGGTTGCAATATCTGCCTCCATCACGGCACCACGCCGGCACTCCTCTATAAAGTCCTGCAGCCCCGGATTATCCAGCGCCGCTTTCTGCGCAAGCGGGTGCTCCGCCGCGATTGCCATGTAGGTCGCCCCCATCAGGGTGTCCGGCCGGGTGGTAAAAACTTTCAGTGAACCTTCTTCACCGTTCAGCGGAAAACTGATCTCGGCACCTTCACTTTTGCCGATCCAGTTTGCCTGCATGGTGCGAACTCGCTCCGGCCAGCCCGGCAACTTGTCCAGCTCAGCCAGTAACTCCTCGGCGTACTCGGTGATACGCATGTAGTACATGGGTATTTCGCGCTTTTCCACGACAGCACCCGTTCGCCAGCCACGCCCGTCGATAACCTGCTCATTGGCAAGCACGGTTTGATCTACCGGGTCCCAGTTCACGGTACCCGTCGTCAGGTAGACCAGGTCTTTTTCCAGCATGCGAAGGAAAAACCACTGGTTCCACCTGTAGTAGTCCGCGTCGCAGGTGGCCAGTTCCCGGCTCCAGTCAAGGGCAAAACCCAGTGATTTCAGCTGCCCGCGCATGTACTCGATATTGTCCCGTGTCCAGCTGGCGGGCGGTTTACTGTTGGCCATTGCGGCATTTTCCGCAGGCAGGCCAAAGGCGTCCCAGCCCATCGGCTGCAACACATTTTTTCCATTCATACGCTGGTATCGCGCAATCACATCACCGATGGTGTAGTTGCGCACGTGCCCCATGTGCAGCTTTCCACTAGGGTAGGGAAACATGGAGAGACAATAGAACTTTTCCCTGCTCTTATCCTCGGTGACTTTGAATGCTTCAGCCTGCTCCCATGTCTCCTGCACGGCGGCTTCCACTTCGGCTGGTTTGTATTGCTTTTCCATTGGTTTGTTGGGTGCCTAAAAAGCTCTCAAGCATACAGCAGTGGGCTTTGATGGAACAGCGCGTGTATCGTGCCACTCATCAGGTATCGAGAGCACACACCTTGAGGGGCAGTTCCAGCTTTTCTCGTGCCTGCTGGTATTCCTCGTATATGCCGGTGTAGTCGGCGGCGCCGTACTGGCTGAATATCTCTGCGAAAACGTTCGGCAACTTTCGGTAGGGTGATAAACCAAGATCCTGCAGCATGATGTCTATGTATTGTTGAAAGCGCGTGTTGACGGCACAGGAGCGTGATGGCTCAAAGTGGATATGTTCACGCTTCCATTGAAGCACCCGGTCAATACACTTTTCCATTTCCTCTGCCGGCGGTAGTTTGAGATCACCTTCGAGATACGCGGTTAACCACAGCATTCCCACCTCGGCAGCGGGCACGTGCATGAAACCATGATTGAAACCCGCAAAAGCCATGTTGGGTATTTTCGGATGCAGGAGGTGCCGGTACAGCTGTACTCCATCATTCTCTTTCTCCAGCATCTGCCGGTATTTTTCCGGCATAAAGGGAAAGCGCGGTGAGCTGGAGCCAAGGCTGAGCACAGCGAGGTCACAGGCAATCCTGTCTCCATTCTTAAGTTGCACACCCTCTTCCGTGAAACTGTCAATCTCGCCATGGCATGGAAACAGTCTTTCATCGGCAACATATTTCAGGTACATCTCCGGGGCCATGGCAGCAGCTGAACGCAGGTCACCGATAATATGGTGCGCGGGAATAACCGCGGCCAGACCGGCCCTGGCTTTTTCGCTTCGGCCAAGACCCCTGAAAAAGTTTTGTGTCCGCGCAATCGCGGCAATGAAATTCCAGTTTGCGCGAACCAGGAAAGCCAGTTTCTGGTGCAGGAACCTCTCAAACTTGTTCGGTTGTACCCAGCTTGGCATAACCACTGTTCCCATGCGGCAAAACATGAAATGAGTGTAGTGAATACCAAGCATGTAAAACGGGATCATCCACCTTGGAGTGCGAAAGACATGGTGTACTTCACGAGCCCGCTCCACGGCGAAAGTGGCCATGTCGAGGGCGCTTTTTCCAAACCCCGCCACGAGCACTTTCCTGTCATTAAATATATCCAGCCCTTCCACTTCTCGCTCGGTGATGATCTCCCCTCGAAACGACTCCTGTCCCTTGAAGCGCGGCTGGTACTTGCCCTCGCTATACTGGCCAATGGAAACGATGACAAAATCAAAGTCAGCGCTGCCCTTTCCCTCCGCACAGGAGTATGTCAATCCCCAGCCGTTTTCCTTTTCCTCGAGAGCCACAACTTCATGTGCGAGCTTTATCACCAGGCCCAGTTCATCAACCGCTTCGTTCAGGTATTGCTTTATTTGACCGCTCGTCGGATGGCGATCGGGCGGAGATTTCCACGGAATATCCGATAGGCGGTAGTGTTGACCCGTATTTTGTAGACGCACATCAGGGTAACCGAGTGCCCAGACGCCCCCGAGTTCCGCGGATTTCTCATACACCGTAACCTCGTGACCACTTTTTACCATGTAGTGGGCCGCAACGATGCCGGATATTCCCGCTCCTATGACTGCAATTCTCATTTGCTCTCGATAACTGCTATTTATGTGTGATGATGCTTTGGTACCATTATCTACGCACTCACAATATAAACAAGTTCGGGAGTCTCACCATGTATCTAACAGCCGGGCATTTCAAATTTACCGACGCAGGCCTTCCCCGTGCCAGGGAACTCATGAACAAGATCGTTGAAATCGGTCGTAGTGAAGAAGGGATAGTTCAATATACTTTTTATCCAAACCCCGATAAGGACAACGCCTGGTTCCTGTTTGAAGAATGGGAATCCAGGGAAGCCCATGACGCTCATTTCGAAAGCGATGCCATGCAGGCACTGGTACCGGAGTTTTTTGAACTCCTGGCCGAAGAGCCCAGTGTTTCCTACTTTGACGCTACCCTGGTTTCCTCGCTTTAGTAAAACCGGGAAACGAATTTTTGCCAGGGCGACTCACAAGAAAGCTGCTGTTACAGGGCACCTCGGAACTGGCCGCTCGCGACCCGTCCCTCGCAGCAGTGGTGGATAACCACGGTGTTCCTCCAATGTGGGGACGAAAGGCGGGTTATGCGGCACTTGTAAAAATCATTCTTGAACAACAGGTGTCGCTCATATCGGCAGCCGCGGTATACAGGAAGCTTGAGTCAGCGGTCTCAGTAATCTCGCCCGAAGCCGTGGTGGAACTCTCTGCCGGTGGCCTGCGAAAGCTCGGCTTTACAAGACAGAAAGCCGGCTACACAGAGGGTCTTGCACGTGCGATCCTTGACGGGGAAATTGACCTTGGAAAACTGGGAAAAATGAGCGACGAGGATGCCCACGCAAGCCTGGTCGCCATCAAGGGCATAGGACCATGGACGGCGAACATTTACCTGATAATGGCACTGAAGCGACCGGACGTCTGGCCCCATGGAGACCTGGCCCTGGCGGAAGCAGCGCGGCGCATCAGGAATCTTTCAAAAAGGCCGGGCTATGATGAACTTGACCAGATGGCCCTTGACTGGCAACCCTGGCGCGCGGTGGCTGCGCGTATTCTCTGGCACGCCTACCTTTGTGGATATGGTACAAGTAAATGAAACTGGAAATTTCAGTTGAAAGTTGCGCAGTACTGGTACTGGACCTTCAGCAACTTTTCACCAGCCCGACAGGCCCTTTTGAAAATCATTCGGCAAGCGAGCTGATTGATAAGGTTAATGATTTCTGCAGCTTTGCCCATCAGCAGGGTATACCTGTCATATACTCGCGCTATGCCCTCGCTGACGATCTTTCTGATGCCGGGCTGCTTGCCGAAAATGAAGTAGTGAAAGCCGGGTACTTTTGCGCCAGTTCGCCGCACTCTCAACTTGACGAAGGTCTTGTAGTCCAGCCCGGTGCAATACACCTGCAGCGTAACAGGCCAGGCGCATTCTGGAATGGCAGGCTTCACCAGCTCCTTGCCAGCAAGGGCATCGACACCCTGCTTATCTGCGGGCTAAGTATCAACAATGCTATCAGCACCACTGCGCGCGAGGCATTTGCCCATGACATTGCCAGCATCATTGTTCGGGAGTGCTGTGGCGCAGCACCGTTCGAGACCGACGTAGAGACCTATTTTGAAATTTTGAACACCTGGACGGCGGAAGTCGTCACGGTTGAAACCGCCAGGCGACGCCTGCAAAAATGACAACAGGGGAGGAGCTCATGTTATTCATTTGTTACTTTGAAATACTGCCGGAAAAAATTAAGGAAGTCTCACGGGGTACCATCGCACATTCAAAGGATCCCGGGACAGAAGGAGTAAAGGTTATTTTTGAGGGCGTGTCTGCTACGCACTGGGGCATTGCCGCCTTTGAGGCCGAGAATGAAGAGGCAGTGTTTCGCTTTATTCGGCCCTGGACCTCCCTCAATGGAAAGATACTTGTGGCCCCGGCACTTCGAGTGGATAACGGCGAATACGCAGACCGATTCCCCGTCGAAATACTCGACTAGCGATAGGCAGCGGTCAGGGAAAGATCAAATGTCATCACTTCGCTGATCATCAGCTGTGCCCTGGCCTGGCAAAGCGCTTCCAGAGAGGACAGGTCTTCGTCGAATGCCAGGGCTTTTTCCCTGTCGTCAAAGTTCAGGGTCCATATTAATGAGTAATCCGGCGTAGAACCCTCGGCAAGGCCGGACATGCAATAGTCTGTCTCTGCC
This sequence comes from Gammaproteobacteria bacterium, assembly GCA_965243105.1. Classification (GTDB taxonomy): domain Bacteria; phylum Pseudomonadota; class Gammaproteobacteria; order Eutrophobiales; family Eutrophobiaceae; genus WLWS01. The sequence continues at coordinate 1,381,429 of CBDEUC010000003.1, forward strand.
CAGCTCACGCTGTTGAGCCCGTCAAGGATCCCGGACTGGGCTTCGCGGATTTCCTGCTTTGAAAGTTCAACCTGCTCACTGGATGGAAAAAATATTTTTATCCTGCATGGGGCCAACATGGGACCGTCAGTGTCCTCGCATTCACCCGCGGTCATGCCTGGCTTGATAGTGGTGTAATTAATTTCATCAGCGCCAATCTTTTCCGAGTCGGGGTGCCCCTTTACAAAGAAGTCACAGAAGTCCCGCATACCGGCCGCACTATCAAAGTGCACCATGCAAACCGCCGCGTGGGGACTTTCGGAATTTAATGGTCGATCAGCATCACAAAAACTGAGATCGCTATGTCGCATGGATGTGCCCACAGCCAGGGGCAGGTGATTATTCATGTAGTAGGTCCAGTCAAAACCGGCGCCTTCAGTTGTCGGGTAAGTAATCGTGATTCTATGCATCTGCAGTTACCTCAGCTCTGATTAACCTGGTAGTAAAAGAATATCAGCCATCATGGGCAAGCGCCGCGATACCCTCAGCGTCCAGTCGATAGGTAATCCACTCGTCCTGTGGACTTGCGCCCAGTGACCTGTAAAAGTTTATCGCCGGCTCATTCCAGTCAAGCACATTCCATTCAAATCGACCACAGCCCTTTGCTTTTGCCAACCCGGCGAGGTAAACAAGCAGGGCTTTCCCTGCACCGATACCCCTGTATTCCGGGGCAACATAAAGATCTTCCAGGAATAGTCCAGGTCGTCCTACCCACGTTGAATAATTATAAAAGAAAAGCGCAAAACCAATGGCTTTACCTTCATGCTCGCATATTACGGCTTCCGCTTCACCGTTGGAAAGGGCGCGCTCAATGTCTTCAGTGCTTGCCTTAACCTCGTGTTCGGCTTTTTCATAGATGGCCAGGTCAGTCACAAAACCAAGAATAATGCCTGCATCATTCACACCGGCGGGACGAATCTCAATGCCTGTCACTTTATATCTCCCTTGTTATTCCAAAAATGCCTGCCCGTCTTCTCTTGCTGCGTAAAGCAGGCAATCCATTTTTGCAATTTGCGCATCGTTAGTCACCATGAAAAGCTTCAATGCTTGAGCTGTATAAAGCTTGTCACCCTCTATCCTGATCAATTCATCGACAACACTGTTACTGTCGTGATCAAGGGCCCTGAAAATATTCTGACCGCGTTCACCCACCCAGCCAAGATGAGTACCTTCAGCAACTGCACCATAATTCAGGCGCTCGATATCCGGTAATAAAACCAGGTCATAATTATCTTCACGAGTACTTGCGTAGGTGAGGCCGCAATCGGCATCCAGTTCCAGGCGAACCGGGTTTTGAACAATATTTACATCCACGCATTGCACATCCCGTGAAAGGATCTGTGGCTCATTCATAAAAGCCTGTATTCCTCTAAAGGCGAGCTCATCAGCTTGCCTGTCCATCCTTCCACCACATTCAATTGTTGCCGTGGGACACAGGTGATCTGCAATCTCCATCAACGCGCCGATACGCAGGTCATTGGTGACAAGAACATCGCTGAACAGGGACACCAGCGCCTGGTGCTGTTCGTCACTTGAGACGGCTACCCCGAAGCCAGGTCCTGAACCAGAGGTGTTATGTATATCTACTACGGCCTCGGGCTGTGCGTCCGTCAATATTTCCAGGATTTGTTCAGCAATTTCACCCTGGCTATCGTCAAAAGGCGCCCTGAAACAACGATTCAGGTCTCTTTTCCCGGGCACAACCCTGTGGCTGAATGGCGGTGTTCGCAAGGCCGCATCAACAGAAGCCACGATACAAACCACGTTGACTACGGGAGTCGCGCCACTCTTGAGCCAGCGCTGCAGGGCCTTTACCCCTGATGGTTCATTTCCGTGAAGTAATGTAACCAGTGCCCTGCAACGATCCTGTTGCCGTCCTTTTATAAAGAATGCCGTTGGACCCTGCAAAGCACGCAGGAAGTCTTCGACCTTGCCATCAACGATAGCGGGATCGAACTTGCCTATGACTTTTACCCTGTTATCCAGTGAAACTCTCCATGACAATGGTTTTCCTACAGGGAAGAGGCCAATTTCCAGCCTGCAACCGGATTATTGGACGCCGAGTTTTCTATCATGCTCTCCAGCATCCTGTGCAGGGCATCACTCCTGGAATGCTTTTGCTCGAGGGCTGCCACACTTTGCCTCTGCCACCTTGCACCGGTCTGTCCTGTCGCCAGTCTCTCCTCGATAACAGCGAGATATCGCTCTACTTCTTTATTTGCAACGCCCAGGCCTGGCAGGGCATCCGCGGCGCCAGGCAGCAAGCCCGCCAGGATTTCATCAGCCGCTTGCTCTTTACAAGAATTCTGCCGCGGCGAAGGCCAGACAAGTTTCGCTTCCAGGCCGTGCTGTGCAGCCCTGTAAAAATTATATTCAGCAAGATTGAAGGGTATGGCGGGAAGCAGTAAATCAATGTTACCGCGAATGTGCTCCGTAAGGCCAAGTACAAGCGCCGCATTGGCAACCATGTCAACTGCCGTGGGACCTGCGGGCAATGCACGCATTTCAATACGCAGGTGACCTCCATCGGCGTCATCAAACACCGGGCGATTCCAGGTCCACACGGAACTCTGCTGCAGGCGAAGCTCGTTCAGCGCCGGGACAGCACTGTTTTTTAACATCTCCAGGGGTTCCTCGTCGGAGCACACTGGTAACAGCGGTGGGTACAGCCGTACGGCTTCAAGGAATAAATTAAACACGCTATCGCGTAACCAGCCATTTCCAAAGTTCACCCTCGCCGGACTGTGCCACTTGTAACGGTCAGTAATGCGTGTGTCTATGGATTGCTTGAACAACGGAATGCGGGTTTCTTCCCACAGCATATTGCCAAACAGCCCGGGTGAATTACCTGCGATTGCCAGTACAAGTGGTGTGGCAAGTTGCAGGGCATTGTAGGTATCAACAAAGATTTCCGGAGAGACACGGTAGTGTAACTGGAACGAGGTATTGGCACCCTCGAGGGTAACGTCCGTCATTTGCAATCGAAGCGGATCGTCACCGTTAATATCAACCACGAAATCGCTGCCCCGCTCCTGCAGCAACTGGCTGACAAGGGCATGATAACGCCGACGATCTGTCATGCATGCGGGTCCGAAATGCTCCCTTGTCAGCGTCGGCAGGATGCCCACCATGGCGATTCGAGCAGCATGTCCCTCGGCTACTTTTTGCAATGTCTCGAGTTTTGCAATGATGGCCTGTTCCGTGGACAGCAGGGCCTGCTGATGCAGCGAGTAGGGATCCAGGTTGTATTCAAGATTATAGCGATTTAATTCTACGGTAAGACTCGTATCTTCGGCGTCCGCCAGGATCGCTTCGTTTACCAGTGCCGGCATACCCCGCTCATCGACAAGGTACATTTCAAGCTCGGCACCAATGGAAGCCTCGCCTTCACCAAATCCTTTTTCCTGCAGCAGGTGATGCAGGGCCGACAGGTTTCTTTCCAGCTTTTCCTGGAACTTACGATAATCATCTGCTGCAAAATCAGTCCTGGCAATCTCGATACCCATGCCATGAGCTTACACCAGAATGAGTCCTCAACCGTAACTATCTTCCATCGTCGCCACGCCTGATAAAAACAGGACTGGCCGCTGTCAAGCGGCCAGTCTGTCAGCTCACTTTATTTTTTCTTTCCGGAAACTTTCAGGGAGCTGCGGCTTTTTTCAATCAGGGTTTCACTGATGCCCTTCACGTCAACCAGGTCATCGACTGAATTAAACAGGCCGTGCTGTTCACGATAGTCGATGATTGCTGCTGCCCGTTTTTCGCCAATACCTTTTACACTCATGAGCGTTTCCACGTCAGCGGTGTTGATGTCAACGGGTGAAGCCGCGATACAGAAAAGGGGTAAGGCCAGTAAAAATGAAAGAACTACATTGCGAGGTATATTCATATCTATCTCCTTATAGAAATGTGGTAATAAAATTACTCTTGCTCCATGCAACCCTAATGCTAAACAATTTACGGGTTATTGAAAACCTCCCGTGACACTGTTATCGCGCAGGACCTGGTTAGCTAGTTACCGTCAAGTAAGTCGTCGCTGATGCCAAGGCTGTCGAGGTTAGCCGTTGCTGCATCGAAGTTTACCTGGGCAATTTCCCTCTGTAGCCCGGCAAGAAAATAACGGATCTCCGCTTCCGCGGCAGTGTTCTCCCTGATATTTACCAGGAAGTAATCACTTGCTCCCTTGATAAAGCGCCTGACCTCGGCTTCCCGTAATGCCCGCGCCTGATCAACCTCGTTCTGGGCGAGCCTGAGCAGGTCTTCCGCGGTTTTCAGGTCCACCAGTATGTTCCTGACTTCAACCTGTATCTTGTCTTCCATCAGGCGTTCCTGTTGCTTCAGGGCATTCAACTTCTCCCTGTTCTCGGCCAGCTTGCCGCGTGCCTTTCGCCTTTCCAGGGGTACTGAAAACTGCAGCCCCACGATGACGTCGGTGTCGTCCCGTGAAATACCACCCTCGGCCACATTTCCCAGTGGCTGGTAGACACCCAGGTTGAGATCAAGGCGGGGAAGCAGCGCATTTTCATTCAGCTCTATACGACGCATGGCACGGGTGATGTTGTTCCTCAGTTTCCTTAGCTCCGGGCGCACCGAGTAAAGCCTGTTAAGGTTCTGTAACTCGTAGTTCTTGTCAGGCGGGCCCGGCTGCGGCAGGTAGTCAGGCATATTGGCATCGGTGACAAATAATGGTTGCCCTTGATTGTCCCGGTAGAACAGGGCCAGCTCGTTTGCTGCCATGGCAACGTCCCTGTCGGACCTGGCCAGCAGTGCTTTTCTCTGGGTAATATTTTGCAGGCTTTCCGTCAGTACAATTCTCGCCCGCGCACCCTGCTCCACTTCTTTCGCAAGACCATCATTTCTCTTGACCGCAATGGAAAGCAGTTCCCTGTAGACTTCCCTCTTTTGACCCAGGGCCACCCAGCGCCAGTAGGCCACCATGGCTTTCTGGGCAATACCCAGCCTCGTCAGCAGCAGGTCAAACCTTGCTCCCTGCACGGCCAGCCCGGCATCCGTGATACCAAAACGCCGCGGATCAATTTCGCGGTCCCGTAACAGGGAATAGAGCACGCCGAGATTGAGTTGCCCGGCGGTATTGGTAAAACGCTTGTCCTCGTAAATGGGAAAATCTCCGTCGGACAACTTGTAGCCACCGTAAACCTGTGCGCCACCCTGGGCATTTAAATAGCGTGAAGCAGACGCCTCGAGATTTTGCCCGTCATAGAAACCTTCTGCCCAGTGAAAGCTGTCGGCTTTAAAAACCAGGTCAAAGGCACCCTCGGCGCCCAGTAAACGCGCCTCGGCCTGGTTTATCTCGGCAACGCGTTGCAGGATCCTGGGGTAATGCCGGGCAACCGATTCAAGCACCTGGTCCGGGCTTAGCTTGCCCTCTACATTCGTATCCGGCAGTGTCCCGGCGAACGCAAGCTGCGTCACCATCGACAACAATAAAACCTGTAGCAGGCCGTTAAGACTACTCAGGCGCACGGGTCTGTCTTTCCCTGAAGTCGGCCGGGAAGTTATTAAACAGGCGCCACAGCTCGTAGCCCACGACGACGGTCTCCATCTGTATCCAGCCGCGGACCTTTGAACCAAAGCGAACGTAGTCAATACTCGGCCAGGGATTGAGCTCCGCTGGATCTTCCTTGACCAGCACCCGGAACCTGCCGTTTGTCTGTGCAGAAGGGTCCACCGCTATCACGATGCCGCCAAAGGTACCGATCGCAACCGAGGGCCAGCCGCTGAACTGCACCACGGGCCAGCCTTCAAATTGCAGGCGCACCTTGTCACCGATACGAACCAGGGAGACATCACGACCATCTATGTAAAGTTCGGCAACCCGTTCAACGTTGTCCGGTACAAAGGTCGCGATACTGTCACCCACCTTGACAAAGGTGGAGGTGTTACCGGCGTTTACACGAAGGATGATGCCGTCCCGGGGAGCATGCACGATCTGCGCGGACTGTCGCGTCAGCTTTACCTCTGCACGGGTGAGCTTGGCAGCAGCTTCTGCCACCACCGCGAGGCGTTCCTGCAGCTTGATCTTTGCCTGCTCAAAATCACGCCTGGCAGCAAGCCCTTCGTTAAAAAGCTCTTCCGTACGCTCGGCGTCAATCCTGGCCGTTTCAGCCACTGCACGCGCTGCATCCAGCTGCGCCTCTACCTGCCTGCGCTCAGCGTCCAGCCTCTCAAGAAGCTGGGGATCGTTATCTACAATTCTCGCAATTGGATCATTGACCTTGACGTGATCGCCGTCACGGATGTACCACTTCTGGATACGCCCGGAGACGAAGGCGTTGATCTCCTGCGCCAGGTCATCGGGATTAAGGGCGGTAACCGAGCCTGCACCAGCCGTCGTTTGCACCCATGGCACGGTACCCAGGAACGCCGCGACAAGGACGATAACAAATATAATCAGCAGGGCAATGGTGCGCATTGGCCGCGGCAACTGGATGCCATTCAAAGTCTTGAAATGCTGCTTGTGATTTTCGTAGAGCATGGTGTCAGCCGTCCTTCTCGTCATCTGCCGGGCTTTCCAGTACACGCATGACCTGCCGCTCAATCTGTAAGTCAAGCTCGTGGGTATAACCCAGGTCCCAGCTATGATTTGAAAAGTGCAATATCGTGGTTGCGGATTCGTCCTGTAATCTATCGAAAGCCGGTAAAAGTACCGACTCGGGCACAGTATCAAACATCTCACCCAGCAGCAGTACGCGTGGCTGCGCAAGTATCGCAGCGGCCAGCTTGAGCCGCGCAATTTCACCCACCGAGAGCGGCCAGCCACTTTCGGTGATCCTCGTGTCGATACCTTTCTCAAGCTCAGCGATTACAACTTCCAGGCCCGTCAATTCTATGGCTTGTAATATGCTGTCCTTTTCAATATCCGGGCGCTGCAGCATTAGAAACTCCCTGATGGTCAGGGGCACTACCCGGGCCTGGATCAACATCAGGATTTCCCTGCGCAGGGTTATTGCCGGCATGGAGTGCGCGTCTTCGTTACCCAGCATGAAAAAACCACTTTCCGGCCGCTTCTGCCCTTTCAGAAATGCCGTCAACAGCTGCTTGGTCTCGTAATCCTTTTCGCTGATTAACACCCGGGCATTGCTGGGTACTTCAAAGTCAAGACTGATGCGCTGGGTGGCAAAGATGCCGCTGGCGTTAACGAACTTGAGAGAAGCATCTCCTGCAAACGCCTGCTCCTGCTTTCCTGGTTCACCATATTCGATGAGCATAAAGTTATTCAATTCATCAATGGCACCACAAAGATCGTAGAAGTAAACAAGATAGGTGCCAAACTGCGAAATGCCATAAAAAACCACTGACAAGACCAGCTCAGCCGCAACCAGCTGCCCGAGGTTCAACTGCCCCTGCATCACCAGCCAGCCGCCGAGGCCCAGCAGGATGGCACTGCCGGCTGCATATATAAAAAGGAAACACAGGGTCTGGCTGAAATACTGCCGAAAATGCCTCACGTGCTCGTTGATGTACTTCGCTGTGTGCTCATCCGTTCTTGATAGTGCTGCGGCAACCTGTTGCTCGGTCTTGTAAAAACCGTCCGAGCTACCGAGGTCCTCGAGCCATGCGGCGGTCTCATGCTTGTTATGTGACAGTTCAATCGCACTCATTACTGCCCTTTGTCCCCACAGCACCCAGACCATCCACAGAAGCAAAACTATGGATATGTTGAAGACCAGGAAGAACGGGTGGTACATGGAAACCACGATAAAACCGACAATTGCCTGTAGCAGGACGGTAAACCCACCGACCAGCAAATTTGGCATCATTTTTTGTACGATAATAATGTCAAAATAGCGATTAAACAGCGCCGTCTTGCTGGCATTGTCAAAATAGGCATCGTTTGCATAGATCGTGCGCAGGGCAATTTCGGACACCATGCGCGCGTAAAAACGACGACTGAACATGTCCATCAGGTGGATCCTGAGGGCAATGACCAGCGACGACAGCACCAGCAGTGCAAAAAGTGTCAGCGACAGAACGATGAGTGGAGTTTTGAGTCCAGTATTGGCCACGGTATTGACCAGCATCTGCACCGAGATCGGGGTGGCCAGCGAGAGCAGGCCGATACCGACGCCATACAGAATGGCGAGATAATAGTATTGTCGCTCTGCTGACAGCAGCTTGAGCATCATGGCGACAACATCGCTAAAACTGAGTTTTCTTGTTTCCATATCGAGGGACGACGTTTCTCTAATTACGCAAATATGCGTAAGCTTAAGTAAAACCTGAATTGGCTGTGCAGCCTGTCCCCCGCGATGGATTGTATCAGCACCATGCAGCAAAAACCTGAGCAAACTGCTACTTTTGAGGCTGATACAGGCTCATCGGCCAAAACCTACCAGTCGCCCTATATGGTGACAGTGGGGAGTTTTTCAAGCTTAAGCAGCAGTTTTATGTTCTCGCTACCCCGCGGCAAGCAGTAAAATCAATAATCGAGGCGATTTTTTCCTTTTGTCATTAAAATGTAACAAACTCCCGGATAATATGCGCCCTATATGAAATCATCCGGAATGAAAGAGAAAATCCTCATAGTCGAGGATGAAGCCGCGATCAGGGAGATGCTCGGCTACACCCTTGTCAAGAATGGCTTCAATTTTGAGGAGGCCAATGACGCCGAGGCGGCAGACACCCTGATTTCCAGCGACCCCCCGGATCTAATCCTGCTGGACTGGATGCTGCCCGGGACCAGCGGCGTGGATTTTGCCCGAAGGCTTCGGGCACGGGCCGAGACCAGGGAAATTCCCATTATTATGCTGACGGCAAAGGGAGAGGAAGGCGACAAGATTCGCGCGCTGGACCTCGGCGCAGACGATTATGTCACCAAGCCCTTTTCCACCAGGGAACTCGTCGCCCGCATAAAAGCGGTGCTCAGAAGAAGCCCCCAGGACAAGAAATCCGGCCTGGTGCAGGTCAAGGGTCTTACCCTCGACCCCGATACCTACAGGGTGACTGCCAATGACCAGGCCGTTGATATCAGCCCAACCGAGTTTCGCCTGCTACACTTCTTTATAAGCCACCCGGAAAGGGTTTATACACGGACGCAGTTGCTGGACCAGGTCTGGGGGCAAAATGTTTATGTTGAGGAACGTACCGTGGATGTGCACATTCGCAGATTAAGACAATCCCTGGCAAGACATGGCTACGACAGCTTCATCCAGACTGTTCGTAGTGTTGGCTATCGGTTTTCCGAGAAGTAGACAATGAAAGAAGATACCTGGCGCCTGGGTTTAGTCCTCGTAGCCAGCCTGGTGATCGGCATCGTTACCGGGCAGGTATTATTATGCCTGCTTGTCGGGCTGGCGGGATTCATGTACTGGCAGTATCGAATATTTGTCGATCTGCTCAACTGGCTGCAGCGTCCCGGCGATTCACCAGCGCCTGAAGCTTCCGGGATCGTCGATGAAATCGCACGAAAGTTTGACTACCTTCGAGCACACCACAAGAAGCGTAAAAGCAAGCTATCCGGCTTTATCAAGCGCTTTCAAAAAGCCTCTGCCGCCCTGCCGGACGCCATTATTATTCTTGGTGAAAATGACAAGATAGAGTGGGCAAACAAGAAAGCCTTCAAGTACTTCGGTATTCGCTGGCCCCAGGATGGGAACCAACGCCTCTCAAATCTCATACGCTATCCAAAGTTACTCAAATTTCTTGATAGCAGTCACGGGCATGACCCCGACAAGCGACTTGAAATTATTTCGCCCATTGATTCCCAGCTGCGACTGGAAATTCGGCTCGCGCCTTATGGCGGCGGGCAGCGCCTGATGGTGGCGCGAAATATCACGCGTCTGCATCGTATCAACCAGATGCGAAGTGATTTTATTGCCAACGCTTCCCACGAATTACGTACGCCGCTCACTGTCATTGCCGGTTACCTGGAAGCTGCCGATGTGGACGGAACTGATAGTAATCTCATCGCCACAAAGCAAATACGCCAGATGCGCGGCCAGACTGATCGAATGCGCAGGCTGATCGAGGAACTGCTGTTGCTGGCCTCCCTCGAGTCCGAGGAAGAACCGGAAAATCGCGAGTTATTACATGTTGCGGATATCGTTGAAGGGATTATCAGTGATGCAAAAATGTTGAGCGGTTCCTCTAAGCACCAGTTTAATACGGTGACCGATTCAAGTCTCGGTGTGATGGGCAATCACAAGGAGCTGTACAGCGCTTTTTCCAACCTGGTTTTTAACGCGGTTCAACACTCACCCGAAGGAACAGAGATACATGTAAACTGGTTTCGTGACCAGGACTGTGCCTATTTTGAAGTCAGTGATAACGGAGAAGGTATTCCTCCCGAGCACCTGCCCCGCATCACCGAACGCTTTTACCGGGCTGATCCCGCCCGTACCCGGGACAAGGGTGGTACCGGGCTGGGACTGGCGATAGTGAAACACACCCTGGCCCGTCACCGGGCACGGCTGGAAATTGAAAGCGAAGCGGGTGAAGGTAGCACATTCCGATGCGTCTTCCCGGAGCACCTGGTGGAGATTCCCGAGCACTCATCTCTACCCCAAATCGCTGACGCCAGTGGCTGAAACCCTTGCCAGGCCTTGTTTTCCGGCCTGTCTTAAAACTGTAATAATTCCTTAATATGATTGTCACCGGCCGCTTGGATGATTCAACGGTGAAAAATTTCAAACCTCTTAATAATCTGATGGAGAAACCAAGCAGATGAAAAAACAATTCCAGTTCGTTGCCAGTACCTTACTGCTCAGCTTTAGCCTCAACTCCGCCTTTGCCGCCTCCTCTGTAGATGTTGCCCTGCCGGAATACGAGAAAGCCAGCGGCGTTTCTGGCAGCATTATCAGTGTTGGTTCAGACACACTGGCTAACCTGATGACTCTCTGGGCGGAAGAATTCAAGCGCCTTTACCCGAACGTAACGGTTCAAATCCAGGCTGCCGGATCGTCAACCGCACCCCCGGCTCTCACGGAAGGCACTTCCAATTTTGGCCCCATGAGCCGCAAGATGAAAGACAAGGAAATTGCTTCTTTTGAATCCAAGTTTGGCTACAAGCCAACGCCCGTTGCAGTAGCCATTGATGCCCTGGCAGTTTATGTCAACAAGGATAACCCGGTGGAACAATTGTCCATCGCCCAGGTTGACGCAATATTCTCCGCGACCCGCAAGTGCGGTTACAGTGAAGACCTCAGCACCTGGGGCCAACTGGGCCTGAGCGGAAACTGGGCCAGTCGACCCATTCAAATCTATGGTCGCAATTCAGTCTCCGGAACTTATGGCTATTTCAAGAAAAAGGCACTGTGCAAGGGCGACTTCAAGAACAATGTTAATGAGCAGCCGGGTTCAGCCTCCGTTGTGCAAAGTATCACCAAGTCTATTAACGGCATCGGCTACTCGGGCATCGGCTATAAAACATCCGGTGTTCGCGCCATACCACTTAGCAAGAAAGGTGGGCCTGCGATTGAAGCTACTCCGGAAAACGCCTCTGCCGGAAAATATCCACTCGGGCGTTTTCTCTATGTCTATGTCAACAAGCATCCAAACAAGGCGCTTTCGCCACTGGAAACTGAATTCATAAAGATGGTGCTATCAAGCGTGGGACAGCAGGTGGTAGTCAAGGACGGTTATATTCCCCTGCCAGCAAAGGTCGCCAGCGCCCAGCTTGAACAGGTCAGTGCCACAAAAGTAGCCGGTAAATAACAGGGCAGGAGCCCTTTCCCCCCGGGCTCTTCCCTTTTTATCCGGTCACCCGGTATTGCCGGGTGACCGGGTCATTTCCAATGGATATACTCGCCCTTTAACAATACTTTCACAATTGGAAATTACACTCCTCGAATGTCACAGTCAGAGTCCAGCAGCAGTATCCTTGCGGATTTCAGTTCGCCCCATGCGCAGCGACATCGCTACTGGCGTAATGTAAAAGACATCACCACCAGGCACCTGATGGCGGTGGGTGGCATCAGTGTCATTATTGCCATCGTACTAATCGCGTTTTACCTGCTTTACGTCGTCATCCCGATGTTCAAGCCGGCATCGATTGAGCAGGTCCAGGACTATTCCGTACCGGGCCCCGCAGGTTCAAGTTCTCTTTATTATGCGATGGAAGAGCAGCATGAAATTGGACTGCGCGTGTCTTCCGATGCCTCGGCGATCTTCTTTGATACGGCCAATGGCAATATCAGGCAGGAATACAGTCTGCTGGGTGAGCGACAAGCCACCCTCACAACATTCGCAGCAGGTGACCCCTCGCAACGGCTACTTGCACTGGGACTGGACAACGGCCAGGTTCTCATTGCACAGCACAATTACCAGGTGAGTTATCCGGATGACGTTCGCCTGATAACACCGGGTATTGAGTTCCCTCTCGGCAACGAACCTTTGCCGGTAAGCGCTTCAAACTCACCGATAGTTAAGCTGTCCGCGCAGTGGGATGGAGAGCAGGCAAGCATAGCCGCACTTGACCAGGACAATAAGTTGCTGCTGGTCAGTTTTACCATGGAGGAAAACTTCCTCAGTGATGAAGTAAGCATTGAGCGCAGTGACACCCTTGTACCCTTCGACTATGAGGCCAGCCACATCCTGCTGGACGTGGAACAAAGGGAGTTATACGTATCAGACACCATGGGCTTTATTTCTTACTTCGACATTAGTGACAAAACCGCGCCCAGGCTGATTCAACGTGTCAGGGCAGTTTCGGAAGACCAGCAAATCAGCGCTATTACATTTCTGAGCGGTGGAATTTCCATCCTCGTTGGCGCCAGCGACGGCACCATCAGCCAGTGGTTTCCTGTGCGTGACAGCGAGAACAACTATACCCTGCAGCTGGTTCGCCAGTTCGATGCGCATGGTGATTCCATTCGCGAAATCAGCGCGGAATATTTTCGCAAGGGCTTCCTGGCCATCGATGACGGTGGTGCGGTGGGCATTCACCACAGTACAGCTCATCGCACCGTAAAGCACAGCGAGGTGTCTGCCACCGGGCTGACGCACGTGGCGGTCGCGCCCCGGGCCAATGCCATGTTGCTTGAAGACAGCACGGGCACAATACAGTTCTGGCACATCGATAATGAGCACCCGGAAATTTCCTGGAAATCGCTGTGGGGCAAAGTCTGGTACGAGAGTCGCGAAAAAGAGGAGTACATCTGGCAGTCGTCCTCGGCAAGCAGCGACTTTGAGCCGAAGTTCAGCCTCACACCCCTTGCTTTCGGTACGCTCAAGGCGGCGTTTTATGCCATGTTGTTTGCCATGCCCCTGGCAATCATGGGCGCGATATACACCGCTTATTTTATGTCGGCACCGATGCGTAACTTCGTGAAACCCACTATTGAGATCATGGCTGCGCTACCGACAGTCATCCTGGGTTTCATGGCGGGACTGTGGTTCGCCCCCTTCGTTGAGCAAAACCTGCCCGGCGTGTTCCTGACATTTATACTGGTACCCCTGTTCATACTTATCGCTGCATGGCTATGGGACAAGCTACCAACCCATGTTCGCGAGGAAATTCCCGAGGGCTGGGAAGCGGGACTGTTAATGCCGGTAATTATCCTTGCCTGTGTTATTTCCATCTATCTCAGCCAGCCTGTCGAGCTGGCCTTTTTCGGTGGTAACACACCGCTGTGGATCACCGACAACCTGGGAGTCAGTTATGACCAGAGAAACTCGCTGGTAGTGGGTGCCGCAATCGGGTTCGCTGTCATTCCCACTATTTTTTCCATCAGCGAGGATGCCATTTACGGTGTACCCCGCCACCTGAGCATGGGCTCTCTCGCACTCGGTGCAACACCCTGGCAGACAATGGTGAAAGTGATCCTGCTGACCGCGAGCCCGGGCATATTCTCCGCAGTTATGATTGGTCTTGGTCGCGCAGTCGGGGAAACAATGATCGTTGTCATGGCTACCGGTAACACGGCGATCATGGACCTGAACATGTTCCAGGGTTTTCGAGCCCTGTCCGCCAACATCGCTGTTGAAATGCCGGAATCAGAAGTAGACAGCACCCATTACCGTATCCTTTTCCTTGCCGGCCTGGTGCTGTTCGCTGCGACATTTGTTTTTAATACTGCAGCCGAACTGGTGCGACAACGCCTTAGAACCAAGTACAGCACGCTATGATGGGCAAGATTAAGAACTGGTTTGACAGTGGAACGCCGTATATCTGGCTAAACGCCGGCGCCGTCAGCCTGTCCATTCTCATGGTGGTAGGCCTTATCGGGCTGATTGCGATTCGCGGCTTCGGTCATTTCTGGCCCAGCGAAGTGGTCAAGTTTGACTACCTTGAAGATAGCGGAGAAACAGTAAGCATCCTCGGCAATATTACTGATCGTGAAAAGGTAACCCCATCAAAGGTGAGCCAGGAAGCGGAGGCCTCGGGGGATGATACTGCAATAGAGCGTTACCTGGTTAAAACAGGTAATCGTGACATTACCGGCCTCGATTTTCGCTGGATCCTGGAACCCAGTATCACCGCGGAATCCATGCCCGAGGATGTCATGGTGCTGGAAAGACGGGAGTGGGGAAACTTTTACGGCTTCCTCAAGCAGGTCAGGAAGGACGGCGAGGTAATAGAGTCTTCCGGTCAAGCATTGTGGCCAATGTTCCTTTCATTGCTGGAGGATAGCCTATCAATCCACGAAGACATACGCCATATAGAAAAGAACCTCATCGGCGAAATCAATTACAAGATGGAAAAATTGCGCCTGGAACAGCGCGGCCTGGAACTTGATGGCATCAAGAGCAGGGAACCCTATGACGATATCGATAAAAGACGTAAAGAGCTGCAGTCAGATTACGACGCTCTTGCAGGAAAACTCGGCGATCTCTACACCGAGCTGAATCGTTCAAGCATCACGGCTACCGTTGCTGACGGCTCAGAGGTAAGCATTCCCTTTGCAAAGATCGTCCGTGCCTATAAACCAAACGCGCTCAGTACGACCCAGAAAATCTCGTTCTACTGTTCAAAGTTGTGGGAATTCATGACGGATGAACCCAGGGAGGCCAATACAGAAGGAGGTATTTTCCCGGCAATATTTGGCACCGTGCTGATGGTGATACTGATGGCCGTGATCGTGACTCCGTTTGGCGTAGTCGCCGCCATCTACCTGCATGAATATGCCAGGCAGGGCCTGGTGACGCGGCTTATACGAATCGCGGTAAATAACCTGGCTGGTGTGCCCTCCGTGGTTTACGGGGTGTTTGGCCTGGGTTTTTTCGTGTACTTCCTGGGTGGCTCTATCGACGAGCTTTTCTTTCGCGAAGCCTTGCCGACACCAACCTTTGGCACGCCCGGCCTGATGTGGGCCTCGCTTACCCTCGCCATACTTACTGTGCCGGTTGTGATTGTCGCGACCGAAGAAGGCCTGTCCAGGGTTCCAAGAGCAATGCGTGAAGGCAGCCTGGCACTCGGCGCCACAAAGGCAGAAACCCTGTGGCTAACGGTCATGCCGATGACGGCATCCGCCATCATGACGGGAATGATACTGGCCATTGCCAGGGCCGCTGGAGAAGTTGCGCCCCTGATGCTTGTTGGGGTAGTCAAACTGGCACCGACGCTGCCCCTTGATGGAAACTTTCCGTATTTGCACATGGAAAGAAAGTTTATGCATCTCGGATTCCACATATATGATGTAGGCTTTCAAAGTCCCAACGTAGAGGCTGCAAGACCTTTAGTGTATGCAACTGCATTGCTGCTGGTATTGATAATAATCGTACTCAACCTCGCAGCAATCAAAATTCGTAATAACCTGAGAGAAAAGTACAGTGCCGCCGAGTAATCACGAAGAAGTCGAGGAACTCGAAATGAGAGAAACTCCCACTCATACCATAGACATGAGTAAGCTAACTCAGCAGGACCAGAAGCTGTTACTGGAAGACGAGTCTATTTGCCTGAAGGTCCAGGAACTGGAACTGTTCTATGGTGAGAAGCAGGCGCTGAAGGACATTTCCATGACAATCCCTGAAAAAAGGGTCACGGCATTCATTGGTCCAAGCGGTTGCGGAAAATCAACTTTGCTCAGGTGCTTTAACCGCATGAATGACCTGATTACCTCGGTCAACATAAAGGGTTCTATCACGCTTCATGATGAAGATATCTATGAAAAGTCGGTTAATGTCGCTGAACTACGCCGCCGAATCGGCATGGTATTTCAGAAGCCAAATCCTTTTCCAAAATCCATTTACGAAAATGTTGCCTATGGCCTGCGTATACAGGGTATAAAAAGCAGGAGAGTTCTCGACGAAGCCGTAGAGCGCTCGCTAAAGCAGGCCGCATTATGGGACGAGGTGAAGGACAGGCTTGACGATAACGCCATGGGCCTGTCGGGAGGCCAGCAACAGCGACTGGTAATTGCCAGGGCAATTGCCATAGAACCGGAAGTCCTGCTGCTTGATGAACCTGCTTCTGCACTGGACCCGATTTCTACCCTGAAAATTGAAGAACTGATTTACGAATTGAAAACCGACTACACGATAGTCATCGTGACCCACAACATGCAACAGGCCGCTCGTGTTTCAGACTATACTGCTTATATGTATCTTGGCGAACTGATTGAATTCAATGACACCAGCACAATTTTTACCAAGCCCGATGAAAAAATGACAGAAGACTACATCACCGGTCGATATGGGTAATCAAACCCACGGAGGAATGGTATGAACCAACACATATCCAAGCAGTTTGACAATGAGCTGGACAATATCAGGAGCCATGTACTGGCCATGGGAGGCCTTGTTGAGCAACAACTTGGTGATGCTCTCAATGCACTGACAAATTCAGATATTGATTGCGGACTTGCAGTCATTGAAAACGAGCCCAAGGTAAATACTTTTGAGGTCTCAATTGACGAGGAATGCACCAAGATCCTTGCTCGCAGGCAGCCTGCTGCTGTTGACCTGCGTCTAATTACTGCAGTTATCAAGACTATTACCGATCTTGAGCGGATCGGGGATGAGGCTGAGAAAGTGGCACAAATGGCAAACTATCTCACCGAGAAGCAGGGCACAAAATCCTACTACACCGGTATCAGTACGATGGGCGAATTTGTGCGGGAAATGGTTCGCGATGCACTTGATGCCTTTGCTCGAATGGATTCTGAAGCGGCAATGAAAACCGTTGAAAGGGAACCTGAATCAGATGACCAGTATGCTGCAATTCTCAGGCAGCTGGTGACTTACATGATGGAAGATCCGCGCAGTATAACCAGCGTAATCGACGCCGTGTGGATGGTACGTTCCCTGGAACGAATTGGTGACCATGCGCAAAATATTTGCGAATACGTGATTTACCTTGTTGAAGGCAAGGACGTAAGGCACCTCACGATCGAGGAAATGCAGGAAATAATCTACGAAGAGTCCTAGCCTTTGACGGCTTACTTTTCAGCGACGACGTAGGCAATCCAGCCCGCATCCGCTTCGCCTTCTTCGCTGGGCGAGAACTCACCATTGCCTTCACCTTCATCGTCGGTGCCTTCCCAGTACACGTTCTCCTTGAACCCGGCCTCTCTCAGCAGTTCCCTGATCTCAGGCAGGGTCCAGATACGCCATTCGTAGGTAAAGGCTTTTTCCAGTTCTGAGCCATCACCAAACTGGAAATGGATATGGAAAGTGCCATGACCATTAATGGGGTTGTAGTGGGCCTGGTCCCAGACATAGGTAAAACCCTCGTGCTCGGTGCTCTCCTCCATTTCGCGAAAAGCTTCGTAACCGCCAAAGAAGTCCAGGATAAACAGGCCGTCACTTACCAGTGAATCGTATACGCTGCGAAAATACTCCAGCATCTGTTTTCTTTCCTTGAATATCCAGTAACTGAAATTCATCGCAAGCACCACGTCCGTTTCCGTGATGCCACAGTCAAGAACATTGGCATTAACCACGTTCATACGCTTTTGCTGCTCAGGCTTGAGCTTGCTGATGTGGTTTTTCCTGCCCCATTCAAGTACGTCGGGATCAAGATCAACACTCCAGGCAATATTGCTGCTGCGTCTTCTCACCCATTCACAGGAGGAGTTTGTAGTACCGCAAAAGTCTTCCCTCAGTACCTTTGCCTTACGTTTTCTCAATTTCTCAAAGGTCTGGTCAACGAAATCGATCTCCGCCTCGACACACTGCACGGCTGCTTCATAGAGGATATGCTTATCCGCGCTGTCAGCCTGCGTGCTGCCCTGGTTCCTCAATTTCTTTTTCCTGTTCTTGCCCATTTTTTCTTGTTCTGATCTGTGAAATTGATTGATAAAAGCAGCGCATTATACCGATATAATCTGCGCTCACTATGAAAAAGGACAGATGCGAATGAGTTGGTGGGGAAAACTGCTGGGGGGTACCTTTGGCTTCATGCTGGGTGGGCCTATTGGTGCGCTGGTATTTGCCGCGCTAGGGCACAGCTTTGACAAAGGCCTTGAATTGGTCGACGAGGACAGCGGCTTACCCCGGGGAAGCCAGGAGCGTGTGCAAACGGCCTTTTTTACCGCCTCGTTCTCTGTAATGGGTGCTATTTGCAAGGCTGATGGTCGTGTCACCGAGGACGAGATAGAGCTCGCCAGGCAGGTTATGGGACAGATGCAGTTGTCCGAGGAACAGAAGAAAGCTGCCATCAAGCTTTTTGGCGAAGGCAAGAAACCCGGCTTTCCACTGGAAGACGTGTTGCAACAATTCAGGAGAGAACTCGGCTTCAGGACAAACCTGCTGCAGATGTTCATGGAAATCCAGCTTTACGCCGCCTATGCCGATGGCGTTATGCACGGCGAGGAGCTCAAGCTGCTGCACAAGGTATGCAAGCTCACCGGTTTTCCCCGGCGCCAGTTTGAAAGGCTGGATGCCGGTATTCGCGCGCAGTTTCACCACCAGGAAAGTGGTGCGAGGGGAAAACAAAACGAGATCAGCCTGAGCGACGCCTATGATGTACTGGGCGTATCACGAAAGGCCAGTGATGCGGAAGTGAAGCGAGCCTATCGCCGGCTACTGAGCCAGCACCATCCGGATAAACTGGTATCAAAAGGCCTGCCCGAGGAGATGATCAAGATCGCCACGGACAGGACCCACGAGATCAGGACTGCCTATGAGAGAATCAGGAATGATAGAAATTTCTAGCCGATACCCTGCTTGCGGGGTGAAAAGCAATTGAAGAGAAAAATCGTCGCCATCGGCGGTGGTCGAATCATGGTCCCGAGGGGCCGCCTTCCACAGACAATGAGAATAGACCAGGAGATCGTCCGACTGTCAGGAAGAAAGTCGCCTCGCCTGTTATTTATCCCCACTGCAAGCCTGGACGATCCCGGCTATTGTGAACGCATAGAGCGGCACTTTTCAGCTAACCTCGGGTGCAAGGTTGAGTTTCTGCTGCTCTACCGCGAGCGGCCCAATAAAGCGGAGATACGGCGTCGAATTCTTGCAGCAGATATCATCTACGTAGGGGGTGGTAATACTCTCAGGATGATGATGCTGTGGCGCCATCTCGGCGTGGACAGGTTTATTGACCAGGCGCGACGACGGGGAAGTGTCCTGTGTGGCCTCAGTGCTGGTTGTATCTGCTGGTTTCGACAGGGCAACAGCGACTCGCGCAAGTTCGCCGATGCAAGCAATGACACGCTGATCAAGGTTCGCGGCCTGGATTACATCGATGCCCTCGCCTGTCCTCACTATGATGTTGAACAAAACCGCAAGCCAGCCCTGGAAAAAATGATGCGAAGGACTCCCGGTATTGCTATCGCGCTCGATAACGGTGCCGCACTTGAAGTTATCGATAACAGGTATCGCATCATCACGTCAATGCGACACAAGAATGGCTGGCGCGTGTACTGGCACAGGGGAAACTATCACCGGGAAAAGTTGCCTAAAAATGGTGACTTTGATTCCTTGCAAAATCTGCTTGAGAAGAACTGAGATGATCTCATGATAAATCACGCGAGACTTGTTCTACTGCTGCTCGGCCTGATCCTTGTTGGCAATGGCTGCAACAGTACCAACATTCGGGATATCGCAGGTATCATCCAGGCCGATGATCCAGCTGACCAGGCAAAGGAGGTTATCGAAAGCAAGGGGCGCAGTATCGCCAACGACCCTTCAAGCTGGCCAAGGGAACTGCGGGAACTGAAAAACCGCATAGATAAATTCAGGAAGCTGGTGGATTCTATCTGGGGAGAAGAGGAGCAACCTGAATCCGGCCCAAAGGACTATGTAAAGTATACGGACCAGTACTACAACCGTGCTCACATAGATTTTGAAGCAGGCACGGTCACCGTGGAAACCCTGGCCCCGAGCGATCAGCGCGAATACCTGAAAAAAGCCATCGTCACGACACTGTTAAC
The DNA here is from genome assembly GCA_965243105.1 of Gammaproteobacteria bacterium. Lineage (GTDB taxonomy): Bacteria > Pseudomonadota > Gammaproteobacteria > Eutrophobiales > Eutrophobiaceae > WLWS01. The sequence goes on from CBDEUC010000003.1 coordinate 1,401,738, forward strand.
CCCGGACGATCCCAGGGAAGTGGATCTTTATTCTGACAGTGCGCCTGGTGAAGGAAAAAATAGCACGCCCTTTCTGTATGAACAGGTACTGGACCAGGAAGGCAAGGCCATCCAGTGGTCCTGGCGTGCAAATCGATACGCCGACTACCTGGTAAAGAACAAGCTCAAGTCTATTGTGCTTGGAAAGCGCAAGGGCCTGCAGGTGCAGTTTCCACTGGTAAAAGCGCACAAGGATATTCGTGCCTACAAGTACGCTTCGCTGGTGAGGAAATACAGCCAGAAATATGATGTCACTGAAAGCCTGATCTACGGAGTGATTAAAACAGAGAGTAGCTTTAATCCCTTTGCTGTCAGCCACGCGCCCGCTTATGGTCTCATGCAAATCGTGCCTTCAACAGCAGGCCGGGATGTGTTTGAAAAAATCAAGAAGCGCTCGGGGCAGCCCAGCCCGGAATACCTGTATGACCCGGAAAACAACATTGATACCGGCACTGCTTACTTGAAAATCCTGCAGGAACAATACCTGGTAAATATCAGCAACCGTAATTCAAAAAGATACTCCGTTATCTCCGCCTATAACGGTGGCGCTGGAAATGTCATGAAAACTTTCTCGGCAGATCGCTCACGCGCAATCCAGGAAATTAACAAGCTGTCACCGAACCAGGTCTATAAAACACTGACCACCCGGCATCCGAGCCAGGAGTCCCGTCGCTATCTTTACAAGGTGAACGAGGCGCAAAAAGAATTCTGGAAAAACGAGGGCTTTAGCAAGCCCGGTAATTAGCACGCGAGGCTGTTAGCCGAGGAAGCGCTGCAGCAGGACTTTCCCCGTAGGCGTTGATTTCGATAACCAGTCAATCAACAGGTTTTGCTTATCATCTTCTTCCAGTTGCCATGGCAGGCTGGAACTCCGCATTAGCCCACACAGGTGATACAGGCTGATACCTGCGCTAACGGAAAGATTGAAACTCTGTGTGAATCCACACATGGGAATATTTACATACTCGTCTGCCAACTCGTGCGCGGTCTCACTCAGACCAGGTTCTTCGGATCCAAAACAAAGGGCGGTTTTGCTATTTAAATCGAGGGATTCCAGCTCCTGGCTACCTTCCCTCAGCGTCATGGCCACGATGCGGTATCCGCGTTGCCTTAATGTTTCGATGCAGGGACGAGTATTATCCTGTTCATTGCTACGATGACGAGTAACCTGCATCCACTTTGACGCGCCCTGGACCACTGCCGGGTTAAGCTGGTATTCATTGCGATTTTCGATGATGTGTAACTCCTGCAGGCCGAGGCACTCGGCAGTACGAATGACTGCACTGGCATTTTGCGCCTGGTAAATATCTTCAAGAACAACCGTGATAAAGCGTGTGCGCTGATCCAGGATTTGTCGCAGCAATTCCTGTCTTTGTGGATTAATAACCCCGGCAAGCGAATCAATGAGTTCTGCCCTGCGCGTGGCAGGCAGCGAGGCAATCTTTTCTGCCAGCTCACTCACCCAGGCGTTTTCTGTCCTGTTCTTCCCAGAACTCGCCTTCAACGATGACCTGGCCCTGTTCAAATCGCTGGGCATGCCGGCGAAGCACCGGCGCAAGCATGGCCCTCGCTACCTGCAGGCGAAATCCGGGCAGAAGGCAAACGAAGCCGATAATGTCAGTTAGCAGCCCCGGGGTCAGCAACAGCAGGCCGGAAAGCAGCAGCATGAGACCGCCGATCATCTCTTCAGCGGGCATTTCTCCCTGTTCCAGGCGACTTTGCACCCGGCTCATGGTCTCCAGGCCCTCGTGTCGAAGCAGGATGGCGCCAAAAGCCGCTGTAAACAGGCAAAGAGCAATTGTCGGCGCCGCGCCGAAATAGCTTCCCACGTGAATAAGAAGGTACAATTCCACCAGTGGAACCGTAACAAAAAGCAGAAAAAGTAGTCGAAACACCCTGATATTTGTAAGAAAAATGGCGTATTTGTCAATGTATTGGCAAAATAGCACTTTTCAAGCCCGCTCATGTTGAAATATTTGTAAAACGACAATGGAATTTACCGACGAATTGCTGATAGTGACCTCCTGCAAGGGCTCCATCACGGCCAAGAAAATTGCCCGGGAGCTGGTGCAACAGGAGCTCAGCACCAATGTGCGCGTCATCAGCGAAGTGAATGCCTTTTTTCGCTGGGTCGGCAAGGTAGAGCAAAACGAGGAGCACCTGCTGCTGATAAAAAGCAGCAAGGAAAAGTATTCCGAGCTGGAAAAATGCATCAGGCGTCTCCATCCCCATGAACTTCCGGAAATCACAGCAGTCCCTGTCTATAACACTTCAAGTTCCACTGACGCTTAACTAGAGGGCCTGTTTTACAGGTAAACATGTTGCTTCGTTATTTTCTTATCGCCGTACTCCTCGCTGGAGCACAGGCCACGGTAGCCCAGTCCCTGACTGAGCGCCTCGGACAGGCCTTTGGCTCAAACCCTGCTGCAGACGAGATCCTCGATCCGGACGAGGCATTTCGCTACGAGGCCACCGCAGGACAACCTCAATCCATACAGCTGCAGTGGCAAATTGTGGACGGCTATTATCTCTACAAGGACAAGTTTGCGTTCAGGCTGCTGGATGACAGCCCCTCAATTGACCAGCAGCAGCTGGCACTTCCACCGGGCAAGATGAAACAGGATCCCCTGTTTGGCAACGTGGAAATCCATACCGGCAACCCGCTGTTTGATCTTCCCCTCAAGCGTGCGGAGGGAGAGGCGACGAGCGTCAATCTTGAGCTGAAATACCAGGGCTGCAAGGAAGATTCAGTTTGCTACCCACCTATCACCAAGTTGCTGACAATAGATCTCCCGGCGTTTATCCCTTCCGCTGCAGCCGCTACCTCGCAGGCGTCAGCCACGTCGGCGCCGCGCTCGGAACAGGACATCATTACTGCCAACCTGGAACAGGGCAGCCTGTTGCTGAACCTGCTCGCGTTTTTTGGCTTTGGCATACTGCTGTCGCTGACGCCCTGCGTATTCCCGATGATTCCCATACTCTCCGGCATCATCGTTGGACAGGGTGAAAACATCACCACGCGGCGGGCCCTGGCGCTTTCGCTGGCATACGTACTTGCCATGGCCCTGTGCTACGCGCTGCTGGGCGTGATCGCCGGGCTGTTTTTTATCAACCTGCAGGCAGCCTTTCAAACTCCCTGGTTGATCGTTCTTTTCAGCGGCATCTTTGTCCTGTTAGCGCTGTCCATGTTTGGCTTTTACGAATTGCAGCTGCCGGCGTCGATCCAGTCCCGTCTCAGCAACCTGGGCGATCGGCAAAAAGGCGGCAGCCTGGTCGGCGCAGCGCTGATGGGGGGCATATCGGCCATCATCGTCGGGCCCTGTGTTGCACCACCCCTGGCTGGCGCCCTGCTGTATATCAGCCAGACCGGTAACGCTGTGCAGGGAGGCCTGAATCTCTTTTCAATGGGACTGGGCTTTGGTGTGCCGCTGCTTATCATCGGCGCTTCTTCCGGTTCCCTGCTGCCAAGGGCCGGCGCATGGATGGAGAATGTAAAGCGAACATTTGGCGTCATCATGCTTGGTGTGGCAATCTGGTTCCTCGATCGCATCCTTCCCGGCCAGGCCACCATGCTGCTGTGGGCTGCATTGTTCATCGTGTCCGCCGTGTTTCTCGGCGCCCTTGATTCCCTGCCACGAGAAAAATCCTGGCAGGGACTGTGGAAAGGCATTGGCATCATCATACTTGTTTACGGAATCAGTCTTGTCATCGGCGCCGCTGGCGGTTCCCGAAGCATATTCAAACCTCTTGAAGGCCTGGGTGGCACCACGCAATCACGTGCCGTGCAGGAGCTACCCTTCAAACGCATCAAGAGTATTACTGACCTGGAGCAGGAAGTTGCGGTAGCGGAAACTGCCGGGCGTTACGTCATGCTGGATTTTTATGCTGACTGGTGTATCACCTGTATCGAGATGGAGGAGTACACTTTCAGCGACGCATCAGTTCAGGCGGAACTGCAGGATTTTGTGCTGCTACAGGCTGACGTGACTGCCAATGACGAGGAAGACAAGGCCCTGCTGAAGAAATTTGATATCTTTGGTCCACCTGCAATCCTGTTCTTTGCACCGGGTAAAGCTGAGCTCATGGCTTACCGTACCGTCGGCTTCGTCAAGGCAGACAAGTTCAAAAACCATCTACAGCAACTTAAAAACTTCGACCAATGAAAAAACTTTTACTTCCACTGGCAGGACTTGCACTGGCGTTCACCGCCGGGGTGGCGGGTTACATGTTCCAGCAGGAAAGGCAACCGGCACCGATCCCTGCACCTGCACCGGCGAAGGCTAAACTGGTGAAAGGTATAGTAGGTAGCCAGAGACCAGAGTTCAGCCTCGCGGATGTGGAGGGCAGAATGCGCCACATAAACGAGTGGGACGGCAAGGTCGTCGCGATTAATTTCTGGGCAACCTGGTGTCCACCCTGTATCAAGGAAATCCCCGAGTTCGTCGAATTGCAGCATCGTTATGAAGACCAGGGTTTACAGTTTGTTGGTATTGCCCTGCAGCGTGCGGAAGAAGTCACCGATTTCATGACCGAGCATGGTATGAACTACCCGGTACTCGCCGGCGAGCTGGAAGTCATAAAGATAGCCGAGGAATACGGCAATAATATCGGTGCCCTTCCCTACACAGTGATAATAACGCGCAACGGGGAGGTGCATTATGTTAAAAAAGGCCCCCTGTCCGGCGCAGAAGCTGATTCAATAATTAGCAAACTACTTTAAAAAACCCTCCTAATCCAAATTAAAATCTGTTAATCTGCGCGTAAAAGCAACGAACGTGATGCTAAAACAGCAGAAAATCGTCGGATTGCGCTAATTTACCCTGCCCGGGGGACTGTTCTACTCAAACCAAGGTGCATAAGGCAGCTACCCGGGTCCAGGCAACCTGGTTAGTGATGTCATGGATATAAGAAAAGTAAAGAAACTCATCGAATTGCTGGAGGAGTCCGGCGTAGCAGAAATAGAGATCCACGAAGGCGAGGAATCTGTTCGCATTTCAAGGGCCAGCTCGGGAGTCGCCATGCCTGCTGCACCGCTAATGCACTCGGTTGCGGCAGCGCCCGCGCCGGCGCCGGTAGCAGCGGTGGCGCCTGACAATTCTTCCCCGGCCGAGGAAGCCGAAGAACAAATTGTCGGAGATGTTGTAAAGGCCCCGATGGTTGGCATTTTTTATGAAGCGATGGCGCCTGGTAAACCAAGCTTTGTAGAACTGGGACAATCAGTAAAGAAGGGCGATGTGCTTTGCATTATTGAAGCGATGAAAATCATGAACCAGATTGAGTCCGAATACAGTGGTGCTGTTAGCAAGATCATGGTGGAGAACGGCGAACCGGTCGAATATGGTCAACCATTGTTTGTGATTCGCGAACAGGATTGATTTTCTTTCGCGGATCGCTTCACCCTATTTCTATTTTAATAGTCAAAACCAGTACCCATGCTTGATAAAGTTGTCATAGCGAATCGTGGTGAGATCGCTCTTCGAATACTACGGGCCTGTCATGAGCTTGGTATAAAAACAGTCGCAGTATTTTCTGAAATCGACCGCGAGCAAAAACACGTTTTCCTCGCCGATGAAGCTGTGTGTATTGGGCCTGCGCCGTCGGTGGACAGCTACCTGAATATTCCCGCCGTCATCAGTGCCGCAGAGGTAAGCGATGCTGTCGCGATACACCCCGGCTACGGCTTCCTTTCTGAAAACGCGGATTTTGCAGAGCGAGTGGAAAGTAGTGGCTTCATTTTTATCGGCCCGAGGGCGGAAACAATTCATGTCATGGGCGACAAGGTATCTGCAATCAAGACCATGAAGGATGCAGGCATACCCTGTGTGCCGGGATCCGATGGCCCGTTGACCAACGATATTGATGAAGCCTCAAAAATTGCCAGGGACATCGGCTACCCGGTCATTATCAAGGCATCTGGCGGAGGTGGCGGTCGTGGTATGCGCGTTGTCCACGCTGAAGCCTCGCTGCGTAATGCTATCTCCATGACTCGAAGCGAAGCTGCCGCAGCCTTTGGCAACGACATGGTCTACATGGAAAAATTTCTTGAACACCCGCGTCACATAGAAATCCAGGTGCTCGCTGATGAACATGGAAACGTTGTTCATCTTGGTGAAAGAGACTGCTCCATGCAAAGACGTCATCAAAAAGTGATCGAGGAGGCTCCTGCTCCCGGAATAAGTGAAGCGACTCGCAAGGAAATAGGCATGCGCTGTGTAGAAGCCTGCCGCGCAATAAACTATCGCGGAGCCGGGACCTTTGAATTTCTTTATGAGGATGGAAATTTCTACTTTATCGAAATGAATACCCGTGTCCAGGTGGAGCACCCCGTTACCGAGATGATCACCGGTGTGGATATTGTCAAGGAACAACTTCGCATCGCGGCAGGTGAGGAATTATCGATTCAGCAAAAGGATGTTCGCATCAAGGGTCATGCCATTGAGTGCAGGATCAATGCAGAAGACCCCGACACCTTTGTGCCTTCACCGGGAACCATTGAGCACTTTCATCCACCCGGTGGCCCTGGCGTCAGGGTAGAGACCCATGTCTACCAGGGGTATCGTGTTCCACCTCACTATGATTCCATGATTGGAAAGTTGATTGCTCATAGTGAAAACAGGGACCTCGCCCTGAAGCGCATGGAAATGGCCCTGTCGGAAATAGTCATTGAAGGAATAAAAACAAACATACCCCTGCACCAGCGCCTGGTGGATGACGCCGCCTTTGTCACTGGAGGCACTGACATTCATTACCTCGAAAACAAGCTGGGAATAAAGTAGTTTATTTTTCAATATGCCCCTATTGCGTGTGGTCCTTGAATGCGGACAACAGGACGTGGAAGCACTCTCCCACTTGCTTGAACAATTTGAAGCACATTCCATAAGTAGTGAAGCCTTAAGCGACGAGGCTCTTTTTGGCGGCGTGGGTGAAGATCCCGAGTACTGGACACGAACCGCGGTAACAGCACTTTTTGACGACAGTATTGATCTCGACATACTGCTGGCCTGTGCACGTAACCGGATTAATGACGAACACTTAAGCTGCTCTCGCGTGGAAGCGGTCAAGGATGAAAACTGGTTAACGGCGCACCACGACGATGGCGCCATCATGGTATTTGGCGACAGGCTTTGCGTGAAACCGGACTGGGCAGAATGTGATAAAGAGTGGCCTGTCACGCTATTGCTCGACCCAGGTCTTGCCTTTGGGACAGGTCGGCATGAAACAACAGCGCTATGCCTGGAATGGCTGTCGATGCAACAGCTGAATGGGCGGAGTGTTATAGACTATGGCTGCGGCTCGGGGATTCTTGGCATTGCGGCTGCACTGCTCGGTGCCAATGAAGTCCACGCTTTTGACATAGACCCCCAGGCCTTGCTGGCAACGGCACAGAACGCCGGGAAAAACAGCGTTTCTGAAAGGGTCTCCGTGTGCCAGTCTGCTTCCACCATACCAACAGCGGATATTCTGCTGGCCAATATTCTCCTCAACCCTCTCATCGAGCTGGCACCCGGTTTCGCGAGGCTGCTGCAGGAAAACGGCCAGCTGGTACTGTCCGGCATACTTTCCACCCAGGTTGATGACTGTTTGGCAGCGTTTGCGCCCTGGTTTACCATGACAGAACCTTCTTTCAACGAGGAATGGGCCATGCTTGAAGGAAGACGCAACAGCAACGAGACCCTGGAGAGCTGACCCGCGATGATGTTTACAAGTTGCCCGGAATGTAGCAGGCAGTTTCGTGTTCGAGCCAGGCAACTGGCAGCAGCAGAGGGACTCGTGCAGTGTGGGTATTGCGGCAAGCAGTTTAATGCCCTCGATCGTCTTTACGACAAGCCTGTCGTGCTTGATCCCCCTGCGACGCCCGCCATGGACCCGTCACCACCACCCCCGGTGGCGCCACTTACGGAACAGGTACAGCAGGATGCCGTTCCGCTTTCCAGTGAAATACCTGTAGCTGAGCCCGCGGCCCCTGCGCCGCCGGAAGAAGAGCCCGAGTTCGATATTCCGGAAGAGGAAATTGTGGAGCAAAAGCCCCCGGCATTTTTACCAGTTGAAGAACCCCGGGACGACATTATCAATTTTGATGTTTCTGAGACTGAAAATACATCCAGGGACGCCGGCCCGGCCAAGGACGATTTGCCCTCTTCCGAAGAGGATGCCGCGGAAACCCCTTTGAACGACTTCGTGTCGCCTGGCAGCGAGACCGCCCCGGGTGAGGAAGTGAATGACGAGGAGAGCGACCTGCCTGCGCTTGAGCCTGTAGCTGAGCTCGATGATGACCACGAGGTAGAACCTGTCATCGCCGAAGCGGCAGAGCCTGAGTACGCTTTCCCCGAGGAACTCATCGAGGAAGAGGAAATCAGGGCCGGCTGGGTATCACGACTATTGTGGACTCTCGGGATACTGCTGTTGTTAAGCGCAGGTGCTGCGCAGGCAGCCTGGTTTAACCGGGACATGTTACTGAGCCGCTACCCGGAGCTGTTGCCCTATGCAAAACGTATCTGCCAGGAGTTTCAGTGCACCCTGGTTCGCAACAGGAACATTTCAGCTATCAAGCTGGTAAACAGGGATGTAAGGGTTCACCCACGTTACGAAGATGCCTTGCTGGTTAATGCCACCATAACCAACCTCTCGAAATATACCCAGAGATTTCCCACCGTCCTGCTCACGCTTTACGACCCCAACGGCGACATAATGGGTTATCGAAAGATTCCGCCGGAAGATTACCTGGACGACAGCATTGATATTGAAGCGGGAATGGCAAGCAACGCGCCAATTCACTTTGTCTTTGAAGTCGCGAACGAAACCAGGGATGCAGTCAGTTTTGAATTCGATTTTCTTTGAAGTAATTTCTTAAGAAAATATATTTTTCACGCTATTGGCAGCCGTGCCATTTCAAAAATGACATCTATGAAGTTGTGTCGTTTCAATGTGTTGTTGACGGGCCTTAAAAATTACTCGAATTAAGCTTGCTAATGTTGTGAAAGTGACACTGGCAAAAATTTAATCCGCAACAAAGGAACTGCTTTTATCCTGTCATAATAGCCGCTATTATTGCCAGCAAAATAACCGCCAGTAGTTAATAAGAAGCGGTAGTCAGCCCGGATGAAAATAGGTTCTCACGTACTCACGAATAATCTTGTCCTTGCGCCCATGGCGGGTGTTACAGATAAGCCCTTTCGTCGACTCTGTAAAGAGGCAGGCGCAGGTATGCTCGTGTCTGAAATGATCAGTTCTGATGTGTCTCTTTACAACACGCGCAAGTCAAGACAGCGACTTGATCACTCCGGTGAAGCATCGCCTGTTGTTGTGCAGATTGCAGGCGCGGATCCAAAAATGATGGCGGAGGCTGCTCGCTTCAACGTCGCACATGGCGCCGACATCATTGACATCAACATGGGTTGCCCGGCAAAGAAAGTTTGTCGCCAGGCGGCCGGGTCAGCACTGATGCAGGATGAAGCGCTGGTATCAAGAATACTGTCAGCGATAGTTGAAGCGGTGAAAATCCCGGTAACCCTGAAGATGAGAACCGGCTGGGATCTCGAACACAAGAATGCCCCTGCTATCGCCAGGATTGCCGAAGACGCTGGTATTCAAGCACTCACTATCCATGGCCGCAGTCGCGCCTGCGCCTTTCGAGGTATTGCAGAACACGAGACGACGGCGCTGGTAAAAGATTCAGTGTCCATCCCGGTCATTGCAAATGGTGATATTTGCACACCGCAGGATGCCGAGCGCGTCCTGCGAATCACTTCTGCTGACGGACTCATGATTGGTCGTGCGGCCCAGGGCAACCCGTGGATATTTGGCCAGGTCGAGCATTACCTTAATACAGGGGAGTTATTGCCTGCACCAAGCGCCAGGGAAGTTAAGCGGGTCCTTTGTGGCCATCTTGAAAGTCTTTATGGTTTCTATGGTGAGTATCTCGGTGTCCGAATCGCCAGGAAGCACATTGGCTGGTATTGCCGCGACAGGAATGACGCGCATGCCATGTTAAAACTGGTGAACAGGGCAGAAAACTGCCAGGAACAGCTCGGCTTCGTTGGCGACTTTTTTGACCAGCTGCAGGACAGGAAACTTGCCGCATGAATGCCGCGAAGAAAAAGACAAAGGGAAAGGCGAAGAAAACCCGTAACAAGCAACCGAAAAAAAACGGTTGCCTGAGCGATAACGTGCGCGAAGCGATGGAAAGGTATTTCAACGACATGGACGGACACGAACCAAGCAACCTGCACGAATTGATCATGTCGCAGGTAGAAAAGCCGCTGATTGAAAGCGTCATGACAAATACACGTGGTAATGTCAGCCGTGCCGCACAGGTACTCGGTCTTAATCGAGCCACCCTGCGCTCCAGGCTGCAGAAATACGGGCTGGACAAGTAATTGTTTAGCACCCCTTTTCCCGGGAATCACTAAGCCGTGTCCAGGGTTTCCTGCGCACTGGTCAGCGTATCAGATAAAACCGGCATTGTTTCTTTTTGCCAGGAACTACATAGCCTTGGTATAAAAATACTGTCCACGGGCGGTACCGCAAAACTGCTGCAGGATAACGATGTCAGCGTCACCGAGGTCTCCGAGCATACCGGCTTCCCCGAGATCATGGATGGCCGGGTAAAGACACTTCACCCCAGGATTCACGGTGGGCTGCTGGCAAGACGCGGGCAGGATGACGCTGTCATGGAAGAAAATGATATTGAAGCCATAGACCTGGTCGTGGTTAATTTATATCCCTTTGAAGCCACCATCAGCCGGCCCGAGTGCACCCTCGAAGAAGCAATTGAAAACATCGATATCGGTGGCCCGACCATGCTTCGAGCCGCGGCAAAAAACCATGCCCATGTAGGTGTCGTTGTTGATCACGGTGACTACGATAGCGTGCTGGAAGAATTAAAGAGTAGTGGCGGCCTCGAAGATGAGCTTCGCTTCCGGCTTGCACAGAAGGTGTTTTCCCATACCGCCAACTACGATGCCGCGGTGTCAAACTACCTCACCGCCATTACCCCTGGCGGCGAATACCTGGATTTCCCGGAGAGCTTTTCAATGCAGTTTCACAAGCTGCAGGGAATGCGTTACGGGGAAAACCCGCACCAGTCCGCCAGCTTCTACAGGCAACTGGAAGTCCCCGAAGGCACCCTTGCCTACGCAAAGCAGCTGCAGGGCAAGGAGCTGTCCTATAACAACGTCGCAGATTCGGACGCTGCCCTTGAGTGTGTCATGGCGTTTGAAGAACCCGCATGCGTTATAGTGAAGCATGCCAACCCCTGCGGCGTCGCTGTCGCAAATGACATCAGGAAAGCCTATGACCTGGCCTATGCGACCGACCCGACTTCTGCGTTTGGTGGCATCATTGCCTTTAACCGCGACCTGGATGCAGAGACAGCAAAAGAAATTATCGAGCGGCAGTTTTCCGAAGTGATAATTGCACCGGGCGTGGATGATGCAGCACTTCAAGCTACATCGGCCAGGCAAAACATCCGCGTACTGGCAGTTGGCAAAAGAGCTGCAAGCATTCAACAGCTGGAGTTAAAAAGGGTCAGTGGTGGTCTGCTGGTACAGGACGGTGATGATGGCACTATCAGCATGGACGACCTGCAGATTGTCAGCCAGCGTAAACCCGATGACGCCGAGATGGCAGACCTGTTGTTTGCATGGAAAGTGGTGAAATACGTAAAGTCGAACGCCATTATTTATGCGAAAAATGGGCAGACCATCGGTATCGGCGCGGGACAGATGAGTCGTGTCTACAGCGCGCGAATTGCCGCCATAAAGGCGGAGGACGAGGGTCTGCAGGTGGCCGGTTCAGTGATGGCCTCGGATGCATTCTTTCCTTTTCGCGACGGCATCGATTCCGCCGCAAAGGTGGGCATCAGGGCTGTGATTCAGCCGGGCGGATCGGTAAAGGATGATGAAGTGATTGCCGCCGCGAACGAGCACGGGATAGCCATGGTTTTCACCGGCATGCGACATTTTCGCCATTAAAAAATGCACTTTTTTCGCGATTGCTTTGTCAGCGCTGTGCTCGAATCCTCATGTATGCATCTATACACTCCGGTTCTGTGCGCAGCGCTTCCTCGCACTCACAAAAAAATCGCGATTTTTTGGTTTATCCTGCCTGTTTATTTCACTTTGTTTAAATTGAAAAAATGAAAGTACTGATCGTCGGTGGTGGTGGCAGGGAGCATGCCCTGGCCTGGAAAGCAGCTCAATCGCGCGATGTCTCCCGGGTATTTGTCGCTCCCGGTAACGCCGGCACCGCGCAGGAAAACAAGGTCATCAATGTTGATATCGGTGCAGAGGATATCCAGGGGCTAAAGAAATTTGCCACGGAGCAGCAAGTTGAGCTGACCATCATCGGGCCTGAAATGCCGCTTGTTGAAGGTATTGTCGACGAATTCACTACAGCTGGCCTGGCCTGTTTCGGTCCATCAAGGAAGGCTGCTCGACTGGAAGGCTCAAAGGCCTTTAGCAAGGAATTCCTTCAACGCCATAACATTCCAACGGCGCAATATGGCCACTTTACCGATACCGGCAAGGCTGTTGAATACATAAAACAGGTGGGTGCACCTATCGTGGTCAAGGCCGATGGCCTGGCGGCAGGTAAAGGTGTCATTGTTGCCATGGATGAGAAGCAGGCTATTGATGCTGTGACAGATATGCTTGAAGGCAACCGCTTCGGAGAGGCGGGTCACAGTGTTGTCATAGAAGAGTTTTTAGAGGGAGAGGAAGCCAGTTTTATCGTTATCTGTGATGGCGAGCACTGTCTTCCACTGGCCAGTTCACAGGACCACAAGGCCCGCGATGATGGTGATTCCGGTCCCAATACAGGCGGCATGGGAGCCTATTCACCAGCACCGGTTGTTGACGAGCTGATGCATGAAAAAATCATGCGGCAGGTCATTATGCCGGCCGTTGAAGGCATGAAGGCCGATGGCAGCCCCTACCGTGGTTTCCTGTACGCGGGAATCATGATCACCCCCGCCGGGGAACCCAGGGTGCTTGAGTTCAATTGCCGCTTTGGCGATCCCGAAACACAGCCCATCATGATGCGACTCAAGAGCGATCTCGTTTCCCTGTGCCTTGCCGCCACCGAGGGACGTCTGTCCGGGCTTGAAATTGAATGGGACACGCGCGCTGCCCTGGGTGTTGTAATGGCGTCGGCAGGTTACCCGGAAAGCGCCAGCAAGGGGGACGTGATCACGGGCATTGATGCAGTCGATGATGACAACGTAAAGGTATTCCACGCTGGTACCGGTCAGCTGGAAGACAAGCTTGTCACGGCAGGAGGTCGCGTCCTCTGTGTTACCAGCCTGGGACAAACGGTTGCCGAGGCCCAGCAATTGAGTTACCGGGGTGTTGATCAAATCCAGTGCGAAGGCATGTTTTGCCGTCGCGATATTGGCTACCGTGCAGTTGATCGCGAAAAAACAGCTCCCGGCGGTTAAAAATATTTAAATTACAGTTGGATTCAGGCGAGTAACATAGGATAATCACCGCGCCTTAGGGGAGTTAACTAAAGGGCAATAATTTTTCAGTCGCCGTTTCGAGGTTTTCGAAACGGCGGTTTATTTTTAACATTCAAAACAACCTGGAATTTAAAGAGGTATAACATGGCGAAAAAACCAGCTGCAATAGCAACCAAACAAACAAAGTCACAAATCCTTAGCACACTCGCAGAGGACACCGGTTTAACAAAGAAAGAAGTAGCGGCAGTAATGGACGCTATGGCAGACCTGGCCCACAGGCATCTTAAGAAGAAAGGTTCTGGTGAGTTTACCGTTCCTTCTCTTGGTATTAAATTACGCCGTGTAATGAAGCCAGCCCGCAAGGCCCGCAAGGGAATCAATCCTTTCACCGGTGAAGAAATCATGATCAAGGCCAAGCCTGCAACCACCAGCGTTCGTGCAGTCGCACTGAAAGCTATCAAGGATGCAGTAGCCTAAAAGCCGGCTTAAATAGCTTTATTGAAAGGCCGTTTGCCCTCAGGGCAAGCGGCCTTTTTTTATGGATTCCAGTGAAGAAAATTCTGCAGTAGCTGAATCCCTGCGCGCTGGCTTTTTTCCGGGTGAAACTGCGTAGCAAAAAAGTTATCCCTCGCAAGGGCTGCATTAAACGTCACCAGGTAGTCACAGCTTCCCGCCACATCGGATGCCTGCGTGGCATCAACGTAGTAGCTGTGCACAAAATAAAAGCGCTCCCCGGACTCAATACCCTTCCACAGGGGATGCGGCTTCTCCTGCACAACACGGTTCCAGCCCATGTGAGGAATTTTCATGTGGGCCTGTTCGGGGCCGGCCTGGAAACGCCTGACATTTCCATCGATGATGTCCAGGCAGGTGGTACCGCCATCCTCTTCACTGTGGTTCATCAGGGACTGGAGCCCGAGACAGATACCCAGGAAGGGTTTAGCGGAAATACATTCCTTTACCACCTCGACCAGGGCCTTGTCCTGCAGGCAGTCCATGCATTGGCCGATTGCACCCTGCCCGGGAAAAACCACGCGGTCCGCAGCCAGCAGCTGTTCTGCAGTTTCACTGACTATGATGCGATTGTCCTTGCCGCACACGTGCTCCAGTGCCTTGCTTACCGAGCGCAGGTTACTGGCACCGTAATCAACTACAGCGATTGTTTGCATGGAAAAGTGACTCGGTTTAAAGCGAACCCTTCGTGGAAGGCATCTGGTCCTGCATTCGTGGATCAAACTCTACCGCCATGCGAAGTGCACGGCCGAAAGCCTTGAAGATGGTTTCAGCAATATGGTGAGCATTGCGCCCCCTTATATTGTCGATGTGCAGCGTCACCAGGGAGTGATTCACAAAACCCTGGAAAAACTCGCCCAGCAAATCAATATCAAAATCACCCACCCTGGCCCGCGGGTAATCGGCATGGTAGTCCAGGCCGGGCCTGCCGGAACAGTCCAGCACTACGCGCGAGAGCGCTTCGTCCAGGGGTACATAGGCATGCCCGTAACGCCGTATTCCCTTCTTGTCGCCCAACGCCTGGTTAACAGCCTGGCCAAGCGTGATTCCGATATCTTCGACGGTGTGATGGGCATCGATTTCAAGGTCACCCCTTGCCTTTATATCGAGGTCAATAAGCCCGTGGCGCGAAACCTGGTCCAGCATGTGTTCCAGGAACGGGATGCCGATGTCGAATTTGCCCTCGCCCTTGCCGTCAAGATCAAGGCTGATGGCGATCTGGGTCTCCTTGGTTTCTCTGTTTACTGATGCACTTCTTGTCATGCGTTTTGTTTCTCTAAAGTTAAATTTACCCGGCTGCAAATGCACCGCACTTGATATAAATCATTGCGAAGCATGCTGATAACAACTGTAATGTTGCAGGCGTTACAACTGGCTGCCGGAAAAAAGGTAGGATACCCTGATAATCTGCATGACAAAACTCGATAATCAGCTGATTTATGAAAAGATAAGCAAAAATGGGCTCAGAAATAGATACAAGCAATGTTAAAGACTACCTGGTGAGCCTGCAGGACCGAATTTCCACGCGTCTCGGTGAACTTGATGGAAAGGAAAAATGCAGGGAAGACGAGTGGCAGCGACCCGGTGGCGGCGGAGGTCGTAGCCGTGTGCTTGCCGATGGCGAGCTGTTTGAACAGGCAGGGGTTAACTTTTCCCATGTTTTTGGTGACACCTTGCCGGGATCTGCCACGGCCCACAGGGCAGAACTCGCCGGCCGTGGGTTCGAGGCCATGGGAGTGTCGCTTGTTTTTCACCCGCGCAATCCCTATGTGCCAACCACTCACATGAATGTGCGTTTTTTTATCGCTGAGAAAAAGGGTGCGGAGCCGGTATGGTGGTTTGGAGGCGGCTTTGACCTGACACCCTACTATCCTTTTGAAGAGGATGTTATCCAGTGGCACGAGACAGCGAGGTCCGCCTGCGAACCCTTTGGTCCGGATGTCTACGGGAAATACAAGAAGTGGTGCGATGAGTATTTCTTTTTACGTCACAGGAATGAAACCAGGGGCGTTGGGGGCCTGTTCTTTGATGATCTTTCTGAGCCGGATTTTGAGCAGGCATTTGCCTTGACAAGAAGTGTTGGAGACCATTTCCTTACAGCCTATGAACCTGTCGTGGAGAAACGCCGCGATACGAAATACGGAGACCGTGAAAAGGACTTTCAGCTATATCGACGAGGCCGCTACGTGGAATTTAACCTGGTCTATGATCGTGGCACGCTGTTTGGCCTGCAGTCCGGTGGACGTACGGAATCTATCCTCATGTCACTGCCGCCGGAAGTTCGCTGGCGCTATGACTGGCAACCGGAAGCGGGTAGTAAAGAAGCTGAGCTTTATGAGCGCTATCTCAAACCGCAGGAGTGGTTAAAGTAAAGCACAGCTACTTCCTGGGACAAAACGCAGACACGCTATAAATACTTCCATGTACGCTCAACGATGACATCCATGTCATCGAAGGTCTGCTCTTTTGTCCCAGGAAGTAGCTGTCTGAAGCTTCCCCATCTCCCATTGAATACAAAACCAGTGCGACAGGAATCAGGTTTTTTCGTTCAGACAAGGCACGAGCTTTTTGAAATGCGGAGTGTACACGACAGTACATGAGCAATTGAAAAAAGCGAGAACGCCGTATGAGCGAAAAAGGACGATTCCAGCGCTGGTTTTCTCAATAGGTGAAGGAAAGACTGATAGAGCCGAAATTCTGGCCGCTCGCCTGGCCATCATACTCTCTCGTCCTCAACACCTGCGCATAGGACAGTTTAAAGCGTCGATACACCAGGCTTGCGCCCAGTACAAAATCTCCAACGAGGGTTTTCTTTCCAATCTCGTGGCTGTCAGAGAAGGTATTGCCATCAAGAAATATGTCGCGAAAGACTACGCGTCCGGCGGAGGCCCCAAACACGTGAAAGCTGAAAGCGCGCCGGTCTTTTTGATAACGGCTATCCCGGGTATCGCTGGGCGCGTTGGTTTCGCCCGCCGGCCGAATCAGCGCCGAACCGAAATCGGTTGGCAGGTTCCAGCCAAGGCGAAATTCAACACCTGCATTAAGATGTGAAAAAACCGTGCCCGCAGCTGCACCTCCGTAAGCGATAACATCAAAACCCCACTGCCGGTGAAAGTCATGCCGCGGCACCAGGCGTTGCTTGCGATCATAGATAAGCGCGAAACCCAGCTCGGTATCAATCTGGTTATCCCAGCCATTGGCCTTGTCAATACCGCGGATTGAATGGACCAGGTCCTGCGCCTCCTCTGCCAGTGAAAAATCACCGGTGAGACCGGCCTGGATTTCAAAGGTATCGAGACGACGATAGGTTTTGCTGTGAAAGGCAGCACTGCCATATAGCCAGCCTGCATAGGGGCGGTCGTCCTGCACCAGGTCCCGCGCAGCGATGTCCTCCGGGGTAAACATCAGCTGCCCTACGGTAAATGCCATGTGTCTTTGCCGATCCTTTTCCTCGTTAAAAGGCAAAAGGTCAATGAACTTGTGAACACCAGCCTGCAGCAGTCCCTCGTTCTGCATCCATGGCAGGTCTTCGAACCAGCCAAGCTCGGGTGACACCCAGCTCAGCTTGATGCCGTTGGTATAAAACCTGTCCGTGTTGGCAAACAGGTCGTTCTCAAGATGAAAAGTAAAGGTCCAGGACTCGTGCGGTGGCTTTCCGGGCTCAGCGGCGCATATGTTGCCCTGGACAAGCATGAAAAGTGCAAGGCAGGCGAGCAGGTGCTGTCCGCAGGCTTTACCGTCCATGGCTGGCAATCACTTCAGTACGACTAGAATAACAGTACCACGCACCACACGAGTATCACGTTAGCGAGCGCGACGAAAACGGCAGCAGAGCCTATATCCTTCGCTCTTCCGGAAAGTTCATGAATTTCGTCACCAAAGCGATCAACCACCGATTCTACCGCGGAGTTACATAGCTCTACGATCAGGACCAGTAACACAACGCTGGCGAGCAGGGCTTTTTCTGCACCACCGTCGCCAAGGTAAAGCGCCGCCGGAACAAGAAACAGTGCCAGCCATGATTCTGTGCGAAACGCGGCTTCGTTTGCGTAGGCTGCTTTCAGACCCATCCAGGAAAACCTGGTGGCATTCCTGATGCGTGTTAGTTCATTTCCGCCCTGGTTACTCATGGCGCGAAGTGTAGCAGTGTGAGGGAACAGGGCCAAAACCCATTTTAAACCTGGGTAAGCTCTTTTCCTATTTCGGCCACGGCCTGCCTGGAAAAAACCACCAGGTGGTCAATTTCAAGACGAATACCGATAGCTTCTCCTATACCGTGGTCATGGTGACTGGGGACGAGGGAAAGTACGCGTGCGCCGCTTTCAAGCCCAAGTGTGTAAAGGAATTCAGCGCCGCGAAAGCGCTTGTCCAGCACCTTCGCCTGCAACGCACTATCATCATCATGGATAATGTCGTCCGGTCTTATCAGCACCGCTACATCCTCGCCCTGCTGGTAACCGTGGGGCTGCTGGCCAGTTATGACACCAAGTTCTGTTTCCACGCTGTTGTCGCTGGCCGTTGATGCGGCGATAAACACGCCATCGCCGATGAAGTCCGCCACGTAGGCACAGGCCGGTCTATGGTAAAGGCTAAAGGCATCATCCCACTGCATCAGCCTGCCCTCGCGCATTACGCCAATGACGTCTGCCATGGCAAATGCTTCGAGCTGGTTGTGACTCACCAGGATGGCGGTGATCTGGTTTTGCTTCAACACGCTACGCACTTCCCGGGCAATTTGTTCCCTCAGGTCAATGTCCAGGCTGGCGAATGGCTCATCCAGGAGAAGGATCCTGGGACGTGTAGCGATGGCCCTCGCCAGCGCCACCCGCTGTTGCTGACCGCCGGATATGCGATGCGGGTATGCATCAAGGATGTCAGCAACCTCGAGCATGGCAGCAGTCTCCGTAACACGCTGATCAATTTCATTCACGCCAAGGCTACCCAGGCCAAAGGCAATATTGTCGCGCACGCTCAGGTGAGGAAATAGCGCATTGTCCTGGAATACCATGCCTATCCTGCGCTGTTCCACCGGGACATGCATGCTGGCATCGCTGACCTTATTAGACTCCAGCCAGATTTCACCCTGGCCGGGCTTTTCAAACCCGGCTATCGTCCTAAGCAATGTTGTCTTGCCGCAGCCACTGGCCCCCAGCAGGCAGGCGATTTGGCCCTTTTCCAGGGACATGGAAAAGGACGGGATAATTTGGCGCCCGCCGAGGGCGACAGACACCTCGTCAAGTCGCAAAGATTCAGTCATTTCCAGGTCTTGAACGTGCAATGGATCGACTCAGGATAATAACCGGAATTATACCGACAAGGACAATCGCCAGCGCCGGACTGGCGGCGTCCGCAAGCCTTTCCTCGTTTGCCAGCTCGTATGTGCGTATGGCAAGCGTATTAAAGTTAAAGGGTCGAAGAATCAGGGTGGCCGGAAGCTCCTTGAGAACGTCCACGAAAACCATCAGCAGGGCGGTAGCGAGTGTTCCCCTCAGCATGGGGATATGGATGCGTGTCAGTACGTTTCGCGCACTGGCTCCCATACTTCTTCCTGCTTCGTCCATTGAAGGGCGAATTTTCTGCAGCCCCGCATCAATGGTATTGATGGATACCGGCAGGAACCTGACCAGGTAAGCGAACACCAGTGCAAACAATGTTCCGCTGAGCAGGAGACCCGTGCTCCGGTCCATGTGCAGGCGCATCCACCCGTCGATGGCGTTATCCAGCCAGGCAAATGGAATCAGGACCCCTACCGCGATGACTGTACCGGGAATGGCGTAACCGGTGCCAAGCACACGGGAAATGCTGCGTGTTAAAGCGCCCGGCACTATTCGCCTGGCGTAGCAGACAAACAGCGCGAGCACCAGGGCGAGGGCCGATGCGATTGCCGCCAGCTCAATACTGTTTAGCAGGAGCATGTAGAAATCCCGGTCAACTACGTCAGACCATGTCTGCCAGGCCCAGTGCGCCAGTTGTACAGCTGGCAGGATAAACCCTAGCACCAGCGGAAACAGGCACACGCTGAAAGCAAGGTACCTGCGCCATCCACTCAGTGGCTGCTGTACCAGGCTGCTGTAACGCCCGCTGGTGTGGTGATACCTGGCCTGGCGCCGGGACCAGGCCTCGAGCAGGATGAGCAACATCACGAAGCCAAGTAATACCGCGGCAAGCTGTGCCGCAGCGATACTGCTACCCAGCCCAAACCACGTCCTGAAAATGCCGGTGGTAAAAGTAGAGACACCGAAATACTGCACGGTGCCATAGTCGGCCAGGGTTTCCATCATCACCAGCGACAGGCCGGCAATAACGGCCGGCCGTGCCAGCGGCAGGGCCACCCTGAAGAATGACTGGTAAGCGTTACAACCGAGTGAGCGGGAAACTTCAAGAACACACAGCGACTGCTCCAGGAAAGCAGCTCGCGATAACAGGTAAACGTAGGGATAAAGCACCAGCGACAGCATGGCAATGGCGCCACCCATGGAACGGATTTCCGGGAACCAGTAATCACCGTAACGCCAGCCAAACAGCTCCCTCAGCCAGGATTGCAGGGGCCCGGCCACGTCCAGCATACCGGTGTAGGTGTAGGCAATGATGTAAGCCGGCATCGCCATCGGCAGTAGCAGCGCCCAGGCCAGCTGCCTGTGCGCGGGAAACTCGTACATGGTGATCAGCCAGGCCGGCACCGTTCCCAGGACAAGCGTTAGTGCGCACACGCCTGCGACGATGGCCAGGGAATTCGTAATATAGGAAGTGAGAACCGTGCTGGACAGGTGTGCCCAGACGTCACCACTGTCGACAAGTACCGAGAAAACGATACAGGCAACGGGTATCGCCAGCAGCGAAGAAAAAAGTAAAAGCGCCAGTAACCAGGGATGTAACACCAGCGGCCGCAACAGCGATGACAGGGAAACCCCGGGCGCTGTAATGTTGGCGACGCTCATGCGGCCCGCTTCCGCGCTTTGACCCGACTACACTCTTTTACTGCCAGCCAGCCCTGTCCATGAGCCTGACCGCACTGGCGTTGTGTATACCCAGCTTGCTGAGCTCCAGCTGATCGGCCTTGAACTGACCCCATTGCCTGAGTGTCTCGCTCACCGGAACACCAGCTCGAACCGGGAACTCGTGGTTGTGCTCGGCATACCAGGCCTGGGCTTCTTCGCCCGCGAGAAATTCCAGCAGCTTTATCGCTTCTTGCCTGTTCTTGCTGGAACGGGTCACGCCCGCACCGCTGATGTTAACGTGGGCACCCCTGCCCTGCTGGTTCGGCCAGAAAAGCCCAACCTTTGCCGCAGCACCTGACTCCGCACTGATTTTTGAATTAATCATGCCTGCCAGGTAGTAGCTGTTGACCACGGCCAGTGCACACTGGCCCACTGCAACGGCCTTGATCTGATCCCGATCGCCGCCCTTGGGGGGACGGGCAAAATTCGCCACAAGCCCTTTCGCCCAGGACTCGGTTTTCTCTTCGCCATTGTGCGCCAGCATCGCGCTGACCAGGGACTGGTTATAAATATTGCTTGAGGAGCGCACGCACACCCTGCCTTTCCATTCGGCATCGGCAAGGGCTTCATAACTTGAAAGCTGTCCTGGCTTTACATCCTCCAGTGAGTAAACAATCACCCGTGAACGCAGCGACAGGCCGTACCAGTAACCCTGTGGATCGCGATAGCGTGCCGGGATCACCGAGGCAAGCAGGTCGGACTCGATGCTGCTGAACAGCTCCAGCTGTGTTGCGCGGTGCAGTCGTCCCACATCCACGGTTAACAGGAGGTCCGCCGGTGAGTTTACACCTTCGAGCTCCAGGCGCTTGATGAGCGCATCTGCCTTCCCGGTAACCAGGTTGACCTCGGTTCCGGTTAGTTCCGTAAAACGATCCAGCATTGGTTTTATCAATGCCTCTTTTCGTGCTGAGTAGACGTTTACCTCGGCCGCATGCAAGGAGCAAAAGCCAAGTAACAGCCAGAGAACAAGTCCCCCGACCAGTGCTTGATTAAGATTTGTTATTTTCATGAATTGCATCCCGATTAATTTGAAATTCCTGTTAATGCCGGGTGGAAAAATTACTTTAGCAGGGAGTCGTCGTTAAATGCTAACAACCACCAGTGGCTCGCTCGACAGTGCCTGCGCGTCGAAAAGCGTGAACTGTGATTTTTCGAAAAGCTAGGAAGCGATGTTGAGGAAGGGAGAAGCCCCCAGCTCATCGGAGAGTACATCCTCGAGAAACTGCTCAATGCCTTCTTCACAGGTGCCGCAACTGGCGGCAACATTCAGTTCCGACCTCAGTTGGCGCATGGTGGTTGCACCATTCTTGATGGTGTTCCTGACCTCACGCTCGGTGACGGCATTGCAAACACAGACATACATTGCGGCGAAGACCCATTCCTATCTAGCAGTGTAGTGAGAACAGTAGTGCAAATGAGAATTATTTGCAATACCTTATCTCAAATTACATGACGGGTGCCGCAATGCAGGCATAAAGCCAGTAATAATGGGGCTTAAGAGCTCATTTGCGACTGGTGATAGTTCTGTAGGCCAACTTTCTCGATAAGACCCAGCTGGGTTTCCAGCCAGTCTACATGCTCTTCCTCGCTTTCCAGTATGTCTTCCAGTAGCTCGCGGGAAACGTAATCCTTGCAAGACTCGCAATATTCTATGGCCTCCCTGAGCAGCGGAATGGCCATGTTCTCCAGCTTCAGGTCTGATGCCAGCATTTCCTCGGTATTTTCACCGATCATCAGCCGACCCAGGTCCTGCAGGTTGGGCAGGCCTTCAAGGAACAATATTCGCTCGACCAGCTTGTCGGCGTGCTTCATCTCGTCGATGGACTCGTGATGCTCGTAGTCTCCCAGCTCCTTAAGCCCCCAGTCCTGGAACATTTTTGCGTGCAGGAAGTACTGGTTGATTGCTGTCAGCTCGTTTTTCAGTACCTGGTTGAGATAATCAATTACCTTGTCGTCACCTTTCATCTTTCGTATCACCCTGAATTACATAAAAGTGCGCTGAGAATAATTAAAACGGGAATGGATCACAAGCTAAGTTATTGATATTGATAATGATTACTATTTAGAACTATGCTATTGTTATAGTATGCAGGCAGTTCGCCGCTATTAGAAAAATAACAATGAGGACCACACTATGGACGTAGGAACATTTATCTTTCTCGGCATTGTAGTCGCCCTCGGCTTCTACAGCGTAGGTATCTACAACAACCTGGTTTCCCTCAAGCACAACGTGGACAAGGCCTGGTCAAATATTGACGTGTTATTAAAGCAGCGACATGACGAACTTCCCAAGCTCGTGGAAACCTGCAAGCAGTACATGCAGCATGAACAGGGCACCCTGGAAAAGGTGATGCAGGCACGAAATGCCGTTGCCAGTGCCCGGCAAAAGGCCGATGTCGGCGCGCTGGGTCCGGCGGAGACACAGTTGCGGCTTGGTCTTGGCAGCCTGTTTGCGGTGGCGGAAGCCTATCCCGACCTCAAGGCAAACGATAATTTCCAGCACCTGCAGGGGCGAATTTCCGGCCTGGAGAACGCCATCGCCGACCGTCGCGAGTTCTACAACGAGTCCGTCAACAGCAACAACATTCGCATAGAGCAATTTCCCGATGTCATCATTGCCCGTAACCTGGGGTTCAAGTCCCGCGACCTGCTGGAATTCAGCGAGGAAGAAAAAGCGGATGTAAACATGAAAGAGCTGTTCAGCTAGAGCGGCGGCCTGTCCCATGTCGGAGCTGAGCAGCTGGGCGATAAACAGCCCGGGCGATGACTTCTGGATGACCATTATCGTCTTCGTAATATTGGCCATCGCAGGCTTTTTCGGTGCATTTTATTTCTTCCAGCGTAAACGCGTCATGGAAGACACGCCCACTTCAAAGATTCGCTCTGCTGCCCAGGGCTACGTGGAGCTGGCGGGACACGGAAAAATGATGGACGGTCCGCCCATCGTGGCTCCACTGACCCAGAAACCCTGCACCTACTACAGTTACAAGATTGAGAAAAGGCGACGCAGCAAGAACAACACGAACTGGTCGACTATCGACAGGGGAAAAAGCGAGGAACTGTTTTTTATCATCGACGAAACTGGCGAATGTATTGTCGACCCGGAAGGCGCCAGCGTGACTACCATTGAAAAGGATGTCTGGTATGGCAACAGCGAGCGGCCCAGCCGAGGAGCAGCTTCAGGCAGTGGCCTGCTGGCCAGCGGAAGCTACCGCTACACCGAGAAAAGGTTATTGCCCAACGAGCCCCTGTATGCCATTGGTATGTTTAATACCGTCGGTGGTGCGGGCGATGTCTATGATCCGTCTAGTGATGTAAGAGAGCTCCTGGCGCACTGGAAGAAAGACAGCGAAACACTGCTGCAACGCTTTGATAAGAACAAGGACGGCCAGATTGACATGGAAGAGTGGCAGGCCGTCAGGGATGAGGCACTGAAACAGGTCATGGCACAACACGGTGATAACAGGCAAATCCCGCCGGTTAACATGCTGAGCCAGACCCGCGACAAGCGACGCCCCTTCCTGCTTTCGGCAATACCACAGCATTCGCTGGTAAGACGTTACCATTATTTTTCAATTGGACTGATATCACTGTTTTTTGCCAGCGGGGTTTTTGTCACCTGGGCGCTGAATGCCCGACTGACTGGCGCTTGAAGACGTTCTTAATTAGTATTCTGCAGCTTTGAAACCAATGCCCACCTGGGCTGAACGACGCAGCATGGAAAATCCACTTCTAGAGAAAACGACATTACCGCCATTTGGCGAAATCAAACCGGAGCATATTGAACCGGCCATCGACACCCTGATCGCAGAAAACCGCGAGATCCTGGAGGAGCTGCTGGAGAAGAACCAGCAATACACCTGGGAGAACCTGGTCGAGCCACTTGAGGACCGCGACGAGTTGCTGAACCGGGCCTGGTCACCTGTGAATCACCTGCATTCCGTCGCTGATAACGACGAATTGCGCGAGGCCTACAACGCCTGCCTGCCGAAATTGACAGAATATGGCAGCGAGCTTGGTCAGCATCGCGGACTTTTCGAGGCCTACCGGCAAATCAGGGAACACGACTCTTTTGCCAGCCTGGATATTGCCCAGCAAAAAAGCATCGAAAACAGCCTGCGGGATTTCAGGTTATCCGGTGTCGCCCTTGAAGGTGGGGAGAGAGAACGCTACCGGGAACTGAAAAAGAAGCTGTCCCAGCTGCAGACACGCTTCGAGGAGAACCTGCTCGATGCAACCCAGGCCTGGAGCCTGCCGCTGGATGACGAGAGCAGCCTGGCAGGCCTGCCGGATTCAGCACTGGCCCTGCTGGCGCAAAATGCAAAGCGGGATGGCAAGCAGGGCTGGCTGCTGAACCTGGATTTCCCCAGCTATATACCGGTTATGCAGTATGCCGATGATCGGGCACTTCGCGAAAAGCTTTACCGGGCCTATGTCACTCGAGCATCGGAGCAGGGGGAAAATCCGGAGCAGTGGGACAACGGCCAAAACATGGTGGAAATACTGGCGCTGCGACAGCAGCAGGCAGAGTTGCTGGGTTTTGACAACTACGCCGAGTACTCCCTGGCACGAAAAATGGCTGGTAGCACCGGGGAAGTCACCAGCTTCCTGGAGGACCTGGCCGACCGTTCCATGGGTGGCGCCAGGGCCGACTACGAAGAACTGAAAACCTTCGCGCACAAAAATTACGACATTGACGATCTGCAGGCCTGGGACCTGGCCTACTATTCCGAGAAACTGCGCCTTCACAAGTTTGATCTCTCGCAGGAGGAGCTGCGCCCCTACTTTCCCGCCGATCGCGTGATCCAGGGCATGTTTACCGTGGTAAACAGGCTGTACGGACTGGAAATCAGCGAGGTACAGGGAGTACAAACCTGGCACGAGGATGTGCGTTTTTTCCAAATCCGCGACAGCAACGGTGATATTCGCGGCAGTTTCTACCTGGATCTCTATGCACGCCAGCAAAAAAGGGGCGGTGCATGGATGGATGAGTGCGTGGTCAGGCGACGCCTCGAAACCGGTGTGCAGAACCCGGTGGCCTACCTGACCTGTAACTTCACGCCGCCGGTTGGCGAAGACCCGTCCCTGTTAACCCATGATGAAGTTATTACGCTGTTTCACGAATTTGGCCACGGGCTGCATCACATGCTGACCAGGGTGGATTACCCGGAGGTTTCAGGAATCAACGGCGTGGCATGGGATGCGGTGGAGTTGCCCAGCCAGTTCATGGAAAACTGGTGCTGGGAAAAGGAAGCCCTGCAATACATTTCCGGCCACTACCAGAGTGGCGAAACCCTGCCCGACGAGTTATTCCAGAAAATGCTGAAGGCACGCACCTTCCAGGCAGGAATGCAGATGCTTCGACAAATCGAGTTTGCGCTTTTTGATTTCAGGCTGCACCGGGAAAAACGTGGTGAAAGCGTCGAAGATATCCAGCGCCTGCTGGACGACGTGCGCCAGCGCGTGGCTGTTGTCGCGCCACCTGCCTACAATCGCTTTCAGCACGGCTTTTCCCATATTTTTGCCGGTGGCTATGCAGCAGGCTATTACAGCTACAAGTGGGCCGAGGTTTTATCGGCCGATGCCTTTTCTAAATTCGAAGAAAACGGTATCTTTGACAGGAAAACGGGGGAACAATTTCTGCACTCTATCCTCGAACAAGGCGGTTCGCGCGAACCGATGGACCTGTTTATTGAATTCAGGGGGCGCCAGCCCAGTATCGATCCCCTGCTCAGACACGCAGGCATACTCACAGGAGAACTGGAAAGCGCATGAAATTTCTGGTGGCCGGCTGCCTTTGTGCAGTGTTTGCTGCAGCAATCTCGGCCGAAGAAGCCTATATCACTGACCAGCTAAAGGCTGGCCTGCACGAGGACAAATCCCTTGATAGCGCCATCATCAAGGTTGTCCCCACGGGTACCTCGCTGGAAATCATCAAGCGTGAAGAGCAACTCAGCTTCGTACGCGACGAAAGTGGTGTATCCGGCTGGATCAGCAATGATTATCTGAAGAATACGCCGCCGGGCCAGGCTTCAAATGATGAACTCCAGGCACGCGCGGACACCCTGGAAGCGCGACTGAACGACATGCGCGAGGAAAAGCTTGCGCTTGAAGAGCAATTAAAAAGCGGTAACAAGCGTCCGCCAAAAACCGTGCGTAACCTCAACCAGCTCAAGCAGGACCATGCCAGGCTGGAACAGGACTTCAAGGCAGAAAAACTGAAGAACGGGAAATTGCAGATTGAACTGACCGAGCTGCGCAAGCGTGTCGGGCAGGACAGCGACACCGATACGCTGTACCGGCAGATAAGCACGCTCGAGGAAGACAAGAAGACCCTGGAAATACAGTTGGCCCAGACCCTGGAAAAGTACGGCGATGCAGAAGGCACTGCTGGCGGAAGCCGGGGATCGCTGGGCGGTGGTTTCAATCCCGGCGTACGAAACATGATGATTTACCTGCTGGTCACCCTGGTGCTGGGGCTGTTTGGTGGTGCGTACATCCTGGATTTCGTCAACCGCAGGCGCCACGGGGGTTTTCGCATTTAGCCGCTGCAGTTCACAGGTTTGACCGATAAATCTGGCCCCGACTCTCACCCTCGCTGTAAAATAAAGCCCATGAGCAAGAGCGACGAGTTCGACTTCGATACCTGGGCGCGCCTGGCAAAAGATGACCCGGAGACCTTTGAGGCCATGCGTCAGAACGCGCTGCAGGGACTGATCGATAAGGCCCCCGCAGCCAGCAGGGCGCGAATGCAGGGTATTCAATGGCAGGTGGACCAGCTCAGGAAACGCTCTGACAACCCAATGGCCGCCTGCGTGCAGATCTCGCAGTTGATGTGGAATTCCCTCCTTGGCGAACGCGGTTTACTGGATGCCCTGGAAAGCCCGGGAAAATGGGCAGCTACAGGCCGCCCTTCCGACAATGTTGTACCCCTTCGCACCCCGGGATCACCTCGCCACTGAGGGAATTTGAGATTGCACCGGGGCAGGCTTTGCACTACACTCCCCGCCCCTGCCAAGATGGCAGAGTAAGATTCAAAAGCAGAGAGTTACAAAAAATGAAGCCAGAAATTCATCCATCATATTCAGAAATCTCTGTCACATGCAGCTGTGGCAACGTTTTCAAGACGCGCTCTACGCTGGACAACGACGATCTTCACATCGATGTTTGCTCCCAGTGCCATCCTTTTTACACCGGCAAGCAGAAAATGCTGGATACCGCGGGCCGTGTTGATAAATTCCGCCGCAAGTACGGTATGTAAACCTGGAAGAAGCGAATTCAAATACGAAAAAAGCGCCGAAACCCGGCGCTTTTTTTTGCCCTGGAGAAAATTTTTCAGGGGAAAAATTCCCGTCCCCGGGCTGCTACCGGGCGGGCGATCTTAAAGCGGAAACCTGAGGTATTTTCTAATTTCGCTGCTTAAGCCTTTGGCTGGTCTCAAG
The DNA here is from genome assembly GCA_965243105.1 of Gammaproteobacteria bacterium. Classification (GTDB taxonomy): domain Bacteria; phylum Pseudomonadota; class Gammaproteobacteria; order Eutrophobiales; family Eutrophobiaceae; genus WLWS01. The sequence continues at coordinate 1,430,186 of CBDEUC010000003.1, forward strand.
ATCAATATTTATCCACATTTTCTGTGGATATCTTTGTGGATGAATTGCTAACATCGCTCCTAAGTTAGCGAAATTACTGGCTTCCCCCCAGTTTTGTCATTTTTTATACAATTATTAAATGTCTATATATTTCAGAAACTTATACTATTTTTATAGGCCCAAATGCGTGTCACTTAAGGTTCATTATTAACTTTGGTTCAAATTTGGCTTTCACTGTGCATAAATGTGAATGTCAATACCTAATTTAAAAATATTTTTGAACTGATTTCATTTTTGTCGGTCGAAAACAACAGAAACAGAACATCAGTTTTCTCCTCCTCACTAATGTTCGAATCCCGGTCTCCCCAGCCGGGTAACCTTGGCCCCGGTAACCTCCCCCTTTGAAAATAACCGGGGCCTTCTTTTATATATCAAACCAGGCGTCCAGCTGGTCTACCAGCTCCTCAATCCCCTGTTTTTTCAGCGCAGAAAACAGCTGCACGCTGTGCCCCCTGCCCTGCAGGCTCTTTTGCACCGCGGCCATGGTTTTCTTTCGCGCGCCAAAAGCCAGCTTGTCTGACTTGTTTAACAGTATGTGCACCGGGAGATCGGCGTACTCACACCACTCGATCATGCGCTCATCATGCTCGGTAATCTTGCGCCGAATATCACAGATCATCACCACGCCCACCAGGCATTCCCGTTCATGAAAGTACCTTCCAAGTGTTTCAGCCCAGTGAAGCTGGGTCTTTTCCGGGACCTTGGCATAGCCATAACCCGGCAAATCCACCAGCCTGCAGTGCTCCGTCACGGAAAAGAAATTGATCAGCTGGGTCCGGCCCGGGGTCTTGCTGATCTTTGCAAGACGGGTTTGCCCGGTTAGGGCATTGATGATGCTGGACTTGCCAGCATTGGAGCGGCCGGCAAAAGCCACCTCGCGGCCGACATCCTCTACTAACTGGTCCAGATCATGGGCACTCCTGGTGTAACTGGCGTTATGGTATTCTTTTAAACTCATATTTCATGTGTGAAGTGCGCAGGATTCCCAATTTTCCTGTGATTCTCGTCCACTCGCCGCCATTTTTTCTGTAAGATACGCAAAAAATCTAAGCAGGTCGGGGTATCAGGTAAGTGCAGTCACTATACCGTCGCCAACCTGGGAAATACCAGTTGAATTAGAGGAAACCCGTTCATGTTGAAAAATGTCAGCTTTTTAATCAGCATGCTGCTGCTCGTCCAGCCTGCTGCAACTGCCGGTGATGCTGCTGCGGGCAAGGCCAAGTCTGCGACATGTACCGCCTGCCACGGCCAGGACGGCAATGGCGTGGATGCCCTTCCCCTGCAACCGCGCCTCGCCGGTCAGCATGCAGAGTACCTCGCCAAGCAGATTCATGATTACAAGTCTGGTGCCCGCGAAAATGCCATCATGGCGCCCATGGTAGCGGCCCTGTCCGACGAGGATATCGACGACCTCGCCGCGTATTATGCCAGCCTGCAAGGGGCCACCGGCGACAGCAACCCTGACCGCTGGGACCTGGGTCAGCGTCTCTACCGCGCCGGTGATGCCAGCAAGGGGCTGGCAGCCTGCATGGCGTGCCATGGCCCTTCAGGTCGCGGCAACGCGGCCGCAAACTACCCGTCGCTTACCGGGCAGTACTCTGCCTACACCGCCGCTACACTCAAGGCATTCAAGGCTGAGCAAAGGGCAAACGACCTTAATGGCGTCATGCGCAATATCGCCGCCAAGATGACCAACGAGGAAATTGAAGCAGTATCGGACTATATCGAAGGCCTGCACTAGGCAGCGCCTGTTGCTCAGCCGGCAATTTTCACTTGAAGCTAAATTTCAAGAAAATACAGCGACCTGGGCAATCGTCGTGAAACTCGGCGGCGCCCGGCCAGTCAAACCCTTATAGCCAGTAAAAACACAACAGGCCTGGTATCCAGGCGAAAAGAACAAACAAGCAGGTAAAATAACATGAAGAATAGTGCTCAAATCCTGGTCAGTGTCCTGGCCCTTCTGCTGTCCACCTACGTCACTGCAGCAGAGCCCTACAAGAATATTGTTCCGGCCCAACCCACCCAGGTTGCGGAAGGCAAGATAGAGGTTGTAGAAGTGTTCTGGTACGGCTGCCCGCACTGCTACGACTTTGAGCCACACATCAATAGCTGGATGGCCAACCTGCCCGAGGATGTAGAGTTTCGACGCATGCCCGGAATTTTCAGCAAGAGCTGGGTGGCCCACGCCAAGGCCTACTATGCTGCTGAAAAACTGGGTGTGCTGGATCAGATTCATACTCCGCTTTTTGAAGCCCTGCACAAGGACCGCAAGAGGATTTTCTCTGAAAGCGAACTTAAAGACTTTTTTGTATCAAGGGGCATAGACGGCGACGAATTCACCAGGGCGTATAATTCCAACGAAGTGGAAGTTAAGTTCAAGCAGGCTTTCCTCATGGGGCAGCGTTACAAGATAACCGGTGTCCCGGCGGTGGTGGTAAATGGTAAATACATGACCGGTGCGGCCCTGGCCGGCTCCTTCGATAATCTCCTCAAGACCGTGGACATGCTGGTCGATAAGGAAAGATGAAGAATAAGCCAGGCGGCTTGAACACGCCCCTTTCAAGGGGCTAACCCTCAATTATCCAGTGCCTGGCGTTTTTCACGCCGGGCAACTTCGCGTCAGCAAACTCTTGGCGCGCACCCTGTTGCCGGGTCCGGCATGACATATACGGGGTACACCATGGGATCACAGGCGAGCATTCTCAGCGAGGAACCAGTCTGGAAAGAGCGCTATGTCCAGTCACTAAATGACCTGGAAGAGAAAGAGCAGGACTTCGCAAGGACCGAGGACAGGCTCTACAAGTCCATCCTGCGACTAGTATTCAGCTATACCGGCATCGATGAAAAGCTGGATAGCAGGCTTGCGACAATGCGCAGCCAGCTGCAAAAAGAAAAGGACAGGGAAGCACGTAACAGGATCATCGATCCAATCATTGAAGAAATCGTCAGCTTCTCCCGTGAAAAAGACAATCGAGCAGAACAACCTGGAAGTAGCTCCCAGGCCGACCCCCTGGCACAGTTACTTGAAAGCGTATCCCTGCCGGGTGAAGCAGGAATAGAGGTGCTGGCACTGAGAAAGCGTGCCGCGCAAATTAGTGAAGAGCAGGAGCGCCTGCAGCTGGTCCAGGAACTGGTGCAGGTTCTAAGCAGCAGTGCAGGGGAGAGCACAACCGCGGCCGATGAAACTGGCCTCGCGGGATTTCGCGCCAAGCTGATGGAGTTGTTTGAATGGTTGTCCATTCCGAAGGAATACAGCACCCGGGTTGAACATGTAAAAAGCCGTATCAGCAAGCTCGAGTCCGGCGAGGATCTCTCGGCGGCGTTACGGGACACGGCTATCGTGGTAAACGACCTGCAGGAGGCGCTGCAGGCGGAACTCGGGGATATTCAGAATTTCCTCGTGCGTGTGACCGCCCGGCTGGTCGATGTTGAAGATTGTTTCCAGGAAATTGAAAGTGAAAGTTCACGAGCCAGCGAGGATGCCGGGTCACTGAATGTCCTGGTAGAAGAAAATGTCCGTTGCATCAGGAACGGCATCCTTGATTCCGATGATGTCATGGAAATGAAAAAGATCATCGAGACTCGCCTCACCTGTATTGAACAATCGGTCAACGCATTCCAGGACACCAACCAGGAGCGCCAGCAAAAGTGGCAGGCAAGGGTAAGCGAGCTCATGGGACAGGTCGATGCCATGAAAGGGGAGACCGAGCAACTACGCAGGAGAATCCACGAGGAGTACAGGAAGGCCAAGACCGATGCTCTCACGGCAGTGCCAAATCGACTCGCGTACAACGAAAAGGCCAGGCAGGAATATGCCCGCTGGCAAAGAAACGGGCAGGCTTTCTGTCTATGCGTCATTGACGTGGACAGGTTCAAGGGCGTGAACGACACCTGGGGACACAAGGCTGGCGACAAGGTACTGAAAACCATTGCGGAAGTCTGCGCATCAAACATACGAAAAACGGACTTTTTTGCCCGCTATGGCGGCGAGGAATTTGTCCTGCTGCTGCCGGAGACACGGCTGGAGCAGGCGCGGGTGGCCGCAGAGAACCTGCGCAGGGAAATTGAGCTACGTAAGTTCCATTACTCCCGGCAACCGGTTCCCATCACCATTTCCTGCGGTATAGCGGAGATCAGGAAAGACGACAGCCTGGGTGCTGTTTTTGAACGAGCGGACAAGGCCATGTACCGGGCAAAGCAGGGTGGCCGTAACCGCGTAATGATCCAGGACTAGGCAGGTGCTTCGCTACTTTGCCATCTTCATGTAATCCACCACCAGCGCCGAGAGGGTCTTTACGCCAAGCGGTAGTACATCTTCATTGATACGGAAAAAAGGTGAGTGGTTTGGTGCCGCATCCTGCATGCTCACCCCCTTATCGTTAATTCCAAGGAACAGGTAAATACCTGGCACCTCCTCAAGCATAAAGGCGAAATCCTCGGCCGGCGTGACGGGCCTGGCTTCCACCAGCCCGGGGCCGGCAACACGCTGCAGGGTGGGCAACATTTTCCTGACCATGGCGGGATCATTAAAGGTAACCGGGGCGTAGGGCAGGATCGTCACCTCGGCCTTTGCACCTGAGGCCTCGGCAATATTCACGGCGGTTCTTTCAATGCGCATCAGCACACCATCCCGCAGGCTCGGGTCAAGAATGCGAATCGTCCCTTCAAGATCCACGTAATCCGGAATGATGTTAGAGCGCAGCCCGCCATGGATGGAACCGACGGAAACAACCACTGGTGCCACTGTTGTATCCGTTTGCCGGGCAGGAATAAGCTGCAGGGCCTGTACGATCTGTGCCGAGACAACAATGGGATCGGTGCCGGCCCAGGGTTGTGCCCCGTGGGTTTGTGCACCGCTGATGCGCATCTTGAACGCATCTGCACTGGCCATGATACCGCCCGAACGATAACCCAGCGTACCCGGGGGGGCAGGAAAAACATGCAGTCCGAAAATCGCTTCGGGTCTCGGGTTTTGCAGCACGCCTTCTGCAATCATCATGGAAGCACCACCTTCCTCACCTTCCGGCGCACCCTCCTCGGCGGGTTGAAAAATAAATTTCACGCTGCCTCGCAGGTCTTTTTTCATTCCACTGAGGACTTCCGCGACACCCATCAATATCGAGGTGTGGGCATCGTGCCCGCAGGCATGCATCACGCCGACTTCCTGGCCGTTATACATCGTTCGCACCTTTGAGGCGAAGGGCAGGTCAACCTGCTCAGTCACCGGCAGCGCATCCATGTCTGCCCTGAGCGCGACAACCGGGCCGGGCTTGCCGCCTTTCAGCAGTCCCACCACGCCGGTGTGGGCGACACCGGTCTTTACTTCCATACCCAGTTTTTCAAGGTGCGCGGCAACAAGGGCTGAGGTCCTGGTTTCCCGATTGCCCAGCTCGGGGTGCTGGTGAATATCCCTGCGCCATTCCACGACTCTTGGAGTGACTTTCCTTACCAGCTTTTCAAGCTGGTCATCTGCACCTGCATGTATGCTGAACGATGTCATAGCGGCGACCGCGAAGCCGCAAATCCCCATGATTAACTTTTGCCTGGACATACTTAATTCCCCCGTGGTTTAAAACGCGATTACATTGGCATCTTGATTAGCTCGGATACCTCGAGCGAGCCATTGATATCGAGGAAGGGGCAGCCCTGTGCCATCTCCAGCGCGGCGTCTATCGAGGCTGCTTCCACGATGGTGTAGCCGGACATGCCGCTGGCAGACCCCTGTGAAACCACACCATCCGGACTGACGGTCCTGGTGTCCTTGAGCGGGTTCGCCGGGCTGACGGCAGCCTCTCCCAGGGAAGCCAGCCATTCCATGTACCTGGCAAAATGTGCCTTGCCTTCTTCAGGGCTGGCCGGCTGATCACCGCCAATATAGACAATTGCGTACTGTGCCATTCACTTTCTCCCGATCCTTGTCAGGGGCAGCATCAATTCTTTTCCGCCAGCTGCCTTGTTTCGATATCGATCATTGCCCGTAGCTCGGCGGTAAGCCCGATGGCATCGGTATAGTTTCTACCATAGTCAAGATTGAAGCCGTAGTCGAATCCAGGCGTGTTACGCCCCTGGTTATGCTGCACAAGCGTCTCAATCTTATCCAGGGCCTTGGCCAGCCTGGCTTCTTCGCTGGCTGCATCTTCATACTCGTCCCAGAGGGCGAGAAATTCGGTCCTGGCAGGCAAGGGCAGGGACTCGGTCAATGAAATGAAGTCCGCGCGCTCCTTGCCCGATTTCTGCGTAAGCCCGACCTGCTCAGGTGCAGGAATATCCCCATCTACCGCCTCCCCGAGATCGTGCAAAATACAAAGCTTGAGAAGTTTCAGCAGGTCTATACCCGGAACAAGGTCAGCAAGGACAATCGCCAGTAGCGCGAGGCGCCAGCTGTGCTCCGCCGTACTTTCCCGTCGTCCGCTACTGGTGTTGCCACTACGAAGTGTATTTTTCAGGTTTTCCGCCCGTTTCAAAAACTGCAGGCGGTCTCCAAGTGTTGCATCCTGTGTCACGATAATGCCCCGGCGCTTAAGTGATTGCCCCCCGATTATATTCGATCAACAATTCATGACGCATTCGCTGTTCTCAACCGTGAAAAATTCATTTTTAACGCCGAGTGATGAAAATGACTTTCGAATGGAATCAGGTGCCGGTATTCAGGGTAGATCAACAAGTCTTCCTCGCCTTACTGTTGCTGTTCTCCAGCGGAACCGCCAATGTTTTTGCGAAAACACCCCTGGACATTCTTGATGACGACTGGCTCGAAGTAAGATCTCCCAACTTCCATATCATTACCGACACAACTGTTAAGAACGCCGAATTTTTTGTCAGGGACCTGGAGCAGTTTCGCCATTACCTGCAGCAATTTGGAAATATCCGGATCAAGCAGGATATTCAGCCGCTCAAGATTTACGCGTTTCAGAGAGCCTCTACCTACAAGGCTTTTGAATTACCAAAAAACAGCGCTGGCGTGTTTTTCCAGGCATCCACCGGGAATTTTGCCATCACCACCATGAGCGGCTATCGAAGGTCAAATAAATTACAGAACTTCGCTCAACAGATCCTGCGTCACGAATATGTGCATTTCGCTTTTTTTAACAGCAATTTTAAAGGACACGTGCCCACCTGGTACCAGGAAGGCATGGCTGAATTCATGTCCACCATGCGTGTCTACAAGGGAAAACTACACTACGGTGAAATTAGCCTGCCACGATTAGCCGGGGTCAACTTGAGAATGAAAGTGGATATCGAGGCCCTGTTCAAGGCAGATAGAATTCCGGAGAGCCGTCGAAAAGGTAACAGTTTTTACGCGCATGCCCTGGCATTTATCCACTACTGTTCAGCAAACCCGGAAGTGCAGCGACAGTTATTAACTTACCTGAAGCTCGTGGCAAAAGGAGCGAGTGTTGATAGCGCCTATGAGCAGTCGTTCCAAATGAACTATGAGGAAATGGGCAAGGCAATTAAGAGCTACCTGAAAAAAATGAAGTTTGGGTACTACCAGGTCCACCTTTCCAACGAGCACTCACCTGAAAACGTCAGTGTTACACGGCTTTCCGAGGAGCAGCTGGCCTTCCACCTGGCCGATCTGACCAATGCGCTTGGCTTCAGTGAAGACAAAGACCGGGAGGTAACGCTTGAACTACTGGACCGAGCCATTGAATCTGGCATAGCCGAGTCAAGCATGGCCCTGCTACATAAATTTCATATATTGCTTAATAGCAATAAGCGGGAAGACGCCGCTCAAATATCCAGGGAAATGGAGCGTCAACTGCCTGAATTCCCCGGCACCTATGACGCCCAGGCCGATCTGTTTGTCGAAGACATGAGCGCGTTACTTGAGGCTAACGATCCGGCCTGGATGGAAGCATTTAAAAAAGCCAGGGGCAAATATCGCAGGGCTATTCATATGGAAAATGGGTTTTTGCCCGCATTAAGGGGGCTGGCTCACGTTTACTCTATACACCCTGGAGAGGACATTGATGTCACTGAGGGAATTACAGCCTACGAATTAGCAAGCTATCACCTCAACTATCCTTTATATGACTTTGAACATGCAATTCTTCTCCTGAGAGGCAACAGGCCTCGGGAAGCAAGGCAATTGCTTGAAGACGTCATAGCTCGCGCAAGGGACGAAGAGCTTGTGCAGAAAGCCCGTGAGCTAAAACTAGGAATCATTATTGAGAATTAATAAGCAGGGTTCTCAAAAGCTGCATAGTCAATTCAACATGCCTGGCTTGAGTTGTATCTCTTAACGCCTGTCCACCGCAGCACAGGTAATGAAAAGAAGCGCGAAACCAAGGCGTTGCCCTTTTTGTATGTCGGGAATCTTTACAAATCCGGCCTGGATAGACGCTGGCAGCTATAATAAGTGCTCATATATGACTGATTTTCGAAGACTATTATTATTTGGCATATGCTTTGCTTCACTGCCTTATTCTACAAATACTGTTAAAGCTGGAAAACATAATGAAAATAATCAATCTGGTAAAACTTGCTGTAGCATTATTTCTATTCGCTGCTGTGCCCAGCATGTCTATGGCGACAATAGTCACATTTACAGATCGCACAAGCTTCAACGCTGCTGCAGGGGCAACCACGCTATTGGATTTTGAAGGTATCGTGAGTTCATCGACCAGCCACGTAAACCAGGGCGTCAGCGCCACATTCGGGGACGTGACTTTCACACAACCGGAAGGTCGTCAGTGGGTTTTCGGAGAGGATTTCTATGCGACAAATGGATTAACCTCCGCGTATTTTAACCAGAACTGTTGTGCTCCCAGTGGTATCACTGCAACATTTGCTAACGGTGTCCACGCCATAGGGATGGATCTTGGAATTCAAAACTACTGGAACGGAACCTCCAATGACATTGTCATGACATTGTCCACTGGAGATACCCTGACCTTTACCGCGCCATTACTGATGAATACGTTCAATACGCTTCAATTTTTTGGTTTCACATCATCAGTAGCGATTACCACAATACATTTTGCCAATGATGCACAAGCTACAGTCATCGATGACTTTACTTACAGCACAAGCCTCAGCACGGTACCAGAACCAATCACCCTTCTGCTTCTAAGCACCGGGTTGATTGGCCTGGGTTTGAGGAGAAAGAACTGACTTGTTAATTAAGATTAATTAACATTAGTTATTAATAAAGCCCGCTTTGTGCGGGCTTTTTATCTTAAGCGGCGCGCCCGACAGGAGTCGATTCCCCGCTCCCTGGCTTTGAAAGGCAGCATTCTATTCGACTGGGCAATGGGCGCGTGAGTCCGGTTATATGCAAGCCATCGCTTTCATTGCCCGCTTTCACCCAAAGTTTCCACCTTTGGCGACAATGGGTATACTTGCGGCACGATTAATAACACCACCGGCTATGGGGACTTATTTATGAGCCAGGAACAAGACAAGATATTTTTTAGAAACTATTCCATCGTCATTGGAATTCTTGCAGTGTTTCTCCTGCTCTGCGGCATTATTGCCAGGCAGGTAACACCGGTAAGCGAAGCGCAGGAAGCACGCCGCGACCAGATGACCATGAAAAACACCGCCCCCGTGGGCGAAACCAGGATGGAGGGTGACGCTCCCATCGAGGTGGCTGCGGAAGAAGCCATGGATAAACCCATGGAAGAGGCTGCCGCAGAGGCTTTGGCAGCTGAGCCTGCCGCAACTGCCGATGCAGGTGACCCGGGCAAGCAGGTATACAGTAACCTGTGCTTTTCCTGCCATGGCACTGGCCTGCCGGGCGTGCCGCAACTGGGCGACAAGGCAGGCTGGGAGCCTCGTATCGCACAGGGCATGGACATGCTCTACGAACGTGCCATAAAAGGTTTCGTCGGGGAAAGTGGTATTCCCATGCCGCCAAAGGGTGGCAACATGTCCCTGTCTGACGACGAGGTCAAGGCCGCCGTGGATTACATGGTAAGCGCCGCGCAGTAAGAAAAATAAAATTACTCAATGAAAAAGAAGGCTTCGGCCTTCTTTTTTTTGCCTGCTAATAACGACTTCGCTGGTACGCGGTCTCCGTCATGTCTCCCCACTGCCGGTAGTCTTCCTGGAATGACAGGTAGGCTTCATAAACACGCTTGAATTCAGGGTTACCCGCAGCTTCCTCTTCGAGTGTTGAGCGGGTTATCTTTCTCAGCTCCGCCATGACGTCCGCAGGAAACTCCAGCACCTCGATATTTTTCTTTTCCTTGAGCTCCTGCAGTGAGCGGGTGTTGTGGTATTCCATTTGAGTGTACATCCACTCGGAGTTGGCCACCGCCGCTGTTTCAACGATCGCCTTTAGATCGTCGGGAAGCTGCTGCCAGCGCGCGGAGTTGATAATCAGTTCAAACTCGGTGCCGGGCTCGTGCCAGCCGGGAAAGTAGTAATATTTTGCCGCTCGATTTAAGCCCAGGCGCAAATCATGAAAAGGAGCCACCCATTCAGTGGCATCAATGATGCCGCGTTCCAGCGCCGTGTAAATTTCACCACCGGACATCAAGACCGGGTTGCCCCCGGCATTCTTTAACACCTTGCCTCCGAGACCCGGCATGCGCATGCGAAGCCCCTGCAGATCTTCCACGGAATCTATGCGCTTGTTGAACCATCCACCCATCTGGATGCCGGTGTTCCCCATGGGGATCGGGTACAGGTTAAAAGGCTCGTAAATTTCACGCCAAAGTTCGAGACCGCCACCGTTGTACAACCAGGCATGCATTCCCCTGGCGGTCATGCCAAAGGGAACGGTGGAAAAAAACTGCGCCTGGGGCACCTTTCCAGCCCAGTAGTACGCGGACCCATGGCCCATTTCTATTGAACCCTGGGATACAGCATCAAAGGTCTGCAGGGCTGGCACCAGTTCGCCACCTGCAAAAACCTGGATATCAAGCCGACCGTTACTCATTCGCCTGACATCGTCGGCAAACTTCATCACGCCTTCCTGGAAAATGGGAAAGTTAGCAGGCCAGGTGGTAACCATTTTCCAGCGATAAACCTTGCTGGTATCAATCGCACCTGTTGCTCCACCCTGCTGCCCCGACTGCCCACAGGAACCGAGCAAAAGGACAAGCAACATTGCTGAAATAATGCGTGTAATCATTTTTGTAGTCTCAATATAAATTCAAGGCTCATTTGATTCGAATCCAAGCGCAAACATTCAGAACCGCTGAAAATCAGGAATTTTTTCTCCAGTCGAGGCCCGAGCCATTCGAAAAGCGGAATGTATAAGATAATACATGAGCATTTGAGAATGGCGAGAACAAAGACTGGGGGGAAAATAACGATTTTCAGCTCGTAGATTGGAGTTGCGCGTATGCGAGTACTAACCATTTCGATCCTGCGTCCTCAAAATGCACCTGCACCCTGGCATGACTGCCGCTGCCTTCAAGGTTCAATACCACCCCTTCGCCAAAGCGCTTGTGCACCACTCGCTGCCCCAGAGAAAAATCCCCTTCTTCCTGCAGTATTTCTCCTTCCTGTTGAAACATCGCGGTATTCATAGCACCGCCGCCCAATCTTATTTCATTAATCAGCTCGCTCGGCACCTCCGTGAGAAAACGCGATGGCTGCGGATAATAATCGGAACCGTGCATGCGACGATGCTGGGCAAAAGTCATGGTCAGCTTTTCCTTTGCGCGGGTTATGCCGACGTAACAAAGGCGTCGTTCTTCTTCAAGTTGCAGCAGGTCATCACTGCTGCGCTGGTGAGGAAACAGCCCTTCCTCGAGACCAACGAGGAAAACCCGTGGAAATTCCAGGCCCTTGGCAGAATGCAGCGTCATCAGGTGTACGCAATCACTGTAGGCATCCGCCTGTGTATCGCCTGCTTCAAGTGCGGCGTGGGAAAGAAACGCTGGCAGAGGTTCGAGGTCTCCATGGGCATCTTCATTCACCTCGAACTCGCTGGCTGCTGTGACAAGCTCTTCCATGTTCTCGATACGGGCTAGGCCCTTCTCGCCTTTTTCCTTGCGAAAATGTTCCACCAGTCCGCTTTGTTTCACAACCGTATCTACCGCTTCATCCAGGTTGAGCTGGCGAATGTCCTCACCCATTTGCTGCATCAGCAGGAGAAAAGCCTTAAGTGCATTGAGGGCCCGTGCAGACAGCGATTTTTGCTCAATGATATTGACCGCGGATTGCCACAGGGAAATGTTTTCCATTCGCGCAACCTGCCGAAGTTCTTCAAGGGTACGCTGACCGATGCCTCGCGTGGGAGTGTTGACGATACGCTCAAAGGACGCGTCATCATCCGGGTAAGTTGCAAGACGCAGGTAAGCCAGTGCGTCCTTGATCTCGGCACGTTCATAGAAACGCATTCCACCGTAAACGCGATAGGGAATGTTCGCCTGCATCAGCGCTTCTTCCAGTACACGAGACTGGGCACTGACGCGGTACAACACGGCATTGTCGTTATATATTGATGTATCCTGCTTCGCTGCGCGTATGCATTCAACCACGTACCGTGCCTCGTCGTGCTCATTGTAGGCGGAATACAGGTCGATCTTTTCTCCTTCTTCATCCTCGGTCCACAGTTCCTTACCGAGACGGGTATCGTTATTGGAAATCAGCGAGTTCGCAGCTTTTAAAATATTGCCACTGGAGCGATAGTTCTGCTCCAGCTTCATTAAATAGGTATTGGGTATATCACGCTGGAACTGCTGCATGTTTTCCACCCGGGCACCACGCCAGCCATAAACAGACTGGTCATCATCACCCACTGCAAACAGCGCGCCGGTATCGCCCACTAAAAGTCTTAACCACGCATACTGCAGCGCATTGGTGTCCTGGAATTCGTCCACCAGCACGTGGCGAAACCGCTGCCGATAATTTTGCAGTATGCGCTCCTGGTCGCGGAAAAGTTCATGTGCCCGCAGTAAAAGCTCGGCAAAATCCACCAGGCCACTGCGTGCACAGGTTTGTTCGTACACCTGGTAAATATGGATCATTTGCGCAAGGGTAGGGTCGCCGTTGTCGTCGAGATGCTGCGGTCGTAATCCCTCATCCTTGCTACCGTTAATGAACCATTGCGTCTCCCGCGGCGGAAACTGCGACTCATCCAGCTGCATTGACCGAATAACCCGACGAATGGTGCGATACTGGTCGTCACTATCCAGTATCTGGAAGTTCTCGCTAAGCCCGGCCTCCTGCCAGTGAGCACGCAACAATCGATGCGCAATGCCATGGAAAGTGCCGACCCACATGCCACCAATCGGGCGCTGCAACAGGTTCTCTATGCGCGAGCGCATTTCCGCGGCGGCCTTGTTGGTAAATGTTACGGCGAGAATGCCAAAGGGACTGACTTCTCCAGTCTCTATGTACCAGGCAATACGGTGCACCAGTACACGGGTCTTGCCGCTGCCCGCACCTGCCAGTAACAGGATATTACCGGTAGGCGCAGCGACGGCGTCTCTTTGCGCTTCATTGAGGGAATCGAGTACAGAGGACACATCCATTATCGCAATTCTATCAGAATGCAGGTTAAAGCTGTGCCGGAATGACAAGCAGATCACATTTGAAACAAGGTGCCGAGAGGATGGGAAGACAAACCCGGGCCCAAAGAATGCTAGAATAGCCCTTTTATCTCGGAGCAAGTATTTAAAGTGGGACAGGACCTGACCGGCACTGATGAACTGGAGAACATCATCCAGCAAGTACTTGAAGGTGCCAAAAGAGAAGGAGCGACATCAGCTGAAGCTGATATTGCTGTAGGTGAAGGATTATCCGTGACGGTACGCATGGGAGAACTGGAAACCATCGAGCACCAGCGGGACAAGGGCCTTGGCGTCACCGTCTACGCGGGGCAACGTAAGGGCAGTGCCAGCAGTACGGATTTCAGTCCGCGGGCAATTGAGGAAACTGTCAGGGCCGCATGCACCATTGCCAGGAACGCCAGCGAGGACCCCTGCGCAGGGTTGGTTGATGCCAGCTACCTCGCCAGGGAAATTCCGGATCTCGATCTTCATCATCACTGGAACATTGATGCCGAGAAAGCCACCGAACTGGCCATAAGCTGTGAACGCCATGCCCTTGATTGTGATGACAGGATCACCAATGCCGACGGCACACTGGTGAATACCTATTCCGGACGACACGTATACGGAAATTCCCATGGCTTTATGGGTGGCTGGGACTGGTCCAACCATAGCGTGGACTGCACTGTCATCGCCGACCAGGGCGGTATGCAAAGGGACGGCTGGTACACCAAGTCCCGTTGTCCGGATGATCTCGAGGACACCAGGAGCGTTGGTGAAAATGCCGCGAGACGAACCGTAGCCCGCCTCGGCGCCAGGCAACTAAGCACGCGACAATCACCGGTTATATTTGAAGCGCCGGTGGCAAGCGGTTTATTCAGTGCTTTTATCAGCGCAATTTCCGGTGGCTCCCTTTATCGCAAGGCCAGTTTTATGCTGGACAAGCTGGGTGAGCAGGTATTCGGTCCACATATTGATATTTATGAAGACCCCTTTTTACCCAGGGCAATGGGCAGCGCACCCTTTGACTCGGACGGCGCAGCGACAAATCGGCGCACTATTGTCGAGGCTGGGGTGCTGCAGGGCTACGTGCTAAGTGCCTACTCGGCACGCAAGCTGGGCATGGAACCTACCGGAAACGCGGGCGGCGTCCATAACCTGTTTGTTAAGAACGGCGAACAGGACCTGGCCGAGCTGATGAAAAGCATGGATACGGGATTACTTGTTACAGATATGATCGGATTTGGCGTTAACCAGGTAACCGGTGACTATTCCCGGGGCGCATCGGGTTTCTGGGTGGAAAATGGTGAGATCCAGTACCCGGTCGAGGAAATTACAGTGGCAGGAAACTTGCTGGACATGTATCAACAGATCGCAGGTATCTCAAGCGACGTGGATACCCGTGGCAATATCAGGACGGGTTCAGTCCTGCTTGAGAACATGACGGTGGCAGGGCAGTAGGCGTATCGAAACCAAATAACACCAGGCAGCAGAACTCATGAGTGCACCCGAGCAAAATTTTATCACTGAACAAATCAATGGCAGGTTTGAGCAGCTTATAGCAACGGCCAACCAGGTCATTCTGGGCAAGGACAATACAATTCGCCTTGCAATCAGCTGTATGCTGGCAGAAGGACACCTGCTCATCGAGGACCAGCCCGGCGTAGGCAAGACAACACTGGCAAATGTGCTTGCGCGTCTTTTTGGACTTGAACTTCAGCGCATTCAGTTCACCAGCGATCTTTTACCGGCGGATATACTTGGTGTGTCCGTTTATAACCGTGAAACGGAGTCTTTCAGCTTTCATGCCGGCCCGATATTTTCCCAGGTGGTGCTGGCAGACGAAGTTAACCGCGCCACGCCGAGGGCCCAGAGCGCGCTTCTTGAGGCCATGGAAGAGCACCAGGTCACTATAGAAGGGGAAACACGCGAATTGCCAAGCCCGTTTTTCGTCATTGCGACCCAGAACCCTTCCAACCAGGTTGGCACTTTTCCATTACCGGAGTCACAGCTGGACCGCTTTACCATGCGGCTGCAGCTTGGTTATCCCGATAACAGTGCCGAGCGCGAGCTACTCAAGGGCAGGGATCGACGGGAAATGCTGGATGAAATCTCACCACAATTATCTGCCGATGACCTGCGTTCATTACAACAGGAAGTCAAGCAGGTGCGCGTGGCCGATCCACTGCTGGATTACCTGCAGAACCTGCTGGACTACAGTCGCAGCTGTGGCGAATACAGCAGTGGTCTTTCACCCCGCTCCGGTCTCGCCGCGTTGCACTGCGCCAGGTCCTGGGCCCTGCTGCATGACCGCGATCATGTGTTGCCGGAAGACATACAGGCTGTATTGCCCAGCGTTATCGGGCATCGTCTTCGCGGCCTGCAGGATGACTCTCTCGAGTCTGCCTCTACTCCAGCCGAAGATCTTATCTCCAGGGTGCCCATTCCCTGATGTCTACAAGCATAGTCCTGGAAAGATTGCCTGAAACGCTGGGCAAGATTCCAGGTGCTGCATTGCCCAGGCGCAAGCGTGTTTATATTTTCATGACGCGTTTTGGTTTTATCTTTGGCGTGAACATGTTTGTCATGCTTATCGGCGCCATCAATTACACTAACAGCCTCGCCTATGCGCTGACTTTTTTCCTTGGCAGCCTGTTCCTGGTGAGCATGCTACATACCTACAGCAGCCTGCGTGGGCTGGTTATCACCGCCCTTCCACCCGGGCCGGTTTTCGCCGGCCAGGTAGCACGCTTTCCCCTGCGCATCGATAATCGCGTGGGAAAGATGCGACCGGCAATCCTGCTGCAGGCACGCAGTGGCAGGAAAAAAGGCATTTTTCGAAAATCTGTCTACGAAGGTGCAACGCTTGTGGATGTCATTGCAGAAAGTGTTCAAAGCGTTGACTTCTCTATACCTGCCAACAGGCGCGGTTACCTGAAGCCGGGCAGGATCAAGATTTCCTGCACCTGGCCCCTTGGCTTGTTCGAGGCCTGGTCCTACCTTGAAATAGAACAGGCCTGCATCGTGTATCCAGGGCCCGCAGGCACAGAACAATTGCCCCCGGCGACCCTGCTTGATGAAGAGGAAGCACTCACGGGCAAGGGTATCGGCACCGAGGATTTTATCGGCTTCAGGCAATACCAGGATGGAGATTCCATGCGGGCAGTAGACTGGAAAGCCTACGCGCGAGAGCGCGGACTGGTAAGCAAGCGATTTAGTGGCAGGGGAACAAAAAAGGTCCTGCTATCACTTGCTTCAACCGGCCCAGGCAACGAGCTCGAAAGTTCACTCTCACAGCTTTGTCGATGGGTGCTGGTAGCCGAGCAACAGGAACTTCGATACAGCCTTGAGTTGCCGGATAGCGATGCACCGGCACCGGGCAACGGTGAAGAACATTGCCGGCAGTGCCTGGAGTTGCTGGCAGGCTATGGACTGGAAAATGAATAAGCTGCTGCTGTATCTCCAGCGAATTCGCCCGGAGCTTACCTGGTTCAGCGCCGCGTTAATGCTTGCCGTTGTGCCACATGCCCTGAGACTTCCCGTCTGGATGCCGCTGCTGTTTTATGGGCTGGCTGCCTGGCGCCTCTACATGGATACCCAGGTAAACAGTCGTTTCGGCAGGAAGTCAATAGCCTTTCGCTATGGCAGGCAAATCGTGATGATCGTTATTGTTGTTGGCGTGATGAATAGCTATGGCACGCTCGTGGGGAGGGATGCGGGAGTAGCACTACTGGTATTGTTAGCGGGCATGAAGTTGCTTGAACTGAAAAGCGAACGTGATTACTACATTGCTTCATTTATTTGCATGTTCCTCGTGCTGACAAATTTCCTTTACTCGCAAAACATCCTGTCGGCACTTTACATGCTTTGCTCTGTTGGCCTGGTTGTGACAGCGATGATAAGCCTGAATGACAGGAACTATGGCACGAGCATCAGGCAGCGTACACGTCTTGCAGCCACCATGCTGCTTCAGTCCATACCGCTTTTGCTGCTGCTTTTTATCCTGTTTCCCCGTCTTGATGGTCCACTCTGGGGTTTGCCCAAAGATGCCCTGGCAGGCACTTCCGGCCTGGATGACCAGATGTCACCGGGGCAGATAAGCCAGCTTAGCCTGTCAAACAAGATTGCGTTTCGCGTGGAATTCCAGGGAGAGATCCCCGACAACACGGAGCTTTACTGGCGTGGGCCCGTGATGTGGTATAGCGATGGTGTGAAATGGGTCGGTGACAAGCGCAAGCGAGAGAAGGCGGAAATCGATTTTACCGGCAGGCCGTTTGATTACACGGTGACCATGGAAGCAACGGACCAGAACTGGCTTTACGGACTTGAAATGGTAGAACGCGCCCCACCCAGGTCGCGCATCACTGATGATCGACAAATCCGCACGAGATCAATCATACGAGCGCGCAAACGGTACCAGCTTCGCTCCTATGCTGATTTTACCCTGCAGGCGGTTGATGAGATCGAGCGAAGCATGGCCCTGCAACTACCGCAGGGATATCACCCCCGTGCACGCGAGCTGGCAAATTCGTGGCGAGACGAAGGCAAGAGCTCCCGCGAAATCGTTACCCAGGCACTGAGAATGTTTAACCGGGAAGACTTCTACTACACCCTTACTCCGCCGCTGTTGCTGGAAGATAGTGTTGACCAGTTCCTGTTTGAGACCAGGCAGGGGTTTTGCGAACACTATGCCGCGTCGTTTGTAATCCTCATGCGTGCAGCTGGCGTGCCGGCAAGGGTGGTTACCGGTTACCAGGGAGGTGAAATGAACCCGGTTGGCAATTACATGATCGTCCGTCAAAGAGATGCCCACGCCTGGTCAGAGGTGTGGTTTGAAGACCAGGGCTGGGTGCGTATTGATCCCACCGCAGCTGTGGCACCGGAAAGAATCAGGGACGGGATTGACAATGCCTTGCCTGACAGCCTGGTGGAGATACCCCTTGGCATCCAGAACGAAGTGGCGCTGGATATGTGGCGACGTTTCAGGTACCGCCTTGACGCTCTCAATAACCGCTGGAACCAGTGGGTGCTGGGTTATGACAATGATCGCCAGTCGCGGTTATTGAGCAAGATTGGCTTTGGCAACATGGACTGGCGTGGTATGACCACTTCCCTGCTAATCCTTGTTTCTGCATTTCTCGTTATCATTGCATGGTTATTGTTCCGACCCGGTGACAGGATGAAGGACAGGGCACGAATGCTGTATGATCTTTTTTGCAGCAAGCTTGCTGCCTGCGGGATTGAACGCGAAATAAACGAGGGACCAAGGGATTTTGCACAACGCGCTGCCCACACAAGACCGGATCTGCGGCAGGCCATTGAAGAAATAAGTCGCCTGTATATCAATATTCGCTATCGTGAAAGGGATGATTTACTGGATGAGTTCAAAATACTTGTCAGGGCCTTTAAGCCCGCTGCCACCCCGCGCCCGGCCTCATAAGTAAACAATTACCAGTTTAATGAACAAGCTCGAAGAATCTGATCTGCATTCCCTGTCAAGACAGGCGCTTTTTAAAGATATTGATCTGCATGGTCTGCAGGAATTTCTTGAGCACTGCGAACTAAGAGTCTTCAGGGAAAATGAAGTGCTGATCGAAAGCGGCGATGAACAGCACTTTCTTTACATGATCATAGAAGGCAGCTTTCGCGTCCATCTACCGGTCGACATCAATGAACCTATCGCCACACTGGAGAGTGGGGAATGTATTGGTGAGATTGCCCTTATTGATCACCAGCCCGCCTCGGCAAGCGTCATCGCCGACACGGAGTCGCGCACTTTTGTCATCAGCCACACGGTGTTCTGGCAAATGCTGCAGCATAATCACAGTATCGCACTAAACCTGTTGATGGTGCTCACGCGTCGTCTTCGCGAGGGACATTCTGTCATCACCCGTATCAGGGAAATGCTCAGTGAACATGAGTACAACGCCACCGTGGATTCCCTCACCGGGCTCTATAATCGACGCTGGCTGGATAACATGCTGAACAGGATGGTATACCGGTGCCAGACCAGCGGCGTCGACTTCAGCGTGCTCATGATCGACATTGATCACTTCAAGAATTTTAACGATGAGCACGGACATATCGCCGGGGATGCGGCTCTCAGGCACGTTTCACAAACGCTGCTGCAAAACCTTCGCCCCGAGGACCACCTGGCTCGCTACGGTGGCGAGGAATTGTTCGCCATGCTACCCGGGCAGGATACGAAGACTGCACTTGCTGTTTCAGAAAGACTGAGGGAAGCAGTGAGCCGCGCAGAAATACGTTTACGGGATGAGAAGCAACTGCCACCGGTCACCATATCGATTGGCGTGGCAAGTCTTGGCAGGGGTCAGCAACCGGCAGAGCTACTCAGCTCCGCAGACGAAGCTCTTTACCGGGCCAAGAACGCAGGGAGAAACAGGGTAAGCCAGTAAATCGGCTAGAGTTTCATTTCTCCCATGTGAACTTCGATATTTTCACGGGTAAAGACCAGCCTGGCCCTCGTGTTGGTTTGCTTGACGCGCTTGCCCTCTTCAACTTTTGGCTTGAACCTCCATGTCCTGGCAGCATCCATGGTTACCTTGTCAAACAACTTTTGCGGCAGCGACTCGATTATTTTTGCATTCTCAACACGGCCCGCGGTGCTGACATCGAATTCAAGCAACACCCAGCCCTGCGGCTTCTTGCCGTCCTTGAAAACAGGGTAGAGTGGCTGCATGACAAACAGCGGGCGTGACTTACCTTCTTCATCCGGGTAATACTTGATCACGCGATCGGCATGAGTTGCAAAACGCTCATCGCGCATAGCGATAAATATCTTGGCCATTTTTGCGTGGGCAGAAAGCAGTACCGGGTCGTCTTCAACAAGGTTTACTTCATATATTTTCAGCGTTCGGTTGTAGTACTCTTCAGCCTTGGGAAACTCCTTCTTCAAAAGGTGGATATCTCCAAGCAGGGAAATGGTGCTCGCGGTGCCGAGCCCGTTCTTGCCGTATTTCTTTTCCAGGATTGCAAGCGCCTTTTCATAACTTTGCTGGGCTGCATCCATTTTCTCCGTCGCTGCATCGATACCACCCTGCTGAATTAACAAGCGCGCAATCTCCGGATCCTCGGGGCTCGTGTTCTTCGCGATGATTGCAATCGCCTTGCTCAGGGAACGACGTGACTTATCCAGTTCATTCTTGCTGGCAAAAACTTTTGCCATGTCTTCATGCACGGTTATCAGGCTTGCATGGTCAGCACCATGCATCTTTTCAACCTTGGCCTTGGCCGCCAGCAGGATGGGTTCGGCTTCCTTGATCTTGCGGATCATGATAAGGACATGGGCCAGGTTAATTTCCATGATGGCGGTTTTTTCATGATCCGGCCCGAGTTCCTTCTTTGCCAGGTCAAGCGTCTTTTGCGCCAGCTCTGCGGCCCTTGCGTAGTTACCGCGTGCGAAAGCATTGTTGTAGGCCTTGTAGTTCTTGGTAAATTCGTTGGATATCTCGTCAGCACCCATTACCGGGAATTGAATTAACAGGCAGGCAAGAACAAAAAGACAATTTCTTACTAAGTACATTATTTCACCTTGAAAGCATGGAGTTTATTGACCCTGGCCGGGATCCGAACCGATTCATGGTTCCTGCACCAGGGAATGGTCGATTCTACTAAAAAAACCTTTCGCTATATAAGTAAATGACACGGTAAGCACAGGCAAGTTCAGGCTCCTGGGGCCCTGTCCGAGCAAACCGGGCAGGCCGGGTTCCTTGGCAATGTTGCCGTTTGCCAGTCCATGCTGAGCAAATCGATCAACATTAATTTTCCCTTCAGGGTATTTCCCAGCCCCATGATCAGTTTCATCGCCTCGGCCGCCTGCATGCTCCCCACTATGCCGAGCAATGGCGCCATGACACCATTTTCAGTGCAGGTTTCATCAGTATTCACCTCTTCAGAATACAGGCAACGATAACAGGGAGAGGTTTCATCTTTCGGATCGTAAACGCTTAGCTGGGCCTCAAAACGAATCGCAGCACCTGACACAAGCGGCGTCCCGGCCTCGAAACAGGCACGGTTAATGGCAAAGCGGGTACTGAAGTTATCACTGGCATCCACTACAACGGTGGCCTGTCTCACCTGGTCAAGCAGCTCATCGCCTTCAAGCCTGTGATCGACGAGGACCAGCTTAACTCCCGGGTTCAGCTCTGCCAGGGTGTCCCTTGCAGACTCTACCTTGAGACGCCCGATATCCGACGTGCCGTGGACCACCTGGCGCTGCAGGTTCGACAGGTCAACCTTGTCAAAATCGACCAGCACCAGTTCTCCAACACCTGCTGCGACGAGGTACATGGAAACCGCTGAGCCCAAACCACCAAGACCTATCAACAACACGCGAGCTTCGCCAAGGCTGATCTGACCATCAGCGTCAATTTCCGGCAACATGATATGCCGGCTATATCGTAGTAACTGGTCGTCGTCCATAGTCTCAGCAGTATAAAGCAGCATCGACATGCTTGTAAGCGAGCAGGTTTAGCATGAGTCAGGACTTCTGGTGCCTGCGCCACAGGTGCTTATGGGAAGCAACCCGTTGCCGCGCCAGGTGATGGTGTACGTAAATGTCCCGGGTATAGCTGAACCAGTCCGAGCGATGTTCCCGGTGCTGTTGCTCGTTAAATTCAGCATTGGCACCCATCTCCTGTGCCAGGCGGGATAAAAACGAAAAGTGTTCAGCCAGGGAAGAAGCTTCAATTTCTCTCCAGATATCCATGTAGCTACAGCCTGGAAACTGGTATTCAACTTCCATTTGCCTGCCCTCTATTTTTAATCCCGTAACGCTTTCAAGCACAAGAATCCTCTTGCCAACCAGGGCCAGCTCCTCATCGTCACAACGTTCCGGAAACAGCAGCTTCTTTTTTCTAATTTCCATTTTTCAGGACTGGATCAAATCTTCCTGGCGTAACTGACCCGGTCGAGGCCGGCATAGTCCTTTCGACAACCCGGGGATTCAAAGCCACTTTCAAGCAACAGGCTGGCCACGGCACCCGCCTGTTCCTTACCATGTTCAAGTACAAGATAACCGCCGGGCCTTAATGCCTTCCAGGCAGCCGGAATTATTTTCCTGTAGGCGTCCAGGCCATCCTGCCCGCCGTCAAGGGCCAGCCTTGGTTCAAAACTGATATCCGTTGAAGCAAGCAGCGGATCGCATGATTCAACGTAAGGTGGATTCGAGACAATGAGATCAAATGACCTGTCTTCAATATTATCCAGCCAGCAGGAGCGCTTGAAGGTCACATTTTTAATTCCGAGTAATTCTACGTTCTTCTTTGCCTGCTGCAGCGCCTGCGTACTGATGTCAGCCGCCATTACCGAGGCATTGGGTCGTTCGCTTGCAATAGCCAGTGCGATGGCCCCACTTCCGGTGCCAAGATCAAGGATGTGATAAGGCTCCTTACCCGGCAGTCTTGCCAGTGCGACTTCAACAGCGCATTCAGTTTCCGGCCTGGGTACCAGGGTGTGTTCGTTGACCGACAGGTTGAGTGACCAGAACTCACGGCTCCCGGTAAGGTAGGCAACGGGCCACCCGGCACTGCGTTTTTTTACCAGGTCTCGAAACGACATGGCCTGGTTTGCAATCACTTCGTTCTCCGGCCAAGCATAAAGTCGCCCTCGCTCATAACCCATGACAAAAGAAAGCAACACCTCCGCATCCAGGCGTGCGGTGTCATGATTGGCCAGCATCGCTTCTGCTTCCTGTAAAAGGGACTTTACATTGACGGGATCAGGGGCTCTCATATTGCCAGGCAAACCTGTTACTCGGACATTGCGGCCAACTGGTCGGCCTGGTATTCACTGACCAGTGGGTCAATCACCATGTCAAGACTGCCTTCGAGGAACTCATCAAGCTTGTAAAGCGTGAGGTTGATACGATGATCCGACACTCTCCCCTGGGGAAAATTATAGGTGCGAATTCGTTCGGAGCGATCGCCGGAACCGACAAGGTTCCTGCGATTCTCTGCCATTTCCGCAGTCTGCTTGTCACGCTCACTCGAAAGAAGCTTTGATTGCAGCAGGGACATGGCACGGGCCTTGTTCTTGTGCTGCGAACGTTCATCCTGGCATTCCACCACGATACCCGTGGGCAGGTGGGTAAGCCGCACAGCAGAATCTGTCTTGTTGACGTGCTGCCCCCCGGCACCTGATGCCCGGTAAGTATCCACACGAATATCGGCCGTATTGATATCTACTTCCTCAACTTCATCAATTTCCGGCAGCACAGCAACGGTACATGCGGAAGTATGGATGCGTCCCTGTGACTCCGTTTCCGGCACTCGCTGCACCCGGTGAGCACCGGATTCAAACTTGAGCCTTGAATAGGCACCATCACCGACAATACGCAGGATAATTTCCTTGTAACCGTCGAGGTCGCTCTCAGCAGCACTCATTACTTCCATGCTCCAGCGCCGCGACTCTGCATACTTGCTGTACATCCTCATCAGGTCGCCGGCAAAAAGTGCTGCCTCTTCACCACCGGTGCCGGCACGAATTTCGAGGAAAATATTCCTGTTGTCGTTAGGATCTCTTGGTAGCAGAAGTTTTTGCAGTTGTACTTCCAGGCCTTCGTTTTCTGATTCCGCCGCCTGTAACTCTTCCATGGCAAGTTCGCGCATTTCCCTGTCACTGTCATTCTGCATTTCCCTCGCACTATCGATTGCCTCCAGGTTGCTCCTGTACTGGCTATAGCAATTTACCACCGGGGTAACTTCTGCAAGCTCCTTGTTGTATTCCCGAAAGCGATTTTGATCAGATATTATTTCCGGATCCGCCAACAGTGCGTGTAGTTCCTCCTGTCTTTCAGAAAGACTTTCTAGCTTTGCCAATAAACTCTCTTTCATAACTGGATCAAAAAATAATTCTCGAAAAATTCAAAGTACAGGAGTGATGAGCCCGGCTAATCTTTTTTTAGCGGGGTTTGCGAGGAAGATAGTTCAAAAAGCTCCTGGGTTGCGTGAATAAGATCCTGCCTGCCTTCAGCACTGGCTTTTCGAAGGTGCGAACTTGGAAGGTGGATTAGCTTGTTGGTCAGTCGTCTCACGAGTTCCTCCATGACCTCGTGCGGGTCTTCGCCCAGGGACAGTTTATGTTGCGCCGCGTTGAGCTCCTGTACCTGCATTTCACGGGCCTGGTCCCTCAGGGCACGGATCGTAGAAACCGCATCCAGTGAATGCAGCCAGGCCATGAAGTGCAGCACCTGTGCATCGATGATTTCTTCCGCCTGCTCTGCAGCCTGCTTTCGGCTGCGCATATTTTCGTCAATGACTTCCTTGAGATCGTCAACGGTATAAAGATAAACATCGGCAAGGTCACCTGCTTCTTCTTCGACGTCCCTTGGCACGGCAATATCAACGATAAAAACCGGGCGATGTTTGCGCTTTTGAATTGCGGTTTCAATCGCTCCCTTGCCAAGGATCGGTAACTGGCTCGCGGTGGAGGTGATAACAATGTCTGCTTCTTCCAGGTGCAGGGGTATATCGCCAAGGGTCATGGCGTAAGCCGAAAACTCGCTGGCCAGGTTTTGCGAACGTTCCAGTGTTCGGTTTGCAATGATCATGCGCTGCAAGCCGGAATTATGTAAATGCCGCGCTACCAGTTCTATGGTCTCGCCAGCGCCAATCAACAGGGCAGTCTGGTTTTTAAGGTCACCAAATATTTGCTGCGCCAGGCGCACCGCTGCATAGGCCACCGAGACCGGGTGGCTACCGATGGCGGTGGTGCTCCTGACCTGCTTGGCCACACGAAATGAGTGCTGGAAAAGCTGCCCCAGCAACTTGCCAATACTGCCGCTTTCCATGCCCGCCTGGTATGCCGTCTTTAATTGCCCCAGCACCTGCGGTTCACCCAGTACCATGGAATCAAGCCCACTTGCCACTCGCAGCAGGTGCTTGACGGCAAGTTCATTGGGGTGACTGTAAATAAAAGGAGTCAGTTCACTTCGGGACAGGCCATGAAATTCGTGCAGCCAGTCCACCGTCACCCTGGGGTCTTCCTGGTCCAGTGAGCAGTACACCTCGGTGCGGTTGCAGGTAGAGAAAATGGCCGCCTCCTGCACATTTTTCTGGCGACGCAGGTCGGCCAGGGCATCCACCAGGATGTCCGTACCGAACACCACCTTTTCACGGATATCAAGGGGGGCCGTGGTGTGGTTAAGTCCTATCGCCAACAACGTCATAAACTACAGCTTACCAAAATTAATCTTGCGCACATCAGTATAAACCGCTTAAATATCAATATCTTGCTAAATTCTACCCGATTGGCAGTGAATTATCGCTCTTTTCACACTGCCCGGGACAGCCGCTGCAACCCCAGTTTGCCTCGATCCTGCCGCTAAAAAGTGCAGGATTTATTCGCAAATGGCGCTGTCCATAGGTAGAAATAATGAGTATTGTTTGATTATGACAAGGCGATTTACATTTGTTCCCGGCCTGCCGCAGCCGCGTATCCTGGCCACCATGCTGATGGTCATTGCACTGGCCTCCTGTAGCACGGCTCCGCAAAAGCCCCCCGCTGACGCCGAGGCCGTTGCAGAGTCAGAAACCCCTGCTGAACCCGAGGTAACAGAAGAAGATATCGTTCGTATCGAGCCGGTCAGGCCGAAAATACCCCTGAGCGAAGACATTCTCTACAAGACCCTGCTGGCCGAGTTCGCTGGTCAAAGGGGCCAGCTGGACGTGGCGGTGGAAAACTACGTGGAGCTCGCCTTCCTGACAAGGGATCCCAAGTATGTCGAACGCGCCACGCGCATTGCCGTCTATGCCCGCAACACCGAGGCCGCGACAGAGGTGGCGAAACTCTGGATTGAACTCGACCCGATGAACCCGGATGCCAACCAGGTGCTGGCCGTGATGCACCTGCGCTCCGGAGAGATCGAGGAAGCCCTGGAACGACTGGAAGTGATCCTGGATTATTCCCACGGCAAGCTGGACCAGAAACTGTGGATGATTGCCAACATGCTCGGTCGCGAAAAAGACCGCGAGCTGGTGATGCAGGTACTCGAACGCCTGCTGGAAAACAGGCAGGATGATGCCAACGCACTCTACGCATTTGCCCACGTTGCTGCGAGGATGGGCAGCCCGAACCGGGCAATCGATCTCCTCGAAGCAACGCTGAAGCTGGCGCCGGAAAATGATAACGCGGCAATGAGCTATATCTCCATCCTGCAGAAACAGGGCAGGGGTGCCGAAGCAATTGAATGGCTCGAGTCCGAGTTACCGAACCGGGAAGATAACGATTTTAACCTGAGGTCAGCCTATGCCCGCCTGCTGACCGATGCCAAGCGCTTCGATGATGCCAGGCGACAGTTTGAGATCCTCTCCGTGCAGGCACCGAACAACAGCGATGTCCTGTTTGCCCTTGGCCTGTTATACCTGCAGTCAAATCGACTTGACGAAGCCCAGCTCTATTTCAAGCGCCTGGTGGATAACAATGTCAGGTCCGATGACGCGAATTACTACCTGGGCCGTATCAATGAAGAAAAAGGAAACTTTGAAGAAGCTGGCAACTGGTATGAAAGTGTCCAGCAGGGCAACAATTTCTTTGATGCAAAAGTCAGGTACGCACTGATCCTGGCCAAGCTTGGTGATCTTGAGACCGCGCGCACCCAGCTGCAAAGCATTCCCCCGAACGATGACACGCAAAACACTATCCTGGTGCAGGCAGAAGGCGAACTGCTGATTGAACAGCAGCAGTACGACGAGGCCCTGGCAGTCTTTGACAAGGCAATTGAAGGCAAGCGGTTTAATGCCGACCTGCTCTATGCCCGCGCCATGCTGGCCGAGAAAATGGATCGCTTTGAATTGCTGGAGCAGGACCTGCGTCGCATCCTTGTACATGACCCGGATAACGTGCAAGCCCTCAACGCTCTTGGCTACACCCTTGCCGACGCAACCGACCGCTACCAGGAAGCCTACGAACTGATCAGCCGTGCCCTGGCTTTAAGTTCGGGTGACTTCTACATTCTCGATAGCATGGGCTGGGTGCTGTATCGACTTGGCAGGCTCGACGAAGCACTTACCTACCTCAGGAAAGCCATGTCCATCAGGCAGGACCCGGAGATTGCAGCCCACCTTGGCGAAGTACTCTGGGTCAAGGGCGAAAGGGAAGCCGCCAAGGAAATCTGGGAAACTGCCCTGCAGGAGACACCGGACGACAGCAAGTTGCTGGAAGTTATCAGGCGATTCGATAACTGATGTTCGCTGCACGGGGGCGAATGGCCCTGGCCCTGTTGGCCGGCTTGCTGTTTCTCAATGGCTGCGCCCAGCAAACCCTGAAACCCGTCAAGGCCCCCGATGCCCAGTGGACAAGCCGACTGGCCCGGCTAAGCACCACCAGTGACTGGGATTTAACTGGTCGTATCGCGGTCAAGCTGGCAAAAGACGGCGGCAGCGCCAGCCTGCAGTGGCAACAGCGCCAGCAAAACTACTCTATTCGTATTGTCGGCCCCTTTGGTAAGGGCTCGCTGCAGCTGGATGGCGACGCGAACGGTGTCAGCATGGAAGACAACGAGGGAAATACCCACAGGGCAGCCAGCCCGGAATCACTGATGCAAAGGGAACTTGGCTGGCAGGTCCCGGTTTCGGGCCTGCGGCACTGGGTACTGGGAATACCCGACCCGGCCCTCACACTAGAGGAGCTGCAACTGGATGATGCCGGACGGGCAATCCGGATTTCCCAGGCGGGATGGGAAATAAACCTGGAACGTTACCGGGAATTTGACGAGCTGGATTTACCTTCACGGATCGAGCTGTTAACCCGGGATCTCAAGGTAAAACTGCTCATCAAGCGATGGAAACAGTCTTCATGAGCCAGTCCAGCTGGCCAGCGCCGGCGAAAATTAACCTTTTTCTTCACGTCACCGGCCGACGCCCCGATGGCTATCATGATTTACAAACCGCTTTCCAGTTCCTGGATGCGGCGGACCAGCTGGATTTTGAGATTCGCGAGGACGACCGAGTCCTGCGCCAGGGCAACTACGAGGGCGTGGATAGCGAGGATGACCTGGTGGTACGCGCAGCCAGGCTGCTGCGCGAGCACAGCAAGCAGGAATTCGGGGTCACTATCACAGTGGACAAGCACCTGCCCATGGGTGGCGGGCTGGGCGGTGGTAGCTCCAACGCCGCGACTACGCTGGTTGCCCTGAATGCCTTGCTGGGCCTTGGCTTTTCGCAGCTGGAGCTGGCGCAACTCGGGCTTCAACTGGGTGCAGATGTGCCGGTTTTCGTGCACGGACACGCCGCCTGGGCTGAGGGTGTCGGGGAGCTGTTGACCCCGATAACTCCCCCGGAAAAGTGGTACCTGGTGGTGATACCTGCTGTCCATGTCTCAACAGCGGAAATATTTAACCATGGCGATTTGACACGTAATACCGCTGCAATCACAATACGCGACTTTCTCGGCGGTGCAGGCAGGAATGACTGCGAAAACGTGGTCACCGGGCTTTACCCGGAGATTGCCGAGATCATCGACTGGCTCACTAAACGATACAATGCACGCATGACCGGTACCGGTGCCTGTGTCTATGCCAGTTTTGACTATGGTGAAGAGGCTGGAGAGGCCGCGACTACCTTGCCTGAAAAATGGCGAAGTTTTGTCGCTCGAGGGCTAAATTATTCGCCGTTACAGGCGCGGCTTGAAAAGCACTCGATGTAAAAAAGATTTTAATGGGGTGTAGCCAAGCTGGTTAAGGCACGGGGTTTTGATCCCCGGATTCCCAGGTTCGAGTCCTGGCACCCCAGCCAATGTACTAACAGGGGCGATCAACCAATGTCATTATCGAATGTAATGCTGTTTTCCGGTAATTCGAACCCGAAATTATCGGCTGAAGTAGCGGGTTACCTGAATTTGCCGTTGGGGAAAATTACCGTGGGTAATTTCAGCGATGGCGAGGTAATGGCTGAGATTTCTGAAAACGTTCGCGGGCGTGACATATTTATATTGCAGTCACTGTGTGCTCCGACGAATGACAATCTCATGGAGTTACTGGTGATTGCCGATGCACTGCGCAGGGCTTCTGCGGTGAGGGTAACTGCCGTGATTCCCTACATGGGATACGCGCGCCAGGACAGGCGGCCACGTTCGGCCAGGGTACCAATTACGGCAAAGGTAGTTGCCAACATGATAGCCGCGGTGAGTATTGACCGCGTGCTGACGGTGGATTTGCATGCAGACCAGATCCAGGGCTTTTTTGATATGCCACTGGATAATGTATATGCATCGCCGGTTTTGCTTGGGGATGTATGGAAGCACAAGTATCCAGAGCTGATGGTGGTATCGCCTGACGTTGGCGGCGTGGTAAGGGCAAGGGCCCTGGCAAAAAGACTTGATGATACGGACCTGGCCATCATCGACAAGAGGCGGCCAAACCCGAACGAGTCTGAAGTGATGAACATCATCGGTGACGTGGAAGGACGTTCCTGTGTGATCATCGACGACATGGTTGATACCGCCGGCACCCTGTGTAACGCGGCGAATGCCCTGAAAGATTTTGGTGCCACGAAAGTGGTGGCCTATTGCACACACCCGGTTTTGTCGGGCAAGGCAATAGACAATATAAATGGCTCACAGCTGGATGAGCTTGTTGTGACCGACACGATTCCGTTAAGCCCGGCGGCAGCGGAATGCGAACGCATCAGGCAACTCAGTGTTGCTGCCATGCTGGCCGAAAGTGTGCGTCGCGTTGCTGAAGGTGAATCCTTAAGCTCGATGTTTATTGACTGATTTGTAGCCAGCTGCAAGTAACTTCATTAGCAGGTTGCTTGCAGCTATCTATGGATAGCAGGGAATGTTCCGGCCTGGTCGCGGGCCGGAGCTAAATTTTTGAAACTTTGGAGATAGTTAAATGTTATCAACAGAAATTAACGCAGAACCGCGTTCAGACGTAGGGAAGGGTGCGAGCCGCCGCCTGCGCAGAGCCGGTAAATTACCGGGTATAGTCTACGGTACTGGTAAGGAAGCGACGATGATTTCGCTCGACCAGAACAGCCTGGGTCACCAGCTGGAAAACGAGGCTTTTTACTCATCCGTTCTCACCCTTAACATTGGTGATGAAAGCGAACAGGTCGTTCTCAAGGATCTGCAGAGGCACCCTTACAAGCGAATGGTACTTCACGCCGACTTTCAGCGTATCGATGCCAAGGCCAAGCTCACCATGCGTGTTCCGCTGCACTTTATTAATGAAACAACCTGTGTCGGTGTTAAAACAGGCGGCGGTGTAATCAGTCACGTCATGACCGACCTTGAAATATCCTGTTTGCCAAAAGACCTGCCTGAATATATCGAGGTTGACCTGGCCAACGTTGATCTCAACGAAACTGTACACCTGTCTGACCTGGTCCTGCCCGAAGGCGTGGAAATCTATGCCTTGCTCCATGGCGGTGACGATTCTCTTCCGGTTGCGTCCGTGCACGCACCCCGTGTTGAGGAAGTCGACGAAGCTGTTGAGGCTGCCGAGGAAGGTGCCGAGGCTGCTGACGGTGACGCACCGGCCAAGGACGAGGCAGGTGATGACAGCTAGTATGCCGCTTTACAAAAGACGATTGCTTCGGTGATTCGGCTTATCGTTGGCCTGGGAAATCCAGGCTCGGAATACTCCAAAACCCGGCATAATGCCGGGTTTTGGTTTGTAGACTCCCTGTGTGGCAAACACGGGATCCAGTTTGCCCAGGAATCCCGCTTTCACGGAGAAATCACCCGCATCAACAGCGGTGGCGTTGACTGTCGCCTGCTGAAACCCTCGACCTACATGAACGAAAGCGGTCGTGCAGTGCAGGCCATGCTGGACTACTTCAAGATTGATGCGACAGAA
Source organism: Gammaproteobacteria bacterium (assembly GCA_965243105.1). GTDB lineage: Bacteria > Pseudomonadota > Gammaproteobacteria > Eutrophobiales > Eutrophobiaceae > WLWS01. The sequence goes on from CBDEUC010000003.1 coordinate 1,461,497, forward strand.
ATGCTGGTCGCCCATGATGAAATTGATCTTGATGCGGGAACAGCACGTTTAAAAAGAGGCGGCGGGCACGGTGGTCATAATGGATTGCGCGACATAATCGCCTGTTGCGGAGAAAAAAATTTCCTGCGCCTGAGGCTGGGCGTGGGTCACCCGGGAACAAAAGACAGGGTTACTCCCCACGTGCTGGGTCGCCCCGGCAACGACGATCAGCAGATGATCGACCAGGCCATTGAGAGCTCCCTTGACGTGATGCCGATGTTGTTTGACGGCGAGCTGCAAAAGGCCACGTCAAGACTACACAGTTCTGCAAAGTAAATTAAGGATCAAAAGCATGGGTTTTAAATGTGGAATTGTCGGCTTGCCCAACGTTGGTAAATCAACGCTGTTTAATGCACTGACAAACTCCGGCATCAACGCAGAGAATTATCCCTTCTGTACCATCGACCCCAATGTCGGTGTCGTGCCGGTTCCGGACGCACGCCTGGACCAGGTTAATGCCATATCAAACAGCAAGCAGGTGATTCCTGCGCACATGGAGTTTGTTGACATTGCAGGGCTGGTTGAAGGTGCATCAAAGGGAGAAGGGCTTGGTAACAAGTTCCTGGCTCACATTCGTGAAACCCATGCCATCGCCCAGGTTGTGCGCTGCTTTGAAGATGACAACATCGTGCATGTTGCCGGAAAAGTGGATCCCCTGTCCGATATCGATGTTATCAATACCGAGCTTTGTCTCGCCGACCAGGAAAGCCTGGACCGGGCCCTGCAAAAGGCCATGAAGCTTGCACGTAGCGGCGACAAGGACGCAAAGACAAGACAGGCGCTGCTGGAAAAAATGCTGGCCCACATTGATGGCGGCAACCCCATACGCACGCTGGAGCTCGACGAAGAAGAAACCGTGGTGCTACGCGACTTCCAGTTGCTCACGGACAAGCCCACGCTTTACATTGCCAACGTCGAAGAAAGCGGCATGGAGAACAACCCCTGGCTGGACAGGCTCAGGGAGCATGCTGCGAAGGAAGGCGCAGAAGTCATCCCGGTCTGTGCTGCCATTGAGTCAGAGATTGCCGAGTTGGATGATGCAGACAAGCTGGACTTCCTGGCTGAACTGGGCCTTGAAGAGCCCGGCCTCAACCGGATTATTCGAGTCGGCTACGATTTACTGGGCCTGCAGAATTACTTTACCTCCGGCCCCAAGGAAACTCGCGCCTGGACCATTCACAAGGGAGACACCGCGCCAAGGGCAGCAGGTGTTATCCACACCGATTTCGAGCACGGCTTTATTCGAGCCGAGGTTATCGCCTTTGATGATTTTATTGAGCACAAGGGTGAACAGGGCGCCAAGGATGCCGGCAAGTGGCGCCTGGAAGGAAAAGATTATGTCGTCAGCGACGGCGACATCATGCTGTTTCGCTTCAACGTTTAAACAATAGTTATTTAGTTTCAACTGCCGGGCCATGTAGAATGCCCGCATGGAAATTTGGCAGGCAATTACATTAATTCTAGTCGGCACCGTCGCAGGGTTCATTAACGTCATTGCTGCGGGTGGTTCGATGATCACCGTGCCGGTAATGGTGTTCATGGGAATACCCGGGCCGGTTGCCAATGGCACCAATCGTATTGCCATCCTGGCCCAGAACATCACTGCCGTCATCACCTTCTTTCGCAAGGGCTACTCCGACTTCAGGCTCAGTCTTAGCCTTGCCCTTTGTGCACTGCCAGGCGCGGTGCTTGGCGCCTTCATCGGTACACGCCTGGAGGGAGCCTGGTTTAACCGCACCCTGGCCGTGATCATGCTGGCCATCATGGTCATCACCGCGACCAGGAAAGAAACCCCGGTAAACGCATCCGATAATGTCGAAATCAGCACGAAGCGCCTGGTCGCCGGCCACCTGCTCATGGTGGTAGCGGGTTTTTACGGTGGCTTCATCCAGATAGGCGTCGGGTTTATCCTGATCCCCATCCTGAGTCGAGTGCTGGGGCTCGATCTTGTGCGCACCAACATGCACAAGGTATTTATCATTGGCAGTTACACGACTGTCGCACTGATCGTGTTTATCAGCCAGGTGGAGATACTCTGGTTGCTGGGTATATGCCTGGCGATTGGAAATTCCATCGGTGCGTGGCTTGGTGCACACATGACCATCAGCAAAGGCGAGAAAACCATCAAGCTGATCCTCAACATTGTACTTGGCTTGTTCATTATCAAGCTTCTGTTCTTTCAGGCTTAAGCCAGTGGCGAACTCCTCCTTTACCTGCTGGAACTGCAATACACTCCTCGAAGAATTACTCAACCCGGTTCCGCGCCTGGCAAAATGTCCTTCATGCAAGGCTGATCTTCACGTATGTCGCATGTGCGAGTTCTTTGACACGACCGTAAGCGACAGTTGTCGCGAGCCCATAGCAGAAAGGGTGAGTGATAAAAAGAAAGCCAACTTTTGTGGCTACTTTCAACCGGGCCACAGGGACTCGGACAGCGATACTGGGACTTCAGCAGAAAACAAGAGTGCGCTCGAAAGCCTGTTTGGTCTTGATGAAGGTGAAAGCAATATCAGTTCAGGAAATGCTGATGAGAACCAGCAGGCTTTGAACGATCTTTTCGGCCTCGATAAAGACGAATCAAAATAGCAATCAACCCGATGCAGGCAGTGCATAGGTTACCGTTGCCTGGGCCACGGGCTCATCCTTGCCTTCTGAATATATCAGGACATCGCCCACTGCCAGCGATCTGCCAAGTTTTATAAGTCGGCAGTCCACGAGCAGGTCACGGTTCGATGGCGCCGGGCGCAGGAAATTCATGTTGAGACTTGTTGTCACCGCCATGGTAACTATACCGATTTCCCCCTGTATCGCGACAAACACGATGACATCCGCGAGCTCCATCAGCACAGGCCCATAGATAATATCCCCAGGTCGAACATCCGATGCCTGGACGGTTTTTCTCATTCGTGCACTGCCGTTCCCCACGTCTTCAATCTCGACACCAGATCCGGGGAACACCTTGTTAAAAAACTCGATAACTTCCTGCTTGCTTGCCATCGTTTTTATTACGCCCCTACTTTGCCGTCATCTCATGCTTTCTGGTGTTAGTTTTCGTATGTGTTCTATATATTTCAATTCTCTTATCGCACCCTGATCATTCTTGTCAATTTCTAGGCATTCCCGGAACTTGATTTCGGCTTCATCCAGCTTACCAAGTTCTATCAAGGTGTATCCAACACCGCGCTTGGCACGAGATAATTCCTTATCCTTTAGTGGATCAGGTGTGAAAGAGTTTGCAAACTCTTCCGCTTGCTTGAACACCTCAAGTGCCTCTTCCCACTTTTTGTTGTATTGAAGTATATGGCCCAGCTCCGAGAGATATTGTGAATTCGCTGGTGACATCTCAATTGCTCGCCTGATAAATTCTTCGGCGGTTGTAACTTGCCCCTGCTCAAGACTCATATACGCCTTTAAATAAAGTGCTTCAGAACAGTCTGTAGCCACGGCAATTGCTGATTCATTTTCAGATGCCGCTTTTAGCATGTAATAGAGTGTTTCAGCTGTACCTCGTGCTGCGTAAATACGCTGTTCCGACCCGGCATACTGTTTATCACAAGCCGTGATTGCATCGTCCACCTGCTTGACCGCGCCCTCCACATCACCAGCACTATAGGCATCTACAGCGCCTTGCAGTGGATGCACAACTTCAGCGCCCGGTTTCAACCTCGCAGGTTTCTGATTTGTTCCCGTGTTACAGGCAGACAGGATAACTGCGACTACGATCAATGCATATCTCATGACACCCTCCTTGCTTACTGCATTACTTGTATTTCCCCAGGCCGAGTTTTCGGAACATGCGCTCCCGCTTGTTCAGCCACCAGCCAAATGCTGGTGGCCAGTACGAATGATCATTGTCAACACCCAGCTCCGCTGCAGCATGCAGCGGCCAGTTAGGGTCATTAAGAAATTCCCGGGCAAGCGCGACAAGATCTGCCTGGCCACTTTCGATAACCTGGTTTGCCGTTGCAGCCTCCCATATCAACCCCACTGCCATGGTGCTGATGTCGGCCTCGCTTTTCACGCTTCCGGCCAGGCTGGCCTGGAACGCCGGCCCGAGTGGAAAACGTGGTAACGGGTGAGGTCCGCCGATACCACCACTTGAACAATCTATGACATCCACACCTGCAGCCTTGAGCTCGATAGCCAGGCGCACGCTGTCTTCGACCTGCCAGCCATTATCCAGCCAGTCCGTTGCAGATATGCGGAAAAAAAGAGCCATGTCATCAGGCACGCTTTCTCGAATTGCTCGAGCTACGGCCAGCGGCAGGCGTATACGACCTTCAAAGTCTCCGCCCCAGTCATCGCTGCGGGTATTGCAAAGAGGTGAGTAAAACTGGTGTAGCAGGAAGCCGTGCGCTGCGTAGACTTCGATAACGGAAAAACCCGCGGCCTTCGCCCGTGCTGCTGCCTCGGCAAAATCGTTGATCACTTGCTCAATATCAGCTTCTGTCATGGCCCTGGGTTCAGGCCAGTCTTCACCATAGGGCTCACTGGTCGGGCCAAGCGCGGTCCAGGGGTGCTCGGCCCTGAGAGAAATATCTTCCTCGTTAACCGGGGTTTCACCATGCCAGGGCCGGCGTTCGCTTGCCTTGCGACCGGCATGGGCCAACTGGATACCTGCACAGGCACCCTGCTCACGAATAAATCCGGCAATCCTTTCCAGTGCATCCACCTGCTCATCCTGCCATAAGCCAAGATCGCCATGGGTGCGACGGCCTTCAGCACAGACCGCGGTTGCCTCGGTGAAAACAATCCCGGCGCCGCCAAGGGCAAACCTGGCCAGGTGTGCAAAGTGCCAGTCATTGGCAAATCCATCAACGGATGCATACTGGCTCATGGGAGACACGCATATGCGGTTCGGCACTCGCATGCCCCTTATCGTCATGGGTTCAAACAGTCCTGTCATTGCTTTCCTATTGCCAGAGGTATGTGCTCGACTTTTTTCTCAGTATATTAACTTCAAAATACTCACTGCAGGCCGATTGCCTTGCGCCGTAACAGACGTGCAGTGGCATGAGGTGTTCTTCCCTGGGGTGACAGAACCTGGCATGTGGTGCCCTGTCCCAGTTCAACAGCCTTTCCACTCTTTGCGACTCATCCATATCGCGACTTGAACAGGTGTCGATCAGCCATGACTCAAACGCTTCGTTCATGGAATCGGCATTTGCCTGCGGCTCGCCAAAAAACGCCTGCATATTGTGAAAGGAAAACCCGGAGCCGATGATGAGGATGTCCTGCGATGCGACCCGTGACAAGGCCTTGCCAATATTTATATGTAACAGCGGATCATAGTGACGCTGCAATGATACCTGTACGCAGGGAATATCTGCCGCCGGGTACATGATTTTAAGGGGCACAAACATGCCATGGTCAAAGCCCCTGCCTGCATCCAGCCTGGCGTCAATGCCTTCCTGCTGCATGGCATCATGTACTTGCTTCGCCAGCTGGGAATCTCCGGGACAGGGATACTGGATGGAATATGACTCCTCGGGAAAACCGTAATAGTCGTAGATCAGCCCGGGATCCGAAGCAGAAGTAATACTGATAACATCCTCTTCCCAGTGGGCGCTGACCAGCAGTATTGCCGAGGGCCTTCTTAACCTGCCTGCAATCGCTTCCAGGTTTTCCAGCATCCCCCTGTGACTTTCATCACCCAGCAAGGGCAAGGGGCCACCGCCGTGGGAAAGGTAAAGCGTCTGAACCGGCCTTGCGCTCATAATTCAATCAACAGGACTTGCTCACGCAGCACGAACCCAGGCAGGCTTACGCCTGCGTGTCCACGTGGCAAAACCCATTTTTTCACCAAGATAAAACTGCCGGTAGGCCTTGACGGCATCGCCGGGTACCTTGTACTCGTCGGGCATGGCCTGGGCAAACTCTGTCAGCCCATTGCTTTCAAAACGATGCTGCTTGATTCGTGGCAGCACAGAAATTGATTTGTGATCAGTCTTTTTGTTGTAGCGATAAGCGTATTCGTCGTTCAGCGCTATGGCCAAATTTTCCAGCCAGATAAAGTTGTCATAGGACTCTTCGACCCAGAGCACGCAGGGGTGCTTTACGTGCGTTGACTTGTAGGGTGTTGTGAAGCCTTTCTTGTTCAGCGCGGTACATAACATTTGCACGCTTTCCAGGATCATCTTCACCACGTGCTGATCACAATGATAGGCAGCACACTTCTTGATGTTTTTATCAAGTACAAAAATATTCATAACAACGAAAACGGGGCGCCGCAGCGCCCCGGGATGCAGGAGTTAAATTAAAGAAGCGTTGCCCTGACTGCATTGATAGCAAGGCCAAGCAGGCACAGGGTTGAAAGTGTAAACAGGATCACACGGCCGGTAAGTACGTTAATAAATATCTGCCAGATGCTGTGAACTATCCTGATAGCGGTGTATCCCCATGCCAGGCCAAGAGTCAGCTGGCTGCTGTCACCGGCTATGGCAAGAACGGCGATCGCGGCATAGAAGATCGTGGGTTGTTCAACCAGGTGCGTGTAGTTATGCGAAACCCAGTTAACCTTTGCCGGCATGTTCGGCTCGACATCAACATAGCGGCTACCCGGCGCAGCTTCGCCAAGGGTAACACCGGCATCACCAAAAGCTTTAAAACGGGTGACCACCATGTAAAACAGCACCATCATGGACCATAAAATCAGCACCGCTGCCGGCGCCAGGATATCAGTAGCAATCAATGTCATTGTAAATCCCCCTGTTGTGTCTCACGTTTATTTGAATAACCCGTCCATTTTATCCAGCTATGATCTGCGCTCAAGCAAAACCGCAGCTTGATTTTTACTTTTTACCGCCGTACTCCCAGATTTTCTGCTCCTCTTCTTCTTTTGGCTTCATGGCTTCTTCAAAGTCATGGCCAATGGCAGCAGAACGCTCATCGATAATTTCCTGGAAGTACTCCAGCGCCGACTCGATATTACCATCCACCAGGTCTCTCTTGATCTTCAGCGCAAGAAAAGACCTGAGAAACTGCAGCCGCTCATCCGGTGTCCGCGCTGTTGAACCATCGGGTAATACCAGCTCTTCTGCCGCAAGCTGGTGACAAGTCAGCAAAGTTAAAATGAACAATGCTTCGCGCAAAGGCTGCTTAATCAACATTTCATTCCAGCTCCCGCTATCAATCCCTTGCCAAGTTACCAAGGTAGTTAAGACGCTGCTCAAGGCGTTGCTGTAATTCCGGGCAAAGACCCGGGCAGTTTGCAGCAGACTCAAGTTCCTCGAGATTGGGGCGATGGTGCCGGGTGATTTTTGAAAACCTCGCAATGGACATATCATTACCTGGCCTTTCCAGCAACACCACCTCATCGCCCAGTTCCATTTTTCCACATTCCAGCACGCGATAATACCAGCCGGAGATATGCTGCTTTTCTATGAATAGCGAGAGCGTATCGATATTAAACCTGTGGTTGATTTTCCAGCAGGGGTTCCTGGGTTGCGATACCTGCAGCGTGACTTCACCCATGCGGTAGATATCGCCAATACACACCGTTGAATCCGCCATGTCTTTCACGGAGATGTTTTCCCCGATGCTGCCAACGATGGCTACGCCCTCTAGCTCGGGATAAGTGGTAATGATGGTTTCATAACTGGAGTGGGCGAACTGGTGCAGGGCCTTTTCCGGCCCGCCATGAAAGCGCCTGTCTGCCTGTTGATCGCCATCGATTCCTTCACGGGAAACCCTGGCAACGCTTATCACCTGCTTGTATATGCCGGTGCGCTGGCCCTCTGGCTCAAGCGTGCGAATAGTACCCGCGAATAGCGCATCGACTTTGTTCATGACAGGAATTCCAGCATCAGCTTAGCCGTTTTAACCTGGCACGCAGGGGGTTGGCCAGGTTCTTCGGCGACACCTTGCCCAGCTTTACCGAATCACAGTTCTGAAAACCGGCGAAATCTCCGAGCTCCTCGACAAGAGAATCAGTCAGTACACCGTCATCAAGACTATCGTCCTGCAGGTGCAGTGACTTGATTTCAAACAGCCGGCTTTGCCGATGCGCCTTGCAATCCATTCTCCCAACAAAGCTGTCCCGATAGAGAATCGGCAGGCTGAAATAGCCATACTTCCTTTTCTTCTCTGGTAAATAGCACTCCAGCTGGTAGTCAAAATTAAATATCGCCTGCAGGCGCTCACGCTGGATCAGGCTGTTATCAAAAGGGGAAAGTATTCGCACCCGGCTTGTTGTGCGAGGCAGCTTTTTTTCAAGGCCCCCTGCTTCCATGTAGAAAAGCTCGCCATTGTCGAGCTTGATCACTTCCAGTTTTTTTTCGGACACGCCTTCCTCCAGCAGCCCTTTCACCGCCGCGCGAAGCTCGTTATTCCGACGCAGGTAGGTCAGGCCCTTTAATGACACAAGACCATGGCAACGCAGCTGCTGCTCAAGCAGGTGAGCCGCAAACTCTTCCATGCTCGGCATTGTCGAGTTTATGTGCGAGGGCAGAACCCGTTCGGCGAGATCGTAGGTCTTCTGAAAGCCTTCCCTGTCACTCACCATCAGCTCCCCTTCCATGTAAAGCTGCTCAAGCGCTTTTTTTGCTGGCTTCCAGTCCCACCAGCCCGCGCGCTTTTTACCCGTATTATTTTCAAGGTCCCTTGAGCGAAGCGGACCATCGCTTTTGATCCTGCCGAGTAACTCGCCCATGAGTTTTTTATCGCGCGTGCGATACCAGTGTATTCGCCCGCTTTTCAGGGCGTGCTTGTAGGGCAGGGAAAAGCGAAAGTCCTCAATGGGTATAAAAGCAGCGGCATGGGTCCAGTATTCAAAGATATCACGCTCACGCAGCATGCGGTTGGTCCAGGCAGGGTCAAAGCCGGGCACCCGTGACTGGAATACATGGTGGTGGGCCCTTTCTACCACGGAGATGGTATCAATTTGCACGTAGCCCAGGTGCTGGATGGCCCTGAGTGCCGCCTTGCGTCCACGACCAAAAGCCTGCTTCTGCAACAGGCCCTGCGAAGCCAGGGCTATTCGACGCAGGCGCTCGACATCCTTTCGTCGATTGATCTCGATGACACTCATTCTCGACAGGCAATAAATTCGTGAGGCGTCTTCCTGGCTATTCCGCCTGGTACCCTGGGCGCCGTGCGTTAAAACCAGGGAAACAAACTCTTGCCGTGAATATCATCGTTTTAGACCACGGTTCTCCAGGTGCCATCGAAGGGTATCAATGCGGTCCTGTCCAAAAAAGGGTTCATCTTCAAAGACAAGGGTCGGCACTCCCCAGTGTCCTGTTTTCGCCAGCGCTGCCTGGTTCGCTTCAACTTCATCCAGGTGATCGCCATCAATAATCGCCGAGTCCAGCTCGTCGAGGCTAAAGCCGGCCCTTTCTGCCGCGCTTGCAAGGTGGTCACCCTTGTCCCAGTCTTCCGCGCCACCAAACAGCAGGTGTGAAATCTCGTAGGCGAAATCTATTCCGCGCCCCCGTCTCTGTGCCTCAACGCCAAGACTGCTCAACCGGTATATGTAGGGCTGCTCCGATGAGATTTCCAGGGTTTCCAGGTCCTGCACGATTGGGTCCGGAGAGGGCCACTTATCAGGCATTCCCAGGAAGCGGGCACGCCGCGGCCAATCCAGCAGGATATACCGAGCCCGGGCAACGTTGGCTTCGTTAAACATGGATTCCGGCGCGCGAATGGCGATGGGCAACACGACTCTCAAGTTAACATCTATGTTGAAGTCTTCGCGGAGCTGCAGCATTCCCGGGGTTGCCAGGTAGGAATAGGGGCTTCTGAATGACCAGTATACGTCGACGTTCAATGTTTAATCCTCAGTTGTCACCGTTGGGATAATTTAAATAGTACGAGCATTACGCGTAGGTAGCCACCGGCTCACCCAGTACATCCATGCGGGGCTCTATACCCAGTCCGGGAGACATCGGCGCAGTTACTCCACCGCCTGTTATGCTGAAATCACCGTCTGCCGTTTGCACGCTCACCATGTCGCGCACATCCAGCACGCAGCGCAGCAGCTTCGGCGGTATGGTTTGCCCCAGGTGCACTATGGCGGCAAAGGAAATATCCGAGCCCACCGTATCCTGCACGCTCATGGTATAGCCCGCAGCAATACACATGTCCCGCTGCCGGCGGCATTGCGTAAGACCGCCGTTTTTACTTATCTTCAAACCAATGCCCTCTGCTCCATCTTCAGCGATGAGTTGTGCCACGTCGACGTCACTGGTGACCAGTTCATCCCACACCATGGGCACATTGGTTCGCTTGCGCAGGGACATGTGTTCACGCCAGGTGGCACAGGGGGCTTCAAGAACAATGTCAGCATCAGCCGGCGCGAGGCTTAAGGTGCGCAGGGCTGTTTCCACGGTCAGGCCACCGTTAGCATCGCACAGAAAATATTCCCCGGGCTGGGCATCGGCTACGCAGGCCGCGATACGCTGTGCATTCAATTGCGGATCGCTGCCAATCTTGAAGGAGTGTCCGCGGTAACCGGCCTCGCGATGTGCCTGCACGCGGGCCCTCATGTCACCGGGCTCGCCCGTGTAAATAGAGGAAATCAGTGACAGCGGCCTGTCCGTACGACCTCCGAGTAAATCACACACGGGCATACCAACGCTCTTACCAAATACATCCCAGCATGCAATATCAATGGCCGCCTTGGCATGGGCATGCCCGACCAGGCTTGCATCCATGAGATCGTAAATGCGATCAACTCGCCGCGGATCCTGGCCCAGCAGGGCCGGTGCTATCTCGGCAATGCCGGCACGCACTCCAAGAGCATGGGCAGCAACGTAGGTAGCACCGAAAGGGGTGCTTTCCCCAAAGCCGGTCAGCCCGGAATCTGTCGTAACGCGAACAATAGTCGCGTCAAAGCTGGTGTACTCCCGGCCACCTGACAGGTGATAGCTGCCGCCCGCGTAGGGCAGGTCTACCTGGTAGACATCAATACTGGATATTTGCACGACTGGAAACTTTTATAAGTACAGGTACGTCCTTAAGTGTGGCTTTACGAACTCACATGGATTTCTATTGAAATGTCTATATTCAAGCGTCGTGCTATGCGTTTTCCTGGGGCGTCCTGCTATATATTTATGCTCGATCTTCCCAAAGCAGGTACGCAATTCGCCATCCGCTTTGAGTTAAAGCTAATTGAAACAATTTAGTGCCCTCGCCTGTATAGGGCGCACCATCCAGCAGCCCTTCCTTTTGATAAGAAGATTGACGGCTAGCTATCCCATGATGAATAGTGGTTTTAGAATCTGTCTCCCATTCATGGAATTCAGTTAACCGACCATTTGTCAGTAACTCTTTTCTCGGTTCCCAGAAATCGCACAAAGACCATATCGACACCCCGGATTCAGTTCTGTTTCCAATTACGGAATCGCTTAAAAAGTGATTTTTGAATAGCTCAAAATCCGGCACTTGATTTCCTCTATTGTTGAAACAATGGAAGAAACTATTAACTAATTCATCAATGCTTTTTAGAGATTCATTCATATACTGCATAACACATACACTCAAGCGCCTTCGGAAACGAGAACCTGATGGACCTTGTTATGTGTTTGCTTCGTTTGTATCTTCGTGTTCACTAACACCCATCGTTCTTTTAACCACAAATCCCAAAAGCAATATAGCAATTAACGTGATTATCGTTACAGGGATATTGCCAGACTTGGCTAAAAATACTGCTGAAATTAAGAATGTTATGGCAACTACGACTGCCCCGGTTATCCTGGCTTTTGGAATGACTAACAGAACCCCTCCCACTAGCTGGAAAGCACCGTACGTAATGAGAATTGGATTAGTAAATCCATACTTTCCGAAAAACTCCAATTCATGCGGCATAAGCAATACTTTTGTTATCCCCGATGAAACCGCCAGAAACACAAGGATAAAAAGAACTATGTAAAAAAACGCTTTCATTTGCTCTTCATTTTTTCATCGGCGCGTAAAGTTTGCGCTCAATCGTCTCTGCAAGCGGTGGCCTGCAAGGATTTGTCAGGCGCTTTTTGACTTAATTGCTTTTGCATATTCTGGCTTACAATATTGAACCCATATCGCGCATACAAAGATTTTGCCGCTTCATTGAAATGGAAGACGTGCAACCCTAAACTGCTGACACCCATGGTAGACACAAAGTCTTCTATATTGCTCAGAGCAGATGTCGCATACCCTTTACGCCTATATTTTTCCTCTATTTCAATATCATATATAAAAGCTGTTTTTATGTTCTCGGTATCGTCAATTGATACCCAGGCATGGCCAACGGTTATGTCCTCATTGATGTCTCTTATTTCGAAAAGATGATTGCCAGGTGTTATCACACCTCTCGGTAATAATTCTTCGTGAGCCATTCGTGATCGGAGTATGGCATCGGTTTCTTCCCATCTACCAGATTCTATGTTGTCTTTAGCATATGACGGAATGGCTCTTTCAAGATAAGCATTGAAAGACTCTTCTGACATTGGAGTTAATGTAGTTAACATAGGTGTATTTGGCAATGTTGCCTAACGCACGCGCTCAAGCGTCGCTGTAATCAGTCGCCTGTAGCGCTTTGTTAGCTGATGCGTTCATTTTTCGCCTTACTTATCCATTTTCTGTGCAGCTTTTTATAATGGCCACCTGACATATCAGCTCTACGGACAATGCTATTCAACAATTCCTGGGCCTTGTCTTCAAGTCCCCGTTTCCTGTAAAGCATTGCCAGGTGAAATGTTGGCTCTGGCCCTGAGTAATAACTATCCAAGATCTCAAATTCCTCAAAAGCTTTTTTGTCTTCGCCTAATTTATCAAGCGCTTTTGCATACAATAAATGAGCTTCTTGATTTCTGTACTCTGGGTTTTGTTGAATCAGTCTATCCAGTAAGGATTTAACCTCGCTATAATTTTGCAATCCATATTCACATTCAGCTAACCCATGAAGCATGTCTGGATCATTTTCATATACTCCTGCCAGGCACTTTAAATATAATTGCTTAGCTTCATCAAACAGGCCCTTTTTTAAACACTCTCCAGCCAGGTTTAAGGAATTTTCAACTGTATCTGTGACGGAATAATCCGATGCAGCTTGATTTATATCTTTGTCGGGATTAAGTACTTCAATTACCTTCCTTTTAGCAGTACGCCCGGTTCTACTTCCTGCAAAATCTGGAACAACCTCCAAAATGAAATACGCAATAGATCCTGCTAAAGGCAGCATAAGAATTATCCATATCCATGTAGTATTGCGGCCGGTCTTTACAACGTGAATCACGAATAGCACTTGCAATATTACTGAGATAATGAGGACTGGCACCTGTGTTTCTCCTTAATTCACTTACGCCTGCGCTCAAGCGACGCTGCAAGCGGTCCATTGGAGGGCCTTGTTAGGTGTCTTATTCACGTTTAAACACACAAAGAAAAAATGCGGTGGCAATGGAACCTAAAAACATTAATGAAAGTTGCAAAGGCGCTACCCACGCAAAAACAACAGGAGGACGGGATAATTTACCAGCCTCGAGCATATCAAAATAATACATTGCATGATTTCCCAAGGTTATCCAGCCCGCAAGAAACATTATGGCGCTAAATATATAAAGAAAAACGATAAGAAACCGAAGAAACTTTGTGATGTGGACGCTTGAAAAATAAATAGCCAAGATAGCAGCGAAAGTAACGCCCATCCAACTCTGAAAAGTTACGTCACGAAGCGCCCATACTTCATACAGTAACTGAAGTATCGCTTGATGAGAAAGTTCTGTATTCATAGCACCTAGCGTCTGCGCTCAAGCGACGCTGTAAGCGGTCGCTTGGAGGGCCTTGTTAGAAGTTTATAATCGATGATCGAGACCATGCTGACCCTGAGTACACTTCAACTCCATTATCTTGAACAATACCACTATATTTTACGATTAGCCTTTCTTCTTCCTCCTTGACTGAGACTGTTACGATATATTCCCTATTAACATAAATGTCGCTTTCCCTTGACTCGGTCGCGGATTCGCCCGGTCCCATTAAGAATGAAAACCAAGCTCCATCTGATTTTTCATTCAATTCATTAACGACATAACCGCCTGAACTAAGCGATAAGCCTGGACGACGTACCATAACTAGTACGAGTATCTTTCCAGGAAGAGTAGCAGCATCTATTTGTGCCCATAGATCATATCGCTCTACTTTTTCTGCTTGTACGCTTCCAGTTAAAAGAATCGTCAAGAAAAATATAAATGTCCGCATGATGAACTTTTAACGTCCGCGCTCAAGCGCCGCTGCAAGCGGTCGCTTGGAGGGCCTTGTTATATGTCATTAACATAGTAATTCCTTTTCGATTACAGATTTTCTTTTCCGAGTTCCGACAACTCTATAAAGGCTCGAGGTTCTCCCACATACATCGTATATCAACATTAGACTATTTATCGGAGCATCAGATATGTCTTTTTTACTAGGTACTGCCTCGGATATTACGTGTGAATGGAAATAGCCAAGCACCCGCTTTTTACTACGCTTCAGTTTCTGCCTCAATTCACGCACATCCGACATCTTAATCTCGAATGCACCAGGCTCTTTTGAGTGATTTTTCATGAACTCGAGAGCTAAGCGAGAGTTTGAACCGACCAGTACTCCGCACACTTCAGATTGATCTCTTTTCTGAGCTCGGTACGCCCTATCCTGAAGTCGTCGGTAGTCTTTCTTATTAATCATGAACATAACTTTCAAGACATATAACGTCTGTGCTCAAGCGACGCTGTAAGCGGTCGCTTGGAGGGCCTTGTTAGGTGGCATATTCATTCTGCTACCCTCTTGCTTTCGATTTGTCTTAACGGGTCCAGTGCGAAATCGCATATAGCTGAAGCACCAGTGTTATATTTTGCTTCTGAATACGTTAATTCAATCACATCATCTAAAACGTTGAAATATACACTCCCAGCTTTTAGATCTTCACCCGTCTCAGAATACGTTCCTAAACATCGATCGCTGCTAATGGCTAAATCGAAAATTTGGATAATAAGACCACTAGTCATAATATTAGGTTTGCCGCTAAACGTATTAACTTTATTTAGCTGTCTCTTTTTTATCATTTGATTAATTACTATAGCGTCGCCGTTTGGAGCGATATCCAACTTATAAAACTTGTTCTTTTGAGTTTGCTCTGTCAGCCCATAGATAATTTCAACATTTTCATCTCGAGTATTGATGCTCATATATCTAAAATTGAAATCTGGAGATATATTTTCATTTAGTGCGCTCAACATTGTTCTTTTAATCGAGATATCAGAAACGCCTTTTTCACAAGCGGAAGAGGTACAGGCCATAAATATGATGAAAATTCGAGAGACAGTTAAGTTCCCCGTCATATTAGCCACCTAACGTCTGCTCTCAAGCGCCGCTGTAAGCGGTCGCTTGGAGGGCCTTGTTATGCTGTATCTGTGTTTTGGTCATTGATTACTTCCCGCGCGAAACTCCTAGTAAATAATACGATTTTGATTAGCGCCACTATGACTGAAATTATGTAAATAATGCCTGCCCAAATAGTTACATGCCATAAAAGGGCACCAACGGAGACTGCTAAGCCAATTCCTGCAATGTGCGCCATGTGATTTATGTGCTTTTTAGTCGCCAAATAATGACAGTAGTATTTCTCCCCTAGGTATAGAAAATATTCTATTGACCCAAAATATATAATCCAAAAAGGTAAACTAATACTTAATCCAATGGCTGCTATTTTCAGTGTGATTGTAAATTCGTCGAATTGCAGAATTGCTACAAGCAATACAACCGATATTCCTCCAGCACCAATCCCCAAATTCCTGGACAGCTCGAACCCTCTCTGCGTTAAATTTTTTGCAAATAATATTTGGAGGCTATCCAAATGAGAAGATGTTAGATTGTTTCTAGTCATAGGCTAATTAATCACAGCATAACGCTCGCTCTCAAGCGCCGCTGTAAGCGGTCGCTTGGAGGGCCTTGTTAGGCCATATTTCTAATTGAATCATGGTCCTAATTCCTACAATTAACATGCATTATCCACCACTGGTCAGGACCAAATGCCCCTTTCTTCCATTCAGGATGTTTTTCCCGTACTTCTTGTGCAATTTCCACCGAAGCACACTTATCCTTTAGTAGCTCGGACACCACGCTTTCCCGCCCATTTCTACTGCTGGTGTCATAATCCGCCATTGCATTTGGTTCGTATTCCATCGCTACGACTTTGTAATCAAATTCTGCTAAATCACTCGGCATTGCGGTCAGAAGTCCACGGTTTGCATAGTAATTGGTCATTGTCGCGTTACCGTAACAACCGGGAATTAAAAGTGAAATAGAAAGTAAATAGAGTAGTTTCTTAGTCATATTAAGTGGCCTAACATTATCTTATGTGGAATCTTGTATATTGAATATGGAGGAATCCATATATTCTAATATGCATGGCACAAACTCCTTTTATGTAAACTGGCTGGCGCCAGCAGGTACAGCTAGATCTTCTTTGGGTTTTCCGCCCGGCGTACAAAGATCTCGATGACTTCGGGGCTTTCCTTGATGTTAACCACTTCGTGGCCGGTGCGTGCGCAGTAGGCCTCAAAGTCAATGGTAGAGTGGGGGTCGGTCGCCTCGACGTACAGCACTTCCCCTGGTTGCATCTTGTTCAATGCGACCTTGGCCTTTAGCACAGGCAAAGGGCAGTTCAGGCCCTTTGCATCAAGGTGTGTGTCGTAGCCCTGTGTTTCGGCGGTATCGTTCATGGGCTGCATTATACTGCAGCACCCTGGTTTGCACAGTGCCCCGAAAGGAAATCCGTTCCTCCTAGAAAGAGGAACGGATACCGATAATGCCTGAAGCGCCGGGTAGCGGGGCGAGATCCTTCACAAAAGATGTGTGCCTGCGAACTTCCTCATCAAGCAGGTTGGTGCCACGCGCAAACACGGTGAATTCAGTACCGTCTACCTCGTAGGTGTAACTGGCATAAATATTCAGCATGTTAAAGCCGTCGGTGTCGGTTTCCAGCGGCGCGGTGTCGTTTTGATCACCGGTGTGGGTAAATTCAGCGGACACGTTAAACGGCCCCCTGGCATAGTTCAGCCCGGCACCGATACGCCACGGGGTAATACGGGGAAGGTTAACGCCACCGTCCCTTTCGCCGTCGACATAGTCAGACCAGAGTCGCAGATCCATGTTGCCTCGGTTGTCGGAGAACAGGTTATAAATACCTTCGATCTCAAAACCGAAAAAGTCGGCATCGTCCTGCGTGTGTACAAGCAGCAATGGCTCCTCATCTTCATCCGGGTCAAGAACTTCAGCCGGGTCACCACTGAAATCCTCCTCAACACGGTCAGCAACGCCATCACCGTTGAGATCCTGTTCCTGCAGGAAGATAAAATCGTTTATCTGGTTGTAAAAGACGTTTGCTCTCACGGTAAGACGACCTTCAGTCTTGGCCCAGTGAAACTCGATGTTATTTGCATCTTCTTCATCGAGTGTTGTATCACCAATCTCAAAGGTGCCGGTGGCCAGGTGTGGTCCATTGGAAAAGAGCTCTTCCAGGTTTGGCGCTCTCTGGCTATGGGAGAATGAAAGCCCGGTCTTGTAGCCTTCGGCGTAGTGCCAGTCGACGCCGGCAGAAGCACTGAATGTCTCGTGTCCGACCGAGAAACCGGTGCTTGAATCACTGTCGGTATCCTCGTAGCGAAATCCCAGGTCAAGGTGTAGATCGCCGAAGTCTCGAGTTTCAACCAGGAACAGCGCGATGGAGTCCTGCTCCGCCGGTGGCACAAAAGCTTCTTCGCCGATGGCGGAGAACTCCCTGTCGTTGTACTGAATACCAAAAACGCCATCCCAGCCAGCCAGCGTGTTATGGGCCGCCTCTACGCGTCCCTCGATCTCTTCAATATCAAACATGGTGCCGATTTCACCACTGGGCTCTATCTCCACGTGCTCATAGTCGTTGTAGCCCCAGCGTGTGCGAACCCAGCGCAGGCCTTCAAATGGCTGGTCAAGATGGCCCTTGAAGTCATAGCGGGTCTGCTTCATGTCGATGGTCACGCCACCTTCTTCCTCTTCCTCGTCGTGATCATCGTCATGACCCTCTTCCTCGTGACCATGCCCTCCGGGAACACCGTACTCGTGGTCCATGCTGTTCACGGAAAAGCCGATAAACCCACGCTCACCAATCCAGGAAACGCCACCTGAGACCACTTCAGTCTCCACGAAGCTGTTTTCCAGTGTCCCTTCCTCTTCTTCGTGATCTTCATCCTCGTCATCGTGACCTTCTTCTTCAAGCTCAGCGTGTCCGGGGATGTCATAGTCATCCCTGTCCCTCAGCATGGCATCAAAGTGAAAGGCAAAATTGCCAAAGCCGGCGTTCAGGCTGGCGGCACCGAGAAAACCTTCAGCCACCGTTTCGTATTGCGCCAGCACATCGCCATCAACACCCTCGGGCACAGTCTCGGGAATACGATCGGTCACAATGTTCACCAGGCCGCCACTGGTGCCGCTGCCATAAAGTAGCGTGGCGGGTCCACGCAACAGCTCAATCTGTTGGGCAAAGACCGGCTCACCTGTTACCGCATGATCGGCGCTGGTGACCGAGGCGTCCATGGTGCCAATGCCGTTTTGCAGCACCTTGGTACGCGCACCACCCAGGCCGCGAATCACGGGCCGGCCAACACCGGCGCCAAAATCGGAAGAGGTCACGCCAAGCTGGTTGCCAACGGTCTCGCCGATGTTCTGCACGCTGCGGCGCTTTAGTTCTTCTTTATCCATGACATGGGTGGGTTGAATAATATGCCCATCCACATCACTCAGGGGGTTAGCGGTCACGCGGACCTCTTCTAGTTCATTCTCCTGTGCAAGGGATGCAAAGGGACTGGTGGCGATCAACGCCAGCAAACAACAGGCTAAATTTTTCATCACAACGAAACTCCGACTGATTAATACGAAACGCGCCGGCACAAATACGCGGGCGCTGCGGCTTGGGCCGCTTCAAAAAAGGTATTTTCAGGCGGAGGCGGGTGGGGCGCGGGAATAGCGAAATTGCCAGGAATGGCTTTCGATACGGGGGGTGGAACTGGTAAGAAAGCCATCCCCAACAATTTGATCGAATTCTGGCAGCCCCGCGGAAGGCAGGCTGTGATCCTGCTTATCGAGCTTGATACAAAGCTGGCAGTCACTGACTTCTTCCTCGGCAGCATGGTTTATGTCATGCATAAACAGGCTGCCCTGACCCATCAGGACCAGCAGAACCAGTAGTGTAAATTTGAGGTTTTCCAGCTTCATATGGCTAGCGGAGCTAAATGTAATGTTATAATATAACAATTTTACTCAAACGATCAAACATGTCCCAGGCAAAAGTTTTAAGGGAGTTTTCCCACAGCGACCATCACCACGCCGCCTGTATTGACCAGGCCATCCTCGCGGCGGAGGCCACCTGCAAGCAGCGCGGGGGTCGTCTCACTGCGATTCGTCGTCGCGTGCTGGAACTGGTATGGGCCAGCCACGAGCCGGTCAAGGCCTACGACCTGCTGGATATCCTGCGAAATGAGCGCAGCAGTGCAGCACCTCCCACGGTGTATCGCGCGCTGGATTTTTTGCAGGAAGAGGGCCTGGTACACAAGATCGAATCCCTCAATGCCTATGTCGGCTGTGGCAAACCGGGCCACCAGAGTGCGGGCCAGTTCCTGATATGTAGCGAGTGCGGGGAAGTTGCCGAGCTTGCCGATAACGATCTGGTCAGGCTGATCCACAGCAAGGCTGAAGAAATCGGATTTGCCATCGAGAAACAGGTAGTGGAAATCAAGGGGCGCTGCTCCCATTGTCCGCCGGCAAGCTGAAATTCAATCCGGTCCTGTCATCGTGCGCGTCTTTTTTAACGTATTCTTTTTTTGCCTGCTTGCTTCGCCGTCACTGGTCTCTGCGGAGAAACTGCAGGTCGGTGTCAGTATCGCTCCCCAGAAATACCTCGTAGAGAGAATCGGTGGTGAACACGTTATAGTTTCAGTCATGCTGAAACCGGGAGATTCTCCTGAACACTTTGATCCGAGCCCGGGACAAGTAGCACTACTTAATAAGGCAACACTATATTTTCCTGTTGGCCTGGAATTTGAACGCAGCTGGCTGCAGGGCTTTATTGAACATAACAGCAATACGCGAGTGGTGGACTGTTGTTCAGGGGTTTTTGCCAGCGACAGGGAAGGACTGGACACTCATGCCTGGATTAGCGTGCGTAATGCCGAGCGCCTGGCAAAACTGATACACGATGAACTGGTGGCCGTCGATGCCGGCAATGCAGGGCATTATGCTGAGAACTATCGACAGCTATCCCGCGACCTCGCCATGCTGGATGAAGAGATCAGCGCCAGCCTGGAACAAAGACGCACAGACTATTTTATCGTTTCTCACGCTGCCTTTGGCCACTTCGCCGCTGACTATGGACTGAAACAACTGGCACTGGAAGAAGGTGGCATAGAAGTGGGTGCAAAAAGTCTCATCAGGCTCGCTCGCAAGGCTCGAAGCGAAAAAATTACCACGCTGTTCACCCAGCAACAGCATCCTTCGACGTCTGCCCTTGCGCTGGCGCGGGAAATCAATGCACAGCTGGTGGAAATTGATCCACTGCCGCTTGACTACATTTCCGGGATGCGGGAAATCGCACGCCAGGTTGCCATCGCAACACGCTAGTCGCAGCAATACTTATGTCTCCTGCCATCAGCTTCTCCAACGTGTCCTATGCCTACCAGCAGGCAAAGGTGCTGGAAGACATTACGGTGGACATTGTCGAAGAGGAATTCTTTGGCATCATCGGGCCCAATGCCGCAGGCAAAAGCACCATGCTGAAGCTCATGCTTGGCCTGCTCAAGCCGGACACCGGGGAAATTCGCGTACTGGGCAAGACACCGGCAGAGGCCAGTCATCACATCGGCTATGTGCCGCAGTACCCTTCATTTCCGCGTGACTTTCCCATCAAGGTCATTGACGTGGTGCTGCTTGGCCACCTTGGCAACAGTATCCGTATCGGCGCATTCTCCAGGGAGGAAAAAGAGCTGGCGATGAAGGGACTGGAAGTTGTAGAGATTGCCCACCTTGCCGAGGCGCCCATCTCCAGCCTCTCGGGTGGCCAGGTTCAGCGCATGCTCATCGCCCGAGCGCTGACTTCGCAGCCGGAAATACTCGTGCTGGATGAACCCACCGCCAATATTGACGTGCAGGCGGAAGAAAACATCTTTGCACTGCTAAAGCAGTACAACGAGCACATGACCATCATCGTCGTGTCACACGATATCGCCTTCATATCCGGCTACGTGGATCGAGTGGGTTGCCTTAATCGCAGCATGATCTGCCATGAAACAGAAAACATCAGCGGTAAAACCATCGAGGAACTTTACGGCGCCCCCGTAAAGATGATCCATCACCATCATTAGCGAGCACCATGACAGGTTTTTTTAGCGCACTACTGGAGTTCCAGTTCCTGCAAAACGCCATGTGGGCGAGTCTGCTCGCCAGCCTGGGCTGCGGCATCATGGGTAGCTACGTGGTGGTGAAACGGATCGGGTTCCTCAGCGGCGGTATTGCCCACGCCGTACTTGCCGGTATGGGTATCGCCTGGTTCCTGCAATCCTCACCCCTGCTCGGCGCGGTGATTGCTGCCCTGGTCATCGCGATACTTATTGGCTGGATAAAGTTACGCTGGCGACAGGATGAGGATGTCCTCATTGCGGCATTCTGGTCGCTCGGCATGGCTGTCGGCATTATCTTTATCTCCCGCACCCCCGGCTACAATACCGACCTCATGGCTTACCTGTTTGGCAACATCCTGCTGGTCAGCGCCAATGACCTGCAAATGATGCTGATACTTGATCTTGTGATCCTGGCGACCGTGGCAGTTTTTTATCGCCAGTTCCTTGCAGCAAGCTTTGACGAGGAGTTTGCCCGGCTTAGGGGAATCAATGTCGAGTTCTTTTATATCCTGCTGCTTTGTATCACCGCTCTTACCATCGTGCTCCTGATCCAGGTGGTGGGGCTGATACTGGTGATGGCCTTGCTGGTCCTGCCTGCGGCAAGCGCCATGCAGTTCTCCCACTCAATTCCGCGCATGATGCTGATTGCGATTTTACTGAACCTGTTATCAACAGCAGGCGGTCTCGCCACGGCATACGAGCTGGACCTGCCGGCGGGTGCAAGCATTATTGTCATGGCATCCCTTATTTACTTTCTCAGCATCGCCGTAAAAGTACTGAAAGCCGGGCATCGCTGATGTCCCTTGATGTACCAACTATCCTGTTAAGCTTGGTTATTGGCATAGGCGCGACGGCTGTTATGGATGCCTGGGCCTTGCTGATGAAGCTTTTGTTCAGGATGACTTCCCTTGACTACTGCCTGGTGGGGCGCTGGCTGCTACACCTTCGCTCCGGAACCCTTGTTCATCACACTATTATTAATGCTGACGCGCAGGCCATGGAGTGCCCGCTGGGCTGGGTTGCTCACTATGTCACCGGCGTTGTGTTTGCGCTGCTGCTGACGCTGATCACCGCCGGGCAATGGCTGGCAGGCCCGAATCCTGTGTCAGCTCTGATGTTTGGAATCGCCACGGTGGTCTTTCCCTTTTTCCTCCTGCAGCCCTGCATGGGTTTCGGTATCGCCGGAAACCGAACACCGAAACCCCTCGCCACGAGACTCAAAAGTCTCATGGCCCATGCATCCTTTGGCGTCGGGCTTTACCTGTCGGCACTGATCGCCGGTATGCTGCAGGCATAAGGAAGCAATATTGAAACGGCACAAAAAGCCGTAGAATACCCGGGCATTACAAAAAGCGAAAAGTTACCGATGACAGATAATGATGACAGCCTGAGCCCGGTTGCCGAAGACGCCTGGCAGGCCTACCAGGCCATGGGACGCACCAAGCGGATCTACTTTGGCTTTCTCACCGAGCTGGATCAAAAGTACGACAAGAACCAGTCTCCATCCATTGCCGAGAACCTGAAGATGGAAGAACTGCTCGCCGACCACGATAAAAACGTAAAGCTGTTTAACGAGGCCATGGAGAAAGTGACCGAGCCCGCGGACCGCGAGCAGCTGATGTCAAAGCTTTCAGAATCCGCCGCGACTTTTGAGGCGCAGTAAGAGAGACAGGAACGTCCTAGTCGTGGCGACCAACTCGCCGGGTATATTTTCTTGAACCATGCCCCGGCATAAACAGCTTTACTTTTTTCCGTTTAAATAACGGAACAAGGGCCATACCCGCCACGAAGCCACCGATGTGGGCAAACCAGGCGACACCGCCACCCTCGCTATTACTCATGGCAGAGCTAATAAGCTGCATGGCAAACCATAGCGCCAGCACCCAGCCTGCCGGCAGGCGCACAAGCTGGGAAAAGAAACCAAGCGGAATCAGCACCAGCACTCGAGCGCGGGGGTAAAGTAACAGGTAGGCACCCAGCACCCCGGATATTGCACCTGAAGCGCCGATCATCGGGATTTGTGAACCCGGGTCCTGCATCGTTTGCCCTGCCACCGCTGCAAGGCCACATAGAAAATAAAAAATAATAAAACGAATGTAGCCCATGGCATCTTCCACGTTGTTTCCAAAGATCCACAGGTAAAGCATGTTGCCGGCAAGATGCATAAAGCCGCCGTGTAAAAACATGGAGGTAAACATGGTTTGCCAGGCAGGGATAATGAACAACTCCGGTGGCAGGCTAAGCTTGTTGGTCAGCACTGCGGGAATCACGCCAAGCCCGTAAATGGCCACGTTGTATCCCTCGGCTCCCAGCGAAGACTGCCAGGAAAATGCCAGCACGCAAACCGCAATAAACAGCACGGTAAAGACTGGAAATATTTCCGTGGGATTGTCGTCGTGCAGGGGGATCATGATACCCGCTCAGCCGGTCAGTCTTTGCCTGGCCTCGTGGTACTTGGCGGCAGTGTTCTCGATTACCGTGGCTGGCAGCGATGGGCCGGGTGCCTTCTTGTCCCAGTCCAGTGTTTCCAGGTAATCCCGAACATACTGCTTGTCAAAACTTGGCGGGCTGATGCCTGTCTCGTAGGTGTTCGCCGGCCAGAAGCGCGAGGAGTCCGGCGTTAAGGCCTCATCAATCAGCACCAGCCGGTCATTCTCATCTATACCAAATTCAAACTTGGTGTCAGCAATAATGATCCCGCGTTGCAGGGCATACTCTGCGGCCTCGGTGTATATTTCCAGGCTCACTTCCCGAACCTGGTTAGCCAGTGACTCACCGATCAGATCGACAGTCGCCTGGAAATCTACGTTCTCATCATGATCGCCAACTTCCGCCTTGGTTGACGGCGTGTAAATCGCCTGCGGTAATTTCTCTGCCTGCTGTAAACCCCGGGGTAACTGTATTCCGCAGATGGTGCCACTTTCCTGGTAGTCCTTCCATCCAGAGCCAATGATGTAACCACGCACGATGGCTTCCACCGGCAGTGGCCTGAGCTTCTTCACCACGATACCGCGCCCCTCAAGCATTTGTCGCTCTCCTTCGTCAGAGACAACGTCGCTAAGTGACAGCTCAGAAAGATGGTTAGCAATGACCCCGCTGGTGCGCCTGAACCAGAAGTTCGACACTTCAGTGAGGACGGCGCCTTTACCAGGGATCGGGTCCGGCAGGATCACATCAAAAGCGGACAGCCTGTCGGTCGTGACAATAAGCATGTGCCGATCGTCAACATCGTAAATGTCACGCACCTTGCCCTTGTTGATCAGCTCCAGCGAAGACAGGTTGGAGTCGTACAGAGTGTCAGGCGCGTTTGTCATTAACTACCTGTTGATCTTTGCCCAGGTATCACGAAGCGTCACTGCCCGATTGAAGACAGTTTTTTCCGCGCTCCAGTCTTTTGCATCGGCGCAAAAGTAACCCAGGCGCTCAAACTGGAAACGATCCCCAGGTGAAGCCTTTTTAAGATCAGGCTCCAGCAGGGCATCACCCAGCACCTCCACCGAGTCCGGGTTGAGGCAGGCAAAGCTGTCTTCCTCGGCATCCGGGTTTTCCACGTTATAAAGACGATCGTATAACCTCACTTCAGCCTTTACCGCGTGCGCCTCGGACACCCAGTGTATTGTGCCCTTGACCTTGCGGCCATCCGGAGCATTACCGCCACGAGTCTCCGGATCGTAAGTACAGCGCAGCTCCACGACTTCGCCGGCGTCATTCTTGATGACCTCGTTACAGGTAATGAAATACGCGTAACGCAAGCGTACTTCCCTGCCCGGGGCGAGCCTGAAAAACTTCTTTGGCGCATCTTCCATGAAATCATCCTGCTCAATATAAATGACCCGGCTGAAGGGAACCTGTCTCGAACCCATCTCCGGCTTTTGCGGATGATTTGCCGCATCCAGCCAGTCTTCTTCGCCCTCGGGAAAGTTTTCAATCACGACCTTGAGCGGTCTTAACACCGCCATGGCCCTTGGTGCACTACCATCAAGATCTTCACGCAGGCAGTTTTCAAGCACGCCGATATCGATCCGCGTATCGCTCCTGGTAATGCCTATACGCTCACAGAAGTCACGAATAGCGGCAGGCGTATAGCCCCGGCGACGTATGCCCGAGATGGTGGGCATCCTTGGATCGTCCCAGCCATTGACGTGCTTTTCATTGACCAGCTGTAACAGCTTGCGCTTGCTTAGCACGGTGTAGCCCAGGTTCAGCCTGGCAAACTCATACTGGTGGGGTCGGGCAGGTGTGTCGAGGTTATCAATGACCCAGTCGTAAAGCGCGCGATGGTCTTCAAATTCCAGCGTGCAGAGTGAGTGGGTGATGTGTTCCTGGGCATCAGAAAGACAGTGGGTGAAATCGTACATTGGATAAATACACCAGGCATCACCGGTACGGTGATGGGTGGCTTTCTTGATGCGATAAATTACCGGGTCACGCATGTTGAGATTGGGTGATGCCATGTCAATCTTTGCGCGAAGCACGCATTCACCCTCATCAAACTTTCCGGCACGCATATCTTCAAACAGTGAAAGGTTCTCCTCCACGCTGCGATCCCGGTAGGGACTGTCCTTACCCGCCTCTGTCAGCGTACCGCGATGTTCCCTCATCTCTTCGGCGTTGAGACTGTCAACATAGGCCTTGCCCTGCTCGATCAGCGCCACCGCGTACTGGTAAAGCTGTTCAAAATAATCCGAGGCAAAAAACTCCCGATCTTCCCAGTCAAAGCCCAGCCAGCGAACGTCTTCCTTTATCGAGTCGACGTACTCCACGTCTTCTTTCTCAGGGTTTGTGTCATCAAAGCGCAGGTTACACTTGCCGTTAAACTCGCCGGCAAAACCAAAGTTCAGGCAAATAGACTTGGCATGCCCGATATGAAGGTAGCCATTTGGCTCAGGCGGAAAACGCGTGTGCACGCGACCATCATTCTTCCCCGCTTCAAGGTCCGCGGTGATGATCTTGCGAATAAAATTACTTGGTATGTTGTTCTCGTTTTCTGACATGCGGTTTATTCCAGCAGCCCTTACAGGCAATGCTTTGCTACGTTATCAGGCAATGTTTCCTTTTGCGAACTCCGGTAAGTCCCCGGCCAGGCCCATGGCGTGACGCATGATAGTGTGTTTCAGGGGAACAATCGAATTTGCAATATCAAGGGCCTGGTTGCGTAACATGGGTATGGGCGAAGCCTGGTTCTCAAAGGTGTACTTGAAGCCTTCAAAAATCATCATCATGGTGCGATTTTCCACCTTGCGCCAGCGCTCGTAGGCGCGTAACACGCGGCGCCCGGCGATATTTCGATTCTTGCGGTGTGCTTCCAGCACCAGTTGCGCAAGGCTGGCAGCATCGAGAAAACCCAGGTTTGCACCCTGGCCGGCAAGGGGATGAACTGAATGTGCCGCATCACCAATGAGCGCCAGGGACTCAAGACAATAGTGTTCTGCCTGGGCGCGCAGCAGGGGAAAACTCTTTCTTTGCTCGCTGTGCTCCACCTGCCCAAGCTTGAATTCAAACGCTTCCTGTAACTCGTTATTAAACTGCTGCTCATCCATCTGCAGAAGTTCATTGGCGTGCTCCGGCGTGGTCGACCACACCACCCCGCATTGATTAGCCTCGTACATGGGTAAAAACGCCAGCGGGCCATTGCAAAGAAAGCGCTGGCGGGCAATATCCTCATGACCAAGTGCAGTTCTTACAAGGCAGGCAAGGGCACGCTGCTGGTAGTCCCTCGTGGGATACTGGATACCAGCCAGTTCACGACAACGGGAATTGACCCCATCGGCGGCCACCAGCAAGCTGGCGCTGATTCGTTCACCGTCACTCACGCTGACCTCGATACCATCATCCAGCCAGTGAATATCCTCTATGCTGGAGCCGTAACGCATGTCTACTCCGGGCAACACGGACACCACGTTTTCAAGAGCGTGCTGAACCCGCGATTGCTGGACGATGTATCCCAGTGTTGGCTGGCACAGATCTGCACTGTCAAAACTGACTTCACCACGACCATTCGCATCCCACACGTGCATACCGCGAAAATACCCGGTTTTTTCCGGCGGGATTTGTGACCAGGCGCCGCAGGCTTCCAGTATGCTGCGAGATGCATGGGTAATTGCCAGGGCCCTTGGATCATCGTCAGCTCCCTCGCTATTCGTGTTACTTTCAAGAACGATGCACTCAAGCCCGGCCCTCGCCAGCAGGCACGCCAGGCCAAGCCCTGCCAGCCCACCGCCAGCGATAACAACCTTCGTTGTTTTTTTACTCACGTCATCAGCCCCCTGACGAGCCCCGGCTGTTTGCCACTAATACCCATACCCCGGCGCATCAGTTCCTGTCGCGCCGGTGGCGTGAGATCAACCAGGGTCATGGCAAGGTTACGCACGAGGGAAAGGCCACTATTGCGGTTATAGAACCAGCGCGTGATATTGTGCGATTGTTCACTGACACGTTGCTGGTCCGCCTTTCTTTCCTGCAGGTATTCACCAAGCAGCATGGCATTGCCGGGGTCCAGCTTTTGCCTGTCAGCCTCGGCCAGCTTTTCCGCCAGGCAGGCAACGTCCCTCAGGCAAAGATTAAAACCCTGCGCCCCGTTCGGGTGAATGGTGTGCGCGGCATTTCCCAGCAACAACACGCGACCGGTTAATTGCTGATCCGCCATGACACTTCTTACCGGGTATGCGCGCCGCTTGCCCAGCTTGAAAATCCGTCCCACTCGCCTCCCCATACGTTGGCGGACTTCTTCCAGAAATTCCTCGTCAGGCAGGGACAGGAAATGTTCCGTCTTCTCTGCCGCGCAACTGAAAACCAGCACATACCTGTCTGACTGCAGCGGCAACAGTGCCAGCGGCCCGTCCGGGGTAAATCTCTCGTAGGCGGTATCGTTGTGTGGGTTCTTTGAACTGATATTGCTGACGATCAGGCTTTGCCGGTAATCATGTTCTTTTGTCACGATGTCCAGCTGTTGTCGAATACCGGAATCGGTGCCATCGGCTGCTACCAGCAAGCTGCAGCGCAGTGAGGCAGGATCGCCCTCGCCCAGTAGCTGCAGTTCAATGCCGTCACCGGTTTGCCTGAAACTGTCAACCCTTGCCGGACAGATAAAGTCGACGTTTTCCTGGTTCTTTATTCTCTGAAGCAGCACCCTGCCCAGCTCCCGCGCAATGACAACGTGACCCAGTGAATCAAGGCCCAGTTGCTCGGCATGCATGCGCACCTTGCCAAAGTGACCGCGATCGCTGACGTGAATATGCCGTATTGGATTGGCAGCACCTGCTACTTCGGACCAGACGTCCAGGCCCTGGAAAATTCTTTTCGAGGAAAGCGACAGGCCGATACCGCGATCGTCATAACTTGGCTGCTGTTCTGCATCGCCAAGCACAGGCTCTATAACGGCGATAGAAAGCCCGGTCCCGGCCAGCGCGAGGGCAAGGCTCGCACCTACCATGCCACCACCCGCGATGACTATGTCATAGTCCTGCTGCATTTTAGTGAACGCTCGAAGAATCAGGCAGCGCTTGCCATGATCGATTCGATCTCTTCGACGGTTTTTGGCATATCCTTGCTCAATACGTCATAGCCGTCCTTTGTAACAAGCACATCATCCTCAATACGAACACCGATATCCCACCATTTCTTGGCAAGACCACGGGCCGGGGCAAGATAGATTCCCGGTTCAATGGTCAACACCATGCCGGGCTCAAGCATGCGCCATTCACCGTCCACCTTGTAATCGCCAACGTCATGCACGTCCATGCCCAGCCAGTGCCCGGTTCGATGCATGTAGTACTTGCTGTAAGCCTGGTCCTTTATCAGGCTGCGAACACGACCCTTGAGAATACCCAGGGAAACCAGCCCTTCAGTAATAACCTGCACAGCAGCTTCGTGGGGATCGTTCCAGTGATTACCCGGCCTGACTTCTTCAATGGCTGCCAACTGCGCGTCCAGCACAATTTCGTAAATGGCCTGTTGCTCCTCGCTAAACGAACCGTTCACCGGGAAAGTCCGGGTTATGTCACTGGCGTAACTTTCATACTCGGCCCCGGCATCGATCAGCAGCACATCGCCGTCCTTGAGCTCGGCTTCGTTATCTGTGTAATGCAGTATGCAGCTGTTGGCGCCTCCGCCAACAATGCTTGAGTAGGCAGCGCTGCGCGCTCCCTGTTTCATAAACTCATGGGTCAGCTCTGCTTCTATTTCATATTCGAACATACCGGGCTGGCATACCTGCATTGCACGCTTGTGAGCCGCCGCAGATATTTTTGCTGCATGGCGCATGGCTTTTATTTCCTGTCGACTCTTGTACAGGCGCATATCATGGAGAATATGGTTCAGCGAGATAAATTCATCCGGTGCACTGATGCCGGACCGAACCTGGTCCCTCACGTGTTTCACCCAGCTCAGCACACGCTGGTCAAAATTCGGATCATTGCCCATGGTGTAGTAAATACGCTCCTGGTCTCCAAGCAGGCCGGGAAGAATGTCATCAAGGTCCTCGATGGGGAAGGCGTCGTCGGCACCATGTTTCTCCACAGCGCCTTCGAGGCCCGCGCGCAAACCATTCCAGGTTTCCATCAGCGCATCCCGCTCGCGGCAGAAAAGCACGTATTCACCGGAAGGACGACCGGGAATAAGCACGGCCACCGCTTCTGGTTCTGCAAACCCTGTCAGGTAATAGAAATCGCTGTCATGGCGAAACGGGTATTCCACGTCCCTGTTTCGCATGCGCACCGGCGCAGTTGGAATAATAGCGATACTCTCATCGCCCATCATGTCCATCAGGCGCTTGCGACGCCGCTGAAACTCTCTTGCATCCATCAATGCAACACCTCCGATCGACCCAGCGCCAGCTGGGTTTCTTCAAATATTAATAATGCGCCCATACGCGCGTACTCGATGATTTCCATCAATGACTCCTCGTCTCCGACTTCTTCTTCACCGACACCAAGCCTGCAAATCTGGGTAAAATCCTCCAGCACTTCTTCGCATTCAGCAGATATCTCTGCATCGTTTACCGTGTCACTCAGGCCAAAGCCATTAAGAAAGCCATGACACCAGTTTACCAGTGCCTCGGCGCGCAGCGCCAAGGAAGACTCGTCATCGGGAAGCAACAGTTCCAGCCCGAACTCGGCAGAGTGAAGCTGTTCCATGATGGTTTCAGCCATGCTTTTTACTTCCTCGTAACAGGCCTCGATAAGCTCATCATCTTCACTTTGCACATCAAGGAAATCCTTCCACAGGATATCGTTGACCTGGCCAGTCACGCAGATCTGGGCACACAGGAAACCATGGCACTCTGCTGCCAGCGCCTCTGCATCAACCCGTGCCAGCAGGCTGTCCAGGACATCATGATTTGACATAGTTTTTTCTCGTATTTCGTTAAATATGCCCTGCCGGGCTGACCACTTGAAGCCGCGCCTGAGATTGTCTGCTCTTGGCAGTTGACCCTGCCCTGCCACCGCTCTATATTGGCGCAATGATACTAGAAATTATCCTTTTTTGAGTCGTCATTTAAACATTAGCCATCAAGCACAAGACCACCATGAGCGAAAACGAAAACATGGATTTGTCAGCCCTGGAAGCGCGGGTGGATGAACTGATCCGCACCGTCGATGAACTGAAATCCGAAAACTCCGCCCTTCGAAATCAACAGGACAGTCTCGTCAATGAAAGGGCCGCCCTCATTGAAAAAACTGAACAGGCAAGGACACGCATAGAGTCAATGATTTCGCGCCTGCGAGCCATGGAAACCCGCTCATGAATGAAAACGGCAAACCGGTCACCATCAAGATCCTGGACAAGGAATACCTGATTTCCTGTACTGAGGAAGAACGTGAGCAGTTACACACCTCGGTAGACTACCTCAATGCCAAGATGACGGACATGAAAAACAGCGGTCGAGTCATCGGTGCAGAGCGAATTGCCGTGATGACAGCCCTCAACCTTGCCCACGAACTACTGGCTTACAAACAGGAAAATGAGGACTATACTTCTACTATTGATAACGCTGTTCAACGATTGAAGAGCAAGATTGATGAGGCCCTGGTTAAGGGTCGCCAGATGGAAATGCAAACGGATTTTCCAACGGGAGAGCCCGTACAGTAAAGTTTAAATATGGGTGTCTTCTGCGGTGTTCGTGATTGGACTGGGTAACTTGAGCCTATAATACACTCACCAGGGAACTAAACCGCGATGTTGTTGTGCACACCCCCCGCTAAGGTGGGCAGCCTGATATGTCGCCAGCTGTTCCCACTTGATCCTTTGGTTCAAGTTGGGTTGTCCACTGACCGACATCGCGGTTGATACCCTCTTAATTTTTTCACTTCGCAGCTTGGACGCTGCCACCTGTTTCAGGCCCCGAGAAAAAGACGATAAGCCGTGTTTGCGCTTTCTTCACTGTATTCCATGCCGAGCTCAGTGAGCACTTCCTGGAAATCCGCTATCTCGCTCGCAGGTACCTGCACACCCAGCAACACACGCCCGTAGGCGGCGCCATGGTTGCGATAATGAAACAGGCTTATGTTAAATCGATCGCCCATGGTAGTCAGGAAAAACAGCAGTGCACCGGCACGCTCGGGAAATTCAAAACGATACAGGCGCTCATCCTCGAGGCTTTGCGGACTACCACCAATCATGTAGCGCACGTGCATCTTTGCCAGCTCATCATTGCTCATGTCCAGCACCTCATAACCCTTTTCCCGAAGACTGGCCAGGAGTGACTCTTTCTCACCGACGCCGTGTCTCAGGCCAATGCCAGCAAAGACACGGGCTGTTTTGCTGTCGTTGTACCGATAGTTAAATTCAGTGACCGGGCGCGGCCCGAGGTCGTGACAAAGTTTCCTGAAACTGCCGGGCTGCTCGGGAATGGTAATGCAAAAAAGCGCCTCTTTCTGTTCACCCAGGGCAGACAATTCTGCAATATGACGCAGGCGATCGAAGTTTACGTTGGCACCGCTGAACACAGCGGTAATGTTCTTACCTGCAATACCATGGCTTTCCACGTACTGCTTCATCCCCGCCGTGGCCAGTGCCCCTGCAGGTTCCGGAATAGCGCGCGTGTCTTCAAAGATATCCTTCACCGCCGCACATATCTCGTCAACACTGACCAGCAAAACGTCGTCCACCAGTTCCCGGCAAATACGAAAGTTCTCTTCTCCCACCTGTTTCACTGCAGCGCCGTCGGCAAAAATGCCGATATGATCCAGCACCACGCGCTCGCCGCTTTGCATGGCAGCGTGCAGGCAAGCGGCTTCGTCGGGCTCTACCGCGATAATTTTAATAGCAGGATTTAGCGCCTTGATGTGCAGTGCCATGCCTGCAGCCAGTCCGCCACCTCCCACGGGCACAAACACGTAATCAAGCTTCGGCAATTGTTCCATTAACTCAACAGCCACCGTTGCCTGTCCCGCAATGACAAGGGGATGATCGTAAGGCGGCACGTAGGTGCTGTCGTGTTCCCTGCAAAGCTCGGTAGCGTGTTGACAGGCATCGTCGTAGGTGTTGCCGTGCAGTACTACCCTGCCGCCCAGTCTCCTGACTCCACTAACCTTGATCTCCGGCGTAGTCTTGGGCATTACAATGGTCGCCGATATTCCCAGTTTCCTGGCTGCAAGCGCGACACCCTGTGCATGGTTTCCCGCCGAGGCTGCAAGTACACCACGGGATTTCTCGTCACCCTCGAGCGCACACATCATGTTATATGCACCACGGATCTTGTAGGAAAAAACATCCTGGCGATCTTCGCGCTTGAGATAAATGCTGTTTCCCAGCAACTCCGAAAGCTGTGCAGCCGGGTCCAGCGCTGTACGACTTGCAACCTCGTAGACGCGCTCACTGGCCTGCTCAATTAATTGTTTGTATTCATCAAACATGGGCATAAGATAACACCAACCGTTCCCTGTAAAAAAATTAACCGCGAGGTGCCCGCATTGAACCAGGACGAACTGAAGAAACAGGCTGCAGAAGCGGCGCTGGACTATGTCGTGGAAGACGCCATCGTGGGCGTAGGCACCGGCAGCACGGTGAATTTTTTCATAGATGCCCTGGCGGGCATGAAGCATCGTATTGACGGTGCAGTGTCAAGTTCAGTTGCCACGGAAGAACGTCTCAGGGCGCACGGCATCCCGGTCAGCGATTTGAACAGCTGTGGTGACATACCGGTTTATATCGATGGCGCTGACGAGGCGACTCCCAATCTACATCTTATTAAGGGCGGTGGCGGTGCCTTGACCCGGGAAAAAATTGTCGCGGCTGCAAGCCGCAAGTTTGTCTGCATCGTCGACGAAAGCAA
Source organism: Gammaproteobacteria bacterium (assembly GCA_965243105.1). Taxonomy (GTDB): domain Bacteria; phylum Pseudomonadota; class Gammaproteobacteria; order Eutrophobiales; family Eutrophobiaceae; genus WLWS01. Next base: position 1,495,193 of record CBDEUC010000003.1, read on the forward strand.
GGAAGTGCCAATGCTGGGAACCTTTCCACTTCCTGTCGAGGTGATTCCCATGGCGCAAAGTTATGTTGCCAGGCAACTGGTCAAGCTGGGTGGGCAACCGGTGCTGCGTGACGGTTTTACCACCGACAATGGCAATATCATCCTTGATGTACATAACCTTAAAATTGATAATCCGCCACAGCTGGAGCAGGAAATCAATAACATAACCGGGGTGGTAACAAACGGCCTCTTCGCACGCAGGGGCGCAGATATCCTGCTCGTGGCGTCCGCGTCCGGGCTCAGAAGCACTGAAAAATAGCCATTTTTGCAATTAATCATTGCATGTTTTGCATAGTTATCATAAGGTTATGCGGGATTTTTGGGGCTTTGTCAGAAACTAGATTGTGCTGATTGGCGAAACATGCGTGGCAGAAGCAGTCTGGCACTACTACAAGGGATAAAACTATGATTTTTTATATTGTCTATGCACTGGCAATCGTAGTACTGATTTTGCATTTCACCGGCTTTCTTGCCCGGAAAAATATGGAATGGGCTGTCATGGCTGCGGCTATCGCGCTGTTCGCCGTTAACATTCTTGATTACCTGAAAATAATTTAGTCCCTCTTACGCTGTATCCTCACAATGATCGGGCTGCTGCAACGGGTCCGATTCGCCCAGGTCGAAGTCGACAAGCAGCTTATCGCTGGCATCCAGGGCGGCTTGTTGGTATTTCTTGGCTTTGAAAAGGAAGATGATGAAGCTGTCGCACGTCGCATGCTTGAGCGTCTACTTGGCTACCGCGTCTTCTCAGATGAACAGGGGAAAATGAACCTCAGCCTGAAGGACGTCGATGGTGGGCTCCTGTTGGTTCCGCAATTTACATTGGCTGCAGACACAAGGAAGGGGGCCAGGCCCAGCTTTAGCAGCGCAGCCACACCGGAAGCGGGTCTCGCCCTGTTTGATTACGTGGCAAGTGAAGCAAGGCAAATGCACGACAGGGTCGAGACAGGGCAGTTTGGTGCTGATATGCAGATCAGCCTGTTAAACGATGGCCCGGTGACCTTTTCACTCAAGGCATGATTACAGCTGCCTAGATATCGCTGCTGTACTTGCGCGAACGTGATACCGTCCTGATGGTCGGTTTTAGCTGCACGTAGTTGTTGTAAAGCGTCCTGATTTCCCGAACATAAACCACGGCCTGTCCACAGCGACATTGCCGGGCCACCTCGCCGTCTTTCCAGAATGGCTGCGCCATGGCTAGCATCGCCTTTTCGACATTATCAAACCACTTGTTCTTGTCGAGGTTCATGCGCTCTGCCAGCTGCCTGGCACGCTGCACCCGGTTGTAGCCGGCGTTATAGGCGGCAAGTGAAAACCAGATCCTTTCTTCCAGCATTTCTGTACCGGTAAACTTATCTCGCAGGTAATCCATGTACTTGATGCCTGCCCTGATACTGCTATCAGGATCGTAGGTGTTTTCAACACCAAGAAGGTCCGCCGTCTCCGGAATAATTTGCATAAGACCCTGCGCCCCGGAATAAGAAACAGCGCGAGGGTTAAACTGGCTCTCCTGGTACATCTGCGCAACGATTAGGCGCCAGTCAAAGCCATAATGTTCTGCGTACTTGTGCACGATGTCATCATAGGGAGAGAGCATTTCGCTGGAAGCGAGCAGCTGCGTGTCGCCCAGCACCGCGCGTGGCGACTCTATGTACTTGGTATAGAGAACGTTGTAAAAGCCCTTGCGAAACTCGCGATTGATAAAATCATTCAGGGCGCCCAGCAGAAGGCGGTTGTCCTCGCGCACCGCCCATACCTGCGGCAAGGGTTCTGTGAGTGCAAAATGCGCACGAATATTCACCTGCTGGGCAAAACGTGACTTGATTTCATGCCCGCCGATCAGGGTCAGGTCGTAGGCGCCCCTTGCAACATGGTAGAGCACCTGTTCAAGACCCTGTTCCACCGGCGCGATACTCAGTTCAAGGTCTATGCCCTGCTGCTGGATTTTCTCCACGAGTTTCCGGTAAGGGCTGGATGCCGCGAGCACAATGCGACGACCGGACAGGGCTCTTGCATCAAGTAATGGCGTATCCTTGCTTCGACCTATGACTATGGGAGCAGAGTGACTGTAGCTGCCTGAAAGCGCCAGTCCCTGCTCCTCCAGCCAGGCATCCTGCGGAACAGAGGCCGCAATAACATCTCCCTTGCCCTCGAGCAACAGGCTTTGCATTTCCTCGTGGCTGTCGGCAACCACCACGTCCAGTCGCATCTTGCGTGATTCGGCAAAGCGTTTTAGCAGATCATGCTCAAAGCCCTTCAGTTTTCCACGCTTGAGATAGTAGTTTACCGGGCTCTTGTAGGTTACAAGACGAAGTACTTTTCTTTTCCTGAGCCCGGGCAGGTCTTCCTGGTAACTACGCGCAATTTGTGAGCGCAGGTAATGCTTGTTAAGGAAGGCATCCACGGAGGCGGACAGGTCACCGGAGCTGGTGCGTATTGTCCAGGAGCTCATGCGCGCCTTGCTGGCGTTAAAAGCGACTTCAAGATTGAGAAATGAAGGCAGCAGGGCTTCTGCGGTCAGGTTATCCAGTACCGTTACATCGTACTGCCCGCTGGAAACCTTGCCAAGAATCACGCCAGACTTCTCGGACTCTGCAATCTCGAGAATACTCATGGCCGGGTTCTCAGCAGCCTGAGCATTGAGTTCGTCCCAAAGTGGAGAAGAACGCTTGATTGCTACCTGGCGGGTCGCAAGATCCTGGCGACTCCTGATTCGTCCTGTATCACTGCGACTGATAACCTGCTGCTGGGACACACCCCACGGAAGAGACAACTTCAGGTAGTCGGCGTGCCTCGCCGGAATTTCCAGTCCCTGGCTGAGAGCGAGATCGGCGCGGCCCTGCTTGAGATATTCAAACAGTCTTCGCTTATCCGGCGCGCTCACCCAGCGCATCTTCAGCTTCAGCTCTTCTGCATAGTCTTCAAGAAGCGCCAGCTCACTTGATGAAACCTCGTTGTGTTCCAGCTTTAGGACGCGTAGCTCACCATTTTGAGAAATCTCGGCAAGGTCGTTCATCTGCAGGTCATGCAATGTGACAACGGAAGAAGGCAGCGATAAGCCATTGACGATGGCCTGGCCGGGCTCGTCTTCAACGACAGGTTGCCGCGCGATGCCAAGTAACAGTGACGTGCTGCTGAGAAGGAAAACGGAAACTAGCGCCAGCTTGCGTGCTGGCGCAAGACCGGTAAAAAAGTGCGTGAGTTTTAGTAGTGCGTAGATCCAATAAATCATTATCGGATTAACTCCACTGCTGAAATTGGGGCGCACTATAGCCTTTTTATGCAAGAATATCTATATCTTGTATAGTTTTGTTGATGCTCCACTATATATTGATTTTGCGACGCAGCATTTTCCCTGGCCACGTGATGACCTGCTATCCAGGCCCCCGGGGTCACCCTGGCAGGCTGGAAAAAAGTAAAAGAGTAAGCGCCCACTTACTTATTTGAGCAGTGAATTAGCCAGTTCCAGGCGCTCGGGTGTGCCCACGTCGAGCCAGCGGCCATTAAAGCACTCGCCACTCACCTGCTCCCTTGCCATGGCCTGGCGCAGCAAAGGGGCGAGAGCAAAACGCTCTTCCTCGATATCCTCAAACAGCCCGGGTTTGAACACGGCGATTCCGCTGTAGGTGAGCCTGTTATCCCCTTCGCTTCGAACGCTGCCATTATCCAGCTGGAAGTCACCGTTGGGGTTGTGCCCGGGATTCGGTACCAGCACCAGGTGAGCCAGCGAGTCAGGTTGTGTGGGCAGGCTGGCAAAATCATAATCGCTCAGCACATCACCATTCACGACAATAAAGGGTTCCGGTCCAAGCAGTGGCAGGGCTCGCCGAACACCACCACCTGTTTCGAGGGGTTCTTCGCCTTCGGCGGAATACGCAATCCTTACACCGAGGTCACTGCCATCGCCAAAGTGATCTTCAATCATCTTTCCCATCAGCGCGTGGTTAATCACCAGCTCGCGAATACCGGCAGCCGCCAGTGCTTCAACATGGTATTGAAGCAGGGGTTTGTCATTGATCCTGAGCAGGGGCTTTGGAATCTTGTCCGTCAGTGGCCGCATTCTTTCGCCGCGACCGGCGCTGAGAATCATCGCTTTCATGAACTCGATAATCCCGGCAATACGTCCGCCTTTATCAGTTCAACCAGCCAGCCAAGTTCGTCGTAGCTTTCCTCGAGATCAACTATGTATGAAAGCGTTCTTGGAATATCTGCAAGGTAACCCGGCTTGCCGTCCCGGTGACATAAACGCGCAAATATACCGCTGGCCTTGAGATGCCGCTGTACGCCCATCAGGTCAAACCAGCGCGTAAATTGATCAATGCCAATATTCGACGACGTGCTATCACAATAGCGGGAATGGTAACTTGCCAGCCAGCCATGTACCCGGTCGACGGGCCACTTTACATAGCAATCCTTTAGTAATGACACGAGGTCGTAGGTCACGGGCCCGTGCACAGCATCCTGGTAGTCAATAATGCCCGGGTTAGGATCCTGTACCATCAGGTTTCGCGAATGGTAATCCCGGTGAACAAAAACCGCGGGCTGTGCCAGCGCGTTCTCTGCCAGCGAGATAAATAATGTTTGCAGTTGCGATTCCTGCTCTTCGTTGATAGATATTCCAAGGTGCTCACCCAGTAACCAGTCCGGGAACAGCTGCATTTCCTGCATTAACAGCGCTTCGTCGTAGGGCGGCAAGCTCGATACTTTCGCCCGGACCTGGAACTGGAGCAGGGCCGCCATTGCATCACCGTATAGTTCGTCAACGTTGTCCGCATTGAGTTTCTGCAGGTAGGACACAGAGCCGAGGTCTTCCAGCAGCAGGAAGCCCTGTTGCAGGTCCTGGGCATGGACTTCCGGCGCGTGCAGCCCACAATTTCTCAGCCGCTCCGTAACATCCAGGAAAGCGCTGCAGTCTTCCTTGTCCGGCGGTGCATCCATCACGATGAAGGTCCGGTCCTGGTGATGAACTCGAAAGTATCTTCGAAAGCTGGCGTCCTCGGAAGCCGGTGTGAGGTCGTAGCTAACCAGGGCCAACTCCTTGTCGAGCCACCTTCTTAACATTTGAATTCTGTCAGTCATGGGAAATTGCTGTTACCTGGTAACGGCACAGGCAAGACTTTTTATCACCGGTAAAGCAGGCTGGGTCATGATGATTTTGACAACCATTATCATGTGTCGACGTAATCTGGCATTATCAGCAAAAAATGTAAACCAGCCAATGTTAATAAACTTTTTGCTAATCGTTGCGGGCCTGACCCTGCTTGTTTATGGCGCCGACCGATTTGTCGTTGGCGCTGCAAATATCGCCCGTGCCCTCGGCGTATCACCGCTGGTTATTGGCCTGACGGTCGTCGGCGTTGCCACGTCCGCTCCTGAAGTGCTGGTGGGTGCGGTTGCCGCGATGGACGGCAAGACAACCCTTGCGATAGGTAACGCAATCGGCTCTAACATTGCGAACATTGGGCTGGTAGTCGGCGCAACGGCACTATTTTTCCCCCTTGTGGCAAAATCGCCAACGCTGCGGCGTGAGTTCCTGGTCATGAGTGCGGCCATTGTCGTGGGGCTACTGGTTCTGGTTGACTCTTACCTGAGCCGTATCGACGGCATCATACTGGTCAGCTGCCTGGTCCTGGCGCTGGCCTGGATTGTCCACCTTGCCCGGACTTCGGCAAGGACCGACCCCCTGGCGCTGGAGTTAACCCATGAAGTTGAAGGGGAAGAACAGGTAGCGGCCCTGAAATCATGGCTGTTACTGTTTTTAGGCCTCGTGCTCCTGCTTGGTGGCGCAGAGCTGCTCGTTCGCGGCGCGGTTGCCGTGGCGCAGTACTTTGGTGTGAGTGATCTCGTGATTGGCCTGACCATCGTCGCCATTGGCACCAGCCTGCCGGAACTGGCCGCGTCTATAATGAGTGTCATAAAAGATGAGGCCGACCTTGCCATTGGCAACGTCATCGGCTCAAACATGTTTAATATGCTCATGGTGCTTGGCGTTCCGGCGATCATCTCACCGACCGTGGTCAGCCCCGAGGTACTGAAGAGAGATTTTCCGGTGATGATTGTTCTCACTCTATTCATGGCAGCCATGGTGTTTGTTTTTGGCAAGGGCAAGTTTGATCGCAGGGAAGGGGCGCTGCTTTTTTGCTGCTTCCTGGGCTACCAGTACTGGCTATTTACGGCAATCTCGGTTTGAATAAAGCTTTAAAGGCGCTTTAAATAAAGGGCAATGACGATAGAAACAGACACAGAGATCCTCATCGGTCTTGGCAGAAAAGTTGTTGAGACAGAGCTCGCAGCGGTAGAGGGTCTGCGCCAGGGAATCGATGAACGCTTTGCCCACGCCTGCCAGCTAATCCTGGCCTGCGAAGGAAAAACTATAGTCATTGGCATGGGCAAGTCAGGACATGTTGGAAACAAGATCGCCGCCACCCTGGCCAGTACCGGTACTCCCGCATTTTTTGTTCATCCAAGTGAAGCAAGTCACGGCGACCTTGGCATGATAGGTAAGGATGATATCGTGATTGCCATATCAAACTCCGGTGAAACCGATGAAATTACCGCGCTGCTGCCCGTGATAGAACGCCTGCAGGTAAAGCTCATCAGCCTGACCGGGAATACCGAGTCCAGCCTGGCAAAGGCCGCGACGGTGAATATAGATGTCAGCGTGGAGCAGGAGGCCTGCCCGCTGGATCTCGCGCCGACGGCAAGCACCACGGCAGCGCTTGTGATGGGCGATGCACTGGCCATCGCATTGCTGGACGCGCGGGGTTTTAGCACCGAGGACTTTGCTCTCTCTCATCCGGGTGGCACGCTTGGTCGACGCCTGCTGTTACGCGTGCGCGATATCATGCATACCGGCGACGCCATACCCTGTGTCTATGAAGACACCAGCTTGAGTGAGACTCTCCTTGAAATGACACGCAAGGGGCTTGGCACCACGGCAGTGATCAATGCCGATAATCGTGTGCTGGGAATATTCACTGACGGCGATCTGCGGCGGGCCCTTGATAATGATGTCGACATTCATAATACGACCGCGGGCGAGGTAATGACCGAGGGTGGCAAGACCATCAACCAGGACGCACTGGCGGTGGAAGCGCTCAGCATGATGGAAGCCCACAAGATAAACGCCTTGCTGGTAGTTGATGAGGCCTGGTGCCTGATTGGCGCACTAAACATGCACGACCTGCTCAGGGCCAGGGTAATCTAGTGACCGCTTCGATTCCCGAAAAAGCAAAAAACACCAGGCTCGTTGTATTTGATGTAGACGGGGTGCTTACCGATGGCAGCCTGATCCTTGGAGAAAATGGCGAAGAGTACAAGATTTTCCATGCCCATGACGGGCTGGGACTGGTGATGCTGCGGGAAGCAGGTATTGAAATAGCCGTGATTTCAGCCAGGTCCACGCCGATTGTTGAAAAACGCATGGCCGCGCTGGGAATTGAATACGTTTACCAGGGTCAAAGTAACAAGTTCGACGTTTTAAAGGACCTGATGAAAAAACTGGATGTCAGTGAGAAGGAAACGGCATTTGTGGGTGATGACCTGGTTGACCTTCGTGCAATGGGTCTTGCCGGTCTTGCCATAGCAGTGGCAAATGCCCGGCCCCAGGTAAAGCAGGCTGCAGACTGGGTGAGTGACAGTACCGGTGGAAAAGGTGCTGTCAGGGATATTTGCGAAATGATCCTTGAAGCTCGCGGCATGTTACAGCAGGCACTGGAGAAGTACGGTCCGAGCTGAAGCCGGGACTGACCAGGTTCGCTCATGTCACAACGCTTGATCATCGTTATTTTCCTCGCCGTAACTGCCCTTGGCAGTACCTGGCTGTTAAACATCGTCAGCGAAAAGCGCAGTGTCAGTGAAGATGCGCAGGTACACGAGCCGGACTATTACATGGAAGATTTTACTACGCTGACCATGAGAAACGATGGCACGCCCAAGAGCAGCCTGTATGCAGTTCACATGGCACACTTTCCCGATAACGACACCAGCGAGTTGCTTAAGCCTGAAATGGAACTGTATCGAACAACACGATTGCCACTCTTTGTCAGTGCCGACAAGGGATGGGTTACCTCTGATAACGAAGTTATATTGCTAAAAGGTAATGTACAATTATGGGAGGACGATGAGCACGGTGAAAGAGTTTTACAGGTAAATACAAGCCGTGCACAAGTCCTGGTTAATCAAAATTATGCTGAAACCGACCAGCCGGCGACGATTAAAACCAGGAGAACCACCATACGCGGCACAGGCCTGAGGGCATATTTTGACGACAGCAGACTGGAAGTATTAAAAGATGTACATACACATATTGAACAAAAACAGGCTTTATAAACTGCTCATCGCTTTCTCCATGGCAATTTATGCCGTGGCGGGCTCGGCCCTGGAGTCTGACAAGGACCAGCCTATTGAGATTGAAGCTGATACGGGTGAACTGGACGATGCAAAAAACATAAGCATCTATCGCGGCGATGTCATTACCGTCCAGGGAACCATACGCATGACCGGCGACAAGATGACGGTTTTTTACACCGAGGATGACGAGCTGGACTACCTGATCATGGAAGGGCGGCCGGCCACCTACAAGCAGCTTCCCGATGACAGCAGCGTCTATGACTATGCTGAAGCCCTCACCATGGAATACTATGAACAAAAAGAATACGTCATACTGATAAAGGAAGCGCTGGTAACACAGGAAGGTCTGCGCTTTAGCGGCGACAGGATCGAATACGATACGAAACTAAGCCAGGTCAAGGCATGGAGTAATAAGAACAAGCCGGCGCCGAGCTCCAGCACTGAGCCGCCAAAAAAGAAAGAAAGGGTTAAAATTATAATCAAGAAGAAAAAGGACAAGTGCGACGACCAGGAATACATACAGTCCCTTGACGAGGTCCAATTGACAAATTTCCAGCGCGAATGCGAACAAAAGAAAGCCGAAAAAGAAGAATAGAGCTGTTGGTCACCAGCAAGAGAAGGGGTTCGCGATGAGCGTGCTATCTGCGCAGCACCTTTCCAAGACCTTTCGCAAGCGAACCGTGGTGCATGATGTCAGTATTACCGTGGAAAGTGGCGAAATCGTGGGGCTGCTTGGCCCCAACGGCGCCGGCAAGACCACCAGTTTTCACATGATTGTCGGGCTGATTCCCTGTGGCAAGGGCAACATTTACCTGAATGATAACGAGATCAGCTATATGCCCATGGATCAACGCGCCAACATGGGGCTGGGTTACCTGCCACAGGAGGCCTCGGTGTTCAGAAAATTGACAGTCGAGGAAAACATTATGGCGATCCTGCAGACGCGGGGTGGCCTGAATAGCTCTGAACGGCAGAAAAGACTGGAATTACTGATGGAAGAATTCCATATCTCGCACCTCAGGGATAATCTCGGCATGAGCCTCTCCGGCGGCGAGCGCCGGCGCGTAGAGATAGCGCGGGCCCTGGCGACAGAGCCCCATTTTCTCCTGCTGGATGAACCATTTGCGGGTATTGATCCCATTTCTGTCAGCGATATCCAGCGTATTACCCTGCACCTCAAGGAAAGCGGCCTGGGCATCCTCATCTCCGACCACAATGTGCGGGAAACCCTCGGTACCTGCGACCGTGCCTACATCGTCAACGAGGGACGCGTTGAGGCAGAAGGGCTGCCGGAAGAAATCCTTGCCAATCAGCGAGTTCGTGATGTTTACCTTGGAGAGCAATTCAGGCTTTAAAAAAAGTTCGACCCCAGGACAAACATTGGCCCGATTTTTGCGCTAGAATAAAAACATGAAAGCTTCACTACAGCTCAAGATCGGCCAGAGCCTGACCATGACGCCGCAACTGCAGCAGGCTATCCGCCTGTTGCAGCTTTCCAGCATGGAGCTTGAAACTGAGATCCAGGAAGCGCTGGATTCCAACATGATGCTCGAGCTCGATGATGACCATTCGAGTAACTCCGATAGCGTAGACGAACCGGTTGGGGACACTACCTCCGATACAGGCGCCCTGGAAACGAGCGATGCCCCGGATATCGAGTATGAAACCACACCGGTAGAACAGGAAGCCGGGCTTGAGCAGGACAATATCCCAACCGATCTTCCTGTTGATAGTGCCTGGGAAGATATTTACGACGGCAACACCAGCTATAGCAAGCCGGTCAGCGGCAGTGAGTACAATGGCTTTGATAACGAGGATGTCGAGTACAAGTCCTTGCGCGATCACCTGCTGTGGCAGTTAAACCTGACACAGACCAGCGATAGCGACAGGGCAATCGCCACTGCCATCATTGACGCGCTTGATGATGACGGCTACCTGACCTGCGATCTCGGGGATGTGCTCGCGACACTGAGCGTCGAACAGGACGAAGAGACGGGACTCGAGGAGGTCGAAGCGGTGCTGCGACTGGTGCAGAGCATGGAACCGGCAGGTGTGGCAGCACGGGATCTCCAGGAATGCCTGAACCTGCAGCTTGATCATTACGATCCTGCCACTCGCTGGCTTGCAGAAGCCCGTGACCTGATCAACAAGCACCTCGATCTGCTCGGGGGACATGATTACAACCGCCTGTTACGCCAGATGAAGGTAAGCCGGGAAGAGTTGCAGGAGATCGTATTGTTTATCCAGTCCCTGAACCCGCGGCCGGGAAACACGGTGCAGGAATCACGTATTGAGTACATTGTTCCGGATGTCTTTGTAAAAAAGGAAAAGGGCGCATGGAAGGTCGAACTAAACGCAGAGACCATGCCGCGACTTCGCATTAACAGTGGTTACGCCAACATGATAAAGCGCGCAGACAACAGTGAAGACAACAACTCGCTGAAGTCGCACCTGCAGGAAGCACGCTGGTTCATCAAGAGCCTGCAAAGTCGAAGCGAAACCCTGCTGCGTGTTGCTACTGCGATCGTGGAAAGACAGCGAGCTTTCCTGGAATACGGTGAAGAAGCAATGAAACCACTGGTGCTACATGACATTGCAGAGTCACTGGGGCTGCATGAATCGACGATTTCCCGGGTCACCACGCGCAAGTACATGCATACACCTCGCGGGATATTTGAACTCAAGTATTTCTTTTCAAGCCATGTCAGCACCGATCTTGGTGGCACCTGTTCGTCTACCGCTATTCGGGCACTAATCAAGAAACTGGTGGTTGCAGAAAAACCGGAGAAACCACTCAGTGATAGCAAGATTGCTGCATTACTGGCAGACCAGGGTATTAATGTAGCCAGGAGAACAGTCGCAAAGTACCGGGAGGCGATGAATATCCCTCCATCAAATGAAAGAAAACGGCTGGTATAATCAAATAATAAAAGGGGCCCGGGCTTCACCCAGGTACTGCAGTCTGTAAAGCCATGAGCGGGTCTGTACAATAAAGTTGTTATAAATTTTTGTCGCTTCGGAGAAGACTATGCGCATAAACCTCACCGGACATCATGTCGATGTTACAGACTCCATGAAAAACTATGTTGAATCAAAGTTCGAACGCATTGAAAGACACTTTGACAATGTGACTGGCATTCACGTTATCCTGTCGGTCGAAAAGGACAGGCAAAAAGCAGAGGCGACGGTAAATGTAACAAAGGGCAAGTTGTTTGCGGAAGCCCAGCATGAAGATATGTACGCGGCGATCGACAGCCTGCTCGACAAGCTTGACCGGCAAGTGAAAAAGCACAAGGAAAAACTCACCGACCATCATCGTAGCGAGGGCGGCTTCAAGAACAGGGAATCCGTATAAGGCTTTACAGTTAACAAGCAGGCAAAATGCAAATTTCTGAAATACTTGCACCCGAACGCATAGAATTCGACAACGACTGTACAAGCAAGAAGGCGGCCCTGGAAACCATTGCCAGCCTGCTCGCCCAGGACTGTCCCGAACTAACGCAGCTCGAGGTGTTTGACAGCCTCGTTACACGAGAGAGGTTGGGAAGCACCGGCCTTGGCCATGGCGTTGCCATTCCCCACGGCCGCACTGAAAGCCAGGATATTACTCTCGGCGCATTTATTCGTATGCGAACGCCTATAGATTTTGACGCCGTGGACCGGCAACCGGTGGATATCCTGTTTGCGCTGTTAGTGCCCCGGGAGTCTACTGATGAACACCTTCAGATCCTTTCCCGGCTGGCGGAAAAGTTCAGTGACCAGGGCCTGCTTGAAAAGCTGCGCAGCGAAAATTCAAAGAGCGCTGTGTTTGAGCTGCTGGTAAGTTAATTTCCTGGCTTAAAAGTCCCGGTCTTTAATTTCACCTTATATCGATCATGATCCAGCCTGACAACAGATCGCTCCTGCCAGGAAAGCTGGAGGCCCATGCCTGATGTCAGTACAGGTTCAGCACATTACTGTAAAAGACCTGGTGCGCGAGTATTCCGATCGGCTGCAAATCAGCTGGATTACGGGCAAAAAAGGCAGTCGTCGCCGAATATTGCCCGAGCTTGCCAGCGATGGTTCTCATTATGAAGTTGAAGCCGGCATGGAGCTTACAGATGAAATTGCCAGCGCACACCACGTTCCAACGGGCCGGTCGTTTATTGGTTACCTGAACCTGATTCACCCACACCAGATTCAGATCGTCGGTAATACTGAGCTTGAGTATATTGAAAGCCTGCGCTCAACCACACGCGCCGACACGCTTCGGCAATTGATTGACCATAATCCTGCCTGTGTCCTGATTGCCAATGACCGCGAAGTCCCCTCGTTTCTTGAACAGGCCTGCGCCGAGGCAAATGTGCCCTTGCTTCGCTCGCCACTGGATGGCAGCTTGCTTATAGAAACCATTTACTTTTACCTGTCTAACCTGTTTGCGGAAGATCTTGTTCTTCACGGTGTGTTTCTCGAGGTCATGGCCATTGGCGTGTTGATAACCGGTCCAAGCGGGATTGGTAAAAGCGAGCTTGCACTTGAATTGATCACCCGCGGGCACCGGCTTATAGCCGATGATGCTCCCCAGTTTTCCAGGATCAGTCCGGAAATTATCAGTGGCTCATGTCCACCGACGCTCAAGGACTACCTCGAGGTACGCGGTATGGGTGTGATCAACGTTCGCCGACTTTATGGTGATGGTGCTGTCAAGCAAAGCAAGTATTTACGGCTTATAGTGCGTCTGGAACCCATGTCCAAGGAAAACCTGCTTAAACTGGATCGGCTCTCCGGTAGCCAGAAGAAACGCCTGATACTTGGGGTCGAAGTTCCGGAGATCACGCTGCCGGTAGCACCGGGGCGCAACCTGGCAATATTGCTTGAGTGTGCTGCTCGAAACCAGGGGCTCATTTCAAAAGGTTACAACGCATCCGAGGAATTCATCGCCGCACAGCAGGCGGCGATTGATCAAAACAATGGCTGACACACCTGAACAAAGATTAATTGTTGTCAGCGGTCTCTCGGGCGCAGGCAAATCCCTGGTGCTCAACACGCTTGAGGACATGGATTTCTATTGTATCGACAATTTGCCGGTCGCATTACTTGATCACCTCAGCCTGCTGTTAATTAACGAACAGAATGAACTGCCCATGCAGGTCGCGGTTGGCATAGACGCACGCAATTCAGCCGAATCGCTGGCATCGATACCAGGGGCGCTCGAGCTTTTTCGAAGTGAAGGCATAGCTACTGAACTGGTCTTTGTTGAGGCAGGCGACGACGAGTTAAAGAAACGCTACAGCGAAACAAGAAGAAAGCACCCGCTGACCACTGAAGATATGTCATTAACTGATGCCATTTCCAGCGAACGACAGATCCTCAGTGAGCTTGCTGACATCGCGGACCTGCGCATCGACACGAGTCATACGGTCGTGCATGACCTGCGTGCCATGGTCAGGGACAGGATAGGGTCCCGGCAATCCGCAGAACTTTCCATACAGTTCTTGTCATTTGGGTTCAAGCGTGGCGTACCGAGAGAAGCTGATTTTATTTTCGATGTGCGCTGTCTCCCCAACCCTCACTGGGATAATAACCTGCGTCGTTTTACCGGGAAGGATGAACCGGTCATTGAGTTTCTCTCCGCACAACCCCTGGTGCGGGAAATGCAAAACGACATCAAGGATTTCCTGCAGGCGTGGATTCCACGCTTCGAGGCGGAAAACCGTAGCTACCTGTGTATTGCGGTTGGCTGTACAGGCGGGCATCACCGCTCTGTTTACCTCGCGGAGCAGCTGGCTGCGCAGTTCGACGACAGTGATAACAATGTCCTGGTGAGACACAGGGATCTTTAACCCGCTCCTTTCACGTGAGTCTAAGCCGGCAAGGTCAGCGATAAGAACAACATGCAAAGTAAAACGATCACCATAATCAACAAGCTTGGCCTGCACGCTCGAGCTGCTGCAAAGCTCGTGCAAACCGCCTCGTCCTTCAACAGCGAGATCAATATTTCTCACAACGGTCGCAAGGTTAGCGGCAAAAGTATCATGGGTATCATGATGCTGGCCGCCTCAAAAGGTACTAGTATAGATATTACAACAGCCGGTGATGACGAGGTTGAAGCCATGGAAGAACTGGAAAATTTAATTCTCGGCAAATTTGGAGAAGATGAGTGAGCATTGCCCTGCATGGCATGGGAGTGTCTCGCGGCATCGCTATTGGCAATGTCCACATCATCAAGCGCGACCAGCTTGAGATTGTTGAATACAAGGTAGCCGAAGACAGCGTAGAGGCCGAGATCCAGCGCTTGCAGGACGCGGTAAGCGAGGCCAAGAGACAACTGCGCGCTATTCGCGATCACATCCCCGAAACCACGACTGCCGATATCGCGGCATTCATCGACACGCACCTTCTGATGATGGAAGACGCAGCCTTGACCCAGGAACCGATTCGCCTTATCCGCTCAAGTGCATGTAATGCAGAATGGGCTCTCAAGCTACAGCGAGATGCGCTGGTTGCGGCATTTGACGAAATGGATGATCCCTATCTCAGGACTCGCAAGGATGACGTAGATCACGTGGTGAACAGGATTCAACGAATACTCCTGAAGCACGCCCCGCTTGCACACGAGATACCTGATAACAAGTTAAACGGCTTTATTATTCTTGCCGATGACCTGACCCCGGCCGACACCGTGCTGATGCAGCACCAGGGCATCGTCGCCTTTATCACGGAATTCGGTGGGCCCACTTCGCATACCGCCATTCTTGCCCGCAGCCTGGGCATTCCCGCAGTCATCAGCCTGAAAAATGCCCTGCAGTATATTGAAGAAGATGACATGGTAATTATCGACGGCCTGAATGGAACAGTGCTTATCGATCCGGACAAGCGCAGTCTTGAACAATACCGCCAGCGACAGCAGGAAGAAGTCTCCTACTATTTTGATCTCATCAAGCTCAAAGAAGGGCCGGCAAAAACACAGGACGGGATCACCGTGGACCTGATGGCCAATATCGAACTGCCCAGGGATTTTGATACGGTGCGCGAAGTTGGAGCAAACGGTGTCGGACTTTACAGGACCGAGTTCCTGTATATGAACAGGGAAGTACCACCGGACGAAGAAGAACACTATACCACCTACCTGGAAGTACTCGACAAGCTTAACGGCTTGCCCCTGACAATCCGCACAGTAGATCTCGGCGCCGACAAGCAGGTTGACGGCGGACGCGAGAGTGGCCCGGTTAATTCAAATCCTGCACTTGGTCTCAGGGGAATACGTCTTTGTCTCAAGGAGCCGTCCCTCTTCACACCGCAACTTCGAGCGATATTTCGCGCATCTGCCTATGGACAGACACGCCTGATGATCCCGATGCTTTCCAACCAGCAGGAAATGCAGCAGGTGCTAAGGTTGATTGACGAGGTTCGTGCAGACCTGGACAGGGACAAGATCGAATATAACCCCGATATGCCGGTTGGCGGCATGATAGAAGTACCAGCGGCCGCGATTTGTGCAGACATTTTTGCCAGGCACCTGGATTTCCTTTCAATAGGCACAAATGACCTGATCCAGTACACGATTGCCATTGACCGCGTCAACGACGAAGTCAATTACCTGTATGACCCGCTGCACCCTGCAGTACTCAGGCTTATTCATACCACGCTGGAGGCGGGCCACAAGGCCGGTATACCGGTGGCGATGTGTGGAGAAATGGCAGGTGAAAGCCGTTTCGCTGCGCTGTTGCTGGGCCTTGGGCTACGCGAATTCAGCGTGCATCCTGCGAGCCTGCTGGAACTGAAGAAAATTATCGCCGAGACTGATACTTCAAAACTGGGCGACCTGACTCAACATGCCCTCGACGCAGATAGCGGCAGTGAAATAGCAGAACTGCTGGATAAAAGGGATGCAACACTGCACTAGGTAATTCCTTTTTACGACATGGAAAACACCTGCTTCACTGAATTCTTTATTCAATTTGAATTCCCCAAGCTATTAGCTCACTGATACACTAGCACCAGTCATTTCGGTAACTGGTAATGAGCGAAACAGAAACTCAGGATCTCCTGCTTGATGCTTTAGCGGCTGAAAACTATGCCGAGGTCCGCGCTCAACTTGCAGAAATGCACCCGTCTGAAATCGCTGACCTGCTTGAGAGCATTACTCCAAAGCAACGTGAAAAACTCTGGGACCAGATAGAACCAACGCTGGAAGGTGACGTTCTCACCGAGGTCCAGGACGTTGTACGCTCAACCTTGCTGGAACAGATGCAACCACAGGAGGTGGCACAGGCAACCCAGGACCTCGAGACGGATGACGCTGCAGACATCCTGCAGGACCTGCCCGAGGATGTTGTCGGCAGCGTGCTCTCTTCCATGGATGCACAAAATCGCCAGCGCCTGGCCTCGATACTTTCCTATTCAGAAGATGCGGCTGGCGGCCTGATGAATATTGACGTTGTGCCTATTCGCGCAGATGTGACGCTGGACGTTATCTCCCGCTACCTGCGACAGCTTGGCGATATACCGGACCAGACCGACAACCTGATGGTAGTGGATCGTAACAATCACTACCTTGGTGTGCTTCCGCTTGCAGATATTCTTACAAAGAAGGCGGATACCACGGTAGCTGAGAACATGATCGAGGAAGCCGGCATTCACGCCGACACTTCAAGCCACGAGGTTGCCAGGATTTTTGAACAGCGTGACTGGTTTTCAGCAGGCGTCATTGATGATGACGGTAAACTCCTGGGTCGAATTACGGTGGATGACGTGGTTGATGTTATCCAGGAAGAGGCCGAGCATACCGTTCGAAGCATGGCGGGACTGGGAGATGACGACATGTTTTCCCCTGTCTTTCGCAGTGCCCGGCGGCGTTCCATCTGGCTCGGCATAAACCTGCTCACCGCTTTCCTTGCATCCTGGGTGATTGGTCGCTTTTCAGGGACGATTGAACAGCTGGTGGCGCTCGCGGTATTGATGCCTATTGTTGCGAGCATGGGTGGCATTGCCGGCAGCCAGACCCTCACCATTGCGATTCGGGGCATCGCGCTGGGACAGATCAGTCACAACAATGCCAGGAAACTAATGATGAAAGAAGTCGCTGTTGGTGTTTTCAATGGCATGCTATGGGCTGCTGTTGTCGCGCTGGTTGCGAGCTTCTGGTTCAGCAGCAGTTCACTTGGTTTTATTATCGGGCTGGCGATGATTATTAACCTGGTCATTGCCGCATTTGCCGGAGCCCTGATCCCGATGGCCCTGAAACGATTTGGTGTTGACCCGGCGATTGCCGGCGGCGTCATCCTGACCACCGTGACTGATGTCGTTGGTTTTGTCACTTTCCTGGGCCTGGCCACCCTGTTCCTGGTTTCCTGAACGAGCCCGGGCGATCAACATGAAAGACGCAGCAGACTTTCGTTCCGACACATTCACCATGCCCGACGAGGCAATGCGGCAGGTCATTTACCAGGCTAAAGTGGGTAATGCCGGGTATGGCGAAGATCCCAGCGTGAACCTGCTGGAACAAACCATAGCTGACTATTTCGACTGTGACGAGGCAGTATTCTTACCCTCTGCCACCATGGCCAACCAGGTCGCCATTGCGGTCTGGACACGACCGGGAGACACCGTGGTAATAGAACGCTTTGGACACAGTTACTTTTTTGAAAGTGGCGCGATGTCAGCCATTGCCGGTGCCCAGGCCAGGTTACTGGACAGTGATAATGGCATCATGTCACCTGCTGACATCGAAAACGCAATTTGCAGCGAGGGCGGCCATGGAGAAAAAATCAGCCTGGTCGTGCTGGAGAACAGCTCAAATTTTGGCGGCGGCACGATTTATCCCGAGAGTAGCCTGCAGGCTATCTTTGATATCGCCAGTGCCAGGCAGTTGCCGGTCCACATGGATGGTGCGCGCATATGGAATGTTATCGCAGAAACCGGCACCGAACCCGGCAAGCTTTTGCAAGCGGGTGGTTCCATGTCTGTTTGTTTTTCGAAGGGGCTTGGCGCTCCCATGGGGGCGGCACTGCTGGGCACGAAAGACTTTATCACCGAAGCCCGCCGTATCCAGACAATGCTTGGCGGTTCCATGCGCCAGGTCGGCTTCATGGCGGCAGCGGCACAGTACAGTTTTGAAAAAAACCGGGAGCGTCTTGTGGAAGATCACCAGAATGCCCGCTTCCTGGCTGAAGGACTGCAGGATCTGGCCGGCATCAGCATTGATCTCAATAGCGTCCAGACTAACATGGTGTATATTGATGTCCTCGCTGGCAGCGAAACGGCATCGCAGGTAATCAGGCTCATGGATAAGCAGGGTGTGCGGGCATTGAGTGTCGGGGCAAAAATTCGCTTCGTTACCAGCATGCTTGTAAACAGGACGGATTGCGAAAAAGCCGTTCGTGTTTTTGGCGAAGTAATCTCAGGGTAATAAATTTCCTGTAAGATCCTCTCATGGGTTCAAAAGAAACACAGGCATTGATCATCAGTACCGCGCTCAATCTTTTTAACGAGCACAGCTCCGGCGCAATTTCAACAAACCGTATTGCCGAGCACTGTGGTATCAGCAAGGGTAACCTGCACTACCATTTTAAAAACAAGCAGGAAATCATTCTCTCGATTTTCAGGAACATCGCCGACGAGATGAATACCGGCTGGTACAAGGATCACCTTGATCCCAGTGTCACGCACATGGCTGAAATGTTCGTGAGACAGCTTCGCCTGATACATGATTACCGTTTCTTCTACCGGGAAATGCCTGCCCTGCTGCGCTCGGATCCGATACTTCTCAGGCGTTACCAGGAAAATCGTGACAAGCGAATGGAAGCACTGTTTGATTATTTCAGGGAACTGGTCAGGGGTGGGGTCATGCAGTTCAAGGATGAGTCAAACCTGAATCACATCGTGGTAAGCACCTGGATTATTTCCGACAACTGGCTCAATTACATCGAGTTTGGACCGACCGAACAGAGCCTGGAAAAAGTACTGGGTGGTTACGAGATCATTCTTGAAATTATGCGCCCGTGTTTCTGCGGAAACTGGGAGGACATACGGGAGGAATCCCTTTCAACTATCAGGAGAATGCTGGACTCGACTAACGTCGCGGAGGCCGTTGCCGGCGACTGATTGAAGGCTGTGTCTGCGCGTTGAGAAAACCTGCTACCAGCTGAACAACACCCACTGCGGCACAACAAAATCGTCGTAAATCATGCTCATGCGAGCTTCCATGTTACCGTCCCCGTCCTTGTCCACGAGGTAGTAGGGCTTGCCGATTTTCGGAGTGATCTTGGCCATGTACATGCGGCCATTCAGGCGATATTCCTCGATAGTGGCGTCATCGCGCTGAATTATCGTGACTTCCGGCTCTATCGGCTGACCGCTTTGCAGGGGATCCGGCAGATCCGGTGGCAGGGGCGCTTCGGCGAACTCTTCTTCATCTACTTCCTGGGCAACAGCAGGGGTCGCCAGGCTTAGTGTCAGTACCAGTATTGAGAGGATCTTGTTCATCATTCTTACCCTGTTAGAGCATGGATTCTTTGACCAGTTCATTTGATTTAACCAGAACTATCGGAAAACGTCGACCATTAAACACGGCCCGGTCTTCGGCGGTCTCTTTTCAAACCACAACAGGTGATGGGAAGAACGGGGCTAATCGTTCATAATAACTGCTTCTTTAACAGCAACGATTCCCTTGCCCATGGCCAAAAAATCACTGGTTCTTGTTGACGGCTCCTACTACCTTTTTCGTGCCTATCATGCCATGGGCCGGCAAAACCTGGAAAACAGTGCCGGTGAGCCCACCGGGGCCATCTTTGGCGTGATAAACATGCTGCGCAAGATACAGCGGGAATTTATTCCCGATTATTTCGGCGTTGTTTTTGACGCCAAGGGCAAAAACCATCGACATGAGCTTTTCCCCGAGTACAAGGCCAACCGCCCGCCGATGCCGGACGACCTGCGCTGCCAGATAGAACCCATACATAACATCATTCGTGCAATGGGTATTCCCCTGCTGATTATAGATAACGTGGAAGCAGACGATGTCATCGGCACGCTGGCAAAACAGGCAGAAAAAGAGGGCCTGGACACGACCATTTCAACCGGTGACAAGGACCTGGCCCAGCTGGTCAATGAACATATCAGCCTGCTCAACACCATGAACGACGTGGTTCTCGATCGCGAGGGAGTGATTGAAAAGTTTGGCGTTCCTCCGGAGCGCATTATCGATTACCTGTCCCTGGTTGGTGACAGCGTGGATAACGTTCCCGGCGTGCCAAAAGTCGGCCCAAAAACCGCCGCAAAATGGCTCAATGAATACGGTTCTCTCGATGCAATTATTGAACACGCGGGAGAAATCGGCGGCAAGGTCGGTGAGAGCCTGCGCGATAACATCGATAACATTCCACTATCAAAGGAGCTGGTCACCCTGAAGCTCGATGTGGAGCTGGAGGTCACTCCATCTGATCTTTTCTGTGAGCACCCTGACATCGACACATTGAAAGAGGAATACACAAGGTGGGAGATGCGCAACTGGCTGTCTGAGCTGGACAAGCAGGATGGCGGCAGTGAAAGCAGCCAGGAAGTCGACAGCGGTGACGACAGGTCCGGGGCGAATTATGAAACGATCTTTACTGAAAAAGATCTTTCCCGCTGGATAGAGAAACTGGAAAAGGCAAAGCTGTTTGCTTTTGACACCGAGACAACCAGCCTCGATTACATGCAGGCCGAAGTGGTCGGGATCTCTTTTGCGTGCGAGGCTGGCGAAGCTGCCTATGTGCCACTTGCCCACGATTATCCCGGTGCACCGGACCAGCTGTCGCGTGATGATGTAATGGCGCGTTTCAAACCGCTGCTTGAGTCAGGCGAGAAAAAACTGCTGGGCCAGAACCTTAAATACGATATGAATGTGCTGGCAAACCATGACATCCATCTTGATGGCATAGCACACGACACCATGCTGCAATCCTATGTACTGGACAGCACGGCCTCGCGACACGACATGGACAGCCTCGCTAAAAAACACCTTGGTGTAGACACCATTCACTACGAGGATGTTGCTGGAAAGGGTGCAAAGCAGCTGACATTTAACGAGGTGCCGGTGGAAACGGCCGCCCCCTATGCGGCGGAAGATGCGGATATAACCCTGCGACTGCACCAGTCGCTCTGGCCAAAACTGGAGCAACGCACGGAACAAAGCGCGCTTTACCAGGATCTTGAGCTTCCGCTGCTGTCAGTTTTGTCCCGCATCGAGCGAACCGGTGTCATGATCGACAGGGATCTCCTGCACCAGCAAAGCAGCGAGCTTAGCCAGCAGATGGGCGAGCTTGAGCGGCAGGCACACGACCTTGCAGGAGAAAGTTTTAATATCGGCTCGCCCAAGCAGATACAGGGAATTCTCTACGAGAAAATGGAGCTTCCGGTTCTTGCAAAAACACCGAAAGGCCAGCCTTCAACCGCAGAATCAGTGTTACAGGAACTGGCTGAAGAATATGAACTCCCTCGCCTCATCCTGGAACATCGAAGCCTGAGCAAGCTCAAGTCTACCTACACCGACAAGCTGCCACTGCAAATCGATCCGGGTACAGGCAGGGTGCACACTTCATATCACCAGGCCGTTGCTTCTACTGGCCGACTATCTTCATCTGATCCCAACCTGCAGAATATACCCATTCGCACAGCCGAGGGTCGACGCATACGCCAGGCATTCGTTGCACCGAAAGGATATACCCTTATGGCGGCAGACTATTCCCAGATCGAGTTGCGCATAATGGCGCATCTTTCCGGTGACGAAGGCCTGTTACAGGCTTTTCGCAATAATGAAGATGTGCACAGGAGTACCGCCAGCGAGGTTTTTGACACGCCGCTTGAGGAGGTTGATGACGAACAGCGACGTGCTGCAAAGGCGATCAACTTCGGTCTTATTTACGGAATGTCCGCTTTTGGACTGGCCAGGCAACTTGGTATCGACAGGACTTCGGCGAAAGACTATGTCGATCGCTACTTTGCGCGCTACCCGTCTGTGAAACAGTACATGGATGATACCCGCGTCATGGCAAAGGAACAGGGCTACGTTGAGACTGTATATAAAAGGAGGCTATACCTGCCGGAAATAAACTCAAAGAATGCTGCTCGCAGGCAGTATGCCGAGCGTACCGCTATTAATGCGCCAATGCAGGGCACCGCTGCAGATATCATCAAGCGAGCAATGATCAGTATTGATGACTACGTTCGGGAGCAGGGTGAAGGAATTCGCGTGATCATGCAGGTCCACGATGAACTTGTCTTTGAGGTTGCTGATGAGCTGCTGGAAAGCTCCCGCGAAGAGGTTTGTTCGATAATGAGCCAGGCCGGCGAACTGGAAGTTCCGCTGCTGGTCGAGGCCGGCTCCGGTGATAACTGGGACGAAGCGCACTGACACCGCGCTAAATTGACACGGCAGTTGGTTTCTTTAAACTTTGCCAACATTAGACTACACTTATTAATAACACACACTATTCACGTTCATTTTTATCCAATACTGCTGGCCGCACTCATTTCAAACAGGTTTAACCGATGTTATTAATCCCCGCGATTGACATAAAAGATGGCAAGTGTGTGCGGTTGCGCCAGGGCGACATGAACGACTCCACCGTATATGGCGACGATCCCGTGGCGATGGCTGAAAGATGGGTCGAGGCCGGTGCCCGGCGCCTGCATATTGTTGACCTGGATGGTGCCAAGTCAGGCAAGCCGGAAAATGCTGATATCGTTCACAACATTGTTGAAGCCAATCCTTCTATCCCGATACAGGTCGGTGGCGGCATACGTGACGAAGACACAATACAGGCTTACCTGGATGCAGGCGTGAGTTACACGATTATCGGTACAAGGGCTGTCACCACGCCGCACTTTGTTTCCGATGTCTGCCTGGAGTTCCCGGGGCACATCATCGTCGGGCTGGATGCGAAAGATGGCAAGGTTGCCACCGAGGGCTGGTCCAAGCTTTCCCACCATGATGCTTTTGACATGGCACGACGATTTGAGAACGAGGGCGTTGCAGCTATTGTCTATACCGATATCGGTCGTGATGGCATGATGTCAAACGTCAACGTTGAATCTACCGTGGCACTTTGCCAGGAAATTGCTATTCCCGTGATTGCCTCCGGGGGAATAACCAACCTGGATGATATTCGCGCACTATGTGAAGTTGCCGATGAAGGGATTGAAGGCGCAATTACAGGGAAGGCCATTTACGAGGGCGCCCTGGATTTCAAGGAAGCACAGGCACTTGCTGACAGCCTTTGCGATACCTGAGCACCCAGAAGCTATTACAGTAAACCCCGGCTGCCCGCCGGAAAATATTTAAACCAGGCCCGCTTTCCCGGAAATGTCACTTGCCAAGAGAATAATTCCCTGCCTTGACGTCGATGCTGGTCGAGTCGTCAAGGGTATACAGTTTGTCGATATCGTCGATGCCGGCGACCCTGTTGAAGTAGCCCGTCGCTATGACAGCCAGGGAGCGGACGAGCTTACCTTCCTGGATATTACTGCAAGCAGCGATCAGAGGAACACCATGATCGATGTGGTGGAAGCAGTCGCCAGCGAAGTATTTATTCCGCTTACAGTCGGTGGTGGTATTCGCAATCTTGATGATATCAGGAACATGTTAAATGCCGGGGCAGACAAGGTGAGCATAAATACCGCCGCAGTTCAAAGACCGGAGTTCGTCGAGGAAGCATCAAGGCAGTTTGGCTCCCAGTGCATCGTGGTTGCGATTGATGCCAAGCGTGTCAACGCTGATGGTGAAGAACTGCAATGGAAAGTTTTCACCCATGGCGGTCGCAACGAAACGAATCTTGATGCGATCGAGTGGGCCAGTCGCATGGCCGAGGCCGGTGCCGGGGAAATACTCCTCACCAGCATGGATCGCGATGGCACCAGGGAGGGCTTTGACAACCAGCTAAACCAACGCGTTGCAGAAGCCGTCTCCATCCCGGTTATTGCTTCAGGGGGCGTTGGTTCCCTGCAGCACCTGGCAGATGGAATCAGCAAGGGCAAGGCAGATGCTGTGCTTGCCGCGAGCATTTTTCATTTTGGCGAACACACGGTACAGGAAGCAAAACAATTAATGGCGAGCCAGGGTATAGAAGTCAGGATGTAGATTGTGAATAACGAATTGAAAAATTACCTCGACCAAATTGCCTGGAACGCGGATGGGCTGGCGCCAGCTATTGCACAGGATGCCGGCAGCGGCAAAGTTCTTAACCTTGCCTGGATGAACAGGCAGTCGCTGGAACTGACGTTTGAAGAGAAGCGGGCCGTGTACTGGTCTCGTTCGCGGGCCTGCATATGGCGCAAGGGAGAAGAGTCCGGGCATGTTCAGGTCGTGGAAGAAATACGCGTAGACTGCGACAAGGACGTGATACTGCTGAAGGTCCGGCAGGAAAAGGGCATTGCCTGTCACACGGGGCGCGAAAGCTGCTTTTACTTCCGTCTTGAGGATGACCAGTGGCAGGTTGTTGACCCGGTATTAAAAGACCCGGACGAAATCTACAAAAAGTAACCCCCAGTGGCGTTTACAGTTGTGTATCAACACAACTCGTATTATTTTAATCAACAACTTTATAAATGAAGCGGAGTAGTAATGGAATTTGAATTGCTGAACAGGCTTGCAGAGATACTGGAAGAACGAAAAAACGCGGATCCCGATTCTTCTTACGTTGCCTCTTTACACGCGAAAGGTGAAGACGCAATTTTGAAAAAAATAGGCGAAGAGTCCGCCGAGCTTATCATTGCCGCCAAGACTCAGGACCGGCAGGCCGTGGTTCACGAAACTGCGGATCTCTGGTTTCACTCGCTGGTTCTTTTATCGAGACTTGAACTGGGGCCAAACGACATCATGCTGGAGCTGGACAGGCGTTTTGGGCGATCGGGCCTGGAAGAAAAGGCTAATCGGTCCTGACTCTGACAGGGCCTTTCATGCGTTAATCCTGCCATGGGAGCGCGGCTTAAGGTAATATATCAACAATCAAAATGTACGGAGAACGCCGATGAGCTTTGGAATTTGGGAACTTGTAATAGTTCTGATAATAGTTGCCCTGTTATTTGGCACGAAAAAACTAAGCACCATGGGTTCCGACCTGGGTAGTGCCCTGAAAGGCTTTCGATCTGCGTTAAAAGATGATGATTCGGACAAGGTAGCCAACCAGCCTGATAATAATACTTCTTCGCAGGTGATCGAGGGTGAAGTAGACACCCAGGAAGACAAGGTTTAATTCGTAACAGCCCCTGGGCGGTTTTATCACCTGACACGACCTTAAATACCCATGTTTGATATTGGTTTCTGGGAGCTGGCAATTATCAGCATCGTTGCCCTCCTGGTAATGGGCCCGGAAAAGATGCCGGCCCTGGTTCGCGATGTCAGCAAGTGGATGCGCGCCATTCGCAGTTTCGTATCCCAAACCCGTTCGGAGATTGAAAGAGAGTTCACGCTTGACCCGGACCTGGATCTAAAAAGTCGAATCTCCGATCTTGATGAGCTGGTCAAAAACGCGCCCGACAGGTTTGGCAACGAGGTAGAAGACCTGGTTGCAGGGGCCGGCGATGCCGAACCCGGCAACGAAGAACCCTCGCAGGAAAAGTAACCAGACGTTCCTAATGGACCAGGAGCAGCCTTTAATTGCCCACCTCGCCGAGCTGCGTGATCGCCTGCTAAAAGCGATCGCGCTTATCTTTGCAGTGTTTCTTGCCCTGACTTTTTTTGCCAACGATATTTATCGCTTGCTGGCGATGCCCCTGATGGCACAAATGCCATCGGAAGCTTCTATGATTGCCACCGAGGTGGCCTCGCCATTTCTTGTGCCCTTCAAGCTGGCGTTTTTCAGCGCTGTTTTTTTGACCATGCCCTACAGCCTCTACCAGGCATGGGCCTTTATTGCGCCCGGGCTGTATGAAAAGGAACTGCGCTTTGCGACACCGCTGTTGCTGACCAGTATCGTGCTTTTTTACGCCGGTGTTGCTTTTGCCTATTTTGTCGTGTTCCCGCTTCTATTTGCATTTCTGACTTCAGTCGCACCGGAGGGTGTATCGGTGATGACCGATATAGGCCATTACCTGGATTTTATTCTCAAGCTTTTTTTTGCTTTTGGACTCGCCTTTGAAGTACCCATAGCAACAATATTGTTGATCAGCACAGGCATCACCAGCCGCGAGTCGCTGGCTGAGAAACGTACATACATTATTGTCGGCGCGTTTACCGTCGGCATGCTGCTCACTCCGCCTGACGTGGTGTCCCAGGTGTTGCTGGCCCTGCCCATCTGGCTGCTGTTTGAGTCGGGCCTTGTGCTGAGCAAGTATTTCCAGGCGGCAAAAGAAGAGGAAGAATAATTGAGGCGTCGCGAGCTGTTGCTGGGTGGCGCCGCACTTGCCCTTTCAGGCTGTCGCAATGACTACGGCAGCGGGCCTTTTAACCCCTGCATGGGTGGTTTGCCGGCAGAGTTAATGCAGCATGAACTGGTCACCCGTGCACTTGCCGGTATTGATGCAACACAGTACTGGGATGGTCATGTACATCTTATCGGCACCGGTGACAGCGATAGCGGGATATGGGTGAACCCGAATATGCAGCGACCCTGGCATGTTAAGCAATACCTGCAGTTCCGCTTCTATCTAAACGCTTCCTGCGCAAAGGGCGATGACGTCGATCGCGATTTCCTGAACAGGCTGCTTGCCCTGCACGCCGAGCTCCCTGGGGGCGCGCGACTGGTCCTGCTTGCCTTTGACTACAGCTATGATGAGAAAGGGCGGCTACAAAAAAGCAGTAGTGCCTTTCATACCCCGAACGACTATGCCGCGAAAGTTGCCGCTCTTCATTCAGGAAAACTGGAGTGGATCGCTTCCATTCATCCCTATCGACATGACTGTGTTGAAGCGCTTGAGCAAGCGGTAAGCCAGGGTGCACGGGCCGTCAAGTGGTTGCCGCCTGCGATGGGTATGAACCCGGCTTCCCGCCTGTGCGAACCTTTTTACAGGGCGATGAGAAAACACGATATTCCCCTGCTGGTTCATGCAGGGGAAGAAAAAGCGGTGCATGGTGCCAACACGCAGGACTACGGGAACCCGCTGCTGTTACGCAAGCCACTGGATATGGGAGTCAGGGTTATCGTTGCCCACTGTGCTTCACTGGGTCGATCACGCGATCTTGATGCTGGCAACACCGAGGTAGACAGCTTCGATCTCTTCTCGCGCATGATGCAGGAAAAAAAATACGAGGATCTCCTGCTTGGAGAAGTATCTGCAATGACCCAGGTTAACCGGCTGGGTAAACCACTGGACTCGATATTAAAAAACCAGCAGTGGCACCCTCGCCTGATCAATGCCTCTGACTACCCGCTGCCCGCGGTAATACCGCTTTTTTCTCTCGGCAAGATGGTGAAGCAGGGTTACATCACCAGCGAACAGGCAGAGGTGCTGGGCAAGGTTCGACAATACAATGCCCTGCTTTTTGACCTGCTATTAAAAAGAATGGTGCGAAAGGATGGCCTGGGCTTACAGGATATCGTCTTTAACACGCGACGGGTTTTTGAAAAACAATCAACTCGCGACTTTTAACCTGCGTGAACAGAGAAGCGGACCCTCAGCGGAAGGGACGCCGCTGAGGAGCGTACATGGAAGTATTTACAGCGTGTCCGCGCAATGTTTGCGCAGTTGTTAAAAGGCGTTCAGTACAAGGTTAAGACTGCACCCAGGGTAAACCATGAAACCGCCAGCCATTGACGCTACTGCGGTGATGCTGCTCATCCTTGTCTCCTTCAAACCCCTCGGCCACGTTAAACACCTTCTCGTAACCGACGCTGGCCAGCATCTGCCCTGCCATCATTGAGCGCGCACCGCTGCGGCAAAGCACGAGAAGCGTCAGGTCCCGGGGTTCCTTGTTCGGGAACTGTTGCTTTAGCGTATATTCAACCTTGTCGATAAAAGCGGGATCGTCTTCCCAGGTCGGTGGCTCCTTCAGGGGTACAAACACCGAGCCCGGCACGTGACCAACATAGGCAAACTCCATGCTGGAACGCACATCCAGTATCACTGCATCTTCATCCTGCTGCAGCATCTCGGCTGCCTGTGGCGGGTTTACTTCTCCAATCATTTTTAATGCACCAATGTCGTGTGTCTTTCCTATATTAAACACGTTTTGCATGGCTTCAGAAAATAGTTATTGATAAAGCCTCATATGGACAATAGAATTGATTGAAAATCAATCACCTAGCAAGAGCTTTGACTGTCGTTACAGCTCCGGGTGGTAAGAAAAACTATAAAAGGCGGAATTGTTATGACGATGGCAGACCGGGACGGTCTTATCTGGTTCGACGGTGAATTTGTTCCCTGGCGGGATGCCCAGGTGCACGTACTTACACACACCCTGCATTACGGTATGGGCGTATTTGAAGGCATTCGCGCCTATCACACCGATCGGGGCCCTGCAGTATTTCGGCTGGATGACCACGTTCAACGCCTGTTCAACTCGGCTCATATCCTGAACATGCCCATGCCCTACGACTTCGCAACGATCGAGGCCGCCTGTCGTGATGCTATTACTAAAAACAGTCTTGATTCCTGCTACATCAGGCCGGTTGTGTTTTACGGATCAGAAGGAATGGGACTGCGTGCAGACACGCTGAAAACACACGTTGCCATTGCCGCCTGGGAATGGGGTGCGTACCTTGGAGCGGAAGGTCTTGAAAAAGGTATTCGAATCCACACCTCGTCCTTTACCAGGCATCATGTGAATATTTCCATGTGCAAGGCAAAAGCAAATGGCCACTACATCAACTCCATGCTGGCATTGCAGGAAGCCCTGCAAAACGGCTACGACGAGGCCCTGCTACTGGACGCCGAGGGCTATGTTGCTGAAGGCAGTGGAGAAAATATCTTTATCGTGAGAAATGGCGTTATTTATACGCCTGATCTGACTTCCGCGCTTGAAGGCATTACACGGGACGCAATCGTTCAGCTGGCGAAAGATGCAGGCTATACTATCGTGGAGAAAAGAATCACCCGCGATGAAATTTATATTGCGGACGAGGCCTTCTTTACAGGTACTGCGGCAGAAGTGACGCCCGTCAGGGAGCTTGATAACAGGGCTATTGGCGATGGCGTTCGCGGCCCGGTTACTGAAAAGCTGCAGGAGATGTTCTTTGACATCGCCAATGGCCGCAATGATAAATACTCACAATGGCTGACCTATATAAATGAGTGATACCGGCACCACGGAAAACAGCGCTGCACCCGCGGCTGGCACTGTCTTTGAAATATCCAGGAAGGATCTGCCATTGCACTGCCCAACTCCCGAGCAGAGCCTGTGGAATTCCCATCCAAGGGTTTACCTTCCCATCGAGGACAGCGGTAGCGCGAAGTGCCCTTATTGCGGTTCCGACTACACCCTGAAAGACTGACGCCCTTCGGCCTTTGACTGCCACCGCAGAATCAAGACGAATAATCTGGCGTTTCTCCGACAGTCGCGCCGGCCACGATAGCCAGAGCCTTGGGCTCGTGTCTGCCCTTGCAGACCTGTGCGATTGTGAAGTGCATGAAATTGGCGTGCCCTTTGAAATGGAGAATTACTGGCAGGCTTTTCGCAAGAACCTCGAACCGGTGAAAGCACTGCCCGATCCGGATCTCCTTGTCGGTGCCGGTCATGCCACCCACTTTCCAATGTTGGCCTGCCGGCTTGCCCGTGGCGGAAAAGTTTGCGTGATCATGTCTCCCTCGCTGCCACGCTGGTTGTTTGATCTCTGTCTTTTGCCCGAACACGACAGGCCAGGGCAAGCTGACAACACTATCGTCACCATGGGCCCACTCAACAGTATTCAACCACAGGAAAACAGGGACGAGAAAAAAGGCCTGGTCCTGGTGGGTGGCCAGTCAAAACATTTTCTCTGGAGCAATACCTTAATTCTTGACCAGATAAAGGGCATCCTGGAAACCGGCTTCCAGTGGGTTGTGTCTGACTCGCCCAGAACACCGCCCATCATGCGCGAGCAGCTCAGGCGAATGGCTGAAGAGGGCATCGACTATCGCCCCTATGAAGATCACCCTGCGCGGGAATTAATGCAGGATGTTGCACAGATCTGGGTGAGCGAAGACAGCATGTCCATGATATTTGAAGCCCTTTCCACGGGTGCAGCCGTGGGAGTCATGAGGTTGCGACCAAGAAGAAAGTCCCGTCTTGGAAACGTGGCCACAACGCTCTTTGAAAAAAACCTGCTTACCCTGTATGACCACTACCAGGGCAAAGAACAGCTTCCATCTCCGTCGCAGGTGCTACAGGAGTCGCAGCGAGTGGCCCGAACGGTCGCTGAAAAACTGGACTGGATGTGACAGCAAGGCCGCTCTGCGTAGTACAAACCCTGCCTGCGCTTAACTCCGGCGGAGTGGAGCGAGGCACCCTTGATGTTGCTGCTGAACTGGTAAAACAAGGACACCGTGCACTGGTTGTCTCGGCGGGCGGCAGGATGGTGGATGAGCTCGTCGAATCCGGCGCAGAACATATTGAGCTGGATATTGGAAAAAAATCACCCCTCGGATATCGATACGTAAGCACGCTTGCAAGCTTGTTTTCCCGGGAAAATGTCGACATCGTCCACAGCCGTTCCCGTTTTCCAGCCTGGCTCAGCTACCTGGCCTGGCGCAAGTTACACAGGAACAACCCGGCCACGTCACCCGCCTTTATCACCAGCGTGCACGGGCCCTACACGGTCAACGCCTACAGCAAGATCATGCTGCGCGGGGAACGCATTATTGCCATTTCAGATTTCATCAGGGACTACATTGAATCCAACTACCCGGGAACTGACATGAGCAGGGTTACCGTGATCCATCGCGGCATCGATCCAGAAAAGTTTCCACATGGCTACAGCGCCCCCGATCAATGGCGGTCCTCGTGGCAGGCTTCCCTGCCAATGAAAGATTACGAACTGCTGCTTACATTACCTGCCAGGATCACTCGATGGAAAGGCCAGGAGGATTTCATTCATGCGGTTAATCACATAAAAAAGATGGGCGTGCGAGTGCTGGGGGTGATTGCCGGGGGTGTCGAAAAAAGACGTGCCCGCTTTCAGCAGGAGCTGCTTGACCTGGCCAGGCAACTGGGGCTTGAACAAAACATTTATTTCTGTGGCCATCGAAACGACCTGCGCGAGATCATGAGCTTTTCTGATATTGTTTTCTCCCTGTCACGGGAGCCGGAAGCTTTTGGTCGTACTTCCATGGAAGCACTCGCACTTGGTAAGCCAGTGGTCGCCTATGACCATGGTGGAGCAAGCGAAGTCTTGCGTCCCCTGTTCGCTGAAGGACTCGTCCCGGCAATGGATGTAGAAGCAGCCGCGCAAAAGGCCGTGGAAATATATCGCAACGCCCCCACCGTGACTGACAGGCAGCTATTTACCCTGCAGGACATGCTGGATAAAACCCTGGATCTTTATGAATCCGTCAGCGGCAAGTAAGCATGCACCCGGGCAAACCATCGTGGTTTGTATTCCCACCTGCCGTCGCCTGCAACTCCTGCAGGACTGTCTTACTTCCATCAGCAGGGTGCGGGTACCTGCGGGTGCGAAGATCAGCGTGCTGGTCGTGGATAACGACGGAACAGGCAGTGCGCGCTCGCTGGTGCAGGAAGTTTCTGCAACATACCCGTTTTCAACACACTATTTTATCGAGGCGGAACGGGGACTGGCCAGCGTTCGCAACCGCCTGGTTAAAGAAGCTATGGCGCTTGGCGCAGACTACCTCGCCTTTATTGACGATGATGAACAGGCCAGCGAGGAATGGTTAAGCCGACATATCGACCTGCTTGAAACGCAGCGGGCTGACGTCAGCTGCGGTCCGGTTCGCCCGGTGGGGGCGAGCCTGGTGGTACAGGGCAAAAAGCCACATCCCACAGGTTCTGTACCAAGGCATGTCTCTGCCAATAATGTCGTTATCAGTAGCAGGCTTGTTTCCTTGCAGGGCCTTGAGTTTGATACTTTTTACAATTTTATCGGCGGCGAAGATTTCGATTTTTTTGAGCGCTCCAGGGATCTTGGTAACCGGCACCTGTGGTGCGAGGAAGCTTTCGTGGAGGAAACAATCACCGCGGAGCGGGATAACTTCAGCTACCTTTTTTATCGTCACTATACCGGTGGTATTAATGCGGTTAAGCGATCCAGGAAAAAACGCTCCACCATCGGCGCCTGCTTACGCTTTATACCAAAAGCAATCGGCAAGTTGCTTGGTGCCCTGGTTTATTTTCTGCTGTCATTGCTGGGACTGAGAAAAATCCCGCTTGCCATCGCGACAAAAAAACTGGCAAGCGGCATTGGCTACATCGCCGGCCTGTTGAATGTCAACGCGGCCAGGTACGCTTCCGATCCCGCTGAACAAGCAAAGGCCTGACGCACTTGGCACATAGAAAGATCCTGGTAATCAAGCTTGGCGCGCTGGGCGACATGCTGATGGCAACACCGGCCATTTCAGCCATATGCGAAAAACACCAGGACGATGAAACCTGGCTGTTCACTTCCAGCAACTTTGTTTCCCTGTTCAGCTCCTGGCCCGGCCTTCAAACAACAGGAATGCCCCGTTCCGGTTTTCTAGCCGCCTGCAAAAGCATCAGCTGGATCCGCGCACAGGGTTTTGATCGTATCTATGACCTGCAATCCAGTGACCGAAGCCGGGTGTATTGCATGTTATCGGGCTCAAGGGAAATCGTTGGCAACCACGACCGCTATCCATACACCATACATCCCGGCGAAAGTTATCATGGCCAGTGTCATATCAGCGAGTGGCACAGGCGGGTTCTCGATGCCGCCGGCGTCCCTGTCGGTACCCGCGCGCCATGGCTTCCGGAAACGGAGGAAGGAAAAGACAGGGTGACAAACTGGCTTAACAGCGAGGGATTAACGGGCGAAAGAATTGTTCTTATGCACGCCGGGGCCAGCCCGGGACGACCGGAAAAGCGCTGGCCCTATTACCGCGAACTGGCTCAAAAAATCGAAGCTGCGGGCCTTCGAGTAGTATGGCTCGGCAGTGATGCAGAACTGGAAACAAACCGGCAGCTATCCCGATCGGCGGGTATTGATGCGAGCGGCCTGTTTAGCATCAGCGAACTCGTGGAGCTCGGTCGGCACGCTGCCTTTTCTGTCACCAATGATTCCGGGCCGATGCATGCCCTTTCCTGTGCCGGCACCGCGGTGTACTCCCTGTTTGGTCCAAGTGACTGGACACGTAACCATGCCATTGGCCAGCAGGATCATGTAGTCGCGCTTAACAGGAGTAACGCTGTATGGCAGGCGAAGGATTTTACACCGGAACAGGCCGCGGACCTCGGGCAGATCAGTGCAGAGATGCTCTGGGCCCTGTTACTTAAAGAGAAGCGTATAGAGATTTAAACCGGGGAATGATGACTTCTTTGCTGTAATTACTTTTGAATACCTGCTGCGCATTATTGCCCCTGCGCAGCCTTTCCTGTCTCGAGGAAAGCGCCTGCTCCAGCGCCGAGCGCATTGAATTTTCATCATCGATATCACACAGCCAGGCAGTTTCATCGCTCAATATTTCCCGGGGGCCCTGGCTTCTTGTTGACACTATCGGCATACCCGCCGCCATTGCCTCCAGCACAACGATGCCAAAAGGTTCATCAAGCGACGGCAGGACAAAAATATCGCCCCTGCTGAGAAAATCTTCCACGTTTTCTATCCAGCCGGCCAGCCTTACACGCTCCTGTAAACCAAGTTCATTGATCATGCCCTGCAGTCTTTGCCGCTCCGGACCACTGCCGCCGATCTCCAGCCGCAGCTTGCTGTTTTCCAGGCCCGCAAAAGCGCCAAGTAACACGTGAAAGCCCTTTTTCTCTACCAGCCTTCCCACGCTGACCAGCCGTAGTTCCTCGCGGTCACCGGCCAGCGGCCTGTGGCTGATATCAAGCGGGGAAAAATGACGGATAAGGGTGATTTTCTCTCGTGGAAAACCCCTCGAGACATAGTAATCAAGCTGCGCGTGGGTCGGCGGCACAAGCTTGCTGACGTACCTGTAGTACTTCAGGTCAATATAATTGTGCGTGGTCACCACCAGCGGCAAGCCAAGTGCATCACAGGCCTTACCTGCCAGCAGGGCTCCACGAGCCAGGTGAGCCTGCACCACCTCGCTTGAATGTTCTACAAGCAGCTTTCTTATCTTCGCCTTTGCCAGGAAATCCCAGCTTCCAAGTACGCGTATTGACTCCAGCCTGATCCCGGGCCTGTTCTGAAGAAGCCTTGCGGCCTCAGAACCCTGTTGGCATATAGCCTGTACGTTTTCGCCGGATTCCGCGAGGGCGATACAGAAGTCGACAAAGAGCCTCTCGGCGCCGCCGAATTTCTTTGCCAACATTACCTGGGTGATATTCATTCAGCTATTTAACACTACCCTTATGCTTTGTTCTGCCGTATCGACCGGGATGTTTCGCGCATCCCCGTCCTTGCCTTCAAGATAGTGTGCAGAAGGACCCCATGGCAAACATCGTGACGGTTGATCAACACTAAAAAATGTCAGGGTCGGTGACCCGACGGCGCCGGCTACGTGACCAAGCCCGGAGTCACTACCAACGAACATGTCTGATTTCTGTAATAGTGCTGCAGCCTCCAGCAATGCAGTTTTACCTGCAACGTCAAGCACCGGCAGCTGAAGCTGCCCGGTAATTTCCCCGGTAAGAGCACTGTCCTCTGCACTTCCAAGAAGAAGCACACCATCAAACTCATCTGCAAGCCTGTTAGCCAGGGCGGCGTAATTTTCCGTTGGCCAGAATTTCCTGGGGTTCTTGCCACCACAACCTGGTGCCATGGCCAGTACACGCTTCATTCCTGATTTAGTTAAGGTGGCGTCAGCTGCCGCAAGCAATTCTTCATTCAGCCAGGTTGTCGTTGCCGGGATGGTTCTGTCTTTATGAATGTTTTTTATTACACCCATGAACCCCTCTATTGCATGTGGGCCATAGCTTTCTGCTTTTCTCTTGGTGAACTTTTCCTCACCCCGCATCACCAGGGTAAGACCATCGGTTCTCAGGTCGACGATTTTATCGTAGCGGGTTTTCCACAGCTCTCCAAGAAGCGCGGGCGCGCCCCTGAGGAAACGGGTCTTGTCCTTGAAATAAAACTTTCCCCGGTACGGACAGTGCTGAAAAATATCCGATGAACGGCCATCGGCCACGATATCTATTTGAGCGTCCGGATAAGCCTGGTGCAGTGCCTGCAATACGGGGGTTGTCATTACCGCATCCCCGACGCAGCTCAGGCCAATAAATAGTATGCGCTGTTTATCTTCCATCTCACTTGCCAATACAAAAACTGGAAAAGATTTTTCCAAGCAGGTCATCTGCAACGGTCTTTCCCGTAATCGACTCAAGCGCCTGCTGCGCGCGAAGCAGGTCTTCCGCAATTAATTCTGCTGCAGGCTGCGCGTGTCGAACCTGCCTTGAGGCCTGTTCAAGCTCTACGAGGGCAAGCTCAAGGGCTTCGAGGTGCCTGGTCCTGCCGGGCAAACTGCGTTCAACGGTGTTCGGGTTCAGGCAGGAATATATTCTTTTTCGCAGATCATCAAGGCCCTCGCCCGTCTTTGCGGACACGTACACGGGTCCTGTTTCTTCATTCCTGGGTCCTTCAAGCTCGTTCTCTGCCAGCAGGTCCACCTTGTTTACCACCTCGATAAGCGTGGCGCTTCCTTTTATGAATTCTTTTACTTCCTCGTTGCCCCTGCTTCTTGCATCAAGCACGAGCAGGACCAGGTCGGCCTGCCGGGCCTCCCTGGCAGCCCGATCTATGCCCTCTTTTTCAATTTCATCTGCAGTTGATCGAATACCCGCAGTGTCTGTTAGCCTGAGGGGAACACCATTGATAATGATATTCTCTTCAAGCACGTCCCTGGTGGTACCGGGTTGCGAGCTGACTATTGCGCGGTCGCTACGACCGAGACGGTTCAACAGGCTTGATTTA
The DNA here is from genome assembly GCA_965243105.1 of Gammaproteobacteria bacterium. Taxonomy (GTDB): domain Bacteria; phylum Pseudomonadota; class Gammaproteobacteria; order Eutrophobiales; family Eutrophobiaceae; genus WLWS01. Next base: position 1,531,522 of record CBDEUC010000003.1, read on the forward strand.
CCAACATTTGGCTCGCCAACGATAGCGATGCTTGCGCCATCAAGCATTACCCTGCCCTGCCTGGCCGACTCCAGTATCTCCAGCACTTTCTCCACGGCGTCGCCAATTTTCCTGTCCAGGTCTGACTCTTTTATAAAATCAATTTCCTCTTCTGGAAAGTCCAGCGCGCTTTCGGTAAACACCCGCAACTCCTCAATTTCAGACACGAGTTCATTAATGCCCCGGGAAAACTCTCCTTCAAGGGATCGCATCGCGCTTTGAGCAGACTCCCTGCTCTGGCTGTTTATGAGATCCGCGACCGCCTCTGCCTGCAAGAGATCGAGACGGTCATTGTGAAAAGCGCGCTCGGTAAATTCACCTGGCCGCGCCAGCCTTGCACCCCGGTTTATGCACTCCTGTAACAGGGACTCCAGCGCGGCAGTAGCGCCGTGCGCCTGGAACTCAACCACGTCCTCACCGGTATAGGAAGCCGGGGCCTGGAAATAAAGCAGGATTCCTCGATCGATAATCTCCCCGCCACAGGAGCGAAAAGAACTATAAAGGGCCTGCCTGGGCCTTGGGTCCTTTTCACTGATATCTCTCGCGATCTGTCGCGAGGCCGGGCCCGAAACGCGAACAATACCAATACCGCCCTTACCCGTGGCTGTTGCTATTGCGGCAATGGTTTCTTCAGGGCCGTTCATTTACGACCGATAATATTTAAGATTTGCTGGTGATGCCAGCCTTCTCCAGGCTACGGGTAATCTGCCACTGCTGGGCAATGGAAAGGATATTGTTGACCACCCAGTAAAGCACAAGGCCGGAAGGAAAGAATGCAAAGAACACGGTGAATATAAAAGGCAGGAAAGACATGACCTTTTCCTGCACGGGATCCATCGGCGGGGGGTTTAGCTTTTGCTGGACAAACATGGTGATACCCATGAGTACCGGCAATACATAAAAGGGATCCTTGCTGGACAGATCTGTCAGCCAAAGAGCAAAAGAAGCCTGCCTTAGTTCAACGCTTTCCAACAGAACCCAGTAAAGGGCAATAAACACCGGGATTTGTACAAGGATGGGAAAACACCCACCAAAAGGATTAATCTTCTCGTCCTTGTAAATTTGCATCATGGCCTGGTTTAACTTGTTTCGATCGTCCTTGTACCTGTCTTTCAGTGCAACAAGACGCGGCTGCACCCGGCGCATATTGGCCATAGACTTGTATCCGGCAGCTGACAGTGGGAAAAACAACAGCTTTAAAATAATTGTTACCAGGATGATGGACCAGCCCCAGTTGGAGGTAAGGTCATGCAGCTTGTTCAGCACCAGGAAAAGCGGCTTGGCAATAAACCACAGCATGCCGTAGTCGACGGTTAGCTCTAGTCCATCAGTGATCTTGTCCAGGTCTTCAAGGATTTTCGGCCCGAGGTAGATTTCATTTTTTATCGTGGCAGTATTACCAGCAGCAACCTGTGTCACCGGGCCGATTGCTCCCAGCAGGTACTTTTCATTGGCAAGGGCATTGGTGTAGTAACGGTAGCTGCGCTCCTTGTCCGTAGGTACCAGTGCGGTAACAAAATAATGCTGCAGCATAGCAACCCAACCGTTCTTGATGTCACGCTCAAGCTTTTGCTCACTCATGTCATCAAAGTCGATCTTTTCATATCGCTCTTCCGGGCTGGAAATCACGGCACCGGTATAGGTATAGATAAGTCGGCGCCCATCCGTTGGCGCTGAGCGCTTGATCTGCTGGTAGGCCCTGCCCTTCCAGTCCTCGGCGCTGCTGTTCTGTACGCTGTACGCCACCTCGATGAGATAACTTCCCCGGGTGAGCGTGTATGTTTTTGTTACTGACATTCCATTTGCTGACTGCCAGGTCATTGGCACAACGAGCTGGTCCTCTCCTTCAGCAAGGGAATGTTGATCGCCTGTCGCTGTATAAACGGCCTGGTGTGTCGGCGCTTCTTCGTTACTCAAAAGGCCACCCTGCACCAGGTAAACAAGCTCTTCAGTATTGTCCATCAAGACGAAGGGTTCATCCGGCCGATCGGCGGTAACAGGGTATTGCTTCAGGCTGGCTTTTTCTATTCCACCACCACGAGTAGATACCTCAAGGCGCAATACATCACTTTCTACGACCAGTGTTTTTGCACCGGGCTCCTCAACCGGCGAACTGTTGTTCACGATGGCTTTTGTTTCCACCGTCGGCGCAGTTTCTGCCACCTGCTGCTGCGGCAGCTCTTCGAAAACCGGCGTCTGCGGATTTTTAACTGCAGCTGCGGTAGCTTCTTCAGTCGCTGCCGGTTCACCATAATCCTTTTCCCACTCCTGCCACAGCATCAGGGACACCAGGCACAGTGCAATAACCAGGATAAAACGCGTTGTTTCCATTACCTTGTTTTCTGGGGAACCGGGTCGACACCACCTTCATGGAAAGGATGGCAACAGGAGATTCTCTTGATGGACAAGCAAAGACCCTTGAAGGATCCGTGTTCGTTAATTGCTTCGATAGTGTACTGCGAGCAGCTCGGATAGAACCTGCAGTTTTGCCCCAGGAAAGGGCTAATCGCAAAGCTGTAGCATTGCACCAGGAAGGTTAGCATTTTTCGCATTTTTCTATTTTCTTCCAGATGCTTTCCAGGGAGCTGGTCAGGGCCTGGTTTTTTGCCTTGTGGACACTATTATTGGCAAGCACTACAACATCTTTACCGGCCAGGCTTGTTTTATGATGTCTGAAACTTTCCCGGATAATTCTTTTCAGGCGGTTTCGCTGCACCGCGGACTGTAATTTTTTCTTTGATATTGCCATACCCAGCCTGGCGTTCGCCCCCTGGTTGCTACTTGCCAGCACCAGGAAATAAGCGTCAGAGAAACGCCGGGAAGAATTGAAAACTTTTTTGTAGTCCGATCCTGTCAGAAGCCTCGAGTTTTTTGAAAATTCCCGCACCTCATGGTCAGGCAGATAGTCGCTTCCTGCCCTTGGATCTCCTTGCCTTGATAACCTGTCTTCCGGCCTTTGTCCTCATGCGGACCCGAAAACCATGTTTTCTTTTACGTTTTAACTTGCTTGGTTGGTATGTGCGTTTCATTTTAATTAAACTCGGGTTGGACCGAACTCGTCGGTGCCGTAAAAAGCCGGCAATAGTACTGCCGAACACTTTCTATTGTCAATGTTAACAATAATATAAAGGCATGCTTTGCCTGTGGATAAGTCTGGCAATGAGGTATAGACTCTTGCCATCAAAACACCCTGGCTGTTCCCAGGAACTGGAGTAACTCGATAACAATGTCCGTGTGGAAGTCCTGCCTCGAAAAACTGGAAGGTGACCTGGCGCCGCAGCAATTTAACACCTGGATCAGGCCCCTGCAGGTGGTCGAGGAAGATAGCGGTATCGATATTTACGCGCCAAACCGTTTTGTGCTGGACTGGGTTAATGAACAATACCTGGACCTGATCAGGCAGCATATTCAGCAAAACACCGGCAATTCGGCTTTTAATATCAATATCCTGGTGGGAAGCCAGGCAAGAAAGGCCAGTAGCCAGGAGGCCCCTGCCAGCAAGCCGGCAGCGGAAAAGCCGGTGTCGAGGGTGCAACGAAATTCCACCAACCTTAACGGCAACTTTTCTTTTGAGAACTTTGTCGAGGGTAAGTCCAACCAGCTTGCCAGGGCTGCGTCAATGCAGGCGGCAGAAAACCCAGGACTGGCCTATAACCCGCTATTTATCTATGGTGGCGTCGGGCTTGGCAAGACACACCTGATGCACGCCGTGGGAAAAGCGATACTCGCGCAAAAGCCGGATGCAAACATCGCCTACCTGCACTCCGAGCGTTTTGTGCAGGACATGGTAAGGGCCCTGCAACACAACGCGATAAATGAATTCAAGCGATATTATCGCTCCCTTGATGCCCTGCTGATCGACGATATCCAGTTTTTTGCCGGCAAGGAGCGCTCCCAGGAGGAGTTCTTCCATACTTTTAATGCCCTGCTTGAAGGGGAGCACCAGATAATCCTGACCTGCGATCGCTATCCCAAGGAGGTCAGCGGTCTGGAAGAACGACTTAAATCCCGTTTTGGCTGGGGCCTGACTGTCGCCATAGAGCCTCCTGAGCTGGAAACACGGGTTGCTATCATCAAGAAAAAAGCAGAGTTAGTTGGTATTCACATACCCGATGATGTCTGTTTTTTCATAGCAAAAAGATTTAGATCCAATGTCAGGGAGTTGGAAGGCGCACTCAACCGTGTTATCGCCAATGCCAACTTGACGGGAAATGCTATCAACCTTGATTTCACGCAAAATTCGCTAAAAGACCTGCTGCTTCTCCAGGATAAGCAGGTCACACTGGATAATATTCAAAAAACAACGGCAGAATATTACAAGATCAGGGTGGCAGATCTACTTTCCAAGAGAAGAAGTCGGTCTGTAGCCAGGCCAAGGCAAATAGCCATGACCCTGGCAAAGGAATTCACCAGTCATAGTTTACCCGAGATAGGCGACGCTTTTGGGGGCCGGGATCATACAACGGTACTGCATGCTTGCAGGAAAATTGCCGAGTTACAGCAAAAAGACCAGAAGATAGAGGAAGATTACAAGAATCTTTCCAGTATCCTGACAAGATGAATAAAAGCTGTGAATAATTTTGAAGACTGGAAAAAAATCGATAAATGTTCAAATGAAAACACAGGTAACCCACAGGGCAGACAACCCTGGTAAGAGTTATTTATGAAAGAATAAATAATTGATTTAAAAGAGTTTATAAGAGTTACACACATATCCACAGACATAGTAAACATAATAACAGGTTTATATAAATGAAATTTAATATTAACCGGGAAGAACTACTGCCAGCCTTGCAGATCATCAACGGTGTTGTTGAGCGTCGCCAGACCTTGCCGATCCTTTCTAATGTTCTTCTAAAAATTACCAGTGAAGGACTTTTACTGACTGGCACAGACATGGAGGTTGAGCTTATGACCTCTATAGCCGGTGATTTTGGTGAAAACGAGGAAACAACCTTACCTGCCAGGAAGCTTCTTGATATTTGTCGCACGCTTCCTGAAGGTTCCGAAATCAGCCTGAGTGTTAAAAGCGATAAGGCTGTGCTGACCTCGGGGAAAAGCCGCTTCACCCTGACAACACTGCCAGCACAGGAATATCCGCTGATTGACGATCTTTCCGTGGTCGCAGAGCTTGAAATGTCCCAGAGCAAGCTGAAATCCCTGCTGGATAAAACGGCTTTTGCCATGGCGCAGCAGGACGTTCGTTACTACCTGAATGGAATGCTATTGGAGTTGGAGAAAGACAAGCTCAGGGCAGTTGCGACTGACGGGCATCGACTTGCCCTTTGTGATGCTACGCTTGAACAGGGTGTGGACGAGGCGATCCAGGTGATCGTGCCAAGAAAGGGTATTTCTGAGTTAATCAGGCTTTTCCATGATTCTGACGAAGCTGCAAGGATCCAGGTGTGCAAAAACCACGTGAGAATTTCCTGGGCTAACTTGCAGTTCACCTCCAAGCTTATTGACGGGAAGTTTCCTGATTACACAAGGGTGATTCCCGAAGCAGGGAAATCCCCGGTGAAAGCTGATCGTGAGCTACTGAGGCAGAGCCTTACCAGGGCTTCGATCCTGTCTAACGAGAAATACCGCGGAGTAAGGATATTGCTGGAAGAAAATCGCATGAGGGCCCTGGCTCACAATCCCGAGCAGGAAGAAGCAGAAGAGGAGCTGCAGGTGGAATATGATGGCGCGGAAATGGAAATTGGGTTTAATGTTTCCTACCTGCTGGATGCCCTCGGCATAATCAAAACAGGATCTGTAATTTTGACCGTATCTGACCCTAATAGCAGCTGCCTGATATTGCCGGAAGATGACTCGCAGAGTAAATATGTCGTCATGCCAATGCGACTTTGATGTATATAGAATCTCTTTCCGTACAAAACGTCAGAAATCTCAGCAATATTGTTATAGAACCCGGGCAGGGGGTTAATTTTATCTCCGGCCCTAATGCTGCGGGAAAAACAGCATTGCTGGAAGCGGTCCATCTCCTGGCGCGAGCCCGTTCATTTCGTAGTCCCCGAATTCGGGAAGTAATCCAGCGAGAAGAAAAGAGCCTGCTGGTTTCTGCTCGCCTGAAGAATGCCAGCGAGGAGCTTATTACGACCGGCATAGAGAAATCCCATGGAGCGACGACAATAAAGTTTAACGGGGAGCTCCTGGGTACGGTGTCAGAGCAGGCCAGGAATATACCTGTTGTCCTGAGCACCCCTGATAGCCAGGGCCTGCTGACCGGCAGTCCAAAAGAGAGAAGACACTGGCTGGATTGGGCGATGTTTCACGTGGAACCGAACTACCTGATGACCTGGCGAAGCTATCAAAAAGCCCTGAGAAACCGGAATATACTCCTGAAGAGAAACCAGTCCCTGGATGAATTAAGAGGCTGGGAACGTGCAATGTGTGATAGCGCAGAAGAGTTGAATGCTGTCAGGGAAGGTTTTGTTGCCGGTTTGCAGGAGGAATTACTGAAGATTCCTGAGCTTAGACCAGAAGGTAATTATAAGCTGGAGCTTAATCCCGGTGGGCCTGCTGACATGGATTTTGCGAGTTACCTTGAAAATGAGCGCGAGGCTGATTTTCGCCTCGGTTACACCGGTTTTGGTCCGCACAAGGCTGATGTGCGTTTCCTGTTTGATGGGGAATTGTTGTCCAGGACATTTTCCAGGGGGCAGTTAAAGAGGTTTGTCGTGGTACTGCAGTTGGCCGTGGCCCGGGTGTTTCTAAACCGGGGCGGCGAATTACCAATTTTCCTCATTGACGACTTCACTGCGGAGCTTGATGAGAAGTCCAGGTTAGAGGTTTTTGCTTACCTGGAAGGGTACCGGGGACAGGTGTTCCTCACTGCGACAGAGTTTGACGAAAATCACCCGGATTTTCACGGAATGGCGAGGTTTCACGTGGAACAGGGCTTGTTTAAAAAGTGGTAGAATAACGAATTTCCAAGCGAGAGAGATGCATGACAGATAACGCAAATTATGACTCATCCCAGATCAAGGTCTTGAAGGGTCTCGAGGCGGTCAGGAAGCGGCCGGGTATGTATATCGGGGACACCGATGATGGTACAGGTTTGCACCACATGGTTTTTGAGGTTGTGGATAACAGTATTGATGAAGCCCTGGCAGGTTACTGTTCCGAGATAAAAGTCATAATCCATACCGACGAATCAATATCCGTGATTGATAACGGGAGAGGCATTCCGGTCGGGGTACACGAGGAAGAAGGTGTTTCGGCCGCCCAGGTTATTCTCACCACGCTTCATTCGGGTGGAAAATTTGATGACAACTCCTACAAGGTGTCCGGAGGATTACACGGTGTGGGTGTTTCTGTTGTTAATGCCCTGTCTGACAAGCTGGAGTTAACCATTTACCGTGATGGTCACTGCTACCGCCAGGAATATCGCGAGGGTGAGCCGCAGGATGAGCTCAGCGCCATTGCAGAATCCAACCACAGCGGCACGGAAATCAAGTTCCTCGCGAGTGAAAAAGTCTTTAAAAACATAGAGTTCCATTACGATATACTATCAAAACGATTACGCGAACTGTCATTTCTTAACTCCGGTGTGCGTATTGAGCTGGTGGATGAGAGAAACGGAAAAAATGACGTTTTTGAGTACCAGGGAGGTATCAGTGCCTTTGTTACCCATCTAAACCGCAACAAGACCCCTTTGCATGAGACGGTTATCGACATCGATACCGAGAAAGAGGGTGTCGTGGTCCAACTGGCCATGCAGTGGAATGATTCCTACCAGGAAAACATATTCTGTTTCACAAACAATATTCCCCAGCGGGATGGGGGTACCCACCTGGCGGGTTTCAGGGGCGCGTTAACGCGAAGCATCAATAATCACATGGAAAAAAGTGGGATTGCGGGTAAGGAGAAGATATCAATTACCGGTGACGACGTGCGTGAAGGCCTGACGGCCGTACTTTCGGTAAAAGTGCCGGATCCCAAGTTTTCATCCCAGACCAAGGACAAGCTCGTATCGAGCGAGGTTAAAGGGGTTGTGGAATCATCCGTGGCAGAGAAACTGCAGGAATTCCTGCTTGAAAAACCCACGGAAGCAAAAAGTGTTTGTGAAAAAATAGTTGATGCAGCGAGAGCCAGGGAAGCTGCCCGCAAGGCGCGGGAGTTAACAAGACGCAAGACTGCGCTTGACGTGGCTGGTCTGCCGGGGAAGCTGGCTGATTGCCAGGAAAAAGATCCGGCGCTTTCTGAAATTTTCCTGGTGGAGGGTGATTCAGCTGGCGGTTCTGCCAAGCAGGGTCGTGACAGGAGGACCCAGGCCATCCTGCCGCTGAAGGGAAAAATCCTCAATGTAGAAAAAGCCCGTTTTGACAAGATGTTGTCTTCAGCGGAGGTAGGTACGCTCATTACAGCCCTGGGTTGTGGTATTGGCAGGGACGAGTTTGACGCGGACAAGCTGCGCTATCACCGCATAATTATCATGACGGATGCCGACGTGGACGGCTCACATATTCGTACCCTGTTGCTAACCTTCTTTTTCAGGCAGATGCCTGAGTTAATCGAACGAGGACACGTTTATATCGCGCAACCACCTCTTTACAAGATAAAAAAGGGTAAACAGGAGCGCTATATAAACGACGAGGCGCAGCGAGAAAGTTATGTCATGGAGCTGGCTCTGAAAGAGGCAAGCGTAAAGCTGGATGAATCTGCAGATGCCCTGTCAGAAGAGCAAACCAGGGAGCTGTCCTGGCAGTTCCTGGATATGCGGCAGGAACTGGAGCGCCTGTCCAAGCGTTATCACCCGGGAATACTGGATGAAATTCGCAAGATAAGGCAGTTGTCAGCGGCTGATTGCGCCGATGAAAGCCGTGTTAAGGAGTGGTTTGGTGAGCTGTTGCGCAGGCTGGAGAGCGAAAAGGGTGACGCTGCCTCTTACGAGGTAGAGGTTTTCTCAACCACCGGGGGTGCGGATTTTGGCGGTAAGGTCAGTGTTGATACCCACGGCATAAAATCGGTCAACGTATTTTCGCCAGACTTTTTTGCCTCTGGTGAATACAGGCGCCTGACCGGGCTCGAAAGCAGCCATGAAAGTTCAGCCATCGTGGTCGCCAGGGGGGAAAAGGAAAAGCAGGTGCAAAGCCTCAGTGCTGCGTTTGTCTGGTTGCTGGAAGAGGCCTCGCAGGGCCTGCATATACAGCGCTACAAGGGCCTTGGAGAAATGAACCCGGACCAGCTGTGGGAAACAACCATGGACGCCACCACCAGGAACATGTCACAGGTGCGCATCGAGGATGCCGTGGCGGCAGACGAGATCTTTACCACCCTGATGGGCGACCAGGTAGAGCCGCGGCGTGAGTTTATTGAGCTTAACGCCCTTAGCGTGGAAAACCTGGATACCTAGACCTGGCTACCAGGCCGGGCCTGGGCACAGGCCCATAGCCTCACATCTCCTGCGCCGGCGAGCCTGAGTTGTTTTGCAAGCTCATTGGCGGTATGGCCTGTGGTCAGGATGTCATCAATAATGGCCACGGTTTCACCCTGTAGCTGGAACAGGCAGGAAAAGGCGCCTTCAAGGTTGGACTTCCTCTCCCTGGCGCCGAGTGAAAACTGAGGACGGGTGTTCCTGGTGCGCACCGGTGCCGGGTTTAACAGTGGTAGATCAAGGTGTTTTCCGATCACGTGAGCGATCTCGAGGGACTGGTTAAACCCCCGTGAATATAGCCTGAAAGCATGAAGCGGCACGGGTGCCAGAAAATCCGGCATCACCAGCTTTTCAGCAGCAATCTTCTCGCTCATAAGCCGGCCAAGTTCCCTGGTAAGCAGTAGTTGTTTTCCATACTTTAATGATCGCAGCAGGCTGTCTATCGGAAAGCGGTAAGGCCAGGCGCAGTAGACTTCGCTTATGGCCCTGTTTTCGAGCGAAGGGGGTAATTCACCCAGCGGGTTCTGTCCATGCCCCGTCATTCCCAGGTCTTCACAACAGCCAGGGCAAAATAACCGGCTATTGCAGGCGCGCGCTCGGCAGAGAAAACAGCCAGCGGAAATAAATTGGTTAAGTTTTATCCAGTTGTAAACCATTTTTGCATCGCCTTGTTGACAGCATGCGGACCAGGCGCAATGATCGACGAAACAGAAAGGGGATAAACCGATGGTCGCAAATATAAAAGAATTACATTCCGAACAGGCTGATTATTCCTGTCGATATGACTGGACCCAGGAACAAATCAGCGAATTGTTTGAACTCCCTTTCAACGATCTCCTGCATTATGCGCAATCCGTGCATCGCCACTATTTTAATCCAAACGAAGTGCAGCTGAGTACCCTGGTAAATATAAAGTCCGGTGGTTGTTCAGAGGACTGCGCGTACTGTCCGCAAAGCGCACACTATGACACCTCGGTGAAATCCGAATCCCTGCTGAATGTCGAGGAAGTCCTGCAATCAGCACGCCTGGCGAAGGAACAGGGTGCGAGCCGCTTTTGCATGGGGGCGGCATGGCGCAGCCCCAAAGGTAAGGCCTTTGAACAGGTACTGGAGATGGTGAGCGAGGTGAAGCAAATGGGCCTCGAAACCTGTGCCACCCTGGGCATGGTGGATGAAGACCAGGCACAGCAGCTAAAATCTGCGGGGCTGGATTACTACAATCACAACCTGGATACCTCGGAAGAATACTACGGCGAGATCATTACTACCCGTACCTACCAGGACAGGCTCGACACCCTGGAAAATGTGAGAAAAGCGGATATGAGTGTGTGCTGTGGCGGTATTGTCGGCCTGGGTGAGGGTCGTAAGGACAGGGTGTCCCTGCTGGTGACCCTGTCAACCATGCCAAGGCACCCGGAAAGCGTGCCAATCAACCTGCTGGTGCAGGTAGAAGGAACGCCGCTTGATAGCGTAAAAAAACTGGATCCCTTTGAGTTTGTGCGCACTATCGCTGTCACCAGGATAGTCATGCCGGCATCCCACGTCCGGTTGTCTGCTGGCCGAAGCGACATGGACGAAGCGCTGCAGGCCCTGTGTTTTCACGCCGGTGCCAACTCTATTTTTTATGGCGAAAAGCTTCTTACAACTGAGAATCCTGAGCACAACGAAGACATGGCCCTGTTTGACAGGCTTGGCATGAGGCCCACGGCGTAAGTGACGCAGCGTACCGAGGGCTTTTCCAGGCAAGCTGTCAAGGCACACTTATCAGAAATAGAGTCCAGCGGTTTATATCGAAGGCGTATAGCCCATGCCGGCCCGCAATCCGTATCGGTCACTGTCGCTGGAAAAAAGCTGCTCAATTTCTGCAGCAATGACTACCTCGGTCTTGCCAATGATTCACGCCTGGCAAGTGCTGCCTGTGAAGCCATACAGATCTACGGTGTCGGTAGTGGGGCCTCGCCGCTGGTTTGTGGCTACAGCGAGGCCCATGAGCAGCTGGAAAACCAGGTAGCAAATCTCTGCAAGCGCGATCGCGCGCTTGTGTTCTCAAGCGGCTATCTCGCCAACCTTGCAGTCAGCGCCACGCTTGCCCCACACCGCGATGATTGTATTTACCATGACAGGCTTAACCATGCCTCCATAATCGATGCGGCAAAGCTTGGCAACGCGCGCCTGCGTCGTTATTCCCATTCGAGCATTGACGGGCTTCGGCAAATGATCAGGGAGCCGGTGCGCGGGAACAGGCTCGTGGTTACCGATGCTATTTTCAGCATGGATGGCGATATTGCACAGCTGGCAGATATTGCAGAGATATCCCGCGAGGCGGGTGCCTGCCTGGTGGTAGACGACGCTCACGGCCTTGGTGTCCTCGGTGAAAATGGCGGCGGTACTCTGGAAGAGCTGGGGCTCGACCAGGAGGCAGTGCCCTTGATGGTCGCCACTTTTGGCAAGGCAGTGGGTTGCTCCGGTGCGTTTGTCGCGGGGCGTGAAGACCTGGTGGAACTGTTGCTACAAAAAGCCCGGCCTTATATTTACTCAACAGCCATGCCACCGGCGCTGGCAAAAACAGCCTGCAAGGGAATCGAAATAGTAAAAAATGAATCCTGGCGCAGGGACAAGCTGCGCCAGCTGGCAGAGACTTTTGACAAGGGTTTGCCGGGACATGCTGCAGTGAATACGGCCTGCAGTCCGGCTATAAGGCCGGTAGTGGTGGGCGAGACATCAAGGGCCCTTGCCTTGAGCGAGGCATTGCGTGACGAGGGCATCCTCGTTACCGCGATCAGGCCGCCGACAGTGCCGGCCAACACGGCGAGGCTACGGGTCACCCTTTCAGCCGCACATGAGCAGCAAGACCTGCAGCGATTGCTTGCTGTGCTGGGCCCGGCGATGGCGGCCTGAGAGGACAATGACAATGGATGCACAGGCCGGGCTGACGAAGAGCACCGTAGCACGAAACTTTGATGCCGCAGCTACCAGCTACAGGCAGGCAAACAGCCTGCAGAACGTGGTGGCCGAGCGGCTGCTGGAAAGAATGGAGTACATGTCTCTTGCGCCGCGACAGTTGCTGGACATGGGTTCCGGTCCTGGCACTTCTGCTGCGTTGCTGCAGGGAGCGTTCAAAAAAGCCAGGGTGCTGGAGCTGGATCTATCCCCGGGCATGTTGCTCGAGTCAAGGCGTAGCGACAGGAAATTTTTCTCGAGGCGTCGACGGGTTTGTGCTGATGCTGAAAAAATGGCGCTGCGCTCATCATCGGTTGACGCGGTGTTTTCCAGCCTGATGTTGCAGTGGTGTGATAACCCGGATGGTGTATTTACCGAGGTAGAGAGGATTTTAAAGCCCAATGGCCTGTTCATATTTTCGAGTTTCGGCCCTGATACGCTGAAGGAGTTGAGACAGAGCTGGCAGGCGGTGGACAGCGAAGCGCATGTGAATACTTTTCTTGATATGCATGATGTGGGTGACGCGCTTGTTCGATGTGGACTTCAAAACCCTGTGCTGGAAGTTGAATACATCGATTTCCAGTACGAGGACGCACGCCGGCTCATGCACGACCTGAAACAGCTCGGCGCACAAAACTCGAACCAGGGTCGTCGCAGGAGCCTGACAGGAAAAACGCGTATGCAAAAAATGCTGGCCGAATACGAAAAGCTTCGTCACCAGGGAAAGTTGCCGGTGACCTACGAGGTGGTTTACGGACATGCATGGAAGTCCCCGGTGGAGCTGGCCCGTAAGACGACGGGTAATACCGCCACTTTCTCACTGGAGGCACTAAAGGGGAGCTTGCCGCGCCAATGACATCCTTCATCGTCAGTGGCACAGACACGGGTATTGGCAAGACCTGGGTTACGATTGCGCTGATAAAAGCTTTTCAGAACAGGGGAGAGCGTGTCCTTGGCATGAAACCGATAGCCAGTGGTTGCGAAGTTGAAAATAACGAACTCCGCAACGAGGACGCCCTGTTGATCCAGCAGGCTGGCTGGCAAGCGGTGGACTATTCCCTGGTCAATCCCTACGCCTTTGAACCACCGGTGTCGCCTCACGCGGCGGCTGCGAAAGAAGGGGTGCGGATTTCCCTGGCGCCGATGCTGGAATGCTACGAGACCCTGCAGGGGCAGGCCGACCGGGTGATAATAGAGGGTGTCGGTGGCTGGCGCGTGCCTTTTTCCGGGGAATTGTCCCTGAAAGACCTGGCGCAGGCACTGCAATTGCCTGTGATCATGGTGGTGGGTCTGAAGCTGGGCTGTATAAACCACGCCCTGCTGACCGCGGAGGCGCTGCAAGGGGATGGCGTAGATCTCAGGGCCTGGGTGGCAAACCAGCTTGAAACCGACTACCTGATGCAGGACGCGACTCTGCAAACCCTTGAGTCCTCGATACCGGCCCCGCTGCTCGGGGTCACTCCCTGTTTGCAGACCCTGCAACCGGACAAACTGGCTGAAGCTCTTGACGTAGATGTGCTGATAGATTGAGTTTTTTAGCCCGCGAAGGCCACTTGAGGCTTGCATCACGCCGTCACACTGAGGCATATTGTCGCATTGAGCAAGAATGGCCAAAACAGGGTCGGTAGAAGGGTCCGCTGTCGTAGATGAAAGAGGTGACGCCGACATGAAATGAGGGCCAGGGTAAAGTCATCACGGGCATGACTATCACCCCCGGTTTTTATATGATCCCTGCCGCGCTTAGAGTGGAATTCTGCGAGTTGCCCGAGGGCAGCACGCGCATAAAAATACATAAAAAATCTAACCGAATCGTTATTGCTGAGGAAAGCTGCATGTTTTTAGAGAAACTGCGAAGTTGTATTTGGGGACTGATACTTCCATTAATGATGTTCAGTGGAAGTGCGGCAGCAGAGTGGGGTCTAAACCTGACCAAGGGTGTAACCCCTATAAGCCGCGAAGTCTACGATCTGCACATGATCATCCTGTACGTTGTGACCGCGATTGGCGTGCTCGTTTTTGGCGTGATGATCTGGTCTATCATTCATCACCGTAAATCCAAGGGTGTTGAACCAGCCCAGTTTCACCACAACACCGCTGCCGAGCTGATCTGGACCATTATCCCCGTAGTCATCCTGGTGGTACTGGCAGTGCCTGCCACGAAAACCCTTATCAAGATGGAAGAAACCAGTGATGCAGAAATAACCGTCAAGGTCACCGGTTACCAGTGGAAGTGGAAGTACGATTACCTGGAAGACGAGGTCAGTTTCTTTAGTTCAATGGACGAACTCAGCAACAGCATTCGCAGGAATGAGTCTGACATGAAGCCGGAAGACCACGAGCACTACCTGCTCGACGTGGACAACCCGGTGGTGCTGCCAGTCAACACCAAGGTGCGTATCCTGACAACCGCTGCTGATGTTATCCACGCCTGGTGGGTGCCAGCACTGGGCTGGAAGCGCGACGCGATTCCCGGTTACATCAACGACAACTGGACCATTATTGAAGAAGAAGGCGTGTACCGCGGCCAGTGTGCCGAGCTTTGCGGGCGCGACCATGGCTTCATGCCAATCGTTGTCAAGGCCGTCAGCAAGTTTGACTACGCGGTGTGGGTAGAAGAAATGAAAAGCCAGCCAACAGAGATCGATGGTGAGAAGCTTTACAAGACACATTGTTCCACCTGTCACCAGGTGAACGGTGAGGGCCTGCCCCCGGCGTTCCCGGCTCTAAAGGGAAGTGCAATCGCTACCGGGCCGGCAGCCGGACACATCGATATTGTTTTAAATGGTAAGCCCGGCACTGCCATGCTGGCTTACGGACCGCAGTTATCCGACGAAGAGATTGCGGCCATTATCACCTACGAGCGTAATGCCTGGGGTAATGATGTTGGGGATGAGGTGACGCCGGAAGATGTAAAGGCGCGACGATAAACAGCATCCAAATAATGAATGAAATTTTTAGAGGAAAGGTAAAATGAGCGAAGCAGTCGGTCACGAAGAGCATCACGACGATCACGATCATAAGCCGAGCGGCATTGGTCGCTGGTTGTTCTCAACCAACCACAAGGACATAGGCACCATGTACCTGGTGTTTGCCCTTATCATGTTTTTCATCGGCGGCGCCATGGCGATGATTATCCGCGCCGAGCTTTTTCAACCAGGCTTGCAATACGTGGACCCGCAGTTTTTTAACTCCATGACAACGGTGCATGCACTGGTGATGATATTTGGTGCGCTCATGCCAGCCGGTGTAGGTCTTGCCAACTGGATGATCCCGATGATGATTGGTGCGCCGGACATGGCCATGCCGCGTATGAATAACATGAGCTTCTGGATCCTGCCCTTTGCTTTTACGCTGCTGCTCTCCACGCTTTTCATGGAAGGTGGTGCTCCGGCGGGTGGCTGGACCATGTACCCACCGCTGGTACTGCAAACAGGCGATGCATTTCCCTTCCTGATCTTTGCGGTGCATTTTCTGGGCGTGTCTTCGATCATGGGCGCGATCAACATTATTGCTACCGTGTTTAACATGCGCGCCCCGGGCATGACCTTTATGCGTTTACCGCTTTTTGTCTGGACCTGGATTATCACGGCATTCCTTCTGATTGCAGCAATGCCTGTACTCGCCGGCGGCGTGACCATGCTGTTAACAGACAAGTTCTTTGGAACGGCCTTCTTTAATGCAGCTGGTGGTGGTGACCCTGTCATGTTCCAGCACATTTTCTGGTTCTTTGGTCATCCGGAAGTGTACATTCTGGTACTGCCCTCGTTTGGCGTTATCTCTCAGGTTATTCCGACCTTTGCTCGCAAGCCCCTGTTTGGCTATGAATCAATGGTCTATGCGACAGCGGCGATTGCCTTCCTGTCGTTCTTTGTATGGGCACACCACATGTTTACGGTTGGTATGCCGCTTACCGGTGAACTGTTCTTCATGTATGCCACCATGTCCATCGCGGTACCGACCGGGGTGAAAATATTTAACTGGATGGCAACCATGTGGAAAGGCTCCATGACTTTTGAAACACCGATGCTTTTTGCTATCGGCGTCCTGTTCATGTTTTCACTGGGCGGTTTCACCGGGCTGATGATGGGTATCACGCCAGTAGACTTCCAGTACCATGACACTTACTTCATTGTTGCCCACTTTCACTACGTGATCGTGCCCGGCATTATCTTTGGTGTAATCAGTGGCATATATTTCTGGCTGCCTAAATGGACTGGAAACATGTATGACGAGAAGCTGGGCAAGCTGCATTTCTGGCTATCAACCATTTCTGTAAACGTGCTTTTCTTCCCGCAACACTTCCTCGGGCTGGCAGGTATGCCAAGACGTATACCTGATTACAACATCCAGTTCACCGAGTGGAATATGATTTCAAGCCTGGGCGGTTTTGCTTTTGGCCTGAGCCAGCTAATCATGGTGTGGGTGGTTATCAAGTGTGTTCGCGGCGGTGAAAAAGCTACGGACCAGGTGTGGGAAGGTGCCCATGGTCTCGAGTGGACCTTGCCGTCACCACCACCATTCCATAGTTTTACGGTGCCACCGCAGGTGACTGACGCCACGGCGCATTCTTAAGGAAGGCCATTAGTGGTAAACGAGGAAACACCACCGGAAGAGCTGAAAAAGAAAAATATTCGGCTCGCGTTTATCCTGGGAGGTATAGCGCTGTTTATTTACCTGGGTTTTATATTGAAGCACCTGTAGATGTCTGAGGAAAATATCAAGCGCACGACACGAAAGCTGGCACTGCTCTCGCTTGTCATGTTTGGATTTGGATATGCCCTGGTGCCGATGTACGACCTGTTTTGTGACATCACGGGTTTAAACGGAAAGACCGGGCAGATTACGGTTGCCGAAGGGCTGGAGTCGGGCCTCGATGAAAGCCGGCAGGTGACGGTGACATTTGATACAAACACCAGGCAGTTGCCGTGGGAGTTCACGTCACAGCAACGCAAGGTAACGGTAAACCCCGGGGAGCTTGGGGAGGCCAGCTTCCTGGTGGAAAACAAGTCGGATCGCGATATCGTTGGCAGGGCTATTCCGAGCGTGGCTCCGACACAGGCGGCTGTATATTTTAACAAGACAGAGTGTTTTTGTTTTTCAGAACAATTATTGAAGGCAGGAGAGAGCAGGGAAATGAAAGTCAGGTTTATTGTTGACCCTGAACTTCCAAGCCGGATTGGCACACTCACCCTGTCCTATACTTTTTTTGCCCTGCCCGGGTCTGAAGCGGTGGCAGACCAGGCTGTTCCAAAACAGGAACAGGGCGAGAGCATTTAGAATTAAAACTATATAAGAGGAAAGTCTATGTCTGATTCACATGGCGCATATTTTATTCCCGAACCAAGTCGTTGGCCGATCGTGGGGACGCTGGCCTTGTTTGTCACCTTTATCGGTGCCGCGGTCATGCTCAATGGCTCCGGCTGGGGTACTTTTATCCTGGGGCTTGGCGTAGGCGCCCTTGTTTACATGTTTGCCGGCTGGTTTACCGACGTTATTGGTGAAAGCCTCGCGGGCTATTACAACAAGCAGGTGGACATCAGTTTTCGCTGGGGCATGGGCTGGTTTATTTTTTCCGAGGTCATGTTCTTTGCCGCATTTTTCGGTGCGCTTTATTATGCCCGTATCTACTCTGTGCCATGGCTCAGTGGTGAAGGCGCAAAACTTGCGACCCACATGTTTCTCTGGCCTGATTTCGAAGCCAGCTGGCCACTTAACGCGATGCCGGATCCCAGCAACTTTACCGTGTTCCACGAGGTTATCCCGGCATTTGGAATTCCAGCCCTGAACACGGCAATACTGCTTGCCAGTGGTGCAACAGTAACTTTTGCACACTGGGCACTGAAGAAAAATAACAGGAGCGGCCTCTGCTGGTGGCTGGCGGCAACTGTAGCGCTTGGGTTTATCTTTGTTTACTTCCAGATTGGTGAATATGCCGAGGCCTATGGTCACTTGAACCTGACGCTGAATTCCGGGATTTATGGCTCAACGTTTTTTATGCTCACAGGCTTTCATGGTTTTCATGTAACCATGGGCGCAACAATGTTGCTGGTCATCCTGGCGAGGTCAATGAGCGGCCATTTCAGCGATCACGACCACTTTGCCTTTGAGGGCGTGGCCTGGTACTGGCACTTTGTTGACGTGGTCTGGCTGGGGCTGTTTATATTCGTTTACTGGTTGTAAAAATCAGCTAGCCTGGCAATTCCGTTACTCTGCCAGGCGATTGGGTTCTTCAGGGGGCGCTGCCGTTGGTGGCGCCTTTTCTGTTTGCACAGGAAATATTCCATGCGGCTTGATGAGTCCAAGGGCGTAGCCAACGAATAGAGTAACAAACAGCAGTATCGATAGTGCCACCCTGAAGCTCAGAGATGTCACCATCCTCCTGGATTCGTTGTCGTCGTTGACCATGAAGAACAGCCCCATTGCAAGAGAAGCCAGGATGGCCAGGAGCAGGATGATAATGACGGCTTTAAATAATACGGCAGGTGTCACGGGTAAAGCTCACTAGTATTTGTGGCGTTTCAGTTTACACCGTTATGAATTTACAAGAACGAATTTTTATATAAAAACGCATGCTAATCGGAAGCGTAGATTTTTCACCAAGACCCTGGTCCTGTATAGCAACCGGGGTGTTCCTGCTTTTGTTCGCCAGGCTCGGAGTATGGCAACTGGATCGCGCGGAATTGAAAGAAGGCCTGCTGGACGAAATCCAGTCCAGGCAGTCAATGGAAGAAATAACAAGCCTGGCCGTGGACATGGATGCCGAAGACCTTGCCTGGCGGCGCGCGAGACTGTCAGGCGTATTCCAGCCTTCACCCCTCGTGCTGCTTGATAATCGCGTGCGAGGCGGGCTTCCCGGTTATTTTGTCTACTCTGTGTTTCAAACAACGGCAGGCTATAACATACTGGTCAACCGTGGGTGGGTGCAGGCTATGCCACGACGTGAAGAGCTGCCTGAAATTTTCACGCCGCCCGAAGCCGTGGAAGTTTACGGTTCATTAAAATTGCCGCCACGAACAGGCAGGCTTCTCGCCGAGAATACAGACGAGGTTTTGCATGAACGTTTTATCAGGCTGCAATTTCTTGACCTGGACTACGTCAACCGAAATTACGATCTCGACGTCGTGCCCATGGTGCTGCGTCTGGATGAGGGCGCGAGCGCTTCCTTTGAAACTGCCTGGACATCGCCGGCAACGGGCAAGGAGAAGCATCTTGGTTACGCATTCCAGTGGTTCGCCATGGCAACAGCCCTGGCAGTAATATTTGTTGTGCTGAACTCAAAAAGGATAGGAAACAATGACGCAGGATAATAAACGCGGTCGATTAGTCGTGGTGTTGATTTTTGCCCTGTTTGCGGCACCCGCCGTTATATCCTGGCTGTTGTTAAGTTATACAAGCATCGGAGAAAGCAGTGGCGGAAGCCATGGCAGCCTGGTTAGTCCACCCAGGCCACTGCCGAATATGCAGTTGCTTAATCTTGTTGACCCACAACAGCCTGAAGCGCTGCACGGTAAATGGAGTATGCTTTACCTGCATGAAGGAAAGTGCCTCGAAGTATGCGCTGATAATCTTTATAAGATTCGACAAATTCGACTGGCATCAGGAAAATACGCGCCGCGCCTGCAACGCGTGCTTGTCCAGTTTGGCAGCGAGCAGCAACCGCTCAGTGAGCAACAGCTACAGGCATTTGCCGGGCAGCTGATGTTGAAAACGCAGGCCGCAGAAAATTTCCCCGGGGTTTCGGTATTCCAGCTGCAGCAGGACGACGCGCCGATGCAGCAGCGGCGAATTTACCTGGTGGATCCGCTTGGGAACCTGATGCTGTCCTACCCCGAAAATGCTGAACCAAAAGGCATAATCAAGGATCTAAAACGTTTATTACGTTATTCACGGATTGGTTAATGACTGACAGAAAAAGATTCACGCTGTTTTGCCTGGTAGCGGTGCTGCTGGCCTATTTTGTGATTGTTCTTGGCGCCTATACTCGACTGACAGATTCGGGACTGGGGTGCCCAGACT
This sequence comes from Gammaproteobacteria bacterium, assembly GCA_965243105.1. Lineage (GTDB taxonomy): Bacteria > Pseudomonadota > Gammaproteobacteria > Eutrophobiales > Eutrophobiaceae > WLWS01. Next base: position 1,551,899 of record CBDEUC010000003.1, read on the forward strand.
GGCCGGGCTGTTATGGCAAGCTGTTCATGCCCGCGGGCGAAAGTTTTGAGACTCAGGCCAATAACGCCTATCCGGAACGCCCGCTGCAGCACGACAAGGCCTGGACAGAAATGGCCCATCGTTACGCAGCCGGCTCTCTTGGCCTGCTTATCCTGGCCCTGGCCGTGTACTGTGTGCGGGGTCGAAGACAGGACCCCGGTATCCCGGTGGCCTTGCCCGCTCTTTTGCTCGGACTGGTTGTATTCCAGGCGGCGCTGGGCATGTGGACCGTAACACTGATGTTGAAACCCGTAGTGGTCATGGGCCACCTGCTCGGAGGTATGTCGATTCTTGCGCTGTTGTGGTGGCTCCTTGTAAACGCCCGCTTTCCTGCCGTGCCCGGGCAATGGAGCCGGCTAAGCTGGTTTGCGGTGTGCGGGCTTTGCGTGCTTGCCGGGCAGATTGCCCTGGGTGGCTGGACCAGCGCCAATTACTCTGCGCTGGCCTGCGTTGATTTTCCGCGCTGCCAGGGCTCATGGTGGCCGGAGATGGATTTTTCACAGGGCTTTGTGCTGTGGCGGGGCACGGGTATTGATTACGAGGGTGGTGTGCTGGATATGGCAGCCAGGACAGCAGTCCATGTGAGTCATCGAATTGGCGCGGTCTTTACCTTCCTGGTTATCAGCGCTACGGCACTTTGCGCCTTGCTGGCGGGGTCGCGCAGCCTGCTTCGAATCGGCCTGCTGGTGCTGGTTCTGCTACTTGCCCAGGTCTCCCTGGGCATTGCAAATGTGCTCCTCGTGTTGCCTCTGCCTGTAGCAGTAGCACATAATGGCGTTGCCGCACTTTTGTTGTTGGCACTAATTACACTACTGCATTTTTCGCGGATGGCACAGGACAGGGCGTAATACCTTGAACGAAACTACCGGCACATTCACAGAGTTTTACTGGAAAGAGTATTTTGCTCTTTGCAAGCCAAAGATCGTGGCCATGATCGTCTTTACAGCAATGGTGGGTATGTTCCTGGCCACCCCGGGCTTTGTGCCGCTGGATATTTTTGTTTTTGCCAGTCTCGGCATTGCACTGGCAGCTGCATCCGCGGCGACAATCAACCATATCGTGGACGAAAAAATCGATTCGCTCATGACGCGAACAAACCGCAGGCCCCTGCAAAAGGGCAAGGTGAGCGCCCAGGGAGCGATGGTATCGGCGGCCCTGCTGTGCCTTCTGTCAATGATAGTGCTGGTGACGCAGGTGAATACCCTGACCGCGGTGTTAACCTTTGGATCGCTGGTTGGCTATGGCTTTATTTATTCCATGTACCTGAAGCGGGCCACGCCGCAAAACATCGTGATAGGTGGTGCCGCGGGAGCTGCGCCACCAGTGCTGGGCTGGTCCGCAGTCAGCGGCACGCTGGATCCTTATTCACTGCTATTGTTCTGCATTATCTTTGCCTGGACGCCACCGCATTTCTGGGCGCTGGCTATCTATCGAAGGAATGACTATGCAAAGGCGGATATACCGATGCTGCCGGTGACACATGGCGTGGGCTTTACCCGTCTGCATATACTGCTGTACACGGTAATACTGTTTATCGTGAGTATACTGCCGTATCTCACGGGAATGAGTGGGGTCACTTATTTGTTTGGAGCGGTGGTGCTGGGAGGATGGTTTCTTTACTACGCTATCAAGATGCAGCGTAACCATTCAGATCAGCTGGCAGTGCACACCTTTTCTTTCTCTATTGTCTACCTGCTGGCGCTGTTTGCATTCCTGCTGGTGGACCACTACCTCTACATCTTCCTGTCGGGCTCATACGCGGCCTGAATCAGGCGGCAAAGGCCGCCTTCATCTTGTTCATTGCGTTTTTCTCGATCTGGCGAATACGCTCAGCAGAGACACCGTATTCCTCTGCCAGGTCATGCAGGGTGCACTTTTCCTCGTCAAGCCAGCGGCGCTTGATGATATCCCGGCTTCTTTCATCGAGATCGCTGATAGCCTGCAGCAGGCGCTGCTGGTCAAGCGTTTCGTTTTGCAGCGACTCCGTTACCTGCTCCGGTCCCGGTCGATTGTCTTCCAGGTAGCCGGATGGTGCCGAGGTCTCTACCAGGCTGTCTTCGCTTGATGGCCCATCAAAGGAGGCGTCATGTGCGCTGAGACGCTGTTCCATTTTAAGCACATCGGCTGAAGACACGCCCAGGTCCTTTGCTACCGCGTCGACTTCTTCCTGGTTCAGCCAGCCCAGGCGCTTCTTTGCCGAGCGCAGGTTGAAGAAAAGCTTGCGCTGCGATTTTGTCGTGGCGACCTTTACGATTCTCCAGTTACGCAGGATAAACTCGTGCATCTCGGCCCTGATCCAGTGCACGGCAAAGGAAACCAGCCGAACACCAACGGAAGGATCGAATCTTTTTACAGCTTTCATCAGGCCAATGTTGCCTTCCTGGATGAGGTCTGACTGGGCCAGGCCGTAACCACTATAACCACGTGCAACCCGCACCACGAAACGCAGGTGCGACAGCACGAGTTCCCTGGCAGCTTCCAGGTCTTCCGAATCACGAAAACGCAGCGCCAGCTCGCGTTCCCTTTCCTCGCTCAGCAGCGGAATCTTGTTGACGCTCTGGATATAGCTATCCAGCGAGCCAGCCGGCAGGGCCAGGGGTAAATTCATCGTTTTTTCCACTATTACGTCCCTCAAAAAGCGTTAATTGCTGTGAATTTTAGCACTCATCCGGTTAGAGTGCTAACTTGTGCAATTGTTCCCGGGGATCGGTAATTTAAGCTATTGATTTAGCTGGATTTAGGCTGGCTCAATGGCACGAATGTGCCGTTTAACCGAGGTCCAGGAGCCGACCAGGCCAAGCAGGGCCCCGGCAACGAACAATCCGGCCAGGCCCTCGGCCGACAGCCCCTGCAGCACGAAACCGCTGGAATAAAGCTGGGCCAGTCTCGATACCGGTGACTCAAGTAACTGCAGGGAAAAGCTCAGCAGGGCCCAGGCCAGGATGCTGCCGCCGAGACCGTGAAACAGGCCGGAGTAAAGAAATGGCCGCTGGATGAATGCATCCGTCGCACCAAACAGCTTGTTGACCTCGATCTCGGATTTTCGATTGTAAATGGCCAGCCTGATGGTGTTGCCGACAATCAGTAAAACCGCCAGGGCCAGCATTACCCCGAGCAGCAAGACTGCCTTGCGCACGATCTCGATGATAGCAAAAAGCCGCTGGATCCATTGCTTGTCAAACTGCGCACTGTCAACCTCTTCAAGTTCGCGCAATGTCGTCATCAGCTCGCTGCTTTCACTATCACCCATCTCGCCAACCGCTGGCTGTATCAGCAACAGTGCCGGGATCGGGTTTTCGTCAAGCAGCACCAGCGTATTCTCAAAGCCAGACTGTAATTCAAAATCCCGCAGGGCCTCCTCTGCGCTGACATACCTGACCTCGCGAATGTTGGGGTATTCGCGAATGTTGCCGGAGATCTCAAGTATTCTTTCCTCGCTGACATCCTGTTTCATGAACAGGGTGATCTCGGCACCGTTATCCCAGCTCGACGCAACACGTTGAAAGTTCTCCAGCAAAAGGTAAAAGCCCGCGGGCAGGGATAGCGCTATACCGACAACCGCCGTGGTGAGTAAGGCGTTGAGCGGGTTCTTCCAGAGTTGCCCGAGGCTGAAGACGCAGGCCTGGGCATGCTGCATGAGCCAGACGCCGAATAACTTCTTCAGGTTATAACGGCTTGCTGATTGTGAGCTGCGGCGGTTCATTCCACCAGGGTCTGGCCAATGTGGGTGAGCAATCTTCCTTCACGCAGGGTGATGATGCTCTTGTTCATTTTCTTGATCATCTCCAGATCGTGGCTGGCAATGAGTACCGTGACGCCAACCTGGTTGAACTGTTCAAACAGCTTCATGATGTCCCATGACAGCGCTGGATCAAGGTTGCCGGTAGGTTCGTCAGCAAGCAAAAGCGCCGGCCTGTGAACCACGGCGCGGGCGATACCGACGCGCTGCTGTTCTCCGCCTGAAAGTGCTATCGGGCTGACCTTTTCTTTCTTCAGCAGGCCTACCTTGTCGAGCGCGGCATGTACCCTGCGCCTGATTTCCTGGTAGCGATAGCCTGCGATAACAAGGGGAAGGGCAATGTTGTCAAACACGGAACGGTCATACAGCAGGCGATGGTCCTGGAACATGAAGCCGATGTTACGCCTGAACAGGGGAACCCGGCGGCCCGTAACCCGCTCGAGGTTCTGGCCGTTGACAATAATCTGCCCCTTGCTATGCCGCTCAATCAGCGCCACCAGCCGCAGGAAGGTGCTTTTGCCGGCGCCGGACCTGCCGGTGACGTAGACCATGGCAGCCTGTTCAATAAACAGGTTGATGCGTCGCAGCGCCTCGTGGCCATCTCCGTAATGCATTGATACGTCGGTGAAGCGAATCATGCCTGTATATCCAGCATCGCGTCGACGAAGTCGGCAGCGTGAAACGCCCGGAAATCCTCGGCCTGTTCGCCAACCCCTACAAACCTCACCGGTACCTTGAACTTCTCAGCCAGGGCAAAGATTACTCCACCCCTGGCGGTACCATCCAGTTTTGTCAGCGCGAGACCGGTGACACCCACCGCCTCGTCAAACAGCTTTAGCTGGGACATGGCATTCTGTCCCGTGCCGGCGTCAAGCACGAGCATGACTTCAACATCCAGCTCGTCATCAAACTTGTCAATGGTCCTGCGGATCTTGCGCAGTTCTTCCATCAGGTTGTCCTTGTTATGCAGTCGACCAGCCGTGTCGGCAATCACGATATCAGATTCTTTTGCACGCGCGGACTGCAGCGCATCAAATATGACCGCTGCACTATCCGAGCCATCCTGGTGAGCAATCACAGGTACCTCGTTGCGATCCCCCCAGACCTTGATTTGATCTATGGCGGCGGCCCTGAAGGTGTCCCCGGCAGCCAGCATCACCTTGTCGCCAAGGCGGGAAAAATAACGCGCCATCTTGCCAATGGTGGTGGTCTTGCCGACTCCGTTCACGCCGACGACAAGAATAACCAGCGGTTTCCTGATAACAAAAATTTCTTCGATTGGCGCCTGCACCGGTTCAAGAATTTCCAGCATTTGCTGTTTCAGGCAGGCCATAACCTGGTCATGCCCCGCATTGTTACCGGGTTTTTTTAACTCCTTTTCCAGCGCCTGCATGATCTTCACGGTTGATTCCATGCCCACATCAGCCATGAGCAGGGCAGTTTCAATTTCCTCAAGGGTTGCAGGGTCCGGGGCCTGGCTGGCGCCGATATCTGCAAGGCTGGCGAGCAGACCGGAGCGCGTGCGGTTCAGGCCACGGCGCAGTCGCTGAAAAAAGCCATCTGTGTCAGAATCCTGCTCTTGTTGCTTGTTGTTGAACATTCTCAGTGTTGCGAACTACTGCATTTATTTAGCATCTAAGGACAACGGTTACTTGCTGCAACCATGCGCCGGTTGGGCATTATACAGGAGAACTTGTTTGAAAAGATTGATCGGATTTTTGTTGTGTACATTTTTTGCCAGTGCCTTTACCAGTGTGACGGCGAATGTACAGCAGTACCAGCTTGATAATGGATTAAAAATCCTGGTAAAAGAAGACCACCGGGCCCCGGTCGTGGTATCCCAGGTGTGGTACAAGGTTGGTTCCAGCTACGAACATGATGGCATCACCGGCATATCGCATGCCCTTGAGCACATGATGTTCAAGGGCACGAGTAAATACCCGGCCGGGCGTTTCTCGGAAATTATTTCTGAAAATGGTGGGCAGGAGAATGCCTTTACCGGTACAGACTACACCGCTTACTTCCAGACACTGGAAAAGTCCCGGCTCGAGATTAGCCTTCAGCTCGAGGCCGATCGAATGCGTAACCTCACCCTGCCAAACGAGGAGTTTTTGAAAGAAATAAAGGTAGTCCAGGAAGAAAGACGCTTGCGTACAGAAGATAATCCCCGTGCATTTGCCAGGGAAGTTGCCATGGCGACGGCTTTTCAAACCAGCCCTTATCGACAACCCATCGTGGGCTGGATGGAAGACCTGCAGAGCATGACCGTTGAAGACTTGAAGTCCTGGTACCAGCTCTGGTACGCCCCGAATAATGCAACGCTGGTAGTGGCCGGGGACGTTGACAGCGATGAAGTTTTCAGGCTGGCGAAAAAATATTTTGGCGGGCTCAAAACGGAAGAGGTAGCGAGCCCGCGTATTGCGAGCGAAGTTAAGCAAAACGGGCTCAAGCGCGTTGTTATAAAAAGACCGGCGGAAGTCCCTCACCTGCAGATGTCCTACAAGGCCCCGGTATTGACCACGGTTCTAAAGGGAGACGGTGAGGTGGAGCCATGGGAACCCTATGCGCTTGAAGTACTTGCCGGGGTCCTTGATGGTGGCAGCAGCGCACGCTTCGCCTCGCGCCTGGTGCGTGGCAGGGAAGTGGCCAGCGGTGTGGGAGCAGGATATTCGCTGGTTTCCCGGCTCAGCAGTCTCTTTGCCATCAGCGGTTCACCGGCAAAAGGAAAAACCACTGCAGAACTTGAGGCGGCGATAAAAGAAGAGATAGATACTATCAAGCAGGAACTGGTTAATGCCGAGGAACTGGAGAGAGTTAAGGCACAGGTCGTTTCAGCAGACGTTTATGAAAAGGACTCGGTTTTTTACCAGGCTCTCATTATAGGTATGCTGGAAACCATTGGCCTGCCCTGGACACTGGCTGACGAGTACGTAGGAAATATTCAAAAGGTAACTGCAGAGCAGGTACAGGCCGTCGCGCAAAAGTACCTGGTAGACGACAGTCTTACCGTAGCCGTTCTTGAGCCCCTGCCGATGGAACAAGCGAGACCACGAAGAGCACTCGGAGGGTCACGTCATGCGCATTAGTCTAATCCTTGTTGCACTTGTTATTTCATTACCGGCGTTCTCCGCCCCAAAGATACAGCATTGGCAAACAGGCAAGGGTACCCGCGTGTACTTTGTCGAGGCCCACGAATTACCCATGGTGGATATCCAGCTATCTTTTGATGCTGGCAGTGCGCGAGATCCTGAAGGGCTTGAAGGACTGGCATCATTTACCAGCAGCCTCCTCTCCGAGGGTGCTGGCGGCCTGGGAGCGGATGAGCTTGGGTTCCAGTTCGAGCGTCTCGGCGCCAATTTTTCCGCCAGTGCAGGGGATGACTTTGCATCGGTTTCGCTGCGCAGCCTGGTTGACAAGGACAAGCTGGCACCTGCGCTGAAAAACCTGCAAAGGGTATTGAATGCGCCGGACTTTCCTGAGCAGGCCATAGAGCGACAGAGACAGCGCTACCTTGTAGGGATACAGCAGAAAAAACAGTCTCCCGGCGCCATGGCAAATGAAGCATTTTACAAGGAGGTGTTTGCGTCACATCCCTATGCCCACCCCGGCGATGGGACCGAGGAAAGCATCAGGCGTATTTCGCGAAAGGCCATCGTTGAGTTTCACCAGCAACACTACGTCGCGGCAAATGGAATTATTGCCATCGTCGGTGACCTCACCAGGAAACAGGCAAAGAAGCTTGCTGAGGACCTGACCTCCGGCTTGCAGCGCGGCAAGAAGGCGAGTCCGCTACCAGCGGTGCCTTCACTCACGAAAGCCTCCGTGATCAAGCAGGATCACCCGTCAACACAAACGCATATTTTGCTCGGTCAACCGGGCATGAAGCGCGGCGATCCGGATTACTTTCCGCTCTACGTGGGTAACCATATTCTTGGTGGCAGCGGACTGGTTTCCATCCTGTTTGAGGAAATCAGGGAGAAGCGTGCCCTGTCCTACAGCGCCTACAGTTATTTTTCTCCCATGCGTGTGAAGGGAGCGTTCATTGCGGGGCTGTCCACGCGCGCAGACCAGGCCGATGAAGCACTTGGCGTATTGCGCGATGTCATCAGCTCCTTTATCGAAAACGGTCCGTCTGCAGAAGCCCTGGAAGCAGCTAAAAAGAATATCACCGGTGGTTTTCCCCTGCGTATAGACAGTAACAGCAACCTGCTGGGCTATGCGACCATCATCGGTTTTTACAACCTGCCCCTTGATTACCTGGAAACCTTTAATGACAGGGTCATGGCCGTCAGCCTGGAAGACATCAAGTCGGCAATGGCGAGGAGAATCGATCCCGACAAGCTGGTGGCGGTGATGGTCGGGCCGCTTGCCGGGGAAAACTGAGGGCCAGGTCCGATAAAGGGTCGTAAACAGCAGGGCAAGGTTCGTATTATCGGTGGCCTCTGGCGAGGGCGTAAGATTGCCGTGCCTGTGTTTGATGAGCTGAGGCCCACGCCGGACCGGGCCAGGGAAACCCTTTTTAACTGGTTACAGCCGGTAATAGAAGGCGCCCGTTGTCTTGACCTCTTCGCTGGCAGCGGTGCGCTTGGCTTTGAAGCTCTTTCCCGTGGTGCGGCTGAAGTCACCATGATAGAAAACAGGCGCGAACTTGCTGAGAACCTGCGCGAACAAGCAAGGCAGTTGCAATGTCATTCGTTAAACATTATCCACGGGGACGCACTGCAATTCCTGGCGGGGGCCGACACGCCTTATGATCTCGTGTTTGTAGACCCTCCTTTCAGCCTCGACCTGCATGAAAAGACATGTCAATTGTTACTGGATTCGGGCTGTTTGCAGAAAACGGCGCTTGTCTACCTTGAAACTGACGGTAATATACCCGTTTTACCGGAATTCGAAGTTTATAAACAAAGCAAGGCTGCCGCTGTCAACTTTGCCCTGCTAAGAGGCAGCCAGCAGGCACCATGAAAAAAAATGATAACAGCAATTTATCCAGGTACTTTTGATCCGATCACTAATGGTCATACGGACATCGTTGCAAGAGCCACGAAGCTGTTTGACAAGATCGTTGTTGCCGTCGCACAGAGCACCAGCAAGAACACCTCGTTCACCATCGACGAGAGAGTCATGATGGCAAGAACAGCCCTGGAGAACCTTGAGAATGTCGAGGTGCGCAGTTTTGATGGCCTGATGACATCCTTTGCCAGGGACCAGGACGCCAGTGTCATCATAAGAGGGCTTCGGGCTTTTTCTGATTTTGAAAACGAGTTCCAGATGGCAGGAATGAACCGTCATCTCAATGACAGTGCAGAAACGGTTTTTCTTACACCTGCCGAACATCTCAGCTTCGTGTCTTCCAGCCTTGTGCGGGAGGTGGCTGGTTATGGTGGTGATGTCAGTAATTTTGTCCACGACAGTGTCAGGAAGGCACTCGAGGAGCGCCTGGCGAAGTAATCCATGGCCCTGATGATTACGTCACAATGCATCAACTGTGATGTGTGTGAACCCGCCTGCCCCAACAATGCAATTTACGAAGGCGAAGAGCATTACCAGATCAAGCCGGAGCTATGCACCGAGTGCGTAGGCCACTTTGAGGAACAACAATGCGTCGTTTTGTGCCCGGTGGATTGTATACCGCTCGACCCTGACCACCCTGAAACACGCGAGCAATTACAGGCGAAGTATGAAAAAATTACTGCCAATGGCTGAATTTAAAACACCCCGACTCCTGGTTAAAGGCGCCAGCCTGTGCCTGTTGCTCGCTTTTGCGTGCCTGCAAACCGCGTGGGCCGACAAGCCACCTTCCGGTGCTATTGCCAGCGCTCATCCACTGGCAACGAGTGCCGGTGAAGAGATCCTCAGGCAGGGCGGCAATGCCTTTGATGCTGCGATTGCCGTCACCGCGGCGCTGGCGGTAGTCGAGCCCTACTCCTCGGGAATTGGCGGCGGCGGCTTCTGGCTGCTTCATCGTGCTTCGGATAAGAAACAGATCATGATAGACGGGCGCGAGACTGCGCCGTCACTGGCCCACAGGCGCATGTACCAGGACGAGGAAGGTAATGTTAACAAGGGCAAGTCCCTCGCCGGTGCGCTGTCTGCCGGAATCCCCGGGGTCCCCGCCGGCATGGTTCACCTGGCCAGGCATTACGGCAGGCTGTCACTTGCCGAGTCGCTCAAGCCTGCTATCAGGTATGCCAGCGATGGCTTCAAGGTTACCGAGCGTTATCAGCGACTGGTTGGTTACCGGCTTGAATCAATGCGTTCTGATCCAGAAACCGACAGAATTTTTCTCGAGGATAGTCGTATTCCGAAAATTGGCTACCGGGTTGTGCAGAAAGACCTGGCGCATACGCTGGAACTCATTGCCAGGCATGGCTTTGATGGCTTCTATCGTGGCGAGCTTGCAGACAGGATGGTGCTGGGAGTACGCGAGGCAGGTGGTATATGGAGCCGACAGGACCTCGCAAACTACAGCGTCGTGGAACGCGAGCCCATTGTCATAAACTACAGGGGCATCAGGGTGGTGTCTGCACCACCACCATCATCGGGCGGTGTCGTCATGGGCCAGGCGCTGAAGATACTCAACCATTTTGACCTGTCAAAGATGGATGACCTGTCGCGCAAGCATCATGTTATCGAGGCCATGCGCAGGGCCTACAGGGACAGGGCAGTTTACCTTGGCGATCCGGATTTTTTTGATGTTCCGGTCAAGCGGCTTCTTGATAACGATTACCTTGCCGGGCTGGCAGTAACAATCGATCCGAACCGGGCAACACCAAGTGCAGAGCTTGGCAACACCCCGGGTCTTGAACAGTCCGGCGCAGACACGACGCATTTCTCTGTTATCGACAGGGAAGGGAACCGGGTAGCGGCTACTCTCAGCATAAACCTGCCCTTTGGCGCCTGTTTTGTGCCGCCGGGTACCGGGGTGCTGTTAAACGACGAAATGGATGATTTCTCAATCAAGGCACATACGCCCAATGCCTACGGGCTCGTCGGAGACGAGGCCAATGCAGTTGCTGCCGGCAAGCGTCCATTGTCCAGCATGACACCTACGTTTATGGAGACGGAAGACAAGATAGGCATCATCGGCACACCGGGCGGTAGCCGTATTATCAGCATGGTACTGCTGGGCGTACTTGATTTCGCTGACGGTCGCCTGCCACAGTCCTGGGTGAGCCTGCCACGGTACCACCACCAGTATCTGCCGGACGAGGTGCAGTACGAATTGAACAGCCTGGATATGAACGAGCGTCTTGCGCTAAAGAAAAAGGGACACGTGCTGCGGGAAAAGAATCGTCGTTACGGCAACATGCATGCAATTCTCTGGGACCGCAAGCAGCGCAGGGTACATGCTGCCAGCGACCCGCGCGGTGAAGGCCAGGCAAAAGTATTCAACTACTAGCTGAAGGGTTGCATTGTCAGCTCTGGCAGCGCGGGCAGTAAAAGGTCGAGCGCTGCCCCTGCACAATCTGTCGCACCTTGCCATCGCAGCTGTTACAGGGCTCATTTGCCTTTCCGTACACGTTTAATTCCTGGGCAAAGTATCCCGGTGAACCCTCGCTGTTAACAAAGTCCCTGAGTGTTGTGCCGCCCCGCTCTATGGCCCCGGACAGGACAGTTTTAATCGCCGCGACAAGCTGCCGGTAGCGTTCACGGGAAACCCGGCCGGCCGCGCGCCTGGGGTTTATTCCGCTCAGGTAAAGCGCCTCGCTTGCATAGATGTTGCCAACCCCGACAACATTGTGGCTATCCATGATAAACAGCTTTATCGCCTGGGAGCGGCCCCTTGAAGGCAGGTAAAGACTGTCGGCATCAAAGCCGTTATCAAGCGGTTCAGGGCCAAGTGTCCTGAGCAACTTGTGTTCAAGCGGTGACCGCCCTGCCCATAACATGCAACCAAAGCGTCTTGGATCCCTGAAGCGAAGACACTTTCCGTTATCAAGGATGATATCTACGTGGTCATGTTTTTCCGGTTTTACGGATGCATCAACAATCCGCAGGCTGCCAGACATGCCAAGATGAACCAGCACCGTTCCAGCAGCGCTGTTGAGCAGGATGTACTTTCCCCTGCGTTCAACGCTTTCAATTTTCGTGTCCCTGAGCTTGCTCGAAAGCGTGGTCGGCACCGGCCAGCGCAACGAGCCATTCCTGACTTTTACCCGCGCAACCTGCCTGCCGGTGACGTGGGGCTTGATACCCCGCCTGGTTGTTTCTACTTCTGGTAACTCGGGCATGCCGGTCAACCCGGGTCCGCTGCAGGCAGCAGCAGCGAGGTCACGTCTGCTTCAAACTGGTATTGCAGGCCGAGGTCCGCGCGACCGAGGACAAAGACCGGTTCTTCCATCACCAGCTCGTAACGGAGCACCCTGCCACTGCCAAGGGAAAATTGAATGCTTTGCGCTTGCCTGCCAGCAGTATAGGGCAGGATCCTGCGTGCCCTGGCCTGTTTCCAGTTATCGACAAGTGTTGCCGAATCCAGTCCCACCTGCGCGGGCTGCATGGACCACCTGTCGCCCTTTTTCTCGAGCTGGACATCCCTGATGCGCATGGCGGTGATGGTTTCTTCTACGGGTACAAGGCGAGTGCTGACAAAAAACTCGGGCTTCTGCCTGAGCTGGTGAAAAAGACCATCGTCTACCAGGTGAACGGTTTGCTGGTAATACAGGTAACGCCGCTCGTCGATGGGGTCAGTGTGGCCGAAAAGAAACTCATGCTGGTCGAGTTGCAGCAGGACCTGTGGTGGGTCAAGACCAAAAGTCGCAAGGCGGTCCCGGTCCGCAGCGATCCTGGTATGGCTGGTAGCATCAACAATAGCAAGCATGGATTCTACGCGGTCCGGGTTTGCCCGGGCTACTATTGGCGAGACTATCATCCAGCCTGCAGCATTTTTTTCCAGTACAAGTTCCGCTTGCTGTGCCCGGGTTATTTCTATTCGACTGGTCGCCTGTGCATCGAGATTGCTGACAGTTTCAATAACACTTTCTTCAATATCCTTCGGGCTGAACAAAAGCACGCTGAAGACAAGCACGACCAGGAGCAGGAGCCCAAGGCTAAATAGAATTCGAGCCTTCATTTATGCTCAGGCGTTTTTCCTGCGCCACCAGGTTACCAGGCCGGCAAGCATGTACAGCACGGGTAGCAAGAGCAACAGCAGGACGCCAAAACCACCGATCATGACCTGCGACATGTTTAGCTGGTCGTCTTCGATTACTCGTGGCGGTAGCTGGATAAATTCTTCGTCATGGGTGAGCCAGTTAACTATTCGCATGCCAAGCTCGAGGTTGCCATGGTTGCCGACGTAGGTATTAGAGAGGAAGTCACCGTCGCCGATAACAACCACCCTTTGCTGTTGGCCATTAATTTCGCGCTCAAGACTGATGCCGATATTTAACGGGCCCTGTTTCTCCCGGTCAGGGTCAAAATCCACATCGCCGCGTAGCTCGTCGAGTTCCAGCCAGGTGTGGTTTCCGCTTTGCAGCAATGCCCGGCTTGACCAGCCCTCGACCCTTTCATTTTCAAGCGCGGTTGTTTTTGGAAAAAACACGGTCATGTCAAAACCAGCAGTGACTGCATGCTGCGGATATAGACGGGCAGTTGTCAGGGTAATGGTCGGATCGTTGATGCCAAGTAGTTGCCCGGCAGTATCAATGATAACACCCGTGCCAGGCTTAACTCCCAGTAAACCGGACATCCCTGGCATAGGGGCCGGGTCGCCGGGATCGATGAGCCAGAGCAGGTTGCCACCATTCTCAATATAGTCAGAAATGATAGTAACTTCTCCATCAAGCAATGCGACCAGCGGACTTGCAACAACGAGAACAGAGGTGTTGTCGGGAACGACCCGGGTCTCAGCAAGATTGATCGCCAGGCTGTTAAAACCACGGTGTTTGAGTTGGGCTGCGAACTCTCCCATGTCGTGGTTAGCTTTACCAGCCGGGCTTCGTTCACCATGACCTTCAATAAACGCCAGCCACCTTTCCTTTTTTCTAAGCAGGCGTTGCAAAGCATTCACGAACTCCTGCTCATTATCGGTTTTTACATGTTCAGCCCGGCCGTCATAGCGCAGCACGAGTTCCCCGTTAACATTTATTCCGAGGGATCGCACCTCGTCCGGCACAGCATCGGGATTTACAAATTGCAGGGATATATCCTGCTTTACTTTCTGGAATTTCCTGACGAAGTTTTTGATCAGGCTGCGCAGCTCCGAGTTTTCTCTCGCGTAAGCCGTTATGGCCAGTGGCTTCTCGGCCTTTTGCAGGATTTCGTGGCTGGCCCGGGAAAGGGTGTGCCTGCCTGAACGAGTCAGGTCAGCTTCAAGGTAGTAGCGGGTGCTCAGCCACGCCGCCAGCACAAATGCGAGCACGATGAATACTGCATTCAGGTAACTTAACAGCCTGAGTATTAGCTGCTGGTTCATTGGTGTGTTCGAACCCGGTCCAGCCGCCATATACAAAGCGCAAGGAACAGTAGCGACGAGAGAAAAAAGAAGGCGAGATCGATCGTGTTGAATGCACCACTGAGCATCGCGTTAAAATGTTTTTGCAGGGACACGTAGTTTGCCAGGGCTTCAACCTGTGGGTTTTCCGTGTCATTCGTTATATGGCTGATCCATAGCAGGAAGCTGAAAAGGAAGCTGCTGATGGCGGCCATTGGCGGAGAATGATTAAGGCTGGAGAAAAACAGGCCGATGCAGGCGAACACGGAAAACAGCATCAACAAACCGAGAAAACCGGAAAACAGCAGGCCGGTGTCAAGGCTTGTTCCAGCGGCAAGGCTTGCTGGCATAAGCGCAATTGCCAGGGCTATTAAACAGTAATACGACATCACGGCGAGGTACTTGCCGAGAACAATAGAGGTTACAGAGGCAGGTGAAGAGAGGAGCAGCTTGATCGTGCCGCTGCGCAGCTCGTCACTGAAAAACCGCATGGTGACAAAAGGAGATATCAGCAACATCAACACGCCTGCTATCTGTAACACCCCCACGATAACAACCTCGGTGATCCCGCGACTGGCATAGAGAGCGGTGGATTCCATGTACCTGGATAACAACAGGTAAAAGAATATGCCCAGCAGGAACTGTACGCAGGCGAGGATGAGCCAGGGCAGCGGTGATGAAAACAGTCTTCTGAAATCATGGATTGCAATGACCAGCGCCAGTTTCATTCCTGCTCCTCCTGCAGCATAGTGCTGACCTGCCCCGAGGTGAGCTTCAGGAAAGTCTGTTCCAGCGTGCCTGATTCGGGCACAAGCTCATAAAGGCCCCAGTCATTCTCGACAGACAGTTTTACCAGCGCTTCACTTACCTCGTCGCCGTTGCTGGCAGACAGGCGAAAGCGTTGCCCGTCCAGCACTTCTACCTGCTCGACCCCACCCAGCATGGAAAGCTCTTCAGGTAATGGCGGGCGGCGCAGGGCGACGCTAATGACGCTGCTTCCTTCTTCGCCGGCCAGCTCGCCAACCCCGGCGTCGAGCACCAGCTTACCCTGGTTAATGATCAGCACGCGGTCACAGCTGCTTTGAACCTCGGGCAGGATGTGGGTAGACAGGATTACGCTGTGGTCTTCACCCAGCTCAGCGATCAATTTCCTGATTTCAATTATCTGGATGGGATCAAGGCCGGAACTCGGCTCGTCCAGCACCACGAGGGCAGGCGAATGCACGATTGCCTGGGCGATGCCGACGCGTTGTTGATATCCCTTGGAAAGATTTCGAATAAGCCTGTCGCCGTGGTTCTCAAGGCCACATCTTTCCCGGGCATATTGAATGGAGCTTGCAAGGGCGCTCTTCGCGACCCTGCGCAGCCTTGCGCAATAAAGCAGGTACTCGTCGACTTTCATGTCAGGGTAAAGCGGCGGGTGTTCCGGCAGAAACCCCAGCTGCTGTTTCGCCGCCAGGGGCTCCGACACGATATCATGACCGGCAATAGAAACAGTGCCTTCACTGGCTGCGAGTACGCCGCAGATAATTTGCATGGTGCTGCTCTTGCCGGCACCGTTGGGGCCCAGGAAACCGAGTATTTCTCCGCGGGCGAGGGAGAAGCTTATGTTGTCGACAGCACAATAATCGCCGTAATAGCGGCTCACTTCGTTCACCGACACCATGGTGTCGCCTGTCGTGGGCTTACTTGCCATGCCAGACCGTCACAGCGTGTTTTTTACCTGGGGCATGACACGGAAGTTTAATTCCCTGAATATTAATCTCCAGTGTTTCTGCGTCGCCGCCGGGAAAATATCGTCGTAAAAAATAAAAAACCCGCCATCGGCGGGTTTCTCGTCAATCAAGCAGCTATCACTGCTTACTTGATCTTGGCTTCCTTGTACATCACGTGTTTACGAACCACCGGATCAAACTTTTTCATTTCCATCTTGTCCGGAGTGTTTCTCTTGTTCTTGGTGGTGGTGTAGTAGTGCCCGGTTCCAGCAGATGAAACCAGCTTTATTTTGTCTCTAGCGCTGCCAGCCATGCCTGTTCTCCTATACCGTTTCGCCGCGGGCTCGAATGTCCTGCAGCACTTTTTCAATGCCAAGCTTGTCGATGATACGCAGGCCCTTGCTGCTCACACGCAGGCGCACCCAGCGTTTCTCGTTTTCCAGCCAGAACTTTCGTACATGCAGGTTCGGCAGGAACCTGCGCCTGGTTTTATTATTGGCGTGGGAAACGTTATTTCCCGCCATGGGTCGCTTTCCTGTGACCTGACATACTCGTGACATTGACTTAATCTCGCTATGCTGCAAAAAAAGAGCGCGGATTGTACATGGATTCAGGCCGAATTCAAAGGGGTACGGGTAGGCCCGCCTTCGCTGTGTCCCGCTCTACAACAGCCCCCTCTCGGCAAAGGAGACGCTCTCGGTACCCCCGATAACTATATGATCCAGAACGCGAATATCCACGAGATCCAGGGCCTGCACCAGCCTGGCAGTAATGTTCCTGTCGGCCAGGCTTGGCTCAGCCACGCCGGACGGGTGATTATGACTGAGTATTACCGCCGCAGCATTGTGCTGCAGGGCTCTTTTTACCACTTCCCTCGGGTATACGCTGGCGCCATCTATGGTGCCAGAAAACAACTCTTCAAAGCAGATGACCCGGTGACGATTGTCCAGGAACAGGCAGGCAAACACCTCGTGCTGGTAGTTGCGCAGGCTGAGCTTGAGGAAATCCCGCGTGGACTGGGGGTTTTTAAGCGTGCACTGGCGCGAAAGCCGGGCCTGGATAAGGCGCTTACCCAGTTCCAGGGCGCCCTGGATCTGTGCGTACTTGCCCAGGCCAAGGCCATTTAAGCCATTGAAATCCTGAAAGTTTGCCTGGACGAGGCCCTGCAGCCCGTTGAACTCCTTGAGGGCGTCGCGGGCCAGTTCTACGGCTGTTTTGCCCTTTACCCCGGTGCGAAAAAAGATGGCGAGCAGTTCCGCATCAGAAAGACTGGCCGCGCCCTTTGCCAGCAGTTTTTCTCGTGGCCTTTCGTCCCTGGGCCAGCTATTGATTGTCATAACATCTCCTTGTCATGAGTGGAATTTCCCAATTGTGACAGACGTAGCAAAAGCAGCCACAAGCTTCAGATAATACAAGATTTTTTCAGCATAAATATCGAAAAACAGCCAATTTAAGGTAAACTTGGCGCTTATGTCCGTACTAAGCGACAAACGAATTTTGCTGGGTGTCAGCGGAGGCATCGCCGCCTATAAAAGCGCCGACCTGGTCAGGCGCCTGCGCGAGCAGGGAGCAGAGGTGCGCGTGGTAATGACACGCTCGGCCTGCGAGTTTATTACCCCGCTGACCATGCAGGCCCTTTCTTCGCGGCCGGTGGCCACGGAATTGCTCGACCTGGAAACCGAAAGCGCCATGGGCCACATTGACCTGGCCCGCTGGTGTGACGTGGTCATGGTTGCGCCCGCCAGCGCCAACTTCATCGCGAGACTGGCGCAGGGTATGGCCGACGACCTTCTTAGCACCTTATGCCTGGCGACGGAGGCGCCAATTGTAGTTGCGCCGGCGATGAACCAGGGAATGTGGCTGAACCCGGCAACCCGGGCAAATATCCAGGTCCTGCGTGAACGGTCACTGATCGTGGCGGGACCGGCAGAAGGGAAGCAGGCCTGCGGTGAAACCGGTCCCGGGAGAATGCTTGAACCCCTGCAGCTGGTGCAGGCCCTGCAATCGGTATTTGAAAACAATGTACTGTCCGGCAAGCACGTAGTCGTGACAGCCGGGCCTACCCGGGAAGCCATAGACCCGGTGCGCTATATCACCAATCGAAGTTCAGGAAAGATGGGTTATGCCATTGCCCAGGCGGCACTGGAAGCCGGCGCCAGGGTGACGTTGGTGTCGGGACCTGTCAGCCTGTCTGCCCCGGACAGGGCCAGTTGTGTGCATGTCACCACTGCAGAGGAAATGCGTGATGCGGTGCTGGCCCATGCTGCGGAGGCCGACATTCTTATTGCCGCGGCCGCTGTTGCGGACTACCAGTGTGAGAATGTCGCCGAGCAGAAAATCAAGAAGGGCCGTGGTTCAATGTCCTTAACCCTGAAAAAAACGCCCGATGTACTGGCCCAGGCAGCGGCAGATTTACCGTTGTTTACCGTGGGCTTTGCCGCGGAAACTGAATCACTTGGGGAAAACGCGAGAAAGAAACTCGAGAAAAAGGGCCTCGATATGATTGCAGCAAACCTTGTTAGCGATGGCAGGGCGTTTGACGTGGATGAGAATGCATTGGAACTCTACTGGGAAGGCGGCAGCCTGGAGCTTGAGATGGCACCAAAAGATCGCCTTGCTCGCAGCTTGCTAAGTGCTATAGCTCAAAACTACTACGAGAAACAGTCAGGCAAAACGCATTAAACCTGGGCCAGCTTCCGGCGCCATGGGAAGCCGCTTTTTCTATATTAAAAATTGTTATTGATCAATTTCTAAACCGGAACATGAGGATGAGCTTCGGTGACGCCGGTATAACGATCAATCGAAAGGAAGAAAAACAAGATGACACTGAAGAATGAAATCGGGATAGCAGCATGGTAGACGGACCGGTATCAAACAGGCGTTTCAGTCGAAGGCAAATAAGAAGTTTTCTCATGGTAGGTGGCGGCATCATCGTCGCACTTGTCGTGGCCGTTGGTGGCTGGAAGTTTTACACCAGCTCAAGGCAGGCTGCAGCAGAACAGGCACAGCAGGAACAGGAAGCCTATATTGCTGCCAGGGCATCGGAAGTCGCGACCCCCTTTTCTGCACAGCAGGCCAGGCTTGATGAGCTTGCAGCAGCCCCGGCTACCATTGCGCTTTTTGTCGCCGGTGACCAGGCAGGGCTTGACGCGGCCGCAGGCAAGGCGCTGGCCAACTTTGATCGTGGCCTCAAATTGCGCTACCTGCTACCGGGCAGGTATGAACTTGATAACAATTCTAACCCGCCGCTTGGATATGCCTCCCTTGATTTGCTCAGGCGCGTAGAGAAGGATGGTTCGAGTGTGGCAATGGAAGCCCTGCTGCTTGGTAGCGACAGGCAGCATATTGTCATGCTGAGCGCAGTGAAAGACGAGGAAGAGAGTGTTATCGGTATATTGCATCTCAGCCTGTCGGTGGATCTTTTTAAATCCGGTCTCGCAGCAGTTGATTTGCCAGGTGGTTACCTGGAACTGCAGCAGGGAGCCGGTGCCAAGGTGCAGGTGCTGGCCTCGGCCGGCGATGCGGCATTAAAAACCGGTGAAGCCATAAGCACTATCGTAAGGGGTACCAGGTGGAAGGTTGCTGTCTGGGGTATGAATGCCTCGCCGGTAAATGTCGGTGGAATGGGTATGCAGCCCCTGATCATGGTCATTGTTGCGATACTGGTGCTGGGCGGCCTGGCGGCGGTGTTTATCCTGAAAAAGGGTGGTAAGGCTGATACGACAACGTCCAATGAAGTGATATACGCTGGCGCGGTCAGGGCGATCATGGACGGCGCACATCCTGGTATGGAGAAAATGGTGCCGAACCTGCCTGCAGGTGATGGAAGTGCCAGCGCGGCAGCCTCGGTCTCGCAGGGTGCAGTGGGTGACGACATCACCATGATCATCAAAAAGGAAGATGTTAAGGCCGCGGCTGATTCTGAAATGCTGGATCTAACCCAGGCTGAACCTGTCACGCCAACACCGGAAGCGCCACCTGCCCCCGAGCCGGCACCTGCCCCGGCCGAGAGTGCCCCGGTAGAGAGCGCTCCGGCTGCTCCGGCGGAAGCCGCAGCCCCCGCACCGGCGGCTGCAGACTCGGAAGTGCCAAAAAGTATTTTCCGTGCTTACGACATACGCGGCGTGGTAGGCGAAACTCTCAATGCAGATATCGTCAGGCGCATCGGCCAGGCCATCGGCAGCGAGGCCGGAACACAGGGCCAGTCAACACTTGCCGTAGGTCGTGACGGAAGAACATCAAGCCCGGAACTGGCCGAAGCGTTGATACAGGGGCTGCGCGATTCGGGCCGGGACGTTATTGATGTTGGCGTGGTACCAACGCCGGTACTTTACTTTGCTACGCACTTTCTCGATGTTAACAGCGGGATCATGCTCACCGGGAGCCATAATGGCCCGAGCTACAATGGTTTGAAGATCGTGATCAATGGCGACACCCTCGCTGAAGATGGTATCCAGGCTATATACAACCGTGTTAGTAGCAACGATTTTGAATCCGGACAGGGCAGCGTGCAAACCAGCGAAATTATCGCTGACTACATCAGGCGCGTATCCGAGGATATACCCGTTGCCTTTGGCAACTCGCTGAAAATTGTCGTGGACTGTGGCAACGGGGTTGCCGGTGCTGTTGCACCGCAGTTGTTACGGGCCCTGGGCCATGATGTCGTGGAGCTTTACTGCGAAATAGACGGCAATTTTCCAAACCATCACCCGGACCCCAGCCAACCTGAGAATTTGCAGGCCCTTAAAGAAAAAGTGGCTGCCGAAGAAGCTGACCTGGGTCTTGCCTTTGACGGAGATGCCGACCGGCTTGGCGTGGTGGACGAACAGGGTAATATTATCTGGCCAGACCGGCAGCTCATGTTGCTGGCAAAGGATGTGCTGACGCGTAACGCCGGTGCGCAGATAATATTCGACGTAAAATGCAGTCGCTACCTCAAGGCGATTATCGAGTCCAGCGGTGGCAAGCCCCTCATGTGGAAAACCGGCCACTCCCTGATTAAAAAGAAGATGAAAGAAGTCGACGCGCCACTTGCTGGTGAAATGAGTGGACACATCTTTTTCAAGGAACGCTGGTATGGGTTTGACGATGCTATTTACACTGCGGCGAGGATTCTTGAAATTCTCATGGCTGCAGGTGGAAAGCCGTCGGAAGTTTTTGCGCAGATGCCAGAGGGAGTTAGCACGCCGGAATTACGATTAGATCTGCCCGAGGATGCTCACCAGTCTTTCATGCAGGGTTTACAGGGCAAGCTGCAGTTTGATGGCGCTGAAATAATTGATATCGATGGTTATCGTGCAGAGTTTTCAGACGGCTGGGGCCTGGTACGGCCATCAAATACAACGCCGTGCCTGGTAATGCGATTTGAAGCAGAGAGCCAGGATGCGCTGGAAAGGATCCAGGGGGAATTTAGAACTGCCCTGCTTTCAATAAATCCGGACTTACAATTGCCGTTTTGATAGTCTAGGTGCACTGAAACGCCTTTGCCCCGGACAAAACCACGCAGACCCATTGCCATGAGTGCAGCTGCCCCAGAAGTTCAAACATTAAACGATGCCGCCGACATTGCGAGGGTGCTGGTAGAGGCCTTGCCGTATATACGACGCTTCAATGGCAAGACTATCGTGGTCAAGTATGGCGGTAATGCCATGTCGGACGAAACGCTGAAGAGCGGTTTTGCAAGGGATATTGTCCTGATGAAACTTGTCGGCATGAATCCTGTAGTGGTTCACGGCGGCGGTCCGCAAATTGGCAGCCTGCTGGAAAGAATTGGCAAGGAGTCAGAGTTTGTTGATGGCATGAGGGTCACCGATAGTGAAACCATGGACGTGGTGGAAATGGTTCTTGGCGGCCTGGTGAACAAGGAAATAGTCAATCTCATCAACACCCATGGTGGTAATGCTATTGGCCTTAGCGGTAAGGATGCGCAATTAATCCAGGCAAAGAAGCTGGTGTTCAGTAAACATGACCCGGAAATGGAAGCGCCGGAAATTATCGATATCGGCCATGTTGGCGAAGTGGAAAGCATTGATGCGGCAGTCGTTGAAATGCTTATACATGGTGACTTTATCCCGGTTATTGCACCCATCGGTGTCGGCAAGGATGGCCAGTCATACAATATAAATGCAGACCTGGTTGCTGCGCGACTCGCCCAGGTACTGCAGGCAGAGAAACTAATCATGCTGACAAACACGGCCGGCCTGCTGGACGCCCAGGGCAATGTCCTGACAGGTCTTGGTGTCGATGAGGTCGAGAAGCTGATTAAAGAAGGTGTAATCCATGGAGGAATGTTGCCCAAGATTAATTCAGCACTCGATGCGGTTAATGCAGGAGTCGGATCAGTGCAGATTATTGACGGCAGGGTTGAGCACGCCGTGTTGCTGGAAGTCTTTACTGATCGGGGCATTGGCACCCTGATTGATGGCAAGGGCACGGGCTAGCCTGTGAACAGCCGGCCCAACAGGAAACAACAGATCCTGGAAATCCTCGCCCAGGAACTTGAAACCCACCCGGGCTCCCGAATTACAACTGCAGCACTGGCCGAAGCTGTCGGTGTCTCAGAGGCCGCCCTTTATCGACATTTTGCAAGCAAGGCGAAGATGTTTGAGGCGCTTATAGATTTTGCAGAGGATTCAGTTTTTACCCTGGCAAATCGAATCATGGAGCAGGAGAGCGACGTCACCCAGCGATGCGAAAAACTACTGCAGCTGGTGCTGGGTTTCTCAGAACGCAATCCCGGTATCACGCGGGTGCTTCTTGGAGATGCCCTGGTGGGAGAGAATGAACGCTTGCGTGTCAGGGTTGGAAAATTTTTCGACAGGCTGGAGACACAGGTAAAGCAGATATTGCGTGAAGCAAACCTGTCAGACGGACCGAGGCCGATGACACCGATCGATGCAGCTGCAAACGAGATCCTCGCATTGATCGAGGGTCGCATGAGCCAGTACGTGAGAACAAATTTTGAAAAGAAGCCGACAGAGTACGGTGCGGAACAATGGAATGTT
This sequence comes from Gammaproteobacteria bacterium, assembly GCA_965243105.1. Classification (GTDB taxonomy): domain Bacteria; phylum Pseudomonadota; class Gammaproteobacteria; order Eutrophobiales; family Eutrophobiaceae; genus WLWS01. The sequence goes on from CBDEUC010000003.1 coordinate 1,574,831, forward strand.
CTAAAGACAGGGCTGTTCAAGACCCTGCAGTAGTAAAATTGCTGTAATTCTCCAGGGCCTCCTTACAGGCCTTTCAGTCTTTTAAATCGTTCGATGTCTGCAGCGGCAGAGGCTGTTACTTCTTCCTGCTCCTTGCGCTTGCCGGCAATAAACACATCGTTATTTTTTATACGTGAACGCAGGTCTTCAATATCTTTCAATAGTGCCTCGTCCGGTGCATTTCCAGCACGTTCAGCGGCTGCAGCAGCCTGGATACGCTTGTCCAGGTCTTCCTGGGTTTTCTCGCTGCGTTTTTTTGTCAGCGTGATGGAGGATTCGATAACCGCCAGCTTGTCATCACGTACCGTTTCAATGTCAGTCACAGACGTAAAAGTATCAAGCAAAATCTTGTCCTGCTTGGCCTGCTCTTCTGCAACTTTTTGTTCCTGTTCAGCAATCCTTGCAAGACGGGCTTCCTCTGCAAGCTCTTCCTTTGTCTTGGCGCGCTCTTTCTTTCCGACCACGACACCCTGCTTGCTCATTTCCTGGTGTCCCTGCTGGGCAAACTCGGGAGGTACTTTTTCTCCACACTCCCTGACACCTTCATTATTAGTCCAGCATTTAAAACGTGCTGAAACCGGGCCGCTGATGGTGGTTAACAGGACAATGCTGCCAAGAGTAATGATTGCTTGTTTTTTGCTGTTCATCTTCTGGTACCCGTGCTGCTTGGAAAAGTAGTGATGGATAATGAAAATTGTATCCTAAACAACTCTCAAGAAAAATAAACCGGCGGCGCTTCCGTGGCGGCTTCAGCTACTGCTGACACCGTAATTTTCTCGATATTTTTGTATATTATCCAGGTGTTTAGCCATGCCTGGCTCGCTCTCGAGGTGCTCCACGAGGTTCTCCAGGCTAATAATACTTATGACACGCATAGCGTGTTCTTGTTCAATTTCCTGTATCGCGGAACGCTCTCCCTGGCCTTTTTCCTGGCGATCCAGCCCGATGGCAATAGCCACGGCCTCCGCACCGGCGGCATGAATTATGTCCCTCGACAGCCTCACCGAGGTTCCCGCCGTGATAACATCATCGATTAGCAGTACGCGGCCGGCCAGCTGTGCACCGAGCGTATTACCACCTTCGCCATGATCCTTTGCCTCCTTGCGATCAAAACAATAGGGCACGTTTTTGCCGTTCTCTGCAAAGGAAATGGCAGCCGCACTGGCCAGGGGAATGCCCTTGTAGGCAGGTCCGAACAGCATATCAAATTCAAGACCCGAGTTTTCTATTGCCTGCCTGTAGTAGTCTCCAAGACGCTGGAGGCTTTCTCCATCATTAAACAACCCGCTGTTAAAAAAGTAGGGGCTGACACGACCTGACTTGAGAGTAAATTCTCCAAAGCAAAGTACGCCCCTGTCGATGGCAAATTCAATAAACTGCTTTTGAAAATCCTGCATTTTTGTTTTTGTATCGCGTTAAAAAAATTAAGCAGCTGGAATGCCTGCCCTGCAAGCAGCACTCCACTGGTTTTGAAAGACCGGGATATTAAGTCCGGGTTACCCGCCGGGCTTGTTGAACAAGCCCGGTATCAATTTGCTACCTTGTATAAAACTGTTCCGAGAAAGACAGTTCAAATGCCTGGGTTTCTCCCTCCGGTATAATTCTTACTGAATACTTCAGGGTTTCCTTGTTATTCACGGTGGTTTCGGCGATATAGTAAATCGCACCGTGTTCGCTGAGTTCTCTAACCTCAAGCTCGCGCAATTGCGCGCTGAGGTTGGTCGCGCTTGCTTCTACCGAGGCTTTTACCGGGCTGCCGGCGGTATTCATCACTTTTTTTAGAACAGAAATGTTCAGGAGCGCGCGATTCTTGCTGCGCTGTATTCGATAGGATTTCGCAACTTCCGGCGTCAATATATCCGTGGTGAAGGCGCTATAGTGGACTGTGTAGTCGCCAAAACTCTTCAATTGTTCCGCATTTACAGCATTTGTTGCAGTGCCAAAAAACAGGGCAAAACAGATAATCAGGGCTCTTTTCATTTGAGTGCTCCTTTCTGGTGCTGTACCTGGACCAGTTCTTACTATAACAGACATCCCTGCATATAGAAGATTCCTGCGTATTACCGGTTTGCCCCGGTCACAGTTATTCAGGAGAGCACGTATCCCAGGTCGCGCAGGGGTGCCACAACCAGTGACAGGAACAGGTAGATGCCAAGCAGGACAATCATGGGTGAAAAATCCAGCCCGGCTGTCGGCGGTATTTTTTCCCGCACTCGACGCATGAGTGGCTCTGTTACCTGGTACATCACCACGGTCAGGGGATTGTAGGCACCGGGGTTGATCCAGCTGATTACCACCATGATAAAAATAAAGAACATGTAAACGTAGGCGGTGAGCTGCAGCAGCTCTGACAGGCAAAGAACCAGCAGACCCGGAATAGCAGGCAAGCGGCCGGAGAGAAGCAGGGAAAGAAAAATGATCTTCAGTCCCTGTATGCTGAAAAGGAGAACAATTGACGGCCAGTCGATACCGGCAAACCCCGGGATAAATTTTCTAAGGAAACGCAGTGGCGGGTTTGTCAGCTTGACGATAGCCTGGGAGATTGGATTATAAAAATCCGCCCGGGCCAGTTGAAAAATAAAGCGTAGCAGCACCAGCAGCAGGTAAATACCAACTACGAACTCGATAAGGGTGGCGCCCGCCTGAAGTAGATAGCTCAAGATTCTTCATCCCGGGAAAAGGATTCGGCAAGTTCCCGGGACCGATCCCTCGCACCGCTCAATGCAGCCTCGAACAGCTCGATAAATTTGCCGTCCATGAGCACCTGCAGCGCTCTTTCCGTTGTACCTCCCGGGGAAGTGACCTGGCGTCGAAGTTCCGCTACATCAAGATTACTTTCCAGAGCCATTTTTGCTGCACCAAGGGCGGTTTCAAGGGTCAACAGGCGGGCCTGCTCGGGTTCGAGACCGAGCCTGGCTGCGGCCTTCTGCATTGCCTCCATTTGCAGGAAAAAATAGGCCGGCCCGCTACCTGACAGGGCAGTGACCGCGTCGATTTCCTCTTCATCCCTGAGCCAGACCGTGACACCAACTGAGCGCATGATTCCCTCGGCAAGCTGCTTCTGCTCTTCACTGGCATGCTCATTGGCGTACAGGCCGGCGGCGCCTGCCTGGATAAGTGCCGGCGTATTTGGCATTACCCGCACAACGGCTGCTGCGCCGCCCAGTCCGTCGTTGATCGCGGCCAGCCGCACGCCGGCAGCAATAGAAAGAACAAGCGTGGAATCCGCCCTGAATACGGTACTGATTTCGGCAATAGTCTGCTGGATCGCCTGGGGTTTAACCGCTAGAACGACAACTTCAGCATTTGCCACCGCCTGCTCGCTGTTGTCGGTCAGCTCGATGTTAAAAAGCCTGCCGGTCAGCTTGCGTTGCTCAGCATCCGGGTCGGCACCAACGATGAGGTTGCCAGGGTAGCCATTGGCAATCAGCCCACCTATAAGGCTGCGGCCCATGTTCCCACAACCAAGAAAAGCGATCCGGACCTGCTTCATGAGAGGTAGAGTGACAGTTTATTCATGCGCGCAGTTTACCAAAAATGCGCAAGGTCGGGTGCCGGACCACGATTGCCAGTCCCTGTTTCATTTCCTCGGACCAAAAATCGCTGTTCCAATCCTTACCATTGTCGAGCCTTCCGCGATGGCCGCTTCCATGTCGAACGTGGTGCCCATGGAAAGGGTGTCCAGCTCGTGTCCCTGCTTGCCGAGTTCCCCGTACAGCTCCCGTAAACGACAAAACTGCTCTCTTTGTAATTCGAATTCCTTCACCGGTGCCGGCAGCGCCATCAGCCCACGCAGGCTGATACCGGGAAGCATGGCTATTTCTGCAGCAAAATCGAACAATTGTCCTGCATCTACCCCCGATTTACTGCTTTCCTGGCTGATATTGACCTGGATACAGGTATTTAATGGGGGCATGGAAGCCGGGCGCAGACGACTCAGTCGCTGGGCGAGCTTAAGGCGGTCCAGCGAGTGTATCCAGTCGAAATTTTCAGCAACCCCCTTTGCCTTGTTGCTTTGCAGCGGGCCGATGAAATGCCAGCAGATGCCCTCGTCTCTCAGGTCATTGATTTTTATGAGTGCTTCCTGCTGGTAGTTCTCACCGAAGTGTTTTTGACCTTCCCGCGCTATTTCCAAAACTTCCTGGCTGCTGCGGGTCTTGCTGACAGCCAGCAGCCTGACACTGGCCTCATCACGGCCGTATTTTTGCTCCAGTTTGTGAATACTTTCACGAACATTATTTAGTTGTTGAGCTATAGATTGCATAGGGATAGAGTAGTCTATAATTCAAAAAATCAGTAACATAGCCACATAAGGGACCTGGTTTAATAATAATCAAAATATGGTGAGGACGTTGCTGCAGGGTCACGCCATATTGTACGGGATGCACTTATAAATTCTAAAAATTTATCGCTTAACTGGAGGCTATAAATGGATATAGGTGAACTGCTCGCTTTCGGCGTAAAAAACGGATGTTCAGACATGCACTTGTCCGCGGGACTGCCCCCCATGATTCGTGTGGATGGTGATGTCAGGAGGGTCAATGTACCTCCGCTGGACCATAAGGAAGTCCATGACATGGTGTATGACATCATGAACGACAAGCAGCGCAAGGACTACGAGGAGTTTCTCGAGTGTGACTTTTCCTTTGAGGTGCCTGGTCTTGCCCGCTTCAGGGTAAACGCCTTTAACCAGAACAGGGGCTCAGCCGCCGTGTTTCGAACTATTCCCTCGGAAATACTTTCGCTGGAGCAACTGGGCGCGCCAAAGATTTTTGAAGAGATCTCAGACTACCCCCGCGGCGTAGTGCTTGTGACCGGCCCTACAGGTTCAGGCAAGTCGACCACGCTGGCTGGCATGGTGAATCACAAGAATGAGACTGAGTATGGCCATATCCTGACTCTCGAAGACCCTATCGAATTCGTGCATGAGAGTAAAAAGTGCCTGATGAACCAGAGGGAAATACACCGCGATACGCTTGGCTTTAACGAAGCGCTTCGCTCAGCACTTCGAGAAGACCCGGACGTGATACTGGTTGGCGAAATGCGAGACCTTGAAACCATTCGTCTTGCGCTTGGCGCAGCTGAAACCGGTCACCTGGTATTTGGCACGCTGCATACCAGTTCCGCGGCGAAAACCATTGACCGTGTCGTTGACGTGTTTCCTGCCGAGGAAAAAGACATGGTACGGGCCATGCTCTCGGAATCCCTGAGAGCGGTTATTTCCCAGGCCCTGCTGAAAAAGAAAGGGGGCGGGCGCGTAGCTGCCCATGAAATCATGATTGGTACGCCGGCGATACGTAACCTGATTCGTGAAAACAAGATTGCGCAGATGTATTCAGCGATTCAAACCGGTCAGCAGTTTGGTATGAAAACCCTTGACCAGGACTTGCAGCGACTGGTGCAGGAAGGAGTTGTCGATCGCAACGAAGCCAGGAACAAGGCGGCCAACAAGGACAACTTCTAAAAACATATAACGGGGAACCCTGATGGAAAGAGAACAAGCGATAAAATTCATGCAGGACCTTCTCAAGCTGATGATTGAGAAGAAGGGTTCAGATCTCTTTGTCACAGTAGGCTTTCCGCCGGCCATGAAGGTACAGGGCAAGATGACGCCAGTTTCGAAGACGGCGCTGACCCCGGAAAACACCAAGGCCATGGCTTATGCCATCATGAATGACAGGCAGCTGAAAGAGTACGAGGCAACCAAGGAATGTAACTTTGCCGTGGCACCAAAGGGCATCGGTCGTTTCCGTGCCAATGCCTTTATTCAGCAGGGTTGCTGTGGTCTTGTCATGCGTGTGATTGAAACGGATGTTCCCAACATCGATAAGCTTGGTCTTCCGGAAGTGCTCAAGGAAACGGTGATGACCAAGAACGGCCTGATTATCATGGTCGGTGGCACCGGTTCCGGTAAGTCCACCTCGTTGGCGGCGATGATCGATTATCGTAACCAGAACAGTTACGGTCATATCATCACTATCGAGGATCCCATTGAGTATGTTCATCCTCACAAGAACTGCGTGATCATGCAGCGCGAGGTCGGCGTGGACACCGACGACTGGGATATTGCCCTGAAAAACACCCTGCGCCAGGCACCCGATGTGATCCTGCTCGGGGAAATCCGGGATCGTGATACCATGGAGTTCGGTATTGCTTTTGCGGAAACCGGTCACCTTGCCATGGCGACCCTTCACGCGAATAGTTCTAACCAGGCCCTTGACCGAATAATCAACTTCTTCCCGGAAGAGCGTAAGCAGCAGTTGCTCATGGACTTATCTCTCAACCTGAAAGCGGTGATATCCCAGCGCCTTGTAAAAACGCCGGATGGCAAGGGCAGGCGCGCGGCTATCGAGATACTGCTTAACTCCCCGTTGATTTCTGACCTCATCCACAAGGGAGATGTGCATGAGATTAAGAATATCATGGCGAAGTCCCGTGAGCTGGGTATGCAGACCTTTGACCAGGCGCTGTTCGACCTGCAGCAGGCGGATGAAATTTCCTACGAAGAAGCACTTCGAAATGCGGACTCTGTCAACGAACTCAGATTGAAGATCAAGCTGGAAGGCAAGGACGCAAAGGAAAGCGACAAGATGGCGGGCCTCGATCATCTCAGTCTCGAAGAGGACGAAGAAGAGTCTGGAATGCTGTAGCAGAAAAGACCGTTAATAAAAATCACCTGAGGAATACAAAAGCGTGGACATAAATCCCTACCTGAAGCTTGTTGTAGAGAAAAGTGCGTCGGACCTGTTTTTCACCACCAACTCTCCGGTCAAGATAAAGATTGAAGGTAAGGCGAGTGCGGTCGGAAAGACAACGCTTGATGGTGAGATGTGCAAAGCCGCCGCTTACGGCATCATGAATGACAAGCAGATAGCCGATTTCGAAGAAACCATGGAATGTGACTTTGCCATTGCCCTGCCGGATGATTCGGGACGCTTTCGAGTAAATGTTTTCAGGCAAAGGGGTGAAGTCGGTATGGTGCTTCGCCGAATTCCCACGACGATCCCGACCATAGCCGACCTCGGTGTACCCGATATATTAAAGGAGTTGATTTGTCACAAGCGTGGCCTGCTATTGATGGTGGGAGCTACCGGCTCGGGTAAATCAACAACCCTTGCGGCGATGATCAATCATCGCAATGAAACCATGGCTGGCCACATCCTGACCATTGAAGACCCTGTTGAATTCAGCCATCCCAACAAGAAATCGATCCTGAATCAACGCGAAGTTGGTGTTGATACCCAATCCTATGCGAGGGCGCTGAAAGCATCCCTGCGTGAAGCACCGGATGTCATTCTCATCGGTGAGATCAGGGACAGGGAAACCATGGAAGCTGCCATGGAGCTTTCCAACACGGGTCACCTGGCCATTTCAACCCTGCACGCCAACAATGCGAACCAGGCCATGGAGCGTGTGATTAACATGTTTCCACAGGACATGCACAAGCAGTTGTTCATGGATCTCTCCCTGAATATCCGTGCGGTGATTTCCCAGAGACTGGTGCTCGCGGTGAATGGAAAGCGCTGTGCTGCTATCGAGATCCTGATTAATACCCCTCACATTGCCGAACTGATCCTCAAGGGAGAACTGGACGAGATCAAGGAAGCCATGGCCGACAGTGGCCAGAAGGGCATGCAGACCTTTGACGATGCATTGTTCAACCTTTACAAGGAAGAACGCATAGAAATGGAAGAGGCGCTCAACAACGCTGACTCCAGGACCAACCTCGAAGCAAAGATAAATTTCGGTTAATCCCGCCTGCGGCCTATTCGCCGCAGTACTCGCTAACGATCAGGGTGAGGTCGTCCTTGCATTCCTCACCTCCACTAAAATTTTCCAGTTGCTCCACAAGGCAAGCCGCCAGGTTCGCAACTGGTAGTTGTCGCTGTGACGACAGGAATTGGTGCAGTCGTTCGCTGCCAAAAGTTTCCCTGTCCGGGTTAGCCCATTCCATGGCAGCGTCCGTATAGGCAACCAGCTTGTCACCCGGTCTGAGCTGGTATGCTTCTTCTTCGTAGCGAACCGGTTCCTCTTCAAATATTCCGAGGGCGCAGCCGCCCTGTTCAAACTGGACAACATCACTGCCATCCGCTGGCAGGATCAGCAGTGGCGGGTGACCCGCATGTGTAACAGTGAGGTAACCGCTGGGGCGAATGCGAAAAAACACCGCTGACACGGAACGACCCGTATTGCGACTTGCAATAAGCCGGTTGAGTATCCTCAGCGATTCATCGGTGGCCAGGTTTCTTCGAATTCCTTCCAGCCCGATGTGCACCATCATTGTCATCAGGGCAGCGGCGACACCATGACCGGTCGCATCCCCCAGGAAGATGGCGATATCACCCTCCCTGTTTTGCAGGAAGTCATACACATCACCGGAAACCTTCGCATAGGGGCGGTAGACCACTTCGGTCTTGATATAGGGCAGGGCAGGTGCTGCGGGTAATACCATCTGCTGGAATTCGGCAGCAAGTTGCAGGTCCTGCTGGACAAGATTGTGCTGTTCCAGTAACTGTTGCTCGGCGCGATCCCGTGCCTGCGCCGTTTCCCTGGCCTTTTCAAGGATGCTTACCAGGTCTGAACCGCTGTTATGCCTGGTGGCTTTTATTGCGAGGTTACTTTGCGGCATGGTTTTAATGGAGTAGTCCAGGTACTCACGGGTTTAACATGGATACCCCGTGTATCGGCAGGCCGGGCTGGAACTTGATGGTTTGCGGGTGCGGGGCAGGAAATTAGGCGAAAGACTGACCCGGGAAGGGCATCGTCGCTCCGGACTTCCTGTCCTTTCGCGACATACGGTCCATCCATGGACGTAAAAAAAGGGCCCTGGGGGCCCTTTTTTCAAGTTATCCTTGAGGAGGATTACTTGTTGTTGATGTACATGGTGACTTCAAAACCGAAACGAATGTCATTGTACTCTGGTGTTTCCCATTTCATTGCACTATCTCCTGTTTAATAGTTAGTTGGGTTGTTAAAACTTACTGTTATAGGAGCAATCCCCGTGCCAGATTGACTCCGGCCAGGGCAAAAAATTATTATCTATATAAAACAAGAGGTTACGACAGCACTTGGCTTGTGGTCCAGGTGGTGGTTCATGGGCTGGTTGTGGTTCAGGTTGTTATGAACCACTTTTACTGGTTTCCAGGAACCACCTGCTGCAGATCCAGCCAGCCCCGGTAAAGCTCAAGGCCACTGTTCCTGTACTTTATTTCAAACTGGCCCAGGCAGGAGGAAGGGTCAAATTCCTCGAAATGCGCCTTTTGTCCCGTGGCCCACTCCAGCGCGGCAGTGAACTCCAGTGCGTAAAGTCGCCAGTTTGTTCGAAACTCGAGCCGGCCCTCGAGACGAAGCATGACTGGAAACACCGGGTGGGCATACCAGCGTCGGCCAAGATGCCTGGCCTTGGGCCACGGATTTGGGTAAAGCAGGTAATGACGCTCCAGTTTCCAGCCGCTTTCAAGGGCCAGTAGCCAGAAATCCTGTAAATCCATTCGTACCAGCAGGCAGTTGTCTTCCAGGTCAAAACCCCGGTGTGCGCCACCTCGGCCGAGTCGATGCTTGCTCTTGTCGACACCGATGACCAGGTGCCCGGGGTATTGTTCCGCCAGCTGCCGGGTGGACAATCCATTTCCACAACCGGAATCAAGTATTAGCGGCCTGTCCACGTCGAGCCGGGTTTTTTCCACAAGCTCAAATCGCCTGCGGGCATTGCTGGTTACGGGCCGCTTGAAGCTTGAAGCAAAGTGACGATCAATTCGCGAGAAAAGGCGGGGGTGGATATCTTCCTGGTTACTGTCGACAGGTCTCGATCGGTACCGGGAAGCGCTATCCTCAACCAGGGTAGACGGCATAGGCGTCAAATACTGGTCCATCGACACAGACACGCTTCATCGCGGGGCCATCATCGCTTTGTACCAGTACCGTACAGCCGGCACATCCTCCTACCGCACAGGCCATGTATTCTTCCAGGGAAACCTGGCAGGGAAGTGAAAACTCCGCAGCAAGGGCTGCCACGGCTTTTAGCATGGGCGTTGGCCCGCAACTGAAAATTTCTACCTGCTCCAGTTCGTTGCCTGGAAGTTCCTTTAGCCAGAGCCTGGCCAGGTCAGTAACATAACCATCGAAACAGCCCGGGTAGGATTGCAGGCTGCAAAGCCTGCTGGCAATGCCCCAGTCTTCCAACAGGGGCATCGAGGCAATCGTCTCCGCGGGAATGCCCGGCACCATGATTTTTGACGGTGATGACTTGAAGGGGAAAGGGATCTCTGAGCCCATGATGACAAGAGGTTCGCACTGCCTGGCATGGGTTTTCATGTGTTCTGCAAGAAATACCATGGGCGGTATGCCAACGCCGCCGCCGATTAAAAGCGGTCGCTTCCTGTAATCGTCCTGTTTGAATGGATTGCCTATGGGGCCAAGCAGGCTGATGCTTTCACCGGCTACTCTTCGACTTAGCAGGTCGGTGCCGTGCCCATGAATTTTATAAAGGAGTTCAAGCCAGCCCTGCTTTGCGTTCACACGCATGATGGAAAGTGGTCGGCGCATGGGCAGGGAGTCATCACAGCTCAGGTGAACAAAACTACCTGCCTTCGCGATAGCCGATATACCGGGAGACTCTATGCGCAATACGAACTGGCTGGCATCGTATTCCTGGTGGCTGATGACAGTACCGCTTTCCAGTTTCAGCGTGTTTCGAGTGGCAGGATGGTTCATGCGGATACGCTATGTTCAAAAACTACCTTGCCGTCATAAATCGTGTGACTCACCAGCCCTCTCAATTCCCAGCCCTGGAACGGCGTGTTCTTTCCTGCACTGGCCAGCTGGCCACGTTCGACGTTGTAGTGCCCCTTTAGATCAATAATAGCAATGTCGGCGACGCCTTCTTTTGCAAGCCGCCCTGCGTCGATGCCCAGTATGTCAGCCGGCTTGCTGGTGAGACTGAGGATTGCCTGCTCCAGTGAAATCTCACCACGCTGCACAAGTTCCAGCGTCAGCGGCAGTAGCAATTCAATGGTCGAAGCGCCGGCCTCGGTTTCACCGAAAGGTGCAGCCTTTGCATCGTCGTCATGGGGTTCATGGTTGGAGCAAATCACGTCCACGTGGTTTTCCTCGATTGCCCGGCACAGCGCTTCGCGGTCTGCCTGTGTTCGTAATGGCGGTCGCAGGTGACATTCTGAGCGGTAACCATCCACATCCATCTCGGTAAGGTGCAGGTTGCATATCCCGACGTCGGCACTGACCCTGACTCCGGAGCTGCGTGCTTCGGCTATCATGTTGATACTGGCCGCTGAACTGATACGGCCAATATGTATTCGGCAGCCGGTTTGTCCTGCCAGTAATAATGTCGTGCCGATTGCCACGGTCTCGGCTGTTACCGGGATGGGCGTTAAGCCAAGACGGGTGCTGATTGCGCCTTCATGGGCAACGCCCCTGCCGGCAAGATGGCTTTCCTCGGGTTCCACGAAAACCGTCATGTCACAGCTGTGAGCATACTCCATTGCGTTTCTCAGTATGTCTGTCTGGGCTACCGGTCGCCTTGCATTACTTACACCTGCACAGCCGGCATTTTTTAGTGCCAGCATTTCCGACAGGTTTTCTCCTCGCAGGCGCCGGGTCAGTGCTGCAATAGGCTTGATGCGAAGCACATCAACAGCCTCGGCTCTTTGTTGTATCAACTCGGCAACTGCCGGTGTGTCGATAGGCGGTTCGGTATCCGGCGGGCAACTGAGGCTGGTGATACCCGAGCGAACTGCCGCGCGTGATTCGCTGGTGATGGTGCCCTTGTGTTCCAGTCCAGGTTCGCGCAGGCGTGCGCAAAGATCCACCAGTCCCGGGCAAACCAACCTGTCCGTGGCATCAATTTCCCTGTCTGCATTAAAGCCCTGCAGGTCTTCTGCCAGGCCCACTATACGACCATCGGCAATATACAGGTTTCCCTTGCTGTCGAGCTTGCTTGCAGGGTCAAACAGCCGTCCGTTTTTTATTAATATGCGCATTAGCCGGCCTGCTCCTCTACATCACCTGAAGAACCCATGCACATGGCCATGATCGCCATTCGTATTGCGATACCGTGGCTGACCTGTTGCAGTATTACCGAGCGTTCGCCGTCTGCCACGGGCGTGTCTATTTCTACGCCGCGATTGATTGGCCCCGGGTGCATGACAATGGCGTCTTCCTTTGCCAGTGCCAGCTTTTCTTCTGTCAGGCCATAGAGGTTGAAGAACTCATGCTCGCTTGGCAGCAGGGCGTTTTGCATTCGTTCCTTCTGCAACCTGAGCATGATAACCACGTCGACATCTTTCAGTCCCTCGGCCATGTCATGAAAGACATGGACACCAAGTGATTCAACCCTGGCAGGTAAAAGAGTGAGTGGTGCGATCACGCGAATTTCATTTACGCCCAGGGTTGAGAGTGCATGTATCTCTGAACGTGCCACCCTTGAGTGTCTTATGTCGCCAACGATGGCAACTTTCAGCTTTGTAAAATCTTCCTTGTGCCGACGAATGGTAAACATGTCCAGCATCGCCTGGGTCGGGTGGGCGTGATTTCCATCCCCTGCATTGACAATACTGATGCTTGGTGAAACCTGTCCCGCGATAAAGTGCGCGGCACCACTGCTGCCGTGCCGCACAACGAACATGTCACAATGCATGGCTTCCAGTGTTTGCAGGGTGTCCTGGAGTGTCTCGCCCTTGCTCGTGGCAGACTGTGCTATGTTGAGATTAAGTACATCAGCCGACAGGCGCTTGGCGGCGAGTTCAAAGGTCGTGCGCGTCCGGGTGCTGGGTTCAAAAAAGAGGTTTACGATGGTTTTGCCACGCAGCAGGGGTACTTTCTTGACTGCGCGCCCGCCAACACCGGCAAAAGATTCGGCGTGGTCCAGGATTTCAAGGAGGAGGTTCTTGGATAGTCCTTCAGTAGTTAAAAAATGCTTCAGCCGTCCGTTATTGTCGAGTTGAATGTTATTTGACGTCATCCGCTTTACTTGAATTCCAGAGCCAGTGGGTCTGGGCCAAGGAGTTTAACATGTTCGTTCGCTTTGAGCTGAATTCTTTTTCCCACGATGTCTGCCTGTATGGGCAATTCACGCCCGTTTCGCTCGATCAGAACAGCGAGGCTGATGCTTGCGGGCCTGCCATAATCAAATATCTCGTTCATGGCAGCGCGAATGGTGCGCCCGGTGTACAGAACGTCGTCAACAAGGACGATGTGGCGATTCTCGATTTCAAATGGAAGGCTGGACGGGGTGACGTGCGGATGCAGGCCGATCCTGCTGAAGTCATCACGGTAAAACGCGATATTGAGTTTACCGAGAGGAATGTCTTCGCCCAGCGCTGACCGGAGTCTTTCCGCGATCCACAGTCCCCCGGTCTGTATCCCGATTATGATCGGCTCGTCAAGATGCGCCTGTTTCATGAACGAGGCAAGGCCCTGCTGAAGTTCCAGCAAGGCATCCTCTACCACGATGTTTTCCTTTTTACTCACTTTTATGTCTCGTTGCCGTGGTTTATTGTAGCACCTGTTTCACCCCGGCCGCTTTCTGAAAACCACGACTCGAGTATCAGCTGGGCTGCGTGGTCGTCAATGTTGCGACTACTTTTCAGTCGTTGTTGCGCCTCGTAACTGGAAAGTCTTTCGTCGGCGAAGTGTAAAGGTATGGGGTGTCGCCCATGTAACTGCCGGGCAAATTTTTCCGCGGCCTCGGTGGCTTCCTGTATTTCACCCTCCATTGTCAGGGGCCTGCCAACGACAAAAGCACCCGGTTGCCATTCATCAACGAGATGCTTGATCCTGTCCCAGTCGGGTTTGCCCTGGCGAGCCTTTAAGATTTCAAGTGGGGTGGCGGTGCCACTGACTGCCTGGCCTACAGCAACACCAATCCGCTTTTGTCCATGGTCAAAGCAAAGAACAGTATGATTGCTCACGCGTGACCGATATCGGAAGAGATCAGGTTCAGGTCAACACCAAGCAGGGCCGCTGCAGTTTGCCAGCGCTGTTCACAGGGGGTTTTAAATATGACGTCAGCATCGGCCGGGCCACTGAGCCATGCATTGTCCATTATCTCCTGTTCCAGCTGGCCGGCAGACCATCCTGCATAGCCAAGTGCAACCAGCGACTCCTTTGGGCCGCCGCCCCTGGCGATGGCCTGCAGGATATCTCTTGATGTAGTCACGCCCACAGCATCGTTGACATTAATAGAGGACTCCCAGGATGAAAGAGGCTCGTGAAGAACAAAACCCCTGTCAGTATGAACCGGGCCACCGTGATAAACGGGCTGCTCATTAACACGCTGGTCAGTTGGCTCCATGTCCATTTGCGTCAGTACTTCGCCAAGGGCCATGTCAAGCGGACGATTGATCACGATCCCCATTGCCCCGCCTTCATTGTGTGCGCAAATGTAAGTCACGGTCTGGTAGAAGTTCGGGTCCATCAGGCCCGGCATTGCTATCAGGAACTGGTTTGTCAGGTTGGTGGATCGCATAAAACCGATCATAGCCATGTGACCGGGAAAAAACTATAAATTTGCAAAGACAGGCGCAGAACGGCTGAAACAGCGGCTCTATCGAAAGCCACCCTTCTTGAGAAATTGCCAGGTTCGAATGATGTGCAGGATGTCAGTTTCTCCCTGGATTGCATCGGGAAATGGTGCAAACGGAGCAGACAGCTTGACGATTCTTATTGCAGCATCATCCAGCACCTTGTGTCCCGATGGCTGCCTTACCGTGATGTTATTAATGGTTCCATCGGGATTAAGGGCAACGTCAAGCACGAGGCTGCCGGAGAGTTTTCTTTTCCTGGCTTCCTCGGGGTAATTCAGGTTTCCCACGCGCTCTACCTTGGAACGCCATGCTTCCATGTAGGACGCGTACTTGTACTCGCGCGTGCTTGCTGAAATAAATTTTCTTTTTGGTCGTTCGGCCTTGGCCACCAGCTGCTTGTCAATTCTTGCACTGAGTGCCGCAATCTTCATGCTGTTGGTTAGCAGGCTGGTGGCGCTTGGGCGAGGTTTTGCTTTTGCTGCCTTGCTGGCTTCCTGCTCAGCTTTTTCTGCGACGGATTTTTCCGGTGTCGGCTTCTCCTTGACCGTCTTGTTGTTACTGCCGGTTTCGGCGGTAACTGCAATCACTTCGGTCTTGCTTGAAGGCGGCGCTTCAGTTTTTATCTCGGGCTGCGCTTCAGCGGCCTGCTGCTGTGGTTGCTGTGAAGGTGGTGGAGCAGCAACTTCAGGCTGGTTGTCAGGAAAAGGCGGTGGCACTGGTGATGAAGGGGTGATGTCTTCCTCGGTATCACCGCCACCTTCCATGTCAGCCTGTGCAAGAAGCTTGGCATCATCATCGCGACTACTCTTTTTCTGCACGAGGACGATATCCATCGTGCTGAAGCGGGACATGGGCGAGTCTTCCTTTGCAAAGGTGATGCCCAGGACAAAAATCGCGTGACAGATAAGAGCCATGCAAACCGTCATGCCCAGTCGGTCTGCTGGTGTGATCTGTGGTCGAGTAACGGCTTCGCTCAATTTAGCTGTTCCGGGCCTGCAAGACTATGTTGACGTAACTACAAAACAAAAATTCACCATTTCCCAACTTTGAAACAACCCCATAAAACAAATAAGAAGACTGTAGGAGGCCATGGATGGCCTTCTACAAGCCTACAGGGACGTACTTGTGGCGTGTCTGCGTTTTGTTTATGGGGGTGTGCAATGTCGATGTACGACGCCAGCATTAGAATCATACTAAGCATTTAATTTAGCTTCGATGCAGTCCATCAGCATGGAAGCAATATCGATATCATAAATCTGGTCAAGCTCCCTGATACAGGTCGGGCTGGTGACATTAATCTCTGTCAGGTAATCACCAATGACGTCCAGCCCGACGAAGATAAGCCCCTTGTCTTTCAAGACAGGTGCTACCTGTTCACAGATCCACCTGTCACGCTCACTCAGTTCAACACCGACACCCTGTCCACCGGCTGCAAGGTTTCCGCGAAATTCGCCGGCAGGAGGTACACGGGCAAGGGCATAATCAACAGGCTGGCCGTCGATAAGTAATATTCGCTTGTCACCCTTGTCGATATCCGGAATAAAGCGCTGGGCCATGACAAAGTTCTTACCGTAGTCGCTCAGGGATTCGATGATAACGTTCATGTTAAGGTCGCCGGGCCTGACCTGGAAAATCGAACTGCCGCCCATACCGTCCAGTGGTTTAAAAACACTGTCACCGTGATTGCCCACGAACTCACGAAGCAGGGCCGGATCGCGACTCACCAGCGTGGGAACAATGCACTGGGGAAACCGTGTTATGAACATCTTTTCGTTGGCGTCGCGCAGGCTCGCCGGGTTATTTACCACCAGCGCTCCCTGCTGCGCGGCCAGTTCCAGGATGTAGGTTGCGTAGATGTACTCCATGTCAAACGGTGGGTCCTTACGCATCAGCACCACGTCCAGTTCGCCAAGCGTACTGCTCGTGCTATCTCCACGGCTGAACCAGTCATGCGGGTCGTCCCGAACTTCAAGACTACGCCGGCGGCACATGGCGTTGCCGTCTTCGACGTAAATATCTTCAAGCTCCATGTACTGTATGTCCCAGCCGCGTTTCTGTGCAGCAAGTAACATCGCCAGGGTACTGTCCTTCTTTACATTGATCCCTTCGACAGGATCCATAATCACGCCGAGTTTCATTTCAGGGCCAGGTAATCACGATTAAATTTGTTGAATCATAGTGTCGGCTGTTACTGTATGCCAGATAATTTTCAATAATTAAGCTCATTTTTCACAGGAAAATCCGTAAATTACAGGTGAATTCGAAAACCTTGAGAATTATAAGTCGCGAAAGCCCACTGGCAATGTGGCAGGCCCGTCACGTGAAGGAAAAGCTGTGCGGGCTACACCCGGGCCTCGCTATCGAGATCACAGGCGTTACCACGGAGGCGGATAAACGACTGGATATCAGCCTGGATGTGCTCGGCGGAAAGGGCGCCTTTGTAAAGGAACTGGAACATGCATTGCTGAACGGCGAGGCGGACATAGCGGTTCACTCCATGAAGGATGTCAGCATCGAACTACCACCGGGACTGGAAATCGCCGTGCTGATGCAAAGAGAGGATCCCCGTGATGTGCTTGTGTCTGATAATTACAGCGAGCTGCAGGAGTTGCCCGAAGGAGCAAGCGTGGGCACATCGAGCCTGCGACGCAAGGCGCAGTTGCTGGCCCTGAGACCGGACCTGGATATTCGTGATATTCGCGGTAATGTCGGAACACGCCTGCGAAAGATGCGTGAAGAAAATATGGATGCCCTGGTGCTTGCTGCAGCCGGCCTCAAGCGCCTCGGCATGGAAAAAGAAATCAGCTCTTTTTTTTCAACAGCGACACTGCTGCCCGCGGTTAGCCAGGGCGTGCTTGGAATCGAGATAAGACAGGATGACCAGGCCACCAGGGAACTGGTAAGTCCGCTACGTGACGAGCTTGCCCATTACAGTGTGCTTGCCGAGCGAGCGGTAAACCGGTGCCTGGGTGGAGACTGCCATGCACCGCTTGCAGCCTACGCCGAGATTGACGGTTCGCGCATGCATCTCAACGCACTTGTTGGCAGTCTTGATGGCAGGGACTTACTGCGAGCCGATGGTGAAGCTGACATGCAGGGCGCGGAATCACTCGGTACCGAAGTCGGCAAGAGCCTGCTGTCCCAGGGTGCTGCTGCGATCCTGGAACGCGCTCGCCAGCCGTGAGTTGATCACTCCAGATGCTGGGTAAAACAGTTGTCTTAACAAGGGAAGCGGAACTCTCAGCCGGGCTGGCGGCGCAAATTTCTGAACAGGGCGGCAAGGTGATTACCATGCCCGCGCTGGAAACCCGGGCGCTGGAGTCCGCGCCCGTTCCACTCCCTGCCTTTGACTTGCTGGTTTTTGTTAGCCGCAACGCGGTGAAGTATGCGATGGAGCTGATACCGGACCTGCAGCAACAAGGCCAGGGCACGGGGGTATTTGCCATGGGTATGGCCAGCAGGGATGAGCTTCTCGCCTGCGGCTTTGAATCGGTCAGGCATGCACCGGGAGCGGGAGGCAGCGAGGCCTTGCTTGCCATGCCCGATTTGCAGCCGGAAAATGTGAAAGACAGGAAAGTGCTTGTACTGAGTGGGAAGGGCGGTCTTGACCTGCTCGACACCGAGTTGCACAGGCGTGGTGCAAAGGTGCAAAAACTTGAACTCTATCAGCGCCAAATGCCAAAGCTCGACCCTGTCGCAATTTCGCAAATCTGGCAGGTTGAAAAACCAGATGCTGTTGTAATATATAGTGGAGAGGGTTTGCAAAACCTGGTTGAACTCACTCCACATGATGATCGCGAAGTTTTCCTGCAAACGCCGATGGTGGTTATCAGCGAGCGCCTTCGAAAGGTAGCTGAAGAGAGTGGTTTCAATGGAAAAGTTTGCGTAGCTGAAAGCTATACTGATGAAGCAATACTCGACGCAATTGAAAAATTACTAGTAACAGGACCGGTATGAATCACGAAACGGAAACAGCTGAAGTAGAAGAAACACCAGCAGAGGATCAAAAAGAAGTGCGTTCACAAGGGTCCGGGGCTGGGCTCTGGGTCGTTGCCCTGATTGCGCTGCTGTCCTTTGGCATGTCCGGCCACCTGTTTCATCGTCTGAATACTGCAGGAAAGGAAGAGAAAAAACTGGAAGTAAGGATGGCCGAGGCAGAAAGCGAAATAGGCCGCAGCAGCTCGGCCCTTGCCGGTTTAAGTGAACATGATCGGGGTCTTGAAGAAAAACTGCAGGCCGTGGAGTCTGCGCAGGCGGCCCTGGGTAAGCGTCTAAATGATTTATTGCGCATGCAAAGCATGGGTAACAATGACTGGGCGCTGGCAGAGGTTGAACACCTGCTTATTATTGCCTCTCATCGGCTCAAGCTTGAGAAAGATGCAGGTCTCGCCCTCGCAGCACTTGAAGCCGCAGATGACCGCCTGAGGGACATTAATGATCCGGAACTGTTGAGCGTGCGTCAGCAGCTGGCCTCGGATATCAACACGCTTAAGCAGGTCAGCCCGGTTGATATTTCCGGTCTCGCGCTTTTCCTGTCTGACGTGGTGGGCAGGGTTTCAGAGCTACCGCTGGCACCGGTGGTTATTAATGATGAGCGGGAACTGCCGGCGCAAAGCGAAGTCGACCCGGCAGCAGGCACCTGGGACAGGCTGGTGGATTCGGTGTGGAAAGATATTCGCGGTCTCGTGCAAATTTCCAGGACAGGTGAAGATGGCCCGGCCACGCTCGCGCCGGAACAGCGTTATTTCCTGTACCAGAACCTGCGACTGCAACTGGAGTCAGCTCGCTATGCCGTGTTACGCAGGGATAGCGCCAATCTCAGCGTATCAGCAGGTATTATTGTTGACTGGCTGAATAAATACTTTGATGTTTCTGACAGTGGTGTATCCAACATCGTTGAGTCGGTTTCGAGAATGTCCGGTCTCGAACTCGCCCCGGAACTTCCGAGCATCAGCTCCTCCCTTGAAACCCTGCGTGCTCACCAGCGTCTTCGGGACGCGGTGCCGGGTGACGATGACAGCATGAATCCCTGAGGCTATGCGTTACCTTGTTCTAATTGTTGTTGGACTGGCGCTGGCGATCCTGGCGGGCAACCTGTTGTCCTACGATAGCGGGCTGATGTTATTTTCCTATGCCGGCTATAGCATTCAGATGAGCCTCAGCGTATTTGTTGTTTTATCCCTGCTGGTTTTTGTTGCCGTTTATTTTATTGTTCGCCTGCTCTGGGGGCTCTGGCGATTACCACGGAACGTGAACCGCTGGTCAAAGC
The DNA here is from genome assembly GCA_965243105.1 of Gammaproteobacteria bacterium. Classification (GTDB taxonomy): domain Bacteria; phylum Pseudomonadota; class Gammaproteobacteria; order Eutrophobiales; family Eutrophobiaceae; genus WLWS01. The sequence goes on from CBDEUC010000003.1 coordinate 1,594,679, forward strand.
ATCGTCGCCATCGTCGAGCAGAGAAACTCCTTAACCGGGGCGTGCTGGCAGAGCTCGAAGGCGACTGGAAAGAGGCAGAAAACGCTTACAAGCGTAGTGCCACCTACAGCAGCAAGCCAATGGTTAACTACCTCGCCGCAGCGAGGGCTGCGCAACAGCAGGGTGCGATGGATCGACGCGACACCTACCTTGGCCTTGCCCATGATGCCGAGAGTAGTCCCGGTCTCGCGCTGGGATTAACACAGGCAAAACTGCAGCTGGGGCAGGGTCAAACCGAGCAGGCCTATGCAACATTGAACCAGCTGGTTGACGAGCAGGGCGATGATCGACAGATAAATACCCTGTTACTTGAAGTGGCCAGCGATCTTGGTGAATGGTCCCAGGCCCAGGAACTACTTTCCGACGCAAGGAAACGCAAGTCCATTTCCCGTGACAATCTCAGGCTGAGACAACAGGCCATATACGCAGGCCAGTTGCGCGCCGCCACCGACCTTGAGCAGCTCGATAGTTGCTGGGGGCAGGTGCCGGGCAAGTTACGCGAAGAGCCGGCAATTATTGAAGCCTACGTCGAGGCCAGCATCAGGCTGGAGCGAACTGCTGACTGCGAAGCTATATTGCGAAAAGCTATCAGGAAGGAGTGGCGTGATTCACTTGTGCGTCTTTATGGACTGGTGGAAGCAAACAAGTTAACCCGCCAACTACAGTTTGCAGAAAAGCTTATTGATAGTCATAAGAACAGCGCCATCCTGCATCTGAGCTTGGGAAGACTGTGCAGTAAACTGGGCTTATGGGGCAAGGCGCGGTCCTACCTGCAGGAATCTATTGCATTGCAGGCAACAGCTGAGTCCTGCCAGGCCATGGCTTTCCTGCTGGAAGAACAGGGAGAAAAAGAGGAAGCAGCCAGCTATTTTCGCAAGGGACTCGGCCTTGCAACCGAGCTGGATAATGAACCTGCAGGCAGGGCATTGCTTGCGGCGCCGAAGCTGGAGGCCGGCGCAGAAAACTCCGCCTAGCTTGGCATACTCCTTACGCTGTTGAGCCACTTCACCAGTGGCTGCCACTGCTCGCGGTCATAGGTTGTTTTTGCCGGGGCAAATTCAAAAATACTCAGGCCCTTTTCAGATGCCTTGATGTAATTCTGCGTTGCACGAAGCATGGTAATAAATGGAAGCTTGTGCCCACTCGGCAGCTTGATCTTGTCCAGGTAGTTTTCCAGCTTCGCTGCAGCAATGGTGTCTTCACGCACACGATTGGCCACTGTCGCTACCTTGATCTTCCTGTTGATGAGCTTGCGCAGGGAAAACAATTCATCTACGAAATGTTCTGCAGCCCGAATGTCCAGTGGCGATGGCATCATCGGCATGACTATGGTCTGGCTTATCTTTGCGTAATTTGCCAGCTTCTTGCCATGAAGTGCGGCGGGTGTGTCAATGATGAGAACTTCCGTCCTTCTTGGAACATCGATCTTGCCGGCTTTTACCTTGGCGTTCTTGATCTGGGCGGCGGATTCCGGGCGAATGGCCAGCCAGTCGGCACTTGATTGCTGCGGGTCACAGTCCGCGATACTTACCCGCTTTCCCTGGGAGGCAAAATAACCAGCTATGTTTGTGGCGATAGTGCTTTTTCCACAACCACCCTTGGGATTAAGTACAAGAATAGAGCGCATGCCAGGCTTCCCCGCTGTTGTCCTTGGCAAAGTATAACGCACTCAGGGCGTGAATGATAAACCCTGCATCTATGATGCGATGCACAAGAAACCGCGCTGGCCGTGACCTGCTCAGTTCGAGGAAAGGTTCCAGACTTTCTCCCGCTCGTGCATCATCCTCTGGATCACCGGGTTAATAATCAACTGCATGGCAAAAACATTTTTGCCTGCAGGCACCACGATGGTATCCGGCGCAGACATGACGGAGCCTTCAAGCATTTCCAGCAGGTAGCGAAAGTCTACCTGCAGCTTCTTGCTGTTACGGATATGAATAACTGAAAGACTCTGGTCGTTTGACGGGATCTGGTCAAATGCAAAGGGATTCGAGGTATCGACGGTTGGTACTCGCTGAAAATTGATGTCGGTGCGGGAAAACTGCGGTGTAATGTAATGCACGTAGTCCGGCAGGCGATCCAGTATCATTTTCGTGGCATCCTCCGCGGTATAGCCGCGCACTGCCTGGTCGCGATGGATCTTTTGCATCCACTCAAGGTTGATAATTGGCACCACGCCAATGAGTAAATCGACGTGCTGGGCAATATTAACATTGTCATAGACCAGCCCACCGTGAAGACCTTCATAAAACAGCAGGTCAGTTGGCTCAGGCAGATCCTGCCAGGGGGTCAGCGTGCCTGGCGGTGAATTGTGAATTACCGCTTCGTCTTCGTTGTGAACATAGTAGCGTCGCTGTCCTGTTCCTGTTTCGGCGTAACCACTGAAAAGACCTTCAAGGCGATCAAACAGGTTGCCATCGGGACCAAAGTGGGTCAGTGCCTTTCCTTCCTCCCTGGCTTTCTTTGAGGCCGCATCCATTTCCTTGCGGTTGTAGCGATGAAAGCTGTCACCTTCAATAATTGCCGGGTTGATACCTTCATCCCGAAAGATCATTTCAAATGCCTTTTTCACATGGGAAGTGCCGGAGCCCGATGAACCGGTTACGGCCACGATGGGGTGTTTCATTGACATGTATTTGAAAGATCCTTGAAAAGTTGTTTTCCCGTTATTTTATCGTGCCGAAACCGGGGCGCAAAGGGAATCAGTGCCCCGCAGGAGACTTTTCACTGACGCTGCTAATTCGCGGCTACACCACAAAGGGCATATTATGTAAGCTAGGTGTAGCTAATGACTCGAGTGACACCTGCCGGCAGGAACAGGCATTGTTCATGTTAATCTTTACAGGCGTACATTATCTAGTGGCTGGAATTGAATAGTTGAATAAGCGCGAAACATCCGATCTTGGTCTGTACCTGCGGCTGCTGGGTTACGTTAAGCCCTACTGGCGCGTGTTCGGTGCCTCGCTGCTGGCGATGGTGCTGCTGGCTATTACCAACCCTGCCACCGCCGCTCTTTTCAAATACATGATCGCCGGGGTATTTATTACCCAGGATGCGTCCGTGGTGACGAAGATCATCGTCGCCCTCGTGGTGCTGTCTGCGGCAGCGGCCGTTTCCAATTACACCAGTGGTTTCTGCCTTCACTGGGTAGCCAACAAGGTCATCATGGACTTGCGCGCAGCGCTGTTTCGAAAGCTGCTCAGGTTTGACAGCAAGTTCTATGATGAGCAGAGCGCCGGCAGCCTGGTCTCCCGCTTCACCTATGATGTTACCCAGCTCAAGGAAGCCTCGACAAATGTACTCAATGTGCTGGTCAGGGATTCCCTGACCATACTTGGCCTGCTGGCGTGGATGCTCTTTATTGACTGGCAATTGACCGCGATTACATTGTTAACGGCCCCGGCCATAGCCGGGTTCCTGGTTTACATTCGGCGTCGACTCCGGCGCATGAGTACCAGCGTGCAGGACACCATGGGCGAGATAAACAACATACTTGCCGAGATAATCAGTGCCGAGAGAATTGTTAAGCTCTTTGGTGGACAGGAATATGAAAAGGCGCGATTTCACCAGGCCATAAACAGCAACCGTCGTTTTAACATGAAGTTCAGTGGTGCAGCGGTGGCAAGCAGCCCGGTTGTGCAGTTCATCACAGCCCTGGCCCTGGCAGCGATCGTCTATGTATCCTCGAAAAAAGCAGTTGCCGGGCAGCTTGGCGTGGACGACTTTGTATCTTTCTTTACCGCGATACTGATGATTCTTGGTCCGCTGAAAAGACTGGTTCGCATTAATGAACATATCCAGCGAGGCATGGCCGCCTGCGAGAGCGTCTTTTCCCTGCTTGATGGCGAAGAGGAACATGATGAGGGCGAATTAAAGGTTGAGCGTCTCAAGGGTGAAATTGAGATACGCAACCTGAGTTTTCGTTATGACGATGATGCGGGCTTCGCCCTTGAAAATTTCAGCATGACGATCAAGCCCGGTGAAACGGTTGCACTGGTCGGTGTGTCCGGGAGTGGCAAGTCAACCCTGGCCAACCTCCTGCCCTGTTTTTACCAGGTTAGCGAGGGCGAGATATTTCTCGATGGGGTTGATATCAAGCAATACACCCTGGCAAGCCTGCGAGAAAACATGGCCATGGTCAGCCAGGACGTGGTGTTGTTCAACAAGTCCGTGGCCGACAATATTGCCTATGCCTGTGAATCTCCCGCGATAAAGGATATCGAGGAAGCCGCGCGCAGGGCTCACGCCATGGAATTTATCAATAAGCTTGCAAACGGCATGGAGACTTCCATTGGTGACCACGGTTCACGCCTGTCAGGTGGTCAGCGACAAAGGATCGCCCTGGCCCGTGCTTTAATGAAAGACGCGCCGATACTGATCCTCGACGAGGCCACCTCCGCGCTCGACTCGGAGTCAGAAAGGGAAATTCAGCAGGCGCTTGAAGAACTGCATGGCTCACGCACCTGCCTGGTCATCGCACACAGGCTGTCCACTGTTGAAAAAGCGGATCGTATTTTTGTCCTGTCTGAGGGGCATGTCGTGGAAACGGGTACGCATGAAGAGCTGCTTGCTCTTGATGGTGTTTATCGCAGGCTTCAATCAAGTGACCTTGTTGAAAGCGGCTGAGCCAGGGGTTCTGCGAAACTAATCCACCCTGAGAATTTTCATATTATTGGTGCCGCCACGGGTGCCCTGCAGGTCACCCTTGGTAATAATGACAACATCACCTTCTTCCACGGCATCCTGTTCCTTTAGATCTTCAATAATTTCACGGTTTGCTTCCAGTGGATCCGTAGAAGTAATGTCAAAGCTAACCGGGTAAACACCCCGGTACAGCTTTACCTTGCGCGCGGTAGAAGTATGACGGGTAAAGGCAAACACCGGTATGCCGGAAGAAATACGTGACATCCACAGGCAGGTAGAACCTGTTTCTGTGAGCGCGGCAATGGCCCGTGCGCCGATATGGTTAGCGGCATACATTGTCGACATGGCAATGGCTTCATCGATGTGCTCGATACGCTGGTTTAAGCGATGATCGCTAACACGGGTTTCCCGTTGCTTCTCGGTTTCCTCGCAGATCCTGGACATGGCCCTGACTACAGTTTGCGGATGCAGGCCTATACTGGTCTCGCCCGATAACATCACCGCGTCAGTACCATCCAGCACGGCATTGGCGACATCAAATACTTCTGCGCGATAGGGCGTTTGCTGGCTGATCATGGATTCCATCATCTGCGTGGCGGTGATAACAGCACGATCCATATCCCGGGCCAGCTTGATCAGCCTTTTTTGAACCGGAGGCAGTGCTGCGTCCCCGATTTCAACACCAAGGTCGCCCCTGGCGATCATCACTGCGTCAGAGATCTCGATGATGGCCTCGGCATTTTCCAGCGATTCAGATCTTTCGAACTTCGCAATGACACCGGCGCTGCTATCGCGTGCGTCGAGCAGCTCGCGCGCCTGCCTGATATCATCTGCATTGCGGGCAAAGGAAATCGCTATGTAATCTGCACCGATACTTGCGGCGTGCGTGAGATCGTCCAGGTCTTTTTCAGTGAGTGCGGAGGCAGAAAGACCGCCCCCCTGCAGGTTGATACCCTTGCTGTCAGAGAGCTCACCACCGATGATAACCTTGCAGCTGACACGGCCTGCTTTCACCCCGGTTACCTGCAACTCCAGCTTTCCATCGTCAAGCAGTAGAATGTCATCCTGCTTTACGTCCTCTGCAAGCTGCTTGTAGGTAACGCCGACCTGGTTTTCGTCACCGTCATCACGGCCGAGATTGACATCGATAGCAAAGTCATCGCCCTTGCCCAGCCTGGTTTTCCCGGTCCTGAATTTTTCTATTCGTATCTTCGGCCCCTGGAGGTCACAGATAATACCCACCTCGGTGGACAGCTCTTCCGCGACCTTGCGAATTTCTGAAACCCTTCTTTCGTGATCGGCGTGACGCTGGTGAGAATAGTTAATGCGAAAGAGATCAACACCGGCGTCGATCATTTCCCGGATGACGCCGGGACGATCAGTAGATGGTCCGACCGTGGCGATTATCTTGGTACGACGCATTTTGCTACGAGGACTTTTCCAGTATTGCGATTGCCGGCAGGCTCTTGCCCTCGAGGAACTCGAGGAATGCGCCGCCACCGGTAGAAATGTAGGAAATGTCCCCGCTCACACCATATTTTGATATCGCAGCCAGGGTGTCACCACCGCCTGCAACTGAAAACGCCGGGCTAGCTGCAATCGCTTTTGACAATTCTTCGGTACCATTGCCAAACTGGTCAAACTCGAACACGCCAAGCGGGCCGTTCCATACAATGGTCTTCGCCTGTTGCAGGATGCGGGCATAGTTCTCAGTGGTTCGCGGCCCGACATCCATGATCAGGTCATCGTCTTCAATTTCATCAAGGCTTTTCACGGTAGCCTTTGCATTCCTGTCGAATTCCTTGCCACAAACTACATCCACGGGAAGAGGTATTTCCCGGCCTTCTTCGCTTGCCCGCTGCTGAAGACTGCGAGCTTCATCGAGCAGGTCTTCTTCGTAAAGCGAGTTGCCAATATTGACACCGCTCGCTTTTAAAAATGTATTGGCGATACCACCGCCAATAATGAGCTGGTCAATTTTCCCGAGCAATGATTTCAACACGGTTAACTTGGTGGACACTTTTGAGCCACCCACGATGGCAACCATGGGGCTTTCCGGTTTTTCAAAGGCTTTACCGAGAGCATCTATTTCCGCCTTTAGCAGCGGACCGGCACAGGAAAGCGGGGCAAAGCGCGCAACGCCATGCGTCGATGCCTGGGCACGATGGGCGGTGGCAAAGGCGTCGTTGACAAAGACATCACAGAGAGAAGCCAGCTTTCTCGCGAGCTCTTCGTCATCGCTTTTTTCACCGACGTTAAAACGTACGTTTTCAAGCATGACGATTTCACCACCGGCTACATTTACACCATTTTCCCATTCCCTTATTAATGGCACATCCATGTTAAGAAGTGATGACAGTTGTTGTGTCACCGGCAGCAGGGAAGCGGACTCGTCGTACTCTCCCTCGGCAGGACGACCAAGGTGTGACATCAGGATAATCGCCGCGCCGGCGTCCCGTGCCTTTGCCAGGGTTGGCAGGCATGCCCTGATACGCGTGTCATCGGTCACTTCCCCGTTATCAATGGGGACGTTGAAATCGACACGAATCAGTACTTTCTTTCCGGATAATTCAACATCATCCAGGCCAGCAACAGCAGCCATGGCAAATCAGGACGCGTTCATCAAGGCAATGGTGGTATCCAGCATTCGATTTGAAAACCCCCATTCATTGTCATACCAGGAAACCACCTTCACAAGCTTGCCTTCTATCACCTTGGTCAGTGATGCGTCGTAAGTCGACGAGGCCGGGTCGTGGTTAAAATCAATTGATACCAGCGGTGCGTCGTTGTAGGCCAGCACACCCTTGAGATCGCCTTCAGAGGCAGCTTTCATTAATTCATTGATCTCGTCGTGGCTGGTATCCCGTGCCGCAACAAAACTCAGGTCGACCATCGAGACATTAATAGTTGGCACACGCACGGCATAACCGTCTACCTTGCCCTTGAGTTCCGGAAGCACGAGGCCGACAGCAGCGGCCGCACCGGTTTTTGTCGGTATCATCGACATGGTTGCTGAACGGGCCCTGCGCAGGTCGCTGTGATAAACATCTGTAAGCACCTGGTCATTTGTGTAGGCATGCACGGTTGTCATGGTGCCACTCAGTACGCCGATATTTTCATGCAGTACTTTTACCAGTGGTGCCAGGCAGTTGGTAGTACACGAAGCATTGGATATAACTGTATCACTTGCCTTGAGAACGTCATGGTTAACGCCGTAGACAACGGTGGCGTCCACGTCGTTGCCGCCGGGAGCAGAGATAACAACTTTCTTTGCACCGCCCTGCAGGTGAGCACTGGCTTTTTCCTTGCTGGCAAAGAAGCCGGTGGACTCGTGAACCACGTCTACACCCAGTTCGCCCCATGGCAGGTCAGCCGGGTTACGTTCAGACAATACGCGGATCTTGTCACCGTTTACGATCATGTGATCGCCCTCGACAGAAATCGTGCCGGGAAATTTCCCATGGGCAGTGTCGTACTGGGTCAGGTGAGCATTGGTTTCGGCGTCGCCAAGGTCATTGATGGCTACGATTTGTATTTCATCAGTGCGGCCTGATTCGTAAAGCGCCCTGAGAATATTGCGGCCAATTCTTCCGTAGCCATTTATACCTACTTTTATCGTCATGATTGTTGCTCCACAGATAGTTCAATAATTTAAGAAATAAGTTGTTCAGCCATGCTGCTGAGGTTGTCCGCGTTAATGCCAAAGTGTTCGTACACCTTCGGGCCCGGGGCGGACTCGCCAAAGGTGGGAACGCCCAGCACGGCGCCATCCAGGCCCACGTACTTGCGCCAGTAGTCGGGGCTGCCTGCTTCTATGGCGATCCTTTTCCTGCAAGACGGTGGTAATACGCTATCGCGGTATTCCTCGTCCTGGGCATCAAACACATCGGTGCTTGGCATTGATACCACGCGCACCGCGTGCCCCTTGCCCTGCAACTGTTCGGCTGCCTCAAGTGCGAGGCTGACTTCCGAGCCGGTTGCAATGATTATGGCGTCAGGGTTGGTACCGCCATCGCGCAACACGTATGCGCCGCGCCTGATTTGCGCAAGCTGTTCCTCGCTTCGGTCAATGTGGGGTATACCCTGCCTTGAGAGCAGCAGAGACGTTGGCTTGTCGCGAGTTTCAATAGCCGCGCGCCAGGCAACCGCGGTTTCCACTGCATCGCAGGGGCGCCACACGGACATGTTCGGAATCAGTCGCAGGCTTGCTGCCTGTTCCACTGCCTGGTGTGTCGGCCCATCTTCACCAAGACCAATGGAGTCGTGGCTGAATACGCCAATGTTTTGCTGCTTCATTAACGCGGCCATGCGCAGGGCATTGCGTGCGTAGTCAGTAAAAATCAGGAAGGTACCACCGTAGGGAATAAAGCCACCGTGCAGGGCCATGCCGTTGTTCACGGCCACCATGGCGAACTCGCGCACCCCGTATGACAGGTAATTGCCATCTTCCTTGCCCTCGTTGAGCCAGTTCGAACCTGACCAGGCCGTGAGGTTTGAGCCAGTCAGGTCGGCAGAGCCACCAAACAACTCTGGCAGGATCGGTCCATAGGCATCCAGGGCGTTTTGCGAGGCCTTCCTCGAAGCAATTTTTTCAGCAGCAGCGTGGCAGTGCCCGAGGTAGCTGTCGCAGGTTTCTTCCCAGTTAGCGGGCAGTTCCCCTGAAGTGCGCCTGAGAAATTCCTGTGCAAGTTCAGGGTACTTTTCCCGGTAACGTTCAAAACGCCGGTTCCATTCATCTTCACGTGCCTGGCCGGCTTCCCTTGCATCCCAGGCCTGGTACTGCTCTTCGGGGATTTCAAAGGGTGCATGTTTCCAGCCGATGGTTTCACGCACCAGGTCCACTTCTTCTTCTCCCAGCGGCGCACCGTGGCTTGAAGCCTTTCCCTGCTTGTTGGGTGAACCAAAGCCAATGATAGTACGGCAGCAAACCAGCGAGGGCTTGTCAGTGGCAGCGATGGCTTCTTCAATACCCTTGCTGACCTGTTCCGGATCGTGGCCGTCCACGTCCCTGACAACATGCCAGCCATAGGATTCAAACCTGGCAGGCACGTCTTCAGTAAACCATCCGTTTACTTCGCCATCGATGGATATGGCGTTGTCATCATATATGGCAATCAGTTTTCCCAGGCCAAGTGTACCGGCGAGCGAGCAGGCCTCGTGGCTGATACCTTCCATCAGGCAACCGTCACCCACGGAGACATAAGTCAGGTGGTCAACAATGACCGCATCATCCTGGTTGAACTGCCGGGCGAGGGTGCGTTCTGCCAGTGCCATGCCAACCGCGTTTGCCAGGCCCTGTCCCAGTGGGCCGGTAGTGGTTTCGATACCCGGCGTGTAACCGAATTCCGGATGCCCGGGTGTTTTTGAATGCAGCTGTCGAAAATCCCTGATGTCATCCATTGAAACGTCATAGCCGCTGAGGTGTAACAATGAATACATCAGCATGGAGCCGTGACCGTTGGACATGATGAAGCGGTCGCGATCCACCCAGGCCGGGTTTGCCGGATTGTGCTTGAGGAAATCGTTCCACAGTACCTCTGCCAGGTCGGCCATACCCATGGGCGCACCCGGGTGCCCGATATTTGCACGTTGAACGGCATCCATGCTCAGTGCACGGATAGCATTGGCAAGTTCACGCCTTGGTAGCATGCTGATCTCCATCGAAGAATTGGTATTTATTTTTAATCGTCATTTATGCCGACGGGCTACAGGGGCCGGGGACTGAGCGAATCGTTCCCGGCTTAAGACACCTACAGGCCATAAATGCTTGGGTCCCATCAGGGCCTGTCAGGGCAGGCGGAATCATCTTCAAATGACAGGGACCGAGTATTGTCTCTCAGCTGGTTGGCGCTGGCAAGGTAACAACAATCTTCAGCGAGATCCCGCCAGAGTCAAACCATCGTAAGCTTAATGTCGTATGAAAATCCGCTCAATTCAGGCTAGAATGCGCGCCTTTTACAAGATTTAGGAAGAAACCCACATGCAGAGCAACCACTTATTCACCTCTGAATCAGTCTCAGAGGGGCATCCGGACAAGGTAGCCGATCAAATTTCTGACGCCATACTGGATGCGATCTTGAAGGAAGATTCAGCGGGCCGTGTTGCCTGCGAAACAATGGTTACCACGGGCATGGTAGTACTGGCCGGGGAAATCAGCACTTCCACCTATGTCGACATGGCCGAGGTGGCAAGGCAGACCATCAGGGAAATTGGCTATAACAGTTCTGACATGGGTTTTGACTGGGAGTCCTGCGCGGTGATGGTGTCCATTGACAAGCAGTCGGCCGATATCGCCATGGGTGTTGACGAGGCCGCCGACCACGAACAGGGGGCTGGCGACCAGGGCCTGATGTTTGGCTACGCCTGCAATGAAACAGATACCCTGATGCCTGCACCAATCGACTTCGCCCACAGGCTGGTCAGGCGCCAGGCGGAGGTGAGAAAAAATGGCACTTTACCCTGGCTCAGGCCCGATGCAAAAAGCCAGGTGACATTCAGGTACGAGGACGGAAAGCCAGTCGGCATCGATGCTGTCGTGCTGTCCACCCAGCACGATCCGGATATCGATACCGCCGATTTGCGCGAAGCCGTGCAGGAAGAGATTATCAAGCCGGTGCTGCCAGCGGACTGGTTAAGTGCGGATACGCTTTATCATATTAACCCTACCGGTCGCTTCGTGATTGGCGGGCCCATGGGAGACTGCGGCCTTACCGGCAGAAAGATTATCGTCGACACCTACGGTGGCATGGCTCGTCATGGCGGCGGCGCTTTTTCCGGTAAAGATCCATCAAAAGTGGACCGCTCCGCGGCCTACGCGGCACGTTACGTGGCCAAGAATATTGTCGCCGCCGGCCTGGCCGACAAGTGCGAGGTGCAGGTGTCCTATGCCATCGGCGTGGCAGAACCTACTTCCATAAGCCTGGACACCTTTGGCACCGGCAGCGTGGATGACGAAAAGCTGGTCGCGGCAGTGAGGGAAGTTTTTGACCTCAAGCCCAAGGGCCTGATTGCCATGATGGACCTGCTCAGGCCGATCTACAGGAATACCGCTGCCTACGGGCATTTTGGCCGAAACGACCAGGATCTGCCCTGGGAACTTACCGACCGTGCTGATGCTCTAAAAGCAGCACTGTAAAGCTGACAGGGCAAAGAAAGTAGATTCAGGCGAGCGGCAGTATTATAATGCCGCCGCACGATCGCCCGGTCATGGGCGATCACCACACAACCGTACGTCCGAGGAGCGTTGCGACAGCTTGAGAAAGAGCTGCCAGGCTTGGATAAACGCGGAAAGTTTAAGAACGGCGCTCGCTAACTATTGGAGAAACCAATATGAACGTAGCGAGTGAGAGTATTTTCTCTGATTTTCACGTCGCGGACCTTTCCCTGGCCGACTGGGGCCACAAGGAACTGCGAATCGCTGAAACCGAAATGCCTGGCCTGATGGCCATACGCGAGGAGTATGCTGAGCAGCAGCCGCTAAAGGGCGCACGCATTGCAGGCTCCCTGCACATGACCATCCAGACAGCGGTATTGATCGAAACACTGGTCGCCCTTGGTGCCGAGGTTCGCTGGGCATCCTGTAATATTTTTTCTACCCAGGATCATGCAGCGGCCGCGATTGCCGACCAGGGTATCCCGGTGTTTGCAACCAAGGGCGAAACCCTGGAAGAGTACTGGGACTACACCCACCGCATCATGCAGTGGCACGATGGCGGCTCCCCAAACATGATCCTTGACGATGGCGGTGATGCGACCCTGCTGCTGATCCTTGGCACCAAGGCAGAAAAAGACAGTAGTGTGCTGGATAACCCCGGCTCCGAAGAAGAAACATTCCTCTACGCCTCGATCAAGAAGCGTCTTGCTGAAGACAGTTCTTTTTACTCAAGGACGCTGGCCAACATTCAAGGGGTGACCGAGGAAACCACCACTGGTGTACACCGTCTTTACCAGATGGTTAAGAGCGGTGAGCTACCTTTTCCTGCCATCAACGTGAATGACTCGGTAACCAAGTCCAAGTTTGACAACCTGTATGGCTGCCGCGAGTCGCTGGTAGACGGTATCAAGCGCGCCACTGACGTCATGATCGCCGGCAAGATTGCCGTGGTTCTTGGATACGGTGATGTAGGCAAGGGATGTGCACAGTCACTTCGTGGACTGGGCGCAACAGTGTGGGTGACCGAGATCGATCCTATCTGCGCCCTGCAGGCTGCCATGGAAGGTTACCGCGTTGTCGAGATGGACGAGGTTTGCGGGGATGGTGATATTTTCGTTACCACTACCGGAAACTTTAACGTGATCCAGCACGACCACATGCTGAACATGAAGGACCAGGCAATCGTTTGCAACATTGGACATTTTGACAATGAAATCGACGTTGCCAGTCTCGAGCAGTATGAATGGGAAGAAATCAAGCCCCAGGTGGACCATGTTATTTTCCCCGATGGCAAGCGCATTATCCTGCTGGCCCGCGGAAGACTGGTCAATCTCGGCTGTGCCACCGGGCACCCCAGCTTTGTCATGTCGAACTCGTTCACCAACCAGGTACTGGCCCAGATCGAATTGTTCAGCCAGGGCGACAAGTACGATAACGATGTTTACATACTGCCAAAACACCTGGATGAAAAAGTAGCACGCCTGCACTTGCAGCGTATTGGCGCGAGCCTTACAACCCTTTCCCAGGAACAGGCTGATTACATCAGCGTGAAGGTAGAGGGGCCCTACAAGCCAGAGCACTACCGCTACTAATCACTGGATTGGTTCTGCCCTGCCCTTCTTGCCATGAAGATGGCGAGAAGGGTTGGCAGGCTGTATATACATGTTGCCTTATGCGGCCGCAGAGAGGGGGTCATAATGTCAACGAATAATAGTGCCAAAAATTCCTTTGAACTAAGTTTCGAGTTTTTTCCGCCACGCACTGAAGAAGCCCGCGCACGTCTCAACACGACTCAACAAAAGCTGGCGAAACTCTCGCCTGAATTTTTTTCCGTAACCTACGGAGCAGGCGGCAGCACTCGCGAAAAAACCTTTGAAACCGTCCATGAAATACGCACAGGTACAGGCATAGCAGCAGCACCACACGTGTCCTGCGTGGGTTCTTCGGCAGAAGACCTGAGAGAAGTGCTGGAACGATATCGTTCCAATGACTTCAATCATATTGTAGCCCTGCGCGGTGATTTACCGTCGGGCACAGCGGGCATGGGACCGTTTCGTTTTGCCAATGAGCTGGTTGAGTTTATTCGCAGGGAAAGCGGTGATTATTTTCATATTGATGTTGCCTGCTATCCCGAGTTTCACCCGCAGGCGCAGTCTGCCGAGAAGGACCTGGAAAATTTCAGGCGCAAGGTGGAGGCCGGTGCTGACAGCGCTATCACCCAGTATTTCTACAATGCTGATGCGTACTTTCGTTTCCTTGAAAGTTGTCAAAAGAAAGGTGTGAACATACCCATCGTGCCCGGCGTCATGCCCATCATTAACTGTAACCAGCTGCAGCGATTTTCTGATGCCTGCGGTGCAGAGATCCCGCGCTGGATAATGAAGCGCCTGCAGGACTTTGGTGACGATCGAAAAGCGATAACCGAGTTTGGTATAGATGTAACCAGCCAGCTCTGTCAAACCCTGTTGGACGGCGGTGCCGCGGGCCTGCATTTCTACACCATGAACCAGGCCGCCGCGTGCGAAGCCATTTGCGCTAACCTCGGTCTCTCGCAGGCCGGCTAGGGATCGTCGCAGGCTTGCTGTAAGACTGGCTTGGCTGTATGTTGCTTTTTCAACCAAGCCAGATTCATTAAAAAGGTTCGACAGTTTGAGTACCAGCCCTGATAACATGCCTGCTAACCCGGCCCTGCTTCTCGTGGATGACGATCCGCTTATCGTGGACTCCCTGTCCATGGTGCTGCAGTCTGATTTCTCGGTGCAAAGTGCAGGCAGTCGCAGCCAGGCAAAAAAATTATTGCAGGGCATGCAGGAGGTGCCTTCCCTTGCGCTGGTCGATCTCGGCCTGCCGCCGCTTCCCCATAATCCTGACGAAGGTTTTGCGCTGGTGGACGAGCTGCTTACCTACAACCCAAACATGAAAATCCTGGTACTGTCCGGCCAGAGCGAAAAGGAAAATATCCAGCACGCACTGACCCTCGGTGCAGTGGACTTTGTGCCAAAGCCCTGTGACATGGCCCTGCTAAAGGCAAGGCTGGCACACCAGGTGATGATCATCACTGCAGAAATTTCCCAGACCGAGGCCGGCCGAAGTGACGGCAGCCTGCTTGGAGAAAGCGGTGCCATCCAGATCCTGCACGAGCTGATCAAGCAGTTTGCTGACACTCCCTTTCCGGTGATTATCGAGGGTGAGTCCGGTAGCGGTAAGGAACTTGTTGCGCAACATTTGCACGAGCAAAGTAATCGCAGGAAGCAACCCTTCCTCACGATTAACTGTGCGGCATTTACCGCAGAGCTGCTGGAAGCACAGCTGTTCGGCCATGCAAAGGGCGCGTTTACCGGCGCCACCAGTGAGAAAGGCGGGTTCTTTGAAGAGGCAGGGCAGGGCAGCCTGTTTCTCGACGAGATAGGCGAAATGCCCCTTGAGCTGCAGTCAAAGTTGCTGCGCGTGCTGGAGAATGGCGAGTTTTACCGTCTTGGTGAGACCCAGGCGCGGCAGTCATCGGCGCGTATTATTGCCGCCACCAACCGCGATCTGAAAGAAGAGGTTCGAACAGGTCGCTTCAGGCAGGACCTTTACCACAGGCTCAGCGTACTCAGTGTTAACGTGCCGCCACTTCGGGAAAGGAGCAATGACTGTCTCGTGCTGCTGGAACATTTCAGGCAGCTCTACTCCGTATCCGTGGCGCCCTTTGAACTTGAAAAGGAAGCTGAGCAGTTTTTACTGGGCTATCCCTTTCCCGGTAATGTCAGGGAACTCAGAAATATTGTTATTCGTCTTGGCGCAAAGTACCCCGGCCGAAAAGTCACCATCGAGCAGTTACAGGGGGAACTGGAAACGGTGGTAAGTGCGGTACCGGACGATGCCAGCCTCGCGGTGTCAGAAAATGTCGAACAGGAATTGCTCGGTCACGGCTTTCGCCTCGACGAAAAACTGAAGGACTGGGAGAAGCAATATATCAATACTGCGCTCAAGGTCAGCGGTGGCAACCTGAGCAAGGCGGCACGTCTTCTCGGTATCAATCGAACAACCCTCTACTCACGCCTGCAAAGGCTCTCCATTCCCATCGCAGAATCCTGATTTTTGAGCCCCGGGGTTCGCCTCGGAAACGGTTGAAAAGAATAGATTTTTGTTGGCCCTGGGCCGCTAAACTGTAATACTGGAGCATCATTCGTAGAGAACGTAGCGGGTCGAATGTACTACGACTATTTTGGATTAAACCAGCCCCCGTTTCGCATCACCCCGGATACCAGCCTGTTCTTTCCCGGCGGTGACAGGGGTGCCGTACTTGATGCCCTGATCTATGCCATCGTCAATGGTGAGGGCATGGTCAAGGTTGTCGGCGAAGTGGGCAGCGGCAAGACCATGCTGTGTCGCATGCTGGAGCAGGAATTACCCGACAGGGTGGAAGTCGTCTATCTTGCCAATCCAAGCCTGTCCCCGGAAAACATCCTGCAGGCCATCGCCTTTGAGCTCAAGCTCACCCTGGACCCCGATACCTCGCGCCTGCAGGTGATGCACAATCTCCAGGAATACCTGTTAAAGAGGCACGCCGAGAATCGCCAGGTTGTTGTTTTTGTTGAAGAAGCCCAGGCCATGCCCATCGCCACGCTGGAAGAGATCAGGCTGCTCAGCAACCTCGAGACCCAGCAAAGCAAGCTTCTGCAAATCGTCCTTTTTGGCCAGCCAGAGCTGGACGAGCTGATCGCGAACCCGGAAATCCGCCAGCTCAAGGAGCGTATTACCTACAGTTTTCAGCTCAATCCCTTCGTGTCGGAGCATATTCGCGATTACCTCAATTCGCGGCTCAGGGCCAGCGGTTACCGAGCAGGGGAGGTCTTTGACAAGGGCGCCATTCGCCAGATCGAGCGCTATTCAAAAGGTCTTTTAAGACGGGTCAACATCCTCGCTGATAAAGCCATGCTGGCCGCCTTTGCTTCCAACACCAACCAGGTGAATGCCGGGCACGTGAAGCAGGCTGCCCGCGACAGTGAATTTATCAGCCAGAAAAAATACTGGCTATGGGGCGGCCTGGTCACGGCCTGCCTGCTGCTGGTTGGTGTATTGCTTATTGCACTGTGGCAGGGTGGGGCTTCACCGGCCGAGCAGGGCAGGGTGCAGCATAAAGTTGACCCCGAAACGGTCGAAAAAACGGCCCGGACAGGGGTCTCCGGGAAGCAGGACAGTGAAAAGTTAGCAAGCACTAGCATACCTGCTAAAGCTGTAAATAAAACGCCTGCAGAGCAGGAAGGGCGACAGAAAGAGGTAAAAGACGAGCCGGTACAGGAGGTTTTTGCTGCACCTTATGTTGCACCCCCTGCTGCAGCAAAAAAAGCAGTTGAAGAAGCGACCGGGCAGGATGCACCGATTGCGAATAAATCAGCTAAAATTGCTGTAGAGCAGGAAGTTGCCCCGACAAAACCCCGCAAAAGCCAGGGATTACAGGGAAACAGCGAGTCCAGGCTGCTGGGTTTGAGCAGCCTGTATGAATTACAGGATCTCGGTGATGCCAGGCTTACCAGCGAGGAGTCAGCGAAGTTGAGAAAGCAGTTAAAAGTCCTGCCTCCCGAAGTTGCAATGTACCAGGATTCGGCCCAGTTCAGTGACATTTGCAAGCTCTGCTGGTCGATCCTTTACCGACCGGTGGCTGAACCCGAAAATCTTTAACTTTTAAACACTTGGAATATAGTTATAATAAAGTACTTAGACATGTTATATTCAAGTATTCGACTATTAGATTAACCTGGTAATGCCCATGCGCAATATACTGACACTGACCATCGTGGCACTGTTCCTGGCCGGTTGTGCCGAAATTCAGCCGGAACCCATGGAGCCTTCTGTTGGACATATTTCCGAACAGCCCGCTCCACCGAAAAGTGACATCCCCCAATTGGTGCAACAACCACAGGTCCTGCCTGAGCCGGAAATTCCAAGGGAAGTTGAAAAGTACACCGTTGTTGTCAACGAGGTACCGGTAAAGGAACTCCTCTTTGCGCTGGCACGTGATGCCAAGGTTAATGTCGATGTTGACCCCCGGGTTGAAGGTGTTGTCACGGTTAATGCAGTTGAACAAACCCTTGAACAGTTACTCGACAGGATTGCCAGGCAGATTGATCTTCGTTACGAATTCAGCAACGGTAATTTACTGGTGTCGCCGGATGAACCATTTTTCCGAACCTACAATATCGGTTACCTGAACCTGTCCAGGGAGACCCAGGGCACCGTGACGGTATCCACCCAGATTGCCTCAACAAGTTCAGGTGATACCAGTGGTGGTGGCGGTGCAGCTGCAGGCGGCGGTGGTGGCAACACCTCCACCACGTCCATCAGTTCATCCTCGAACCAGAATTTCTGGGAGAACATGAGTGCCACGCTTTCAGCCATCATCAGTGACGGCGACAGCACGGGTAACACTGATAACTCCCTGGTGGTCAATCCCGACAGCGGCGTAGTGACTGTTCGCGCGACTTCAAGACAGCACAGGCAAATACAGGAATACATCGACCAGGTCCTGGAAAGTGTCAGGCGACAGGTGCTTATCCAGGCAACGGTTGTTGAGGTCAGCCTGAGTGACCAGTTCCAGGCCGGTATCGACTGGTCCGCCCTGAACCTGACGGACTCGGGCTTCAGTCTTGGAGCAGGCCTGCTTGGCGGCGCCGGCTTCGTACTTGATGAAGCCAACAACGTATCCATATCGACGGCAGGACTCTCCGGCCCGCCGGTCACCAGCTCCGCTAACGTGATTCAATACAGCAACCCTGAATCAAATGGCTATCGCATCGACGCAGCCATAAACCTGCTGGCTGAATTTGGGGATACGAAGGTATTATCGAGTCCGCAGATCATGGTGCTGAATAACCATACTGCTGTGCTGAAGGTGGTCGAAAATTTTGTCTACTTTGAAGTCGAGCAGGAAATACAGCAAGGCAATGCCCTGGCTGGTACCGGCCCATTACTGGCAACTACAACCACGGCACAAACTATTCCGGTTGGTCTTGTTATGACAGTTACACCACAAATCAGCCGCGACGACAGCGTAACCCTCAATGTAAGGCCGACGATATCGTCGGTGATTCGAACGGAGCTTGACCCGAACCCCAGCCTGCAATTGGTACAGAACCGTATACCGGTAGTCCGCGTTCGTGAAATGGAATCTATCCTGAAGGTAAATTCACGCCAGATTGCAGTACTGGGTGGATTGATGCAGGACACCGTTCGTAGCAATGACAAGAAGACTCCTCTCGCAGGCGACATTCCCCTGCTTGGAAATCTATTCAAGTCACAGGATCGTGAATCCCTGAAAACAGAGCTGGTGATTTTTCTACGCCCGGTTGTTATCAAGGATGCAAGTATCGACGGGGACCTGAGTGACTTCAGGCCTTTCCTGAGTCGAAGCACAAGCACAGGCGTGTCAGCGGAGTAATCTTCCAATGAGCCTGTTGATGGATGCCTTGAAAAAGGCTGAACGGGAAAAAAAGGAGGCGGCAAAGCGCCAGGAACAGGCAGAAGGCCTGGAAACGGAAACGCCCGCAGCTGAGTCTTCAGCAGGGCCTGCCGAGTCCGAAGTAAAAATCGATTCCCGTCCACCAAGAACTACGCTTGATGATACCGATACCTGGGGCCAGGAAATCGTTGCAGGTGATAACACCTCGGAAATCCCGTCATTTGATACAACCGGTGAATTTTCCAATACTTCCGAACTGGCCCTTGAGCCCATAACCCATGCAGATGACACGGCCGAAATTCCCAGTGTTGCATCATCGGCTGTAAGCAGTGCTGACCCGGAGGACCCGACCCTCAACGTCACCATGAACGAACTCAGCCTTGCGGACTTGTCCAGCGAGGCGGCGGCAGTGGAGCAGGAAGACGAGGGTGACGAAGCAGCACCGGCAACGATTGACGAGTTGCAGAGCGACCATGCCGACCTGCTCGATGAGACCTTTCACGGTGTAGCGCTTGATACCAACGACGTTAATCCCGAGTTGTTCCAGGAAACCATGCAGGGAGAGCCATTCCTGCCTGATGACGCATCTGATACCTGGGGCGAAACCCTGCCCGGTATTCCCGCGGCACAGCTTGCCAAGGACATTGGCAGTGAAGACCAGCCGACACCAGTTGCCGCACAAACGGTGTTTGCGGCCGGTGGTACCAGGAAAAGTGGTGGCAATTTCAAGTGGGCCCTGCTGGGACTTGCAATCCTGGCAATCGTGTCCGGCTTTGTCTGGTATTACCTGACAATAACACCAATGAACCGTTCCCTGCCTTCACCGCAGATCGCACAGGGTATCGAACAGGTAGGCCCGCCCCTGCACGAGACCCTGCAACTGGATATCAATCGAACACCGGCCCCGAGCGTACCCCAGGTTTCCGGCACTGCTGACGCCGCTGTACCTGGCACGGATACAATGACAGGCAGCGAAGCGATCGCAGCCGCACCGACCACCACCACGGAAAGTGAAGTAGTCATCGATAGCGCAGCTTCGACAGGCGAAGCAGCTGACCCGCTTGAAGCGGCCACTGCCGCGGCAATGGAACAAGAGATGCCAGCCGACGCTGAAGTTGAACCTGGAGTGGCAGTGGCTGAAGCCGAAGCCGGCGAGATGGCCGGGGAAGAGGAAACTACTGAAACTGCTGAAGCGGCTGAAGAAGAAAAACCTTCCATGTTGGCCGCGGTTACCGGGATGCTGTCTAAACCTGGTGCCCTGCCGGAGAAAATTGATCCGGAACCTTCACTCATCCAGATAAGTCGTAGTAAGGCACCGGATGACATGGGAAAAACCCTGGGTGATGCCTATATCGCCTACCAGAAAGGCGCGTATGGCACGGCGGTAGAGAAGTACCAGCAGACCCTCGAAAAATACCCGGACAATCGTGATGCCCTGCTTGGACTTGGTGCGATTGCGGTTAACGGCGGTGATTACCAGGCAGCTTATCGCTATTACGCGCGCGTATTGCAGGTTAACCCCTCGGACAGGTATGCAAGGGCAGCCTTAATCAATTTACAGGACAGGAGAAACCTTGCCGGCAGGGAAAGTGAAATTACAACCATGCTGCATGGCAACCCGGATTCTCACTACCTGCACTTCACCCTTGGCAATATCTACGCAGCCGGGAATCGCTGGGCCGAGGCGCAGCAGGCTTTTTTTGATGCATACAGGTTGAACTCCAGTAGTCCTGACTATGCACTTAACCTTGCGATTAGTCTTGACCATATTGGCCAGTATGCCGCAGCAGTGGATTACTATAATGCTGCGCTTGATCTCTCAAGGGAATCAACTGCCGCATTTAATGCGCAGGCAGTGAACGAGAGGATCAGCAAGCTGGAACAGGCGACGGAAACAGGAAATTGACAGCAGTAAAGAAAAATCGACGACTGGGTGAAATCCTGGTTGATAAGGGTGTTACCACTCCGGACCAGATCGATATCGCCCTTACCGAGCAGAAAAAGAGCAAGGAACACCTTGGTCGTATTCTTGTTCGCCTGGGTTTTGCCACTGAAGCGATTATTCGTGATGTTATTGGTGGTGTAATCGGGCAGGAGAGTGTCGACCTGAATCGTGCTGTTGCCGACAGCGAAGCCGTCAGCATGATTCCCAAGGACATGGCGAGACGCTTGCGGGTATTGCCTATCAACTATGACAGCGCACGCGGCCAGCTTACCGTGGCGATGGCGGATATTTTTAACGTTGTTGCCCTTGACCAGTTAAACGCCTATGTCGCCGGGGCCGCCGAGGTAGTGCCTGTTCTTGCCGGTGAAGTCGAAATAGAAAAGACCATCGACCAGTTTTATGGTTTTGAACTCTCGGTGGATGGCATTCTTAACGAGATCGAGACTGGTGAAATTGATTACCAGAGTCTTGATGCCGAGTCTGACGAATATAGCCAGCCGGTCGTTCGCCTGGTCAACGCCCTCCTTTCGGATGCGGTTAAACGCGGCGCATCAGATATACACTTTGAACCTGAAGAGGGCTTCCTGCGATTTCGTTATCGTATTGACGGCGTGTTGAGACAGATACGCAGCCTGCACAAGAACTACTGGTCAGCCATCGCCGTGAGACTGAAAGTCATGGCGGGGCTCGATATAGCGGAAACCCGTGCGCCCCAGGACGGAAGAATTTCCCTGTCACTGTCCGGACGCCAGGTGGACTTTCGTGTTTCCACCCTGCCAACGGTATATGGCGAAAACATCGTGCTGAGGATTCTCGATCGCCAGAAAGGTATCGTGCCGCTGGATCAGCTTGACCTGCAGGATGATGAAAAGACAGCACTGAAACTGATGGTGGCGCGGCCGGAGGGCATCATCCTTGTTACCGGCCCAACCGGTAGTGGTAAGACAACCACGCTTTACTCCATTCTCAGTTATCTAAACACAGAGTCAGTTAATATCATGACCCTGGAAGACCCGGTCGAATACCCGATGACCATGATTCGACAGACATCGGCCAACGAAACTTCGCGACTGGATTTTGCCAGCGGTATTCGTTCCATGATGCGCCAGGACCCGGACATCATACTGGTGGGCGAGATACGAGATGATGATACCGCGACAATGGCGCTGCGAGCTGCCATGACCGGCCACCAGGTATTCTCCACGCTTCATACCAACTCTGCACTTGGTGCGATTCCCCGCTTGCTGGATATTGGCGTAAAGCCCGACATCCTCGCCGGTAATATCATCGGTGTAATCGCACAGCGACTGGTGCGTAAACTGTGTGACAGCTGCAAGGAGTCCTACCAGCTCGGTGACCTTGAGCGAAACCTGCTTGGTTTAAAGATTACCGACCGGCAACAGAATATTTACCGTCCCAAGGGTTGCCAGTTTTGTGAGAACCAGGGTTACAGGGGGCGTATTGCACTGATGGAAGTGCTGCGTTTTGACACTGACATGGACGAACTCGTCGCCCGTCGCGGAACACCAAAAGAATTAATGCGCATGGCACTGTCAAAGGGCTTCAGGCCCCTTGCTGACGCGGGTGCCGAGCGGGTCAGGGACGGTTCAACCAGCCTCGAAGAAGTCAGCCGCGTGGTTGACCTTACCAGCAGGCTGAAACAGGCCTGAGCCCGATGGACTATTTCCAGTACAAGGCAATCGACGACCGCGGCAGGGTGCATAACGGCCAGGCGGACGCGGCAAATATTGCTGACCTTGAAATGCGCCTGCAAAAGAT
The DNA here is from genome assembly GCA_965243105.1 of Gammaproteobacteria bacterium. Lineage (GTDB taxonomy): Bacteria > Pseudomonadota > Gammaproteobacteria > Eutrophobiales > Eutrophobiaceae > WLWS01. Next base: position 1,617,683 of record CBDEUC010000003.1, read on the forward strand.
GGGTCTTGACCTGGTCAACTACCGGGAGGTCAAGTCACCCGCGCAAAATGCCTCGAGCCGCGGCGTTAGCCGAAGGGACCTGTTGCTGTTCTGTTTTCACCTCGAGCAAACTTCCAGGGCGGGTGTGCCGATCCTCGAGAGCCTGCAGGATCTTATTTCCAGTACCGACAACCCGCGCCTGAAAGAGATCATCTCGGCCATGGCCGAATCCATTGAAGGTGGTAAGACTCTGTCCCAGGCCATGGAAGATTTTCCCGGTGTTTTCTCACACGTGTTCTCAAGCCTGATTCGTGCCGGCGAACAAACCGGTGAAATTACCCTGGTGTTTACCAAGTTGAATGAGAACCTCAAGTGGCAGGACGAGATGGCCAGCCAGACAAAGAAGTTGATCACCTATCCCGCTTTTGTCGGCTCGGTGGTCGTCGGGGTTGTGATCTTTCTCATGACCTACCTTGTGCCGGAATTACTGAGCTTCGTAAAGACAATGGGCCAGGAAATCCCCGGCCATACCAAGGCCCTGATTTTTGTTTCGGACATTTTTGTTAACTACTGGTACATCATTATCTTTGCGCCAATCGTGCTGGTGTTGTCCATCTTTATCGGTACAAAGACGAGTGATAGCTTTGCCCTGGCGGTGGATACCTGGAAGTTGCGTATCCCGGTTGTCGGCCCCATTATGAAGAAAATTATCCTGGCTCGACTGGCTGCATTTTTCGCCATGATGTATGCCGCGGGTATTACCATTATTGACTGCATTCGAACCGGCGAAGAGATCGCCGGCAACGGAGCGGTCGCCGGTGCAATGAATAACGTTGGCCAGATGATCGCCGATGGCCGAAGCCTGAGCGACAGTTTTGAATCAACTGACCTGTTTCCACCGCTCGTGCTTCGAATGATCAAGGTCGGCGAAAACACCGGTGCGCTACAGGACTCACTGGAAAATGTCGCCTATTTCTATACCAGGGATGTGCGCGAGTCTATTGAAAAACTACAGACAATGATCGAACCCACCATGACGGTTGTTCTTGGTTCGATTATTGGCTGGGTAATGTTCTCAGTACTTGGACCTATTTATGATCTCATCGCTAACATCGAAATTTAGATACTTCGATCGTCGTGCCCTGTTTATCAGTGCGCACAAGGCGGCGGTGTATCACTGGGACAAGGGCTCCATTTCCAGTTCCTATCTTTTCGATACCAACGAGGAAGGACGCGAACATTTTGAGCGTTACCTGAAGCAGACTCCAAGGACTCCTTTTTACATTCTTGTTGATGTCTTTGAGGAAGAGTATCGCAGGGAAACCATTCCCCACGTTTTCGGTCCGGACCGGCAGGCGCTTATTGGCCGCAAGACGGACAGGTTGTTCAGGGATACGCCCTATATTTACTCGGAAACCCAGGGGCGCGAGGAAGACGGCCGGCGGGACGACCGCATACTTTTAACAGCAATTGCCAACCCGGCCCTGGTAAAACCCTGGGTCGAGATCATGGACCGGAACAAGAGCCCGGTGGCCGGGATCTATTCCCTGCCTTTGCTGGTGGGTTCACTGTTAGCCAGCCAGCCAGAACCCATGAAGCATGTGCTTGTTCTCAGCATGCAGAGTATCAGCGGGCTCAGGCAGACCTTTGTGCAGGATGGCGAGTTGCGTATCAGCCGCCTTGTGCAAATGCCGCGCTATGGCACAACGCCATACGGCCCCTACATTGCTGACGAAGTAGAAAAGATCCAGCGCTACCTTAACAGCCTTCGCCTGGTACCACCGGACGAACCCCTGGAAATCTGCTTCCTGATGACCGGCGAACTGAAAGAAGAGCTTGAAAAGGAATATAGCGACACTGACCTGGTCAAGTACCACGTGCTTGATATAAACGACGTGGCGGAGAAGGCCGGCTTCGATGCCGGGGTAACAACTCCGTTCAGTGATCGCCTGTTTGTCTCCCATCTCCTGAAAAAGGCGCCGGCCAATCACTACGCGGCGGATTCTGAACGACGATATTTTTCAATGCGTCGCATGCGTTATGCGATGCTGGCAAGCAGCCTCCTGCTAATGCTGTCGGGCGTGCTATGGAGTGGCTATAACCTCTTCAATGGCCTGTCCTACAAGCAGCAGAGTATTTCTGCGGATCTTCGAAAACAGTTTTACACGACGCGCTACAACATGGCGCGTGAACGCCTGCCGGAAACCCCGGTTGAGCCCGCAGATCTTGAGCATGCGGTTGTTATTGCCGACAAGATTTCGCAGTACAAGACTTCGCCAATCGACATGGTAAAGGTCATCAGTCGTGGCATGAACCGCTTCCCCGGTATTCAGCTTCGCAACATGCAGTGGGTCACGTCTATTGATCCCAACGTGGACCTTGGCGGCAAGCAGCAGGACGACAAGAAATCAAAGAAAAGCAAGATCGGTTTTAGCAAGGTGAGCTACAAGGATACCGGTTACCTGTATTACCAGGTGGCACTGGTTGACGGTTACCTGGAACCCTTTGATGGGAACTTTCGCAAGGCAATAGAATCCATCAATGAGTATGCTGAGACTTTAAGACAGCAAAAGTCAGTGCACGACGTGAGTATTATTTCTCTTCCGCTGGACGTCAGTTCAAGTACAAGCCTCCAGGGAAATACGGGTTCGCAGGCAAAAGAGGCTAACTTTTCACTGAGACTGGTTGTGGGTATTGGCAATGAAGCGTAGTGATATCGACTGGCCGGAACTGAGAGGCGCAATAGTAATATTTACTATTTGCCTGGTGCTAAGCGCCAGCATGCTGGCAGGCAGTTTCTACTTCAAGAGCGAGATGCACAAGGAGTATGAGCTGAACAATGCCAATTTTCGCTCGGTCAGTAACAAGTATTTTGCCGTGGATGAAGAGGAAAAGCTGATAAGAAAATTTTATCCGCTATTTATTGACCTGTATAACAACGGTGTCATTGGCAAGGAACAGCGGCTTAACTGGATCGAGGTCCTGCGAAATGCTGGTGAAGAAATCAGGATCCCGGGACTGAGTTACGAGATTCGAACCCAGGAGGCTTACAAACCCGGTTTCAAGATAAAACTGGGTAAGTACAAGTTATTCCGGAGTGTCATGAACCTGAATATGCAGTTACTTCACGAGGGCGACCTGTTTCGCCTGCTGGAAATTCTCGACAAGAATGCACATGGTTCCTATAACGTATCAAATTGCACCATGGGCTCAAGGGGCAGGGACATCAACGAGTCTGGCGAAGGTAGCAATATCACGGTCAGGTGTGAATTGACCTGGCACACGATAAAACTCAAGAATGGTAAGGAGCTGAAAGTATGAGTATGTCATGCAGGTCCGCTCTCATGCCTGCTTTTCTTTCTATTGTGATGCTGTTGCCCGGTATGACGCTGGCAGAGCCAAAATTCGGCAGGTTCTTTACAACACCTTCAGAAAGGGAACGTATTGACGAAAACCGCAACAAGGATCCCGAGCAGAGAGTGGTTATCCAGCAGGAAGAAGTGTTTGTTGTTGATGATATCGAGGAAGAGGAAGAAGTATCCGTTGATGCCCTCACCGTGCGAGGCCTGGTATATCGCAAGGGAGAGAAAAGCACCGCGTGGATAAATGATAACAACACTTTTGAAGGCGGCATATCCTCGCAGAACATTACTGTCGGGGAAATTGATGAGTCAAAAGTTGAAATCAGGATCCCCTCAGCGGACAAAAAGGTCGAGCTCAAGGTGGGTAAAACCTACGATCCAATGGCCGAAAAGAGCAACGATATTCTCAGTGATACCTGGTCGACCATCAAGAAAGCGTTCACTGGAAACTCCAGCGGAAATTAAAGAAGTTGAAGTCCCGTCGTAAGCTACCACCCCGAGATTCGATGTTCTCTTTGAAGAAAGACAAGGGTAGTGCCCTGTTGGCCATGATGCTGGTACTGGTCGTGTCTGCATCCTACGTGCTGGTTTCAAAATTGAATAATTCCAACAGGGAATACAAGCGCCGGGGCAGCAGTGTACAGGTCCTGAACGAGGCAAAGGCCGCGTTGATAGGTTATGCCATCAGTTATCCCGAAAACGTTAATCCGAATTCAGGGCCGGGATACCTGCCGTGTCCGGACTTAAATAACGATGGCAGTGCAGAAGGTAGCTGCGTATTGGCAGGGCCGAATTTCACTACCGGTCGTTTTCCATTTGAAACCCTCAATGTTCGCGAACTACGTGACGGATCAAATGAAAGACTCTGGTATGCGCTTTCCGAAAATTACCGTAACTTTGCCGGGTTGACACCTTTAAATAGCGAAACGGCCGGTCAACTCAGCGTGGATGGGGCTAATGACATTGTCGCCATTATCTTCGCACCGGGCTATGCCCTCGATGGCCAGGGGCGGGACCCGACAACCACTGAAGTGACCACGGTAGCAAATTACCTGGAAAGCGAAAACGCAAGCATCACTGACGTCAATTATGTAAGCACCGCGGCAGGGAACTTTAACGATACCCTTGTCACTATCACGAGGCAGGAACTGATGCAGGCAGTCGAGGCCCGGGTGCTGGGTGACGTATCCCAGGCAGTAGCCGCATACCAGGGTAACCATGCCGCCTATCCCTGGCTTTCAGCTTTCACCAACCCCACTGCTTCAACTTATCGTGGCCAGTCCGGTACCATTCGCGGGCACCTGCCCTTTCACTGGTCAAGCGACCCCGATTCCGTCGAGGTAGCAGGCAGCCTGGACATCGCGGGGAGAAACCCCTTTAGTTCTGACATCACGGTCACGTGGTCTTTTACCAATGCCAATTCACCGGCCCCGGCTGTCTCCACTTATGGAAATGTTTCGGGTTACGACTTGTACAGGGGCACCATGGTGACGCCGGACGTGGCCTGCCTTCAAAGTAATATTTGTGCTGATCCCAACTACCCGGGAATCAGTACTGCCGCGGCGATCACCTTTAATAACGCCCAGTGTACCTGGAGCAGCGTGGATGTTTTCCAGTGCACCGGTACCTTTGTGACCAGCGATACAACAGCCTACCCGGAGATCAATACCGTTGCCGATTGGGCCTATGCCTTCAACCTCGGTGATAATCAATTTATCCTGAAGTGGGATAATGCTGCCTGGGTGGCGGATGGTTCCTTCCTTGGCAGGGCCAATGGCACAGGCTGGCATCAAGCCACCCAGGTGATTTATGCCTACACCGAAACGGTGGACAGGACCTACACCCTGAACATAACTTTTACCGATGATACCGCTGATGGCGCGGATATTATCAACCCGACCGTGGCGACAGAGAGAACCCGCAACCTTGAACTGGAGAACTTTGATATCGCGTTGACGCCAGGGCAGGGTACGGCCCTGCACACACCCGGTGCAAACTCCATTTCCATTACCATTGATGAAACACGGACAATTGAAGTAACAGGCTCACCATCGATCCCCAGTCCCAGCACTTCGGTGAGTTCCTCGCGTACACTGACTAATGATGCTGATACCAAGGGCGTGATCGCGGCGACCGGTCTCCAGTACGATATGGATATTGATGGTGGTGAACTGCCACCATGGTTTGTTTTAAATGACTGGCACGAACTGATTTACATGAGCTATGCCAGTGGTGAACCCTTACCCGGGAATACGACGGCCGGGCAGGATTGTGTTACGCTGGTTGCGAACTGCATTTCCGTTGATGATGGTGGTACCAACGCTGCCACTGCCGACGGCCCGGTGGTGATAAACAATGTCAGGGCCGTGGCGGTAAGTGCAGGAATAGATACGACAGGATCGCGACCCAGCGGCACCCTGTCTGATTATCTCGAAGTAGACAATGCAGTTGTCGATGACATCTTTATGAAAGACAGTACGGTTACAAACAATGATCAGCTCCGAGTTATTGCCACGGCACCCTGATACCATGGGCATGAAGCAGCAGGGTTTTACCCTGATTGAGCTGGCGGTGGTGCTTTTCCTTGTCACCCTGGTCCTCGGTGGTGTGATGATGCCACTTGCTACCAGAGTTGAGCAGGAAGGCAGGGAAAAAACAGAAGCACAGCTACAGGAGATCAAGGAAACGCTGATCGGCTATGCCATAGTTAACGGGCACCTGCCCTGCCCGGATTGCCCGGACGACACTGCGGCAGTTAACTGTGGCGCCGGCGCGGCGGTCTCAAATGACGGTATCGAAGATGGTACGGATAACCCGCCGACAACCGGCCTGAGCCCGAGAAACACGGTAACAGATGATTTTGAATTCTGCGCTGTCCAGGTGGGCAACCTTCCATGGGCAACACTGGGGGTTGACCAGTTTGACGCCTGGGGCCGCCCATTTGTATATAGTGTTACCGGTACCTTTGCAGATAATACGGCCGGTACAACCTGCGGTACTGCCACGGCGGGAGTTTCATTTGAACTTTGTTCGCTCGGCGATATGACCATTCGCGATGCTGCTGCAACCAACGTTGTTGCCAGTAACGTACCGGTGGTTGTTTATTCCTACGGTGCGAATGGTGAAGATTTTGGTGGAGCGACACCACCCACCTCGGCCGATGAACTGGAAAACTGGTGGACCGATGCTATCGATGGCAATTATATCTATGCAGATTATAACCAGACTGCGGCCAATGAATTTGACGACCTGTTTATCTGGATCTCACCCGCCACGCTGATGTACAAGATGGTGCATGCCGAACGCCTGCCCTGAAACCAGGCTTAAGAGTTCTCGGAAGAGCCCAGGTTTTTAAGGGCAAAACAAACACGACCATCCTGGTTTTTTAGCAAGGAAAGACTGAAATTATTTGCGCGGGCCTGCTTTGCCACCTGGAACAGGCCGATACCAAGACCGAAATCCGATTTCACCGGGTCCTTTAATAACTGGCTTGCCATCTCTTCCGGCATGGCCATTCCGTCATCGCATACTGTCAGCACTATACTGCCTGAATCACAGAACAGGGTTATCTTGACGTTGATATCGGGCTCAAGTTGCTTCTTGTTGCGTATATTCTCAAGCAGGTTCTCCATCACGGTGTCAAACAACTCTACCGAGACCATGGGGTTCTCAACAATGTCGGCCTGGAACTCAATGTTCTTCTGCGTGTTCCTTGTTAAAAGACCATCCCACCATTCACGGACGCCGATACTACTGTGCAGTGTTGCTTCAGGGGCCTGCAGCTTGTCCAGGGCAGACTGCAACCGCTGGCTCAGGTGAGGCAGCTGTTTTTCTATGAGCAGGGAGGCAGAATTATCCGGGTTGTTTTTCTGCTCGCTGGCCATGCTGGTAATGGCGTGCAAAGATTGCAAAAGGTTCTTGATGTCGTGGGTGACCCGGGCACCGGTTTCGTATATGGCCTGCAGGTGTGTTTGCTGCGTGAGTTTCTTTTCCCGCAGCTTTGCTTCAAAGAAATTATCAATCACGTTGACCAGTAGCTTGCAATGCAGGAACAGTGCGCCGCCCACCGGGGAGTGCGTGTAGATGCGTACGACCAGGTTGTCGGTGCTGACCATTGTTTCATAACGTGTTGTCTCGCCAGTCGTGCCATCTGAGCCGGAAGTTTTCCACTTAACACCGGAAATCCATGGCAGGGATAACAATTCCTCCATCACGGCTTCAAGAAACTCGTCCGGCGAGTTCTGCTGTTCAAACAGGCCGGCGATTTGCTCCAGCCATTGCTCCAGCGGTGTACCGAGGCTCAGGATTGAACGCATCCATAGTTGTGACAGGCCGCTGAAGCCCGCGTGGGGTGTTAACAGCCAGCTGATGATCAATAACAGGCCACCAATGGCGATCAGTGTCTGTATCAGCGCGACCAGGTATTCCGTACCACTGCGATACATGTTCAGCAGGCTGCCAATAACCAGCAGGCTGATGAGCAGGGCAGTAGTGATGGCCTGGATAAAATCAACGGAGTACAGCAGGCGCTTCCTGTATCGGGACCTGAACACGATGATGCCCAGCGGAAGGACTGGCAGGATAAGCCGGAACGCGTTGCCGACGTTTTTTGAAAGCTCAACCTGGAACAGCGATACAGTACAGGTGATAAGCAATTCCGAGATAAGGAATACCAGCACGATGATGTTGACGAACCTTTCATGCCGGTGGGTGCTGACCCTGCCACCGCAGAAGCCGATAAGCAGGATTAGCCAGCAGAATAACAGCAGCCAGTTGAGCCAGAAAACAAATGCCGCGGTCAGCACGATGTAGATCACACCATTGTGCCAGGGAAGCTTTTGATCGCCACGCCACACGGGTTGCCAGATCAGGAACAGGCCCAGGTGTACCATCATCAGGGAGCGTGAAATCGGGCTGCCAAATTCGAGCCAGATGGAGAGATGCAGGGTCTCCAGCATCAGCGCCAGCAGGATAGACTGCTTTCGGTTTCTGAAGAATTGAAGCAATGAAGGCATTATCAATAATACCCTTGAAGGTATTTAGCTGGTACGAGAGCTTAGCATATTTCCTGTTTCATTAGGTGCACATTCAGCCTGTTAGCACTATCATTACCGTGGTATCCACGGAGTACAGGTAGTCAATGAAGAACCGGGCCATCATCACCATAGCGCGCTTTACCTTTTTTGAAGCCATGCGTAACAGGCTGTTCCTGTTGACGCTGGCGGGCCTTGTCTGCGTGCTTGGCCTGACCGAGTTTGTCGGTGAGCTGGCCGTCAGCGAGGCCGGGCAGTTCCAGGCAATTGTGATCGGTGCCGGTATGCGCCTGTTTGCCATTATCACCATTGCCCTGTTTGTTATCACCAGCGTGGTGAGGGAATTCAATGACAAGGGTTTTGATCTCATCGTTTCCCTTTCCCTGCCGCGCTCCAGTTACTACCTTGGCAAGTACCTCGGCTTTCTCATGCTGGCGTCGGTAATCGTTATTTCTACCGGTGCACTTCTCTTACTCTACTGTCCGTTTGCATCGATGCTGGTGTGGCTTTGTTCACTGCTTCTTGAGCTGGCGATTATCATCGCGTTGAGCCTGCTATGCCTGTTTACCTTCAGTAATGTCACGGTGGCTTTCGTAGTCGTGCTGGGTTTTTACATCCTCGCCCGTAGCATGCATACCATCCAGCTGATCAGCCATAGCCCGATACTGGAATACCTGGATTTCTCGCAGCAGTTTATTGTGCACCTCACCGATGCCATTGCCTTTCTTTTGCCTGATTTGCATGTTTTTACCCAGAGCCAATGGCTTGCCTACGGTGCAAGCTGGAGTGAGCTTTACCCGGTCATGGCGCAGTCAGTCATATATATACTGCTGCTTGGTGCAGCAGGTCTTTTTGACCTGTACAGGAAGAACCTCTAGCCAAGGCGACAGCTTTGAAACGACAGCTGCAAAACATTCTACAGTCACAGGATGAAAGAGACCTTTCTGCCGTACCGCTCCCGGTTATAGTGACCCTGGTCTGCGCCATTGCATTGCAAATTGCCTGGCACGGATTACAGGAAAAGCCGGTTGCAAGGGCTTCCGATCTTTCTCCGCCGCCGGCCGTTTCGCTGCTCGAGGTAGCGTCGCTGGGGGACCAGGTTGCACTGTCAAGGTTACTCATGCTGAGGCTACAGGCTTTTGATAACCAGCCGGGTATCAGTATTCCTTTCAAGGAACTTGATTACGCTGTTTTGACTGAATGGCTCGAAGTGATCGCGGGCCTGGACAGTCAAAGCCAGTATCCTTTTCTTTCGGCAGCGCGGATTTACGCGAAAGTCCTCGACGATAACAAGAAACGCCGAATGCTGGACTTTGTGCACAGGGGCTTCCTTGAAAACCCGGACCAGCGCTGGCCGGCCATGGCGCATGCGGTGTTTATTGCCAAGCATCGTCTTGAAGATCTTGATCTTGCCCTTGAGCTGGCGAGGGACCTGAGGATCCATGCAAGGGGTTCAAATGTCCCTCCCCTGGTACGGCAAATGGAATTATTTGTACTGGAAGATTTGGGGGATATTGAAAGCGCGAAGATCCTGCTTGGTAGCTTCCTTGAAAGTGGCGTAGTCAGGGATCAACGAGAACTGGATTTTTTAAAATATCGGCTTGGCATCCAGTAGCCGACCTTATCAGGATGCGGGCTGGCTTTTCTTCTCCGCGATAATATCAAGCATGACCGGGTAGTAGGGATCCTCGCTGTATTCACCTTTCATTGCCTCGATGGCTTTCTCCGCGTCCGACCAGCTTTCGTTGTAGTAGAACTCCATGGCCTGGCGGTGCTTTCTCAGCTTGGCAACAGTGGCCTCGTCCGCTTCGTCCTTGCGGCATATGGGTTCATAGATCTTGGTCGTGTTGACCTTGCCCTTTACCTGCACCAGGTCCAGTGATCGAAACAGTATGTCGCTGGTGCCACGCCGAGTGGCCTGGCTTACGATTGTCGGCACCCGGTAGCTACGGGTTAAGCCTTCGAGTCTTGAAGCCAGGTTCACCGCATCTCCCACCACTGTATAGGTGAGACGGTATTTTGAACCCATGTTACCCACGCTCATCATGCCAGTATTTATCCCGATCCCCATTGTCGGTCCGGGCCAGCCACGGCTCCTGAAGGTATCCACCAGCGGTACGATCGCTTTTTGCATGTCCAGTGACGCCAGCACTGCACGATTGGCGTGATCGTCCTGTCGAACCGGGGCGCCCCAGAAACACATAATGGAATCGCCTATGTACTTGTCGATAGTTGCGCCATGGCTGTAGAGAATTTCTGTCATCACCGTGAAGTACTCGTTTAGCAGTCGCGCAAGTTGCTTCGGGTTAAGCTGCTCTGACACGCCGGTGAAGTTTTGCAGGTCACAAAAAAATACGCTGAGGTTCTTTGATTCGCCATCAAGGTTAAGCTTTTCCGGGTCCTTGCTGATCTGGTTTACCAGCTCAGGTGGAATGTACTGACCAAATACATCCACGATTTGCTGTCTCATCATCGTTTCCCTGAAGTAGGATATCAGGACATTGATGGCGTAAAGCACGAGAATGGTCAGCAGGCAGAATTCCATGGGCAACAGGCTATGACCAGTCGTGTTGTAGGCCACGGCCAACTGGGGCAGGGCAGCAGCTGCAGTTAGCAGTGACGCGTAAACCGGGTTTAGCAGGGGCAATAACACCGACAGTGCAATGCCGCACACGGCGAGCACGATAAATGCCGGCGAGAAGATCACCGATGGTAGTCCGGTTGTTTCATCCAGGTTAAATACGAACGAACGCAGGCTGATCCCTTTTGCGGCACTGAGCTGGAATTCAAGCAAACCACTGCCGTTTGCCAGGAAAATCACGAAGACAATCAGCACCAGGATGATCTGTACGGCCTGGGAACGTAAGCTTGCTACCATCTTGTATGTGCAGGTTTTACCCTGCTAGTTGTTCGTGCGGCTGTCCATAGGTCGCCATAGTCTATCAGTGGAAACAGGGAGCAGAAATACTCGATTTTTACAGGCATCGGCCAGGCCCTTCACCTTTCTTGACGCAAGAACCGCGATTTGCGGCCCCGAGGATCAGCATATTCTTAAAAATAGACAGCTAAGTGTTGAAATCTCGACAGTTTTGTTGAACATCGGTCATCGTTGTCATGTTTTACACATCGGTGTAATTGCACAATATCTATAATAATCAACAAGTTACAATTCTGGCACGCAAAGTGCTTTAAGTACAGGTGATAAATTTCGATACACAGAGGACGAAGTTATGAAGTCGAAGAAACAATCAGGTTTTACCCTTGTAGAAATCGCCATCGTGCTGGTAGTTATTGGCTTGTTGCTTGGCGGAATTCTAAAGGGTCAGCAACTTATTAACAGTGCCAGGGTGCGTAACCTGGCTGACCAGAATTCAGGCGTACAGGCAGCTTACTATGGTTTTATTGACCGTTTCCGTAACCTGCCCGGCGATATGGACTGTGACCAGGCTGTAGCCAACGTTGGTGCTGCCGTGAGTACCGCGGGCTGTGCTACCGAGGACATCGGCGGTGACGCCAATGGCCGAATCGACATCGGTGCAGAAATCGGTGCCGTGTGGGCTCACCTGTCTATCGCAGGTTTCCTTAATGGTACCTACGATGGCCTGGATGCGTCTGACAATGCGCTGACCATCGCTACTTATGATTCAGGTGTTCCCGCAGGTGGCGTACCACCGAATGCATTCCAGGGTGGAATCATGATTGCCCACTCCGAGGACTATGTCACGGGTAATGCGAGGGATACTGTTGAAAGACTGGTTTACTCATTTGGCGGTAACATTCCAGTGCCGATCCTTCGTGACCTTGACCAGAAGCTTGATGACGGTATCGCAGGCACCGGTGTTGTTCGCTCTGCTGCGGAAGCCGCAAGTGGTACAGCTGGCACCTTTGCCGCTATCACGGATTACACCGCCGGTACTGACGATTGCCTGAATGCTGTTAACCCGCAGACCTGGGCAGTGGATAGCGCAAACCAGACATGTAACGCGCTGTACCTGTACTAGAACAGGAAAGACCGCAACAACGCAGTAAATTCGAGGGCCCGCAATGCGGGCCCTTGTTTTTTGTAAGCCCGCCAGTTTTGATACTATTCAGCTCATGAGTAGCGCGATCAATATTGATAGCCTGTCAAAAAGCTACGGCCAGCAGGACGTCCTGTCGAACGTCAGCCTGGAGATAAATGAAGGTGAATTTCTCGGTCTTATCGGTATCAATGGTGCTGGCAAGACTACGTTGATCAAGTGCCTGCTGGATTTCACCCAGTTCGATAGCGGCACTATCAGTATATTTGGCGAAGACAGCTCGCGCGTGCAGTCACGCAGCAGGCTGGCTTTCTTGCCAGAAAAATTTATTCCACCTTACTACCTCAGCGGCAGGGATTTCATTGTTTACATGCATGAACTGCATGGCGTGGATTATGACAATGAAAAAGTGGAAGACATGCTGCGCATGCTGGACTTTGATCCGGCCTATATCGACAAGTCGGTAGCGCAACTTTCAAAGGGTATGTCACAAAAGATTGGCCTCGCCGCCTGCCTGCTGAGTAACAAGCAACTGTTGTTACTGGATGAGCCCATGAGCGGCCTCGATCCGAGGGCCCGCGCCTACCTCAAGCGTTACCTGCTGGAGAAGAAAGAACAGGGCATGACTCTATTTTTCAGCACGCACATGCTGGCGGACGTGGAAGCCCTGTGTGACAAGGTGGCAATCCTGCACCAGGGCAAGCTCAGTTTCGTTGGATCCCCTGCCGAGTGTTGTGAGAAATACCAGGCCGCAAACTTTGAAGACGCCTACCTCGCCTGCGTATCATCTTAAAACGGCCTTTTTTCGATCATACTGCGTTCTCATCTTTCTCAAATGCTCATGTACTTGTTTGTACACTCCGCTTTTCAAAAGACTCGTGCCTTGTCTGCTCGAAAAAATTCTCGTTTTAAGACCCGTGCGAAAGTATAGAAAATAAACGCCCTTATGTTTTCTGTGCCAGGCTTGAAGTTGTTCTATTAGAGGACTCTCGGTGCGACAAAGGCAAAGAAAAAGCCCAGCAGGTAAAGCAACACGGAAAACCCGTACAGCCACGCATTAATTTTCCTGATCCTGTTGCAGGCCCTGGCCAATTCCGGATCGCTGGGGCAGGGTGCATTTCTCATTTTCCACTGGTAGATACCCGTTACCAGTATTAAAGCCCCGGCGATGCCAAACACCTCGACCTTGTAGGTGGAAAGTACCACCAGCTGAGGAACCGCCGACACCAGCCCGGCCAGTGCCGCGCCTGCGCCAAGGGAAACCAAAAGTGCAGGAAGCGCACAACAGATGATGGTCCCAAAGCTGGTAAACAGGTTGAGAAAGGGAAGTATTAATGACCTGTTGCTGATCTTGTCCACGGTCATTACTTCCTGTTTATGCTATCGACATTATAACCGGCGTCGACTATCAGTTTTGTCAGCGTAGCGTCGGGTAACTGCTTGCCCTGTTTCGTGTAAATGCTGACCAGGCCTCCTGCAAGGTCAACCCTGATTCCCGAGACCTCTTCCCGCTTCATAAACACTTTCTCAATTGCCTGTGCGCAAAAGTCACACACCAGTCCAAATACATTCACGTTGATCTCTTCGCCGGCGGGATCAACCGCACCGGCAGACAGTTGCACAGTACTTATACCCTGGCTGTGATCGTGGCCATGATGATCCTGTGATCCTGCATATACGCCGCCTGTTAAAAACATGCCTGCGAAAATCAAACTATTTACATGTTTCATATTCCTCACCTATTCAAAATCGATGTACAAAGTTAAAAAGAACTTTTCCCGTGCTTGAATACCCGGCCTCCAACAGGCTTGGCCCTTTGAAGAACCTGAGAAGTGGCGTTACCACCAGCTCGTTGCGGGATTCAGGTGCATGTCTTGCTTCGAGCATGATCCACGTATGCATTTTTCCAAACTCGGCGATATAGGGCGCAATGCCTACCCTGGCCTTGTGTCGAAAGTTCTCTTCGATGGCGGAAGACAGCGTCAGCCTGTTTTCGTAGGAAAGAAAATAGCGTCGTGTTTCCCAGTCGGCGGCGATGCTTGCATAGGCCACGGGATCGACATCACCGCCGTGGTCCTGGCTTGTCATACCGGCACCGGTTTTCAGGTACAGGTTTGCCTGGGAGTGCCTTTTATTCCAGCGCTTGAGCAGGTTGTTGAGTTGAATGGCATGTACCTGGAATTCAAACTCCCTCCAGTACTCCGCCTTGTAACCCAGCGAATAGAACGCCGTCGGCGAGTAATGAAGATGCCCTGAATAACGGTCGCCATCATTCATGCTCATCAGTGTCCAGCCGCCCGGGTAGGAAACAGGCCGGGCCGCGGTGTGGCTGCAGGCGAAAATTGCCAGCACAAATACGAGAAAACGAAACATACCTTCGCTCCATGAAAAAACAAGAACAGGTGCCCTGCTACGGCACCGTGAAACGTGGATCGAGGTCAGGCGTTTGGTGGTGGTGTGGGGATCTTCGGGTGGTTTTGTGCCTGGCCCGTGATTACTGCCGGGCCGCGGTCGAGGGCTCTTAATTTACCCTGCGTGAGAAAAAGGGCAGGGACCATGCTGCTCGTGCCGCTGTGGCAATTTTCCTGGCAGCAGTCGTCCCAGTTCCTGTCCGGGTTGTCATCGATGTCCACCTGTGAATGACAGCCGGGCATTTCCATGTCGGACTGGGAAACCGGCGACTCCTTATCCATGGTGGACAGGCAGGCAGCAATGCTGGACTGGGAAAAACCCAGTACAAGGGAAAGAATCAGGAAGTACCTGGCGATTAAATTCAACATAACTGGCCTGTAATTATAGTACTTTTGAGACCAGCAGGATCACTCTTAAGTTCAGGAAACGAGATTTTATTTAAAAAACGAGGATTTTTTCGTACAGGCAAGGCACGAGGCTTTCGAGAAGCGGAGTGTACAGGCCAGTACATGAGCATTCGAGAAAGACGTGGCAGGTAATTGCTCCTGCATTACCTGCATTTCCGCCATCCCTGGCGGTCAACGCAGCATGTGCGAAAAAAGACCGTTTTTTTTACCTAGTAGCGTCGGCTGCGGCTACGTAGACCACCCGTGACAGGAAAAGGCGTCTCCCTACCCACCAGGGTTTCAATAAGCAGCAGCTCTTCATCATCATGGTTCTTGAACGGTGCCGGGCGAATCAACTGGCTGCCTCCGCTGCCGGCGCTGATGTAACGGGGTGCGCTGTGGTGGGTGGAAACGATGGTCTCGGTATCAGTCGTATCGCTCAATGAAGCGAGGTCCGTGGTGCCGTAACAGGTGCAAATGTAGGACTCGTCCGGATCGCTTTCCACGTAGACGCCGGTACCGCGAATTCCAATAGTGGCGACTGCGGTGGTGATGCGATGTTTTCTCTTGCCAAACACGGACAGCAGCTTGCCGGTCACAAGACGCATGACGCCCACGGATTTTTCCTTTGCCTGCTGGCTTAGCGTCGGTTCAGGATCCGGCTCCAGCTGCAGGCTGCCATTGCTGCGCAGGATAAAGGCGTCCTTGCCGACAACGAAGATAATGTGGCTCTTGTTGCCCGTTTCCACGAGGTCACTGGCGATGATGGGTGTTTGCATGTTGGCGCGCTGGCCATTGACCCTGACCTCACCGCTCATGGCAAATATCGAGCGTCCGGCCGGAAGCCTGGGTGCACGGCCCAACGCCTGGGCCTGCAGGTTTCCAAGTGGTTGCAGCGGGTTTCCAATGAAGTAGGCGCCGGAGGCCAGCATGGCCAGTAGCACCGAGCGGCGTGGATCGTCGAACTTGTCGTGACTCATTGCAGGCTCCTTTGCGGTCTGGACGGAAGGTCTAATTTACCAGTGCTTGCCCCTGGAACCCCCTATTTTTCTTAATTTTGCGCCGCCTGTCGCACATTTTTCTTGTATTTTCACGAAAATAGTACTTAAATTTGTCTAAATTCAGTAGTTTATTGATTTTAATTAGAGTAATTCGTAAAGAGTTAAGCATGCGCACGCCCGTTCAAAATGGAAGTCGGAAGGTCTTGCTGGCGACGCTATTGCTCGCCCTGAGCTTCTCTGCGAGTGCAGCCGGCTACTACGGCGAGGGCCTCTATCTCGACGCTGATATCGGCCTGCGTTATGACAGTAACCTCGGACGCTCCAGCGAGTCAGCCGATATCGAGGAAGACATGATCACGGCCTTAAGTGCCGGTGCGGGTTACCTCAAGTCCATCAGCCCCAACAGCCAGCTGTTAATTTCCGCCTACCTTGCGCACGAGAATTTTGCCGAGTTTGACGATCTCAACACCATCGCCGTCAACAGTGACATTGTCTACACGCTACAACCAGGCACTGGCTACCTTGCTCCCTGGTACGAGGCGCGCCTTGGTATTCGCGCGGAAAAATACAACAAGAGCAACATACGCGACGGCCATATCCTCAGGGCCGGTGTCGGGGCAGGCAAGCGCCTCAGCGACCGCATCCTGCTGAAGCTGGACTATGACTACTTTCACAGGGATTCGGATTCCATCGTGTTTGATACGCGGGTTCACGAGCTTGGCGGCCAGGTGGTCTACAGTTTTCGACCTGCCATCTCACTCTTTGCCAATTACAACCTGCAGGTGGGTGATGTTGTCTCCACGGCTACACCCAATGCAGAAATCCTTGCCGCCTCGAAAGCAGTAGCGCCGGATGATGTCTTTAGCCCCATCGGTGGGCCGCGCTGCATGAATCGCCGCTGCGCCTACCGCCTGGACTCGGTGGGCCATCGCATGGAGCTGGGCCTTGAGGCATTGATAAACCAGTATGCCAGCATCGATTTGTCCGCTGCGCGCTTTATCGTCGATGCTGACGGCGTACCGACCTATCGCGGCTGGATATACCGCGCCGGGCTATACTTCCAGTTCTGAGGGTGATGACTATGATGAATACACTGACGCGGTGCTATAATGTGAAATACACGAATCATCAGCGTGGACTTATTCCAATGTTGAAATACCTGCTCATCATCCTGCTGGTTTTCAGTAGCCCTGCCGGTGCGCGCATGTACCAGTGGGTTGACCCTGAAAGCGGCTCCACCCAGTTATCGGGCAAGCCGCCCATGTGGTATCGCAGCGCGGAGAAAGGCCCGCGTGTTTTTGTATTTGAAAACAGCCGCGTGATTGATGACACGAATATCGAGGTGTCCGATTCAGAGCGGGAAAAACTGCGCCAGCAGGCTTTTCTCCAGGCTGAGAAGGACAGGGAAAAGGCAAAGCAGAAGTTGATGGACGCCAAGCGTCTTGATGCGGAGCTTGCACTGAAGAATGCACCACCAAAAGGCAGCGAAGAACCCATGCCCGAGATCATCGAGGATCCCATCGAGGACGAGTTGGCTGAACTGGAGAAGCCGCCTGAACCAGCCGGGGACGAGGATGCCACCATGGAAGCGATGAAAAAGCTTATTTCCGACTGGGAAAAGGTGCAGACCGACAGGGCCCGCAACGTGCTGCAGGCACCGGCGGATTCACCGCAGTAGCGGCTGACTAGTTAAACAGGGATTTTATTGTTCCGAACAGGGAGGTGTCCTGGGAGCCGGCGAGGTTTTTCAGGGCAATAAGTGATTCGTTTTTCGGATTGATCCTCAGTCCGTACTCAATGTAAGTCTTCATTTTTTCCATGTCATTTTTTGCCAGCGCCTGTTCCGCCTGTAGCGCGTAGCGATCGGCAATCTCGAGTATGCCATTCACCGCATCCTGGTTACCCGGATCAAGTTCCAGCAGGCGCGTGAAATAGTAATAGGCATTGTCCTTGGCCGGGTAGGTCAGCTTGTATTCCTCCAGCGACTGCTTGCCAAGCCAGGCCAGTGCCTGCATGACTTCCTCTGAAACCGGTTCCGGTGCGGGCGGAGGGGCTGGCCTGGGTTGCGGTGTTGTCGTCGCCACCTCCGTGGCGGGCTCGCTGCCTGTACTTCCAGCGTCAACCGGGCCTGCCTGGTTTTCAACTGCAGGTGTTGGCGCGGGCGTCGTTGTCGGCGTGCTCGCCGGGATCATCACCGGCGCTGCGTCCAGCGTGGTATTGGTGGATATGCGGTTGGGAACCGGCGCGTCGCTCTTGATCCTGATCTCGATGTACTTCAATGATGAAAACATGATCATTCCCAGCAGCACCAGCCCCATCAGGATCTTGTTTGCACGCTTCTTGCGCAATTCTTCATCTTCCGCCGCACGCTGGCCGGTGATGTCATAGGTGATGTCCTGCTGTGTCTGGTTTCGCTTCTCCTGCAGGGTGGCGATGGCGCGCGCAAGATCCTCGGCATCGGCAAAGCGCTCGTCCCGCTTCTTGGCCATCATCTTGTTTAGCAGTGGCTGGAATTCCGCGAGGTCCTCCGGTAGTTCAGGGATCGGTCCCTGCTTGTGCTGGATGACGATATCGATGACGGAATTCGAGACGTAGGGTTTTGAACCGGTCAGCATCTCGTAAAAAATGCAGCCCATGCTGTAAATGTCGGCGCGCCCGTCAATCTTCTGCCCGTCCGCCTGCTCCGGGCTGACATAGTTGGGGCTGCCAAGGAAAATCCCGGTTGAGGTCAGGTCACTGTCGGTATCCACCTCCTTGGCGATACCAAAGTCAGTCAGGATAGGCGTGTCGTTATCGGAAAAAAGGATGTTCGCCGGCTTCACATCACGGTGCACGATGCCATGCTTGTGGGCTTCGCCAAGAGCGATGGAAATCTGGTAAAGGTAATCCAGCACCTCGTCGGGGGAAATGGGTAGCTCGAGCCGTTGCTTGAGGTCCCCTCCCTGCACGTACTCCATGGAGATGTAGAGCAGGTCATTGGCGATACCAATATCGTAAATGGTAATAATGTTGGGATGCTTGAGAGATGCGAGGATGCGACCTTCGGCGAGAAAGCGCTCGCCCAGGTCCGAGTCATCCATCTTTACGTCATCAAGGATTTTCAGCACCACGTCACGGTGCAGGGACTCCTGGGTCGCGAGGTAGACCGTAGCCATGCCCCCCTTGCCAATTTCCCGCTGAATTGTATACCCCTGGATCTCCATGGGCATTGATTATAATGCTATTCTGGGAAAAAGTAGTATTTAGCTTATGTATCTGGCAAACCTCGGGTTTCAGGGGCTCCTGGAGCATGGCACGGGAGCCACGGCGAGAATCGGGCAAGGCTTTTGCATGGCTAACTGGTATCATAGAAAGCCGGCTTGAAGGCAAGCTTCAGCTGGTAAGAATATAACTACGAGAACAGGGTGTGTAAGGATGTCCGAGAACAGTGGAGATGTAGTCGAGCGAAGGGGAGGCACTCCCCACGTCATTGAGAGCATGCTGACCGAGCGCAACCAGCTGCTGTCATTACTCTTGCAGGCTTCAGAGCTGAAGGCCGATTCCCCGGAAGAGCTGGACCGGGAACTGTTGAACGAGTTCTGCCAGGTACTGGTGGACTATATTGCCGCCGGGCACTTTGGTCTTTACGAGCGTATTGTCGAGGGTACCGAGCGCCGTCGTGGTGTTGCTGAGCTCGCGGTGAAACTTTACCCGCGTATTGATGAGACCACCCAGGCCGCGCTGGCCTTTAACGAAAAGTATGACGCGGAGCGGGATGATATTGATGTATCAGGCCTGCACGAAGAGCTTTCCATCCTGGGCGAGGAGCTCACCACGCGTATCGAGTTCGAAGACCAGCTGATCCAGGTGCTTTCGCGCCGTCATTAATACCAGGCCCCTGTCTCAGGCCTCGCCCGAGGCGAGGTGCTTTGTCCTTATGTAGTCCTTATGCGAGATATATAAAAGGTCTGCAATCTTTCGAATAAAGTACTCCTCGTACTTGTCCAGCACCGCATCCGCAAAGGCCACGTGCCACAGCAGCTCGACGATCTTGATCTTGTCCTCCTGTGAAAGACTGTCATTAATGAGGCGGGTGAACTCGTGCAGGGACACGCTGTGGTCCACCTCGCTTTCTGCCGCTTCAAGGATTTCCCTGGCTTCTTCCGCATCAAGCTTGAAGTGATTGACCAGGGCGTCGTCGATGACCTTGCGCTCTTCCTGGTCGATACTGGAATCGGCGCGGGAGATCTCCGTCATCAATACCGCGGCGGCAAATTCAATGGTGCCTTTTGCCGCCGAAGCGCTGCCCGCGGCATCCGCCTCGAGGTGACTTTCAAAAAGTTGTTTCAGTTTGCCAAGCATAAAATTCCCTAGTTCAGTTGCTGGTGCGCCTGGTAACGGCCGTTCTCAAATCCTGCAAAGTAAACATCTATGGAAGGATGGGAGATGGCCTCGCCTGAAGCATCGGCATGCAGGTTACGCTCGGCCACGTAGGTCTCGTGCACCGCGTTATGCACCAGTACACGGTACCAGGGCTCGTCCTTTGGCGGCCTGCTTAGCGCCACCTGCTCGTACCACTCGTCGCTGTTCTGGAATACCGGGTCCACATCAACAATGACACCGCGGTAGTTAAAAAGTTTATGCAGGACCAGCTGTCCGACATCAAATTTTGCTTCGCGTTGGGCCATGGTTGCTTCCTGCGGGTAAGGAAACAATTATCATAGCAAAAGCCGCGAGTGCTGTGTTACAGGACAGCCCGTGACAATGGATTTTTGATAATTGTGAGCGGCTGGGAGAAGATAGTCCCATGCGTGAACCCCGTATATATGTCGAAATGGATCTTGCCGGCGAAGACAGCTTGAGCCTGCCGGCAAACTGCGCCCACCATGTCAGCCGCGTGCTGCGCATGCGCAGCGGCCAGCGCCTGTGGCTGTTTAATGGCAGTGCGCCTGCGGAGCTTGCGGAGATCGTTGGGATCGATCGCCGCAGGGTAGAGGTAAGACTTTTACAGCAGCAGGATGAGGGCCGCGAGTCGAGCCTTGAGATCACCCTGGTGCAGTGCATATCACGCGCACAGCACATGGATTACACGCTGCAAAAGGCGGTGGAGCTGGGGGTCAGCCGTATCGTGCCGATAGCCAGCGAGTTTTCCAATGTGAAAATTGCCGAAGACAGGGAAAGCACCAAGCTGAAACACTGGCAGCAGGTGATCGTCAGTGCCACCGAGCAGTGTGGCAGGGATCGCCTGGCAAGGCTCGAGGCACCCATGGCTCTGCAGGAGTGGTTAAACACCGACGATAACGAGACCCGACTCCTCCTGCATCCCGGCGGTAGTAACGGTCTTCGCGACATCAGCCCACGCGAAAATCGCCTGTCCCTGCTGGCCGGCCCCGAGGGGGGATTCAGTGATGACGAGGTAAACCAGGCCCTCGCCCATGACTACCTGCAGGTGGACCTTGGCCCGCGCATACTGCGCACGGAAACCGCGCCGGTAGCTGCGCTCAGCGTGTGTCAGTTTCTCTGGGGTGACCTTGCCCGCCAATAAGAAACAGGGGTGACTAGGAAGCCAGGTCCCTGATTAGTTGCCTGATGTCGTGCAGGTGCCGACGACTGACGTCGATGCCGGCATCGACACCATTCACATGTACCTGGGTTTTACCTTCCGCGTCTTTATCCAGTGACTCGATATATTCCTTTGCCACCAGCGCATTGCGATGCACGCGCACAAAGCGCTCCGGGAATTCATTCTCCAGTGTTTTGAGGGATTCATCGATAAAGGTTTCATGACCGGGCCGGCCCACGCTGACGTACTTGTTGTCAGCCCGCAGGTAACGTATGTCCGCCACCGGGATCAGTTCAATGTTGCCATGGATGTTGGCACTGAGATGGGTGCGCACGCCGCCTTCTGCCTGCAGCCTGTTTTTCAGATCGGTCACCCTCGCCAGTTGCTGCAGCCTTGCCCGTTGCAGGGCCTCGGCCAGGCGTTCCCTTCGTATGGGCTTGAGCAAATAATCGACGGCGTTGGCGTTGAATGCCTCGATGGCATGGTCATCGTAGGCAGTGGTAAAGACAATGGCAGGCGGGGTGGGCACCGCGGCAAGGTGACTGGCGGTTTCAATGCCATCCATGCCCGGCATGCGAATGTCCAGCAGCACCACGTCAAAGTCCTCTTTCGAGGCCTGCCTGATACAGCTCATGCCATTCTCGGCCAGGCTCAGCTGAAGGCTGCCATCTTCCTCTTGCAGCAGCGCAGCCAGTCGTTCCCGCGCCAGCTTCTCGTCATCTACGATGAGAACTTTCATGTTTCTATGGGAACGTGAATGGATACCGAGTACTCGCTGGAAGAGGCCTCGATATCCAGGCTCGCATTTCCTTCAAAGCAGGCGACCAGTCGCTGTCGAACATTGTCCTGGGCCAGCTGGTTGCCCTTGCGCATGGTCTCGGTGGTGGCTTCAAGGCTCACCGGGTTACTGATCTGTAGCCTGTAGTGATCGTCCGCCACTTCTGCACTGATGTCGATGGTACCGCCATCGGTGAGGGGCTCGATGCCGTGGTAGATGGCGTTTTCCAGGATTGGCTGCAGGCTCAGGGTGGGGATCTTGCTTTGCATGGGTAGCCCGTCGATACGCCAGTTGACTTGCAGTCGATCGCCAAGGCGATGTTTTTCAATACGCAGGTAGCGCCTGCACAGGTCAATTTCATCTTCCAGCCGGCACAGGTGCTGCGACTCCTGCAGGCTGGCGCGAAACAGGTCGGCGAGATCTTCAACGGACTCTTCCGCCAGCCGCGGATCACTGCGGGTCAGGCTGGCGATGGTGTTCATGCAGTTGAACAGGAAGTGTGGGCGAATACGGGATTGCAGGGCCTGGAAGCGAGCCTCGGACTCCATGCGAATACGCTCACGCCACTGGTGCTGCACGTAGAAGTAACGCAGCGCCAGCGCGCTGACAATGGCACCGATCACAACGCAGCGGAACACAAACATGCCATGACCGGCGGGATACAGGTCCAGCCCCGGTGGAAACAGGTGAATCACCTGCCAGCACATCTCCGCTACCGCGATGATCACGGCCAGGGTGATGAGATAGCTCCAGGTCGCAGCACGAATATTATCCAGGCGATTGAGAAAATGCCGGGAAACACAGAGGATGGCGATGCAGGCCAGGGCAATCCACTGGATAAACAGGGAATACACGGCGAGGTCGGAAAGCCTGCCCTCGCGGCTTGCCGGAAGGGCCAGCGCAAGCACGATGGCCAGCAGTTCCGCCAGCAGCACCACCACGAAGACCATCCGTGGACTGCAAAAGTCCGGTAGAAAGGAGTTCTCTGTCTGCTTCATTTGTTCCATTTCAAGGAGATACGCAGGCTGCCCATACGTTATACTGTGCGCGTTTTTATCAAACACAGCGGGCTAAAGATGACACCGAAGCAGACAACAGTAAAGCCCTGGGGCGGGCGCTTTTCCGAATCCACGGATGATTTTGTCGAATCATTCACGGAATCGGTTTCTTTTGATCAACGCCTGGCCCCCTGTGATGTGCGCGGATCCATCGCCCACGTGAGCATGCTGGCCCATGTCGGGGTGCTGGAACAGGCCGAGTGCGACAGCATCAGGGCCGGGCTCGAGAGCATTCTAGCGCAAATCGAGGCGGGTGAATTTGCCTGGCAGACGGGCCTGGAAGACGTGCACATGAACATCGAGAGCGCGCTGGTGGCGGAGATCGGCGAGGTGGGCAAGAAACTACACACCGGCCGCTCAAGAAACGACCAGGTGGCCACCGACATCAGGCTGTACCTGCGCGAGGTGGTGGATGGCATGAGCGCGCAGCTGGTGAGCCTGATGCAGACCCTGGTGGGGATCGCGGAGAGGGAAGCCGAGACCATCATACCCGGCTTCACCCACATGCAATCGGCGCAGCCGGTAACCTTTGGCCATCACATGCTGGCCTGGTATGAGATGCTCAGGCGCGATCACCAGCGCCTGCAGGATGCACGAAAGCGTATCAATGTCATGCCACTGGGCTCGGCGGCACTGGCAGGCACCAGCTATCCCATCGACAGGGAATACACTGCCGGGCTGCTTGGTTTTGACAGCGTCACCAGCAACTCCCTGGACGCGGTGAGCGATCGTGATTTCATGATCGAGTTGAGCGCGGACTGTTCACTCATCATGATGCACCTCTCGCGTTTTTCCGAGGAGCTGGTGTTATGGATGTCGCCCCAGTTTGGTTTTATCGATCTCGGTGACGCCTGGTGTACCGGCTCGTCCATCATGCCGCAAAAGAAAAACCCCGACCTGCCCGAGCTGGTGAGGGGCAAGACCGGTCGTGTCTATGGCAGCCTTGTGGCACTGCTGACATTAATGAAGGCGCAACCGCTGGCCTACAACCGTGACAACCAGGAAGACAAGCAGCCGCTGTTTGACGTGGTCGATACGGTGGGCAACTGCCTGCAGGCCTACATCGGCATGCTGCCCACGCTGGAGGTGAAAGCGGAGGCCATGATTGCAGCGGCAGAAAAGGGTTACGCCACCGCCACCGATCTCGCGGATTACCTGGTCAAGAAGGGCCTGCCCTTCAGGGATGCCCACGAGGTTGTGGGTAAATCCGTGCAGTTTGCCATCCAGCAGGACTGCAAGCTCAACGAGCTCTCCCTGGAGGATTTACAGGGTTTCAGCGAGTTGATCGAGGAAGATGTGTATCCCCTGCTCGAACTTATGGGCTCCGTCGCTGCCAGAGATCATATAGGCGGCACGGCACCCGCGCAGGTGAAGGTCGCGGTGGCGCGGGCTAAAGACGAGCTGGCAAAGCTATAAAACTTGAGGAGACGATAGAAGCATGAAGGCCCTGTTCAAACTTTTCCTTGGAGGCATTGGCCTGTTGATCGTGGCGGTGGTTGCCGCGGTGATCATCGTGGCGACCCTTGATCCCAATGAACACAAAGACTGGCTCACGGGAAAAGCGCATGAAGCAACCGGTCGCGAGCTTCAACTCAATGGCGATATCGCCCTGACCTACTACCCCTGGCTGGGTGTTGAAGCGAATGACGTGATCATGGGCAACGCCGCGGGCTTTGGTGATGCGCCGTTTTTCAAGGCAGATCACCTCAAGTTGCGCATCAAGCTGATGCCACTTTTAAAAGATGAGTATGAAATCGACACCGTCAGCATTCACGGTGCAGAGATCAATCTCGCAAAAAATGCAGAAGGGGTGAGCAACTGGGACGATCTCGTATCAGGCGAGGAAGAACAGGAAAAGGCGGCCTTTCCCGTTGCCGCCATCGTGCTGGGTGGCGTGGACATCAAGGATGCGCGCCTGGGCTGGAAGGATGCCAGCGCCGAAACCGAGTACCTGCTGGACAAGGTCAACATCAGCACCGACGCGCTGGTGTTTGGTGAGCCCATAAAGCTGCACATGGACATGCACGCGCTGTCGGTGAAACCGAAGATCGACAGCAACTTTAACCTCGAAGGCACCATTGCCTACGACATTGAAAACCACCGCTACAAGATCACCCCGCTGGAACTCGACGCCACGCTGCGCAGCGACAACATACCCGGCGGCGAAACCTCGGGCTCGTTCAGCGCCGGCATCGACATTGATCTCGACGAAGATATCGCCACGGTCAGCAACCTGTTGCTGGACATCCTTGGCACAAAGCTCAGCGGTAACCTTACCGCCGGCAGTATCCAAACATCGACGCCCTCGGTGCTGGCGGATATCAAGGCCAGCGGCGACGATATTTCCCGCCTGTTCAAGGTGGCTGAAATCGAGCCTCTGGCAACACAGCTGGCGGGCCTGAAGAAACGCAGCTTCAGTGTTGAAACCAGCTTTGATGCAGACATGGAGCGGGGCGACGTGGACGTATCGCGCCTGGTGCTGGACATGCTCGGTTCCAACGTGAATGGTGAAGTGAAAGCGCGCAACGTGCTTTCAGAAAAACCCGGTTACGAAGGCATGTTAAAAGCTGCTGGTCCTGACCTGCCCACCTTGTTACAGGTGATTGGCCAGGTGCAGGGCGGCAGTAAATCTCCCATGGCGGTGTACGGCAAGAAGCTGGCAAAGGTAAAGGGCAAGGCCTTCAAGATCGATCTTGGCTTTAATGCCGACATAAAGAGCGGCGATGTGCAGGTGCCGACCCTGAGCATAGATACACTGGGCATCAGCCTGGCAGGAAACCTCAACGCGAAGAACATGCAGTCAGACAGCGGCAGCGTGTCCGGCAAGCTGGATTTTAACGCGGCCGAGCTTGGACCCCTGTTAAAAGCCATCGACCAGGAGGCCGCGGCCAAATCCCTTCACTCCCTGGAATTTAAAACCGGTATTGCCGGCAACGCCAACAAGGTAGAGCTAAAGGGGCTGGCCCTGAAAGCGCGCGTCTCGGGCGAACAGGTAGGCAGGAACTCACTGGCGGTCTCGATGACCGCGAACTCCAGCCTCAACCTGGTCAAGAAAACCCTGAACATGCAGGAACTGGTGCTGCAGGGGCTTGGTCTTGATATCAAGGGAAATATCTTTGCCCGCGACATCATGAGTGCACCGGCGCTGAAGGGGAATATTGAAGTGGCGGAATTTAACCCGCGCTCTCTTTTGAAAAGACTCAAGCAGGACATTCCAAAAACAAGCTGGAACAAGGCACTTCGACGGGCTGCAATCAGTACCGAGTTCGAGACATCGCCAGCTTCTTTCAAGCTGGACAAGCTGAACCTGTCACTGGACCAGACCAGGATGACGGGCTCTCTCGGGATTAACAACCTGGAAAAACCTTCCTATGCTTTTGATCTGAAGGTCAACAGCATCAACCTGGATCATTACATGCCGCCGCAGCCCAAGGGCGAGGCAAAGAAGCCGGTGACGCCGGAGACGGCGGCGGGTGCTGTTGTACAGCTCCCGGTGGATACCCTTCGAGCATTAAATGCAAAAGGCAAGCTGGATATCGGCAAGCTTGTGGTTTCCAATGCTCACCTGTCAAAGGTGAAGCTTAATCTCGATGCCGCAGGCGGGCGGATCAAGATGAAGCCCATCAGTGCAAACCTGTACAAGGGCTCCTACAAGGGCAACATCGATATCAACGCAACGGAGAAATTGCCCAAGCTGGTTATTGACTCATCCATCAAGGGAGTACAAATCGAACCGCTGTTAAAAGATGTCACCGGCGAGGCAATGCTGGTTGGGACAAGTGACATTTCCATAGCCACGGTGGCAAGGGGCAATAACACTGACATGTTCAAGAAAACCCTGGCCGGGCAGGCCGAACTCAAGGTCACCAGGGGCATCGTGCGTGGCGTGGACATCGATAGCGCTCTTGAACAGGTAGAAGTCATGATTGAGAGCAAGCGCTTTGGTAAAAAGATTAATACCGAGGGTGACACCCCGTTTAACAGCCTGACGGCGACCCTGCCCATCAACAAGGGCATCGTCAACAACAAGGATCTCAGGTTAATTGCCCCGAAGTTTTCCGTCAGCGGCAAAGGCATGGTAGCAAACCTGCGGAACATGACCTGGAAGTATGACCTCAGTGTAAAGGTACCGGAGCGTTCCATAACCAGGAATAACAAGACCTATAATGTTGGTGGCTACAACATACCCCTGAAGTGTCGAAAGAAAATCAGCGGGGATAATTGCAGCGTGGATCCGAATTTCGCCATCACCACCCTGAAGAAAATATTTCTCGATGATTTGCTCAAGCCGGATGTTGGCGAAGCCGCTGGTAAGGCCATTGATCCCGGCAAGCAGTTACTGGATAAAGCCCTCGAAAACATTTTCAAATAAGCATTGTTGCTCCGTCATATCATTTGCCTGGTCCTGCTGCTGCTCAGCTTCCAGGCCAGTGCCGGCAAGGTGCAGCATGCCAGCGTGGAGCATGAAGACGGACACTACTATCTCAAGCTCGGCATGTTGCTGGATGTAAAGGGTGAACCGGTGTGGAACATTATCTCGGACCACGACAACATGAACCGCTTCAGCGAGGAGATCCTTGAATCCGCGCTCATCGGCGAACTGGGTCGCGGTATCAAGCAGCGCCGCCTGCTCACGCGCACCTGCATCCTCGTATTTTGCTTCAAGGCAAAAATAGTCGAGCAGTTTCGCGAGGAAAATTTCACCATCCACGCACGCTTTATACCGGGGCTCAGCGATTTTGATTCCGGCGCCACTACCTGGCGCGTGATCCCTGTTGATGAGAACAGCAGCATTGTTGAATTTGAAAGTGAGCTGGAACCGGCCTTCTGGGTACCGCCGGTGCTTGGCCCCTACATCATGAAAAAGAAACTGCTGAGCGTGGCAAAGAAAAGTATCCGCAAGATCGAGGCACTGGCTGCTAATGGCTGATTTCGCAACAACGCTCGTTGCCTGGCACAAGAAACACGGCCGGCATGATTTACCCTGGCAAAAAGATCGCACACCCTACCGCGTGTGGATCTCCGAGATCATGCTGCAGCAAACGCAGGTGGCCACGGTGATCCCTTACTTCAATACCTTCATGGAAACTTTCCCCACGGTGAAGCAGCTTGCCGATGCGGATATTGATCGTGTGCTTCATCTCTGGACCGGTCTCGGCTACTACGCCAGGGCACGCAACATGCACAAGGCTGCGGTCATCATTCGCGATGAACACGGCGGTGAATTTCCAGGAGACATTGAAGGCATCACAGCCTTGCCCGGCATTGGCCGCTCCACCGCCGGCGCCATACTCTCACTCAGCATGGACAGGGCCGAGCCCATCCTGGACGGCAACGTGAAAAGAGTGCTGAGCCGCTACCACGGTATTCACGGCTGGCCCGGCAAGAAGCAGGTGGAAAATGAACTGTGGGATGTAGCAACAGAACACACACCGACGAAAGACGTGGCCACCTACACCCAGGCCATCATGGATCTTGGCGCAAGCCTGTGCTCGCGCACCAAGCCCGACTGCGAACACTGCCCCTTTAATAATGAGTGCGTTGCCAACAGGGAAGGCACTCAGCATTTATTACCCGGCAAAAAACCGAAAAAGGCTATCCCGGTAAAACAGGCACGCTTTGCGATTGTTGAGAACGAAGCCGGTGAAGTACTGCTGGAGCGACGACCTCCTTCGGGAATCTGGGGTGGCCTGTGGGGCTTTCCCCAGTGCGAGCTGGAAGATGACCTTGAAGACTGGCTGAGAGAAAAGCACCAGGTGGACACCGAGCTGCTGCAACACGAGCCGGGACTGCGCCACACCTTCAGCCATTTCCATCTAGACATCAGCCCCACGCGCCTGAGATTACGCGAGGTAGTTGCCGGCATTGAAGACAAGGAGGAGTTATGCTGGTATAAACCCTCAGGAAAGCAAAAGCAGCAGCTGGGCATGGCCGCACCGGTGAAAAAACTCATGGATGAACTTTACTTGAACAACGCAGGAGAGAAGTAATGACGCATATGGTCAATTGTGTGAAGCTCGGCAAAGAGGCCGAGGGCCTGAAAGCCTTGCCCTACCCGGGTGAGCTGGGTAAGAGAATCTACCAGGAAGTCTCGCAGGAGGCCTGGAACATGTGGCTCTCGCACCAGACCATGCTCATTAACGAATACCGCCTGACCCCGGTGGAACCCAAGGCGCGCCAGTTCCTGGAAGAGGAAATGGAGAAGTTCTTTTTCGGGGAAGGCTCTGAAAAACCAAAGGAATTTGTCGCCCCCGAGTAACTCATTACTTGACCTCAACGCCCGAGATCGCTTTAATACGCCCTTCGCCTCACGCGAGCACATAATAATAAGTAGGGTCGAATTCATTCGACCATCAAACCCAAGTAAGGCCAGGTAGCTCAGTTGGTAGAGCAGGGGACTGAAAATCCCTGTGTCGGCAGTTCAATTCTGTCCCTGGCCACCATTTCTATCAATCACTTACCGTTCTCCTTCACAGTCGCAACTGATTTTTGTGCCAGGTTTGTGCACGCGGTGTCACCGACGATGTTATTCGCATAGTGCACCAGGTGCCCTGCCGTTAAGTGTGCATAGCGTTGCACCATCACCGGTGAGCGCCATCCACCTAACTCCTGTAATACCGACAGCGGTGTCCCCGCCTGCGCGTGCCATGAAGCGAATGTGTGCCGAAGATCATGAAAACGAAAGTCTTCAATCCCGGCACGCTTACAGGCCTTGTACCAGGCATGGGTGCTGACCCGTTGCACGGGATGCCCCTCGTAGGTAAACACGTATCGATTGTGTTTACCGATTTGCCTGGTAATGACCTCCTTCGCTTCGGTGTTGAGCGGCACACCGATGGCATAGCCGGATTTAGACTCCTCCGGATCGATCCACGCCATCTGTTGCTGCAGGTCGAGCTGTTGCCACTTGAGATTCACGACGTTGTTCTGCCGCAATCCCGTGGCCACCGCAAAGCGCGCCATCTCAGACAAATGCTCTGGTAATTCTCTTGCCAGTGCCTCGAATTGCCCTCGAGTCAAAAACCGCACCCGCTTGTTGGCTTCTTTGCGCATCCGTATGCGGGGTACCTTGTCCGTCCAGTCCCATTCGAAACAAGCCGTTCGAAGGATGGTCTTTATCACTGCAAGGTGACGGTTGACCGTCCCCGCCTTGACCCCGGTCGCTTCCTTGCGCAGCGCCACGAGTTCCACCAGTTCCCGGTCGATCTCATCCAGGTAAATATCCCTGAGATGAGGATCGAGCCACCGCAGGGTACTGATGTCCTTCTGGTGCGTACGCTTGTGCTCGGTTTCCTTCAACCACTTGACCACAGCGTCCTGCCATAGCCTGCGCGGTTTCTCCTTTAGCTGGCGTTGCCGCCAGAGCTCCGCCTTGAGCCGGTCCTCGTACTCCTGTGCTTGCTGCTTGTCTTCAGTCCGAGTAGAGCGTCGTATTCGCTGTCCTTTTGGGTCAGTGAAACGCGTCCACCAGGTTTTACCTCTTTTGTAGAGTGCCATGGTTCTTCTCCTGTTTTTGAACCAGGGCGCCCGTTGCGTTTCTTATACTGCGCCGCAAAAGCGTCCAGTTCAAGCCGATCAAAGGCAATGCCCTGTTTTCCGATTCGAATTTCGGTCAAAAAGGGCCTCACCTCCCGGTTAAAGCGGTTTTTGTCCATGCCCAAATAACCTGACGCATCTCGAAACCGGATAAAGCGGGGTTGCAGGGCCATTGCCTGATTTTCGACCACTGGTTCCATCATGACCGGAGCATGGCAGATCGAAACCGGTTTCTGTCAACGGCTTCTTCCAAAAAAACCGGTTTCAAACCGCTTTGAAACCCGTTTCTAAACCGGTTACGAACGGGAAGCTGACCCGTCAGGGCGTTGGTACTTTTGATGTCCTTTCGATACATGTACTAAGCATGGCAAATTCAATTCGAATCGTGTCAAGGAGCTGAATTCGAAAATGTCGCGGCGCAACAATTGTTAGAGACGAGATATCGACCAAGAACCCAAAAGGTGAGGGGATTAGAGAGTCCGTTGCACTATACTAAGTAATAGCTGTACGCGTAAATGGATCACTGGTGACAGCTCCTATGGGCGAACTTACTCCTTTTTGTCGATTGCCACACGATCTTGGTGGACAGTACTTTTTTCTAGAAGCAGGAATGGAATTTCAGCGAGTGTAATATTCATGTTTTTTCTGTTTAATTAACGGACTATAGCGCCGCCCGGTGTCGCTTTTCTCATCTATTACGTTTATGTCCTTATGACAATCAAATGCATATACCGATGAGGTTACAAAAATGAAAATTGAATCGGTTCGGATCGAAAATTTTCGTGGGTTTTCTGATGAAACTATATATTTTGATAGCTTTTCTTGCTTGATAGGGCCGAATGGCGCTGGAAAGTCGACCGTCTTAGCAGCTCTAAATGTTTTTTTTCGACAGTATAAAGACTCAAAAACCGATTTGAGTAAACTCTCTTCAGACGATTTCCACCATAATAATATTGATTCGCCAATTAAAATAACAGTTACTTTTCATGACCTATCAAAACAAGCCAAGGACGATCTTGCTGATTATGTAAGACAAGATAAATTAATTGTATCGGCAATTGCTAAGTACGATGCCGGTAACGAAAGAGCAGAGGTCCGCCAGTATGGAAACCGCCTCGGAATGGAAGAGTTTCGTAAGTATTTTGAAGCTGACAAACAAGGTGAAAGCGCAGCCACACTAAGAGACATTTACGCTGATTTATCTTCGAGGCATTCAGGCTTGGGAAAAGCAACGACAAAGGCAGCTATGGCCTCAGCGCTACAAGATTTCGAAGCCAACAATCCAGAGCTGTGTATAACAATACCTAGCGAAGACCAGTTTTATGGAGCGACAAAGGGTGCAAATCGATTGGCCCCACATCTTCAATGGGTATTTGTGCCAGCTGTCAAAGACATCACCGAAGAAAGTCAGGAATCTAAAACATCCGGGCTTGGACAATTGCTGGCCAGGACCGTGAGGTCAAAAGTCAATTTTTCAGAGAAACTGGCAAAGCTACAAGAAGGATTAAGACGGGAATATCAAGCCATGCTAGATGAGGAACAATCAGTATTGGATGGGTTGTCGGGCTCAATAGAATTAAAGCTCAAGGAGTGGGCACATCCTGCGGTTACTGCAAAAGTCCTTTGGACACAAGAATCGGAAAAATCTGTCAAGGTCGACGAGCCTTCAGCCTATGTGAAAATAGGCGAGCGTGGCTTTGAGAGCGAGCTCGTTAGATTTGGCCATGGCATGCAGCGGTCCTTTATGCTTACACTCCTCCAGGAACTTGCTAGCTCTGCTGAAGAAAGCGCACCAACTTTGATACTTGCCATAGAAGAACCAGAGTTGTACCAACACCCGCCTCAGGCGCGGCATTTGGCGGAGGTTTTACATGAACTAGCTAATGATAACTCCCAAATTGTGATCTGTTCACATAGCCCGTTATTCATTCCTGGGGACGATTTTGAGACAGTAAGATTAGTTAGGGATAAGGGAAACCCCTCAAGAAGTTACATATCACAGTTGTCATACAAAGATTTGGCGACAGAATTAAACCAAGCTGGTGAAAAAGCTCTAAAAGAGCAGGGGATGCTGGCTAAGCTATACCCATCATTGAACCCAGGAATCAATGAAATGTTTTTTTGTAAAGTGCTTGTGCTCGTAGAAGGTATCGAGGACGTAGCTTATATTACAAGCTATATTACATTGGCTGGGAACCTGTCAAAATATCGTAGTGCGGGGTGCCATTTAGTCTCTACGGGAGGCAAGAGAAATATAATCAAACCCTTGGCGATGGCGAAACAGCTGGATATACCTGTATTTGTGATAATTGACGCGGACACAAATACTAAAAAAGAAGAGCACATCACCGAGCAGAAAAAAGATAATAAAACAATTCTTGGGTTACTCGGATATTCGTCAGAAAAGGAATGGCCAGATGATGATATTTTGAAACCAGACTTTGCTATGTGGAAGACTAATTTGGGTGATAGAGTCGCTGATGAAATTGGAGATAAATGGCAAACTCATTTAGATGCTGCTGCAACATTTTATGGCCAACCGGGTGGCTTAGGTAAAAATCCATTAGCTATTTCAAAAGCCTTGGAGAGCGCATGGAATGATGGAGATAGGTCATCTTCATTGCAGAAATTATCTGAATCAATCTTGTCGTTTGCAGATAATCCCCATATAAACTGAAACTAAAAAAGTATCTGTTCCAAAACACATTGGAAGACCCGTGCAAATTATAGATAGTCCGATACTCTGTTACACCCACATGAGCAATCTTAGTTATTAAACATCTTCTATTTCTAATCGTTTTTAACTTATATGGCTGAATATGATTTTACTAGTCTTTCTTTCTACGAGTTTGAACTGCTAGCGCGTGACCTCGTACAAAAGGAATATGGCATCACATTAGAAAGCTTCAAAACAGGTAAAGACCAAGGGATTGATTTTAGATATTCGATAAATCACGACGCCAAACTCATAGTACAAGCAAAACATTATGTAAACAGTGGTTTTTCTACACTTAAGAGCAAAATCAAAAACGAAGAGTTGCCTAAAGTGAAGAAACTAAACCCTGATAAATATATCCTGGTAACTTCAGTGGATTTTACTCCGAGTGAAAAGGATCAAATTTTTGAGTTGCTTTATCCGTTCTGTGAAACAACGGGTGATATTTACGGAAAGTCAGATCTCAATAACTTATTGAATAAATACCCTGATATAGAAAAGCAGAATTTTAAACTATGGCTTACAAGTTATAACGTTTTAGATCGCATCGTGCATAGCACAATATATAACCAGTCCATGATGGATGTCGAAAAAATAAAACGAAAGCTTAAATACTATGTTAGTAACTCTAGTTATGATGAGGCTTTAAACATACTAAGTGAGAATAATTATTGCATAATTTCTGGCATCCCAGGAATTGGCAAGACATTTTTGGCAGAAGTATTACTGATAAGATTTCTTGAGCTAGAATATGATGTAATTAAAATTGTTAACGATATTACTGAAGCTATATCAGTTCTCAATCCGGAAAGTAAAAGAGTCTATTATTACGATGACTTTCTCGGACAAAGTAGCATACAAGAGAAACTGAATAAAAATGAAGAACAGTCACTATTAAATTTCTTGGAGAGCGTTAAAAATTCGGAATCTACAAAATTCATCCTTACAACTCGGGAATATATCCTCAATCAGGCTAAACAAACGTACGAAAAGTTAGCTACATCTGGATTTGATGTTTTTAAATGTGTAGTAGACTTAGAAAAGTACACAAAAATAAATCGTGCCTTTATTCTTTACAATCACGTTTATTTTTCGGATTTACCAGATGATTACAAATTTGCGTTGATTAGAGATGAGGGCTATTTGAGGATTATTGAGCATGACAATTATAACCCTCGAATAATTGAGTGGATGACTACTCTTCTAGATCCACAAGAGTGCACACCTGACGATTATTTAGAATTATTCATCCAAAATTTAGACCAACCAGCGAGAATATGGAGTCATGCATTTGAGCAGCAGATAAGTAATGAATCACGAATGCTGCTTCTCACCTTGGCAACATTGCCCAATATCACATTGCTTGAACACTTGGAAGAAGCGTTCAATGCATTCTATAAACACCAGGCAAAGTACTATGGTTTTGCTATTAATCCTAATGCATTTAAAGAATCTGTCCGTGAATTAGAGGATACCTTTATACGGACTAACAGAATAGAAGACACTTTTATAATAGAATTTCATAATCCTTCAATAAGGGATTATTTAAATGCGTGTCTGGAGAATAATGAACAAATGGTTATTGGGCTTGCTGCATCGGCAGTATATTTCGACCAAATTACATATCTATGGGGTGGTGTGCGAGAACAAAACGAAATTAAGAATACTAGGACGTATCTGCAAAAAGACCGGGAACTTGTTGCAAATAAAGTAAAGGACACAATAGAGCGGTTGGCCACTAGTGTAAGGACCATGCGATTCGGCACAAAGCTGCGGCTTTCGGCTCGTGGTGTTCGGTACTTATTTGAGGATAGATTGACAATAGCCATTCCGATTCTTACTTCGTTGGAATTAGAGTTGGCAGACATAATCATCGGGGAGCTGTTGGAAGTAGAAAGATCGAATTTCCAAAATGATGTGGCTAACTCATTTTTACTACCCAGAATGATACGCTTCTTTAATGGAACAACAGAAACAAATAAAGCCGCGTTGAATCAAATAAAAGCGGATGCTGAAGACTACCTTTTCAATAAAGTAAATGAATATGAATCACTTGACGAATATGAAACTCTGGTGGATTTTGTAAACGAGTATGATGAGGATCAGAGACCTGAGGAGCGGATATCAAAGGTAAAAGAAGAGTTTGAAGGAAAATATCTTGACATGGTAAAAGGGGTCGAGCTCAACGATGAGTTGGAATGTGAAGCCCATAGGCTTATGTTATCAAAAATATCAGAATCTCTTTCTGTAGAAGTAGAAGCGGGTCAACAAATAATAACGGCCAGGGAAAAAGACATTCAGAAAGATATTGAAGAAGATCCGTCTATTGAAGCCGAAGCGAATATCGATGCAGTAAACGAAAGTGTTGAGTCTATAGCTGAAATAAAGAATATTTTTGACACATTGCCTGAATCCATGGTTTGAAACGAATGTAGATACTGTCGAGTTGTTGGTCAGGACTATAGCAAAAATTGAATCCACTACAGTGTTTGGTAATCAAAAGATGTGACAAGTGCAGCTATATGATTTTCGTAATACTAACGAAAATCCTTGCTAATTTACGTCCATCGCTGACAGGATTGAAGGAAGGCAATACTCCGGCTTAAGGCAAACAAAATATGAAGTTTAAAGTAAGTCCGATAGTAGTCCCACCTGACGACCCTCTGCAGAATGATGTGTTAGACAGAGGCCCAACAATCGAATCAATTAAGCTTCTGTTGTCATATCTTTCTGGGCCATTTGTATTGGGGATTAATTCCGAATGGGGAATGGGCAAAACTACTTTTATCCATATGCTAATGCGTTCTTTGGAAATGGACGATGTAAAGTGCCTGTATTTTGACGCATGGAAAAATGATTACATCGCTGATCCGATAGTAGGTTTCTTGGCCGAGTTTGATACTTTGGATGGTAAAACAACGGCATATATAGAGCATATTGATAAGGCAAAAAAGATGGCTTCCGCTATCGCAAAGAGAGCTATACCAGCTGGTGGGAAATTATTAACTGCCGGGCTATTGGACGTAGAAGGTATAGCAAAGAGCATTATTTCCGAGTACGCAGAAGATACTCTTGCTGATGCCATTGACATTTATAAAGCTGAAAATACTGTAATAAAAGAATTCCATCGTTCGCTGGAAAACGCAGTTCTGGAGCTAAATGGTGGCGATGAAAAGAAGCAACTAATAGTTTTTGTCGATGAATTGGATCGGTGCCGACCAGATTTTGCCATTGAGTTACTGGAAAGAATTAAACATGTATTTGATATTAAAAATATTATATTTGTTATATCAATGGATAAATCGCAACTAAATATTAGTCTTCAGTCCATTTATGGAAAGGGCATGCGATCGACTGAATATTTAAGAAGGTTCATAGATTTAGAATTTAATTTAGCCCCCCCTTCGGCGGAGGCATTTACTCAAAGTCTTTATCATAGATATGGTTTTGATGAAATATTCGATAAGCGAGATCATCATGAATTTCGTCATGATGCAGATGAATTTAAAGAAACGTTCGCGATACTATCAGATTTATATAAACTTAGTTTAAGAGCCCGAGAACAATGTTTTACGATTTTAGCGGTTGCATTGATGCTGACCCCAAGAAATCAATATTTATATCCTGTGCCACTGGTAACTCTTGTCATTTTAAAGATAACCAGAAATGAACTTTACAAAGGGTTTGTGTATGACGACTTTAGATCAAACGAAATTGTAAAAGATATCTCTAATATGCCAGGGGGTGAGGAATTTTTGTTCAGTCACCAGGGAATGATGGTCGAAGCCTATTTGATAGGATTAAAAACAGGTCATCCATATGGAATGTCTCCTGAGTTGGAAGACTATAGCATGCAGGTAAATGAATTTGAGCAGTCAGGAAATGAAGACGAACCATCATACATATCAAGGTACCGAAGGATCTTGGAAATGGTTCAATACATAAACAGCAATTCCAAGAGACCCCGTCTAATGTATTTATTCGATAAAATAGAATTGGCCTCTCAATTTAAGCAATAGCGAACAAGTGGCCGAGAAAATATATTGCGTATAAAGGGTCAAAACATAATGCGTATTAGATCACACATATAATGAACCTATGTGAGATAACATCAAGAATCTCAAGATGGACGTGGAATAGGTTAAGGGAAGCGAGAAACCACGGTTTCCAATTGGGGGAGGAATCAATTACTGATTTTCTTTTACTTAAGATGAAAAAGGAGGGTAAAGGACAAATTATAGTTGAAAGTTTTACACGACACGAAGAAGCTACTAATGGCTCTGATTGGGAGTGTTGGATTAAAGGAACTAGCGGTCAGTGGCTTGGCATGCGCATCCAGGCAAAAGTACTCAACTTAAAATCTGAAAAATACGAGCAACTACATCATTCAAATAGACATGGGCAACAAGTTGATCTTCTTATTGAAGATGCTAAGAAAAATGGACTTGTTCCTCTGTACTGCATGTACTCCAATTGGAATCCGATCGCTTATAAAACCAAATCGAACTGCTGTACCTCTATAAATAGCGTCCGTCATTATGGAACAGCATTGCTTAACCCAGACAAGGTAAAAACGCACGCAAAAACTAAAGGTAATCACCTTAGAGATTTTATTGCTGATCTAAAACCAATGCATTGCTTGTTTTGCTGTTCTGGTTACTCAAGCGGTGGGTTGTCTGAGACAGCCCTAGACTGGCTAAAACAAAATGGAATGCTGCCAAAGGACGTCCAACACACAAAGGAAGAGACAGTCAATCATTATCTCAAAGAGTCACCAACAGAATATGTTCTTCAATTGTTGAGAGGTGAATTTCAAAACAATCCATTCGATCTAGCAGACAAGAGACTCAAGCGTATAATTGTGATCAAAGAAAACAACAGTGCGATTAGCTAACTTTACTATTAAGTAGCGTGTGCAACGGACGTCTCAAAAAACTTATTGAAACTAAAGTAACGTCAAGAACCTGTTTATGTTGAAATCCCTTGTAATAGTGGGACAGTTAAGACGCCAAGAAATATGTAATTTATTGTAATCATTATTATAGGATGGAGCTGCTCATGCAAAAAACAGAATTACTTAGGAAACTGAGAGGAAAGTTTGGTGTTGACACAAATAATCAACTTTCTAAGTGGCTTGGAATAACTTCGTCCGCTTTAACTCAATATGCAAATCAATTGACAACAGAAAATGTCGCGAAAATGGTTGAATCGGCATGGGATAGAGGTGCCCTGGCAGGTGCAGAATTTGGGATATTTCCGATTGTAGAATTTTTCCCTATTAGTCATTCTGACTCTAAACAGGGTAAAAGCTGGGAAATCCTGCCGATTTCTAGACTCGCTACTGATCGAGATAATCAGCTGCGAAAGAAATTACAAGAATCGATTGGAATATACTTTTTTTACAATTCAGAATGCAAAGTTATTTATGTAGGGAAAACTGAAGACCAAAGCTTATGGACTGAAATGAAGCAAACGTTCAATCGTAAAATTACTTCTTATAAGTATAATTACGTGTATCACCCGGATCGGGAAAATGAGTTGGCTTCTCCATTAAGTACTAATAGAAAGATCGTTAGTTATCAGGCCTATCTCCACGATACCGCCTACTACTTTTCTGCATATTCAGTAGCTGCATCATTAGTTAATAATCTTGAGGCATTTTTGGTACGATCTTTACCGAATGACCTTCAAAATACAAAAAAAGAAAATTTTAAGTATCCCAACCTGTCCTGGCATGGGGAACCGGGTCAGTAAAATGTGACAACTAACGCCACCCCTTTCTTGAAATAGAAGGAGTGCCAATTTAGCGTGTCAACGTTGTGCCCTATCATGCTCAGTTATGCAAAGGTTGCAACGAGCGCCCTGGATAACTTGTTGAAATCACAACAACGCTAAGTTATTGATCCATCTGAAAATCCCTGTGTCGGCAGTTCAATTCTGTCCCTGGCCACCATTCTTTCCATAGACTATCTACGACTGAGCTCGAGCCGTTTGCCAAATTCCGGTTCATCAATCTTTGCACATACACCGTCCCAGCAATCTCGCATATATCCAGCGTAATCATAATCATCATTCTTGTCGGCGACGGCCTGTGCAGTAATCCAGAGTGCGAGCGTGCAATAGTCAGCTGCAATGGCAAAAAGATGGGTCCTTGCCAGCAGGCGCGGGGTGGGTTCGCCGAAATATGATTCAACAAGGTGAGCGGTCTGCTCGTGATTAAATTTTGAATAGGTAGATATAAAGCCGAGGTCATAGCAACGGTCGCCATTGCCGGAAAGATCATAGTCCACTAATCGGATCTGGCCGTCATCGGTAGCGATCACGTTAGAGCCGTACAAATCGTTGTGACAAGGTACAAATTCGTTTGCTCGCAAGTCCAGGGTCGATTCAATTTTCCGTAGCGTAGGCTGTACTGAATCAAAACCATTGGGTAGTGGCACGCTTGCCTGGAATGCAGAAGAAAGAATAACCCGGGCTTCTGCGAAAGGGTTAAAGTCACGAAAGAAAGTAGCCTGGCTGTTGTGTAGCTTTTTCGCCGTTGATGCAAGACGAGTTATTTCTTCTTTTGACTGCACATTGAGTTCCTGGCCGGGAATAAACTCAAGTACCAGCGCCAGGGGGTCGTCCAGGATGGCAAGTACCCCGGCACCGATACCCAGCTCTCCGGCGATGCGGGTATTTTGCATCGCAACCGGCGCGGGAGGTATCACACCCACCTGTTCCCATTCCCGGCTCCATAGTTTCACCACGCATTTGTCACCGCTATCGGCTGCCGTTACCAGGAAGTTCTTGTGTGCACCTCCCCCGCTTAGCCATTCCCAGCTAGTATCACTACCTCCGAACCCATCCACCTGGTGCAGTATGCGCGACAGATCTTCGTCGTAGCGCTCGGTACTCTCAGTCAACTTCTCACCCCTTACTTGTTGAATCGTTCAAGTGAAAAAAACTTTAGCGCTGGGTCGTCAAGCCTGTCTTCCACGAGGTCAGACAATAGCTCGCCT
This sequence comes from Gammaproteobacteria bacterium, assembly GCA_965243105.1. Taxonomy (GTDB): domain Bacteria; phylum Pseudomonadota; class Gammaproteobacteria; order Eutrophobiales; family Eutrophobiaceae; genus WLWS01. Next base: position 1,658,506 of record CBDEUC010000003.1, read on the forward strand.
GCGATGGCACCAAAGCGAAAACCCCTGCCGTTACAACCCGTACCGATGACAACTCGAGCATGCTCGGGGTGTTTACCTATTATCCAGTGCCCGTCAATCACCTCGCTCCACATACAGACATTGGATGCGACGGCACTATCTTCCAGCATTGGCAGGCGTTTGCCTACCACATCGCGCACCAGTTTTAGATCGTCCTCATTGGCATCCTGGGTCATTTTTTCCGGTTCCAGGGGATTTCCGCTACTGGCCACGCTGACCTTGTAGCTACCATCAGGCTCGGGGCAACCATAGGCTGGTGCAGAGTCCACCCCGGGTGGGGCGGAGAAGTAGAGAGCAGGAAGAGGCGCGGCCCCGGCCTTTACAGGAAAGTTAAACAGCACCTGGCGTTCGATACTCATGGGTAATTCAAAATCAAGAAGTGTGTTGGTAAAAGATCCTGCCGTAATCACAAGATTGGTCGCAGAATAGCTTCCCTTGTCGGTTGTGACACTTATGCTCTCGCCATCGCTGCTCCACTCTGTCACTTCCTGGTCAAACTCAAGGGTGACGCCCATGCCCCTTATAACCTTGTGCAAGCTGGTGATCGCCGGCTCCACCAGTATGATGCCACCCGCTGGCTCCCACACGACGGATTCTGAAGCGCTGACCTTTAAGCCCGGAACGCGTTCCATGGCTTGAGCAGGAGGAAGCACCTCGTACTCAAAATCACTTTCTACGAGGTTGGCCAGCGTACTGTCGAACCAGCGAGAGCCTTTTTCACCGATGAACATGGTGCCTGTCTCGACAAAGATTTGTTGGCCAGTCTCATCTCCAAGCTTTTGCCAGAGATCCAGCGTTGGCCGGGTTAACCTTGTATACTGTGAGCCCGTGCTGTTGGACATCCGGGCAAGTCGGGTTGCTCCGCCGTGGGAGCCGTGATTGTGGGGTGGTGCGAACTTGTCCAGGCCAAGCACGCTATAACCCCGTTTCGCCAGCGCCCACATCGTTGCTGAGCCCCACACACCGCAGCCAACGACTATGACGTCAAACTCACTTTCTGATTTAGCTGACAAGGATTCGCTTCCTGTAAATAATATTCGTACTTGAATGGATAATAGTAATTAAAATTATGTAAAAATACGAAAGACACTCAAGGGGCAAGATCAGAAACACGAGACAGAATTGTGAACTGCTATGTCCTTTTATACCTGGTTGTGCATAGCGTGTAACGAGGGCTCTGGATAACTTGTTGAATTTAAAGTAGCACTAACTTACTGATCTAATAAAAAATCCCTGTGTCGGCAGTTCAATTCTGCCCCTGGCCACCATTTCTTTGTGTTGGCACAAGTTTTACTCAACAATTTTCTTGCTCGTTCTTGATGCCTGCTTCCTGCCATTAGCAGGTACCTGGTTTTTAGGTTAACCTGCTAAAACGCCTCGCTTAACTGGAGTGTGTATTATGCCCGCACGAAATAGCATTCGGTTTGCACAACTGTTCTTTTGCATGGCTATTGTTGCTTATGGGGTCCCGCCCAGGGTGCATAGTGATGCGTCCAGTAGCGTTGTCTCAAAGCAGCATGCCAGTGTCGTGCAGGCTTCAAAAGCGCTGGTGCCATTGCCGCCCTGGGCAGAAGGCGATGAACAGGGCATGGCAAACACGCTAGGTCCCGGGACCTCGATGCGCTGCGCCTATCACCTGAACCAGGCTACGGCCAAAACGTATGAACTCTCACATTTACGTTCTAATGAAATGCCATCGTCGCCCTGGGCCGCACCTATTCAATATGAATACTCAAGCACCTCAGGTGTTCCCACCTCCAACGCGGCCTGGCACCCGGGCACCAGGATAACCGGCATTTCAGGTGTGCAAGGAACGCAAATGGACGCCTTTGGTCACTGGGGGTACCTGGATGAGGTATGGGACGGGTCTGAACCATTCCCGGCAGAGAGGGCGAAGTACTATGGTGGATTTACCCAGGCAGAAGTAAAGCCCGATATGGCATTACCAATGCAGCGGCTGGGGATAGATAAGGCCCCGCCGATTATCACCAGCGCAGTCTTGCTCGATGCAAAACAGCACCTTGGTAAAGGTTCGCCTATGAAGGCAGGACAGCAAATCCATGGTGCTGACATTGAAGCCATGATTGCTGCACAGGGACTTGCATGGCGAGGACTGTTACCAGGAGATGTTTTGTATATATACACTGGCTGGAGTGACTTTTGGGGGAAGGACTTTTACTACCAGGGCGGGCCGGGATTGTCATTTGATGCGGCAAAATACCTGGAAAAGAAAAGAGTTGTACTCGTTGCGCTGGACAATCCATTCACCGATGCAATTAATATCGGGCAATTTGCCGGGGAATCCAAACCGCCTCCGGGCAACCCGCCAGGATTGTGGGCACCTGTTCATTACTACAACTTGACGCAATCAGGTATCCATCAAATTCAAAATATTGCACTTTCTAAAATGGCAGCTGACAGGGTTTGGACGTCTTGCACGATTATTCTTCCTATTAAAGTTGCGGGTGCGTCAGGTGCACCTGTAAGCCCCGTTGCGATTGGAGTAACTCACGAATAATCCCTGTATCGGCTGTTTAATTGTGTACCTGGTTTAACTCCGCCATACAGATTGATACCGGCCTGGAACAGCAACCTGTCTCTAATACTGTATACTTTGTGCATTGACCCTGTAGAACAATAATTAAGAAGGGGAAGCGTCCCATGGGAATTTCCTGCTGGATTGCACATAAAGCGGTGTGGACTCCGGAGAAGGCCAGTGTACGAACACCCACCCGCGAGCTGAGTTACCGCGATTTTGAAGATCGCGTCGCGCACCTGGCAGGTTACCTGGTCGATTCACAAAATATCAGGGAAGGGGACAGGGTAGGCTTTCTCGGTTCCAACTCACCTGAACTACTCGATTTACTTTTTGCCTGTGCCCGTATCGGGGCGATTTTTGTTCCCTTTAATTCCCGCATGACGGGAGAGCAAATAGCCATCCTGATGGCGAATTGCGAGCCCAGTTGTATTTTTGTTGACCCCGAGTTTAGTCACACGATAGAAACGACCACGAAAATCATCAAGGACACGAATGTTATTTATATCACGGAAGAAGAAGTAGAGAATTTTGACTCGATCCAGGTTGAAAGCCTGGTCAATACTTCCCGCGCCATCGCCTGCAATCCCTCTAGAGACCAGGATATACCGGTGATGATTGTTTACACATCTGGCACTACCGGCATACCCAAGGGTGTCGTTTATACTCAGCAGGCACTGACCTTCAGTGCAGTCAACTCAAACCTGTCCTACAACATGAGGGCTCGCGATGAAGTATTGACCTTTCTCCCGATGTTTCATGTTGGAGGACTGCTGATTCATACCTTGCCTGCTTTCCACGTGGGCGCCACTGTCACCATTCATAATGGATTCGATGCTGGTCACGTATTAAAGGCAATTGAAGAACATGGTATTTCATTGATTCTTCCTGCTGAACCGATGTCCAGGGCCCTGACATCTCACCCCGACTGGAATGACACGGATTTATCCAGTATTCGTTGTGTTGGAATTGGCGGCGCCGCGGTACCCCGGGAAACCATGCAACCATGGTTCGACCTGGATATTCCTACCATGCAACAGTATGGCTTAACCGAAACCGCGCCACCGACATTGGCCTCTCCCTGGGAGTCCCACCAGAGAAAATCGCACACGGTCGGCACCTCGGTACTTTATTGCCAGGCACGAGTCGTGAATGAAAACATGGAAAGATTGCCGGCTGGCGAAGTAGGCGAAATCGTGGTGCGCGGCAACATGTTATTCAAGGAGTACTGGAGAAACCCTGAAGCTACCCGGGATGCCTTTAAAGACGGTTGGTTTCGAACCGGGGACCTCGCCCTTGTCGACGAGGATGGATACTTCCAGATAGTTGACCGCATAAAGAACATCATTATTGTTGGTACATCCAATGTTTATCCTTCTGATCTCGAAGAAATCATGCTCGAGTGCGAAGCTATCGAGGAGTGCGCAGTAGTCGGCCGCCCTGATCCTGAAACAGGTGAAGCGATTGTTGCCTGCGTGGTTCTAAAAGATGGATCCACCATGACGGAAGCAGAAGTTAAGAACCTGTTTGCTGGGAGACTGGCTGATTACCAGCATCCAAAGTATGTCGTATTCATGGATGAGTTTCCAAAGACATCCCTCGGCAAGATTCAAAAATCAGTCGTCAAAAAGTCTGTTGAAAAATTGATCTAGACAAACCTGGTTTTCGAAAATGAATACCAATGGCCTACTGTTGACTAGTAAATAAACTGTCATTCGAGACAGCGATGTGCTGTGATTGTTATCAATCGAATTTCATGGGAGAAGCGGATCTCGGCATGTATCCTGCCTCGCTTTCTATTAGAATAGGGGAAACTTCTTTCTAACTTGTTTAGTTAAACCCGGGGGGTGCACTCATGTCGAGAAAGAATACCTGGCAGGCGCCTGCAGCGGCCATTGAGGCCATGCCCGCTGTTTCTGGCAACACGGTCAATGGTCTTGGTGAAAAAGAAAAAAGGCTGGCATCGCCGTTTTTCTGGCACGAGCAGCAATACCATGACTTTGGCGAGATGCAGAAATATACCCTGAACATCATGTATGGCCTTGAAGACGGCCCAGAGATCTGTGAAGCCTTTCGAATCAATCCAAATTTTGACCCGGCCCTCGGGGATGTAGCACAGAATCGCCAGTTTATTCATCGCGGTCCGGATCCCAACGAGGTCTGCGAACAAAAAGTAGAGAAACCGGCCGAAGAGTGGTCCAGGGAAATCAAGGAGTTTGCCCTGGCACACCATGCTGACGTGGTGGGTATTGCGAAGATGAGCCGGGACTGGGTCTACGAGGGTTTTTCCATCAATGACTATGAGCAAAACATTATTGTTATCGGTGTCGCGCACGATTACGAGGAAATCAAGGAGGCACCATCCCTGCCCGGAAATAACCGCGGCATCGTTGAAGTCGGTAAACAATATACCCGTGCGGCCACGGCCGCTGCAGAGTTAAATAATTTCATTCGCGAGCAGGGTTACAACACCAGTTGTTACCCGGGTCCCACTGCACAGGCAATCATGATGATACCGGCCGCGGTAGAAGCGGGTCTTGGGGAACTGGGCAAGCATGGTTCAATGATCAACCGTGAACTCGGTGCTTCTTTCAGATTGTCCGCGGTGACAACGGACATGCCCCTGCTGATTGATGAACCGGATGTATTCGGTGCTGATGATTTTTGTACGAATTGCCAGGTCTGTCGTAATGCCTGCCCACCGGATGCTATTTTTGACGACAAGCAATGGGTCAGGGGCGAGCAAAAATGGTACGTCGACTTTGACAAGTGTATTCCCTACTTTGCCGAAGCACGCGGTTGTGCAATTTGTATTGCGGTGTGCCCATGGTCCCGCCCGGGTATCGCGGATAACCTGGTGGTTAAAATGGCGCGACGCCGGGAGAAGAAAGAGACCGAGAGCTAAAGCGGGTGAACTTTCGGGACAACAATGTGGAGTGTTATTCAAGGTGAAACCCAGTAGCGACCTGTTACAACAATTGCTGGGCGCTTTACTTGCGTTTTATTCCATTTCTGTTCATGCAAGCCCGGTATATTTTTCCCCTGACCAGGTCAGGGCCGGTAAGGAGCTGTACCTGGAACATTGTGCCTCCTGTCATGCTGCTGACTTGAGCGGTGCCGGGGCTGCCGCACTAAAAGGTAAGGTCTTTCTTAATCGCTGGACCAGGGGTGATCAGACCCTGGGCGATCTTATTTTTACCAACCGAAGTTCCATGCCACTGGGAAATGCCGGCATACTTTCAAAACAGGAATACTTTGATATTTCAGTCTATTTACTCACAGAGAACGGTCACCCGGTTGGCACTGAGTCACTGGCGATGGATGACGCGGCGGTGGAAACCATTAAAGTCGGTCAATTCAATAAGGACTTTGATCCCCAGGTACATAATCAACAATGCCCGGATGTGAATTACCTGGATCAGGACCAGGACCCGGCTGACTGGGGTCCATCTGATGCCGAGCTGAAAAATAGCGAAAACGACCACCAATGGCTATTGCCGAGCAAGGGTTATAGTGGACAACGCTATTCAACATTGTCGCAAATAACGAAGGAGAACGTTAGCCAGTTGCAGGCAGTTTGTGCATATGATTCGGGTGATATGGATCCGATGCAGTCCTACCTGGGTATGCACAATGATCGCCTGTATTTTGCCTCCAATCATTCCACCTTTGCCGTTGATGCTGCTAATTGTAAGTTAATCTGGCGGTATGACCGTAAATCACGTTGCGATGAAATCTGGGGCAGGGCGAGAGGTGTTGGTTTAAAGAACGGTATTCTTATCCGTGGTACACCGGATGGTTACTTGCTGGCATTGAATGCAAAAACAGGTGAACGCATTTGGGAGCGACGTGTCAGTGATACCACTTCGGGTGGTGGCGGCCTGTCCATGCCGGCATTGATCTATGATGACCTTGTTTTCATGGGGCCAGCGCCAACTGAAGTTGGTTTAAAAGGCTGGGTTAAGGCGTTTAATATCTACTCGGGTGAACTGGCCTGGACGTTTAACGTTGTTCCCGAACCTGGCCAGCCAGGTGCTGATACCTGGGGCTCGGATGAGTCCTTGATCCGCGGTGGTGGAGGTGTCTGGACACCTTTTACCGTGGATGTAGAAACATCTACTTTATACCTGGCCTCGGGAAACCCCAGCCCAGCCTATTACGATGATGATCGCCCGGGTAAAAACCTCTATACCAATGCTGCTATTGCCCTTGATGCTCATACCGGGAAATTAAAATGGTACCGTCAATTCACACCTGAAGATTTTCATGACTGGGATTTAAACCATGCCAGCCCGATAATTACAATTAATGAAAGTGGACAGGAACGGCAGTTGTTAATCGTTGCAGGCAAGGATGGATTTATCCACGGCGTTGACAGGAAAAGTACCGACGTGTTGTATTCAACAGAGCTATCAAGACAGGTAAACACCCGGGTTAAAACCACCACAGATAACGACACTCGTTTTTGCCCCGGTCTTTATGGCGGAACGCAATGGAATGGCCCGGCATTCAGTCCTGTTACAAAAAGTATTTATGTCAATACCATGGAATGGTGCGCTTCGCTGCGCAAGACGGATGAAATACGTTATGTTTTTGGCGGTTTTTATATTGGCGGTATGTTCAAGATGGATCCCTATGAAACTGCTTATGCGAATTTAACTTCCATGGATGCCTTAACTGGCAGAATAAACTGGCGTTATAAGTCAAAACAGCTAATGACGGCAGCAGTGACCGTCACGGCATCAAACCTGGTTATGTCGGGTGAAATTGAAGGGAATTTTTTTATTCTTGATGCTGATAACGGCAGCAAGCTGTTTGACTATAATCTCGGTGAATCACTCGGCGCCGGTATCATTACCTACGCCGTGAATGGCAGGCAATACATTGCTGTCGCGAGCGGTACAGCATCACCGATCTGGTATCAAAAACCGGCTTCTGCAAAAATCCACCTGTTCGCCTTACCTTAAAGAAAAAGCAATAACTCCTGGAGCCTCTCCACGAGCGAGGATAAAAGCGCGATCAAGGCCGGCTAGTTTTGGACGTGGTTTATCTCGAAGGCCGAAGCGTTGCTTCAGGAATCAAGCTGCTGCAGTACTTCAATATGCTCGGGGGAAAGCCCACAACAGCCGCCTATGACCTGTACCCCCGAATCCAGCCAGCCGGAAGCGTATTGGAGGAACTCTGGCGGTGGAATGATCTCGTCAAATTGCCAGGAGGGCATTTTAAAGTAGCCGGAGTCTGGATAGGCCATCAGCACGCCGCTGTGATGTTGCCTCAAGAGGGAAATTGCATCCTCGACCAGGTTGGAAGGTGTGTGCATGATCCCGGCGGCATCCAGTTCATAATCATCAAGCAGTTTTACAATTTCCTCGAAGGGGATATCCCGATCACGGGCAAAGCTGAGGAGTTCACCCTTCTCATTTCGACGCGCCGAAAAGCCCGCCCACACCGGCAGCCCGGTGGCAAGCGCAGCTTCGATCACCAGGGGTATGCGCTCCGGGTAATACAGCATCTCCAGCAATACCAGGTCGCAGCCTTGCTCTTTTATTATGGATGCCAGTTCTGAATAGGCATCCATCAGCCTGGTCTTTGATAGTGTCCTGGTCGTGTCGGCCGCATCCGTGCCGACGGTGATAGGGCTCATGTGGGAAAGTGAACCCGCGATGAGTACATCATTGCGGCCGCTTTCCTCGCGTGCCTGTTTTGCTGCGGCGATGGCATTGCTGTTGATCTCATGCAGGCGATCGGCGTAGCCCGCCGGTTCAAGCATCAGGCGAGACGAGGCATAGGTGTTGGCGGTAATGATATCGGCACCGGCCCTGATGTAGTCCAGGTGGATCTCGGTCAGGGTAGCCAGGTTGTCGATGGTGGCGACGCCGCACCAGGCGTCAGCATTCATTCTTACACCGCGCCGCTCCAGCTCAGTGCCTGTGCCGCCATCGAGGACAACAAGCTTGCCGCTTGCCAACCGGTTTTGTATTTCTGTAGTAGCCATGATTGAGCGAACTATACGCAAATCATTTTGCCTGTCCATGCCGAATACCAGGAAAAACAAACATTAAACAGAGACAAGTAGTAAAAAAGACGGCTCGTTCTCTTACAGGCAATACGGTGCATATCTTGACGCAGATCAAAATCGCCACGCCGGGGATATTTATATTTAAAGGTATAAATGAACTGTTCATAGATGGAGGACACTGAAATGATGAATTCACAAGAGCTAATTCTCCTTGTTCAAGGCATCGCCCTGCTGCTTGCCGGCCAGCACGTGGTGGCTTCTGAAAGCAGCGAGAGAATTGATACCGAGTACTACAGTGTCAGCGGCAACAGCGTGGATGCTGATACTTTCAGGGGCTACTCCGCCTACCACCAGGCCTGTGTCAGCTGCCACGGGGTGGGTGGCGAGGGCAGTCCCGGCATGCCATCGCTGCTAAGGACCGTGGAAGGTATGTCCATGGCGACCTTTGAGGTGAAGGTGCTGCATCGGGTCGCGGTGAGATTCTCCACCGATGACTGGTATAACCTGGAGCAGGCCATGTTCAAGGAAATTCTGAAGCAGCAAAAAAGGAACAGCAATGAGCTGATCAGCATGCCGAAGTGGGAGAAGAACCCCATGGTTGCCGAGAATGTTCAGAATATCTATCGCTACCTTAAAGCCCGCGCAGACGGTGTTCTCGATAGTGACAAGCCGGGAGTGTTAAAGTAAAGCAACCGGGCCGGCACGTATTTGTGGCATTACGGGTTGCTCACAAGCAGGGTCTTAACGCGCCCGTTATGAGAGAATCACCGCCATGGAACACCATTGCTGCCACGAACCTGCCGATACGGTTTCTATTGATAAGAAGCTGAAGATCTCGGTGCTCGTGCTGGGCATTGTAATTGCCTTGTCCTTTGTGCCGCATCCATCGCTGGAGGCGCTTAACGAGAGCCTGCTGTCTTACCTTGGCTTAATCTGGTGGGCGGTGTTGCTGGGTCTTTTCCTTGGCGGGTTGATTGATCACTTTGTTCCCGGTGGCTTTATCAACCGCGCACTGGGCGGTCGCTCGATCCTGTCCCTGTTTCGTGCAGTGCTTGCCGGTTTCCTCCTGTCTGCCTGCTCCCATGGGATCCTCGCCATTGCCATGCAACTCTACAAGAAGGGGGCAAGCGTGGCTGCCACCATGACTTTCCTGCTGGCCTCGCCCTGGGCCAACTTGCCCGTCACCGTGCTGCTGTTCAGTTTCTTTGGCTGGCAGGCGCTGTTGTTTGTTGTTGGCGCCATGCTGGTGGCGCTGGTCACCGGCATAATTTTCCTCGGGCTTGAACAGGCGGGACTAATCGAGGGCTCAAGGGAATATGCCATCGAGGGATCGACGGAATGGACGGCTATTCACAACTTTGATCTTAATGAAAGCGTGCAGGGTGTTTACCGCGGCAGCCTGCAGCTCGCCAACATGGTGTTATGGTGGATCATCATTGGTGTGCTCGCCGCCGCACTCATCGGTGCCTATGTGCCCCATCACATCTTCATGGATTACTTCGGTGCATCTTTCCAGGGGCTCAGCCTGACCCTGCTTGCAGCCACGGTGATCGAAGTCTGTAGCGAGGGTAGTTCGCCCATTGCCTTTGAGATATACAACAAGGTCGGCGTGCTGGGTAATCCCTTCGTGTTTCTCATGGCGGGCGTGGTCACCGACTACACCGAGATTGGCCTTATCTGGAGCAACATCGGCAGGAAGGCGGCCATCTGGCTGCCGCTGGTCACGGTGCCGCAGGTGTTACTGCTGGGCTATCTTTTCAACGTGGGGTTAACAGGCTGATATCCGCATCTTCCTCCGTGATGCGGCTATAGAATACTTCGCTGTGATCGTTGGACACTCCAATCCCTGAAAAATAAATAATATCGGGCAGGCTGGCCACCGGCTCTTCCTGCATCGTTTCAATGTCCAGTCTCCATAAGCGGGTCAGGCCTTCTTCTTCGCGCACGAGGTAATAGAGGAAGCTGTCCTTTAGCTGCCAGTTGTTCCAGTCCACCGGCGCAAGCCTGTCGGTGACGAGGCTTTCTTCCGTATCTACACCGAGTGCCTTGCGCCAGATCCCCGGGCTGTCCGCCTTGCTATAGTATAGGTACTCGCTACCGGGGCCGACCATGGCGCGCTTTCCGTCTTTTACAAGTTGCGAAAGCGTTTGCTCCTCGATTTGAAATTTATAAATCCCCCATTCCTCATTTGCTTTCATACCAAGCACAACATAGCTGCCGTCCGGGCTCCATGCAGGGGCAAAGGCATTGGGTATGTTGGTTGGCTGTACCACGTTGCGTGTTTCAACATCGTGCAGCTGCAGGCGGTAGTGACTTTCATTGGGCACCACGTAGGCGAGGGCATTGTTAACCGGTGACCATCGGGGTGAGAGCACCCAGGGCCCACGAAAATCGGTGAGGCGATATTCATCGTCACTGTCGCGGATCCAGATCTCTGCTGCGCCTGTACGATCGGAAACATAGGCCAGCAGTTTTCCATCACTGGAGAAGCGTGGATCCCAGTTCACTCCCTTGTCGGGAACGAGCTGTGTTACCGAAGAGATCCCTTCAAGTGAAACGCTCAAAATCTCGCTGCGTTGATGCCAGCTCTCCAGCGCGACGACTCCCGAGCCTGATACCGCGAGGGCATCACCGCCGTGCAGTGCTTCGGGCACCTGCCGTTGTACACCCCCTTGAATGCTTTTAAACCAGAGCTGGAAAGGACCAAGGCGATTGGAGGTGAAGAAGAGGCCCTCGCTGTCATGGGACCAGGCAAGACCGTGGATCTTTACATTGTCATTTGTAAGTCGAACAAAGTCTTCATCTCCATCGAGCCTGCGCCAGTAAAGATCTTCCACGCCGAGATCCTGGTAGCGCGTAATGGCAATAGACCTGCCATCGGGGCTCAATGCCATGTCATCCACACGCTCTTCTCCTGGCATGAAAGCCTCCTGCTTTCCGGATTCAATATCGATTATGCTCATGCTGCCAAAGTGCGCACCCCTTTGCCGTTCAACAAAGATGAGCGACTTGCCATCCGGCGTCCACTCAAGATCGTTTACCCCACCATCGGCGCACTCGCCGTGGCGCGTGGTTCTGCCGCCAACGCTGGAGATGGAAAGAATGCGACAGCCCCTGTCCCGGTCAAAGCGGGCAAAGGCGATTCGACCACCGTCGGGAGAGAACACCGGCTGGTGGTCGATGGCCTGCTCCTCGGTGACCTGTGAAAGACCGTCACCACCCAGCTCCCTTATATAAAGGTGTCGCTGCCCGGCACCGGCAGCCACGGTGTAGGCCAGCAGCTTGCCGTCGGGGCTGAATACGGGTTGGCGCTCGGCGCGGTCGCTCACCAGTAACTTTTCAACTTGATAGCTCTGGACTGGCCCGGCCTGTTGGTTGAGGATAAAAACAACTGCCACGGCCAACACTACTCCAAACGCGAATTTCAACTTGTGGCCTGTCTTTAAACCAGGTCGCGCGTCCTCAAGCTTAAGCCGATAGCCCACCTTGGACACGGTTTCGATAAAAATCGGTACTTGAAGGTCTTTTTCAAAAAGGCGCCGAAGGATGGAGATACAGCGGGTGATAGCATCGTCGGTCACCGGCCGGCCATCCCAGGCCTGCTCAATAAGCTGCTGCCGGCTTACCGCCTCACCTGCATTTTCCCCCAGCACCATGAGTACTCTCATCACCTTGGGCTCAAGGCGAATGGACTGCTCTTCGTGGATAACCAGGTTCTCCCCGGGCAGCACGGCACACTGGCCCAGCTGCAGCTGTTCCTCGCTTTTTCGTCTCAGATTTACAACTTTATTCACGTCCTGGGCCCCATCGACACGCCATCGAGTAGATATCGGGAAATTATCGGAATTTTATCAGTTAATTCGAGCGCGAGAGGCGCTTAATCCTGCCATCAACACACACCCTGGAGAAAGAGATATGCGTTTTTACCCAGTAACAGTCCTTGCCCTCCTGCTGGGCCTCGTTTGCCCGCTTTCAGCGGAAGTTTTCACCACCGGTGACCTCGTGAGAAAAGCCGACCTCGGGTTCAGGTTGGCGGTGGATGGCGATAGCCTGGTCGTTAGAAGACTAACGGCGGACTCGCCGGCAGCAAAAGCCGGCCTGAAGGACAAGGACATCGTGCTTGGCTTTAATGGCCGGGAAGTGAAGCAACCGCTTGACGATCGCCGGCTTATTTACCGCTACGCCGGCGATGCACCTCTAAAGCTAAAACTCAGCCGTGATGGCAAGCCACTCAACCTGGCATTCACACCGCCACCGCGCCCGTGGGAAGCCATGCCCGGTGCCGACAGCTACTACGGTGTCCTCGACATGCCCGACGGCTCGCGTCTTCGAAGCCTGGTCGCGGTGCCCGCAGGAGAGAAAAAGAAAATGCCAGCCATCTTCCTGGTGCAATGGGTGTCTTGCAGTTCCCTGGAATACCGTGAGCAAAGCGGCGGCAGTAAGGTACAGGCGCAGCTCCTGCGTGAAACTGGTCGTGCCTTTATCAGGGTCGAGCGAAGTGGTGATGGCGACAGTGAAGGCCCTGCCTGTCATCAACTTGATTACGACACCGAGCTTGAGCATTACTACCATGCTTTTAAGCAATTGCAGGATCATCCTCGCATTCAAGGCGATAACATCATTCTCTTTGGCTCCAGCCTCGGCTCTACCATGGCGCCCTTGCTGGCAGAGAAACTCTGGCAGGATGGCATCAAGGTAAAAGGAATCATGGTGCAGGGCGGTGGTGGCGTAACCTACCTCGAGCGCATGATGTCCTTTGAGCGTGCCTACCTTGAGCGACGCCCCGAGGTGGACCCGGCGTCCATACATAACGAGATCATGGACCGAGTGCGTTTTTACACACAGTACTTCATTGAACAGCGCAGCCCCAATGATGTTGCGAAAGATTCAGCGGCGATGAAGCGGGTGTTTAACGATATTCGTGGACTTGATGCCAGGACCCAGTATGGCAGGCCCCATGCCTGGCACCAGCAGGCCGCGCAGCATAATTTTCTCAAGGCCTGGTACACCGTGATTGTTCCCGTGCTCGTGGTGTTCAACGAGTTTGACCAGTACGAGATGGAACACGGCCATCGAATGATTACCGATATGATCAACCGGTGGCGGCCGGGCACGGCAACTTACGTCATGCAAAAGGGAATGGGGCACAGTAACTACCGCTTTAACTCTCTGGAAGAGGCCTACGCCGATGAAACAGGTGTCGCCGAGCCCGAAACCTTTGCCTCGGTGCTGGTGAAATGGGTGAATGGCCTGGAATAGAGGATTATTTCCTCTATTCCCCGGGCTGTATACGGGTATGATCATGTCTTTTACATGATTGATGAAGACATGAACTTTTGGGACAAGATAGCGGACTCCTACTCAAAGCGACCCATCGCCAACGAAGAGGCCTATCAACAAAAACTGGCCATGAGCCGGGAGTATTTTCGACCGGACATGCGCTTACTGGAATTTGGCTGTGGTACCGGCGGCACGGCCTTGCTTCATGCTCCCCATGTTGCCCACATTGATGCTATCGATGGTTCAGCCAACATGATCAATATTGCCAGGGAGCGGCAACAGGATTCTGAGATAACTAATGTCGACTACCATGTCGCCTCCATTGAAGAATACCAGGCTGAAGCCGCTTCTTTTGACGCCATTCTTGGGCTGAGTATTTTGCACTTGCTGGAAGACAGGGATGGGGTTACTGCAAAGGTATTTGAGTTGCTCAAGCCCGGCGGTGTATTTATCAGCAGCACCGCCTGTCTTGGAGACAGGCACAACTGGCTGAAACTGGCGGTACCGTTTTTCAGGTTGATAGGAAAGATGCCACCTGTTCTCAGGTTTTTTACCGTGAAGGAATTACAGGATAGTTTTATTTCAAATAGGTTTACTATTGAAAAAACATGGAAGCCGGAGAAGGGTATAGCAACCTTTATTATTGCCAAAAAACCATCTTGATACTGAATCAAAAAGTGCGATTATTTCTTCCCATGGGAAAAACACCCTGCCTTGTACTGTTCTTTTTGTTGAACTTCAACCTGCAGCTTATGGCTTCCCCAACAGGTGCAGATGTAATAACTGCCTGCGAGGAATCACTGGCGAGTGATTTCCAGGGGATGATGGGAATGATGTGCACCTGGTACGTCACCCCCTGTGACTGCACAACAGGGAAGGATCCCGAGATTCAGCGTGTCTGCCTGCCGGAAGACAAGGAAGTCGAAGATCTCGCCAGGGAGGTCATAGAAGGACTCAAATCAAAGCCCGAACTTCAATCAAAACCTGCTGAAGTGGCGTCGAGTATTATACTATCTGCCTCATATCCCTGTGACTAAAATGCCTATTCAGGTAATCCATATTGGAATTATTTCCGAGAATAATCTGGTATATTTCCAGGGCGTTTTCCTCCGGAAAATGGGAATACCATTGTATTAACAAACCGTCGCTCTATATTTACTCTTTGCCCGTTAACGCTCAATTTAACAGGTATAGTTTTGATATTTAGAATTTTTCCCTTGTAATCACCATCATCCTTGGTCTGGATTATATCTCGATCAGGAAAACCAGTGCCGGAAGCACGTTTAAAATGAATATGTACTATCTTTGACTTGGCAATTTTAAGTACACCAAAGCTAGTTTCAATTTTGTACTCTTTGATCAACACATCACCTCTAATGAGTTGATTGTCCCGTAAAATAACAATGTCAGCGGCCTTGGCCATTTTTTGTCTCCCTCCCTAGTTGAAGTTCAAATTACCTGAAAGAATTCTTGATAATTATGTACGGATTGAACGTTTTTAATTCTTCATTGATGATAAGGTTTGCGTCAGCGTTGGATAGGGCTGTATTTGCCGCAGACATTGGAAAGGCGTCGTCTATAGAAGAAATAAATTGTCGAAGATTAGAGACGGGACAGTTTCCAGCTGGCAAGTTGAGATCTTTGCACCTTCTTTCAATCTCGGATTTTGCTTTCTTAGCAAAAGCACGTAACACTGTTGCGCGATCGTATTTTGAGAAACGATGTTCTCTTTTTAGCAACCGCAGTTCGTTGCTAAGTTGAGCTTCTACAGCTCGGGAGAGCGCGGTCAACCCGGCAGAATCATTTGCAGATACCGTGTCTATCACCATGAAGGAATTGGCCGCTAACACTGCCCAGGGAGCATCAGACTCGTAAAGTAGTTGACGAAGGTTTGGGCGCTTGGTTATCTGTACTTTTAAGACAACATAAGAACGTTTTGTGACTATGTTGCCATCATATATGACTTGGTGAGTAGTAGGGTTATAAGAAAGCAAGCTTTTATCTAAATTCTCAACAAACTCATCCTTGTTGCTATTCGGAGAAATAATAATAATGTAGTGCTCTTTAATTTTGTTATTGGTTATGACAGATGCTCGTTTAATATCTCCTACCCAATGGAATGGGTATGACTCATCAAGCACACCAAAAAAACTGCCTATTAGACCGGTCAGTAGACTGCTATAGCCAATCCATGTCGAATTAAAAATGTCGGCAGTGCCCGGAGGAGCACTACTTTTAGCAGATTCCAGCATTTGGTTTATTCTGTCCTCCCTATGCACACTTGCCTTGAATTTTATTCTTACCGCTGCATCAGCAGGCATTGTAGTGAATAGAGTAACGTTTTGACCCCAGGGAATATTTGTTTTCCGTTTCAGATTCTTATTCTCTACAAGGGAAGAGATTTTTAAAGTATCTCCGTCGAAAAACGACGCCTCAACATCGTACATTGTGATGAGCTTGCTTTTTTTAGCGATAAGACTTTTAAAAAAGCTATCTTTTTCAGAAACCCATCCTTTAACAAGAGTCACAAAATAATGATCTTTATCAATATCAATGTCCGTTCCATCATTGACAGCTATTGTAAAGCCTTCAGCGGGTGCCGCTGAACTGGAATAGGACGAAGACATTACCAGTATAAAAGCTATTATTTTGAGTATCCGATTCATGGTAGATTTCCTTTTATAGACATAAGACGTGTTGTTTTTATCGACTCAAAAAGTCGTATCCTTGCTATTAAGTGTCATTGGCTAGTTAAACCTCCCAGATCTAATAACCCTTTTTTAAAAGCACCCCTGTCATTGAGCAGCGATTCGTGGGTGAATAAACATTCGCCATTGGGTGCTGTTTTGAAAGATAATCAGGCCCATCATGCAGGCTTCTTATATCAATGCGCTCCTTGGCGGAATTCTCATCGGCATGAGTGCCACGCTTATGCTGCTAATGAATGGTCGCATCGCCGGTATCAGCGGAATATTTAATGGCATACTTGACGCCGGCAAGGACAATGTCAGCTGGCGATGGTGTTTTATCGTTGCCCTTCCCGTTGGCGCCTTTTTGCACAGCGTGGTCGGGGATACCGGCTATTACCAGGCCGATTCCTTTTCGCCCCTGCTGATGGTTCCTGCCGGTTTCCTTGTTGGTCTTGGCACGCGCATCGGTGGTGGCTGCACCAGCGGCCACGGTGTCTGCGGCCTTGGAAGGCTTTCAGTTCGTTCACTGGCTGCGACCCTGACGTTCATGGCTACAGCAGTACTCAGCCTTTTTGTGTTTCGGCACCTGCTGGGGCTGTCCTGATGAACCGATTGACCGTAGCCGTCATCAGCGGCCTGTTATTTGGCTTTGGCCTGTCCCTGTCGGAGATGACCAACCGGCATCGCGTGCTTGGCTTCCTCGATGTCACTGGCAACTGGGATGCCAGCCTCATATTCGTCATGGGTGGTGCGGTTCTGGTAACCCTGGTGAGTTTTCGTTTTATCCTGAAGCGTTCCGCCCCGCTGTTCGAAGAGAGTTTTCATCTTCCCGTAAAAAAACATATTGATAAAAGACTAATAGGGGGCTCGGCCCTGTTTGGAATAGGCTGGGGTATAGCCGGCTATTGCCCCGGGCCAGCCATTGCATCCTTAAGTTCCTTTTCACTTAACCCGGTATTGTTTGTCCTTTTTTTCATTGTGGGCTCGCGCCTCGCGAAAAGCCTGCCTGGAAATTGAGGTTTCGCCGTCCAGGATTTTATCAGCCTGCCAGCTTATTTGTATTTTTGAACTGGATCACGTTGCGGGTATATTTTTCGGTAATAAGCAGCACTACATCTTAACCTTGTTATCTAAACCAGTAGCTGGCCTTTGAGCACGCAAAGCCAGCAAGCTATCCCCTTTTCACAGAGGAAACGAAAATGCATCCACTTTACAGGATCACATGCATGCTTTTCGCATTGTTGGTGCTCAATGCATGCACAACCACCAGCACAAAAACAACTCCGGATAAGCGACAGCAAGTACTGAACATGAAAAATGAAGTGCTTACTGATCTATACAAGATAAAACCACATACAAAAAACATGATCAGCAACTCGCCGGGTTATGCAGTGTTTAGTAATGCGAATGTAAATTTAATATTCGCCAGCTTTGGCGGTGGCTATGGTGTAGTGAAAAACAACCAGACAGGTCAACACACTTACATGAAGATGGGTGAAGTGGGTGTTGGGCTGGGCCTGGGAGTAAAGGACTTTCGGGCGGTATTCATTTTTCATAATAAGGACACCATGGACAACTTTATCAACAGCGGCTGGCAGTTTGGAGGCCAGGCAGATGCTGCGGCAATTGCTGACGACAAGGGGATCGGTGCTGCCAGTGGTGAAGTGGTCATCGATGACATCACGATATACCAGTTAACCAAGACCGGGCTGGCTCTGCAGGCAACCATCAAGGGAACCAAGTTCTGGAAGGACGACGAACTTAATTAACTAGTACATGGCCTGGCCTGGTCAGTCCCTTATCTTCACTGTTATAGACCTTTCAGGCCGGGCTGAAGTTTGCCCGGATGAGAGCGGTTTCTATTCAGACAGCGAGTATCAATTTGCGTTATAGTCTCGGTTTTATTGCAGACCGACGTTCTTTTTGATGAGTTACAACACCTGGATACACAAGTTCTCGCGTAAGCTGGTGACACCGCTGGTGGATACCCCGGTGACGCCCAATCACCTGACCACGGGTCGACTGGTGTTTGGCGTGGCTGCGGCCGCGTGCTTTGCTTTTGGCGAGACATCCTGGAACGTGCTGGGGGCGCTGTCTTTTATCGTGTCCATGGTGCTGGATCGGGCCGACGGGGAGCTTGCGCGCCTCAGCGGTAAGTCGAGTCGCTTTGGTGCCATCTATGACTTGATTACTGATGCCATCTGCAATGCCGCGATTTTTATCGGCATTGGCGTGGCGGCCATGAAAGGGGACCTCGGTGCATGGGGTCTTGTCATGGGTATCGTGGCCGGGGTTTGTATCAGTATTATTTTCTACGCGGTGATCGAGGTGGCTGCCAGTATCGATGCCAGCGCCGCCGCCTTTAATTCCTTTGCGGGCTTTGATCCGGATGATGCCATGATCATCGTGCCCATCGGCACGGCCCTTGGTTATGGCCAGTTGCTTCTTACCCTTGCCGCCTTTATCACGCCATTTGTCGCGGTGTATATCTGCCGTGACATGTACATGCGCAGGCAAAGAGCACTGGAAGAGCAGTCGTGATTTCGTCTCCCGTACATATTATAGGGGCCGGCGGCATTGGCGTGGCCGTGGGCTATGCCCTGGCGCAAAAAGGCTGTGATGTGCTCATGGTGGAGAGTGATGCTGAGAAGTGCGACTACGGCAAGGAACACGGTATGGCGGTTGAAGGCTACGATCCGGTTAAGGTGCCCTTTGTGCATTTTTCAGAATGGGAATCATCCAGCGACGCGCTGACCCTGCTGTGCACAAAGACCTTTAACAATACCGATGTACTGAACAAGGTAGCCAACCGGCAGCTTATCATCCCCGTACAAAATGGTTACGACGTGGAGCTCGATAGCAACACGCACTTTGGTGAAGGCATCGCGTCCTTTGTTTCTGAATGTGAACGACATCGGCCCGTGACCCGTATCACCCGTGATGGTGAGTTACATATCGGTCCGAGACGGACTGTGAATGATGAAGAGCTAAAGATCATCACGGAACTTGCCGGTGCATTAAAAGGCACGCCACTGTTTCAAATGGAGCAGGTGGATAATGTGCTGCCCTACAAGGCCACCAAGCTCATGTATAACGCGGCCATATCGCCGCTTGCGGCGTCCGCTGGCGTCGATAACGCCACGCTTTTATCTGACAAGCTGGCAAAGAAGTATTTCTTCAAGCTCATCCTTGAGAACTACGCGATCCTCAAAAATGCAAAAAAGGATTTTGCGGTAATCGGTCCCTTTCACCCGGATACCGTGAGCAAGATACTCAAGACACCGGGCCTGCCTGAAATCATGGCGGTTTTTTTCAAGCCATCCCTGCGCGGCACCTACTGCTCCATGGCGCCGGACATGGGCAGCGCCCATACCGAGATCGATGCCTACAACGGTCACCTGGTCGAGCTTGCCGGTGACATGCCCTGTCCCTACAACCGCGCAGCGGTACACATGGTCAATACCATCACCGAGAAGCGGCTCAGCCCGGATTACCAGCATCTATATATAATGTCAGCAGAACTTGAAAAGCTGGGGATAAAGAAATGAACCTGGTTACCGGTGGTGGCGGCTTTATCGGTTCGCACCTGGTGCAGGCCCTGCTGGACAGGGGCGAGGAAGTGCGAGTGCTGGATTTACCCAATGCCAGTCTCGAGCACCTGCCGCTGGACAGGGTTGAGCTCGCGCGTGCGGATATTCGTGACCGTGCCGCGGTAGATAAGGCCACCAGGGGTTGCGACCGTGTTTACCACCTAGCTGCCGATCCCAATCTCTGGCGCAAGAACACGGCAGAGTTTGACGAGATAAATCACAAGGGCGCACTCAACGTGATTCATTCCGCCCTCGATAACGGCGCTTCACGCGTCATCCATACCAGCACTGAAAGTATCCTCACCTCCAGTCACTTTGAGGGTGGGGCGGTTGAAAACCTCGAGCTGCATGAAAGCGAGATGATCGGGCCCTATTGCCTGAGTAAGTTCAGGGCTGACCAGGCCGCGCTAAAGCTGGGCAAGAGTGGTGAGCCGGTCATCGTGGTGTGTCCCACTTTGCCGGTGGGTCCGGGTGACCGGGGGCTTACACCACCCACGCGCATGGCGCTGGCCTTTTGCCGTGGCGAGTTACCGGCCTACCTCGACTGTCGTTTTAACCTCATCGATGTGCGCGACGTGGCGCAGGGCATGATGGCGGCCATGGAAAAGGGTGAGCCGGGTATTCGTTACCTGCTGGGTTATGAGAATTACCTGCTCGGTGACTGGCTGGAGTTACTGGGTGAGAAGATCAACAAGGGCAAGCCGGGCTTTACCGTGCCCTACGGGCTTGCACTTTCCGTCGCCTGGTTCAGTGAACACTGGGCACGCTACGTCACCGGCAAGATGCCCATGGCCACGATTACCGGGGTCAAGCTCACCCGGCGCTCCATGCATTTTGATCCAAGCAGTTCCCTTGAAGCACTGGGCCTGAGCCCGAGGCCGGTGAGGGAATCCGCGTCGGATATAGTTGACTGGTTTGAAGCTGAAGGCATGCTGGCCTAGCTTTATTAAACTTTCTTTGCCTGAAACCATTGTTAGCGTAAACTGGGCGCGTGCGTTCGCACACCCGGGGGAGGTTAACGGGAAACCGGTTAAAATCCGGTACTGACCTCGCAACGGTAAGCGAGTGACTGCTGTCGATATGCCACTGTCTGCAAGATGGGAAGGTGGGAGCAGTCAATACTCGTAAGTCCGGAGACCGCTCCCCTGGCACAACTTCCCCGTCCGAGGAATGGCGGCTAACGGAGTTTCCCTATGAAAACACGAGTACGCTATGGGCTGATCATCCTCGGCCTGGCAGTAGCGGGTGTAGCTACCCACCTGGTCCCCCATGACATGGGCGTGTCCACAGTCGGCGCGATTAGCATGCTGGCCGCTGCCTTCCTGCCACGTTCGCTGGTAATAATCCCGGTGATGCTAACAGTGCTGGTGGTTGATGCCATGAATGGTTTCTATGCCGTGCTTGCCCTGGGCATTGTCTACCTTGCATACATGGTGGCCGCGCTGTCTGTTACCCCGGTGCTGAAATCGGTACGCTCTCGAGCCGTATTACTTGCTGCAGTCATTAATGCTGTAGTTTTCTATTTTATTTCCAACATCTCGCCCATGGCGATGGGCTATTATCCGGCAACGCTGGAAGGCTGGATGCTTTGTTATTTCAACGGTTTGCCATTTTTGCTGAAAGGGATACTCGCCAATATCATTTTTGCTGGTGTGGCTTTCCTTATCATTCGCCTTGTTGGAGATATCATTGCGCATCGTTTCCCTGCTGCCGAGCGCCACTGATATTATCGTTGGCCTCGGGGCCGGCCGGGAAATCGTTGGCGTCAGTCACAGCTGTGATAGCAGGTGGAAACATCTACCTGCCCTGACCCGGACCTGGGTTGATTCGAGTGCTTCGAGCTCGAGTATTAATGCCGAGGTTGAAAACGCTACGAAGCCGCTTTATGAACTGGACATTGAAGGGCTTGAGCGGCTCGCGCCCGACGTTGTTATCAGCCAGTCTCTTTGCGATGTTTGTGCCGTGCCTTTTGGCGATGTTGAAGTTGCAGTGCGAGAAATAAGCAGTAAGCCGAGGCTGGTCGATCTCGCACCATACAGGCTTGATGATATGCCTTTATGCTTTGAGCAGGTGGGCGAGAATATTGAGCGCCAGTATGAGGCCATTGAACTGGTAAAGCTCTGGCATAAGCACCTGGCAAAGTACCGTGGCCGATTTGCAGAGTATAACTTTCGCGTTGCTTTTCTTGACTGGCTCGATCCACCCTTTGCCTCGGGGCACTGGGTACCGGACATGATTCACCTGCTTGGCGCGCACAGCACACTTGCCAGTCCCGGACAGCCTTCGTTCCAGGTCACCTGGAAAGAGGTACAGGATTCGCGGCCGGATCTCATCATTGCCGCATGTTGCGGATTCACTGCCGAGCGCACAAAAAAGGAACTCAGGAACGATACGGACGTGCCGATGGAAATACTGGATGGCTACGAGCTATTCAGTCGCCCCAGTCAAAGCCTGCTGGAAAGCCTTGCACTACTTTCAGATACCATCGGCCGATGCCTGCCCAGTTCTAACTGACTCCAACTATTTTATGTTGGTGTTTCAGCAAGGTTTCCCAGCGTTGCTCCAGCTGTTCGAACAGTAAAGCTTCCGTGGATGTAATGCCCAGTTCGCGGTTGAGGCGTCTTGAAGGTTCGTTCCAGTTAAAGCTGCCAAACACGCAGGATTTTTTTCCTTCATCATCTACCAGCATGAACTTGTCATGCATGGGTGTCCATTCACCTTCCCTGTCTGCGCTATAGATTGTGATACCAGCCTCGATAAGATCGCTTAACACCTGCTGTGGTACGCGTCGTTCGGTGGACTCAAGGATGAGTTCGATTTTTAATCCCCGCCTGCTGGTTGCCTTGATCGTGGAAAGCGACGTGATGCCGCTGAAGTGAGAAGCAACTATGCGCACGTGGCTCGTGGGCGAACTGTTTTTCAATAAGGCATAAACCGGGTCTGAAGAAACACGTGGCCAGCAGTGCAGTTCGAAGTTACCAAAGCTGCGGGCCCTGTTCTGTATGCTACGAAAGCGATCAAAAAAACCGTAGCTGTCGCCGTGAAGAGAGCGGCAGTGATCAACAAGTGCTTCAACAAGCTTCGGCTCACCCAGTTCAACCAGCAGGTTAAAGGCGCGGTCATGATCGCCAATGTCTTTGATTACATCCGGGTACTGTTCCGGCGTGTCACCGGAAGGGTTAAATGAGCCGACCAGCGCAACGGGCTCTGGGTGAGAAAAACAATATACTTTCTCATGCAGCCTAGGCCTGAATAGCTTGCCACGATGGAGCCTGCCCTTGCTGCTGGAGATAGTTCGCACACCGTCACCGAGGCCTTCCTTCAGTATTTGAATCACTTCATCGTTTGCGTGAATGGAACGTGGGCGACCATCCAGGGTGATGCGAACGTTTACACCGCGTTGCCCGGCATCAACCAGGTCTCGCGCCAGTTTTCGATCGCGGAAGTAGTAGGTGACCCAGTCGATGCTGCCGCCCGCTGGTACCTGCGCGATACGCTGCGAGAGAAGATCGCGTAATGCGCCTTCCTTGTACCCCGGTCCCCCGTAATGGATGATGCTGTTTTTCATAGCTGCTACGAATTCTACTGTTCGATATGATAATCCAGTTTCACCAGAGCACAAATTAGTCAAAGTGGCCAATTAAACGATAGAATGCGCCATGCTTAATGAACGTATAAATGAACTACACCAGCAGGCCTGCGACAGGGGTGAGGACCGCTATCGCGATCCCGACACGGGCTACCTGGTTTTTACTGCCCATGCCCTGGAGAAGCGCGGCTACTGCTGTAACTCCGGCTGCCGGCACTGTCCCTATAAAGAAGCGGAAGATTTTGCTGCCGAGCAGGCCGGGTGGCTGACCGATGACCGCCCCGAACCTGGTCGGCCCAGCGTGTTGCTTTTCTGGAGTGGCGGCAAGGACAGCTTTTTAGCCTACCGCGCCCTGGCACGCGAGGAAGAAAGGCAGATCGTGCTGGTGAATACCTTTGATGCGAGCAGTGGCATGATTGCTCACCAGGATATTCACAGCGAGGTCGTGGCGGAGCAGGCGGCCCACCTTGGCGTGCCGGCAATCGGCGTGCCCCTGCACCCGGCACGGGATTACATTGAACACGTGTTACTTGCCCTGGATTTGCTTGATAACTGCGAGGCGCTGGCCTTTGGTGATCTACACCTTGAGCACATTCGCGAATGGCGTCTCACTACTTTCGGTGGTGAGGAAAGAACCAGCGGCCTGTCCCTGCTATTCCCCATCTGGAAAGTACCCTACGAAGAACTCATGCAGGATCTTGAAAATTCAAATGCTGCCTGCCATGTCAGCGCGGTGGCGAAAGAGGGGCTTGATATCAGTATTGGCGACAGGTTTGATGAAACCCTGCTAAGCCGTCTTCCCGAAGATGCCGACAAGTTCGGCGAGAACGGCGAGTTTCATACACGGGTGACGTTTAAATAAATAAAAAAGGCGACGTATTGCTACGCCGCCTTTTCTTTACTGCTTGCCTTGAGTGGGTGAGTTACCTCATTTAACGTCCTGCTACCTGGTCATTGCCAGTGGTGACATCAAAGCGATCCAGGTTCATCACCTTTGTCCAGGCGGTGGTGAAGTCATTGACCAGTTTCGCTTCACCGTCTTTTGCTGCATACACTTCTGCTATGGCGCGAAGCTCGGAGTTGGAACCAAACACCAGGTCCACGGAGCTTGCCTTCCACCTTGGCTTGCCGCTGTTGCGGTCAACGCCTTCGTAGGTGCCGGCCACTTCTTTTGACTTCTTCCACATCGTTGACATGTCCAGCAGGTTGACGAAGAAGTCATTGCCAAGTGCACCGGGTTTTGTGGTTAATACACCCAGCTTTGAGTCAAAGGCATTGGCGCCGATGCTGCGCATGCCACCTACAAGAGCCGTCATTTCGGGAATGGTCAGTCTCAGCAGGTCAGCTTTCTCCACCAGCATCTTTGTCGGCGAGGCATAGCTGCGTTCGCTGTAGTAGTTCCTGAAAGCGTCAGCGGTTGGTTCAAGGTAGGCGAAAGACTTCACGTCGGTCTGCTCCTGGGTGGCATCGGTACGGCCGGGAGTGAAAGGAATATCAATCTTGTACCCTTTCCTGTTTGCCGCTTCTTCCACCGCCGCATTACCGGCAATCACGATAGTGTCAGCCAGTGATACCTTCTTACCTTTGGGCAGTTTCCTGTTAAAGTTCACGCGAACCTTGTCCAGCGTATCGATGACCTTTGCCAGCTCAGCGGGGTTATTCACTTCCCAGTCTTTCTGCGGGGCCAGTCGCACGCGGGCACCGTTGGCACCACCGCGCATGTCGGAGCCGCGAAAGCTTGCCGCCGATGCCCAGGCAGTGCGTACCAGCTCGGCGTTACTGAGTCCAGACTTGAGGATTTGCATTTCAAGTTTCTCTGCCTCGTTGTGGCTGATCAGCTTGTGATCCACGGCTGGCACCGGGTCCTGCCATATGAAGATATCTTCCGGTACTTCCGCACCCACGTAGCGCTCGCGGGGGCCAAGGTCCCTGTGGGTCAGCTTGAACCAGGCGCGGGCAAATGCATTGTCGAACTCTTTCGGGTTGTTAAGAAAGCGCTCGGTGATCTCGCGAAAGCCAGGATCCTTTTTAAGGGCAAGGTCGGTGGTGAACATAATCGGCGCGTGACGCTTGCCGGCTATGTGTGCATCGGGTACCAGTGACTTTGCACTTTCATCGGTGGGGATCCACTGGGTAGCGCCAGCCGGGCTTTTTGACTGTTTCCAGTCAAAGCGCAACAGGAAGTCCAGGTACTGTATGGACCATGCCGTTGGCGTGGCCGTCCAGGCACCTTCAAGACCACTTGTCATGGCGTCACTTCCCTTGCCCGTGCCACAGCGGTTCTTCCAGCCAAGACCCTGCTCCTCGAGGGCAGCAGCGGCAGGCTCGGCGCCGACGCAGTCGGCCTTCTTTGCACCGTGGGCCTTGCCCAGGGTGTGACCGCCGGCAATCAGCGCAACGATTTCTTCATCGTTCATGGCCATGCGACCAAAGGATTCGCGAATGTCTGCGGCGGCCGAGATGGGATCGTGGTTACCGTTGGGTCCTTCCGGGTTCACATAGATAAGACCCATCTGCACAGCTGCGAGGGGCTTTTCCATCTTGCCGTCCTTGTGATAACGCTTGTCGTTGGCCAGCATTTCCGTTTCTGCACCCCAGTAAACCAGGTCGGCTTCCCAGTCGTCTGCGCGGCCGCCGGCAAAACCCAGGGTTTCAAAACCCATGGACTCGAGCGCGACGTTGCCGGAGAGGATGATAAGGTCGCCCCAGGAAACGCTGCGGCCATACTTCTGCTTTACCGGCCACAGGATGCGACGTGCCTTGTCGAGGTTGGCGTTATCCGGCCAGCTATTTAGCGGCTCAAAGCGGATCTGTCCGCCGTCAGCGCCGCCGCGACCGTCATGAACACGGTAGGTACCTGCTGCATGCCAGGCAGAGCGAATCATCAGGCCACCGTAGTGACCCCAGTCTGCCGGCCACCAGTCCTGCGATGTTTTCAGGGTCTTTTCGATGTCGGCTTTCAGTGCTTCAAGATCTACCTTGCTGAATTCCTCGGCGTAATCAAAATCGCCGTAGGGGTTTGATGCGGGGTCGTGGGCGCGAAGCTGGTTGAGGTTAAGCTTGTCGGGCCACCAGAACTGGTTTGACCTGCCGGTGACTTCCTCGGCAAATACCAGTGCCGAGCTAAAGGTTAATACGCTGTACAGGGCTGCGATAAAAACCAGGTAAGTAATTCTGAACATGATGAACTCCTTTTTTCGAGATGCGGATGAAATAAACGGGCGATTGATTACTCAAATCGCCCGTTTACCCTTATCCAGTCCCTTAGCTATCCTGGGCCTGGAAGTTGCCAGTCACTGTTTCATACAGGACTGAAGAGGTGGCGTCGTTGGCGACAACTGAGTTGCCCTTAACGTTTACTTCCTTGCCACCGGTCACCGCTTTGTAGAGGGGGGATACAAAGCCTGATGGTGAGTTAACCCGAATCTCGATCCTTTCGGCTGAGTTCTGTGCTGCCACGCCCTGGTAAAAACCTTCTGCCTGTACCTGGGTGGTGGCCATTGCGATTACTGCTGAAGCGATAATTGTTTTCATGTTGTTTCTCCTTTGCTTGTTTAAAAATTTCAAATTCACATTTAGCGTGTTGGAAACAAGCTTAGGAGTCTTCGCAAGCCTTGAGAAATACTTGCTTTTTATAGGGGCCTATAAGTAAAGCTTATAGGCTGTATTACCCTATAACTGCAGGGATACCAGCGAGTGAGCCAGTCGTCGATACAGCGCAGAACGTTCACTGGATTCTTTCCAGCAAAGCGCCACGCTACGAGAAGGTTCGTTAATATTGAAGGGAAGAAACTTCACACCGTCCTGGCGAACACCGGTTGCCATCTCCGGTACCAGGGTTACGCCGAGGCCGTTGGCCACCATGCCGATCAGGGTTTCCAGGCTGGCGGACTTGTGCAGCTTTGTATTGCTGGCATTGGCCTGCTGGCAAACTGACAGCGCCTGTTCACGCAGGCAGTGACCTTCTTCCAGCAACAGGATGTTTTCGTCCTTGATATCATCGTAGTTCACCGACTCGTAGTCATGCAGGTGACTGTCGCGGTTTACGCAAAGATAAAAGTTTTCTTCCATCACCTTGACCCCGGTGATGCCTTTTTCATTTACCGGCAGGGCAATCAGGGCCACGTCGATACTACCGTCCTGTAGTTTCTTTAGCAGTTCAGCGGTCTTGTCTTCCACCACGGAAAAATTCAGGCTGGCGTAGCGTGCCATGAGCACGGGTAGTACCCGCGGTACCAGGTAGGGGGAAATAGTTGGAAAGGCACCCAGGCTGACATCACCTGCAAGCGGGTTTTCTTCTTCCCGCGCGATGGTGTAAAACTCGTTGACCTCGTCGAGGATTTTTCGAGCCTGCTCAACCAGCACTTCACCTTTCGTTGTTACCGAGAGCCCGGTGGTGTCCCGGTCGAAAAGTTTCGTATCGATGCTTTCTTCCAGTTTTTTTACCTGCATGCTGAGAGCAGGCTGGCTGACAAAGCACTTCTCTGATGCACGGCTGAACGAACCGGTATCGGCAACCGCCACGAGGTATTTTAAATCACGTATATTCACTGGCTAAAACCTGTCCTTACTAACATCCAATTTCCCTGCTCGACCCAATGGTCGCTATTTCTTGAGCCTGCAATGTATTCGCGAAGCATGTATATAACAAATTAATTGTTTTTATATAATTGATTGATTTTCTATATGATAAAAACCCAGGAAATTCCGTGATTTGCGTGAAAAACAGGAAATAGTCATGCAGGATTGTTGCTAGAATGCGGGCTCATAATAAGAACAGTTACTGCGTCACATGAGCAAGCCCGCCTCGGCACTTCACCACGAACCCACCGTCTTTGACGGCTGGCGCTCCATCGTCATCTCTCTTTACATGGCGCTGGCGGGCTATAGCGTGCTGGTAGGTATCCCGGTTATCAGCACGGCCTGGGTCAACCTGCTTGGTTTCTCCGAGGTAGAGGTGGGGCGTGTTGCCGGTGCTGATCTCGGTGGACTGTCTCTCGGTGCGGTGGTCGCCGCCATCCTTGTCGCCAGGGTCAACCGTCGCCTGCTGATGGTGATATCGGCACTCATTGCCATCCTTGCCAATGCCCTGTGTATTTACCTGGTGAGCTATGAACAGGTACTGTGGCTACGACTACTTGCCGGTTTTGGCAGCGGTATCTATACTGCGGTGGCCGTGGCAACACTCGGGGCCACCTCGAAGCCCGCCCGTGCCTTTAATCTCATGCTGTTTGCCTTTGCGTTTTCACAGGCGCTGGAGCTACACGTGCTGCCGCAGCTGAGCATGAACGGTATTTACCTCGTTTTTATTGGCACCTATGTCGTGTCATTTCCCTTTATAAAGTGGCTGCCTGCTTATGCGCTTGATGAAGGTCTCGACGTGGAAGTGGATGTGCAGGAGGACGATGGAGGTGAGCACGTGGAGCACCGCCATGTACCGGTTTACGTACCCTGCATGGTGCTGGCGGCCATGGTGGTGACCTATATCAACATCGGTGCATACTGGACCTACATTGAACTGGCCAGTAATGATCCGAGCATGTCCACCGCCGATCCGGAATGGGTGGGGCGCGTGCTGGTGTGGTCGTCTTTTCTCAGTTTACTGGGTTGTCTCTTTGCTACCTTGCTGAGCAATCGCTTTGGTCTTGCCCGTCCGCTGCTGGTGACCCTCGTGATCCAGTCATGCATGGTGGCCATGCTGGCACTGGGCATCACCGATACCAAGATCCTCATGAGCGTATTCATGTTTAACTTTCTATGGATCTTTATTGACGTCTACCAGATGGCGACAGTTGCCAACGTGGATCATTCCGGCAGGTTTGCCGCGCTGATGCCGGGCGCACAGGGCCTGGGGCAGATTATCGGTCCCAACCTTGCCGCATCCATACTGGGCATGGGTTTAGGGTACAAGGGCGTATTTATCATGTGTTCAACGGCGACAATGGTGGCCATGTTGATATATGCTTTCATGTACATCAATTTAAGAAAGACCATCCCGGCTCTTGCCGATGCGTCGTAAGTGAAAGTGTCAGGAAATGCATAAAGAAGAAATAGACCAGGGCGCGTTCAGGGAAGATTTGAAGGGCACCATCGGTGAGCCCACCTATGGTGGTGTGCTCAGCTACATGCGTCGCAGGTACAGCCGCGATCTCGCCAGCGCCGATGTCGCCGTTACCGGTATACCCTTTGATACCGCCACCACCAACCGTCCCGGCACGCGCTTTGGTCCGCGTGGTATACGACAGGCATCAACCCAGGTGAGCTGGGCGCAGCTGGATGACTGGGGCTTTGATGTTTTCGACAAGCTCTCGGTGATTGATTACGGCGATTGTGATTTTGATCATGGCAGGCCGGAAACAGTGCCGGACTCCATCACGGCGCATATACGCAAGCTTCTGGCAGGTGACGTGGCAGTACTCAGCCTCGGTGGCGATCACTTTGTGACCTATCCCATATTAAAAGCCTATGCGGAAGTGCATGGGCCCCTGTCGCTGATCCATTTTGATGCCCATTCCGATACCTGGGAAGACGAGGATGGCCGCATTGACCACGGCACCATGTTTTACCACGCGGCAAAAGAGGGGCTGGTTGTGCCCTCGGAGTCCATACAGGTTGGCCTGCGCACCTATAACAAGGACACCTTTGATTTCAACATCATCAAGGGGCCGCAGGTACACGAGATGGGTGTGGCAGCAGTGGTAAGCAGGATAAGGGAAGTGGTGGAGGACAGGCCCTGTTATCTTACTTTTGATATCGACTGTCTTGATCCCAGCTACGCACCGGGTACCGGCACGCCGGTCATCGGCGGCCTGAGTACACACCAGGCCCAGCAGATCCTGCGCGGTTTAAAAGGTGTAAATGTTGTGGGCATGGACCTCGTGGAAGTGGCGCCAGCCTACGATGTAGGTGAAATTACGTCTCTTGCCGGTGCCACGCTGACGCTGGAAATGTTATACCTGCACGCTGCCGCAAGGGGCCTCGCCTGAACAAGACCTCAGGGCAGTAAGTCCAGGGTGCGGTAGTAAAGCATGCCAAGGGCAACGAGGTTGTTGCCTATCATGCGATCGCCCGGTATGCGGTAGTGCTTGACCCGTTCAAACATGTCAAAGCGCTCCGAGGTGCCTGACACCACTTCCGCCAGGATATTGCCGACGATATGCGTGACGTTAACACCATGGCCCGAGTAACCCTGGGCAAAGAAGACGTTGTTGCCGATACGTCCCAGGTGCGGAATACGGTTGATCACGACACCAATCTTGCCACCCCACTCAAAGTCGATCCTGAGATCTTTCAACTGAGGGTAGATTTTCAGCATGCGCGGTAACATCGAAGCGCTGATGCTGGCCGGGTCACGACCGGAATAATTGCAGCGTCCACCGAACAGCATGCGCTTGTCTGCGCTGAGACGGTAATAATTGAGCACGTGGCTCATCTCGCAGACCGCCATGTCGCTGGGAATGATTTCCTTTTGCAGTTCCTCGGAAAGAGGTTCGGTGCCGATGATATAGCTGCCTGCCGGAAAAACGATCCCACCCATGTTCCTGTGTTCAAGGGTGTGATAGGCATTACCACCCACCACCACAAAATCACTTTGCACAAAACCACTGGCGGTGTGCACCTTCGGTTTCGCACCATGTTCAATACGCATCACCGGCGAGTTTTCAAAAATCTGCGCGCCCAGTTCAATCGCCGCAGCGGCTTCACCCAGGCACAGGTTGAGCGGATGAAGATGACCATTGGCATTGTTGATCATACCGCCGAGGTAATAGTCAGTACCAATCTCGCTGAACATCTCCGACTTTGGCACCAGGCGAAATTCGTGTGGCCAGTTCTTTTTTTCCAGGAACTCGCATTCCTCTTCGAACTGCCGGTAGTGGCGCGGTTTCTCTGCAACATCGATGTAGCCATACTTGAGGTCACAGTCGATGTTGTATTTCTCAACCCGCTCTTTCACTATCTTGTTACCGAGCCAGCCCAGCTCCCACAGCATCTCGGTTTTATCTTCGGGCTGGAAAGTGTTGAGGCGTTTCTGCCCGGCGATGCCACCAATGAGCTGGCCGCCATTTCGACCACTGGCACCCCAGGACACGCGGTTGGCTTCCACGACCATCACCTTGTAACCCTTCTCACTCAGTTCAAGTGCAGTGGTAATACCGGTAAAGCCGCCGCCGACGATACACACGTCGCAGTGGTGTTCACCTTCAAGGGTCGTTGTCTCGATACTACGGTTGGCAGTGGCCGCGTAGTAGGATCCAGTATGGGCTTGTGGAAAAATATCTCTCATGTGTATTACTCGGCGAGACCCAGCTTTTCCAGGGTCTCTTTCGTGGGCACGCCCTGCTCATCCCAGCCACGGCGTGCATAGTAGTCCGGCAGCATTTCATCAAGACGACATACCAGCCCCTTGGCACTGCCGCTGGGTGCCGGATCTTTCAGTATCCTGTCGGGCAGGGTGTCATCCTCGTGGCTGAGTCCGGAAGCCAGGTTGAACTGGCGTTCAAGGTTCCATATTCGTTCACCGGTCTGCGCAATTCGCTCGGCATCCCAATCTCCTTCGCAGGCGGTATTTATATGTGCAATCACGTTTTCCTCCAGCATGCCGGCTTCGCCGGGGAAAAGGCACAAACCACTTGAGTCTACCACCGCCACGTAGTCCTGGGTTTCCTTGACGACCCTGGCCTTGTTATCCGGCTCGGTGGTTTCGAAGTCATCCTCGTAGGGCTGTGCGCGCAGGTGGCAGGCCCCGCGGTTACTGGTGGCGTAGGCCAGTCCCATGCCCTGCAGGCTGCGACCATCGTAGCCGGCAAATTCCTGTCCCTTGACTGACATGGACAGTTCCGGGCGTCCGTACTTTTCACAAAGACGCTTCGAGCCCATGGCGATCTCCGCACCGATACCTTCGCTGCGTGCGACGAGATCAGTAACAGCAACCAGTGTCTCGGCGGAGCCGAATTTCAACTCGATGCCGCCGGTGTGTTCACCGCTTATAACGCCTTCTTCATAAAGCTCCATGGCAGCAGCGATGGAGCCACCAAGCGAAATGGGATCCATGCCGTACTCGTTGCAGATAAAGCCGCAGTAGGTTGCGGCATCGATGTCGTCCACGCCCACCATGGAGCCGAGAGCATAGGCGGTTTCGTATTCCAGTCCACCTGATGCACCGTGGTACTGGGGCTTATCCTTCACGGAAAAGTGCGTCGGGTCAATCAAGCAGATACGACCACAGCCAATTGTGCAGCCAAAGCAGGCGGCGTTTGTTACCAGGTTTCGATGCCCGTCTTCGTTGGTGGCGTGCATACTTTCCACGTTAAGTTTTGATGCGCCTTCAAATTGCACCTCGCGAAAATTGCGAGTGGGCAGGGTACCAAAGGTATTGGCAAGGTCCATCATCATCAGCGTACCTTCGCGGCTCAGCGCCTTGCGGTCCTCGCTTTCCTGCATCACCGCCTTTAACTCGTTGACGGTTTCCATGAACGACGCCGGGTCATTCACCGTGACACCGCTGCTGCCACGTACCGCCACGGCCTTGAGATTCTTTGAGCCCATCACCGCACCCACGCCGGAACGACCGGCAGCGCGATGCAGATCGTTGACCACGCAGGCATAGCGGTTGAGGTTTTCCCCGGCAGGGCCAATGGAGCACACCTTGATGGCGTGGTCCTGTAATTCTGTCTTGATGGCGGGCTCAGCCTCCCACACGGTTTTACCCCAGAGGTGCTTCGCTGAAACCAGCTCAACCTCGTCATCATTGATGTAAAGATACACCGGCTCTTCAGAGCGCCCTTCAAAGATCACGAGATCATAACCGGCATATTTCAGCTCCGCGCCAAACTGCCCGCCTGAGTTGGAGCAGGCCACGGCATTGGTCAGCGGGCTTTTACAAATCACGGAGTAGCGACCACCGGTGGATGCCATGGTGCCGGTTAATGGTCCTGTTGCAATGATCAGCCTGTTCTCCGGGGAAAGCGCGTCAGCGGCCGGGTCCATTTCTTCATAAAGGTAGCGCGTACCGAGACCGCGCTGGCCAAGGTACTCCCTGGCCCAGTCCATGTTGAGGTTCTCGGTCTTGCAGGTATCCGCGGAAAGATCCACGCGAAGAATTTTACCTTGCCATGCCACTAGTTGTTCCTCCGAGAGTTAGGCACACCTGCATGCTCAAAACGCAGACACGCTACAAGTACGTCCATGTAAGCTTGTAGAAGGCCGTCCTGGCCTCCTACAGTCTGCTTATTTGAATCATGCAGTTGTGCTATGGCTTTAGCCATTAGCTTATTTACCCATCTTGCTCGCAGTTTGATCAAGGCTTTTTCCTGCAAGCTCGATGAGTTTATCGATTTCGGACTTTTGCATCGACAGCGGCGGCGAAATGATCATGGTGTCACCAACGGCACGCATCACCAGGCCGTTCTCTATACAGTGGTCGCGACACAGCATGCCAACGCCGTCATCCTTGTCGAAAGCCTCGCGGCTGTCCTTGTCTTTCACCAGTTCAAGGGCACCGATAAAGCCGATACCGCGGGCTTCGCCAACCAGTGGATGCTCAGCCAGTTCCTGCCAGCGCTGCTGCAGGTAGGGGCCGGTGTTGTCACGCACGTTCTCTACCATGCCTTCGTCGCGCATGATGTTGATGTTGGCAATGGCCACCGCGCATGAAGCCGGGTGACCCGAGTAAGTAAAGCCGTGGGCGAACTCTTCGCCTTTCTCCACCAGTACCCCGGCAACGCGATCGCCGACCATCACGCCACCGATGGGCAGGTAGCCTGAAGACAGGCCCTTGGCGATGGGCATCAGGTCTGCCGTGATATCAAAGTGATCGCAACCAAACCAGGTGCCGAGACGACCAAAGCCACAGATCACCTCGTCGGCAATCAGCAGGATGTCGTTTTCCCTGCATATGCGCTGTACTTCCGGCCAGTAAGTCTCCGGTGGAATGATCACGCCACCGGCACCCTGTATGGGTTCGCCAACAAAAGCGGCAACATTATCCGCGCCCAGCTCATTGATCTTTTCCTCAAGATAGCCGGCGGCTTTCCTGCCGAACTCTTCCGGAGAAAGGTCTCCACCGTCGCGAAACCAGTAGGGAGGCTCAATGTGAACAATGTCGGGAATGGGCAGGTGTCCCTGCTCGTGCATTTCTTTCATGCCGCCGAGGCTCGCCGCACCGATGGTGCTGCCATGGTAGGCATCCTTGCGCGAGATAATGGCACGCTTGTTGGGCTTGCCCGCAAGATCCCAGTAACGCTTTACCAGGCGTATCACGGTGTCGTTGGCTTCGGAACCGGAGTTGGTAAAGAACACGTGGTTCATGTGTGCCGGCGTGACTTCTGCCAGCAGCTTTGATAGTTCTATGGCCGTCGGGTGAGAGCTTTTGAAAAAGTTGTTGTAGTAGGGCAGCTCAAGTAATTGCCTGTAGGCCGCTTCGGCAAGTTCTTTCCTGCCATAACCCACGTTGACACACCACAGGCCTGCCATGGCGTCGAGTAACTTTCGATCTTCTGAATCCCATATATACACGCCGTCGGCTCTTGTGATCACCTTGCAGCCTTCTTTTCCAAGGGCGAGGGTGTCGGTAAAAGGGTGCAGGTGATGCTGTGCATCCATGGCCTGCCAGTTCTGCGTTAAATTATTCATGGCCTTATACTCTCAATAACAGGTGTTCACGTTCCCAGGGGCTTATTACCTGGGAAAATGTTTCGTATTCAAGATCCTTAACCGCGAGGTAAAGATCGATAAATTCCCTGCCCAGTACCTTGCGAATGGCAGTATTCTTTTTCATCTCTGCCATGGCAAGCCGCATGTCCCGTGGCAGGTTTGCCTCGAGTTCAAATGCGCTCACGCTAACGGCTTCACCGGGCTCGATACTGTTCTTGATACCGAGATAACCGGAAGCCAGTGATGCGGCAAAGGCAAGGTAGGGGTTCACGTCAGATCCGGAAATCCTGTTTTCCACGCGCGTTGCAGCAGCAGATGAAACCGGTACGCGTAAACCCACCGTGCGGTTATCGTAACCCCAGTGGGTATTTATCGGCGCAGAAAAATGCGGCGTGATGCGACGATAGGAATTAACGTTGGGTGCATACAGCGGCATCATCGCCGGCGTGTACTTTTGCAAACCACCGATGTAGTTTTTAAAAAGCTTGCTGGCCTTGCCGCTCTTTGTTGCAAAAATATTCTTGCCGGTCTTCGTGTTTACCACGCTTTGATGCAGGTGCATGGAACTGCCCGGCTGCCCCTGGTAGGGTTTGGCCATGAAGGTGGCATAGATGTTCTTTTTAAAGGCGGCTTCGCGCACGGTGCGTTTAAAGGCAAACACCTGGTCGGCAAGGGCAAGGGGATCGCCGTGCAGGAAGTTAACCTCAAGTTGTGCCACGCCATCTTCGTGGGTCAGTGTTTCCAGTGACAGGCCCTGCTTTTCTGAATAATCAAAGATTGTTGCGATGAGATCCTCGTATTCGTTCAGCGCATCGATGCTGAATGAACGGCGCGATTTCTCCTGGCGACCGGAGCGGCCAACCGGTGCTTCAAGGGGCTGGTTGGGATCGGTGTTTGAAATGGCCAGGTAAAACTCCAGCTCAGGTGCTACCACGGCCTTCCAGTTGTTCTCGTCAAACAGCTCGAGTACGCGTTTTAAAATATAGCGCGGCGCCACGTTGACCGGCTTGCCGTCAAGGCGGTAGCAGTCATGGATAATCTGCGCGGTCGGATCCTGTGCCCAGGGCACCAGGCGAATGCTGTCTTCAACAGGGCGGGCCTGCATGTCTACATCGGTTGGATTGACCTTGTCGATATAGCTGGAGTAGTCGCCGGCAACGGTTTGCATGAACATGGCCTCGGCAATACGAAAGCCTCCATCCTGGATGTAGCGATCCACTGGAATAAACTTGCCACGGGCGGCACCGGAGAAGTCAGGAATAATCGCCTCGACTTCTTCAATACGATTCTTCTTTAACCATTTCTCGATATGTTTCATTTCTGGGGCCAGTCCTTGAGTATTATTGTGCCGTCTTTGGCCTCTTCGTAAAGACTCTACCGTGGTTTCCTCGCACATCATTCCTGGCGGGGCCGGTAATTCCTCGAAAGAGGGGGTCGACTGGCAGGCATCTTAATCCAGCTATTGGGCTAAATACAAGCATTTGCAGGATAAAAATGAATGAAAATTCATTCAAAATTATTGCAAGTTTCCTGTCAAATTCCGACGGATTTCTGTATCCTTGGCGCGTAGAAGGGCTCAAGGCGCTCGCGCTTTGCTGCCACCAAGCGTAAACCCCTGAATAGACGACAAAAATACCGGTAATGGATATTGAAGAGCCGCTCAGGTGCCTGGGTGAATTTGATATTGAAGCCCTGAAGGCAAAGATCCTCGAGCAGGATGAGAATGCCTGGCGGGAGCAGGAGCTGCGCCAGCAGGAATTTGACGTGCACCGCTACACCGAGTCCATCGTCATGGTGTTTACCGATGGCTCAAACTGGCCCGATCTTGAAGTGAGGAAAGAGCCGGGCTGGGATCGCCTCGCGGATGTCGCGGTACCGGTGATGCACGAGATCATTGAGAAGTTTTACCCAAAGGGCGGCACCATCATTCGTGCCATGGCAGCGAAGCTGATGACCGGTGGCAAGATTCGACCCCACGCCGACGTGCACCCGTCCTTTCACTACGGTCATCGTATCCATGTACCCATTACCACCAACCCAAGGGTGAGGTTCATGATCGACGGGCGTCCTTACCAGTTTGAAGTGGGCAAGGTGTACGAGATTAACAACCAGAAACTACACAGCGTGATGAACAAGGGAAAGGAAGATCGCATCACCTTTATTTTTGACTACGTACCACCGAACAAGATCGATCGCAGCGTAAGCTAGGCCGCCGCTTCCTCTTCCTGCTGTAACTCTTCGCGCCAGTCGGCCACGTTCATTTCAATGGCAGCAAAGCCACCTATCCAGAGGAACTCGTCCCACAGGTAGAGCAGGTGATCAAGCCAGGCCCAGTAAAGACCGAGCATCATGATGGTGCTGTAAAGTGCAATCTTCACGCGGTTGGAAATTTCGATAACCCGTCCCTCGGTGATGCCGCGGTTCTGCAGGCGGATCAAAAGCTCGATTAGCAGCATGATAGTGAGCCAGCACATTACTTCGACCTGGTCCATCCACGCCAGCACTCTTTCGAGCTTGAGGTTTTTGCGATCGGTAATTACCAGTCCATCATCCAGCAGGTAGAGTCTTGAGTCATTACTTAACTCGCTGCAATTGTCCGCAGTTACCTCGGTATAACGCAGGTTGCTGACAAAGGAAATATCATTGTCGGCCACCTCGCAAACGCTGGTGACATCGGCAGGCTCAACCTCGTTGTAAATATTCCAGGTAGAAGTAGTGTAGGCATAGAGGGTATGAAACACGAAAAAGTAGCAGCAGATACGCATGCCCGCCATGATCCTGTCGACCACGGGGGTGAAGTGGTGATCCTCAAGAGTGTAAGTTTCCAGCTCAAACAGGCCAATCAGCACAATCCATGCAAAAAAGTCAATGGAGGTCGAATACTTTTCCATCCACTCAAGCAATGTCGCGTTCGCTTCCAGGCTGTGAGCCGCGCGATGCATGTCTTCCATGATGTACATGTAAAAATTACCAAGCAGCAGGATATAAACTGTCCACTTGATAACTTGCTTGACGACTTCGAGGTCAATCCTGGATTTCCAGCTCGTGCTGGCGGTTGGCGACGGGTCTCCTGTCATTAACTAGTCACTCGCTTCAAGCAGCATGCTTTCTTTTTGTCTTTGCTTTTCCTGGCGCAACATGAGCCAGCCTGCGATCCCGACCGCAAGCCCAACCGTCACGATGATCACGGTTGCCAGCGCATTGATGTCCGGTGTCACGCCAAGACGGATCTTGGAGTAAATCCACATGGGAAGTGTACTTGCGCCGGGACCGCTGACAAAACTGGCGATTACCAGGTCATCAAGGGAGAGGGTAAAGGCCAGTAGCCAGCCCGAGAGCATGGCCGGTGCAATGAGTGGCAGGGTGATATCCAGGGTGACGCGAAAGGGTCTTCCACCAAGATCCATCGCTGCTTCTTCAAGTGAAGCATCCATTGAAAGCAGGCGCGATTGAATAATGACTGCAACATAGGCCATGGAGAAAGTAATGTGGGCAATGGTGATGGTCACGGCACCACGCTCGGCGGGCCAGCCAATAAAACTTTTCAGGCTGACAAACAGTAACAGCAGGGACAGCCCGGTGATCACCTCGGGCATGGCAAGGGGCGCGGCCACCATGCCGGTGAAAAGGGTGCGACCGCGGTAGCGACCCATGCGTGCCAGTGACAGGCCGGCGAGGGTGCCAAGGATGGTGGCGACCGTCGCACTGACAAAGGCCACGCGCAGGCTGAGCAATGTTGCCTCGATGATCTGTCGATTCTCGATAAGCGCGTGGTACCAGCGAAACGAAAAGCCACCCCACACAGAGAGAATACGCGAATCGTTAAAGGAATAGAGGATCACCAGAACGATGGGTACGTAAAGAAAGGCATAGCCGAAGCACAGCACGGAAATGAGAAAAGTCGAGCGCTGCTGTCTCACGTTTCCTCCTGCGCCCGTGGCCCGTTGTAGTGCTGGAAAAGCATCAGCGGAATGATAAGGATGATGAGCAGTATGGTGGCCACCGAGGCGGACAGTGGCCAGTCCTGGTTGGAGAAAAACTCGTCGTACAGGGTGCGGCCTATCATGAGTGAGTCAAGGCCGCCAAGCAGTGATGGAATCACGAACTCGCCCAGTGCCGGGATAAACACCAGCAGGCTGCCGGCAATAATACCGGGCAGTGACAGTGGCAGCGTTATGTCTCGAAATACCACCAGCGGTTTTGCACCGAGGTCTGCTGCGGCCTCTGCCAGGTCAAGATCAAGTCGCTCCAGGATCGCATACAGCGGCAGGATCATAAA
This sequence comes from Gammaproteobacteria bacterium, assembly GCA_965243105.1. GTDB lineage: Bacteria > Pseudomonadota > Gammaproteobacteria > Eutrophobiales > Eutrophobiaceae > WLWS01. The sequence goes on from CBDEUC010000003.1 coordinate 1,698,180, forward strand.
CGGCAGGTAGGAATAAACGATGCCGAGATACACGGCAAAGTCGGTGTAAAGCATTTTCAGCGGCTCATCAATGATCCCGATTGAAAGTAAAATCTTATTTATAAAGCCCTTTGTACTCAGCATGCCCATCCAGGCATACACCCGTAGCAGGAATGAAGTCCAGAAGGGCAGGATGACCAGGAAAAGGAAAATGTTTTTCCATGCTCCGCGCGCCCGGGCAATGGCATAGGCCATGGGGTAACCCAGCAGCAGGCACAGCAGGGTGGAAATAAAAGCTATGTTGATGGACTTGAGGTAACTGATCCAGTACAGGTCGTCTTCAAACAGGAAGCGGTAGTTGTCAAAACTCGCGTTTAAAACCAGGCCTTTTTCACCGGAGAATTCAAACAGGGGAGTGAAGGGCGGTAGTGCGACGATGGGATCGGCAAAACTGATCTTGAAAACGATGATGAAAGGCGCGATGAAAAAAATCGAAAGCCAGATGTAGGGCGCAAGGATTACAAAACTTCTCCAGCCCTGGTCAGGAGAAAGCTTCATTCAAGTAGTACCACGCTGCTGTTGATATCCCAGGACAGGTAGACTTCATCATCCCATTCCAGCGTGCGAGTTGCCGAGCGCACGGTGTTTTGCGCACTGGCCTGGATAATGTGGCCGGACTCCGTCTTTACCCGGTAGAAGGACAGGTTGCCGTAGTAGCCCAGGTCCCACACCACGCCCTTAACAACGGAAATATTCTCGTCAGTTGGTCGTGTCTTGCTTATGCTGATTTTCTCCGGCCTCACGGCAACAGTAATTGCCTTGCCTGCTTCCATGCTTTCTTCGCAGCGCGCAAGCACATGCGCCTGTATGTCGGGACAGTTAACCTCGATGTGCTCATCAGCCGCTTTTTCAACCGTGCCGTCGAGCAGGTTGATGGTGCCAAAGAAATCGGCCACGTAGCGGTTACAGGGATACTCGTAGATTTCCTTGGGTGTACCGCTTTGAATAAACTGTCCCTTTTGCATCACCGCAATACGCGATGCCAGTATCATGGCTTCATCCTGGTCATGGGTAACGACGACAAAAGTCACGCCGGTCTTGTCCTGGATGTTCATTAACTCGTACTGCGTGTGCTCGCGAAGCTTTTTATCGAGCGCGGCGAGGGGTTCATCCAGCAGGAGCAGCTTTGGTTTTTTTACCAGTGCGCGGGCCAGGGCAACACGCTGTCGTTGCCCACCGGAGAGCTGGTGAGGCTTTCTTTTTGCCAGATCACCAAGCTGCACAAGCCCAAGCATCTCATTAACCCGCTCATCAATTTCATCTTTCGGCCTGCCTTCCTTTTTTAAACCATAGGCGACATTTTTTTCCACTGTCATGTGCGGGAATACCGCGTAGGACTGGAACATCATGTTTACCGGCCGTTCATAGGGCGGCACGCTGGTCATGTCGACACCGTCAATGAGGATTTGCCCCTTGCTGGGTTTTTCAAAGCCCGCCAGCATTCTCAGCAGGGTTGTCTTGCCACAACCGGATGCGCCGAGTATGGCAAACAGCTCGCCGCGATAGATATCCAGGCTGACATTGTTGACCGCGGCAAAGTCATCAAAAAAGCGCGAGACATTTTTTACCTGGATCAGGGGTGCTTCATCGGGTGGGCTCCAGCTGGCCCGGCTCCTGGTGTTATTGTCGTTCATGCCAGCTTCAACTCAGACACCGGTCTTGACGCGGGTCCAGGTGCGCGAACGAATACGTTCCTTCTTGGGTGGATACATGAGCACCGGCTGCAATTTTTTCTTCGTGCTTTCATCGGGATAGATGCCCGGGTCGTCCTTGATCTTCCTGTCAAGCAGGGGCGTTGCTGTCTTGTTGCCATTGGCGTAGCCGGTGAAATTACTGATCGCTGCAACAACATCCGGCCGCATCAGGTAATTGATCAGGAGGTGCGCGTTTTCCGGGTGTGGTGCATCCGCCGGGATCAGCATGATGTCAAACCACACGTGCACGCCCCCGCTTGGCATGGCGTAACCGATGTTGATATCTATACCGGCTTCCTCGGCGCGTCGTTTTGCCACGCCATAGTCCCCGGACCAGCTCATCGCGGCGCACATCTCGCCGTTGGGTATATCGATCAGCATTTTTGCAGAGGAGAAATACCTGATATGCGGCCTCAGTGAGCGGACCAGGTTTTCAACTTCTTTAAGGTGCGCAGCTTCGATAGAGTTGGCATCGTGTCCGAGGTAAATCATGAAGCTCGGCAGGGTATCCGAGGGACCATCAAAAAGGCTCACGCCACAGTCCGCAAGACGTGCCAGGATTTTCTCATCAAAGAAAAAGTCCGCGTTATCAAGGGAGACTTCCGGTATACGTTGTTTCAGCATGTCGACATTGAACATGATGCCAGTTGTGCCCCACATGTAGGGCGCACCGTAGTGGTTACCCGGGTCAAAACCACCCAGCTTGTTCATCAGACCGGGATCAAGGTGACGCCAGTTATCCAGCCTTGTCTTGTCAAGGGCCTGGAACACCCCGGCATTAATCAGTCGCGGACTGAAAGCAGCGGAGTGAATGACAACGTCGTAACCGGAGTTGCCGGCCAGTAACTTTGCATCAACGATGTTGGTGGTATCGTAGATGTCGTAGTTCACCTTGATGCCGTATTCCTTTTCGAAATTGGCGATGGTGTTCGGGCCGATATAATCTGCCCAATTATAGAAGTTGACGACTTTTTCTTCTTCGGCGAAAACTGCCGCGGTGAACACCAGGGGCAGGCTGATAAGGAGTTGCTTGATTGTCCCTGGTACTTTCAAGCCAAGACTTCCTACATACCGTCGAGGCCGCGTTTATTGAGGCTCTTGGCAATGATAAGGCGTTGCATTTCGCTGGTGCCTTCCCAGATTCGATCCACGCGTAGTTCCCGGAAAAAACGTTCTGCTGCATTCTCTCGCATATAGCCGCGACCACCAAGTATTTGTACCGCGCGGTCGGCAACGCGGTTGGCCATTTCAGAGGCGTAAAGCTTGGCCATGGAGCAGCGATTATGTAACTGCTTCAGGTCTTCGTTGTTATCGTGGGCCTCGGCCGCTTCGTAGGTAATAAGGCGTGCCGCCCAGAGCTCGGTCACGCTGTCGGCCAGCATGATCTGTATGGCCTGCTTGTCAGCCAGCTTTTCCCCCTGGATATCACGGTTCTTCGCAAACTCCGATGCCTCCTCGATAAGCCTTGCAGCCGCACCACAGCAGCGTGCTGCAATCATCATGCGTTCATGGCGAAACCAGCTTCGCGTGTACTGCATACCATCGCCTTCCTCGCCGATACGATTTTCCGCGGGAACAAATACATCCTTAAAAGTGTAAGTCGGGTGATGGGCAGAGAAGGTGTGGCTGAAAAGCGGATTGGCAGCAACTTCTACACCAGCTGTGTCAATATCAAGAAAGAATAGCGCGTGCTCGCCATTTTCAAGTACCGCCTGGATGAAAAAGTAATCGGCCAGGTTTGCGCTCGTGACAAACCATTTTTCACCATTGAGCAGGTAACCACCGTCAGTAGCCGTAGCCGTGGTATGGATCACTTCGTGGGATCCACTTTCCGCCTCGGTAATGGCATAGCATTCCTTGCGTGTTCCATGCGCCAGTGGAAGAACGTACTTTTCCAGCTGGCCCTCGCTACAGGCTTCAAACATCCACTTCTGTGCTTCAGAAAAACACCAGCAAAGCGCATTGGTTACCCGGCCAAGCTGTTCCCATACTGCCACCTGCTCGGTCATGCTGAGCGCAAGGCCACCGTGTTCTTTCGGCACATCCATCCTGCTGAAGCCAAGCTCCACTGCCTTTGCATGGTGTTGCCTGCTGACTTCTTCGGGCAGGAAGCCACCGTTAAACTCGGCCTCCACTTCCCAGGGGATCAAATCGTTTTCTGCAAACTCCCTGGCCTTTTGCTGCCAGGCCCTGGCATCGTCATCGAGTTTTATATCCACGGCCTAGTTTCCCGGTGTTTCACTGAAGTGCCTGGGAAAGGTGGAAACCAGGTACTCCCAGCAAATGTCATGGGCTTCCTGGCGATCGAGTTCCCTGGGTGTCATGAGAAGATCCAGCCACAGCCCGTTGATCAGTGCCGCCAGCCCAATGGCAAAGCGTCGGGCGTTAACATTCGTGTATTCACCCTCGACGATTAGCTGCTCACATATGCGGGTGACGATCTCGTTGTTTCTTTCATCGGAGCTTGAACAGATTTCCGTGTAGGTGGGGCGTGATTTAACTTCGCCCCAGAAAGCAAACCAGGTGGCGAGTTTTTTACGTTCACACATCTTCGCATCAAAGTCCGCCCTGACCACGGCCGCGAGCTGCTCGGCGGCAGAGTCACCGGCTTTTGCCAGTGCATTGTTCCAGTGGGTTTCGTACTCGTCGGACAGGTAACGCAGGGTTTCTTCAAAAAGCCTTTCCTTGCTTTGAAAGTGCAGGTTGATAATGCCAAGGCTCAAACCCGCATCCGAGGTGACGTCAGCCATGGTGGTGCCGGCGATGCCTTTCTTTGAAATACAGCGCATGGTTGACTTGATCAGCTGTTCCCGTCGTCGCTCCTTGCTCACGGTACGGCTGTTTCCGGCCTCTTTCTGTTTTGTTTGAACCATGTTGTTCTCGTCTCAAGTTCACCCGGCGAAGGCGGGGTGTGCATGGCATTCTGCCAGTAAATAACAGCACAATTCAAGCAAAATATGAATGAATAATCATTCATTTTTAGTGGACAAGCAAAAATGGTCGTGGCATGCTGGAGGCCCTGAAATAAGCTCAAGGTTGTTATATGCCACGCAAATTAGAACGCTCAAACCAGCATTTTCACAAGGCCAACACGCGTCTTCCCCTGGGGGTGACCTCCAACTTTCGCTACTGGGGAGAAGACAGGACGATATTCATAAAGCGTGGCAAGGGCGCGCGGATCTGGGATCTTGATGACAACGAGTACGTGGATTACCGGCTTGGTTACGGGCCGGCGATACTGGGGTATGGCAACGAGGAAGTGGATGCAGCTGCACGGGAAGGCATGGAAGTCGGCGGCGTGTTTGCGCTGGCCACGGAAAAAGAATTTAGCGTAGCCGAGAGAATATCGCGCATGGTGCCGGCGGCGGAGCTGGTGCGTTATTCCAATTCCGGTACCGAGGCTGTCATGGCGGCACTGCGTCTTGCCCGCGCCCACACAGGCAAGGAAAAACATGTCATGGTTGAAGGTGGATACCATGGTGTATTTGCCGAGGTGCTCTGGGGCGTGGATCTCGAAAGCTGGGATCCTGAAAAGGGCGAGCCACAGCTCGAGGCTGAAAGTGAAGGGCTGCCTTCTGTATTAAAGGACATGGTGCACATCGTGCCCATGAACGACGCCAACAGGCTCGAGGATCTTTTCAAAAAAGACGCGGACAACATCGCTGCACTGCTCATTGAACCCATCCTTGGTAACTGTTGCGGCATCACGGCCGAGAAAAGCTACATGCAGGCAGTGAGAGAACTTTGCGACAAGTACAACGTGGTGCTGATCATCGACGAGGTGAAAACCGGTTTCAGGGTTGCGAAAGGCGGTGTGCAGGAACTCATGGGTATCAAGGCCGATCTCTGTACCTTTGCCAAGGCGGTCGCGAATGGCTATCCCATCTCGGTGGTTGCCGGGCGCGAAGATATCATGCGCCAGGTCGGTAACGGTGTCATACACGGCGGTACATACACTGCCCACTCTGTTGCCATTGCGGCAGCCGACAAGACACTCGAAATACTTGAAACAAGCTCGGCATTGGAGGACATTGCAGCCTACGGTTCAAAATTGCAGCAGGGTATAACGGACATTCTTGAGCGACGCGGAATTGCCCACTCGTTCTCCGGGCATCCGTCAATGCCGGGGCTGTTTTTTGATGAGACTGCACCAGGTAACTACCGCGACTGGCTCAAGGCCGATTATGCTTTTTATGATGCCATTGCACCGGTGCTTCATGATAACGGTGTGCTGGTAGAGCCGGACTCCAGGGAGCCCTGGTTTATCAGTGCTGCCCACGACGAGGCCTGCCTCGCGGACACGCTGAGCGGTTTTGAGAAAGCGGTGGATATTGAGCTTGAGAATCGAAACAACGGATACAAGAAAGAATCAGCCTGACGAGGTTTTAAAGGGGGGTATTATCGTTGAAGAAATATGATGCAATTGTAGTCGGTGCCGGGCACAACGGGCTGACCAACGCCGCCTACCTTGCCAAGGCAGGGTTGAAGGTGCTGGTGGTAGAGAAGAACCCGTGGATTGGCGGCGCCTCGGTGAGCCGTTCACTTTATGACGGCTGGACTTATTCAAACTGTTCCTACGTGTGCAGCCTGTTCAGGCCGGAGATATACCGCGACCTTGAACTGGCAAAGCATGGCCTGCAGGTAATTCCCTACGAAGGTGGCATCACCTTCATGCAAAACGGCGACTATTTTGGTAACTATCCCGACCATGAACGTCATCACAGGGAAATAGCCAGGCATTCAAAGCGCGATGCCAATGCCTACGATCGTTTTTCTGCCGACGTCTCGCGACAAACTCGATTGATTCGGCCTTTTCTCATGCGTACACCGCCGGATCCCACCTCTTTCAAACCAAGAGATGTCATGGAGCTTGTTTACATGCTCAAGACTTACTGGGACCTGGGTGAAGAGATTCTTTATGACACCATGCGTTTCTGGACCATGAGCGTGGGTGATTTTCTTGATGAGTATTTTGAGTCCGACGTGGTCAAGGCACACATGGCCGGTTCCGGCATCATCGGTACCGCGCTGGGCATTTATTCTCCCGGCACGGCCTACGTGCTGTTGCACCATTACATGGGTGACGTGGATGGCAGCATCGGCTCCTGGGGTTTTGCCCGCGGTGGCATGGGGTCAATAGCAAAAGCACTGGCTTCAGCCTTTCAGTCTTTCGGTGGCGAAATACTCACCGATGCCGGCGTTGACCACGTGATAGTAAAAAATGGCGAGGTGAAAGGTGTTGCTCTTGAAAACGGCGACGACCATTACGCGGACATTGTCATCTCCAACCTTGACCCCAAGCGCACCTTCCTCAACATCATGAAGGAAAATGACCTGCCCGGCGACGTCGTGACAAAGGCAAGGAACTTCAAGATCAGGGGCTCGTCCGGAAAGCTCAACATTGCCCTTGATGGCATGCCTACCTTCAAGGCCATGGAGAAAGGGCACGAGTTACTGAAAGCGGACTTTCACTTTATTGATTCCATGGAGCGCATGGAACGTGCCTACGATGACTGGAAAAACGGGACCTGGTCAAAAGATCCCTATCTCGATACCTTGATTCCGACCCAGGTGGACCCGACCATGGCGCCACCGGGTAAACACATGATGACAGTTTTCGTGCAGTACTGTCCGCCCAAGGTCAATGGTGAAGACTGGACCGATGAACAGCGTGATGCCTTTGGACAAACGGTTATCGACCAGATTTCTGAATACAGTCCCGATTTCAAGGATCTCATCCTGCATGCAGAGATCAGGACACCCCGTGAACTTGAAAACGAAGTCGGTCTTACCGAGGGCAATATCTTCCAGGGGGAGCTGACCATGGACCAGCTGCTGTTTAACCGGCCCTTTCCCGGTTATGCGCAGTACCGTGGCCCGGTAAAAGGTTTGTACATGTCGGGTTCCGGCACCCACCCGGGTGGCGGTGTCATGGGAGCACCGGGTCTCAACTCGGCCAGGGAAATCCTCGGTGACCTTGGCAAGAAGAACGTTGTACCGGAGGCCTTTAGCGATGAGTAATTTTGATACGATAATTATTGGTGCCGGTCACAATGGCCTGGTCTGCGCAAGCTACCTGGCAAAGGCGGGTCGAAAGGTGCTTGTTCTTGAAGCCAACGAGCAGGTTGGCGGCGCAGCGATAACAAGGGAATTCGCTGAAGGCTATTCCGTCTCTGCGTGTGCTCACCTGCTTAACCTGTTACACCCCCAGGTGATTTCAGATCTCTCCCTTGAACAACACGGTTTGAACATGGCCGCAACGGACCTTTCTACCATTGCACTTTCAAGCACAGGCGAGAACCTGGTACTCAAGCGTGACTCACTGAGCGGAAATGGTATCGGTGTTTCAGAGCAGCAGGCATACCGGGATTTCCAGGACAAGCTAAGACGCTTTTCCAAGATACTGCAAAAGACCTTCATGAAGCGCCCACCAAGACTGGTGCACAAGGATCCTGCGGATCTCATGAGCCTTGCCTCTCTTGGTCTCAGCGTGCGCATGCTGGGGCGTGAGGATATGCGCGAGTTGCTGAGGATCGGCGCCATCAATATCTATGACGTGTTGCAGGAAAGTTTTGATAACGAGTTACTCAAGGGCGCACTTGGTTTTGACGCGGTGCTGGGCAGTAACCTCGGACCACGTTCACCCAACTCGGTACTGACTTATCTTTATCGCCTGAGCGGACAACTGGACAGCACTGACACGGCGGTATCACTACCTGAAGAAGGTATGCGTGGATTCAGTACGGCGCTCAGGAAATCAGCAGAGGCTGCAGGCGTGGAAATTCGAACAGGTGCAGCAGTCAAACGCGTGTTACTGGATGTGGACAGGGTCATCGGCGTGGAAACTGACACCGGTGAAAAGCTTAACAGTGACCTGGTGGTCTCCAATGCCGATCCAAAAACGACCTTCCTGCAACTGGTCGGGGCACGAAACCTTGAATCAGGGTTTACGCGTCGTGTTAATAACATTCGCATGCAGGGCAAGGCAGCGAAATTACACCTGGCTCTTGATGGCCTGCCTGAATTTGCCGGGCTGAATGAAATTGAGCTTGGCCAGAGACTGGTTATTTCGCCAGACCTTGATTACCTTGAAAAGGCCTTTGATCACTCCAAGTACGGGGAATATTCCAATGCACCCGCGCTCGAGGTGAGCATCCCTTCAATCCATGACAAGAGCCTTGCTCCCGAGGGTAAGCATGTCCTGTCTGCCATTGTTCAATACGCACCCTATAACCTGCGCGCTGGCTGGGACAGTAACAGGGAAACATTTTCCAACCTGGTGATAGATCTCCTGGCGGAGTATGCGCCGGGCATCAGGGAGCAGGTCAATGCCTCTGAGTTATTGACACCGGTGGATATTGAATCTGAATTTAACATGCACGGCGGTCACTGGCATCACGGTGAGTACACCCTGGATCAATTTATGATGCTAAGACCGGTCCCCGGTGCCGCTCAGTATTCAACACCGGTAAAAGGATTGTACCTTTGTGGAGCCGGTGCCCACCCTGGTGGTGGCCTCATGGGACTTGCAGGGCGGAACGCCGCGAACGAGATTAGCAGTGGAGGGCAGAAGTCATGAGTGTTAGAAAAGCAGACGCCAGGTTTCTCAACACGCCGTTTTACCCACGGGCAAAGGAACTTTGCGAGACAAACCTGTGGTCGCCGTGGAAGGCTTACACCACTGTGGATTGTTACAGCACGGTGGAAGGAGAATATTTTGCGGTGCGTAATGCCACCAGCGTTTTTGATTTGACACCGATGATCAAGTACCGCATCACGGGCAAGGATGGTCTCGCCTTCCTCGACAAGCTGATGACGCGAAAGATGAGCGGGCTGACCCCGGGGCGCGTGATGTACGGTGCCTGGTGCAACGATCTTGGCCACGTACTTGATGACGGCACGGTATTTCACCTTGATGACAATACCTGGCGCCTGTGTTCTGCGGAGCGACACCTGGACTGGCTGATGGCCACCGCCATGGGTTTTGATGTGGAGATAGACGATGAGACCGATGAAGTAGTTGGTCTCGCGGTACAGGGCCCGACATCATGCCAGACACTCAAGGCCATGCAACTTGACGGCATTGAAAACCTCAAGCCCTTTCAACACAGGAGTTTTAACCTCGAAGGCAGGGATCTCATGGTCTCACGCACCGGCTTTACCGGCGACCTTGGTTACGAGATGTGGGTGAAAAGCGAAGATGCAGAGTTACTCTGGGATCGTCTTTTTGAAGCCGGCCAGAGTTTTGGTATCAAGCCAATTGGTTCACACGCGCTGGACATCGTGCGCATCGAGGCTGGTTTTATCCAGGCCGAGGTGGATTTCGTGCCGGCATTGAATGTTGTGCGGGCCGGGCGCGGTCGCTCACCCTACGAGCTCGGCCTCGACTGGCTGGTTCATTTTGATAAGCCCGTGTTCAACGGTCGCCAGGCACTGTTAAAGGAAAAGGAACAGGGCTCGCGCTATCGCTTCGTGCGTCTTGATGTTGAGGGTAACAAGCCAGCCCATGATTCATTTATATACAACGGCAGTGACAAGGTAGTGGGTCACGTGACCTCGGCTACCTGGTCTCCCAGTGCAAAGAAGAATATTGCCCTTGCATCACTGGACATGCCATGGGGCAGGGAAGGTGATGAACTGTATGCCGAGATCTATTACAACACAGAGTTGAAATGGAACCGCCTGATGGCTCGCTGCAGTATTGTTGAAGGTCCGTTTTTCGATCCGCCCAGGAGGAGACAGACCCCACCCGCGGACTACTGATTTTAATGGCACACAGGCTTGACCCCTTGCTGTGTCCTGCTTCCATCGCGGTGGTTGGTGCCACCCAGCGCAAGGAAGTCGTGGGCAACATGGTGATCGAGAACCTGCTGGCCGGAAACTATGAAGGTAAGCTCTACGCCATCAACCCGCGTTATGATGAAGTCGAGGGCGTGCCCTGCTTCGCGTCATTAAGCGATTTACCCGGAAAAGTTGAACACGTCATTTTCGCGGTCTCCGATGAGCGCATCGAGGATGCTCTCAAGGATGCGATCGCGCATGGCATAAAAGCAGCGACGATTTACTCCACGCTGATCCTTGAGAACGATAGCACGCCTTCATTGCAGGAAAGGATCAGGCGCCTCGCTGAAGATGCCGGTTTGCTTCTTTGCGGTGGTAACGGCATGGGCTTTTATCACTTCAACAAGGGTGTGCTTGCCTGCGGCTTTGACACACGTCGCCACGCTGCCTTGGGAAACGTCAGCCTCATCAGCCAGTCCGGTTCGGGTATGTCGGCCATCGTCGACGTTGATCCACGTATTGATTTTAACATTGCCGTATCCACCGGGCAGGAACTGACCGTTGGACTGGAGGATTACCTGGACTTCGCCCTCGAGCAGGAAGAGACACGGGTTGTCGGCCTGTTCATGGAAACCAGCCGTCAGCCCGACAAGCTGGTGGCTGCTTTTGAAAAAGCAGTCAGGAAGAAAATCCCCATCCTCGTTATCAAGGTCGGTAAAACAGAATTCTCATCGCGCCTGGCAGAGTCCCACTCCGGTGCACTGGCCGGTGTTGATGCCGTGTACGATGCGCTGTTTGATCGCTACGGCGTGCAGCGCGTTGAAGATCTCGATGTGCTGTCAACCAGCCTCATCATGTTTGCCCAGCCCCACGATATTGCCGACGGTGGCCTGGTAACCATCCATGATTCCGGTGGTGAGCGACAGCTGCTGGTGGACCAGGCCGAAGATTACGACGTGGCACTGACGAAGCTCATGCCTGCGACCAGTGACGAGCTGGAGTCATTGCTGGACCCCGGCCTGTTACCGGTGAATCCACTGGATGCCTGGAGCGTGGGCGGACCCGACTACCACGTTGTCATGCAAAAGTGTTTTGCCAGCCTGTTGCGCGATCCCGGTGCCGCGCTCGGCGCCGTGGTGCACGCGAGGGCGCCGGAAGGCAGGATCTATAACGAGTACATTGGGTACCTCAGGCACGGTCACGAAACATCAGGCAAGCCTGTTTTCCTCGTGGCTGCGCGCCAGGGCATCGGCGAAGATGAACTGGTACTTGAAACAACACGGGAAGGATATCCCGTGCTTGATGGCGTCGCGCCTTTCCTGCAGGGGGCGCGATGCATGATGAACTACCGGGATTTTCTGCAGCGCCCTGCAATCAAGCATTCGCCCCTTGCAGAAACCGTCGTGAAGAAATGGCAGCAGGTGTTCCAGCAAAAGACAGCCATCAATGAATTCGAGGCCGTTTCTTTCCTCGCAGAATGTGGTATTCCCATGGCGCAGGTGAGGCAGGCCGAGAATGCGAAAGAGCTTTTCAGCGCGGCAGCACAGCTGGGTTACCCGCTGGTCCTGAAAACCGCCATGCCCGGAATAAATCATAAATCCGACCAGGGTGGTGTGATACTCGGTATTCAGGACGAGCAGCAGTTGCTGTCCCACTACGACGAGCTCTCGTGCAGGCTTGGGCCGAAAGTATTGCTTGCCAGCATGCACGAGGAAGAAGGTATAGAAATGATTCTTGGCATCGTCAACGATGCGCAGTTTGGCCCGGTGGTGTTAATGGGCATGGGCGGTATTCATGCCGAGGTGATAAAGGACTCGGTCGCCCTCATGCCACCGTTTGATGCTGCCTTTGCCATGCGGGCCCTGGATAAACTAAAAATGCGCAAGGTGCTGGATGGAACCCGGGGCCGGACCGCGGTAAATATCCAGGCCTGTTGTGAAGCGGCCGCCCTCCTGTCCAGTATCGCTGTCGCCTTTAGTGAAGAAATAGGCGAGCTCGATATCAACCCGTTGATGGTCGGCGAGTCCGGCTGCACCGGGCTTGACGCAATGCTGGTGCTAAAAACAGCTTCTGAGAATGAAGCCGGTTTCGAGGAGCAGGCCTGTGCCTGAGTTTGAAACGATAATTTACAGCCAGGATGGGCCGGTGGCGATCATCAGCCTTAATCGTCCTGGCAAGTTAAACGCCATCAGTCCGGACATGGTGAAGGAACTGCACTCGGCGCTGGACGAGGCGGAGAGAAACGACAGCGTGCGCGCGATCCTGTTAAAAGGAGAAGGCAAGGCCTACTCCGCAGGCTTTGATCTTGACGTGGAAGCAGATGAGGGTGTCGACAGCACCGAGTTCTGGCGCGCCGAGCTCAGGCGTAACTTTGACATCATCATGCGCTTCTGGGACAGCTCGAAACCAACAATTGCCTCCGTGCACAAGTATTGCCTGGGCAGTGCAATGGAAATGGCCACCGCCTGCGACATTACCATCGCAGCGGAAGGCACACGCTTTGGTGCACCGGAAGTGAAGTTTGGTAGCGGCATCGTTGCCCTCATCCTGCCGTGGGTGATTGGAGTGAAGCAGGCAAAAGAACTTTTACTCACTGGCGATGACAGGGTTAGTGCCGAGCGCGCACTGGCTCTCGGGCTGGTAAACCACGTCGTTGAAGAAGATCAGTTACAGGCCGAGTCCTTGGCCATGGCAAGCACCATCGCTGCCAATGACGGGCTCGCGGTCAGGCTCACCAAGCAGGCCATTAACACGAGCCTTGAAGCCATGAACATGCGCGATGCCATGTTAGGGGCACTTGAGATAGACGTTGAAATAGAAACCACGGAAACGCCGGAATCAAAGGAATTTAATCGCATACTCTCCGAGGAAGGGACAAGGGCAGCACTGGAGTGGCGGCAAAAAAACATTGACGGAAAGGCCTGATGATGGAAATTGACGATCGCGCAAGTGCAGCAGAGCTCGAAGAGTTCCTGCAAAAGTACCCCGACACGAAGATGCTTGAAATTCTTTCGCCCGATACCAACGGCATACTGCGTGGTAAGCGTATCGGCAGGAAAGAATTTGATGGGCTTTACGATGGCGGTCTGAAAACCTGTGCTTCAACACCTTTTGTAGACAGCCGGGGTGAAATCGCAGTCGAAATTGGCATCGGCACCCGTGACGGTGACCCGGATGTAAAAACCTACCCGGTATCAGGCACGCTGGCACCGGTACCCTGGCTGGACTCACCCATCGCCCAGGTATTCCTGTCCATGGCGAGCTTCGATGACGAACCGTATTTTTCCGACCCGCGCTTCGTGCTGAAGAAATGCTACCAGCAACTAAGGGACATGGGTCTTAGCGTGATTGTAGCCACCGAGTTTGAATTTTACCTGCTGGAGGCCGGTGATGGCCCGGTGCCCACGCCAAAACTGGGTAGCGTGCCCGGCACAAACCTGAAACAGGAAGGCCTGCAGTACTCTGCCCTTGAAGACCTCTGGGAAAACGATGCCCTGCTCATGGATATTCATAACAACTGCGAACTACAGGGGATCCCTGTGACGACGGCACTGGGTGAGTTCGCACCGGGACAGTTTGAGATCAACCTGCATCACGTGGACGACCCGGTCAAGGCATGCGACCAGGGAGCCATGCTGAAACGGGTGATCAAGGGAACCAGCATGACGCATGGTCTCGGTGCCTCTTTCATGGCCAAGCCATTCATGGATTACGCCGGTAGTGGCTTACATATACACGTGAGTGTTTATGACGAGAAGGGCAACAATATTTTTGCCAACCCGGACTCGAGCGAGACCCCTGCGATTTCGGCAAGGATGAAAAACGCCATTGCCGGCTTGCAGCAAACCATGGCAGATGGCATGGCGATCTTCGCCCCCAATGCCAACTCCTATCGACGACTGCAGCCCCATTCCTTTGTACCGCTTTCACCGTCGTGGGGCTATAACCACCGCGGCGTGGCATTGCGGATCCCGGTATGCGATCAAAAAAATATGCGAGTGGAGCACCGCGTGGCCGGCGCCGATGCGAATCCATACCTGGTAATGGCGGCGCTGTTCGCTGGCATTCATCACGGTATCAGCAAGGGCCTTGAGCCCACTGACCCGGTACCGGAAGGCACCATGTTTGAAGACCAGGAAATTGAGCTGCCGGTTCGCTGGGAAGCAGCACTGGACAGGTTCAGGGCCAGTGAAATTTTACCGGCCTACATGGGTGAAGAGTTTTGTCGTACCTATGAACTCACCAGGCGAAGTGAATGTGACCAGTTCCAGGCGCAGATCAGCAACCTGGACTACGAGTGGTACCTGAGGTCCGTATGATGAACCAGTTTATAGCAAAAGGCTGATATCAAGAATGTCGTTTACCTGCATGCACAAATCGCAGACACGCTACGAGTACGACATACATGGATGTATTAGTGTCGCGAGAGGACAGGAGTCCGTAGCGACCGTCCCTGTAAGCTCGTCGAGATCCATCCATGGCTCTCGACGGTCTGCTCACTTGTATCATGCAGGTTCCGACAATAGATTGTCTCTATTAAAAAACTTGCGATTAGTTACTGGAAAAATCCCGGTAAAGGGAAAAGGACGTATTGGTCACGCTGGTCTTGATGCGACCGTGCAGTGTCCTGATCGGTTCGCTGTCTTCCTCGATGTAGGACCAGCACTTGATCGCCTGTTGCAGGTCGTCAAATTTCATGGCGTGATAAAAATGGGAATCGGGCGCATCGGCGTTGTATCCATCATGGGGCTGTCTTTCCATGAACTGGTGCGACAACAGCAGCTTCTTTTCTACCAGGTGCGAGGCAAGGGCATTAACAGCATCATTGAACTCCTGCGGAGTGCAGTGATCGTGTAAATCAAAAAAGCTATGCAGTATTACCATTATTCTTCTTCGAGGAATAAGAAGTCGATATTAGAAGGCAATAGTATAGGAATTATTATTAGTAACAAATGTATACCGGGCTAAAGGGCCCCGGGATATGTAATTAGCAGGAGTTTAGAAAATGAGTTCAACGAATTTAGCGACATTACTGGAGAACCAGCAAGACGGTTATTCCCTGCAGCAGGGTTTTTACAAGGATCCGGAGATTTACAAGGTCGAGATTGAACGGATCTTCATGAAATCCTGGTTATACGCCGGACATGTCAGCGAGATTCCCAACGTGGGTGATTACATCCTGCATGAGTTTGATACCGAGTCGGTGATTATTATTCGTGAAAACGAAGACACCATCAATGCACTGCTTAACGTCTGTCGCCATCGTGGCTCAAGGATCTGCAAGGAAGCTACGGGTAACAAGAACCTGCTGGTCTGTCCCTATCATGGCTGGAGTTTTGAAAAGAGCGGAAACCTGCGTGGTGCAAACCACACCAGGCCGGGTTTTGACAAGACAATGTATCCACTGCACAAGATTAACATCAAGGTTTTCCACGGCATGATGTTCATCAACTTTGATGAGAATCCAATATCCTTTGACCCCATTGAAGAAGACCTGGACGAAGCGCTGAAGCCTTACAGGCTGGACAGGGCCAAGGTTGCGCACAAGATTGATTATCCCATCGAGGCGAACTGGAAACTGTCGGTAGAGAACTACTGTGAATGCTATCACTGTGTGCCATCCCACCCGGAATATGCCGAGGCACATGGCCGCTCCTATCCCGAAGCCGATATGGAAGAACTAACCCAGGCACTTTATGAGCGCGCGGAAGAGTGTGGCCTGACGACTGCAGATGTTAACAATGACTGGCTGGATTCGGGCGGTGTTGGCATTGACCGCTCCTATAATCGCTACCCCTTACTCCATGGACACCTGACGGGAAGCAAAAAAGGTAAGCCGGTTGCGCCACTGATGGGTGATATCAAGGCCTATGACGGGGGCACGGTCGACATGCACATTGGCCCCATGACCTTTTATCTCGCCTACTGTGACCATGTCGTGGTGTATCACTTCAAGCCACTGACCCAGGATACTTCAAGTTGTGAAATCAGCTGGCTGGTCAACGGCGATGCTGAAGAAGGAAAAGATTATAAGCTTGAAGAGTTAACCTGGTTATGGGACATCACTACCCATGCCGACAAGAGGATCATTGAAGATAACCAGAAGGGCGTGAATTCGCGTCGCTACCAGCCCGGGCCTTTTACCGAGCTGGAAGACTTTGAAGAGGGTTTTGTTAACTGGTACCGCGCTCTTATGAAATAAGAACCGGCCTCAAAATCCTGTTGTCGAGGCCGATTCTATATCCCCATGGGGGTTGGGAACTCACTACCCTCTTCAACGATCACGTACTGGTCGGATGCATAACCGTTAAAGCGCGTGGTCGTGGTTGAGCCATAGGCGCCGCTCAGACCGAATTCAATCCAGTCACCCTCGGCTATGCTGGCCGGGAGCCCGATGGTTTCCTTGAAGCAGTCACTTGAATCACAGGTAGGACCGTAAACGATGAACTCTTCGTGCTCATCCTCAAGCAGTTTATCACCGCGATACGTTAGCCTCGGCAGCTTGAAGTAGGCGACTAGCTGCTCCATGAATCCACCATAGATACCATCGTTAAGAAAAATTACGTTGCCGTCCCGGCGATGCTTTACACGGCAAACCAGTGAACCGGACGTTGCCACCAGTGCACGGCCGGGTTCACAGACAAGCTCACAGCTTTCACTATTGAAATAGCGATTGAACTGCGTCCTGATGGCGTCGAAGTAGTCAGCCAGCTCGGGTACGTCGCTGTTCTCGTAGTGTGCAGGAAAACCACCACCGACATTTAGCATGACAATATCAACACCGGCTTTCTCGCTGATCATCGCTGCTGCATAGATAAAGTCACTGTAGGCAGAAGGTGAATAACACTGCGACCCGGGATGAAAGGTGAGGGCAGCGCGATAGCCTGCATCATTGACCAGGGACAGGAGCGTTGCCGCCTGCTCCGGGCTTGCACCGAACTTGCTGTTGAGATCCTGTGCTGCAAATGCACCCTTGATCTTGAAGCGCACGGTCAGCTGTACACCTGGATCGTCTCCAATGATAGAACGAATTTTTTCAAGTTCCTTTTCATCATCAAGGGCAAAGGAACGCACGCCGTGAACAAAGTAGGCCTGGCGAATTTCTTCGCGGGATTTCACCGGGTTGTCATAAAGAATGACAGCATTTCCATCCATGGAACGAACCAGTTCAATTTCCGCGAGGGATGCAGCATCAAAGAAGGCCAGGCGAGAATTAACCAGTTGCTCGATAACCAGGGGTTCGCCGTTTGATTTCACGGCAAAGCCCACTTTACCTGGAAAGTTATCGACAAAAAGGTCAACGCGCTTCAGCAGATCAGCGGGGCAGAAGCAGTGTACCGGGTAATCCGGTGCTTCCTGTCGGATCATGGTCACCGCGTTTTGAAAGGAAGGGACCTTGTGCGCTTCTTGCAGGCGACCGTCCTTGCTGTGCCTGTTATAGCGGGACAGTTCATCAACCAGCTTGTGGGTCATGGAAACGGTCATGTCGATCACCTTTTGTTAAATCGTTGGTTTAACAAAGTATCGACCAGTTAACTGTCAGATTGTAGGTGTAAAACTGTCATAAATGTAAGAATATTTAGTGAAAATGACAGTATATATAGTTAATATGGCAATTATGGACAAGATCCCCTCTCTCGGCGACAAAGACGAAGCCCTGATTCGGCTGCTGCAGGAAGATGCCCGCGCCAGCATCAGTAACCTCGCGCGACAGCTTGGCGTATCACGAACCGCCGCGCAGGAGCGACTGAATCGTCTGAAGCGTAATGGTGTGATCCAGGGGTTCACCGTCAGGCTCAATCCCGAGTGGCAGAGAAAGCAGGTCTCGGCATTTATCGCCCTGGTGGTTGAACCCAAGCAGGCCAAGCAGCTTATCTCGGCGCTTGAGCGTATGACATATATAAAGGCTCTTTGGACCGTGAGTGGAAGTTTTGACCTGCTGGCGGAAGCCACCGCACCAAGCACAGAAGATATCGACCAGTTGCTGGATGATGTTGGGGAACTTGAAGGTGTGACGCGGACGGAATCTTCCATCGTCCTGTCGACAAAATTTGAAAGACGCTAGATCAGAGAAACTCCAGCCAGCGACTGTACAGCTGCCATGCAATTTTCCTGCTGGCAGGAAAGTTCTCACCGTTCATAGACATGATCGTTTCACCCGACTGCACGCTCGGGGATTGCGGCGGATGTTTTTCCTCGAGATCAATGGCCCAGTGCCGAATGCTTTCCAGGTTGATCTCGATATGAAACTGCATACCCAGCACGTTGCCATCCACGAAAGCCTGGTTCTCGCAATATTCTCCACCCAGTATTTTTGTAGCGCCAGGTGGAATGGAAAAACTGTCGCTGTGCCATTGCATCGCGACCAGTCTTTCCGGTGGCCCTGGTAACCACTCGGCCAGTTCCGCTGTGGATTCGGGGATCAGTGTCGACCAGCCAAATTCTTCAACATCATGTTTCCTTACCTCGCCGCCAAGGGCCTGGCTGATAAGCTGGCCACCCAGGCAGTGACCGATCATGGGCAGGTTAAGCTCCCTTGCACTGCTGATAAGCGCCATTTCCTCGACCATGGCTGGTGTCGGGCTGGTGACACTTTCAGTACCACCAAGAAAACACAGGCCGGACCAGGCAGAGAGGGAATCGCTGCCGGGAATTTCATCACCCTGGTTTGGATGGATCACTTCAAGGGGCACATTATGTTCCTGCAGGAATTCTGCGAAGAGTCCGGCGTTGCTGCTTTCAATATGCTCAAAGATCAGGACAGGCTTCATTGTTCAAATTATAAACGGCCGGGTGCGCAAATAGTATTACTGCTATGCATTAGATGTAATATATACCCTTGAACATTAACAAGGGCACGTGCCATGAAATCGGGAACCTGGGAATTAAAAAAGGTGTTGCAGGACTTGAAAAATATTCCTGCAGGTGAAGAGCCTTATCTTGAACCGTTTGAGCATGGCACCATGTCGCTTGGCATGTATGCCCCGGGAGAAAAGGACCTGCAGGAATCGCACACAAGGGACGAGCTGTACTTTGTCATTTCCGGTTCCGGCATTTTTGTAAACGACGGCAAGCGAAGCCCGTTCAGCGAAGGCGATGCACTGTTCGTTGCAGCGGGGGTAAAGCATCGTTTTGAAGACTACAGCGAAGACTTTGCCGCGTGGGTGGTTTTCTGGGGCCCCGATGGCGGTGAAGTAAATTGACAAGCGCTGAAAGAATGCTTTACTGCTTTTACATTAATCTTTACTGGTAATTGATGGCGACTAATTCGAAACCCCTTGTCGGCCTGCCCACGTGCAGGCAGGTGATTGACGGCCTGGACTACGACTGCACCCAGCACAAGTATATTCGTGCGCTGCATTCAAGTGCCGATGTCATTCCGCTGCCGATCCCCCTGCTGGGTGATGAACTCGATATTGAAAACCTGCTTTCCCGTCTCGATGGCATCATGCTGACGGGCAGCCATTCAAACGTACACCCTTCACATTACAGCTCGCCTGCCATCGAGGCAGACTTCAAGCTGGACCAGGAAAGGGACGCCACCATCCTGCCGCTGATCAAGCCGGTGGTTGAAAAGGGCATACCTTTTCTAGCAATTTGCCGGGGGTTCCAGGAGTTGAACGTGGCCTATGGCGGCGTGCTGGACCCGCACCTGTACCAGGCCGGTCATTATATCGAGCACCGGGAGAACAAGGACCTTGCACTGGAGCAACGCTACGAAAGTGCTCACTCGGTGCAGCTCGTGGAAGGAGGGCTGTTACAGGCGATGTTGCAACGGGACGCCATCGAGGTGAACACGCTGCATGAGCAGGGTATCAGGACCCTTGGCCAGGGGCTGAACGCGGAAGGTCACGCGGAGGATGGTTTGATCGAGGCTGTCAGTGTTGCCGGTGCAGCAAATTTTGCCATCGGTGTTCAGTGGCACCCCGAGTGGAAGTCCACGGAAAACGAGGTTTCAACGATACTCTTTTCGGAATTCGGTAAGGCCTGCCGCGAATACGCGGCCGCGCGAGCCTAGTCTTTTATTATTCGCCGCGGCTGTTGCTGGGTTATGCAGTGAATGCCACCACCACCCTCGGCGATTGCCAGGATCGGCACCTGGACAATTTTCCGCTGCGGGTATAACTCCCGGTATGTCTCGACCGCCCAGGCGTCGCGAACATCTTCATAGCCCGGCACGATAACCGCACCGTTGGCAAGGTAGGAGTTTATGTAGGAGCGGCAATCTTTTTCGCTGTCCACCTTGTTGTAATCGCCGGTACAGATGGTGCGTATTTCAAGCTCCCTTCCCGCGGCGTCGCGCTGTCCTTCCAGTGCACGTAGATTCAGTTCACCGGTTTCGTGGTAGGGGTCACTGCTGTCCCTGCCGATTTCCACCAGTACCACGCCGGGTTCAACAAAGGCCGCGACACCATCCACGTGACCGTTGGTTTCCACTTCGGCCTCGTCGCCGGGGATCCATATCACCTTGCTGGCACCAAGACTGCGACAAAGTTCTTTCTCGACTTCTTCCTTGTTCCAGTCCGGGTTGCGGTTTTCGTGGAGAAAGCAGGAGTCGGTGGTAATGATCGTACCTTCACCATCCACCGTGATACCGCCGCCCTCGGCAACCAGTTTCGAGTCGTAGCACAGCGCATCGGCCAGCTTGAGTATACGTTCACCCATCATGGCATCCTGGTCGTAGGGATCATACTTTTCGCCCCAGGCATTAAACTGCCAGCATGAACCGGCCAGTTCACCGTCCTCGTTAACCAGGAAGTTCGGTCCCGCATCCCTGGCCCAGGAATCATCAATGGGCATCTCGATGATATGCACATTTTCGCTCAGCAAGCTGCGCGCCTGCTCAATGTAGTCGGCCGGCATCAGCATGTTTACCGGTTCAAACTCGGCAATGGTATTGGCGACCAGCGCGTAGTTTTCACGGGTGGCGTTCTCGTCACGCCACATACCCTTACGCACCGGCCATGCCATCCAGGTGCAGTCGTGGCTGCACCATTCTGCTGGCATATAGAAACCCCTGTCAGCAGGATTTGTCACCTGTTATCCCAGGGCCTGGTCCAGGTAGGGTTGCCAGTCAAAGCCGGGATCGGCAATTACCAGGAAGTGCGGATTGAGAATGGATTCCTTTCGATTGTATTCCAGCGTGTTAAAGGCAGTGTCCGTGAGGCGACCACCTGCTGCGCTGACCACCGCATGCGCGGCCGCCGTGTCCCACTCGGATGTGGGTCCAAAACGCGGGTAGATGTCCACCTTGCCTTCGGCCACAAGGCAAATTTTCAACGAACTGCCGATGGCAATGATCTCCGCATCATCGCCAACGGCGGCCATGAATTTCTGCTGTTCTTCGCTGCCATGTGAACGACTCCCGGCGACTGCCAGCTGGCTGGTATCGGTCTTGCGGCAGGTGATGGGCTTGCTTTCGCCATTTTCATCCAGCTTGAAAGCGCCTTTATCCTGGCTGGCGTAGTAACAGCAGCCGCTGACCGGGATATACACCACGCCTGTTACCGCCTGGTTATTCTCTATCAGCGCTATGTTGACGGTGAATTCCCCGTTTCGCTTGATAAATTCGCGCGTGCCATCAAGCGGGTCGATCAACCAGTAACGCTGCCAGTTTTTTCTTTCCTCGTATGGCGCTGCTGCTGATTCTTCTGACAGGATCGGAATGTCCGGTGTCAGCTCGCTCAATCCACGCATAATGGCCTTGTGCGAAGCCATGTCCGCCGCGGTCAGGGGAGACTTGTCGTCCTTGTCCGCCACGTCAAAGTCTGTCTCGTAAACCTTGAGGATTTCATCTGCGGCCTGTCGCGCAATTTCAATAAGAGCTGGAAGTAGTTCGGGTGAGTTTGTGTCCAATTTATAATCCCTGTAAGTTATTCAGCGAGCCCATGGGCTCGCCTGTTTAAATAACGCGCAATTAAAACACAATGATCAACTGGCAGGAAATAGATACGGTTCTACTGGATATGGATGGCACCCTGCTGGATCTTAATTTTGATGACGAGTTCTGGCAGGTGCGAATTCCGCGGGCATGGGGCGAAAAGAATGGGCTTGACGAGGCTACTGCAAAGGAAGAGCTGCGGCCCATATTCATGTACACCGAGGCGTCGCTCAACTGGTATTGTCTGGATTTCTGGTCACGGCAGCTTCAGCTTGATGTTTTCCAGCTTGCCGAGGAAATAACCGATCTCGTGCAGCTGCGCCCCCACGTCGAGGCATTTCTCCAGTTTCTCGAGGATAACAACAAGAACATCGTGCTGGTGACAAATTCCCATGAAAAGTTTATCGAATTAAAAATGGGGCTGACCGGTATCGATCGTTACTTTCACCACATGTTCAATGCCCATGACTTTGGCCACCCAAAGGAGGACCAGGGGTTCTGGGAGGTGCTTGGACAGCGTCTTGATTATGACCGGCAAAGAAGCCTGCTGGTTGATGACAATCTCACCGTGCTACGCTCGGCAAAGACCTTTGGCATAGCGCACCTGCTGAGTATCAGGCAACCAAACAGCAGGAAACCACCGCGGGACATCACCGAGTTCGAGGCCGTGGACTCCTACCTCGACCTGGTCGACTAAGCCGGTTTTTCCCCTGCGTCGGAAACCGCGTAGATAAAATCAAGCACCTCGTGTTCAAGCCTTTCGCCGCGTTGTTCAAAACGGGTGTGGGGGCGCCAGCAGGGTCTTGGAGAAACATGCCCGGGACCTGCCAGGTTAAAAAGACCGGGGTGGGGTTCGCACACTTCGAGCACATGCTCGGCAAGATCTGCCCAGTCTGTGGCTATGTATAGTCGACCATTGCGACTCATCCTGCTCACCAGCAGGTCCAGGAAACCGGCTTGAATCAGCCTGCGCTTGTGATGCTTTTTCTTGGGCCAGGGGTCGGGAAAGAAAATAAAAACCTGGTCAAAACTGTGATCGGCCAGCTGGTTTTTTAACACCTCTATCACATCGTGACAGATCACCCTGACGTTACTGACGCTTTCTTCATTTAGCCGCCTGAGCAGGCTTCCGATACCGGGCCTGTGGACCTCCACCGCGAGGTAGTCGTTTTCAGGGAACATCTTTGCGATTTCAAGGCTCGTGTCACCGGTACCAATTCCGATATCAAGAACCCTTGGTGCGACCCGGTCAAAAACCCGGTCCAGGTCCAGCTGCTGCTCCTCGTACTCGATGCCGTATCTTGGCCAGTGATCTTCAAAGGCACGAACCTGGCCGGCGGTCATGCGCCCCTGCCTGAGAACATAACTTCGAATATGTGAGGTTGCCGGTTTAACGCCCATGATCGGAGATATTTGAGGGGAAGGCCCTGTTAAAAGTTGAGTCCTGGTAAGCGGTGATGCAACAGGCGGGAACCTGTTAAAGATCTACAACCAGCCCTTCCCGTGCAATGTGGCACTTCAGTGAAGAGTTCTTTTCCTCGACAATGGACAGGGCATGGGCATATATCTTTTCCATTGCGGCGTCATCGTAATTTGGATCATGATGGTAAAGGTACAGTTCCTTTACCCCGGCCTCGATAGCAATGTTTACCGTGTCGATATAACAGGAATGTCCCCAGCCCCGTTTCTTTTCGTAATCCTCAGGGGTGTACTGGGCATCATGGATCAGGATATCGGTGCCTTTCACGAGGTCCAGCTCTGCGGCATATTCTTCTTTTTTCATTTCCTCGTAGAGTTGCTTTTCCTCGTCATTTAACTCTGCCGACTTCTGGTCAATGGATTTGCCGAGGAAGCCACACTCATTATCGGAAATGTACATGATGGTCTTGCCGGCCGCCTGGATACGGTAGCCGTAGGTGGTGCCTGGATGATGCACGTTCTGGTAGCTAAAGGAAACGGAACCGTAGTTAATGACCTGGTCATCACTGGGCTGCAGGTAATTCACGTTGGCCAGCCAGGTCTCCGTACCTACGGGAAAATAAGGTGCCTGCATCTGCGCCGAGACATGCTCGCGAATTTCTTCGTCACACTGACCCGGGCCAAAAAAATTGATTTTCCAGTCTGGCACAAAGGCCGGAACAAAAAATGGCAGGCCACAGATATGGTCCCAGTGGTAATGCGTCAGGATAACCAGCAATTCGCGAATTTCACTTTGTCCCATGAGCTGGTTACCAAAGGGAATGATCCCGGTGCCGGCGTCGCAGACCACCACGCAGTCATCAACACGGATCTCGACACAGGACGTATTGCCGCCCACGCCAAGGTGGGATTCAAAGGGTGCTGAATACGAACCGCGCACACCCCAGAAACGGAGATACGCGTTAGACACGGCGTACTACCCGTCTATTGCGGTGTTTCAGGTTGAACGTATTTCTGTATGGCATCTGTTATTACCTGTATCGGCATCGGTTTGGTAATAAAGTCCAGGGCGCCGAGTTGTTCAGCTACGGTACGATCCTGGGCATAGTCCTTGGAGCTTATGATAACAACAGATGTGTCTTTATGCAGGGGTAAATCTCTCAATTCCTTCAGAAAAGTCAGTCCGTCCCTGCCCGGCATTTTGATATTCATGAACAACAATGCCGGCCTGTTTTCCTTCAGGTATTCCATCGAGGTATCTGCGGAATTAAACACGCGTAGTTCGACCTCGCAGCGACTTGCGCTCAATTCAAACAGGGATTTAACAGAGGGACTGTCGTCGATGACCGCGATGACCGGGGTGGAACTTCCCATCAACCTGTGCCCCCGGGTAAACTGGCGCGACGATAATCGAGTACTTGGGCCATTTAAACCTATGATTTTTATAATAATTTATATTTAAGGGCTCGTGCCAACTACGCCTCAGGGCACTTTCCACTTCCCCAGTTGAAGGTGATTTTACACCAATTTGATACTACTTAAATAAGGTAGAGCGGCGTTTTTTTTCAAGCCTGGGACGCGGCAGTGCTGCCGGGGGAAGGAATGCTGCTGAATGACGCTGAATTGCGGGTGTCCAGGCCCAGGGTTAAAGCCGCATTTCCATGAAATCAAGATTATTGGCCAGCAGTCTTTTTCGAACTGACTTTAGCTTGCTGATGTTGCTATAGGGGCCAATGCGAACACGGTAAACACCTTCACCATTAATAACACCGGGCTCGATGTAAGCTTCAAACCCGAGCAGGGCCAGCCGCGCTTTAACCTGGTCGGCGGCGGTATTTTTCTTGAAGGAGCCAACCTGCAGGATGTAGTTTCCCTGTTCGCTTGGGGCCGGCGCATTTTCCTGTGGCTTTTCTATCCACTCGGAAATATCCACTTCCTTGTTGGGCAATATATTGTAGAACTCAAACTCCGGTTCCGGCACCGCGGCTTCCTTGCCCTTGTTGCCACTGACGATAGTGTTGTTAGCAAGTGAAGGGCCGGTGCGTTCCACTTCGATCCAGGTGGATATGTCATCACCGTAAAAAAACACGATGACCGCGACGAACAGCCCGAGACTAAGACCAGTCAGGAAATTGAGAAAGCTACCTGCTGAAGGTGGCTTCTTTTTCTGGCTCTCTTTCTTGATGTTCTTGTAGTCGCGAGGCATGGTTTGAGTTTAAATGAAAAGGGCGGGTATTACCTTGCCACGGTCAAGCCAAGGCTTTCCCAGTTCTGCATGCCGCCCCTGTACCATTTTAACTTTGATGCAGGATAACCAAAACGCAGCAGCGTACGAATGTTTGATGGTGACTGGCCACACCACATGCCGTTACAGAATAGCACCAGCGTTTTTGCACTGGAAAAATCCCACAGTCCCTCGGTCGCTCGCGCACCGAACTTTTTCTCCATTATGTCAGCGATGTCAAAGGGATCCGCGCCCTGGGCAGGAGTGAGGCTGGTCCAGGGAATGTTGACGCTGCCGGGAATGGTGCCGTTTTCGAGCCAGCCCGGTTTACGTGAGTCGATGACCAGGATGGAACTGTCACCTTCACTGATCCTCTTGAGATACCCAAGTACTTCAAGCTCTGCCACGGTTTCCACGCCCTCGGCCAGTTGCGCTGGCTGGATACAAAAGGGTGGGCAGGGTCGTGAAGTCCTGGCATAGACAGGATTAATCGTGTTGGCGTTATCCTGGTTTCTCTGGATGGTGATTTTCTGCCCCTGGTGCATCACCTCCACCCTGTCCAGTTCACTGGTGATGTTGACGTCTTGCGCATACACCTGCAATGCCAGCAAAAGCTGCATGTAAAAAGGTAGTATGAGTAATCTTTTCATATCCATTCGATAACAAATATTCTGTTTACCCGTCATTTTTGACCTGTGCCAGGCGGGCAAGTTTACAGCATATCCTGCGGATCGATATCAATTGACCAGCGTACCTGCCTCGATTCCGGCCATGATTCGATATCCTCGCACAGCGCTCCCATGCTTTTTCCCAGTGCAGGTCGATTTTCAGATAATACCAGTAATTGCATTCGGAATTTCCCTGCTCGTTTCTCCATGGGTGCCGGGAAAGGCCCAAAGGCGCTTACATGGGGCGCTGAGCTGCGTAACTGCCTGGCAACTTTTTCAAGAAAGCGCAGCTGGGTGTCCTTGCGCAGGTCCTCGCTTCGAAACAGGGCCAGGTAGCAATAGGGTGGCAGGGCCGACTGTTCTCTCTCGGCCAGCACCGCATTAGCAAAGGCGTGGTAGCCGGTTTCAATCAGCGATAACAGCAAGGGGTGCCCGGGAAAATGTGTCTGCAGTATCACGCTACCCTGTTCTGTTTCCCGGCCGGCCCGTCCACTGACCTGCACAAAAAGCTGTGCCATGCGCTCGCTGGCACGAAAATCAACACTGCAAAGTCCGCCATCCACGTCGACGATACCCACCAGTCCCAGCCTCGGAAAGTGATGCCCCTTGGCCAGCATCTGCGTTCCCACCAGGATGTCTATCTCACCATTCCTGATTTCTTCAAGCATGGAAGACATGGCACCCTTGCGCCGGGTTGAATCCCGGTCAACCCGTGCAATGCGTGCGCTCGGAAAAACTCTTTCCAGTGTCTCTTCAATCCGTTCAGTGCCGTGGCCGACTTCTACCAGTTCGTCGTAACCACATTCGGGGCACTCGTGGATCACCTGGCTGTTGCCCTGGCAGTGATGGCACGACAGGCGACTGCCTGACTTGTGGTAGGTCATGTTCCTGTCGCAACGTTTACAGCGTGCCAGCCAGGCACAGTGGTGACACATCAGCGCCGGTGCATAGCCACGGCGGTTAAGAAAAAGCATGGCCTGCCGGCCAGCCTTGAGCTCGGAATCAATGGCGTTGATAAGCGGTCTCGACAGCGCCCCTTCAAGTACCAGGTTCCTCAGGTCGATGATACTGACTGCGGGCTGGGCGGTGTTACCGGCGCGATTCCTAAGTTCAAGGCGTTGGTACTTTTCCATGTTGCAGTTATGCAGGCTTTCAAGTGAAGGCGTAGCCGAGCCAAGGATCACCGGGCAACCGGTAAACTTTGCTCGAATAATCGCGAGATCCCGCGCCGAGTACTTCAGTCCATCCTGTTGCTTGTAGGAAAGATCGTGTTCTTCATCCACTACCACCAGGCCCAGCCTTGGGACCGGCGTCCATATGGCGGAGCGAGTACCGATAATGATATCTGCACGACCCGTCCTGGCATCATGCCAGGCCTGCAGGCGTTCTGAATCATTCAGGCCGGAATGCAGGATGCAAAGGGTCGCGGTGGTCTGGGATCGAATGCGGTCAACCAGCTGTGGAGTCAGGCCAATTTCAGGTGAAAGAACCAGCACCTGTTTACCCGCCTCAACAATCTCCCTTATTACGCTGATATAGACTTCTGTTTTGCCGCTGCCGGTGATGCCGTCCAGTAGAAACACATCGTCACTGTTGGCGGATGCCAGGATGGTTTTTATCGCATCATCCTGCTCCGTGTTTAACACGATTGCCTTGCTGCTGCCTGTGCTTGCCGTGACTTCACGTGCAATATCGCGGCGCTTTAGCAGGCCCTTTTTTTCAAGCGCCAGTAGCGGGCTTCGTGAACCTGGCACCTGCGCCTCGATTTCAGGACCGGGCACGGGGCGCTGCTGCTGCCTGAGTAACTCGATCACGCTCCTTTGCTTTTTAGCTCGCGCGAATTCTTCGTCGGGAACATTCCGGCCGGCTTCCGTCAACACCCAGCCCCAGGTGAGTTTTTCACTTGCAGAAGCGGCGTTTCTCAAGGGCACCGGCAGCGCATTAAATATAACCTCGCCGACAGGGTGGTGATAATAATCCGCGCACCAGTTCAGGAGTCTTAGGTCTTCAGCCGAGAGCACCGGCTCTTCATCGATAATCGCTGTAACACTTTTAAGCTTATCCCGTGGCAGGCTGCTGCTGGTAGATGCACCGATGATGACGCCGGTTTTTTTCTGTTGCTTGCCAAATGGGACGAGTACCCTGCAGCCCGGCCTTGCCTGGCTACTGGAAAAATTATCCGCCCTGTAGTCAAAGCTGCGACGCAGGGGTACCGGGAGCGCAATCTGCAGGACTTTCATTGAAACAGGGCGCGCCGCTTACAGGCCAGTGTCAATGGCCTGCTGTTGGTCCACCAGCTTGCCGAGGCTTTCAAGGTTAAGACTTTCCATTGGCCTGTTGGTGATTGAACTGATGGGGTTCATGTTCCTGTCCTTTGCCGAGAAAATCACCAGCAGGAATTGTGATCCATCGGCAATAAACTTGATAGCCGGAAATACGTTTACGTCACTGGCGTTAATACGCACGTGTTTTTCACTGTACTGGTTTGGAATACCATTTTCTTCAAGGAAAAGGGAGACCTGTTCAGGGTGGTCCGAGTACATGTGCAGGGTGATCTCGCTGGCGCCCGTTGCGGTTCCTGATACAAGTGGACCGACAAGCCGGGGTGAGTACTGCTCCAGTAGTTTCATTGCCTGCATGGCCTTTTGTCGCTGCGTTAACAGCTGTTGTTGCCGGGAGTCGCCCTGGAACAGTTCCTGGTACTGCAGCAGCGCGTCTTCGATTTCAATATTGGTGGGCAGGTTCTTGTTCTCCGGCATGCCAAGCTGGTTGGCCGCTTTTTTCTTTGCCGCGTGGTAATTGGCGGCCTCGTCCAGCGCCAGTATTTTTGCCGCCAGGGCTGCAATTTCCAGTCGTTGTTTTTTAGAAGACTTCACCGTGATAGTCCTGCGGTCTCGCCGCCTTTATTGGATAACAGGAATATGCCCGAATAAACCGATACTGCAACACCGCTGAGTGCCTGCAGTGGGGGTCACAATATTAAAAGAGGTCCGACGCGGGATCCGATGGTGTATCCGGGTTGTAAGGGTTCGACGAATTGTCATTCGCCGCCGGCTCAGCGGGGGCAAACTCTTCCCTGAAAATTTCGAAAAAGCCGTCGGGGTCACCGGGGGTTGTTACCGCACCTGTCTTCTTGTTAATGCGGATGTTGACCATGCCCGAGGGTGGGTCGAGAGTGACTTTCGGCACGCCTTCCAGGGCAACCTCCATGTACTTGATCCACATGGGCAGGGCTGCCCTGGCACCGGTTTCAAGGTTACCCAGTGGCTCAAACTGGTCAAAGCCAACCCAGGCCACACCCACGAGCGACGAATTGAATCCCGAGAACCATGCATCTCTTTGATCATTGGTGGTACCGGTTTTCCCGGCAATATCGTCTCTCTTGAGTGACTTCGCCTTACGCCCTGTGCCGTACTGGATCACGTCGCGCATGATGGACTGGATGATCCAGATGTTTTGTGCGCTGATGACCCTCGGTGCATACAGCTGCAGTTCTTCTGCTACATCTTCTTCGGCGGGTGCCTGTGCTACTGCTTCTTCGGACCCGGCTATCTCGAGTGCAGGGGTTTCGCTTTGTGCCAGTTCGCTTGCTTCCTTTTCGCACTCTTCGCAAACGCTGATCGGGTCGGCCTGGAATATCACGTCCCCGTTGTAGGCCTCGATGCGATCAATGAAATAGGGCTCCACGTAATAACCACCGTTGGCAAGCACGCAATAGGCGCGTGCCAGCTGCCATGGGGAGATCGCGCCGCTGCCCAGTGCCAGTGACAGGTTTGATGGTAGCTTGTCGGTATCAAAGCCAAACTTCTCCACGTGGTTCATTGCCGAGGGCACGCCAATAGCATTGAGCAATCGAATAGAAATCAGGTTCCTGGAACGTATCAGGGCTTCTCGCAGGCGCGTCGGGCCAAAGGCCTTGCCACTGTAGTTCTCCGGTCGCCAGGTGTCTTCAATACCCGGGTCTTCAAATACAACCGGCGCATCGTTGATCATGCTGGCAGCTGTATAGCCCCTCTCGAGTGCGGCGGAATAGATAAAGGGCTTGAAGTTTGAACCGGGTTGCCTGAAGGCCTGCGTGACTCGATTGAACTTGCTGCGTTGAAAATCAAAGCCTCCCACCAGCGCAAGCGTTGCACCATCCTGCGGGTCGAGTGAAATTAAGCCACCTTCAACCTTGGGTATCTGTGACAGGCGCCACTGCCCTTCTTCATCCTCGATAACACGTATGATGGCGCCACGCTCGACAATATGATGTGCGTACTCGGGTGCCTTGCCGCGCCTGTTTTCCGTTATATAGGGCCTGGCCCATTTCAGTCCATCCCACTCGATATCGATGAGACCAACACCAGTTAAATAGGCTGTGACAGATTTCGAGTGAGCCTCGATGACAAGCGCAGGGTAGAGTTCACCAATGACGGGGTAGGCAGAAAGTAACTGTTTCCATTCTTCCTCGCCGGCATCTTCCGCCAGTTCATGTTCGTACTCTGTACCACGGTAACCATGCCGGTCGTCATATTCACGCAGGGCAGTGCGCAGCGCATGGTTTGCAGCCAGCTGGTTCTTATCGCGTATGGTGGTATAGACCTTGTAGCCACTGCTATAGGCTTCTTCACCGTATTCTTCGGTGAGAAACTTGCGCACCATCTCCGCAACGTAGGGTGCTTCAACTTGTATGTCCGGGCTGTGCAGGCTGGCCGTGATTGGCTGATCAACTGCATCTTTATATTCAGCCTCTGATATAAACTGCTGTTCCAGCATTCGGCCAAGAACATAGTTACGTCGATTGCGCGCGCGCTCAGGCGAACTTACCGGGTTTGTTGTTGAAGGGGCCTTGGGTAAACCGGCTATCAGCGCTACCTGGGCAAGGTTGAGTTCACTGATGTCACTGCCGTAATACACCTGCGCAGCAGCAGCGACGCCATAGGCGCGCTGGCCCAGGTATATCTTGTTAAGGTAAAGCTCCAGTACTTCGTCCTTGCTCAACTCCGATTCAATTTTAAACGCGAGAAAGATCTCGTTTATTTTTCGAAGGTAGGATTTTTCCCGGCTGAGAAAAAAGTTTCGAGCGACCTGCATGGTGATAGTACTGCCGCCCTGAGATTTCTCCCCGGTTCGTGCCAGGTTTATCGCGGCCCTTAAAATTCCCTGCCAATCAACACCGGGATGTTCATAAAAGCGATCATCTTCAGCGGCCAGGAAAGCCCTGATCATGTTGACGGGAACATCATCTATAGAGATGGGTGTACGACGCTTCTCGCCGTATTCAGAAATCAGTGCGCCGTCGTAGCTGTAAATCCGCAATGGTGTCTGTAGCTGAACGTCCCTCAGGGTGTCGATTTCGGGCAATTCCGGCACGATATAGAGCATCACCAGGCACACCACGAGCACTCCCGCGATGACAGCTGCAAGGGTCATATTTAGTAGAAACCTCAACATATTGTGTAGTGTAAATGAAATGTATCCAATATATGGGGAAAATTAGGAAAATTGCGCATTTCGGGGCGTATTTGGCATAACTCACATTTAATAATTGTTTTTTAATTTTTAGTTGACTATAGTTGCGAATAGAAGTTAATGTGCATTATACAAATGATAGATAACTAGCCACAACAAAAGGAAAAAACCTTGTTACCTTTTAAGAAAAAATCCACTCCTTTGGTTGGGATCGACATCAGCGCGACTGCAATAAAGTTGCTCGAATTGAGCAAAAGTGGCGGTAGATATCGTGTGGAAAGTTACGCAGTTGAGCCTGTCCCTGCAAATTCGGTTGTAGATAAAAATATAACCGATATGGACGCCGTTGGCGAAGCCGTCGGACGCGCCGTAAAACGTTCCGGTACCAAACTGAAAACTGCAGCGGCTGCCGTATCCGGTGCCTCTGTCATTACCAAGGTTATCACCATGCCGGCGGATCTAAGCGAGCAGGATCTTGAAAGCCAGATCGAACTTGAAGCCGACCAGTACATTCCATTCCCACTCGAAGAAGTGGCAATGGACTTCGAAGTGATTGGCCCCAATGCCGACAACCCGGACCGGGTTGATGTGTTGCTGGCCGCATCGCGAAGTGAAAATGTTGAGTTACGCCAGGCCACACTTGAAGTGGGCGGGCTTGAAGCGAAGGTTATCGACGTTGAAGCTTTTGCACTTGAAAACACTGTAGCAATGCTTGCAGCGGATCAGCTCGGTGGCGCGGAAGAACAGATCATCGCGGTCGCAGATATCGGGTCTTCGGTAACAACCTTCAGCGTGCTTGAAAATCTAAAGATCATTTATTCACGTGAGCAGCAATTCGGTGGTGCACAGCTCACGGAAGAAATACAGAGACGCTATGGTCTCTCTTACGAGGAGGCAGGCCTTGCCAAGAAGCAGGGTGGTTTGCCTGATAATTATGGTCCTGAAGTGCTGGAGCCGTTCAAGGAATCCATTGCGCAGCAGATCAGCCGGGCACAACAGTTCTTTTATTCATCCAGTTCTATTACCAACATTGATCACCTCATCCTTGCAGGTGGTTGTTCATCCACTGAAGGTATCGCTGATTTGGTTGAATCAAAAATTGGTATACCAACTATTGTAGCGAATCCATTTGCAAACATGTCACTGGGATCAAAAGTTCCGGCGCAGACTTTGGCCAATGATGCACCGGCATTAATGATTTCATGTGGACTGGCACTGAGGGGAGTTGAGTAATGGCAAAAATTAACCTCCTTCCCTGGCGCGAGGCGCAACGGGCCCAGAAACAGCAGGAGTTCCTGGTGCTACTTGGCATCGGAGCTGCATTTGCCGGCATCGTCGTATTTCTTGTTCATACCTACTACGGACAGAAAATCGAGGCACAGCAAGCCAGGAACAGCTACCTGGAAGAGCAGATTAGCCTGCTGGACAAAAAGATTGAAGAGATTAGAAAGCTGGAAAGCGACAAGGCAAAGCTTCTTGCACGTATGCGCGCAATTGAGCAACTGCAGGGCAACCGACCATTGCTGGTTCGCTTTTTTGATGAACTCGTGAGAAGTCTTCCTGAAGGTGTCAACGTCAGGAATATAACCCAGAAGAATGACGCCATTGAGATCGAGGGCGAGGCGCAATCCAATGCCAGGGTCTCCTCGTTCATGCGCAATCTCGAGTCGTCTGAATGGCTACAGAATCCCGAGCTGGACATTATCCAGGTGCGGGACGATAACAACGTCCGCATCAGTGCCTTCAAGATGCGCTTCAAGCAATTTATTCCGAAAGCGGAAGAGGAAGAAGATATATGAGCTTGATGGATGATCTAAATAACCTGGATCCCAATAATCCAGGGCTATGGCCCATGCCTATACAGCTCGCTGCCGTGGTAATCGCTACGGTGGCGCTGATGTTTGCAGGCTACAAGTTTGTCTGGAGCAAGCAGATTGAAGAGCTGAAAACCGTAGAGTCCAAGGAAACGGAACACAGGGAAACATTTGAGGCCAAGCAAAGAAAAGTCGCAAACCTGGTGCCGCTGCGTGAGCAAATGAAAGAAATGGAGCAATCTTTTGGTGACATGCTGCGACAGTTGCCCAACAAGACAGAGGTTGCCGGCTTGCTGGTGGATATTTCCCAGACCGGTCTTTCGTCCGGCCTGGAATTTGAACTTTTTCAACCGTTGAGTGAAGCGCCAACGGAGTTTTACGCGGAACTACCCATTAGTATCAAGGTAAAAGGTACGTATCACCAGATGGGAGAATTTGTAAGTGGCATCGCAGCCCTGCCTCGAATTGTGACAACTCACGATATCAAGATCACAAAGGGGGACACCCAGATCTTGTCGATGTCTGCAACCGCAAAGACATATCGTGCAATCGAAGAAGATGAGGGATAAATCGATGACACGTAGAATTTGCATTAGCGTTATAAGCCTGCTTTCCATGCTGTTACTGGGTGGCTGCGTATCTCGTGATATCAGTGATCTCGAAGTATGGACCCAGGAAGTACTGACACGCCCAGGCGGCCGCATTCAGCCACTTCCCGAGATAAAACCCTACGAAGCCTATGCCTATGCCTCCGGCGAGGCCAATGCACGGGATCCTTTTGAGCCTTTCTATCAAAAGAAACAAGTTGAGGAAGTGGTGCAACAGGACAACGTGGGCCTGACAAAAGAAATGGAAGCAGAAATCAAGAACAGGAACAGGGAAGAACTGGAGCAGTTTGAACTGGATAGTCTGCGCATGGTTGGAACAATTGAAAACACGGATGACAACTGGGCCATCATTAGTGATCCGGGCAGCGTGGTACACAGGGTCAGGGTAGGAAATTACATGGGGCGTAACATTGGCAAGATCGTCAACATTTTTGAAGATCGTGTCGAGTTGCGTGAAATCGTTCAGGACAGTACTGGCAGGTGGGAAGAACGCCAGGCTGCAATCGTGCTAGTTGAAGAATAATTTAACGGGGTAGCAAGAAAATGATTGAAATGAATACAATCAAGATGCTTCGCGGGTTTAACAATTCAGTGTCGGCGAAGATTAAAGGCTTCACGGCGCTGCTATTGACATCATGCCTGCTTATGAGCGGACAGGTGTCAGCAATAAGCCTGGACGATATTAGTTATTCGGCCTTGCCGGGTGACCAGGTACAGCTGAGTCTCAAATTTTCCGAGGCGCTCCTCGATGATCCGGTGAATTTCACCATCGATAATCCTGCGCGTATCGCTATCGATCTTCCGGATGTAACGCTGAACCTGGCAGAGAAGAGCCAGTCCATCGGCATCGGCATGGCCCATAGTGTAGCGGCTGTTGAAGCAGGTGGCCGTACACGCGTTGTTGTCAACCTGGTTAGCTCCACTTCGTATGAAGTGAATACCCAGGGCGATACCGTACTCGTGACACTTGGCGGTGGTAACAAGGCAGTCAGCACTTATTCTCCCGCCATTGCCGCAAGCAGGGGCGGTGCTGGCGCTGCAAGTATTGAAAACATTGATTTCCGTCGAGGTGATGACGGAGAAGGGCGCATCATTGTAAAGCTGTCCGATCCTTCTATCGGGGTTAACCTGGGACTGGAAGCCGGGCAGATCGTCGCAGAGTTCATGTCTACAACATTACCTTCGGAACTGGACAGGAAGCTTGACGTTGTTGATTTCGCCACCCCGGTCAGGGAGGTTGATACAGCTGCTCACGGCAACGGTGTCAGGATGCAGATTACAACGGTAAATGAACAGTTTGATCATCTTGCCTACCAGTCTGAAGACATATTCACCATTGAAGTTCGTCCTCTTTCAAAGGAAGAGCAGGAAGAAATCAAGAAAAAGAAATTTGGATATACCGGTGAACGCCTGTCTCTTAACTTCCAGAATATCGAAGTCAGGGCAGTGCTGCAGTTGATTGCAGACTTTACCGGCCTCAACCTCGTGGCCAGTGATACTGTTGGCGGTAACCTGACCCTGAGGCTGAAAAACGTTCCCTGGGACCAGGCCCTCGACATCATCCTGAAAGCCAAGGGCCTTGCCATGCGCCAGGCCGGCAACGTGATGATGGTTGGCCCACAGGAAGAAATCGCTGCCCGTGAAAAGCTTGAGCTTGAATCACAGCGCCAGGTTGAAGAACTTGCTCCACTGCGTACCGAGTTTGTTCAAATCAACTACGCAAAGGCTGCTGACCTTGCAGGCCTGATCCAGTCCGGTGAGAGTAACCTGCTGTCGGACAGGGGCAATGTATCCATTGATGAAAGAACAAACACGCTTATCGTGCAGGATGTGTCTTCCAGCCTGGAAGCCATCAGGGACATGGTCATCAAGCTTGATATTCCGATCAGGCAGGTAATGATCGAGTCCAGGATTGTAAACGCAGACGAAAGCTTTACCCGTGACCTAGGTGTACAGTTTGGTTACAGCAAGCACAGTAACCAGGCTGCGCAGGCCAACGGTGACCTCTTCGCAGCAACAGGCGGTACGGTTGGTGTAGGTCGGGACTTTGGTGGCGCGACTTCCTTTAACGCCGGTGCAGACCAGTTGCTGGTTAACCTGCCGGTAGCGGGAGCTACATCAGGTATAGGCCTGGCAGTCGGTAAAGTTGGTTCTTATATACTACAGCTTGAATTGTCGGCCCTGCTTGCAGAAGGTCGCGGTGAAGACATCGCCAGCCCGAAAGTAATTACCTCCAACCAGACCGAGGCAATTATCGAGTCCGGTGTTGAAATTCCGTTCCAGGAAGCTTCGTCAAGCGGCGCCACGGCGGTTTCTTTCAAGAAAGCTGTGCTCGGTCTTAGGGTAACGCCACAGATCACACCCGACAACAGGGTATTGCTGGACCTTCACGTGTCCCAGGATACCAGGGGCTCCCCGGACGTACTGGGTGTTCCACCAATCAACACCAGGAACGTAAGCACACAGGTACTGGTTGATGATGGCGAAACGGTTGTCCTCGGTGGTGTTTACAGCCAGGTAGACAGGACCTCTTCTGACAGGGTGCCATTCTTTGGTGACCTGCCGGTACTGGGCTTCCTGTTCAAGAAAAACAGGGTTGAAAACAGCCGAAACGAATTGCTCATCTTTGTAACTCCAAAGATCATCAAGGAAGAACTTAAAATATAGTTGATCAAGTTTTAAGTAGTGCTCTAGAGAAAGATGTAGCTTCGGCTACATCTTTTTTTTTATTTTGAAACAGGGGTGCGATGGATTTAGGGCTGATATAAAATTTTCGTCACTGGCCTTGATGCTTACATCACATTTTTGTAACCGGCTAATCGAGCATAGTTATATAGGTATTATCCCTGGTGAATAACATTTTCTTCATTGGCCCCATGGGCTCGGGAAAATCCACGATCGGACGACAGCTGGCAAAAAAGCTGGACAGGGATTTCTATGATTCGGACAAGGAGATCGAAGACAGGACCGGGGTTAACATTGCATTGATTTTTGAAATTGAAGGCGAAGAAGGGTTTCGTGCAAGGGAATCAAAAATGCTGGCAGAGCTTGTTGAAAAGCGTAACAGCGTGATTGCAACAGGAGGCGGAATCATTCTTGCGGAGGAGAACAGGAAGCTTCTTGAGGAAAACGGCCTTGTCGTTTACCTGAGATCTTCGGCCGAAAAACTATTTGAACGTACCCGCAAGGACAGGAACAGGCCACTGCTGAACACGGATGATCGCCTGAAAACTATTAAAGACTTGCTGGCTGAAAGAAAAGAATTGTACGAAGGCCTGGCAGATATCATCATTGATACAGAGCACCAGTCAATCAGGAAAATACAGGAAAAGATAGTTGCAGGGCTTGAAATAAAATGAAACAGCTGAAGGTTGAACTTGGCGACAGGTCCTATCCCATCTATATCGGGGAAAACCTGCTGCAATCGCAGCAGCTGGCGGATATTGCCGCATCCTATTCCCGTGTCATGGTGCTTACAAACACGACCGTTGAACCACTTTACATGCATACCCTGCAAAAAGGTCTGGCTGGTATCGAGCACTCTGTGCATGTTATGCAGGATGGAGAGTCGGAGAAAAACCTCGACGTACTGAATGGCATTATTACCAGCCTGCTGGAAAATCGTTTTGCCCGCGATGCCTGCCTGCTGGCGCTGGGCGGTGGCGTTGTTGGTGATATCACCGGCTTCGCCGCGGCATGCTATCAACGCGGGATTGATTTTATCCAGGTACCGACCACACTGCTTGCACAGGTAGATTCCTCCGTTGGCGGCAAGACCGCGGTCAACCACGCGCTCGGAAAGAACATGATTGGTGCCTTTCACCAGCCGGTCGCGGTGTTTGCCGATACCCTGACACTTGAAACCCTGCCGGACAGGGAGCTTGCTGCAGGTCTCGCGGAAGTTATCAAGTACGGATTGATAAGAGACGCGGAATTTTTCAGCTGGCTCGAGGACAACATTGGCAAGTTGACGAAGCGTGATACTACAAGTATGCAGTATGCGATTGAGCGCTCCTGTATTAACAAGTCCGAGGTTGTATCTGCAGACGAAAAGGAAAAAGGTATGCGTGCGTTGCTTAACCTCGGTCATACTTTTGGTCATGCCATCGAAACAGCATTGAACTACGGGACCTGGCTGCACGGCGAGGCAGTGGCGCTGGGCACATTAATGGCAGCGGATCTTTCGCAACGACTTGGCTGGCTGGATGCCGGTGCCGTAGCGAGGATTGCAAATATTTATGAACAGGCCGGTCTGCCGCTTGAGCTACCGGCGAGTCTTGCCAGTATCGACATGGAAGACCTGATGATGGTGGACAAGAAAGTAAAGGGCGGAAAACTCGTGCTGGTTTTGCTCAAAGGTATTGGTGATGCTGTTACCACCGACGAATTTGAACCGGCCCTGCTGGCCGAGACCATCGCGCATTTCCAGGCCAACACGGGTCCCGGCTAATGCAGGCGCTGGCATGCTATGCGGCCAGCGATGAGTCATCCCTGGGCCGACAATATCCAGACTCACCTTCACCCTATCGCAGTCTTTTCCAGCGAGACCGGGACCGGATTGTTCACTGTTCTGCATTCAGGCGACTGGAATACAAGACCCAGGTTTTTCTCAATCATGAAGGGGACATGTTTCGAACAAGGCTGACCCACTCCCTCGAGGTGTCACAGATTGGCCGCACGGTAGCCAGGGCACTCGGGGTTAACGAGGACCTCGCAGAAGCCATCTGCCTGGCCCATGACCTCGGGCATACACCTTTTGGCCATGCTGGTCAGTCAGCACTGAACGAGTGTCTCAGGGAATACGGCGGGTTTGAACACAACATGCAGTCCCTGCGCGTGGTCGATGTGCTTGAAGAGAAGTACGCAGAACACGATGGGCTTAACCTGGGCTACGAGACCCGCGAAGGGATCCTTAAACATTGCTCGTTAAAAAATGCGCGTAAGCTGGGCAGCCTTGGTGAGAGATTCCTGGAAAAAAAACAACCGTCCCTGGAAGCTCAAATAGCGAATATTGCCGATGAAATAGCCTATAATAATCATGATGTTGACGACGGGCTCAGGGCGGGATTGATTAGCATCGACAGCTTGAGAGAATGCGAAATCATTGATAGCCATTACTGCGACATCAGGGGAAAGTGGCCCGGGCTGGAAGGGAAAAAGTTAACCCATGAACTGGTCAGGCTGATGATCAACAGCCTCGTAACTGACCTTGTTGAGAACAGCCTGGAAAATATTCGGCAGGCACAGTTTAAAAGTGTGCACGAGGTTCGCGAGTCGAGCGATACCACCGTGTGCCTGGGTCCGAAGATGCAGGAAATGCATGCACAGCTAAAGCAATATTTGCGCAAAAACCTGTATAACCATAAAAATGTGAGGGAGATGGCCGATAGATCGAAGCGGATTGTCACGGAGTTGTTCCAGCATTACCTGGACTGCGAGGACGCGCAGTACGATTTCAGCAAGCCCAAGCATGACATTCTTTGTGACGAACCCCGTATATCCTCTATCAAGGACTACATTGCCGGTATGACGGACAGGTTTGCCTTGACTGAGCATGAAAGAATTTTTGGAAACGTATCAGCGTAAAGAACCGGATCGATGAGCAACGAGAATTACTACAGTGCCTACGGCCTTAGCGGCGATCCATTTTTTGATTCGGGTGATGAGAAAAACATTTTCCTGACACCACAGATTAATCGCCGTCTTAAACAGGTAAGGGAAGTTATAGCGACAGGCTCCGGTGTTGTGCTTGTTTCCTCGTTGCCCGGTGCGGGCAAATCACTCCTTGCGGAAAAGCTGCCGCTATTGAAGGAAAAAGATTGGGACGTGTCGCTCATCAAGGCCAAGGAAGATCTGCGCAGCGAAGTGTTTGCCAGCCGGGTATTGATTGATCTGACCGGCAAGCTTACTGTCGATGAAAAAATGTCAGTTAGCCTTCTGCACAAGCACCTGGATACATCATCAAGAGAAGAAAAAAAGCCGGTCATTATTGTCGACGATGCTGACAAGCTCAGCATGGACATGCTCCTGTTCCTCTACCAGCTTGCTGATTTGAATTTTAACGGCGCGGTATTTCGAATAGTCCTTTTCGCCAATGACTCCATCAATGAACAGCTTGCGAAGCCGTCGCTTGCTGAACTCAGCGTTGGCAATACCCAGGTTATCAACATGCCGGGCTTAAACTATGAGCAGGCGTTGTCCTACATGAAGTTTCGCGTCGCACCCTATGGTGAATGGGAGAAGCTGGGGCTGGATGATGCAGATATTGAGTACTTCTATCTCTCCAGCGGTGGTCTACCCGGAGGTATCAATGTCCTTGCCAGGACTCACCTCGAACAAAAGCTGCAACCCCGTGCAGGCAACAGGAATTACGGTCGACCAATGATGCTTTTCTCTTTATTTGTACTCGCCATCGCCGGGTTTATCCTGTTCCAGGACTTTCAACGTGAAGAAGAGGTGCAAACCCGGGTTGTCTACGAGGCACCACCGCCTGTTGAAGACAGCAGTTCATTTGCGGACATATCAGCATCAAGGGAAAGCCTTTCTCTCAGGCTTTCAGAGCAGCTGGCCATTGGAAATACAGCGAATGAAACCGAAAGCTCATCAATGACCGGGGATGAGCCTTAATCTTTTTAACCAGTAAGTTGCAAAGCGAATAGCCTGTCGCACCTGTTTACTTTTATGGCAAAGGATCAAACTGATAATACCTATTTCCGCAGGTACGGATTTGAAAACGATCCTTTTGACGATTCCTTTGACCCTGGACATTACTACGTCAGCGCGGAGATACAGCACCGGCTGGAGCTATTAAAACACCTGCTTGAATTCAGCCAGCAGGTTCTCCTTGTAAAGGGACCGCAAAGAGCGGGTAAGACCACTTTCCTTGACTACCTGGTGGGAACCCTTGATGAAAGCTGGGTTGTCTCAAGGGTACAAGGCGATGAAATCGAGGGGCCTGATTCATTAATCAGGGCTATCATCGGCCCCGACGAAGAAGGAAAGGCAAGCGACGGTGAATCTATCAGCGCACTGAATCGCTACCTCGGCTACTGCGAAAATCGTTCGATGATTCCACTGGTGGTTATTGATAATGCCGGGCAACTTTCAAAAACGACGCTAGATTTTGTTTTCCAGCTAATCAATTTCAAGCAAGCAGAGACCTATATTCG
Organism: Gammaproteobacteria bacterium; assembly: GCA_965243105.1. GTDB lineage: Bacteria > Pseudomonadota > Gammaproteobacteria > Eutrophobiales > Eutrophobiaceae > WLWS01. The sequence continues at coordinate 1,739,931 of CBDEUC010000003.1, forward strand.
CGTGGTCGTTCTTGGTGAAGAAACTATTGCCGAGGAGTTGAACCGTATCGCTGGCGAACAATCCGACAGCGATCCCGTCCACGCCATCAACCTGCCCGCGTTAACGCTTGAACAAACGCTGGAATTTCTCAACCAGCGACTCGGTGACGAAGACAACAGAACCCGCCTGATCCCGGAAAAGGAGGTACAGCGGATACACAAGGTGTCTGCCGGCATCATTGGTGACGTCATGTTCCTCGCGAGGCAGGGCCTGATAAATCCGGCAACGGACGAGGTACCTGCAAGCGCAAAGAGCGCCGCACCAGCAGGATCGAAAAAGCCGGTTACCCTGCTGACGATACTTGTACCCGCGGTGCTGCTTGCCGCCGCCATTTCCTTCGTCTTTCTTGGTGATGATAAGGAAGGTGCCGAGCAGGAACCAAGGACAGTATCACTTGAGCTACCGGCGCAGCAGAAGAAGAAAAAACAAGACACGATACCGGCACCGCTCCCGGCAGTGGAAGAGCCACGGGAATTGCCGGACAGCTGGATGGAGGAAAACGAGGAGCAGCTGGCGCAGCTTGAGATGCAGGCAAAGACACAGGTGCAAACCGTGCAGGAGGAAATCGCCAGTGTCGTGGAGCAGCCTGTCACGTTGCCATCCAAACAAGCTGTCGTCGAGACGGTGCCAGCGGAAGCTGCAGCGGGGACACAGCAGGCCGCTGGAGAGACCACGAAAACCAGTATCGAGACCAGTCCCGAACGCTTTGGCCTGCGTGACGAGACGTGGTTGGCTGAGCAGGACGGCCAGCACTATGCCCTGCAATTAATGCGAGCCCTGGAAAAAAATACCGTGCTGACTTTTATTGCTGAAGCCGGGCTGAATAAATCGCAGCTCAGCGTTTATGAATCAAGGAAAGCTGGCAAGTCCTGGTACGTGCTGGTCTATGGCCTGTACGAGAATATCGAGTTGGCGCGGCAGGCTGTGCCTCCCCTGCCAGCGAACGTTCGCGCGGCAAAGCCCTGGCCCAAGCAAATTTCGGCGATCCAGGGCGAAATTGATGGTCGGTGAATCCATAATTTCGATAAATCTCGATATTTAAAACTCACGATAATCCTGCATTATTCGCTATTTTCCCTAAATAGTAGCTAAAATCGCCAAAACCGCATGGTGAAACCGATGTCCCGCCGTGACATCGAGGGAGCGCTTGATTATAATCTCGCTCCTTTTTCGCTTTAAGAAAGAGCGCACGAATCAACGCCGAGGGGGCAAGATAACGTGCCAAGTTGACAGTAGCTGTCGTCCTGGCTTTTTAAGCCTTCTATTGAATAAACCAAGTTCGTAACGGGTGCATATTAATATGAGAAAATTTGTCGGCCATGAAAAAGTGGGTCTGTACGACCCTGCGCAGGAACATGATGCCTGCGGTGTTGGCTTTGTCGTAGACATGAAAGGACGCAAGTCCAACCAGATTGTAAAAGATGCACTCACGATCCTGAAAAACCTGCTGCACCGTGGTGCCTGTGGTTGCGAGGAAAACACCGGTGACGGCGTAGGTATCCTGATTCAAAAACCCGATCGCTTTTTTCAAAGAGTCTGTGGCGAGATCGGTATCAAGCTTCCCCAGGATGAGCACTATGGTGCTGGTCTCGTGTTCCTGCCAAGAGATGCGCAGCAGTCTGCCCGGTGCCAGCAAATCCTTGAAGACATCACGAAGGAAGAAGGCCAGGAGTTCCTGGGCTGGCGCGATGTCCCGACAGACGATTCATTGCTTGGCCCGACTGCACTGGCAGGCGAGCCTACCTTCAGGCAGATTTTTATCGGCAGGGGTGACAATGTAAACGACACCGATGCCTTTGAGCGTAAGCTGTACGTTATTCGAAAACGCGCCGAGCACGCCATCTGGAATTCAGACATGGAAGAGCAGGAGCTTTTCTATGTGCCGTCACTGTCATCAAGAACCTTTGTGTATAAAGGTATGTTGACCGGCACCCAGATCGAGCCCATGTTCCCTGACATTTGCGAAGACGACGTGGAATCAGCCATGGCACTGGTGCACCAGCGTTTCTCCACCAACACTTTCCCTGCATGGAAACTGGCGCATCCCTTTCGCTACATCGCCCACAACGGCGAGATTAATACCGCGAGGGGTAACACCAACTGGATGCGTGCCCGCGAAGCCCTGTGCGAATCCGATCTCTTTGGTGAAGACCTGCAGAAACTTTTCCCTATCGTCATTGAAGGCGGCAGCGACTCTGCCACCTTTGATAATGTCATGGAGTTCCTGCACATGGCAGGGCGCGAGTTGCCCCACGCCATATTGATGATGATCCCGGAAGCCTGGTCCGGCCACGAGGCCATGGACGAGGAGCGTCGCGCATTCTATGAATACCACGCCTGCCTGATGGAACCCTGGGATGGCCCGGCCTCGGTAGCCTTTACTGACGGCAATGTTATCGGTGCCGTGCTCGACAGGAACGGCCTGCGGCCATCACGCTACTACGTGACCCACGATGATCGCGTCATCATGGCATCGGAAGTCGGCGTGCTGGATATTCCACCGGAGAACATCAAGATCAAGGAACGCCTGCATCCCGGCCGTATCTTCATGGTTGATACCCGTGAGGGAAGAATCATTGGTGATGCTGAATTGAAAGAGCGTTTTGTCAATGAACAGCCTTACGGTGAATGGCTCTATAGCAACATGGTGTCCATTTCTAACTTGCCACAGCCAAAGCAGACCCATGGCACCGATCCCGACACATTATTATTACGCCAGCAGATATTCGGTTATACCCACGAGGATCTGCGTATCATCATGGCACCGATGGCGACCACCGGTATTGAGCCCACCGGTTCCATGGGTACCGACGCAGCGCTGGCTGTGCTATCCAACCGTTCAAGGTTGCTCTACGACTACTTCAAGCAACTCTTTGCCCAGGTCACCAACCCGCCCCTTGATGGCATTCGAGAAGAGCTTGTTACCCAGGTTGGCACCAGCATTGGTCATGAAGGTAACCTGTTAAAGCCCGGCCCGGAATACTGCCGCCAGATTAAACTCAAGTCCTCGGTAATCACCAACGAAGAGCTCGCAAGGATTCGCGATGTTGATATGCCTGGTTTTAAAACCAGGGTGGTACCCATTGTGTACCCGGTAGCTGATGGCGCAAAGGGCCTGGACAAGGCACTTAACGAGGTGTGCAAGGCTGCAGACCAGGCTATCGAAGAAGGTTATACATTTATCTTGCTGTCGGACCGATCAGTAGATGAAAACCACGCACCAATCCCCGCCCTGATGGCGACTGCAGGGGTACATCATCACCTGATTCGCCAGGGTAATCGTGCAAGATGCAGTATCGTGCTCGAATCGGGAGAACCAAGGGAAGTACATCACTTCGCCACGCTGATAGGTTACGGTGTGGGTTGCGTTAATCCTTACCTTGCCTTTGAGTCTCTCGGTGACCTGATTGGCAAGGGCCACGTACCGGATATGTCTCACGATGAAGCTATCGCTAACTTTATAAAGGCGGTAGACAAGGGCCTGATTAAAACCATGGCGAAGATGGGCATCTCCTCCGTGCAGTCCTACCGCGGTGCCCAGATATTTGAAGCAATTGGGCTTAACAAGGACTTTATCGACAAGTATTTCACCTGGACCGCTTCCCGTATCGGTGGTGTGGGCCTGGATGTGATTGAAAAAGAAATCAGCCTGCGACACAGGAACGCCTATCCCGATCGACCCAGCCAGGAGGCAGATCTCGAATGGGGTGGTGAATACCAATGGCGTCGCGATGGTGAGTATCACCTGTTCAATCCCAATACAGTTTTTAAACTGCAGCATGCGACGCGTTCCGGGCAGTACAAGATCTTCCGTGAATACACCTCGCTGGTTGATGAACAAAGTGAAAACCTCGCAACCCTGCGTGGCCTGTTTGATTTTAAATTTGCGCCAAAGCCGATCCCCATCGAGGAGGTCGAGCCCATTGAAAACATCATGCGCCGTTTTTCAACCGGTGCCATGTCCTACGGCTCGATCAGTAAACCGGCCCATGAAACCCTGGCCGTTGCCATGAACCGCATCGGTGGTAAGTCCAACACCGGTGAAGGTGGTGAAGACCCGGATCGCTTTACCCCGGATGAAAACGGTGACCTGCGCCGAAGCTCCATCAAGCAGGTGGCTTCAGGTCGTTTTGGCGTGACCAGCGAATACCTCACTAACGCCGACGATATCCAGATCAAGATGGCACAGGGTGCCAAGCCCGGTGAGGGCGGACAGTTGCCCGGACCAAAAGTCTATCCATGGATCGCCAAGGTTCGTCATTCCACGCCATGGGTGGAACTGATTTCACCGCCGCCACACCATGATATTTATTCCATCGAGGATCTCGCGCAGCTGATCCACGATTTGAAGAACTCCAATCCTTCAGCACGTATTCACGTCAAGCTGGTAGCAGAGGTGGGTGTCGGCACCGTTGCAGCGGGCGTGGCTAAAGCCCACTCCGATGTCGTGCTGATTTCCGGATATGACGGCGGTACCGGTGCGTCACCAATAAGTTCATTGAAGCACGCAGGCCTGCCCTGGGAGCTGGGTCTTGCCGAGACACAGCAGGTGTTGGTGCAGAACGGCCTTCGCGATCGCATCGTGGTCCAGACTGATGGCCAGCTCAAGACCGGCAGGGACGTGGTGATTGCCGCTCTGCTTGGCGCAGAGGAATTTGGTTTCTCAACTGCACCGCTTGTGGTGATGGGCTGCATCATGATGCGTGTGTGCCACCTCAATACCTGCCCGGTTGGCGTCGCCACGCAGAACCCGGAACTGGTGGAGAAATTCAGCGGAAAGCCCGAGTTTGTTGAGAACTTCTTCAAGTATATCGCCGAGGAAGTCCGCGAATACATGGCAGAGCTGGGTTTTAGAACCGTGGACGAAATGATCGGCCAGGTGGACAAGCTGGAAACAAGAAAAGCCATCGATCACTGGAAGGCCCAGGGGCTCGACTTCAGCAACATACTTTATAAAGCCGAACCGCGACCGGGTGATGCACTTTACTGCGTTAACGAGCAGGACCATGGACTGGATGAATCTCTCGATGTCACCACCATCCTGCCGCTTTGCAAGGATGCAATCGAGAGCAAGAAGCCGGTGGATATTATTCTTCCGGTTCTTAACACCAATCGCACGGTGGGCACCATACTTGGTCACCACATTACCAAGAAATACGGTGCCGAAGGTTTACCGGAAGACACTATCAATATTCATTTTAATGGCTCTGCCGGTATGAGCTTTGGTGCCTTTGTGCCGAAAGGTGTCACGCTTACCATTGAAGGTGATGCCAATGACTACATTGGCAAGGGCTTATCAGGTGGCAAGATCATTGTTTATCCACCCCGTCATTCCTCCTTTGTTGCCGAGGAGAACATCCTTGTGGGCAACGTCGTGCTTTACGGCGCGACACAGGGCGAGGCCTACTTCAGGGGTATTGCCGGTGAGCGTTTCTGCGTCAGGAACAGCGGCGTGAGCGCAGTGGTAGAAGGTGTTGGCGATCATGGTTGTGAATACATGACCGGTGGCCGCGTTGTCATTCTCGGACACAGTGGTCGTAATTTTGCTGCGGGTATGTCCGGCGGTATTGCCTACGTACTGGATGAAAACGGCGACTTTGCGTCACGTTGCAACCTCGGCATGGTGGAACTTGAATCCATTGCCGACGGCGAAGATGTCGATACCGTGAAGAGGCTCCTTAGTAACCACGTGCAGTACACACAGAGCCCGGTGGCAAAGAATGTACTGGATAACTGGTCAGAGTACAGGGAGCGCTTCGTCAAGGTCATGCCAAAACAGTACAAGCGCGTGATAGAGGCTATCAAGCGCGGCAAGGAAAAAGGTTTAACAGAAGAACAGGCAGTAATGGAGGCAGCAAATGGGTAAAGCTACCGGGTTTATGGAGTTTGATCGGGAGAAACAGCCGTACCGACCGGTTGATGAACGCCTGGGTGACTATAACCAGGTGATGCAACCATGGCCGGTGGAACCTTTAAAAACCCAGGCTTCTCGCTGCATGGACTGTGGTATTCCTTTCTGCCACCAGGGTTGTCCGCTGGGTAACCTCATTCCCGACTGGAACGATCTTGTCTACCGCGACCAGTGGCTTGAAGCCATCAAGCGCCTGCATGCTACAAACAACTTCCCGGAATTCACCGGTACGCTCTGCCCGGCACCCTGCGAGGGTTCCTGTGTACTGGGTATCAACGAGGATCCGGTTACCATCAAGGCAGTGGAGCTCTCCATCATCGACAAGGCCTGGGAGAACGGCTGGATAAAAGCCGAGCTACCGGAAAAGAAGACGGGCAAGAAAGTCGCCGTTGTCGGATCCGGTCCCGCCGGACTTGCGGCTGCACAGCAGCTGGCCCGCGCTGGTCATGACGTGACGGTATTTGAAAGAGACGATCGTATCGGTGGCCTGCTGCGTTACGGTATTCCCGAGTTCAAGATGGAAAAGAAACGCCTCGACCGTCGCCTTGAGCAGATGGTGGAAGAGGGCGTGGAGTTCAAGACCGGCATGCACGTTGGCATGGATGTCTCGGTGGAAGAACTGAAAAACGAATATGATGCACTGCTGTTAACCGGCGGTGCCTGCGAGGCAAGGAACCTGCCGGCAGAAGGACGAGAGCTTGATGGTATTTACCAGGCCATGACCTACCTGCCCATGCAGAACCGGCTTTGTGAAGGTGACAAGCAGCCGGACGACTTTATCAGCGCAGAAGGCAAGCACGTGATCATCATCGGTGGTGGTGATACCGGCGCTGACTGCCTGGGTACTGCCAACAGGCAGGGCTGCGCATCCGTGCACCAGCTGGAAATTATGCCCAAGCCGCCAAACACAAGGCCCGAAGACAACCCCTGGCCCGAATGGCCGCGCATCTTCCGCACAGCCTCTGCCCATGAAGAAGGCGTGGAACGCGTTTATGCAGTAAACACAAAACGCTTCATCGGCGACGAGAACGGTAAGGTCAAGGCACTTGAGCTTGTTAAGGTCGAGATGAAAAACGAGGATGGCCGCATCAGCTTTGAAGAAGTGCCGGGCAGCGAGCAGGAATTACCCTGTGACCTGGCACTGCTGGCCATGGGTTTTCTTGGCCCTGAAAAGCCCGGCATGCTGGAGCAGCTCGGTGTTGAACTGGATGGACGCGGCAACGTAGTCGCCGATCCAAAGACATGGATGACAAGCGTTGACGGTGTCTTCGCAGCCGGCGACATGCGCCGTGGCCAGAGCCTGATTGTCTGGGCCATTGCTGAAGGTCGAAGTGCCGCCCGCGGCATCGACGAGTACCTTCTCGGTAGCAGCGAGCTGCCTGCACCGCTCTAGGCAAGACCGATCTGACTCTCTTTCGTCATTCCCGCGAAAGCGGGAATCCAGTGATAAATCCAGCATCCAGCCAGTTGTTTTTATAGCGAAAGGCGCCCTTTGCACAGGAAACTCTACATTTTACTGGGATTTGTTTTTATCGCCCTGGCGGCGCTTGGCTTCATTCTTCCAGTGCTTCCCTGCACGCCTTTTGTCCTGTTGTCAGCATGGTTTTTCGCGCGGTCCTCTGAAAAATGGCACCAATGGTTACTTCAAAGTGAACTCTTTGGTCCCATGATCCATAACTGGGAAGCTAATCGTTGTATCAGTCTTCGAACAAAGGTGGTTGCAATCACTTCCATGCTGCTGGTCGGTGGTGCATCCATAGTATATGGTGTGGAGCAGACCTGGCTTCGAGGCCTTGCCCTTGTGCTTATTGCCATTGGTGCAGCCACTGTACTTTCAATCAAGACCTGCGAAAGCAATCAATAGGAGAATATCATGGCTACTGTTGTGATCACCGGCGCAAATCGCGGCATTGGACTGGAGTTTAGTAGACGCTTTGTCGAGCGAGGCGATAATGTTATCACTCTATGCCGCCAGTCCAGCGATGCATTGAATGCATTGGACTGCAGGGTAGAAGAGGGCATCGACGTTGCGAAAGATAATTGTATTGCCACCATTCGTGAGCGCTTAAATGATGTTTCCCAGGTAGATGTGCTGGTGAACAATGCCGGCTTGCTCAGCAATGAATCGCTGGGGGACATGGACTACGACCGCATTCGAAGCCAGTTTGAAGTAAACACGCTTGGGCCCTTACGCGTCACTGATGCTTTAATAGATAAGCTTGCCAGTGGATCAAAGCTCATCATGATCACTTCCGTTATGGGCTCTATTGCTGAAAATGGCTCAGGCGGGATGTATGGTTACCGCATTTCCAAAGCCGCGTTGAATATCGCCAGTGTTTCCCTGACCCGTGATCTTGAATCAAGGGGTGTTGCCGTGGGTATTTTTCATCCCGGGTACGTGAAAACCGAGATGACGGCAATGGGTGGCAACATCACCCCGGAGGAATCCGTCAATGGCCTGATGCAAAGAATCGATGAGCTTTCCATGCAAAACACCGGTGCCTTTCGGCACACAAACGGGAATACCCTGTCCTGGTAGTAATACAGCGGTTCCGGGTCAAGCACCCGGGTTACATCTTTAGCTAGGCCCAGCCCAGTTGCTGCATGCTGAAGTGGTCGTTCCAGATCTTGGTAAGGTGCCTGATTTTCCCGTCTTCAAATTCCATTGAATAAACATAATCGGCGGCGATACTTTTTCCCGTTGGCTCGCCGGGACCACCGGGACCGGTCTGCGTGCCAAGAAACACCGCAACGGCGGACACACACTGTCGCTCTTCATCTTCAGCAAAGCACTTCAGGTCATAATGCGCGTCAGGTATGGGGATGAACAGGTCTCTCATCCAGTCAGCATAGCCTTCAGCGGTATTAATCTCAGCGAGAGCCCCTGTCTGCGCCGAGAAAGTAGCGCCTTCATGGCAGTAGTCCTTGCAGGCTTCCCAGCCCTTGCCGGTTTCACAGGCTTCAAAAAAAGCCCATGCAGCATCAATATTTTTAGCCATTGTTTCTTTTCCTATTTATTCAGTTTCGTCATCTTTGAGCCTTCCAGTGTCAGGTTGTACATCAGGCCCTTGTTGCTGAACACGAATCCCACGATGGGGTCATCAAAGTTGACCGTGTTGATATCCTTGCCAGTACCCAGTTCCACCAGGGCGACGGAACCATCCACCCCGGCCTCCCAGCCATCGCTGTTTCGAAATGAATCCAGCGCAGACTTCTGCAGGAAGATAAGCATCACGGTTTTGAACTGGGCGCCGAACTGGAAACCAATCGAGGCTGCAGCAGTACTGTAGTAGTCGGCGGTTTTTCCCTTGATAAGCAGTGCACCTTCGCCGTATTCACCGCCAATGCCAAAGCCAGCCTTGACGACGTCGGGAAACACGAGAACACCTTCCGCCTTTTCAAGAAACTTTTCTGCTCCCAGTACTTCCTTCTTGAAGTTTTCAATGGATGCTTCTACCTCAATATCAATCTCCGTTTTTGAAGCGGCCTGTGATTGAAAAGTAAAAGCAAGTAAAGCCAGGATAATGCCGGCCAATTTAAATGCGGGATTACATGATGTGTATTTCATTCCTGGTTTCTCCTGGATGTAAGGATGATGTGGAAACTAGTCTTTCCAGAATTCATACCACTTCTTCGAGGACTTCGCATTCTCGCTCGGGGCGTCCTCTTTTTCTTCCGGGCTGCCCTTCACAGACTTTGTCTTTTCTTTCATGGCTTCCTTCTCATCATCCGAGTCTTTTTTACCCAGGTCGGATTTATGCTCGCCCGCCCTGGCAGCTGCCGATGTTTCCCGGCCATGCTGGCTGGCTTCCCAGCCGCGCTCACTTCTCTGGCTTCCGGGTTCCCCGTCCTTTCCTTTTTTCTTGTTCTTCTTGTCCTTGTTTTTTCCACCACCCTTGTTGCCCTTGTTCTTGCCCTTGCTTCCTTCATCGTCGTCATCAGCTTCATCTTCGTCGCTGTCGTCCTCTTCCCCGGGTTTCTCGTAGCCCGTGCGTTTCTTGACCTCCCTGTCTACCTTGTCTCTCACACTGTCCTTTGTAGACTGGATGACCTCGTCAACCACTTCATCAACAACAGACTGTGTGTCCTGCGCGTTAACCAGCATGGAAGTAAAAAACATGGATATAAGGATGAGTATTTTTTTCACCGGGATTCTCCAGTTAGTGGGGTGGTGCGAGTGATTCAACAGGAAATAATGCCTGTCCGGGACACCACGCCCCGGAAAGGCAATAAATCAGCGTTTCGACAAGAGGGACCTGACTCGACGGGCTTCATCGGGACCCATTGACCGCTCTATCTTACTGACGACATATTCATCCTTGAACTTTTTCTGCCGTAATTCCTTTAGCAGTTCAATGATCTTCTCGTCGGATTGCTTCTTGGTCAGGGCAACAATGAGCATTTCAATGAGGGTTTCAGACCATAATGTCTTCGCCACTGTTTGCGTTTGCTGCGTAAGTTCTTCTTCATCTGACATAGTAATATACCCTTGGCTTCATAGTGCTTTTATTGTTTTACATGCTCGTCTTCGTTCTGGACCGCTTCGCTCTCCACAACTTCTCCCTCGATGACATCCTTGTTTTCATGCTGGAGTTTTCGGCCTTCTTTCAAATTGGCCAGCAGCAGTGCCACCAGGCCGAGAATGATTTCGTCGAAAAAAGGGATAACGTCGGGAATCAGCAAGTCCAGGATAAGGATGCTGAGGATAATGAGAAACTGGCTGCGGTACTTCAGGCCATCGGCAAACTCGAGAAAACGGGCTATGAGTTGTTGCAATATCATGGCCTGATTATAGCAAAATAGCCCGTATTTAGGGCTAATGCACCATTGTGACGGACTTAACAGCTCGGGAAACTCGCCACGGCAGCGGATCCCAATAATCACTTGGCTTTCAGGGCGATAGAGGGCAAAATCAAAGCCTGAAAAGCCCGAATAATCAGGGTTTTCACATGATTCAATAAAACTATAAAAAGAATCTGGGGTATGTGAATGGCTGGGATGTCCACGGGAGAGATAATTTCCTGTCATGAATGCGATCACTTTCACCGTTTCGTTCCGATTCCGTCCGGAGCGACGGCCAGTTGCGACTTCTGTGGCTCCTTCTTGTATAGAAACACCGCCAACGCATTGAACCGTTCCCTCGCACTTTATATCACTGCCTTTATTCTTTTTCTTATCGCCAATTTCTTTCCTTTCCTGTCACTCACGCTGGGTGGCCGCGTGGTGGAGAATATCCTGCTTTCCGGTGGCTGGGCCATGCACGAAATGGGCATGAGCGACCTGGGTGTGCTGATTTTCATGACCAGTATCGGCTTTCCCCTGGTGACCCTTATCGGCATGCTCTACCTGCTGATACCGGTGAAATTCGGCGTGCTGCCGCCCCATGCGGGCCGCGTTTACCGCTACAGCGAAATGGTCACGCCCTGGAGCCTGGTGTCCGTGTTCATGCTTGGGGTGCTGATTGCCATCGTCAAGCTACAGGACATTGCCAATGTTATTATCGGCACGTCGTTCTTCGCACTCACCGGCCTGCTCATTATTTATGCCGCAGCCAGGGCCAATTTCGACCCGCAGGTGATATGGGATCTCATGCCCTATGCAAACCCCCACGAAGATGAGCTGGACGAGGACACGGTCTACCTGAATTGCCACACCTGTGGCCTGCTTACCGCCGAGGAAGGGGAGCACCAGCATTGCCCGAGGTGTACCACGCCCCTGCATCACCGCAAGGTCAACAGCATTGAATCCACCTGGGCGCTGCTGTTTGCCGCGGCGGTACTGATCATCCCCGCCAACGTGTACCCGGTGATGACGGTGATTCGCTTTGGCCAGGGCGAACCCAACACCATATTAAGCGGCGTGCTGCACCTTATAGAAGGCGGCATGTGGGGTCTTGCACTCATCGTGTTCGTGGCCAGTATCGTGGTGCCGGTACTGAAACTCATCGTGCTGAGCTACCTTCTCATCTCGGTGCAGAAAAAATCCCACTGGCGCCCAAAGGATCGCACGCAGCTTTTTCGTATCACCGAGGTGGTGGGTGCCTGGTCCATGGTGGATATTTTCCTGGTGGGCCTGTTATCAGCCCTGGTCAGCCTTGATGCACTTTCCACCATCTCGCCGGGTATTGGCGCCTCTTTCTTTGCCGCCGTCGTGGTGGTGACCATGTTTGCCGCGCACCAGTTTGACCCGCGCCTGATCTGGGACAACATCCGGGAGGCTGAAGCATGAGCGTGGCGGAGCCAAAAGTGAACAAGCGCTCGGGGCCGTCGCTTGTCTGGCTGATCCCGGCCATCACCCTCATCGTGGGTGGCTGGCTGGTGGTGAAAACCCTGTCCGAGCAGGGGCCGGTGGCCAGCATCAGCTTTAACACCGCCGAGGGTATTTCCATCGGCAAGACCAAGGTCAAGTACAAGAACGTCGACATCGGCATGGTAGAGAACATCCAGTTTGCCGACGATCTTTCCCACGTGGTTGTCACCGCCGAGTTTAACAAGGGCACCGATCACTTCCTGCGTCGTAATACTCGCTTCTGGGTGGTGCGGCCGGAGCTTGGCCTGCGTGGTGTTTCCGGCTTGAGCACGCTGATCTCCGGCGCCTATATTGAAATTGATCCCGGCCCGGGTGCGGCGCAGTTGCACTTTGTCGGCCTTGAGAAAAAACCGGTGGTCACTTCCCACGAGGCCGGCAAGCGTATCACCCTTGTCACAGAGAAACTCAGCTCGGTGGATACCGGCTCACCCATTTACTACCAGGGCATACAGGCCGGTGAAGTGCTGGGCCATGAACTGGGTACTGACCGAAAGAGCGTGTTTATCCATGCCTTTATAAAGGATCCCTTTGATCAGCTTGTACGGGGTAACTCCCGCTTCTGGAACGTCAGCGGCATGGAAGTGACCATGGGTGCTGATGGCTTCAAGATGAAAACCGAGTCCATCGCCTCGCTGGTGTTTGGCGGCATCGCCTTTGAAACCCCGAGGACCATGGAGCCGGCCACGGAAGATATTGAGAACCTGGTCTTCACCCTGTTTGATCACTACGACATCATCCAGGACTACATCTACACCAAGAAGATCAACTTCCTGCTTTACTTTGACAGCTCGGTACGTGGCCTCAACGTGGGCGCGCCGGTCGAGTTCAAGGGTATCAAGGTGGGCTCGGTACTGGACATCAGGCTGGAATATAAAGCCGAGGACACCAGCTTTCTTATTCCCGTGCTGATTGAAATCGAGCCCGAGCGCATCATTGCCAGCGACAGCAGCATGGAGGATTCTCCCTACGAGATCATCGAGTCGCTGGTTGATAAAGGATTACGTGCACAGCTTCGTACCGGTAGCCTGCTAACCGGGCAGCTCTTTATCCAGCTGGATATGCACCCGGATTCAGATGTACTGCTGGTGGGTGGTGACACTATCGTACCGGAGTTACCCACCATCGCCGCATCCAACTTCGATGCCATCACTGCCGCGGTGGAGCGCTTTGTACAGAAGCTGGATGAAGTAGAGATTGAGAAAATTGGCGCCGAGCTGCTTGAAACCCTCGAGGGTGCCAACAAGGTGGTTAACAATCCCAATGTTGAGGTCATCATTACCGACCTGCAGGCATCGATTGAGTCTTTCCGCAGCATCGTCGGCAAGCTGGATGAAGCTAACCTGAAGGAAGCCATTGACCAGGGGCACGTGGTGCTGGAGAAACTGGAAGAGACACTCACCCTGACCAACCGGGTGCTCAAGCCCAACTCGCCGCTGCAGTACAACGTGATCAAGCTGACCGGGGAGCTGGAGGAAACCGCGCGCTCGATACGACAACTGGTTGAAACGCTGGAAAGAAATCCGCAGGCGCTGATATTCGGTAAGGATATTGAAGGAGAAGAATGATGTTTAATAGAACCTTTCGATCACTCACGCTCCTTGCGCTCACGGCCCTGTTAAGTGGCTGTATCGGTGGTGGTGGGGGCACCACGGTGAAGTACTACCTGGTGGACCCGGTTGCCGCCGGTTTCATGGAAGAAGAGGCCGAGCGCCAGCTCGCCATCGAGATTCTTGATCTTCATATTCCTCAATATTTGCAAAGATTTCAGCTGGTTACGCGCGACGGCGATAACAGGCTCAAGCTCTCGGACAGCAACCAGTGGGCGGAGAACCTGCGCAAGAACCTGTTGCGCACGCTGGCCTCGAACCTGGCCACGCGGCTTTCCACGATTGATATCGGCACGCCGCTGAATCGCTCCGCTTCAGAGCCCGACTACCGCCTGCATGTTCACATCACGCGCTTTGAGCGAAATTCCAGCGGGCGGGTAGAGCTGAAGGGACGCTGGCAGCTTGCCAACGCCGATGACGAAGACCTCGGTATGCACTTTGCCGCGCTTGAAGGAGGTGAAGTGATTTCCGACGGTGACTACGACGAGGTGGTGGCCGATATGCAGGAGCTCTTTGCAGAATTTTGTGATCGTATCGCTGACAGCATAAAGGCACTTTGATAAACAGCACGATGAAAATTGCATTACGACATTCTTTTTTCCTGTTACTGCTTGCTGGTAATGTCTTCGCTGTCGAGGGCATTGACGACATGAGCGGCCGGGAAATCATGGATGAAGTGTATTCTCGTCATGAGCAGTATCCCTACGTTTATGAAGAGCAGTCCATGGTGATGCGCGATCGTAACGGCAAGCGTGACACGCGCACTGCCCATCGTTACTCAAGAGTGGAGGAAGATGGTACCGCGAGATTCATGCTGATCTTTGATTACCCTGAAGAGATCGACGGCGTGGCAGTCCTGGCAACACGGGATCCTGAAGGCGTGATGAGAACGTTCATGTACCTGCCGGCGTTTGCCGAGCAAATGATCGAAAGCAAGGGCGACAGCTCCTACGGCAGTTTCCTTGGCACGGACTTTTCCGTTGAGAACATTGTCGGTGAAGAGCTGGATAACTACCACTACGAGAGAAAACAGGATCGCAATGTCGACGACGTGAAGTACTTCGTGATTGATGTATTCAGGACGGAATCCCATGTTGGTAGTGAGCCACCGGTGCGCAGGCATTTTGTACGCAAGGATAATCTCTTCATCAGCCTGACAGAGCACTATGACAACCATGGTCGCCTGCACAAGAAGCAGACCCACCATGATCTCAAGGCAGTGGACGGGGATATGTGGCGCTCAAACATGATCCTCATGGAAGACTACAAGGAACAGCACCAGTCACTGCTGAAAGTGAACCGGCGCTTTTTCTCCCACGACTACGTGCCGGAAAATATGTTCAGTGAAGAATGGTTGTATGAAAACCATCCCTACGTGGAACCTGAGCCTGAAGAATCCATGGAAGAGATTGAACTTTCAACGGAGGAGCAGCTAAGCCAGGCCGCTGAAGAAGGAGCCCTTGCCCCATGATATTGAAACTCTTCATGCTGGGTTGCAACGACAGGAAAGGGGTGTTCCTTGCCCTGACCCTGGTCACCTTCTTTTTTGCAGCAGGTCTTCCAAGGCTGCAGGTGGACACCGGTGTTGACAGCCTGATACCTGCCAATGATCCGGCACGGCTTGTGTACCAGCGTGTCTCGGGAGAGTTTGGCACAGACAACAAGACCATCATCTACATTCGCGATAATGATCTGTGGACACCGGAGCGACTGTCTCAAATTGAACAGTTACACGAGGCACTGGAGAAAACCCCATCCGTCACCCGCGTCGACAGTATCTACAGCCTGCATACCATTGAAGGTAATGACGGCAAGGTGGATTCGCGGCCGGTACTGAGCTCAGCGCCGAGAACCCAGGAAGAAGCGGATATCGCCAGGGACAATGCACTATCCAACCCGCTTTACAAGGGCAACTTTTTCTCCGACGACGGTAACGTGACCGCCATGATCGTCGCGGTAGAAGATCTGCATGACGATCAAAACTTCAGTCGCGACATGTATGCGGCCATCGAGACCCTGCTGACAGAGTACCGCGATGACTTTCAACACATGGTGCAGGTCGGACCACCCCGCATAAACTCCGAGCTGAAAACCAGCCTCTACGAGGACTTTATTTTTCTTGGCCCCATGTCAGCGCTGATCCTGGTATTGGCCATCCTGTTTTTCATGCGCAGCCTGCTGTCAGCGCTGATACCGCTGGTGACCTCGGTGCTCACCATTATCTGGACATTCGGCCTTTTGGGCTGGCTTGGTATCCCCATCAACATCCTCAGCGCCATGCTGCCCTCGCTGATCATCGTTATTGGTTCAACCGAGGACACGCACCTGATGGCTGCCTATTTTCGTGGGCTGGCGGCGGCCGAGAAAGAGCCAAGGAAAGAAGCCATTGAATACATGGCAAGCCACATCGGCCTGCCGCTGATACTCACCGTGCTTACTACTGCGCTGGGTTTTGCCTCCAACCTTCTCAGTGATATCGGCCTGATCCAGCATTTCTCCGTGGCCGCTACCTTTGCCATGATTGCCAATGGCATTGTCACCATCCTCGTGGTGCCCCTGATGCTGTCGCTGTTTGGTTCTGATGAAAGAAAGAAGGAAGAAGAGCTGGCCACCACACTCGGCCTGCCGGGCAAGATGGTAAAACTGTTTTGCTATTCAAAGGATCATTTTCCTGGTGCCATTCTTGCGGTCACTGCAGTGCTGTGTATTTTCTTTATCTACCAGGCATCAAAGCTTTATGTCACCAACGATCCGCTGTCCTACTTCCCCAGCGAAAGACCGCTTATCCAGGATACCCAGCGCATACACCAGGATCTTGCCGGTATTAAGATATTTTTTATCACCCTTGAATCCAGCACAAAGAACACTTTCCTGCAGCCGAGGAACATTGCCAAGCTGGCAGAGATACAGGACTTCATGGACAAGCAGGGTGAGTTTGATCGCAGTATTTCCCTTGCCGACCACCTTTCATTTGTAAACCGGGAATTCCGTGGCGAGTATGCCGAGCTCAACCTGCCGGAAACACGGCAGCTGGTAGCGCAGTACCTGATGTTCTTTCATCGCAGCGATCTCGACAGCTACGTGAGCCACGACTACAGCAGGGCTAATATCGTTGTCAGGCACAACATCAGCGATTCACATACCCTGAACGGCTATATTGATGAATTGCAGGATGCGGTGACGCACATCGTCGGGCCGACCATGAAGGTCAGCATTATAGGTGAGAACCTGATGGTGAACTCCGCCGCCGAGAACCTCATGGTGGCACAGGTAAAGGCACTGGCTATCCTGCTGGCGCTGATCTTTATCATCATGGCCTGCATGTTTACATCCATTAAGGGCGGCATCATTGCCCTCGTGCCCGCCATCATTCCCATTGCGCTGATGTTTGGCATCATGGGCTTTCTTGGTATCCCGCTTAACCCGGGCACTGCCATGGTGGCGGTGATTGCCATTGGTATCGCGGTGGATGGCACTATCCATTTGCTCGCGCGCTACAACGAGCTATGCCGCCGCACCTCCGATTACCGCCAGGCGGTGGACATCGCCGTGGCAGAAGAAGCGACACCGCTTATCGTTTCCAGCCTGGCCCTGTCACTGGGCTTTGGCATCCTGCTGTTTTCCAACTTTACCGTGGTCCAGCAATTTGGTGCACTGGCTGCAACGACGATGTTGTTCTCCATCTTTGCCAACCTGCTTATCACACCGATTATCATGAGCAAGGTCAGGCTGGTGGGCCTGTACCAGATCCTCGCCATGAAGGTGGATCAGCAAATTCTCGAGTCCACGCCTCTGTTCAGGAACATGACCAACTACCAGCGTAGAAAAGCCATCCTGATTTCCGAGCTGAACGAATTCAAGGAAGGCGAGCTGCTGGTTGAACAGGATACGCTAGGCAGGGACATGTACCTGATCCTTGACGGGCAGGCCGAGGTTATTCGACGCGACGACGGCGAGGAACGATCCCTGGCCACACTCAGCCCCGGTGCAGTGTTTGGTGAAATTGGCTATATCAGGGAAGCAGAACGTACCGCCGACGTCAGGGCAAAGACCCCCATCTCAGCACTGAGATTTGACTACGAACGCATGCAGAACGACCTGAAGTTCTTCCCTAACATCGTTGCAAAGCTAAACTTCAATATCAGCTACATCCTCGGCGAACGCCTGGCTGATATGGTGGAAAAGAGTAAGCAGTAGAAATGTTTTACTTCCTTACTTACTGCGTTAGCCGACAATATTCTCACTAATTTTACGAGCTAGTTCAGGTATTTATCCCAGAACTGTTTAATTTTCTGGCGCTTGCCGGGATCTGGCGTCGTCATAGGTAAACCTCCGTATTTATTTACACTTCTGTCCCTGAAGTCTAAAGTTAGAATGATACAACCAAGAGGCGATTAGGATAACCACCCGGCAATCCGCAGCCAAGGATAATTATCATGCATATTTGAATATATGGATTCTTCTATAACCAATAGAGAAGAATCTACATAATATAATGTTAGGCGCGAAAAGGAGATATAGAAATGGATATTGAAAACATAGACAAAGAAACAGATAAGTTTTGCGGTAAGCTACTGACTGAAATTGCGGATATTGATCCTCGACTATCGAAGAGCGTTACAAAGAAAGTATCAACATGCGCGGCTTTTCGAAATGACAAAAAGTTGCGAAAGGCAGCTAAAGTAGCTGTATTTTATAAAGAACATCCAGATCTGTACGAAGAAGCTGCAAAAAAGCTTCGGCTTCTCCCAGAGTTTGTTTCTCCTCTTTCCAACCCAAAAATTTCAACATTTTACGAAAACATCTACAAAATGTTTTCGAATGAGCCTGTGTCCGGATCTGTGGAATCAAAATATGAGAATCAAAATTGGTGAAATTGCGCTTTACAAGATACTCAAAGTGACCGCTTATAACGGCGCTTGAGAGCAGACGATAGGTTCTAAGGCACGTATGCTAACTAGTACAAATAAAGGAGGAGACTACATATGACTGAAGCAAAAATTGAAATAAAGATTGGAGCAGTACATTTTTCAGGAGAAGGACAAGAAGAATGGTTAACCCAGCAATTAGATAAAATTCTTGGGAAGGCGGAGGAATTAGTTAAACTGGCGCCTCCACAACAAGTGATGGCCCCACAAAACCCGCAAACACAACACCAGCCAGCGGACTTTTCTGATACCACTGATATTGCCAATCAAACGTTAGCAACATTCTTGAAGTCAAAAAACGCGACGAAAGCACAAGTCGATAAGTTTTTGGCTACAGCTATTTGGGTAGAAGCAAAAGAAAAAAAGAACCGATTAAAAACATCCGATATAGGGAGTGCACTTAGTAAGGCCAATCAAACGAAACTAAACAATCCCTCTGATAAATTAAATCAAAATGTAAGTAAAGGATTTTGTGAAAAAGAAGGAAGTGAGTTCTTTGTAACACAAGAGGGGAGAGACCATATGAGCGTCTAAATTGGAAGTTAAACTGATAAAAAATCGAAATATTTAACTGTTCGAATATTTGTCAATAAATAGCACGCCGTCAATATGAAAGTAGAACATTTTTCAAATTCAGCCTTACTTACTGACAAAAAAGAACTCGAAAAAATAGAATATTTAGCATTCTATTTTTCAGAGAATAAGGCGCAACATGAATTTACCGTGCCTGACATGTGTTCAATTCTAGTTGGACTCGGCTTTGCTCGCCCGAATGCAACTAGGCTCAAAGCCAAAATACAGAAATCTAAATCTTTTGTAAAAGGAAGTAAAAAGGATCTATTTAGATTATCCGTAAAGCGATGTAATGAACTAAGAGTAGAGATGCCAGATCTTTCAGAGAACGAAGAAATTGCGTCGGATGACTCACTGTTACCTGAAATATTGTTTAAAGAGGCCAGAAGAAATTACTTGTTAAAAGTAGCACAACAAATTAACGCATCATACGAAAACAACCTTTTCGATGCTTGTGCATTAATGATGCGTAGATTGTTAGAGATTCTTTTGGTTCACTGCTTTGAAGAAAAGGGGATAGAAGATCAAATAAAAGATGCTGATGGCAATTATCAGAATCTTAAAACGCTAATAAATAAAGCTAAATCTAACGCAGAAATTAATTTATCCAATGATGCAAAAAAGGACATAGATAATTATAGAGAATTAGGCAATTTATCCGCTCATAGAGTCAAATACAATTGTCGAAGAGACGACATTAGACTTTTGAGAATAGGTTACAGAGCTATTGTGGAAGAACTTTTGTATGCAGCGCGCCTCGTTAAAGAGAAAAACTAACAAGTAGCTCCAGCATCACGCGCTAAAAGCGCGCTCGTCTGAGCCAAGACGTTGACTAATCAAATAAGAGCGCGATATAAAATTGAAGGATGGACTAAGGTGTGTAAAGGTTTCGAAAGTTGTGTTACTTGAATTATTCCTTGATGAACTACCTTGTCTTTTAGTGCTATTGAAGCTAAGTGATCCAAATAAACTCTTTTCACTTTTGATTTGAAGCCGGTTCTAGAACTCTTATTATCCTGGCTTGTAGATAGCATCCAAGCCTGATTCAAACGATTATCTAGTGCTTGCTGAAAATTTCGTTCCCAATATGCCCGTGGTGTGTTTTTATTTAAAAAACGATCATTATTCATTTCGATCAGTGAATCTGCTAGCAATTCAGCAGCAAAAGCCGCAGTTGTCATTCCCTGTCCGTACACAGGATTGAACCGAGCCACTGCATCACCGACTATAATTAATCCCTGAGGCCAATCAGGCATATCTCCATAGCGATATCTTGTATTTGCCTTTATAGAATAGGAACTTACTTGAGTGATTGGGTTAGCATGCTTGAGTAATCTAAATACTTCAGGCGTACGCACATGAGCGGCGTACTTTAGTAGCTCAGAGTAATCACCACCAGGGATATTGCCATCGCCATCTACAAGAGTGATGACCCAATCACCCTTTTCGACTTGCATCGCCAAAGTAGCGTGAGGATCTTTACCTTGAATTCGTTGAACAAAAATCATCTTGTAGCCAGGATCAAAACTAGCACTGAGCGTCGCTCGAAAACTAGAGTAGCTTATTTTTGTTGGAACTATTGATACGTTTGGTAATGCAAAATCACCCTTGCTTAAGAATTCTCGCCCTAAACCCCGAACGCCCGTAGCATCAATCACAAGGTCTGTGCGAAGCTCTGTTTCTTTATTAGAGTTCTTTACAACAACGGATTTAATACGGTTGAGTTTTTTGTCAAATACAATATCACTGACCCTAGTTCCATACTCGACATTTACATTCTCAAAGCACTTTAGAAGTTCTTCTAATGAGTTGTTAATATATGTGCGTGACGCTGAATATATTTTATGTTCTGATGGGTACCTCATAAACTCTCCCATCGGGGTGTGCCATACAGTGTCTGCAGATAAATCGATTATAGGTAAATTATTTTTATATCGTTCCCGATATTCGGGAAATATTCTTTCTACTATGCGCTGGCCTGATTCAAAGAATATGTGTCCATGTGGAGCTTGAGGTAGTTCGATGCCAGACTGAGATGGAGGACTGCGCTTTTCTATAACACTTACGTTACGAAAATGCTTTGAAGCAACTCCGGCTGTCAGCATACCAGCTATGCCAGCGCCGAGAACTACACACTTTTCAGAAGCGATGGCCAAGGTGAGTTTGCAATCCATTTGCATGAGTCATGTTTTAATTATTTCACTAATAAACATGGTTTCAAGAAAATTCTATCTTATTGATATTTAATAAAATAATTGTAACTCATTTTCGGTAAGTTCCACTTTGAAGGAGAGATGTTAGAAAGTTGAAGATAGTTTTTAGCTGTAAGATAAAGGTTATAATGCCTCTTATTTGTATAGGAGTGTGTAAATGAAGAGTGCGGCCGAACTTGTGGCTGAGGCAAAGGCAAGAGGTAGCTGCCTGGATGCGGAGCAGAGCGCTGCTCAATTGCAAAATTCAGACGTATTGCTGCTGGATATACGTGAACCGGCAGAGTGTGCCAATGGCATGATTGATGGTGCGGTGAACCTTCCCCGCGGCCTGCTGGAATTTCGAATCGCTGAAGTGTGTGAGGATAAGGAAAAAGAGATCCTCATCCATTGCGCAGGCGGTGGTCGCGCGGCGCTCGCCAGCGATTCATTAAAGAGTATGGGTTACACCAACGTACATATTGTCGATGCCATGTTCCCCGATCTTTTTGCTGCTTGCGGAGCAAGCTAGTTTTTGGAATTAATAATGTTCAGAATTGAAATTGTGTTTAGATTACTTGTTCTCTGTGTTGCTCTTTTAACTACGGCCTGTGCAACATCGCCCACGGGTCGCAGCCAGTTGAAAATATTTCCCAAGAGCCAGATGGCGCAGATGGGAATTGCATCCTACCAGCAAATGAAAGAGCAAACGCCAATATCAAAGGACCGCTTTACCAACAAGTATGTCAACTGCGTGGCAAATGCCATTACCGCCGAAGTGGGTGGCGGCTACAAGTGGGAAGTGAATGTATTTGACGATGAAGCGGTGAATGCCTTTGCCCTTCCCGGCGGTAAAATCGGTGTTTACACCGGGCTTCTCAATGTTGCGAGTAACCAGCACCAGCTGGCCGCGGTGATTGGCCATGAAGTGGCCCACGTGCTTGCCGATCACGGCAATGAACGAGTCTCCATTGCCTTTGCTGCAGACTCCGGTTTGAAGATAGCGCAAATCCTGGCCGGTGAGCCCAGCGCCACCAAGTCCCAGGTACTGGCTGCACTTGGTCTCGGCGCACAGGTGGGCGTGCTGATGCCCTATGGCCGAACCCAGGAAAGCGAGGCGGACGTGCTTGGTATCGAATACATGGCCAGGGCCGGCTTTGATCCACGCCAGAGCGTCAAGCTGTGGCAGAACATGTCAAAGGCGGGCGGTAAAAAGCCACCGGAGCTCCTCTCTACCCACCCATCCAATGAAAACAGGATTGCTGGCCTCAATGCGCAAATGGAAGGTGCCATGAAACTTTATAGTGCGGCGAGAAAGAGCAACAAGAAGCCTAACTGTCGCTAGGACGTAGTCAACCCATGGGCATGCTTGAAAATCTCGTTTTTGATAACCGTTTTGTGCGGGAGCTGCCGGCCGATCCGGAAGAGGGCGCACGACAACGCCAGGTGCGCGGCGCCTGCTATTCCTACGTTAATCCAACAAAGGTAGCCAAGCCCGAGTTGTTGGCCTATTCCCGGGAGATGGCGGAGCAACTGGGCCTGGACGAAGAAACCTGCCGCTCACCTTTATTCACCGAGGTGTTTGCCGGTAACCGCTTGCTTGAGGACATGAAGCCCTTTGCCATGTGCTATGGCGGTCACCAGTTTGGTAACTGGGCCGGGCAACTGGGTGACGGGCGTGCAATAAACCTTGGTGAAGTGGTCAACAAGGACAATGAGCGCTTTACCCTGCAGCTAAAAGGCGCGGGGCAGACGCCTTACTCGCGTACCGCCGATGGCCTGGCCGTGCTGCGTTCCTCGCTTCGCGAATTCCTGTGCAGTGAAGCCATGTTTCATCTTGGTGTACCTACCACCAGGGCGCTCAGCCTGATACTCACTGGCGAAGAAGTCATACGGGACATGTTTTACAACGGTAACCCGCAGTATGAACCGGGTGCTGTTGTGTGCAGGGTGGCACCGTCTTTCGTGCGTTTCGGAAACTTCCAGATATTTGCGGCCAACGGTGAGATAGAAGAACTGAAGAAGTTGCTGGATTACACCATTGAAACAGATTTCCCACACCTCGGTGAGCCTTCAAAAGAAGTTTACCTGCGCTGGCTTGAAGAGGTGTGTGAGCGCACGGCAAAATTGATGATCGAATGGCAGCGCGTGGGTTTTGTCCATGGCGTGATGAACACGGACAACATGTCCATACTCGGGTTGACTATTGACTACGGACCCTACGGGTGGCTGGAAAACTTTGATCTCGACTGGACACCCAACACCACCGATGCACAGGGGCGTCGCTACCGTTTTGGTAACCAGCCGCAAATTGCCATGTGGAACCTTGTGCAGCTGGCCAACGCTATCTACCCGCTGGTGGAGGACGTGGGCGCACTGGAAGACGCACTGGATAACTACTCGCTTGTTTACAAGAAATCATGGGAAACCATGATGAGCGCCAAGCTGGGGTTTCGTTCCTACCGTGGTGATGCAGACCTTGAGCTGATCAGGGAGATGACCGCGCTGTTTGAAGACGCCGAAATCGATATGACCATCTTTCATCGCCAGCTCGCCCAGGTGGATGCGGAGGTGGAGAACCGTGACGAAATATCCGACTACGTACTGATGTCGCCGCTGGTGAATGCGTTTTATTCTGCCGAGGAATTGACCGAGCCCTTCAAGCAAAAGATGGGGGCATGGATACGCAACTATATAGCGCGTGTGCAGCAGGACATCAGCAGCAACGAGACAAGAAAGCGCAGCATGAACTCCGTCAATCCGAAATATGTCCTGCGTAACTACCTGGCACAGCAGGCCATTGATGAGGTTGAAGAGGGCAATTACGAGATGCTACACGAGCTTCACGAGGTGCTTCGCCGGCCCTATGACTCGCAGCCTGAAATGGAGCAAAAGTATTACCAGAAAAGGCCGGAGTGGGCGCGGGTACGCGCCGGCTGTTCCATGCTCTCCTGTAGTTCCTGAAACAGCGTACTCATTCATTAACCAGCCAGGCAGGGCAAAAGCAAATGAAGATAAAGAAAGCACAACAGAAACTCATACTATTGGTTTTCGTATTCCTGGGCATGAATGTCACGGTCTCGGCTGAAGATTCCAGCACGAAAGAAGAACTGGCGTGGGAAATAATGCAGGTCGCCGGCGGAGGTGACATGGCGAAGCAAATCTCGGCCGTCATGCTTGGCTCGATGCGACAAAATTACAAGGCAATGGTGAATCAACTCCTGGAGGCTCAACCTTCACTTAGCATAGAAGAGAAAATGCAGGTCCAGGCACATCTTTCGGATTATGATAGTTTTTCCCGTAAGTTGTCATCCCGTTTAACAGCAGCAATTGACTTCGATGACTTGTTACGCAATACCTATGTGCCTCTATACACGGAAAAATTTACAAAGGACGAATTGCAGGAAATTCTCAAGTTTCAAAGCTCGCCCGTTGGCCGCAAAGCCGCGACGCTAATGCCCTCGTTGATGCAGGAAGGCATGGCAGAGATAACGCCGAAAATACAGCCCATAGTTATCAATGTCATCCAGCAGGTTTTTATCGAAGAGCAAACGATGGCACTGGAAGCTGAAAAGTAGTCAAGTTGTGCCCTATAAGCCGGGTCGGCTGCTGAGGCCGGCACAAAAAAAATGAACCAGCGAATAAACGTTTTAGTTATCCTTCACCAATGTGAGTCCTGTATCTGCGTCGCAGGTTTCTTCGGTGTATCGTGAAAATTCAGGAGTGAGTCCATTGGACATGCTGTAGTTGACTCCAGCCAACATCAGTTCCTCTCCGTACTTCTCCGGGTGCCAGACGACGTGGTCCAGCTTATAATTCCTGCAAATAGCGTCCTCAAACCGAATCCATTCACTTTCACCGAGGACGCCACGTTCATGGGCGTAATAAGCGCTTTCATAAACCCCCCACTTGGCACCGGTGTATACTACGTACTTATACCGATCAATCTCCGAAAACGCTCCAAACCCGGAGCTTGCTAACTTGAATGTCATATCGACGACTTCCGGCAGGGCCATGGTTCGCCTGACAATATTGAGCTCGGAGGTGAGGGACTGGTAGGTTTGTGCCTGTATGGCATTGGTATTTTCCCGCGTCTCAAGCACAAGAAAACCCAGCGTGACGACCACTGCAATTCCACCAATGACCTCGGCTGCGAGCGCCCACTGCTGGAGACGTTCTGTTTTCATAATATACCCCGTAGCGTTTATTAGAATTATTGTGCAGCGGGGCTATCATAGCAGGCCCATACGGCATCGATCAGCACCGATTTCTGCTTCGACTTGCCTATTCGCAGGGAAGCCCCGGTAGCAGGGCAGGAGTTTACTTCTTCGACGCCTTTATAGAGTTCTATCCTTTTCCCCTTCGCTTCAAAGTTTCTGACGGAGACTCGCCATAAACACCCAGGTAATATTCTGAAAATCGACCGAGGTGGTTGAAACCCCAGTTATATGCAATATCAGTTACGCTGGATGTATCAGTATTTGAAGCGAGGAGCTCTGTATGGGCCCGGGACAGACGTAATTGCCTGGACCAGCTGATTGGCCCGACGCCATGGGTTTTCTTAAAACCATAAATCAAAGTACGTTGGCTTACACCACTGATAGGCACCAGTTCATCTAAGGAGACGTTCCTGTTCGGATTTTGGTTTATATAACGCTCCACACGTCGCACGTAAGCGGGGGTGGCACTTTTATCGCAAACCCTACCTGTGAGTCGTTCCTGTAGGATAGTAGTAACGCAGTCAGTAAGCAGTTTTTCCACGTGATTAATTGATGTGGGTTTTTGTCGGGTTAGGCCGTCACTGGAAAACTCCTCGGTGAGCAGGTTCACCAGGTGAGCAAATGTTCGTCCACTTCCCTGTTTGAGCGATAAGATACTCGGTCGCCTTGAAACGTCTTGAAAGGCGTTAAGCTGGATGTCTTTCATTAATGAAAGTATTAATGGATTATCGAATCGCAAGACAAGGATGCTGCAATCAGGTGAGCAGTCCAGTTTTACTGGAATATCCGGATACAGGATTTGAGCCTCACCCTGGCGTACGCTTGTTGCATGTTTCCCGCTTCCTGTCTGAAATGAACCGCGCACAGGCATGTGTATCGCTGTAAATGTTTCAAATGACTCGGTGTTCACACCGGCCCTGTCACCATACTCGATTACGCTAATCGCTGTGCTGGGAAACTTTCGCGCCAGCAGTCTTGCATCGTAGGATTTATTCAGGAATGTATCCAGTCGGTAACTCGTGAGGAATCGGGACGCAACCGACCTCACGTGGTCGGGGTCATGGGTTTGAAGATCCCATTGCACGGGTTTGCTGGGGATGGAAAGCATATCGTATATCTCCAGGGCAAGATCGGAATCCCATAATTGCAGGAAACGGATATGCTGGCAATAAGTGGATAGAACTGATGTGCCTAATAGCTGATAATTTCTCGGGCGTACCTTGAGTTGGCTGGCGAGTGTGTAAGATGACGACCACTGCCTAATACCGAGAACAGGAGAATGATTATGAGTAATACTGGCACGGTCAAAGAAATCTGGCGTTATCCAGTTAAATCCATGCGTGGCGAACAACTCCAAACGTGTCAAATTGGAGAGAGGGGCCTGGTCGGTGATCGCGCCTGGGCTGTCAGGGACGAAGTTGCCGGTGAAGTCCGGGGTGGTAGACACTTGCCACGATTGCTACATTGTTATTCAAGTTATGAGGTAGAGCCGCAGAGCGAACCCTATCCAGCAGCAATAATTCGCTTTCCTGATGCAACCGAAATAAGCAGCGACGATCCGGGCGCTAGCGAAAAGCTCAGCGAATGGATGCAACAGGACGTTTCAATCTGGGCAATACAACCTGAAGACAACACTGAGCACTATCGCAGATTACCGATGACAGAGGAAAGCCTGATGCAGGAGTTTGGCCGTGAACCCGGCGAGCCGTTGCCGGATCTGTCAAAAATGCCTGAAGTGCTGATGAAATATGTTTCTGTACCCGGCACTTATTTTGATGTAAGCCCTGTACAGTTACTCACAACTGCGACATTAAAGCACCTCGCTGAGCTAAATCCGGAAGCGGACTGGGCAATACCCAGGTTCAGACCCAACCTGGTTGTTGACACGGGTGATGAAGTTGGCCTGTTGGAAAACCAGTGGCTCGGCAAAACCCTGAGACTTGGTGAGGTGGAGTTAATGTGTTTTGCGCCGTCTCCTCGTTGCGCGATTACTATCCATGCGCAAGGGGAGGATATCGGTAAGGATCCGAGTATGTTACGTACAATCGTCAAGCATGCGGACCAGAATCTCGGTGTCTATTGCATGGTCAAGAAAACAGGAAAAATTAATATTGGCGATGTTATTACAGTAAGCGATTGAAGAGACCGGATATTTACCAATCATAACTTTGGTACCTGACCCGCAGCTTGTATTGAGGTAATCAATAAACATCGGTATGAGGCTGTTGAAGACGTGGTACTTGTTTTCTCACGCTGCGGCAGCAGGGCAGGGTTGTACTTATTCGACGCCCAGTGTTCCTTCACGCACGGTGAGGAATCTTTGCAGGGTCTGGAATTCAGACGGTTCTATTTCCTTGAATTGGTATCCATTCACCAGTTCGCTGCTTGCCAGGTGATCGGTGTCGTCTTTCCCGGCATCGACTTTTCCAAACAGGTTAGAGGCTATCTGCTTGAACTCTTCATAGGCGTTGGAAGAATTACTGCATTTCATCAGGAAGCGGTCTTTATATTCATTGGGTCCATTTGAGTCATTAATGCTGCAAAAATAGAAACGGCTGTTGGTTTCAAACGCCATCTTTTCAGCTTGAATATCCCCATAAAAATTAAAGAACTGGATTTTATCCCGCGTCACTGTGCAGGCGTGCCCGCCGTAGTTGTCAGCCCGGTCCTTCTTGCTGACATGTGATGCCTGTATTTCTACCAGGATGTTGAGTTCAAAAGCGAGCAAAACAGACTGCGTAAAAATTGCCGCTTCATTCGTGTTGATAGATTCATCAGAGCGAATCCACAGGCCGTCGTCAACAATGGAGCAGCTAAACTCCCAGCGCGGTTTTTCTTCCTTGTTTAAAACCGGAAACTCGGGATGATTTGAAAGGCAATGGTTAATAATGATCGCTCCAGGGGAATGATCGGATTGATCCCCGAACAGCGGGATCAATTTTGCCTCTTCTCGCAGGCTCGTCAGTGAGGCGTGCGCAAGTTCAGCCTGCTCGCGCGAGCAAGGTATCGTAAACGAAGCAAGTGTAAAAAAATCTGCCATGTGAATTCCTGGGTTTTATTATTTTTATTATTCAGCGAAAAATATTTTTAACGACAGGCATATACATTTCAAGGAAATGTCTTTAATGCTGAAAATAAGTCGAATTTATACCCAATATGGGTGAATGGGTAAGTTGATCAAGTAGCGGGCAGCAGTAACTGCACCCGGTATCTTAATTATGCAGAAGCCCCTGTTTCCTGCTCCCGCTGCTGCATTTCCCACAGGCGTGCATAGACACCGCCCTTAGCAAGTAGTGCGTTGTGGGATCCCTGTTCTACCACTTCGCCTTTCTCAAGCACGATAATATTGTCCGCATCGACAATGGTCGAAAGACGGTGAGCGATCACCAGGGTGGTCTTGCTTTGTGAGACTTCACCCAGTGCTTCAAGGATGGCTTTTTCCGAGCCGGAATCGAGAGAGGAGGTGGCTTCATCAAACACCATGATGGAAGGTTTCTTCAGCAGCATTCGTGCAATGGCGATGCGCTGCTTTTCACCGCCGGATACTTTCAGGCCCCGTTCACCCACCATTGTCCTGTCACCGTCGGGCAGCATTTCAATGAAATGGTCCAGGTGGGCAAGCTTGATCACTTCGTCCACTTCTTCCTTGCTGGCATCCGGTCTGCCATAGGCAATGTTGTAGTATATCTCGTTGTTAAACAGCACCGTGTCCTGCGGTACGACACCGATGGCGGAGCGCAGGCTGTGCTGGGTAAGATCACGGATATCCTGATCGTTCACCGCGATGCTCCCTTCGTTGACATCGTAGAAGCGAAACAGCAGGCGGGCGATGGTGGACTTGCCGGCACCGCTTGGGCCGACTACGGCTACTTTCTGATTGCGGGCAATGTCAAAGCTGACATTGCGCAGGATAGGGCGCTCACTGTTATAGCCAAAGCTTACGTTCTCAAAGCGAATGTGCGCCTCGTCGCACTCAAGTTCCGTGGCACCGGGCTTGTCCAGTATGGCGGGTTCCTGTTCAAGCAGGGAAAACATGTGCTCGATGTCCGCAAGAGACTTCTTGATTTCGCGGTATACGAAGCCGAGGAAATTGAGCGGTATAAAAAGCTGCATCATGTAGGCATTGACCAGCACAAGATCGCCAATGGTCATCTTCTCCGAGCTCACGTCATAAGCGGCCATGGTCATGATGATGGTGATAGAGGCAGCAATGACGAAAGCCTGGCCGGTGTTCAGGGTAGCCATTGAGATACGGTTCCTTGCCCTGGCTTCTTCCCAGTCACCCAGGTTCTGATCATATTGACCCGCTTCAAATTCCTCGTTGTTAAAATACTTTACCGTCTCAAAGTTCAGCAGGCTGTCAATGGCCCGCGTGTTTGTCTGGTTATCCATCTTGTTCATGTGGCGCACGATGTTGGTTCGCCATTCCGTCAGCACGACCGAGTAAAGCACGTACAGCACCACGGCTACCACGATGACCACCGCATACCAGGCGTTGTAGTTGAACATCAGGATAAAAGTGATCAGCGAGATCTCCAGCAGGGTGGGCACGATGTTGAACAACATGAAGCGCATGAGAAAATTAATCCCTTGAGTGCCCCGCTCGATATCGCGCGCCAGGCCACCGGTGCGTCGCGACAGGTGAAACTCAAGATCAAGCGCGTGCAGGTGCTTGAAAAGCAACAGGCCGATTCGGTGCATGGCGTGCTCGGTGACCCTGCCAAAGATGGTGTCGCGGATTTCGCCAAAGATGATGGTGCCAAGACGCAGGAAGCCGTACAGCAGGAGAAACATGATGGGTACGGCGACGACCTGCGACTGGCTGCTGTCGAGCGAGTCGACGATATGCTTCATGGCAAAGGGGATCAGCACGCTGGCGACCTTGGCCAGCAGCAGGAACAGCAGCGCCAGGATGACTCGCCCCTTGAATTCAAGAAAGTAGGGGACCAGGCTCTTTATCGCCTTCCAGTCACCCGACCAGCTTCTTTCGCTTGTTGAATCGCCATGTCCTCTCATGGGCATAGTGTACACAAAGGTATATCGAGATCTTGTGAAGGCCCCGGCAGCATGGCGACGAGGAATGATTATTGTTCCGGATTAAGGTATCATTTCCTCAATTAAATCAGTTTGTTATAGCTTACATGTCTCAACCCAGGAATGACCGCCTTTTAAGGGCAATAAAGCGTGAGCCGGTGGATAAAACGCCGGTGTGGATTATGCGCCAGGCTGGCCGCTACCTGCCCGAGTACCGTGCGACCCGCGAGAAGGCCGGTGACTTCCTCACCCTTTGCAAGACACCGGAGCTGGCCTGCGAAGTGACCATGCAGCCGCTTGCCCGCTTTGAACTGGATGCCGCCATCCTTTTCTCCGACATACTCACCATTCCCGATGCCATGGGCCTGGGCTTGAGCCTGGTTGAAAAAGTCGGCCCGCGCTTTGAGCGCCCGGTGCGTGACCGAGCGGCCATTGAAAAGTTGGGAGTACCGGATCCGGAAGGGGAGCTTGCCTACGTCACAGACGCGGTGCGGCTGATTAAGAGGGAACTGGATGATGCAGTACCCCTGATTGGTTTTGCTGGTAGCCCCTGGACCCTGGCTACCTACATGGTCGAAGGAGGCTCCAGCAAGGAATTCAGTATTGCCAAGGGCATGCTTTACGAGGATCCGACAAGCATGCACATGCTGCTCGATCTACTGAGTCGCTCAATCACTGATTACCTTAATGCGCAGATCGCCGCCGGGGTAAACCTGGTGATGCTGTTTGATAGCTGGGGTGGCGCGCTGTCCTGGTTCGGCTACAGCGAATTTTCCCTTGATTACATGAAGCGCATAATCGCCGGCCTCAATGCAAACGAGAATGGTGAGAAAGTCCCGGTGATCCTTTTTACCAAGGGTGGCGGTCAATGGTTGTCCCGTATCGTCGAGGCAGGCAGTGATGCTATCGGACTTGACTGGACCACGGATATTGGCGAGGCAAGAAAGCTGGTGGGCGATCGCGTGGCACTGCAGGGCAACCTCGACACTGCGGTCCTGTATTCAAATCCGGAAGCGATACGCAAGGAAGTTGGCCGCGTGCTGGAATCCTTTGGAGAAGGCAGCGGGCACATCTTCAACCTCGGTCACGGTATACATCCCGGTATCAATCCTGAACATGTCGCGGTACTTGTTGATGCCGTGCATGAACTCAGCGAGCCCTACCACCAGTAATGAAAGATAAGGTCATTCTCGCGGCAAAGGGCTTTTGCATGGGTGCTGCGGACGTGGTGCCAGGTGTGAGTGGCGGCACCATGGCGTTTATTCTTGGTATCTACCAGGAACTTATCAACGCCATCAAGTCCTTTGACCGAAAGTGGTTCATGGCGATTCTCACGCTGGACATTAAAACTGTCATTGGCCGTCCACATTTTTCCCTGGTGATCCCGCTTGGGATAGGGCTGTTCGCCGCGCTGATGTTTTTTACCCGGGTCATCTCCCTGCCAGCTCTCATCGTGTCTCACCCGGAGCAGGTTTATGGCCTGTTTTTCGGGTTGATCGTCGGCTCCACTATCGTATTACTCAGGGGCATGGAAGCACTCAGGCTGAGCGAATGCGCGATGATACTGCCAGGGCTCCTGCTTGGCCTAGTGGTGTTTAACCTTGTACCGACGCAAACGCCTGAAGCCGCCTGGTTCATTTTCCTGTCAGGTGCCTTGGCCATTTGCGCAATGATACTGCCGGGTATATCAGGTTCCTTTATCCTCCTGATACTCAACAAGTACGCCTACATCTTTAATGCCATCGGGCACTTCAAGTTCGGGGTGATCATTCCTTTTGCACTGGGCTGCGCAACAGGGCTGCTGTTGTTTGCCAGGCTGCTGTCGTGGTTACTGGAGCACTATTACCGGCGTACCATTCTTTTTATTGGCGGCCTGCTGCTGTCATCGCTTTATGTTATCTGGCCGTTCCAGGAAAGAGTCTATGAAGTGGTCAGGGGCAAGAGCCGCATGATTTCATCGTCACCGGTGCTGCCAGCGGAAATCAGCGGGACTGTCATATCCGCCGGTGTATTGCTCATCCTTGGCATCACTATTGTTCTTGCACTGACCTATATCGGGCAGAAAAAGAAACCTTCTGCTTAAACCTGCTCGTTGGAACTGCTTTCTTTCCTATTCAGGGCAAACACAAGCCCGAGTATCACAAGGCCAAGAAAAATCACCGGGTAGTTACCCCAGCGTGCATAGGGTGTGCTGCTGGAAAAGCGTTTTACCTCGGCAGACAGGGTTTCCGGAACAAACTGTGTTGAACGATGCAGTACCTGCCCCTTTTCATCGATGATCGCCGAGATGCCATTGTTGGTAGCACGTAGCATGTAGCGGCCTGTTTCAATGGCACGCAGTCGTGCCATTTGCAGCTGCTGGTGGGGTGCCAGTGAATCACCAAACCAGGCATCGTTGCTGACGTTAACCAGTACATCCGCCTCGGGAAGCGCGGCAATGACATCTTCACCAAAGGCGCCCTCGTAGCAGATGGAAACGCCGGCGATGAGCTTGTTCGCCTCCAGCACCGGTTTGCTTCTTGTGCCCTTGCTGAAGTTGGACATGGGGATCCGCAGGAAATCAAAGATGCCGCCAATCAGGGGCTTGAGTGGCAGGTACTCACCAAAAGGCACAAGGTGGTTCTTGTGATACCAGCTGGTGTTGTCTCCATCAATCATCATGATGCTGTTGTAGTAGTCACCGCTGTCACTGTCATTGCTTGGCATACCACTCATGAAAACCACGTCCTGCTTGCGGCTGAGTGCGCGCAGGTTATCAAGGAAGTCCGCGACATCGGCAGGATAGGCAGGGATGGCGGTTTCCGGCCATATTACGAGATCGCCCTGCCAGTGAAGTTCTGAGAGGGTCATGTAAAGCTCAAGGGATGGCATGCGCATCTGCGGTTGCCACTTCAGTTCCTGTGGGATGGAAGCCTGTGCGAGGGCGACCACCAGGGTGTCATCTTTTTCATCGCTCCAGTTGACCTGTTTGAGACCCCATCCCGAAACACCGATCACCACGATTGCGCCGATGGCTACCCAGCGCTTGGTGTCTTTATAGCGAAGTGCGCAAACCAGTAAGCAGGAGACGAGGATTGTTAACCAGCCAAGACCATACACGCCCAGCACCGGCGCGAATCCGGAAAGGGGTGAGTCCACCTGGCTGTAGCCCATGTTGAGAAAGGGGAAACCGGTTAGCACCCAGGAACGCGTCCACTCCAGCAAGGCCCAGAGCGCTGGAATGACCAGCAGCAGGTTTAGCAGTTCATTTTTTGCGAAGTAGCGTCTTGAAAAATAAAAAACCAGTGCAGGATAAAGCGAGATAAAACTTACCAGCAGGGCAGTGGCCATGATGGCAAGCACGATAGTCACGCCACCAAAGAGGTTAATGCTGATATGCAGCCAGTAAACACCGGTGGCGAACATGCCAAAACCAAAAAGGTAGCCGCCAGCAAACGCCCTTCGCGGTGAGCATTCCCTGCAAAGGAACACCAGCAGCGCCGGGCAAAGGAAAGCCAGGAAGTAAAAATTAAAGGGCGCAAAGGCAAGGGGTACCAGGGTACCCGCCAGCAGGCAGTAGAATTGAATCATGCAGGGATCATAACAGGGATAAGCTGACTGGTTCCTGCTTTTGTCATAACGCTGAACAGCATGGTTCAGCCACTCTCCAGCCACTTTTCATATTTTGTAAGTAGTTTGTAAGTGGGAGACATAGCGCCAGGTCATTACCCTTGCGTTGCTTTTGAAAAAAGAGCGCAAGGAAATATTCACCAGGAAAACAGCAGAAAGAGGAACCGATATGAATAATATAAAACACTGGGTTGTATTGGCAGGGGTAATACTGGGGCTTGTTGGCTGTATGGCATCGCCCCAGCAAGGTGTAGTACGGAAAAATGAAATTGATTACCAGGTTGTTAGCCCGGTCAGGCGCATTGCCATACTTGATATCCCCAACCCGCCTTTCTACTGGATGGGTGAAGGCACGGGGGCCGGGTCAGTTGCTTTCGGGGTCTGGGGAATGATGGCTGAACTGGCAAATGCCGGAAAGAATTCGCATCTATACGGTGATTTTGATTTTTCAGACCTTACGAAACAGAGACTGGAGAAAAACCTCGGCGGGTATGGTTACGAGGTAAAAGTTGTAGAGGTAGAAAGAGAGGAAGGCAAGGAAGCTACCCTGATGAAAAGCTACGATGACATTGACGCAGGACGTGTTGATGCAATACTGGACGTTGTACCCATCTCGGTGGGTTACAAGGGTGCTAACAGTCTCACCCTGGCAATACCGGATCTTGCGCCGCACGTCACCGTTGCTGTTCGCCTGGTCTCTGCAAGTTCAAAAGAGGTTATCTATTCAGAGTCATTCAGCTATGGATACCAGAAGGCACTTGGCGCAACATGGATTAAAGTACCCGATGGCTACCAGGACTACGATAATGTAGATGAACTGAAAGAGGATATGCCGAGGGCAATTGCCGAGTTGGAAACAGGTGTGTACACGGTAGCCGATATGATTTCCAGCAAGTTGGGCAAACTTAAGCAGTCAGAGTAGCTCTGTCAGCAGCATAAATTAATATTAAATAAAAAGCTTTCATGTGGAAGTTGCATACGCCGTGAACAGTAAAACATCAATCGAAGTAAAAAAAGGTAGCGACAGGCATCACGACCGCAGGTGATAGTTTAGTTTAAAATATCAGGAGCTTATCTGCTGTTTTTCTTTAAGCAGCCTTTTATGACCAGTGATTTTTCATATAAGGTTAATCGAGCTTCAATGGTAAAGTAGATTCATGAATGGGTGGCATTCTATGAATATCACGATCAACCGTAAAAAGCCTGCCTGGCCAGGAACGCTGTCTTGCGTCAAGCCGCTAGCGTTTGAACCAACATGGAATTTATATTAATTACTGTTATCACAGTAGTTTTAACCCTGTCCTTCTATGGAATGGGAGCGATGTTTGTAAAGCTTGCCAGGGAAGAAATTGATAATCACACCTTGTTCTTACCCCTGGGCCTTTGCTTTTACATTTTTTGTGGCGGTTTACTTAACGTTCTTTCACTGGCCTACACGGGTGTTCTCGGCGCGCTCATTTTTACTGGATTGATCCTGTCCGCAAGCAGGCTTAAGAATTACAAAAATGTATTGTTCAAGCCGGGACAAATCTGGGTTTATATCGTTATTGTTCTGATTACAGTTTTCCAAGTTTATACCCAGACCACGCCAAGTGCATTCAATCTACACGACGACTTCGAAAAGTATTTTGCGCATCCAGTCAGGATGATGCAATCAGGTACTCTGGCGGGAAGTCCTTTAAACGCTATTGGCACTGAAGTTATAGGCGGGCAAACAATTATCCATAGCCTGATTTTGACCTTTCTCCCTGTTAAATATATCAACTATGGGGACAGCATACTCTGCTTGTTCCTGGCTCTTTTGTTGGTAGCATCTCTAAAGAATAAAGATCGGTCACCCCTGCTAATCATACTATCCATTATTCTTTTGTATATTATTAACCCGCAATACACCAACATTTCAGCACTATATTCCGCAACCCTGCTTGTTATCACCCTGTTCGTGATTGAAGATGGCATGGCCAGGCCAAGTTCAATTTTGACAGGTCTTTTATATGCAACAATAATAAGTTTGAAAATTACTTTTCTACCATTCGTGCTGTTTCATTTTATGTTGAGCCTGTTTATGAAGCGGGACTTTCAACATGCCCTGTCAATTACAAAGTATACACTCCTGTTTTTTTTACCATGGCTGGTGCTTCATCTGCCTACCTATGTGGGAGGCTTGTCAACCGGTTCGAATACGCTCGAGTTTCAATATCAGTTCAAAAAGCTTTTTTCGATGCAGCCCCTGGACTATGGTGGAAGCTTTATAAAATATTCGTCGCTGGCGATTATTTTGCTGCTCTTGCCCTCTATTGCTTATTTTAAAAGGAAGCAGTTGCAGATTGCTCATCCGTTTAGCGCTGCGTTTTCTTATTTCTCTATCCTGGTAATTTTTGGTAGCTTGCATTCCGATTACGAAGTCGCCTTACGTTTTGCAATTCCTGTTCTTATTGCTGGTTCTGTCACAACTCTGGCAACCACGAACTTGTTGGTGAAGAGTCACATCGTAGAAATAGTGTTGGCAATTATCATGATCCTGGTATTTTTTCCCGAATTTAAGAGCAGGGCCGAACAGGCGTTTGATTACGGTAATATGCTGTCCTTCAAGAGGTTGGCTACAAACATTCAGTATCTTGAGTACAACGATTACGTGTTAAATGGACAAAGAAAGGATGAGATAGAAGAGCTCCAGGCAATGATACCAGGTGGTGCTAAAGTACTTGCCTGGGTGATGACTCCATTTTATTTAGACTACTCAACGCATGATATAGTTGATGTCGAGCCGGCCGGACTAAACTCGCCGGGAGCTTATTTGCCCGTTGTAGATTACGTGATATGGGAGCACACTGGTTATGCAGTAAGAACACCCACTACCTATCAATACTTGATGAGGAACGAAAGTGCTTATGTGTCATCGAGTGCATACAAGGCCTATAATTTCACACGTTACCTGGAATCAGTCGGGCAGTCTCACGAGGTTATTTTTAGAAACAATAGCTTTGCAGTATATCGTGTGCAAGAGAGGTGAGGTTCATTCTTCGAAATAGATATCCGACTAATACGGCAAGAACAACGGGCGTAATTATTTATTAACGGGTTACTAACCATACAAATAGTTGTTTTAAATAGACTCGCTCATATTAAAGAACCCAGCGCTTTTAGGTTTATAATCGGAGCTTGTTCGTAACTTTAAAAAAATAGTATATTGATTATCGAAACATAATGAATCAAACATTTGAAAAACAGGAATCGCCTGTAAATAACGAAGATTCTGCAACCTCGGTATTACCCCGAGAGAGCGGGGTTAAGCTATTCAAGCGCCTGGTGCTTTACCATTTTTGTATTGCTCTCGCTCTCGCGCTCATCGTAGTTTTTTCTCCTGCATTACTCAAATGGTTACCTATTGGTGGCGTGGGTTCACTGGAAGAAGGCGGTGACATTACCGTTGCATCGGTGATGGCCCAGCAGGGAGAAGTCAGCAAGTCCGAGCTCATCGGTCCGCTTATCGATGCAACCAGTAAACTGGACCGGCTGGGTTATGCGCGAAAGCTTATCATTGTTCTTATTGGAGTCTGGTTACTCATGCTTCCCGTGTTCTGGGTACACCGGGGCATACACCAGGGCGGCATGCACGATCACTCCCTTGATGAGACCATCCTTATTCTACCGGGCGTCGTCGCCTCCATCGTGCTGGTCGTACAGCACAGCCTGGCGCTGGCCTTCAGTCTTGCCGGTATTGTTGCAGGCGTTCAGTTCCGCCGCGCGTTACAGGACACCTTTGATGCCCTTTTCATACTCGTCGCCATCGGCGTGGGTATCGCAGCGGGTGTCGAGGCACTGGAGATTGCCGCGGTGCTCAGCGTGTTTTTTGCTTACGCTACTTTATACATTGCCATGTTTGGCGATGGCCTGGAAACACACTACAACCTCAAGAAAGAACTGGATAAGAAAGAGAAAAAACGAAGCCGGAAAAAGACCGGCTCCGCGTAATTTATCTTTTTCCCAGCAGCTCCAGTGCCGCCAACGTCATAGCTTCCACGCCGGCCTTGATGCTGGCTTCCGGATCAATCTTGAATAGCGGCGAGTGATGCCCGGCCCAGGTGCCGGCCTTGATAATGTCAGCAGGTGTACCGCCTATTTCGAAGTAGACGCTCGGGATCGGCGGGTCAACGTTGACGAGATCGGGAAAGTCCTCGGCGCCCATGTCTGTTTGATGCCATTTCACAAAGGCATCTTCTCCCATACCTGCCACCATTGCCTTGCGCACCCGTTGTGCAAGTACCTCGTCATTGTTCGTTGTGGGGGCACCATCAGGAGAGATAAATACATCGGGAAGCTTGTCTTCCGGCATCCCGGCGGCGCGGGCGGTTTGCTTTGCGACGCGCTCAATACTCTTTAGCAACAGTGCCCTGGTTGCCTCGCTGTTGGCGCGCACGGTGATATCCAGCCGCGCATGGTCAGCGATAACATTGGGCGCGGTGCCGGCTCGAAATGCACCGACAGTAATCAAGGCAGGCTCAATGGGAGAGACTTCGCGGGTGACGATAGATTGCAGCGCGAGTACGATCTGGCTACCGATCAGTACCGGGTCACGGCCCTTGTGAGGCGAAGCACCGTGGGTGGCGATGCCATGCACGATGATCTTTACTGTATCTGCACTGGAGTACATGAGGCCATTGCTGAAGGCAATTTTCCCTGCCGGATGCCTGGCGATAACGTGCAGGGCAAGGGCATAATCAGGACGGCCCACTTTCTGGTAAAGGCCATCGGCCACCATGCCCTTTGCGCCGCCCAGGGCTTCCTCGGCAGGCTGGCCCAGTAGCATTAGCGTGCCACTCCACTTGTCCTTGAGCTCCATCATGCGCCGTGCGACCCCGATCAGCGAGGTAACGTGCATGTCGTGACCGCAGGCGTGCATCACCGGCATGTCCATGCCTTCGAGGTTTACCTGTCTTGCCTTTGAGGCATAGGGAAGACCGGTTTTCTCCAGCACGGGAAGTCCATCCATGTCGGCACGGATCAATAATACAGGTCCCTTGCCATTTTCAAACTTGCCTACCAGCCCGGTCTTGCCGATACCGGTAGTCACGGAAAAACCAAGCGCTTTTAATTCCTTCGCAAGCCTTGCTGCAGTTTTAAATTCCTGCAGAGACAGTTCCGGGTTGGCATGAAAATGCTCAAAGAGTTTTTGCAGGTAGGGGTAGTCCTTTTCGACGGCGTCTTTCAGTGGAGACGCAACAAGGACTTGAGTGATTGCCAGTGATAGCAGGCAGGCGACCAGGCTTTTGTAGTTAAAATGCATCAGGGGCTCCTCGGTATCAACAATTTTTAGCTTGTATCAGGATACCGAAGTTTTTCGATAAAACTAAGCCCGAATGTCGTTCAACCTACTCCGCGGCTTCTCCTGTTTCGCCTTCCTTGCCAGGAATACTTGCGCCGCTCTTGTTGACCCGTCTTCTCCAGAAACGCCTGGCCAGTTCCTGCATATCGCGAGACTTGTCGCTTTCATCAACAATCTCAAGACCGAGCATGGTTTCAAGCACGTCTTCCATGGTGAGTATGCCTTTTACTTCACCATACTCATCAACCACGAGCAGGATGTTGGCACGTTGTTCCAGGAACTGGTCAAAGGCTGCTGCAAGGGGAAAGCCTTCAAGGATGGCATTAAGCTCGCGACGGTACTCGGACAGGGCTTTATCATCTTCATCATTGACGTGGGCAAGCAGGACATCATTGAGCAGTACGAAGCCGGTGATTTCCCCGGGGCTTTCACCGTAAATGGGAATGCGCGAGAAGCGTTCTGATTGATGTTCCTTGCAGTAGTCCTCCACGGTCATGGATTCAGGCACGCTGAACATGACAGACTCCGGTGTCATGGCATCCTCGATACTGGTTTTTTCCATGGAAAGCAGGTTTACCACGGCCTGGGATTCCTGCTCAGCCAGCAGCCCACTTTCCGAGCTGAGCTTGGCCATGGCAGCGAATTCTTCCTTGTTAAAGCCTTTTAGCCCCGGCCCCTCGGTCATGCCGCCGGTAAGAAACTCCGAGAGCTTTACAAAGGGGTAGAGCACGATGATAAGGCCGGACACGCAAAGCGCGGTGACGGGTGCCAGCTTTTTCCAGTGATGCGCGCCGAGACTCTTGGGAATGATCTCGGAGAAGACCAGGATCAGCAGGGTTAGTACAGCAGAGACGATACCAAGGTAGGCGTTGCCAAAGACATTGGCCGCCTGCGCACCGGCACCTGCGGCGCCCACGGTGTGAGCAATGGTATTCAGGGTAAGGATCGCCGCCAGCGGTTTATTGATGTCTTCCTTGAGAGTGCGAAGACGGGCCGCGGCCTTCGGTCGTTGCTCCTCCAGCACGGCGATGTAGCCCACCGTCACGCTAAGTAGCACCGCTTCCGCGATGGAGCACAGGAAGGAAAATCCCAGTGCAACGAATATGTAAAATATGAGTAGAAGCATACGCCCTGGCTATCTTGAACCCCGGTGCTTTACTCCTGGACCTGGTCAAGTTTCATTAATCGTAACAGGTGCACGCGGCGCTTGTCCGATCTAAGAACCTTGACATTAAAACCAGCAAGATCGACGGTCTCACCGCGCTTGGGCAGGTGACCAAAAGCGTTTATCACGTGCCCGCCAATGGTTTCGTACTCGTCATCATCCAGCTCGGTCTTGAAATAGCTGTTGAACTCATCGATTGGCGTGATGGCTTTCACCGCGAAGCGACTTCGTCCGTGCTGGGAAATATTTTCCTCTTCCTCGATATCATGCTCGTCTTCGATTTCACCAACGATCTCTTCAATCACGTCTTCAATGGTAACCAGCCCGGCAATTCCGTATTCATCGACAACGATTGCCATGTGGTTACGACTCGCACGAAACTCGCGCAGTAATACATTGAGACGCTTGCTCTCCGGAATAAACACGGCAGGTCGCATCATGTCCTTTATGTCAAACTGCTCGCCTTCCTTGCCGTTGTAAAGGGACAGCAGATCTTTTGCGAGGAGGATACCGACGACGTCGTTGGCATCACCGGCGATCACGGGAAAGCGGGAGTGACCTGATTCAAGTACGGTCTTGATGATTTCATCGGGGCCGGCCTCGTTTTCAATAGCCACCATCTGGATGCGCGGCACCATGATGTCCCGTACCTGCATGTTTGATACGTGCAGTGCGCCTTCCACCATGGCGAGTACGTCCGGGTCGAGAAGGTTACGGGTTTCTGAGTTTCGAAGGATTTCAACCAGTTCCGGCAGGTCCTGGGGTTCACGGGTCAGCGCGTTTTTCAGCCAACCGAGGAATGTCTGGGACCCGGGTGAGGGTTCGTCTTTGCTCATTTACTTGTCAGTTATAAGGGTTTTCTATTTGTAGTAATTCAAGCAGTCGGGTTTCCCGGTCTTCCATTATCGTGGCATCTTTGTCATTTATATGATCATAGCCTAATAAATGCAAAGTGCCATGGATAACAAGGTGAGCCCAGTGGTGCTCGGGTACTTTCTGTTGTTCATCGGCCTCGCGCGCGACCACCGCTGCACAAATAATCACGTCTCCCAGTAGCCGTGGTTCGATTTCCGCATCAATATCGCTGGGAAATGACAGCACGTTGGTGGGGCCATCCTTCTCCCGCCAGCGGCTATTCAGCTCGGCTGCTTCCTCTTCATCGACAATCCTGACGCAAACTTCAGCACTTTTGTCCTCGTCCTGTAATGCCGTGGTCACCCATTGCTGGAAAAGCTTCTCTGTGGGAATGTCTTTTGCCTGGCTGGCAACCTGTACATCGATAACGTGCTGCAATTGCTTACTCTGATGATTCCCGTCGTTCATAAGCGTTAAGTATGCGTGCGACGAGGGGGTGCCTGACGACGTCTTTTGACTTGAAGAATGTGAAGCTGATCCCTTCTTCGTCTTTCAATATATCAATCACGTGTCGCAGCCCGGATTGCTTGTCGCTGGGCAGGTCAATCTGGGTAATGTCCCCGGTGACTACGGCTTTTGAGGCAAAGCCGATACGGGTGAGGAACATTTTCATCTGCTCGATGGTCGTGTTCTGCGCTTCATCAAGAATGACAAAGGATTCGTTCAGGGTGCGGCCTCGCATGAAGGCAAGTGGTGCCACCTCGATAACATTGCGTTCGATGTATTTTGATACCAGCTCAAAACCGAGCATTTCATAAAGCGCGTCGTAAAGCGGGCGCAGGTAAGGGTCCACTTTCTGCACAAGATCACCGGGAAGGAATCCCAGCTTTTCACCGGCTTCCACGGCGGGTCGCACCAGTACAATGCGTCGAGTCCTGTCCTGCTCCAGTGCAGCGACGGCGCAGGCTACTGCCAGCCATGTTTTGCCGGTGCCTGCAGGCCCAATCCCGAAATTCACGTCGTGGTTGAGGATATTGTCGAGGTAAATTCGCTGGTTTGGCGTCCGGCCTCGAACACTGCCCCGTTTTGTTCGAATGGAAATATCGTCCGGTACCTGCTGATCAAGCTCCTCGTCAATATTGGCTTCCTGCAGGTAAAGGTGGATCGTTTCGGAGGTGATGAATTCATCTTTACCATCCCTGTAGATGTCTTCGATGATGCGCGCCGTCAGTTCTACCTGTGCCGGTGAGCCGATGACGCGAAAGATATTGCCACGGTTATTGATCTCCACGCCGAGACGCCGCTCAAGCTGGCGCAGGTGTGCATCGAGGGGGCCACAAAGATTGGCAAGCCGGGCATTATCGATAGGCTCCAGCACCACTTCGGTTGCGATGGGTTGAATTTTCTGGCCGGTGGTACTCAAGGTCTAAACAGCAATACTCTGCTCAAGATGCGACTGTGTCGCTGTTTCAGTAACAGAAACAAAACGACCCCGCAGGGAATTGGGTAAGGCCTCGGTAATATCAACCTCAACAAACTGCCCTTTTAATTTATCCGGCCCAGGCAAATTCACCATGGGGAAATTCACGATGCGATTATTTTCAGTGCGACCGCTCAGCTCGCTTGCGCTCTTGCGCGAAGTGCCTTCAACCAGGATGGTTTGCCTGGAGCCGACCATGCTTTCACTGATATCCCGGGCAAAGCCGTTGATGCGTTCCTGCAATACCTGCAACCGCTCTTTTTTCACTTCCATCGGCGTATCGTCAGGCAGGTTCGCTGCAGGCGTGCCGGGACGTGCGCTGTAGATAAAGCTGAACGACTGGTCAAAGCCAATTTCATCGACCAGGTTCATGGTGTCCTGGAAGTCCTTGTCGGTCTCACCGGGAAAGCCCACGATAAAGTCGGAAGAGATACTGATGTCGGGCCTGATTTTTTTCAGCTTGCGAATACGGGACTTGTACTCAAGGATAGTATGGTTACGTTTCATCAGCGCCAGCACGCGGTCAGAACCGCTTTGTACCGGCAGGTGCAGGTGATTGACCAGCTCAGGCACCGTGGCATAGATGTTGGTCAGGCTCTCACCGAATTCCATCGGGTGTGAAGTGGTATAGCGAATACGTTCGATTCCCTTAACTGCGGCGACGTATTCAACCAGCCTGGCCATGTCAGCGATGTCACCTTCATAGGTTTCGCCGCGGTAGGCATTGACGTTCTGACCCAGCAGGGTAATTTCCCGCACACCCTGTTCAGCCAGTTCAACAACCTCGGTGATAACATCATCAAGGGGTCGGCTGATTTCTTCACCGCGGGTGTAGGGCACAACACAGAAGGTACAGTACTTGCTGCAGCCTTCCATGA
The DNA here is from genome assembly GCA_965243105.1 of Gammaproteobacteria bacterium. Classification (GTDB taxonomy): domain Bacteria; phylum Pseudomonadota; class Gammaproteobacteria; order Eutrophobiales; family Eutrophobiaceae; genus WLWS01. The sequence continues at coordinate 1,784,055 of CBDEUC010000003.1, forward strand.
TGGAAACAAATGCACAGGGTCCCTCGGCGCGCGGCTCTGGCATGTTGTCGAATTTCTCGATCTCGGGAAAGCTGATGTCGACAACGGGTTGACCATCGTTGCGCACGGATTCGATCATCTCCGGCAAGCGGTGCAGGGTTTGCGGACCGAAAACCATGTCCACGTAGCTAGCCCGCTTGAGAATGGCATCGCCTTCCTGGCTTGCTACGCAACCACCGACACCGATCATCACGCCGGGATTCTCCTTTTTATAGAGTCGGTAGCGACCCAGCTCGGAAAACAGTTTTTCCTGTGCCTTTTCCCTGATCGAGCAGGTATTAACCAGGATCAGGTCCGCGGACTCCGGATCCTCGGTCAGGCTTGCGTGGTGCGAGTTGATGAGGATGTCCTGCATCTTGGCAGAATCATAGTCATTCATCTGGCAGCCAAACGATTTCAGGTACAGGCGAAGGCTCATTAAAAAATACCCTGTTTTACCGGTCTGTTTTGAGGGCTGGCTAAATTACACTGTATTTTCAGCGTTTTCCAGCCACATTTGCGGAAAAATAGTGAGTTTTCCCGGGTTTACGATGTCCTGGTGGGCCGCTGGCACGGGCGCCTAATCGCTATTCTTCAGGCTTTTCCATGTCTTTTAATTTCTTTGCCAGCGCATCGCGTTCCCTGGCGACCTCGGTGGTTTCGGACAGGGCATCAAAGGCCATGGCCTCGGCTCGCTCTGCCCGTTCCAGTAACTCCTGTCGTTGCCGGCTTAACAACATCTCTTTTCTTGAAGGGCCGCCCAGCGCGCGCACACTTTCAACAAGGCGATTGATGACGGTCCGGGATTCCTCGTAATGCCTGTAGGTTGAATCGTCCACGCTTGCATCCCGCGACAGGGACTTAAATTCTGGATCGTCGGAGAAGGATTCGATCTGTTCGATGATGGATTCAATGATCAGCAGTGTAGGTTTATCAGTCGCCTCTGAATGTGCATAATGTTCCAAAATCATTTTCAGTTTTCGCGCTTCCTGGAAACCATTGATGTCTTTTTCGAACTCAACTTTCATCGTGCAAATTCTGGGAGGTTTATATGCATATTAGTAGCTGCCCTAACCAAGTCAAGCCAGTGAGTCGCTCGCAGTTCAGCCTGGATATGGGATAGTGGAATACCTGCTGGAATCTTTCCTGTCTGCGGCCGGGCTGGTACTCGCGCTGGATGCTTCAGTGCTTGCCGTGGTGTGGACGTCCATCAGCATTTCCCTGCTGGCCGTTGTACTGGCCTCGCTGTTTAGTATCCCCATGGCACTTGTTGTGGCGCTCAACCAGTTTCGCGGAAAAAACCTCCTGCTTCAAAGCCTGAGTACACTCGTGGCCATGCCCACGGTTGTTGTCGGGCTCCTGCTTTATGGAATATTAAGCAGGCAGGGGCCGCTGGGAGACATGGGCCTGCTCTACACGCCAACGGCAATGGTAATTGGGCAATGTGTATTAATTATCCCGATTATCTGGAACCTGGGTATCAGCGCGGCAAGTGCAGCAGACAAGCGACTCCTGCAAACCTGCCGTGCCATGGGTGCGAGCAGTTCGCAGCAACTCATGCTTTTCCTGAACGAAGTGCGTTTTGGTTTCATGGCAGCCATTGTCATGGGTTTTGGACGTGCCATCGGTGAAGTAGGCATTGCCATGATGCTCGGAGGCAACATTGAAGGCTTTACACGTACCATGACCACGGCCATAGCACTTGAGACCAGCAAGGGTGAATTTGAGTTTGCCCTTGCCCTCGGTGGCGTACTGCTGCTGGTGGCTTTTGTCGTCAATGGTTTATTACAGCGATTTCAACACCTGGACAAATGACAAAAGCATACTTACTCAGGGACCTGGAGTTTTCCTATAACACGGAAACAGTGCTGCACGCCGGGTACATGGCCATAGAAGAAAACGCCGTGCATGCGCTGCTCGGTGCCAATGGCAGTGGCAAGACAACGCTGCTCAACCTGCTCGCCTTTGTCTCCCAGCCGGCAAAAGGCAAGCTGTTTTTCTTTGACGAGGAAGCCAGTGGCAGCAATGCAGCCGAACTTCGACGGGCGATTGCCTACGTGCAGCAAAAACCTTACCTGTTCAACTTTAGCGTGCAGCGTAATATCGAGCTTGGGCTCAGGTTGAGGGGGATAGAGGCCGGCGAGCGAAGGTCCCGCGCCGGGAAAATCGCCGAGCAGCTGGGTATCGGGAATCTTCTTGCCAAGCGGGCCCACGATTTGTCAGGTGGGGAAATCCAGAAGGTGGCGATTGCGCGGGCACTGGTGCTCGAGCCGAAAGTACTGCTGCTTGATGAGCCTTTTACCTACCTGGATAAAGACTCAAGGCTGGAACTTGAGAGTTTTATAAGTGATGTCAGGGACAAGGCCCTGCAGACCGTCGTATTTAGCACCCACGACCAGCTCCAGGCATGGCACCTGGCCAGCCACGTGAACACGGTCATCGACGGACAACCCGGTAACACGGTGCGCATTAATACCTTTGCCGGGGAACTTGACGCTGCTGCGCAGACTTTTAATACAGGCAAGCAGCTTGTTTACGTATCCGGCACACAGTCACCCGGCAGGCACATCAGTATTGATGCAAACCAGCTGGTCATTTCAACGGAAAAACTGCAGTCCAGTATGCGCAACCAGTTCACGGGAAAAATCGTTGCCATGGAGAATCTCGAGTCCGGTGTCGAAGTGACCATCGAGGCAGGTGAGCGCTGGTATGCCAACGTCACCCTCTCGGCAGTGGAGGAACTGGGAATCTCTACGGGTCGCGATATCTGGGTAAGTTTCAAATCCACGGCGCTGCATATCTTCTAAAAATGGGGAAAAAGACACAGTTTTGCCGGTAAATTGTGACTTTGAGCCAGTATTTTCTTCAAAAACCGACTGATAACATCATATAATATCTAATATTCTTAGAAACTTAGCCAAGGAAAGTAAGCTGATAGTATAGAAGTGTCGTATCATCATGCATGACAAGCAGCTGGAAAAAATCGCCTCCACGATGTACGAGCCCAAGATGCCATACCATAATTTTGGTCATGCTATTACTGTCACTCGTTTTTCAGAAGGAATAATTGAGAAGTGCCGCAATGAAGGCATACCCATAGACGAGAAAGTTGTTTACTACGCGCTGCTGTTTCACGACGCCGGATACCACGAAGATCATACTGCCCTTGGGTTTGAGACCAAGGAAGCCTATTCCGCTGACCTGTCTGAGCAAGCCCTGCGCGATCACGGCGTTGATGAAGAGACCATCGAAAAGGTAAAAGCCGCCATCCTCAGCACCCACATGGATGCAAAATGCTATTGCAATGAAGACAAGGTTGTACGCATGTCCGATATCTCCAACCTGGGTGCAGACTACAAGGAGTTCAAGCTCAATACGGTCCGCCTGAAAGAGGAACACGAGCTGATGAAAAATGTCACGGTGGGGTGGGATGAGTGGAAGAACAGTGCCCGCGAGACGCTTGAGCTGGTGCTTCGTGAAAGCATGGACGTGACCAGTGATTATTATGATGAAGACGGAAACTCCGTGTTTCATGCCACCGCAATGCAAAATCTTGCTACCCTGCTGGCCGACGACTCTCCCACTGTTTAGTACCCAGGTTCGGCCCAATGCCCGTTTACGAATACCATTGCCCGGATAATGGACTGATTGTCGAAGTGAATCATTCCATGAACGCCAAGATCCACACCTGGGGTGAATTGTGCTTTGCAGCGCAGATCCCCATCGATGACACGGATCCCATGGCCCCGGTTGAGCGAATTTTTACCCGTGCACCAGGCATGGCTGTTTCCAAGTTCAATAGCGAACTGAAAAACATGGGTTTTACCAAGCTGGAGAAGCGTGACGACGGTGTTTATGAAAATGTCACGGCACTGGATTCAGAAAAGCGCTACATGACCCAGGGCGATGCTGATTCTATCCCGCAATTTCACAAGAAAGTGGAAGACTAGGACGAAATGGATACAGAGCTGGATATTGAAACCCTGCAAAAAGTTGGCGATACGCTGATCGAGTTTGTTATCAATTACGGCTTCCAGGTTCTCGGCGCCCTTGTCATCCTGTTTATCGGCTGGTTCGTGGCAAAGTGGGCAGCCGGAATTGTTCTTAAAGTATGTGAGCGAGCAAAGCTCGATGTCACCCTGTCCAAGTTCTTTGCCGACATCGTCAAGGCACTTGTCCTTGTTTTTGTTGTCATCATTGCCCTCGGCAAGTTCGGCATAACCATCGCGCCTTTTATCGCGGCTCTTGGCGCAGTGGCCTTTGGTGGAACCCTTGCCCTGCAGGGGCCTTTGTCCAACTACGGTGCCGGTCTCACAATAATTCTTACCCGGCCTTTCGTGGTGAGTGACACCATCCGTATTCAAGGGGTGACCGGGATTGTCGAGGAAGTAAAGCTGGCCTATACCATGCTGAGTACCGAAGACGGCGAGATGATCACCATACCCAACAAGCTTATTGTTGGAGAGATACTAACCAACTCGCAGGCCAACCTGATCGTGGAAGCGGATATAGGCATCGCCTACGATTCCGACGTGGACAAGGCAATAGAAGTGATCAGGTCCTGTCTCAGTAACCATGATGCAGTGAGCGACAGCCCGGCTTTCCAGGTCGGGGTACAAAAGTTTGCCGATTCAGCTATCGAGATTGGCTATCGTTACTGGGTACCGACAAACCAGTACTACGAAACACTTTACGAGATTAACAAGAGTGTGCTGGATGAATTTCGTAGTGCGGAGATCGAAATTCCCTTTCCACAGCAGGACGTACACCTCAAGCAGCAGTCTTAGTTCGCGGTTTTTTCCTTCTATCCCGGGGTGTGCCGGACACTTTTTCGTACATCAGTAGCAGCTTCTGGTGCTGCCGTTTCAACTTGCTGAGTTCATGTTGCTTGGAGATGTAAAACAGCAATTGCCGGTTCATTCGGTAACCCGCGGTACTTATAAAAAAGCAGTAAAGCAGCACGAAGCCACCGAGGGCGCTGCTATACACATCGCCCCGTGAAATCATGTACATACTCGGGGGTAAGAGTGCAGGCAAGATGTAAGATGAAAGAACAGCCAGGTTTACCGAGTAAGATATTGTAGCGCCGGCGACAAGGCCAGACACGGCAAGAAGTGTTATGCCTGAATACAGGGAAAACTCTATAACACTTTTTCCTTCCGGTGGAATCAGGATTATGACAGCGAGGCCCCACATGATTCCTGAAATGGCAGCCGAAGCTATAAAAACATTTAGCCAGTGGTCAACATTTTCGGGGGTCAGTTTTGTCTTATTGTACTTCCATAGCAAGTAGTATCGAGCTAGCGAGTACATAAACACAACTACAAGCCAGCCAATCAAAACATTGCGATTTGCAACCTCCCAGATACTTGCTGCAAGTACAATAGCAATGAGTGTCGGAAACAGGAAAGTGACTGCCGACTGGGAATACAGGATCTCGACCTGTGACCTTGTTAATTGCTTGCTCTTTTGCATGTTTGTAGTTTTCTTAGCCAGTCAACTATCAGTGTACGTGCTCTTCGCCAGCCGCATGATTCAGTTGAGGGAGTGGTCCGGAATGATGATGTATCAGCTTCCATTCATCCTCTTCCCTGCAAAAAATATTCGTTGCTACGAGTTCGGTGTCCGTGAGTATCTCGGTGCAGACGACAATGGCTGTTTCACCAAGTATAGTCGCTTGCGCATCAACACAGGAAACTTCCGGTGACATACCGCCTTCCATGATCCTCTTCCAGCTCGAGATAACCGGTCGTCGCCCGATAAGGGCAGGCCAGCCGGGATGGATCACGATAATATGATCAGCCTCGGACCAGAGGCTTTGCATGCGTGAAAAGTCCCTGTTCGAGAATGCCGCGTAAAAGTCGGCGTTAGCCTTTAATACTGATTGCTGATCGCTGGTCATTGATAATTTGCCGAAGCGCAGTTACCCACTCATCATCCAGCATATCAATGATCGGTAGAACTGTAATCATAGCCATGGTCATACTTAAGAAATGCGTCACATAATTCGCTCACCAGGGCCGCATTTTTACCCTCAAACCAGTCTTTCCAGGGTTTTCCATCGTCCCGAACGACGTTTACCCCGAATGGAGTATCAGGGTCCTTTTTCAGGGACATAGCCTCCTTGCTCGATGCTGCAATGGCCCTTTCAAGGGTGTCGTCATCCAGGTCAAGCTGCCAATAGTGATTAATACGCTGCAGCTCCCCCAGGGTGGATTTGCGCAGGTCCTCGTAGCGAACCAGCAACAGGCTGCCCGGTACGCGCGCCTGTATTGCACCCCACATATTGCAGAAGCGTATACACCACCAGATATCATTATTAAATCGTTGCCCACTGATATCGCCCAGGAGAAATTCTTCAAATTCGCATTGATAGTGCTCTTTCCACTTTTCGTAATTGGAGACCAGCGTCGCCCTGATATCTCTTATGAGTACAACATAGGGCGGTAAGCTGACGCAGGAATGGAACAGCCTGCTACGAAACAGGGCGTGGGGAATAGAATGGGCACTCACAAGGTGGGGAATAACATCATTCATTCTCCCGTCCTTTGGTCCGGCGATCACATCGTTGGCGTGGATGAACTCTGGTGGTGGCAGGCCATGCTTATCGGTGAGGGCACAGGCGATCATATGTTTCAGCCAGTGTGTTCCGGACTGGTGCATGCTGATAAGAGCGCCGTCGAAGTGCCGTCTTTTTACCAGGGAAAAGTTTGATATGTCGCGACGCAGGCAGTGATAAGCATAGGAGAGTCGTGTCGATGTGTTGTCTGCCTTCGGCATAGGCTCATTCTAACTGACAAGCACGAACCAGGTGAACGACATTCCGGTACTGGAGCATATTTATTGTATATACTTGCGCGAAATATCAGCTTGTATGAAGTGCCGCGCAAACATGGTTGAACAAAGTAACGAGGTCAGGGAGAAAGAACATAGTGCTCGCCGTGACGTGGCGAAAGGGGCTGGCACTGTATTCCTGGCAAAAATGGGTTCGGCAATCGAACTTATTACGCAACCTGCTTATACATGGATGTTCGGGCTTGCTACATACGGCTTGTATGCTGTTCTCTGGGCTCTTGTTGCACTGATAGAAAGGATTGCTGAACTGGCAATGACAGCTGCATTGCAGCGTATATTGCCGAAGGAGAAAGACGAAGAGCTAAGAGCAGGCATCGTTAAAAGCGCCTTCATCATTGGTATCCTGCCATGCACGCTGGCTGCGGCAATATTTTCAACCTTTGCAGATAAATTCGCTCCACTTTTCAACGTTGCAGAATCTGATCTTGCACAACTTGAACTGGCCATCGCCATTTTTGCCTGGTCGTTGCCCTTGTGGGCCATGCTTGAAATCACCACCGGGGCGCTTCGAGCATGCAAGGCCTTTGGGCCGGATATTCGCCTGCGCCTTGTGTGGGAGCAGTTGATCCGATTTGCTATCGCCATCGTTCTATGGCTTTCAGGTATAGATACCCTGGCCCTGGTCATTGCTCATTTGAGTTCCATTGCTGTTACAAATGTATTTGCCTTGCAGGTTCTGAACAAACATTGCCGAATAAGCTTGATCCTTGCTTCCAGGCCGACCTACAAGGTATATCGTGAACTTCTCAAATCTGGTTTGTCTGTTATGCCCGGAAACGCGCTGGCGCGGCTTTTCGCCCAAGCACCGGTAATTATTCTCAACTTTGTATTGCCAGGCGCCGCCGGGGCAACTGCTTCTGGTCTGTATGCCATCGCTCGAAAGCTTTCCAGTATTCCCCAGCTGGTACGAAGCGTATTTGCTCATGTTATAAGCCCGGTGGCCTCCGGTGTATCACTGGACGATCATCATTCGCTACAGGCGCTTTACACTTTTTCAATCAGGATATCTCTTCTTTTTGCAGTACCCACTGCTGCTGCCGTGATAGTGGCAGCCGATTCACTGCTGGCGCTTTTTGTCACTGGTTCTGCTGCTGCCTGGCCAATCGTGGTGATCTTGACCGTATCAAGAGCTCTCCAGGCATCACTTGGCCCAGCGACCGCAATTCAGCATGTCATCAGTCATCGCGGATTACCTGTACTGAACAGCGTGATCGGCCTGGTATCAGCATTGGTCGTGCTTTATTTCGTTTTCCCAGAGTATGAATCTTCCGGCCTTGCTCTTGCTGTTGCCATTGGACAGGCAGTGATGATCTCGCTGCCAGCTGCGCAGCTTGTCATGAGGGAGAAACTTGTGCCTTTTGATGGCAGTTTCTCACGCATGTTGATTGGGGCGCTTGCTAGTTGTGTCATTATTTATTTTGCAGGCGCTCTCACCGCATCCTTTTCGCCATTTATAAAAGGACCTGTTGTCGGCATCGCCTATGCGGCAACTCTCTGGTTGGCCCTGCGCTTTGCCCTGCCGAAAAAAGACCGGCTGGCACTGGGGAAAGTGGGCCGCAAACTGGGTTTCGTGGACGAGTAAACGCCCGGTATTAATCGCTTGCCTGGAAAGTGCTTGTCAGGGGAGGGCGGGTGAAAATACGTGCAGCGAATGAGTCACTGTCGATCTCCGTGCCAATTTCTGCGAGCCAGGGTTTGACTTCCCGGAAAGAAAACCTGTCCAGCAGCAATGCATAGCTGAAACGCAGAAAAATCAGCAGCGTTGAAAAAAGCGTCCAGGCAAGAACCAGCAACAGGCCCGCGCCGGGGTTGCCCAGTACGAGTGAGCCCGTGAGTATGATCATGCAGGGGTTTCTTCTCGCGGTGATAAGCCGGTTAAATGAATCAAAGGGTCGCCAGCAAAACAGGCCCCACTTGCCAATTAATAACTGGAAAAGTCCTTCGCACATGCGACCAAGAATGTAAGCTGCCAGGATAAACCAGAACACGTGATGCAGCTCGAGCCACGAAAGTGGCGATGAAAATTGTTCAAGACCAAGACCCCAGGCGATATACCAAAGGGGCGGGTGGATAATATCCAGCCCATGGTCAAGCACGTGACCAATCTTGCTGGAGGTCACGGTAACGCGGGCCAGCTTGCCATCCACGGTATCAAGAAAGGTCATTATCCAGCCGGCGACGAGGCCCTCGGCAAACATGCCATTGTAAAAACAATAGCCGGCGATGATGGTCAAAATGACGCTCACTATAGTGACTGCATTTGGTGTTATGCCTGCTCTTACACAGAGACGGACTACCCACTTTGCCGGAATGGGCCAGGCCCACTTGGTGATGAGATCGGTCACACCCTTGTAGGAACCGGAGTACAGGTGTTCTTCCAGCGCCCTGCTGTCTTTTTTCATTACCGGCAGCACGTAGGGCGGATCAAACTTGCGCAGCTGTTCCTGGAAACCCGAGGCCCAGTCGGCCAGGTTGACCGTGCTTATCCCCTCAACAGGCTCGGCACCAGGTTTTTCCAGTACGTTTTCCATCGCCTGCCGGGCCTGCTCCGTCCCGACCACGGCGGCGACGGGCACAGTTTTGCCGGCACCAGTGACTTCTAACAGGATATTCTCTTCTGCGATAAGGCGTGCCAGGATCCTGGCATCGTAGAGGTAATCCCCGCGCAGGAGGATCACTCGCGCGTCGATGGGGATATCTTCAAGCCGCTCGACCAGCGGTATACCGCCGGCTCGAACCAGCATTCTCTCAATACGGTCCCGGGACCCCAGTCCCCACAGGGGAACTTCACCCTGGTTAACCATGTAAACGTAAACGGACATTGACTTGCTTAATAGTGCTTTTGGAAAGAAGCGATCGTGCTCAAAACTGATTCTTTGACTTTGCAGGGCATATTATTAACGGAAATTATCAATATTGCATGTTAAGATTTTGTCCGAACTAACGATATTAACAAGATGAAAAATCAAATCAGGTTTGGTGATTTTGTCCGGGAGGTCGTCGTTCATCAGCAGCAGGTCAGTTACAACGACCTGGTGCCCAGGCTGGAAAAGAACGAGGATGGCGAGGAGGTCGTCCAGCAAACCGGCAAATTGAAAATTCGGTCCGTGGACATGTACCGAATTTTGAAGCCCTATGTAAATGTTCGTCTTAACGAGCAGATCAAGGCCGTGGTTCCCCTTGCAGTTTACCTTGTGCTTTTCCAGATCCTCATTTTGAAGCAGGGCGTGACCGATGCCAGTATCATTACCGGTGGCATGGTCTCCGTCATTATCGGCCTGATGTTTTTCATGGAAGGCCTGAAAGTCGGGCTGATGCCTTTTGGTGAATCCATCGGTACAACATTACCCGCCAAGTCAAAGCTACCTGTTGTCATGCTCATCGCTTTCCTTCTGGGTATCGGCGTGACATTTGCCGAACCGGCCATCGGCGCATTAAAGGCAGCAGGTTCTATTGTTGATGTAAACCAGGCGCCCTATCTTTACGCGATGCTTAACATCTATTCTGACACCATGGTGCTGATGGTAGGTGTGGGTGTCGGGCTAGCGGCCGTGCTGGGTACGCTGCGTTTTCTTTACGGCTGGAGTTTAAAACCACTGGTTTATCTCAGCCTTGTGCCAACCATCGGGCTGACCGTTTATTTCCAGGCACAGCCGGAGTTATCCAAGATACTGGGATTAGCCTGGGATTGCGGTGCGGTGACCACTGGCCCGGTGACCGTACCACTGGTACTTTCGCTTGGCATTGGCATCGCCGCCGCCGCCGGCAAAGGTAATTCCTCCCTGTCCGGCTTTGGTATTGTCATGCTGGCATCCCTGTTTCCAATTGTCGCCGTGATGCTGCTTGCGCTTTATGTTTCAAGTGTCGTGACGCCTGCCGAGATAATCGAGATTGCGGCAAGCACCGTTGATACTGCCGGGACGTTGCCCTGGTATGAGCGCACCCCCGGTCTTGAAGTTGTACTGGGAGTTCGGGCAATCGTGCCGCTGGTGCTGTTCCTGCTGTTTGTCATGGTTGTGGTGCTCAGGGAAAAAATCCAGCACAAGGGAGACATAGCCTTTGGAATTACCCTCTGTGTGCTGGGAATGATCATATTTAACGTTGGCCTGAGCTATGGCCTGGCAAAACTTGGTGCCCAGTCAGGTTCGCTGGTGCCGTCTGCATTTACCCAGCTTAACGAGGTAATAGGTTCGCCCCTTTATGCATTTGGCGTGGGTCTTTTTGTCGCACTGATCTTTGCCTGGTTCCTGGGCTTTGGTGCAACGCTGGCAGAACCTGCACTTAATGCGCTTGGAATGGACGGTGCAAAACCTGACCAATGGTGCCTTTAGAAAATCCATGCTGATGTACTCCGTATCACTGGGCGTCGGTACCGGCATTGCCCTTGGCGTAACAAAGATCGTATTTGACCTGCCAATCGCCTATCTACTGATACCGGGTTATGCCATCGCAGCAATACTGACGTATTTTTCTACCGAGGAATTCGTCAATATTGCCTGGGACAGTGCCGGGGTGACAACCGGTCCGGTGACAGTGCCGCTGGTGTTGGCGATGGGCCTGGGTTTTGGTAATGCCGTTGGTGCTGTTGAGGGCTTTGGTATTTTATCCATGGCATCAATTGGACCAATTATTTTTGTACTGCTTACCGGCTTGTATATCCAGTGGCGTATCAAGCGACGTCACGAGATTGAAAATGAAGTAATTTCCGAAGAACACGAAACAGGATCACCCGCATGAGCAAGAAAGAAATTACGATTTTGACGGATGTCTCACTGATCACCTGCGTGGTGCAAAGAGGCAAGGCAGACGAGGTGATCAAGGCGGCACAGGAGATCGGTGCACAGGGCGCAACGATCAACTACGCCAGGGGTACGGGCATGCGCGAGCATCTCGGTGTACTCGGCCTGGCGATCGATGTTGAAAAAGAAGCTATCAGTATTCTCGTGGCAAACGACCAGATCGACAGGATTTTTGAAAAAATGTTTATTGCCGGGCAACTGGACACGCCGGGCATGGGTATCATCTACGTTACGCCCCTGGAAAAAGGCCGCGACATACATTCCACATGAAATCGTGGAGAAGCTGGCAAAACCCGTACTTGGACCGGCCGGCTAAATGGAAACGCAATACAAGCTTATTTCCTGCATCCTGCCGAAGGGCGTAGCCCTCGGTGTAGAGGAAAGACTCAAGGAGGATCACGGTATTCTTTCCTGCAACATTAGCAGCGCCCGCGGAGTAGGAAAAATCACGCCGCTTGCCTACCGCGGTATCGCGGGGCAGTCAGAGAAAGAAATCCTCGCTGTTGAAGTGGAAGCAGAGAGGGCCGACGAAATATTTGAGTTTATCTACCACACGGCTGACATCAACCGGCCACACGGTGGTATCATGTACATACACAGCCTGGTGCGTACCAGTGTGTACACCCTGCCGGATCTACCGGAAGAGGAGAAATCTCCTCTCTAGCCTGCACAGCAGGGTGGCCTGCACCCGGTACCGCTGTTTTCAAATGGCCTGTTCACTTGACAGAATTTGCCTGGTTCACAGGAAAATTGAAGGAGGCGCCGCATGGTTGATGATCGTGAACCCGTGTCGACACACGATATTCTCAGTGGGAGTCATGATCCTGTTGTTGAGCGACATCCTCGTAGAAAGTCTCCCGTTTTTATTATCATTCTTATTGTTGCCGGCATCGTTGCTTTCAACTTTATAAACAGAAAAGTTGATGATATTAGCGGCATCATTGCCGATTCACCGTTGCCACCACTCATCAAGAGTACGCCTGCCAGCATTCACCAGGCGGTATCGAGTGGTAATGTTGCAGGGTTAAAAACGCTGCTGGCAGAGGCGGACCGTGACACCATCAACAAGGTTGAAAATGGCATGACACCGATTATGCTGGCAGCAGCGGGCGGTAGCGTGGAAATGATCGACCTGCTGTTTGTGCACGGTGCAGATCCAAATAAACGGGGTTCGGCACAGCGTACCGCGCTCCAATATGCCACTGACAAGAACCACGCGGATGCGGCCGAGCGGCTATTGAACTATGGCGCAGATATTGATGCCTATGATAATGGTCAATTGACACCCCTTATCATGGCGGCAAACAGGGGATATACCGAGCTGGCGATCTTCCTGGTCGACAGGGGTGCGAATGTTAACCTGCAGCACGTGGAAGGCTGGACCGCGTTGATCGATGCGGTGGTAAAAAACGATCTGAAACTGGCAAAGGTTCTTTTGAAGGCCGGGGCTGACAAGGAACTTAAAATGAAAAACGGGATGAAAGCGATTGATTATGCAAGACAGTATCAGCACAAGAAGATGGAGCGCCTGCTTTCATCGTCAACTGTATCTCTTTAAATGTAAATTACCATGAATCGAATTATTGCTTTTCTATGCCTTTTTGTTTTCTCAACGGTTTTCGCTGAAGACCTCGCGCAGCTTGAAACCCGCGCAAGTGGTGGCGAGGCCGAGGCACAACTTGATCTTGGGCTGAGATATCTCGGCGGTGACGGTGTCGACCAGGATGATAGCAGGGCCGCGTCCTGGATAAGCAAGGCAGCGGAGCAGGGTCTTCCACGCGCCCAGTATGCCATCGGTACCATGCACATGGCCGGTGCCGGGGTAAGTTACGACCTGAAAGAAGCAATCAAGTGGATACGACTTGCATCAGATCAGGGTTACGCGGAGGCGCAATACAGTCTCGGTGTTTTTCATTTCGAGGGGGAGGCCGTTCGAAAAAATTATAAACAGGCATCAAAACTTTATCGACTCGCCGCCGACCAGGGCAATGCGGCTGCACAGCACGCGCTCGGGGTCATGTACTTGAAGGGCACCGGGGTAAAGAAAAACGACAAGGAAGCGGCAAAGTGGATCCAGCTGGCAGCAGAGCAGGGCAACGTCGAAGCACAGAACAACATGGGCAGGATTTACACCTGGGGGAAAGGCGTGAAAGCCGATCCTGCCGAGGCGGCTGCCTGGTATCGCAAGGCGGCTGAACAGGGAGACGGGCTTGCACAGTATAACCTCGGGCTACATTACCTGGACGGTAGCGGTGTTGAAAAAAGCTACAAGGATGCCGCTCACTGGCATGGCCTGGCAGCCGAACAGGGTATTGCCGAGGCACAGGACTATATGGGCATCATGTATGCCAACGGCTGGGGCGTAAAACAGGATCTGGTGCAGGCTTACAAGTATTTAACTATTGCTCTTGAAAGTGGGCTTGAAGATGCCGGAAAGCACCGCGACGCGGTGAAGAAGTTGATGTCCGGCGAGCAGGTAAGCAAGGCAGAACAGTTAGCACGATCATGGTTTTCTGACGGTCAGTAGTACAACACATACTTACTAATGGGGGAGTGAGTGATGAGTAAATTTATTTACGCTTTGTATGCTGTCATTAGTTATGTTGTTTTTCTCTTGTCCTTTTTATACGCCATCGGTTTTGTTGGCGGGTTTATTGTTCCAAAGACCATCAACTCCGGAGAACCGAGTGGCCTGTTAAATGCGCTCATCATCAATACCATTTTGCTCGGCGCATTTGCTGTTCAGCATAGCGTAATGGCCCGACCCGCGTTCAAGGCGTGGTTCACGAAGCTGGTACCTGGCGTTATTGAGCGCAGTACCTATGTGCTTTTATCAAGCCTGCTGTTGTTCGTTCTCTACTGGCACTGGGTGCCAATGCCAAGGACGATCTGGCATGTTGATGGAGGAATCCTGGCGACAGTGATACAGGTTATTTTCTGGTCTGGCTGGCTGATGGTACTGGTATCAACCTTTCTTATTAATCACTTTGACCTGTTCGGACTTCGGCAGGTCTATCTCAACTTCAAGGGAAAAGAGTATAGCCACCTGGATTTTCGTATCATCGGTCTCTACCGGCTTTGCCGTCATCCCATCATGCTTGGTTTTGTCATCGCCTTCTGGGCAACACCATACATGACCGCCGGGCATTTACTCTTCGCCGCGGCAACAACGGCATACATTATTATTGCCCTGCAATTTGAAGAGAAAGACCTGGTTACTTTTTTCGGCGACGTATACCGGGATTACCAGCAAAAAGTGCCGATGTTATTCCCCATCAAGTTCGGAAAATAAAGGACTACCAGCCATCCCAGTGCACGATGTTTTCAAGCGGCATGCGGTGAGCACGCTTGAAATCAGTGCCGATGGAGTAGGCCACCGGGATTAAGGCGGTTTGCATGATCTCATCGTAGGGTATGCCAAGGATCCCGGCCACTTCTTTTTCAAAGAAAAGATGGATCGAAGTGAAGCAGGTGCCAAGACCGCGGGTCCTTGCTGCGAGCATAAAGTTCCACGTGGCAGGACCAATTGTTCCCCATTGACCGCTTTGCATCATGATAGGTGCATTATCCGTCCGCCCGGTAATGCAGGGGATTACCATAACCGGTACTTTCTCCATATTCTCGGCCAGGTACTGGGCGGAGCTCACCACGCGCCCCTGTACCTCGTTATATTTTTCATCCTTAGAAGCCACCGATGCAGCTGATACGGGCATGTTAATGTAGGTATCCCACCCCTTGCGATAATACTCCGCTATCGCAGCGCGCTTTTCTTCGTCTGTGACAACGATGAAATGCCAGCCCTGGGCATTGGATGCCGTCGGCGCCTGTTGCGCAATCGCCAGGCACTCCTCGATCACTTCGCGTTCCACGGGCTTTGAAAAATCCAGTCGTTTTCGCACTGCCCGCGTTGTTGTGAGTAATTCTTCCGGTGTCATTTCAAGGATCATGATAGTTCTCTAGTCAGGTCAGGTTAGACGAAAAATAAGACTTATATGGCAAAAGCGCAAATGAATTCATAAATTGATACTATCATTTACCGGTAATATGGGTTTTATCTCGAAGGAGGGCTAAGCAAATGTTGAGCATCATTAGAAGCATGGTAATACCGGCAGTTTTAATTATCTTCGCATCGAAATTAGCAGCTGAAGAAAACTGGTATCCATCAAAGTTTGGTGCTGATGACAGGATAGGAGCATTGAATTACCTGGCTCCCGCGATGGTGCTGGACGCGGTGAAACTTGTGACTCAGGGAAAAGTATATTCTCTCGCCGTGGAAACCAACGAGTCCTCACGTGATAACTATGGGCGCTTTTACCAGGTTAAATCCTATCCCATGACACCGAGTGAAATCGGCCCGAATAACTTTACCGCTAACGAAAGCCTGGTTATCACCAATGATGGTCTCGGTACTACTATAGACGGGTTTGCACACCCGGGAATTGGGCGTCGGTATTATAACGGTGCAACTGAAAAAGAGGTGCTTTCCGGTAACCTGACAGGAGTTAAGCTTTATGGAATGGAGTCCATCCCGCCGATCGTGTCACGCGGTATTTTACTCGATATGGCTGCTTACTACGGGGTCGATGTGCTGGCTGCAGGTACAGAGTTTAATAGCAGGGAAATTGCGGGCGCTGCAAAAAGACAGGGAATTCAAATTAAAAAAGGTGACGTCGTAATCTTTCATACAGGATGGCTGCCCAAGCTCTGGAATGATACCCAGGTCTACCTGGATACGCAGCCCGGCCTGGGTGTCGATGGTGCGAGATACCTGGTAGAAAAAGAAATCGCACTTGTCGGTATTGATGCCAGGACGATTGAAGCCCACCCGGCTACTTATAGTGAAATAGCCCCGGTACACCAGTTGTTGATCACAAAAAACGGGGTACATATTATCGAGCATATGGACACACGGGCTCTCCGCCGGGATAGCATTAGTGAGTTTCTTTTTGTACTGGGGATACCAAAGCTTCGGGGAGCAGTACAGGGGATCATTAACCCAATAGCCATCCGTTAATTTTAAATATCAAGAGGTGCCAGATGAGCAAGGTAATTGATGTACACACCCATATGTACACCTCGGGGTGGCTGGAACTACTGAAGCAAAAGGGTGGACCTGACCTGACCGTGGAGAAAGGCGTGGATAGCCCAGAGACAGTTTGCTACAAGGGCGCGAGTTTTTGCGTACTTGAACCACCGCATTTTGATTTTGAGCTTCGAATCAGGAACATGGAGAAAGCGGGTGTAGATATGGCCGTTGTTTCGATGCCACCACCGGGAGTTATCTGGGGCAAGGGTGAGGTCTGCCTTGAGGCTGCGCAAATGACAAACAACGAGTTCGCCCAGGCACAAAAAGATCACCCGGAACATATACGCTGGATGGCCGTGTTACCGTGGGAGTCACCGCAACTCGCTGTGGAAGAAATAAAGCGAGCTTGCGACATTGGCGCTGTTGCCGCTATTGTCCATGGCAGTATCAATGGCCGACACCTGACTGATGCGGACTTTGCGCCTGTCTGGCAGGAACTGGATGACCGTGCACTTCCTGTGCTGGTGCACCCTACGTACCCCATAGGAACTGAACTGATGGAGCTGGATCGTTATGCCTTGATCGCATCCACCGGGTTCATGATTGATACGACACTGGCAATTTCAAAAATGATCTTTGACGGCTTTTTCGATAGATACCCCAACCTGAAAATCATCGCGTCCCATGCTGGTGCTACCTTGCCCTACCTGGCAGGACGGTTTGACCGGGTATTCGATACGACGCAAAGAGCCAAGGCGAAAATCAGCAAACCACCGAGTGAATACCTCAGGCATATTTATTATGACAGCGTCACGTACAGGCAGGAGTCACTCGAGCTTTGTATAAGCGTAGCGACTCCCGAGCATGTCCTGTACGGGTCCGATTATCCATTTAACCTGGGAGACATGGAAGGTTGCCTGGAACGGGTAAATAATCTCCCTGGAGAAACAAGGGACAAGGTTCGCGGCGACAACGTAGAGCGAATATTTAATTTATAACTATTGAGCACATGTCGCAGGACAATTCCACCGTAGAGCACTGGTCTTCGCAGTTGGGTTTTATTCTTGCGGCGCTGGGAAGTGCTATAGGCCTGGGTAATCTCTGGCGTTTCCCCTACCTGGTAGGAGAAAACGGTGGGGGAGCATTTATTATGCTTTACCTCCTGTTTATCCTTGTAATAGGCATACCCGCGCTTATTGCCACGATCATGGTGGGGCGCCGCGGACAATGTAACCCCATACTTTGCCTGTCGAGGGTTGCAAGCGAGCAGGGCCTGAGTTCCCGCTGGGGTGCGCTGGGCTGGTTGCTTGTTATTAGCGCCTATTTTCTCCTGACAATATTCAGCGTCGTTGTCAGCTGGATACTCTATTTTCTCTATATTGCGATCACCGAGGGCTTTCGCGAGGTAACACCAGCCAATGCCGACCTGCTGTTTGAAGAAATCAGGAGCAGTCCTTTGCAGATGGCCTTATGGCATGGCGTTTTCATGGCGATGATTACCTTTGTTATTGCCAGGGGAGTGCGTGGTGGTATAGAGAAAGCCGTCAAGTTGGCCATGCCTGCCCTTTTCATTATCCTTTTTCTGCTGGTGTGTTATTCCATGTACATGGGAAATGTCGCTGAAGCGACGGAGTTCTTGTTTACGCCGGATTTCAGCAAGCTGGATATGCGTGTAGTCCTTCTTGCAATAGGACAGGCCCTGCTTACCCTGAGCGTGGGAGGGGCAGGGATGCTGGTCTATGGAGCCTATATTGGTGGTAATGTTTCCATACCAGGATCAAGCCTGGTAATTGCTGGTCTTGATACGGTTGTTGCCATGCTCGCCGGGCTGATGATATTCCCCATAGTATTTCAATATGGCTTATCGCCCGGCCAGGGACCGGGGCTGATGTTCATAACCCTGCCAATTGCCTTTGCGCAAATGCCCGGTGGAGATATCTTTGCCATATTGTTTTTCCTGCTCCTGTTGCTGGCTGCGTTCAGTACCGGCTTATCCATGTTTGAACCGGTGGTAGCATGGTTCAAGGACCAGCGTGGTATCAATCGTGCAAAAGGCGCGATCATGGTTGGTATAGCCACATGGGTGGTGGGCTTGATGAACGTGTTTTCCTACAACATCTGGTCAGGTGCCAGGCCTCTTGCTTTTATCAGCTCGCTCGCAGACAAGACAATCTTCGGCTCTGTGGAATATTTAACGGCAAACCTGGCTATGCCCGCGGGTTCAATCCTGACGGCAATCTTTGTTGGCTGGATGGTGTCTGAAAAAATGCGCCACGAGGAATTCACGAATAATACCAATCCGCTTTACTATCCCTTGTGGCGTGTGACTATACGCTACCTGGTACCAGGTGCTATTGGGATTGTCTTCATAGCTGGCTTTTAATTCATATACCGAAAAATCAAAAAGTATGACTGTTATCGACGTTCACACGCATGCCTATACGGAAGACTGGTATGAGCTCATGCGCAAGCATGGTGGCGAGTATCATGTAGTAACGCGTCCCGATGGCAAGGAAGAAATTTATCGTGGAGAAACGCCTGTCGCGATTCCACAACCCGGGCACTTTGACTATGACCTCCGCATCAGGGAAATGGATGCAGCAGGTATCGACATCTCCATTGTTTCTCTTACCTGTCCCAATGTTTACTGGGGAGGCGAGGAAACGAGTTGCGAAGCTGCTGTTATTTCAAATAACAGTATGCAGGAAGCCCAGCATACCTACCCTGATCGAATTCGCTGGTACACCTCGTTACCGTGGCAATATCCTGCAAGGGCGGTTGCTGAACTGGAACGGACGGTCGAACTCGGTGCGTGCGGCGTCATGGTGCTGGCCAATATTGATGGACGCAGCCTGACAGATCCTTTCTTTAAACCGATCTGGCAGGCCATAGACGACAGGGCGCTCCCGGTGCTGGTCCATCCCACTGATCCGCCCGGTGCCTTGCAGATGGACATGGGCAAGTATGATCTTAGCTGGTCTGTGGGCTTTATGTTTGACACTACCCTTGCGATAACACGCATGATATTTGACGGTTTTTACGACAAGTATCCTAACCTGAAAA
Organism: Gammaproteobacteria bacterium; assembly: GCA_965243105.1. Taxonomy (GTDB): domain Bacteria; phylum Pseudomonadota; class Gammaproteobacteria; order Eutrophobiales; family Eutrophobiaceae; genus WLWS01. The sequence continues at coordinate 1,803,816 of CBDEUC010000003.1, forward strand.
TTATCGCATCCCACGGGGGCGGGGCACTGCCCTACCTTGTGGGTCGTTTTGAAAAAGGAGACGAAGTTGAGCTTGCTGAGCGTCGCGTAATGGAACGTAAACCAACGGACTACCTTCAGCACATATATTATGACTGTATAAATTATGATTCCCGTGCCATGGAATACCTTTTATCCATCGTGGGTGCTGATCATGTCATGTTTGGAACTGACTGGCCGCACCAGGTATTCGATGTAAAAGGAGCAATGAAACACACGGCTGCCTTGCCAGTAAATCAATGTAAGCTGGTTCGGTCCGAAACAGCGATGAAAGTTTTTAATATCTAGATAATGCAGATTTTTCATAATCCTCCCATAACACAATCAATGGAGCTGCTGGCTGTGTGCGAACTGCCAACTTCTGATCTTGAAGCGGGGCACTTTGACCACTTTCTCGGTTTCGGCACGGCTGAACACTTACAGGGTCTTGTAGGCCTTGAAATATATGAATCAAATGCACTGCTACGTTCACTTGCCGTTGTGGAAGAAGCTCGAGGTAGTGGCGCGGGAAAGGCCCTGTTAAACGCTATTGAAAGTTATGCGCAGGAGCGAGGTGTGCAGGCACTCTATCTACTGACCACGACTGCCGATGCTTTTTTTGCGCGCAATGGTTACACGGAGGTAAGCAGGGAGGTGGCACCGGAATCTATCAGGCAGACGCGGGAATTTGCCGGGATCTGCCCGGATGATGCCACCTTCATGATGAAAACATTGCCGGCCGCATAAGATGCGTATTAGCGAGATACAGGTTTACCAGAAAGACTTGCCCGTACTGGATGGCCCCTTCCCAGACCAGGGAGTCGAGGATTGGTAGTGCCGTCGCAGAGTACACCTGATCAATGATTAACAGGCGCTGTTTCCTGGGTAAATGAATACCCCCACGGGGGTAACCGTCGGGATTATTTACACTCTTGAAAACGCAGAATTATAAGTCATTGTATTTTATTGAATTTAATATTGGCCCGGAAAGTGCTTAAGATTTCACGGTTGTAATAATAATTAAATCGAGAAATGGGCAGCCCCGTTCTCAAATAACAAACTTATCCAGTATGAGGGGATAAATCATGAAGAGTACTTTATTGACCGGTCGCTTCATCTCGGCAAAGCGCGCTTACCTTTGCCTTGTAGCATTGCTCTCAGTGGCAGCTATACAGCAGGTACAGGCAACACCGATTTTCACTAATTCAACCGTGGTGACCTCGGCCACCAATACTGCGGATTTTACCGGTATTTCAGGTTCGCTGAATGGTTATACGGAAGATGGCATCGTGGTATCTGTGAATGATAACCACTGCTGCTTTAGCAGCGTTCACTATGGCTCAGGCGGAAACAATTCCTGGGTAACTATTTCCCTTGTAAGCGGGGGTTTGATCAATGCACTGGACTTTTTGCTGGGTGATGGCTGGAACTTCACCGATCAAAATGGTAACTACAATGCTTTCCTTGGACAGTCAACCAACCTTATCTGGGAAACGTTTGTCGGCAGCACATCAACCGGGTTTGGTGATGTCGTGCTGAACACCGGTACCAGCGTGGGCTGGACTGATACCAGTGGATTTACATCGATACGTGTTGCTGCCCACGTAAACAACATTGACTCCTTTGGCCAGTACCAGGCGATTGCACTCGATGATGTTCGTATAGGGGCATCCTCAACCGTTCCTGAACCAGGCAGCCTGGCCTTGCTGGGACTGGGCCTCGCCGGTTTGGGTTTGCGCAGAAGAAAAAGAAATAGCTAATTTCTTATAAAAGCCCCGCCCAGTGCGGGGTTTTTTTGCGGAAGATGATCCCGCTTTAAGCCCGATACGACACCAGGGACAGTCCGGAATCCAAACGACAGTCGATAGCATTGCTTGATGCTATCACCAGCATGGGCAAGCCTGTCGATACAATCGCCGGCAACAAGCTCAACCACCTTGAAATCATGGAGACTTTCGGTAGTACAGGGGGCTTGATGAGCCGGGTTGCATTGGCGCAAATCGACTGATTTTCAAAGAAAGTGTCGATATGCTTTACATTTTCAAATAGCGGTTTTTGCAACTATCTGATTATCAATAAATAATATCTTGGCCCGAATGTTGCTGACATAAAGGTTTCAGAACAAAAAAACAAATGGAGTGGGAACGATGCGTTACCTGATTCTTCTGATGCTTGGTTTTACCGCTTTTAATGCCAATGCAACACTGGTTTCAATTACCAATTGCAGCTTGCCTGATCCAACGAGCAATTGCCTCGTTAATAGTGGAATTCCGAGCACGGTAAATCCGGATCCGAACAATAACCAGCTAATCGCCTGGGATGAGAAACAAAATTTCACCCTGACCCAGGATTTACGCGTTGACCGTGTATTTGACCCCTCGGCCTCATTTGTCACGGACCTGGGTAACGGGGACTACTTGCTGAAAGCAGGAACGATCATCTCCAGCCATTATATCCAGTGGGATTCAAATGGTGCCGGCGGAGTGGAAGCCACGATTAACCTGGACTCGCAGGTGTTTGGTTTTATTACTTCACGTTCCAATCTTTTAAATAGTGATTATCTTGGTCGTACCGGGGTTACGTATCTCGACTTTACTTACAGGGGTTCAGAAGCGGGGGATTTAACAACGTTTAATGGCGCAAACACCGATATAGACTGGTATACGACCAGTCCGGGTGACTGGGCCAGGCTCATTACTGCCTATTCACCAACCGCAGATGCTGTGCCTGAACCAGGCAGCCTGGCCTTGCTGGGACTGGGCCTCGCCGGTTTGGGTTTGCGCAGAAGAAAAAGAAATAGCTAATTTCTTATAAAAGCCCCGCCCAGTGCGGGGTTTTTTTTGCGGAAGATGATCCCGCTTTAAGCCCGATACGACACCAGGGACAGTCCGGAATCCAAACGACAGTCGATAGCATTGCTTGATGCTATCACCAGCATGGGCAAGCCTGTCGATACAATCGCCGGGAACAAGCTCAACTACCTTGAAATCATGGAGACTTTCGCTCACGCCAACGGTCTCATGGGCCAGGCTGCACTGGCCCAGGTTAGATAAACAAATGTATCCGTTACTCGCAGGTTATGGGTACTGTAATGGTATCCGGATACTCACGATGAGCATCGGTTGCTGCGTTGGCGGCCGAGAACAATCCAAATAACAATGCATCACCCAGTACGGCTCCTGCTGATACACCGCTTTCTGCAGAGATGGCTACTTGTTCACCGTCTTTTTCACAGGTCACACTCAGCGGATCATCGGAACGCGGGATCACGATACTGCCGGGTGTTTTCACAATCCACGAGCCTTTCTTGTTCTGCAATGTACAAACCGCATCGGGACAATCCGGCGCTTCTACAGTAATTGGCTCTGTGGTACCCCTGATGACATTCGCACAGCCACTACCAAGGACTGGTAGAGTGATTACAGCGAGAATAAATATACCCCTTGTATTCATACCTTCCCCCTTTTCTGTTCGCATCCTCACATATGCAACTTCAACCCTACTCCCGATTTACGCTTATGTAAACGCGAGTACAGGATTGATGCACTATGTTTGTTTGATTGAATTTGTTTAATTGTTGTATTTATCAATACCTTGGTCGTGAGTTCTCCAATGCAAGGTACATATCACCAGGTATTTCTCAGCCAGGCTTCAGCTTAAAAGTGAGAGATAAATGACAATTCTCTCACTCCATTTAAAGGATCAATGGGAGAAATAAAATGACCACCAGGGGATACATCAGGTACAGGGGAGACTATAAATACCAGCTAGCCGAGGGATACGCGATGAACATTCCCATTCTACCCAACACAGATATCAAGACCGACTTTATCGAGCTTGATATCGCAGGCAAGTTGCTCGTCAAGAAAGGTTATGCATGGGACGGCCCATCCGGACCGGTGAAGGACAACAAGGAGAATCTCAGGGCGTCACTGGTACACGATGCACTTTACCAGTTGATGCGCAATAAGCACCTGGTAACCCGCACACACCGGAAAACAGCGGACAAGCTATTCAGGGATATGTGCAAGAAAGATGGCGTATCAAACCTGAGGGCTTCTATCTACTACAAGGCCCTGCGCAGGTTTGGGAAACCAGCGGCAAGTCCCGGAAACAAGAAGAAAATAAAACGCGCGCCAGGGTCGAGATAATACTCAAGGAGATATTTGAGTGACTGTTTTTTTCACTTGCATGACCGTGGACGATTGATAATCGCTGCATTGCCGGAAACTCGACAGGTCCATTCGAGCTCCCCCGTATCTTCCAATGGAGAAGGCCGAAGATTGATCACCCCTGCATCATAAACAGTGGGCTTGAAGGTTATCGAAACCAGCCCATAGCTCCGGAGCTCAATACTGTCGATGACACCGGTCCTGTCAATTGGCGGGAGTTGTCTACCTATATCCCCGGGTGAAGCTGGTAACTGACGGTTTTTCTCATAATAGTCTTCCACCAGCTTCTTAAACTCGGTGCTGGCCTGGAAAGCTTCATTGAAAGCGGGACTTGCTCCGCTATCTTTCGTCGGCGTACCGACAAAAAAATGCCATATAAAATATACAACCGGGGCTGCAATCAACATTCCTACCAACTTGTTTATTTCAAATTCTCGAGTCATGAAAATATAGAGGATTTGTTATTTTTAACCACGGACTTGCCATGCGCCTGGAGTGGTAATAATTTCCTTATGTACTGTGCCCATGATGCATTTCCCTTTTGCTGTATATATCAAAAGCATAACCCATGTGGCTGGCAATTACGGGATTAAAATTGGCTTTTCTCGATAATCAGGCCAATACTCAGGGATATATTCAAAAAGCCAGGTGGGGGAGCATCATGACCGATTACAGCCTTATTGCCACGTTTCACGCATCGTTAGAACTCCTTAGTCAAACTATCATGGATTACGCCTCTGTTCTTTTCGCCTTCATCGTTGCCGGGTACCTGATAGGTGACAAGTTGAAGTCATCAATGGTGGTGATACTTGTTATCCTTTTTACAGCCATGGCATTTAGCCAGTTTATAAACATGTATTACCTGCAAAGTGATCTTGCTGCCATAAGCGAATACATGGTGCGTCGCACGAATGAAGGGCTTTTTACATTACCAAACCTGCAAATGGCACAACATTCGGGCGGGTTTTACCATGTCTTTCTGAAGGTGGCGATTATCGGTAGTTACTTTGCTGCGTTGATTTTCTTCTTTCATCAAAGGCGGACTGGCCTGGGAAGATAGCCAGTGTGAATCAAGCTCGAGAGGTTTAGATTATGTATATTCCGGAACACAACGCGGTAGAAGACATAAGCGCCATGCATGCCCTGATTGATTCAAACCCATTGGGCGCCTGGGTGACGACGATGGATGGAGAACTCACGGCAAACCATATTCCTTTTATGCTTCGCGAGGAAAAAGACGGCTTCGGCACCCTGCTGGGTCACGTAGCAAGGGCAAATACGGCCTGGCAGGATTTCTCAAAAGAGCAGGAATCCATGGTCATCTTCCAGGGTGACCAGGCCTATATGAGTCCCAACTGGTATCCCAGTAAGCATGAGCATGGCCAGGGAGTTCCTACCTGGTGTTACATGGTGGTACATGCTCATGGCATGCCGATAATACATGAAGATCCCGAATGGCTATTGCAGTTTGTCAATGAATTGACTGATGAGCACGAAAGCAAACAGGATGTACCCTGGAAAGTTTCAGACGCACCCGAAGAATTCATCGACATGCTGCTGGGCGCTATCGTTGGTATAGAGATCCCGATAACAACACTTGCTGGTAAATGGAAACTGGATCAGAATCGTACTGAGTCAGACCGGGCAGGCGTCATTGAAGGACTTAACTCAACAAGCAATCCTGAATCACAGCGTGTAGCAGAACATATAAAGAACCAGGTGAAATAGTAAAACCAGTGCAGCTAGCCTCACTATCAATCAATGTGGCAAGAGCCTGGCTAAAGCATCCGTTACTACAGCATGCAATTTAAAGCCGAAACACTTCAACTACCTGAGATCTTCGCCCTGCAGGCGAAGTGGAATCCGCGTGGCACGGCGTTGATATTTGAAGAACAACGTATCAGCTGGCAGGAGTTGATTGGGTCAGCCAATAGACTGGCAAATGCCCTGCTTGACAGGGCGCCAGGTAAAACCAGGGTTGTAATGGTGATGGATAATTGCCCGCAGGCCATCCAGTCCCTGCTCGGTGTCATGACAGCAGGTTATGCTTCGGTGCCAATGAATGTCACCGTCAGTGACGAAGCACTGGTGGGCATGATCAACGATTCAGGTGCCAGCATGATCCTTGTTTCAGAATGTTACAGGGAAAGGGTAGATCGCTTGCTGGACCAGCTTCCGGGTATTGATATTAAGGTGAGCACGGGGCCGGGCGAAGGCGACTGGACAGGCTGGAATGATTTCCTCGAGGGCCACGGCGAAAACAAGCCATCGGTGCAATACATTCCCGGCGATATTATCGCGGTCATCTACAGTTCCGGTACCACGGGTACACCAAAGGGGATTGTGCATAGCTTCGAGAGACGACGAAACTGGGCCAGGGACGTTTGTATGAATTTTAAATACAAGGGCGATGTCCGTTATGTCATTAATATCGGCTTTTATTCAAACATCGCGCAGGCTGGCATACTGGCAGCCTACCTGAGGGGTGGATGCGTGGTCCTGTGCCAGGGGTTTGACCCCGGTGAATTCCTGGAACTGGCAGAACGTGAGAAAATAACACATGCCGGCATGGTGCCCATCCAGTACCAGTACATTCTTCAAACGCTGAAAGCCAGGCAAGCCGAAAACAAGCTTGTTGATATTTCCTCGTTGGACTGCCTGATCAGCGTTGGTTCGTCGTTGGGTGCTGAATTAAAACAGGAATTATTCGAGATATTTGCTTGTGGTGTGGGCGAGGTGTATGGCCTGACAGAAGGTGGTTTAACGATCCTGCAACCGGAAGATTCGGCGGGCAGGTTTTCCTCGGTTGGCAAGCCCTTCACCGGCTATGACCTGCTGATACTCGATGAAGATAACAGAGAAGCAAAAGCCAATGAACCCGGGGAGATAGTATTCCTGGCCCCCACGGTTATGCTGGGTTATCTCAATCGGCCGGAAGCGACCGCAGAATGCACATGGACAGATGCGAAGGGACGACAGTGGTTACGCACGGGAGACATCGGCCGGCTCGACGAAGACGGGTATCTTTATATCGTTGATCGCAAGAAAGACATGATCCTGTCCGGCGGTCAGAATATTTTTCCGCAGGATATAGAGCAGGAAATTATCAAGCATCCATCGATTGCAGATGTGGCAGTGGTTGCCGGGAAGCATAAAGCCTGGGGTGAAACGCCGGTGGCAATCGTTGTTCCCGAAGAAGATGTTGAATTATCAACGGGGGAGATCATGGAGTGGTGTAATGAGCGTGTAGGGAAACGCCAGCGAATCAGCGATGTATTCTTTGCTACAGCCTTGCCACGCAACCCAAATGGAAAGGTACTCAAGCGACAGCTCAGGGAGGAATTTTGTACGCGGGAGTATAGTTAAGTGTTGCTGAGGCAAGCTCATGGATCGCTTTACCTGGAATAAATTAATGGTGGCTATGGGTGGACTTGAACCACCGACCTCAGCATTATGAATGCCGCGCTCTAACCAGCTGAGCTACATAGCCATTGTGAATATTGCGGGGGAGGCGGATTTTCGATACTCCGCCTCAGAATGTCAAGATTGGATTACCGGATACCTTCTACTATTTCCTTCAGCGCCTTCAGTCAACGGGTACCGAAAACAACCATGGATTTTCCAGATACGGAGATCAGGTGATCTTCCTCGAGATCCTTCAGTACACGCCCGACCATCTCCCTTGAGCAGCCCACGATTCGGCCGAGTTCCTGCCGTGTCACCTTAACCATCATGCCGTCCGGGTGGGTGATCGCGTCCGGTTCCTTGCAAAGGTCCAGCAGTGTTCTAGCCACGCGACCCTTAACGTCGGTAAAAGCCAGGTCGCTTACCTTGCGACTGGTCTTACGCAGGCGCATGGCCAGCTGTGAGGCGATGGCGTAGAGCAGGCCGGGCAGAAGGTCATTGAGTGTTTTCAGGCGCTCGTAGCTGATATGGGCGATTTCGCACTTGGATTTCGCGCGAACAAAGGCGCTACGCTTGTGCTCGGAATCAAACAGGCCTATTTCACCGAAGAAATCACCGGGGTTCAGGTAGGCCAGGACGATTTCATGTCCCTTATGATCCTCGATCATCACCGTGACCGAGCCTGAAATTATGTAAAAAAGGTCCCGTGACAGGTCACCTTCCTTTATGATCAGGTGCTTGGCCGGGTACGTTTTCTGGTGGCAGTGATCCAGGAATTTGCTGATAACAGCATCGCGTCCCTGGAATACAGGTTCCGACATTTGATTTTCCTCCCTTCGCCCAACAGTGATTGGACGTCTCACACAGCTATTATATTTGTAATTGGGTGACTATGTTACCCTTCTTTGGGTATTTCAACCAGTTGAGGGCGGTATGCAGACAAAAATTCAGTGGGCCGGTGGGGTAGCATTTATCGGCGAGACCGGCGATGGGCACAAGCTTGTCATGGATGGCGCCGCCGAGGGCGGAGGCCGCAACCTGGGCCCACGACCCATGGAAACCCTGCTGCTGGGAATGGGTGGCTGTACCGCCTACGACGTGATTTCCATCCTGAAAAAGGCCAGGCAGGAAGTGCAGGATTGCAGCATGGACATCAGCGCCAGCCGGGCGGAAGAGCATCCGAGGGTATTTACCGACATCCACATCCACTTTACCGTGACCGGTAAAGGCCTGTCCGAGAAGCAGGTAGCAAGGGCCATCGACCTGTCAGCGGAAAAATACTGCTCTGCCTCTATCATGCTGGGAAAAACGGCGAAGATCACCCACGACTACGAAATTGTTGAAAGTGCCGACTAGGAGGTGCCGGACTCGATCAATTTCATGGTATTGATAAAAAGCGGGCTGCTTTCATTGATGAGCGTGTACAGGATAGAGAAGTGGTCATCATCACTTTCAACCTGCACGGTAGATTTAAAACCCGCTTGCGCCAGCAGGGCCTGGTAGTCGACCGACTGGCGTCGAAATTCTGCAGACTCTTTTTCTCCCACCGAGATCAGCATGGGTGGCGCCTGTGTTGGCAGGTTGATATGAGGGCTGCTGCGCCTGACGGTCTCATCGTCGATCATGAGTACCGGTTGCAGGTAGGAGTAGCGTATTGGCCGGAGATCAAATACGCCGGAAATGGGAATACCGCCCCTGACAAAATCTGCGGGTAGTCCATAGTCATCAACCCAGTTTGTTGAGCAAACCATGGCTGTAAGATGCCCCCCCGCTGAATGGCCGGACACGAAAATCCTGTTCGCGTCGCCATTGTACTCGGCAGCATGGTGATGCAGCCAGGCCACCGCGGCACGACACTGGCGGGTTATCTCGGTGATGCTGACCCCCGGACAGAGGGAATAGTTAACGTGTGCGACGGTGATCCCCTGTTCCACGAACTTCCTTGCAAGGAAGTTGGTTTCCTTGCTTGAAAGAGCACGCCAGTAACCGCCGTGGATGAACACGAGCATGGGTGAACCGGGTATCGCCGAGGGAAAAATATCCAGGTGTTCATCAAGAGTTGGCCCGTAAGAGACGTTCAGCGCACATTCAATGGACTGTCGCGTTACTTCGCTGTCTTCCGTGTAGCGCACAAGCCAGGATTCCCATCCGGGCATGGATGCGCCGATATTGTACTGGCCATCAATTTCTTCCTGGCTGGCGAATTCCCGGTAAAGACTCATGACTGTTTTGAATCCTGGATGTTATCGATGATGAAATTAACGGTAGCGTACTCTATATCGCCCGCCAGCTCCCTGAATTTTGAGAGGATGTCCTCAGCATCAAATTCACCGTCATTGATCATGATAGGTGAGCCTTTCATGCGAAAAGTGCGATTTTCACCATCATCGACAGCATGGTGCATGATGCCGCGTTCATGGTGCCAGGTCAGTGCTTTCTCGGCTGGACCCTTGTCATAGCAAAGCTGGAACTGGATGATGCCGTCATCATCGCCATACCAAATGAAGAGATCCAGTGATGAAGAAGAAAACCAGCGGCGACGTGGCTCATTCTTCAACTGCTTGACGTTTACAATTTCGCGTAACATTTAAGAATATGGTAAAAAAGCGGCAATGAATGAATAATAGCCTATCAACCTCGTCGCAGATACTGTAGCGCATGATTTTGGGAATACCAGCATAGTCGTGAACCAGGACTGAAGCCGTTGCGAGATATCGAACCTGACATGGTAAGTGAGCTTCCCGTTCCCGACGCGGAGGCCCTGTCCCATAGCCGCGCACTTTCTGAAAGAATCACAGGAGAAATCCAGCGAAACGGAGGCGCCATTGATTTTTCGCGCTTCATGGAGCTTGCCCTGTACGAGCCAGGCCTCGGCTACTACAGTGCCGGTGCCAGTAAAATAGGCGCCGAGGGCGATTTCATCACGGCCCCGGAAGTGTCGAGCCTGTTCTCCTCCTGCCTTGCGAGGCAGTGTCTTGAAATCATCGAGAATCCTGCAACTTCCCGCATCATGGAAATCGGTGCGGGCAGGGGAGTCATGGCCTGCGATGTCTTGCTGGAACTCGAACGTCTTCAATGCCTGCCGGAAAAATACCTGGTGCTGGAAACCAGCGCCGATCTCAGGGCTCGACAGCAGCAGCTGATGCAGCAGCGTATTCCGGCTTTGCTCTCCCGGGTTGAATGGCTCGACAGCCTGCCCGCAGAGTTCAGCGGTGTGATCCTGGCAAACGAAGTACTGGACGCCTTGCCTGCAAGGCGCTTCGTCGTCAACGGCGAGACAATAAGCGAGCTTTCAGTGTGTTCCGCCGCGCAGGGCTTTGATTGGTGCGAAACTGCTGCAGGTGAAACCCTGCTCTTAGAGCTAAGCAGGATTACCCGGGCACTTAAAGCACAATTAGCCGGGGGCTATCGCTCGGAGATCAACCTCGCCCTCAGACCCTGGTTGAACTCCCTGTCGGATTGCCTGCTCGAGGGTCTTCTGCTGTTTATCGATTATGGTTATCCAAGGCACGAGTACTACCATGAGCAGCGCCGGGACGGGACCCTGTTATGTCACTACCGCCACCGTGCCCACGGCGATCCTTTTTTATACCCGGGATTACAGGACATTACTACCTCGGTTGACTTTACCGCCGTGGCAGAAGCCGCGGTAGATGCTGGTCTTGAAGTAAAGGGATTTACCACCCAGGCTTTCTTCCTGCTTGGCTGTGGGTTGGAGAAAATCATGCAGGACCGTACCGGGGACTCAGAACAGCAGCGCGTGGAGCTTGCCAGGCAGGTCAAGTTACTGACACTGCCCGCGGAAATGGGAGAGAAGTTCAAGGTCATGGGCCTTGCCAGGGGTGTGGAGCGGACATTGAGCGGCTTTTCCATTGTCGACCATCGCCATCGCTTATGACAGGTCTGCCCGCCAGGCGTTCTTACTTGCTGTTGCTCAGCCTGGTATTGCTTGTTCCAGGCTGCAGTAGTAACAAGGTCCAGGTGGAAGATGGACCTGATACCCAGGACGTTAATTTCGACTCACTGATCAAGACTGACGTAGGCGTTGTCCTCGAAATCCACGTGAGGGAAGTTCGAAGCCTCATGCGTGAATTGATGGGAAAGCTTTACAAGCGCAACCCGAGAGAACTGAAAAAATCCCTGTTTCCCACCGCCGAAGAAAATATCGATCGGCTTTTTGAGCAACGCCATGGCTGGAATTTCCCGGAGCTCGATGGCAAGCGGGATATCGAAGCAATCAAGTTGACCTTTGATGAAGATTTCCAGGGTGATCGGGTTTTCGCATTTGTTTCCGGCCTGACATCCATGTTAATGGCTTCCTACAAGTACAAGCAGGAGTTCTATGTGCTGGACTCGGTGGATGCTCAACATCTATATAACAGTGCACGCAATATTGAAATTGCGGTGTGGCGCCTTGGCCAGGAGCATGATAGTAACGGCGAGCTATTTCTCTACAGCAACTCTCTTCCCGGCGAAGTGACAAATCTCAGCTACGAGAGAATTTTTGGAAAACTCATCTCGCTGCAGGATACAATAGCGATAATAATAGCGGGGAAAACAAATCGTACCTTGATTAAGGTCGTGCAACGCATGGTAACCGCGGTATTTTTGCCGGTCTTTTAACCATCATGGAAACTTTACATCTCATCATTCTCGGCTTGATACAGGGCTTAACAGAATTCCTGCCTGTATCCAGCTCTGCCCACCTCATTTTATTTCCTGCATTAATGGGCTGGCAGGACCAGGGCATCGTATACGATGTGGCCGTGCATACCGGCAGTCTCGGCGCGGTCCTTTTGTACTTTCGAAGTGACATTGCGCTTATCCTGCAGGGCTTTGTCGCAAATTTTTCCGGCGCTGAAGAAAAGGACTGGACGCTGCTTCATATTGCTGTTGCCACGATCCCGGTGGGGCTTGCAGGTTTGCTGTTGCATGACATTATTTCCAGCTCGTTAAGAAGCCCCATGGTGATTGCCATGGCGTCGATATTTTTTGGGCTTGTGCTTTTCTGGGCGGACAAGAGCGGTGCGGGCACGCGCGGGCAAAAGGACATTGGTTTTCGTGATGCCATCATCATCGGCTGTGCCCAGGCAGTTGCGCTGATACCCGGTACATCGCGTTCCGGTATTACCATCACCGCGGGCCTGGTGCTGGGGCTTGATCCAGCGAGCGCCTCGCGCTTTTCCTTCCTGATGGCAGTGCCGGTAATCATCCTTGCTACGGGTCTCGAGTTGTACAAGCTGTCCTCTGCCACCGTAGAGTTTGATATTGTTCCACTGCTAAGCGTCATAGTTGTATCTTTCACCAGCGCCTGGCTGGCGATACATTACTTCCTGAAGCTTCTTGAACGCACGGGAATGTTGCCATACGTCATATACCGTGTGCTGCTTGGCCTGTTTCTAATCGGTATTTTCTGGTGAGCCGGACCTGTTTTTTCGATTACTGCCGATAAAGTGAGTGATGACCCGTCGATCGACGAATTCACATTCTTCAAGAACGTGTGCGTCACCTGATGGGATCGCCTTGAAAGACAGGTAAAGGAATTTTTCACCCAACAGCTTATGTACACGGCTTCTTACCAGGAAACGCATGGTAAGCTCGTCAGTGGACAGGAGCAGGATTTCATCTTTTATTTCCCAGTGTCCCGTCGCATCTGTCGTTCGACGTTTCTCCCGCGGGAAAAAACTGGAGAGTCGAAAACGCTGATCTTTGTCGAGCAGTAATTCCTGGATACCGTCTACCGGGCATTTTGCCTCGAGATAATGACGGTCTTCACTTAAGGCAGGGCTACTCGAGGTATCTTTACCGTTGGCCGCGACAGCAAGATACGGAAAAACCAGCAGCAGGGCGCAGAGCAGGCTTACCCTGCATGGGTAGCACAAAATGCCAGGTGCAAGCCTAACTGGCATTCATTACGCCTGTCACGGCATCGATCCTTAATGCGCGGATCCTGTTGGCGATTTCCTTGCCCTCAAGGCCCTGCATATCCACCTTGCCGGTATCAATTGCCGAGGCCTCCTGCAGGGCGCGCTCAAGAAAATCGGCCTGGGGATATTCCCTTTCTTCAAAACCCAGGCGTCCCCTGATGTCTGCCTTACAGGCCAGCAGGAACTGCCTGAACCTTTCCGGTTTTCGAAACGCATCCATCTCTTCCAGTTTCCTGATAATGGTATCGGCGCGCATTTCCAGGGCGCGGTGGCAGTCCAGGTGATAGCGTGCCACGATACGTGCCAGTTCACGGTAGCGATTTGGAATACGAAAACGATCGCAGAGTTTCTCGATAATTTTTACGCTACGCTCTTCGTGTCCGCGGTGACCGGGCAAATACTCGGCGGGGGTCGTCGCCTTTCCAAGATCGTGCATGAGTGCGGCAAACCGCACGGCGGTGTCATCGGACAGCAGGCAGGCCTGGTCCAGCACCATGAGCGTGTGGACACCGCTGTCAATTTCCGGGTGGTACTTTTCCGGTTGCGGTACGCCAAAAAGACTGTCGATTTCCGGAAATAGTTTTCCCAGGGCGCCACATTCCCTCAAGACCTCAATAAAACGTCTCGGTGAACGAGACGCCAGTGCGCTTTCAAGTTCGCTCCATATTCGTTCCGGCGCAAGATGTGAAAGCTCATCCGATCCACTGAGCTCCTTCATCAGGGTCATGGTTTCCCCGGCGACTTCAAAATCAAGGCGAGATGCAAATCGCGCCACGCGCAACACGCGCAATGGGTCTTCGACGAAGGCGTCGGACACGTGTCTTAGTATGCCGGCTTCAAGATCCTGCTGGCCATTGAATGGGTCAATGATACTACCATCTTCCTCGGCCATGGCATTGATGGTGAGATCCCTGCGTAAGAGATCCTGTTCCAGGGTGACTGAAACATCGGTATTGAAAACGAATCCCCTGTAACCGGGCGCAGTCTTCCTTTCTGTCCTTGCAAGCGCATATTCTTCCTTGCTCTCGGGGTGAAGAAACACCGGGAAATCCTTTCCCACAGGCTTATAGCCCTTTTCGATCATTTCTTCGGGTGTGGCTCCTACAACAACCCAGTCCCGATCTTTGACCGGTATCCCAAGCAGTGAATCACGAACGGCACCACCAACCTTGTATATTTTCATTAGCTAGCGCCGTCGAAACTCGTTGTAGCGTGCTCGTTGATTTACTGACTGCAGGTAGAAGGGCACCACGCCTTCAAGGGACTGTGGATTAATGTCGAGTTCCAGCAGGTCATTTTTTTCACAAACACTGTCGACACTGGCAGAAAGAAAGTTATCCGTAGAAAACGGCTTGCCCGGGATGAAATCAAACACCATCGCCTGCAGGCGGGACAGCCCCTGGCTTAAAGGCAGGATCCTTGATCCTGAACGTATGCAGCTTGCCGTGTATTGCACCAGTTCCCTGAGGGTATAAGTTTTCGGCCCACAAAGGTTGTAAGTGCGCCCATAACTCTGACGTTCTTCCAGCACGCTAACGAAAGCCCGGGCGACATCTTCTACGTATACCGGGGCAAACTTCGACGCAGGACAGGCCAGTGGAAAAAACACCGGGGAGAATTTCAAAAGGCCGGCAAAGCGGTTAAAAAAACTATCTTCCGGACCAAAGATAACCGAGGGTCGTAATACCGTTACATCAAGCCTGTCGTCATTGAGAAGCAGTTCCTCTGCCTGGCCCTTGCTGCGCAGGTAATAACTCGGGCCGGATTCAGCATCGGCATTGAGTGCACTCATTTGCAGGAGTCGTCGAATACCATTTGCATGGCAGGCTTGAGCAATTTTTTCAGCCAGGTCAACATGGGCGTGTTGAAAGCCGAGACCTCGGCGACCTTTCTCATTGAGAATGCCTACAAGGTTGATTACAGCCTGGCAATCCTGCACGTGATGAGCGAGACGTTCCTTGTCGTGAATATCCGTTTCAACAAGATCAACACCGGGCAGGAGAATCAGCTTGCGCCGATTCGCTTCCCTGTTCCGTGTCAAAATTTTAACTTTATAACCCGCGCTTGATAGCTGGTTGGCCAGGCTTCGTCCGACAAAACCGGTTCCGCCTGTAATACATATTCGCTTAATTTTCATGCCTTGTTCACCGGGCAGGATTTACCTGCAACTATTTGCCTGTTTGGTTGGACCCTCGAAACCCTGTCTGCTATGGGTACGATTTCCCGTTCCAGTCGCCAGTCATAAACGCTGGCAAAGTAAAGTATACGACGAACATATTTCCTTGTTTCGGTAAATGGAATCTGTTCGATCCAGACATCCGCCTCGAGGCAGCCGGTCTTTGGCAGCCAGCGCTTAACGTTGGTTGGCCCGGCATTGTAAGCCGCGGTTGCCAGCACTGCATTGTTATTGAATGAATCATACATGTGCTTGAGATAGGCGCTGCCGAGTCGAATGTTGACGTTTTCCGTCAACAGTTTCTTTGTATCATAGTTTCTCAGCCCGATTCTTTTCGCGGTAATTTTTCCCGTTGCAGGCATGACCTGCATCAGGCCGAGGGCACCTGCCGGAGAGCGAACATCTTCAATAAAGGCACTTTCCGCTCGCGTCAGGGCAAACAGCCAGGCGATGTCGAGATCACGCATTTTTGAAAATTGCTGCATGCTCTTGTCAAAGGGCATGGGAAAACGTGTCACCAGGTCGTCGTATATTTTTGCCTTTGCCAGCGACAGGATTGCACGATCGTGCCAACCCCATTCGGCCGCGATGATCGCGGCAATCTGGACCTGGTAGCTGGTCATCTGTTTAAGCGCATGATGCCATTCGCGCCTTGCGGAATAATGCGAACCGAGAAGGTAAAATTCCCTGGCTCTTTTTATTGCCGGAAGTTCGGAGATTTTCTGTCGCTCTTCCAGGTCTTCCGGCAGGGGACTGTGGTTAAACGTGTAATCAACACCGAGTCGATCGGCAGCAAGGAAACCATAGTAGTCCCTTTCCTTTGACAGCCATGTATAAATTTCCTCTGCTGAACTTGTGTCGCCACCCTGTTCAAGTGCCCTGGCCCGCCAGTAGTACCAGCGAAGTCGAATTTCTTCATCAACCGGTTCTTCCCGGGTCCACAGTTCTATCTGCGCCCAGTCGTGTTCTGCCAGTGCAGTGCGTAACCTCAGGTGCAGGGCCTGCTCGTCAATGCGCGAGTTATCGATGTTGTCCAGTAACTGTCTTGCGTCCTTGTGTTTCTTTCGTGCAGCCCGCATGGCGAGGAGATACTCAAGTTCCGCTGTTTCAGCTTCGCTGAAACTATACCTGGGCTCGAGATCCTCCCAGCGGCCCAGTGCCCTGCTAATATTTTGCCTGAGCAGCCGACGCATGCCGTAAAGCAGGATTTCCCGGGCTATCGCACTGTCTTCATATTTTGTTTTATACGTATGCTTCGATGGGTTGTGGTGCATAGCAACCCATCTCTCTGCCCACTGGCGTCTCTCGCCTTCTAGCTTTCTTGACAGGAACGAGGCAAGACCTGTCTGCCCCTCGGCCATGGCCAGGCGTATACGCTGCCATACCAGCTCGTCATTCATCAGGTCGCTCTTGTACAGCAGGGTAAATGCCGGGTCACAGATTGGTGGTAGTGACTTACCGCTCAGCCAGGTGCTGCGAATATCCTCAAGCAGGTAGTTTTCCTTTTTTGCCCGCATGCGGGCAATGAGGTGATAGCACTTCAGCTCCTCGTCATCCTGGGGAACGTAGTGGTCGATGTAGGTGTTCCAATGGCCTCGTTTTGCCAGCAGCTTGAGCCATCGTTTTCGCAGGTCGCCGGCTGTCGGCAGGTCAGCGTGGTTCTCGAGAAAGTCGACTATTTCCCCTGTTTTGACTTTCCATAATCGCCTGGAAAGGTAGTGATACTGGAGGTAAGGGTAGAGTGGATAATCCACCAACTTTTCGGCCTTTTTTGAAAAGGTCTTGTAATGTCCGGCTTCGAGGGATTTTTTTGCCGAGACATAATCCTTACGTTGTTGCGCAAGCTCATCAGCGGTGACTGGCGCCGGCCCGGCAAGGTACAGGGAAAACAGCAGTAAAAGTAACGCGCGAATGTGCTTCACGATATTACGGACCGGGGCACAAGCAGAGGGATTTACCTGTCTTCTCGACATGGAACGTCATTTTGCATCAGTGACTGTGGTAATGAAAGTAATGGACACGGGTACGTGTATTATTGACTATAGTTAGTGCTATGAACCCCATTTTAACGGCGAGTTCCACAACTGACCTCATTCCCTGCCTCCTGCTCGACAGCGGCTCCACGACTCCTGGAAAAATCCCGGTACTTGAGCGCTCAACTACCGCGCGGCAGCAAAAAGACCGGGTATATTGTGCCAGTTGCCGGCACCTGGTGACTGATCTGTCAGAGGAAATGGAAATGCAGGGGAAACATATCCATTTTCATACAAATCCACACGGTTTCGATTTTCGTTTCGCCTGCTATGGCAGGGCACCGGGATGTCGTGTGCTCGGCCCTGCGACGGCGGAGCACAGCTGGTTCCAGGGCTACAGCTGGCAGCTGGCGCTCTGCGGTGCCTGCGGTGAGCATCTTGGCTGGCGTTTCCAGGGAGAAAGTGCTTTCTTCGGTTTAATACTTGATCGTCTTGAACTTGAGCTTCCGGGTCATACATAATCAGCTGCATGGTTGTACAGGACTCATTCATCATTGCCACGAGTGGCAGGGGCACCGTCGAAGTCACGGCGAAGGTCAATAGCATTGTCCAGGGCAGTGGGATCGACACGGGTATATGCAACGTTTTTATACATCATACCAGTGCATCGCTTATCCTGTGTGAAAACGCCGATCCCTCGGTACGGGTTGACCTTGAGAGCTGGATGGGCAGGCAGGTCAAAGACGGAGACCCCATGTTCATTCACACGGCTGAAGGAGAGGATGACATGTCAGCTCATATCCGCAGTATTCTTACTGACAGTGCTGTCACGTTACCCGTGAGCGAAGGTCAATGCCTGCTTGGTACCTGGCAGGGGATTTACCTGTGGGAGCACCGCTACCAGGGTCATCAACGTCGATTAACAGTGACAATTTACGGAGAATAGTTATGCCAAGAGCAAGCTGGGAAGGGGCTACCCTCGCAGAGACAGAAGAATACGAAGTCGTGGAAGGCAACATCTACTTTCCACCCGGCAGCGTGAACATGGAATATTTTTCAGAGAGTGACAAGCACACCCATTGCCCGTGGAAAGGTGATGCCAGTTACTACAATATCACGGTTGATGGAGAGCTTAACCCGAATGCCGCGTGGTATTACCCGGAGACCTTTGAAAAGGCCAATCACATCAAGGGCTATGTCGCGTTCTGGAACGGTGTAGAAGTCAGCGAGTAAATCAGACAACGCGCTCCGGATTCAGGATCCCTTTTGGGTCCAGGGTTTGTTTCAGCTGGCGCATAAGCTGGATTTCATTTTCTGAACGGGAGTGATCCAGGTATTTCCGCTTTATTTTCCCTATGCCATGCTCGGCAGTAACCGACCCTTCGTACTCACCCACCAGTTGATAAATAATATCGTACACCGCGTCCTTGTCTGTTTTTCCCTCGGAGCGGGCCAGGTAATGCAGGTTACTGTCGCCCAGGTGTCCGAAAACCTGGATATCAATACCAGGGAAAACAGCTCGTAACCTGCGGTCTGCCTCATCGATGAACTCGCGCATCTTGCTAATCGGTATGCCGATATCAAAATTTGCAGACTGGGCCAGTTGAGGCAGCAGGTCAGCCACGCCATCGCGTATACGCCAGAAGGAGGCCGCTTCCTTTTCCGATTGTGCGATGGCTGCATCCCTGATCAATCCTGATTCCAGCGCCGATTCCAGCATGGCCTGGTAGGCTTCGCTGTCCTTTTCCTGGTTCGATCCTTCAATTTCCATCAACACGTAGAAATCATGTTTCTCATCAAAAGGTGATTGCAGGGCAGCCACGTTGTCCAGTACGAAGTCATAGTAGTTGGCCCACATCACCTCGTAGGAACTGAGAAGACCGGCCATGCTCCTGTTGGTGAGTTGCAAAAGCTTGATCACGTCATCAAGATCACCCAGTGCGCAAAGAGCCGTGCAACGACTTTCCAGCCTCGGGTAAAGACGTAGAACTATCCTGGTGACGATTCCAAGCGTGCCCTCGGTACCGATAAACAGCTGCTTGAGATCATAGCCGGCATTGTTCTTGAGCATCTTGTTCATGGAAGATATCACCGTACCATTGGCCAGCACGGCTTCCAGCCCGAGAATCAATGCGCGTGTCATGCCAAAGCGAATCACCTGGTTGCCACCGGCGTTGGTGGACACGTTTCCACCAATATTACAGGTCCCCCTTGAGCCGAGGTCCAGTGGAAAACTGAAACCGGCATTTTCGGCGGCTTCCTGGATGCTTTGCAGCGGTGTGCCAGCCAGCACCGTCATGGTCATGGAGCCGCTGTCGATCTCTTCTATACCGGACATCCTCTCAAGCGAGAGTGCCAGCTCAGCCTTTTCCGGAACGGCACCGGCAGAAAGACCGGTCAGCCCCCCTTGAATAGCGATCGGTTGGTTATGTTCGTGGCACTTTTCCAGGATAAATGACACCTCGTCGGTATTGGCAGGTCGAAATACCGCGGCAGGCAGGCTTTCGGCTCTTTCGCCACTGGCGTCGGCGGTGTGTTTTTCCTTCAGTGCAGCCTCGGTCAACACACCCTTGTCACCAAGACGGGATTGTATGGCATCGATTAGTGATTCTTTACTCATAGGGCATCAGCTTATCCTGGTAAACAGAAAATACAATCCGACCGCCAGCATCGCGAATATTCCTGCCAGGCTCCAGGCATACATGACTGGACCCGGCCGTTCCGATTCTGGCATGTCATTTGAAAAAACAGCACGGTGGTTAAACCAGGCCACCAGTGGCGACATGATGAAGGCCATGCTCGTGGCGAAATCAATAAAGGTCTTAAAGGAAGAAAACAACCAGACAAGGATGAGTGAAGCACCGATGACTTCGACGATCATAAAAAAGGTATAGCTTTTATGCGAGTATTGCTTGTCGCTTTGGATAAAGTATCCGAGTAGATGGCTCGCTACCCGTGGGCTTGCATCAAGCCCGGATAACATGGTGGATAGCATCACCGCCAGGGCAGCGATAGCAATGATTGCCCTCGACCATTCACCGATAACGCGGGTAAACATGTCAATCAACTGTGCGGCAAAAGCTGTTGGGCTGGAGGCGGTGCTGATACCCAGCTTGTACATCAGCGCGGTACCCATAAAAACAAAGCAAAGCGCGAGTAAGAGGGTGCCCCAGTAACCGATGTCAAAATCCTTGCGCGCCGCTGCGGGACTGAATCCCTGCTCGTTGAGGCGGGCTTTTTCACATACCCAGAAGGACTGGAACATCGACGCGGAGACACTGGTCGGCATCCAGCCGGCTATAGCAATCATGAACAGGAAGGTCGAACGATCAAATTCAACCTGCCGCGCCAGCTGGTCCTGTGTCCAGTTCACTTCTGGAATAGCAAGACACACGGCGAGCACTGTGAAAAATGAGAACAGCACAACAATGAACTTGGTAATATTTTCAAACAAGCGGTAGCGGCCCGAGATAAGAAGAACCGCACACGCTATCATCAGGGAAATGGCAATACTGACATCGCCGAGCTCGACGGCGAACACGTTTCTGAAGATGCCGCTTGTTACAAGGGAAATTCCCGCTACCGATATAAACATATCAATGGGCATGCCAAGCGCGTAAATGGCCACGGCCCAAAGCCCTTGTCTACGATAGCCTTCCAGCATTGGCTTCGAAGTCGCCGCTGCATAGTCAGAGCTGAAGCGAAATGCCGGATACTTCAGTACACAGGCAAGAATGACAACAAAGATCAGGCTGAAACCGTACTCGGCACCCGCGCGCGTGGACTGTATAAGGTGAGAAACACCGACGGCAATAGCTGCAAACATGAGTCCCGGGCCCAGCCTGTCCTGGTATGCCCTGAAAAAGCTCATGATGTTCATAGCAGGGATTACCGCGCCGAACCCGCGGCCCTTGCGCGTTCCTGGGTTTGCGAGAGTGCCTCGTCGGATAATTCATTGGCACCCGGCCAGCCCTGCAGGTGATGCTTGAGAAGGTCGACCAGTGCAGCAATATGTAGCTCCTGCTCATTCAAGGCGGGAATATAGGAGAATTCTTCACCACCGGCTTCCACGAAAAACTCGCGATTCTGCAGGTTGATCTCTTCCAGGGTTTCAAGACAGTCCGCAGAAAAACCCGGGCTTATAACCTGCACACTCCTGATACCCGCAGCTCCCCATTCCTTGAGTGTGAAATCAGTGTAGGGCTTGAGCCATTCCTGGGGTCCGAGACGCGATTGAAAACTGATTTCCCATTCCCCCTGTTTCAGTCCGAGCTGCTCAATGACAAGGCGTGTCGTCTTCTGGCAGTGACAAAAGTAGGGGTCGCCGGCCAAGAAATATTTTTGCGGCAGACCGTGGTAAGAGAAAAGCAGTTTCTCCGGGCGACCGAATTCCGCCCAGTGACTGCGAATACTTTCTGCAATGGCCTCAATATAAGCCGGGTAGTCATGGTAGTGATTTATCGTTCTCAACTCGGGTTGAAAACGCCAGTGACTGAGCTCGGCGCATACTGCATCAATAGTCGAGGCCGTGGTAGTGGCAGAGTACTGGGGGTACAGTGGCAGTACCAGCAGGCGTTGCACATTGGCCTCGCGCATCCTGTCGAGCACGCTCTTTATCGAGGGTGAGCCATATCGCATGGCGAGATCAACCACGACATCATCACCATACTCTTTCTCAATAGAGTCCTTGATTAACGCCGCCTGTTTCTTCGCGATACACAAAAGGGGTGAGCCCTCATCGGTCCAGACCTTGGCATAGGCCTCGGCGGAACGTCGTGGGCGGGTACGCAGGATAATGCAGTGCAGGACAAACCACCAGAGCGCAGGAGGCCACTCTATCACCCGCGTATCGGAGAGAAACTCGGCAAGGTATTTCCTCACGGCTGCAGTCGTCGGTGCATCGGGTGTACCAAGGTTGCTGAGCAAGATGCCTGTTCTTGGTTTTCCGTTATGCGCGTAGCTTTCGTTACCGATGTATTTAACCATGACTTCCCAGCAAAAACTGTTACCTAGTTAGAATGATCTTCTCTCAGGGTTTTTCGATATTGTTCATAAATCGAAACACACTGATCCCCAAGCTCGGATTTTTCATCGATATTATCGATATAAAAGCGAACCAGGGCTCGCACAGCGCCTTCCACTTTGCCATAGGCATTTTCTTCAGCCTCGGTACACCGGATAACGCGGCGCAGGTATTTCAGCAGAAACCATTCAACACTGTCTGGCTCGTAATTTTCCTTTTCCAGCTCCTTGAGTTGCTGGATAACAAAAATTCGAAAATCACCAAAATAGACTTCTCTCATAGTCTGCTCTTCACTCCGCCAGGATAGATGAAGTTCATATTTCTAATAGCTTCGCAATACCTTCATCGGGGGTTCCCGCAGGGCTGAGCGAGTGCCAAGCAGTCCCCCGGCTACAATGATAACAGTACAGACAATTGGTGCGATTAACCAGACCCACGGGTTAATCGATATATCGATCTTGAATACAAATTCCGCAAGTGCCAGTTCAATAACAGTGGCCGCAAAAGCTGCAAGAATGCCTGAAATCATGCCCAGCGTGAAAAACTCTGCGCTCAGGCTGGCGACTATCTGCTTCTGGCTTGCCCCGATTGAACTCAGCAGCCCGGCTTCATAGTTTCGCTCAGCATGGGTTGTTTGTATTGCCGCAAGTAATACAACGACGCCTGCCATCAGGGTAAACAGGAACACGAACTCCACGGTGCGAACTACCTGTTCCATGATTGCACGAACTTCTCTGAGCAGGGCATCGATATCAAAGATCGTTACGCTTGGAAAATCCTTTAGCAATTGCGAAAGTATCTGGCGTTTATCTGCAGGCAGGTGAAAGCTGGTGATGTAGGTAGCAGGATAATCATTGATCAATCCGGGGTTGGCGATGACAAAGAAGTTAACGTTAAAAGAATCCCATTCCACCCAGCGCAGGTTCTCTACCTTTCCCTTGATTTCCTCGCCGGCGATATTATAGGTCAACGTGTCATTGAGCTTGATGCCGAGGGTATCTGCCAGTTCTTTTTCCACCGAGAACAACGAGGCCGTATCGTTCTCGTTCCACCAGCGACCACTCTCCAGCCTGTTTTCTCCCTGCAACTCTTCTGCAAAGGAAAGGTTAAATTCCCGCGTAACCAGGCGCTTCGCCCGGGCATCCTCGTAATCGTCAGCACCGATACTCTGGTCATTGATGGCGACCAGCCTGCCTCGGATCATGGGATAGATATCGTTGGAGACTTCTCCATGTTGCTTGAGAAATGACTGCAGTGCCTCGACGTCTGCAGGTTGAATGTTAATAAGAAAGTAGTTGGGGGTGCCTTCGGGAAGCCTGTTACGCCAGTTCTCCAGCAGGTCGGTTCGCACCAGCGTAAGCAAGAGCATCACCATGACGCCCAGCCCGATGGCCAGTATCTGCGCCACGCTGAGGTTGGCACGACGAGCCACGTTACTGAATCCATAACGCCAGGCCACGCCAACCCTTGATCGCAAGCGACTCATTGAATTAATCAGTAACCTGGCAATCAGGACCAGCAGGATAGCAGTCACGATCAGCCCGCCAAGGGTGTAAAGGGTTAACTGTACGTTACCTGACTGCCATGGGGTCAGTGCGGCAAGGGCAAGTACCGCGGCACCGTAGCTCACCCGGCCAGCAGTTGATACGGGTATAAGATCGCGTCGAAGCACTCTGAGGGGAGACACGCGGCTTAACCTGAGAAGTTGTGGCATGGCAAATCCGCAGGCCGTGACAATGCTGGCAAGCAGACCATTAACAACCGGTCTAAAAGACGGGGCTGGTAGTTCCGCGCTGGTGAGTCCTGACATCAGGACACTGAGGCCGTGCTGTGCCAGGTAACCAATGCTCACACCGACTATACCTGCGATCACGGAAAGCAGGAGTAGCTGTAGCAGGAAGATTTGCGTGATCGCTTTTTGCTCTGCACCGAGGCAGCGCATGATGGCACAGGTATCAAAGTGGCGAATGGCGTATCGTTGTGAAGACATGGCGACAGCCAGGCCCGCAAGTGCAATGCTAACCAGTACTGCAAGCCCGAGAAATTGTTCCGCGCGTTCCAGGGCCGTCCTGAGTTCGGGTCGTGCGTCCCGAATACCCTGCACGCGAACACCTTCGCGTCCCTCGATGGAATTTCTCAGTGACGCGATATTTTCTTCCGCACCACC
Organism: Gammaproteobacteria bacterium; assembly: GCA_965243105.1. GTDB lineage: Bacteria > Pseudomonadota > Gammaproteobacteria > Eutrophobiales > Eutrophobiaceae > WLWS01. The sequence continues at coordinate 1,828,676 of CBDEUC010000003.1, forward strand.
AAGTAGCAGGCGATAACGAACTCGACTTCCGGGAAGGATCAAGCCGGTGGATTCCACGTCAGCGGCATTCATCAACAGGCGTGGAGCAATATTAAATACATCCCCACCACGATCCGGTTCGTAATTAAGGATCTTGCCAATGCGAAATTCAGAATTGCCAAGACGAATATACTCGCCGGTTTCAAGACCCAGTAACTGCAGCAATCGTGCATCGGGCCAGACCTCCCCGGTTCCCGGAATCCCGTTCTCTATTGATTCCGCGCTAAACAGCGCGGAGGAAGTTCGAAGCTTTCCGCGGATCGGGTAGTGATTATCTACGGCCTTGACCTCGGCCATTTGGAACCTGTCTTCGTTGACCACCATGCTTCGGAAACTGGTGGTAAATGAACGGACCAGGTCAAGGCTGGCCGCCATTTCATTTATGTCCGCTTCAATTGGCCTGCTCGACATGAGCACAAGGTCAGCAGCAAGCAGTTCCGAAGCCTGGGTTTCAGTTGCCCGCTTAACCCTGTCGGTAAAGAAGTTAACAGTGGTGAGGCTTGCGATCGCGATCACGATGGCAATGGCGATCAGCTGGATCTCCCCGGCATGCCAGTCGCGGCGCAGCCCGTTTATTGCAAGATTAAGCAGCCGTGGCTTCATTGTTGCTGGACCAGTTCGCCTCCGGCCAGGGTAATTTGCCTGTCGCAGTGGGCAGCAAGATCGTGGTCATGGGTAACCAGGACCAGGGTGGTACCCCGTTCACTGTTAAGCCTGAATATCAGCTCGACAATTTGCTGTGCAGTAACCTGGTCCAGGTTTCCGGTTGGTTCATCGGCAAAAAGTATCCTGGGCTCACCGGTGAAAGCACGTGCGATAGCCACGCGTTGCTGCTCGCCGCCTGATAGCTGGTTGGGATAATGATGCAGGCGCTCCGACAGGCCTACTTCGGCAAGGATGCCACCGGCAATCTCGTCGGGCTTGTCAACGCCACCCAGCTCAAGCGGCAACATGACATTTTCAATTGCGGTAAGCCCTGGCAATAGCTGGAAAGACTGGAATACAAACCCGATCCGCTGGTTTCTTAACCTTGCACGGCCATCTTCATCGAGACTGCCAAGATCAACACCATCAAGTTGAACGCTGCCCTTGCTTGGAACATCGAGGCCGGCCAGCAGTCCCAGTAGTGTAGACTTACCGGATCCCGATACACCGACGACGGCGATACTTTCACCTTCGCTGATGGAAAAACTCACGTTTTTTAATATCGTTAATTCACCGTCGGGTAAACTAACTTGCTTTGTCAGATCTTTAGCCTGCAAAATAACATTCGAGGAACTACTCATAATATGCGACGTTACTTCTTCCTGTTAATTTTATTGCTGTCGTTTCCAGCCCGGTCTGAGGAACCCCTGCTGCTGGTCCTGGGTGATAGCATCAGTGCTGGTTATGGCATCAAGCTCGACGCGGGGTGGGTGGCTTTGCTGGAAAAACGACTTGCTGCCGAAGGCTACCCGTACAGGGTCAAAAATGCCAGTATCAGCGGCGACACCACGAGTGGCGCTGCCGCCAGGCTGGGTCAACTTATCGAAAAAGAAGTACCCAGTATCAGTATTGTTGAACTGGGTGGCAATGACGGTTTGCGTGGCCTGTCCCTTGCTGAGATGGAGCTTGGCCTCGACAGGATCATCAGCGAACTGCAGCAGGCCGGCAGCCAGGTTTTGCTGATCCCCATGCGCCTGCCGCCGAACTACGGACCGGCCTTCAACGACAGGTTTGAGTCCATATACCACGGCCTGGCAGGAAAGCACGAGGTGACCCTGTCGACATTTATATTGCACGAAATTGGCGAGCACCCGGAATTGATGCAGGCGGACGGTATTCATCCGAAAGCCGAGGCACAGCAAAAAATGCTGGATAATGTCTGGGACGAACTTGAGCCAATGTTGAAACCTGCAAACGTGGACATGTGAGCGTTATTTAAGCATGAAATATTGCAACCAATGTGGAAACAATGTGACGGTTAAAGTGCCGGAAGGCGACGACCGGCCGCGCCACGTCTGCGATTCCTGTAATACCATTCATTACCAGAATCCGAAGATCGTGGCAGGTTGCCTGCCGACCTGGGAAGACCGGATATTACTGTGTAAAAGGGCAATTGAGCCGCGTTATGGCTTCTGGACCTTGCCTGCCGGTTTCATGGAGTTAAATGAAACCACCCTGGAAGCGGCAGCCCGGGAAACTCTTGAAGAGGCCAATGCCAGGGTCGAATTGCAGGGGCTTTATGCCATGATGAACCTGCCCCACGTGGACCAGGTCTACCTGATGTTTCGTGCCAGGCTGCTGGACCTGGATTTCTCCCCCGGCACGGAGAGCCTGGACGTAAGGCTTTATACTGAAGCAGACATTCCCTGGGACGAAATCGCATTTACCACCATACGGGCTACCCTGGAGCTGTATTTTGAGGATCGAAAGAGCAACACGTACCCATTCAGGGTGGGAGATATTGTTCGGGATGGTGAGGGCTACGGCTTTTTACACCGGCCCTGAGATTTAACGCGGGGCTAGTCTTCCATTTCTATCCAGCGACCAAAGCTACACTCGTAGCACTTGCCGCCGTTAGTGACCTGGTCCCCGGTTGAGAATTCCGCATCGTTCCAGTAACACTTTTCTTCCAACTGGTCCATCTGGACGGTTGCTTCATCACTGGTTGGGCCGAGTATTTCTGAGTTTTTCTTGCTGCTATCGACCGCTTCAACTTCGGTTGCCATTATTCTTATCCTCCCGTTGAGGCCATTATCTTAATGCTTGTGGTGCATTTGTGCCAGCTTCCTCGCACCCGGCGGGGGCGATTCCCCGGGGTGGCCCGGGCCCCGCAAACGCCGTTTATCCCGGTGACCGGTTGACTTTGAAAAAAAAATCCCTATATTACTAGCACTCACTCGCTAAGAGTGCTAATAAAACTTATTTTTACTAGTAAATACAACAACTTAATGGATAAGGAGGTAAGGCCATTATGAACATCCGTCCTTTACATGACCGTGTGCTGGTCAAAAGGGTTGAAGAAGACAAGACTTCTCCCGGGGGCATCGTAATTCCCGACAGCGCGACGGAAAAACCCATCGAAGGCGAAGTGGTCGCAGTGGGTAACGGCAAAATTCTCGACAGTGGCGAAGTACGTGCACTGGAAGTCAAGACAGGCGACAAGATCCTGTTTGGCAAGTATTCCGGTACCGAGGTCAAGGTCGATGGTGACGAATATCTCGTGATGCGTGAAGACGACATCATGGGCATTATCGAATAAGTATCAGGAGGTAGATACCAATGAGTGCAAAAGAAGTAAAGTTTGGTGATGACGCCCGTTCACGCATGGTGACAGGTGTCAATACGCTCGCCAACGCTGTAAAGCAAACACTGGGCCCAAAAGGACGTAACGTCGTTCTTGAGAAGAGCTTTGGTGCCCCGACCGTAACAAAAGACGGTGTTTCTGTAGCCAAGGAAATCGAGCTGGAAGACAAGTTCGAAAACATGGGTGCACAGATGGTCAAGGAAGTTGCTTCCAAGACCTCTGATGTTGCCGGTGACGGAACCACTACTGCAACCGTACTGGCACAGGCTATCGTTCGTGAAGGCCTGAAAGCTGTAGCTGCTGGTACAAATCCAATGGACGTAAAGCGTGGTATTGATGCTGCTGTCCAGGCCGCTGTTGCCGAACTGCAGAAGCTTTCCAAGCCCTGCGCAGACAGCAAGGCTATCGCCCAGGTAGGTACCATCTCTGCTAACTCTGACGCTTCCATCGGTGACCGCATCGCTGAAGCCATGGAGAAAGTGGGTAAGGAAGGTGTTATCACTGTTGAAGAGGGTTCTTCCCTTGAAGACGAGCTGGACGTAGTAGAAGGCATGCAGTTTGACCGCGGTTACCTTTCTCCTTACTTCATCAACAACCAGGACACCATGAGTGTTGACCTGGAAGATCCTTTCATTCTTCTGCATGACAAGAAGATTTCCAACGTTCGTGACCTGCTTCCGGTACTGGAAGGCGTTGCAAAGGCTGGTAAGTCCCTGCTGATTATTGCTGAAGACATCGAAGGTGAAGCCCTGGCCACGCTGGTTGTTAACAACATGCGCGGTATCGTCAAGGTTGCTTCTGTTAAGGCTCCTGGTTTTGGTGACCGTCGTAAAGCCATGCTGGAAGACATCGCCATCCTCACCGGTGGTACCGTGATTTCCGAAGAAGTTGGCCTTTCACTTGAGAAAGCTGGCCTGGATGACCTTGGTACTGCCAAGCGAATTCAGATCACCAAGGAAAACACCACGGTTATCGATGGTTCCGGTAAGTCCAAGGACATTGAAGCCCGCGTTAAGCAGATCCGTGCGCAGATTGAAGAATCTACTTCAGACTACGACAAGGAAAAACTGCAGGAACGTGTTGCCAAGCTCGCCGGCGGTGTTGCTGTTATCAAGGTAGGCGCTTCCACTGAAGTTGAAATGAAAGAGAAGAAAGCCCGCGTTGAAGATGCCCTGCACTCTACCCGTGCAGCTGTTGAAGAAGGTGTTGTACCTGGCGGTGGTGTTGCCCTGGTTCGTTCTATCAAGGCTGTCTCCAAGGTTAAAGGTGCAAACGATGACCAGAAAGTTGGTATTCACCTGCTGCAGCGTGCTCTTGAAGAGCCACTGCGCCAGATCGTTGCCAACGCTGGTGAAGAAGCATCTGTCATCCTTAACCAGGTTGCTGAAGGCGAAGCTAACTACGGTTACAACGCTGCAACCGGTGAGTTCGGTGACATGATCGAAATGGGTATTCTTGACCCAACCAAGGTGTCTCGCTCTGCACTGCAGAACGCAGCTTCCGTAGCCAGCCTGTTGCTGACCACTGAAGTGATGATTGCTGAAGCACCGAAGGAAGAAGCCGCAGGACATGCTCATGGTGGAATGCCTGACATGGGCGGTATGGGTGGAATGGGCGGCATGATGTAAGCCCACTGCTTCCAGTAGTAACCCAAGAACCCGCCCTATGGCGGGTTCTTTTTTTTAAGCCGCTCTTTTTCCGCCATGCGGCGTTCTCGCCATTTTTAAATGCTCCTGTACTAAGGTGTACACTGCGCTTTAAAAATAGCTCGTGCCTTGCCTGGCGAAAAAAGGGCGGCTTTAACCTTGCTGGTGCATACATTGCACCAGTTTCATTGGTCTCCGTTTCAGCAACATAGCCGTATCTCTCCTGCTTGCCCCGTAAGTGCGCTTTTCAAGGCACTATGATGATCCACTTTGAGGATGTTTTTATCAGCCAGCGATAGCGAGTGCTAACTTCCCTTTCTGCTTTGAACTCTGTAATTTCTAAAGCAGTGGCACCAGGCAGTCGTTAAAAAGACTGTATGTATTGAATAGTTCAATCTGAAAATGGAGGTGATGGTGATGATCTCCAGCAAAGAAGAACAGCTGGTTCGACCGGAAGATGCGGGAGAGTTTTTCGAACATGCTCTCCAGTCTGCAATACATCGGCAGGGCTTTCGTCCCTGCCACGAAACTACGCTTTACCTGCGCAAATTACTTACAGATTTTATTCACTCCGACAGGCTCTTTGAACACAGCGTTGATGGCCTTCAGCTAAGACCCCTTGCAGGGATGTATGCTGAAGCGGTTAATGCCGAAACCGTGGAAAGGCGAGACAGCATGTTGCGTCGCCTGGGTGATGTGGCACTGTTTATCGCTGGCCTGTTTCCACAAAGCCTTTCACGCAGTCTTGTTGATATTGATTATTACATCAATATGGGAGGCAGTGCCTATGGCTACCTTGCGGAATCCAGGCAAATCGCGACAGGCACCAGTGCCTTTAAAATGATCTTTCGCGATTTATCGGAGCATTTTGCCGGGTTCGTAGATGTGCTGGCAGAGGTTGGTGACAGCACCAGCCTTGCCAATGACAGGGATGTATTACGCCTGTACGAGATGTGGCTATGCAGTGGCAGTAACAATGCCGCGGGCAAGTTACAGCAGCTTGGTATTGTACCGGTCAGGATAGACAGGCAAACTCACTAGGACATTATCGTGTCGGTCAACCTGTTACAGCAGCAATTACAGGATATCTACGAAGTCGACATCCAGCACCGCGTGAGTGATTACCTCATCACCTGCCCGGCGCTGGCACGGGATCTCGGTGGCGACAGTATCAGTGGGCAGAAGGAGAGGTTACTTCTTAGCCAGGATAGCGATGAACTCAGTCTCTCATTATTTCTCGATGATGAAGTGGTACGCAGCGTGCGGGGAAATAACCCCTTACAGGATATGCAGCACTTTTGTCTCGCCCTTGAAGGTGTCAGTCACTTCCTTTACCTGCTCTACAATGCCAGCTTTGACCGGCAAATCACCCTGCTTGAACTCGAGCTGCAGGCGGAAATCGACAAGTTCGTAATGATGGTTTTCTCATCACAGGATCAAAGAGGCGGGATTGAGCCGTCTTTTTTCAGGAAACTGTTATTTGAAAATATCCAGCTGCACGATGAGCTTGATACCACTCAAAAGGAAAGATATATCGAGGCCAGCAGGTTGGCGGAAAAATATTGCTGGAAGCTTGAGTCGGATTACCTTACCCGGCGTAGCCGTCAGGAAGTATTGTCGGAGCTAAGACAATTCTATCGGTTCACGCAGCGGGACAAGCTGCGAAGGATCAATGAGGTGCATTAACAAGGTTGGCGGAATAAATTCCGCCCTACAACTAAAATCAGAAAAATGTGCCGCCCGTCGCAGGGTCGATTTCAATCGACCTTCAATTATCCCTTCTTCATTGCATCGAAGAAGTCTGCATTGTTCTTCGTTGCCTTGAGTCGTTCCAGCAGGAATTCCATGGCAGCAAGGGACTCCATCGGGTGAAGCAGCTTGCGCAGGATCCACATTTTCTGTAACTCGTCGGTATCGGTAAGTTTTTCCTCGCGTCGCGTACCGGAACGGTTGATGTTAATCGCAGGATAAATTCGTTTTTCTGCAATTTCCCGATCCAGGTGTAACTCCATGTTACCGGTACCCTTGAATTCCTCGTAAATCACGTCGTCCATTCTTGATCCAGTGTCTACCAGCGCGGTAGCAAGAATGGTCAGGCTGCCTCCTTCTTCGATGTTTCGTGCCGCTCCGAAAAATCGTTTCGGTCGCTGCAGTGCGTTGGCGTCAACACCACCCGTGAGCACCTTGCCTGATGCCGGCACGACCGTGTTGTAGGCCCTTGCAAGGCGCGTGATGGAATCCAGCAGGATAACCACGTCTTTCTTGTGTTCGGTGAGTCGCTTGGCACGGGCGATGACCATTTCTGCAACCTGCACGTGGCGGCTGGCAGGCTCGTCAAAGGTACTTGAGATCACTTCGCCGCGAACCGAGCGCTCCATCTCTGTCACTTCTTCCGGTCTCTCATCAATCAGCAGGACAATCAGGTGACACTCCGGCTGGTTATGTACGATCGACTGGGCGATGGACTGCAGGATCATGGTTTTACCTGCTTTTGGCGGAGACACGATAAGACCACGCTGTCCCTTACCAATCGGTGCAACCAGGTCAATGATTCGAGGAGTCAAGTCCTCGGTACTACCATTTCCCAGCTCCAGCTTGAGGCGTTCCTCGGCAAAAAGCGGCGTCAGGTTTTCAAACAGGATCTTGTTCTTGGCCTTCTCCGGTGGCTCAAAGTTGATCTCTGCAACTTTTAGCAGCGCAAAATATCTTTCACCATCTTTTGGTGGTCGAATTTTACCGGCAATGTTGTCACCGGTTCGCAGGTTGAACCTTCTTATCTGGCTAGGGGAGACATAAATGTCGTCCGGCCCTGCCAGGTAGGAACTTCCGGCTGAGCGAAGAAAACCAAATCCGTCCTGTAAAATTTCCAGCACTCCGTCGCCGTAGATGTCCTCGCCCTTCTTTGCGTGGGCCTTGAGGATTTCAAAGATGACATCCTGTTTGCGAGAGCGGGCCAGGTTTTCCAGGCCAAGTGATTCAGATAGTGTAATGAGTTCAGATGCAGGTTGCTGTTTGAGTTCTGTAAGGTTCATGGACTACGGAAGTGTGTTGGTTAGATGGTTGGAAAAGAAACGCGAGTCGTAAAAAACACGCGCCCGAACAAAATAAATTTTTGCTGCTAAAAAATTAGTTTTAAAGGGAATTAATTGGGAACAAACGGGTTGTTATGGGAAATAAAGTAGCACTTTGTAATTGGTTAGTCCAGCAAAAATAGCCCGGAAAAAATTAGATTGCACTGTCAATAAAGGCTGACAGTTGTGATTTTGATACAGCGCCCACCTTGGTAGCCGCAACTTCGCCATCCTTGAATATCATCAGGGTCGGTATGCCACGGACTGCATACTTTTGGGGCGTTTCCTGGTTTTCATCAATGTTAAGCTTGGCGACCGTCAGCTTGCCCTGGTACTCATCGGCAATTTCATCAAGGATAGGGGCTATCATCTTGCACGGACCACACCATTCTGCCCAATAGTCCACCATAACCGGAGATTCAGATTTAAGAACCTGCTCTTCAAAAGTTGAATCTGCTACCTGGATGATACTGTCACTCATTTTTAATCGTCGCCTTTATGCTGTATAAGGGACTCCATTTCAGCGAATTTGCAGCATAAATGCAAGTAATTAAGTAGAGCCAAATGTCAGACAATTCAGCTCCGGGGCAGGAAAGCCCCGGCACCACGATAGTTAAATTTAGCGCACTGGATTTGCACGATAGCCTGCGCAAGGCCCTCGATGCGATCGGCTTCACCGCGTGCACACCAATCCAGGCTGCCACGCTGCCCCTGATCCTTGCCGGGGATGATATGGCCGGGCAGGCACAAACCGGCACAGGCAAAACAGCGGCCTTTTTACTGGCCACCATGAATCATCTCCTGACCAGGGAAGGTAAGGCAGGAAAGAAAACGCGACCCCGGGCCCTGATCATGTCTCCCACGCGGGAACTGGCGATCCAGATTTATAACGACGCTCTCGGTCTTGGACAATTCACCGACCTGAGTATCGGCCTGGTGTACGGTGGTGTGGATTACAAGCAGCAAAGGGACATGGTAGAAGAGGGTGTTGATATCCTTATTGGTACACCGGGTCGCCTGATCGATTACCAGAAGCAGGGCGTGTTGAAATTAAAAGCTATCGAGGTGATGGTGCTGGACGAAGCGGATCGCATGTTCGATCTCGGTTTTATCCGCGATATAAGGTACCTGCTACGACGCATGCCAAAAGCCACTGAAAGGTTGAACATGCTTTTCTCTGCAACCCTGTCATGGCGCGTGACAGAACTTGCCTACGAGCATATGAATAACCCCGATATCATTCGTATAAATCCTGAGCAGGTTACCGCGGACCGGGTTACCCAGGTGCTTTACCATGTATCCAAGGAGGAAAAGGTAAGCCTGCTCATTGGGCTGCTTAAAAGGATTGATCCTAGCCGCACCATCGTTTTTGTTAACACCAAGCGAACCGCAGAAATGATCTGGGGTTACCTCGAAGGAAATGGCTACCATTCGGCGATCCTGTCCGGCGATGTGCCACAGAAAAAGCGGCAAAAACTGTTTTCAGAGTTTTCCGCTGGAGAGCTGCCGATCCTCGTTGCCACGGACCTGGCCGCACGGGGCCTGCATATTCCTGATGTCAGTCACGTGTTCAATTTTGACCTGCCGCAGAATTCGGAAGACTACGTGCACCGCATTGGTCGTACCGCGCGCGCAGGAGCAGAAGGCGATGCCGTGAGTCTTGCTTGCGAGGAATATGTCTTCTCATTGCCTGAGATTGAAGACTATATCGGGCACAGTATTCCCACCGAGGGTATCAGTGATGATTTGCTGGTTGAACTGGAAGCACCGGTGAAACTAAAAAAGCCAGCAAAGAAATTCAGGCATGATAAGAGCGCCAAGCACAGTGGCAAGAAGCGTCGACCGCACAGGAAAAAAGACCACGATAAATAACGAGCGCCTTGAAGAGTAATGGGCTTTCACCTGTTTCTTTTAAGTACTAGCTTGCCACTATTTTTGCTATGCTTGCCGACCAGGCAGTTAATTTTTAATTGTTAGCCGGAGAGACCCATGGTTGCGCACATCGCCCGAATATTTCTACTGGTATGTTTACTCAGCCAGCTTGTGGCCTGTGGCCAAAAGGGTAACCTGTATCTTCCTGACGCTACGACCTCTGCATCATCCTCCAGTACTGCCTTTAGCTAATTCTCCATGTCTCACTTTTCTTACCAGGACGGTGTGCTTAGCGCCGATGGCATTTCATTGGCTGATATCGCCAGTGAGCATGGTACGCCGGCTTATGTCTACTCACGCGCAGCAATCGAAGAGCAATGGCAATTATATGAAGAGGCCCTGGGCTCGCGACCCCACCTGGTTTGTTACGCCGTCAAGGCCAACAGTAATCTCTCGATACTTTCATTCCTGGCAGAACTTGGTTCGGGTTTTGATATTGTCTCCGTGGGTGAACTTGAAAGAGTACTGAGGGCTGGCGGTGATGCCGGCAAGATCGTGTTCTCGGGTGTGGGAAAGCGAGCTGATGAAATGCGTCGCGCACTGCAAGTGGGTATCAAGTGTTTTAACGTGGAGTCAGCGGCAGAGCTTGAGCGTCTTAACAGCGTCGCGGCTGAACTGAACATGGTGGCGCCGGTATCTCTTCGGGTGAACCCGGACGTGGATGCGGCGACACATCCCTACATCTCCACTGGCCTGAGGGAGAACAAGTTTGGTATTCCCTTTGAAGAGGCGCTGCAGGTGTATCAACAGGCCGGGGCCATGGCGCATATACAGGTCTGTGGAATTGACTGTCACATAGGCTCTCAAATTACCACCGTGGAACCCTACGTGGACGCGGTGGTGAAGATCATGGAGTTGGTGCGATTGCTTTCTGAATCAGGAATTGAACTGCAGCACATCGATGTTGGTGGTGGACTGGGGATTTGTTACCAGGATGAATCACCGCCCACCCAGGCCGAGCTTGTCGATGCCATGTTCAATGTCATCGAAGATGAAAGCATAGAAATACTCATGGAACCGGGACGGAGTATCGTAGGCAATGCGGCAGTATTGCTCACCCGGGTTGAATACCTGAAACACAATGGCGGGCACGACTTTGCCATTGTCGATGCGGCTATGAATGACCTGCTTCGTCCTGCGCTTTACGATGCTGAGCTTGCTATCCAGGCGGTCATTGAAAATACAGGTGCCGACCAGGGCATTTATGATGTTGTTGGTCCAGTATGTGAAAGTGCCGATTTTCTCGGGCTCAAGCGCGAGCTGTGTATTGAAGCCGGGGATTTGCTGGCGGTGATGTCCGCCGGTGCCTACAGCTTTTCCATGAGCTCAAACTACAATTCCCGGCCAAGGCCGGTGGAGGTGTTGGTGGAAAAAGGTACCACGCGAACCATCAGGCAGCGGGAAAGCATCGAGTCCCTGATGCTGGGAGAACTCTGAGGCATTTTTGCACCAAGATAGTGCTCTTTTATGCTGCATGGCCATCTAGCGTGCACCAGCGAGGACATGGACCACCCCGCCTTGTTTTTTGTGATTTTGGTCCCATTTTATGAAAGTAAGGCGCTGATCCGGCACTATTTGCGCGGGGCTGATGAAACCCCCGGGTTTACCGTCGGGTCTATATTGTTAGCACCACCACTCTGGGCTATGCTGATTCACATGAAATACAGGATTCTCACAGTATTGTTATTAATGACTCTTGGCGTCAGCGCCGAGGTTTATCGATCCGTGGACGAGGACGGAAACGTTGTATTCAGTGACAAGCCCGGTCCCGGCGCCGAGGCTATAGAGCTGGATGAGGTCCAGACTATCAAGGTTCCCCCTCCACCGAGGATGGATTTCTCCCCCAAGAAAAAGCCTTCGCAGCGCTATACCGAGGTGGCAATACAAAGTCCACAAAACGACGAAGCGATCCGCAATGATGGCGGCGATGTCACTGTAAATATCAGCGTCAAGCCTGGTCTCAATGCCAATGACAGCGTCGTGCTCTACCTGGATGGCAGGGAAATTGATCTCGGCGGCGGCCTCTCCAAGGCATTTAGCGGTCTGGATCGTGGCACCCACACGTTACGGGCGGTGGTAAAGGATGCCAATGGAAAGGAACTGAAGAGCTCATCCACAAGCACTTTTCACCTGCTTCGAAATTCTGTCCTCAACCGCAAGCGCGGTTCCTGAGATCTTCACGGCTAAATCTTTTAAGCAGGCCCTGTTCTTGGTCTGCTTCTTGCTCCTATCTTTCACAAGTTGATCCCGTTCTTTTGAACGTGGATTGTAAACTATTGAAACTTATATAGTTCTTGTTCTGGTGTTGTTTGCTGGAGCGAGATGAGATGACAGAATGCACCAAAATAGTGCAGTATTGGCAAGGAGTATGAGTATCGAGCCGCATCAAGCCCAGCACCTGCTGGAGAATATCTATACCGCTGTGTTGGTGTTCGATGGCGACTTACGCCTCGTGACAATCAATGCAGCGGGCGAAAACCTGCTCTCGTTGAGTCAGCGAAAGATTCAAGGGGCAAAGTTGGAGGAAATCTTTCTTGCTTCGACATCTTTTCGCGACACCATCAAGCAGGCACTGGATACAGGGCAGCCCTGCATGGAATGGGGCATGGAATTGCGTCTTACTAACACACGCGAAGTGCTGGTGGACTGTCGAATGACGCCGTGGTTGAAGCAGGATACCTGCCAGGAAATCATCGTGGAGATGGTGGATGCACAATCACATGTGAAAGTGGTGAAGGAAGAAAGCCTTAGCATCCTGCACGATGCGGCAACGCAGTCCCTGCAGGGAATGGCGCACGAGATAAAAAATCCCCTGGGAGGTTTAAGGGGAGCAGCGCAACTCCTGGAAATGGAGCTGGACGGCAACAGCGAGTTGACCGAGTACACGCAGATCATCATTAACGAGGCGGATCGGTTGAGAAATCTAATCGACCGCATGGTCACGCCAAAGAGCCTGACCGAGGTAGCACCGGTAAACGTCCACGAGGTTCTTGACTACGTGCTGAGTGTCGTGGAAGCGGAAGATATGCCGGGCTTTGAGGTACACAAGGACTACGATCCCAGTTTACCCACCATCAATGTCGACCGGGAGCAATTGATACAGGCCCTGTTGAATATCATCAGGAATGCTTTCCAGGCAGTCGATGAAAACGGCGAGATCACTTTCCGTACTCGCATCGCGAGGCGATTAACGATACAGCAGCAGTATCACAAGATGGCGCTGCAGCTGGAAATTATTGATAACGGTCCGGGTGTGCCGGAAGAAATTGAAGACGGGATTTTTTATCCCATGGTAACAGGCAGGGCGGATGGTACCGGTTTGGGTTTATCTATCGCGCAATCACTTATCCAGGCCCATGGAGGCGTAATTGAATATGAACGAGTTGATGCAAGAACAATCTTCAGGGTCGTCATCCCAATACAGCAACATGGCTGATAAGAAGCAGGTTTGGGTTGTCGACGATGACAAGTCGATCCGCTGGGTGCTCGAGAAAGCACTCGGCAAGGAAGACTATGGCATCACCTGCTTTGACGGCCCGGAAAAGTTGCTCGAGCAATTTACACGTGAGAAACCCGCGGTAATCATTACCGACATTCGCATGCCCGGCCTGGACGGTATTAGCTTGCTGGACAGGATCAAGGCGGAAGCACCGGACCTGCCGGTGATAATAATGACTGCTTACTCCGATCTCGACAGGGCGGTCTCGGCTTTCCAGGGTGGGGCATTTGAATATCTCTCCAAGCCCTTTGATGTCGACGAGGTGATCAGTCTTGTCGGTCGTGCTATACGGCAAAATGTCGGCACCGTTGGCGCACCCGGCGATGACTCCGGAATAAGCCAGGAAATTATCGGTTCGGCTCCGGCGATGCAGGAAGTCTTTCGAGCCATAGGGCGTCTTTCCAAGTCCAATTTAACGGTCTTGATTAACGGTGAGTCCGGTACCGGCAAGGAACTTGTCGCGATGGCCCTGCACAAGCACAGTCCGCGGGCCGAGCAAACATTTATAGCACTCAATACTGCGGCTATTCCACATGAGCTGCTGGAATCTGAATTGTTCGGTCATGAAAAGGGGGCCTTTACCGGGGCCAACGCCCAGAGGATCGGCCGCTTTGAACAGGCCAATGGCGGCACCCTGTTTCTTGATGAAATCGGCGACATGCCCGCAGACCTGCAGACCAGGCTGTTACGCGTGCTGGCCGACGGAGAGTTTTATCGCGTTGGCGGACATACCCCGATCAGGGTTGACGTGCGGGTGATTGCAGCTACCCACCAGGACCTGGAAAGACGAGTCAAGGAAGGCAGGTTTCGAGAAGACCTTTTACACCGTCTAAATGTGATCAGGGTCCACGTTCCGCGCCTGAGAGACAGGCGAACAGATATTCCAAGGCTCACCGAGTTCTTCCTTGGCAAGGCAGCCAGCGAACTGGACATGAGCCCCAAGCGAATGTTGCCTGATACCCAGGCATACCTGAACAAGCTCTCCTGGCCCGGTAACGTACGCCAGCTTGAGAACTTTTGCCGCTGGATCACGGTGATGGCTTCAGGTGAAGAAATTCACATTGATGATCTGCCACCCGAGCTGCAGGAAGACAGCAGCGTCGACAGTTCCTTTGATGACTGGGAAAACCAGCTACGCCAGTGGGTGGAATACCACCTGCTCGAAGGAGAAACCGAGCTTCTAAGTGATGCCCTGCCAAAGTTTGAAACAATACTGATTGAAGAAGCCCTGAAAAAAAGCGGGGGACGAAGACAGGATGCCGCTCGCCTGCTCGGCTGGGGAAGAAATACCATCACCCGTAAAATCAAGCAGCTCTCGATCAAGGCCTGATCCTGCACCGCCTTTGGGTTTCAGCCGTTCGCCGGGCCTGGCCCGGTTCCCGCCACTAAATCAAAAAGCAGTTGAGAATTCTGCCCTGATAATTCTCGCCGTGTTACCTGCCATGGAGTATTATCTTCTGCAATAAATTTCGAAGTACCAGGCGAAAGAGAGGGCAATATGATCCAGGAAAGGTATGTAGAGTATGAACATAATGGCGACCTGCTCGAAGGTTTCCTTGCTTACGATGATTCAGTAGAAGTGGCACGGCCCGGTGTCGTTGTCTGTCATGCCTGGGCGGGACGAAGTAACTTTGACTGTGACAGGGCGCGCAAGCTTGCACTGCAGGGTTACGTTGGCTTTGCCTGTGACGTGTTTGGCAAGGGTGTTCTCGGTAAAAGCAAGGAGGAGAATGCAGCTCTCATTCAACCTTTTCTTGAAGACAGGGCCATGTTGCAAAGCCGCCTGCAAAAAATTGTCGAAACATTGCAGACCCAGACCGAGGTCGATGCGAGCAACATTGCTGCCATTGGCTTTTGTTTTGGTGGCCTCTGTGTGCTCGACCTTGCGCGCATAGGGTCGAATATCAAGGGCGTTGCCAGCTTCCATGGTCTGTTTGGCGCACCCGGTAATACCGAGGGCACCAGCATCACCGCAAAGGTGCTTTGTCTTCACGGACACGAAGATCCCATGGTACCGGTGGAGGCCGTACAGGATTTGCAAAATGAATTAACTGCGGCAGGTGCTGACTGGCAGATTCACGCCTATGGCAAGACCATGCACGCATTTACCAACCCCGTGGCAAATGATCCTGACTTTGGCACTGTCTACGATGAAACCGCCGACAAGCGGTCCTGGCAGGCTTTAACAAATTTCCTGGAAGAGATCTTCAGCTAGTAAAAAACAAGCGGTGACCTGTTGAAGTGACAGCCGGCTGATGACTGCCATCAAACGCAATTCTTAACCTGATAACCAGGTGGCGATGTCTTTGGCGTAATAGGTAAGGATACCGTTAGCGCCTGCACGCTTGCAGGCCAGCATGGCTTCCATCACGACACTACGTTCATCCAGCCAGCCGTTAATACACGCGGCCTTGAGCATGGCGTATTCACCACTGACGTGATAGACGAAGGTTGGCATACCGGTCTCAGTTTTGACCCGGTACACGATATCCAGGTAGGGCAGGCCGGGTTTAACCATGACCATGTCCGCTCCCTCGCTGATGTCCAGTTGCACTTCCCTGATCGCTTCGTCGGAGTTGGCCGGGTCCATCTGGTAGGTGTGCTTGCCACCCTTGCCGAGGTTACCTGCCGAGCCGAGTGCATCACGAAACGGGCCATAGAACCCCGAGGCATACTTGGCCGAGTAGGCCAGGATACGTGTATTAACATGACCCGCTGATTCCAGCGCATTCCTTATAGCACCGACTCGACCATCCATCATGTCCGAGGGCGCAACGATATCCACACCTGCCTCGGCCTGTGAAAGGGCCTGCTTGACCAGCACTTCAACCGTGTCGTCGTTGTTGATGTACCCACTTTCGTCCATGAGCCCATCCTGGCCATGGCTGGTGAAAGGATCGAGGGCAACGTCAGCGACGATTCCAAGCTCGGGAAGTGCGCTTTTCAGTTCCCTTGCGGCACGTTGCAGCAGGCCATCGGGGTTGTATGCTTCCTCGGCCTGCCCTGATTTACTTTTCTCATCAATGACCGGGAACAGGGCAATGGCAGGTACGCCAAGCTGGAAAATCAATTCTGCCTCGATGATCAACTGGTCGATGCTTAATCGCTCCACGCCCGGCATCGAATCAACACTGATGCGTTGGTTCTTACCTTCAACGATGAATACGGGATAAATAAGGTCGTTTGCCGAGAGCGAGTTTTCCCTCATCATGCGACGAGAAAAATCATGCTCGCGCATACGACGCGGGCGGCTTGTTGGAAATCTGCTCGAGCTCATACAATAATAGTCCCATGAATTTTACGGCGAACCAAGAGCTTATTGTGCGCATCTCGGTATTTGTATGTGTACTTTTACTGGTGCTTGCCTGGGAAAAAATGGCGCCTCGACGTAATCCCGGGGTCCTTGCCTGGCAACGTAAAATCAACAATCTTGTGCTGGTGTCGATAAACAGTGGACTGGTTCGCCTGGTGATTCCTCTGGCGGCAGTACACATGGCGAATATCGCCTGGCTTCATGGCTGGGGTTTGTTTAACAAGCTGCAGTTGCCGGCGTGGGTCGCGATAGTATTGTCCTTTCTTGCGCTGGATTTGCTTATTTATTTCCAGCATCGGCTTTTCCATTCCATACCCTGGTTATGGCGCCTGCATCGCGTGCATCACTGCGACACGGAATTTGACGTGACAACAGGGGTGCGCTTTCATCCACTGGAGATACTGCTTTCCATGCTGATCAAGATTGCCGCTGTTGCCGCACTGGGAGCACCGGCAATCGCGGTGCTCCTCTTTGAAGTTGCCCTGAATGCCACATCACTTTTTAACCATGCTAATGCCAGCCTGGGCTCAACGCTGGACGCTGCCCTGAGAAAGATCGTGGTGACGCCTGACATGCATCGCGTGCATCACTCGGTGACCGTGACAGAAACTAACAGCAACTACGGATTTAACATTCCCTGGTGGGACCACCTGTTTGGCACCTATCGTGCGCAACCGGAAAAAGGTCACGAGAATATGACTATTGGCCTGGAAGAGTTTCGCGACGAGAAATTTTCCAGGGTATGGTGGCTACTCGGGCAGCCCTGGCTCAAGGGCTAATCGTAGTGATACCTGGGGAACCAGTTGTCGCCACGACCTTCCGGTGTCAGGTCAAACAGTGCCCATATCGGCCAGAAAAGATCTGCATGCCTTGGGTGCTGTTCTTCTGCCGGTTCGGTAAACAGGAGCTCTGTACTGTAGGTGTGAACAATAGCCCCCTTGTTTTTCTGAAACACATTCATGGCAGGAAGTTGCTGGCTACCATCTTCGCTTTCGCCGAAGTAATCGCGGTTGTAGCTGTTGTCACTGGAGGATAACAGGCGTAAACCATTCCAGTTTCGTGAGTCAGCCCAGGCCTTGAACTGCTGAATGGGTGCCTTTGCCACTACTACGAAGTTTACCTTTGCGCGTATGTGTGCGGCACTGCCATTCAATCCATCGATCATCGATGTACAGGCCGGGCAGGGAGCGTCAGCGCCGGGTGAAAACATGAAGTTGTAGACAAGCAAGCTGGGTTTGCCCGGTTCAAACAGGTCCGAAAACCCGGTCTTCATAATTTCATCGTCGACACTGATCTCATCGAAGACATAATTTTCTTTCAGGGCCCCACCCGCGGGAAGCTTGCGTCGAAGCCTGGCAACGCTCTCGAGCTTCTCGCGCAGGGCGATTTCTTCCTCGAGTAAGTCATTACGCATTTTCCTGTACTCGGCGCTTTCATTGGGAAAGCGCATCTCGTGTCTATTAGTCATGGTTCGGTCACCAACTGCCTTTAAGCGGGCATTCCTTTGTGTGTTTGATCTTGTGTTAGCACTGCAAATTCAATTTTACTTCCGGGGTCGATAAGCTCAAGAACTGCGATCGGGCGCGGGCAGGCTATCAACCGTGCTTTCAATCCACTCCTCGGTTTCACAGGTAATTTGCTTGGCTGACTTTCCTTTCGTCTCTATTGGCGCACCGATAACCATGTTGATGGTGCCCGGCCATTTACGCACGCTGTTTCGAGGCCAGAAGTAGCCGGAGTTATGCGCAACAGGTATCACGGGGTAAGCGGATTTACTTGCCAACATTCCACCGCCCGGCTGGTACTTGTGTTTCTCGCCGGCCCGGGTTCGAGTTCCTTCAGGAAAAATTACTACCCAAAGCCCGGCGGACAGTCGCCTGCAGCCCTGGTCGACAATCTGCCGCAGCGCCTTGCTGGCTGAACCCCGGTCAATGGCGATAGGTTCCATTGCTGCCAGCCCCCAGCCATAAATCGGGATCCACAGCAGCTCTCTCTTCAGGATCCATACCTGTGGAGGAAAAACAAATTGCAGTACCAGGGTTTCCCAGGCTGACTGGTGCTTGCACATGATGATGGCTGCACCATCTTCCGGAATGTTCTCAATTCCCTCGATCACATGATCAAGCCCACAGCAGATTTTCAGCCAGCACAGGTTGAACACGGCCCAGCGCGAAACGACCAGGAAACGAAACCTGAAGGGAAATGGATAAAGAATAATACTGAGGGGTACGAATACCAGGGTGGATATCGCCATACCCATGTAAAACAGCAAAGCCCTCAGTAACAGCATCTAAAGTCAGGCCATGTCCAGGGTGTGGTCGGCAAAGGCTGCCAGGCTGTCAAAGATGGGGACAGACTTGTCAAGCTTTCCCGAGTCCAGCGTACTTTGCCCGTAGCCGGTTAACACCAGCGCGGGCATGGCCTGTACTGATTGCGCCGCCTGGATATCGGTCAGGCTGTCTCCAACAAAGGTGGTTCGATAAAGCGGCACTCGAATGCGGCGGGAGATTTCATGCAACAGGCCCGGTTGAGGCTTGCGGCAGGAGCAGTTTTCATCGGGGCCATGGGGGCAATAAAAAACAGCCTCGATCTTGCCGCCGTATTGCTCGAGGTGCGTTAGCATCTTCCTGTGAATCTTGTTGAGGGTAATGACGTCCAGTTTCCCGCGTGCCAGCCCTGACTGGTTACTGGCGACAACAATTCGATAGCCTGCGCGATTAAGGCGGGCAATAGCATCAAGACTCCCGGGGATGGCTTCCCACTCCTCCTCGTTTTTTATGTACTCGTCAGAGTCTTGATTGATAACCCCGTCCCTGTCCAGAATTATCAGCTTTATCATCGTTGTTAAACCTGCAGCCGCGAGATATCGGCAGTCGACATGAAAAGTCGATCAATCTTTCCAAGAATGGCCAGCCTGTTCTGTTTCAGGTTTTCGTCTTCGCTCATGACCATGACATCATCAAAGAAGCGGTCTACCGGTTCCTTGAGGCGAGCCAGCTCACCCAGCACACTCTCGTGGTCGTTGCTGTCCAGCAGGGGTTGAACAGAGCTGCTGATGTCCTTGATAGAGTCCGCCAGTTCCACCTCGGCCTCCTCGGTGAGTAGCTCCTGCTTAACTTCCTCGGCAACCGCGATGTCACTTTTGCGAAGGATATTCTGAATACGTTTGTTCGCCGCCGACAGGCTTTCCGCTTCCGGCATCCGGGAGAACTTGTGTACTGCATCGATACGTCGATGAAAGTCCAGCAGGTTTGCCGGTGCCAGGCTATGTACCGAATCGAACACGCCAACGGGAATACCTGCATCCTGGTAATATCGCTTCATTCGCTGCATGATAAATTCAAATACATCCTCCACACAGTCTGCGGCGGATTCAAGTTCAGTATATTGGGCTGCAGCGGTGGAAAGACATTCCCTGGTGTCCAGCTCGAGTTCACACTCGACCATGATACGTAGTAATCCAATGGCAGCCCGTCTCAGGCCAAAAGGATCCCTGTCACCCGTGGGTGCCTGGCCTATTGCGAAAATGCCCACAAGGGTATCGATTTTCTCTGCAATTGAAAGAACCTGGCCGACTCCCTGTGAAGGTAGCGAATCGCCGGCAAAACGTGGCTTGTAATGTTCGTCAATAGCCAGTGCAACTTCTTCATTCTCACCAGAGAGACGGGCGTAGTACTTGCCCATGACACCCTGTAATTCCGGGAATTCGCCTACCATGGATGTCACAAGATCGCACTTGGCCAGCAGCGCTGCACGATTTGTAGACTCTTTATCAAGGTCAAGCTGTTCTGCCATGGCAACAGCCAGTCTGGCAACGCGCTCGCTCTTGTCCTTAAGGGTGCCGAGCTGTTTCTGGTAAATGATGTCGGCTAGCTGTGCCTGGTAGTCAGCCAGGGCCCTCGCGCTGTCACGCTTGTAAAAAAATGCCGCGTCAGCCAGGCGTGGATAAATAACTTTCTCGTTACCACGCCTGATTTCATCGGGGTCAGTACTTTCGATGTTGCTGACGGTAATGAAATAGTTGAGCAACTTTCCATCCTTGTCCGTGACGGGAAAATATTTTTGATGATCCTGCATGGAAGCAACCAGCGCTTCCGCGGGTAATGACAGGAACTCGCCATCAAATTCACCGTGCAAGGCTACCGGCCACTCAACCAGCGCACAGACTTCTTCAAGCAAACCGTCATCCATCATTGCGTTACCACCAATAGCGGCGGCACAGGCTTGCACCTGTTCTTTCACGTGTCCAAGGCGGGTTTCATAATCGACCATGACCCGGCCAGCTGATTCGAGGGTTGCCGGGTAATCCGATGCAGATGAAATCGTAATTGCCGCGGGACTGTGAAAGCGATGACCATAACTAACCTGGCCGGACTCAATTCCCATGACCTTGCAGTTTACGGGGGCTTCCCCGAAAACGATGCATACCCAGTGTACGGGGCGAACAAACTCCGCTTCACCATCACCCCAGCGCATTCGCTTTGGAATGGGTAACCTGGCCAGGGCGTTGTTAATAATATCTTCAAGCAGGGCGCTGGTTTTCTCACCTTTTTCCTGGGCACGATAGGCAAGCCAGCTGCCCTTGTCCGTCTCAAGACGTTCCAGCTGCGCGACTTCTACGCCGCAGGAGCGGGCAAAACCTTCAGCGGCTTTGGTAGGATTACCCTCATCATCAAAGGCTGCTGCAACCGCGGGGCCGCGCTTCTCTACTTCGCGATCCTCCTGTTCACTGGCAAGTTCCCTCACAACTATGGCAAGCCTTCGTGGGCTGGCGTACCACTGGTAGCTATCGTGCACGAGTTCCTGCCTGTCCAGGCCTTCATGTATTTCATTGGCGAACGACGTCGCCAGGCGCTTCAGCGCCTTTGGTGGCAACTCTTCTGTGCCGATTTCAATTAGCAGGTCTTGCTTATCCATTTCCGAATCTTTCAGTTCTTGCAAAGTGGAAACCCGAGAGCTTCCCGGCTTTCGTAATAGGCACCGGCGACGGCACGGGCCAGGCTCCTGACACGCAGGATATAGCGTTGTCGCTCGGTTACTGATATCGCGTGACGTGCATCAAGCAGGTTAAAGGTATGGGACGCTTTCAGCACCATCTCGTAGGCGGGCAGGGGCAGCTTGAGCTCTACCAGTTTCTCGCACTCCTTTTCACAGGTATCAAACCAGCTGAAAAGAGAGTCAGTTTCTGCGTGCTCGAAATTATAGGCTGATTGTTCCACTTCGTTCTGGTGATAGATATCACCATAGGTCACGATACCTGCCGGTGTTTCCGTCCATACCAGGTCGTAAACAGTATCAACGTTCTGCAGGTACATGGCGATCCTTTCAAGGCCATAGGTGATTTCGCCTGACACGGGTTTGCAGTCCAGGCCACCGGCCTGCTGAAAATAGGTGAACTGCGTAACTTCCATGCCGTTAAGCCAGACTTCCCAGCCAAGACCCCATGCGCCAAGCGTCGGCGATTCCCAGTTGTCCTCGACAAAGCGAATATCGTGCACCAGCGGGTCAATCCCCAGGCTCTTGATGGATTCCAGGTACTGCTCCTGGATGTCGTCCGGGGACGGCTTCAGCAACACCTGGTACTGGTAATAATGTTGCAGCCGGTTTGGATTTTCGCCGTAGCGTCCGTCCGTGGGGCGTCGTGATGCCTGCACGTAGGCTGCATTCCACGGTTCGGGCCCGATTGCACGTAAAAACGTCGCCGGGTGAAAAGTGCCTGCCCCCACTTCCATGTCATAGGGTTGCTGGACAAGGCAGCCACGTTCGGCCCAGAACTGCTGCAGTCTGAATATAAGCTCCTGGAATGTCATTGTTTCAAGCAGGTTATTGTTTTCACGGTTTAATTGCGCCGGGGAGTATAACGTCTACGTGAAATATATCACACGCTGAACCGGGAATATGCCATGGCGAGGGTTCAAGGATCGGTGTTTGAGGCCGATAAAAAAACACAGAACATGAAAACCACAATAATTCCATGCATAACGGCTTGTATATAAAGGAGACTGCGCGCTGGTACAGCTTGCTGAGCCAGGCCCAGGCGGCAACCGCGAAGGCGCTGGACGGGGAAGTTGAAAGCTACATGGCAGACATGCTTTTTCGATTTGCCTCCGGTACTGAAACCAGCCTGCATTATCCCCAGGGCTTTACCCCCATGGCCTGGAACTCCCGGCGCGAAGAACGGCTGGCCCGGCTGCAGGGTGCCGGGGAGCGTTGCCTGGTCACGGCCGGGTTCTTTCCCGAACACGCGAACTATGCCGGTCTCTCTCTATTACATTTCATTGAGACAGGTCGCAGTGCCTACCAGGAACTACACGTGGAGATGACAGGCTCTGACCTGTACGAGAAGATCGCCAGTGACTTTGTGCACCTGGTGGATACCCTGCAAAAAATCGGAGAATTGAGCGGGGTATGTCGTCCGCTTGACCTGATCCAGGCCAGCGAGTTGTGGCAACATGAAGGTAGCCTGTATGGGCGTAAGCTGGTGCAGGAAGCCACTGATGCCTTTGCCGCGGCGTCGGCCAGCGCGCACACCCACTGAAGTGTTACTGTGCGGCTGAATCTTCGGAGTCGTCGCTCGACTGCGCTCTCACCAGGTCTTCAAAGGCCTCGTCAAACAGTTCAAACTTGTAGTCCGGAATAAGATAGGCCCAGCCGGCATGCCTTGTGTTCAGTGCAGCAGCCTCGTCCGTGACAGGCACCCTGGCTTCCATCGTGCCAGCTTCGTCCCCAGTTGCAGCCTGCTCAACTTCACTTGCCTTAAAGCTGAAGCTGGCATAGCTGGCCTCGTCAATGACGGCATTGGTAATCGTCACCGTTAGACCATCAAATGTCGTGAGTGTGGTTGTGCTGACAACGTTTCCATCCATTCTCGTGGCTGCAAGTACGCCATCAGCGGCAAGGCTCTCCAGCATGGTAGACATGCGGGTAATAATCACCGCGGACTGGATTTCCTTACCTTCGGGAATGTTATCAAGGCTGAAATCATCGGTGTCTTTTTCGCGATGCAGGCTGACACCGGGGGCATCGTCACGTTCAATAACAATCCTGCTTATTCGGGCTCCATCAATATCCACCAGGTTCTTGTCAAACCAGTCCCTGGTATCAGCACTGAGTTCGAGACGACCTTCAACCAGCAGGGCTGTCTCGGTGTCGGGCAGGCGTACATATAAACCGGGCTGGGAGTCCGCAGATTTACTGTGACGAATATTGCCGACAATGACAGACGCCAAGCTGTTGCTACCGGCATCGCTCAGTTCAAGCAGCAGGGAATTGGATTTCTCGGAAGCCGGATCTTCAACACCCAGCCTGCTGTACAGCTTTGGGTTGCTGGTCTTGCTGGACAGGATTTCCAGCTTTGAAACGGCGATGACCGATTCCTTGATCCTGCTGAAGTTGGCCGGATAGTTGTCAGCTTGCGCGATTGTCCAGGTATCACCCTGCCTGACCAGGGTCAGGGTCTTACCAAACTTTTGCAGTGACATGCTGTGCACATCATTAATCTGTCCTGAAAGGTCCGGGAACAGTGCCTGCTTATCAAGAGAGCTACTGGGTGCGCGATTCCTGTCTGCCAGCACTGCGGCAAGGATAACGGCAACAGTTATAATCGCTAATATGATAAGGCTTTTACTTTTCATCTGTTTCTTCCAGCTTGTTATTCCTGGTTGCTTGGTGTCAGTGCGAGCGGGAGCGATAAACGCCAGCGAAAATTGCAATCAGCATGATGATGAAAGGTATCAGGCCGATATTGATGAACTTGAGCTTGCTGCCAAGGCTTTCAATATTCTTTTGCAGCTCGTGCTGCACTGCGCGTAGTTCCTTCCTGGTCTTTATCTGTTCTGCCTGGAACTTCTCGATTTCAGCACTTTGCTCCTTGCTCAGGATCAGGCCGCTTTCGCCGGTATCTCTTTGCAGCGAAAGAATACGCTGCTCTGTTTCAGCAAGCTTTGTTTGCAGCTCCCTTTCACGATCGCGAAACTTGTCCTCTGCTTCACGTCGAATATCTTCTACCACTTCAAACGGGCGTGAAAATTCACCGCGGCTACGGAGGCTGATGAGGTCGGTATTGCCGGACAGGTTTTCCAGGGTGTTAACCACGAAGTCACCGTTATTGGCAATCGGTTCGGGTATATCAACACCAAAGAAACTTTGTGTCCTTACCCAGAAAATATCTGCAAGGATGTCGGTGTCGGAAACCAGGATGACATTAATATCACCTTCACCAATAGATTCGGCATTGCCGTCACCAGCGACAGGGTTCCCTTCCGGAAAAGCACTTTTTACCCGGCCACTGATACGAGCGGCAAGTAGTTGTTTCCTGTTCTCGGATTCAAAGTTGTCGAGGATTACATTTGGATCCTGTTGGAAAAGGATCAGGTCACGTTCAAGCTGCATCGAGTCTACAGAGGTTTCAATGAGCCTGGACAACTCTACGCCTGAGTCTTCCTTTTGTTCAATGATGCCAGCGGTTCCCATGTGTATAACCTTGAGTTCGCTGGTGGTGAAGTCATTGCTGTTGAAGCTTTCTTCGCCAAGGCGAAGCCAGGGCAGGTACAGGGTCTCCTGTGGTCCGCGAGCGCCCCGTGTTTGAACACGCATGGCCGAGGTAATGTCAGCGGCCAGCTTGCTGTCCACGATCTCGATTCCCCAACCGTCAAGAAACACTTTCAGGTCGGAGTCCATGTCTGGCATAACCATGGGATTGTTTGGGTCAGGCTGGGTACGATCGGTTTCTGCAAGGGGGTCCACAAAGAACAGCGCGTTGCCACCTGACAGGATGAACTGGTCGATGGCAAAGAGCGTGGAATCATCAAGGTCCTTGGGATGAATCACCATCAGCACATCAATTTCATCACTGATTGTTCCGACGCCTTTACCAAGGTTTCGAACATCAAAGAATTCCTGCATGACGCCAATGATTGCCCATGGACTTGGTGGCAGACCGGGTTGAGCCTCACCAAAGACGGGCAGGGTAGAGATAATCCCGATAACTCGTTTCTCGGGGTTTGCCAGGTTGAAGATCAGCTTGGTGATGTCATATTCCAGTGCGGCTTCACGGGAGTCCTGGAAAAAAGGAATGTTGGATTCATCGTCGGTGGAGTTTGTACCGACAAGACCAAAGTAGGCCCTGTCACCGGCAGTATTGATCGACACACCCTGCAAGCCACTGGCAACAGCCTGGTCTTCCTCTTCTGAAAAAGGTTCCGGCTCTATGATGTTTAACTCGATATTGCCACCGGATTTTGCTGCGTATTCTTCCAGCAGGTCTCGTACCCGGTTGCCATAGTTAAGCAGGGCAGGAAAGCCGAGCAGGGTCTCCCTGGAAAAATAAAAATCGATCTGCACCGGTTCTTCAAGTGACTGGATGATATTGATAGTGCCATCAGAGAGGGTAAACAGCCTGTTTTCGGTGAGGTCAATTCGCAGGCTGGTTAGACTGGCGTTGGCCAGCACGATCACTGCCATGGTGAGCACAGCTGCAAGAAGTAAACCGCTACCGGAGTGTAATGTTTTGTTCTTCATACTAACTCGCCTTCCTTGAATCGATGACAATGATGTTGGCGTAAAGCCAGAAAGCGATCAGTGCCAGGAAATAAATAATGTCTCTTAAATCGATGACACCTTTCTTTATCGATTCAAAATGGGTCAGGAAACTAAAAGATGCGATGGCATCAACCACCAGGGCCGGCGCCCACCCCTGGAAAAAATCCAGTACAAGGGGAAAGCCCGCCAGCACGAAGAGAAAGCAGATCACTACGCTTATAACAAAGGCGATCACCTGGCTTCGCGTGATGGCAGAGATACATGAACCAATAGCCAGGAAGCCACCCGCCATGAGAAAGCTGCCGATGTAGCTGGCAACGATAACGGTGTTGTCGGGGCTGCCAAGGTAGTTAACCGTTATCCATATGGGAAAGGTCAGCACGATGGCAATACCGGTGAATAACCAGGCTGCCAGGAATTTGCCGATCACGGCTTCAGCAACTGAAACCGGTAGCGTCATTAGGAGTTCGATGGTGCCGCTTTTTCTTTCCTCTGACCACAGGCGCATAGCAATAGCGGGGATCAGGAACAGGTAAAGCCAGGGATGGAACCTGAAAAAAGGTTCGAGATCGGCCTGGGCTCTTTCATAAAAAGCGCCGAGGTAAAAAGTGAAAACCCCGGTGAGAAACAGGAACACCACGAGGAACACGTAGGCAACCGGCGTAGAGAAGTAGCCATAGAGTTCCCGTTTTAATATAGCGCGTATATTGTTCATGAGTGGGCTACCTCTCCTTCCTGCTGGTAATGCTCAGTAGTAATGATTCGAAATGCATCATCAATATCGTTACTTGTAGAGCGGGCTCGTAACTCTGCAGGTGTTCCGTCAAACAGGAGTTTCCCGGAAGCAATGATGATTGCCCTGGTACAAATGGCGTCTACTTCTTCAAGAATATGCGTGGAAATAACAATGGCTTTTTTCTCTGCCATTTCCTGGATCAGGCTGCGCACCTCGTGTTTCTGGTTCGGGTCCAGACCGTCAGTAGGTTCGTCCATGATCATCACGTCGGGGTCATGCAGGATGGTTTGAGCCATACCCACGCGACGTTTGAAACCCTTTGAAAGGGTTTCTATGGTTTGATTCAGTACACCCTCAAGGTTGATCTTCTTTACCACCTCGTCAATGCGTTGCTGCATCTGTTGTCCTTCAAATCCGCGTATTTCTGCAATAAAGCGCAGGAAGCTCATCACGGTCATTTCGCCGTAGGAAGGTGCGCCTTCCGGCAGGTAGCCTATGGATGCTTTCACGGCGATGGGGTCCTCGGTCACATCCTTGCCATTGACCCTGACCGTACCGGAAGTGGGCTCAAGGAAGCCCGTGATCATTTTCATGGTGGTGGATTTGCCGGCGCCGTTGGGCCCGAGAAAGCCCAGCACCTCGCCGTGGCTCACATCAAAGGACACACCACGCACGGCGTGGATCGCCCCGAACTGCTTGTCCAGCTCGATCACCTCTACCGCCGGTTTCTGATTTTCTTCGGTCATTTGCGCTCCTGGGCACTCATGCTATTGATTGTATTCCAGTTTTTCTATTTTTTGCGGCGGATTATTTTGCACAAAAATTGTCCATCGTCAATACAGGCCGACGCAAAAAAGCCGGCATATTAGCAGCTTAAGTGCTTGCCGCGTGAAGTTTTCAATACCAGTTGATAGCCGAAGGGGATCGAAAGTTCAGCCACGGGCTGGTGGCAACAACTGCCCCGGGGCGGCAGAAGCTGGCTGTATTTGCAGGCTTGAAAAGCCAAAAACGGCCCACACAGCCCATGGCATATGCCTTGCAGGCTACTACTGGCAATAATGCGCAAACAGGAATGGTGATACTCAAATGAGTGCCCTTGGCATGATCACACAGCAGTACTCCAACGCCTCATCGCCCCCGCTGCAGGGCGAAAAAGGTAATGCCGGGCCTTTTGGAAAGGACGGCTTCAGCTTTGGCGATCTCATCGACATTATTAATCCCCTGCACCACATCCCGGTGCTGGGTACCCTGTATCGCAAGATCACCAGTGACGAGATAGATCCTGCGTCAAGGGTGGCAGGAGGCGCCCTGTTTGGGGGTCCACTGGGTGCCGGCCTGGCGGTGGTAGGGACGGCGCTCGAAAGCGTGCTGAACCGGCAGGACGATCCCGAAACCGAAATCGCAGCGGCTGCAACTAAACCCGAGATTATCCAGAGAACAGTGCAGGCACCTGCGAGTGCTCTGCCAGCCAGCGAAGAAAAGATCGCCGGGGTTGATAACGAGGTTCAGTTACGCGGCGGCTGGATAGTGAATGCCGCCTACGCAGGTAAATCCAGCAAGCTGTTTCAATGGGCACGGGATCCCGGTAGTGAATACCGGGAGCAGTTACACGCTGGTAATCAAGACCAGGCGCGACGGGTTTCGGTGAATATCTAGTCCTTGAATATCAATCCGCGTTGGCGACACGGGCTGGTTAATTATCCGAAGGTTCAAATCGATTCAGTTCGATATTCTTGACTGCATGGTCCGGGTCAAATATTCGACCATTCATCGCGATGAATACACCATGGGGAAGTGTTTGTACGCCTATTACAGCGCAGCCAAGGTTGAAAACGGCATCACTGTCCCTGTACTGTGCTGGAAACATTGAACCTGTTAAAACTACCGTTTTGTTCGCGATACCCTTTAGAAACCTGGCCGTTGACACCATGGTGTCAGTGCCGTGGGTTATGATGATCCTGCTTGCTGAATCCGCCTCGATGGCGTTAAAAATAATTTTGCGGTCAGAATCATTGATATCCAGGCTATCTTTTCGAAACAGCTCGACGACTTCATAGTCTATTACTACGTTTGCCCGTTCAAGAACTCCCTGGGCCTGGGGATCTCCAACCTGATAAGTATTTTTCTGGTCAAAGTAGATTTTATCTACGGTGCCGCCGGTCGTATAAATCTTGATGGACATGTTGCGCTAAGAACTAGTTCGTCGTTCCGCTCGGTGCACGATCGACAGGATTACTCATGTTCATGTTTCAGGCGGTAGATTGACGAGACATCTTCGTCCGCGTGACCCTTTCCAATCAGCTCCTCGTAATCCGCCATGGCAATCTCCGCTACCGGTAAGCTGTCGATGCCCATGCTGCTTGCCATGCTCTTGCAGATATTAAGGTCTTTAAGATGTAACTCTACCTTGAAGCCCGGTATGTAGCTTTGTCCAAGCATAAAGCTGCTGCGGTTATCCAGCACCCAGTTTGCCGCTGCGCCACCTGACACCACTTCCACCACCTTGTCCATATCAAGACCGGCGGCTTCACCAAAGGCCAGTGCTTCGGCCACGGTCTCGTAAAGGCCGGCGCAAATGATCTGGTTCACGGCCTTGCAGGCCTGGCCGCTGCCACAGGGACCGATGTGCACGATGCTGCGGGTGATGGCATCGAGCGTCTCGCGGGCGCGATCAAGCACGGTCTCATCACCGCCCACCATCATTGCCAGGGTGCCTTTTACCGCGCCTTCTGAACCACCCGATACCGGGCAATCAAGAAAATGTGCACCTTTCTCCTTTAATATTGCCCCGGCCTGCTGTGCCGTTTCGCTACTCACGGTCGACGTGTCCACCACGATGGCATCAACGGCAATGGAGCTGGCGACGCGCTTTACCATGTCGAGGACATCTTCATCCCGTGAAACACAAATAACAATTAGCTCGCACGCTTCGGCTACCTGTTCAGGAGATTCGCCATGCATGCAGCCAGTTTCTTCCGCAATGGTTTCCGCCTTGCTGGCCGTGCGGTTCCATACCGCGTGGAGCCTGCCAGCCTTGTGAAAGTTTCTTGCCATGCCGGCACCCATTGCACCGAGTCCGATAACGCCTGTTTTCATATGTTACTCCTCTGGATTATTACGAAACGAGGACACAATCATTCCAATTGCTTGCATGGTATAAAAAAGCAGACCGTCACTCGACAGGGACGACGTGCCATTCAAACGTGAACAACGGTATGTCGAGTACGAGCCTACAGGGATGTACTTGTAGCGTGTCTGCGTTTTATACATGCAAGCAATTATTGTTTGGACGTATGTGTGTAATGACCGGCAATGACATGAGCCATGCAGGCGGTGAGTTTCTTTGTCATGGGGATGTGCAGGAACTCGTTGGGACCATGGGCATTGGATGCAGGCCCGAGCACACCGGTGATGACAAACTGCGCCTCGGGAAACATTTCACCCAGCATACCCATGAAGGGAATACTGCCACCTTCACCCATGTGTACTGCCGGTTCACCGAAATACTGCAGCGACGCCTCGTTGATACATTCCTCGAGCCATTCAGCCATGACAGGTGCATGCCAGCCGTCGGCCTTCCAGTCCTCGGTGTAGCTGACCGAGGCCTTATAGGGTGGATCGCTTTCAAGTAATTCTTTCAGCTTGCGACTGGCGGTCTCGGCATCACACTCCGGTGGCAGGCGAAGAGAAATCTTCACGGTGGTTGAGGGCCGTAACACGTTGCCGGCATTGCCGGTTGACGGTAAGCCATCGGCACCGGTGATGGACAGGGCAGGTCGCCAGGTACGATTCAATACGACTTCCCTGGGTTCTGTTGTGGTGGCTTCAGCATTTTCAACAAAGGGAAATTTTTTCCAGGTCGACTCCTGTAACACCTTGCCTGCAAGCTCGGCCTGCTCAATGCGTTGCGGGGGGATCTCCACGTTGAACTCGTCGGCTTCAATAAGACCCGTTTCACTGTCTTCAAGTCGAGACAGGATGTGCCGAAGAATACGAAAGCTTGAAGGCACCACACCACTGGCATCACCGGAGTGCACGCCTTCTTCAAGAATCTCGACACGCAGGTCGCCACCGACGAGGCCACGCAGTGAAGTGGTGCACCACAGCTGCTCGTAGTTGCCGCAGCCGGAATCGAGACATACCACCAGCTCCGGTTCACCGATGCGATCCCTCAGGGCATCAATGTAATAGGGCAGGTCGTAGCTGCTGCTTTCCTCGCAGGCTTCGATGATCACCACGCAGCGCGCATGGGGAATCTTTTGCTGTTGCAGTGCCTCGATGGCAATCAGCGAGGCAAAAGTCGCGTAACCATCATCTGCACCACCGCGGCCGTAAAGCTTGTCGCCCTCGATGACAGGTTTCCATGGCCCAAGGTCTTCACGCCAGCCCTCCATCTCCGGCTGCTTGTCCAGGTGACCGTAGAGCAACACGGTATTGTCCACCTGCCCGGGTATTTCCATGAATATCAGGGGCGTTCGACCTTCCAGCCTGACCACTTCGAGCTCGAGACCGGGTATGTCGCGCTGCTGGCACCAGTTGGCAAACTGCTTGACCGCTTCATCCATGTAGCCGTGGCTTTCCCAGTCGGCATCAAAATTGGGCGATTTATTGGGGATCTTGATGTATTCGATGAGCTCCGGCAGGGCAGATTCCTGCCACTGTTGCTCGCAATAGGATTGGATTTCTTCAGGATTCATGGCTAAAAACTTAAAAAATATAGGCTTATTTTTGAATTTCGGCTAAGATTTTTCCACAATTCAGCCCCCCGGCACAGTAATAAGATCCCTTGCAACCTGGAGTATCATTGCGGTGTTTACCGCGTCGGGCCGTGGCTGGCGCCTGTAACCTGGTAGGTAAAGAGCATGAATATTCGAAGTTTAAGAGGCAAAACACCGCAGATCGCCGAATCCGTCTACGTTGACGAGATGGCGGTGGTTATTGGTGACGTGACGATCGGTGCTGATTCCTCGGTATGGCCTATGTCAGTGCTTCGAGGTGATGACCAGTCCATCGTTATTGGTGAGCGCACTAACATCCAGGATGGCACGGTGATCCATGTGGCCAGTGATAACAAGCTGGTACCTGGTGGCCTGCCGACTGTCATCGGTGACGACGTGGTGATTGGTCACAAGGCCCTGCTGCATGCGTGCCGGATTGGGAACCGCTGCCTCATTGGCATGTCTTCTACTGTCCTTGATGGCGCGGTAATCGAAGATGGAACCATCGTGGGCGCTGGTAGCCTGGTGCCCATGGGCAAGCATCTTGAAGGCGGCTACCTTTACGTGGGTTCGCCGGTGAAAAAAGTGCGCGAGATTGCTGAACAGGAAAAGTACTTTCTTGATTACGCTGCACCTCATTATGCGAGCCTGAAAGACGAATACATGAAGGAAGAGTGGTACAAAAGCAGAGGTTAATTATAGCGCGGCATTAGCGCTTATAGAAATAGAACGCGGACGCGCTGTAAATACGTCCATGTACGCTCAACAGCGGCATCCATGCCGCTGAAGGTCCGCTTATCTATTATCTATAATCGCTACGAAGATTAGATATGACAAAGCAATCTCAACAATACGATGTAATAGTAGTAGGTGGCGGCCATGCCGGTACCGAGGCTGCGCTCGCCAGTGCGCGGCTGGGTGTGCGCACGCTGCTGCTCACGCAAAGTGTTGAGACACTGGGGCAGATGTCCTGTAACCCGGCCATTGGTGGTATAGGTAAAGGTCACCTGGTAAAGGAAATTGATGCGCTGGGTGGGCTGATGGCTGTCGCTGCAGATCACAGCGGCATCCAGTTTCGTACGCTCAATGCCAGCAAGGGTCCGGCGGTAAGAGCCACGCGGGCGCAGATTGATCGTTCCTTGTATAAGGCCTTTGTTCGGCCAGCGCTGGAAAGCCAGCCAAACCTGCATATCTTTCAGCAGTCGGTGGATGACCTGGTGGTGGAAAATGACAAAGTCACCGGTGTTGTCACGCAAATGGGTCTCAGTTTTTTTGCGCCCTGCGTTGTCCTGACAGTCGGTACGTTTCTCGGTGGCAAGATCCACATCGGTGACAGCCAGTACCAGGGCGGACGTGCCGGTGATGCGCCTTCCAATGCCCTTTCAAAGCGACTGCGGGAGTTACCTTTTCGTGTTGACCGGCTCAAAACGGGTACGCCACCCCGCATTGATGGTAAGACCATTGATTACAGCCAGCTACAGGAACAGCCGGGGGATGAGCCGGTACCGGTCTTCTCCTATCTTGGTAAGGCGGAGCAACATCCGCAGCAGGTGGCCTGCCACATTACCCGGACAAACGAGCGTACCCACGAGATTATTCGCGCCAGTCTTGATCGTTCACCGATGTACAACGGCAATATAGAAAGTATCGGGCCGCGTTACTGTCCGTCCGTGGAAGACAAGGTGGTGCGTTTTGCCGAGCGTGATTCCCACCAGATTTTCATCGAACCGGAAGGGCTCAGCACCAACGAGGTGTATCCCAATGGCATTTCAACCAGCCTGCCTTTTGATGTACAGCAGGACCTGGTGCATTCCATCAAGGGGTTTGAAAATGCTCATATCGTTCGGCCGGGTTATGCCATCGAGTATGACTTTTTTGATCCACGGGATCTCAATCCCTGGCTGGAAACAAAAATTGTTGAAGGCCTGTTTTTTGCCGGCCAGATAAATGGCACCACCGGTTACGAGGAAGCTGCAGCACAGGGACTGGTTGCCGGTCTCAACGCTGCGCTTAAAGTGCAGGGGAAAGAAACCTGGAGCCCGCGTCGTGACGAGGCCTACATTGGCGTGATGATCGACGACCTTGTTACCCGTGGCACCATCGAGCCTTATCGCATGTTCACCAGCCGTGCTGAGTATCGGCTGCTGTTACGGGAAGATAACGCCGACCTTCGTCTCACTGGCATCGGCAGGGATCTTGGCCTGGTGGATGACGAACGCTGGCAGGCGTTCTGTAGCAAGAAGGACGCTATTGAGAAAGAGCAACAGCGTCTCGAAAGTACCTGGCTGACACCGGAGAAAATCAGTGACGAGGAAGCAAAGCGTGTATTTGGCGAACCCCTTGCCCGTGAGTATAACCTGCTGCAGTTGCTGCGCAGACCCGATGTCGGTCACCGGGACCTGATGAGCCTGGAAGCGGTTGAAGAAAGGGAGCTCGGTGCAGATGTCGTGAGCCAGGTCGAAGTACAGGCCCGTTACCATGGTTACATTGAGCGCCAGCAGGAAGAAGTTGCGCGTAACCTTAAGGACGAAGACACGCGTTTGCCCAATGCATTTGCCTACGGCGAAGTACATGGCCTTTCAGCCGAAGCTGTGCAAAAGCTGAATGACCAGCAACCTGCAACACTGGGGCAGGCTTCGCGTATTCCCGGAATAACGCCCGCGGCCATATCCGTACTTCGTATACATCTAAAGAAGCATTCCCACCACTTGCAGCGCAGCGCCTGACTTGCTGGTACAGCTCGAAGAAGGTCTCATAGCCCTGGGAGAAGATCCCGCGGAGCATCCCTGCGATGCCTACCTGGCATACCTCGAATTACTGGAAAAGTGGAACCGCAGCTATAACCTGAGCGGTATCAAGGAAAAGCAGGAAATGCTGGCTTATCACCTGCTCGACAGCCTGTCCGCGCTGGCGCAGGTGAAGGGAAATCGCTGCCTTGATGTCGGTAGCGGTGCCGGTCTTCCCGGTCTCATACTGGCGCTTGCGAAGCGGGAGCGGCAGTGGACACTGCTTGATAGCAATGGCAAGAAAACCCGCTTTATCCAGCAGGCCGTGATGGAGCTCGGTATCGATAACGTGGAGGTGGTAACACAGCGGCTGGATGACTTTCAGCCCGGGCACCTGTTTGACACCATCACCTGTCGTGCACTGATGCCTGCCGCAGAATTTTGCGCGTCTTCTGCAAGACTGCTGGCCGACGAAGGGCAAATGCTCATGCTAAAGGGGCCAGGCGTGGATGAAGAGATCGAGGCGCTGAAGGATGGCGCTTTT
Source organism: Gammaproteobacteria bacterium (assembly GCA_965243105.1). Classification (GTDB taxonomy): domain Bacteria; phylum Pseudomonadota; class Gammaproteobacteria; order Eutrophobiales; family Eutrophobiaceae; genus WLWS01. The sequence goes on from CBDEUC010000003.1 coordinate 1,863,729, forward strand.
TGTACAGAGATTATTCACACTAGCGTGCCGGGCGTTCTGGGCAAGCGTTGCATTTTGCAGGTCACGCTGGCCAATTGATTGCCTTCTTTATTAAACAAAAAGTAAAGATCGGCCGCTCTTGACTGCAGCATCAGAACGCGAACACGCTGTAAATACTTCCATGTACGCTCCACGACGGTATCCCTGCCGTCGAAGGTTCGCTTTTCTGATATCGCAGTCGTAGCGGCAGGTGGTTAGTCGATCAGCCCTTATTTACTCAACACAACTGTGTAATAATGATCGGCCCTGTAAACGACGGACTGCTGTAAAGACGTGACCCGCATAATCGCAATTGCCAATCAAAAAGGTGGCGTGGGTAAAACCACCACCAGTGTCAACCTGGCCGCATCCCTCGCGGCAACCAGTCGCAATGTATTGCTCATCGACCTGGATCCACAGGGTAACGCGACCATGGGTAGCGGCATTGATAAAACTACCGTGCCGGTGTCCAGCTACGATGTCCTGATGGGTGACAGCGAGATCAAGGATGCGGTACTTGAGTCAGCCGAGGGTGGTTACAAGGTGCTTCCCAGTAATGCTGATCTCACCGGTGCCGAAGTGGCCCTGCTTGATGAAATAGCCCGCGAAGTTCGCATGCGAAACGCGCTTGAAACGGTCAAGGAAGAATACGATTTTATATTTATAGACTGTCCACCTTCATTGAACATGCTCACGGTAAATGCCCTGGTGGCCGCGGACGCCGTGATTATTCCCATGCAGTGCGAATACTATGCACTGGAAGGTCTGACCGCGCTGCTGGAAACCATTGAAAAGATCCGCAAGTTCCTCAACCCGCACCTCCGGGTAGAAGGCCTGCTTCGAACCATGTACGACCCGCGTAATAACCTCGCCAACCAGGTCTCTGCACAGTTGATGGAGCATTTTGGCGACAAGGTTTACCGCACCATCATTCCCCGTAACGTGCGACTGGCGGAAGCGCCAAGCCACGGTTTGCCGGTTATCAAGTATGACAAGTCCTCCCGTGGCGCACTGGCCTACCTCGCCCTGGCCGGAGAAATGCTCAACCGCGAAGGCAAGGCTGCCTAGATGGCCGCAAAGAAGAGGGGGCTTGGGAAAGGGCTGGATGCCCTGCTTGGGGATCGTACCAGCTCAGAGCTGGGCGCTATTGGCGGCAACGAGGAATTACGATTCCTGCCGGTCGACCTTATCCAGAGAGGGCAGTACCAGCCACGCCAGGAGTTTGACGAGGAGGCCCTGCAGGACCTTGCCAGTTCCATCAAGGCACAGGGAGTCGTTCAACCCTTGCTGGTTAGACCGCTGGCAAAAGGCGATCGCTACGAGATTATTGCCGGGGAAAGGCGCTGGCGCGCATCCCAGCTTGCCGGCCTGCACGAGGTACCGGTAGTTATTCGGCAAATCGATGACCAGGCCGCCATGTGCATGGCGCTTATTGAGAACATCCAGCGTGAAGACTTAAATCCCCTTGAGCAGGCCCAGGGGCTGGCGCGCCTGCTGGAAGAATTCGAGATGACCCACGAAGGCATCGCTGATGCGGTGGGCCGCTCCCGCTCCACGGTGAGCAACCTGCTGCGCCTGCTGGAACTGGAAAGCGGCGTGAAATCCATGCTGGCCGATGGCAGGCTGGAAATGGGCCATGCCCGCGCACTGCTGACCCTGCCGGCTGACGAACAGCTGGCCCTGGCGAGGAAAATCGCCAGCCAGGGGCTCTCGGTGAGAGCCGCCGAGGCGCTTGCCAGGCAAAAGGACAGTGCCAAGAAGAAACCCACCTCAAAAAAGGCCGCGAAGGACCCCGACACCGCCCGGCTCGAGAACGAGCTGGGAGAAAAACTCGGCGCCCAGGTCAATATCAGGCATTCCCGCGGTGGAAAAGGCACGCTGGAGATACGCTACAACTCCCTGGATGAACTGGACGGGATCCTGAAGCACATCAAGTAAATCCACACCAAATTTGTGCAGTGCAACGATTGATTCACACTGCATTGCTAACTATACTTAGCCGGTTGATCGACCTGCAGCACGATGGTGCACTGGGGAATCCACTGAGATTGAAGCACGAACTTGTGAATTCAGGCGGCGGCGGTTGGAAAAAGAACAAGAGAATCAAAGGAATAAGCGCGCTGCCTATAAAGTTCTGTGTGTGATAGCCGTTATCGTTTCAGCCATAGCCCTTGTCTTGTTCCTGGCTCTCGGCCCCGTTGCGGCATATTCGGCCTTGCTGGGTGGAATAGCGTGCTTGTTACCGAACCTGTTGTTCGCGCGTTTCGCGTTTCGCCACTCGGCAGCGGACTCTGCCGACCTGGTGATGCGCTGGTTCTACATTGGTGAGGCAGTAAAAATCATTGTAACGGCATTGATCTTCGCCCTGACCCTGCTAAAGCTTGAAGAGGTCAACCTGGCGGCAATGTTTCTCACGTACGTCGTTGCACTGGTTATGAACATACATGGTCTGGCCCTGGTGATGGGGCGGGAACATAACTAACAATAAATTAGATATAAGAAGAGAAGATAAGGTATGGCAAGTAGTGAAGGAATGACTTCCAACTCCTACATGCAGCACCACCTGCAGAACCTGGTGTATGGGAAATTGCCTGAAGGGTATGAGCGCGGGGATGGTCATGTACTGGAACACGCTGAATGGACCTTTGCCCATTCCCCCCAGGAAGCAGTCGACATGGGTTTCTGGGCCTTCAACGTAGATACGCTTGGCTGGTCCATCCTGCTCGGCGTCATGTTCTGTTCAGTGTTTTACATGGTGGCAAAGAAAACCACCGAAGGCGCGCCTTCTGGCCTGCACAATTTTGTCGAGATGGTTGTCGAGTTTGTTAATGGCAACGTAAAAGATATCTTTCACGCTAAGAACGACCTCATCGCACCGCTGTCCCTGACCATCTTTGTCTGGATCGTGCTGATGAATTGCATGGACCTTGTTCCCGTTGACTGGCTGCCATGGCTAGCGCAACTATTTGGCGCTAATGTGCTCGGCGTTGACCCGCACCATGTCTATTTCAAGGTTGTGCCCACAACTGATCCGAACATCACCTTTGGTATGTCCATCGGTGTTTTCGCGCTTATCATTTTTTACAGTATCAAGATGAAGGGCATCGGCGGTTTTATCGGTGAGTTGACCCTGCATCCCTTTAATTCAAAGAACATGTTTGTGCAGGCCATTTTCGTGCCCTTTAACCTGCTGCTTGAAGGGGTGGGCCTGATTGCCAAGCCGGTATCGCTGGCGCTTCGACTGTTTGGCAACCTCTATGCTGGCGAGCTGATCTTCCTGCTCATCGCCATGCTTGGCTGGTTCCAGTTACCGCTGCATTTTGTCTGGGCGGTGTTTCATATTCTTATCGTGTTGTTACAGGCTTTTGTATTCATGATGTTGACGATCGTCTATCTCAGTATGGCGCACGAACATCACTAATTTTATTTTGTAAGACGTAGTTTATTTTTTTATTTATTTGGAGGAAAAGATGGAAACAATCTTAGCTGCTACATCTCTTGGCGTACTGCTGGTACTCGGTATGGGTGCTTTCGGTACAGCAATTGGTTTCGGAACCCTGGGTGGTAAGTTCCTGGAAGGTTCTGCACGTCAGCCTGAACTGGCTCCCATGCTGCAGGGTAAAATGTTCCTGGTTGCCGGTCTTATCGACGCTGTGACCATGATCGGTATCGGTATCGGCATGTGGTTCACCCTGGCGAATCCTTTCCTGGCCTATTTGAATTAATCATTAATCAAAAAACTCTCGTTTTTTTAACAGGCTTAAAAGGGGACTGAAGTGAATTTTAATGCAACCCTGATTGGTCAAACCATCGCGTTTATTGTTTTCGTATGGTTTACCATGAAATACATATGGCCATTCCTGCTGCAAGCCATGGAAGAAAGAGAAACCCGCATAGCCGATGGTCTGGCAGCGGCGGAAAAAGGGCAAGCTGCCCTGGTTGAGGCGGAAGCACAGAAGGCCGAGTTAATTGAAGAAGGCAAGCAACAGGCTGCTGAAATCGTTTCTCAAGGGCAAAAGCGTCATGATGAGCTGGTTGAATCGGCAAAAGGTGACGCCCAGGCCGAGCGGGAGAAAATTCTCGCTGCCGCCCAGGCTGAAATTGATCAGCAGCGTACCCAGGCCCGCGAAGATCTAAGGGCTGAAGTGGCTGCCCTGGCGCTTGCCGGAGCTGAGCAGATCCTTATGCGTGAAGTAGATCAGAACGCGCATAACGAGGTGCTGGGAAAGATCAGTGCTGATCTATAAGGCAGGCGATTAACTCAATGTCAGAAAAAACAACCATAGCACGACCCTATGCTCAGGCAGTGTTTGAACTGGCGAGCGACGGCGGAAATACCGGCGAATGGTCCGATGCCCTCGCGCTATTGAGCCAGGTCGTTACCAACGAAGACATGCAGGGCCTGCTTAACAATCCGAAGGTTTCTGCTGAGCAGCTTTTTGACATAGTGATGTCGATTGCCGGGGAAAACCTTTCAGGTCAAAGCCAGAACTTTGTTCGTGTCCTGATCGATGCCGGGCGGCTCGGATATGCTCCTCAGATCGTGGAGTTGTTCGAGTCACTACGCGCAGAAGCAGAAGGTACGGTAGATGTAGAAGTTCGTTCAGCCTACCAGTTGGAACAGGGTCAGCAGGACAAGATTGCCGAGGCCATAGCAGCGCGTCTTGGCAGGAAAGTGAAGATCAGTGCCACGGTTGATAACTCCCTCATTGGCGGCGCAGTAATACGAGCCAATGACGCGGTTATCGACGCCTCCATACGTGGTCGACTGAACGAGCTCGCCAACGACCTGGCCTGAACATGAATGAAAAGAATTTAACAATATAAAGCTCATAAGTGAGGAACAGCGATGTCAATCAGCGCAACAGAAATCAGTGAACTGATTAAAAAGAAAATCCAGGATTTTGACCTGGATACTGAAGCACGGACTGAAGGGACGGTAGTCAGTCTGTCTGACGGTATTGCCAGGATCCATGGTCTCAGTGACGCCATGCAAGGTGAGATGATCGAGTTTCCCGGAAATACTTTCGGTCTTGCGCTCAACCTGGAACGCGATTCAGTAGGTGCCGTTGTACTGGGTAGCTATGAACACATTTCTGAAGGTGACACGGTCAAGTGCACCAAGCGAATCCTCGAGGTGCCGGTTGGTGAAGCCATGCTGGGTCGCGTGGTCAACTCACTGGGTGCACCGATTGATGGTAAGGGCGAAATTGAAACTTCGCTGAGTTCACCGATTGAAAAGATTGCTCCTGGTGTTATCGACCGCCAGTCAGTATCGCAGCCTGTCCAGACCGGTCTGAAGTCAATTGACTCCATGGTGCCGGTAGGTCGTGGCCAGCGTGAGCTGATTATCGGTGACAGGCAGACCGGTAAAACCGCGGTGGCAGTTGACACCATCATTAACCAGAAAGGTACCGGTGTTAAATGTATCTATGTTGCTATCGGTCAGAAAGCATCTTCCATTAACACGGTTATTCGCAAGCTGGAAGAGCACGGTGCCATGGAGCACACCATCATCGTTGCCGCTACCGCCTCAGATTCTGCTGCCATGCAGTACATCGCACCCTACTCCGGTTGTGCCATGGGTGAGTACTTCCGTGACCGCGGTGAAGACGCGCTGATTATTTATGATGATTTAACCAAGCAGGCCTGGGCCTATCGCCAGGTATCGCTGCTGCTGAAACGCCCACCGGGTCGTGAAGCTTATCCCGGTGACGTTTTCTACCTGCATTCACGCCTGCTCGAGCGTGCCGCTCGAATCAACGCTGACGCGGTAGAGCGCATCACCAACGGCGAAGTAAAGGGACAGACTGGTTCGCTGACCGCGCTGCCGATTATTGAAACCCAGGCCGGTGACGTATCCGCCTTCGTGCCTACCAACGTAATTTCCATTACCGACGGCCAGATTTATCTTGAAACCGACCTGTTTAACTCTGGTTTCCGGCCAGCTATCAACGCGGGCCTGTCTGTGTCTCGAGTAGGTGGTGCGGCACAGACCAAGATCGTCAAGAAACTGGGTGGCGGTATTCGACTGGCCCTCGCGCAGTATCGTGAACTGGCGGCCTTTGCCCAGTTTGCTTCGGACCTTGACGACGCAACGCGTAAGCAGCTGGAACGTGGTCAGCGAGTGATGGAACTGATGAAACAGAAGCAGTATTCACCACTCAGCGTGGCAGAAATGTCCGTCAGCCTGTTCGCGGTAGAAAACGGCTTCATCGATGATATTGAGCTGGAAAAAGTGGGTGACTTCGAAGAAGCCCTGCTGGCTTTCATGAATAGCGAGAAAAAGGATCTTATCCAGAAAATCAACGACGAAGGTGAGTTTAACGATGAGATCGAAGCTGCTATGAAGAGTAGCGTCGAAGAATTCAAGCAGAACCACACCTGGTAATCATTCATTAGAGCTTAACTATCAGCCGGGGAATATTGAATGGCAGTCGGTAAAGAAATACGAACCAAGATCGCGAGTGTGAAGAACACTCAGAAGATCACCAAGGCCATGGAAATGGTGGCGGCCAGCAAGATGCGCAAGGCCCAGGACAGGATGCGTGCTGCAAGGCCTTATGCTGAAAAGATTCGCAACGTCATGTCTCACCTTGGTGCGGCTAACCCTGAGTACAAGCATCCGTACCTGACAGGTCGCAGTGAGATCAAGCGCGTGGGTGTCATCGTTGTTTCCACCGACCGCGGTCTTTGCGGTGGTCTGAACTCCAACCTGTTCCGTGACCTTCTTCGGCAGATGAAAGAATGGGATGACAGCGGTATAGAGATTGACCTCAGCATCATCGGTAACAAGGCTGTAGGTTTCTTTTCCCGCGTTAATAGCAACATTGTCGCCCAGTTGACGCACATTGGTGATGAGCCAGCGTCTGACACCCTGATTGGCTCGGTAAAGATCATGCTGGATGCCTACATGGAAGAGAAAATTGACGCGCTTTACCTGGTGTCAAACAACTTCGTTAACTCCATGACGCAAAGCCCGGAGATCGAGCAATTGATTCCCGCAAAGCCAGTAGAGGATGATGAATACCAGCATCACTGGGACTACATATACGAACCCGATGCAAAAGAAGTACTGGATATGCTGATGGACAGGTACATCGAGTCGCTGGTTTACCAGGGCGTGGTAGAGAATATTGCCTGTGAACAGGCAGCACGAATGGTTGCCATGAAGAGTGCGTCTGATAACGCCGGCACCCTTATTGATGAATTACAGCTGGTCTATAACAAGGCCAGGCAGGCTGCGATTACCCAGGAGCTGTCAGAAATTGTTGGTGGCGCGGCAGCGGTTTAAAAGATTTACGAATAAAAAATTAAAGCATAAAGAGGAAACAAACAATGAGTGCTGGAAACATTGTACAAATCATTGGTGCTGTGGTTGACGTAGAATTCCCCAGTGAAGCCATACCAAAAGTGTACGACGCACTGGTGGTTGATGCGGAAGGTGTGGAAACCACGCTGGAAGTGCAGCAACAGCTTGGTGATGGCGTAGTCAGGACGATTGCACTAGGTTCAACCGACGGTCTGCAGCGCGGACTCAAGGTCGACAATACCGGCGCTCCTATCTCCATCCCGGTTGGCGAAGCCACTCTTGGTCGAATCATGAATGTGCTGGGTCAGCCTATCGACGAATGTGGTGAAGTTAAAACCGATGAGAAGTGGAGTATTCACCGTGAAGCACCGCAGTTCACTGAGCTGAGCGCTACTACCGAACTGCTGGAAACAGGCATCAAGGTTATCGACCTGGTTTGCCCCTTTGCCAAGGGTGGTAAAGTCGGCCTCTTTGGCGGCGCCGGTGTGGGCAAGACCGTTAACATGATGGAATTGATTAATAACATCGCCACCCAGCACTCCGGTCTTTCCGTGTTTGCCGGTGTGGGTGAGAGAACTCGTGAAGGTAACGACTTCTACCATGAAATGCAGGAAGCCGGTGTTGTAAACGTTGAAGAATTTACCAAGTCCAAGGTGTCCATGGTCTACGGCCAGATGAACGAGCCACCGGGTAACAGGCTGCGCGTGGCATTGACGGGTCTGACCCTGGCTGAAAAATTCCGTGAAGAAGGTCGTGACGTACTGTTCTTCGTAGATAACATTTATCGTTTTACCCTGGCCGGTACCGAGGTATCTGCGCTACTTGGACGTATGCCTTCAGCTGTGGGCTACCAGCCGACACTGGCTGAGGAAATGGGTAAACTGCAGGAGCGTATTACTTCAACCAAGACCGGTTCTATTACTTCTATCCAGGCCGTGTACGTCCCTGCTGACGACCTGACTGACCCTTCTCCTGCAACGACATTTGCTCACCTTGATGCAACGGTTGTGCTTTCACGACAGATTGCAGAGCTGGGTATTTATCCTGCTGTGGACCCACTTGATTCTACTTCACGTCAGCTTGATCCGCTGGTCGTGGGACAGGAGCATTATGAAGTGGCCCGTTCAGTACAGAACACCCTGCAGCGTTACAAGGAACTGCGTGACATCATCGCGATTCTTGGTATGGACGAACTGTCTGAAGATGACAAGCTGGTTGTGGCACGAGCCAGGAAGATCCAGCGTTTCCTTTCACAGCCCTTCAGTGTTGCTGAAGTTTTCACCGGCTCACCGGGCAAGTATGTTTCCCTGAAAGATAACATCGCCGGTTTTAAAGCCATCGTGAACGGTGAGTATGACCACTTGCCGGAGCAGGCCTTCTACATGGTAGGTACCATTGAAGAAGCGGTCGAAAAAGCAAAAGACGTTCAATAACAGACGATACTCATTATGAGCACGATTCACGTAGACATCGTTAGCGCAGAACAGGAAATCTTTTCCGGGGAAGCGGAAATGATTTTTGCCCCGGCCCAGCTGGGTGAAATGGGTATTGCACCGGGCCATACGCCGCTGGTAACACAACTGGGCCCTGGCGAGGTTCGAGTAAAGCACGTGGGTGGCGAAGAAGAAGGTTTTTATGTTTCCGGTGGTTTGCTGGAAGTACAGCCAAAGGTTGTCACCGTGCTGTCCGATACCGCTGTGAGAGCCGAGGACCTCGATGAAGCCGCCGTTATGAAAGCCAAGGAAGAAGCAGAACGTCAGCTCCACGACCGAGACGCGAGCAAGGATTACGCAACGGCCCTGGCCGAAAATGCCGAACTTGCAGCCCAGTTGCAGGCTATACAGCGACTGCGCAAACGCGCTGGCAGGTAGACCTTGATTCTTAAAGCGGGCCTGGTCTCTCTTTAATTTTTTCGCTCAGCGCTTATAGTCAAAGCTATGGCGACATCAGTAATTATCCTGGCAGCAGGGCAGGGCACACGCATGAAGTCCTCGCTGCCAAAAATTCTTCATCCACTGGCCGGACGTCCCCTCGTCGAACATGTCTATATTGCCGCTCGCCGTCTCAATGTCCGTGATATTCACATTGTTTACGGCTTTGGGGGCGAAGATATTCTCGAGGCACTTTCCCATCTCGAAGTAAGTTGGGCTGAACAGGCCGAGCAACTCGGTACAGGGCATGCCGTGGCCCAGGCCATCGGTGCAATTGCCGACGAGGATAACGTACTGATCCTTTATGGTGACGTTCCGCTCATCACCCACGAAACCCTTAAAAGACTCGTGGCAGCGGCCGGGGAAAGTGGATTCAGCCTGCTGACAGCCATCATGGACGACCCATATGGCTATGGTCGAATCATTCGTGATGATAACGGTGAGATAACAAGTATCGTCGAGGAAAAGGACGCCACCGACGAGCAGCGACAGGTTAACGAGATCAATACCGGCATGATGACGGTTAAGGCTGACAGGTTAAAAACCTGGCTGGAGAATCTCAGCAATGATAACGCCCAGGGGGAGTACTACCTGACCGATGTAATCGAGATGGCGACTTCCGAAGGTGTTCGGGTTAACTCGGTATCGCCAGAGTCAGTGCTTGAAACACAGGGCGTGAACAATCGTCAGCAGCTCTCAGAACTGGAAAGATATTACCAGTTAATCCAGGCGAATCACCTGATGATGCAGGGCGTCACCATGCTTGATCCGCATCGCTTCGACTTGAGAGGCGACCTTGAAACCGGCCGTGATATTGTCATCGATGTAAATACAATTATCGAGGGCAGTGTCAGCATCGGTGATAATGTCAGCATTGGGCCAAACTGTGTCATAAAGGATGCGGATATTGGTGACCATGTCACTATCAATGCCAATTGCGTAATAGAAAATGCCGTGATCGGCTCGCGTAGCAAGATTGGCCCCTTTGCCCGAATTCGTCCCGAGACACGTCTTGCTGAAGACGTACATATCGGTAATTTTGTCGAGGTAAAAAAGTCCAGCATCGACCAGGGTTCAAAGGTTAATCACCTCAGTTATATCGGTGACAGCGAGATTGGAAAAAAGAGCAACATCGGTGCCGGTACCATCACCTGCAATTATGATGGTGCCAACAAGCACAAGACCATTATCGGTGACGACGTGTTTGTCGGTTCTGACACGCAGCTTGTTGCCCCGGTCACTATTGCAAATGGAGTCACCATTGGCGCAGGTACAACCGTGACAAAGAATGTCGGTGAAAACCAGCTAACCATCAGCCGCGCAAAGCAGGTCAGCATAGAGGGCTGGCAAAGACCAAGAAAGGGAGACAAGAAATAGCCATGGGTGTCGCTACTGCAGATTTATACGATGAGCATGGTGACAAGGTACGCGTGGTCACTCCAATGTTCCGGGATTTTGGTGCGCGTAAGCAGTTTTCCGGACCGGTCTCTACCCTGAAGGTTTTTGAAGATAACACGCTGGTTCGGTCTGCCCTTGAAGAGGACGGCGACGGACGTGTGCTGGTAGTCGATGGCGGCGGCTCTTTACGCTGCGCGCTTGTTGGTGACATGCTGGCAAAGCTGGGCGTGGATAATAACTGGCAGGGTATCGTGGTGTATGGCTGCATTCGTGATTCCGCCGTGATCGCCGGGATGGATATCGGTGTTAAGGCAATTAACACCAATCCGAAGAAAAGCGTCAAGAAAGGTGTTGGTGAGAGAGATATTGATATCGAGTTCGGTGGCGTGAGTTTTAAAGCAGGCGATTATCTTTATGCTGATGAGGACGGCATCGTGGTGGCCGAGGAGAAGCTTGTTTAACTTTGCCATGCGCAAGCTGGTTGATATCAGTGCAATTGTGACAAAGTCCTGAGTTTTCCCGCCCGCGATTGTCTATACTCTGGATTCGGGGAAAGCCCCTCTGAACATTGATCAAAACTTAAGGTGCGTTCAGCCTTTTCAATGGAGTCGTTAAAATGTATAACAAATTCAAGTACCTGGCACTGGCAATTCTATTGGCTGCAAGCAGTATCACGGCGCAGGCGGAATGTATCAGGGAAAAAGGTGGTGGTGGAGAAATCGCCGGCACTTTGCTTGGCGCAGCCCTGGGTGGACTGGTAGGTTCACAGATTGGTGGTGGTAGTGGTAAGAAGTTCGCCATCGCCGGTGGCGTTCTCGCCGGTGGCTTTATCGGTAATAACATCGGCCGCAAGCTGGATTGTGCGGACCAGGATTATCACTACGACACCACGCAGAGTGCGCTGGAATACAAGAAGACAGGGCGCTCTGCCGGCTGGTCAAACCCGGATAGTGGTCACGCAGGTTCTGTCACGCCAACCAAGACCTATTTTGCCGGAGATGGAAGGCCGTGCCGGGAATTCACTCAAACCATTTTTGTCGATGGCCAGGAAGAGACTGTTACCGATACCGCCTGCCGTGATGAAGATGGCACCTGGAAAATAATCGACAGTTAATCGCTGCGGCCACAGCTTGTATCCCGAAATGGGCGTTACGCGGGAAAGCTGATTAACAGGCGTGCCCGTCCTGTCTATCATAATTCCGGCCTATAACGAAGAGGCGTTTCTTCCGCGCACACTTGAAAGCCTGGGCAGGGTAATCAAGTCCCGTCCCCTTGATGTTGAAGTTATCGTTGTCGATAACAACTCTACTGATAATACTGCGAGCATCGCAGGGGAATGGGGCGCGCGCGTGGTGTTCGAACCCTTTAACCAGATTTCGCGCGCAAGGAATGCCGGCGCGGGAGCCGCGCTATCTGACTTCCTCGTCTTTCTTGATGCTGACACAGAGTTAAATGAATCACTCCTGTGGACTGCCGTGGAGCGATTGCAGGGTGGACGCTGTTGTGGTGGTGGCACGCTGGTCAGGTTCGAGAGGGAAGTGCCCTGGTTACCCCAGGCCTTTCTAAATTGCTGGAACTGGATTGCAGTAAAGCTTTCTCTGGCTGCAGGATGTTTTATATATTGTCGCCGTGATGCCTTTGAGGACGTAGGAGGCTTTAGCGAGGACGTCTATGCCAGCGAGGAGATCTGGTTATCCCGGGCGATTACCAGCTGGGGCAGGGACAGGGAAATGAGCTTTGACATTATTACCGACTGGCCTATCAGTACCTCCGTGCGCAAGGTCGACTGGTATTCCCAGGGAAAATTGTTTGTGCTGTTCCTGCCGATATTACTTTTTCCTCCGTTGGTGCGTGTACAATCATTTTGTCAGGCCTGGTACAGGCGCCCAAATACGTGGCAGGAAGATCTAGAGAAGGAGGAAAGCCGACGGTGAGTCTTGACCTTGAATACATAGAAGCCCTGGACAGTAACGACCCTCTTGCTGACAAGGCAGCCTTGTTTCACTTGCCAGGGGGTATCACTTATCTCGATGGCAACTCGCTGGGTGCCATGCCCCTTGCTGTACCAGCTGCTGTTTCAAAAAACCTTGAGAAAGAGTGGGCAGTTGACCTGATCGACAGCTGGAATACTAACGACTGGTTTATCAGGGCCCGGATCATTGGCGACAAGATTGCGCAGCTGATAGGGGCAGAGAGTGGTGAAGTTGTTGTCGGAGACTGTGTCTCGGTTAACCTGTTCAAGATGATCCTCGCCGGTCTTTCTATGCAGGAAGACAAGAGCCGTATTGTTACCGAGCTGGGCAACTTTCCTACCAACCTCTACGTCATGCAGGGTATCGAGGCCATGCTGGGCGACAGGGTGGAGCTGGTGGCGGTGGAACGCGGTGAAGTGGAATCGTCAATTGATAAAAACACGGCTCTTGTCGTTCTCACCCACACACACTACAAGACCAGTGAAACCTGGGACATGGCGACCCTCACTGCCCGCGCCCAGGAAAACGGGGCGCTGGTAATCTGGGATCTTTGTCACAGCGCCGGCATCATGCCACTTGAACTGTCAGGGTTAAATGTCGACATGGCGGTAGGCTGTACCTACAAGTACCTCAATGGCGGGCCCGGTGCCCCGGCTTTTCTTTACCTGGCTGGGAGACACCAGGGCAACGTGCAACAACCGATTACCGGGTGGTGGGGACATGCCAGCCCCTTTGAGTTTAGTGACCAGTACGCGCCGGCGAATGATATTCGACAACTGCAGTCGGGCACGCAAAGCATCGTTGCCCTGTCAGCACTGGAACCTGGTATTGATTTAACCCTGTCCGTGGACATGCAGGAAATTCGTAAGAAATCACAGGCACTGGGCCAGCTTTTTATTGAATTAATGGCAGAACATTGTCCGGATATCGGTATTGCATCACCACGGGATAATGATCGCAGGGGCAGCCATGTTTCGATAATTCACGATGAAGGCTATGCCATTACCCAGGCACTCAAGGCGCAGGGGATCGTGGTGGACTTTCGTGCGCCGGATATTATTCGTTTTGGCTTCGCGCCACTGTACAACAGTTACATGGACGTTTGGCGTTCGGTGAACACCCTGGTGAACATTATCAACAACGAAAGCTGGAAGCGTGCGGAGTACCGCGAGCGAGCAACAGTCACCTAGTCCAGAGAAAAGAACTCGAGCGCATTTAAACCCAGTAGCCGGGCTTTCTCATCTTCGTTGTGCTGCTGGCTTTGCCTGATGAGCTTACCGATTTCCTGCTCGCCAAGGGGAAAAGGATAATCCGAACCCAGCATGACCCTTTCCGCACCCATAACGCCAGTGAGTAATTTCAGGGCCTGTTCATCAAACACCGCTGAGTCTACGTAAAAACGGTTGCAGTAGTGTGAAGGCGGGTGAGGGCAATCTTCTCTCACGATATCGCGGTGCTGCCAGGCGTTTTGTACGCGACCCAGCAGGAATGCAAAGCTTCCGCCACCGTGGGCAAAGCACAGTTTCAGTGACGCCGGAATTCTTTCAAACGCACCCGAGAGGATAAGAGAAAGTACTGACAACTGTGTTTCAGCCGGCATCGCCACCAACCATTGCAGCATGTAGCGGGGCATGCGCTCGGCAGACATCATGTCCCATGGATGGACCAGCACTGGCATATTTTCATCGGCGCAGTGCTGCAGGAAAGTGATGATGCCCTCATCATCCAGGTTCTTTAAACCAACATGGTTTCCAATCTGCACACCAACGTGTCCAGATTCTCTGGCACGGCTTAGCTCGGCACAGGAAGCGTCAATATCCTGCAGTGGCACCTGGCAAAGCGTGCGCAGTCTCTGCGCATTGTTGGCGCAAAGTTCCCGGGCACTGTCATTGACCTGTTTTGCCCATTCATCCGCCTGGTCAATGGGCTTGTCATAGGCAAACAGCAGGGGTGTGGCACAAACAATTTGGATATCGATTCCGTGCTGGTCCATCTCCTCGATACGAACTTCCGGATTCCAGCAGGCTTCATAGACGGGACGAAAGTCATTACCGCCAAGGGTGATCATTCCCTTGCCGGGGTCCGTGGCATAGAAGCCGGGCCACTCGCCGCCAAAGCGGCTGGAGAAATCCGGCAATTGATCAGGGTAGAAGTGGCTATGTATATCGACGACCGTCACGAAGCGGTCTTTCCGGGGTGCACGGCTCCGCAGTTCGGGCAGTGCCGCAGGGACTCGTCGGCGTAAAAGTTCTGCATCACGGGGGCCAGGTCCCTGGCGATATCTTCCAGGATCAATTCTGCGCGGTAGACAAGGTGGTGACATTCCATGCAATACCATTCAAGCCCGTCGGGTTCTCCCGGTGGACGCTTCGGCTCAATCACCAGGCCGATACTGCCGGCTTCCGGTCGCTGTGGAGAGTGACGCACATGGGCGGGGAGGAAAAAAATGTCTCCCTCCTTAATCGGGATCTGTCTTGGTGGCTGGCCCTCTTTATCCATGATGTTGAGGTACATGTTTCCCTGCACCTGGTAAAAAAACTCTTCCGCGGGATCATCATGGTAATCCGTTCTTTCATTGGGTCCGCCCACCACGGTAACCATGAGGTCACCATCCTCCCAGATCTGCGCATTACCCACGGGCGGCTTCAACAGGTCTCGATGCTCATCAATCCATTGCTGGAAATTGAAGGCCTGCATAAGGTGTTTGCTTGGCATAGGTACTCTTCTTAAAGGGGTTTATAGGCCACGCACTTAATTTCAATGAGCAGGTGAGGGTGGGGCAGCTGGTGAACGGCCACCGTGGTTCGAGCCGGGCCTTCATAAGTGAAGAACTCTCCGTAAACCTCGTTGTAGCCGCCGAAGTCATTCATATTGACAAGGAATGTGCTGAGCTCCACGAGATCGGCGAGAGAAGCACCCTCGCTTTGCAGCGTGCTATCGATGTTCTTCAATACCGCCCTGGTTTGCTTGCGAATATCAAGTGATACTGTTCCGAATTCATCGGCCTCGGCCCCTTCAAAAGAATTATCCGGTCTCCTTGAACTGGTACCGGAAACATAAAGGAAATCACCGGCACGCTTTATGTGAGGGTAAGCTCCCCTTGGCTTTGGCTTGTCTGAAAGCAGGCTGGCCTTTGTCTTGTCGTTCATGATTAATCTTTATAAAACATGAATTCGATTTCAACGCTGGCACCGATAGGCAATGCACTAACGCCAACAGCGGTACGTGTTGGCAGGGCATTAAGATCGGTAAATACCGCTTCCCAGGGCTTATTAATTTCAGGAAACTTGTCAAACTCGGTGGTGTATATCGTGGCACTGATCATGTCAGAGGGCGCCAGGTCGAAATCCGCCAGTGCACTTAACAGGTTATCAAGAATCTTGCGTGTTTCCGCTTCCGGACCACCGGGTTCAAGCTCCCCGGAGTCCTTGTCCAGGGCAATCATTCCTGCCGTCTTGTAAAAAGGGCCCGCTTTAATAAGTGGGCAATAACGAAATCTCGGCGGTGGGAGGTTTGCTGAGCTTAGTCTCTCTATCATACTGGTGTCCCTGTTGAATACTGGCTAAATGATACTATAAATAACTTAATCCCTACCCGCTTCAAGCAGTTTTTCAGCCATGAGTCCAGGGCTGGTAACAATAGCTTCGTGGTCCCCGGGCATCTGCACCAGGCGATACAGGCCAAGACGGTTGGACATCCTTGGATGCCAGCCGTGCTCCGGACCCGGTGGCAGGGCTATGTCCTCGGTGCAGTTCAGGTAGCTCCTGGGAATTTCCAGGGAATAAAATTTCTTTAAATCGAGCTTGTCTCGAAAGGGTTGGATGGGCTGCGGAGAAAAACATTCCTGCCAGAGCTTCCGCGCCGTTTCAAGGTCGACGCTGTTAAAAAACGCCTCCCTGCATATTTCAAAAGGCAATGTAAAACTATCATCGTTGCTTTCTGCGACAAGCTTCTCCATCAGTGGCACATAGTGGGGAGGGTTTTCATCCAGCATGCTTTGCCCGTCAAGCATCACAAATGCATTTTGAAAAACCAGGCGCTTTATCCGTTCTGGAATATGCTCAGCCAGTTTTTGAATGATACTGCCACCATAGCTGTGGCCAACCACGACCAGGTCCTGCAGGTCATGCTCGGTAACAAAATCAACCACCGACTGTACCGTGCTGGCATGGGTCATGCCTGTCTTAGCAACACCATGGCCATTGCCCCTGAGAGTCGGGGCCCATGCCCGGTGCCCGGTTTTTTCCAGCTCCTTGATGACCTTGTTCCAGCAGGAACCGTCGTGCCATGCGCCATGAATAAGGAGAAAATTCATAGTGATTAGTGAAACAGGGTGAGCTGCTGATTCTTCAGGGCTGCCTGGGCGGCGGCAAGGCGAGCGATGGGTACACGAAAGGGTGAGCAGCTTATGTAATCAAGCTGTACTGACTGGAAAAACACGATGGACTCTGGATCACCGCCATGTTCTCCACAGATACCACATTTCAGCTTGGGTTTTGTGTCCCTGCCTTTTTCAACTGCGGTTTCAACCAGCTGCCCGACACCCGTAGCATCCAGGGTAAGAAAGGGGTTGGTCTCAAGAATGTTTTTCTCCAAGTAATCCGGCATAAATGTGCCGATGTCGTCGCGACTATAGCCGAGCGTCATCTGCGTCAGGTCATTGGTGCCAAAGCTGAAAAAATCAGCATGCCGGGCGACTTCGTCGGCGGTCAGCGCAGCACGCGGAATTTCTATCATGGTGCCGATGGGTATATCCAGGGCACCGCGAAATTTTTTCTTTTGTTTTACCCTGGCAATGGTTTGTTCAGTCAGCTCCCTCAACATGATCAGTTCATTGTCAATGCCCACAAGGGGGATCATGATTTCAGGCTGGGCATCGATGCGTTTACGCCTGCAGTTAATCGTTGCTTCAACAATGGCAGTCACCTGCATTTCCAGGATTTCCGGAAAGGTCACCGTGAGACGGCAACCACGGTGACCCAGCATGGGATTTACCTCGTGCAACTGGTTTACCCGCCGCACGATATGGTCATGTTTTACCTTCATGGCCCTGGCCAGCTTGCGCTGTGCCTTCTCCTCGGTGGGCAGGAACTCGTGCAATGGAGGATCGAGCAGGCGAATGGTCACCGGTAGGCCGTTCATGGATTTGAAAATGCCCTCGAAATCCCGGCGCTGAAATGGCAGCAACTTCTTCAGGGCATCACGCCGAGACTTTTCATCCTGGGAAAGGATCATCTCGCGCATGGCCATGATGCGCTTGTCACCGAAAAACATGTGCTCGGTACGGCAAAGACCAATCCCCTCGGCGCCAAAGCCGCGGGCAATCTTTGAATCGTCCGGTGTATCGGCGTTTGTGCGTATGACCATCTTACGTGTCTGGTCTGCCCACTTCATCAGTGTCCTGAACTCACTGGTAAAACTGGGTGGTCGTTTGTCTACATCACCAAGAATGACTTCACCGGTAGAGCCGTCGATACTGATAATGTCATTGACCGAAATCTTGCGGTCATGCACCTTCATTATGTGGCGTTTCGCATCGATGATGATTTCACCGGCCCCGGCCACGCAGCATTTGCCCCAGCCGCGCGCTACCACGGCAGCATGACTCGTGGAGCCACCGGTCGATGTCAGGATACCGGCGGCCGCGTGCATACCATGTATGTCTTCCGGGCTGGTTTCACGTCGTACCAGGATCACGCTGTCGCCTTTCTCAGTGCGGGCCACGGCTTCATCTGCTGTGAACACCGGGTAGCCGGAGGCAGCACCGGGTGAGGCGGCCAGCCCCCTGGTCAGTACCTGTTTTCTTGCCCTTGGATCAAAAGAGGGCAGGAGCAGCTGGTTAAGATCGTTGGCAGGAACCCTGAGCAGTGCAGTTTTCTGACTGATACGTTTTTCCCTGACCATGTCCACTGCGATTTTCACCGCCGCCGCACCGGTACGCTTTCCTGTTCTTGTTTGCAGCATGTAGAGCTTACCTCTCTCGATAGTAAACTCGATGTCCTGCATGTCGCGGTAATGGCCTTCCAGGGTTTTCTTTACTTTCAATAACTGGCTGTAAATCCTTGGGCGCCACTTTTTCATCAGGCTCACGGGCTGGGGTGTGCGAATACCTGCCACCACATCCTCCCCTTGAGCATTAATAAGAAATTCGCCGTAAAACTCGTTCTTCCCGGTTGAAGGGTCACGGGTAAAGGCTACGCCAGTGCCTGAATCGTCACCCATGTTGCCAAAAACCATGGATTGGATATTTACCGCTGTGCCCAGCAGCCCGCGAATATCATTGATGCGACGATAAGTTACAGCACGGGGAATATTCCAGCTCTGGAATACCGCCTCAACCGCTTTTTCCATTTGCCTGTAGGGATCCTGGGGAAAGCTCTCGCCGGTGTGTTTCTTGTAAACTGACTTGTAAGCGCTGATGAGTTGCGTGAGACCCTCTTCATCCAGGTCGGTATCTTCCGTTACACGATGCTGCTTCTTGATCTTCTCAAACTGTTCTTCAAAGTGATGATGGTCGATACCCATTACCACGTCGCCAAACATGTTGATAAGACGCCGATAGGCATCCAGTGCGAATCGGCTGTTGCCGGTCTGCTTTTCAAGGCCCTTGATGGACTTGTCATTAAGCCCCAGGTTTAGCACCGTATCCATCATACCGGGCATGCTGACCGCGGCCCCGCTTCGCACTGACACAAGCAGGGGATCCTTGCTGTCACCGAAACCCTTGCCGGTTTCCTTTTCAAGACGCTGCATGTTCTTGCGAATATCATCTACCAGGCCGGGTGGCAGAGCAGACAGCCTGTTGTAGTCGGCGCAGCATTCCGTGGTAATGGTAAAGCCCGCGGGAACGGGCAGGCCGATACTGGTCATTTCCGCCAGGTTGGCGCCCTTGCCACCCAGCAGATCACCCATATCCCGGTTGCCTTCTGTCAGCTTGCTGCCGAAATAGTAAATGCGCTTGTCGCCAGACATGCCCCGTTTTCGCCCATGGTAGTTATATTCAGTAGGTAGCAGGTGACCAGGCCCCTCATCTCCCCGGTCACGGCAGGATACCGATTCTTGTCGTATTCTATTTTACTGGCGTTTTTCTATCGACACGAATTTCTGATCTTCCGGGCCGGTGTAGTTGGCGCTGGGTCGAATTATCTTGCCGTCTACTCGTTGTTCCATGGCATGGGCGGCCCAGCCGGTTACCCTGGAAATGACAAACAGCGGGGTGAACATGGATGTCGGCACACCCATCATGTTGTATGAGACCGCCGAAAACCAGTCAAGATTTGGGAACATTTTCTTTTCATCCCACATCACCGACTCAAGGCGCTCGGCAATATCAAACATCTTCATGTTACCCTGGCTTTCGGACAGCTGTTTTGCCACTCGCTTGATTACCTCGTTACGAGGATCGGAAATGGTATAAACCGGGTGACCAAATCCGATGATGATTTCCTTTCTTGCCATGCGCTCCCTGATATCGGCTTCAGCTTCCTCAGCATTGTCATACCGGCTTTGAATGTCAAAGGCCACTTCGTTGGCCCCGCCATGCTTCGGCCCGCGCAGCGCGCCGATACCGCCACAGATAGCCGAATACATATCTGAACCAGTGCCCACGACCACTCGAGTGGCAAAGGTAGAGGCGTTGAATTCATGCTCGGCATAGAGAATGAGAGAGGTATGCATAGCGCGAACCCATTCCTCGCCGGGCGCCTCTCCATGCAGCATGTGCAGCAGGTGACCCCCGATGGAATCGTCGTCGGTGTTGACATCGATTCGAACACCGTTGTGGGTAAACTGGTACCAGTACATCAGCATGGAACCAAGGCAGGCCAGGAGCTTATCGGAAATGTCTCGCGCAGCGGCGGGAGCCTGTTCGGTGGTCTCGGGTAATATCGTGCCAAGCATGGAGCAGCCGGTACGCAGGACATCCATGGGGTGCGCAGCAGCGGGAATAAGTTCAAGGGCGTTTTGTAGTAGTTCCGGCAGGCCGCGTAGCGACTTAAGTTTTCTCTTGTAACTGGCAAGTTCAGCCTTGTTTGGTAGCTTGCCATGAATTAACAGGTGAGCCACTTCCTCGAACTCGCAGGTCTCGGCCATATCAAGAATGTCATAACCGCGGTAATGTAGATCGTTACCACTTCGGCCAACCGTGCACAGGGCAGTATTACCGGCCGCGACACCCGATAGCGCGACAGATTTCTTTGGCTTAAATGCTTTTTTCTTTTCGGCCATCAGCCTTCCCCCTTTGAAAATAATTCGTCAAGTTTCTGTTCATATTCGTGGTAGCCGAGGATGTCATACATTTCCTCGCGTGTTTGCATGATGTCGATGACGTTGCGTTGATGACCGTCCTCGATAAGCGCTTCGTAAAAAGACATAGCACCCTTGTTCATGGCCCTGTATGCGCCGCAGCAGTAAAGCACGATATCGACTCCCACTTCGCCCAGTTCCTGGGTCGAGAACAGCGGTGTCTTGCCAAACTCGGTGATGTTGGCCAGGAAAGGCACATCAATCGCGGCACGGAATTCCTGGTACTGCTCAAGGGTTTGCATGGCCTCGGGAAAAATCATGTCCGCCCCGGCCTCGACACAGGCCTGGGCACGTTCGATGGCTGACTGCATCCCTTCTACCGCGAGCGCATCGGTTCGCGCCATGATGACAAAACTTTCATCGCTTCGCGCATCCACCGCTGCCTTGATGCGATCGACCATTTCTGCCTGCGAGACGATGGCCTTGTTGGGTCGGTGACCGCAGCGTTTTTCTGCCACCTGGTCTTCCATGTGCATGGCGCCGGCGCCGGCCTTGATCAGGCTGCGCGTGGTGCGCGCGATATTGAATGCGCCACCAAAACCCGTGTCCACATCAACCATCAAGGGCAATGGGCACACGTCGGTAATTCTTCGTATATCCACCAGCAGGTCTTCAAGGGCACTGATACCAAGATCGGGAATGCCAAGGGAATTGGCAGCCAGTCCTCCACCGGATAGATAGATGGCCTTGTGACCGGCTCGCTCGGCCATGCGTGCTGCCAGTGCCGTGATGGTGCCCACCACCTGCAGGGGCTGATTGTCTTTAACTGCCTGGCGAAAGGCCTGGCCCGCTGTTGTTGTCATTGTTGTTCTTCTCCCTCCGCCTGGAATTGTTGTTCTATGTGTTTTTGCGCGGTACTGATATGGCGACGCATCAATAGCTCGGCGAGTTCTTCATCCTTTTGCTCTATTGCCTGGCAAATTTGCCGGTGCTCAGACAGGGCCCGCTCCGGTCGCGAACTAATTTGACTGGAACGAAAGCGATACATGCGTATCAGGTGATAAAGTTCACTGCAGAGGAATTCCACGAGTCTCTGGTTTTTACTCCCTTGAATGATGCGGTAGTGAAAATCAAAATCCCCTTCATGCTGGAAGTACTCGCGCCCATCACTTTTTTGAATACTCAGCTCATGTTCATCCAGCAGGCTCTTCAGCTCCGACACTTCCTTCTCACTCATGTGCCTGCAGGCCAGGCGTGCGGCCATACCTTCAAGTGCCTCGCGCATCTGGT
Organism: Gammaproteobacteria bacterium; assembly: GCA_965243105.1. Classification (GTDB taxonomy): domain Bacteria; phylum Pseudomonadota; class Gammaproteobacteria; order Eutrophobiales; family Eutrophobiaceae; genus WLWS01. The sequence goes on from CBDEUC010000003.1 coordinate 1,885,895, forward strand.
ATATCTCCTGCAACTGCTTCACGTGCAGGCTCACCACCCGGGCACCCACGTGCGGAACACGGGCCACCAGGTGTAGTCCTTCCAGGCGGCGAATTGCCTCGCGCAGCGGACCACGGCTGACCTTGTAGTTTCGCGCCAGGTCGGGTTCGCTGATCTTGCTTCCGGAAGGAATATCCCCGCGCACGATGGCCGTAATCAGTTCCTCGCTGAGCCGGTCAGCAATAGTCTGGGTATCGCGGTTGAATGCTGTATCCATGGCAGATTGTCAACAAAAACGTCGAATTAGGGCTGTAATTATATTTTAAGCGCACGATATAGCAAATATTGTCGACAATATGCTTGATTCTTAGCTAACCGTCATATCTAAAAATATCAAGGCTAAAAGGCACTTGGGGCACAGTGACAAGGACTTACATTAGCTCTTCGGAATTTGCCAATGGCCTGAATATCGTTTCATAGGCTGAATTGATTGGGGCTTGTACAATGTAATCAAAATTAAAAAATTGTTTGTCCAATGAAAAGCCCAGCGCAATTTAATCGTCGTCGTTTTCTACAGCAAGTAGGCGCATCCATTGCAGTGGGAGCGACAATGACCAGTCTACCTGCCTGTGCCACCAGCAAGCTGGTTACGAAAAGTGGCAGGCTGGCACGCGAGATCACCAGGCTCAGCGGCCTGGAGCTGTCGTCGGCGATCAGGAGTCGCGAGTTCTCCTGCAAGGAGGTGATGCAGGCCTACCTCGATCAAATAGAAATACTCAATCCTGTTTACAACGCGATTGTTTCCCTTGGCGATCGGGATGCGCTGATAAAGCAGGCGTCCCGTTATGATGATGAACTCAGCGCGGGAAAATATCGCGGCTGGATGCATGGGTTTCCTTTTTCAATCAAGGATCTCGCCGATGCAAAGGGCTACCTGTCTTCATATGGTTCTCCCATTTTTAGAAATAACATTGCAACAAAGGATTCAATCCACGTAGAACGCATCAGGAATGCAGGTGCTATTATCATCGGTAAAACCAATGTGCCCGAATTTGGACTGGGCTCACACACCTACAACCCGGTGTTTGGCCCCAGCCTGAATCCCTATGATGCAAAGAGCTCTGTGGGTGGCAGTAGTGGTGGCGCAGCGGCCAGCCTGGCCTTGCAAACTTCGCCGGTGGCGGATGGCAGTGACCTGATGGGATCCCTGCGTAACCCGGGTGCATTTAACAATGTTATCGGTTTTCGCCCGACTCCAGGCCTTGTCCCCCTGAGCCGATCTTACAAAGAGGAATTACCCTGTAATGGTCCCATGGGTCGTAACGTCGCGGATACAGCGATGCTGTTGTCCACCATGGCCGGTTTTGATCCACGTTCACCCAGTTCTTTAAATTCTGATCCCCGTGAATTTACCAGGCCACTGCAGCGTGACTTTACGGATGTACGTATTGGCTGGCTTGGAAACTACGATGGCTACCTGGCAATGGAAGATGGCGTGTTGTCCCTGTGCGAGGATGCCATGAAAAACTTTGAAACGGTCGGCTGTCGCGTTGAAGCGGTAAAACTGGATTTTTCCATGGAGGAACTCTGGCAAACATGGCTGACATTTCGGCATTGGCTGGTGCGAGCAAGGGGCCTGGCGCTGTACGAGGACCCGAAGAAAAGACCATTGCTAAAACCTGAATACGTATGGGAAGTTGAAGGTGGCGCAAAGCTGAGTGGTGATGATGTCTCGCGAGCCTCTTCTGCAAGGGCCAGGTGGTACGCAGCCCTTGAAAAGGCATTTGCAAAATATGACTACCTGGTGCTACCGACAGCCCAGGTATTTCCTTTTGATGCCCAAATGCACTGGCCAAAAGAAATAGCCGGCAAGCAAATGGACACCTACCATCGCTGGATGGAAGTAGTTATCGGCGGCACCCTGTCCGGTTGTCCTGTCGCCAACGTACCCGCGGGTTTTGGTAAGCGTGGCCTGCCCATGGGATTACAAATCATTGCACGGCGATACCAGGACTTTTCCTGCCTGCAAATGGCCTACGCCTATGAACAGGCGGCGAGGTGGAACCTGGATAGAGTACCGCCGGTATTGTCTTAAGCCCGGCAAAATTTTTAGCTGTAACATAGCGGAGAAAAAAACATGAAAGCAGTGGTGTTACCCGAAATTGGTGGACCGGAAAAACTCGAGATCAGGGAAGTGGAAACACCACAGCCCGGTAATGGCGAAGTGCGGGTCAAGCTCAAGACCTCGGCACTTAACCGCAGGGATTACTGGATGACAGTTGGCAAGTACCCGGGTACGACCCTGCCCTGTACCGCGGGTTCAGACGGTGCCGGTATTATTGATGCTGTTGGTCCGGGTGGTGATGAGTCACTTATTGGTAGGGAAGTCGTGGTGTACCCGGCGCGGGCCTGGGGTGATGAAGAACATCGTTATGGACCTGATTTTCGCGTGCTTGGTATGCCCGACCAGGGTACCTTTGCCGAGTACATCTGCATTCCGGACACGGATTTTCTCGACAAGCCTGCTCATCTTGACTGGGAACAGACTGCCGCCATTCCGCTGGCGGGCCTGACCAGCTGGCGCGCCCTGGTGACCCAGGGTGAAGTGAAAGCGGGGCAGAAAGTGCTGGTCACCGCGGCCGGTAGTGGAGTTTCTACCTTTGCTATCCAGTGGGCTGCCGCGCTTGGTGCGAAGGTGTACGTCACCAGCGGTAGCCAGGAGAAAATCGATAAGGCAAAAGCACTGGGTGCAGTGAATGGAGTGAGCTACAGGGAAGAGGGTTTCACCAACACCCTGAAAGAGATGAGCGGTGGTTTTGATATCGTCATTGATTCTGCCGGCGGTGACGACATGAATGCCGTGCTGGGCACGCTTGTGAATGGTGGACGTTATGTTTTTTTCGGAGCGACCCTGGGAAATCCCTCCATGGGCCTGGAAATGGCAAAGAACTTTCTGCGGCACATTCGAATACAGGGAACAACCATGGGTTCACCCGCCGAGTTTGCTGCCATGTTTGATTTCGTAAACAAGAACAGGATTGAACCACTCATCCATGATGTACTTCCCATGGACGAGGCGGTGGCTGCGCACAAGTTGCTGGAGTCTTTTGGCCAGGCGGGCAAGATCGTGCTACGTAATGAAGCTGATTGATGTCTGGGTAAATTGCCCGAGCCCGGAAGTGGCCGAGGCAATTTCCTCGGAATTGCTGAATCGTCGGCTGGTTGCCTGCTCAAATATCTATCCTGCAATCAGGAGCAGCTATCACTGGAAAGGCGAGATTGAAAGCGAGGAGGAATACCCCTTGCTGGTAAAAACAAGGGAAAGTCTTTTTGAAGCGGTGTCTTCCCTGATTTCTGAACTGCATCCCTACGAAACCCCGGGGATTATTGCCCTGCCTATTGAGCTGGTGAACGATGACTACCGGGACTGGCTGATTGCTGAAACCAGCGAAGGCGCCTAGATTATTTTATCCTTTCTCAGGGTTTCTATTTCGTCAGCTGTTTTCCCCAAAACTTCCCGCAGTACATAGTCATTATCTTCGCCGAGCATGGGCGGCGCCTTCGTGTACTCAATTTTGGTGGAGGAAAACTTAATCGGGTTGGCCACGCCTTTTACCCTGCCTGCCTGGGGGTGATCCTGTTCAATCTGCATACCCCTGTGAACGACCTGTGGGTCATTGAACACGTCTTCAATGGTGTTGATTGGACCACAGGGCACGGCGACAGCCTGTAGCGAATCGATCCACTCCCGCGTCGTCCTGGTCCTGGTGATTTGCTCCATTGCCGGGATCAGCGCTGCGCGGTTTTGATTTCTCAGGGGGTTGGTGGTGAAGCGCGCATCGCTGGCCAGTCCGGGGCAATCGGCCTCTGTGCAAAAGCGCTGGAACTGGCCGTCGTTACCAATGGCAATAACCACGTAGCCGTCACGACTTGGAAAGGGCTGGTAGGGAGTGAGGTTTGGATGCTGCGCTCCAGTTCTTTGCGGACATTCTCCGCTGACAAAGTAATTGGAAGCCTGGTTGGCGAGCCAGCTTACCTGGGTATCCAGTAAGGCCATATCAATGTGCTGTCCTTCGCCAGTTTGATTTCGGTGGTAGAGGGCAGAGAGGATGGCAATGGTGGAATACATGCCGGTGGTCAGGTCGCCGACCGCGACCCCGACTCGCTGTGGACCGGCGCCCGCTTCGCCGTCTGCCACGCCGGTGATGCTCATGAGTCCTCCCATGGCCTGGATCAGGTAATCGTAGCCGGCATGATGGGCGAGGGGACCGTCCTGGCCAAAGCCCGTGATAGAGCAGTAGATGATGTCTTCCCTGGCCTTGCGAATGTCCTCGTAGCCCAGGCCCTTCTTGGCCAGGCCGCCGGTTTTGAAATTCTCTATGAGCACATCAGAATTCCGCGCCAGCTGCAGCACGATTTCACGTCCCTGTTCACTGCCAATATCCAAAGTTAGTGAGTGTTTACCTCTGTTAGTACTGAGGTAATATGCGGATTCACCGTCTGAATTTTCGTCATTGGTGTTGGCCCACGGTGGGCCCCACTGGCGCGTGTCATCGCCGCTTCCAGGGCGCTCCACCTTGATAACCTCTGCCCCCAGGTCCGCCAGGATCTGGCTGCACCAGGGACCGGCCAGGATACGACTCAGGTCAAGAACACGAATACCGCTTAATGGCCCGGCCATGGTTTACCTGCCTAGAAAGGGCGAGATGTTCTCTCCGATGTGATGCAGGCGGGGACCGAGTTCGTCTCGAAGCGTTGCCATGCTAAGCGCAAAGGCTGGCCCACCACAGCTCATGGCCATGATGTTTTTTCCATCCGAGCTGACCAGCGGTATTGCCGCGGTTCGAGTGTCCTTGCGCCATTCCCGATCTACCAGGCAAAAGCCATGGTCCTTGATCTGCATACGCGCATCTTCGATGCGTTGCTTGAGTTCATCCCATTCACTGCCATAGGCCTCGGCCAGCTGCTGGTAAATTTCTTCCCGCTGTAAGTCGTCAATGGCGGACAGCCATGCTCGCCCGATGGCAGAGCGGGCGATTTCAATGCGGGCTCCCACGTCCAGTCTCAGCGTGGTGGATGAGTTGCCACAGCATTCATCAAGGTAAACCATGCTCAGCCTGTCACGTGCGCCGAGGGCAACGGAACAACCACCGTGGTTTGCCAGTTCCGACATCTGGTCATGGGCAAGATGCCGAATAGCCAGGCCACTCAGCAGGGGGTAACCCAGTGATAGTACGCCGGGTCCAAGCTCGTACTTGCCATCTTCCTTGCTTTGCTGCAGGTAACCCATTTCACTCAGTGTATAAGTGAGGCGGGTAATTGTGGGCTTGGGTATGCGAGTAAGCTCTGAGATTTCCTTGTTACTCATTCGGCCCACCTGGGACTGGAACGCACGCAGCACTTCCAGGCCCCTGGCAAGGGCGGTAATAAATTTTCTATCCTGTCTCTTGTCTATGCCGTGGGATTCAAAATCCAGGACCAGTGGTTTGAGTGCTGCGCGGGGCAGGGCTTGCTGTGCCTGTGCCATTTGGTTGCCTCCGACTGTAAAAATTAGCGTAGTTTATTTTACTTTTTATGTTAATAATTTCACAATGGCAAGTAATAATTAATAATAGTTTCGCATAGTAAAAATAACAAAATAACATCGAAAATGAAGGATTTCTCAAAAGATGAGCTGCTGATGGGCATTATCGGTGCCGGCATCATGGGCCGAGGTATAGCACAGGTGGCGGCTGCAGCGGGTGTCCAGGTCGTGCTGTTTGATCTGGATGATAAGGCTGTTGAAGACGCCATCGGCTTTGTCTCCGGTATGTTTAAACGTGCAGCTGAAAAGGGACGTATGAGTGCCGAGGAGGCGGATGCAGCACTGTCCCGAATAGAGGCGAGCTCTGACCTTGCCGGGCTCGCGGCTGCCGACATTGTCATCGAAGCGGTGGTGGAGAAACTCGAAGTGAAGCAGTCCCTGTTTGGCCAGCTCGAAGAACTTGTCTCCGATGACTGTATACTCGCTACAAATACGTCTTCACTGTCCGTGACAGCGGTTGCTGCCAGTGCGCTAAAGCCCGGCCGAATTGCCGGCTTCCACTTTTTTAACCCGGTTCCACTTATGAAGCTGGTTGAAGTTATCTCGGCGCTGCGAACCGACGAGCAGGTCAGCCGTCAATTGCACGATCTCACCCTGAGAATCGGGCATACGCCGGTGATGGTTAACGACTCTCCCGGGTTCCTGGTAAACCACGCCGGGCGTGGATTAATTACCGAGGGTCTTCGCCTGCTGCATGAAAACGTGACTGACGTGCAGACGGTGGATGAAGTTGTGCGGGATTGCATGGGCTTCAGGATGGGGCCGTTTGAGCTTATGGATCTCACCGGGCTTGATGTTACTTTCCCTGCCACACAGCAGGTTTATAACCAGTATTTTAATGAGCCCCGCGTGCGCCCCACGCCTCTGCAGCAAAGAAGGTATACAGCGGGACTGCTTGGGAGAAAAACCAGTGAGGGTTTTTATCGCTATGTTGATGGACAGAAGCAGGAAGAAACGAGGGATGCTGCTACAGCCGTAAAAGTTACCCGGCAATTCTGGGTAGACCCGGAATATCCTGACCTGGCCGATGCTACGATAGCAATGCTTGAACAGGCCGGTGTAAAGATAGACAGCGGTGGTGAAGCCGCCAGTGACAGCATCATCGTCGTGACGCCTTTGGGCATGGATACCAGCTCAACAATTGTTGAGAAAGGTCTTGATGCTGAAAGGGTAGTGGCAGTGGATGTGCTGTTTCCCGGGGAAAAGCGGCTCACCATGATGGCCAGCCCGGCGGTGAGTGAAGAAGTGTTACGCGAGGCGCAGGCTGCTTTCTCTTTTGATGGCAGAGCAGTTCCGCTGATTCGCGATAGCGGTGGCTTCATCAGCCAGAGAATCGTGGCAAGCATCGTTAACATCGCCAGCGACATTGCGCAGCAGGGTATCGCTGCACCAGCCGATATCGATACGGGTGCCAGGCTGGCACTGGGTTATCCCGAAGGCCCCCTGGCACTGGGCGACCGGGTGGGGGCAAAACGCATCTTGGCGATCCTTGAAAACCTGCTCGAAGTTTACGGCGATCCACGTTATCGTCCCAGCCCCTGGTTAAAGCGCCGGGCGCAGCTTGGCCTGTCCCTGTTGACCGAAGAAGTGGATTTCGGCGCGGATAAAAATACTTAACCCCAGAGAAAAAATTAAGGAAGCAAACATGAACGAAGCAGTAATTTTTGACGGCATCCGTTCCCCCGTAGGAAAACACGCCGGGGCACTTTCAAAAATCCGCCCGGATGAACTCCTGGCAGCAACGATAAAGGGCCTGGTAAGTCGCTCGGATTTTGATCTTAGCCTGCTGGAAGATGTTATCTGTGGTGACAGTAACCAGGCCGGCGAGGATTGTCGCAATGTTGCCCGTAACGCAGGCCTGCTGGCAGGCCTGCCGCTTGTTGTCGGCGGGCAAACCGTGAATCGCCTGTGTGGAAGTGGTGCAGCTGCGGTGATTGATGCTTCCCGGGCGATTCGCTGTGGCGAGGGAAACATGTTCATCTCCGGCGGCGTGGAAAGCATGAGTCGCGCCCCCTGGATCATGTCAAAAGCAGAGTCTGCCTACGCCCGTGACCAGCAGATCCAGGACTCCACCATTGGTTGGCGTTTTCCCAATCCGCGCTTTTACAAGGAGTTTGGCAGTGAGACCATGCCGGAGACTGCAGACAATATTGCAAAGGATCTCGACATCGGCCGCGAGGACAGCGATATTTTTGCAGCTGCCTCGCAGAAAAAATATGCCGACGCACTCGCGGACGGCTTCTATACTGAAGAAATACTGGCCATTGAAGCACCCGGGCCGACACGTAAATCGCCCAGCGTGTTGGTGGATGCGGATGAACACCCGAGGCCGGAGTCCACGCTGGAAAAACTGGCGAATCTCAGGGCGCTTTACCCCGATGGCGTAGTTACGGCGGGTAATGCCTCGGGTATCAACGATGGTGCCGTAGCACTGCTTCTTGGCAACCGCGAGTTCGGCGAGAAGCTGGGACTTAAACCTCGAGCAAAGGTGCTGGCTGGTGCCATCGCCGGGCTCGAGCCCAGGGTCATGGGGCTGGGACCGGTACCCGCTTCGCAAAAGGCATTACAACGAGCGGGCATTGAGTTAAAGGACATTGACGTGATCGAAGTCAATGAAGCTTTTGCCACGCAGGTGCTAGGATGCCTGAAGCAACTCGGCCTGCCCTTTGACGATGAAAGGGTTAATCCAAACGGTGGCGCCATTGCAATTGGTCACCCGCTTGGGGCCTCGGGTGCAAGGCTGACATTGACTGCAATGCGACAGCTTGAACGCACCGGTGGCCGCTACGCGCTGGTGACCATGTGTATTGGCCTGGGACAGGGAATCGCCCTGGTCATCGAAAGGATATAGAAACAGGGCAGTTATCGAGAGAAACCGGAGAATTAAATTTATGGCCTTAACCATTGACAAGCTGGATCACTGGATACGTCATCGCTTCAAGGAATTAAATACTTCGCTTGAAGAATATTACCTGGGCAAGGAGACGCTCATTATCCATGATGAGACGACGAAACCTCTAACCGACTCCCTTATTGAAGAAGGCAGGGAATTGATCGCCGCCATTCTTGCCAATCCGGATGATATACCCGCGGCCTACGAGAGGCGTTTTCACCTGCTTGGTAATGTTGGCATGTACATGGCAGCCTGTCGTAGACACGAGGTGGATGACCCGCTGGAAAATGGTTACTCGCCACTGGCTGAAGCTTCAACCATTGCTTCGCAACTGGGTTCAGCACTGGGTGTCGCTCCCCGGTTCATGGCGACTCACCTTCAACTTTATAACCGTGCAGAAAGTGGTTTTTACCGAACTTTCACCGCTCTTGATGATGAAAGGATCTTTGTTGATTACAACACGCTCGGGCTTTTTGCATATGCAAAGGCAGCAGATTCCCTGGTGAGGGCCATGCGTCTTGGTGTCACTCACCCGATCATGGCCTACCTGTTCAGGCAGGCAAAGGACTCACTTGATGAGGTTCTCAAGTTCAACCAGTTGCTTGATCAGGACCTCGACGTGAAGCGATTCTTTTATAACGTGCGCCCCTACTACAAGCCTTACCGTGTCGGAAGGCGCGATTTCCGTGGTGCCAACGCGGGCGACTTTGCAGGGGTAAATGAAATCGATCTGCTGCTGGGTCTTTGTTCAAGGGATGATCCCGTTTACCTTGATGTCATTATCGACAAGAAAGCCTACATGCCATACTCGGAGCAGGAGCGCCTGCAGGATGCCATCGCCCAGACAAGTTTTCTCGACCAGTTCCTGGCAGAGATGGAAGAAAACAGCCAGCTGGAAACTTACCAGGAAAACCTGTCAGTCTTTCTCGAGGTTTGCAAGGCACACGGTCTTGGCTACGCCTATCACCACGATGAGCTGGTCAGGAAATACATTGAAGATCCCTCGGTCAATATTCCGGAAACACAAAAAGACAGGCTGACTGCGAGCGGACCACCGCTGCCTGTATTATTGCGCGCACTGGAACGCTTGCGTGACCTGAGGCTGGGTGCCAATCGTGATGATATACCCAGTCGTTACGCAGACCTGGAAAAACTCAGGGGTATTCTCGATTAAGTGTAAGCTAAGCGGTCGCGCTGGCGACTTTCTTGTTTACCAGGAAGATACCGAGGGTTACCAGTAGCAGGCCGATAATTACACCGGCAGTCAGGGATTCAGACAGGAATGCCACGCCGCAAAGCACGCCAAACAGTGGAGTAAAGAAGGTGTAGGTGGATAACTTTGCAGCCGGGTAATGTGCGATTAGCCAGAACCAGGTGAGGTAACTGGCAAATGCCACGATGAGTCCCTGGAAGGCCAGGCAGGCAATCACGATTCCTGAGATTTCACTGACACCACTTTCACCAAGCAGGAAAGAAACCGGCGGCAACAGGATCGCAGAAACCAGTAACTGGTAATAGAGCGTGCGGCTTGGTTCGATGGAAACCAGCCTGGTAACCCGGATCACCACGGTTGTTGCTCCCCAGGAAATCGCCGCAATGATACACATGAGGTCACCGATCCATTCCTGTCCACTTAGCAGGGTAAATCCTTCACCAAAAGTCACAACGATGCCAGAGAATGCCAGCAGCATGCCTATAACCTGGAAACGGTTAAGTCTTTCGCTCGGTACCAGCCAGTGCACGCCGAGCGCCACAACAAATGGAGAAAGATAGATAAAAATAACGGCGCGGGATGCCGAGGTATAAACCAGGCCCCAGAAAATCAGAACGAACTCCATGGCAAACAGCAAGCCTGCGATGACGCCGGGAACCCAGGTTCCGTCATTTTGAAAGGGGCGAATTTTTCTCACCAGCATCCATACGCTCAGGGCCGAGACAGCGATAATGGAGCGAATACCTGCCTGCAGGATTGGGGAGATGCTCTCGTTCGCCACCTTGATGGTGATCTGTGCAAAGGCCCAGCTAAAACATAGAAGCAACATCAGGCCTATGGCCAGTGCGTCCAGGTGTTCGCGTCGCTCAAACAACGGAAATTGGAAAAACTACTTTAGCCTGCAAGTGTAAACTAACAGTCGTTGCAGTAAATAAAGGCAGTTTTACTTTTGTTAGTACTGCGATTCGGGAGTCTTAACGACCATGCCATCCAGCTCATCGGAAATCTTTACCTGGCAGCTAAGCCTGCTTGAGTTTTCAACAAAGCTCATGGCAAATTCCAGCATTTCATTTTCCATGTCGGAAGGGGCGCCGGCTTTTTCGTACCATTCCGGGTCCAGGTGCACATGACAGGTAGCACAGCTGCAGGCACCACCGCACTCGGCAACAATCCCGGGAATTCCATTATTCACTGCAGCCTGCATGATACTGAGGCCATTATCAGCATCCACTTCGTGCTCGTTACCGTTATGTTCTACAAATTTAATCTTGGCCATGTGCCTTGTTCTCCTGCTTGTTTGCTATAAAGCCGGTCGTTTTGAAGGCCCGGCTGCGTGATTCAGCGGCGCATTATAAAAGGAATCACGACAGGTTTAAACTCATGGGGAGAGGATTAATTTTCCGATATGGCTACTGGCTTCCATCATGCTGTGCGCCTCGGCAGCGTCGGCTAGCGGAAACACGCGGTGAATCACCGGTTTTATCGCTCCCTTCTCAAATAATGGCCATGCGTTTTGTTGCAGTTTCCTGGCGATATCGGCCTTGAAGGCAACCGGTCGTGGACGCAGGGTGGAGCCGGTAATAGTCAGGCGTTTTCTCATTACCGACATAAAATCGACCTCTGCCTTGAATCCGCCCAGCCCCGCAATGATAACAATGCGACCATCTTCAGCTGCAAGCTCTACGTTACGGTTGATGTAAACACCTGCCACCATGTCGAGAATAAGGTCTATGCCACGTCCTTCGCTTGCACTCATGCACGCGGCGACAAAATCTTCTTCCTTGTAGTTGATAGCCAGCTTTGCTCCAAGATCCATGCATGCACGGCATTTTTCTTCGCTGCCCGCCGTGGTGTAGACCTCTGCGCCCATGGCCCTGGCCAGCTGTATCGCCGCCGTACCTATTCCACTACTGCCACCATGAACCAGCAGGGTTTCTCCACTTTGTAAACGACCCCGGTCAAAAACGTTGCTCCACACCGTGTAAAAAGTTTCCGGTATGGCGGCCGCCTCCTCCATGCTAAAGCCTGCAGGTACGGGAAGGCATAGATCGGCATCGGCAACGCAGTACTCTGCATAGCCTCCACCGGAGACCAGGGCACAAATATCGCTACCGATAGCGGGGTTCTCGACGCCTTCACCGCAAGCGACAACCTCGCCGGCAATTTCAAGTCCGGGTATTTCAGATGCCCCGGGTGGTGGCGGATAGAAGCCGGCGCGCTGAATACAGTCGGGTCGATTCACACCAGCCGCCTGGACCTTGATAAGAACCTGCCCGGGGCCGGGCTCTGGTTCACCAGTTTCGCGCAGTTGCAGAACGTCGGGGCCGCCGGGCTCAGTGATTTCGATATATTTCATAAACAGTAGTTTTCAATTGTGGAACAAGATGATTAAATGCGTTTTTATTTCACCACTTACTATACAAGGGGATCGCAGGATGGCAAGCGCAAGCGCACGACATATATTGGTAGACACCGAAGACAAATGTAATGAACTGAAACAGCAGATAGAGGACGGCGCCGACTTTGCCGAGGTCGCAAAAGAACATTCCTCCTGCCCATCCGGCGCCCGCGGTGGTGACCTTGGACAGTTTGGCCCCGGACAAATGGTCAAGGAATTTGACGAGGTGGTATTCAGTGGTGAATTGAATACGGTGCATGGCCCTGTACAAACCCAGTTTGGTTATCACCTGCTGGAAATTACTGAAAGGACTGACTAGTTGTTAATGAACTGGTTTGTTACCACCAACACCAGGAATAAAAAGGCCCTTTAAAAGGGCCTTTTTTGGTTACAGGCATGATCAGGATAACGAGCAGGGTTGCTATTTCCGAGGACGAGATTGAAATAAAGGCGATCCGTGCCCAGGGAGCAGGAGGGCAGAATGTCAACAAGGTTTCTTCTGCCATACATCTTCGCTTTGACATCATGGCGTCATCGCTGGTTGACACTCACAAGCAGCGCCTGCTCAATAGCCGGGACAGTCGTATTAACAAGGACGGCGTGCTGGTGATCAAAGCACAGCGGTTTCGAACGCGTGAAAAGAACCAGCAGGATGCCTTAGAGAGATTAAAAGCTGTTGTTGCAAAACTGATGGCTGTTCCGAAAAAAAGAAAAGCCACGAAGCCTACAAAGGCGTCAAAACAAAAGCGCCTGGACAGCAAGTCGAGAAAATCAAAAATTAAGAAACTTCGAAGTAAGGTTATTGATTGATCTCGCGCTGAGCGACCGTGAGAAGATCAATGCTAGTGAAGCGACTGATTGGACAGAAAAGCGGACCCTCAGCGGCAGGGATAACATGCCATTCAAAAGGTGAACAACGGTGAGCCGGTGAGGAGCTTACATGGATGTATTTACAGCGAGTCCGCGTTCTGTTCAATCAGTCGAAGCATACTCAACTGTAACTATCAATAATAAGGGGAATCCATACCCTTGCTGGCTTCCGCAACAACATCTCCGTTATACAATTTCACCGACAGGTTGCCGCCCACTCTCCCTGCAAAGGGCACGAGCAGGTTATCAATATAGTTCTGCGCGTTCTCCACGGAATCAAATTCATAAAAGCCGCCCAGGCTATTATTGCTCAAGCCGCTCAACCAGGTCTTGGATTTAAGACCGGCAAACTGTTTCATTTTTTCATTGACCTCCGGCCACTCGATTTCATCAAAAGATTGTGAAACCTGGAACTCGGCGTGGAGAAAAACTCTTGTCACACTCATTATTTTTTCCTCGAAAATAAAAAAGGCGGATAAGCAAGCTTACCCGCCTTTCATGGTTTTACTTAGTTAAACAGCTTCAACTTCAACAAGGCTGTCAAAAACCCTCGGGGCATGACCCATGTCAGCAAAATCTGCCGATGCCACGACATTACAGGTTCCCTTGTTTAGCTGCCGCCAGTAACCCAGCGTGGTAATGACCAGGCCGGCATTGACGTCGTCGGTGATCTTTGCCACCGCTTCGTAGGCGCCGCGGTCATTGAACACTCGCACTGCCTGGCCGTCACTGATACTGCGAGCAGATGCGTCCGCTTCGCTGATCATAACAAACTGCTCGCCCTGGCCCTTGATCTTGTGGTCCATGTTGGCATAGCAGGAGTTCAGGAAGCCATGGCTTTTCGGTGCAATGATGTTGAGCGGGTATTTCTTTGCCAGCTCCGGATTGCTCTCCGGTGATTCCTTTGACGGCATGTAATCCGGCAGGTTATCCAGGGGTTCTGCATTACCCGGCTGCATACCTTCATACATTTGCCTGAACGGTCCAACAACGAAGTTACCGTTGGAGGCTGTCTCGGAATAAAACTCGCACTTGCCTGAAGGTGTCGGAAAATTACCTTCCTTGTGCGGTGCACGGTCATCCGGGCCACCGATTCCGATACGCGCGTAGCCGTGTTCACGCAGGTAGTCCAGGTCAATGCCTTCACAGGCCGGGGAATCCCAGTTGATAAAGTGTTCCAGGCATTCACTGTCGGACCACTTGAAGCGGTCTTCCTCGTAGCCCATTAGTGCCGCCAGGCGTCGAAAAATTTCGTTGTTGGACAGTGCTTCACCGGGTGGCTCGGTACACTTGGTGTTATAGGTGAAGTAGTTATGACCCCAGGAGAGAATAATGTCTTCCATCTCGGCGCCCATGGCTGCCGGCAAAACGATATCCGCATAGGCTGCCGTGTCAGAGATAAAATGTTCGGCTGAGACAAGGAAAAGATCTTCTCTTTCCAGGCCCTTGATGATCTTGTCACCTTCGGGCGCCTGGGTAACCGGGTTGGAGTTCCAGCACATCATCGACTTGATGGGCGGGTCGAGATCCAGTTCACCGGTGAGTGCACGTCCCAGCTGCAGGTTGTTCACCACGCGGGTACCTTCCGGAATAAAGTCCGGTCGTGAAATCTGGTCCAGCGCATAGGGATGTTCCCAGAAAGTCATCTGGTAAATACCACCACCCACTTCGCGCCAGGCACCTGTCAGGGAAGGCAGGCAGCAGATAGCGCGAATGGCCTGGCCACCGCCCCAGTTTCTTTCAACCGCAACACCAACGCGAATAGCAGATGGATTGTTGGCGGCATATTCCCTGGCAAAGGTACGAATATCATCGGCCGGAATGCCGGTGATCTCAGCGGCCCACTCTGGGCTACGATCCTTTGCGCGCTCGGCGAGCTTGTCAAAACCCTCGGTGTAATTCTCAACGTAGTCCTTGTCGATGAGGCCTTCTTCAATGATGGTGTGGATCATGGCCATGGCCAGTGCACCATCGGTACCGGGCTTCACTGGAATATGCCAGTCGGCCTGCTTTGCAGTGCGCGATTTATAAGGGTCGATGACCACGATCTTTGCGCCGTTTTTCCTGGCGTCTTCGACGAAGTGCCAGTGATGCAAGTTGGTGCTGACACTGTTGCATCCCCAGATGACAATGTACTTCGCATGGACAAAGCTTTCCGGATCGACACCGCTGCTGGGTCCGTGGGTCAGTACCCAGGCCGTTGCCGAACCTTCGCCGCAAAAGGTGCGCTCACATACGGTGGCACCCATCTTGTTAAAGAAGGCATCACCGCCGTTTAATCCGTGGACCAGGCCCTGGTGGCCAAGGTAGCTATAGGGAAGGATGGCCTCGGGGCCGTGCTCGGCAATGATGTCTTTCCAGCGTGAGACAACTTCGTTCAGGGCATCGTCCCAGCTGATACGTTCAAATTGCTTGCTGCCCTTGGGACCGACGCGCTTCATTGGATAAAGCAGACGGTCTTCGTGGTAATGGCGTTTTTCATAGTCCTTTAACTTTACGCAGAGACCACCGCGTGTCATGGGATGGTCCTTGTTACCCTTTACACCGGTGAGTTTTCCATTTTCCACTTCAAACACCATGGAGCAGGTGTCCGGGCAATCGTGGGGGCAGGCGCCGTAGTGGGTCTCTTTCATTTGTGCAGCCATATTCGATGTCCTCAATTATTGTTGTGCGGCGAGTCGAACACTATATAACGCTGGAAAAAGAAATTCAGCCCCATGAAACCGGCAAAATTACACACAATAAATCAGTGGCTTAGCTGATTAGTCGACGTCGAACCAGGACCACAGCGAGGTAATAACCGGCAAGGGCATAGGCCAACAGTACCAGCACATGGGGCCACACCGAGTCCACCTGGCCGGTTGACGCCAGGGGCCTGACCAGGGCGATGGCGTGTGTCAGCGGCAGGACCTGCAAGAGAGGTTGGAGAAAGTCCGGCAGTGTCCGCGCCGGGTAGAATACGCCACAGAAAATGAACATCGGTGTCAAAAGAAGCGTGACATAGTAATTAAAGTAATCGTAGGAGCGCGCGAGGGATGCCACGAGGATGGCGGGACCGGCAAAACAAAGACCGGTGAGAAAGAAAAACGGCAGGCAAAAGATCGCCTGCCAGTGTTGAATTGCGCCGATGACAAAACCCACGATCAGTATCGCAGTACTGCTCATCAGGCCCTTGGTGGCACACCAGAGCATTTCCCCGGCAACGATGTCATCCACTTCCAGCGAGGTGGCGAGCATGCCTTCATAGGTTTGTTGCGGCACCATGCGTGTGTACACCGAGAAAAGCCCCTCGTAGGTCGCTGTGTTCATGGCCGAGGAAGCGATCAGTCCACTGGCAAGAAATGTCAGGTAGGATAACCCATCCATTTCCCCGATAAACGCACCCAGTCCAAGCCCCAGCCCCATCAGGTAAATAAAGGGTTCGCCAAAATTGAACATGGCACTGGTGGCGGCCATCTTGCGCCAGACAAGCCAGTCCCGCCGCCACACGGAGAGCATGCTGCTTCGAATACTCGGTAGTCGCCAGTCCACTATTGCGCCTCCGTTAACTCGCGGCCGGTAAGACGAAGGAACACGTCTTCGAGATTGGCGGGGCGATGAAGCCAGGTTAAGCCCTGGCTGTGTTCCAGTTTTTCGATAACGGATACCGGAGAATTGGTAAAGCAGTAAAGCGTCTCGTCCACTCGCTCGATACGCAGGTTCTCAATGTCCTGCAGTAAATCCAGAGTGTCCGCATCTCTTCCATGTATCTCGATAACATCAGATTCAACGCTGTCCCTGATCATCTCCCTCGGGTTGCCCTGCTTCAGGATCCTGCCTTTATCAATAACAACCAGGTCATCACAAAGACGCTCAGCTTCTTCCATGTAGTGCGTGGTCAGCAACAGCGTCGTGCCCTGGTTTTTTAATTCGCGCAGGCGCGACCAGATCATGTGCCGAACCTGGGGATCAAGCCCGGTGGTGGGTTCATCAAGGATCAGCAGCTGCGGACGATTGACCAGCGCACGTGCAATACTCAGCCGCCGCTTCATACCGCCCGAGAGTGTGTCGATACGGGTATGGCGTTTATCGTCGAGCTCCACAGATGTAATAAGTTCATCTATGTAATCGCGCTGCTTGTCATAGCTGAGATCAAAAAAGCTGACATAGATCTGCAGGTTTTCCAGCACCGTCAATTCCACGTCAAGGTTGTCCATCTGCGGCACGACGCCGATACGTCTCCTTACCTCGCGCGTGCAGCCCGGCATGGCCTGCCCCAGCACATTCAACTGTCCCGCTGACTGGTGGCTTTGTCCCAGGATCATTCTCAGCATGGTTGTCTTACCCGCGCCGTTTGGACCCAGCAGGCCGAAGCAGCCACCTTCGGGCACATCAAGATCGACACCATCGACCGCGCGAAAACTGCCGAAGTCCTTTACCAGGCCTCTCGCCTCAACAATTCCTCTACTGTTTGATTCACTCATGCCGGACTTCATCATGATGAAGAAACTCGGTGCTGGCAAGTAGGCACAGGAAAGTGTAGTTTTCGGTGAATGTACGAGGATGGAACAATTCGAGCAGCAAAGGGCGCCGTTGCCAGCAGCCAGCCACTTGCGTCCGAGATAGGACTGGAAATTCTCAGGCAGGGAGGCAGTGCCGTGGATGCCGCTATCGCTGTGAACGCTGCACTTGGTCTCATGGAGCCGCACATGTGTGGTATCGGTGGTGATATTTTTGCCATCCTCTGGGAAGCTGGCAGTGCTCGACTGTCCGGCTTTAATGGTAGTGGACGTTCAGCGTCCGCGCTTTCCCGTGAACAGCTGCAGGCCATGTTGCGCGAGCAGGGTCTTGAGCAAATCCCCATGCATGGTCCCCTTGCCGTGTCGGTGCCCG
This sequence comes from Gammaproteobacteria bacterium, assembly GCA_965243105.1. GTDB lineage: Bacteria > Pseudomonadota > Gammaproteobacteria > Eutrophobiales > Eutrophobiaceae > WLWS01. Next base: position 1,903,704 of record CBDEUC010000003.1, read on the forward strand.
GAGCTGTGGATGGCTGGTTTGAACTGCATGAACGCCTGGGTCGCCTGCCCATGGCGGAGTTACTGGCACCGGCTATCTATTATGCTGAAAACGGATTCGAGGTGACTCCGGTGATCGCCGGCGAATGGCAGGAATTTTCCAGCCTGCTGGATGGCAAGGTCGCCGGGGGGTTTAGCAAGCTTTACCGACCGGGTTCAAACGCGCCTGCAAAAGGTACGTCTTTCCGTAACCCGGATCTCGCTGCCAGCTATGCAGGCATTGCCGAGGGTGGGCGTGATTTTTTCTACCGGGGCGAGCTGGCGAGTGTGCTGGCTTCATTTATGAAAGAACAGGGCGGCTATCTCTCAATGCAGGACTTCAGCACGCATCAGTCAAGCTGGGTGGACACGCTGTCAGTGAATTATCGCGGTTACGAGGTGCACGAGTTACCGCCAAACGGGCAGGGGCTGGCGGCGCTGCAGATGTTTCAAATGGCAAATTGCATGAATTATTCCGACATGCGGCCGGCAAGCGCGGATGTCATCCACAGCATGGTAGAGATCAAGAAACTGGCGTTTGAAGACCGCGCCCGCTATTACGCCGACATGGACTTTGCAGACGTGCCCGTTGAGAAGCTCCTGAGTGAAGATTATTGCCAGCAGCGCCTGTCGAGGATCAACGATTCTGCCGCCAGGGTTGTTGAAGCAGGTCCGCTTTCAAGCGATACGGTCTATCTCACCTGTGCTGACAGCGAGGGCAACATGGTCTCACTGATCCAGAGCATCTTTCACCCCTTTGGCTCCGGGGTCGTTGCGCCCGGTACCGGCTTTGCCCTGCAAAACCGCGGCATGTCTTTTTCCATGGACGCAAACCATGCCAATGTTTACCAGCCTGCAAAGCGACCCTTCCAGACGATCATTCCCGCCTTCATCATGCGTGACGGAAACCCCGTCATGAGTTTTGGCGTAATGGGAGGCGATATGCAGCCGCAGGGGCACCTGCAGGTAATTTCGAACATCATTGATTTTGATATGGGCCTGCAGGAAGCAGGTGATCAGCCTCGCTGGCGTCACGATGGTTCATCGCAACCCACGGGAGCAGTCAACGACAGCCTGCAGGATGGAGGAGCGCTGGTGATGGAGGAAGGTTTTGAGGATGAAGTGATTACAGAACTTGAAAGGCGTGGTCATAAATTTGCGAATGATGACATGGGCTTTGGCTTTGGTGGTTACCAGGCCATTCGTTGCGCTGACGAAGGCGGTTACGAGGCTGCCTCTGAAAGTCGAAAGGACGGCGTGGCGCTGGGTTACTAGTAAATGACGAAGAGTTTTGACGAACTGAGAGAAAGGGACGCCGCGTGCCTGTGGCACCCCTATTCAAGCACCGTGAACCCGCCGGCAGTGTTTCCCGTGGTATCAGCACGGGGCGTTTACCTTGAGCTGGCAGACGGCAGGAAGATTATCGATGGCATGGCGTCATGGTGGTGTGTTATCCATGGCTACAACCATCCCGTCCTCAACCAGGCCATCGAGGCACAGCTGGGTGACATGTCCCACGTGATGTTTGGCGGTTTAACCCATGAGCCTGCCATCAGGCTTGCAGAAAAACTGGTCGCACTCAGTCCCGCCGGGCTGGAGCGCGTATTTTTCAGCGACTCGGGCTCAGTGTCAGTAGAGGTTGCCCTGAAGATGGCTATTCAATACTGGGCTGCGCGGGGAAAAGATCGAAAGCAAAAAATGCTGTGCCTTCGACAGGCTTACCACGGTGATACGCTTGGTGCCATGGCCACCTGTGATCCGGTTACAGGTATGCACAGTCTTTTCAATGACGTGCTCACAAGGCATTACTTTGCCGATGCGCCCGGTATTCCCTATGGTAGTGAGTGGGACGAAGGCGCCATTGGATCTCTCAGGCAACTTCTTTCACAGCACAGCGACGAGCTGGCTGCATTGATACTTGAACCGATAGTGCAGGGCGCGGGCGGCATGCGTTTTTATCATCCGACATATCTTCAGCGTGCGCGTGAGCTTTGTGATGAATACGAGGTACTTTTGATCGCTGATGAGATCGCTACCGGGTTTGGGCGAAGCGGCAAACTGTTTGCCTGTGAACATGCCGACATTAGCCCCGATATCATGTGCGTGGGTAAGGCACTCACCGGCGGCTACATGACGTTGGCCGCAACCCTTGCCACGGACGAGGTGAGCAGGGTAATTTCAAGGGAAGGTGAGGGCGTATTTATGCATGGCCCGACCTTCATGGCTAACCCGCTCGCCTGTAGTGTTGCCCTTGCCAGTATCGAGCTTCTTGTTAATGAAAACTGGAAATCAAGAGTGGATGCTATCGAGCGTGCTCTTGAATCAGGTCTTTCGCCCTGCGGTAAATTAACCGGTGTCGCGGATGTGCGTGTACTTGGAGCCATCGGCGTGGTTGAGCTGGAGTCAGCGGTAGACATGCACGTCATTCCGCAACAGTTTGTTGATGCCGGTGCCTGGGTCAGGCCTTTTGGAAAACTGGTTTACGTCATGCCGCCTTACATAATTTCTGACGCTGAGCTAAACAAACTTTGTTCGGCGATATATAGTGTAGTTGCAACGTTATAATCAGAAAACACAAGTCGCGTTTCACTATGAATAGAACACGGACACGCTGTTAATACGTCCATGTACGCTCCTCAGCGGCGTCCCTGCCGCTGAGGGTCCGCTTTTCTATCCATAGTGATACTCGATGGTGATGAGTATATGTACCAAGAATTGAAAGCCTGTTACTGGAGAGTTAAATGAGTCAAACCTGCATTATTATCGGCGCCAGCCATGCAGCGGCACAACTTGCACCCACCCTGCGCCAGGAAGGCTGGGAGGGACGCATAATTGTTATCGGCGACGAGGCCTGGATCCCCTATCACCGCCCACCACTGTCAAAGACGTTTCTCTCGGGCGAGAAGAGCATGGATGAGATCTATATAAAGCCACAGAACGTCTATGATAATGCCGACATCGAGTTCATGTTGAGCACTCGCGTAGAGAGTATTGACCGGGAGAACAAGTCAGTGTCCCTCGATAACGGCGAAACATTGAACTGGGACAAGCTGGCACTGACTACCGGCTCGCGGGTACGAAAGATTGATATGCCCGGCGTGGATCTCGAGGGTATTTACTACCTGCGTGATGCTGCGGATGTAGACAAGATACGTTCGCGTACCGGTGAAGGTAAAAAAGCGGTCATCATCGGTGGTGGATACATCGGTCTTGAAACTGCGGCGGTGCTTCGAAAACTTGGCATGGAAGTGACCGTGATCGAAATGATGGAGCGTGTACTGCAAAGAATCACGACGCCGGAAATCTCCGCCTTTTACCAGCGTATTCATCAGGAAGAAGGGGTTAACATTCTCTGTGGGGTGGGGCTTGAAGCGTTTGAAGGCGAGGGATCGGTACAAAAGGTTGTATGCAACGACGGCAGTACCCACGATGCCGATCTGGTGGTGATTGGTGTTGGCATAATGCCCAACGTGGAACTTGCCGAGACTGCCGGTCTCGAGGTGAACAACGGCATTGTCGTGGACAAGTTTGCACGAACATCAGATCCGGACATCGTTGCAGCAGGTGACTGTACATTTCATCCCAATGCCTTTTACGGCAGGGATATTCGCCTCGAGTCTGTGCAGAATGCATCGGACCAGGCAAGAACAGCTGCCCTGAGTCTTTGTGGAAAGGACCAGGCATATGATGCCTTACCCTGGTTCTGGTCAGACCAGTATGATCTCAAGCTACAGATTGCCGGTCTGTCCCAGGGTTATGATGAAGTGGTGATACGCGGTGATATCAAGGGTAGCCGAAGCTTTGCCGCGTTCTACCTGAAAGACGGTGTGATCATATCTGTTGATGCCGTGAACAAACCACCCGAATTCATGATGGGTAAACGCCTGATAAGCAACAAGGTTGATCCGGACCGTGAAAAGCTTGCCGACGCCGCTGTACCGATCAAGGAAATCATGGCCTGAATGAATGAAATGGAGAACTCAATGATAAGAACAAAACTGCCCCCCGTATTGACTGCGCTCATGCTGCTGTGCCTGCTGGTATTGAGTGCCTGCAGTGAAGATAAGGCCGAGATGCAAAGTGCAAAGGACGAAGCGCCTGTAAAAACGGAAACCTCACCCGCGGTCGCCCCTGCAACAGGCTCAAATCTTTTGCCTCACCAGCAAATGGCAAAGGCATTTCTGAAAGAGATGGTGGAAATTGACAGTACTCACAGTACAGGTAGTGCCACTAAAGTTGCGGAAGCCATGGCAAAGCGTCTTATCGATGCCGGCTTTGACAGGGATGACGTTAAAGTCATGCAGCCCGCTGAAACCAAGGGAAACCTCATTGCCCGTTACCGGGGTAACAACTCGGGACGCAAACCGCTGCTGTTGCTGGCACATATCGACGTGGTGGAAGCAAACCCTGAAGACTGGGAGCTGGACCCTTTTACCTTTACCGAAAAGGACGGCTATTACTGGGGCCGGGGAACCATTGACGACAAGGACGAGGCAGCTATTCACGTGGCTAACTTTATTCGCTTCAGGAAGGAAGGTTACGTGCCGGACAGGGATCTCATTATTGCTTTAACCGCAGACGAGGAAGGAGGACCGGAAAACGGTGTGAAGTGGCTTGTTGAAGAGCACAGGGAATTGATTGATGCGGAGTATGCCCTCAATGAGGGAGGAGGCGGATCAAGCAGGAATGGTGCGCATGTTTCCAATAACGTGCAGGCCAGCGAAAAGATATACCAGTCTTATAACATTGAATTTACCAACAGCGGTGGACACAGCTCTCTGCCGGTAAAGGACAATGCCATCTATCACCTGGCTGATGCACTTGGCCGGATTCGGGACTATGATTTTCCTGTCAGGCTTAACGAGGTCTCACGCGCTTTTTTTGAACGTACAGCTGAACTGCAACAAGGGCCATTGAAAAAGGCAATGCAGGGAATTTTACAAGAACCGCCTGACGAGGCGGCAATCGCTTACCTGGCGGATACACCTTTTTACAATTCGCGCATGCGAACGACCTGCGTGGCGACCATGATTGACGGCGGGCACCGGGATAACGCGTTACCGCAAAGGGCGAGGGCCACGGTCAATTGTCGTATATTGCCGGATGGTACGGTGGATGATGTCAAGGCCACGCTTGAGTATGTTATCGCTAACGATGATGTTGTGATCACAAATGGAAAAGGAGGCGCCCTGTCACCACCATCTCCATTAACACCGGAAATAATTGGTGCAATCGAATCAGTCACCGATTCCATGTGGCCAGGGCTGCCGGTCATTCCGATCATGAGTACCGGCGCCACTGATGCACGTTACCTGCGTGGAAATGGCATACCGGTTTATGGCGTGTCGGGTATTTTCAGCGATATAGATGACAACCGAGCTCATGGCCAGAACGAGCGGATTGGCGTTGAGAGTTTCTTTGAAGGACAGGAATTCCTGTATCGACTGGTTAAAGAACTCAGCGGTGGCTAGCTATTGCCCTGCTGGCTATCGAGTTCTCTTGTAAGCTCGGCTTTTCTCAAGCTTAGCTTTACAACCTGTATTCCACACACCGCGACAATGGCAATACCCCCAAACAGCAGCCCGTTCTGTACAAGGTCACTGGATAAAGCCGGGTGAAAGGGTTCTCCGTCACTGGCAAACCTTGCATAAGCCCACAGGCCAATCATCAGCATGCCGGGCGTATCGTATATACCCATCATCATGATTTTCTTTTCCACTTCCCTGATCTTCTCTTCCGTCGAATTAAACATTCCACCCTTCTTTTCCGTGGCTGTGAATGAACCTACTGGAACTCGGGTCGATCCTCACCCTGGGTGACAAGCACGATACTGTCCATCACTGCTGTCTCGGTGTGTGTATCATCCGGTTCGACAAAATAGCAGCCCCCGGCTGAGATACAGACTTTCCCGTCGCTCTCACTTTCTACTTCTATTTCCCCTTGAACCACCATAACCTGCACCCACAATGGGTGAGTATGCTGTGGAATACACATCCCTTTCGGCATTCGAAAGAAGGCGGAACGCATTTCGAAGTCGCCTTCCCACACGACACTTTTCTCCATATCAACGCCACCACGCACCGGCGCCTTTTCAAATGACAAATTTCCTGCAGGATAATATTTACTCATGCTTTCTTGCCCTCAATAGCCGGTGAATTCTTTTCCCTCTCGCCATACCCTGAGAATTTTTCGCGTATCCATGATATCGCGGGTCGGATCCCCGTCCAGCAGAACGAGGTCTGCGCGCCTGCCAACTTCTATTCTTCCGCGGTCGTGTAGTCCAAAGGTATCAGCGATGGAAGCGGTTGCGCTTTGCAGTACCTGGCGTGGTGCCAGGCCAGCTGCAACATAAAGCTCCAGCATGCGGTGGTAACTGGCGCCATGAACAATACGCGGGTTACCATTAAATGCATCGGTGCCCGCGAGGAGCATGACATTCGCTTCAATAAGGCTGCGAAATGCGGCAAAGCTTTTCTCCATGGTCAAACCATCCGGAGCCTTGAGTTCCTTGCCAAGTTGCTTACGGGAATTCGCCGACAGTTTCGAGGCAAGTTGTTCGTCCTCGAGTATCAACTTCGGCCCCACGTTTATGAAACCATCTATCACGGTAAGGTCGCCGGCGACGACTTCTATCCCGTTCTCGGCCAGTAATTTCGCGAGCGCGGGCTCGCTGCCGGAGTCTCGCCAGTAATGAACCAGTCCATCCACCCGCGCCTCAACCGCGAGCTGAACATCATTGCTATTCTCAACGTGGGCCCACACAAGCAGGCCCCTGGCATGCGCTGCCTCAACAACAGCGTGAACAGTCTCCGGGCTTAATATCGGCACGTCCTGTTTTTCATGACGCACCCCGTTGATCATGATCTTTATATAGTCCGCGCCAAGCCTGTACCGTTCATCAACGAAGGCCTCGGCATTCGCAACGTCGTCGAGTGTCGGAACTTCTATGCCGTACTCTGTGAAATGACCGCCTGCCCGGGTAATCGCGATACCGGAAGAAAAGAAATCAGCAACATCCTTACGAGATGTCGCTGCCTGTCGAAGCATGCTGTCATGCTCGGGAAAAGTCCCCATATCCAGCACGGTAGTGACGCCAAAACCCAGCGCTTGCTGTAATTGTTCGACAGATTCCGTGTGGGTATGTGCATCGATAAACCCGGGTACAAGGGTGTGCCCACGCGCATCAATGACCCTGCTACCGCTGGCATCAATGGACTTGCCAATCCCGGCGATCTTTCCATCACGTACCAGGATATCCATACCCCTGGTGAGTTCTTCACCGTCAAATACATTGGCACCACTTATGACAAAATTGTCGCTGACCGCGGTTTTCTTCACGACCTCAGCGGTGTTTGAACAGGCAAGGGTGCCAAGCAGGAGTGCAACAAGCTGAACTGCAAGGAAAAGACTCTGCTGCAGTGATCGTCTCATGTAAGCCGGTAAATATCGCCTGGTCTAGTTTGCTTTTGCAGGAAACTCCATGCCCTTTAACAATGAAACCCGGCAAAGCAGGATCTGTCCAAGCAAGTCGTTGCCATCCCCTTCGATGCTATCACCGGGGAACAGCTCCGAGACTTTTTTGCGGCATTGGTTGTCTGCCTTCCTGAGCTTGTCAACGCAGCCATTTTCTTCGACATAGCCTTCTTTTACGAAGGCCATGCAGAGTTCCTCGGCTGATGACATTTTAAAAACCGTATCAATGTAGTCTGCTTTTGACACCTTGTTCTCGGCTTGCGCGCTGCCAGCAAGTATGCAGCTAAACATAAAAACGAGTGAATAGATTATTTTCAAGGCAATTCTCCGTTTACAGTTATCCAGCCCTGCTGCCATCGGGCATGGGTCTTTCGGGTACGGCAAGGCAGGGCAGAACACCATCAGCATAACCGATATCAAACATCATGCCCTGTGAGAGCTCGCCAGCCATTTTACGCTCAGGCAGGTTGACGACAAACAGCGCCTGTTTGCCCTTAATCTCTTCGGGCTGTTCTCTTTCCTTGCCTATGCCGGCGAGAATAGAACGTTGATGATCGCCAAAGTCGACAATCAGCTTTATTAGCTTGTCGGATTTTTCGACGCCGGATACTTCGCTAATGGTTCCAAGACGAATATCCAGCTTGTCCAGGTCTTCAATGGAGATAAGTTCTTTAACAGGTGCAGGCGTCATAGTGGGATTTACCGGTTTATTGCTCGAGCTGTCCAGCAGGAGTATAGACCAAAACAGCATACTTCATCTTTTTTTGAGGGCACGCTCAACGATGTTGAAAGTGTGGTCCAGTATTCGCCGGTTTCCTACTTCGCCATGTCCGGGCACCACCACGTCGATATCCCCGTAGCGGTTCTTTATCCTGTTGATAGTGTTTCCCCATTCATCGAGGTTTGCATCAGACAGGTTTCCCGGGCTTTGCCAGCCTAATGCCCTTAACAGGCAACCGCCAAAAAGCAGCTTTTGTTGTGGCAACCAGGCCACGATGTTGTCTTCACTGTGCCCCGGGCCGGGATAATAAAGTTCGATCTTGTCCTGCAGCAGGGTGAAGACCGCGGAGTCAAAGGTGCTTGTTGCCAGCGGCTTTCCTTTTTCCTGCAATACCCGGTTGGTGAGACGTGATGCATAGGTAGGAATGCTTTTGAAGTTGAGCAGACCAATACCTGCCGTGCGGTCATCGTGCCAGTGAGTGGAGACAGAGGCTTTCAGTTCATAACCGTGCTGCTCCAGCCAGCTCAGCAGACTGGCGGTATCTTCTTCGGACCAGGGTGTGTCAACCAGGTAGGCTGCATCTCCGTCAATGACGATGAGACCATTGGAGTCGAGCACGCCATAACCTTTTATTTCCCTGTACGAGGTATGCAGGAAAACATCATCAGCCAGTGACTCGATTTTAAAAGCGGGTACCTGTCCTGATGCTGCGACATGGCTGCATGCCAGGACTGGTAAAAGCAAAACCAGGCTGGCCAGTTTTTTCACTTTATGCCTGCTTCAAAGGTCTTGATACGCTCGGTAATCTCGGCCGCCAGGTCGTTGGGCAAGGGAAAGGTCAGGTGATACTGTGCAATTTTCCACTCGCCACCGGGCGTGAGAACAAGCACACCTGTTCCACGGGAAGTGCCATAATTCTTGCTATCGAGCACTTCATGAAACCAGGCGACATCGCCCTGGTCTGAAAACCTGATATCGCGCCCTTTCGATACATATACCCAGCCCTTACCCTGGTCGAAAAAAGGCAGGGCGTATGACTTGAACTCATCAATGGTCCAGTATTCATTCACATCGGTACCGATAAAAACCGCGTCATCTGTAAAGAGCTTGAAATAGTTTTCTGCATCAGCCTCGGCAGCATATTGATGCAGAGAATCAAGGGCCTGTTCTACCTTGCCAGTGTCGTCTGCCACGGAGCTGTTACTCGTCATAATGATAAGAACCAGGAGAAGTGATTTGAATTGATATGTCATGGACTAGTATCCCGATTACGATCGTAGCATGTCTCACGAGGGAGGTTAAAAAAATAGCAATTGATTATGACAGAATTGAACAGTCCTTGTGTGCCTGGCATGGAAAATGGACACACCGGTAATTTGTTTGATTGAGATCAATGATAATAGAGGTCATGCGCGCTATACCTGTAAGTAGCATATTTACAGGAGCAGATTAATGAAAGCACGGGCCATTATCACAATAGCAATCCTGGCTTTTTCTATTGCAAACAATGCAGAAGAAAACTGTATCCAGGGTACAGTTGACCTTGAACCGGGCCTGCTGGAACTACAGGTTGGAAACGATAGAAGCGCCCTGTTTGTGTATGTCAGGGAAGTCGGGCGTGAGTCGGGAATACCTACTGCGGTCATCACTATCGATAACCCGACCTATCCCCAGGATTTTATGCTATGCGGAGACGACCAGATGATGAGAGGAGTAAAAGCCAGGACCCTGGATGAAAGCTACAAGGTATTTGCACGACACTCGCCCACGGGTGTTCCCATGAAAAAAGAGGGCTTCATCGGTGACAGCCTTGGGCCCGGTGGAAAGGGTGTGCGAAGAGGGGAGAAAGTCAGCCTTACCATAGATCGGGATTACAGTAACTAGCACGGGCCATAGCCATGACAACCAGGGCTTTGTCAGGAGGGCGGCATGCGACTGTTAACTTATGCAAGGTTGGCTGGCGGTGCTGGTTTACCTGTGTTGGAACCATAGTATGCAAGCACGCGCTTTGAGCGTTTGAAATAAGATGCCCAGGCAAAATAATAAATGATGCTGACAACTATGGGGGCGGGTCCGTCGGTGATATAGCCCTGCTCATGGGCATAAAATAACAGTGCCGCGGTCATGCAATGAAGCATTAATTCTACCTGCATCAGCGACTTGATCCTGTTCGGTGTTGTTTCCAGTTCGACTTTAACTGTTCTCCAAACAAGGAAAGACATCACGGTGCCGGGTGTGACCTCGATGAGTAGCGCCAGCAGATCGATGACCCCCTGCTGTTCCTCGTTCCATAACAGCAACATAAGTGGTGGGGAAATGAGAATGCAAAGCAGCCCCGCGAGCCAATAAAGTGAATTGATGATTCTAAAGAATCTCAGCCAGCCCCCGTAGGCATTGATTTTTTCATCTACAGTTTCGCCAGGGCTTTGCAGTTCCTTTTCTCCATTGTTGTTCACTCCATGTTCACATTGCAATTGTCAAAATACGCCCAATATAAGGATCTGACAAGAAGCCGTCACCTGGTCGCAGCATTCGGGTAATTGGTCTAATACTTGAAAGAAAATTGCCAAAATTATTAGTTATTTACGTATAATACGCGCCAATTAGGGACATGAAATCAGAAACATCGTAAGCCATGCTGTATTTAGGACGTATCCTGCTGTTTGCCTGCATTCCTCTCCTCAGTACCTCGCTAGCCGCCGAAGAACCTCCGAGAGTTGAGTCCGCGCGCCTGTCGGAAATTGCCGTTTTCCCCCAGCGAAATGCACCGGCCACCGTGGTCAGCCTGAATGCCACGGGTGTGGCCTCGGAAATCCCGGCTGTCATTACCGAGCTGGATGTGCGTGTGGGCGACATTGTTGATCAGGACCAGGTGCTGGTGCGCCTGAAGTGTATCGATTTTGAACTGGTCGAGCAGGAGGCACGAGCCCGACTGAAGTCACTGGCTGCGCGCATTGAGCTGGCCAAGCGTCGTCTTGAGCGCACCCGCAAGCTCACCATGAAACAAAGCGTATCGGAAGAGCTGCTGGATGAGCGCGAATCTGACCTGGCGGTGCTGCAGGCAGACAGGGTTGGGGCACAGGCGTCACTTCGCCAGGCGACCCAGCGTGTATCGAACTGCGTCATCAGGAGCCCATTCAGGGCACTGGTGACTGAGAGAACATCTTCCGTGGGTAACTACGCCGATGTCGGTAAGACCCTCGTGCGTATCCTTGATATTGACCAGCTGGAAGTGTCGGCGCAGGTTAACGCCGGCGATGTTAAGCAGCTTGAAGAAGTCGATAAGCTCATGTTTGAACACGAGGGCCAAAGTTACCCGGTAAAACTGCGAGCCATTTTGCCAAGTATCAACTCTGAAACACGTAACCGTGAGGTACGCCTGCTTTTTCAGAACGGACCGGCCTTGCCGGGTGCCGCTGGCAAGCTGTACTGGAGCGAGTCGCGCCCCCATGTTCCTGGATACCTGCTGGTAAAACGAAATGGTGTGCTTGGCTTGTTTACTCTCAAGGCTAACAAGGCCAGCTTTGTGGCGATACCGGGCGCACAGTCCGGTCGTGCAAGCCCCGTTGATCTTCCCCTGGACTCAAGGGTCATCACCGTTGGACATTTTGCCCTGGATGATAACGACACCGTTCTGAACAAGTAGCGATGGCCTGGTTAGCGCGTTTCTTCTCCAACCATGTCCTCGCAAACCTCACCTTTGCGCTGACAATAATCCTGGGTGGCCTGTCCTATGCGCAAATGCCAAGGGCCAAGGACCCGGAGATCAACTTTAACTGGATCAACGTCATCACGGTTTTCCCGGGAGCATCTGCCATAGATATTGAAAGGCGTATTACGGATCCCCTTGAAGACTCGCTGCGCCGAACCGTTAAGGACATGAAGTTTGTCCTCAGTACCAGCCGTGACAACATTTCCAATATCCTGGTTCGCTTTAACCAGATAGATGACCGCGAATTTGACAAGCGCGTCATCGATCTCAGGCGCGAAGTGCAAAACACATATACCGACCAGCTGCCAACTGATGCAGATGACCCGGTAATTTATGAAATAGGAACTTCAAACGCGTTTCCCAGCGCGATGATTATCATTACCAGTGCCGGTGATGATGAAAACCTTCGACGCCAGGCGCGCAATGTAAAAAAGGATATTGAAAGGATAAAAGGCGTCGACCGTGTCGATGACCTGGGCCTGGCGGATCCGGAACTTCACGTGTCATTTTTCCCGGACCGCCTGGAAGGCCTGGGTATAACCCCCGGTGATATCTCCGACACCATTCGCGCCTATTTCAACGATCTCTCCGCCGGCGATCTTGAAACCCGCGATGGCAAGTGGATCGTGCGAATTGCCGGTACCAGCCCTGACCCGGCATCGCTTCGGGATATTCCAATCACAACCGCTCGCGGGGTCGTTACCCTGGGTAGCGTGGCGGAGTTGTCCCGCGAGAAAGAAGAAATCGGCACGCTGGTCAAGTTCAAGGGCAAGCCGGCTATCAATCTCACCGTAACCAAGCAGGCGGATGCCAACGTGCTGGAGTTGCTGGATCGTATTAACGCCTACATAGATGAACGTAACCGATTCAAGGATGCGACAGGTGCCGAGCTATTCCTTGTGGACGACCAGACCGTAAGTACCAGGAAAGCCCTGAGGCTGATGCAAACGAACGCCACGATTGGGCTGGTGCTGGTGTTGATCGTGACCTGGATATTTCTTGGTTCACGCATCGCCATTCTTACCAGCATCGGCATACCATTCACCTTGTCCGGCACTTTTCTTATTTTGAGTACCATGGGTGAAACGCTCAACAACACGGTGCTGCTTGGCGTGGTGATCGCGCTCGGTATGCTGGTGGACGATGCAGTGGTAGTAGTGGAGTCCATCTATCAACGCCTGCAACATGGACTTGATGGCATGTCTGCCGTGCTCAAGTCATTAAGGGAAGTGTTTGCACCGGTCACCACTTCCGTGATGACAACCATCGCTGCTTTCCTGCCACTGATGCTTCTACCGGGTATCCTGGGAGATTTCATGCGCGTGGTGCCGCTCGTTGTTACCCTTGCACTTGCTGTAAGCCTGGTGGAGGCCTACTGGATGTTGCCATCACACATCCTTGCAGCAAAGGTGAAGTTCACTAATCCCAGTCGAACTCAACTCAAGCGCGAGGCCATGACGCACTGGATTCGGTTGCGCTACGTGCAGCTACTTTTAAAGTCTTTGCGTCATCCGATCATTTCTATTGTGACAGTTGCGTTAGTATTGAGCCTGGCTATAGGCACCATGGTCAGTGGTCATATTCGCTTCAACTTTTTTGAATCCGATGCTGAGCGTCTTTTTTACGTGAATATCGAGATGCCCCAGGGTTCAAGTATCGAGGCCACCAGTGAAGTACTGGCAAAGGTAGAGAAACGAGCCCTTGAAGTAATACGGGAAGATGAACTTCGCGCATCCATGGCCTTTGCCGGCCAGCAGTTCACCGAGACAGAACCACTCTTCGGTGACGCCATTGGCCAGGTGATGTTCAGCTTCAAACCGCAGAAGCGTGGCGGGCGACACGTGCTGGAAATTTCTGATGCCGTTGAGGAGGCAGTCAAGGATATACCCGGGCCAATTAACCTTTACATGCTGGAGATCAGCGGTGGGCCACCGAAACGCAAGGCAATCAGTGTCAAGGTCAGGGGAGACGAGTACGGGGAAATCCTGGAAGCGTCAAATAAGCTTCGGGCGTTTGTTGAGTCGCAAGATGTTTTTGAAAACGTCACCCTGGATTATCGCCCGGGGAACCCAGAACTTGTTGTACAGCTCGATGGTGAGGCCATTCAGCGAAGCGGCCTCAATCCGAACCTGGTAAGTCGTGCCCTCGCAGCGTACGTGGATGGTGAGCTGGTCACTAATTTCCAGGACCAGGGTGAAGAAGTGATGGTGCGCGTGCTTTCCAAGAAGACCGAGGATACCAATATTGAAAACCTGCTTCGACAGACGCTTTCTTTGCCTGATGGCCGTTCCATCGCACTGAGTGAATTATTGATAGCAACACCGGGACGTGGACAGCAGAATATTCGGCACTATAACTTCAAGCGTGCTATTACCCTGGAAAGTGATATTGATGAGGATCGTATAGATACGATTGCAGCCAACAAGATGATCCAGGATAAGTGGGCGGTGATGCAGAATGATTATCCCAGCATCGACCTGGATTTTTCAGGCGAGCTGGACGATATACAGGAAAGCCTCGATGCCATTGGTCTGCTATTCCTGCTGGGTTTGGGTTTGATTTTTATAATTCTCGGTACGCAGTTTGGCAGTTACTTTCAGCCGCTGATGATTATCTTTGGTACCGTCCCTCTGGCCTTTACCGGTGTGGTTCTCGGCCTGCTGGTCACTGGTAACCCACTCAGTCTGTACACGCTTTACGGTGTTGTTGCACTGGCAGGCATCTCGGTAAACGCTGCCATTGTCATGATCTCCGCTGCTAACCAGCGCCTGGAATTGGGCATGAGCCTGTTACATGCAACGGTATACGCGGCACGTCGTCGAGTGATACCAATCCTGATTACATCGCTGACAACCATCGCCGGCCTGTTTTCACTGGCGGCAGGTATTGCCGGAAAGTCACTCATCTGGGGACCGGTGGCCACGGCCATTGTCTGGGGCCTGGCATTTTCAACGGTGCTGACATTATTTGTAATTCCGTTAATGTATAGGACTTTCATGGCCTGGAGTCATCGTGTTAAACCACAACATGCACACTAGTTCAGTTAGCGCATCATGAATGGCGCTGAATCACTACTTCGAAGCCTGCTCGACAGCGGTATCGATACCTGTTTCATGAACCCGGGTACCTCCGAGATGCATTTTGTCTCCGCTGCTGACCGGCTCAACGAAATGCGCTGCGTGCTAGGCCTGTTTGAAGGCATTGTTTCCGGTGCCGCAGACGGTTACGCGCGCATGGCAGGAAAGCCCGCGGCCACCTTATTGCACCTGGGACCGGGTCTCGCCAACGCGCTGGCAAACTTTCACAACGCGCAGCGTGCCAATACGCCCATCGTCAACGTGGTTGGCGATCATGCAAGCTATCACAAGCAATACGATGCACCGCTGGCGTCGGATGTCGCCGCCTATGCCAGGCCCGTGTCTGGCTGGATCGATGAAATTACCGATCCTGCTGATGTGCCACGCATGGCCCGCGAAGCGGTGCTTGCCAGCCTTGCACCACCGGGGCAGGTGGCGACACTGATTCTTCCGGCAGACACGGCGTGGAGCGAGTCGGTGGAACCAGGCACGCAGGACTTATCCATGCCGACAGCCAAAACAGTGGACGACGAGCGCGTCGAGGAAATAGCAAGAAGCATCAGTGACGGCGAGCCCGTGGTGATGCTGTTGCGTGGTGCATCCCTGATGGCGCCAGGCCTCGAAGCCGCGGGTCGCGTTGCAGGCAAGTTAAATGCCCGGGTATTCTGCGACACCTTTAACGCACGCATTGAGCGTGGTGCAGGTCGCGCGCGCGTAGAGCGCCTGCCTTACTTTCCCGAGCTTATTGTGGAAACACTGGCAGGTACAAAACACCTGGTGATCGTGGGCTCAAAACCGCCGGTTGGTTTTTTTGCCTACCCTGACAAGCCCAGCTGGCTGACACCCGAAGGCTGCCAGGTACATACACTTGCAGCACCGGAAGAAGATGGCGTTGATGCGCTGAATCGGCTGGTGGATGCCCTCGGGGCGCAGAATGAATCACCGGGCATAATCAGTCACCGCGAAACACCCATGCCTTTGGGTGACCTGACGCTGGAAACAATTGGCATGAGCGTCGGCGCGCTGCTGCCTGAGAATGCCATCGTTGCCGAAGAAGCGATTACCTCGGGCTTTCCACTGATGCCCATGTCAGAAGCCTCGCCGGCCCATGACTGGCTAATGGTGCCCGGTGGTGCCATCGGTGGCGGTATGCCCATGGCCGCCGGAGCCGCAGTAGCCTGTCCGGATCGAAGGGTGCTTAATTTACAGGCGGACGGCAGCGCGATGTACACGCTGCAGGCACTCTGGACCCAGGCCCGCGAAAATCTCGATGTCACGACGGTTATATTTGCCAACCGCGAATACAAGATCCTCAACATTGAGTTTGACCGTGTCGGTGCGGGTGAACAGGGCGAGATAGCACGGGATATGTTTTCCCTGGATAACCCGGCGCTTGACTGGGTCAGCCTGGCAAGGGGAATGGGTGTTGAAGCAAGAAGCGTAAGTACCCTTGAAGAATTTAATGCGACGCTTGCCGCCTACCTGCGCGAGCCCGGTCCTAACCTGATCGAACTCAACCTTCCGCCGCGTCAACTATAGGGCGCCGGTGCGGGTCTCCTTGTCGACCTCGAGATCCGGGATCTTCTTGCCATGGGTCACAACGTAGATGCCGCTTGCCACGATAATCACGATACCCACCCAGGTATTTAGCGCCGGTATTTCGCCCCAGACAAAAAATCCCAGCGCCACCATCCAGATCATGCGCGCATAGTCTATCGGCGCAACCACCGCCGGCTTGGCATAGCGGAGCGATTGTATAAAGCAGCCCAGCGCCGCCGTGGAGGTAAAACCGAGAACTACAAACCAGGCCCAGTCCTGCCAGCCGGGTTGGACCCATTCATGCAGTGCCCACCAGGCCGAGATAACGATGTTCGCCGGGTAGATATACAGGTTGAGCGAAATCGCGGTTTCTGTTTTTGCCAGCGAACGCGCCGAGATACTCAGGTAAGCAATAGCAAATGCCACGAACAGGGAGGTGAGGTGGGCAGTGTGAAAGTGATCCGGCGTGGGCCTGAGAACAATAATGATCCCGATAAAGCCGATAATGATAGCAATCCAGGATTGAATACTCACTTCGTCCTTGAGCACGAGCGGTGAGAACAGTGCGATGATAAAGGGCGCAGCAAAGGTCAGGGCAACGTATTCGGCGATGGGAAT
Source organism: Gammaproteobacteria bacterium (assembly GCA_965243105.1). Taxonomy (GTDB): domain Bacteria; phylum Pseudomonadota; class Gammaproteobacteria; order Eutrophobiales; family Eutrophobiaceae; genus WLWS01. Next base: position 1,920,861 of record CBDEUC010000003.1, read on the forward strand.
ATGCTTCAGTGAATAAAATATCGCAATGATAGTAGCGCAGCTTGCCAGGCTGCGAAGAAGATGACCACTGGGTCGACGCGTCTTGATTTGCGCGATCTTGCCAGTGAATAAAGCAAAACCAAGAATGATCAGCAGGCCACTGACACTTCTTAGCCAGGCAATCTGTACAATCGGGTATTCAGCGGTTAGCCATTTGCCGGTGGCGTCGCCAAAGGCAAAAAGCATGGTCCCCGCAAAGGCATAGGCTATGCCCAGCGGGGTATTTTGTTCAGGGTGTCCTGCTTTCAGGAGATCTTGTCCAGCTCTGCGGACATCTCCGGCAATACCTGGAAGAGATCGGCAACCAGTCCGTAGTCGGCCACTTCAAAGATGGGTGCTTCTTCATCCTTGTTAATGGCTACAATGGTCTTGCTGTCTTTCATACCGGCGAGGTGCTGAATCGCGCCGGAGATACCTACGGCGATATAAAGCTCGGGTGCGACGATCTTGCCGGTTTGCCCGACCTGGTAGTCGTTGGGTGCGTAGCCGGCGTCTACCGCGGCTCGCGATGCACCGATGGCTGCACCCAGCTTGTCGGCAACCTCGTTTAACAGGCCAAAGTTTTCTTCACTACCAAAGCCGCGACCACCGGAAATAATAATGCCAGCGCTGGTCAGTTCGGGACGTTCTGACTTTGTCAGCTCCTGCCCGACAAAAGAGGACAGCTCTGCAGCTGCGCTTGCACCCACGGTCTCAACGCCGGCCGAACTACCTCCTTCTGCCGCAGCATCAAAAGCAGTGCTACGAATGGTCATAACTTTCTTTGCATCGCTGCTTTGTACCGTGGCGAGGGCGTTACCGGCATAGATCGGACGAATAAAGGTGTCGGCAGACTCAATACCGGCTACGTCAGAAATAGCTGCAACGTCCAGTAAAGCGGCAACGCGTGGAATGATGTTCTTTCCAAAAGTGGAGGCAGGTGCAAGAACATGGCTGGCATCTGCAGCCTGTTCTACCACCAGCGGTGTAATTTCTTCTGCCAGCATGTTGGCGTAACGTGCATCATCCGCGTGCAATACCTTGCTGACACCGGCAATGGTAGCAGCGGCACTGGCAGCAGCGGCGCAGTCACTTCCGGCAACAAGCAGAACGACATCATCACCGAGTAGGCTTGCTGCGGTGACGGTATTGAGCGTAGCAGCCTTGATGCTGTTGTTATCGTGTTCGGCTATAACAAGGATACTCATATCAAATCACCTTCGCTTCGTTGTGAAGTTTGTCCACCAGCTCGGCTACGTCGGCAACCTTGATGCCGGCACTGCGCTGTGGTGGTTCCTCTACCCTGAGAATACTGAGCGTTGGTGTTACATCCACACCGAGTTCGTCAACGCTGATCGTATCCAGGGGCTTCTTCTTTGCCTTCATAATGTTGGGCAGTTTCACGTAACGCGGTTCGTTTAAACGCAGGTCCGTGGTAATCACCGCGGGCATCTTCAGGGTAATTGTCTCGAGACCACCATCAATCTCGCGGGTACAGTCGACGGTGCCTTCTTTCAGGTCCAGCTTTGAAGCAAATGTGCCCTGGCTCCAGCCCAGTAATGCAGACAGCATCTGCCCGGTCTGGTTGTTGTCATAATCAATAGCCTGTTTGCCGAGAATCACGAGACCGGGGCCTTCCTTTTCGACCACGGCCTTGAGCACCTTGGCAATCGCGAGGGGTTGCACGGCCACGTCCGTTTCAACAAGGATGGCGCGGTCGGCACCCATGGCCAGGGCAGTACGCAGTGTTTCCTGGCAGGCGGAATCACCAACACATACTGCGATCACTTCTTCAGCATTGCCGGCTTCCTTGATACGCAGGGCTTCTTCCACTGCAATTTCGCAAAATGGATTCATGGCCATCTTGACGTTGTTTGTTTCGACACCGCTGTTATCGGCCTTCACGCGAACGCGAATGTTGGCATCGATAACACGTTTTATAGGTACGAGAATTTTCATCAGCAGCTAATCCTCAGGTGATTGATCCTGGATGTAAATGTTGTTGTAACAAGGTAAAAACAGCCCTGGCGGTACCGCTTGTGGCTGCTTATGTTGCGGCGCGACAGTAGCACAGAAGAGGGCACTGTTCAATTCTGGCTGGGGCTTTTAACAGGCGAAATGGTAGTGTTTTCAAGCAATTTTGAAGTCAATTAGAGCAATACTGTCGTCTACAGAAAACCGCGTGTCGTTACTGGCGATAGGCCCAGGCAATGAGCGCATTCATGAGCTCCTCCCCCGGCCCCCGGTGCGCATCCTTGTGGTTCAACATGCCCGCAACGATGTATTTCCTGCCCGAGCGAGCATTGACGAAGCCGGTGATGGCCGAGACATCGTCGATGGTGCCAGTCTTGATGTGGGCGTGGCCGGAGCGCATGGTTTTTTTCAGGCGGTTGCGGGCAGTGCCGTCGATACCCATGATGGAAAGGGACGACACGAATTCCGGCATGAAGGGTATGTCTTCGGCATACAACAGGATGTCTGCCAGCAGCCGGGCTGATATGCGCGTCTCGCGTGACAGGCCTGCTCCATTCACAAGGTTCAGTGAATCTGTATTCATTCCCTTTTGCTCAAGATACTCATGGATCAGTTGCCGACCGTCTTCCTCGCGGCCGGTCGTACCATCAAGCTCGGCTGCCAGGGTCAGCAACATTTGCCGCGTCATGACGTTATTGCTGAACTTGTTAATCAGTCGGATCAGTTCTCCCAGCGGGCGGGAACGCCAGCTCACGTAGGGTTCCTCGTCCGCGGGTGCCAGTCCTTTCCTGACCTTGCCATTTATCTTGCCACCCAGCTGCTGCCAGAGTGACTTGAAAACCCCGTAGGCAAAAGTGTCCGGCTGCAAAACCGTGCGAGCCATGACGTAGTGACCACAGCTCGCCGGGAACTTGCCATCAAGAAGTACCTTGTCGACTGCCTCTGATCGGGGGATGGTGATAGCGATGCCTCTCTGGTAGCCGCCACAGCGTCCCTTTTTCAGCCTCAGGCGATTGTCTATTTTCAGGTTTGGAAGTTCAGGATCCGGCCTGACAATAACTGACTTTCCGTTGGAAGCAGGATAGAAATGAAAATAGGCTGCCTTGAAATTGACCAGCAAGGCGTTTGGCAGGACGTTGTAGGTTCGCTCGGGCTTGTTGTCAAACTCTGCCGTGTCGATCTTTGGGACCTCGAAGAAGCTGTCATCAATAACCAGGTCGCCGGTGACATGATTGATTCCCTTGCGCCTGAGCTCCTGCAGGAGCTTCCAGAAATTCTCCGTAACCAGGTATGGATCGCCGTACCCCTTGATAAGCAGGTCGCCGTGCAAGACACCGGCGACCACTTTCCCCATGGCATAAACATCGGTTCGCCAGTGATAGGCAGGTCCCAGTTCCTCGAGCGCCGCCAGGGTCGTGACGACCTTGATGGCAGACGCGGGATTCATGGGCTTGTCCGGGTTGATGGACAGTAGTGGTTGGTCCTGGCCTTTTTCATGGACCACGAAAGCATAACTGCCCCTGGGCAAGCCATGACCGGTAGTGATCATATCAAGTTGTGGCGGCAGCGTCGCCGCCATACCGCTGGTCAGGGTAAGAAGCAAAACCATCGTGCCGAGTACACGGCTTGTCTTTCCGTTTAACATGTCGTGTAAATAAGTCTGGCCTGGATGGTGTAAATATATGGCTGCAGGTTCTCGTTCAAGGCGACATTAACTTGGAAAAACAGCGGAAAGTCAAACAGCAAAGGCTACCCGGCAAATTGTAATAATTTACCTTCCTTTTTCAGCAACATTATCCCTGAAATTTGGGTTAGAATACCCAGCCCGCAGACGACGGCACAGGGAATAAAGGAATAATAATATGCATCTAGAGCACAAATATGATGACCCCGTTGCGAAGGAGGTCATCCAGCTTCACGAGTTTTTTGAAGACTGGTTTCGTGGTAACTGCAACGACACGGATCGTGTTTTCAAGAGACGTCTCCTGTCACGTATGGATATCGATTTTCATATCATCCTGCCAAACGGTGAAAACTATTACGGTGACCAGTTCTGGCCGGCGATGCGTGAACAGCATGGTTCCAACCCGGATTTTCAAATCAGCCTGCGTAACTTCTCACGCAAGCTGCAGATTGGTCGAAAGACTTTCGTCGTGAACTACGAGGAATGGCAGAAAAACGCGAAAAACAGCAAGCCTGCCAATAACGGCCGAATATCAACGGCGATATTCGTGGCCGATGATACGGCGCCCAATGGCGTCAAGTGGGTACATGTTCACGAGACGTGGTTGCCAGCCAAAAAAGTGAAAGCTGAGCCTTTCGACTGGTAACTCTTTAAAGCGAATCTTTTTCACCCATGCGGCGTTCTCGCCTTTCTGCGATGCTCACGTACTGACGTGTACGCTGCGCTTCTCTGAAAGGCTCGGGCCTAGCTTGTGTAAAAAATCTTTCGCTTTAAAGAACTTTGAACAAAACTTCTTTGGTCCGAACGAAAAATCTCTCGCTTTAAAGAACGAGTACACGAATTAACTTCCTGAAGCTTTGGGTGAAAGATTAGCTGACCTTCAGTGGCATGGATGCCACTGTAGAGCGTACAAGGAAGTATTCACAGCGTGTCAGCGTTCTTTTACCCAAAGCTCACAGGTCTGGATGATCAGTGTACAAGTTCTACCTGCTTGTAAGCCCGGCCACCGTTTCGAAATTCCCGCATCAATTTCTTTTGCTCGGCCTCTACCATGTTGATATTGGCCAGCTTGACGTGACCATAGCCGCGGATTTTTTCGGGAAGTGAAAGTATCTTCAGTGCACACTGGAAATTGTCATCATCCAGGTTGGCGAGCAGTTTTTCCACGTCAGAACGATAATCCACGATAAGCTGGCGTTCACGCTTGCGTTCTTCCGTCTGGCCAAAAATATCAAGAGGACCGCCGCGCAGGAACCTGAGACTGGCCAGGCCCTTGAACATGGCCATAGTCCATCCAGGAAAAGTCATTTTTTGCGGTATACCCTTCCTGTTTTTTCTTGCCAGGAGTGGCGGTGCAAGGTGAAAACGCAAACGAACATTGCCTTCAAATTGATCGTTTAATGCCTTTTTGAAAGTTCCGTCGCTGTAAAGACGTGCGACCTCGTACTCATCCTTGTAAGCCATGAGCTTGAATAATTGCCGCGCAACAACCTTGATCAATTCTTTTCGCTGGTTTGAGTCAAGTGACGAATTGTCCTGAAGCCTCTCCTTGAGGTCAGTCATGAAATTGCGATATTGATCCGCGTAATTCCTGTCCTGGTAAGCCTCGAGCCGCTCGGCACGATCAGAAATTATTTCAATGGGATTTTCCAGGGCGGTAAATGCGGATTCAAGTGTATTGGAAGCGCTCCTGACTGCATCCAGGTTAAAGGCTGCGCGCCTGCCCCAGAGGAAGGCTTCCTTGTTAAAGTCGACCGCGACAGCATTCAACTCCAGCGCGTAATCGATGGACTCAGCTGCTACCGGGATCAGGCCCTTTTGCCAGGCATAGCCCAGCAGGAACAGGTTGGCGGCAATGGAATCGCCGAGCAGGGCCGTAGCAATTCGAGTCGCGTCGATAAAGCTGGTTTTCTCTTTCGCACCGATCTCAGTGGCAATGGCAGATTTCATTTCATCAGAAGGAAATTGCGCGTCGGCGTTATTCACAAATTCTGCGGTGGGAGTTTCATTGTCATTGACAATGGCATGCGAGCGTTGGTTGTGCAGCTTGGCCAGTGCATCGTCATTGGCAGATACCACGAGGTCACAGCCCAGCAATAAATCTGCATCGCCAGCAGCAATTCGCACGGCGTGGATATCTTCCTGCTTTTCGGCAATGCGTACATGGCTGATGACTGCGCCAAATTTTTGCGCGAGCCCGGTCTGGTTGAGAGTGGTGCAACCCTTGCCTTCAACGTGAGCAGCCATGGCCAGCACCGAGCTTACCGTCAGTACTCCGGTGCCGCCAACACCTGTGACCAGCACGTTCCAGGGCTGAGAAAGATCCGGTTTTTCAGGATCTGGCAGGGCAATAAACTCAGCCGCGTCCACCGCGGGTTTGTTTTTCCTGACCTTGCCGCCGCTAACAGAGACGAAGCTCGGGCAAAATCCCTCTACGCAGCTGTAGTCCTTGTTACAGGCGCTTTGATCAATCCTTCGCTTGCGTCCAAGCTCAGTTTCCCGCGGCAGGATAGACAGGCAGTTGGATTGCGTACCACAGTCACCGCAGCCTTCACACACGGCTTCGTTGATAAAGATACGCCGGTCCGGGTCATCCATGAGATGTTTCTTGCGCCGGCGACGTTTTTCTGCGGCGCAGGTCTGGTCATAAATAATCACCGTGGTACCCGGTAATTCACGCAGTTCTTCCTGTATCTCCATCAGCTGCTTCCTGTGATCGATGCTGAGACCGTCAAAGCCTGGAAAGGATGAAGAGTACTTGCCGGGATCGTCGCTGACGATAGCAATCCTCTTCACACCCTCGCCACGTAGCTGCATGACAATCTGTTCCACCGTCAGGCTGCCATCAATGGGTTGGCCGCCGGTCATGGCGACGGCATCGTTGTAAAGGATCTTGTAGGTGATATTGACACCTGAAGCGACCGCTGCGCGTATGGCGAGGATTCCGGAATGGAAATAGGTACCGTCACCGAGATTTTGAAAAACATGCTTGTTTTCAGTAAAGGGTGCCTGGCCAATCCATGTTGCACCCTCGCCACCCATCTGTGTAAACGTATAGGTGTTCCGGTCCATCCACTGCACCATGTAGTGACAGCCAATACCGGCGAAAGCCATACTGCCTTCCGGCACCTTCGTGGAACTGTTGTGCGGACACCCGGAACAGTAATGGGGTTGCCGGTTGAGTACCTGGCGCGGCTCGGAAAGACGTTTTTCCTTGGCCTCGAAAAAGGCGAGGCGCTCTTCAATTGTCTTGCTGGTGTAAAAGCGACCGATACGTGAACAGATTGCGCGGGCCACCATCGCCGGGGTGAGTTCAGCGAGGTTTGGCAGCAGGTCATTTCCGTGTTCATCAAATTCACCGATAACACGGGGTCGTTTGTCCACAGGCCAGTTATAGAGCTGGCCGGTAAGCTGGTCTTCGATGATGCTGCGTTTTTCTTCCACTACCAGGATCTCTTCAAGACCGCGAGCAAACTCGTGCGTGGCGATGGGCTCAAGCGGCCAGCTCATGCCCAGCTTGAAAACACGCAGGCCAATCCGCGCTGCCTCGTTTTCATCGATACCCAGGTCATCAAGCGCCTGCATAACATCAAGGTAGGCTTTGCCGGTGGTGATGATGCCAAGTCGTGGTTGCGGGCTGTCTATTTTTACCTGGTTGAGCTTGTTGGCGTAGGCGAAGTGTCGCGCTGCGTAAATCTTGAACTTGTTAAGACGTTTTTCCTGCTCCAGGGGATTGTCGGGCCAGCGCGCGTGGACACCGTCTTCCGGTAGTTCAAAATCCTGCGGTATGACTATGTTGACCCGGTGCGGATCAATTTCGGCGGAGATGGCGGAGTCCATGTTTTCAGTAATCGCCTTTAGCGCCACCCAGCAGCCGCTGTAGCGCGACAGCTCCCAGCCGAAAATACCGAGGTCGAGAACCTCCTGCACGTTTGAAGGGCAGAGCACCGGGATAGATGCGCCAATGAACATGTGCTCTGTCTGGTGCGGCAGGGTTGATGACTTGCAGGCATGATCATCACCGGCCACGGCAAGAACACCGCCATAGCGGGAAGTGCCAAAAGCGTTGGCATGGCGAATCACGTCCATGCTTCGGTCCACTCCCGGCCCCTTGCCGTACCACATGCTGAACACACCATCGTACTTTGCGCCGGGAAAAACGTTGACCTGCTGGGAACCCCAAACCGCGGTGGCGGCGAGGTCTTCATTCACGCCCGGTTGAAAATGGATGTGGTGTTCATCGAGCCAGGGCCTGGCTTTCCAGATCGCCTGGTCAACCCCACCCAGGGGAGACCCACGATAGCCGGAAATAAAACCGGCGGTGTTTAAACCCGCTTCAAGGTCTCGCTGGTGTTGCAGTATGGGTAGCCTGACCAATGCTTCGATACCGGTAAGATAGGCGCGCGTCGTATCAAGGGCATACTTGTCATCAAGCGAGACTTTTGAAATTGCCATTTGAATTTTCCCCGTTTTTTTATTTGGGTTGAATTGCCATGAAGCGGGCAGGTTGTAGAGGGAAATATTAGTACATGGGAGGGGTATAATTTATTTTAAACATGGTGGATAGTGACTAAATAGTGTATAAATTATCCCAAAATAGTGAAGAATAAGGATAAATAATGCAAATCGATTTAAGCCCAAATGACCTTCGAATCCTGCAGTTATTACAGACTGATGCCAGCCTCAGCACCGCGGAAATTGCCGAAAAAGTCGGGCTGTCACAGTCACCCTGCTGGCGCCGAATCAGCAGGCTTGAACAGGCAGGTTTGATCAAGCGCCGTGTGGCTGTGCTGGATCATCAAAAGCTGGGCATGGAGGTGGTGGTGTTTGTGAACATCAGCCTGACTGCCCACGGCAGGCAAAACCTTGCTGCCTTTGAAAAAGAAATTCGATTATTCCCGGAGGTGCTTGAATGCTACACGGTGACCGGGCAAATGGATTACCTGTTAAAGATTGTCACCAGGGATATCCAGCACTACGAGAGTTTTATTCGAAACCAGTTGATGACCCTGCCGATGATTCGGGAAATGCATTCCACGATTGCGGTCACAGAGATCAAGGACACCACGGAACTGCCGTTGGAAACACAAATGTAACCCCCAGCCGATGACACGCCGGGGAGACTGCAGGGATAACAGGTTACCGTTTACCAGGGGCAGGTAAGCAGACCCTCAGTGACATGGACGTCACTGAGGAGCGTACATGGACGTATTTACAGCGAGTCTGCGTCCTGCCCTGGTGAACGGATAAATCATCCTGGTTAGGTTCAGGAATACTTGGCGTGTTAGGCGGCCTTTTTATTCTCGAACCAGGTTTCCAGTTCATCCGCACCACCAATGTGATCGCCATTGATGAAAACCTGCGGAAATGTCGTGGAAGCAGATAGCGCTCTCAGGCTTCGATCAGTAAAGTCACGATTGAGCACCAGCTCTTCATACTCGATACCAGCTTCCTGTAACAGCGCCTTTGCCTTTGCACAGAACCCACAACCCGGGCGGGTCAGGATGGTGGCATCCGCCGGCGCTTCGCTGCCAGGGGCGATGTAGTTCAGCATGGTGTCGGCATCGCTGACTTCATAGGGGTCGCCTGGCTTTTCCGGCTCGATAAACATCTTCTCGATAACACCGTCTTTCACCAGCATTGAATAACGCCAGGAACGCTTGCCAAAACCGAGGTCGTCCTTGTCCACCAGCAGGCCCATGCCGTTGGTAAACTCACCATTACCGTCAGGCAGGAAAGTGACGTTGTCAGCCTTCTGGTCAACCTTCCACTCGTTCATCACGAAGGCATCGTTAACTGAAATACAGATGATTTCATCGATACCGTGCTTGCGAAAAGTACTCGCCAGCTGGTTGTAACGAGGTACGTGTGATGATGAACAGGTGGGTGTGAAGGCACCCGGCAGTGAAAATACGATGACATTCTTACCTTTGAATATGTCATTACTATCCAGGTTCACCCATTCGTGATCGCGTCGCGTGCGAAAACTCGCAGCGGGTACCTGTTGTCCTTCTTTATTGTCTAACATGGATTGTCTCCTCTTTGTTTAAGCTTGGTTTTATGAATTCAACATGGAGCGCAGCATCCAGGCATTTTTCTCATGCAGCTGCACTCTCTGGGTTAGTAAATCTGCGCTGGGATGGTCGCCCGCCGTTTCTGCCACCTCGATGACTTTTCTCGAGTTACGGGCCACGGTTTCCTGTCCAATGACCAGTTGCCTGATCATCTCCTCTGCAACCGGCACCTTGTCCTCTTCTTCGATCTCGGTGAGCTGGCTATATGCCCGGTATGAGCCCGGCGCATCAAAGCCAAGGGCACGGATTCTTTCAGCGATGTCGTCAACGGCAATGGCGAGTTCACTGTACTGGTCTTCAAACATCTGGTGCAGGGTGTTGAACTGCGGACCGGATACGTTCCAGTGATAGTTATGGGTTTTCAGGTACAGCGTGTAGCTGTCAGCAAGCACCTGGGACAGGCCCGAGGCAATGGCCTCGCGCTGGTCCGGCTTGATTCCGATATTGATATCCATAGTTATTCTCCATCAAGATTAAAATTAATGAAGAAATTATCTATGGAATGAATTGATAGGTATATTGAATAATTTAAATGTAGTTAATATGAAAAAACTATTAATGTAAGTTATTGATTTTCCGCAATATCGTTGATAAATGCCTCGATATCCTGCTCCGTGGTACTCCATGAACACATCAGCCGCGCCCCACCCTTGGCGATAAAGTTGTAGTAACGCCAACCTTTTTCCCTGAGGGCGGTATGCAGACCCTCGGGAAAGTGCGCAAACACGCCGTTGGCCTGTATCGGGTTAAGCAGGTGGATATCGGGAAACTGCTGCAGCCCCTGGGCAAGCGCCCGGGCACACTGGTTGCCATGCCTGGCGTGCTTCAGTGCTACATCGTTTTCCAGGATGCCGACCCACGGCGCGGAGAGATAGCGCATTTTTGATGCAAGTTGTCCTGCCTGCTTGCATCGATACTCAAATTCACTGGCCAGTTCACGATCAAAAAATACAACCGCATCGCCCACCGGTATTCCCAGCTTGGTGCCACCCAGGCAGAGAACATCAACCCCGCACTTCCAGCTGATTTCCTTTGCGCTGACATCAAGGGAAGCGAGGGCATTAAAAAAGCGCGCGCCATCCATGTGCAGGCGAAGCGAGAGTTCTTTTGCAAGCTCACCGATGGCTGTAAGTTCATCGACATCGTATACCGTGCCCATCTCGGTAGGCTGAGTTACCGAGATTACCCTGGTCTTTGGAAAATGCACGTCGGTTCGCGCCGTAGCAATTCGACGAACCTCGTCAATATCAATCTTTCCGTGATCGCCGCCCGCAAGCAGTACCTTGGTACCATTTGAATAAAACTCCGGTGCACCGCACTCGTCCGTTTCCACGTGCGCCATGTTATGACAAATGATGCTGTGATAAGACTGGCAAAGCGATGCAAGTGCGAGGGAGTTTGCCGCTGTGCCATTGAAGGTAAAGAAAACTTCGCAATCGGTTTCAAACAATTCCCGGATTAGATCGGCGGCCCTCGCCGTCCAGGCATCGTCGCCATAACCGGGAGCGTAACCCTGGTTTGCCGCTTCAAGAGCCTGCCATGCCTCGGGTGCAACCCCTGCAGTATTGTCGCTGGCAAAATGATACTTCAACTCGTTACTCATCTATCTGGTGTCCTTGTAAATATCCATAGAATATCACAAGCTGGATTTATCAATCGCCCAGCGCCAGCAAGCTGGCGTTACCACCAATTGCAGAAGTATTAACCGTGAATACCTGCTCGGTGGTAAATGCACGAAGGTAAGCCGGACCGCCTGCCTTTGGACCGGTGCCAGACAATCCCTGGCCACCAAAAGGTTGGGTTCCCACAACCGCGCCGGTGATATTTCGATTCACATAAACGTTACCGACATGAACACGATCGCGTATGTAGCTCGCGCGCTGTTCAATACGACTATGAACCCCAAGGGTGAGGCCATAGCCTGATTTGTTGATGTTCCTGATAACATCATCCAGTTCGTTATGTCGATAGCTCGCGAAGTGCAACACGGGTCCAAAGTGCTCCTTTTCAAGTTCTTCAATGCCATCGACCTTGATAACAACGGGTGCGATGAAGTTGCCTTTGCCGGGTAAGTCCCCGCATTCATGGATGACTTTGCCCAGTGACCTGCATTTATCAATATGCCTTATTATCGAATCCATCGCCGGTTTATCGATCAGGGGACCAATATCCGTTTCAATGTGGGCAGGGTCATCGATGACCAGGGTGTCCATGTGTCCCTTTAGCAAGTTGAGCACGGTATCGGCGATATCCTCCTGCACGTAAAGTACGCGTAAAGCAGAACAGCGTTGCCCCGCACTGTAGAAAGCAGATTGAACAACGTCCCTGACCAGCTGTTCTGGCAGTGCTGAGCTGTCCGCGATCATGACATTCTGACCACCGGTTTCGGCGATGAATTTTGCAATGGCGCCATCGCGCTGCGCCAGCCTGCGGTTAATCAGCTGCGCCGTCGCTGTTGAGCCGGTAAAACATACCCCGGCCAGGGCGCTTTCTTTCAGCAGGACCTCTCCAGTGCGTTCACCTTCTGCAGGTATGAATTGCATGACCCCGGCAGGCAGGCCGGCCTTGAGCCAGAGATCCATGGCATGGGCTGCCACGAGGCAGCCTTGTTCTGCAGGCTTGGCCAGTACCGTGTTACCGGCCACCAGCGCAGCTGCAAGCTGGCCGGTAAAAATGGCCAGCGGAAAATTCCACGGGCTGATACACAGGAATACGCCGCGCCCGCAAAGACGAAGCTCGTTGCTTTCACCGGTGGGTCCCGGAAGGGCCTTTACCCGGGATAGCTCGCGTTTTGCCTGCGCAGCGTAGTAGTAAAGGAAGTCAATGGCCTCGCGAATCTCCGCCTCCGCGTCAACGATGGTTTTTCCCGACTCCTTTACCAGCAGTGCGAGGAATTGCGCACGGTTTTCCTCGAAAAGTTCCGCGGTGTTTTGCAGCAGGCGGGCTCGACTGCGCACAGGCGTGTTGTTCCACGCCGGCCACGCATTTACTGCGTTCTGAAATGCCCTGGATAAATCCGCCTCACTGCAAAAGCCCCGCTGTCCAACAATCTCGCCATTGGCCGGGTTGATCACATCCTCACATTCAACCTCGATAGCCAGTCCATCCAGGATCGGCAGGGCACTTTGTTTTGCCAGTTTTTCGCACGCCAGTTTTTCGGTCAAGGCTTCCTGTTCCTTCATGTCCGCAAGGTTGGTGCCGTGGGAGTTGGGACGGGATTTGCCGTACATGTTCACCGGTAAAACAATACGTGGATGACGGTACTGCCCCTGTAGCTGACGGGTTTCCTCGAGCGGGTTTGTCACAAGGCTTGAGGTATCCTGCCTGTGTTGTGCCATCTGGTTCACAAAGGAAGTGTTGGCGCCGTTTTCCAGCAGTCGTCGTACCAGGTAGGGCAGCAGGTCTTCATGGGCGCCCACGGGGGCATAGACCCTGCAGGGTTTTGCGTATCCATTTATATCAACAACCCGGGAGTAGAGTTCTTCTCCCATGCCATGTAAACGCTGGAACTCGTAATCACGATCGTTTCCGTGATGATAGATGTAGGAAATTGTCTGGGCATTGTGAGTCGCAAACTGCGGGAAAATGAAGTGGCAGTCTTCCAGCAGGAATCTTGCACAGGCAAGGTAGGAAAGGTCAGTGTTGGATTTGCGGGTGAAGACCGGGTAGTCCGAATGCCCCAGCTCCTGCGCCTGCTTGATCTCGTTATCCCAGTACGCGCCCTTTACCAGCCTGACCGGTATTGTTTCCTGCTGCTGAATGGAGAGTTCCTGTAACCATCGTAAAACCGCTAATGCCCTTTTCTGGTAAGCCTGTATGGCGAGCCCAAGACCATGCCAGCCCTTAAGCCGGGGTTCGCAATAAACATTTCCAAACACGCGCAGCGACATCTCCAGCCGGTCCGCTTCCTCAGCATCAACAGTCAGGCCGATACCTGCTTTTTTTGCGAGGGTAGCGAGAGACAGCAGGCTGTTTGAAAGTGCACGCTCAGCTTCCCTGCAGTGACGATATTCATAGCGCGGGTAGAGTGCCGATAACTTGATGGATATGCCGGGTCTTTGCTCGATGGTATTTTCTGCGCCCGCGTGCCTGCCAATTTCTGCGATGGCTTCAGCGTAGGCATCAAAATATCTGTCTGCATCCGCCGCGGTAATTGCAGCTTCCCCGAGCATGTCAAAGGAGTATCGATAGGCTGAATTTGCAGGAGATGAACTGCGCGACAATGCTTCGCTGATATTGCGACCCATGACAAACTGCTTTGCCATGATGCCCATCGCTGTTTTCATCGCTGCCCGCATTACCGGTTCCTCCATGCGCGATACCAGCTTGGCCAGGTAATCTGTTGGGTTGGACAGTGGCTTCCTGCCGGGTTTTAGAGTCTGTGCACCGAGCATCAATGCCCAGGTGGAGGCATTGACGAAGAGGGAATCACTTTCGCCAATATGCTGCATCCAGTTTGCGGAAGACAGCTTGTCTGAAATCAGGTCATCAATGGTGGCATTGTCGGGTATACGCAGCAGGGCCTCGGCAATACACATCAGTACCACGCCTTCATGGGATGACAGGTCATAATGATCCAGGAATGCCTGGATACCGCTGCTACTTTCCCGGTACCTGCGTCCGTGCTCGACAAGTTCAATCGCGGTTTGCTCGATGGCATTGTCCAGTGCCGGGCTGAAGCTCATGCCCTCAATCAACGACTCAACCAGGCTGTTTTCCTCGGCAAGGTAATAGGTACTGCTGAGCCGTGAAAGCTGTTCACGGGAAGTGGCCAAGTTGGTATTTTGGAGGCGGGCACTCGCGGGCATTGCGTTCACTCGTTATATATCTAATATTTCGTATTTTTCCATATATACTTCAAATATAATTTTTATTATGCTTGTAAAACAAAATATTATTTTATAAGTGTTGTTTCTATGAAATATCATTTTGAGAAATAGATATGCCCGCAGAGCTAGACAGGATCGACCTGAATATCCTGCGCATCCTGCAAAAGCAGGGGCGTATTTCCAACGTGGAGCTGTCGCAGCTGGTTAGCCTGAGCCCGGCACCCTGTCTTACTCGCGTCAGGAAACTGGAGCAGCAGGGTCTCATCAAGTCCTACCGTGCGGAGCTCGACGCCCACGCTCTCGGCCTGTCACTACTGGCTTACGTTGAAGTCACATTACACAGGACTACGCCGGATGTTTTTGACAGGTTTAAAGAGGTCGTCCAGACCATCGATGAGATCGAAGAGTGTCACATGGTTGCAGGAGGATTTGATTATCTTATCAAGGTGCGATGCCGTGACATGGATGATTATCGTCGCGTGCTGGGCGAAAAAATTGCATCTATAAATGACATTTCGCAAACACACACCTACGTCGTGATGGAGCAGGTTAAAACTTCGACATCACTGAATATCTAGCATTATCCTTTTTCATCCCGTCGCTGAATCAGCAGGCCAAAAACGATGACTACCAGCCCTGCAAGGGTGGTTGATGCAATGGATTCGCCCAGTACAAAGTGAATAAACACCAGTGACAGGAAAGGTGCCACGAAGATCATGGTGGAAATCTTTGCGGCATTACTGGTCATTTGCAGGGCACTCAGCCAGAGCACAAAAGTTATACCCATCTCGAACAGGCCGACATAGACACCGCTTAGTACGGCGTAGAGATGAATATCTGCAAGGCTGGAGAAGTACATGCAGGCAAGAGTGACGAAGGGAAGGCCAAACAGGAAACTCAGGAACAGCCCGAGCACGGGATCCACCTTGTCCTTTGCCTTGTACAGCCAGTACATGGCCCAGATGATGGTGCTGCCAAGTGCCAGGGCAATGCCAGACATGCTAAAGCCACCCAGTGAAAACTGCTTGCCGCCAAGACAAATGATCAGGACACCGCCATAACAGGCGACGGTGGCCAGCACGTCATTACGACTGACCCTGTGCCCAAGGATCGGTATGGACAGGAACATCAGCGTGATAGCCCAGGTATAATTGAGCGACTGCGCGACCTGGGCCGGTAGAAGATCATAGGCCTTGAACAGAACGAGGTAGTAGAAAAACGGGTTTAAAAGCCCGAGACCAAGCAGGCGCAAATAATCTTCCCGTTCCAGGCTGGTAGTAAGAGCAAGCTTTTTCTGGAACAGGAGAATCAGGAACAGGACAGAGCAGGCGGAGACCACCGAGATAAACAACAACTGAAAATTATCAGCGTAGCGCAGGCCCAGCTTGAGAGCGGTGGCGATGCTTGACCAGAACAGCACCGTCATTGCCGCGAATACGTAAGCCTTTTTTTGCCTGTCGAGACTACTCAGCATTTTTCATAGCCAGCCTTGCTGCAGCAAGATCTTCAAGTGCAGTCCCGCAGGACTTGAACAGGGTTATCTCCTCGTCACTGACGCGTCCCGGGATTTCTCCCGTGCATAGCTGGGATAGCTCAGCCATGATATCTGTGGCTTCAATGAAGCCTTCATTAATTGCCTGGATTATCTCACCCGCTTCAGCAAGGGCGCCGTCTCGCGTATCGACAAAAACGCTGGCACGTCTTAATGCTTCGCCATCTGTTTCAGCCATGGAAGGTTTAAAGGCACCGACCAGGTCGAGGTGCTGTCCATCTTTAAGCCATTCGCCCTTGACCAGGGGAGTCGATGCCAGTGTAGCGGTACTTATGATGTCCGCCTGCGTGGTGGCAAGCTGCAGGTCTGTTTCCACCCTTGCTTTGAAATTGAACGACGCAAGATCCTTGATCACGCTGGCCGCGTTCTCCGCATTCCTGCCCCACACCGTGACTGTGTCGATTGGCCTCACGCTGGCATGAGCATCAACCAGCCTTCTTGACAGTTTCCCGGTGCCCACCATCAACAGGTGCCGCGAATCTTTTCGTGACAGGTAGCTCGATGCCAGCGCAGATGCGGCGGCAGTACGACGAAGTGTCAGTTCATCACCGTCTAATTGAGCTACCAGCTTGCCGTTTTTGCCGTCAAAAAGCATGTAGGTGGCATTGACGCTGGCGTCGCTGTTACCCGGGAACACGGTCACCAGCTTGACGCCAATGTGCTCACCTTCAAGCCACGCCGGCATTAAAAGGAGACTGGCATCATCAGAGCCGGGAACTTGTATATCGTGTACAGAACGCCCTGGCACACTACAGCCGGCAGCAAAGGCCTTGCGCAGTCCTTCAACCAGGTCATTGTAGGGTAAGGCCTTTACAAGTTGAGCTGCATCGAGCTTTTGCATGTGTAAGCACAGTGATGATGGAAAACGGCAGTATAGATTGCCGGATGAATTAGACAAAGCCGCTGATTTACGGGAATCAGCCTGCGAGGCACTGCCCGCGCCCGGTACTACCTGGACAAGCGGCGAACCAGGGACTTGAGAATGGTCAGTCTTTCGATGCTTGAGGGGTGAGAACCACTGAATCCAGTGTGGCGCTTGTTAACCTTGTAAAGTTTTTCGTGGACTCGCACCGCTCCAGCCGGATCGTAACCGGCTTCCACTGACCAGATAGCGCCGAGGTAATCAGACTCTCTCTCGTTGTCGCGAGTGTATTTTGTCGCCGAGGCGGAAAACGTGGTCTGCGGTGCGTTTTTCATGTTCTCAATTTTTTCCTCAAGATGATTCAGCTTGAGGTGCGCAAGTTCATGTCCAATGATCGCGGCGGCAGCATCTACGTCCATACCAATAAGCTCCAGCATGCCAAATGTAAATCCAACCATATTTTGTGGGTCGCCATCCTCGGTTAGCTGGGCAATGGTAGCAAAGGCATTTGGAACATCGCCGTTTACCACGAACAGCTCGGCATTTATTTCAGCAGCTTCCTGGATGGCTACCATCGCTGCGTAAACCAACAACATTTGCTTGGTCTCAACCACACCGAGGACACGACCTCTTTCATCTCTGAGTTCAACTTTTTCCGCGGGTGCGGATGCGAGATCACGAATACGCCATGCCTGTTGTCCGTCGTTGCGACCTGCAGACGAGACAGGTGCGCTTGCAAGAATGGCCAGTAGCAAAGTTATTCCAGGTATTAATCGCTGCATTGAATTACACCTTTTTACACGCATTAGTATTTTGACAGGAATTCACGGCCCTAATTCATTACAGGGCTAGTTCAGGAATGATTTAATTTGTGCTGCCATGCTTTTACAGGCCCCGGACTGTACCCGGGCTAGCATGGGGATGGGTATGATCACCGCAGGTAAATAGGACGTACCACGGGTTTCCGCATTAATTTTCCCCGACAATTCGAGATTCTTGAAGTCCCAGATACTGGCCTCGTAGTTTGCCTCGTCATCCCAGGTCGCAAAGCCGAAGCAGCCACCACCGCCCGGGCCTACCGCGCAGGAGATGGAACCTTTCTTGTCGGTGGTCTCAGTGGAACCATCAATCCAGATAAAAAAGCGCAGGCCAAAGTCAGAGAATTTTTCCGCAATAGCGGGGTTTTGTACCAGCCTGTCCAGGTTTTTCACATCCATGGGAGCAGTACTTGTTTCGAAGTAGGGATACATGGCGTCGACGAATTCTTTCTCCGGGATCACCGACATACCGTCACTGCCACTGGCGAGGGATTCACCCACGCAGGCAATGAAATCTATTTCAGTTTCATGACCACTGCTGTGTCTCCGTCCCAGTATCACGACTGACTCTTCTGCGTTCATGATGGTAGCCGGTGCCTGGCGATATTCATCGATCCTGGTACTGCTATTGCAGCCCGACAGGAAAACAAGCAGGGCCAACAGCCCCGGCGTGGTGGAATTAAATATTCGTGCAAGCATCTTCAGCAAATATCGGTGACCTTGCTGGCACACACCTTGTCATTTTCGGAAAGCCACTGCCTGACCGGTGGTATGCGGGTAAAGTTTAGAGAAAGCTTTGCGCCGGCATCGCGAAATGCCGAGTTTATTGCCGCCTGCAAACCCTTGTCCCGGCTCTTGAGAAACTCGGTCGATGACTTGCCATAGCCGGTCACCGGGAGATCAGCGACCAGGTCGCCTTTGTCATCAAATAATTTGACCGTGTACTTGATCCAGACCTCGTATAAATCTGAACGGGTTTCGCTGGGCAGGGCAAACTGCATTTCTTCGACCTTTGGCACCAGCACACCGTCCACGCCGCTGCCATTGGCAGAAGGCACATCGGCCTGGTAGCTTATTTCGCTGAACATCGAAGGCAGCACGCGATCAAAAAGCTCCACCTGGGAATCACCGCTCTTGATAGCCCAGTTGGGACGGTCCTCGGAGTTTTCCTGGTAGATGTAGTTACGAAATTCATCATCGTAAACCACGGCCATTGATAGAGGTAACTGGATTGACAATGGCGTAGGCACATCCGTTTGCGTTTCCATGGTCAGTGACTGGTTACAGGCAGGTAATACGACGGCCAACAGGCTGGCATACAAAACTCGTCGGTAGTTCACCAGGTCCAGTGCTTTTCCGGTCTTTTTACTTTTATTTCGCATCGTTTTCCCCTTATCTAAATCCTCGGTTCCCGCGATATAGTTAATTAGCATAGCCCTAAATCCCTTCCTAAACTAGTTCAGCGCAACGAATGTGCCACCATTTTTTTGGGTTAGCTCCCTCATCAGGGAGGCAAAACGTTTTCGCGTAATCTGGAAATGTTGCGGCGCCGTAGGCGGCACGGGAAAACCGACAGCATGAATCCTCACCTTGGTTTTTCCATTCGCATCTTTTGGGTTAAGCCGGTCGACCACCTGTATGACTTCCTTGATGGATCGCCCGGTAAATTCATCACCAAATACATAAATACTGATTTTCTTTTTCGGGTCGTAAAAATCCCTGATCGCGCGAGTGATGCCTTCTACCGGGCTACTGTTACTGAAGGGTTGCCAGCTACGCAACTGCCTTAGCATTGCACCACGCCGACCCTTGGTGTCTGGTATCCACTTACGACGATACTGGGATACCATGTAAGCACCCATGTCGCTCATTACCTGGATACCCTTGACCCTCGGGTAAACATCCAGCGTTGCTTCAAGCTGGTTAATCATCTTGCTCCAGTTGGCCTGCTGCATACTGCCCGATGTATCGATAATAAAAATAATATACTCACTGTCTACCGGTATACCGCCCACGAGGCTGGTATTAATGTCACCTTTTTGTGCCATCAGTCGCTGCATTTCAGCAGTCATGGATTGCAGGGCCAGTTCAAGTTCGCCGGTAATAATCGCGTTAACCGAAGAGTCTTCAGCTTCTTCGTCATAGCGAGTCTTGGTGTACTTTAAATCAGATTGCAGCCGCGCAACTTTTTCGTCCCACACTGAAATCTGTTCATGCTTGGCATTTAGTTCCCTGTTTAAAATTGTCGTCTCGCCGCGTATTTCAAATAACTGGGTCTGTAGTTCACGCACAATGCCCTGCAGCGAGATGTCGCTGGTTTCCAGGACTATTTCATCGCCGGTTCGTGCGATCATCAAAAGCAGGATAATCGCGCCAAAACCACAGGTAATGACATCCAGGAAGGACAGGTTGAATATCTCGTTGTCTCTGTCTTTTTTTCTCAAGGCCAGTCCTCCGACGGACTCATAAAAGACCCGTTGGTCATTTGCGCAAGTTTCCAGAAGGCGTTGGCGGCTTCCGGGTCCCCCTCCATGGGTGCCAGGATGATATTCATGGGAATGCCACGGGGTACTGCTTTTATCGCACTCTGGAAAAGGTTTAGACGCTGTCTGCCGTCAATAGTTGCGCCGCGAATGCGTTTTGAGCCCTTCGTGGGCAGGCCGTCGGTAATGAGGTAGATGTTATCCGGTGCCGGTCGAAGCTGGGAAATCAGCTGGAATGCCTGCTCCAGGTCGGTGCCATTCTCGGGCACGATATTCCTGAGATTCTTGATTGCCTGGTCGAGCTGTAATTTATTACTGACTTTCAGCCACTTGCCACTGGTCTCGGGGATCGCGGCTTTCACATCGGTGTTGAACGTGTAGATCTGGTATTCGCTACCCTGGGGAAACTTGGCACTGATCCAGTCGACGGTGTCGAGGGCGCGATTCCATTTTGGTGCAGTACGTTTTCTTTCATCACGCATGTTCCTTCGCCGAATCACGTTCACAATCGTGTTATCCAGCATGCTGGCGGAGGAATCCAGCAGGATGAGCAGGCGTTGTCCGCCCATGCGCAAGCCGGTCACGTAGGCACGATTGCCATCCCCGGCATACTTTCTCGAGTCTTCCCCGGTCTTGTTTATTTCCTCGACCAGCTTTTGTCTTTCAGTTTCAAGACGCTTTATTTCCTGCTTGAGCTGGTTCAGCTTTCCATCGGCCCCATCCAGTACCAGTTCATCCGTCAGGCCCTCGGTGACGGCAATTTCCTCCATGATGCGCCGGGCCAGGCCCTGCGCTGTCACCAGCTTTTCATCAATATCTGAAATGGTGTTGCGAATACGAACCAGGTTCAGCTGGCCATCGCGAATTTCTTCCTCGAGCAGGTCCACCTCGGCACTGAGGTCGGTCTTGACAACAGGTTGAGGAACATTGGTGTCGACGTTGTGCTTGATGATCAGGAACAACAACACTGCTGCCCCGAATCCACAGGACATGATGTCAAGGAATGACAGGCTGAAGGCGGAGATTCTGCGGCGGGACTGGGCCATGGCATCAACTTACATGAATAAACATGTACTCCGTTTTTGATCCTGTGAAACTGACGATATCACCTGCATTTACCTGGACAGGCTCGGAAACAGGGCTGCCATTAAGGTAGACAGAAAGATCACCACAGGCGCTGAGAGTGACGTTTCCAGGACTCGTGCTCACTTCGCAATGCGCATCGTTTGCCTGGTGACTTGATAACCTTCCGGCCGCGGAAAGAAAAACCGTGTCATCACCAAGCGGGTAAGCCCTGTGACCAAGCAAAACATGGCTAATGCCATGGTTGTCGGGTACGACAGCGGTGCTTGAAGGCGCAGGCTCGGTGGGTGCCTCGGTATTTACCTGTACGGTGTTGACCGCCGTGACCAGTGCTTCCTCGGCAGCACCAAGGCGCGTGACATAGCTGAGACCGCTACCGGCTGCGCTGAACACATCCTCGTGCGCGGAACAAGCCTGGCTTATGTTCAGGTTGGAGAGTACTTCCGCATTCCTTATTACTTCGCCGATCCCGGGCAGGTTTCCGCTCGACTGGCTCAGCAGCGGTGTGGACTCGGCTTCCATGGAGTTATAAATCCGTTCATACAGGGGATGCAGCGTGGCTTGCAGGCTATCCGCGGTAAGACGCGCCTGGTGCAGGGTTTGCTGGTACTGGATTTCTAGCACAACCTCCTTGTGAACACGCAGGGAGTTCAGGCACGCCGGTATTTGGTCGTAAAGCGCCTGTTCCGTATCAGGATGGTGTTGCGGATCAAAGCGAGACTCCTTAATAAAGAGATCGGCTATCAGGTGAGCGGTATTATCAAGCAATGTCAGCATGCCAGCCCCGTCTACCATGCTGACGCTGCCGCGAACAACGTCACTGTCAACTTCCAGGTTGGTTAACACGGCCTGGTGAAGTTGCAGGTCAACGTGCGTGTAATGACCCGGCCCAACCACCGGCGCCGCTGCAGCAACCGCACTGTCGACAATACCGGCTGCACTTAGCGGGCTGGCATCAATAAGGCCAAGTAACAGCGCCAGTTGTTCATTGCTGTAGACACCGGGAACCGCGAGGATTACCTCGTCCGGCTTGCCAGCCTGCTCGTGCAACTGCAGCAGGTGAGCAAAGGCAAGATCCGCATGGTGTCGTGCGAGCGGGGTAGGGTTCTGCAAGGGGTCCTGGTTAAGGTTTTTCCAGTAACGATTGTGAGAACTTCGCGGGTGCAGGCGAGCCTGCTTCAGCGCCTCGTCTCCCACCAGGATTTTTTCCTCGGTGGTATGTGCAAAGCCCGGGCTGGTGACAACGATCTCGTGGTTCTTGCTGACCCGAATTTCAAAATCGTTTATTTCGATAATTGCCTTGCTCATTTTTACGCAGCGTTCTCTGTCCGGTTAATGTTGATTAGCGCACCTGCAGGTGACGTAGCAGGTTCACGTCGCAGTAATTTTGTGTATCCAGCACGTGTCTTTCCTGCATCAGCTGCAGCTGGTGCATGAGAAACATGATGAAGATGCTGATGATCAGGGCGATAAACGTAGAGTTAAAGGCCACACCCAGGCTTACCGTTACGCCAACGATGTCACCTTCGACGGCCTTGTGTGCCTGTCCCAGTGCCTCGCCGATACCGCGCACGGTGCCGATAAAGCCGATGGATGGGATGGCCCAGATTATGTAGCGAATCATCGAGAGCTCCGAGTCCAGTCGGTCTGACTCAGTCTCGCAAACTTCCTTGACCGAGGAAGCCACGTCCTGGATGTTTTGCGTTGTGCCAAATCTCTGCAGGGCAGTGAGCAATACCCTCGGCAACAGGTATTCCCTTTCTTCCTCCGGCAGGATTTGCAGGGGTCTTGAATATTGCCGCGCATCTTCTGGCAGGATACTGGTGCCGGGGCTGACCTCCAGCAGCGAACGTGACAATAGTTTTCTCTCGTCATGCACCAGCTTGGCTTTCAGACCCATGATGGCAAAGACCCACAGCGCGAGCACAAAGCAGGCCTCCTGCTCGTAGTCCTTGATCACGATAAAGGCGGAGCGCTGTACTTCGTAAACTTCCCCGGCTTCCTGTGCGGCGCGCTGCTCTTCGAGGATGGTGTTTGCTGCAGGCCTGACGACAGTGACATAAACAGCGTGCACAATAATAAAAGAGATAAAAAGTGCGAATAGCTGGTAAAGAAAATCAGATAGAGGATTATGTTTCATGATCAGTTCATATATCTACAGGAAAAGGTATCGAGTAATCTTCTGACACTTTCTCGGTGGCTTCAAAAGAATCCGGTGTTTCAAATTCATTCTCCGAACCTGCGTTACTGCTTTGCTCACTCGCCTCAGCCTGCTGTTCCGAAGTTTGAGCAGGTGCCTCCGTCGCGCTTTCGGGCGTGTCCTGGGTTAAAGCAACCAGGGGGAAACAACAGGTGAGGAGTAATAGCAGCTTGCGCACCAGTTTACTCCAGGTACCTGGCGATGCGGAATCCAAGATCATCACGGTTCTTCGCATTGTAGTCACGGTAGGAGAGACGTAGTTCAGTTACCGTTCCATGAGCCCAGCTTGACCCTCTAATCACGTGGAACTTACCAGTAGCCGGCCCGAGCGGGTCAACAGGAGCCTTGCCAATCGCACCAAGCTGGATGTCATAAAAGTCATTCACCCACTCTGACACGTTGCCGCCCATGTCAAACAGGCCCCTGCTGTTGGCGGGGAAACTGCCGACCTTTGCTGCTGCCAGGTAACCGTCATTATATTTCGGTATGGTTTTGCCGAGGAAATTGGAGGCTGAAACATCGGCAAAGTTACCGCTTTTCTCTGCAGGTGGCATCTTTGCCCCCCATGGGAACTTGAGCATGGTCTTGCTGCTTGTCAGGCGTGCCGCCCAGGCCCATTCCGCTTCACTGGGTAGCCTGTATCCCTCGGCGGCTGCGTTAAAACCGGTTATTTTCCCATTTTCTTCAGTGTAGAAAGGAGTGAGTGATTCGGCCTTGCTCAGCCAGTTGCAATAACGTGCAGCATCCTCCCAGCCAACCTTTACCACCGGCTGGTTGTCCTCGTTGATGCTTCGACCCTGTACCGAGCCGGAATTGTGTTCCTTGCGAAATTGACGAAACTGGCCATTGGTGACTTCGTGCAGGCTCATGTAGAAAGGCCGCTTGAGCACGATGTCCCTGATGGTTTCGTTGGCGCGTCGACCCGGTTCCCTTCGGGATGCGCCCATGGTAAAGGGCCCGGGGTAGAACAGTTTCATGCTCTCGCCGGAACTCGTGGTGTAAAGAGGCTTGATTGATTCGAGCTTGGCCTGTCTCTCGCTTTTCAGGTTGATCTTCACAACCTGGGCTACGCCGCTACGCGGTGTGATCTCGGTTTTCTGGCCGAGATAGCCTTCTCGTCTGACCTCGATACGATGTTTCTTTGCCGGTAAATTAATCGTCCTCTTTGACGCAGGCTGCGTTTTACCATTTATCAATAGTCGCGCATCAGGCGGGTTAAGTTGAAACTGGACTTCGACAAGCTCAGCCGCCAGGTTTACCAGCAGGCGTTTTTCTTCACCCGAGGCAACATTCACGGTTCGGCTTGCCGACTGGTAACCTTCCTTGAAAAGCCTGATAGTGCTGCTCTTGCCCGGCTTAAGGGTTAATTCGAGAGGAGTCAGGCCCTTGTATTCTCCATCCATGGTGGCGCTGGCTCGTGGCGGATTACTGGCAAGAAACACCAGCGCATCTGCGGGCTCCAGTTGTATGTTCGAATAGTCCAGTGGTTCATTGGCTTTTACCAGGACTTCTTCTTTCCATGCCTTGTGACCGGATAGCTTGACCTTGAGCTGATGCTTTCCTTCGAGTATTTCCGCGGTAAACGGAGTAATACCCACTGCCTCATCATCCACCAGTATTTCTGCTCCGGCAGGCGTGCTGCTAAAGCTGACTTCGGCCCAGGCCGGCACAAGCTCGACCCGCAGCTCCTGGGTAATGTCCAGGCCTTCAATTTCCACTGTTTCTTCAAAGGGGAAATAGCGCTCAGCACTGATCTTGAGCTGCCTCGTGCCGGGTTCAATATCCCGCACGGTCGTGGGTGTTTGTCCGAGCAGCAGATCGTCAATAAAAATTTCTGCTCCGGTGACCGCGCCGGTATCTACCTCGAGATGGCCCGGCAGGCGCTTCATGGTAAAGCGGTGATACTGGTTTTGCTCGTTGCTAACCGTGATCTCCTCGTCGAGCGAATAATAGCCTTCCGCCTGCAGGGAAATATCGTGTTTTCCACGAAGTAAAAGATAGCGATCGGCGAGCTTGAATTTCAAAAGGCTATTAACCTCGATGCTTGCGCTTGCAGGCTCAGCTTCGAAGTAAACGGCGCGTGCAGTGAACAGGAAAAAGGCTATGGAGGCGCACACAAAAAGAGCCAGGGAAATCGCGATAGTCCTTGGTGATGGCCCGCTCCTTTTCTTGACGTGCTTGTCATTGAGTGGCTCAAACTTGAGCGGACTGATAGTCGCTGGCTCAATTACCTTGTCTTTGGTGTTGTCGTCCATCGCCGGTCTCAAGTGCAGGCTATTACCTGCCCAGGGCAATCTTTTCTGCGGCCTGGACCACGACCGGTTCGGATTGCTTGTTTGGATCAACGTCAAACTCGACCCGAACATCCCGGTAGCCGTTGCGAATTCCGACCAGTACATATTTACCAGGTTTCACGGAGATTATCTTTTCCGAGAAGACACCCAGTTCTGCCACTTTTCTTAGTGTGACCCTGGTCTGGTTGTCTGAGAGAATCGTGATACTCACTGGTGTCTCAGCAATTCTTAATAATTCATCGAGCGCCCCCAGCTGTTTTGAGAGTAGCGGGCCACGCTTGCCAAGCGCGTTGAGCTTGGCCTGGAAACTTTTTGTTTCATTAAAAACCTTGACGTCATACAGGCGCTGGGGTTGAGACAGGATCTGTTCCAGCCGGTCATGCAATTTACTTCTAAGGTCCGAGTATTTTTCACCCTTTTGTGCAGAAGCGAGATTGGGATCGATCTTCAGTGCCGCACGATAGGTGGCAAGTGCCTCGTGCCACTGCTCCTCTGTCTCCTGCTGCTCTGCCCTGGCTATCAGGTTATTGATATTAATCGTTGTCAGCTTGTTGCGGGATTGCTCAAGCGCGCTGCGTGCTTCGGCGGAACGGGGTTTTAGTTTTAGCGCCGCGTTAAAAGATTTTTGCGCGCTGCTGTAGCGTTTTTTCTCAAGCGAGCTGAAGCCTGCCGACATGTGCTGGGCAAATTCCCGGTCCAGGATCAGCTGGTTGACAAGCTCGATTTGTTTTTTTGCAGGTTCATGTAGTTCGTCGAGGGCGAGGGCGGAGTTATAAATTTCCCTTGCCTTTTCGAGCTCTCCTTTTTCCAGGCTGTTGTTGCCGTTGCTCATAATGACCAGTACTTCATCCAGGCTTTGTGCCCTTTCCATGCCCTTCAGGGCAGCCCTGTCTATGGCATCCATGGCCAGCGCCAGGCCAAATTTTTCCTTCGCCAGCGCGGAGTTGCCATCAAGCAGTGCCTGATTACCCGTTTCCATGGCTTCCTCAAACACCACGTCCATTTCCTCCACGAGGCGGGAAAAGATCTCCAGGCCCTTCTGGTACTCTTCTTTGGACTGCAGAAAATTTCGCTCGTTATAGAATTCGTCACCCTGTGCGG
Source organism: Gammaproteobacteria bacterium (assembly GCA_965243105.1). Classification (GTDB taxonomy): domain Bacteria; phylum Pseudomonadota; class Gammaproteobacteria; order Eutrophobiales; family Eutrophobiaceae; genus WLWS01. The sequence goes on from CBDEUC010000003.1 coordinate 1,947,833, forward strand.
CAAACTCCATCGCCGTGGCATAGTCTTCCGCTGCCCAGGCTTCCACTCCATGGTCAGCAAGAGACTTTTGTGCTTCGAGCATTTGCGAAAGAATATCCTGGGTTTCTTTTCTCAGGCTCGCTTCCTGGGCTTTCTCCCATGGAGATACCTTTTCCTTTTTCGAAATCGCAGGCTTTGCAGCAGCTGCGGGTTTCTCGGGAGCACTGGCCGCGGTCTTTACCGGCTCCTGCCTGCTTTTGCTTACCATGGATGGCAGCACGAAAATGACCACTACAGCAGCCATTAAAAGGGCGCCAAGTCCTGCCCATATAAGGGGTGAGCGGGAGGACGCCTTGCCGCCAGCGCCTGTACCTGCTTCAGGTGCCGTTGCAGTCAGGTTTATCGCGGCGGGTTCGATACGAGTGACGCCGCTTTCCGGATTGTCTGGATTATCATTAGCCATGATCTTGCGGGATATGATACTACATTCGCCGCCGTGCCCTCGGCACGGCGGCTATTGAATTTCAGGCCGGGGCCCGTTCAGCCCTGGGGCGCGGTTTGCTCGACGCCGGTTTCAGCGTCATAAATTTCCTTGAGTAACTGCTTCCACTGTCCGTACTGTTCATTGACTGATCCGGACAGGGTGACTGTGCGATTCTCGAGTTTCATGGTGTGCGGTTCCATTTCTGCATCCATGGAAGCGGAAATTTCCTGCAGCGCCTCGGCATGCACCTTGGCTTCCTCGCGCTTGTTCAAACCACTCATTACCGCAGTGGCACCTGCACCGATACCGACCGCGCCGGCTGTACGCGCAGTCCTGCTATCCACACCCTGCGCAAGTATTCCGGCCAGTACGGCGAGGGCACCACCAATGATCCGGTTTCTTGCCTGGCTGCGCACTTCCTGTAGCGCCTGGTTTTCTTCGTAGTAGGCCCGGCGCCATTCGAGGTAGGGGACTTCCATGGTCCTGACAAAAGATGCGTAGTACTCCTGCAGGGTATCCACGAACATGTAGTCTCGTTCGCGTATTTGTCGAATCCTCTGCAGGATTGGATCGTCCTCGGCCGGGAGCCTGGTCACAACATAACGACCCTTGTCGTCAAGGCCCAGGTGTTCGCTGAAAGATTCCGAGGAAAACTCGCGGGCGAATTTCAGCTCGGTAATCAATCTCAGGTTGGCAATTTGCGTGGGACTGAGCTGGCGATATCGCAGCAGTAGCTCGTTGGCTATTGCGTTGTAAATACCCTGGAAGGGTTCAGTACGATTGGGCAGGCTGGTGTCGTAGGAGTACTTGCTTGCCTCATCGGTATATTTCTTTGTGTACCAGGTTTTACCCGAGGAATCCTGTACCCGCACGAGCAGGTGCAGGTTCTCGCCATCTGAGCGGAGGATCTCGCCATCAATCCAGAGGTCCATTTCACTCTGCCTGCCGGGTATGACGCGCACGGTGCCCCAGTTACCACTATTTTGCATCGTGGTCATCAACTGGAACGGTACAAAGCGTGCCTCGGCTTCCCTGATCCTTGGATATACACCTTCTTCCGAGCTGAGGCCGTCGACACCCGGGTCAAAAATACCGATGCCGACATCAAGTAACATTTCCTCTGGAATCTCGGCAGGCTGTGCAGTGATTTGTTCCCTGTCCGTGGTTCGCACCGTGGTGCTGTTGCATCCTGCTGCAAACACCAAAACGAACAGGACCAGCGCATGGAAAAAGTTTTGTGTGTGCATATTAATTTTCATCTGTTAAACACCTTTCTTGTATTTTCTATATTCGTCCCAGAGTTTTGCTCGTAGTTCCGGGTCCTTTTCTTTTTGCGCGGCTTCTCTCAGCTGTCGCGCAATAATGTCGTCATCTCTTCCGTCGCCAACATCGGGCGGAGCCGGGGAATCATCGTTAGCCTCCTTGTCTCCGCCAAAACCCCTGCCAGCGCCGCGTCCGCTCGGCGGCGGGGGATTCTGATCGGCCATGGCGGTCTGCAGCGGATCGCCTCCAAAACCATCGCCTTCGCCGTCACCGTCTCCATAGCTACCGCCACCTGCGCCCTCCTCGTTACTTTCACGGCCTACCTGTTCTCTCTCTCCAAGCATCTGTTCATCAAACTTGGCAAACTTGTCACCCAGTTGTGCCTCCAGTATTCGCGCCTTTTCCTCATCTGTCATGGCTTTTTGACCTGAACCACCAGCACTACCGGCTGTGCCCTGGCCTCCATTTTCTGCTCCGGCCTGCTCAGCACCTTCAAAGCCTTTTTCAAATTCGCCCAGCGCATCGGCCAGAATTTCGTCCTCGGTCCTGTCCCCCTGTCCCTGTGAGCCTTCATTGCCCGCCTGGGAATTTGTACCTGCCTGTGACCCCTGCTCAGTGCCGTCATTGGATGCGTTCTGCTCGCTGCCCTGGCCGCTTTGCTGCCCGGTTTGTGAAGACTGCGAGCTTTGACTTCCCTGGCTGCTGCTTGAGGAAGAGGATGATGAAGACGAACCACTTGAGCTTGGCGGTGGACCGCTGCTTCCGGATGAAGAACTGGTTGGCACGGTGTTACAGGCGGCGAGGAAGAATAGCAGCACGCCGGTCGCGAGGTAGGGACTATTTATTTTCATTGTTTTCATGCCTAGTTATTTGCTTCTTCAGTAAATACATAGCGCAGGCTGAGACCGGTAGTCAAAACAGGTTGTCCGTTTTCATAACGCGGTCGAAATCGTGTTGCGGCGATGGATCTCTTGGCCTTGCGCCGATACCTGACGTTGTCACCCTCACTGGATTCTATGATCTGGATATTATGCGCCTTGCCCGAGGGGCTGACATCAAATGACGCCAGCACGTAGGGTGGATTTTCCGGCAGTATCTCCTCGTGTTTTTCGATCGGCAGGCTGATCGCAGGAAGTGTCCTGGGCTGACCGAAAAACTGGTCAATTTTTTCCTTCTCGATACCGTCATTTGCCATTAGCTGGTATGCATCCTGGTAGGTTTGTGCTGAGCTGTTTTTCTTGTCAAAGAGCAGGTACCAGTCGCCAAGGTGAGTCATTGCCATGGCCTGGGTTTCAATGGGCAATATCGGGTTGCTTTCCTGTATTTGCACAACCTGCCTGAGCGCATCACGCCCCTTAACATAGCTTCGAATGATGATGTCTTCCCTGGCCCGTTGAATCTCCAGTGCGCGTCTTGTCTGTCGTGCGTTTCTGAAACCGCTACGAAGCTCATCAAAATCATCAGAGGTCGCAGCCTTTGCGGCGATCTGGTAATTGGTCAGTGCAATGCCGTACAGGGCATTAATAAGTCGCAGATCCTGCTTACCACCGTCAGCCTCGATAATCTCCACTGCCCAGTTGTACAGGTGCTCTGCCTCCACCAGGTGTGCAAACGGGTTCTGGCCCTGGTCCAGGTCCCAGGCTGTCAGGTGCCAGCGTCCTACCCTGTCCAGCAGTGGCAGGAGCTCCGTGCTGTCCTCACCGTGGTGCCGTTTACTGATCCACAGCATGTTGTGATAGTTCTGGTCCAGGGCCTGCCAGTTCTTTAAATTACGGTTACTTTCAATTAGCTCTTCCAGCAATGCCAGCTGGTCCAGTGAGTAGAGACCGGAATTCACCCGCGTGATGTGATAGGCGCGATTAAACAAGTTTGCGGCATCACCGTGGCGTCCAAATTTCTGGTAAAGGTTACCAAGACCAAGCATGACCTCGGACAGCTGGCTGTCATAGACGCCGCCTTCCCGCTCCAGGGTCTCGATCAGCTCCTGGTAATAGCTCATCGCCTCCGTTTCCTCATTGGTGGGGACGTAGGTTTCATCTTCAGAAATGGTGACAGGGTTTTCTTCGGCCGCGACCTGGACGGGGCTTGCCGCGTCACTACCCGTGTCCTCGGGGGTAGTTGCAACAAGGGGCCCTGCCATGCAGCTGAGCAGGACAATTAAACAGCAGGTGCCGGGATGAAATTTAAACATCAATTTACTCTATTACGATAAATCCTTTCTTTACTGACTTTTGAGTCCAAACCGGCGCCATTGTTCCGGTGACGCAGCTCGATTTGGCCACTCTTCTACCCAGTTACAGGGCCGATTTTACAAAAATGCATGTCAATATTCTGTGATAATAATGTGCAAAATCGTGACAGCGTGTCACCTGCGGGCCGGCTACCCGGTTTCCGGGAAATTCCAGGCCACAAAAGCAATAAATGTTGCAACGCAACATAAACCGGTGATATGATTCGCGCCCAATATTTCACAGGGTTTTATATAGTACCGGCTATGCCGTTCCGGGCCTGTGTTTACAGCTTAAATTATAGGAGAACATTATGGGACGTGTAGCAATTGTAACGGGGGGCACCCGTGGTATCGGTGAGGCCATTTCTTTGGGCCTTAAAGAAGCCGGGTATACCGTGGCCGCAACTTATGCCGGTAACGAGGAGGCCGCCAACCGCTTCAAGGAAAAAACCGGTATTTCGGTCTATAAATTCAACGTCAGCGACTTCGAAGCCTGCGAAAAGGCGGTTGAGAGAATCACTGAAGATCTGGGAAATGTCGACATCCTCGTCAATAATGCCGGTATCACTCGCGATGGCACCATGCATCGTATGAGCTATGACCAGTGGAATTCCGTGATCCAGACTAACCTCGCATCCTGCTTCAATATGTCACGACTGGTGATTGACGGGATGCGCGAGCGCGGATTTGGTCGAATCGTCAACATCGGTTCAATCAACGGCCAGGCAGGACAGTACGGGCAGGTCAACTATGCTGCTGCCAAGTCAGGCATTCATGGCTTCACCAAGGCACTGGCCCAGGAAGGCGCGGCCAAGGGCATTACCGTAAACGCCATCGCCCCGGGCTACATCGATACAGACATGGTGCGAGCCGTTCCTGAGAACGTGCTGGAAAAAATCATCGCCGGTATTCCGGTGGGTCGTCTCGGAAAAGCCGAGGAAATTGCCAGGGCGGTTAATTTCCTGGTGAGCGATGATGCTGGTTTTATCACCGGTTCAACCATGAGCGTTAACGGCGGCCAGCACATGTATTAATGGTGCCGTGCCAGCCCGGTTTGCTGGTCGTTGTGTAGCCGGGTCATAACGCAGAAAAGGAGTTGCCTGTTTGCAGGCAGCTCCTTTTTTTTGCTTCGAGGAAAAGTTTCTAGTCGCCTGGATTAACCTGCTTCTCGCTGGCGAGCCCTGTTTAGCATGCTTGCGTCTACAGATAAACGGACCTTCGGCAACAGGGCCGGTAATTGCTCCTGCATTACCGGCATTTCCGCCATCCATGGCGGTCAGAATTGCCGTCTCGCGTACGCGGACGACATACAGGGACGTATTAGTGTCGCGAGAGGACAGGCGACGCGCCATTCAAAAGATGGGCAACGGTGAAGTCCGTAGCGACCGTATTTACAGCGTGTCCGTGTTCTGTAGCGCAAGCAACGCGTGTCAGTACTAGGCTGCCAGTGCCGACATGGCAGGCTGGTAGTCAATTCCAAGGCTTTCAGCCACGGCCTGGTGCGTCACGCGACCCTTGTAGATATTCAGGCCATTTCTCAGGTCTTCATTACCCAGCAGGGCCTGGCTGTAACCGCTGTTTGCCAGGGCCAGGGTAAAGGGCAGGGTGGCGTTATTCAGTGCCAGCGTCGAAGTCCTGGCAACAGCGCCGGGCATGTTGGCGACACAGTAATGCACCACTTCATCCACGACATAAGTGGGTTCCTGGTGAGTGGTGGGCCTTGAGGTCTCAAAGCAACCACCCTGGTCGATGGCAACGTCGACAACAACGGAGCCTTTTTTCATGCGGCTGATAATGTCCCGGCTGAGTAGCTTGGGGGCGGAGGCTCCCGGTACCAGTACGGCACCGACCACCATGTCAGCCTGCAGGGCATACTCTTCGATGGTTTCGGTTGTTGAAAAAACGCACTTCACGCGACCGCCGTACTCTGCATCGAGCTGGCGCAGTCTTGGCAGTGAGCGATCGAGGATAGTCACCTCTGCGCCCATGCCCCTCGCCATGTAGGCGGCATTGTCACCAACCACGCCACCGCCGATAACCAGCACCTTTGCCGGGGCCACCCCGGGAACACCACCCAGTAGTACACCGGCACCACCCTGGGCTTTTTCAAGCGCATGTGCACCCGCCTGTATGGACAACCTGCCGGCGACTTCACTCATGGGTGCCAGCAGTGGAAGGGTATTGTTGGGACCGGTCACGGTTTCGTAGGCAATTGCCACGACACCGGAATCCATCAGCAAGCGGGTCTGCTCCGGGTCCGGGGCGAGGTGCAGGTAGGTGAACAGCAGCTGGTCCTTGCGCAGCATTCGACATTCTTCCGGCTGCGGTTCCTTCACCTTTACTATCATGTCAGCCTTGTCAAATACCTCTACGGCATCGGCGGCAATGCTGGCTCCGGCGCGCACATAATCTTCATCTTCCATACCGATGGCAGCGCCGGCCATGGTCTGAACCAGCACATCGTGACCGTACCTGACAAGCTCACGCACACTACCCGGTGTCATTCCGACACGATATTCGTGGTTTTTGATTTCTTTGGGGACCCCGATCAACATGATTTTTCTCCTGGATTCTGCCGCTGCAAAAGCAGCCATAAGCGATAACAAAGCTTAGGAAAAATTTGAGGAAATTATCTTGTCATTTCTATGCTGAATAGGGATATAATTCGAAGATTAATATAAATATATCTATATTTTTCGCAGAAAATTAGAAGAATGAAACTTGATAAGACCGATCGTGCTATTTTACAGGCGATGCAGCGTGATGGACGCCTGAGCAATGTCAACCTGGCTCGCGAGGTTAACCTGTCAGAGTCAGCCTGCCTGCGGCGGGTCAAGTTGCTGGAGCAGGAGGGAGTGGTGGAGCGTTATGCCATGATCGTTAACCAGGCTGCCGTGGGTTTGCCCGGTAACGTGTTTGTTGAAATCAGTCTTGCCCAGCAGCAGCAGGAAGAACTGGATACTTTTGAAGAGCGCGTGCTGCAGATACCGGAGGTCATGGAGTGTTACCTGATGTCCGGGGAATATGACTACCTGCTGCGCGTCGTGGTGTCCGATGCCGCTCACTATGAACGCGTGCATCACCAGAATCTCACTCGACTGCCGGGAATCGCCCGGGTCAGGTCGAGCTTTGCCCTGCGCACCGTCACCAAGGCAACCGAGTTGCCCCTGCAGTCGGTTTAGCCTCAAATAATCAGGTTTTCGTCGCTCTTCGATGTTGCGGCGCAAAACCGGCTGTACTAGGATCACGGGCCTGATTTCTACCCGTCTCCGCTGCCTGTCCGTCATGTCGGTAACCAGCACGGAAAAACACAACCAGAAAGAGAATAACGAAGGAGTCCAGGACATGTCCGATGTCGTCAGTTACCAGCTTGAAGAGAATATTGCAGTCATCACCATCGATAGCCCGCCCGTCAATGCCATGGGTCATGCCGTGCGCCAGGGAACCTGTGATGCCATTGAAAAATTTGAAGCTGATGAGGCGGCCGAGGCAGCGGTTCTCATTTGTGCCGGGCGAACCTTCATCGCCGGGGCGGACATCTCCGAATTTGACCAGCCACCGGTAGATCCATGGTTGCCCGAAGTCGTGCAAAAAATTGAGGATAGCTCAAAGATAGTCGTCGCCGCGATTCATGGCACTGCCCTGGGTGGTGGACTGGAGACCGCCATGGGCTGTCACTATCGTTGCGCCGTTGCCAGTGCCAGGGTGGGGTTACCTGAAGTCCTGCTTGGGCTTCTGCCCGGTGCGACAGGCACGCAGAGGGTGACCAGGCTGGCCGGCGTACAAAAAGCACTGGACATGATGATCTCCGGAAAACCCATTTCAGCTGCTGACGCCCTGGACAACGGCATCATCGATGAAATCATTGAAGGTGACCTGCGCGAAGGTGCAGTGGCCTATGCAAGGAAGCTTGTGAGTGACGGTGCGGAACGCCGACCTGTCTCGCAAATGGACGTAGACGCGAGTGGAATTGATGAGGCCTTTTTCAGCGACTACCGCGAACAGATGCAGCGCAGGACACGGGGATTCTTTGCACCCGAACAAATCGTAAAGTGTGTCGAAGCTTCCGTTTCACTTTCCTATGAAGATGCGCTAACAGTAGAGCGCGAGTTATTTGATGAATGCAAGGCATCGACACATTCAGCTGCGCAACGTCATCTTTTCTTTGCGGAAAGAGAAGTAGCAAAAATTACTGACGTACCAAGGGACACACCAACCCGCGAAATTAATAAGGTTGCCGTTATTGGTGCAGGAACCATGGGCGGTGGGATCGCCATGAATTTCATTGGCGCTGGCGTGCCGGTAACCATCCTGGAAATGAACCAGGAAGGACTTGATCGCGGTTTGTCCATTATTCGCAAGAACTACGAGGTCATGGTGAAAAAAGGCAGGATGACCGAGGAGCAGCTTGAACAACTCATGGGCATGTTGACACCCACGGTGGACTACGCTGACATCAGTGATGCCGACCTTGTGATCGAGGCCGTGTTTGAAAACATGGCAATCAAGAAAGAGGTATTTGGCAAGCTGGATGAAGTGTGCAAGCAGGGAGCGATTCTTGCCAGTAACACCTCCAGCCTGGATCTTAATGAAATAGCCGAGGTCACCTCACGCCCCGAGGATGTCATCGGCCTGCACTTTTTTGCACCCGCAAACGTCATGGCCCTGCTGGAAATTGTCAGGGGCGAGAAGACTGCAAAGGATGTGATTGCCACGACCATGGCCATGGCCAAGAAAATCAGGAAGGTCGGTGTACTGGTGCGTGTGTGCTTTGGCTTTGTTGCCAACCGCATGTTTTTTCCCTATGTCAGGGAAGCGCAGTACATGTTGCTGGAAGGTATTCCCGCGGAACGTATTGACAGGGTAGCCCAGGAATGGGGCATGGCCATGGGCCCGCTTTCCGTACTGGATCTTTCCGGCCAGGATGTATTCAACAAGCTCAATTCGGAATGGGAAGACCGCCCCGATGACCCGAGCTACTACCGCGTATGCAGCGTGCTGTGTGAAATGGAGCGCTACGGGCAGAAAACCGGTCGTGGCAACTATATATATGAGGGCAGGAAAGCCACGCCTGATCCGGAAGTCGCAGAAATTGCTGCCAGGGAGGCGAAGGAGCTCGGTATCGAGCCACGCGAGATCAGCGATGAGGAAATCATGGAACGCATGATGTGCGCCATGATCAACGAGGGTGCACTGGTGCTGGAAGAGGGCATCGCGCAGCGTTCCAGCGATATCGATGTAGTGTTTGCCAACGGTTTTGGTATGCCTCGTTATCGCGGTGGTCCCATGATCTATGCGGACACCGTGGGCGTAAAACATATATATGACGCTATTTGCAGCTATCGTGAGCGATATGGTGACCTTTACTGGACACCCGCTCCCTTGCTGGAAAAACTGGCTAATGAAGGTGGTAATTTTTCCGATTAAAAAATAACGCTCGTATCAGCACCTACTGGCGAAAAATTTGTCTACACTGGTTAAATAGATATTAATCCATCTCCCCTAATCTCCTGGCAATATCGGGCAAACCGGTTTTCCATGGCAGGACCCGGGCCTGGATGATGACCGATCAAGAAAGGAAGGTTTTATGAGTGGTTTGACGACATTAATTATTTACATCGCCGGCGCTACCGTACTGGCTTACAAGCGCGCCAGCCTGCGTGCCAGTGCAGGTGCTGCCGGCGCCTTGTTTTTAATCTACCTGGTGTTTGGCAGCGGCTCGATATTTATCACGGCCCTGTTGGCAATCAGCGCTATCGTTGCGGCTGTGCTCAGCATTGAAACTTTACGCCGTGAAAAAGTCAGCGCCCCGCTTTTCAGCTGGTACCGCAAGGCCCTGCCGCCTATTTCTGAAACCGAGCAGGAGGCCATTGATGCGGGTACTGTCTGGTGGGAAGGCGAGTTGTTCACCGGTGATCCGGATTGGGACAAGCTCCTTGGTGCCGGTCGCCCGGTCTTGACGCCGGAAGAGCAGGCCTTCATTGACGGCCCGGTTAATGAACTGATGGCAATGGTGAATCCCTGGGAGATTCATCATTCAACTGCAGATATTCCTGAAGCGGCGGTGGAACATATCAAGAAGAATAAGTTTCTTGGCATGATCATTCCCCGTGAATACGGCGGGCTGGATTTGTCCGCCGTTGCCCAGGCAGAAATCCTGACAAAACTTTCCGGCGCCGGCTCGGTGGTTGCGACATTCGTGGTGGTACCCAATTCCCTTGGACCCGGTGAGCTGTTGCATAAGTACGGCACGGAAGAACAGAAGGACTACTACCTGCCACGTCTTGCGAGTGGCGAGGAAATACCCTGTTTCGCCCTTACCGGGCCCCTTGCTGGCTCTGATGCTACTTCCCTGCAGGACAGCGGTGTCGTATGCAAGGGCACCTGGGAGGGTAAGGAAGTTCTTGGCATCCGTCTTAACTTTGAAAAACGTTACATCACCCTGGCGCCCGTGGCGACACTCATCGGCCTGGCGTTTCGATTAAAGGATCCCGATCACCTTATTGGTGATGTGGATGACTACGGTATCACCTGCGCCCTGATTCCCCGCGATACCGAGGGCATGGAAATTGGAAAGCGTCATATGCCAATCGGCGATCCTTTTCTGAACGGGCCGATCCGTGGCAAGGACGTTTTTGTTCCCCTCGATGCCATCATCGGTGGCCAGGAAATGGCTGGCAAGGGATGGCGCATGCTGGTGAACTGCCTCTCCACGGGAAGAGTGATCAGCCTGCCCTCTGGCAGTAACGGTGCTGCCAAGTACGCACTGGCCGCAACCTCTGCCTATACGCGATTACGCAAGCAGTTTGGATTACCAATAGGGGAGTTCGAGGGTATTCAAAAACCGCTGGCAAGGATCGCGGGCTTCAGCTACATCATCGACGCCGGACTCAAAAATACCGCGCAGGCGGTGGCTGCCGGTGCAAAGCCAGCTGTTCCGGCATCTATTCTGAAATATCACTGTACTGAGCTTGGTCGGCGTATTCTTGCTGACGCCATGGACATTCACGGTGGTAAGGCCGTGATGAAGGGTCCAAAGAACTATCTTGCTGTTCCTTACGAATCCATGCCCGTTGCTATCACCGTGGAAGGCGCAAACATCATGACGCGAAACCTGATGATTTTTGGCCAGGGCGCGATTCGAAGTCATCCCTACGTATTGAGAGAAATGGCCCTGGTTGAAGAGTCCGACGTGGAAACAGCAAGGGACCGGTTTGATGCACTGCTATTTGAACACATCGGCTTTACCGCCAATAATGCCGCGAAGTCATTTGTACATGGACTTAGCGGATCCCTGATGGCGAAAGCACCGATTTATTCGCCAGTAAAACGCTATTACCAGCACCTTTATCGCCTGAGTTCGGCTTTTGCCATGGTTGCCGATATGGCAATGCTGATCATGCAGTCAGGTTTGAAGCGCCGCGAAATGATCTCCGCGCGTCTTGGTGATCTTCTCAGCAGTCTTTACCTGGCCAGCATGGTCCTCAAGCAATACGAGGACCAGGGCAACCCGGAGGAAGACCGCGCATTAGTTGAATGGTGTTGCCAGTATCTTTTCCACGAGTTCCAGACTGCCATGGAAGAGATCATCCAGAACTTTCCCAATCGCGCCGCTGCAATGCTGATGCAGGTAGTTGTCTTTCCGCTGGGTAAGCATTTCGCTGCGCCGGCCGATTCCCTGGAAAGGAAAATTGCCAGGTTGATGCTGAGCGACAGCGCCTGCCGCAGGCGTCTTGTTGATGGTGTTTATGACAAGGAAGGCGACCCTAACCACCTGCACGAGTTGCAAAGTCTCATGGCCATGGCCGAAGAGCTGGCGCCCCTTGAATCAAGGTTGAAGCAGGCAATCAAGGCTGGCGAGCTTGCGGCACTGGTTGGAGGACAACTCATAGACGCCGCGCTTGAAAAAGGAATAATCAGCGAGAGTGAAGCCGCGACCATGCGGGACTATGACAGCCGCGTCATGGAAATCATTCACGTTGATGAATTTGAATACGACAGTTTTCAAAGACCCGGCCCGGTAAAAAAATCTTCTGCGAGGAAGGCAGGCACCGGCCAGGCTGCGAAGAAAACGACGAAAAAAGCGGCGAAGAAGACCAGCAGGAAAAAGGCCACCAGTAAAAGCGACGCCAAGTCATCGGAACTCGAAGAAGTTGACTGATTAGCGGGTCACGCCGCGCCGGTAAAACACGCAGGCCACTGCAATTAGTGTGAGCGCAGCAATCGTGAGCCCGAGCGGTCTTGAGCTACCGTCGTGAAAAAGTCCAACTGCAAGAGCAGCCACTGAGCCTATACCCATCTCCAGCGTGACCAGCATTGCTGCCGCTGATCCTGTTCGGCTATCGCTGAATTTCATAGACAGGGTTGGCGTTGTTGAAAAAATCAGGCCTTCAGCGGCGACCACGAGAAACATGCCGATTGCCAGGGAATTAACAGTTTCCCAGCCGAACCAGGTTATAACGAATAACGTAGCGGCGCCGAGGACGAGAATTGCAATCCCGGTGTCGAGGATCCCCTCGATCTTGCCCTTGTCTGCCATGCGATTTGCAGTAAAGGCACCGATGGCAAAGCCCAGCACCAGGAAGGCCTGGAAGTAGCCAAAGTGTTCCGTCCTGAGGCCGAGGTTGTTAATCAGGATGAATGGCCCCGCGGTGATAAAGGCAAAGAAAGTGGCAATGCTGCAGCCGGATATGATGCAATATTTCATGTACATGGAGTTCTGCAGCAAGCCCAGGTAGTCCTTTATTATCACCACGGGTTTAAGCGCAACTACGTCCCTGTCTGCGGTTTCTTCCAGGTAATACCAGATGGCTATTGCCACGATGAGGCCGCTGGCAAAGAGAAGATGAAAGTTCATGCGCCATCCAAATAGTACGTGCACATATCCACCGATCAGCGGGGCAACCGCCGGCGTAACGCAGGTTGCTACACCATACAGGCCAATGATTTTCACCTGGTCCTGTTCATCAAACAGGTCCCTGATTATGGCAAGCACAAGCACGCCTTCAACCGCGGCACAAACGCCCTGGAATATCCTTGCCAAGATCAATTGCTCAGCACTTTGTGCCAGGGCGCAAAGCAGGCTGGCCAGGGTAAACCCGACTAATCCCCATAGCAGTACAGGCCTCCTTCCAAAGCGTTCCGATAGCGGGCCATGTAACAGGGTAGCCACTGCATAGGCGAGAATGTAAAGACTCATGGTGAGCTTGATACTTTCCGCCGTTGTACCAAAGTAGTCCGGGAGATGCGCGAGGCTGGGGGCATATAGATCCATTGAAGCCATCGTCAGCGACGAAGCCAGGATGAGCAGAAAAACGATAATCCTTTTATTCATAAGTATGTATTACAATGGCACACTAATTCTGCCCGTAAGAATAACGACGAAGCTTCACAGGGAATCATAAATATGTCCAGTAATGAAGATTTACAAAGCCTTGTTGATTTTGCAGTAACAACAGCTCAGAACACCAGCGAAATAGCCTTGAAGTATTTCCGGTCGGATATGCAGGTTGATAACAAGCGTGAGAAAGGCAAATTTGATCCCGTTACCCTCGCTGATACGGAAATCGAGGCGTCGATTCGCAGTAGCATCTCGGAGCAATTTCCGGATCACGGGATTGTCGGGGAAGAAGAGGGAGTCAAGGAAGGACAAAGTGACTATCGCTGGTACATAGATCCCATCGATGGCACGCGCGGATTCGTCGCCGGTTCGCCAATGTGGGGAACATTACTTGGACTGATGAAGGGCGACGATTGTGTCACGGGTTTGATGCACCAGCCCTTTGTGGGAGAGACCTTTGTAGGCAGCGAGCTGGGCGCGTTCCTCGTGAGAGGGGACGACCGGAAAAAAATTCAATGCAGCACTACCGACAGCATTTCCGATTCAATTTTATGCTGCACCCATCTTTCCATGTTTCATTCCGGCAAGGCCCTGGATAAATTCATTCGACTGGCTGACGGCTGTCGCTTTTCCCGTTTCGGTACTGATTGCTACGCTTATGCCATGCTTGCCCTTGGTACTGTTGACCTGATTGTTGAAAGCAATATGAAAGCATTTGATATCATGCCGCTTATTCCTCTTGTTGAGGCGGCCGGTGGTGTTGTCAGCAACTGGACCGGGGGTGACGTGTCACTGGGAGGCGATGTCGTGGCTGCTGCAAACCCGGAACTGCATGCACAGGCGCTCAAGCACCTTGCGGGTTAGAACGCCTGAATTCGAGGTACAAGAACACTCATGAGCAATTATCAAAATGGAATCCTGGCCGGTGTGACTGGGCACGCCCGCTACCTGCATTTTTCGCTGATGCCAGACTGCGACCCGCGTGAAGCTCTGAAAAACCTCAAGGGCCTTGCTGATGGAGAAAGCTGTGTTGTGGGTCTTGGCGAATCCCTTCTGCACTATCTCGGGGTGACGATTCCCGGTATGCGCTCCTTTCCCGCTTCAAGTGCGAGCGCCATCGATGTTCCATCCACGCCGGCAGGGCTATGGTGCTGGTTACGGGGTGAAGATCGTGGCGAACTATTGCATCGTTCCCGTGCTATTGAAAAGGCGGTAAGTTCCTCAATGCTCCTGGTGAAAATGGTCGACGCTTATCAACACCTTGATAGTCGCGATCTCACCGGCTACGAGGATGGCACGGAAAACCCGGAAGGGGATGATGCCCTCGCGGCGGCATTCTGCTCCGGTAAAGGCGCGGGCATGGACGGATCTTCATTCGTTGCTGTCCAACAATGGCTGCACGACCTTGATTACGTGGAGTCCCTTGAGCGGGATGAGATGGATAACATTATTGGCAGGCGCCTGTCTGACAATGAAGAACTGGAAGATGCACCTCGTTCTGCTCATGTTAAGCGAACTGCACAGGAAGATTTTGAGCCGGAAGCCTTTGTTCTCCGACGCTCCATGCCCTGGTCAGATGAAGGTGGTGAAGGCCTGGTATTCGTGGCCTTTGGTCATAGCCTTGATGCCTTTGAGGCACAGTTGAATCGCATGATGGGAAAGGATGATGGCATTACCGATGCTATTTTTCGCATATCACAACCGGTGAGTGGAAGTTACTTCTGGTGTCCGCCGGTCACGGGGTCGGCACTGGATCTCAGCCTGCTTGGAATTTAAACCGTGTAATCATTCAACTGCCAGGGGCAGGGCAGTCGTCAGTTTTTTATGCCTCATGGCGAAGCTTGTACTGACATTCCTCACGCCATGGATTTGCATCAGCACGTCGGAAAAAAACTTTTCGTAGGCCGCCATATCCCTTACCACGATTTTTAACATGTAATCGTACTCGCCACTGGTCATGTAGCACTCCAGTACTTCGTCCGTTGCCTGGATGGCTTTGTCGAAATCGCTGACGGTATCGGCATGGTGGTTATCAAGGCTGATATGCGCAAATGCCACGATACTCAGGCCTATCCTGTCGGGGTCAAGGAGTGCAGCGTATTGCCTGATGACACCTGATTGCTCCAGGTTGCGCAGGCGCCGCCAGCAGGGTGCCGGGGAAAGTCCGACGCGCTCTGCCAGGTCGCGGTTGGAAACACGCCCGTCCTGTTGCAGTTCCAGCAGGATCGAAAGGTCGTACTTATCCAGCTCAAGCATAAGCAATATAAGTAGTATAAAAACAAATAAAAAGAAATAATATTGCTTAATTAAACCGATTGGATTGCTAATAGGCAAGAACATTTTTCACTTTTCGCACTATTATTTCACCAGTCCATGACCAAACGAGGAGTATTCCCATGAACCTTGCTGAATCAATGCTGAACGGATTGAAAGCCCATGGCGTGGAAGAGATATTTGGTATTCCCGGCGACTTCGCCCTGCCACTGTTCAAGGTCATGGAAGAATCAGCCATCCTTCCCCTGTATACCTTCAGCCATGAGCCGGCAGTGGGCTTTGCCGCTGATGCGGCGGCGAGGTTTCATTCAAAGCCTTCAGTAGCAGCGGTTACCTACGGCGCCGGTGCCTTCAACATGGTGAACCCGGTAGCGGCCGCCTACGCAGAAAAATCACCGGTCATCGTGATTTCCGGTGGGCCAGGTGAAGCGGATCGCAGTACAGGTTTGCTCGTGCATCACCAGGCCAAGCAGCTCTCATCGCAGATGAAAATGTTTGAAGAGGTTACCTGCGACCAGGTGATACTTGACGACCCCGCCACGGCCCCCGAGGCAATTGCCCGCGTCTTGCGCAACTGCATTCTCGAGTCCCGGCCAGTGTATATAGAAGTGCCGAGGGACAGGGTTTTTGATGAATGCGAGGCGGTGCCGGTGCTTGAACTGGAACCCGAGATTGATGCAGAAGCACTGGCGGCCTGCAGCGAGGAAATACTGGAAAGTATTAGAGGGGCCAGCTCCCCGGTAATGATGGTAGGCGTGGAAATTCGACGTTATGGTCTCGAGGACGAGGTAATGGAGTTGTGCCAGAAGCTCGATGTTCCCGTTGTGACCACTTTCATGGGCAGGGGATTGCTGGCCGAAAAAGACGTGGCGTTAAAAGGGACCTACATGGGGCGCGCCGGTGATGCCGAGGTAACCAGCATGGTGGAAAACTCGGACGGCTTGTTTCTTCTTGGCGTCCTGTTATCCGATACAAACTTCGGGGTGTCAGAAAAAAAGATTGATTTGCGCAAAACAATCCTCGCCAGCGACGGGCAGGTGTCCCTGGGTTTTCACAACTACCAGGATATTCCCCTTGGTGCGCTGGTAAGAAGCCTCAACAGCTACCTGGACAGTAGCTCCAGCGCCGCCGCAACACCGGTAGACTACCCGCACGACCTGGCGAACGATGATGAGGCTATAACGCCGACCGATATTGCCCGGGCAGTGAACGATATTTTTCGTAACGGCGAGCGAATGCCCATCGCTGCGGACATGGGAGATTGTCTTTTCACCGCGCTGGACATTGAAAACACGGAGCTTGTAGCGCCGGGTTACTATGCCACCATGGGTTTTGGCGTACCGTCCGGGCTCGGGGTGCAGGCAGCCACCGGCCGTCGACCGATTATCATGGTGGGCGATGGTGCATTCCAGATGACCGGCTGGGAGTTATTAAACTGCAGGCGCTACGGCTGGAACCCCATCGTACTCCTGTTTAATAACAGTAGCTGGGAGATGCTGCGCGCATTTCAGCCCGAGTCAAAATTCAATGATCTTGACCATCTTAATTATGCAAACATTGCTGACAGCCTCGGAGGCAGAGGGCACCGTGCCACTACACGCAGCGAGTTAAAGAGCGCAATGCAGGACGCTCTGCAGGATGAAAGTTGCTTTCAGCTGGTTGAAATCATGCTTGAGAGAGGGCAACTGTCAGCTACACTTTCGCGCTTTGTGGATGGTATAAAAAATATGCGAGCCACGGCCTCAGAATAGTTTCTATTCTGCCAGGTTTGCCTGGACACCGGGCTTGCCAATACGACTCGCGATGTCGTCGGCGAGTAATTGCGAAATATCCTTGTCGATTACTGACTGCAGTCCGCGCCAGGCAGGAACGCTATTCACCTCGAGCACCGAGTAATTTCCATTTTCATCACGAATCACGTCCACACCCGCATAAGACATGCCAATAGCACGGCTGGCATCTTCGGCCAGCTTGCGAATTTCCGGAGTGAGAACCGCGGGCAGGCACTTGCCGCCACGGGCGCGGTTCGTGATCCAGTGTTCTGAAATTCTTTCCATCGCGGCAATGGCATGGTTGGCAATAATGAATACTCTCCAGTCTCGACCTTGCCCGTTCTCATTGCCAATAAACTTTTGCAGGTAGAACACGCCTTCGACTTCTTCGGCCGAGGGAAGCTGGCTGGCGTTATCGATTAACTGTAACCCTCGACCACAATTTCCAAACAGGGGTTTAAGTACCAGCTTGCGGCCTTCCGTGCATTCTGACTCCACAATTCTTACTGCAGTATCCATGGATTCACATACCCAGGTCTGCGGTGTGGGAATTCCCGCGCGCGCCAGTAGAAAACTGGTCATGCCCTTGTCTACCGTTCGCTCGATGGCGCGGGCATCGTTATAGACAAGCGTTCCACATGCTTCAAGCGCATGAAGGATGTCGAGGCGAAAGGTGACTTCTTCAAAGCTACCGTCGGGAATGGCGCGAACAAAAGCGGCAGCCGGCAATGCTGCTTCAAAACCCGGGATAAATAATCCACTGCTGCCGCCCTCGTTTTGAATCCTGCAGTCCCCGATGGCAACACGCTTGCTGTTAATGCCATGGGAAGCGAAAGCATCGGCCAGCCTGGCTTCATGCATGCCATCGGTGTCTGAAAAAATGACTAACTCGATGCCGGAAGTTTCCATGTTGTTGTCCGAGTGATTATTATCGTTAACTTCTCAGGAGTACGGGTGCGACATGATAACAATATTCAGGCAATATTTACCGGAAAGCGCATGACGAAAGAACCTGACCTGCTGATTGTAGGAGCCAGCGCCCGGGCCGCGTCTTTCTCTGCGTACCTGGCCGGGTTTTCCCCAATCTGGATTGACCAGTTTGCGGACTTTGATCTGCAGAGAAATTTTCCCGGGCAGAAAGTGAATGCCTCGAGCTACCCGCCAGGCATCGTCGACCTGGCCTCGAGCCTGAATCCCATGAATTTTATCTATACCGGCGCCATGGAGAACCACCTGGATGTTCTGCAGCAGCTGCAAGCCAGGCACAAACTACTTGGAAATTCAGTGAAGGTTTGCCGGGCCGTGCGCGATCCACAATTACTAAAAGACTGCTGGGAAAAAGCCGGCATCATGCACCCGGAAACGCTGGTGACGGGCAGCAAGACCCCGCCCGGCAACTGGTTATTGAAACCCCTTCGCGGTTCCGGTGGCCATGGGATTCAAAGCTGCAAGGATAAAGTGACAGGGAAGGGAGATGCGTTTTACCTGCAGCAATACATCGACGGCGAAAGCCGTGCCGCGGTATTTGTTGGAAACGGAACAGCCTGCAGGCTGGCTGGTGTTACACGGCAACTCATCGGCGAGACCTTTCTCAATGCGGCGAAGTATGCCTACTGTGGAAGTATTGGTCCCCTCGATATTGACCAGGCAGAGAGGGAACAGTGGCAGGCCATGGGTGATGCGCTGTGCCAGTCATTCTCACTTGAAGGGATCTTTTGCGTCGATGCTATCAAGGCCGAAGGAGATATTTACCCGGTTGAAGTCAACCCCCGTTACTCTGCATCCGTGGAAGTGCTGGAGCGGGCCCTTGACCTGCCTCTTTTAAAAATTCACAGCGAGGCCTGCAAGGGGAAGCTCAACCTTCAGCTTAAACAGGCAAAAAACGTCATGGCGAAAGCCTACCTGTTTGCAGGCAGTCGGTTACGAAGCCCGCGGGAAGTTTCACAGATATACGTGGACACTGATGGTCTGAGCGAGTCCGCTGACATACCTGTGCCGGGAACCATGATCGAAGCGGGTCATCCGGTCATGACAGTATTTGCAGCCGCTGCCACCGCAGAAGCTGCACTTGAAGAACTTAAAACGAAGGCGACACTGTACTATCGTCACTTTGACAGGCTATGATTTCCAGTAAGCAAGACGGAGAAAAAACAGATGAGTGAGCATGTATTAATCGAATGCGTCGATCGCGTGTTAAATATAAAACTGAATCGACCTGACAAGAAAAATGCACTGACCCAGGCCATGTACAGCAGCATGGCCTCGGCTATCAACGCTGCAAACGAGGACAACAATATTCGCGTGATCTCCCTCACCGGTTCAGCCGATAGCTTTTGTAGTGGTAATGATATCCAGGATTTTCTCGGCGACCCGCCCTCGGGGGGAGAAAGCCCGGTACTGCAGTTTGTTAACGCGATTGTACACGCGGAAAAACCGATGTTTGCTGCAGTAAACGGCATTGCCGTGGGTATAGGGGTGACCATGTTACTGCACTGCGATCTAGTCTATGCCAGCGAAGATGCCCGTTTTCAGCTACCTTTCGTCAACATCGGCGTATGCCCGGAAGCGGCATCCAGTTTTATCCTGCCTTTCCTGGTGGGTCATCGAAAGGCATCTGAGTGGCTATTACTGGGAGACAGGTTTGACGCCCACACTGCCTGCGAGGCGGGTGTAGTCAACTCGGTAGTTCCTGCTGATAAGCTGGAAGAAACTGCGCTACAGGCGGTGAACAGGATCGTTGCGCAACCTCCTGCTGCCGTGAGAACCACCAAGGCCCTGTTGCGTGCATCCATGCATGAGCAGGTGCAGGCTGCACGGGACAGGGAGGATCAACACTTCCTGCCGATGTTGCTTGGCGAGGAAGCAAGGGAAGCCATGACCGCTTTCATGGAAAAGCGGGCACCGGATTTTTCCCGATTCTAGCTAAACATGGTTAGTTAAATTCATTTTTATCCATGGTTTTACAAACCCTGATCCAGGATTTCACCGCTTCGCTGTCGTTACGCTTTCGCGGAAGCACGAAGTAAAACTTTCGGCGCATGTTTCGACGCGGTAACTTCAGCGGCACCAGGTCGCCGCTGTCTATGTTTTTCTGCAGCACGATGCGTGACAGGCAGCCTATGCCAAGACCAGATTCCACCGCGTTCTTGATGGCCTCGTTGTGCTTGAACTCAAGGTAGATGTTCATATCGGGTAGTAAATCTGCCAGCGCCTGTTCAAACGTGAAGCGCGCACCGGAATCCGGTTCACGTAATATCCACGCCGCATTCCTGATATCTTTTCCTGTCATGGTTTTTTTCTTTGCCAAAGGATGCGTGGCCGAGCAAAACACCAGCAGTTCATCATCACGCCAGGGTATCAGCTCGAGATCGCGGTGCTGCACTTCAAGTTCGATCATGCCGATATCCACTTCGTAGTTAAGTACCTTGCTGACCACTTCCGGCGTATTGGCAGTATGCAGCTGTACATCTGCCCCGGGAAACTCGCCCAGGTAGCCGGCCAGGTAGCGGGTTGCCAGGTGATTGCCGATGGTAAAACTGGCGCCCACTTCCAGGTGTCCGGCGTGCGTATGGCCGCTGAGCTTTTCATCAAAGGCCAGGCACTGCTCCATGAGTTGCTCGGCATCCTGCCTTAGCTCGCGCCCGGTAGCATTCAGTTCGAGCCTGTTGCTGCGTCGGTCAAACAACTGCACCGCGTAGGCCTTTTCCAGGTTCAACAGGGCTTCGCTGGCCGCAGACTGGGACATGTGCAGGCTCTTTGCCGCCCGTGAAAGGTTCTGGTGTCTCGCCGCGGCAAGGAATACACGTAGCTGTTTCAGGGTGTATTTCATGGTATTTCGGTGGAATAAATTAAAACAGATATATTATCGGAAAAACCGATAGAAACATCCACAATATCCGGCTTTATTTATAGCATCCCTGTCTATATTCTTGCGTTTTTTCAAGGGCCACCCGCTGTGGCTGTAACCAAGAAATGACAAGCGATGACTGAACTTACCCACCTGCAGAGACTTGAAGCGGAAAGCATTCATATCATGCGTGAAGTAGCAGCCGAGTGTGAAAACCCGGTGATGCTTTACTCAATTGGCAAGGATTCCTCGGTAATGCTGCACCTGGCCATGAAGGCCTTTTATCCATCACGACCACCCTTTCCCCTGATGCACGTGGATACCACGTGGAAGTTTCGCGAGATGATCGAGTTTCGTGACAATATTGCAAAGGAGCTTGGGCTGGACCTGATCGTTAATATTAACCAGGAAGGCGTAAAGCAGGGTATCGGGCCTTTCACCCACGGTTCCCAGGTTCATACCGATATCATGAAGACGCAGTCATTGAAGCAGGCGCTGGACAAGCACAAGTTTACTGCCGCCTTTGGCGGGGCTCGACGGGACGAGGAAATGTCCCGCGCCAAGGAAAGGATTTTTTCATTTCGCTCGGATCAACATCGCTGGGATCCAAAAAACCAGCGCCCCGAGTTGTGGGATATCTATAACACCCGAATTCACAAGGGCGAAAGTATGCGTGTATTTCCCCTGTCAAACTGGACTGAGCTTGATATCTGGCAGTACATCCACATGGAAAACATACCCATTGTGCCACTTTACTATGCCAAGGAACGTCCCGTGGTGGAAAGAGATGGCGTGCTGATCATGGTGGATGACGACCGTATGCCGCTGGAAAAAGGCGAGGAACCGGAAATGAAGATGGTGAGGTTCCGCACACTCGGTTGTTATCCCCTTACCGGGGCAGTTGAATCATCCGCGGCTACGCTGCCGGAAATCATCCAGGAAATGCTCCTGACAACCTCTTCAGAGCGCCAGGGCAGGGTCATCGACCACGACGCCGCAGCCTCAATGGAGAAGAAGAAACAGGAGGGTTACTTCTAATGGCACACCAGAGCGATCTTATTGAAGAGGATATCCTGGCTTACCTTGAAGCCCAGGAGCACAAGAGTTTTTTACGCTTTATTACCTGCGGTAGCGTAGACGATGGAAAGAGCACGCTGATCGGACGATTGCTGTATGACTCCAAGCTGATCTATGAAGATCAGCTGCAGGCCCTCGAAAGTGATAGCAAGAAAATGGGCACACAGGGTGAGTCTATCGACCTGGCGCTGCTGGTGGATGGTCTCGCTGCGGAAAGAGAACAGGGTATTACCATCGATGTTGCCTACCGTTTTTTCTCTACCGACAAGCGCAAGTTTATCGTCGCCGATTCCCCGGGGCACGAGCAATATACGCGCAACATGGCGACAGCGGCATCGACAGCAGACGTTGCCATCATTCTTATTGATGCGCGCAAGGGTGTGCTTACCCAGACTCGCCGTCACAGCTATATTGCGTCACTACTCGGTGTGAAACACATCGTGGTCGCCATCAACAAGATGGACCTGGTGGATTATTCAAGGGAAGTTTTCGAGGAAATCGAAAGTGCCTACAGGGACATGACCAGTGAACTGGGCTTTTCAGAAATTCTCTGTATTCCGATTTCCGCTCTTAATGGCGACAACGTTACCAGTGCCAGTGACGCCACGCCATGGTATGAAGGACCGGCACTTTTACCTTTTCTCGAAGATGTAGACGTCACGCCGGAGCATTCAGCCATGCCGTTCCGCTTCCCGGTGCAGTGGGTGAATAGACCGGATCTTAACTTTCGCGGTTTTTCCGGCACGGTTAATGGTGCCGATGTGGAGGTGGGTGAAGAAATAATCGTCATCCCTTCCGGCAAGCGAAGCAAGGTAAAAAGTATCGTCACGCACGATGGTGAACTACAGCGTGCCGTGGCAGACCAGGCCGTGACCCTGACTCTTGAAGACGAGGTGGATATATCACGTGGCGACGTCATATGCAGTGCGTCATCCCCGGCTGATCAGAGTAACCAGTTTGCCGCCCACATACTGTGGATGGCTGAAGACGAGCTGTTACCGGGTCGACAGTACCTGTTAAAGACCACCAACAAGGTTACGCCGGTTACCGTTACTGAACTCAAGTACAAGGTGAACGTCAATGATTTTGAACATGAGCCGGGTAAATCACTGGAATTAAACGAGGTTGGATTTTGCAATATCAACCTGGAACAGCCAGTGGCCTTTGATCCTTACGATGAAAACCGTCGTACCGGCAGTTTTATCCTCATCGACAGGCTCTCCAATAATACGGTGGGTGTGGGCATGTTGTCCTACTCCCTCAGGCGTGCAAAGAATGTTGTCTGGCAGGAAATGGATATTGACAAGAGTGCCAGGGCAGCAATCAAGCATCAGAAACCCTGCGTACTCTGGTTTACCGGGCTTTCAGGTTCAGGTAAATCCACCATCGCAAACCTGGTAGACAAGCGCCTGATGGATATTGGAAGACATACCTACGTGCTGGATGGAGACAATATTCGACACGGTATAAACAAGGATCTTGGTTTTACCGACGTGGACAGGGTAGAAAACATTCGTCGTGTTGGCGAAACAGCAAAGCTGATGGTTGATGCAGGCCTGATCGTGATCACCTCCTTTATTTCACCCTTCGTATCAGAGCGCAGACTGGCCCGGGGCCTGCTGGAAGAAGCAGAATTCATCGAGGTGTATGTCAATACACCCCTTGAAGAATGTGAAAAACGTGATCGCAAAGGCCTGTACAAGAAGGCACGCGCCGGCGAAATCAAGAACTTCACCGGTATCGATTCTGATTACGAGGAACCGGAGTACCCTGAAATAGAGATCAGGACCCTGGAATGTACGCCCGAGGAAGCAGCAATGACTATTGTTGGTTACCTTGAATCCAAGGGCTACCTGAGTTCGCAATAAGCTATTGGCAATGATGATGCTACTTCTTGAGTAGCATGTTGGGATCAGGTTGTTGTTCGTAGCAGGGTATATCACCGGGCAGCCTGACCCAGTCCTGCTTGCTGCGCGTCCATACATGCATGTCAGGATTGAGAATATTCGTATCATCCAGGGTGCCTGGTTTTAAACGAACCATTTCGGGCTTTTCCGGATTTTCGTGGTAGATGCGGTTGCTGCAGGTTGGGCAGAAATAACAGCGAGCAACATTGCCACTGTCTGCAGGACGATCAAACGCAGCCAGTTCTCCTCGCAGGACTTCAAAATCCTCTCGTTTTACAAACATGGTCATGCTGAAAGCACCTGCAGAGACTTTCTGGCAGTCAGTGCAATGACAAACTACGGTAACCAGGGGTGCTTGATTTACTCGATAGTGCACCTTGCCACACTGGCATGTGCCTGTTGCCGGATAGCTCATTGTTCAGGTGTCCATGGCGATGCGCATAAGCTGCTTGATCATTTCGTCTTCAATACCCGCCTCGTTATCGGCAGTTTTTTCATCAGCATCGCCAAGCATCAGCATCATGCCCTCGATCATGGCTGAGCTCATGGCTGCGCGTTGCTGAACCTTGCCGGGGCTTAGCTGCGGATTGATCTTGCGGACAAGGTCAGTAAGGTAATTGATCTGCAGGGCATAGAGCTCGTTGAGCAAAACACCCGAATGCGCATCAGACGACTCCAGCAGGGCCCAGAGCTGGATGAAAAAACGCCGCGTCCCCGGGTTTGCAATATCACTCACAAGGTAGCGTAGTACCGCTTCAAAACGGGTAAGGGGATCTTCAGGTAGTTCCGTGAAAATCTCTTCGTACTTTTCTTCGTAGCTGGCAGCAATAAATTCCAGCAGGCCATGGATGAGTTCATCCTTGCCAGGAAAGTAGTACTGAAGGTTGCTCAGGTGGATACCCGCGCGCCCGGCCACGTTCCTCATGGAAAACTGGGTATAGCCGTCTTCCACCAGGATGTCCCTTGCTGCCTGCAGGATTTCATTTACGCGCCGTTGCCCCTTTGCGCGGATGGCCGTGCCACTGCGTTTTTTTGTTATTTTCTCGATACTTGCGTTAGCACTCATGCTTTTCTTAAATCCACTTTACTTTATATGTCACCTGACCAATAATAGCAAATATTCTGTCAATTATGCACTTAAACCTGCCGGGGGATCGCCATGGGCAAGAAAAAAAATAACCAACGTGAAGACAAGTTACTGGGCGTCGATTCTAACATCACTCGCCGTGATTTTATCGGCAGTTCATTGCTGGGTACTGGCGCCGCACTAATGTATGCGAAAGCCCCGGCCTTTATCGGCCAGGCCAGCGCGCAAACCATGCCACATCCCCTGACCGGTGTCGGCCCCGACTGGACAGGCCCGGGTGGTATCGGTGATTACGCCAGGGCCAATGGTAATACCCACGAAGTGATCAATGACGCCCACGGTATTCGTAACGGCACTTATGAAAAGATGTTCAAGGATGCCATCGATTCCAATGAAACCTATGACCTGGTTGTCGTCGGTGGCGGCTTTTCCGGCCTCAGTACTGCCTACCGCTATCACGAGGACAGGCCCAGGGGTTCTGTACTTGTACTGGATAACCATGCCATTTTTGGTGGTGAAGCAAAGCAGAATGAATTTGAAGTAGATGGTGTTCACCTTTGGGGTCCCCAGGGATCCAATGGCACGGTGTTCCCACCTAATCGCACCAAGGCCATAGGCTGGCATCATCGCTACTGGGACAAGCTTGGTCTACCCCAGGATTTCAAGTACCAGGCGGCAAAAAATGTGTCCAGCGACATGACAATACCACGTGACGTGTACAGCCCCATGCACATTGCCTGGGAGCAGGCAGATACGGCGTTCTATTATGAAAATCACGGCATGGAGATGAACCCCTGGAACAGTGGCTTCAGGAATGCGCCTATTTCCGACAAGCTCAAACTTGATTACCTGACAATGGAAAATTATCGAGGAGTGCCTGAGAAAGATCACTGGCACCACTGGCTCGACAGCATGACCTACCGCGAGTTTCTCAACAAGCATGTAGGTGTCTCCAGTGACGTCGAGCCATACCTGAATCCTCAAACTGCAGCCATGGGCTGCGGACTCGGTGCCGATGTTATCTCTGCTTACTCTGCCTATGAATTCATGCAACCTGGCGTTGTTTCCTACAAGCGTCATGCCGGTTTTGAAGACCCGTCCGAGTATGTTTACCTTGCCAGTTTTCCCGGCGGCAACACCGGCGTGGCACGTCACTTTGTAAAAGCCATGATCCCCAGGGGCATTAAAGGCGGCAATTCACTCAATGAAGTATTGCATAACCCGGTGGACTGGAAAGAACTGGATCGTTCAGGCCATCCAACACGAATTCGTCTCTCGAGCACAGTTGCCGGCGTGATGCATGATGGTTCCCCCAACTCGGCGAAAAGTGTATCGGTGATTTATTACCGGGATGGCAAGCTGCACAAGGTCACAGCGAAGCATGTCGTCATGGCCTCCGGTCAATGGGTTAACCGAAACATCTGCAAGGATCTACCACCAGCACACCAGGAAGCAATGTCGACTTTTCACCATGCACCCATGCATACAGTGAATGTTGCATTACGCAACTGGAAATTCCTCGACAAGATGGGCGCCGCTGCCGTGCGCTGGTTTGAAGGCTATGGCTGGTTCTTTAGCCTGAGAAAGCAGTTGATGATAGATGGCAAGGAACCCATGCCGCTTGATCCAAATAAACCTACTGTGCTGACCATGTATAACTCATTTTGCACACCGGGACTGGCTGTCGATAAGCAGGCCACCGCGGCCCGAATGCAATTGTTCAGCCTGCCATACGCGGACATTGAACGCGGGGTTCGGGAACAGTTCACGAAGATGTTTTCATCCTATGGTTTTGATGCAAAGCGAGACATTGCCGGCATCACTTCAAACCGCTGGGGCCACGCCTACGTGGTTTCACCACCTGGATTCTACTATGGTAAGCACGGTCACCAGTCTGCAAGTGACGTGATACGCGAGCCCCATGGAAGAATCGCCTTTGCGCACTCTGAGCTAACCGGTGCCCAGCTCTGGACGACTGCGGCAGAAGAGGGTGAAAGAGCAGCAAAACAAGTTCTCGATATGTCGTGAGAAAAAGGAGAAAAGTCATGCTAAATAAATTCAGGATATTGCTTGTACTCATATTACTAACCCAGGTTGGCGTGGTTTCTGCCGCTGACAGGAAACTGGAGGCCTTTAAAAAAGCCATAAGGGCCAAGTACGATTTGAAGGAACAGGCATTTGCTGACAATAACCCGAAACCTATCCTGGAAAAATTTTATACAGCAGATGTGCTCTCCGTTGGACCGGATGGCGTGTCCCATGAGGGCACGGAAGGTATTCGGCCGGTTTACGAAAACCCGGACATCATCAGTGGCAAGGTATATATCGAATCCTACAAGACCCAGGTGAGTGGCAATTCAGGATGGGACTGGGTCAATTTTCACGTGCACCCGGCAGACCCGGCCATGGCGCCCTTTACCTTTAAGATGCTTTTTCTCTGGGAAAAAATTAAGGGTGAATGGATGAGCCAGGGCGAGATGTATGTTGTCGGGGAGTTTGATACTTCGGTCTCGCCCCGGCATTAATCGTCAGGCCAGTGTAAGCCCTTCGGCCTCCACAACCTTGTGGAGGGCTTTTTCCAGTATGCCCCTGGCGTGACCTGATACCCGGTAAAGCTCGTTGTGTAATGCAGCGTCTTCCTCATTCCTGTTTTCGCAATCGGCGCTGTAGAGTTCAAACCGACTCAGGTTCAGGATGAGATCAGCCAGGTGTTGTGGACATTCACACTTGATTGGGCTTTCGGTTGAAGACAGGAGCGCCAGGTCCTCATTACTAAAGCTCACCCTGGGTGGTTCGTTTTGAAGATCCAGCAATTCTGCTGCAGTCTCCGGTCCGTCAATGTTTACCTCGTAGCTGGAAAGAATACTCTCTACCAGTGCAGCCGTTTTTAGTGGCGCACGTCTCAAGACAAAACCCTGTTTTTCAAGCCTGGCCAGGATACTACTGCTGCTATAGGCATAAATCACGATACAACTGCTGGCCCTGGAACGTCGATAATAATCGACGATTTCATTTACCGTGTCCTTGTGCAAGCTTGCATACTCGAGCACAAGGACATCTGTGTCCCCGCTGTCGATTGCTTCTGCGGCCGAGCTTGCAGAACTGTAAAGCCCTCTTAATTCGATCCTCGGGTCTGATACCACATCGTGCTTCAGGGTGACGGACAATACCTCACCACAAGCCAGCAAACGCAGTGGGCGATCAACTGATTCCGCCTTGCCTGAACTGATACCATGCAGGGCCAGCAAGTCGTTAAGTTCCTCTACATTGCAAGCGGCAACGTTGCTGATGGCGTGCCCTCGGTCTACCAGCTGCTTGATAAGGCCAAGTTTCTGAACATCGTCCCGGCTGTACA
Source organism: Gammaproteobacteria bacterium (assembly GCA_965243105.1). Lineage (GTDB taxonomy): Bacteria > Pseudomonadota > Gammaproteobacteria > Eutrophobiales > Eutrophobiaceae > WLWS01. The sequence continues at coordinate 1,976,448 of CBDEUC010000003.1, forward strand.
CGCGCCCGGCGCTGCCACTCCTGCCCGGGCTAACCAGCTCGTATCGTCTCTCCCAGGCTCGAAGCGTGTCTGTAGGAATGCCGGTTATCCTTGAAACTGCACTGATCCGCATGCCTTGTTCATCTTTTGTCATACCTTTATCACTTGAATTTGTCATACATAAATCCTGTCATGGTCTCGCCCGGGGAGACCGATAATTTAAAAAATATAATTAAAACAATTATTTAAAAAATTTTGCGCCTGGTAAACCATACCAGTTCGGAATCCGGAGGATTGTACAGTGCAAATACTTGACAATCAATTTTAGATTGAATATATTTTGCACTATACAAACATTAGACAATTTAGGAAGACGAAGTATGAAAACAAGAGCTGTAACTCTCATGCCGCGACGCGAAGGCTACCTGCTGGCGCTTTTACTTGGTGCCTGCAGCCTCGCTGCAGTGGGTGACGCCAGTGGCGTACTCACAAACCTGAACACCGAGCAGAACCTTCAGCAAATGATGCTGAGGGACGTTCATGCTGAAGCTCAGAAAAACGTGGACCAGCTATTTCGAGCCGGCCAGGCACTGGGCGCCAGTGAGAAAGGGCGTGGTTCGGAAACCTCCAGGCAACTGAGTGAATTGAGTGCTACCGGCGGCGAATCAAAGCTGGCCCGCTAAGTGACGAAAAACACGAGCTGACATAAACGGGGGAATACCGGGCCATGAAACACGAACACTTTCACACCATTGTCATCGGTGCAGGCCTGCTTGGCTGTGCCACTGCAATATCAGTTAAACGCCGTCTCGGATCAAAAGGCCGGGTAATGCTCATTGACAAGAGCTCACTCCTGTCGGGAATCTCGCGAGAGCACAGCGGCATCATCAGGGCTGTAAATTCCCATGCGGAGTCAGCCAGTATGGCGAGAAGTGCGATAGCACTATGGACCCGGCTTGAAAAGGAATGGGGTCAGGGTCTTCCACTTTCCCGCTGTGGAAGCATATGGATTACTCCGCAAGATGAAGGACCCAGGTGGTCTGACCTTGAGTCAAGCCTGGGTTCGCAAGGTATCGATTTCTTTGAGATCAGTCACAGGGAAGTGCACCGGCTGGGAAACAGGAAGCTTCGCCTTGAAGCTGGCGAGCGGGTTTATTACGAACCCAATGCCCTCGCTATCAAGCCCGATGATCTTGCCCGTACTGTGATTGAAAGTATCCAAAGCTGCGGCGTGGACACAAGGGAACACTGCGAGGTGCAGGGATTTCTCAGCGACGGTGAAGACGCCATCCACACGGTATTGACCAGCCAGGGTAGTTTTCACTGTGAAAACGTAGTTAATGCCTGCGGCCCCTGGTCACAGCACTTACTCAGGCAATTCGACATCGCAGTACCGGTGAGACTTGAACAGGTACTGGTCGGCAACTGGAAGGTGCCCGGTCTGCAACTTGCTGATGATGAACCGCTGATTGCTGACATGACAAGCGGGCACTATTTTCGCGCCTGGGCAGACGGAGAGGTTCACATGCACAGTCGTCGCAGGGTGGAGAGCAGCTTTATCAGCAACAAGTTTAACGTGGCGGCAAAGCAGCCAGAGGAAGTACTGAATTCACGTACCGACGAAAGTGCACAGCTTGAGCGAGATGTGCGAGCTTATTCGCGAAAAATACAGGGTCGTTTTGATGTTGAGGGCGAAGGCATAAGCTGTTCACGTGCTGGCTACCGCTATTTCGATATCACACCTGACCATCGCTTCATCCTCGGTAGCGACAACACCATTCAAAACCTCTATCACTGTGTAGGAGCGGGTCAGGCCATGAAGTATGCCCCCATCTTCGGCCAACTCCTCGCGAAGGAAATATGTGGAGAGAGTATGTCCAGCCGATTCCACGAGGATTTTTCCATAGCAAGATTTGAAAAGTCTCATAGCGAGACAAAACAATGGCTCCCCCAACTTCAGGCAGCAACTGCCTGATGAGAACCATGGATGAAAGGTTAGTTATTCTTCAACCTGCTAGCTTTTCTTTCATGCCTTTGACCAGGATCTTTACACATGGAGATTCTGGTCTTTTTTTTATAAAGCATAGTACCTTCACCCCGCTTTTAACAAGATAAGTATTTACTTATTTTTTTCACTGGCGTTTAATGCTGGACATCACTTGTAGCAATTAAACATCCTCAATGAAGGATAAAAAACCTACTATCCTGGAGCTTAGAAAGGAGCCAAAGCAGGCCCGTGCCCGGCAGACAAGGGAAAAAATACTCCTGGCCACTGCCAGCCTCCTGGAAGAAACAGGCCTTGAAGGCATTAACACAAACATCATTGCGAAGCAGGCAGGTGTCAATATCAGTGCGGTTTACAAGTACTTTCCCAACAAGTACGCGATACTCTCGACCCTTGCTGTTCGACTGAATGACAAGCAAACTGCTTTAACCCTGGAATACCTGGATGGAATCGATGCCGGCACAGCCTGGCAGGAGATTGTACGTGGCATGGTCGATACCATGGTGGAAGGGACACGCAGGGAGAAAGGCTTAATCGCACTGCAAAGTGCCATGCTGGCCGCGCCGGAACTAAAAGCCATGTACAGGCAATCCAACGACGAAGTGGCAAAAGTATTCATTCAGGCTTTTGAAAAAAGTGGTATCAGTTTGCCGGCCAGCAAAAAGAAGCTGATCGGAAGTTGTATTGGAGAAATCGTGCCGGCGATGCTGGATTTTTCCGTCTCCAGGGGGAAACGTTTTGACCCAAAGATTATCGAGGAATTAAAGCGTATGCACATAGGGTATATATCTACTTACCTGGACGAAGCCTGATATGCAACAAGGTCACCTCATCGCTGCCAGTAAGTGGAATATTGCTGCAATTGGCGTGGGTTTGTTTGCCGGTAGCCTTGGTATCTACATGGTACCGCTGCAAATCGGTGCACTTATCGAAGGGGCGGGTCTTGCTGAATCCCGAGCAGGTTTACTTGGAGCGGTCGAAGTCGCTGCCATGTCCTTGACAGCCATTATTATCTCCCCATTACTGTCAAGCTGGTCGCGCTCGCGTACCGCGTTGCTGGGTGTCTTGTTTGCAGCTGCCTGTGAATTGATGACTGCTTTTACACAGGAAATGACAATGTTACTGCCGTTGAGGATTGCAGTGGGTATTGGATGCGGCTGCGCTTTCGCCGGTGCCTGCTCCAGCGCAGCGTCAAGCACTGAACCCGACCGAAATTTTGGTATAGGCCAGGGCATCATGAACAGTATTTTCTTCGTGCTTTTCCTGGTAGTTCCCTATTCCATGACTTACGGAATTCACCGGGGGCTATTTCTAAGCCTGATGTTGATATTACTGCTGACCTTGCCCATGTATCGGTACTTTATTAACGCCGCGGGGAACAACGATGGAGGGATTAGCGGAGAGACATCAATCAAGTGGTCGCTGGCCAGTCTTCATATACTTGGCACGATACTGGTAAACGTGGGGCTTGGCGCACTATGGGCTTTTGTTGAACGCATGGGTACGCAAAACGTGGGGCTGTCTGTTGAAGGGATGGGGCGGGTGTTGTCCATGGCCACGTTATTCATGGTATCCGGTTCGCTTTTTGCGGCGTGGCTGGGTACTCGTCTTGGACGGGCCATTCCCCTTGCGACCGCGTCTGTCGTTTGTGCAATTGCTGCGGTAATAGTAACGAAGGCAACGACAGTAGAATTATTTGCCGCAGGCCTGTTTACCTACAACTTTTTTTATCTTTTTATCGGCCCCTACATTATTGCAGGAACGGCATCAGCCCTGGATCCCAGCGGACGCCTGGCGGCAGCCATGGGCGGTGTGATGTTTCTTTCCTATTCCGTGGGGATCGGCACCGGCGGATTTATTGCAGAGCTGGTGTCCCTCTCCGGCATAGGCTACCTGGCGCTGGTGTCCTGCCTGCTGGCGGCGCCTCTTTTTGTTTTTGTCAGTATGCGCCTGGAACAAGGAAGCAGTAATTGATTAGCCGATGTTTCCAGGCGTAATGAGTTTCTCTTCTTCTATGCAATACTCCTGAGATACCACTTGAGAAAGGTCATCACCATGGACTCGTGCTCGGAATAGGGGCCAGGTTGATAACGGCTTGAAGCGATACCGGCATTATTATCTTCAGTGATTTTCTTGTCCTGCTTGATGGTGACATCCCAGACCCAGGCAATATTTTCCGGGTCATAATCTACGCCTTCAACCGCATCCTTGTGCACCAGCCAGCTCATCTGCACATCGGTGTTCACTGCGTCACGCGGTGTGAATCTTGTCATCATGGCAAAGTCATTGAATGCCAGTATGTAGGAAATTGGGTTGAACACGATAGCCGACTCACCTTCGTCCCAGTCATTGAATTTGCCCATCAATTTCGTGCAACCTGGTGTGCCATCCTTTGTTTCAGACTTGAACCCCTTGTCATTGATCGGCAAACGGGAAAGCTGCTGCAGATGCAGGGTATTTTCGTCTCCTTCAATTTCCGGCAGGGGGTGACCGAGCGCGCGGGTTTTTTCCTTCCATTCATTCCACTGCCCCTCGTAAGCTTCCAGCGCCGCCGCTGGACCTGAACCAGGGCCGGCGCCAAGGGCGAGTAACTGGTCTTCCGGGTGCACGGCACAATACTCTGCGTGCGCCGGAGCACAGTGATAACACTCGATAAAGTTCTCCACCACCAGTTTCCAGTTGCAGGCATTGGGATAATCGCGCTTGACGGCGATCTTTGCCTCCTTGAAGCCGTGAAAATCCATGATCTCATTGTACTCTGCAAACTCGGCATCAAAGTCAGGTGGTGTATTTTCGCTGAGACAGACAAAAATCATCCCGTGAAAGACCTTGATATGACAGGGGTGCAGGTTGAAGCGGGTATGGTCAAAGCCATCAGGCATGAGCCTGGGCGGCCTGAGCTTTCCTTCGAGATCATATACCCAGGCATGGTAGGGACAGGTAAGCAGGCCCTTGTTACCCTGCTGTTCCAGGCAGATCCGTGAACCCCGGTGTCGGCAGACATTAAAGAAGGCGTTTACCCTGTCCGCGGATTCACGAATGATGATGATGGACTCGTTCCCAATCTCAAAAAGGAAGTAATCTCCCTTGTTGGGGATTCGGCTTTCATGGTCCACGAGTAACCAGCGCTGGTTGACCAGGCGATCCATGTCGCGCTGGAAAATTTCCGCGGACTGGTAAAACGGTTGTTCCAGGGAATATCCCTCGCGCTGGTTCGCAACCAGCCTGTCAATATCCAGTTTCATGACGCTGCTCATAGCATTCACCCCCACGGCAGGCAAAATAAAAAGAAAGTAATTACTTTCTTTATTTTAGCCAAGGAATCCCGGCTGTCAAGTCTGCCGATGCAGGCTTCAGGAAGGCTTAAAGCGCCCGAATTTCAGCATAACCGCTGGCATGACGAGCAGGTTCAATATGGTGGAAGAGGCCAGCCCACCGATAATAATGGCGGCCATCGGCCCCATTATTTCCCGGCCGGGATTGTCGCTGCCAATGGCAATGGGCAGCATGGCCAGAGCTGTAACCAGGGCAGTCATGAGAATAGAAGGTAATCGTTCCTGTGCGCCCTTTATGGCAACCTCAAGGTTCCAGGGTAGCCTTTCTTCCTCGACCAGGTACTGGTAATGGGACACCAGCATGATGGAATTACGAATCGTGATACCGAAAAGCGTGACAAAACCTACCAGTGAACCAACGGACAGGCCACCGCCTGAAATCAGTACGGCAACAACACCGCCAACCAGGGCAAAGGGCAGATTGAGTAACATCAGCACGACGTGGCGAAAACTATTGATAGCAACAAATATCAGCATCATCACAACCGCCATCACGAGCAGGGACAGGATGATCAGTTCTTCGCGCGCCTTTGCCTGCTCAATGGCGGCGCCGGTAAATTCCGGGTAGAGTTCCGCACTGAACTGGACTTCTTTAAGCACTGTTTCCTCCAGCTCATCCATGAGGCTGACCACGTCCCGCCCCCTGACATGGCTGGTGATACTTTGCAGTCGTTGTCCGTCCTGGTGGAGTATGCTGTAACGTCCAGCGCGTTGCTCGATACTGGCAAAGTTGGCCAGGGTAAACATCTGTCCACTTGGTGTCATAATCGGAAGGTTAATCACATCCAGTGAATTTTGTTTCCTGTTTTCAGGAACGGTCACCGCGATATCGAAGATGCGATTATCCTCCTGGTAGCGGGATACCACCGTGCCTTCAAATGCTGTCTTGATCGTGTTGACGACTTCGACAGGCTTGAGACCGTGTTGTCTCAGGGTATCAAGCTTGAGGGCAATATGAAGCAGTGGTGTTTGCGTTGATGACTGCACCTGTACTCCATAGGTGCCTTCGATTTCCCGCATCACGGCAGCAACTTCGGTGGCCTTTCGATCAAGCGCGTTCAGGTCATTACCATAGATATTAACAACGATAGGCGTGGTGTAACCTGATATGGTTTCGTAGATGCGCTCCGAGAGAAAGTTATAGGCCTCGTAGCGAATGCCGGGAAAGGCCTCGAGAATATCCCTGATCTCATCCAGCACTTCCTGTTGTTCGCTGCCTGAGAGGTCGTAATCAAGATCAACCTCGAATTCACTGTAGTGAGTACCAAAGGTATCCGCACCTCGCTTGGCACGTCCTGCCCATTGCGAAACCGATACTACGCCCGGAATTTCAAGGAAGGAATTGGTGAGCTGTTTTCCGATACGCAAGGATTCATCAAGTGATGTGCCGGAAATACTGGAGGTGTGCACAATGTAATGTCCTTCACGCAGGTTCGGAATAAACTGCCCTCCAACACCGGGCAATACAGACACTCCGAGTAAACAAAGTGTCAGCGTAGTTATAAGTACAGGGTAAGGGTAGCGACTGACCCATCCAAGTGCTGATGCATACAGCGGTTGTAGCCTGCGGATAATGGGTGGTTCGCTGTCGTTAAGGCTATCCCTTGCCAGCAGCAGGTAACACAGCGCCGGTGTCACCGTTAGTGCTACCAGCAGTGACATCATGATGGAGAGAATGTATGCCATTCCCAGCGGCTCAAACAATCGCCCGGTGATACCACTGAGATGCAGCAGTGGTACAAAAACCAGGGCGACAATAAAGCTCGCGTAAACAACAGATCCCCTGACTTCCATTGATGCGTTGTAGACAACTTCCTTCATGGGAAGGGGATTTGCCAGCAGTCGATTCTGCCTGAGTCGTCGGTAAATATTCTCGGTATCGATGATGGCATCATCAACGACCTCGCCAAGCGCGATGGCCAGGCCACCAATCACCATGATGTTCAGGTTAACGCCATTTTGAAGAAGGATAAGAATTGCACTCAGCAGCGACAGCGGTATCGCCAGTACCGAGATGAGAGCAGTCCTCAGGTTAAACAGGAACAGTGCAAGCACCGCGACCACGAGGATACCCCCGATAAAGAGGTGTCCGGTGATGCTGGAGACAGAGCGTTCAATATAATTGGCTGGCCTGAAAAGGGTAGGGTGGAACTGGATGTCGTTAACCGCAAAAATCCTTCCAAGCCCGCTAATTGCTTCTTCGACAGCATTCGATACATTCAGCGTATTGGCTCCATACTGGCCGATCACCATGAGCACAACGCCTTCCTTGCCCATGATTGCGCCTTTTCCAAACGCAGGCCGGGCCCCCAGTTCTATGTCAGCCACATCCGAAAGCGTCACGCTAACGCCGTTTGCATGGCGTACCACCACGCGACCCAGTTCATCTACATTGTCGGGAAGACCCTCGATACTTAGCGTGAGGCGCTGGTTACTGTTCTCAATAAAGCCAGCACCAAAAATACCTGTTGCCTGCCGAGCTGCGGCGACTACTTCGTTGACACCGATACCGTAAATTCTGAGCTTGTCTTCGTCCAGCTTGACCTGTAGCTGCTTGACCTCTCCACCAAAAACATTCACATCCGCAACACCCGGCACACTCAGTATGGTTGGAACAAGGTTCCAGTCGACGATAGACCTCAGCTCCAGCAGGCTGCGTGTTTCAGAGGTGACACCCATGGTCAGGATTGTCGCCGAGGAAGATGCCATGGGAACGGGAATCGCCGGCCCCACGCCCGCAGGCAAATTATTTACCAGCCCGGATAATCTTTCGGAGATAAGCTGGCGGTTACGGTAAATGTCGGTATCTTCCTCAAAGTACACGTTGACCACGGACAGGCCCTGTATGGATTCGGATCGAATGTGGTCGATTCCAATCAGTCCGGACAGGGCGGTTTCAATTCTCCGGGTTACAAGTACTTCAACCTGCTCGGTGGAATACCCCGGGGCCTCGGTTTGCACCACGATAAGGTTTGGAGAGAACTCCGGGAAAATGTCGAGACCGGCGCGGGATAGCTGGTAAACACTGTAAATTACCAGCAGCGAGGCAAGCGCGATGACAACACCACGGTAGTTAATTGAAAATCGTACGAGTGCGGAGAGCATTATCGGCTAGTGGGCGTGGTTATAAAGGATACCGCTGGCTAGTCATCGTCCTCGTCCGGTATGGCAAACTTGAACTCCTCTGAGAGTAGTGTCTGCGCGCCACTGACAACTATCTTTTCACCGGTTTGAAAATTTTCCCTGACCAGCCATGTATTATTGGACTGGACCGGGTCAACCAGGCTGCGCCGTGAAAAAGTTTCTTCATCTTCCTGTACGTACGCCCAGGGTTTACCGGCATACCAGATAATTGATTCAACAGGAATGTTGATACCTGTCCCGCTAAACCCAGTCCCGGGAAGCCAGGCATATAATCGCATGCCCGTGCGCAGTCCTTCGGCGGCCGTACGGTAAAGATGTGTCTCCCCCTGTAGAACCTGGTCTGTTGAGGAGGCTTTTGATAAATAGTAAGCCTTCCTCGCTTTTGACCTGTCATCAACGCGATTTATGAATACAAATGCCTCGTTCTCCGAAAGTTCCTGGTCCGCGCTCAGGGAGAGCAGCACAATAACTTCTTCACGTTTTAACAGGCGTTGAAAAAGTTCAGATCCGGGCTTTAATGCCAGTGATGTTAATTCATCCCCCCATTTTTGCAGCATGGAGAGCTGCGTTGATTCGAGATCGGTGTCTACCGCATTGACCTGTGCGCGCGTTTCCAGCACTTTTGTTCGCGCAGCCTGTAGTTCATTGGTGGAAATGTTGCCTGCTTCTTCGTTTAAAACCTTGAGCTGCCTGTAGACGGCATCTGCATTTTGCAGGACGGCTTGTAATACCTCGCGCTGAGCCTGTAATTTCAAAAAAACTGCGCGCAAATCAAGCAGGGTATTGATGTCTACAACATTGGCAAATGCATAATCTTCTGCCTCGAGTTCTATGTCTTCAGTGAGACGTGTCCGGACTCCGGCTGTCTTTTGTGTTTCCGGTGACAGGCGAACAACCAGCTTGCCATCTATCAGCCCCTGCCTCGCCTCGAGTTCATCGTCGTCGTCATTATCATCGTCATCATCCTCGTCACTTGAAACGATTTCTGAAATTTCAAGGCTATCAAGCACAAAAAAAGCTCCACCGCCAAGCAATAGCAGGACCAGGATGAAATATAGTTTATTCATAGTTAAAGGTTTCCACTCAGGCTGTTCTCCAGGTAATCCAGCCAACGTTCAAACTGGATTGTACTATGAACAGGTATTTGAACTATTTCCTCAAGCGAGATAAGTGCATTCAACCTGGCCAGTTCCAGCCCAAGTACAGAGAGCCGGGCTCGTAGTGTTTCCAACTGTGAAGTAACCAGGCTTAACCTGTCGGTATAACCGAGTTCATGCTGTCGAACCAGCGTGGCCTGCCTGCTTTCTAGTTCCTTCACCAGATGATTCGCTTCATTCCAGGAAGCTGAAGCGTTTTGAAATTTCTGATACCTGTTTTTCAGGTTGTTATAAAGTCGCGTCTGAAGGGCAATGAACTGGCGCTGCTTATATTCTCTTTGAGCAAGAGCCTTTGCAATTTGTCCATCATTATTGTGAAACAAGGGCAAAAACCATTGAGCACCGAGGGACCAGATATTATCGCCCTGCTCAAGTACGAAACCCGGTGACAGGTTTACATCGGGATATTGCTTCTCTATTTCAAATTTCAGCGCGGCCTCAAAGGCCATGTACTCAAACAGCCCGGCCCTGATATCGTAATGTTCGAGCAGGTAAGCATGTGAGTCATTGTCCAGCTCGTCGAGAAACGAGGGACGACCAGGTCCGGACGATTCAAACAAGATATTGTCGCGGCTCACTTTCCCGCTTGGCAGGCCGGTCCGGTTACTGAGTTTCTGGAAAGCATCGAGCGTCACGGCTTCCTGGCTACTGCGTTCAAGTTTCCATCGCTGCAATTCCAGCCGCGCACTGGACACTTCAAAATGACTGGCCCTGCCCAGGTCAAAACGGCGTTGTACAAGTTCAAGTCCTTCCTGTAATAACGCTTCCTGCATATCGAGAAGTTCCTGGCGCTTCAAAGCATTTCGATAGGCAACCAGGTCGCGATGCATGCCGATGTACATAGTCCACGCGTTCTGCTGTACCCGTACACGGGCCGCCTGCTGTTTTGCCTGGGCCTGTGCAATCCTTGCGAGACGCTTGTCTTTTCTCTCGTAGAGGATCTGTGTAACCAGTCCAAAGGACCAGGGTGTGCCGCGATCTTCGGCGCGGTGTTCAAGTGGAACTGACAGTCGCGGGTTACGGCGTTGTCGAGCTATATCCGTGTCTGCGTCAAAAATCGCAAGACCAGCCAGCTCCGCTTTCAACTGCGGGTCAAAATACAATCCGGATAGTGTAAGGACATCGATATCCCATTGCTGCAGCGGCCAGGGTTCCGTGTCATAGCCGTTTTCATCGAGAAAGGATCTGAAGCCTGCTTCGTCCGGCGCCTTTTCAATTACACTGGCAAAGGACGCTTCAGTATCAATGGGGGAAGCAACATAGTCCTGTTTTGCACAGGCACCCAGCAGCAGGCATAACCCGGCCAGTATACTGGCAGGTTGCGTTAATCGATTTGTAGTGAAATAAGCCGGTTTATTCTTATAAAACACGCTTTTACATATATCAGGCAGGCTTGATCTGCCGATAATAAATGTAATACAGCGCTATTCATAGCCGATCTGCCATATTTCACGTGTTTCCTCGTGTATCTCCCCCGTGGCTGCGTCTATTTCAATTTTCATTTCTTTGCCATTTTCAGTGGCAATATCAAATTCATAAACCGCTCTGCCGTCTTCCTCGAGTTCAAACTCAATCTCGATAATTTCACCGGGATATAAACCAAGACCGATCTCTTTTGCCTTTGCCAGGTGTATTTTCATGTATTCACGAAAGCGAGGATCATTAGTGCCCAGGGCTTCTTCTTCAATCTCGACTATCTTCGCCGTGGCTACGTCGCACTCAATGTCCCAGTCCTTATTCTCACTATCGCGGATGTCAAATTCGTAAATTTCTTTTTCATCTTCCTGTTTTAATTCTATCTTGATGACATGTCCCGCTTTAACAGCCAGTGCAGCCTCGCGACAGGCGTCAAGGTTTGGGTGAATAACCTGTCCATCGGTGCCGAAGCAAAATGATGGAACAAGGAAAAAAAGAAGCAGGGTGTAATAAAGTTGTGTTGGCTGCATGATAATCGAGCGAATAATATTTCAGCCGGAATATTAAGGCAGTAACGAAAAACTACATTGGGAAACTTTCCTGTTTATCGGGTGAATAATTAATGTCTTCGAGCTCCAGCTAGCGGAGTCTAAAACAGGACCTCGATGACGTAATAGCTCAATACGGTAATCACGATTATTCCTGAAATGTTTAGCCAGATACCGGCCCTGGCCATTTGCGGAATACGCAATTTTCCCGATCCAAAAACAATGGCATTGGGTGGTGTCGCCACCGGGAGCATGAAGGCACAACTGGCTGCAATAGTGGCAGGCAGGATGATGGACACGGGGGCAATATCCAGGCCCACTGCCATTGCGGCGAACATTGGGACAAGGGCTGTTGTCGTAGCCGTGTTACTGGTGAGCTCGGTAAGGAAGATAATAAAACTCACAACTGCAAGACTCATTAGTAATGGGTGAACTGTTCCCAGCCCGCTGAGGTAACTTGCAAGCAACTCGCTGACACCATTATTACTTATGGCCATGGCCAGTGAAATTCCACCACCAAGGAGAATGATAATACCCCATGGGATTTTGACGGCTGTTTCCCAATCAATAAGGAACTCCTTTTTCTTGATGTCGCTGGGAATGACGAAAAGTAACAGCGCTGCGATTATGGCAATTCCACTGTCACTAAGATGTTGAAGTGCTGGCAGCTTTACAAGAAGAGGGCGGAACATCCAGCAGAATGCAGTGAAAAGGAATACACAAAGAGTCAAGCGTGCACCCATTTCCCACCGCTCCGGTTTGCTATCAAGGACATCGTCGGATATTGACTCATTATCAACCGGGTAAATAAAACGAGTCAGTAGAAACCAGGCCAGGGGTACAAACAGCGCAACAAAGGGCACGCCAAAGGTCATCCATTGAATAAAGGAAATCTTTATATCCAGCTCGCTTTCCAGGAAAGAAGCAGTAAATATGTTTGGCACCGTGCCAACGATAGTGCCGGTGCCCCCAATCGATGATGCATAGGCGATTCCCAGCAAAAGGCACAGAGACAGGTTAGGCTTGTCCGGGAACTGGTTTTCGTAAATGGCCAGCACACTCAGTGCAATTGGAAGCATGACAAGTGTCGTTGCTGTATTTGTGATCCACATGCTCATCACCGCGCAGACAAACATGAAGCCACCAACGATTTTTTGCGGTGATGTGCCAATCGTACGTAGTACGGTTAGTGCAAAGCGCTTGTGTAAATTCCAGCGTTCAAGTGCCAGCGCCAGCATGAAGCCGCCGACAAAAAGGAAAATTAGTGGGTGTGCATAGCCCAGTGCGGCTTCCTTCATGGTTCGAGCCCCGGCAAGTGGCAACACGGCAAGCGGCAGCAGGGCCGTGGCATAGATGGGAATGGATTCCCCCAGCCACCAGGCAGCCATCCAGCAGGCCAGGGCAGCAGTCACTCTTCCCGCGTGGCCAATGTTGACTATCTCGTTATCAAGACCGGTGAATGAAGCTGGAACCACGAGGTAAATCACCATGCCCAGCAGGGGACCACCAAGCAGGGTAATCCACCGAAAATTATTAACCAGGGTAATAAACAATGTGTGTACCGTGAATGGGAGTTTGTGATAGAAAAGATAATCAGATAATACACAATTCACGGAAATGACTGAAATATCGGAAAGGGCCAGGCAGCTGGGAACAGAGAACGCGTTTGCTGTTCTTTCGAATATTGAAACCTTGCGCAAGCAGGGCCGCGATATCATATCGTTCTGTATAGGCCAGCCTGACTTTCCAACACCGGAACACGCCTGCAATGCTGCCATCACGGCGATGCATGAAGGAAATACGGGCTACACGGAGTCGGCGGGAATTGCCGGGCTGAGAAAAGCTGTGGCAGCCCATGTTTCCCGTTCACGACATATAAATGTTGAAGAAGACGAGGTGGTGTGCGGGGCGGGAGCAAAACCCTTCATCGAGTATACCATCCAGGCTGTCACGGATTACGGACAGGGACACGAGGTAATTTACCCGGTGCCTGGTTTCCCGGTATATGAAAACCAGGTCTCTCACCAGGGCGCAGTCGCGGTACCGTTATCGGTTCCAGCGAGGCCGGATGAAAAGCGGGAGCTCGATGAACTGGAATCAAGGATTAACGATAACACCCGCCTGTTAATAATAAACAGCCCCCATAATCCCAGTGGACGGGTATACAGTCGACGCTTTCTGGAAGCAATTGCTGAAATGATCAGGAACAGGGAGAGTATATGGGTGTTGTCCGATGAGCCTTACTCGGCCTTTGTTTACGATGATGATTTTGCCAGTATCGCCTCGGTCAGGGGTATGCAGGAAAGAACCGTTATCGTCGATTCCGTTTCCAAGACCTACTCGATGACAGGCTGGCGTGTTGGCTACGCGGTAAACAGCTTACTGGCCGACGTGTTTTCCAGAATGGTGACAAACACAAGTTCATGTTCAGCTCATCCGAACCAGTACGCAGCGATCGCCGCTCTGTCGGGCCCGCAGGAAAGTGTGGACGAGATGCGCAGGGTGTTTAAAGCACGCCGGGATCATATAGTCTCGAGTTTAAACAAGCTGGAAGGAGTTGAATGCCTGGTGCCCGCGGGCGCGTTCTATGCATGGCCGGATGTTACCGGTCTCTGCAAGACATTAAATATACCCGGTAGCGCTGCACTTGCGCGTCGACTGCTGCAGGAGGCGGGTGTTGCCGTACTGGCTGATGCCCATTTTTGTAAACCGGGAGACGCTGGCCGACAGCATTTACGATTTTCCTACGCCTGCTCCATGGAAGATATCGACAGAGGAATAGAGCGTATTGGCAGGTTTATTTCTGACGCAAAACAGAAGAGATGAAGCGATGACTGACAAGACAGAATACCAGCGAATGTATCCGGACTTGCCTGAACCGGTATACGAGCCCTTGCAGTTCAAGCGATATTCACAGGAACAAATGCTGCAACGAGCCAGGGGTTGGTATGAGGAATGTAACGAAAGACGAACGACCCGGCATTTTTCCGATGAATCTGTGCCCCGTGAACTGATTGAGTATGCGATAAAAACCGCGGGCACTGCCCCCTCGGGAGCACATGTCCAGCCGTGGAAATACGTGGCCATTGATGACCAGGGATTGAAGGAAAAGATCCGCGCTGCTACAGAAGAGGAGGAGTATAAAACATATACCGAGCGCATGAGTGACGACTGGCGACTTGCACTGGCGAGGCTGGGTACGGACTGGGTGAAGGAGCATATCACTGACGCGCCCTGGGTAGTGGTGCTTTTTAAGGAACGCTACAGGGTCGACAGCGATGGTTCAAAAATAAAAAATTATTATGTAGAGGAAAGCGTGGGAATCAGCGCGGGGTTTTTTATTTCCGCAGTCCATCATATGGGGCTTACAACGCTGACACATACACCAAATCCCATGGGTTTTCTTGGCGAGTTACTTGGTCGGCCGGCTAACGAAACGGCGGTATTACTTTTACCCGTTGGCTACCCTGCCGGGGACGCAAAAGTCCCCAGTCTCGAGAGAAAGTCGCTCGAGGAGATAGTGCAATGGAATGCTATTAACGATGAGTAGATTGATCAGTCGTTTTGCAGGCTGGTCTCGATCCTGATCTCATTATGCAGGGTGAGATGCACCGGGCAACGATCGGCTATCTCAAGTAAGCGCTGTCGTTCGGATTCATCAAGAGATCCATCCATTGAAATCGTTTTCCTGATGACGTCAATAAAACCTTCGGACTTTTCGCAATCCTCACAGTCCTCGGCGTGAATTCGCTCATGCTGCAACATGACTTTGACATCATCCAGGGCCAATTTTTTTCGATTGGCGTACATACGCATTGTCATGGAGGTGCATGCACCAAGAGCCGCCAGCAGTAACTCGTAGGGGTTTGCGCCGAGGTTTGCTCCGCCCACACTTGTAGGCTCATCGGCGATGAGTTGATGATGCTCGGTATAAATACGGCGTGTGAAATCCCTGTTTTGCTCCGTCACCAGGACCTGGCCTGGTCCAACACTCGGTGCTGTGCCGGAAGAGGCTTCATGCCTTGTTTCATCAAGCTGCAGGTAGCGTGTCGCCCAGCTGGCAATGACACTTGATACATATTCAGAATCCTGGCGTCGGGATAGCAGGTGATCGGCTTTCTCCAGCGAGATAAAGCTTTTTGGGTGACGAGCTGCGGTATAGATCTTTGCTGCCTCATCGATACTGACCGTTTCATCCACCGGTGAATGGAAAATAAGCAGCGCCCTGTTTAGCCTGGCGATGTGAGCGGTATCGTTATAGCTGTTAATGTCCTCGATAAACTGCTTCTTGATGGTGAAATTTCGGCCCGCGAGGTCCACCATGGCTTCATCATTCTCCAGTATTTCCTGCTTTGCATTCGCAAACAGGTGTTCAACGTGGTGGGCAGTTGATGGAGCACCAATCGTGACAACAGCTTTCACTGAATTGAGCAGGTGTGCCGCTGCCAGCACCGCCGCGCCACCGAGGCTGTGTCCGATAAGCATTACCGGGGCAGCGTGTTCCCGCTCAAGGTACTGTGCTGCCGCCACCAGGTCCTGGACATTGGAGGAGAAATTGGTGTTGGCGAAATCACCATCGCTGTTGCCAAGCCCGGTAAAGTCAAAGCGCAGAACTGCGATTCCCTTTTCAGCAAGACCGCGGGTAATCCTTGAAGCCGCGGCGATATCTTTTGAGCAGGTAAAGCAATGTGCAAACAGGGCAAAGGCTACCGGTGTTTCTTCGGGTGTTTCCAGCAGACCGGAAAGGCTTTCACCCTGCTTGTTTTGAAAACTGGCTTTGATTCTTGGCATCGTGAAGGATCTCTTGTTGAATGGGTGTAATCGCGCCTTTTGTACGCCGCGCAGTATATTCATGGATAGATAAATCCAGCATTAGTTCCATGCCTGCCAGCAGCGCGAAAAAGAGCATTGTTGCGGAGCACCAGTGCTGTTGATATGTTACTACCCTCAAGCCCGCACACTGGAGCATATTACATTGTACAAGCTCGCGCCTTATTACCAATTGACCGCAGCATTGTTGTCAGCTTTCCTTTTCGCGTCCTGCGGCGATCCCGCTGAACCGCAGCAGGCACCGCAGGTTTCACAAACCCCTGTGACTGTCGAGCCAATGGTAGAAGCGCAGCCAACCGTGTCCATGGCCCTGGATGATGAGAGACTGGTTAACGCGGATGTCGAGCTTGATAACTGGTTGACCCATGGGCGTACTTACACCGAACAACGTTTTAGCCCGCTGGCCGAGATCAACGCTGACAACATCGGGCGTCTAAAGCTGGCATGGCATTATGATTTACCTTCGAAACGAGGTCTTGAAGCGACACCCCTTGTAATTGATGGGCGCATGTATACCACCGGTACCTGGAGTCGAGTTTATGCATTAAACGCTGCTACCGGTGAGTTACTGTGGGAATACGATCCGCAGGTGCCGCCACAAAAAGGTGTAGATGCATGTTGCGATGTGGTCAATCGTGGTCTCGCCGCATGGGGTGACATGGTATACGTGGGCACACTGGATGGGCGACTCATTGCACTGGATATGAATAGTGGTAGCGAACGCTGGTCGGTGCAAACCACGCCATCGGATCGGCGCTATACCATCACCGGTGCGCCGCGAATTATTAATGGCAAGGTAATCATAGGCAACGGTGGTGCAGAATTTGACGCGCGTGGTTTTGTCACGGCTTATGATGCCGCCAGCGGCGACATGGCCTGGCGTTTTTACACTGTACCCGGCGACCCTTCCCAGCCCTTTGAAAACCCTGTTCTTGAGGAGGCTGTCAAGACCTGGAACGGTGAATGGTGGAAGTACGGTGGCGGCGGCACCGTGTGGGATTCCATCGTTTACGATCCGGATTTAAACCTGGTTTACCTTGGAGTGGGTAACGGCACGCCATGGAACCAGCGCATAAGGAGTCCGGGTGGTGGAGATAACCTGTTCCTGGCCTCCATAGTCGCACTGAATGCTGATACCGGTGAGTACGTGTGGCATTACCAGACTGCTCCGGGCGACACCTGGGACTTTACCGCGACTCAGCAAATCATGCTCGCGGATCTGAATGTCAAGGGTGAGAACAGGAAGGTATTAATGCAGGCGCCCAAGAACGGGTTTTTCTACATTATTGACAGGACCAATGGCGAGCTTATTTCTGCCGAGCCTTTTGTGGAAGTAAACTGGGCAACGCACGTGGACATGGAAACCGGGCGACCGGTCGAAACGGCCAACGCACGCTACCAGGACGGTGAGTTTGCCAGCTCCCCGGCTGCCCCGGGTGGACATAACTGGCACCCGATGGCCTGGCATCCAGAGACGGGCCTGGTGTACATACCGGCGCAGGATTTGCCCTGGGTATACAAGGAGGTCGAGGAATTCAAATTCAGCAAGGCGACAGTGAACTCCGGGCTTGATCCAATCATTGCATCAATGCCGGAAGATCCAAAAGTGCAGAAGCAGGTGTCAGGATTACTGAAGGGCTTTCTGCTGGCTTGGGATCCAATTAAGCAGGAAGCACGCTGGAAGGTGAAACACCCGGTAGCCTGGAATGGTGGCGCCCTGGCCACGGCGGGTAACCTTGTTTTCCAGGGTACATCCCACGGAGAGTTTATAGCCTACGCCGCGGACAGTGGTAAGAGACTCTGGGCCCATGACACGCAAACCGCCGTGCTTGCAGGCCCTGTTAGTTACCGCGTAAATGGAAAACAGTACATCGCAGTGATGGCCGGTTGGGGTACCGCCTTTGGTATCGAGTCGGGTATCGTTGCCAAGTGGGCCGGGGTACGTGCATTAAATCGCGTGGTTGCCTATACCCTTGATGGTGATGACACCTTGCCGGCACTGGAACCTCTACCAGAACCACCTGAGCCACCGGCGCACACGGCGAGCAAGGAAACTGTAGCCGCGGGTAAACTTTTATATCACCAGTATTGCACGCGATGTCATGGTGATGCTGGTATCAGCGCCGGTGTAATTCCTGATCTCAGGCATCTTGACAGCGTGACCCATGGGCAGTGGGACGAGATAGTCCTGGGGGGTAGTCGCTATTCAAAGGGAATGCCGCCCTTTGCGGAGTTTCTTGATAAGCAGGATACCGATGCCATACACGCCTATGTTATCAAGCGTGCCCACGACCCGGAATACCTGCCATCAATGGAAAAGCCCGGGCAGGAATAGTTGTCAGCGACAGGACGCTGGCATCAGTTCAAAAGGCGTGCCGGTGCAGGTCCATGTCACCACGCCATCGCTGGCATCGAGAGACGGTGTGTAACTGAGTGTTACTGCAGACGGGAAGCCACTGCCATGGATAGTAAAAACCCCGTTTGCGGATACTGAGCTGGAAGATGACACGTATTGACCCGAAGTATTAATGCTCAAGGTGGCAGCCGAGTTTGTCAGGGTACTTTCTGTCTGGGCAAACTCGGAAATATCTGTTTTAAGATTGGCACCCGCGAGAATAATTTCCGCAACCTTGGCCCGGTTTGAATAATTTGAATAGGCTGGCAAGGCGACTGCGGCCAGGATGCCAATGATTGCCACGACGATCATGAGTTCGATCAGGGTGAAGCCTTTCGTCAAGATTCGCGCTTCCATAATTCCCTCCGCGATTTATCCGTGTTAACACTCCTGGTAATTAAGCACCGTGACAGGTGTGATTGTCAATCAAGCGAAGAAAAAAACAGGGCAAAAATCGAATTTTTGCGAGGCAGTTGGATTATTTAGAAGCCAGCGATACCCTTGAAGCCGGTTTTCGTTGCAGTGCGTCACTGATAAACCGCCCGGTTTCAATGAGCATTTCAAGGTTCACTTCCGTGTTTACGCCCAGCCCGTTGAGCATGTAGACAACATCTTCCGTCGCGACATTGCCGCTGGCACCTGCAGCATAGGGGCAACCACCCAGGCCGGCAACGGAGCTATCAACCACGCTCACACCTGCCTCAAGACAGGAAAAAATATTGGCCAGTGCCTGTCCGTAGGTGTCATGGAAATGTACCGCGATCCTGTTCATGCCAATCACTGAAGAAACTTTCTCTACCAGTTCCCTGGCCCGTGCAGGTGTACCCGTCCCAATGGTATCGCCAAGGGAGATTTCATAGCATCCCATTGCCATCAACTTTTCAGCCACCGTGACTACCGCAGAGACGTCGATGTCACCCTCGTAGGGACAGCCTAGTACGCAACTGACATAACCCCTGATGCGAATGCCTTTTTCAATTGCCAGGTCGCATACCGGCTGGAAACGCTCCAGGCTTTCGCTGATGGAACAATTAATGTTTTTGTGAGAAAAAGATTCCGACGCAGCACCAAATATCGCAATTTCATCTACGCCACATGCAATAGCGTTCTCCATTCCCTTCATGTTGGGAACCAGCACGGGGTAAGTGACATTTTTCTTCCTCGAAATACCCGCCAGCACCTTGTCAGTGTCAGCCATCTGGGGTACCCATTTGGCCGATACAAAGCTGCCTGCCTCGATAGCGACCAAGCCTGTCTCGGAAAGTCGATTGATAAGCTCGACTTTTATCTCTGCATCAATACTGTTCATTTCATTTTGAAGACCATCGCGTGGTCCTACCTCGACTATTTTCACCTGCGCTGTCACAGTCACTTGTTCTCTTCTTTGCTATCGAGCACAAGTAACTCCACGCCCTCGTCGATCATGTCACCTTCGTGGTAATGAAGCCCGCTGACTACACCGTCTATTGGTGCGGTGATGGTGTGCTCCATTTTCATGGCTTCAAGTATCAACAGGGCTGTCCCTTTTGAAACCGAGTCACCCTCGCTCACGAGCACCTGCACAACCTTGCCCGGCATGGGAGAAGACAGGCTTCCTGCAGTTGTATCATCTTCCGTGCCCTGTTCACCGCTATCAATTACATTCAGCTGGAAACTGTTGCCGTTATGAAGAAGCGTGATCTCATTTTCCCTGGTGACCACGGTTACGTGGGTTCGGGTGCCGTCTATGGTTGCAGTCATTTCGCCGGAGTCATCAAGGCTGCCATCGACTATGATTTTTCGATCAGCCAACTCCAGCTCATAGCCTGCTCCACGATGGTGGACGAGAACAGGGTGCTGGTTGCTCCTGTCCTCGAGCTGTATTTCTTCACTATTATCGAGATTAGCGCGCCAGCCATGGGTGGAGTGCCAGGGTGAGCCTGTATCGGCTGTTGTAGCCGCGGTGATAGCAGCCTGCCTGCTCCTTTCAAGCAGGATATAAAGCGCCGCAAGGCAAAGAATATTCTCGCTTACCTGGATATTTCCGGGGAAAAGCTGTTCGTGGTGACGTTCAATAAAACCGGTATCAAGGTGTGCATCCTGGAAGGCATGGTGAGTCACCAGTGAATAGAGAAAATCAATATTACTGGTGACGCCGACCACCTGTGTTTCTGTAAGCGCGTTTGCCATGCGTCGAAGACAGCCTTCACGAGTATGATCCCAGACAATCAACTTCGCGATCATGGGGTCATAATGCATGCTCACGGTGTCACCCTGTCGCACGCCGGTATCAATTCGAACATGTTGGCTGTCTTTTGGAAATCGAAGATGCGCCAGCAG
This sequence comes from Gammaproteobacteria bacterium, assembly GCA_965243105.1. Classification (GTDB taxonomy): domain Bacteria; phylum Pseudomonadota; class Gammaproteobacteria; order Eutrophobiales; family Eutrophobiaceae; genus WLWS01. The sequence continues at coordinate 1,997,576 of CBDEUC010000003.1, forward strand.
CCCGGTCGCCGGCAGAAAATCCCTGTCCGGATCCTCGGCGTAGATCCTTGCTTCGAGTGCGTGACCATTAATCTCCAGGTCTTCCTGCTGCTTCGGCAGCTTTTCACCGAAGGCAACACGAAACTGCCATTCAACAAGGTCCTCGCCGGTAATTAACTCTGTAACCGGGTGTTCGACCTGCAGGCGCGTGTTCATTTCCATGAAATAAAAGGTGCCATCAGCATCGACGATGAACTCGACGGTGCCGGCACCCTCGTAATCGATCGCGATGGCAGCCGCGATAGCCGCTTTACCCATTTCCTCCCTGCGTGACTCCAGCATTCCCGGGGCAGGCGCTTCCTCAAGAACTTTCTGGTGACGTCTCTGAATCGAGCAGTCCCTTTCAAAAAGGTAAACCGCGTTACCATCCTTGTCGCAGAAAACCTGGATCTCGATATGCCTTGGCTTGACAAGGTACTTTTCAATTAACACGTGGTCATCTGCAAATGACGCCATCGCTTCGCGCCGGGCAGCATCCAGCCCCTCTTCAAATGACTCGCTCGATTCAACGATGCGCATACCCTTGCCACCGCCACCTGCGGATGCCTTGATCAATACCGGGTAGCCAATCTTCTCTGCCTCGTCTTTCAAAAATTCACTGGATTGTTCGTCGCCGTGATAACCGGGTACCAGTGGTACTCCCGCATTCTCCATGATTTGCTTGGCCCTGGATTTTGAACCCATTGCTTCGATGGCATTGACCAGTGGGCCGATGAAAACGATTCCGTTGTCTGCGCAGGCGGAGGCGAAATTTGCATTTTCAGAGAGGAATCCATAGCCGGGATGTATAGCCTCGGCGCCGGTATCCAGTGCGGCCTGGATAATATTCTCAATTACCAGGTAACTCTGGCTGGCAGGCGCCGCGCCAATCGCGATCGCTTCATCAGCCATGCTGACATGGCGTGCCACGGCATCTGCCTCGGAATAGACGGCGACGGTTTTTATGCCGAGCTTGTTGGCGGAGCGAATTATACGACAGGCAATTTCACCCCGGTTTGCAATTAGAATCTTGTTAAACATGCTTATTATGGTGCAGTTAGCTGTCCAGCCACGCGGGTTTTCTTTTTTCAAGGAATGCTGCCAGGCCTTCCTTGCCTTCTTCACTGGCACGAATCTCCGCAATTCGCTCGCTGGTCATTTGTATCAAGCCTTGATTCACCTCCTGGTTTTCTACATCAAACACCAGTTGCTTGGCAGCCGTTACGGCATCGGCGCTGTTTGCAAGAATCGCCTGCACAAGTTTTTCAATTTCCGCGTCAATGCCATTTTCATCCATGCATTCAGAGATCATCCCGAGTTGCAGGGCCCTATGAGCGTCAAAACGTTCTGCTGTCAGGAAGTACCGGCGTGCTGCCTGCGCACCTATTGATTGAATGACATAGGGGCTAATGGTGGCCGGTATCAGTCCCAGTTTTGCCTCACTGAACGCAAAACTTGCCCTGTCGCTGGCGATGGCTATGTCGCAGCAGCACACGAGGCCCGCACCACCCCCCATGGCGGCACCCTGTACCCGGGCAATGGTGGGAAAGGGAAGGTAATTCAATGTATGCAACATTTTTGCAAGCAAGTTTGCATCACGAAGGTTCTCTTCATGGCTGTAGTTGGCCATGCGTTTCATCCAGTCAAGGTCGGCACCGGCAGAAAAGTTCTTGCCGTTGGAGCGCAATATCATCAGCTTGATCTTTGCATTACCTGCCAGGGATTCAAATGACCTGGTGAGTTCAGCGATCATGTTCTCATCAAAGGCATTGTGTCTTTCCGGCCTGTCCAGCAGGACGGTGGCAACACCACGTTCGTCAATACTTACCTGTACACTGGTTTCAGTCATATCGCTTGCTCACATTCTAAATACACCAAAGCGGGTCGATTCGATGGGTGCATTGAGGCTGGCGGAAATTCCGAGACCCAGCACCATGCGAGTGTCAGCCGGATCTATCACACCATCATCCCAGAGCCGCGCACTTGCATAGTAAGGATGCCCCTGGGTTTCATACTGCTCGCGTATGGGCTTTTTGAAAGCTTCTTCTTCGGCGGCGGGCCAGTCAGCGCCCGATTTTTCAAGGTTATCTTTCTTCACCTGGGCCAGCACGTTGGCAGCCTGTTCGCCGCCCATTACCGAGATGCGAGCGTTGGGCCACATCCAGAGAAAGCGCGGACTGTAGGCCCTGCCACACATACCATAATTCCCGGCACCGAAACTACCACCGATGATGACGGTAAATTTTGGGACACTGGTAGTTGCTACCGCGGTGACCAGCTTTGCACCATCCCTGGCAATACCGCCTGCTTCGTATTTTTTTCCCACCATGAACCCCGTGATGTTTTGCAGGAAAACCAGCGGAATTTTTCTCTGGCTGCACAGCTCAATAAAATGTGCGCCTTTTTGTGCTGATTCGGAAAACAATATGCCGTTGTTGGCGATGATACCCACCGGGTAGCCAAAAATATGTGCAAAGCCACACACGAGAGTGGTTCCAAAAAGCTGTTTAAACTCATCAAACTCACTGCCATCAACTATTCGCGAGATCACTTCCCGTACGTCAAAAGGAGTACGAAGATCACCGGGAACAACGCCATAGATTTCTGCGGGGTCGTATAATGGTTCCATTGGTGAACGCGTTTGCAGTGGGACATGCTTCACCCGGTTGAAGTTTGAAGCAATATGTCGTGCCATGCCCAGGGCATGGTTGTCATTCAGGGCATAATGGTCGCTTACGCCCGAGGTGCGAGCGTGTACGTCAGCACCGCCAAGTTCCTCTGCTGAAACAACCTCACCAGTTGCCGCTTTCACCAGGGGAGGTCCGCCGAGAAAAATGGTTCCCTGGTTTTTAACGATAATACTTTCGTCGGACATGGCCGGGACATATGCGCCGCCGGCAGTACATGAACCCATCACGACGGCGATTTGTGGAATGCCCCTGGCTGACATATTTGCCTGGTTAAAAAAGATCCGGCCAAAGTGGTCGCGATCGGGAAACACATTATCCTGCTCTGGAAGAAAAGCGCCGCCCGAGTCTACAAGGTAAATACAGGGCAGGTTATTGTTTTCCGCTATCTCCTGTGCGCGCAGGTGTTTTTTTACAGTCAGGGGAGTGTAGGTGCCTCCCTTGACCGTAGCGTCATTCGCCACGATCACACACTCGTGACCGCTGACGCGACCGATACCGGTGATCATTCCGGCGCCGGGCATCTCGTCGTTATAAATACCAGTGGCAGCGAGTTGGGAGAATTCGAGAAACGGCGTGCCCGGATCAAGCAGCTTGTTGACCCGGTCCCGCGGCAGCAACTTGCCCCGCGAGAGATGTTTCTCCCGGGCTTTCTCGCCGCCTCCAAGTGCAATGTCTGCAACCCTGGTACGAAGGTCACTGACCAGCGCGCGCATATGCGCACTGTTATTTTGAAACTCTTCCGAGCGGGTATTGAGCTGTGTTTTTAAAGCAGGCATGCTTCACATGGACTCGGCGAATAATTCACGCCCTATTAGCATGCGGCGAATTTCACTGGTACCTGCGCCAATTTCGTAAAGCTTGGCGTCACGCAGGAAGCGGCCCGTTGGATATTCATTAATGTAACCATTACCACCCAGTGCCTGGATAGCTTCGAGTGCCATCCACGTGGCTTTCTCAGCAGCATAGAGAATGACTCCGGCTGCATCCTTGCGTGTTGTTTCACCCCTGTCGCAGGCTTTCGCTACTGCGTAGACATATGCCTTGCATGCGTTCATGGTGGTATACATGTCAGCAAGTTTACCCTGCATCAACTGGAACTCGCCGATGGGTGTATTGAACTGCTTGCGCTCGTGTACGTAGGGAACGACCACGTCCATGCAGGCCTGCATGATACCCAGTGGTCCACCGGCGAGGACGGCACGTTCATAATCGAGTCCGCTCATTAACACGCGCACCCCTTCATTCTCATTGCCGAGGATGTTTTCCAGCGGTACTTCGCAATCTTCAAAAACCAGTTCGCAGGTATTTGAGCCGCGCATACCGAGCTTGTCCAGTTTTTGAGCAGTGGAGAAACCCTTGAAGCCCTTTTCTATAATGAAAGCTGTTATGCCTTTGGGGCCCGCATCAGGATCAGTTTTTGCGTAGACAACCAGTGTTTCTGCATCCGGACCATTGGTTATCCACATCTTGTTTCCATTGAGTAGAAAGTGGTCACCTTTTTTATCCGCGCGCAGGCGCATGCTCACGACATCGGAGCCAGAGCCCGGCTCACTCATGGCAAGGGCGCCCGGGTGTTCTCCACTGATTAGCCCGGGAAGATACTTCTGCTTTTGCTGCTCGTTACCATTGCGACGGATCTGGTTTACACATAGATTGGAATGTGCACCGTATGAAAGACCTACTGAAGCCGAAGCCCGGCTGATTTCTTCCATTGTAATAACATGCTCCAGGTATCCCATGCCGGCACCGCCGTACTCTTCCTCCACCGTGATGCCCAGCAATCCCATTTCGCCGAGTTTTTCCCAGAGGGGGAGCGGGAACTCGTTGCGTTCATCGATTTCCTGTGCCTTCGGTGCAATTTCACTGCTGGCAAAGTCATGCACGGACTCGCGAATCATGTCCGCTGTTTCGCCGAGGTCGAAATTCAGCGAGGGATACAGTGTGTTACTCATAGCAATGCCTCAAAAGTTAACGTATACGTCAAGTTATTGATAATCCATGCAATATCAGGCCAGGTTACGCGCAAGCTTTTCCAGGCAGTCTTTTTCAACGTCGTCCATGGCCCGCAGGGTTTCCTCTATGTCCTTGATTTTAGACACTAAAGTAAATCGGTGTTCGCGGATCCGCTGGCACAGCTTGAGCAGCTGCAGCGAGTCATCGGGTTGCATGGGATCATACATGTCTATGATTTCCCTGCATTCTTCCAGTGTAAGACCGAGACGCTTGCCGCGCAGGGTCAACTTCAACCGGGTCCTGTCACGGTCACTGTAAAGCCGGGTTGTACCCCGGCGGGAAGGGCTGAGAATGCCCTTATCCTCGTAGAATCGAAGTGCCCTTGGGGTGATATCAAAGTCCCTGGAGAGTGTCTTGATGGTGTAGGCCTGTTCCATTGGTACTTGTTAAAAGTTGACGTTAACGTAAACTATAGAAAAACCTTTCCAATCTTGCAAGTATATATTTCTGAGAACAGACAAGCGGGGACGGCAATGAGCGACGCAGTAAGTTATGTAAGTGGGGATACCAGTCAGCCTCTACTTGACCAGACCATTGGCCAGGCATTGACGGAAGCTGTTAAGAAGTACCCTGGGCGCACGGCACTGGTGGTCAGGCATCAATCGATACGCTGGTCATTCCAGGAACTGGAGCAAGCGGTTAACCGCTTTGCAGCAGGATTGCTTGCAATGGGTTTCCAGTCCGGGGATCGCATAGGTGTCTGGGCTCCAAACTGTGCGGAATGGATCGTGGCTCAATACGCGACGGCCAGGGCAGGAATTATCCAGGTCAACATCAACCCGGCATACCGGACCCATGAACTGGAGTACGTGCTTAACAAGGTTAGCTGCAAGGGACTTATTACGGCTGCAAACTTCAAAAGCAGTGATTACATTGACATGTTGTACCAGTTGGCCCCGGAGCTTGGTTCTTCCGAACCGGGTAAGCTGGAATCCGAAAAACTTCCTCACCTCAAGTCTGTTATTCGACTTGGCGAAGAAAAGTCACCCGGTCTTTTTAATTTCCAGGATGTCTCTGCTTTGGCCAGTGATGATCTCCTGCAGCAAATTGAGCAATTATCCAGCACTCTCGATCCGAACGATCCCATTAACATCCAATTTACCAGCGGTACTACCGGATCGCCAAAGGGAGCTACGCTGACCCACCGCAATATTCTTAATAATGGTTATTTTACCGGGAGGGCCATGCGCTTTAGCGAGGAAGACGTGCTTTGTATACCGGTACCGCTTTACCATTGCTTCGGCATGGTCATGGGAAGCCTTAACTGTATTGTGCATGGAGCCTGCATGGTGTTTCCCAATGATGGCTTTGATCCCGCGACTACACTCGCTGCTATCCAGGAAGAAAAATGTACAGCGCTATACGGTGTACCGACCATGTTTATCGCCGAACTGGACCAACCTGACTTCCACGACTTTGACATGAGCAGTTTGCGTACCGGGTGCATGGCCGGCGCCTCCTGTCCCATCGAGGTCATGAAGAAAGTGTTCAGTGATATGAACATGACCGAGGTGACCATTGCCTACGGTATGACCGAGACCAGCCCGGTCAGTTTTCAAAGTAGTACCGACGATCCTATTGAACGACGCGTATCAACCGTGGGTCGAGTACATCCACATGTAGAAGTAAAGATTATTGATGAACAGGGCAACACGGTTTCACAGGGAGAGAAAGGGGAATTTTGCACCCGTGGATATAGCGTCATGAAAGGTTACTGGGCCGATGAGGAACGCACGGCAGAAGCGATCGATAGCGAGGGATGGATGCACACCGGCGACCTCGCAGTACTGGATGATGAAGGCTACTGCAATATTGTCGGCCGTGTGAAAGACATGGTGATCCGTGGCGGTGAAAATGTTTACCCGAGAGAAATAGAGGAATACCTGTACAGCAACGAAAAGATACAGGATGTCGGTGTCTTTGGAGTGCCCGACGATAAGTATGGCGAGGAGATCTGTGCCTGGATCTGCCTGAAAGAAGGTGCGCAATGCACGGAAGATGAGATCAAGGAGTTTTGCAGGGGCAATATCGCACACTACAAGGTGCCACGCTATGTTCGCTTTGTAAGCGAATTCCCCATGACCGTGACAGGAAAGTTGCAGAAATTCATCATGAGAGAAAAGATGATGGAAGAGCTCGGTCTTGAGGAACAGCAGACGGCCTGAGCAGGTAATGACCTTATGACGAATATGCAGAACTACGAGGAGACCTATTCCACGTTTCGATGGCAGGCACCTGAAAAATACAATTTTGCCCGTGACGTGATTGATACATGGTCACAAAAGGCTCCTGGACTTGAAGCCATGTTATGGGTTGATGATGAAGGTCACGAAGTAAGAAAGACCTTTACTGATTTTTCCATTGCGTCAAAAAAACTCTGCAATATTTTCAGTGATGCAGGTGTCCAACGAGGCGACGTGGTTATTGTCATTCTCGGTCGACAAATCCAGTGGTGGGAGGTGTTTACGGCGGTGCTGCGCATGGGGGCAGTTATCTCCCCCGGCACCACCCAGCTTTCAAGCAAGGACCTGCAATATCGTATCAATGCTGCCAGCGCCACCTGTGTTGTTACCGATAGTGCCAATGCCGGCAAGGTAGACGAGGTAATTTCAGGGTGTCCCAGTTTAAAGGCAAGGTTATTGATCGACGGTAATCGCGAAAACTGGATTGCCTATGAAGATGCAATGAAAGTCGCCAGCGAGGACTTTGAAACCGTAGACACGGATGGCGATGAAGATTGCATGTGTTACTTTACATCTGGTACCACGGGTTTTCCCAAAATGTGCATTCATACGCATTCCTATGGCTTTAGCCAGCAGACAACCGGCAAGTTCTGGCTCGACCTGGGAGAAGACGACCTTCACTGGAACATCAGTGATACAGGCTGGGCAAAGGCAGCATGGAGCAGCTACTTCGGTCCCTGGATTTGTGGTGCGACCCTGTTTGTTCACCATACCAGCGGCTTTGACCCGTTACGGGTTCTGCAATTACTGGAGGAGTATCCTGTTACTACCATGTGCGGTGCGCCGACAATTTACCGCATGCTCGTATTACAGGAACTCAACAAGTTTTCCTACGACAGGCTGCGTCACTGTGTCGGTGCCGGGGAACCGCTAAACCCGGAAATTATCGAAACCTGGCGTGCCGCTACGGGCGTGACTATTCGCGACGGATACGGGCAAACCGAAACGGTGATCCTATGCGGCAGTTTCCCCTGTATCGAACCTCGCGCTGGTTCAATGGGTAAGCCCGCACCGGGGATCGTGCTGTCGATAGTGGATAATGATGGCAATGAAGTTGAAGCAAATGTCGAAGGTGACATTGCCGTGCGCGTCAAACCCGAGAGACCGTTGGGACTGTTCAGGGAGTACAAGGACAACCCGGAGAAAACAGCGGAAACCTTCAAGGGAGACTGGTACCTGACCGGGGACCGTGCCTATCGTGATGAAGATGGCTACTTCTGGTTCGTGTCTCGCGCTGATGACGTGATCCTGTCAGCAGGATACCGGATAGGCCCGTTTGAAGTTGAAAGCGCACTCATCGAACATGAGGCTGTAGCAGAATCGGCCGTTGTTTCCAGTCCCGACGAGACGCGCGGTGAAGTGGTAAAGGCATTTGTCGTGCTGGCACCGGGATTTTCAGCCAGCGAAGAACTGAAGATTGAATTACAGGAACACGTGAAGAAGGTAACTGCACCGTACAAGTATCCGCGTAAACTTGAATTTATTGAAAACTTGCCAAAAACTGTCAGTGGAAAAATACGCAGGGTCGAGCTCAGGGAACGGGCAGAGTAAAATAATTTTTTAAATTAACTTGTAAATCAAAGTGGAGTGAAGCATGAGTGATGCAATTGTTGTAGTGGGTATGGCACGCACGGCACTGGGCGGTATGCAGGGAGGATTATCAGCTATGACCGGCCCACAACTCGGGACCGAGGCACTGAAAGCCGCGCTTGAAAGAAGCGGCGTATCGCCAGCGGACATTGATGAGACTTTCATGGGCTGCGTGTTACCCGCGGGTGCAGGACAGGCCCCGGCAAGGCAGGCTACCCTCGGCGCAGGCATGCCACTGTCCACGGGAGCGACCACGGTAAACAAGGTGTGTGGTTCCGGTATGAAAGCAGTCATGCTGGGCATGGATATCATACGAGCCGGGTCTGCCAGTATTGTCGCCGCTGGCGGCATGGAAAGCATGACAAATGCACCTTACCTGCTGCCAAATGCCAGGGCCGGAATGCGACTCGGGCATGGAGAAGTGAAAGATCACATGTTTCTTGATGGCCTGGAAGATGCCTACGAAAGGGGCAGTCCCATGGGTAATTTTGCCGAGGCGACTGCGACAAAGTACGAGTTTAGTCGCGAAGCCCAGGATGCCTATGCCATAGAATCACTCACCCGTGCGCAAAAGGCTATCGAGGATGGAAAATTTAGTGAAGAAATCACCCCGGTAACCATCAAGGGACGCAAAGGAGACATTGTCGTAGATACTGACGAAGCCCCGGGTAACGCTCGCATAGACAAGATACCCCAGCTCAGACCAGCTTTTGTAAAAGACGGCACGGTCACTGCGGCCAATTCAAGTTCAATCTCCGATGGCGCCGCCGCGCTGGTTCTGATGATGGAATCAGAGGCAGAGAAGCGCGGCTTAACTCCGCTGGCCAGGCTCGTTGCCCATGCTACCAACTCTCATGAACCTGCCTGGTTTACCACGGCTCCGGTAGGCGCCATGGAAAAAGTGCTGGCGGGTGCGGGATGGTCAAAGGATGAGGTTGACCTTTTTGAGATCAACGAGGCATTTGCCGTGGTGACGATGGCGGCAATGGATGACCTTGATTTGTCACACGACAAGGTCAACGTAAACGGGGGTGCATGTGCGCTCGGGCATCCAATCGGGGCGTCCGGTGCCAGGATAATTGTGACCCTGATCGCGGCGCTCAGGGATCGGGGATTGCAAAAAGGCGTCGCCAGCCTGTGCATAGGTGGCGGAGAGGCCACGGCTCTCGCACTGGAACTGGTCCAGTAATACCCGATGCACGCAGTCGGGCAGGTATTTGTGGGTAAACACTGTATGATAGGTACATCCTGCTAATAACCTGGCAGAGCAAAGAGACGCCTCGAGAGATAAAACAATGAATATTGAAAACTGTGCCGCTGTGATCACCGGGGGAGCATCAGGCCTTGGCGAAGCCTGTGCCCGTAAACTGACCGCGGCGGGTGCAAGGGTGACGCTGTTCGATCTCAATGAAGAGCGTGGCGAGTCGGTAGCGAAGCAAATCAAGGGTCAATTTGCCCGTGTTGACGTGACTGACGAAGACAGCGTCAACGCCGGCCTGGACAGGGCTGAAGAAGCCCATGGCGGCACACGCATACTGGTAAACTGTGCGGGCATCGGGGTGGCCCAGAAAACCATTGGCAAGGACGGGCCGCATTCCCTCGAGTTTTACCAGCGCGTAATCAACATCAATCTCATTGGTACTTTTAACTGTATTCGTCTTGCAGCGGTCCGTATGGCCGTGCAGGACCTGGTAAACAGGGAAGAGCGTGGCGTGATTATCAACACCGCCTCGGTCGCCGCCTTTGATGGGCAGATCGGCCAGGCCGCATACTCTGCCTCAAAGGGTGGCATCGTTGGTATGACATTGCCTGTCGCCCGGGACCTGGCGCGTGATGCAATACGGGTCATGACCATTGCCCCGGGTATTTTCAGGACACCCATGATGGCTGGATTGCCGGAAGAAGTTCAGGAATCCCTTGGCGCCAGCGTACCTTTTCCCCAGCGCCTGGGAGATCCGGGTGAATTTGCCGCACTGGTACAACATATCTGTGAAAATGCCTACCTGAACGGTGAAACCATTCGTCTTGATGGCACCATTCGAATGGCGCCCAGGTAAGCCCGGAAAACCCACGGTTAAATAAGGATATAAGCAAGGGTTCTATCTCAGTTCCCTGGTTTTCTCGCTATAATGGGCAGAAATCTCATTGTTTCTGCTTATGATCTCACCAATGTCCATGGAAGCCTGGATGACGCTCGTCATTTTGACGGTGGTCCTGTATTTCCTGGTGTTTTCAAAGCGGGCTCCCGATGCCATCCTGTGGTGCGGTGTAGCCATCCTGATGATCGCACCGGTAAAAAAAGAAGCTGGCTGGACACTTGGGATCCTGCCCGCCCCTGAAGCCCTTTCGGGCCTGGCCAACGAGGGCGTTGTTACCATAGCAGCGATGTTTGCCATCGCCGCAGGACTTCGCGAAACAGGTGCCCTGCAGTGGTTTTCACGCAGCCTGATGGGTTCCCCTTCTTCGCTGGCAAGTGCACAGAACAGGATCATGTGGCCCACAGCCGCGATAAGCGCTTTTATGAATAACACGCCGCTGGTGGCTATGCTCCTGCCCATCGTTGATGACTGGTCAAAGCGAAATCGCCTGTCTGCGTCAAAGCTCCTGATGCCACTTTCATTTGCATCAATCCTTGGTGGTGCCTGCACGCTGGTGGGAACCAGCACTAACCTGGTGGTCAATGGCTGGATCATCGAGGAGCTGGATCATCCAGGCCTTGGTATGTTTGAAATTACTCTCCTTGGTATCCCCATCGCCGTGATGGGAATCGTCTACATCCTGCTTGCGCAGAAGTGGCTGCTGGCAGACAGGAAACCACCCATCAGTCATGGTGACGACGCAAGACAGTACACCGTGGAGATGCTCGTGGAAGAGGGCGGCTGGCTCGTTGGCAAGACAATCCAGGAGGCAGGACTTCGCGGTTTGCCAGGACTGTACCTTGTCGAGATTGATCGTGGTGGGGAAATCATGCCGGCCGTTTCTTCAAATATTACCCTGCTGGGAAATGATCGCCTGGTATTTGCAGGTGTTATTGAATCTGTGGTCGACCTGCAGCGTATCGCGGGATTACGCGTCGCGACCGAGCAGGTGTACAAGATGAATGAGCCAAGGAGTAACCGAATACTTATCGAGGCCGTCGTCAGCAATACCTGCCCGTTGATCGGCAAGAGTATTCGGGAAGGGCATTTTCGTACCATATACAATGCCGCCATCATTGCTGTTGCACGCAATGGTGAACGCATCAACAAGAAGATCGGTGACATTGTCCTGCAACCCGGTGACACGCTATTGCTCGAAACAAGGAAAAGCTTTGCAGAGCAGCAGCGTAACAATCGCGATTTCTACCTGGTAAGCCAGGTAGAAGGAAGCACCCCTCCTTCACGTGAAAAAGCACCACTTGCCCTGGGCCTGTTGTTTACCCTTATTGTCCTTGTTACCGGTGGAATCATGACGATGCTGCAGGCGGCCCTGCTTGTTTCCGGCGTCATGGTGCTGAGTAAGTGTTGTAGTGCCAGCGTCGCACGTCGAGCCATTGATATGCAGACTCTACTGGTGATTGCCGCCGCCATCGGGCTCGGCAAGGCCATGCAATCCAGCGGGCTGGCCCTTGTTATTGGTGAACTCATGTTGCTTGTCGGTGGTGCGGATCCCACATTCATGCTGGTGATTGTTCTTTGCGTAACCATGCTGTTGGGCAACGTTATTACTGCAAAAGCCGGCGCCGTTCTCATGCTGCCAATCGTCGTCGCCATATCATCAGAGCTTGGAGTCTCGCAGATGCCATTTATTATCGCCGTGATGTTTGCATCAGCAACTTCCCTGGCCACGCCCATCAGCTATCCCACGAACCTCATGGTCTTCGGCGCCGGCGGATATCGTTTTCGCGATTACCTGCTGCTCGGGATACCCCTCAGTGTCCTCGTGGTGATCGCATCAGCCTTGCTAATTCCTGCGATTTGGCAGTTCTAGCATGGTCCGGGCAAACCCTGGATAAATTCAATATCAATTGAATTTTTATTGAAGATAAAATACATTAACCGGCGGTTTAACCACTCGTAGAGGACGCGGGACTTATGAATATTTCCATCTTTGTCACAATATGGATAACTGCGGTTAGCTCCATGACCCTGGATGAGCATTTTCTCGGGGAGCCACTGGACATGCTCAAGGCAGATTCAAGGGTCCATGCCGTTGAACACTACACGCCGATCGGTGGTAACGCACCAAAGACACCGCGCAAGGGTGATGTAGCTCCGCCATCATTCATTATCGAAATTCAACTAAAGTCAGAGGAAGATGCTGTTGCACTGGTTGAAAGCTCAGTATTCGCGAAAGCATTTACGAGCAAGACCGGGGTGTTAAAAGACGCCAGCAATATAACGGTGGACTTACTGGAAGTGGTAAATTATGACATACCGGGCCACGACTCACCTCCGCCAAGAACAGCACCTTTTTCCTTCGTGGTTCGCTATCACGGACCTGTGGCTAACGCGAGTGAATTCACCGACTACTATATCAACTCCCACCCGGAGCGCCTGGCGCAGTTTCCAAAAGTTCGCAATGTACTGTGCTACCTGCCACTGGACTGGAATGACAGGGGAGAGATCACAGACAGCGGGCTGATCCATGGAAATGAAGCGGTATTTGACAGTTTTGAAGACTTCAAGGCCTCAACAAAGTCCGACGCCATGAAAGCCGTGCGAGAGAACGCAAGCAAGTTCAAGGATTTCGGTTATGCAGCGCATACGCCGATGAATCGAAAACTTGTTTACCAGCGCCAGTAAATTCCCGGTCTGCCTGGTTCCAGGCCGGACCGTTAACCGATCCCTCGAGGAAACCAAATATGCTTGAGATAAAAGTAAATGGAAAAAGCAGGCAAGTCGATGTTGACCCTGATATGCCCCTGCTATGGGTGTTGCGCGAAGAGGCGCAATTAACCGGCACAAAGTTTAGCTGCGGTGCGGGCCTGTGTGGAGCCTGCACGGTGCACGTGGACGGTGAACCCATGCGAAGCTGTATTCTCCCGGTATCAAAAGTGAAGGGTAAAAATATCACTACTATCGAGGGTGTTTCGGGTGAAGTGGTTGAGGCCCTGCAACAGGCCTGGGTGGCAGAGAATACACCGCAGTGCGGGTATTGCCAGCCAGGACAGATCATGTCAGCCGCGGCACTGTTAAGCCAGAAATCAAGACCCACTGACAGCGACATCGACGATGCAATGAGCGGAAATATTTGTCGTTGCGGTACCTACCAGAGAATTCGACGCGCCATTCACCAGGCCGCGGACACGCTGGCTGGACAGAAAGTGACGGAGGTGCGCTGATGGCATTATCCAGAAGAGAATTCCTCGCGACCGGCGTTGCAGCGGCCGGCTGCCTTGTCATTGGTGTTGAATATTCCCAGGCTGAAGAGGCAAAGAAAAAAGTCCCCTGGCCCCATGCATCAGGCAGTGATTTTCAACCCAATGCCTTTATCCAGGTAACACCTGGCAACCAGGTCATTTTACAAATCCACAAGCAGGAAATGGGACAGGGAATTATGACTGGCCTTTCCACGATTGTTGGAGAGGAGCTGTGCATGTCGCCGGAGGAGATCGCCAGGGAATTTTCCGGTGTCCATCCTGACTTCATCAATCCCATGTTTGGCATGATGCTGACCAATGCCAGCAGTTCCATCATTACCTGTTATCAACCCATACGGGAAGCGGCGGCGACGGTGCGAATGATGTTACTGGAGGCCGGTGCCAGGAAACTCGGCGTACCACTTGCAGAACTCCGTTGTGACCAGGGCATGGTTTACCACGACAAGAGCGGTAAAAAAGCAAGCTTCGGTGAGCTCGTTGAAATTGCGCAAACATTAGCCGTGCCGAAGGATCTGGAATTTATTCCGGCCAGTGAGTATCGCTACGTCGGCAAGGTACAGAACCGTCTTGAGGCGGTAGAGAAGGTGGACGGCTCAGCGATGTTTGGCATAGACATGGGGCCGGAAGATGCCCTTGTTGCCTCGGTGTCCTACTGCCCGCATTTCGGTGGCAAGCTCAAGCGTTTCGATGCCAGCAAGGCAAAGTCCATGAAAGGTGTGGTGGATGTTCTTGAGATTGAAAACGGTATCGCCGTGGTGGCTACCAATTACTGGTATGCGCAGCAGGCAGAAAAAGCACTTGATATCGAGTGGGATCCGGGCGAGTTTGGTAACGAGTCTTCCGAAAGTATTGCAGCGGACCAGGCTGCCATCCTTGACCGCGAGGAAAAGGCTTCCGGTTACCCGGTCAATGACGGTGCCCTGGTGGCGGAATATACCGCTCCCTACATGGCTTACATGACCATGGAACCACTGAATGCGACGGTGTGGGTACAGGGTGACCGCGCCGATGTCTGGGTTGGCAGCCAGGCGCCGGATGTTATGGGCGCGACAGCGGCACATGGAGCCGGCATCCCCATTGAGAATGTTACGGTTCATAGCACATATACCGGTGGCGGTTTTGGCAGGAAAAATGCTCCCGATCCCCACGTGCGTGATGCCGCGCAACTTTCAAAGGCAACTGGAAAGCCGGTCAAGGTGATCCTGAGTCGTGAAAAAGATGTTCAGAACAGCCGCTATCGACCCGCGGTGACCTGTCGCATGTATGCAGAGATGGACGGTAGCAAGTCAACCGCCTGGCGTTATCGACTGGTGACACCCAGCCTCGTGTACAACCTTTTACACACGCTGCGCTCTATACAGTTTCCCCATAACATGCCGGTGTCGGAGATCAGCAAGATCGCCACAGGCGCCATGGCAGAAGATCATGAAAATATCGAGAGTGCGCTGGAGACTTACTACAAGTTTGGTGAGGTCAAGGTAGATCAGCATTTTCGAAATGGGGGTGTTCCCGTATTTTTCTGGCGTTCTGTCGGTAATTCCTTTAATGGATTTTTTATTGAAAGTTTTGTCGATGAAATGGCGCACAAGGCGGGCATGGATCCCCTTGAATTCCGTTTGAA
The DNA here is from genome assembly GCA_965243105.1 of Gammaproteobacteria bacterium. Lineage (GTDB taxonomy): Bacteria > Pseudomonadota > Gammaproteobacteria > Eutrophobiales > Eutrophobiaceae > WLWS01. Next base: position 2,013,113 of record CBDEUC010000003.1, read on the forward strand.
ACATCTTGATCCAAACAAGAATGCCTACAAGGTAACAAAGCTTGTTGCAGAAAAAGCCAACTGGGGCAGCACGGAACCCGGACGATACAAGGGTATTGCCTTTGAATACATCAAGGAAGCCTACGTGGGCATGGTGGCGGAAGTCTCGGTGGAGAACGACCAGATCAACGTGCACAGGGTCTGGGCCGCTGTTGATGTGGGTATGCGCATTAATCCCGACATTATTACCACGATTATTGAAAGCTGCGTTATCTGGGGAATGAGTTCCTGCCTGCACGATGCGATCACCATAAAGGATGGCAGTGTCCAGCAAAGTAATTTTAACGACTTTTCCGTGTCGCGCATGAACCAGGCTCCTGTCATCGAGGTTTACCAGGTCGATTCAGACCGTAAACCAGTCGGCGCCGGAGAGTGCGCGGTTGGTCCGGTAGCGCCAGCCATCGCCAATGCCGTGTTCCAGGCAACCGGCAAAAGACTGCGTTCCCTACCATTAAAAATATAAGAACCCGGTACAGGGTTAAGGAGTCATTTCTATGAGCTGGACCTTTAAATCTTTAATGGCCGCTGTGGGTCTTGTTGTTGCCCTGGTATCTTTTCCTGTTTCGGTTTTTGCCGAGAGTAGCGGCAAGCCCGAACTAACCGGACCGCCAATCACGCTTCTCACCTACGACCACCTTTATATGGACGAAGATGGCGAAACCCATTTCAGGACCGTCACCGTGGATTACAAGCGTTTCAAGTACGCGGATAATATCCCACCGGTCTGGGTTGCTCCCGATGGCAAGTGGAATGCGCAGTACGTGATGCTGGCTGGTAATTCGCCCGGCTGGGATGCGCGTCCTCTTCACCCCGCCCGCCATCGCCAGCTCTTTATCGTGCTGACCGGTACCACCGCCTTTGTCGCATCCGACGGTGAAGAAAGGGAATACGGGCCGGGGCAGGTGATCCTGATGGAGGATGTGGGGAGTAAGGGGCATGGCTCTTTTGTGCCCAGTAAGGGGAATAGTATGGTGGCCATAATCCCGTTGAAAGATTAAAAACGGCTCTTTTTAATTCAATGCTGCGTTCTCACCATTTTCTAATGCTCACGTACTTTCGTGTACGCTCCGCTTATAAAATGGCTCGTGCCTTGCCTGAATAAAAAATTGCTCGTTTTTAATAAGCGGTCTCACACGTCATAAATTTAATCTGGAATTAATTATGATTAGCTTTGAACTAACCGAAGAACAACGCCAGCTGGAAGATACCGTCAGGCGTTTTGCGCTTAATGAAATCAGGCCCGTGGCGGAAAAGTACGATCGCATTGCCGACCCGCGTGAAAGCTGGCCCACGGAAATCTTTCAAAAAGGTACAGAGCTTGGGTTTCATACCCTGCTGGCACCGGAAGACTGTGGTGGTATGGGTGGCAGCCTGATGGATTTTTCAATCCTGCTTGAAGAACTGGCCTACGGGGATGTTGGTGTCGGTATGAGTTACATGGCGAGTAACACCACCGCGCGCCTGATCGGTGGCAAGGGTACACAGGAGCAGAAGGAACGCTGGTTGATTCCTTACTGCGATGCAAAGCAAGGGGAAGCCCGCGTATTTGGGTTCGGAGGTACAGAGCCATCCGGTGGTACAGAGATTTTTTACTACGAAGGTGAAACTTCCCACGGCGTGCGAACTACGGCCAGTAAAGATGGTGATAATTACGTGGTAAAGGGACGCAAGTGTTTCATTACCAATGGCGGACACGCAGAGCTGTATGGGTGTCTCGCCCGTACCGATAAATCATCGCCCAACTTCCAGTCCTGCTCCATTTTCTTTGTTGATCCCAATCTTGATGGCTTTTCTATCGGCAAGATTGAAGACAAGATGGGTCATCGCCTCATGTCAAACGGTGAACTGGTTTTTGACGACGTGGTACTGAGCAAGGATGACATGGTGGGGGAAGAAGGCATGGGCCTGCCGATGATGATGGAAGTGTATAACGTTAACGGGGTAGGCACCGGCGCGCTGGCGGTCGGACTGGCCCGTGCTGCATACGAGATGGCAGTAGAGTATGCCAGGGAGAGGCAGATCTGGGGAAAACCCATTACCCAGTACCAGAGTGTCAACAACCTCCTGGTGGATATGAAAATGCAAATCGAAGCCTCGCGCATGATGGTCAGGCGCGTGGCCTGGGCCGGTGATAATGGTATCCATGACCCGGATGTGCACCATGCCATGGCCAAGATTTACGCCACGGACATGGTAAAGAAAGTCACGGCAGATGCATTGCAGGTGCTGGGTGGTTCCGGCTACATGAAAGATTATCCTGCAGAAAAGTATGTCAGGGATTGCATGGTGATGCCTATTTATGATGGCACCAACGAGGTATTGCGTCATTTCATGGGCCTGGACCTGTACAGCCAATGATGAAAAAAACAGGTACTTCACGCCGGCAGGCGCTTAAAACATTTGCATCCATGACGGCACTGGGTGCTGTTAATTATCTACGATCACCTGCCGGGCTCGCGGCAACGGCAGAAGCAAACCCGGAGAAGTTGATAAACGGTTTTAGTGGAAAGGTCGTCAACAAGGATGATGCCAACTACGAGGCCTGGCGCCAGTCCATGGTCTGGCACCACTCAAAACCGAACCGTTTCCCCGATCTCATCGTGCAGGCAAAGGATGAAGAAGATGTTAAGCGCGCAGTAAAACATGCCGCAGCCAACGGTCACCGTATTTCAATTCATAGCGGTGGGCACAACTCAACGGGCTGCTCGGTCAGAGATGACGGCATGGTGCTGGATGTCGGTTCAATGGGCAATATAGAAATTGATGAAGAAGAAAAACTCGCGGTAATACAACCGGGTGTGAGAAGTATCCAGCTGATGGAAGCTGCACGTAGCAAGGGGCTTCACTTTCCCGTACCTCACTGTCCTTCTGTTGGTTTGAGTGGATTCACCACCGGTGGCGGTCTTGGCTGGAACTGGGGACCAACCGGTGGTTTTTCCTGTTTTTCCATTGCCGCTGCAGACATCGTGACCGCGGACGGTCAATTACGACATGCAAGTCCAACGCAGAACCAGGATTTATACTGGGCCGTACGTGGTGCAGGCCCCGGCTTTTTTGGTGTTATCACGCGATTATGGTTAAGACTGACACCCATAGCCCGGGCCATCCACGCCAGTAATTACATCATTCCCCTTGATAAGCTGGCAGACACGGCCGAGATCTGTGACCAGCTGGTCAGTGTCAAAGACGATCGACTCGAGCTTATCAACCTGCTTATTCATAACCCGATGGCACCACCGGGGACACCACCTGGAGATGCCAAGGCCTGCTTTGTGACCGCGTTTTCCTTTGGCAATACCGAGAAAGAATCCATTGCTATGCTAAAGCCCGTCACTGATTCTGGCCTGGGTAAGTTGAGCGTCGTCAAGGAAGAGAACCTGCCTTTTGAATTTGAAGGCTTGTACAACAAGTACTTCAGCCTCTCGGTCCCTGCAGGAATGATGGCAAGGTACAAGGTGGATAACGTGATGACCGATGAGCCCGGGAAAGTTTTAATGAACCTGGCAGAGCATTTTCGCAGGGCGCCGTCACCACATGCACATGTTCTGTGTGGTTACGGGGTGAATCCGAAGCTCCATAAAGATGCCTGTTTTTCCTCTATTGGCACCACTTACCTGGGCTGTTATGCCATCTGGGATCACGAGAAGGATGATGATGCGAACTACGACTGGCTGGGTGGCTGCATGCCGCTCATGGAAAAGTGGGGCAAGGGGCATTATCCCAACGAAGTGGAACCTCGATACAACCCTGACCGCCTGAAGAACTGCTACTCACCTGAAGCCTGGGCAAGGCTTGAAGAATTACGCGCGAAGTACGATCCGCAAGGCGTATTTCACCACTTCCTGCGCGAAGGCTAGGAGAGCCTGTCCAGCAGCCCTTCACATTCCGTGATGCGTGCATCCTGGTGGGGTTGAAGATCCTGTCCGCCAAGTCCTCCAAGAAGCGGTTCAAAGGGATCTTCCACGCCGGTGGATATGCCTGACAGGGTTTCCATCACGGCAAGACCAAAGAAAGGCACGGTAGAACCGTTATAACCGCCTTCGTGGCACATGAAGATTTTTCCATCACATACCTGGTCCGCAACCGCCATCAGTTTTGTTGTCAGGCTACGGTAACCGTTACTGGTCATCATCTGTCGACCGAGCGGATCCCAGGCACCGGCATCAAAACCGGAAGGCACGATAACAAGATCGGGCTTGTAAGCCGCCAGCGCGGGGACGACGACGCGGTCAAAGGCGGCCTCGTAAGCGCCAACACCGGAACCCGGTGGTAGCGGAATATTGATGTTATAACCCTCACCCTTGCCTTCACCACGTTCGTGCATGTGACCGGAGTCCGGTGGAAAACAATTGTCCTGGTGAATCGATATGGTCAGTACGTCAGGATTATCCCAGAATGCTGCCTGTGTTCCGTTTCCATGATGGACATCCCAGTCAACGGTGGCAATTCGACCAAGTTTTCGAACTTCGAGTGCATGCATCGCTGCGAGGGCAGCATTGGCAAAGATACAGAAGCCCATGCCCATGTCGGCCACCGCATGGTGACCCGGTGGCCTGACCAGCGCATAGCCGTTGGCAATTTTCCCATCAAGCACCGCATCCGCCATTTCAATCACGCCACCAGCTGCAAGCTTTGCGATTTCAAAGCTGCCGCGACCCATGGGAGTTAGCATGCCGGTTTCCCCGGTATAGTCATCGTTCATGGAACGAATGTTTTCCAGGTGTTCCTTCGTATGAAATCTAAGGATTTCATCGTCCGTGGCTTCACGGGGTTCGACCAGCGTCAAGTCTTTTAACAGGCCACTGACATCAAGCAGGTTGCGAAAACGTCGCTTGGTTTCGGGATTCTCTGCGTGCTCGTAGGGCTGCACGGGATTGCCATAGGGAATAACACCTGCAAAATTGGGTGTGTGATGCCACATGTAAAGTTCGTGGTAGGTGAAGCCAGTCGCCATAATTCGCTCCTTAATCCAGGTGCTTGTCTATGAGAGGTGCATTCATTGGCCAGGGATATGCTTTTTCAAACTCCCGCGCCAGCTGTAACAATATATCTTCCCGGCCAAATCGTGCAACAAATTGCATACCAATAGGTAAACTGCTGGCAGACTGTTGCAGGGGCAGGGAGATAGCAGGTTGCCCGGTCATGTTAAACAGTGGTGTAAAAGGACAATACTTGAAAACATGGGTAGACCAGCCCAGGGCATCCAGCGAAGGATCATTCGCATTCATTTCACCGATAGACGCAGGCAAGCGCGCCAGTGTCGGTGTAAGCAACAAATCATACTCATTAAAAAACCGTCCGTTTGAGCGACAGATATTGTTGGCCACAGCCTCGGCCTTGAGCAAGTCTTCCGCACTCAAGGTTTTACCGTACTGGTAGCAAGCGAGCGTTGTACTTTCCAGCGTACTCTCGTCAACTTTCTTACCCATCATCTCTGCTACCATGTCAACAAGAACGACAATATTTGCAGTCCATAGTACGTGAGTGGCCTGGAAGAAAGCATCCCAACTCATTTCAGGTGCGGCATCTTCAACATGATGCCCTAAAGCTTCGCAAAGTTTTGCGGTCCTGGTACAGGCTTGAATGACTTCCTGGTCCACAGGCGCTGAACCCCACGGATCGGACATTACAGCGATCTTTAACCTGTCCGGTACTTTTTCGAATGTGTCGAAATAGTTCCCAACTGGAGGGCTAATTTCAAAAGGCTCACCAATACCGGGTCCGTGGAGTAAATCCAGCAGTTGCGCCGAATCCCGAACGCTTCGTGTAACCGCAAACTCTACCGCCAGGCCACTCAGGGGCACGGCCGCATCGGGACCCGCCGATATACGACCCCTGCTCGGTTTCAATCCCACGAGACCGCAGCAGGACGCCGGAATGCGAATCGAACCGCCACCATCGTTTGCGTGCGCAAGAGGCACAATACCGGCCGCAACCGAGGCAGCCGTGGCGCCACTGGAACCACCAGGACTGTGGTCCAGGTTCCAGGGGTTTCTGCTGGGGCCATTAACAATAGGTTCGGTGGTAGGGCAGTAACCGAATTCCGGAGTTGAAGCTCTACCGAGTACCTGCAGACCGGTATTTCGTATCCGGGACATGAGTTCCGTGTCATGGGGTGTGCGCATGCCCTGGCTAAGACGACTACCCATCTCATAAAGGCTGCCTTCAGCGTGTAAAGCCAGGTCCTTGATTAAAAACGGTACTCCCTGGAATGGAGCGTCCTCCGCTTGTGTACATTCAAGGGCCGAGGGAAATGTTTCGATAATGGCATTTATCTCTGGATTCAAGAGCTCGGCGGCAGATAGCGAAGCCGCTGTTACTTCTTCTTTACTAACTTCTTTACTGCGAATTAGCCCTGCGAGCCCGAGGCCATCGTATTTAACGTATTCACCGAGTTTCATACAAAAAACACCCATCAAAAAAGGGCAGTGAATACCAAGCCTTCACTGCCCCGTGATTTTAAATAATTAAAACTATTTACTGAAAATTGTAGCGGATATTTGCGCCAAAGGTGCGTTGCTGACCAAAGATATCCAGTTTGAAAAAACCGATGTTGTTAACATAGGTCAGGTACTCTTCATCAAACAGGTTTTTACCCCAGACCGCCACTTCCCACTTTCCGTCCTGCGAGGCTACTGCTGCCCGCATATTGACTACCCAGTAGGACTCCTGTCTTTCAAAAGCCTGGTTGGTGGCTTCAAGAAAGCGATCATCCACCCAGTTGTAATTTGTCATGAGAATTCCATCCCAGCCATCCATGATCGGCTGCTGGTAGCGAACCATACCGTTGTAAGTCCATTCTGGTGTATTCACCGGACGCTTGCCTTGAAGGGGTATTGGTCCGAGATATGTAGTCACCGATCTGGCGGTATCGTTAAACTCAGAGTCCAGGTAGCCAACATCCTGCCTGATGGTCCAGCGTTCATTTGGCTGCCAGGTAACGTCTGCTTCGAAACCGGTATTCAATTGCTCACCGATGTTACGTGTGATGGGTACCAGGGGAGAAACCGGGTCATCTACGTTAACCTGTACATCATCGTAAACGTAGCGAAAAACAGATGCATTTAACTGTACGGTATTGTTAAACAACTGGCTCTTGAAGCCAATCTCCATTGCCAGCAATTCTTCCGGATTGAACTCCGTAGCAGCGCCGGCAAATGGCAGGCTGTAGCCACCGCTTCGATATCCTGTCTGGATGTTAGTATAAACAAGGAGATCGTCCATGGCTTTCCATTCCAAACCTGCGCGCCAGGAGAAATCCTGGTCCGTACGACTGTCATTGAATTCAGGCGCGGATGGTCCAAGAAAAGGGCAGGCAGGCGAACCAATAGGGCCGGCAGGAAAAGTAGTAATCAGGCAGGGCGTGACAAAGGCTTCCTTGCCCACTTGCGGCAGTAAACCAATACCCAGCAGAGCATCGTTGGCTTCAATATCGTCAACCGTGAAACGCATGCCAAGGTTAATTGTCAGGTTATCGGTCATGTCGAATTCATTATGGGCATACAGTGCATAGGAATTCGTATCGATGTTGAACTGTGCAAAGAACTGGTCAGCAAAAGGAGGAGCCACGCCCGGTAGTTGTTGTTGACTCAGGTCGGAGCCATCGACCTGGTCGAGATCATCATGCTCGTAAAATGCGCCCAGTACGAAGCGCCATCTATCCACCACCTGGCCAGTGAGCCTGAACTCCTGGCTGAACTGGTTCATCTCGTTATAGTAGTGAGTGCTGGTGGAATTAAAAATGTCTGCCTGGCTATCGTCCCGGTGAATACGTTCATAGTACTCATAGGCAGTTATAGACGTGAATGTTGCCCAGTCCATGTCATACTCAAGTCGTAAATAACCACCATAGAAAGTATCGTCAACGGTGGGTGGCTTGTTCTGGTTAATGGTAAAAATATCGTTGGGTTCAAATTCGCCCTCGGGGAAACCGTTTAAAGTGGCGAAGCCTGCGGTCTTGGGACATGTGCCGGGGTTGCGGGTCACTTCACCGGTTAAGGCTTCCGGGCAAAGTCCCGGTGCACCAAAGTTAAAAATACCGGGTCCTTTCCACGCCATCATTTCGCTCTTGTCGATTCCGCCATGCACCAGTGCGCGTATGGTCAAATCTTCACCTTCCCATAGCAGCTGCCCACGCAGGTCGACCACGTTGGGCCGTCCATGTTCATCGCCGGTGAAGAGATTTTTCTGTGGTCCACCATTACCAACGGCGGTACGGAAGGAAACACGGCCGTACAAGTTATCAGAGAGAGGTGTATTGACCATGCCTGTGGCGGTGTAACGCTCATGTTCATCAAACTCAAAATCGATGTTTGCACCAAACTGGTCGGTAGGCCTCGCCGTGTAGTAGTTTATCGCGCCGCCGGTGGTGTTTCGTCCAAACACCGTCCCTTGCGGGCCTTTTAGCACCTCAACTCGTTCTATGTCATATGACTTGCGAAACTTCATCCACGGTTTGGCAATGTAAACTTCATCGTAGTGTTGCGCGACCGGGGAGTCATATTGACCCTGGAATTCATTCAAACCAATGCCCCTGACATGTACGCTTTGCAGGTAGGTATCACTGGAATAAGCTGCGACATTTGACACCATGGCAGCGAGTTCAGCCAGCGAACCACCAGCAACTTCGCGCAGGGTGTCCTCATCGAAGGCTGTAATGGTAAGTCCAACGTCCTGAACGGACTCCGCACGCTTCTGCGCCGTGACTGTGATTTCTTCGATTTGTGCACCTGCGATGGCGGGTAACAAAAAGATAATAAGGTAAGACGTGATAAGCCTGGATGGGCGTACTAGCTTGCGCATGATTTCTCCCCTTTGCGTGCTATGTTTTTACATAAAGAACCGAACTATACCCCCGTGTGGCATAGGCTACACCACCCCTTTGGGTAGACCCGGTGTAAATCTGCTAAGGATTTGAATTAGCGACTATTTTAAAATGCCCAATTGTTGCGCAGTGACAACAGCGGCGGCTCGCTTGTTCACGCTGAGCTTCTCGAATATGTTTTTTACGTGCCATTTCACGGTATTTTCGCTGATCGAGAGCCCTTCTGAGATGACGTGATTGGACTGTCCCCTGGCGATCAGGTTGAGAATCGCGATTTCTCTCTCACTCAAGGGGTCCACCAGGGTGTGCAATTTTTGAGTGGGCTTGCTTTCAGTACTGTCCTCGTGTGTTTCGTTGGCGTGCCTTAAAATAGCATCAAGATACACCATGAGTTGTGCATCGTTTGATTTGAGCCCTTTTCGCTTAAGCTGGTAGAGCAAATCGCAGACACCTTCATCAAGGTAGGCCCGGATCATGCCATTGGCAATTGAAAGCGCCAGTGCACTCTCCAGTGATTCGAATGCAGAATGCTCATCGCCAATCTTTTCGTTGGCTTTTGCCAGCAACAACAGGCATTCCAACTTTCGATTTACTCGACCCGCCGAATCACAAAGGGAAATGAGATGTTGAATGATTGGGATACTTCTACTTTCGTTACCACAGGCAAGCTGTAATCTCGCAAGTGTTAACAAATTAAGACAGGTGATTCGGCTCCATTCGTTAGGCAACCCAGGATCTTTCTGGTCAATATCGATTTCCATATCGGAAGCAATATCAATGGCCTCGTTTATATAGTTGGAATTTACAAGGTAAGCAATTCGTTCACATTCAACCATCGAGCGCAGTCGATAGAACGGGTTACCCCGATGCTCATTAATACGATAAAGGTAATCAAAAAGCCGCATGGCATTAACGTGGTCTCCCCTGGCAGCATTTATTTTTGCCAGGGTAATGTATCCGAGAGAAAGGAGCTTAATGTGCCCGACTTTTTCGAGTACCTCCAAATTTGGCTTGAGGGTAGCGGAAGCCTCTATAATATTGTTCCAGAAATAGAGTATTACCGCTCTCATAATAGCTGGAACAGGGACAACATATGTATCGACCGGCTTATCAGATGCTTCTGTGTATTCTGAAAAACGGTCATAACACTTTTGCAGGTTTCCTTTCTCGATATCAATAAAGCCGAGAAAGCAGTCTGCATATACCACGCCAAAGGTTGAACCATTCAAACGGTGATAGTAGCGAGCGTCGTTCAGTGTTTCGATGGCCTTCCTGTATTCACCACGAGATGCCAGGGCGTACCCTCTTAAGTTACAGACAGTGCCATTGTCAAAATTTGACGAAACCATTTCCACGCTGGAAAGTGGCGGCAGGATCCTGTCCACATCGTCACGACAAATTGCTATTCCGCCTTCAAGCCGCTTCATCAGGTCATCAATAGACTGGTGTTCCAATGTCTTGCAATTTTGCATCAAGTTCTTGGTTTCTTCAGCCTCATCAGGTTTGTTCATGTGATAAAGCGCAGTACTCTTGGCAAACAAAAGCTTGGGATGAGAGATACATACGTCATCCGGAATCCGGTCAACCCAGCTGTTCACGCGAGGCATACGCCCTCGTTTCATTTCTTCTTCCACCTGGGATTCCACCAATTGCACGGCTTTTTCTATGTCGCCAGAGAGTAGGGCATAGTCAACCGCTTCACTTGCGTAACCGGCTGCTTCAAACCATGTGGCTGCAGCCTTGTAAAGAGCAACGAGCGAAGCCGGATGACGTTTGCGCAATTCACCAAGCAGAAACTGGTGAAAAAGATGATGATAGCGATACCATTCCCTGCCCCTGTCAAGGGGTATCACAAAAAGGTTTTTCGATTCCAGTTGGTGGAGTAATGTTTCACAGTCATCAAATTTCGTCAGCGCAGCACAAACATCGACATTAAGTCGATCAAGTATTGCAGTTCTAAGCAAGAATTCCTGTATACGTTCAGTTTGTTGACTGAGAACGTCAGCGGCCAGGTACTCTGCAATATCGCGAAGGTTTCCGGAGAATGAGTCTATGAATTCATCTCGACGTTCGATATCCCTCAGAGACAGCGAAGCCAGTTGCAGTCCGGCAACCCAGCCCTCGCTGTGTTCATGCAAGCTGATAAGCTGTTCGCTGGAGAGTTCGAGTTCATGAATGTCATTCATAAACATGGAAGTTTCGCGATCATCAAACCTGAGCTGGCTGGCAGAAACTTCGTTGAGGCGACCATGAACTTTTAAACCTGATAGTGACAGGTTGGGCCTCATCCTGGACGCCAGTACCAGTCTAAAATTATCCGGTGATAGGTTGATCAATAACTCTATGAAGTGATTAATCTGTTCTGAATCTGAAAGATGGTAGTCATCAATAAAGAAATTTACAGCGCTTGGGATATCAAAGAGATCATTTACCAGGTAAGCCAGGGTGTCAGAAATGTCTGAGATGATAGTGGTTTCCATCATCCGCAGCACCGTGTCACCAAAGCCATCGGCGACAGTTCGAATTGAAGCGATGAAATGTAGAAGAAAACGAGTAGGGTTACTGTCAGATTGATCCAGTGAATACCAGCAGCAGGCAGATTGTGATGACAGGAAATCAAACAGTTGACAGATAAAAGTAGTTTTCCCGAACCCTGCAGGAGCTGCCACCAGGGTCAACTTGCTTTGCTGCTCATCCACTAATTGGCTGACTAACTGGTCTCGTCGAACCAAACGGAGGTTACTAACCGGAGGATGGATCTTTGTCTGGATAACGGTTTGTTGAGAGATGGCCAACTGCTATAACTCCCGGACGTAATTTCCAGGTCAGGTTGAAAAATGTCCCTCTACTTTAATACCTCGGGCAGCATCTCCACAACCGCGGTGTAACCATCTACGCCCAGGCCCACCACTACTGCATCCGCGGCAAGTGAAACATAGGAAACATGGCGGAAACTTTCACGCAGGTGCGGGTTGGAAATATGTAATTCCACGATAACGCCACTGAATGCCTTGAGCGCATCATGGATCGCCACCGACGTATGGGTAAAGGCGCCGGGGTTGATCACAATTGCATCAGTCTTGCCAATGGCCTGGTGAATCCAGTCAATAATTTCACCCTCGTGATTGGACTGCATGAAAGTAAGATCGATGCCCAGCTCGTTTCCCCTTTGCTGGCATCGCCTGGCGATATCATCAAGCGTGTCATAGCCGTAGATCTCGGGTTCCCGCGTTCCAAGCAGGTTAAGGTTAGGTCCGTTAATGACAATGGCTTGCATTCTACGTGGCCTGTTCGCTCTTGCGGGCAATGCTGCCTATTGCCAGCAGGTAGCCGGTTTCACCAAGGCCACATACCATGCCCATGCGGCCCGAAGGTCCCCTGAGTGGCGTGGTTTCCAGGCTATCCATAGCCATGATGTTCTGCAGGTGTAGTTCGATGATTGGCAGCTTATCATTGGCAATATTATCAATAGCATCGTTGTACTTCGCCATGGCTGCCGCGCTGGCTGCATCCGCTGCATAGGGGCAAATCACCAGCCCGGCCGAGGAAGCAGTGCCTTGCTGTATCAGCTTGCACAGTTCATCAACGTCAGCCGAGTGATGGAATTCCAGCTTGAATCCCAGTTCTTCGCAGCGTTTCGTCGCAGATGCTGGCGCCTCGGAGTCAGTACCGGGGCCGTGCAATACCATTATGGAAAGAGCCATATTCTATCTCGAGGCGTCGCTTACACCACGGAGACGATTGCAGAGGCCAGGTAATCCAGGTTGCCCCGGCTGATTCCGGCAACATTCACCCGGCTGGAACCAACCAGGTAAATACTGTATTCATCCCGCAAGCGCTGGATCTGATCCTTGTTTATACCAAGGAAGGAAAACATGCCGTACTGGTTCTTGATGAAGCTGAAGTCCATGGCCGCGCCTTTCTCTGCAAGTGCATCGGCAAACAGGATCCTCAGGCCATTGATGCGTTCACGCATCTCGTCAAGCTCCTTGCTCCAGCTTGCGTACAGATCTTCGTCCTGGAGAATGGTTTTTACGATGGCACCGCCATAGGCAGGTGGCATCGAATATATTTGCCGGGCAATATTTGTCAGGTGACTGCTACTGGCTTCCGCAGCCTGCTGGTTTTTTCCCAGCACCATGGTTGCGCCGATACGATCGCGATAAAGACCAAAGTTCTTGGAACAGGAATAAACCACGACCATGTCTTCAACCATGGATGCCATCTTGCGAATGCCATAGGCATCGTTGTCGAGCCCGTCTCCAAGACCGTGGTAGGCCGTGTCAATGAAGACAAGGAAACCTTTCTCGGCAGCCAGAGCCGCCACCTCATCCCATTGTTCATGGGAAAGATCGACGCCAGTGGGGTTGTGGCAACAGCCATGGAGTAGTACCACGTCATCCTTAGCAGCCTGCCTGAGGGATTCCATCATTGCCTCAAACTTGAGGCCATGACTGTCTGCGTCGTAATAGGGATACTCGCGAATGTCCAGGCCGGCACTGCCAAGCAGGGGGATGTGATTTCCCCAGGTCGGTGTGCTGACCCAGAGCGTTGCGCCCGGCACTGCACGGTTAACAAGCTCGGCGCCGATACGCAGGGCACCACTACCGCCGGGCGCCATGACGGAGATTAATCTCGAGTCCCTGACAGCTTCATGATCCTTACCAAACACGAAAGGCAGCAGCTGCGAATTGAAGTCTGCGAAACCGGGCTGGGCAATATAGGCCTTGGTGTTTTCCTCTTCATACCACAGTGCCTCAGCTTTTTTCACAGCGGAAAACACCGGGGTATTGCCGTTTTCATCCTTGTACACGCCAGCACCGAGGTCCACCTTTTTCGGGTTGGTGTCCTCGTTATAGGCTGCAGTCAGTCCAAGAATAGGGTCGGGCGCTAGTTTTTCCAGTGATTCAAGCATGGTGTTACCTTGTATAATAGCTGTTCTTCGGCGGCGAAATTGTACACGGAATAAGGGTCCGTGTGTGGAACAAAACAGGGCGCCGGCCCGGTGACAAACTGGACATACGTACTATTTTTAACTAGATTTATCTAACACGGGTAAATAGCGGGTTTCGCTATCAGGCGAACAATCTTCATGCCAGGCAAAAACACAATGGACAGGCGTCAATTCATGGGTCGATGCGTGCAGGCAGCAGGGTCTGTCAGCATCATCGGTCTTCTGCTCGGCACCTATAACGAGGACGCCAAGGCCACGCCTGCCTGGGCAATTCGGCCCCCCGGCGCCATAGATGAAGATGATTTTCTCGGCGCCTGTGTGCGCTGCGGCCTGTGCGTGCGTGATTGCCCCTACGACACCCTGTCACTGGCGGAGTTTGGTGATGAAGTTGCCACCGGCACCCCGTATTTTATCGCCCGGGATATTCCCTGCGAGATGTGTGAAAACATTCCCTGTGCAGCAGCATGCCCAACCGATGCACTGAGCAAGGACCTTGTGGATATCAGGAAGGCCGATATGGGTGTTGCAGTATTCACCGGCGTCGACACCTGTTACAGCACGACGGGTACTGCCCATTGCCGTGCCTGCTACCTGGCGTGCCCGGTAAAGGATGAGGCGATCACCATGGACCGTACCGAGTCAAATGGCAGGTGGTATTTTGAACCTACGGTTCATACCGACAAATGCACCGGTTGTGGCAAGTGTGAAAAAGACTGTGTCACCCCGGAAGCCTCCATCAAGGTATTTCCGCGCCAGCTGGCCAGGCATGACAGGCCACGGGCTTGAGTATGGCGCAGGGAGCAGGGCGTAGCTGGATCCTGCAACAGCGTTTCCTGTTGCTGAGAAGAATTACCCAGTTCAGCATACTTGCCCTGTTTTTGAGCGGTCCCTGGTACGGTTACTGGATCCTCAAGGGCAACCTTGCCTCCAGCGTCTTACTCGACAGCATCGCCTTTACCGATCCGTATATCTACCTTCAATCAGTACTATCGGGGCACGATGTGGGCAGCCTGGCGGTGATGGGTGCCTTTATCATTCTTACCATCTACCTCGTTCTTGGTGGTCGTTCCTATTGTTCCTGGGTTTGCCCGATCAATATTGTCACGGATCTCGCCTTCTGGTTGAGAACAAGGCTTGGACTGAATTTAAGCTGGCAACCAAAGAAGAATACCCGGCACTGGCTGCTGGTGATGACCTTGCTGGTCTCTGCTGTCACCGGCAGTATTGCCTGGGAAGTGGTGAATCCGATCACCATGCTGCAACGTGGGCTGGTCTTTGGCCTGGGACTGGCCTGGGCGATCGTACTCGCCGTTTTTCTTTTTGACCTGTTTGTCAGTCGTCGCGGCTGGTGTTCACACCTGTGCCCGGTTGGCGCCTTTTACGGTATTGTTGGACAGGCATCGCTAGTCAGGGTAAGTGCCTTTAACCGTGAAGCCTGTACCGACTGTGGCGATTGCTTCCGCGTTTGTCCCGAGCCCCAGGTGATTACATCTCCCCTGATGGAGGCGGAAAAAGGTGTTTCACCCCTAATTCTTAACGGTGACTGTACAAACTGCGGTCGCTGTATCGACGTATGTGATGACAGGGTTTTTCACTTCACAACAAGGTTCGAGAAAAAACCTAACAATGAGCAGGAGATGGTCCGATGACGCAAGCCGTTGAAGAGATAAAAAGTAATTGCCCGAGAGACTGCTACGATGGCTGCGGTATCCTCGTAAAAAAGCAGGATGGGTTGATCAAGCAGGTGCTCGGTGATCCGGAGCACCCGGTCTCAAGAGGCAGGCTGTGTAGCAAGTGCGCGGTCGTCTATAACGGTGTCTGGCAGGATCCGAAAGCGCGCCTGCTCAAGCCCCTGAAGAGAACCGGTAAGAAAGGTGAGGGCAGGTTTGAAGAAATCGGCTGGGATGAAGCGATCAGTATCGTGGCGGAAAATTTCAAATCCGCTATTGAAAGCCATGGCGCCAGCTCCATAGTCACGACCCATTATTCCGGGACCCTGTCTCTCATTGCGCTGTTATTCCCGGAACGTTTCCAGTTTCGTCTCGGTTGTACCCTGGTGCGGGGAGATACCATCTGTAACGCTGCCGGCCACGCCGCCTGGGGACTGCTTTTTGGTGAATCCCATATCGGTTTTGACCCGCGCACCATCAGGGACAGTAAGTCGATTATTGTCTGGGGTGCAAACCCGGCTCATTCGGGTCCCCATGCCAACAAGCACTGGTTACCTGAATCGCCAGCAAAGGTCATCGTGGTTGACCCGGTCAAAACAGAAACAGCCCTGCAGGCTGATATACACTTACAACCTTTCCCAGGTAGTGATGCAGCCCTGGCCTTTGCCATGCTGAATGTACTCAAGCAGGAAGATATGCTGGACCAGGCGTTTATTGATGCCAACACCATTGGCGCGGATGAAATTCAAGCCACCATTGACGCCTGCACCGCGGACTGGGGAGAAGAACAAACCGGTGTGCCGGCAGGGCTGATTCGCGAAGCGGCGCTCGCCTATGGGGCAGGTCCATCGCTACTCTGGGCAGGGCAGGGACTGCAGCGCCAGGTCACAGGTGGCAATATATTCAGGGCGATTGGATTATTGCCCGCGATGACCGGCAATATCGGCAAGGCCGGGGCCGGCTTTTACTACCTGAACATGACACCCGCCGTGGCCGGTATCGACTTTGACAAGCTGGTTGGGGCAGAACTGTTGAGTGAAGAACCTCCCAGCATCAGCCACATGGATTTTGCAGGGCATTTAGCCAACCCCGATTTAACACGGGCCATGCTGTGCTGGAATACCAACCCGGTGGCCTCGGTGCCCAATTACAGTCAGTTCTGCGAGGCAATGCAGCGAGAAGATTTGTTTACCGTGGTTATCGACTGCTTTGAAACGGACACGGTGAAATATGCAGATATCGTTCTTCCAGCCGCCAGTTTTCTTGAATTTGATGATCTCACCTTCAGTTACTTTCACATGATCATGGGTGTGCAAAGCAAGGTCAGCGAGCCCATGGGTGAATCGCTACCCAACCAGGAGATTTTCAGGCGCCTGGCGCGGGCAATGGATTTTGAAGAAGCGCAACTTTACGAGAGTGATACCGATCTTATTAATGGCATGATCAGCGAAATGAACCTGGACATGAACTTTGAGGAGTTTAAAAAGAAGGGTCACATTACCGTTGGAGATGAGCCGATCATCTTCTTTGAAGATCTCAAGTTTCCCACGCCCAGTGGCAAGATCGAAATTGCATCGAGCCAGGCTGAAGAGCAGGGTTTACCAAGAACACCCCAGCCCTGGGCAGATGAAAAACCGGGAAGCGGAAAGTTTCGAATACTTTCACCGGCCTCTAACTGGCGAATGAATGACTCCTATGCCAATGACCCGGAGATTATTCGTCGTTCTGGTCCGGCCAGCGCGACATTTCACCCGGAAGATGCAAGGCAACTTGGGTTAAGCCCGCGTGACCGCATAGCACTTTACAACGAAACGGGAAAAGTAGAGCTCGAAGCAGAAATCAGCGAGCAGGTGCCGAGAGGCGTGATTCTTTCGTACAAGGGGCGATGGCCCGGGCTTGAAGATGGTAATCACATGAATGCCATTCACAGGGCGACCAGGACAGACATGGGGGAAAGTTCGTCGGTACACAGCACCGAGGTAAGTGTCGAAATACTTCCGGCTTAAAGTTCCTTCTTTTTTTCCCTTTCGAGCTTGGCGAGCTCCTGCCTGAGAATGGTTACCTTCGTCATGGTGTAATTACCGATTTTGCTTACAACGAATAACCCCGCCAGGGCAACACCACTCATAATAACTGGTTTGCCCGAATACATAACTCCCCAGTAAGCAACAGCAATTACGGATGCGAACAAAAACCAGTCAAGTGCCTTGGCGGTGAAGATTTTTCTCTTGATTGCGGATTCATTCATTTTTTTATCCTCGCTGGGCGCGCAGTCCTTTTGCGAAAGTATAGCAGTTAAAAGTGTTATGAAGCAGCCTGTACTGGGAGATAATTCACAGTCTGGAGAAATGAATAATTCCTTCATTTTTGATTGCGAACATTGCCTCGGGCCAGGGAGAGGAATACTGCAACAACACAAAGACACGAAGCCACCAGCCAGCTGACCCTGATGCTTTGCAGCAGTGCCGGGCCGTGTTCGGGCGTCAGAGGGTTGTTACCCATGAACAGCGCCAGGGCGAAAGTGATGATCGCCATGCTGAACATTTGCCCAATCACACGCACCGTGGCGGCAGTGGCACCGGCCACGCCAAGAAATTTCTTTTCCACCGAGCCCATGATGGCGCTGGTATTGGGCGATGAGAAAAAAGCAAAGCCAAGCCCGGTAAGAAAGAGGCAGGAGATGATAAATCCGAGCGAGGTTTCCGTCCCCACCGTGGAGAGCAATCCAAGTCCGGTGGCAATGCTGCACATACCGGCAGAAGCTATAAAGCGCGGCTCAATACGATCCGACAGGCGCCCTGCAAAAGGAGATGTCATGGCCATCACCAGTGGTTGCACGATCATAATGACACCGGCGACCTGCGGCGAAATGGCCTTGATGGTCTGCAGGTAGAGACTCATCAGGAAGGTGGTACCAAAAGTTGAAGAATAAAGAATCAATGCAGCCAGGCAGGAAAATATTAACACCCTGTTGGCGCGAAAAATTTTCACTGCAAAGATAGGGTGTTCAATCGTAGCCTCGTAGCGAAAAAAGAAGTAAAAGCCCAGTGCACTTACTGCCAGCGCTATAAAACCGGTAAGGGTCGGGATAAATGTCAGGCCAATCATCAGGGAGATAATTGTGACTGCATAAATACATGTGCCGGTGAAATCAAATCTCTGCCCTTTTTCCCCGCGCCAGTCACCCTTCAACTTTAAACTTGCAACCAGTGCAACGATCAAGGCCACCGGTAAGTGCACAAGGAAGACACTGCGCCATGAGAAATGCTGTGTAAGCCAGCCACCGAACAAGGGGCCACAGGTGAGTCCAAAGTAAACGGCGGACACGGTCATACCGATGGCGCTGCCGCGCTTTTCAGGAGGAAACACCGAGGTAAGCATGGCAACACCGGTTGAAAACAGCATCGCTGCGCCCATGCCCTGCATCACCCGGCAGGCGATAAGCTGGTAGATAGATTGGGAACTGGCCGCCAGTAATGATGCGATGATGACGGTGACGATCCCGGAAATATACACGCGTTTGCGCCCGACGATGTCAGCGAGCTTGCCAAAGGGGAGTAACAGCGAGGCGCTGGTAACCAGGTAGGCATTACTTACCCAGGTCAGGTACAGGGCTTCGACCTGCAATGCCCCGGCTATGGTAGGCAGAGCCACGTTCACGCTGGACAGCATCATGGGCATGATGAAAGAACTCATGCACACAACCAGTAATGCGGAACGCTGGTTGGAGGATTGTTCAGTCATAGCTGGCTTGCTTATGCCGGGCCCTTATTCGTTTGCACTGCGTTTTGAACCCCTGGTGCTGTTTGCCATGTCCATAAAGTTGGCAACGCTGAGTTTTTTCAGGTTTGGCAGCTGGGAATACCAGGGCTTCTCATGACCGGCAAATATCGTCAGTCCTTCCATTGATGCGCACATGTAAAGTGCCAGCTGCTCAACTTCCTTGCGTGTCAGGGTCGGGTTGATCTGGGGAAGTAACTCGATAAGTGCCTCTCTCGCCTTGGAGTACATTTCATCAAGTAGCTCGGCGACAAAAGGGTTGTGATTGGCAAGGGCCCAGCATTCCGGAAAGAACGCGGTTGTCTCAGGGGTACCCAGGTCTTCAATCCAGAATTCAAGCACGGCCTTCATCTGTTTTTCCGGGGAATCACCGGCGAGCTCCCGCGCCCGGTCAAACTCCTCGAGGTAGGGCGTAATGACGTAATCAATGAGATCCCTGAGCAGGTCCTCTTTCGTACGGTAATAGTAATTTAGGTTACCAATGGATATCCTGGCTTTCGATGCGACCTTGCGCATACTCAGGCTGCTGTAGCCTTCATCCATGAAAATTTCCCGCGCTGCATCCAGTATGCTAATCAGGCGCGAGAGGCCCTTTTGCTGCGTCGCCGTTCCTGGCCTGTTGAGACTTTGCCTTCTGCGTTGAACCATTCTTTTGACGTTCCAGGTTAAAAAAGAAAATAAAACTCATAATTCCTTCCGGGTAGGCGAAATATAAAGCGCATCAGGGATTTAATCCAATATTGACCCGCAGCATATGCCCCTTTGTTAGCTGGTGTCGCATCCTTCCACTGTCGGCAGATGCGCCCGGCTGATGTAATATTGCTTTTTTTGACCGGAAAATATAGTCTAGGACGCATGTCCAAAAAAATGGGGCAGTGTCTCACCAGCATCGGGGTGTCATTATGAAGCAGCTTATTAGCGCAATCCTGGGTTTACTTTTCTCGGCCTGCCTGCAGGCAGAACTGCCCGTTGACCCGGTAGGTGTCATAGAAAAACTACCAGCCAGCTATCCGGATACATGGATATATGCCCATGACACCAATTTTTATTCCCTCGTCGATGGCAAGGTCATTATCATTGATGTCGCCTCCGAAAATCGCCATTACAAGGGCTCCCTTCCAGTCGGCCAGTTTGGTTCTTTCCTGGCTTCTTCAAAGCGCCCGGAAGTCTACGCCGGTGAAACCTTTTATCCCCGTCGATTAAGGGGAGAGCGTACGGATGTAGTCACGGTATATGACAAGGTGAACCTGGCGCCGATTGCTGAAATAGTTTTGCCGGGAGGGAAGCGCGGTCAGCTGGTGACCTTCAAGGGCATGATGCAGTTTATTGGCGATGAAGCCTATCTCGCAGTATTCAATTTTTCGCCCGCAGCCTCTGTCTCTATCATTGATATTGAAAATCGAAAAGTAGTAGAAGAGATCCAGGTTCCTGGCTGTACCCTGGTTTATCCCACCGGGGAACTCAGTTTTGCATCGCTGTGCGGTGATGACCTGATGCTGGTATCACACCTCAACAGTGACGGGACATTGAAAAAGCAGGAACGTACCCCGAAGTTTTTCGACGCCGATGATGATCCACTTTTTGCCTTTTACGGGCGCGCCGGTGACAGGGCCTGGTTTCCATCATTCAAGGGCATGGTACAGCCACTGGATATGTCCTCGGCCGTTCCCTCAATTGAAGCCCCCTGGTCCCTGGTCACGGACAAGGAGAAACAGGAAAACTGGCGTCCTGGTGGCTGGCAAATTGTGACTGCCCATGAAAGCGGACGTCTTTTTGTATTAATGCACAAGGACGGCTATGACGGCAGTCACAAGGGTGGGGGTAGTGAAGTCTGGGTGTTTGACACGAAGAAGAAAAAACGCATAAGGCGTATTGAATTAAAAGAGTGGGGAGTATCCATAGAGGTCACCAGTGGTAAGGATCCCTACCTGGTAGTGACAAACGGCAGCATGAATCTCGATATCTACTCGGCCAATGATGGAAAGTGGGTGCGTATGATCGGCGGTCGCGCATTTGAAATGCCAATGGCGCTGCACGCGGTGAAATAGCTGATGCCTGTCGATCCGCTTATAAATCTTATCTTCTCGCTGGTGCTGAGCTACATTTTTGTCGTGGCCGCCATTCACAAGTTGAAAAGTTTCAGTGAATTACTGGAAACCGTGACCAATTACCGCGTGTTGCCAGCGTTCCTTGTGAAACCCTTTGCGATGTTATTGCCCGTGCTTGAACTTGCTACCGGCATCGGGCTGCTAATTCCGTTTACAAGCAGTATGGCTGGTGCTGCGGCAGGGATCCTGCTGCTGGTTTATCTACTGGCCATGCTGATTAACCTGGCACAGGGACGCCGAAGTATTGACTGTGGCTGTGGCGGCAGCGATCAGAAGCAGAACATCAGCGAGTGGCTGTTGTTGAGGAATGGCGTGCTTGTGCTGTTTGCCTGGAGCGTGATGAATAATGTTCACGCGCGTGAATTCAGCTGGTTCGACTGGCTGCTGGCTTTTCTCGCGGCCACGGTTATTTGTCTGATCTACAATATCCTGAACCAGCTGCTGGTGAACCGGGATTTATTAAAGGTACTGAAAAACCATGCTTGAAACCCTGATAATTTCCAACATATTGCTGTGGATCCTCGTGGTCATAATGGGGGTGGTTATCTTTGCCCTGGTGCGCCAGATTGGCGTTTTATATGAGCGCGTTGCCCCGGCCGGAGCCCTGATGGTGAACCAGAACCTGTCTGTAGGGGGTGAAGCACCAAGCCTCGACCTGCAGGACATCAATGGTGGACTGGTCAGCGTGGGTGGGGTACCGAAAGATGGCAAGAGCAAGCTGGTGTTTTTTGTTTCTCCCACCTGCCCGGTGTGTAAAACATTGCTGCCGGTGGTCAAGTCTGCGAAGAAAAGTGAAAAAGACTGGCTGGATATTATTCTTGCCAGTGATGGTGAGAATAACGATCATCGCGGCTATATTAACGAGCACCAGCTGGACATGTTTACCTATGTTTCATCGGAGATACTGGGTCGCTCCTATGGCGTGTCCAAGTTGCCCTACGCCGTATTGATTGATGAAGAGGGAAAGATTGCCTCGATGGGAATAATAAATTCCCGTGAACACCTTGAAAGCCTTTTTGAATCAAAAGAAAGGGGCGTCGCGTCGATCCAGGATTACATTAAGACTTACTCTGCAGAAGAAAAAAGTGACGAACTGTCACAGGAAGCTAACGGGGGTTGATGATCATGAAGTGGTTTGACAAGTTAACAGAGCTTTCAACGCGCTCCGTCGCAAGGCGAACATCCCGTCGGAACTTCCTCACCGGGCTGGGCACGGTGCTGGTTGGTACAACTGCAGTGCCCCTGTTACCTGTTGCCAGGGCCGCAGGCGGTGGCTCCGAAGGAGCCGGGGGAAATGGTTATCCTGGAGTTGCCTCGCAAACCACCGGGCGTGATGATGACCCAGGCGATCCCACTTCCTGTGATTACTGGCGTTACTGTGCTATTGATGGCTTCCTGTGCAGTTGCTGTGGAGGCAGTCACAGTACCTGCCCGCCCGGTACCGAGATGTCTCCCATGACCTGGATCGGTACCTGCCAGAACCCGGCTGATGGCAAGCAATATATCATTTCCTACAACGACTGCTGTGGTAAAACCAGCTGTGGTCGTTGCCTGTGTAACAGGAATGAAGGTGATATTCCTCCCTATCGTGCATTCTCCAATAACGATACAAACTGGTGTCTTGGAACGGAAAGCTCCATATATCACTGCTCCACGGGAATCATTCTCGGTATAGCCACTGACAAAAACTAGCTTGTCCGCCGGTATCTTCTCACTGATTTATGACTGAAGAAGAATTCAGGCGAAAGTACTACTTCCACGTCGATTTTGACGTGCAGTGGATCGACATGGATGCGTTTCAGCACGTCAACAACAAGGAATACTTTCGTTACTTTGAGAAGATACGCATAGACTATTTTGAAGAACGTGGATTCATGGCTTACATGGAAGAGAATGAGGTGGGTCCAATAGTCTCTTCTACGCAGTGCCGTTTCAAATTTCCCCTCAAGTATCCTGACAGGATTATCATCGGTGTTTACATCAGCGACCTGGAAACAGACAGGTTCCTGATGAACTATGGGGTTTTCAGCTTAAAGCATCAGCGTGTTGCCGCTGTTGGAGACGCCCAGGTCGTTTGTTTTGATTACAGTGCTAACAAGAAGGCCC
Organism: Gammaproteobacteria bacterium; assembly: GCA_965243105.1. Taxonomy (GTDB): domain Bacteria; phylum Pseudomonadota; class Gammaproteobacteria; order Eutrophobiales; family Eutrophobiaceae; genus WLWS01. The sequence goes on from CBDEUC010000003.1 coordinate 2,036,594, forward strand.
CCTTGCCGGGGGCCATTAGCGATCGATTGCGAGAGGAAATGCAGGAAAGCCTTACTTGAGCGTGGACTCGAGGTAGTCCAGGACTTCATCCAGTACTGCGCGGTCACCCACGTGGTTAGATAACATCAGGATCATTTTCGCATTAAGCTTCTGGCTATCTTCTATCGATAGCCCGTCATGTAGCTCAATCAGGCGGGCATAAAAGCCATCAGGATCGTCAATACCCAGTTCAGTCCTGAATTTTTCCATGTCCTGCAATGGGGCTCACTCCTGGTCTTCAAGTGAAGCCCACATCTCGGCGTCGCGCTCCGCGGTCCAGACACGCGGTACTTCGATACCGTCCGCGAGGTCATAGGCGCGGGTCACATCAAATGGCAGGCAGTGATCAAAAATCACCCAGTGACCAAAGTCCTTATGTAATTCTGTGTAGGTTTCCTTGTAGATAGTATTGAGATCCTTGCCTTCTTCCTTGCCCTTTTTTACCAGCGCGTACATCTTTGTAACGAAGTCACGGGTACCACTGATACATGCGTCAATGGTTTCCGGCGTGGTAAGGGCATCACCGCGGCCCGGTACCAGCGAGGCGGGTTCAAGTGCGCGTATATTGTCCAGGGTAGTGGGCCAGTCATTCAGGTAGGCATCACCTGTATAGGGGGTCGCACCGTATTCCAGCAGGTCGCCACTAAACAGCACCTTGTCCTTTGGTAGCCAGACGATGGTATCGCCATAGGTATGACCGGGGCCGACCTGCATGATCTTGACCTCGAGGTCACCCATCCACAGGGTCATTTCGCCGGTGAAGGTGATGGTGGGCCAGGTCAGGCCGGGGATAGTCTCGTGCCCCTGGAAAAGGCGAGGAAAACGTTCAAACTCGGATTTCCAGTCCGCCTCGCCACGTTCTACTACGAGGTCGTAGGTATCCTTGCTGGAGATGATATGCTCAGGCTCATAGGCGGAGGCGCCGAGAACACGAACGGCGTGGTAGTGAGTCATAACCACGTACTTGATAGGTTTGTCGGTGACTTCGCGAATCTTCTCGATAACTCGCTCAGCCATCATGGGGGTTGCCTGGGTGTCAATAACCATGACACCGTCATCGCCGATGACGACGCCCGTGTTTGGATCTCCTTCCGCCGTGTAGGCGTAGGCATTCTCGGAAAGTTTACTGAATGTTACCTGCTTCTCTTCCAGGTCAGCCTGTGATGCAAAAGCCTTACCCATGATTGTTCACCTCTGTAAATAAAGATTAATTTCAGTCTGCTATTCTGACAGGTATTCCGGCAATTATCTGTCCATATTTTTATGTACACAGGACCGTTTTTCTCGCCATGTACGGAATTTGAGGGTTCCAGGCTTTCTGGATAGAATTGGCGCCGGGCTTCGGAAACTAGTGGCCGTAAATTTTGTCTGAAATCACTAATGGGTAAGCAATAACCCCGCTAATCAGGAGCGAAAACATGAGGGCATTCGGCATGAAAAAAGCGATACAGGCGGTACTTGTAACGGCATTATTGGCAGGTAGCAGCTTACCTGCTGCGGCAGCAGAATATGGCATCGATATCAAGGGGATGCACGCGTTTATCCAGTTTCGAATCTACCATCTTGGTTACAGCGTGATGGTCGGCAGGTTTAACGACTTCGGTGGCAGCTTTACCTGGGATAAGGCCAATCCGGGGGCATCTTCAATCAACGTGGAAATCAAGACTGCAAGCATTGACAGTAATCATGCCGAGCGCGACAAGCACCTGCGCGAAGAGGATTTTCTCAACACGGACAAGTATCCCACCGCTACCTTTAAAAGCACCAGGTATCACGGTGATGCCAGTGGTGGAAAAATGGATGGCGTGTTAACCCTGCATGGTGTCAGCAAGCCGATCACGCTGGATGTGAAGGTAATTGGCGAGGGTGACGATCCCTGGGGCGGCTACCGAGCCGGCTTTGAAGCGACAACCTCCATTCGCAGGGCGGATTTTGGCATGGACTACAACCTTGGCCCTGCCTCGGAAACCATGGAGTTTGACCTTTATATCGAAGGGGTCAGGAAATAAGATTGGTCGAGTGAATTCGGCCCTGCTCCCGGGTCGAATTCAGTTTTATTTCTTTTTGTTAGCTCTATGGCAGGGTCGAATTTATTCGACCTTTATTTCCACAGCATTTTTGTCAGCGTACTGTCCTTGTCAATAAACTGGTGTTTCAGGGCCGCCCCGACGTGACCCAGCACCAGGAAACCGATGCCATATCCCATGTAAAAGTGCAGCGTGATTGCAATGTCACGCAGTTCCTTGTTTTTTGATACCAGGGCAGGTATTTCAAACCATCCAAAGATGTCCACTACCTTACCGGCAGAGGTTGAGATCAGGTATCCCGTTACAGGTATAAGCACCATTAGAACCAGTAATAGCTTGTGCATTATATTGGCGCCCATCTTTTCCCAGGCCTTCAGGGCAGCAGCAGTATCCGGGACCGGCGAGTAAACCTGCCAGCCGATTTTCAGCAGGGCTGCCGCCAGCACGAGCATGCCAAGTGACTTGTGCCATGAAAGTGAGGCGTTGTACCACTTGTCATAGTAGGTGAGATCCACCATGTACCATCCGAGCCAGATAAGGCCGATGATGGAGATGGCAATTGCCCAGTGCAGTAGTTTTGTTACAAGCCCAAAGTGTTCTTCTGTGTTTTTAACTTTCATAATTTATAACCCGGTTAGTACCTGACCTTGTCCAGCGTAGTGATACAAAGTGAAAAAAGTTCATTTTGCGTGGCAATATTTAACTTCTCATAAGCCCTTCGTCGGTAAGTATTAACACTGGATTCTGCAATATCCAGGTCCAGGCTGATACCCGTTGACGTAAACCCAAGCAGAATTCTCTCGCAAACTTCTGACTCCCTGTTAGTCAACTTGTCAAAGGGTTCTTTTTTGCTACTGATAACTGAATGCACAAGGCTCCTGGCAGAGTGTTCTTTTCCGTCATCCGTTCCCTTTAACCTTAATAACTGGAAGTGAACTGCTATGAGGTTTGCCAGTAGTGGCAGTACCCTGTCATACACGGCTCTTTCCCTGCCTGTAAACCTGCCCGATTCTCCGATGCGGTAGAAGTTACAGTAAACAAGTCTTTCGTCCACCTTACGCGTAATGGAAATCTTGTCGACAAGATCATGCTGGGTGAAAAAGTGATCGCGGTACTCTGCATCGTACTCATCCTGGAAACTGGGGTGAACGGTTACGGGTTCTTCAGGGTCAATTTCACCCTTGTTTTCTCCAAAGTGCGGATCGCGTGCATGAAAGCTATCGACATAATCCCTGGCCAGGTTTTCTGCTTCCTCCTTTGGCATGATGCTGCCGGTAAACAGGTGACCCGGGCCTTCTGCTTCGGACCAGGTGAACACAGCAAAGTGGTCAATGAACAACTGCGTGTTAAGAAATGTGAAAAGAGCAGGATCAAACTGCATGGTTCCTGCATGCTGACTGACCTGGGCGATACCCTGTAACCACTCGAGTGAATTGGAGCTGTCCAGTTCACGGTTCATCATGTAGTTACCGTTCGCGACATTTCCAGTTCACCTGCTTTTAGCCTGGGGAGCCAATGCTAGGCAGCACATCCTGTAATGCCCTGCCAATTGCCAGGACTTCTGCGTCCATGTTTTCCGGTCCATCAATGCAAAGGCCTACCGGTAAACCATTGGCGGCCAGGCCAGCAGGAATAGACAGGCTTGGTATACCGGCCACCGAGCTGGCATCGCCATTGCGTATGTAACTTGGAAAGGTTGGCTGCTGGTGACCATTAATATCCACCGTATCGTCGTGACCGATTGGACGAGCCGTCAGGGGCGTGGTTGGCAGTAACATGGCGTCTATACTATTTTGCTGGAAATAATCGCGGTACATGGCCTGTAACTGTGGTCGAAGTACGTTGACGGCTTCAGTGTAAACCTCTTCCGGGATACTGTGCTCGCCCATGGAAGCCTGCATGATGTTTTTCACGTCGGGACTTTTGACCGCGTCCACAAGTTGCTCAAGGGTAATCCCGATATTGTTCCTTGCAAGGTAATCACTTAGATCTCTCAGGGTTTCAAAAACTGCGATTGGCATACTCATTTGCTGGTTCAGGGAAAACAGGTCAGGCATGTCCACCTCGACCAGGCTGGCACCGGCATCACTAATTGCAGCCAGGGCCTTTTCCATGACGTCCGCGGTTTCATTTTCAAGCGCCTTGAAAAAGGGATCTCTTGCTACCGCCAGTTTCAGATCCTGGATCTTGACACTGCTCTCTCGCTCATCCCCTGAAAGGACGTGGTCCACCAATACGATATCGTCCATGTGATGGGCAAAAACACCGACGGTATCGCGCGTTTTTGAAAGATTAATAAGCCCGTCGCCGGGATAACGACCGGTGCTGGGGCGAAAACCACACACCCCGCAAAGTGATGCCGGTATCCTGTTGGAACCACCTGTATCTGAACCGAGGGACACCGGCACGATGCCTGCGGCTACTGCTGCGGCACTGCCACCGCTGCTGCCGCCACTGATCAGTTCCGTATTCCAGGGGTTTCGTACCGGGCCGGACCAGCCGTTATTACTGGTAATGCCAAAGGCCAGTTCATGCATATTGGCCTTGCCAACAATGACGGCCCCGGCTTGTTTAAGTCGCTGTATGACACCGGCGTCCTGCGTGGGCAGGTGATCGGCCAGCGCCGGCGTGGCGCCTGAGGTGTGGAAATCGGACGTGTCGATATTGTCCTTGACCAGGATGGGGATACCATGCAGGGCAAGCTTCTCGCCGTTTTTAAGCCTGCTCTCCTGGGTGCGGGCCTGTCCCAGTACCCTGTCCGCATCGCTTGTGATAACGGCGTTAATTTCCTTTCCTTTTTCAATGTTATCCAGGGCCTGTTGAGCGATCCCGGTGATGGTTTCCTCGCCGGAAACAATACTTTGTTGCAGTGCTTTTAGAATTCCTGCGGATTTTTGCATGTTTTAGTTTCTCTATTCCGAGTGATGGATGGCGTCTTTCGAGCACGAATCAGGGTTCAAAGACTTCCTGTTTATAGCATAATACTTCCCAGATTATTTTCTATCCCGGGAGAGAAATAATGATTAGCTACAGGCCAGGAATGGAGATGAGTCACCTGGATTTCCAGCCCTATGACGCCACTGAAGGCGGTGCCCTCGAAACAGACGGTGATCTGAAAACCGAGATCAGCGTCGATCACCACGATGATAGCTGCATGGGTGGTCTTTTTCGCCAGGTAAAAGGCAGGGCAGAGATTGTCTGGCCTGCAACGGAACACGCTTTTGTCATTGAAGGCGAGGTCAATATTCACTACCACGCCGAGGACAAGACCGAGCGTTATGGACCCGGTGATGGCTGGATTATCAGGAAAGGCGAAAGGGTCAGCTGGTCCGTTACCAGCGATACATTTGTGAAGTCATTTTTCCTGCTACTGTAGTTACAGCAACGCATGACATGTAGTAAATAGAATAAAAGGGGAGAGCTAAATGGGAAAAAGTCGATTACAGGGCAAGGTAGCGATTGTCACCGGTTCAGGGCAGGGTATAGGCGAGGGCATCGCAAAAGTTTTTGCCGAAGAGGGTGCCAAAGTGGTGGTTGCCACTCGAACAGAGAAGAACGGTGCCGAGACCGTGCAGGCAATCAGGGATGCAGGTGGTGAAGCAAGCCTTATAACCACTGATATCGGTGATCCTGAAAGTGTTGTGAAAGTCGTTGAGCAAAGCGTCAGCGATTATGGACAGCTGGACATCATGGTGCACAACGCAGCTAACTTTGCCATGGGAGCGATAGAGGATTTTACCGAGGAGGACATGGAAGCCTCGTTTTCAGTGAACCTGAAATCCTGTATTCGCCTGTCCGCTGCCTGTATTCCCCACTTCAGGAAGCAGAAAAAAGGTCGCCTGTTGTTTACATCCTCGGTCACCGGCCCGCGTGTTGCCTATCCCGGGTTGTCTTATTATGCCGCGGCAAAAAGTGGCATGAACGGTTTTATCAGGAATGCTGCACTTGAACTTGCAAGAGACGGGATCACCGTCAATGGTGTTGAGCCGGGATACATTCGCACCGAGGCCATGGAGCTGCTTACCGACGAAGAGGGCATCAGGAAAATGGAGTACTACATACCCAATGGTGCGCTTGGAAAGCCTGAGGATATTGCCTACGCGATGCTTTTCCTGGCCAGTGACGAAGCAGGTTATATCACGGGTCAAACCATCGTTGTCGATGGTGGCTCAACATTGCCCGAAAGCCCCACCTGCATGGATGAAATCAATAACCCGGAAAACTCATGAGTAATGAATCAATAATAGAACGACGTAATCGCCTGCTTGGTGCAGGCGCGCCGCTTTTTTATGACGAACCCGTGCACATCGTTCGCGGTGAGGGAGTATGGTTGTATGATGCGAATGGCAAAAAGTACCTCGACACCTATAACAATGTCCCAAACGTAGGTCATTGTCATCCACACGTCGTCGAAGCACTGCACAGGCAGTCACAGCAGCTCAACGTGCACACGCGTTACCTGCACGAATTGATCCTTGAATATGTTGAGCGGCTCACCGCAACCCATGATGATTCACTGGACATGGCCTTTATCACCTGCAGCGGGACTGAAGCCAACGAGCTGGCCCTGCGCATGGCACGCTTTATTACAGGCAGACAGGGCATTATCTGTACCAACGCGACCTATCACGGTAACTCGGAAGCGGTGGATGAACTGGCTACCCTGTTTCGCGGCAGCAGCACGCCAACGACACGCGTTGAGACAGTTTCCAGGAGAGTCAAGGCCGTGCCTTTCCCGGAAACCTATCGGCCCATCTCCGGGGAGATGGGTGAGGCGCTGGCGAATGATTACCTGGACACCGTGAAACAGGCCATCGAGGAATTTGAGAAAGAGGGCGTCGGCCTGGCCGGTATGCTGATTTGTCCGATCTTTGCCAACGAGGGCTTGCCTGATGTGCCACCCACCTACATGGAAAAAGCGGCGCGAATGGTACGCGATGCAGGGGGGCTGGTAATTTTTGACGAGGTGCAGTCGGGTTTTGCTCGAACCGGCACCAACATGTGGGGTTACCAGGTGTCAGGCGTGGCACCGGACATCGCTACCATGGGGAAACCCATGGGCAATGGACACCCCTTGGCGGGCCTCGTTGCAGGCGCTGACCTGGTGAACGAGTTCAGGAAAGAAATCATGTACTTCAATACCTTTGGTGGAAATCCCGTGCAGTGTGCCGTGGGTATGGCAGTGCTGGACGTTATCGAAAACGAGAACCTGCAGGAAAACTGTCGCGTGGTCGGTGAATACACGCGAAGCGGTCTAAGGCAGCTGGCGGAGAAGTACGAGCTGATAGGAGATGTCAGGGGACAGGGGCTTTTTACAGGCGTTGAACTGGTAAAAGACCGCGCTACAAAGGAAGGCGCAACGGAAGAAGCGAGGAAAGTGATTAACGAAATGAAGGAACGGGGTGTGCTCATCAGCAAGATTGGCGTTTATGACAATGTCCTGAAATTACGACCGCCCCTGCCTTATTCAAAAGACAACGCTGACCAGCTGTTATCCACCCTTGATGATGTTCTTGCGGAAATCTAGACGAGTTGATTGAAACCATGAGTGATTTTTACGAGCTGACACCGGAACAACAGGAACCGCGTTACCTTGAACTTGCACAGTCTGTGCTACCGCTGTGGGGACTGGAAGGCGCAAGCCTGGGCATTATAAAGGTGCGCGAGAATGCCGTGTTCAGGGTGGATACCACGGATGCCACGAAACTGGTGCTGAGGATTCACCGTGCCAATTATCATACGAATGAAGAATTACACTCGGAGTTACAGTGGATCCAGGCACTTTCGGAAGCGGGTATCGAGACCCCGGAAGTAATACCCACCCTTGCCGGTGAACTGTCCGTGGTACCCGATACAGACGTGGTTGGCCTGCCGAGACAGGTTGACGTGTTTGCATGGGTGGACGGAGAGCAGCTTGGAAGCGTCGAGGAAGGTCTCGATGGCGATCTTGAAACCCAGGTAAGAAGCTTTGAGACAATCGGCGAACTTGCTGCCCGGGTTCACAACCAGGCGACAAGCTGGGAATTACCGGATGGCTTCGTACGGCACGCCTGGGATACTGATGGCCTCACTGGTGAAGAGCCTTTCTGGGGGCGTTTCTGGGAGCTCGAAGCACTGAGTCCTGCACAGAAAGATCTAATGATAAGAACACGGCAGCGAATCAGGGAGGAGTTACAGGCGTTTGGAAAGAGTGCGGAGAACTACAGCATGATCCACGCGGACATGGTGGGTGAAAACGTACTGGTGGATGGTGAGCATATTCGCCTGATCGATTTTGATGATGCGGGTTTTGGCTGGCACCTGTTTGAAATGGCGACCTCGCTGTATTTTGCGACTGCTGAAGGTAATTATGAACCGATTCGCGATGCATTCGTTAAGGGTTATCGCAGGCAAAGGACTCTCAGTGAATCAGATCTCGAGAAGTTACCGCTGTTTATGTTAGCCCGCGCGACCACTTATCTTGGATGGGTGCATACGAGAAAGGAAACGGAAACTGCCAAGGAACTGACGCCCTTCATCGTGGAATTATGCTGCGCTAACGCGGAAGAGTACCTTTCATCATAGTATAGCGCTGGGCAAAGGGGATACTGCGTGTCAGATCGTCAAAGCAAGTTTGATATTCGGGAACACGGCGGCTGGGCCGAGTTCAAGGTCACGCTGAAGTTTGCAGGGTTCGTGGTTATCACTTTTCTTGCCTGGTTTTTTTACGGAGCCCTGGTACGTCGCAGCTATCGAAAAGCAGTGCGTGATAACTCTCCCTACTATGTGGATCGTATGCCACTTGGTAAAAATGACGGATGAAAGCACTCGATCCACCACCGGTTGAACACCTTTATACCTATGTGGATATGCCCCGCTCGGGGAATGAGATTAACGGTCTCGGTTCAAGTGAAAAATTCAGACCGGCAAAAATTGTTCCTGATGATTTCACCATAGAGGATTACGACTACAAGGATCTTTGGGATTTCTTTTTTTACACTTTGCCATGGGCAACCTTTCGAGAATTTGTTCTTGGAATGTTTGAAAGTCGCAAGGCACGAGGGCCCGTTGCTGAGAAGCAAATCGAAGTTGAAAATCTTGAAGAGATGGCAGTGCGAGTAAAAGAGAAAGCCATCGAGATTGGCTGTGACATTGTAGGCACTACAACAGTCGATGATGACCGCCTGCTGTACGAAAACGAGGAGTCCTATCCTTACAAGTACGCTATCTGTCTCGGTACTGCCCAAGATCGTGAGATCATGGAGAGAGTGCCGCAACCTGAAGCAGGCCTCGAAGTGGTAAGCACCTATCGACGAAGCTCAAGATATAGCAATGAACTGGCTGCCTGGATACGTTCCATGGGTTGGCCGGCAGAAGCCTTTGCCGTAGGCCGGGACATACTCATGATTCCATCTGCTATTGAGGCAGGTCTTGGTGAACTGGGCAAGCATGGTTCCATGATCAGCCGCGAACATGGATCAAATTTTAGACTGAGCATGGTACTTACTGACCTGCCGCTCGCTGTAGACAAGCCGGTAGACATTGGTGTGCAGGACGTTTGCGCCACGTGCCAGGCCTGTACACGGCAGTGCCCGCCAGGGGCGATCTCAGATAAGCCACAGTTAGTGCGCGGTGTGGAAAAGTGGTATGTAGATTACGACAAATGTGCCTGGTATTTTGCCAAGACAAGCGGATGTTCTATTTGTGTTGAAGTTTGCCCCTGGTCAACCCCGGGACAGGGTTTCAAGTTATCAGAAATTGTCCTGGGTAAACGAGAAAAGCAATAGATAGAGATCAATGCCATACCTGGAAAGTTTTTCAAAAGATGCCACCCAGGGCGAACTATTTAAGCGCTGGCCTGAGATATCCAGCCTGCTTGTCCAGCTAGCGCAGCAGCTCCTGTGTGATGGTCCACTGCCGAGAGCGCAGGCCGAACTCATCTTCACCTATGTATCCTACCTGAATAACTGCGAATACGCTTTTGAGATCCATCGCCATGCCGCTGAGCAGCTGGGTATTGATGCCAGGATCCTTGATGCCGTGGCGACGGATATCAATGACGCCAGTGTTGATGACAGGACACGAACACTGCTGCTTTTTGTGAAGAAATTAACCGAGACACCCTCGGCGGTGACCCGGGAAGACGCAAACAGTGTGCTGGACGCGGGTTTCACCGAGGATGAGTTCCACTATGCGGTCAGCATATGTGCCTTTACCAGCTACATGAATCGTAGCCTGAGCGGACACGGCATCGTGGGGGATGCCGAGCACTGGAAAAAGAGTGGCCAGGCGATTGCGGAGCTTGAATACAGCAAATTTATCCCCAAGTAGTGCTGGCTGATTTGATACAATGCCGTTGCCCTCACGGATCCAACTTCATAAAGAATTTTCTGTGGACAGCCAACTGCCTGCAGGCCCTGGATTGAGTGATAGCAGGAATATTTCGAGGAATTTACATTGCGACATTTTAAATTACTGATTCTTGGTTCCGGACCGGCCGGGTATACCGCTGCAGTCTATGCTGCGCGGGCGGGGCTTGAACCTGTCATCGTTACCGGGATAGAGGTTGGTGGGCAGATGACCACCACTACCGACGTGGATAACTGGCCTGGCGACAACGAGGGGGTACAGGGTCCCGATCTCATGGTACGCATGCAAAAGCATGCAGAACGTTTTGGCACAGAGCTTATCTACGACACAATTAATGCCTGTGATTTGAGCCAAAGACCATTCAAGCTTACCGGCGACAGCGGTGAATATAGCTGCGACAGCCTGATAGTGGCGACCGGGGCCACTGCCATGTACCTCGGCCTGCCCTCGGAAGAGGCCTTTAAAGGCAAGGGCGTTTCGGCCTGTGCCACCTGCGATGGTTTTTTCTATCGAAACAAGCCGGTCGCAGTGGTCGGTGGAGGCAATACCGCGGTGGAAGAAGCGCTTTATCTTTCCAACCTGGCCTCGCACGTCACCGTGATTCACCGCAGGGACCAGTTCAGGTCGGAGAAAATCCTGAGTGACCAGCTCATTGCCAGGACCGGGGAAGAGGGAAATGTCAGTATCGCCTGGGATCATGTACTGGACGAGGTGCTGGGTGATGATGCAGGTGTCACGGGTGTCAGGATCAAGAATGTAAAAAGTGAAGATACACAGGAAGTGGATGTCCACGGATTGTTTATCGCCATCGGGCATAAACCCAACACCGATATATTTGAAGGCCAGCTGGATATGGAAGATGGCTATATCCAGGTTCGTACCGGTAGCGAGGGCTTTGCCACGCAGACCAGCGTGGAAGGGGTATTTGCCGCTGGCGACGTATCCGATCCTATTTATCGCCAGGCAGTTACTTCGGCGGGTACTGGTTGTATGGCAGCACTGGATGCAAAGAAATTCCTTGAAGAAAGTTCCTGATAAAAAGTTGCCTCGGCAAAATCAGGGTCAAATTCGCTTATATCACATGGTTGCCTGGAACGCAGACACGCTGTAAATACGTCCGTGTACGCTCCACTGCCGCGTCCATGCGGCAGAGGGTCTGATCATCCAGGCAACCACGCGATAAGAATTCTCCTGATTACTAAAAACCTGGAGTGCTGACTTATGAGCAATGATGAACCGTCCTATGAAGCATTGATTGATGTCATTCGACGTCGTCGCAGCGTACGCAAGTTTGAAAAAGGTCGTACGGTATCAAGAGAAGTGCTTGAGAATATCGCAGAGGCGGGGCGTTGGGCGCCCAGCGGTGCAAATGTACAGTGCTGGGATTTTCTCGTTATCGATGAGCCGGCTATGCGTGACCAGGTGGTCGAAGTATTCCTGCGGCAGGCCAACAGGTTAAAGGAATATGCTCAGGGCTTCCCGGCTGTCTACAAGACCTACCTCAACAATACCGTTGCTATCATCATTGTCCTTGGCGATCCGCGTTGGAAAGTGAATTTTCCACATGGTGTCACCCCTGAAAGCGAAGAAGAGTACGTGGAGAATAACGAAAACATTTTCTATTGCTCAATCGGCGCTGCCATACAAAATATCCAGCTGGCGGTTACCGCAAACGGACTCACCTCGGCCTGGTTGTCGGGTGGAGGAGAGCGGCAGACCAACGATGAACTGAGTAACTTGCTGGGCTATCCATCATTTCTTCGCGCCTACGGCACGATTCCAATCGGCGTGCCCTCAAAAGATGTGAGCTATCGTTATCGACGCCCCCTTGAGCAGGTCATTCACTGGAATGGCTACCAGGGCGAGAAATACCGTACCCAGGAGCAGCTGGATTTCTACCACGACGAACTGCGACCTTTTGCCATGTACAGGAATAATGAAGATCTCAATGACTGGGAGGACGTGGAGGAAAAGCTTGGTGAGTGGAAGGAGGCCTTTACCGGTGCGGTATGTAACCCGGGTGGGAAATTACCCGACTGAGGAGAGCTGAAGCATGAAAGTTATTATTGCCGGTGGTGGCATCGGCGGCCTGACCGCGGCCCTGAGTCTCAACAAGGTTGGTGTTGATGTGCGCGTTTTTGAAAGCGTCAGGGAGGTCAAGCCACTGGGTGTTGGCATTAATGTCCTGCCCCATGCCAGTCGTGAATTGATTGCCCTTGGCCTGCAGGATGAGCTGGATGAGTTCGCCATTCGCACGCGGCAAATGGCTTATTTCACCCGCGGTGGCCTGCCCGTTATCAACTACCCAAGTGGCCAGTATGCAGGCTATCACTGGCCTCAATATTCCTTGCACCGCGGCGAATTCCAGATGATGTTGTATCGCGTGTTCAAGGAGCGGGCAGGTGAAGACAGCATTCTTACTGGCCATCGTCTTGTTAATTTTGAACAGGATGCGGATGGTGTTATCGCCCGCTTTAGTGGGCCGGGTTCTGAGGAAATAATCCACGAGGAGCGCGGCGATATCCTGATCGGCGCTGACGGATTGCATTCGACGGTACGCAAACAGCTTTATCCCAATGAGGGCAAGCCGGTATTCTCAAAGATGATTTGTTTTCGTGGTGCTGTTGAAGGCGACCCCTACCTGGATGGTGAGACGATGATCGTATGTGGCGATCAGCGTTTAACCCTCGTGTCTTATCCACTTTCCAAAAAGCTACATGACCAGGGACGCAGCCTGAAGAACTGGATTGGTGCGGTCCATTTTGAAACAGACCAACCGCCAGAGGAGGACTGGAACAGGGAGGCGCCAGCCGAGAACCTGCTCCAGCTATACAAAGACTGGACCTTTGACTGGCTGGATGTACCAGGCCTGATTGCTTCAACGGAACAAATTTTCGAATTTCCTGTTTACGACAGGGATCCACTTGAACGCTGGACCTTTGATCGTGTCACCCTGCTTGGGGATGCTGCACATCCGCTGATCCCGGTAAGTTCAAGCGGTGCCGTGCATGCCATCATTGATGGACGGGCACTGGCCTATGCCCTGGCAAAGAATGAGAACCCATTGAAAGGCTTGCAGGCTTACCAGGATGACCGCCTGCCAAAGGCAAACCGGGTCGTCAGGGCAAGCCGGGAGAGGGGACCAGACGAGGTCCTTGATATTGTCATGCGTGAGTGCCCGGATGATATGAAGAGCGTTGGCGATCACGTTGACCTGGATCGCCTTAAAAAAGTAGTTGATGATTTCAAGGATAGAACCGGTTTTGCCATTGACAAGCTGAACAGCCTGCCGTCTTACGATCCCTGAAGTTTATTAATCAGTTCCCAGAGTTCACAAAGGTGACTGTACATGAATTGTGCGTCACTGAAGGTCTCCCTGTCACAGTCAGCAAGCTTGCACAGCATCACGGGATCGATACTCCACTCATGGCTCAAGGCGGCAAAATCAAGGCTCGGCCAGCCGCAGCCTGCATACTCCCAGTCCAGGAAGTAAAGACGCCCGGAAGACTCTATGATGTTTGAGCGTATGGGATCGTGATGGCAAAGTTCACCGCTGGATTCGATACCATCCACCTTGTCGAGATAGAGCAGGTGACGTTGCTGCAGCGCCAGTGGGGGTGAGAAGTCCAGTTCGAGAAGGGTCTTCCAGTAATTCTCACCCTGCGCCTGGTAATCAAATGCAGGTAAATCCAGTTGAATGGAATGAATTTCCTTCAGGCGATCCACAAGTTGAACAAGCTTTTCCCGGTGAACCAGGCTGGACTTCTCCCAGAAGTTGCCGTCCACGAATTCCGTGATGAGGACGGCATTTTCGACGGACGAATAAATAATGCTTGGAAACAGGCCTGCACTGCTCACCCTCTCGAGGATGATAGCTTCACGCTCGCGGTTTATACCCAGTGCGTCAGTATTGGGATTACTTCGACGCAGCACCATTCGCTGGCCGTCAGCGTCAAGCAGGTAATGTCGGTTGATACGACCACTGTTTAACTTCACCACCAGCTGTGGTCGTTGCGCTAGTCCGATTCCCCACTCCTGCCAGTCATGAAGTGGGTCGTCTTTCACGCATTTGCCTGCGATTTTTGTTCAAGCATGAGCTTTCTCCAGTGGAAGAAACCAAATACAACAATAACAACATAGGCCATGAAAAGAACGGCAGTCAGGTAAAGACCACGATCAAGGTAAAGAAATATCGACACGCTATCAATGACAAGCCAGTACACCCAGTTGTCCAGGATCTTGCGAGCCACCATGATGGTGGTTAACACGCTTCCCCAGGTGGTAAACGAGTCAATATAGGGCCATGCTGCCTCGGTATTATTTGTAAGCAACCAGCCCGAAATTATCGTCAGCACTGCAATACTCACCAGGCAAAGTAAATTTCTCTGAAGTCCCAGCGCCTGTATTTGTGCTCCCTGTTTACTCTTCCCGCCATGGCGCCACTGGTACCAGCCATAAACCGCCATCAGCAGGTAATACACGTTTAACGCTGATTCCATCAACAGGCTGACATTCCAGAACAGGTAGATGTATATGGCGGTGGAGAAAAACGCGCAGTACCAGCAAAGGATGTTCTCACGCATTGCCAGCAGCAGGTAGGCAATGGCAAGCAGCACGGCGACAGCCTCCCAGGCGGTGAGGGCGTGGGCCTGCTGAATTGCCGATTGCAGGATCTCGAGCATCAGTCGTCCGGCGAGTAACCTGGAACCAGTTTTGCGACGAAGACTGCGGTACCAAATTCCGTGTAGCTCCATGAGAGCGTGGTCTTTATGGCGTGCATCACCGCGTCAAAATCGCCCACGAGTACTGTTGCCGTGGCAAAGGTCTCGACCTTTACATTTTCAAAACTATTGAGCTTTTCGATAACGGCATCAATCGGTGGAATAAAGTCTTCCCTGAGTGGATACATGCTGATGTCGGCGGTCATTTTCATCAAAGTCTTCTCCTTAATTGATTTTTGCCGGCTCGCACCTAGTATTCATAGCTGAAATTCACGCCATACACTCGCGGCTCACCAAACTGGTAGTAGGAGCGGTTCACGGAAAAGAAATCCCGCGGATCGTTGGCAAAGTAAAGACCATGAACCTCGTAGTTCTCGTCAAACAGGTTTCGAACCCAGCCTTGAATATTCAGTTTCCCGATTCGGTAATTCAGGCTGGCATTGACCAGCGTGTAGCTCTCGATTTGCCCGTTATGATAATAGCCAAAAAAACTGTCATCGCGGCCTTCTACTTCCACCCGGCCGCGCAATGATTCAGAAAAGCGCATGTTGAGACCAGCGTGGTATTGCCATTTCGGCGCCTTGGCCTGGTCCCGGTTAGTGCGAGTGGCAAACTGGAATAAATCCAGGTCAAACACGTTAATTTCATCAACGGATGTTTCGAGATATCCAATATTGGTAAACAGCTCGAGGTTCGAAGAGATTTCATAATTGGCCTGTAGCTCAACACCATAGTTTTCAGCATCACTGGTGCTATCAAGATAGCTGGTAAAAATAAACGACGTTGCATCAAACAGGAAGCTTTCCAGCTGCGCGTTGTTCCTGTCCATGTGAAACAAGGTCAGCTGCAGATCCAGTTTTTCGTCCAGCAGCCTGCTTTTTATTCCCAGTTCCTTGTTGAACAGGGTTTCTTTTCTGAAGTTTTGTCGATCCAGCAGGAAGGGCTGGAACATCGGGTCAATGATTGGAAAATTGGAGCTCGTGTCAGTATTAACGCCACCGGGCTTTACCGAGCGGGACAGGCTTGCATAGATAAGCGTGCTGTCGCTGGCGAAGTACTCCAGGTTTAACCTGCCGCTCCAGTAATTTTCAGAGGTATCACGAACCAGTCCATTGCTGTCATCGTAGTCATCGTTGAAGTGCTCAAAGCGCAGCCCGGTAGTCAGCTGTAGCTGCTCGGACAGGTCAAGCTTCAGCTGTCCATATACCGCGTATCGATTTGTTTCGTAATTATTACTGAAAGGCCCGAAGTACTGCCGCTCAAGTTCCTCATCCCGGGCCTGGGCATAGAAACCGAGCACCCAGTCCAGGCTGCTGTCTTCAGATAACAGGCGAAGATCAATGGCCAGCAGGTCTCGCTCCCGCTGCAGCTGGTCCGTGTTACTGAATTCAAACAGGGGATCGCAGCGTACGCCATCACAAAAACCGCTGAATACCCAGTCCTCGTCAAAAGCATAGTTCTCATCGTAATCCTGGTAGCTGAGCAAGGCTTCAAGACGAACACCATCAAGTACAGGCACGCTGGCTTTCAGTGCGGTGGCCATGCTTTCCTGCTGGTCCGTGCCGGGATTGTCCGACAGGGTGCGTGGCACATTATCGAGAGAGAAAGCATCATAACCACCGTCCAGGTCCACGTAGGCAAGAATGGCATCAATCTTGGTTCCGCTATCATTTTCCCAGTGCAGTTTTCCGCGCACCGCCAGCTCATCGCGATCGTTGGTGTTTCTACCTACGAACTCATTCTTGTAGTGACCGTCGCTTTTTGACTGCTGGATGGCAAGCCGGCCCTTGAGAGAATCCGAGAGCGGTCCGCTGACGGCCCCACCCAGTTGCCAGGTATCCAGGTTGCCGTAACCGCCATAGACATTCGCGCTAAACTCATCGGTGGGTTCGCGGGTTTGAATATTCACCATGCCAGCCAGGGCATTGGCACCAAATCGAGTCCCTTGAGGGCCACGCAGCACTTCCACCTGGTCAACATCCATCAGCACGGCGCCGGTGGCGGTGGTGCCGACCTCAATACCATCGATGGTAATCCCAACCGAGGGAAAGTGTTTTGGATCGACGAACTGTTCCAGGTCACCGACACCCCTGATTTGCACGAAACGCGCCCTCGCGCCACCGCTGGAGGTGCTGACATTGGGTAAGACATTTAAAGTTTGCTCGAAGTGCCTTGCCGAGCGATCGTTAAGCACCTGTGATTCGATGACGCTGATACTGCCAGCGCTTTTCATCAATTCGCTTTCGCGAAAACCGGCAGTGACGACAATTTCTTCGATGACTTCTTCTGCAAGGACGGCAGGGGTAAAACAGGCTGTTGCAAGCAACAGGGTAAAACAGCTAATGCGATTTAACATTCAAAGTCTCCAGAAGCATTTTGGCTAAAAGAGACCCGGTGCGGTGGTGAGAAATGAATCTAGTACTAAATCCTATTCCTACGCCGGCATTATCCGGATCAGGTTCACAGGGTTCATCTTTTCGATGTCTCAGGCCTTGTGGCCACCCCTTAGGGACTCCGCAATTCTGCGAAGGTGTTAAGGACGAAGTCTAGCAAATTAACCCTGTTTTGTGGAAAAGTTTTGTGTTACTTATAGCCGACTAGTCCGAACAGTAAACGGGACAGCTGACGTGGATGAGCAGGACGAAGCCATAAAATTCGAGATACATGCAACTCGCAATGCCACCTCATGGCTTGCGGAACAGCAGGTCAGCTTTGCCTTTACTACTTACCAAACGGGTAAGTTGTTCTTTATCGGTTTAAAAAGCGACGGCAAGTTGTCCGTATTTGAAAGGACATTCAATCGCTGCATGGGACTGTTCTCAGACCCAGGTGCTGAAAGCCTTTACATGACTTCACTTTACCAGCTTTACCGTTTTCAGCAGATTTTTGACGAAGGCCAGGCCTACGAAGATTATGATCGGTTGTATGTACCCCAGGTATCCTGGTACACGGGTGATATCGATATTCATGACGTGGCTTTAAATGGTGAAGGAAAACTGGTGTTCGCCAACACCCTCTTTAGCTGCCTCGCGACAGTCAGTGAATCCCATAGTTTTGTACCACTTTGGAAACCGCCCTTTATATCGAGACTGGCCGCCGAGGATCGCTGTCACCTGAACGGTATGGCCCTGGACGATGAAGGTGAGATTCGCTACGTCACCTGCGTGGGACAATCAGATGTCAGCGATGGTTGGCGGGAGAAACGTCGTGACGGCGGCATCATTATGGATGTAAAAACAGACACTATTATCGCTGAAGGTCTTTCGATGCCGCATTCACCGCGTCTTTATCGTGACAGGCTGTGGGTTCTTAATTCCGGCACAGGGTACTTTGGATATATTGATCGCGATAAAGGCAGTTTTGAACCCATAGCATTTTGTCCCGGCTATCTCAGGGGGCTGGCCTTCTGCGGTGACTACGCCATTGTCGGTCTGTCGCAACCTCGCGGTAACAAGACCTTTGAAGGTCTGCCGCTTGAAGATGAGTTAGCGAAAAAGGGAGCAGAAGCACGTTGTGGACTGGAAGTGATCGATCTTAACAGTGGCGATGTTGTTCATGGATTTCGTATTGAAGGTATCGTGGACGAGTTATATGACGTTGTGACACTGAATGGTGTGCGACGCCCCATGGCACTGGGATTCAAAAGTGACGAGATTCGTCATGTCATCAGTATCGGCGATGAATAGTTACAGGCAAATTATTGTGACAGCCAAACTGCCATTGGCCCTGGTCTTTCTTGTCGCCTGCTGCTTTCATGGCAAGTTCGCCACAGCCCAGACACTGGAGGAGGTGTTAAGAAAAACGCTATCCACAAACCCGGATGTTCTTGCTGCGGATAAAAGGATTGCTGTTGAGGAATACAACTATGATGAGATCAGGGGAAGATACCTGCCATCCATCGATCTTAATGCGGCGGCCGGCAGGGAGTGGAGTGATAACCCGAGTGTACGTTTGCGCGGTCGGGACGGCCTGACCCTGACCCGTACCGAGGTCAGCCTGACTTTGACACAATTGTTGTTTGATGGTTTTGATACCAGGAATGCACTGCTTGGACAGAAATCCCAGATACAGGCGAGCACCTACCAACTCAATGATGTGAAACAGGTCGTGTCTCTCAGGACCATCGAGGTTTACCTGGATGTTCTGCGCAGGCAGGAACTGGTCCGACTGGCAAAAGACAACCTGTCCAAGCTGGAAGAAATCCTTGACAAGATTCGCCTCAGAAGTGAGTCCGGTGCTGGCCGCAAGGTCGACCAGACCCAGATAGAAGGGCGCTATGCCCTGGCAAAGACAAGTGTTCTTGTTGCCGAGCAAAATCTAATCGATGCGCGTAGTAATTATCTGCGTGTTGTCGGCGAGTTGCCCTATGACCTGGTCAAACCGGTATTTAGTCTTTCATTACCTTCAACACAGGAGGAAGCCTTAACCAAGGCGCGTGATAGTCACCCGGCTATACTGGCGGCGCGGGAAAACGTGGCTGTATCCCGTGCAGGTAAGAAACGTGCACAGGCGGCATACCTGCCTCGCATTGATGTCGAAGCGGGTGCATCTCATAATAATGACATTGAGGGTGTGGATGCTACGAACGAAGATGCCAGTATCCTGCTGCGCATGCGCTATAACCTTTTTCGCGGTGGTGCGGACCGGGCACGAATACTTTCCAACGAGCAGAGAATTTCTGAAGCGCTTGAGCAACTTGCCAGTATTCAACGAGCAGTGGAAGAAGAAGTCATGCTGGCCTGGAACGCACTGGATAATGTCCGGTCGCGTTTGCAGTATCTCAAGGCACACCAGGACCGAACCCTGGAAGTGCGAAGCGGGTACGAAAAACAGTTCAGCATCGGTAAGCGCACCCTGCTTGATTTACTGGATGTGGAAAATGAATATTTCAGGGCAAGAAGCGACTACACCACCGGCCTGTATACAGAATTGTTCGGCAATTACCGTGTCACCGCATCCATGGGCGTGATCTCTGACTTGTTGTAATTTTGTATAAAACCTTCCAGGTCACTGAAATTAAAAGTAATAAACCCTCTTTTTGATGAGGCATCGGACGCTTCATTGTCGAACTATTTAACACTTTTTTACGTATATAACCCGTGGAGCATTAGATATAATTTTATCCCATGGGTTTGTTGTACCCATGCCAAAAGGACACCACAAGGACAAGGCGCGCACAGGACTTCCCCGATGTCATTTCACCTCATCTCACATCACAGGCTATTGCCACCTGTCTGACGCGTTTCGACCATGGCTAACATTAACGGAACAAACAACAACGATCGCATAACCGGGACCAACACTTCGGATACCCTGCGGGGTCTGAATGGTAATGATGTGCTCAGCGGTCTCAATGGCAATGACAGGTTGTTTGGTGGTAACGGCAATGATCTTCTTGTTGGCGGTAACGGTAACGATAACCTGCGCGGGGACAATAATAACGATCGACTCTTTGGCGGTAATGGTAATGACGTACTTGTCGGCGGCAACGGTAACGATAATCTGCGCGGGGACAATAATAACGACCGACTCTTTGGCGGTAACGGAAACGACACGCTAATCGGCGGCAATGGCAATGATGTCATTCGTGGTGATAATCATAATGATCGACTTTTCGGTGGTAACGGTCATGACACCCTGATAGGTGGAAATCACAACGACAAGCTTTACGGACAGAATAATATCGATCGTCTCTTTGGAGGCAACGGCCACGATTTTCTTCGGGGTGACGCTGGCAATGACAAGCTATTTGGACAAAGAAATGTTGATCGTCTTTTTGGTGGCAGCGGCAACGATTTTCTTGACGGCGGTCTTGGTAACGACAGGCTTGTCGGAGGGAGCGGTAACGACCGCCTGGTTTTTGATCGGGGTGACATTGTCCAGGTTGATGGTGGTACGGGTGTAGATACACTTATCGTGAGAACGTCTGGCACTGATGTTGATGTTGCCTTGATCAACAGTAAGCGAGAAGTTCTGAGAGGAATTGAAGTAATAGACTTCAATCACAGTGCTGACAATACCCTTATACTTAACGATGAACAGGTTTTGTCTTTGTCTGATACGGATGTCATTCGTGTTTTTGGCGGGACAAACGATGAACTTTATTTAACCGGTAACTGGTTAAACAACGGCAGCATCATCATCGGCAGTGTCACATACACAGAGTATGTCTCCGGCAGTGCCACACTCCAGGTTGACCAGGACATCATCACGACCATTGGAATTGATCTTGGTTCCCTGAATGGTGTGCATGGTTTTACATTGAATGGCATCGCTGTTGATGATTTTAGCGGTACCGCTGTTTCGTCGGCTGGTGATATCAATGGCGACGGTTTTGATGATTTTCTGATCGGTGCCGGACAGGCCCATCCAAGTGGTCCCGATGAAACAGGTGTGACTGATCCGGGAGAAACCTACCTCGTCTATGGTTCCAGCACCAGCTTCCCCGGTGAGATTTCCTTATCGTCTCTGGCTGCGAGCGGAAAGGGAAGTCAGATTATCGGGGATATAGGCGACAGGAGTGGTTTTTCTTTATCCACGGCGGGTGACGTCAATAATGATGGATTTGCGGATATATTAATTGGAGCTCCTGGGCCCAATGGCCTGACAAACAGTGGTGATGCTTACCTCATTTTCGGAAGTGCCAATGGCATTGATCCTGAAATTGATATTCTTGATCTGCTATTGGTAAACGGTGGCGATGGTTCAAAAGGGGTTGTTCTAAGGGGTGAGAATTTTGTTGACAGTGCTGGCTTTTCTGTTTCATCCGCAGGTGATTTTAACGATGATGGCTATGCTGATTTACTCATCGGAGCCATTGACGCAAAAAAGGTGTACCTGGTCTATGGTAAGGAATCGGGATTTGGTGCAGAACTGGATCTTGGTGCGCTTTCGGCTGGCGAAGGAGTCGTTTTTACAGATAACGTTTCAATAAATTCCAATAATTTTGGTTTTTCAGTGACATCGGCGGGCGATATTAATGGCGATGGTATTGACGACATCGTGATGAAAAGACCCCAGGATGAAAACTACGTCATTTTTGGTCAACGTGACCCTCTACCCACGACCTTTGACGCAGGTCAATTGTTCGCCGCGTCAGGTGGTGATGGTAGCCAGGGTTTTATCATTAAAGGGGAGTTTGGAGTAAAAACAGGGCCGGAAGTGGATTATGCGGGCGATGTTAATGGAGATGGTTACTCAGACATCCTGGTTTCCCACTATCTTATTTATGGGAAAAGCAGTGGATTTGGTGCAGAAGTCGACGTTCGCCTGTTACGCCCCGAAGAAGGCGGAGATGGATCAGAGGGTACTGTAGTAGGTGGCGGTTTGCTGCTTGCGGGTTCTACTTCATTTAGCAGCGCCGGTGATGTCAACGGGGATGGTTTTGATGACTTGATCATGGGTGCAGAATTCGCTCCTAAACACAACGACATTAATAACAATTTTGCGGCTGGTGCAACGTTTTTAATATTTGGAAGGGAAGGAGGCCTGGGTCCATCCCTTGGTTTTGATGATTTGATACCAGGTGCGATAGGTCAACGATCTGACAAGGGGTTGATAATCCATGGTGTTGATGAAAGGGATTACAGTGGTTCCGCCGTATCGTCAGCCGGGGATATCAATGGCGATGGCTTCGATGATGTCATTATCAGTGCTACCGGTGCAGATCCGGGCGGGAATGAGAAGGCTGGAGAAAGCTATGTTATCTATGGCCGTGATTTTCTAAATGAGCTTCAATTCAAAGGCACTGATGGAGATGACATAATTAGTGGCTCAGCCGGGAATGAGTCTCTCATCGGTGGTCTTGGGAACGATCTACTCATTGGCGCTCCCGGTAATGATGTGCTTATAGGCGGTGCTGGTGACGACATCCTTGTTTTTGATCCCAACGATACACGTCGAGTGGATGGCGGAGGTGGTGTAGACAGCCTGTCTCTCCGGTTTACCTCTATAAAGGTCGATTTTTCACTTATCAATTCAAATACAAATTACAGCGTGTATGACGGCATAGAAATCATCGATATGACGGGATTCGGTGATGGTGAAATTACGCTTGATAGTAAGGATGTAAGAAGCTTTTCCGACTCATCCAATACCCTGAGAATTGATCGCGATAGCGGCGATGTGGTTTTGAGTGATACCGACTGGTTGAGAACGGGCAGGGTGGAAGTCGACGGTAATTCCTACCTCGTGTATGAACATGAGGGAGCAACACTTCAAATCCAGGAAGTAGCACCAGCTCACGGAACTTCGATCTTGGACTTTGAACTTTATTCCCTTACCAGCAACGGCGGCGGCGATGGCAGTGATGGATTCATTGTACACGGGGTACCAAGCTCTATTCCGGGTAGAGCCGGTTACTCTGTGGATATTGCAGGAGATATAAATGGTGACGGATTTGCTGACTTAATCATCGGAGAGCCTTCTTTACCCTCCAGCACAAGTTCTGGTGTCGGGCAGGCCTACGTGGTATTTGGCAAGCAAAGTGGATATGCCAGTGATTTTCAATTGTCTGATCTCCTGGGGGTGAATGGCGGTGATGGCAGCGAGGGATTTGTTATCAAGTCGACAAATGCTGATCTTGGTCTCGGGCGACATGTTTCCCATGCCGGTGATGTAAACAATGATGGCTTTGGTGACATCCTGGTCAGTACATTCGGACCGGGCTCAGGCACTGATGTAAATAGCTATATCGTTTTCGGTAAAGGAACGGGATTCACCGCGGAGTTTCAACTGTCTTCGCTGTTGGCGGCAAACGGCGGGGATGGTAGTGAGGGCATGGTTATCGACCAGGTGAACCTGGCCGACAGATTAAGTGTCGTATCCGAGCTTGGTGATGTCAACGGCGATGGTATTGCAGATTTTATCATTGGCGCACATGGTGCCGATCCAAATGGTAGTGGCTCCGGCCAGGCCTACGTGATATTCGGTAAAGATGGTGGTTTCCCTGCAGAGTTTAACCCGGCATCACTGTTTTCAATAAATGGTGGAGATGGCAGCCTGGGCTTTGTTATTAATGGTGTGAGTGCGTTAGACGTTGCCGGTGATAAAGTCGGTAGCGCAGGTGATATTAATGGGGATGGCATAAGTGACATCATTGTTGGTGCTCTTGGCGCAGACCCATTTGGCGAAACTTATGTGATATTTGGTAAATCGTCCGGCTTTGTCGCGGAGTTTGAACTGTCATCACTTGAATCCGGCAATGGCGGTACCGGACAAGAAGGGTTTATCTTGTCGGGACATGCGGATGCGGGCGCATTTCCTACCTCGTTATCTACAGCTGGAGATGTTAACGGTGATGGGATTGATGATCTTTTGATTGGTGCTGCGGGTGGAGGCAGCGACGGTACCCATACTGGCGAAGTCTATTTACTGTATGGAACCGCTGCCAATAATGTTGCTGAACGGCAGATTAACGATCTGTTGACTGCCAATGGTGGCGACGGTAGTGAAGGAGTCGTGATTCACGGCATCAGGGAAGATGACGATGTTGGATTTTCTGTTTCTTCCGCAGGAGATATAAATGGTGATGGCTTTGACGATGTTCTTATCGGTGCTCGGGATGCTTATGGCAATGGTATTTACAGTGGCGAAGCTTATGTGCTGTTTGGCGGTATAAAAACAGGTAACTCATTTATCAATGGCGCTGAATATGACCTTGCTGATCTACAGGGTTTTTCAAATGCTGTTGGTGATGCGGGTTTTATTATCAGGTCTGAATATTGGGGAGACAGTGCGGGTATCTCTGTGTCAGGCGGCAGTGACATCAATGGGGATGGATTTGCAGACCTGGTAATCGGTGCTCCTGAGAGAAACCCCCAATCTGGGCCCCTTCCGGCAGATGATGATGGTGAGGCCTATATTATATTTGGCCGGGATTTTCGAAACGAACTGGATCTGGTCGGCACTTCGGCAGCAGATAACCTGGTTGGTGGTGCTGCCAATGAGCTTATTATCGGCGGTGCTGGTAATGATATTCTTGACGGCGGCTTGGGTAATGATGGACTCATTGGCGGCGCAGGAGACGACATTCTCAAGTATGACGCTGCGGACAATCGTCACTACCACGGAGGCAGCGGCACGGACACTCTTGAAATTGGAAATAGTTCAGCGAATTTCGATCTTCGTTCCATTAACAGTAATCAACACTATAACTTTATTACCGGTATTGAAATATTCGATATCTCCGGTACGGGAAATAACATTCTTGCATTTGATGCTGTAGATATTTTAAATCTGTCAGATACGTCCAATACCCTGAGAATAGATGGAAATACCGGTGATTTACTTAGGTCCGATAGTGGTTGGCAAGATCTCGGCACCATATTAATTGATGGAAAACAGTACAAGGAATATTCATCCGGTGAAGCCATCATCCAAGTCGATAATGATATAAATACTGATGAACTATTTTCATTCAATATTTTCGGTACAACCGGAAATGATGTGCTGGGGCCAGGCGCTGGGGATGATGATTACCAGGCGCGTGCCGGCGATGACCTGATTGACGGCGGTACAGGCAACGATGTGATATTTGGCAATGAAGGTGATGATACGATTATCTTTGACGCTGCCGACACTATAAGGATAGATGGTGGAGAAGGAGAAGACACCCTCAAATTTTCTGGGTCTGGTGCCAGCCTTGATCTAACAGCCGTTGGGGTTACTCACCCTGATCTTTACAAGAGTATTGAGGTTATCGATCTCACTGGTTCTGGTAGCAACACGCTCTCTCTTGAACGACATGATATTCCAGACATTAGCAGCACAGGTACTTTACGTGTAACCGGTGACGCTGATGATGTTGTTGTTCGAAACGGCGGTGGATGGGAGGTTAACCAGGTTGTCGATATTGATGGAGAACGTTTTATTGAATATGTCGGCATAAACTCTTCCAATTTTCTCCAGGTCTCTTTAAATGTGGGACAGTCTGGCGGGGTATCTTCCTCCGGTGCAGAGTTTGAGCTTGACGAATTATTGATTGCTAACGGCGGTGATGGAAGTCAGGGCGTCGCACTGGATGGGGTCAGTGAGGGCGACAAGACTGGTAGATCCGTCTCGTCAATTGGTGACATAAACGGCGACGGCTTTGACGACGTCATCATAGGTGCTGAAGAATCTTCACCCGGCGGTCTAAGTAATGCGGGACGAAGCTTTGTAGTTTTTGGTACAGGCAGTGGTTTTAATGCAGAAATTGAACTGTCCTCCCTGCTGTCGGCTAATGGCGGTGACGGCACTATCGGTTTCGTCTTAAATGGTTTTAATGCCGGTGATGAAACCGGTCAGTCCGTCTCTAACGCGGGTGATGTTAACGGTGACGGTGTTGACGATTTGATTATCGGAAGTGATAGTTCCAGCAATACTGAAAATTATCTTTTGTATGGAAACACATCGGGCTTTGGCGCTGAAATTGAACTAAGTAGTTTGCTCTCGGCAAACGGTGGTGACGGAAGTGCCGGAACAGTTTTCTCAGGAATTGCGCATCGAAGTCGTGTCAGTAGTGCTGGCGATATCAATGGTGACGGGATTGATGACCTGATTATGTCGACTTATCTTTTGGGAGGGGGAACAACCTACGTGGTATTTGGAGATACTTCGGGTTTTGGCGCCGAGAACGATCTCAGTTCTCTTATAGCCGCAAACGGCGGAGATGGTTCCGAAGGATTTGTAATTAGCGGACTAACCAGCAGTGACCGGAGCGGTTTTTCCATCGATACGGCTGGCGACGTTAATGGCGACGGAATAGATGACCTGGCTATTGGCGCACCTTTAGCTGATGTGAACGGGAAATCTAATGCGGGACAGGGATATGTCGTCTTTGGTTCTACCGCTGGATTTGGCGCTTCTGTAGATCTTGCAAGTCTGGATGGCAGTAATGGTTTTGTTTTGAATGGGCCCCTCGCAGGTGAACAATCAGGCACAGCTGTTTCCCAGGCCGGTGACATAAACGGCGATGGTATTGACGATCTGCTTGTTTCGTCCCTGTTGGTACAAGACCTTATTTTTCCACAGTTTCGCACAAGTGGTGCCGGCTATATCGTGTTTGGAAGTGATTCTGGTTTTTCTTCTTCAGTTGAGCTTGGAAACCTTGATGGCACAGATGGCTTTGTCATTTACAGCCGTCCAGGTGAGCGAACAGGCGTCGCTTTTTCAGAGGCGGGTGACTTTAACGGGGATGGCTATGACGACTTGCTTGTCGGTGCACATGGGGGTGGTCCCGGGGGTGCCAGCTACTTGTTGTTTGGAGGAGAAAGGGGATTTAACCCGGGTTTTAGTCTTTATGCATCTAATGATCCAAATTTATACCATATTATCGGCGGGCAAATAGACGAAGATAGAAGCGGGCGATATGTCTCTTCTGCGGGTGATGTGAATGGTGATGGGTTTGATGACCTGGTTATTGGTGCGCCCTATGATCGATTTTTGAATGGTACCGGCTCGTCATACATCGTCTTTGGTCACGATGTTCGAAGCGAGGTGACTAATGCAGGGACCTCGGGTAATGATAATTTAAGTGGAAGCGGGCTTGATGAGGTTCTCATCGGTGGTCTTGGCAATGATGTATTGATTGGCGCCGGCGGTAACGATGTATTAAAAGGCGGAGCAGGCGATGATATTCTCGTTTTTGACGCGGCAGATACCACCAGCATTAATGGCGACAGCGGACTCGACACGCTGCGTTTTGATGGCACGGGAGAAAACCTTGACCTGACTAATGTCAGTAACCTTCGCTACACAGGTATAGAAAAAATCGATCTCACCGGCACAGGCAACAACAGCCTTTCCCTGGACATCAGCGATGTGCTGGACCTGGCTGACAACGCGAATACCTTTGTAAATGATGATACACGCCAACTGCTTGTTGCCGGGAACAGCGGTGACAGCCTTTCATCGACTGGACAGGGTTGGGTACAGGGCAGTGATGTCGTGATCAGTTCTGAAACCTACAACAGCTATAGCCATGCCGATATCGCTGCACAATTGCTTGTGGATGCAGATATCACACAGGTCGTAAGTTGAGACTCTCTCCTTTTTGATCACTTCCTGTTACGGCACGGGTTGTATATTTTTTTCGTCGTGATTTCATTTCCTTTTTCGAGTCAAGAGCGTAACTCGCTGATCTTACGAATAATTCGTGGCTTTTGGAGTATAAATACACACATACGTCATTCGTGAGTCACAAAAATTTATTTCGAATCAGGGGTATAACTTCTAACTCTTTGTATTACAAAAGATATTTCTGTATTTCTCTGTGTTTTTCCCAGGCAAACTGAGAACCTCGTCACCTATTAATAATGTGTAAGTCGCTCACTGTCAGGCGTAGAATAGGCATGCTGTTGATGTAGAAGGAATAGTTGGCAGTTTTATTCTGTCGAAGGACGCTCGATGGAGTAGGCGATAAGACAATGAAAGGGATCATCGAAAATCAATACCCCCCGTTATTGATGCAATTCAATACCCGGTTGCAAACGTTACCGGAATATTTCGTAGTGCATTCAAACTATCCTGAGTGCATCACTTCCCTGCGGGCGGGATCCGAGTAGATCGATGGCAGCTCGCGCAATCACAGTTTCCAGCACCGGTGACGCCCGCATAGATGTACTACTGGGTGGACAGGCGTGGCGACCTGCTACTAGTGGTAAAACCATACTCACAGTTGCCTACTACAATGACGGCGGTACCTGGTCGGCAAGTGAACGTCCCTTGTTACTGCAAGCCCTCAAGGCCTGGGAAAATGTCGCCAATATTGACTTCAAGTTCACCACGACCACCTCCTCATTCCGAAATGCCCGAGCGGACCTTGCCATCACGGCAACCGGTAATGATTTGCATCGCTTTGAAGAGGCGGCGGGTATTGCCTTCTATCCATTCAATAGCGCGTTTACAGGAAGTCTTCTTGGGCGCAGCTATACCGGCAACCAGTATCCCAATGCAGGCGGAGACGTGTTCTTCGACGATCCTGTCACGGGAAGTTATGTTCCAGGGAATTTTGATTACTTTGTACTTTTGCATGAGCTTGGTCATGCGCTGGGTCTGAAACACCCCCATGAACAGGAAGGTGTTTTTCCTGCAGCGGTGGGGTCCCTTAGAAAATATGACAGTATCAATTATTCTGTCCTGACTTCACCCTTCGCCGAGGATTCCCTGGCTGCGGCGCCGCCTTCAGATCATTACGGCTGGTCCGCAACGCCGATGCCGCTGGATATTCTCGCCATCCAGGAACTATATGGAGCTAATACCACTTTTCATGCCGGAAACGACACCTATATCCTGCAAGCAAATGATTTGCGGCACACTGTGTGGGATGCTGGCGGTAAAGACAGGATAGATGCCAGCCAGTTGACTGAAGGCATTACGCTGTCGCTCGCACCCGGCGCGCTGAATTTCTATGGTAATGGTGCCATGAAGGCCATCGCTTTTAACGTCACACTTGAAAATGTGCTGGGCACTGATTTCAATGATCGTCTCACCGGGAACAACGCAAGAAACGTACTTCACGGTGAAGGCGGAAATGACCTGATCTATGGTGGACGCGGCAATGACTTTCTCGTGGGTGGTGAAGGCAATGATGTTCTGATTGGTAATGCGGGTCGCGACCGCCTTTTTGGGCAGGGAGGTGATGATACTTACTACATTGATTCCGGCACGGAAATTAACAAGAACATCGTCGACCCGGGAATAGACAAGGTTCTCACCACTGTTTCATATCGTCTTGGTGAACACCAGGAAAACCTTGTACTCAGGGGAACGCGAAACCTCAGGGCCATCGGTAATAACGAAGACAACATCCTCACAGGCAATCGCGGCGCAAACAGGCTCCTTGGATTTGATGGTGATGACATACTCGACGGCGGAGCCGGGCGCGACGTCCTGATTGGCGGGCGGGGTAACGACACCTACATCCTGACTCACAGCACTGAAGTAGCCAAGTCAAAGCTTGATGCCGGCATCGATACCATTAACAGCAGTTTCAGTTACGTGCTGGGTGCGCACCAGGAAAACATCACCCTGCGCACGTCAAAGAACATCAATGCGATTGGCAACAGCAGCGATAACATCCTGATTGGTAATAACGGCAGTAATCTCATCAACGGTGCGGCGGGTGATGATTTTCTTGACGGTCGTGGTGGTGTTGATCGATTGTTTGGCAAGGACGGCAATGATATTTATATCATTGATAATGCCGGCGAGATCAGTAAGACCGCAATAGATAATGGCTTCGATGAAGTCAGGAGCACGGTCTCATACACACTTGGCGATCAGCAGGAATCCTTAACACTGCTTGGCACCGACAATATCGACGCGACTGGCAACGATTCCAATAACGTCATCGTTGGTAATACTGGTGTAAATGTCCTGAGTGGACTTGGTGGTGACGATTTTCTTGTTACAGGCAGCTTCCTGGATACCATAAATGGTGGTACCGGGACCGATACACTTGTTTTAACTGCGGGTGACAAAATTCTGAATCTCGGCACAGCCAACATTCAGCAGGTCGAGGTAATTGATCTTAATTTCCCTCAAAACTATACCCTTGTTTTTGATGAAGCTTCTATCCAGTCGATTAATCCCGATACTTCAAAGATTCAGATTAAGGGCGGCGCTAACAGCGGTCTGGAATTTGATATTGCAAGCTGGACAAACAATGGCTCAAGCATCATTGATGGTCTTGGTTTTACTGAATATCAAAAAGGGTCCGCAGTAATACAGGTCCAGAATGCCCTGTCAATTAGGCTCGCGGTTACCGACATTCAACTGGGTACACTAGATGGATCCAATGGATTTAGTATTGATGGAGTTACCCGCCATGATAATTCGGGTTATACGGTGTCGGGCGCCGGGGATTTTAATAATGACGGTTTCGCAGATGTCATTATTGGGGCTCGTCTTAGTGACGTAAACAACAGTAACGCAGGTACCAGCTATGTTGTATTTGGAAATGGCTCCGGTTTTTCCAGCACTCTTGAACTCTCTGGCCTGGATGGATCAAACGGTATTCAGATCAATGGATTCTCTACAAATGGTCAAAGCGGTTATTCAGTATCTTCTGCAGGCGATGTTAATAATGATGGTATTGATGACATTATTGTCGGTGCTCCTTTTACTAGTGCACCAGATGGTCCGGGCGGAGAAAGCTACGTAGTATTTGGCAGATCGACAGGGTTTACGGCTTCATTCGAGTTATCCAGTCTTGATGGAACTAACGGATTCAAAATCAACTCCGTTAACACCGGTGATAACCTTGGTGTTTCGGTTTCTTCCGTCTCAGATTTTAACGGCGACGGACTTTCAGATTTGGTAATTGGAGCGAGAAGGGCCGATCCTAACGGGTCTGTGGATGCTGGTGAGACCTACATCGTGTTCGGAAAAGATAGCGGTTTTAGTTCATCTATTGATCTTGCAGATATCAATGGTACGGACGGATTTAAATTAAACGGTATTAGTGGTGGTGATTATTCCGGTCATTCAGTGTCGACGGCAGGCGATGTCAACGGCGATGGTTTTGCTGATCTGATTATTGGTGCGAGGGGAGTAAATGGGAACGGGTCAGATACTGGGGAGAGCTATGTTCTTTTTGGAGGTGCCTCATCGATTTATCAAGATATCGATTTTTCGGCACTGGATGGTTCCATTGGGTTCAAGCTTACTGGTATTAATGTGTCAGATGACAGCGGATACTCGGTCTCTGGTGCTGGTGATGTCAATGGGGATGGTTTTGATGACATCGTCATAGGTGCAAGAGCTGCGGATCCAAATGGGTCGTCAAGCGGTGAAGCCTATGTTGTATTTGGAAAAAACACAGGGTTTACATCGTCAATTGATCTTTCAAACCTTGACGGTACTAATGGGTTTCAAATGCATGGATTATATGCAGGCGATTCACTTGGGTTTTCGGTGTCGCGGGCTGGTGATTTTAATGCTGATGGTGTAGATGATTTGCTGGTTAGCGCTGTAGGTGCTGACCGAAATGATTTTGGCAGTGGAAGCACATATCTGATTTTTGGCACTACCAGCGGTTTTGATGCAGAGGTCGATCTCAATACCCTGGCGCAGAATCGCGAGGGAATTGTCATTGAAGGTGTAGCCAGAAACGACCATAGCGGCAGCTCTGTCGCAGCGGCGGGGGACGTTAATGGTGATGGATTTGACGATATAGTAATTGGTGCACCCGGGGCCGATGCTGGCGATACAGATACCGGTAAGAGTTACGTAGTATTTGGCAGAAGTAACAACGCAAACAGTGGTCTCATCGGCGGAACTGGCAACGACATTCTTTCGGGCACCTTATCTGATGAAATCCTGATTGGCGGTGCGGGCGAGGATATTCTGGATGGGGCAGGGGGTACTGATGTACTTATCGGTGCATCGGGTGATGATATCCTGGTGTTCGATGGTACTGATGAACTGCGTGTGGATGGTGGCAGTGGCATTGATACCTTGCGTTTTGATGGCGCTAACCAATCGCTGGATCTGGTTTCAAACAGGACAAGTCCCTTTGAGAGCATTGAAATTATTTCTCTTGAGGGCTCGGGTGCAAACAGTCTTTTATTAGACAAGTTAGCACTGGTTAACCTGTCTGAAAGCTCCAATACCCTGCAAGTCTCAGGTGGTGCAGATGATGCAGTGACCCTGGTGGGAAATTTCATCAATACCGGCAGTCTTGTTATTAATGGCCAGAATTACACGGAGTACACCGATGGAACTGCCATCGCCCATGTGCAGGATTCTATTAGTTCTCTGACCTTCATCGCCGATGACAATGCAGCACCGGCTGCATTGGTCCCTGCTGATCTTGCAACGAGCTTGCTGGTTTCTACTGACCTGATGGTAGACGGTTTGAAGGTGGTGGACATTGATGCCGGGATGAACGAAGTTGAAATCACGCTGACCACGGATATTGGCACCCTGTCCCTGGGACAAACAACAAACCTTGTTTTCTCAACGGGTGACGGTACTGAAGATGCAAGCATCATATTCAGAGGTAACATTGATGATGTGAACGCGGCGCTGGCAGGCGTGACGTTCCAGAAATCATTTGGGCTGGCCACTGTCAGTCTTGGTATCGATGACCTGGGATCGACGGGCACCGGTGGCGCACTGGTCGATGCTGAGTCATTCACGATCAATACAAGGCAGGAATTAATCCTCAGTGAGCTGGACGGTTTCAATGGCTTTAGCCTGAATGGAATAGCATTTAACGATCAAAGCGGTGGCTCCGTTGCTGCAGCCGGGGATATCAATGGCGACGGACTGGGAGATTTCATCATTGGTGCTCCCGAATCCGACGCAAACGGAAACAGGAGTGGCGAGAGTTATGTTGTATTTGGAACGTCAGCACCTACACCCTCTACCATCGAGTTATCAAGTCTTGATGGAACTAATGGATTCAGCATTTCCGGAACGCATTCAGATCAGTTTTTCGGATACTCCCTTTCCGCTGCGGGGGATGTTAATAATGACGGAATCGGCGACCTACTTATCGGTGCACCAGAGTTGCTGGGAAATACAGGGGAGAGCGGTGGCAGTTTTGTTGTATTTGGTAGCTCTTCAGGATTTTCTTCTTCCATCGATCTTGCAACGCTGGATGGTTCGAATGGCCTCTTCATCGATGGTATCGTTGTTGGCGACGATTCCGGGATATCAGTGTCAGGTGCTGGTGATGTCAATGGCGACGGTGTCAACGACCTGATTATCGGAGCCTCCAGTGCTACCGCAAACGGCAGCAGAAGCGGTGAAAGTTACGTTGTATTCGGCAAGGCCGGGGCCTATGACGCGACTCTGGATCTCTCCACCCTCGATGGTACAAACGGCTTCCACTTAAATGGCGTTGACGCAAATGATTTTAGTGGGATATCTGTTTCTTCTGCAGGTGATATCAATGGTGATGGCTACGATGACGTTGTAGTCGGTGCTTACCGTGCTGACCCCAATGGACTGTCAAATGGAGAAACCTACGTTGTTTACGGGCGCAATGCCGGTTTTGATGCTTCTCTGGAACTCAATAGCCTGGATGGAACCACTGGATTTTCAGTTGAAGGGATTGGCCTGGGAGACGACCTTGGTAGAAACGTGTCCAATGCAGGCGATGTCAACGGTGATGGTATTGGTGATCTTATTATAGGCGCCCGTCATGCAGACTCGGGTGGTAATAACAGCGGAGAGTCCTATGTCCTGTTCGGCAATACCTCGGGCTTTTCGTCAACCGTTGATCTGTCCTCTCTTGACGGATCAGATGGCTATAAAATTATTGGCGCAAACAGTGAAGATCGCAGTGGACATTCAGTGTCATCTGCAGGTGATGTGAATGGCGATGGTTACGATGACATCATAATAGGTGCTTATGCCGCAGACCCGAGCGGGAATGGGAGTGGTGAAAGCTATATTGTATTCGGTAAGGCGAGCGGTTTTGGCGCGTCTCTCGATCTTTCAAGCCTGAATAATTCGAGCGGCATCATTCTTGAAGGTATCAACGCCAATGATCTGAGTGGTAAAGCCGTTTCCGGTGCAGGAGATATCAATGGTGACGGTTTTGATGACATCCTGGTTGGTGCGCCACTGGCCGATCCCAATTTCAGTAACAGCGGTCAGAGCTATGTCGTATTCGGCAAGGACTTTCGAGAAGAGGCAGATCTGGTTGGAACGATGGGTGATGACATCCTGGCAGGATCTTCTGCCGATGAAATCCTGGTGGGTGGTCTTGGTGATGACATACTCGATGGTGCGGAAGGTAATGACGTTCTCATTGGTGCTGCGGGCGATGATGTACTTGTGTTTGATAGTGTAGACCAGTTACGCGTGGACGGTGGTAGCGGGGTGGACACCCTGCGTTTTGATGGCGCCGGGCAAAACCTGGATTTAATCGCAGAGCGTAACGGGCCTATAGAAGGTATCGAAATTATTGATTTAACTGGTTCAGGCAGCAATACGCTGACGCTGGATACCCTGTCGCTGGTGTCTCTCTCCGATATATCCAACACCCTGCAAATATCCGGAAATGCCGATGATGTCGTGACCCTGGAAGGTCATTTTGTTAATACCGCAAGCCTGGTGATCGATGGTCAGAATTACTCAGAATACACAAATGGAGTCGCGGTGGCCCTGGTGCAGGATGCCATTTCGTCTTTGACCATCCTGGCACCTCCCAATATTGCCCCGGAAAGCCTGACGCCAGAAGACATTACAAGCAGCGCGCTCGTTAGCACTGACCTTGTCATATCAGGTCTCGGAGTCAGTGATCTTGATGCAGGTGCTCTTCCTGTGCAGGTAACCCTGAGTACCGATCTCGGCAGTCTTTCACTTAGCCAGGTAAGTGGCCTGAGTTTCAGTGCTGGTGACGGTACCACTGATATGTTGATGAGCTTCACAGGAAACCTTGCTGACATTAATGCGGCCTTGAGCAATGCTACATTCCAGAAGGAGTTTGGTGTTGCGACTATCACACTCACTGTCGATGATCTTGGTAATAGCGGTTCCGGTGGAGCTCTCCAGGATTCCGAATCATTCACCATAGACTCTGTTCTCTCCCTGTCTTTTAATCGACTGGATGGGGCTAATGGCTTCACAATTAACGGAGTCGATGCCGGAGACAATAGTGGCTTTTCAGTATCATCAGCCGGCGATGTTAATGGCGATGGCCTGGACGATCTCATGATTGGAGCGCGCCGGGCAGACCCCGTCGATGACGATAACGGCGAGACCTATATCGTGTTCGGTCAATCTTCCGGGTTTCCCGCCACTTTCGAGCTTTCCAGCCTGGATGGCAGCAATGGTTTCGTGCTGACAGGTATTAACCGGGATGACTTCAGTGGTCAAAGTATTTCCACCGCAGGAGACATTAACAACGATGGTTTTAGTGATCTCCTTATCGGCGCCTGGGGGGCTGATCCAAATGGAAGCCAGAGCGGCGAAAGCTATATTGTATTTGGCAAGGCCAGTGGGTATTCAGCGTCTATAGCACTCGATTTGCTTGATGGTAGTAACGGTTTCCAGCTGAACGGAATTGACCCAGATGATGCGTCCGGGATCTCTGTATCGACGGTGGGCGACATTAATACGGATGGCCTGGCCGACATTATTATTGGTGCTTGGGGGGCTGACCCAAATGGTAGTCAAAGTGGTGAAAGTTACGTGGTATTTGGAAAAACCAGTGGCTTTGAGACTTCGTTGGATCTTGCGGGGTTAAACGGTGCAAACGGGTTTCGGATAAATGGAAAAGCGGCATTTGATGTAAGTGGGTTTTCTGTCGCATCCGCGGGTGATGTCAATGGCGATGGAATTGATGATGTTATTATCGGCGCATTCGGAGCCCAGGGTGGTGATCCTTTCCAAAGTGCGGCAGGTGAATCTTACATCGTTTTCGGAAAAAAGGGAGGGTTCGAAGCCAATTTTGAGTTGTCTAGCCTGGATGGTAGCAACGGATTTCAGGTAAATGGTATTGTTAGAAATGACAATAGCGGAGTGTCAGTTTCATCAGCTGGGGATGTTAATGGCGATGGCATTGACGACATAATCATAGGTGCAGATGAGGCGAGTACAGCTAATGGCAGTGATAGCGGAGAGAGTTATGTTGTCTTTGGATCAGATAGTGGGTTTAGCGCTACGTTCGAACTTTCAAGCCTTGATGGAAGTAATGGTTTTCAAATAGACGGTGCCAGCCAATATGACGAGGTTGGTCACTCCGTCTCCTTTGCGGGAGACATGAATGGTGATGGATATGACGATCTGATAATTGGATCCCGATATGCTGATCCTGGTGGCAGTAGGTCTGGAGAGAGTTATGTTCTTTTCGGTAAGCCCAGTGGTTTTTCTTCCCTGGTAGATCTATCAGCGCTAAACATAGCGGATGGAATTTTTCTGCACGGAGCAAATCCGGATGATCAGAGTGGTCATTCTGTTTCTGCTGCGGGTGATATAAATGGGGACGGTTTTGATGATGTAATAATTGGTGCTAAATATGCAGATCCCGCCGGGAAGGGTGGTGCAGGGGAAAGCTACCTAATCTACGGCAAAGATTTTCGTAACGAAGCAGATTACATTGGTACTGCTGGAATTGACAATCTCACGGGCACGGGCAGCAATGAGAATCTTATCGGTGGATTGGGTGATGACATTCTGGATGGTGCAGGAGGAAATGATGTCCTCATAGGCGGTGCCGGTGACGATGTGCTGGTACTTGATTTAGCTGATACTGTCCGTGTTGATGGTGGACATGGTATTGATACTCTGCGTTTCGATGGTGCTGGTCAGAGCCTTGATCTGAAAACCAATCGAAGCAGCGCTTTTGAAAATTTCGAAATCATCGATTTTGATGGCTCAGGGGCGAACACCCTGATCCTTGATACCCAGGCGTTACTCTATCTTTCTGATACCAGCAACGCGCTTCAGATTTCCGGGGGGGCTGATGACTCACTTAGCCTGGAAGGAAATTTTTTCAATAACGGTGCCACCGTGATTAACGGCCAGAATTTCACCGAGTACACTGACGGAAATGCAGTTGTACATGTGCAGGACACAATTGGATCAGTGTCCTTTGTTCTCGGACCTAACGATGCACCCGCCGTTGTCGTTCCCCTTGCATTGACCACCAGTCAGCTTGGCCCGTCCGGATTAATCCTGGATGGACTGGAGATTATTGACTCCGATGCTGGGCCCAATGACGTCGAAATCAGCTTTTCCACCGATATCGGCAGTCTTTCTCTTTCCCAGACGACCGGGCTTGTCTTTACAAGCGGTGATGGTACAGAGGACAGTGCCATGATTTTCCGCGGCACGCTCACTGATATCAATGCTGCCCTGAACGGCGCCGTTTACCATAAAGAATTTGGCATGGCGACGCTGACACTGGCTGTGGACGACCTCGGCAGCAGCGGTACAGGCGGTCCTCTCAGCGATAGCGAAAGCTTTACTGTTACCTCCAACTTGATTATGAGCCTGGACCAGTTGGATGGTTCCAATGGCTATTCCATTAACGGTATAGCCCAGGGTGATAATAGTGGTATTTCAGTCTCCTCTGCGGGAGATATAAACAATGACGGCCTGGATGACATAATCATCGGCGCGCATTTCGCAGATCCGGGAGGCGTTATTGGGGCCGGGCAAAGCTATGTTGTATTTGGACAGCAATCCGGCCACCCGGCTTCCCTGGATCTATCCAGTCTCGATGGCACAAACGGATTTCAAATTAACGGTATTTTTCAGAGCGACCTGAGTGGCAGGCCGGTGTCCAGTGCCGGTGATGTGAATAACGACGGTATAGACGATCTGTTGATTGGTGCTTCCGAGGCAGATGCAACGGCGGTCAATAGTGGTGCGGCTTATGTAATTTTTGGTGGAGGATCATATGGCTCAAGCTTTGAGCTTTCCAGCCTGGATGGCAGTAACGGCTTCCAGTTAAACGGGATTAATGCGGGTGACCGGGCCGGTTTTTCGCTTTCCGCTGCCGGAGATATAAATGGTGACGGTATTGCAGACTTGCTGATTGGTGCACCCAACGCCGACCCGGATGGCCACAATGCCAAGGGCGAGTCCTATGTCGTGTTCGGGCAAGACGGGGGTTTCTCGGCCAGCCTGGATCTTGCTAACCTGAATGGCAATAATGGCTTTGTCGTGCAGGGTGTCGATTTTAATGATGAGAGTGGTAATGCTGTATCCATGGCGGGAGACGTCAATGGCGACGGCATCGACGATTTAATCATCGGTGCGTGGCGAGCAGATGAGCCGAATACAGACTCCGGAGAGAGTTATGTCGTTTTCGGAAAAAGTTCAGGTTTTGATGCTTCAATCAAGCTGTCAGACCTTGATGGAAATAATGGGTTCAGGCTCAGGGGCATCGACGGGAATGACTTGAGCGGAATGTCTGTTTCTGGAGCTGGTGATATCAACGGCGACGGCCTCGATGACCTTATTATCGGCGCATTTTTTGCCGATGCCAATGGAAGTCAGAGTGGTGAGAGCTACGTCGTATTCGGCAATGACATTGGGTTCTCGAGTTCAATAGATCTCTCAGGCCTGGATGGCACAAACGGGTTTCAGGTAAATGGTATTCTCGCCCGCGATTTTAGCGGTGTGAGTGTGTCGAGTGCTGGAGATGTCAATGGAGACGGTTACGGTGATCTATTGATCGGCGCTCACAGCGCAGATTCAAACGGAAACGATTCGGGTGAAAGCTACCTGGTTTTCGGAAAGTCAACAGGCTTTGGCAGCAGCCTTGAACTATCCAGCCTTGGCGGGAGTGACGGCGCAATAATAAGGGGTGTTTCTGTAGGTGACAATAGCGGTCGTTCGGTTTCGAGTGCTGGTGATATCAATGGTGATGGTTTTGACGATGTTCTCATCGGCGCATATCGTTCAAGTATAAACGGTTCAACTGCTGGACAAAGCTATGTCATTTTTGGTGGCGACTATCTAGGCGAAATCGACTTCAAGGGTGGTTCCGGAAATGATGTATTGATTGGCAGCGGCGCTGACGAGGTGCTTATTGGTGCCCAGGGCGATGATATTCTTGAAGGTGGTGGCGGAAACGATGTACTAATTGGCGCTGCGGGGGATGACATCCTTGTTTATGACAGCGCTGATCAATTGCGAGTTGATGGGGGAAGTGGAACAGACACGCTGCGCGTTGATGGTTCAGGCCAGGTACTTGATCTTATCAGTGATAGAGCAACCCACATTGAAGGTGTCGAGGTCATAGACCTTGATGGCACTGGTGCCAACGCACTGCTGCTCGACACCCTGGCGCTTGTTTCACTTTCTGATAATGACAATACCTTGCGCATAGGCGGTGGGGCGGATGATGCAGTCACATTGCGGGGAGGCTTTATAAATAGCGGAACCGTGCTCATCAATGGGCAGAATTACACGGAATATAGCGATGGCGTCGCGATTGCCCAGGTAGCGGATTCCATTTCCTCGGTTACCCTGGTACAGGATATTAACAATGCGCCAGTCAGTATCGTACCGGCCGATTTGACCACTAGCATGCTGGTATTGACGGATCTGAGCATTGATGGCTTGCATGTGTTCGATGTTGATGCAGGTTCCGAC
Organism: Gammaproteobacteria bacterium; assembly: GCA_965243105.1. Classification (GTDB taxonomy): domain Bacteria; phylum Pseudomonadota; class Gammaproteobacteria; order Eutrophobiales; family Eutrophobiaceae; genus WLWS01. The sequence goes on from CBDEUC010000003.1 coordinate 2,076,774, forward strand.
AATGTGGAAGTCACTCTTTCAACAGATCTGGGTAGCCTGTCTTTGAGCCAGACAACAGGCCTCACGTTTAGCAATGGTGATGGTAGTGAAGACAGCAGCATGACCTTCAGCGGCAGCATCAGCGATATCAACCTGGCACTGGACGGGGTGACTTATCAAAAACATTTTGGTCTCGCTACCGTGACCCTTGCTGTTGATGACCTTGGAAATAACGGTACGGGTGGTGCGCTGCAGGATTCGGAGAGCTTTACCATCAATTCCGAGTATGTACTTTCACTCGCTGATCTTGAAACAGGTAGCGGATTTACCCTCAATGGCATGGACAGCAATAGTCGCAGTGGCCGCTCGGTGTCATCTGCCGGTGATGTCAATGGTGACGGCTTCGATGATGTCATTATCGGTGCCTATCACGCGGTTGGCGCGGTCCCAGCTGCTGGTGAGAGTTACGTGGTGTTCGGCGAGGCCACTGGTGTACCAGCGCAAGTTGAGCTGGCCAGCCTGGATGGCACTAACGGTTTTATTCTCAACGGTATTGATAACGGGGATGACAGCGGATTTTCGGTTTCTTCCGCCGGAGACATTAACAATGATGGTTTTGATGACCTGCTTATTGGTGCACCAGAAGGCGATGCGGGTGGTGGCTCCAGCGGTGAAACTTATGTGGTATTTGGAAAAGCCGCCGGGTTTGCGGCGACCCTGGAGCTTTCTTTACTTGATGGTATAAACGGCTTCCAGGTCACGGGACAGGACACCTCAGACAGGTTGGGATTCAGCGTATCGTCCGCCGGTGATATGAATGGTGATGGTCTTGCAGACATGCTCATCGGGGCAAGAACGGCCGAAGGAGGAGGTGGAGTCCGCGGTGAAACTTATGTTGTTTTTGGTAATGAAAATGGATACGGGGATGAGCTGGATCTGAATAAGCTCAATGGTGTCAATGGTTTCCAAATAAACGGGATTGCTGACGGTGACGCGAGTGGTAGTACGGTCTCGGCCGCAGGTGACGTCAATGGTGATGGTATTGATGATGTCATTATTGGTGCCTACCTGGCAAATCCGACAAGTGATGATGAAGGCCAGACATATATCGTGTTTGGGAAGACGGAGATTTTCGATAAATCCCTGGACCTTGCCAGCCTTGACGGCACTAACGGCTTCATCCTGAATGGCGTCGACGTCAATGATTTCAGTGGGCGCTCGATTTCATCGGCTGGTGATATTAACGGTGACGGTGTCGCCGACATTATTATTGGTGCGAACGAAGCAGATCCCAATGGCAGCCGAAGTGGTGAAAGTTATGTCCTGTTTGGACAGGCTGGCGGCTTTGTGTCTTCCATTAACCTGGCAGATATTGATGGTGTCAATGGTTTTACCGTCAATGGCGCTGGTTACAATCATCATAGTGGTTACGCAGTATCCGGTGCCGGTGATGTCAACGCGGATGGGCTTGACGATCTGCTCATTGGCGCCCACGGCACTGGTGAAAGCTATGTTATCTATGGCCGTACAGCAGGGTTCAGTGCCAGCATCGAGCTTTCAGGGCTGGGACCAGCTGATGGATTTGTGCTAAAAGCGAGTCCGGGCATATCAGCGGGTCGTTCAGTCTCAGGCGCAGGTGATGTCAATGGTGACGGTTATGACGACATTATCATCGGCGCACCCTTTGCCGACCCAAACAATTTTAATGCCGGAGAAAGCTATCTTGTATACGGTAACAATTTCTCAGGTGACGTTGATTATGCTGGTACAGCAGGCGACGACAGCTTGTCTGGAACGGCTGCGAATGAAAGCCTGGTAGGTGGCCTGGGTGATGACCTGCTTGATGGCGCAGGTGGTAGCGATGTCCTGATAGGTGCAGCGGGTGATGATGTACTGGTTTACGATGCTGCAGATACCCTGCGCGTAGATGGTGGTAGCGGCCTGGATACCCTCCGTTTCGATGGAGCGGGCCAGAGCCTGGACCTGGTTAGCGATCGCAGTACGCCCATTAACGGCATCGAGATCATTGAATTGGATGGTTCCGGTGCAAATAGCCTGTTCCTAGATAAGCTGTCACTGGTGTCCCTGTCTGACACGAGCAATATGTTACGTATTTCCGGTGGGGCCGACGATGCCGTGAGCCTCAAGGGTCATTTTGTCAATTCCGGCAGCGTGATTATCAATGGACTGAATTACACGGAATATAGTGACGGTGTTGCCGTTGCCCAGGTACAGGACGCGATTAATTCATTGACCTTGCTGCAAGGGGATAATCAGGGGCCGGCCAGCCTGGTTCCAAATGCACAGGAAACAAGCCAGGTTCTCCTGGCTGATTTTGTTATACCGGATTTACAGGTATTCGACGCGGATTCGGGAGCAAATCACTTAGAGGTGACCCTGGGCACGGACCTTGGCAGCCTGTCCTTAAGCCAGGCAACAGGCCTGATCTTTAGCGTGGGTGATGGTGTTGAAGACACGACAATGACTTTCAGGGGCAGTGTAACGGATGTCAATGCTGCTCTTGCCGGTACAACTTTCCAGAAAGAATTCGGTGTTGCCACCGTGACACTGTCTGTAGATGATCTGGGCAATAGCGGGGCTGGCGGTGCTTCACAGGACTCGGAAAGTTTTACCATCAACACGCGCCCGGAACTGGTGCTTAACCAGCTTGACGGTATCGGTGGATTCCAGATAGATGGCATCGCCGCCGACGACAGCAGCGGGCTCTCGGTTGCGTCAGCCGGAGATGTCAATGGCGATGGATTTGATGATTTCATTATCGGGGCAACCAGTGCTGATCCAAACGGTAATTTCAGTGCCGGGGAGAGCTACGTGGTTTTTGGCGCGGCCTCTGGTTTTCCCACATCCTTCTCTCTTTTTGATCTTGATGGCAGCAACGGTTTCAAACTCTCCGGGATAAACAGTGCTGATGGAAGTGGGCGATCGGTTTCTGGCGTTGGTGATATCAATAACGATGGCCTTTCCGACATCCTGGTTGGTGCGCCGAGTGCCGATCCCAATGGTAGTGCATCCGGGCAGGCTTATATTATTTATGGCAGCTCCAGTGGTTTCAGTCCCAACATCGACCTCTCAGGTCTCGATGGTATCAATGGTTTCCAGATAAATGGAATTGATAGTGGCGATGAATTAGGCGGGTCGGTGTCCCATGCCGGTGATGTCAATGGTGATGGCCTGGCGGATATGATTATTGGTGCAAGAGGGGGAGACGCCAATGGCAATGTCAGCGGGGAAAGTTATCTTGTATTTGGACAGGCGAATGGCTTTGGTTCAACGCTCGAATTATCAGGATTGAATGGCGTCAACGGCGTCCAGTTAAATGGCATTGATGCGGTGGATTTCAGTGGTCACTCAGTATCGAACGCTGGAGATGTCAATGGTGACGGTGTTGATGACCTCATTATAGGTGCCTACCGTGCGGATCCCAATGGTAGTGATAGCGGAGAAAGCTATGTTGTTTTTGGCAAGACCGGTAATTTTTCTGAATCAATCGAATTGTCTGCCCTGGACGGCAGTAATGGCTTTATCCTGAATGGTATTGATTTTGGTGATAATAGCGGTTACTCCGTTTCCACTGCCGGTGACATAAACGGTGATGGCATCGATGATTTGATTATTGGCGCCTGGCGGGCCGATCCAACACCTGGTGACACCGGGGAAAGTTACGTCGTGTTCGGTCAAACTGGCGGATTTACCACGTCCATCGAATTGTCTGCACTTGATGGTACCAATGGTTTTCAACTAAACGGTGTTGCACAGACTGATCGTAGCGGAGTTTCAGTATCTACTGCTGGTGATATAAACGCCGATGGCTATGATGACATCATAATCGGCTCCTATCTTGCCGACCCTAACGGTACTGAAAGCGGCGAAAGCTATATCGTTTTCGGAAAGGCCTCCGGCTATACCGCTACATTTGATCTCGCTGATGTCGATGGCAGTAATGGCATTGTTGTAGAAGGGGCATCATTTCGCGACTGGAGTGGATGGGCGGTTTCCAATGCCGGTGATGTTAATGGTGACGGCTATGAAGATGTCATCATTGGCGCAAGGGAAGCAGATGTGGGTGATGTTATAGACGCAGGTAAGAGCTACCTCCTTTTCGGCCGGGATTTCCGCTCTGATGTTGATTTTGAGGGAACGGCAGGCGATGACATGCTGGGCGGAACGGCCGCTGATGAAGCACTGGTCGGTGGCCTTGGCGATGATGTACTGGACGGTTCAGCAGGAAATGACGTGTTAATCGGTGCAGCCGGCGATGATGTATTGGTATATGACGCAGCGGACAGAACGCGTGTTGATGGTGGTAGCGGCATGGATACATTGCGTGTTGATACTGCAGGACAGGTAATTGACCTGGTTGCGGACAGGACTACCCCCATTGAAGGTATAGAGATTATTGATCTGAATGGCAGCGGTGCGAACAGCCTGTTACTGGACAAGCTGGCGCTGGTTTCCTTATCAGACACAAGCAATGTCCTGCGTATATCGGGCGGAGCGGATGATGGGGTAAGCCTTACCGGGCATTTTGTTAATACCGGCAGCGTGGTAATCGATGGTCAGAGTTATACAGAATATTCCGATGGTGCAGCAATTGCCCAGGTACAGGACTCAATCTTATCTATCACGCTGCTGGACGGACCTAACGATGCGCCAATAAGTCTTGTACCAGATTCATTAACGACCAGCATGCTTGTATTTTCCGATTTTTCTATTCCAAACCTGGGCATTTATGACTCTGATGCCAGGGGAGCTGATATTGAGGTAACCCTGAGCACCGATCTCGGCAGCCTGTCTCTTGGTCAGACGACTGGTTTGAATTTTACTGCCGGAGACGGCATTGAAGATATGATGATGACTTTCACAGGAAGCCTGTCTGATATAAACGGCGCGCTTTCTGGTTCAAGTTTTCAGAAAGAGTTTGGTCTGGCGACTGTCACATTACTCGTTGATGATCTGGGTAGTAGTGGCACCGGTACTGCACTGTCCGATTCCAAGAGTTTCATAATCAATTCAAACTATGTACTCAAGAGTGATGATCTTGATGGAACTAATGGTTTTACTATTAACGGCATCAATCAAGATGATAGAAGTGGCCGATCAGTTTCTTCAGCGGGAGACATAAATGACGATGGCTACGATGACATCCTAATTGGTGCATACCAGGCAGATCCCGGTGGAAGTAGTCAGAGCGGGCAGAGCTACGTGGTATTCGGCTCAGCGAGCGGTTTTTCTTCTTCTTTTGAACTCTCAACCCTGGATGGCAGCAATGGTTTTTCGATGAATGGGATTGATGTGGACGATAACAGCGGACTTTCCGTCTCTGCTGCAGGCGACTTGAATAGTGATGGGATAGATGACCTTGTGATAGGTGCTTTTGGAGGAGATGCAGGCGATACAAATAGCGGAGAAAGTTATGTACTGTTTGGCAAATCCACCGCCTTCTCCTCCAGTATTGAGCTTTCCAGCCTTGATGGAAGTAATGGATTTCAGATTAACGGTATTGATTCTGCGGATAATTCGGGTGTCTCTGTATCAAATGCGGGAGATATCAACGGCGACGGCTATGATGATCTGATCGTCGGTGCCAATGGCGCAGATGCCAACGGAATCAATAGCGGGGAAAGTTACGTTATCTTCGGTGATGCTGCTGGCTTTTCTGCATCAATTGATCTTTCTACCCTGGATGGCACTAATGGTTTCAAGTTAAATGGAATTCAATCGGCTGATTCGAGTGGTATTTCTGTTGCGGATGCGGGTGATGTGAATGGTGACGGCATTGATGATCTTCTTATCGGCGCTAATCGTGCTAGCCCAGCGAGCAGCAGTAGCGGCGAAGCCTATGTCGTATTTGGCAAGGCAGACGGATTCAGTGCATCAGTTAACCTGTCCAACCTCGATGGAAGCAACGGATTTGAATTAACCGGCATCGGTTCACACACGCGCGCCGGGACATCAGTTTCTTCAGCTGGCGATATCAATGGGGATGGATATTCAGATATTCTCGTCGGCGCAAACGGTGCAGATACAACGAACGGATCGAATACGGGTCAAATTTATGTGATTTTTGGAAAGCAGGATGGATTTTCTGCGTCAACAGCTCTGCATACCCTTGATGGCTCTAACGGCTTTATCATAAATGGTGAATCTCAAAACGATAATAGCGGTCTATCCGTATCTGGAGCGGGCGACGTCAATGGTGATGGTTTTGATGACATTATTATTGGGGCACTCCTGGCAGATGCACCAAACAGTGATTCTGGTAAAGGTTACGTTGTATTCGGAAAAGCCAGCGGGTTTTCGACGGTTTTCGAACTATCTGCTCTGAGTACAAATGGTGGTTATATAATCGAGGGCTCGGAAATTTCGGCAAGGACGGGGATAAGTGTCTCTGGTGCAGGAGACATAGACGGAGATGGGCTCGATGATGTTATCGTTGGATCTTCCTTTGCCAATGCGGGTACCGGTAAAAGTCACCTCATATTTGGACATGACCTAACTGGTAATATCGATTTTGCAGGGACGAGTGCCAATGACAATCTTACTGGTACAAGTACAGATGAAAATCTACTTGGATCCCAGGGTAACGACACCCTCGACGGTGGTGCAGGCAACGACGTGCTCAAGGGCGGAGCGGGTGACGACATCCTCGTTTTTGATTCGGCGGATACCCTCAAGATTGATGGCGGCAGTGGCCTGGACACCTTGCGGTTTGATGGTGCCGGTGAAAGCCTGGATCTTACAAACATCTCCAACCTGCGTTACCAGGGCATTGAGCGTTTCGAACTCACTGGCACGGGGAATAACAGCCTGGATCTTGATATTCGCGATGTGCTTGCTCTCCCGGACGCGGCGAATGCTTTCCTTGCTGTCGGTACGAAGCAGGTCCTTGTCGATGGCGATAGCGGTGATACCGTCAATTTCGATGGCGTCGATTTAAACCTGGTTCTTGATACCAAGGTGTTCAATGGTGAGACCTACAACTCGGTCATGGCCGAAGGTATTGCTGGCGAGCTACTTATTCACCAGGATCTATCGGCTTCTTTTGTTACCACGGGCGAGATAAATATCAATTCCAATTCTTTTACATCCTCGGGGGCATTGGAGTTTTCCAGTGGTCAATTGATCAGCGGAACATCCTCTGGAACTACAGTTACTTCCGGAAGCGGAGGTTCACTGTCCATTTCTTCGACGGGTGATACCACGGTAATTAGTGGCAACGAATTGACAGGCACGATTGTCATTCCGGATATAACCAGTCAAATTATCGTCGAGACTGATATCATCCTGGCGACTGTTTAGAAAGCGGTTACCTCTCGCGCAGGGCTCGAGCTTTTGCCCGGTTGATCGGTTTCAGCAGGTACTCCATGACAGTCTTGTTACCGGTAAGAATGTCCACCTCGGTGGCCATGCCCGGGATGATGGGCAAGGGATTTGCTTCGCTGCCAAGGTTGGTTTTTTCCGTCACAAGACGTACTTGGTAGTAGCGTTCGCCTTTTTCATCGGTGATAGTATCGGCGCTGATGTGCTCAAGTTTTGCCGGCAGTCCCCCATAGATGGCAAAGTCATAGGCCGTGATCTTCACCAGTGCATCCTGTCCCGGCCTGAGGAATGCAATGTCGGAAGGCCTGATGTCAGCTTCAACCAGCAGGGCATCCTCGGTGGGTACGATTTCTACGAGATCCATTCCGGGTTGTATCACGCCGCCAATAGTGTTGATCTTAATCTGTTTAACAGTACCGCGGGCAGGAGAAAGTATCTCCGTTCGCTTGACACGATCCTCAAGTGCGCGGCTGCTCTCACCCAGGCTCGATAATTCCGTGCGCGCCAGGTTGAGTTCCGACTGTGCCTGGCTGACGAACTGGTTTTTTCTTTCGTTTATTCTTCTTTTTGCTTCTTCAATGGAAGATTCGATACGGGGTATGGCAAGACGATTGTTTTCAAGCTGTCCGGCAAGTTCATTCACATCCCGTTCCAGTCGCAATAACTCCACTTCTGACATGGCACCTTCGGCCACCAGGGGCCTCGTAATATCAAGTTCCTTCTTTGCCAGCTGGTAACTTCGCTCTAGTTTTTTCTGTTCAGCATTGACGCCCTTAAGCTCTTGTTCTCTTTGCTTTTTTTGCTGTTCAAGAATATCCAGGCTACTGCTGAGTTCGCGCTGGCGAGAGATAAAAAGTGCGTGTTCATTGCTGAGTGCCTGTACAAGTTCATCGTCTTCGCCCGTGTCACCAGGCTGGAATTCGTCACCATTCACTTCTGCAGTGAGTCGCTGAACCCTCGCCTCAAGTGCAGAAGCCTGCAACCTGTTATCACGAAACGAAGATAGAAACTGGGTATTGTCTATACGCATCAGCACCTGGTCTTTATCGACAATGTCGCCCTCTCTTACCAGTACATCAGAAAGAATACCGCCTTCAAGATTCTGTACTACCTGCGTCTGGCTTGAGGGGATGACCCGGCCGGTTCCCCGAGTGACTTCATCCAGCCTGGCAAAGTTTGCCCACACCAGGCCCGAGATAATGAATAGTGCACTGAGCCAGAGGATCAGGTGGCCAACGGAAAAACTGCTGCCGGGTACAAGCAGTGCCGCATTCTTGCGGCGATTGTCGTCAAACCAGTCAGAAGAACTCATGATGATTAATTTTCCTGCTGGGCCTGGCCCGCGTTAGCCTGGGCATTTGACGCCAGTGCCTCGATAACTTTCTGCTTTGGACCGTCAGCAACAACACGACCCTTGTCGATGACAATCAGGCGATTGACGAGCGCAAGGGGTGTTGACTTGTGTGTTGCCATGACCAGGGTGCGTGTACCAAGCCACTCGTGAAACTGTCGAAGAAAACGATCCTCGGTGGTGCTGTCAAAAGTATTGGTTGGCTCATCCAGCAACACCATGGAAGGATCACGAAGGACAGTTCTTGCCATGGCAATGGCCTGTCGCTGACCACCTGAAAGGTTCATGCCACGTTCGCCAACCTGTAGATCAAACCCGTGAGGATGTTGATTTAGAAAATCCGTGATGCCCGCGATGTCGGCGGCGCGTAGTATGCCAGTGTCATCAGCATGGTTAACACCAAGCACGATGTTGTCTTTTACTGAACCGCTGAAAAGAACAATATCCTGCGGTGTTGCTCCGATATTGTTGCGCAGGTCAGCCGGATCAATTTGGCGAATGTCTGTGTCATCAATAAGCACGTTGCCCGAGGCAGGCTCGTAAAATCCCTGAATGAGCTTTTGTATGGTGCTTTTACCTGAACCGATTCTTCCAACTATTGCGACACGTTCGCCGGGTTCGATCCTGAAGCTGACATCCTCCAGTGTATTGATTTCCTCGCCGGGGTAACTGAAACGGACATTTTGAAATTCAATACGGCCTTTGAGCCTGTCCCTTTGCAAAAATGCATCGCGGTTGCCGCGTTCTGTAGGCATTTTCATAATGCCATCAAGCGAACCATAGGCGGACACGGACTGGTGAAAGCGAGTTAACAGGCTTGCAACCTGTGCCATGGGTGCAAGAGCACGACCGCTGAGGATGGAACAGGCAATCAGGCCTCCCATGGTCATGTTGCCCGAAGTAATCTGGTAGACACCGGCTATGATCAGGAGGATATAGGCACCCTGGCTGATCAGTTGCGAGCTGTTGGTGATAAGAGTAGTTAGCTTGCGTGATTGCACCTTGAGGTTGGCGAGGGTTTCAACCTGTTCTTCCCATCGACGCTGGACAGTACCTTCCGCCTTCAAAGACTTGATAGCTTCAAGACCCGAAATTGTTTCAACCAGCCCGGCGTGTTTACGCGAAGAATCCTGGAAGGTCTGCTGAATAACGCGCCTTAACGGCACCTGCATCAGTAGCCCAAAAACCAGCGATATGATGACTGCGATGGCGGGTACCCAGGCGATAAAGCCGCCGATATTGGCAATGATCAATATGAATAACAGCACGAAGGGGAGGTCAATCAGAACCGTGATAGTGGTGGAAGTAAAAAACTCCCTGAAGGTATCAAACTCCATCAGGTTGTTAACAAAGGAACCTGTTTTACCGGGACGATGATCCATCTTGATCCCAAGCACGTGCTCAAAAATAGTTCGCGATAACACTATATCGCTGTAACGACCAGCGCTGTCTATGAAATGACTGCGCAGCGTTTTCATGGTGATATCAAATAACAGTACGATGGTTACACCGCTGGCAAGGACCCACAGCGTTTCGATTGCGTGGTTGGGTACGACGCGATCGTACACGTTCATCACGAACATCGGTACGGCGAGGGCAAACAGGTTAATTAACAGTGAAGCGACAATGACTTCGGCATAGATACGCCAGAGCTTTTTCATGGTGCCCCAGAACCAGTGCTCGCGGAATACGCCCGAGGCATCATCAAAGCCGTAAATGGGTTTCAGGGTCAGGACGTAGCCTGAATACTCGTTGGCAATATTCTCAATTGAACTGTTGCCCGGGCTCTCTCCTGGCCGACTAAGTTTAAGTTCACCACTATCCGTGACACCATGAACGACACAGGCTTGCTTGTTTTTTAACAGTAATACCAGTGGAAGGGTTTGCTGATGAATACGTTCAAGCCCCAGTTCGACAAGTTCGCTGCTGTAGCCGGCGCGTTGCGCCGCACGAATAAACAATTCAGGTGAACTTTGTTCGTCCTCGAGGGGAAGTCCGGCCAGCAGTGTTTCCGCAGAACGTGGTTTTTCGTAATGCTGCGTGATGATGGCAAGGCACTCTGCCAGCACGTCATGCTCAGCAACAGGGGCATCCTGCTCAAGATCCCTGGAACCTGCTTGCTGTTGTTCCATTAAACGATTTCCATGGTGATGAACTTGCGCGATTCAAATTTCACGCTGTCATTTTAATGGATAATCACCAACAGGGTGCATTAATTAATGTGTAAAACCGCCATTCGCAGCCGGTTTTTCGAGACTGGCTAGTGCGCGCTTACCCTGGCAAGGGCCGCCAGCACCTTGCTGGTGTCAAAATGACGCCATCTTGCGGCCACATGCTGATCGGGTCTCAGCAGGTAGAATGTACCCGGTGTTGCATCATAGTGGCGGGCCAGCAAACCCCGGCTGTCGTTAATATCACCAGGCCGGTCTCCCACGCAAAGTACTTCAATGCTGATATCGTTGTTGGACAGCTGGCTAAAATCGTCCTGTAGCTCCTCGTCATCTTTTCTGAAATACAAGCCAACAAAGCGCTCGCCTACCTGGTTCAGGAACCAGCATTCTTTACCTGCAACACTCACAGGTGCATCCATGCATGGGCTGCCGGGACGCTGCTTGTCGGTAAAGGTATCCTCGTCATCCGTATTTAATGGCGAGTCATCCAGGGTGCAGGGTCTTGAAAGTCGACCGGGATTGACGATGCCTCGAGCAAATTCAAAGTCCTGGGCAAGTTCCAGGGTGGCATCGCGAAATGCAAGGCTGACAGGACTTTTGGGCGTCATGAAGTCTGTACTACGGGACGAGTTAGTTATGTTTTCGTCGGCACCGTAAATACGTTCGTCGTCGTAACTGTCAATCAAGCGCGTGTCGGCCTTGCCGTTCAAAACAAGATCCAGTTTCCAGACCAGGTTATCAACGTCCTGCAACCCGCCGTTTGCACCGCGGGCACCAAATGGTGATACCAGGTGAGCAGAGTCCCCTGCAAAGATTACCCTGCCATGCACGAATTTTTTCATACGCCTGCACTGAAAGGTATAAAGACTGACCCAGTCATATTCGAACTCGATATCCGGCCCGAGAAAAGCACGCACCTTGGCATCGATATTTTCCTCTTTCATGACTTCTTCCTTGTCGATGTCCCAGCCCATCTGGAAATCGATCCGCCAGATATCGTCGGCCTGTTTATGGATCAGGGAGGTTTGTCCGGGGTTGAACGGAGGATCAAACCAGAATCGCCGTATAGCAGGAAAGTCAGCTTTCATTTTCACATCCGCAATAAGGAAGTGATCCTCGAAAATACGACCTTCAAAATCCAGGCCCATCATGTTGCGCACCGGGCTCTTGTGTCCATCGGCTGCAATGAGGTAATCACCGCTGATCCGGTATTCGCCAGCGGGTGTTTTCACTACGGCGGTGACCTTGTCTTCAGCAGTCTCAATGGCGATCACTTCGTTTTGCCAGCGAATTTCCGTATCACTGTAATCGCCGGATAACTCGATGAGGTACTCTTCAGCGTAGAATTGCTGGAGGTTGATAAAAGCAGGGTACTTCTGCTCCTTGTCCATGAGCAGGTCAAAACTGTAGATTGGCTCGGGGTCTTCACCGAAATAAACCAGGCCCTGGTCCCAGACCACGCCTTTTTCCACCATGCGATCACCGGTGCCAATACGATCAAGTATTTCCAGCGTGCGCTTGGCCCAGCAAATCGCCCGCGACCCATCACTTACGCTATTGTATTTTTCCAGCACCACCGAGCGAATACCGCGTTGCGCAAGGCTTATAGCGGTGGCCAGGCCGATGGGTCCGGCACCAACGATGACTACAGGGAAATGCAGTACTTCCCCGCTTTCTATTTCCCCGGGCGCAATGAAATCAAAAACCTGCCGCGCCTGCTTGGAGGTATTTTTTGCTTCGCCCAGTTCGCCATACTTCGCCATTATGTCTTCATACGCAGGTTATCGAGGTGAAATGACAGCATACACGCGTCAGTCAATATTTCCGTCCCCAGATTTAGGGACAGATGAATATCTTGCCTGTCCGCAGACATTTAAGTACTGTATTTTGCCTCGACAAAAGGGTGAAAATCATGGGCGATAAAGAAAATTATCATATGGATCTCGAGGAGTTTCGCAAGAATGGCTACGCTGCCATCGACTGGGTGGTAGATTACCTGGAAAACGTGGAGACCTATCCCGTGTTATCCCAGGTAGCCCCTGGTGATATTCGAGCGAAATTGCCGGAATCCGCTCCCACAAAGGGTGAGAGCTTTGAAAGCATGTTGAAGGACGTCAACGATATCGTCATGCCGGGCATCACCCACTGGCAATCGCCAAACTTCTTTGCCTATTTCCCGGGTAACAGCTCCGCACCTGCCATCCTGGGTGAAATCCTCTCTGCTGGACTCAGCGTGCAGGGCATGCTCTGGGCTACCAGCCCGGCATGCACCGAGGTGGAAACCCATATTATGGACTGGCTGGTAAAGATGCTGGACCTGCCGGAGAAATTTCTTTCACACACGCAAGGCGGAGGCGTGATACAGCATTCCGCCTCGGATGCCACGCTCTGTGCGTTGCTCGCTGCGAGGGAGAAAGTGAGTGACGTTAACAAGGTGGGTGGTACAGGCAAGCTCATTGCCTACACCTCGGCGCAGGCGCACTCTTCAATTGAAAAGGCCTGCATGATTTCCGGAATAGGAACCGAAAACCTGCGTCTCGTTGAAGTAGACGAGATGTATCGCATGAAACCGGAGGCACTGGATGCGCAGATCCAGGTGGATATTGATGCCGGCTTGACGCCTTTCTTTGTTTGCACTTGCGTTGGTACGACTTCATCACTCGCGCTTGACCCGGTTGCTGACATGGCGGCGGTAACAAGAAAGCACAATCTCTGGCTCCACGTGGACGCGGCCATGGCCGGCCCTGCGGCAATATGTCCCGAGTTTCGCTTCATCAATGATGGGGTAGAGGATGCAGACAGCTACACCTTCAATCCACACAAGTGGATGTTTACCAACTTCGATTGTAATGCTTTTTTTGTTGCTGACAGGGCTGCGCTGATTAATGCGCTGAGCATATTGCCGGAATACCTCAAGAACGAGGCAACAAACGCGGGCGCAGTGTTTGATTACCGTGACTGGCATATTCCACTGGGCAGACGCTTTCGTGCTTTGAAGCTATGGTTTGTAATCAGGCACTATGGTGTAGAGGGCCTGCAGCATCATATACGTAACCATGTGGCCATGGCGCAGGCGTTTAAAAACTGGATTGTTGAAAGCGATGATTTTGAGCTCGTGGTCGATAACCCGCTCAATACCATCTGCTTTCGTCATAAAGGTGGTGATGAATTGACCGAGCAAATCATGCAGGACGTGAATGCATCGGGAAAGGCTTACCTGACTCACACGAAGCTTGATGGGAAGTACACGATTCGTTTTGCCGTGGGACAAACACGCACGGAAATGAGACACGTGGAGAGTGCTTGGGATTTGATCCAGGAAGCAGCGAGATCAGCTCGTTAAAAACGATAAAGCCTGGAACCTGGATAAGTACACGTCACGCGGGGGGAAGTGAAGAGGGGTGGTGAGCGCTTTCCTATCCAGCTCCAGATTGCAGACCATTATGTGGTGGCTTTGTTACATTCCCTTGACGGCGGCATTACCATAATAAGAATTAAATCACTCCAGGCTGTCCGCCTTATCCTGCAGCCTGCCAAGCAAGCCAGATAGTTGATCTTTTTCTGCGGCGGTGAGACCGCTTAGCAGCATACCCTCAAAGCGCTCTGCCACAGGCCTTACTTCGCAATAGACTGCGTGTCCCGTTTTCGACAGGCGAAGTATGGATCGTCGTCGGTCCTCCTTGTCGAATTCCCGTACCAGCAGGTGGCGACCAAGCAGTTTTGCTACGGAGCGGGAGACCACCGATTTCTCTATGCGCGTACGCTGGCACACATCGTCAGCTGCGCTGTCGGGGTATTCAGCCAACACCGCCATGATGCGCCACTCGGGCATGCTGATGCCGAACTTGTCCTGGTAAGTGGCTGCAATTCGACTACTCACGGTATTCGAAAGCAGTGACAAGCGGTATGGAAGAAAATCTTCTAATATCAGTGGCTTATCTTCTTTATTCATGGTCAGGCCCTGTGCTGGTTGACAATAGTTGCAATGACAACTAATATTTATTTAGTTGTATTAGCAACTAAATAATAACCCATGCCGTTCGTAACAACAGCACTAAATTTGGAGTTAAATAATGGCCGATCTTTTTGACAATCCCATGGGACTGGATGGATTTGAGTTTGTTGAATTTGCATCACCGAGGCCCGGTGTTCTTGAACCCCTGTTTGAACTGATGGGCTTTACCCATGTTGCCAGGCATCGCTCCAAGGATGTCAATCTTTACCGGCAGGGAGACATCAACTTCATCATTAATAATGAGAAAAAAAATTACACTGCCTACTTTACCGAGGAACATGGTCCCTGTGCCTGTGGCATGGCGTTCAGGGTAAAGGATGCCCATCATGCCTATAACAGGGCGCTGGAACTGGGCGCGCAGCCCATCGACATTCCAGTGGGGCCCATGGAATTAAGATTACCGGCAATAAAAGGAATTGGCGGTGCACCGCTATACCTCATCGATCGCTACCAGCAAGGTGCTTCTATTTATGATATTGATTTTGAATATCTCGAAGGCGTCGAAAAAAATCCGCAGGGCTTTGGCTTCAAGCATATCGATCACCTGACGCATAATGTGTATCGCGGCCGCATGGACTACTGGGCTAACTTTTATGAAAAGATTTTTAATTTTCGCGAGCTGCGTTACTTCGACATCAAGGGCGAATATACCGGTCTCACTTCAAAGGCCATGACCGCGCCGGATGGTCGCATTCGAATACCACTCAACGAAGAGTCGTCCCAGGGTGTGGGGCAAATTGAAGAATTCCTGATGGCCTATAACGGCGAGGGAATCCAGCATATTGCCCTTGCCACTGACGATCTCATAGCCAGCTGGGACAAGTTGAAAGAAAGCGGCATTTTCTTCATGACACCGCCACCGGCTGCATATTATGAAATGCTGGAGGAGCGATTACCCGGGCATGGAGAACCCGTGGAGGAATTGAAAAAGCGCGGTATCCTCGTGGATGGCTCCACCGATGGCGAAGAACCACGATTGCTCCTGCAAATATTCTCTGAAACCGTGATTGGCCCGGTGTTTTTTGAATTTATCCAGCGCAAGCAGGATGAAGGCTTTGGCGAAGGTAATTTCAAGGCTCTGTTTGAATCCATCGAGAGAGACCAGGTACAGCGGGGGGTTGTGCAGGCAGTCTGATCCAGCGGTTCATTCCCGTTCCGGGGGATCCTTACTGAAGCAGGATGCCAAATTTTCCTACTCTGGATACAATTAGCGCACGAGCAAGAAGCTGTTTCCTGATAATGGCTTCCTGAGCAAAGCGATACCAGGGTAAATCAATGCCGCTAAGCCTAGAAGTTACAATAACAAGCGATCGTCTCCTGTTGCGCCCCGTGGAAAAGGACGATCTCGACGACCTCGCCCTGGTAAACGGGGACGAAGAAGTCACGCGCTACTTACCCTATGAAACCTGGCGCTCAAGGCAGGACGCCGAAGCATGGTATGACAAGGTCATGGGTCTTGTGAGCCAGGGCAAAACGCTCCAGCTAGTCGTCGTCATGCAGGAAAACCACAGGGTCATTGGTAGCTGTCTTCTTTTTAACTATGACGAGTCATCGGGCGTCGCAGAATTAGGCTATGTCACCGGTCGCGAATTCTGGAGACAGGGGCTCACGGAAGAGGCACTTCGTATGTTGATCGCGTTTGGTTTTGACAAGATCAAGCTACGAAGATTATGCGCGGTTGTTGAGACGGATAACCGGGCATCCATGTCGCTTCTTAGCAAGCTGGGTTTTTCCAGTGAAGGCAAGGCCAGCCCCGAGCCTGGAGATAACATTGAGCTCATGAAATTCGGCCTGCTTCGACAGGAATGGTGCTGAGAAACATTTGTCATGAACAGGGTTCCGCAACTGGATGATATCAGGGAAGCTGCTAACCGAATTACAGGCGCTGTTCATCGCACACCGGTTCTTACCTGCCAGGCACTGGATGAGAAGTGCTCCGCCAGGCTGTTTTTCAAATGCGAGAACCTGCAAAAGGTCGGTGCTTTCAAGGCACGTGGTGCCACCAATGCCACCCTTGGACTGGATGATGCTTCCCTCCAGAAAGGCGTAGCAACCCATTCTTCCGGAAATCATGCAGCGGCGCTTTCCTATGCTGCGGGCCTGAAAGGAATCCCGGCCTATATCGTCATGCCGGAAAATGCACCGCGGGTAAAAGTGGAGGCGGTGCGATCCTACGGGGGCCACATCACCTTTTGTGAACCCACCCTGCAGGCCAGGGAGTCCGGTCTTGAAAGTATTGTAGCCACGACCGGTGCCAACGTGATCCATCCCTATAATGATTATCGTGTTATTACAGGCCAGGCCACCGCAGCGTTTGAACTGCTTCATGACGTGGAAAACCTCGATGTGATCCTGGCTCCTGTTGGTGGCGGAGGATTACTCAGCGGTACCGCGCTAAGTACGGCGTACCTTTCGCCTTCGACCAGGGTCATTGCCTGTGAACCGGCCGGGGCGGACGATGCCTTTCGTTCCTTTAAAAAGGGGGAAATAGTCCCCTCGGTCAAGCCGAATACCATCGCGGATGGCCTGCTCACATCACTGGGTGACCTGACTTTTCCCATTATCCAGGAATACGTGGATGATATCGTGACTGTCAGCGAAAAAGGTATTGTCCAGGCAACACGTATGATCATGGAAAGAATGAAATGTGTCGTTGAACCCTCGGCGGCGGTGACGCTGGCTGCTATTCTTGAAGGAAAGATTGATGTCGCGGGCAAGAACGTCGGCCTGGTCCTGTCCGGGGGTAATATAGAGCTGGAAAAATTCCTGCAGCAGGCCGAATCAATAGAGGCCAATTCAACAGGGGCAGGATCAAGTGTCTGAATATACCGCATGTGTAAAGTGGCAAAGAGGAGAACAGGATTTCACTGACAACAGTTACAGCCGTGGCCATGAATGGATATTTGATGGTGGTCTCAGCGTGCCTGCCTCATCATCTCCCCATGTTGTGCCCTTGCCAATGTCAGTGGAATATAACGTGGACCCGGAGGAAGCTTACGTTGCGGCCCTTTCCAGTTGCCACATGCTGTTTTTTCTTTCCATCAGTGCTGCACGGGGCTTCACCGTGGATCAATATGTCGATAACCCCAGGGGTATCATGGAAAAAGATAGTTCCAACAGGGTCAGCGTTACGCGTGTCGAGCTTTGTCCTGAAACTGATTTCTCTGGCGAGGAACCTACAGGGGATGTCATTCATGAAATGCATGAACTGGCACATAAAAAGTGTTTCCTGGCCAATTCAGTCAGGTCGGAAATATCCATCAAGCTTGTTAAGGACTGAAGCATGCCGATCCTGAATTCGGGGCGGATCAAGATTGATTACCTGGATGCCGGTCGAGGTCCCGTCGTCGTGCTGGTGCACAGCGCAGCCAGCAACTATAAACAATGGCGAAAACTGGTCGATGATTATCAGCACCGTTTTCGTTTCCTGGCGGTTAATCTTTATGGTTATGGAGACACCACTCCCTGGCCGGGCTCAAAGGTTCAGTCCATGGAGGACCAGGTAAAGCTGGTTTCGAGTATTTGCCACCTCGTTGACGAACCGGTATTCCTCGTGGGTCATTCCTTTGGTGCGTCAGTGGCGGCATGGACTGCGAGGGAACTTCGCGAAAAAATAAAAGCCCTGGTTCTACTGGAAGCCAACCCGTTTCCCTTGCTTGAAAAGGAAAACAACCGGGGTGGCTACGATGAAATCCTGCTGTTAAGGGAAATCATCAAGAGTGAAGGTGATAACGGAAACTGGGACATCGTTGCCGAGTACTTTGTCAATTACTGGCTGGGTGATGGTATGTGGAACAAGCTACCGCCTGATCGAAGAGAGGTGTTTACCGCCGCATTACCAAATAATTACCACGAGTGGGATTCCATCATGGGTCTACCGGCGAATGACAGCAGCTGGCTCAGTATCGACGCCAACACCCTGTTTGTTCGAGCGCGCCAGACCGTAAATTCAATTACCGGGATTTACGAGGTGTTTCAGCAAATGTGTCCGCACTGGGAATTTCTCGTGGTTGAGGAAGGTGGCCACATGGCCCCTGTGACACATCCGGATGCGATTAATCCGCACATCATTGACTTCCTGGATCAAAATCGTAGCTAGTCAGCCGTGGCAGGTTTATAAAGAACAATATAGTTACCCACCAGGATCAGCACAAACCCTGCGATAGCAACAAGTGTCCACTGGTAGTTTTCAAATATCGTGGAAATACCGAGGGCCACAACCGGGAACAACACGGCCGCGTAGGCGGCCTTGTCTGCACCGATTCTACCCACCAGTGTCAGGTAGCTGCCAAAGGCGATTATGGTTCCAAAGAAACTGAGATAAGCCAGCGAAATACTGTAGGCCCAGGCCGGGTCGTAATTAAACTCGGAACCCTGGATAAGTGCGTAAGTGAGCATGATAAGGGAGCCGTATGTCATTCCCCAGGCATTGGTCTGGATGATGGGCAGGTCATTTTTCTGGTTGCGTGCTGAGAGCAGGTTGCCAAGCGACGCCGAGAAGGTTGCAACAAGGCAATACCATAGCCCGGTCAAGCTGGATTTATCATTTTCAATTACGCTGACTTCAGACCAGAACACCGAAGCGATCCCGACAATACCGATCAGTGAGCCAATGACCGTGCGAATCTCAACCCGCTGCCCCATGAAGATCGCGCCATTAACAATATTCATCAGGATTACCGTGGAGAACAACAGGGCGACGACACCAGAAGTTAACAGGCCAGTGGCCCAGTAGAAAATCAGGTAGTTAATGCAGTACAGGCAGAGCCCCTGCAAAAACATGAACAGGTGTTCGCGGGGAGAAAATCGCAGGCTTCGTTTTGTAAGAATACAAAATATAAAAAGAATGATTGCCGCTGCCACGAAGCGATACACCAGTGAAACTTCCGGCGCCACGACTCCAAGCTGGAACTTGATAGCAAACCAGGTGGTACCCCAGATCAGAACCGAGCTGAGGTACAGGGAAGCGGAATGCATAAGAATATTCATAGCGACGGGCCTGGCTTTTTAACACGGCGCAGCGAGAAACTGCGCCCTTCCTGGTCTAGATGGAAACGGACATTTCCGGCACGTTGTCCGGAACGACCAGTTCCCCTGCGGTCAGCTTGACGATTTCTTCAACGCTGACACCAGGCGCCCTTTCCACGAGGTGAAACTTGCCATCGCTGATTTCCACGTAAGCAAGATCGGTAACAACCTTTTTTATGCAGGCGGCACCGGTCAGCGGCAGGCTGCACGCTGGCAGTAACTTTGACTCGCCGTGCTTACTGGCATGGGTCATGGTAACGATGATGTTATCCGCACCCGCAACCAGGTCCATGGCACCCCCCATGCCCTTGATCAACTTACCCGGGATCATCCACGAGGCGATATTACCCTGTACGTCCACCTCAAAGGCGCCCAGCACGGTGAGATCCACGTGCCCACCCCGGATCATGGCAAATGAATCGGCGGATGAAAAAATAGATGCACCGGTAATCGCCGTGACAGTTTGCTTTCCTGCATTGATCATGTCGGCGTCCAGTTCTTCCTCGGTAGGAAACGGTCCCATGCCAAGAAGACCATTCTCGGACTGCATCATGACTTCCATGCCTTCGGGAATGTAATTTGCCACCAGGGTAGGAATACCAATACCCAGGTTTACGTAGTAACCGTCCTGCAGCTCCTGCGCCACGCGCATTGCCATTTGTTCTCGTGTCAGTGCCATTACAGTAATTCCCTCATTCTGCTCGAATCGTGCGCTGCTCTATGCGCTTCTCAAACGTATTCTCGATAAGACGATTAACATATATGCCCGGTGTATGAATCTGTGACGGCTCAAGTTCCCCGGGCTCTACGATTTCTTCAACTTCAACCACGGTGATCCTGCCGGCGGTTGCGGCCATTGGGTTAAAGTTCTGCGCCGTGTGACGATAGATCACATTGCCATAACGATCGGCTTTCCAGCCCCTGACGATGGCAAAGTCGCCGGTGATGGCCTCTTCAAGAATATAATTACGTCCATTAAATTCGCGCACTTCCTTGCCTTCCCCCACCGGAGTGCCGTAGCCGGTTGCCGTGTAAAATGCCGGGATGCCCGCGCCGCCTGCGCGCATTTTCTCCGCCAGCGTGCCCTGGGGTGTCAGTTCTACTTCAAGTTCATCACTCAGGAATTGCCGTTCAAACTCCGCGTTTTCCCCAACGTAGGAAGACACCATTTTGCTTATCTGTTTCCCCTGCAGCAGGATCCCCAGGCCAAAATCATCTACACCACAGTTATTTGAAACGACGGTAAGATCATTGACGCCCATCTCCTTGATCTGGGCAATGCACCCTTCAGGAATGCCGCACAGGCCAAAGCCACCAGCAATGATAGTCATGCCACTTTCAAGGCCCGCCATCGCCTCTTCAAAACTGCCTACAACCTTGTCAAAACCTGACATAAATTACTCCGTGAAAATTTTCTTCAGAACGCCAAAATGGCGCTAGCATAGCAATAACAACACGATTTTATAAATCAAATAGCACTTCCGTAGCGGCCTGGATAGTCCACGTCAATCCAGGTGCCCTGTACAGCCTCGTTTTCGCGCGCTGAGCCTGGATCAGCGTCAATTTTATAACCCGTCTACAAAGCCCTGCATTAACTCCAGGCAGGTTTCTTGCTGGTCCCTGAAGGGAGTGTGCCTGCAGTTGCCCAGCATATGTAAATCCGAAGGGCCGCTGCATTGCGTTGCAATAGCATCCAGCTGTGCCCGGGTGGCATACTCATCCTCGTTTCCCTGCACCAGGAGCAGGGGGCAGTGCACGTCGGGAAGTATTTCCTCAATGTTCCATTCAAGCACTTCCGGGTTTGCCCAGAAGTCATACCATCCAAAAAATGCGCCATCCACATCATCATGGTAGGCCGCCAGTTTTTCGCGCAGGCCAGACTCTTTATAGGCATTGAGCACGGGTACCACGCTACTCCAGGTCTCTTTCTCTACGAAAGTATGGGGTGCCATCAGCACCATGCCCGTAGTAGTGGGCAGCTGGTTTGTTGCCGCGTAAATCAGAGCAATGGTGGCACCGTCACTGTGTCCAATCAGTACGGGTTCTTCAATTTCCATAGATACCAGCAGGGGTGCAAGCACATCGCAGGCCTCGTAGCTATGGTAGTCATTTTGCCTGGGCTCACTTAAACGGCTGGATTTGCCGTAGGATTCCCTGCTGTATAAAAAAACGTCCTGGCCGGTGCGCTCATGTAACTTTTGCGGAAAATCCTTCCAGGCAGAAACCGAACCCAGCCCTTCATGCAACAGGACCAGGGTCTTTGCCGAATTTTCTTCTCCCCGAATCCAGCGATATTCGATACTGGCATCACCAAGACTGCATATGCCGTCTTCCTGGTTTGGCACGGCGGCTTCAGGCTACCGCGTCGGGTTGCGCTTCGGGGATTGCAGCCTGGAATGCCTCGAGCTCAAGGCAGTTATTTTCTATCTCCAGCAGTGTCGGGAAATCCTCGAGCGGAACGTCAAAACGGTGTGCGTTGTATAACTGCGGAACCAGGCAGATATCGGCGATACTGACTGAATCGCCCATGCAATAGGGGCCTTTCCAGGAAGAAGCGCCGAGAGTTTTTTCCAGCGCATTAAAACCCAGTACTATCCAGTGTACGTACCACGCATCTTTTTTACTGTCGTCTACTTTCAATTCATGCTTGAGATACTTGAGGACCCTCAGGTTATCAAGCGGATGAATATCACAGGCTATGCTGAGCGCAAGCTGCCTGGTCATGGCACGTTGCTCCGCGTCACCAGCTATTAATGGAACCTGGGGATAGCGCTCATCGAGGTATTCCATGATGGCCAGTGACTGGCTTAAGGACACATCACCATCAACAAGGGTTGGTACAAGACCCTGGGGGTTTATGGCTTTATATTCATCCTTGTGCTGTTCGCCCCCGTCTTTGAGCATGTGAACAGCAACAGTTTCATATTCCAGCCCTTTCAGGTTTAATGCAATCCGCACCCTGTAGGCCGCAGATGAGCGCCAGTAGCTGTAGAGTTTGATCATTCCGCAGGAGTGTACTGTTTAACTTTCTGATCGATCTTGCCGAAAATGGACTCACCATTTTTATCAAGCATCTCTATTTCAATGCGGTCACCAAACTGCATGAAAGGTGTTGAAGGCTTGCCGTCGGCAATGGTTTCAAGACAGCGAATTTCTGCCAGGCACGAGGAGCCATCCTTGCTGCCAACATTGGCAATAGTACCGGAGCCGATGACTGTTCCAGCCATGAGAGGCCTTGATTTTGCGGCGTGGTTAATGAGCTGGGGAAAATCAAACACCATGTCGACACCGGCATTGGGTGTGCCTACCTTTTCCCCGTTCAGGGTGCTGTGCAGGGGCAGGTGCACGCGTTTACCATCCCAGGCATCACCAAGTTCGTCGGGTGTGATCGCCACCGGTGTAAAAGAAGTGTGGGGCTTGGACTGGTAAAAACCAAACTGCTTTGCAAGCTCTGCCGGGATGAGGTTTCTCAGTGAGACATCATTGACGAGCGCAATAAGCTTGATGTGCTTGCCGGCATTGTCTACCGACACGCCAGCGGGGACATCATCAGTAAAGACGACAACTTCCGATTCAAAATCAATTCCCCAGGCCTCGTCCTGAACCGGGATATCATCATGGGGACCCAGGAAAACATCGGATGCACCCATGTACATCAGGGGATCTGTCCAGAATGATTCCGGAAGCTCTGCGCCCCTGGCCTTTCGCACCAGTTCCACATGGGTGACATAGGCACTGCCATCTGCCCAGTGGTAAGAGCGGGGCAGGGGAGCTGCAAGTGTGCTGGTATCAAGATCAAAGCTGTCCTCTGCCGTACCTTCCTGCAGCTGATCAAACACCGCTTCAAGCTGCGGCGCTTTTTCACTCCACTCGTCCATGGCTGCCTGCATCGTGTGCGCTATTGCCGGCACTTTTACAGCCCTTGTCATATCACGGTTAACCACGATAAGCGTGCCGTCACGGCCGCCTTCTTTGAGACTCGCTAGTTTCACTTGTTTCTCCCGCTGTAGAGCAATACCCGGACCTTACCATCATTCTAGCTCCTGGATTGAGCGAATTCCGGATTCTTGAAATTAGTTACATTTGTAACTATACTGCTTTTATTCTATACGTCAAGCAGAGGTTATCGACATGGCTACCGTGATGAAAACGGATAATGACGCACAAGCGGATGCTGCCGCGGAACTTGAATACCTGAATGGTTTCGGCAATGAACATCAATCCGAAGCCCTTGAGGGTGCCTTACCGCGTGGACAATTTTCGCCACAAAAAGTCCCCTACGGGCTGTATGCGGAGAAATTCTCTGGTACAGCCTTTACCGCACCAAGGGCAAGCAATTTTCGCAACTGGTTTTATCGAATCCGGCCGTCCGTTGTGCAGGGTGATTTTGAGCGCATGGATAATGGCCTTATCAGGAGCGGTCCAATCACCGAGATCGAAACACCGCCAAACCAGCTGCGCTGGGATCCCTTTCCTGTTCCAGAGACGTCCACGGATTTTATCGAGGGTTTAACTACGATTGCAGCCAACGGTAACGTGGGTGTGACCGGGATCGGTATCCACATGTACCTGGCTAACAGCAGCATGGAGAAACGTTTCTTTTATAACAGTGACGGTGAGTTACTTATCGTACCGCAACAGGGGACATTTCGAGCCCATACTGAATGCGGTGTACTGGATGTTCGACCGGGCGAGATATGCGTGATTCCACGGGGTATCAAGTTCCGTGTTGTATTACCGGATGGGCCGAGTCGTGGGTATGTGTGTGAGAACTATGGAGCACAGTTCCAGCTTCCGGAACGTGGCCCGGTGGGTTCAGACGGTTATGCTAACGACCGGGATTTCCTTGCTCCCGTTGCAAGCTATGAAGACCGGGAAGGCGAATTTGAGCTGGTAAACAAGTTTATGGGTAACCTGTTTCGCTGTGATATCGGTCATTCACCGCTCGATGTCGTGGCCTGGGTCGGCACCGCGGTTCCCTACAAGTATGATCTTTCACTGTTTAATACCATGAACACGGTGAGTTACGATCACCCTGATCCATCCATCTTCACGGTACTTTCATCCCAGCTTGATTCACCGGGCGTGGCTAACGCGGATTTTGTTATTTTCCCGGCGCGATGGATGGTGGCCGAGGACACGTTTCGCCCACCCTGGTATCACCGTAACCTGATGAGTGAATTCATGGGTTTGATCCATGGTATGTACGATGCCAAGCCCGAGGGCTTTGTGCCAGGCGGTGCAAGTTTACACAACAGCATGTCAGCCCATGGGCCTGATGTTGATGCCTTTGAGGGGGCGTCAAATGCTGAGCTTAAACCACATCGATACGACAATACCCTGGCTTTCATGTTTGAATCGCGCTTTGTTATCCAGCCAACAAGGTATGCACTTGAGTGTGAGCAGCGACAGGCCAACTACGTACACTGCTGGCAGGGCCTCAACAAGCATTTCGGTAAGTAAGCAAAATGACAAAGTCGGTGCCAGGCATTCTTGACCTGAAGAACTTCCTGCCTTATCGCCTGTCTGTTGTGACAAACAAGGTCAGCAGTAACCTGGCCAGTATGTATTCGCTCAAGTTTGACCTGAGCATTGCCGAGTGGCGTGTCATGGCAGTACTGGGGCAGCAAAGCGATCTGTCGGCAGATGAAGTCTGTCGTGAAACAGAGATGGACAAGGTGACAGTAAGCCGCGCCGTGACAAAATTGCTCAAGAAGAAACTGTTGCAGCGCAGTTTTTCCAGGGAAGACCGGCGTCGCTCTATTCTTTGCCTGTCCAGCCGCGGCTACTCTACCTACTCGCAGATAATCCCCATGGCATTGAGCTATGAGGAATCCCTGCTGTCCGCGCTAAGTGAAAAAGAGGCCAGGCAACTGGATGAACTGCTGCTCAAGTTGAACGGGCAGGCACAGGCGTTGGCTCAATCTGAAGGCTAACAGGCGAATCGGCGCTGGCGTTGGTCGCCTATGCGCTACCCACGCCCTGCATCGAGCAGGTTATTTAACTCCTCGCTGTGGAACCGTGCGCGTTTTCCCGTGGGTTGCAGCTCTTCTTCGTAAAAGAAAGCGGGTAGCTCGTCATCTTTCTCGGTAAACCCGGCAGCCTTGTTAAACTCAGTTTCAAGCTCAAGGGTTTTGCGGCCGAGTTTCATAAAGAAAGAACTGTCAAGGTCAGTGCCATGGGCATCGTTGATGGCATTGGCAACCAGTTCAAGCTCCGCGGTCGTGACACTGCGTCCAAATAAACACAGGCCAAGGGAATCGGTCGCTGCGAATCCAATTTGCGTATCAAGGCTGGCTTCAAGCACCTCCTTTGCACCTTTGCCGGTCGCATCAAAACGAGGCAGGTTACCCGCGGTGTGATCCGCACCCTGTGCAGAAAGCATCATGGTCACGCCGGTGACTTCGACAACACGTGGATCGTATGCACTGATAGCCTGCTTCTTGATAACCGGTACACGTTCAACGCCATAGTGTTCACCTACACGTGCTGTGCCCTGCGCCCAGAGTTTTCCGTCCTCACTTCCCTTGCGAATTTCTTCCAGCACGCTGATGATAAAATCCAGGTCACCAAACTTGCCGACGCCGGCTTCCATCAGTACGCCAATCATGGCACCGGTTTCAATGGTGTCAATTCCCAGGTCGTTGGCGATGTAATTGATATGGGCAAGATCGTCAGGATCGGATAATCCGCAATTGGTACCCATGAGACCGATGGTTTCATACTCGACTGGTGACACGACTTCGTTACCATCCTTGTCGGCGTAAATATTACTGCACTGGATCAGGCAGCCAGGCATACAGGCATGGGAAGGATCGCCGCCACGAGCGATGTTCTGCTCGCGGATGAAATCACCACCCATTTTCATGGTCTCCTTATCTGTATCAACCAGCCGACCGTTACTGAAATTATTCACCGGCAGGCCTCCGATATGATTCATATAGTCAGCCATCATGGCCGTCCCCAGTTTTCGATAACTGTCCACCATGCTATCGGTCTTTATTTTGCCGGCATATTCCTTGATCGCGCCGATCACTTTCTTGCGCTCGTGTAGCTCCGGCATCTTGTGCAGTTCCATGACAATTGCCTTCACCCTTTTACTACCCATCACCGCCCCGATTCCTCCCCGGGCTGCGAGACGTGAGGGTCGCAGGTCAGTATCACTGATAGCGATACCTGCCAGGAGTCCCTGGTATTCTCCTACGGGGCCGCACAGGGCAATACTGGTTTTCTTACCGTACTTTTCATGCAGCTGGGCCGCTGTTTCAAAATTCCCCTTGCCCATGTAGGGCCTGGCATCGTCAAAATTTATATCGCCTTCTTTTGATATGTGAATAATCACCCACTCATCAGCGACGCCATAGAGATTCAGTCCCGAGATATGTAACTGGCCCATGGCAACACCCAGCGTGCCTCCCGCATTGGCTTCCTTGATACCACCTGTCAGTGGACTCTTGCAGCCGAAACTGGTGCGGTTGGCATTGGAAAAGTTGGTGCCTGCAAAGGGGCCGGCTGAAATAATCAAGGGGTTGTCAGCGGACAGGGGATCCACCTTTGCAATATCGTTCTCACAAAGGGTCTTTGCGATAAGATAACGACCGGCAAAGGCGACTTCTTCGCCACTGATTTCCTTCTTGTCGATTTCCTTTTTATCCAGGTCTATGTGCAGGTATGAGCGCGAGACATTTGTCATGTATTTATAACTCCAAATTCAATGTTAAGCAGTTACGTGGCAAACACTTGCATTGACAGATTAGCGGACCTTCAGCGGCAGGGATGCCGCTGTTGAGCGTACATGGAAGTATTCACAGCGCGTCCGCGTTCTGTCGATGTAAGTGCATTCCAGCTTTAGTCTTACCAGGCAATTCCATAGTCATCACCGTAGTTGCTCGCCGCGCCCCACATGCTACCGTGTTCGCGGTCAAACCAGATGGCGGTTATCGGGCCTGAGGTTCGTTCCTTCAGTTCGATTCGGTAACCCATTTTTTCAAGTTTTGATTGTACCTCAGCGGGCGTGTCATCACGAAGCCTGAGTTTACCCGGCTCTGCAGGATGATCCCTGAAGGAGCCGCGCATCTGGAAGCTGTTGATATTTGCTGCCTCCGCTGCTTCCTGTGGCCCCATGTTCCAGTGCTGCATATTCAACAGGAATTGCAGCAGGTTCTGGTCCTGGGTATCTCCACCCTGCACAGAAAACGCCAGCCAGGGTTCGCCATTTTTCATGGCTATACCCGGGGTCAGGGTTGCGCGGGGTCGCTTGCCGGGTGTCACGACATTAAAAGGGTTTTCCGCCGGATCCAGAACAAAGCTTTGCATGCGCTGGGACAGGCCGATGCCGCTTTTACCTGCAACAAAGGCCGGTATCCAGCCACCGCTGGGTGTCACCGAGATTATCCAGCCTTCTGCATCGGCAGCCTGGATGGACGTGGTGCCCGCCAGGAACGATTCATCAATGGTCTCATCGCCCAGGGTGATGATATGCCCGTCAGCACCTGTTGATTTTTGTTCGTGCCATTTATCCAGGTAATGCGTGTAGGGATTGGTTTCTCCCTGGAAAGGGTAGGGGTCACCGGGCTTACTGACGGGATCATTTTTTTCCCAGTTGATTTGTTGAAATCGTTTTTTTGCGTATTCCCTGGACAACAGACCCTTGAGGGGTTCCTCGGGTGGAAAGTAAGGGTCGCCGTAGTAAAAGTCCCGGTCGGCGAAAGCCAGGTTCATGGCCTGGTACAGGGTATGGATATAGTCGGCGCTGTTATAGCCCATTTTTTCAAGGTCAACATTCTCGAGGATATTCAGGGTCTGCAGCAAAACAGGTCCCTGCACCCAGGAAGTTAACTTGTAGACATCAATACCCCTGTAGTTAGTCGAAACAGGCTCCTCTATGTAGACCTGCCACTTGTCGAGATCTGAAAGACTGAGAAGGCCTCCTGCCTCCCTGGTTGACCTGGCAATCTCACGGGCGATATCACCACGGTAGAAACGCTTGTATGCAGTATAGATTGCCTCTTTTCGAGATTTGCCTTCGGCAAGGGCTTTTGCTTCGCGCTTGACGAGCTTGCGCAGGGTTGATGCGAGGTCCGGCTGGTGGAATATTTCACCGGCGCGGGGCCCCGGGTTGTCCCTGTCTTCCGGGTGAGTGAAGAATACTTTCCGCGACGCAGGCCAGGACGCAATATCTTCCGCGTACTTTTTTATGCTCTTCGCGGCTGCGGCCTCCATGGGATAGCCATCCGCCATTTCAATGGCGGGCGCCAGCACCTGGGCCAGGGACAGGTTTCCCCATTCGGCGAGCATGGTCATAAGACCGCCCGGTGTGCCCGGAACCACCGCGGCAAGCGGACCCTTGTGGGGAGGATAGTTGTAGCCCTTATCCAGGAAAAATTCGGGAGTTGCGCCTGCCGGGGCAGTACCAAGGGCATTGATGCCAATGATCCTTTTTTCTCCTGGATGATAAATCAGCGCCTGTGTTTCACCTCCCCAGCCCAGTACGTCCCACATGGTGCTTGTTGTTGCCAGCATCGCCATGGCGGCATCGATGGCATTTCCGCCTTGCTGGAACATCATCGCACCGCTTGTCGCTGCCAGCGGTTTACCGGTCACGGCCACCCAGTGCTTGCCATGTAATGCCGGCTTCTGCGTATCTGCCGCCTGTGAGCCGCCAGAGAAAAACAGGCCAAGCAGGACACACGCTTCTACCAGCTGTCTGGTTAGTGGATATTTGCCCATGATTAACACTCTTGATAGTAATCCCGAAGCCTATTATGCACCGACTTTTGTTGCTGGTCGTTGTAATATTAGCCTGGGTAATTGATCTACCAGGATACGTTAACTCGAGGCTTCTAGATGTCGAACAGTTTCTGGGAATTTTCCGTAGCGACCTATGGCAAAGATGGTGTGCCCGCGGCCTGTCTTGGCCTGCAGGATAGCCTGGATGTGGATGTTAATGTCCTGCTGTTTTGTTGCTGGTTTGGACTGACACGTGGTCATATCGAGGAAGAAAGATTTACGCAACTGCTGGCAGCTTCTGAATTGTGGGCGAGCAGGGTAGTGAGACCTCTTCGAGGAGCCAGGCGCTGGATGAAGGAAGAAGTCTATGAATCTCTCCAGCTGGATACAGAGAGCGTGTCGAGCCTGCGTGAAAAAATAAAGAGTAACGAGCTTGGTGCAGAGAAAATCCAGCAGGATTTACTACTGGCAATTGTGGAAGATCTTGCGGGTAAGCAGATGAACGTGGAAGAGCAGCTGGATGCGGTGCTTGATAATATACGGCGCTACCTCGGTAAAAAGGAAATCCAGGTTGTTGGCGCCAGCGCCGCTGACCTTTGTCATGTTATCTCGTCTGCCAGTGACGATTTTGATAGCGCTGCCGTGAGAGCAAGGCTTGAACAACACTCCTAGTCTTTACGACGGTTTCCTTCCCACCGTTTCACAATACCGGAATCCATGGCAAACAGGTCCAGCACGCGTCCTACCGAATGGTTGACGATGTCATCGATAGTTTCCGGCCGGTTGTAGAAGGCGGGCATGGGAGGTGCCAGCTGGATCCCCATCTGCGCAGCTTCATAAAGTAAGCGGCAATGCCCAACATGAAGCGGTGTCTCCCGGGGCATGAGGACGAGCTTGCGTCCTTCCTTGAGAACAACATCTGCTGCGCGCGATAACAGGTCATCAGCATAGGAATTAACGATCGCTGAAAGGGTTTTCATGGAGCAGGGTGCGACTATCATGCCATCGGTTCTAAAGGAGCCACTGGATATCGTCGCCGCAACGTCGTTAAAGTTATGCTGTACATCGGCCAGTGCTTCAACATCCTTGATTTGCAGGTCAGTCTCAATGGGGATATTCATCTTGGCCGTAGGCGACATGACAAGATGTGTTTCCACGTCCTTCTGTTCTTTCAGTACCTGTAGCAGGCGAATACCGTATATCACGCCGCTTGAGCCAGAGATGCCTATAATCAGGCGCATTGCTGTGGTCCTCTTTTCATCACCAGTGGGAGTATAGCAGTAAGCCCCTGCGCGTTTACAAGGGGCGAAATATTGCAATGCACCAAATCACTTATTTCGCAGACTGGAACCTGTGCTGAATTCATCTTCAAGTCGTCGTGACAAAGGTTATACTTTGAAAAATCCCGACCTGTTTCAGTCAATATTTAATAGAAGGTAATCATCATGGATCTTGCCAAACGCAACTTGATAGACATGCAGCAGTATCTTGCATTCCTCGAAGAAAACGATCACCTGGTACGTGTAAAAAGCGAGGTTGATCCTTACCTCGAACTGGCAGGTATCGCAAAAAAGTATGAGGGCGGTAAAGCCGTATATTTTGAAAAAGTAAAGGGAAGCGAATTCCCGGTGCTGCTTGGTTTCTATTGGAACCGCGACATATTGGCAAAGCTTTTCAACGTGGCTTCCGGCGATTTACCCTTCGTTATTGCAGACGACATCAGGGCCTGGCGACAGTCGCCAATGGAGTCACCGGTACTCAAGCAGGGACCGGCCAATGAAGTGATTGAAGATGAAGTCGATCTTTATGCATTGCCTATCCCGCATCATTCAGAAGGCGATGGCGGTTGCTACCTCACATCCAGCGTCGTGGTGGCAAAGGATCCGGACACCGGTGTGCGCAACCTCTCCGTGCATCGCATGATGGTCGTTGGAAAAAACCGCTTTACGCTGCTGCTGGAAGAACTCGGCCACCTGATGGATTATTTCAAGCGGGCGGAAGCGAAGGGCGAGGCGCTGGAATTGACAGTGAGTAACGGAATCGATTTTCCAGTCCTGATGGCAGCCGCTGCCCCTGCGTCCGCCGCACCCATGGAAATGGATGAAGTTGGCATTGCCAGCCAGCTGCGTGGCGAGCCGGTTGAGTTACTGGAATCGCAAACCGTTGGTGTTGAAGGAATTGCCAATGCCCAGTTTATTATCGAGGGAAAGATCCTTCCCAACATTCGAGAGCCGGAAGGACCGTACGCAGAGGTCACAGGTTATTATGCAGAGAGGGAAGACCGCTGGGTATTTGAAGCAACTGCAGTCACGCGCCGTAAAGACCCCGTTTTCCAGTCCATCCTTTCTGGTAAAGAGGTGTATAACGCCTTTGGAATTGGCGCCAGCGCAGCCGTATTTGACAAGGTCCACTCGGTGGTTCCGGATGTGACCGCAGTACACTTTTCCAATGGCTCTGTGCCCTATCACCTGGTCGTGCAGATTGACAAGAAGCATGAAGGTATTCAGCGTAATGCCATGATGGCGGCGTTCGTGTCTCATCCCTTCGTCAAGACGGTGACCCTGGTCGATCCTGACGTGGACATTTACAGCGTCGACGATGTTGAGTGGGCTGTACAAACACGTTGTCGTTTTGACCAGGACGTGATTTTTGCAGATGGCATCGGACACCGGCTCAATCCCAGCGTGGAGAATGATCACTGGACGCGTATCGGTTTTGACGCCACCGTGCCCTTGCCAAAAGAGGACAAGTTTGTTCGCGCCACTGTCAAGCAGGTAAACCTCGAAGACTATGAAATTGAAGGCGGCTAGACCCTGCAATCCTGGAAAAATAGTCTACACTTATATATGAGTGTTCCTCACTATAAATGCCACCATTCGTGGCAGTAGCCCCCTTGCGCCGGCGATGGGGGCATTTGTGTTCAACTGTTCAAACTGGCCCCCGGGAGGTGTTACCACCAGTCTGGATTCGAACAGATTCCATGTATTAAAATTGGAGCCGTATTAAGGTTGTTTTGTCGCATTCATTTTTTCTGTTAATTGCTGGACGACAATCGCGGGGAAGATAATAGTGAAAACAATAAAAGATTTGCTGAGCAACAAGGGCGGCGAGGTCTGGTCCGTGACTTCAACTTCAACGGTGTTTGATGCCATAGCAATGATGGCGGAGAAGGGTGTAGGTGCCCTGATGGTAGTCGATGACGGCAGGCCGGTAGGCATACTCTCGGAACGAGACTACGCGCGCAAGGTTATTTTGCGGGAACGCTCTTCAAAAGACACCGCCGTCAGCGAAATCATGACGTCCCCGGTAATACACACCAGCTCAGACAGGAGCGTGCAGGAATGCATGAAGTTGATGACGGACAACAAGATAAGACATCTCCCTGTAATGGATAATGATGAACTCACAGGAATGGTCTCCATCGGAGACCTGGTCAAGGCGACCATTGACGACCAGCAGGCTACTATAGAGCAGTTGGAAAGGTATATTTCAGGATAATTAACCCCGGCTTTTTTGCCCCTTGGCTTCAGCCCATTCCCAGGGAACGGGTTTAAAAATTGCAGTTTGACCCCATTTATATTTCCTGTGGTCGCAGTTTCATGACCCTGTAATAGGAAATTTCGTCTTAAGTTTGTATTCTGAATAAAAATAAAAAGGAGAACAGTATGCGCTGTCACGAAGTGGATTATGAAATTATCGGGCATGACATGCAGGTGGTTGAGGTTGAACTTGACCCCGGTGAAACAGTGATTGCAGAAGCCGGTGCCATGACCTACATGGAGCAGGACATTGATTTTGAAACCCGCATGGGTGATGGCTCAAAAGCCGACGAAGGATTACTTGGAAAGATGTTTAGCGCCGGTAAACGCATGCTCACCGGCGAGTCTATATTTACTACTCATTTTACCAATCACGGTGAGGGCAAAAAGCGGGTCGCATTCTCCGCGCCTTACCCGGGTTCTATTGAAGCGCTTAACCTGGCCGAGCTGGGAGAAGGTATAACCTGTCAGAAAGATGCTTTCCTCTGTGCAGCGCTTGGTACCAGTGTTTCTATCACCTTTAACAAGAAGCTGGGTGCCGGCTTGTTTGGTGGTGAGGGATTTATCCTGCAAAAACTTGAAGGCGATGGTATGGCCTTTATCCAGGCAGGTGGAACCGTGGTCAGGAAAGAATTAAATGGTGAAACCCTTCGAGTCGATACCGGTTGCCTTGTGGGTTTTACCGAGGGTGTTACCTACGACATTCAACGTGCCGGCAATCTCAAGTCCATGATCTTTGGTGGTGAGGGCGTCTTCCTCGCAACGCTCACCGGTACAGGCACAGTATGGTTACAAAGCCTGCCGTTCTCGCGCATGGCTGACCGAATACTTGCCCACGCTCCGTCCGCAGGAGGAGGCGATCAGGGCGAGGGTTCGGTACTCGGTGGAATAGGGCGTATCCTGGACGGGGACTAGTTCCCCGGCTATTGGCCTGGTGCGAGAAGCTCGGCCAGCGAGGCCGGGCTTCCGTCGCCCTGTTTTGCATCAACGAAATTGTCGTAGTCTGCCGGGAATTGCCGCCTACCGCAGGCGTACTGCCTGGTGACATTTGCCACGTGCTCTCCGTGTAATTCTGCTGTCCTGATGTCACTGGGTGGTGGCGCATGATCCGTATCTTCATCGATATTGGCCTGTGCCATCACACCAAGGTAACCCGCCATGCGATTAAGATCTTCCTCGCTTCCCTGGCTGGAGTAATTACCCCCGGTTATACGCATGGGCACCCAGATCATGCCCATTTGCGAGGCTGATATCACCAGCTGTTGCAGGCACGCAAGCTTGTCGCCGCTACGCCCGGCGGAGACGGTAAATCCTGCCGCGATCTTGTTAAGCCACATGCGCTTAAGCCACACCTCTCCAGCCAGCTTCTCGATGAATTCCTTGAACCTGGCAGCTACGGACCCGATGTAGGTGGGAGTGCCAAAGATGATGGCATCTGACTCGTGAAGCCGCTGCCAGCTGGAATCCACCTCTTCCACGCTGAGCATGCGCACATCAGTTCCTTCAACCTTACCAGCACCGCGTACAATTGCCTCAGCCAGTTTTTCAGTGGCACCTTTAAAATTGCTGTAGTAAACAACTGTTATCACTGTCATTAACTTGTCCTCGGTCTCGTTTGCGGCATTATCAACAAAAAATAGTGTATACGACGCCTCTTATGGAACATAATCAGGCAAGGCTTCAGCAAATAGTGATGGAGAAACACAGTGCAGACAAGTGAATTGGAACAAAACCAGCACGACATGCTACCCGAAACGAACCATGATGAACTGGCGCGGCAACAGTTCGTGCGCTCATTCAAGGAACACCTCGTTGCAAACGTGCACCCGGGAAATCGATTGGCCTATGAGCATCGCGTCAAGCCCGAGTACATGAAGCAACATGATCGTGAACCTGCAGATCGATTTGAAGTGCGCGAGGTAATGACCCGGGATCCTCACTATAGAATGTTCAGCTCCCTGCTCAGGACAAGCCAGGAGATGATGTGGTCAGCCGCGCAGAAACCGGTGCAACGCAAGCTTGGTTCCCTGGTGCAAAAGGCAGGTCAGCAGGAAAGCGCCGGTGGCAGCCTGCAACTGGACCCGGAACTGGAAATACCACGCTACCACAGGGCAGTAGACATCCATTGCCAGCCGGGTGGCTATCACACCGAGGTGTGTGAAGACGATATTGCGGCAGGGGCTGTTTATGACCGCGCAGTATTCATTTATGCCATGGGACAGATGGGGCCTGATAATGCTGACATGGGTGCCAGTAATGCCGCCTGGATCAGGGAAAACTACCCGGAGTTTAAACCTGAACGCATCCTTGATATGGGTTGCGCCGTTGGGCACAGCACGCTGGCCATTGCCGACGCATGGCCGGAAGCGGAGGTGCATGCGATTGATGTAGCAGCACCCATACTGCGTTATGCCCATGCGCGTGCAGAGGCAATCGGGACAAGCGTTCACTATTCACAGCAAAATGCCGAGAACACTAATTTTGAAGATGCGTCTTTTGACCTCGTTGTATCGCATATCCTTCTTCACGAAACTTCCGAGAGTGCAATTCACAGGATCATTGCTGAGTGTCATCGGCTTTTGAAACCGGGTGGTCTCATGGTGCATGCCGAGACACCGCCCTATAAAAACCTGGAAGCGTTTGATGCGTTCATGCTCGACTGGGACACGAGAAATAATAATGAACCATTCTGGTCCCGCTCCCATGAAATCGATTACAGGGAACTGAGTGAGAAAGCCGGGTTTGATGGCGACAATGTGTTTGAAACCATGGCGCCCAGTGCCTACCAGGTGGCGCAAGCGAAGCGTTCAAAAGTATTCCAGGGCGGCGACTTTGGCGGGGGTGGCCTTTGGTTTCTCTATGGATGTCAAAAATAGAGAATTATCATGCCGGAGAATGCAAAACTGAAACGCAGCGCAAAAGGAGAGCGCCCTTATTTCTTTGATGATCCTGCTGTTGATAAATTACTGGCCATGCTGATGGGGCTCGCAGGCGAAGTCTCGGTGATGCGCGATCGCATTGATACCATTGAACGCGTCGCCACGGAGAAAAAACTTTTGTCCGTCGAGGACATCGAGGCCTATGAGGCGAGCGAGGATGTCCTGAAGGAACGGGCAGAGAGACGCGAAATATTCCTTGGAGAAATTACCCGTATCATCAGCGCTGAGCTTGAAGGCCTTGAGGACGAAAGTGAAGCGTACGATGAGGCTATTAAGCTCGTAGAGGAAACTCGAGAGAACAAATAAAAAAACCACCCGAAGGTGGTTATTTCATTTGGTGGAGGCGGCGGGAGTGCTCGCAATCCTCGTGAACGGATTGCTCGGCCTGCGTTTCACTTCGGCCCGTCGGCCTTTGGCCAACGTCCTGCGCATCGCTGGCGCGATGCTGGTCGAACCGCATACGCGTGATCTCTTCCGCACCTCCTTCATAAACGACAAAAGCCACAAAAGTGGCTTTAATCGATTATTGGTGGAGGCGGCGGGAGTCGAACCCGCGTCCGCAAGTACTCTGCCTTTGGTTCTACATGCTTAGCCGACTCTATTAATTTAACTGGCTGCTACCCGAACGGCAGGGAAAACAATCAGCGAGTTCGTAAAGTTTTAACGAATCATTCCCGAACAAAAGTCATCGCGAGCTTATGTGAGTCGACGCCTGGAACCGGGCGCATAAGCACACACCGGGCAGACGGCACCCTACTGGGTATTAAGCAGCGAGTGCGTAGTTGTCGTCGTTGGCAACTATATAAAGTGCAGCTGGTTTAACGAGGTAATCTGCACCTCGGCATGCCCCTCGGGTTTCGCTACCCACGTCGAAGCCAAGTGCGCCCCCAAATACTAACAAGGGTTTCCGTTGCTTTAACGCATGAGGAACTGTTTTGTGGATGGGAAGTATAGTACAGCCCGTTCCATATTCTCAATATTGGGGCAGGAACGGGTAAAATCAACGGCTGGAATCAGGACTGCGGAGGAACAACGACGAGAATATCGTGATCCATGTGATTCAGGAGCTTGTCGACGATGTTGCCAAAAATACGGTTTGCCAGTGTGCTGCGAGTAGAGAGTCCCACAACAACGACATCAGCATTGATTTTCTCAGCGATCTCGGTAATAACCTCTTCCGGGTCACCAACCGATGCATGCACTTTTTCCGTGTCAATGTTCAGTCGCTTTGCTATGTCGGTGACATGCTGAAATTCATCCTGTGACGAGTAGGAATACACCGCGTGTAACTCGCAGTTTTCGTAGGCACTTGAAGCCGCTGTGCCAAAATCGATGATGGTGTCCATGAGCTTCTGGTACTCCTCGTCCTCGCGCCGGGTATCCACGGCCATCAATACGTTTTGAGGCTGGTCTGGACGATCTGTTGAAACCAGCAGCACTGAACACTGGGCTGAACTCATTAACGCCGTATCAGAGGAAGTCATCAGCAGGCGGCGCGCCGTGGAGCGACGATGTGTCGACTTGACGATGATATCGCTTTTCTCACGCACAGCTGCAGAGCCCAGTGAGCCGCGCCAGTCATTACTCCAGTCAAGCTCTCCCTCGATCTCGATGCCTTCATCCCTCACACCCTGCACAATTTGATCCAACCAGGGCTGGTACCTTGCACGTTCCACGCGTTCCAGTGCCTCGGCGTCGTGTGAAGACAGCGTTGGCGAGATACACAGATAGGCGTGGATCCTGGCGCCGGTAACGCGAGCAATTCCCATGGCACGTTGCAGTGCAATCTGCTTGTCAGTAGCCGGGTCGATGACGGTGAAAACGGTGTTGATCTCGGGCATCTTCTTATTCCAGTCTTTTATTATTATTTATCGTAATGGCTAATGATAACGTATCTCGGGCTATGATCCAGAGCGCGAATGCGTCAAATAGTGCACAAATTTGAGCTATTTTGGCGAAATAAAGGCCTGTTCAGCCCCGCTTCATAATGCGTTGTTTTTGCCTCTGCCAGTCCCTGTCCTTCAGGCTGTCCCGCTTGTCGTGAGCCTGTTTGCCCCTCGCGATACCGATTTCGACCTTGGCCTTACCTCGTTTCCAGTACATCGCCGTGACCACCAGGGTAAATCCCTTTCGTTCAACGGCACCGGTCAGGCGGTCAATCTCTTTCTTGTGTAGCAGTAATTTTCGACTCCGCCTCGGGTCCGGCGTGATATGGGTAGATGCCGTGGGAAGAGGTGTAATCAGGGTGCTTTGCAGGAAAATCTCTCCGTTCTTCAGGTGCACATAGTTATCCCGAATCTGGACTTTACCCGCGCGCAGGCTTTTAACTTCCCACCCTTCGAGAACGATGCCTGCTTCCAGCCGATCTTCAATAAAGTAGTCATGTCTCGCCTTCTTGTTCAGAACGATCGTGTTGGAACCCTGCTTTTGTTTTTTATCTGCTGCCATGCTCTATTTGAAGGAAGTCGATACCCACCGGGAGTTATTGAAGTGAGTATAACAGCGCAGGGTAGAACACAACATCTACCGGGATACAGTGGGCAACGGGCGCCCTTTAGCGCATCTGGCTTTGCTGAATCGCCATGCTGGCCTGGTTTCTCAGTGTTTTGAAGAAACCAAGCGCATCCATGGAGATGTTCGTCGATGCATCATCCGTATCGGCGTAAATGACGCCGATACAGCGGTTTTTCAAAAATATCGGGTACAGCACAACGGTGTGGGGCGCGGTCAGCTTCCTGAGCCAGTAGGGAATGCGATCGCGGTATTCGCTGGAATTACTGTCCAGCACGATAAAGTCCCGGTTCCGCGTCACCGCCACGCTGACAATGTCATCCGATGATTCTATTCGCCCTCGAAATTTGCCAGCGATCTCATCGATTTGCTTGCCCAGCCCGAACCTGCCGACAACCTGGTTATTGCGCCTGTCATAGATACAGAAGAGCACGCGGGTGAAGCCCATACCGGTATAGATATTTTCCAGGATCATGGCGAGCACATCGTTGAGCTTGAATTCACCGAGCATGACCTCGGTGATCTCCGCGATACCTCTTACCAGCGCATCCTTGTCGCCCACGCTGGGCGCCTGCGCCGTGGTCGTGCCCTGGCTTGCCTGGACCACCGCGGTTTCATCCTGTCCTGCATGGGCGGTTTCCCCGGTGGCTGGCATGGGCACCTGGGTAATGGTTGCATCTGCATCGGGAAAGATTTCCACGTCACTGATGTCTATGTTCAGCGCCTTGCTGAATTCCTTCATTTCCTTTTTTGAGGATTTAACCAGGCTCCTGATATCTTCCTTCTTGATACCGATGGATTTTCCATACCTCTCCGTCAGTACTTCTATCGCCTCGTCGTTATCTTCCCTGCCATTCATGCCCAGTTCACAAAGCTCGTTTGAAAAGCAGGCGAGGTGGGAAATGCGCGTATCGAGGTTTTTTGCCTCGCCAACGGGACCTTCAGGCAGGCGCTTCATACTGTTTACGATGACATCAGGTAATTGCCACTCCCTCGCGATAGCCATGCCGAGGTCATCGTAGGAGACACCGAGGACTGCCAGCGCGGCCTGTGCCTCTTCCATGCCCTTGTTATTTACCAGTCCCTTTATCTCGCCGTATTCCTCCGGGAAATAGTAAATAGCCAGCTGTTTGCCGAGCTTGTGAAACATGGCGGCAACAAAAGACGTTTCGACATCATCGTTATCAATGTCGCCCATGAGCTCAGCCTGTTCACGGGATATGATCCCACTCATCAGGGCACCGCACGCAGCCCCTTTTAATTCTGTTGCCTGCTTATTGTTCTGCAGGTGTTCAAACAGGATGATGCTGAGCGCCGCTGCCCGCACCTGCTCAAAGCCGAGAATAATCACGGCACGGGAAATAGTCGTTATTTCTCCACCGAATTGACCGTAAAAGGACGCATTAACAAGACGCAGCAGCTTGGTAGTCAGTGCATAGTCCTTGAGTATGATGTTGGCGAGCTCTGAGGCTGAGGAGTTCGTGTCGTGGGATGAACGACGGGTTATCTGCGTAATATTGGTAGATATTGCGGGAAAATCCTGCTTGCGCTGCATGCGCCTGAGTAGAAAATCAACCGTGCCGAGGCCGGCACTACCACCCTCATCAACAGCGATGCCGGGGTTCTCGGGCTTTGCATAGCTGTCCAGTTCTGCTTTCATTGTCACCGCGGATTCAAAACGCTGCGAGGTGTCTTTTTGCAGGGCGCCCATGACTATTTCATCCAGCTTCTTTTCAATAGATTTTTCCCGGCTCGATGGTGGCAATATGTTTTCGTTGGTTATCTTGAACATCACTGCCATGCTGTTATCCGCGCTGAAGACCTGGTGAGCGGTTAACATTTCATAAAGAATCAGGCCAATGGCAAAGATATCAACGGAAGGTCCAAGCTCCCCGTTGGAAATTTGTTCCGGCGCCATGTAGTTGACCGTGCCTATTACATCACTGGTTCTCGATTCCGTATCAAGCATGATGGAGATGCCAAAATCCATGATATGCGGCACGTTCTTTGAATCGATCATGATATTGGCCGGGTTGAGATCCCTGTGCACGATACCGTTGCGATGGGCGTAACCCATCGCATCAAGCAGCTGGCGCGTGATATCCACGGCTTCGAGAGCTTTCAATCGCCCGTTACGTTTCAGCATGTCCCTGAGGGATTCGCCCTCGCACAGCTGGTAAACAAGGTAGGGATTATTTTTCTCGACCCCGATCTCGTAGATTGGAATGATATTGAGATGTTCAAGCTTGCTGACATTGCGCGCTTCCTGGATCAGCTGGCTGTGATCGCTGCGATGCTTGTCCAGGGTCTTGATTGCCACCTGCCTGTCCAGTTGCGGATCGTGGGCCAGGTAGACCACGCCCTGCGATCCTTTTCCAAGACAGCTCAGAACTTCAAATCGACCGATAGATTCGGGTAATTGTGCTGCCTGCAGGCTCGCTGATAACGTGGCGCTCATGGATTTTTTAACTCTGTAATGCTTTCCCGGTATTCGTTTTGGCAGGTAGATTTACGCATGCTAAATCACCGTAATATCTATAGAATATAGCGACCGTTCCGGCCCGATCTTAAGTACGAAAAAGGCCGTGAAAACAGGCTTCAGGAGTATGGGGGAAGCCGTAAATAACTAAAAAATAAAGAAACAGGAATATTTATGGCTACTAACAGAACGTCAATTCATGGTCAGTGGTCTTCCCGCTGGGCATTTATCCTGGCTGCCACCGGCTCGGCCGTCGGTCTCGGCAATATCTGGCGATTTCCTTACCTCACCGGTGAAAACGGCGGGGGAATATTTGTCCTGTTGTACCTAGTGTGCGTATTGCTCGTTGGCATACCTATCCTCATCGCGGAAATCATGCTTGGTCGGCGCGGCAGGCAAAGCCCGATCAATACCATGAAAGCACTGGCATCGGATGAAAACCGCAGCCAGGGTTGGCAGGTCATCGGCTGGATTGGAATGTTGACCGGGTTTCTTATCATTTCGTTTTACAGCGTGATCGCAGGCTGGACGCTCGCTTACATCGTCAGGACTGCCAGCGGGTCATTTGTGGGTGCTGAAGCCTCGGTGGTAACGAGTACCTTTAACGAACTTATCAGTGACCCGGAAAGACTTCTCGCCTGGCACACGATTTTCATGATGATGGTTATCATTGTTGTCTCTCGAGGTGTGAAAAGCGGTCTTGAGACCGCGGTCAAGTACCTCATGCCGGCACTCTTTATTTTGCTCCTTGTAATGGTGGGCTACGCCATGACGACAGAGAAATTCATGGAAGGAATGCGCTACCTCTTTGTGCCTGATTTTGACGTGATCAGGCAGAAAATACAGGATGGCCAGTTTTTTGGTGACGTTGTGCTTAACGCCCTGGGCCAGGCGTTTTTCAGTCTTAGTCTTGGCATGGGAGCGATCATGGTCTACGGCTCTTACCTGTCATCACAGTCATCCATTCCACGAACGGCAGTCATCATTGCCCTGGCCGACACCAGCGTGGCACTGCTGGCCGGTATTGCCATCTTCCCGGTAGTTTTCACATTCGGCATGGAGCCTTCAAGCGGCCCGGGCCTGATATTCGTCACCCTGACCGTGGCATTTGGACAAATGGATGGTGGCGCATTTTTTGGCACCCTGTTTTTTTTCCTGTTGATGTTTGCCGCGTGGACTTCGGGAATTTCCATTCTTGAACCCGCGGTGGCGTGGCTGGTGGAGTATCGCAACATGACGCGAGTACGTGCTGCAGCTTTTGCCGGTTTTGGCGCCTGGTTACTGGGTGTGGGCACGGTGTTATCGTTTAACCACTGGGCCTTTAGTTTTACCTTTGCCGGGCAGGAAAAAACATCAGGGCTTTTTGATGTGTTCGATACCCTGACGGCAAATGTGCTGCTACCGGTGGGAGGATTGTTGATTGCTATTTTCGCCGCGTGGATCCTGTCCCGGGATGCCGCTGCCGAAGAGCTGGGTATAAGTGACAGGGTTTTTGCCGCCTGGCAGTTTGCAGCACGATTTATCGCGCCGGCCGGCGTCATCCTGATTTTCCTGAATGCAATTGGCGTAGTTTAAGCGCCGCAGTCTTGTTGGAGAGCATTTAGTGGAGTCCATTACAAAGTCAGTGGTGGTGCCGTATACCGCGGAGCAGATGTATGAACTCGTCAATAATGTAAGTGCTTATCCCGAATTTTTACCCTGGTGCAGTGCTTCACAGGTTCATGAGCAAAATGAACACTACATGAAGGCCTCGGTTTCACTTGCCTCCGGTGCGGTGAAGCAGACCTTTACCACCGCAAATACCTTGACGCCGGGAGAAAGAATAGAGGTGGCACTGGTGTCAGGCCCCTTTAAGCAGCTCAATGGATACTGGTCTTTTGAACAAGCCGGTGACGACATGAGCAAGATCGATTTCAGGATGAGCTACGAATATAAAAACCGGATCATCAAGCTTGCGCTCAACAAAATATTTACTCGCATCGGTGATACGCTCGTCAGCAGCTTCGTAGAGCGTGCACACAAGCTGTATGGACAGAAGTAAGCCGGTGATAACGATCGAAGTTGCCTACGTGAGAGAGGGTTGTTCCTACCTGCTGCCTGTCACACTTTCCCAAGCCGAGACGGTAAGGGAAGTGATAGACAGGTCGGGTGTCCTGCAGCAATGCCCGGAAATTGACCTGCTGACAAACAAGGTCGGAATTCATGGAAAGGTATGTGCACTGGATGACATGGTTGTCGATGGAAATCGAATAGAAATTTATCGACCCCTGCGGGCAGACCCAAAGGACAGCAGGCGCAGGCGAGCAGAGAAACAAAAAAAATCTGCCCGGCCTCCAGGTCCCGCAGGGGAAGCATCCACGAAGCTTCGAAACTGAAGAGTGTTGGGCCTGCATGCCACGATTTATTCTTATCCCTTTAATCCTGCTGGTTTTATGTGGCCTGTCACTGGGATACTCCCTGGCCAGCGGTAGTATTGATATCAGCCTCGGGGAACTTGTTTCAATCCTCCTTGGAGACAGGGACAGTCACAATGCCCGCGTTGTGATGGAACTCAGGTTACCGCGGGTTATCTCGGGCTTCGTGGTTGGTGGCCTGCTTGCCCTTGCCGGGGCACTGATGCAGGTATTGCTAAAGAACCCACTTGCGGAGCCCTACGTACTGGGCGTATCCGGTGGCGCGTCTGTTTTTGCACTTGTTACCATGATGCTGGGTGTTGCCGGTGCGTGGTTGAATATCTCTGCCGCAGTTGGTGCACTGTTCTCGATTTTCCTTGTGTTTGGCCTGGCCCAGTCTGCGCGTAACTGGAACCCGCTCAGGGTGTTGTTAACGGGTGTAGTCGTTGCAGCCGGGTGGGGGGCGCTGGTGAGTTTTCTATTGGCCACGAGTCGTGCATCACAGTTGCATGGCATGTTGTTCTGGCTAATGGGTGACCTGGAATATGCCCGCAGCTATCACCTCGCTGGTGTGACCCTGCTGGCAGGTACACTCATTAGCATGGCAATGGCGAGGGGACTAAATTTACTTGCCATGGGTGAGGACCAGGCC
This sequence comes from Gammaproteobacteria bacterium, assembly GCA_965243105.1. GTDB lineage: Bacteria > Pseudomonadota > Gammaproteobacteria > Eutrophobiales > Eutrophobiaceae > WLWS01. Next base: position 2,120,901 of record CBDEUC010000003.1, read on the forward strand.
TTGACCCTGGGAGTCAATGTAAGCCAGCTACGCTACCTGGTTTATTTCCTCGCCTCGCTGCTCACTGCCGTGGCAGTAACCCAGGCCGGGAACATCGGCTTTGTTGGTTTAATCGTGCCGCACCTGGTTCGCCTGCTGATCGGTAGTGACCACCGGATTCTTTTACCCGTTGCAGTGCTGGCAGGCGGTTGCCTGCTTGTCGTTGCTGATGGGCTTGCGAGAACCATAATTGCACCTGAGCAACTTCCAGTCGGGGTATTAACGGCCATGATAGGCGTACCGCTTTTCCTGGTTCTTCTACACAGGATGACGAGATGAACGCCAGCCCGGAGCTACTTCAAACCCGCTCATTGCGCGTGGATATTGCCGGCCGCACAATTTGCGATCAGTTGAATTTCAAGCTGAAGCGGGGAGAGTGCTGGGGAATACTGGGTGGTAATGGCATCGGCAAGACAACCCTGCTTAGAACCCTGGCCGGCTTACGTTCCGACTGGCACGGGGAAATCCTGGTCGAAGGACAGGATCTGCGTCGATGGAAGCGTAAACCGCTGGCCCAACGCCTGGGCATGCTATTCCAGGACAGCATGGATGTCTTTCCTGTCACGGTGCTGGAGACCGTATTATCGGGGCGTTATCCATACATCCCGGCTTTTGCCATGGAAGGAAAGGAAGACAGGAAAATTGCCATGCAGGCACTTTCGGCAGTGGAACTTGACCAGATGCAGCACAGGCAGGTTGACTCCCTGTCAGGTGGAGAAAGAAGACGACTGGCTATAGCAACGCTCATCGTGCAGGACCCGGATATCTGGCTACTTGATGAGCCGACCAACCATCTTGATTTACATCACCAGGTCACCCTGCTTGAGCAGGTGTTGCAAAGGGTGAGTGAACACAATGGTGCGGTGATGATGGTGATGCACGACATCAACCTGCTGACTCGTTTTTGTAGCCACGCGATGCTGATGGTTAATCAGGAAAATATTATATGCGGTGACCTTGATACGGTTTTAACCACGGAGAACCTGAGTGCCCTGTACAGGCACCCGGTAAAGAGAATAACGCAGGGGAATGATGCGTTTTTTTACCCGGCCTGAAAACCGGGTCTACGGCGTTTCAGCGACTTCTTCCACGCTTTCGTCGCTAGCGGCTGTATCTTCTTCCTCATCTTCCTTGTAGGTGTCGTCATTTTCGTCGGACTTTTCTATGCGCTTTGGTTCGTCGTCACCGACAAAGGGAATAACATTAACAAGCTTGCTGAAAAAGCCTTCTTTCTTTCTTTTTGACCTGTCTGGAACATCGACGGTCTTTCTTTCCTTGCGATAATTCTCGGGTGGCTTTCGAATACCCTGCACAATACTGCCGTCCAGGTAGGCAAGCTTGTCGTCCTCAAAAAATATGGTGATATGGCGCTGCTGTCGTCTTTTGCCGCCTTTTGAAAATGTGTAGATGTATTCCCACCGGTCCTGGCGAAAAGGGTCCACGATGGTTGGTGTCCCCATGATGAAATGCACCTGGTCCTTGGCCATACCGGGTTTTAGTTTATCCAGCATCTCCTGCTCGATAACATTTCCCTGCTGAATATCGATACGATAGACACCCGGCAGTTTTCGCGTGCCTTCCCCGCTACAGCCCTGAAGAGCGACAAGAAAAATGGTGAGAAAAATAAAACGATTAGACATATCAACAACTTAATTCTGTTACCTTGATTCACTATTGTAGCCCAACATATGAATAATCACACCTTCCTTTGAAAGTGGTGCGACAGGGGTTGCGCTATTGGTTATACTTTTTACCTTCAATGCCCGGCTCGTACCGGGGCCAACAAAAGCAGGATAATCGTAAGACAAGATGCAACCCAGCGAGTTAAAACAGGCAGGCCTCAAGGCGACATTGCCGCGAATTCGAATTCTCGAGATTCTCGAGGCTTCGGACCAGAAACACATGAGCGCGGAGGATGTTTACAAGGCCCTGATAGGGGCTGGAGAAGATGTTGGCCTGGCGACTGTGTATCGCGTTCTCACGCAGTTTGAAACCGCCAACCTCGTCAAGCGTCACAACTTCGATTCAGGTCACTCAGTTTTTGAGCTGGATAAAGGCGAACATCATGACCACATGGTTTGCCTGGAAACAGACAAGGTTATCGAGTTTCATAATGAAGAGATTGAACAACTTCAAAAGAAGATAGCGGAAGAGCATGGCTACCAGTTACAGGACCATAGCCTTGTTCTCTACGTGACCCCCAAAAAGTAGCGAATCAGTGTAGTAGCATTTCCCTGGCGTGTTCACGGCTTTGTTCGGTGATCTGTATTCCACCAAGCATACGCGCGATTTCTTCAATTCGTTCACTTTCGTCCAGTTCTGAAACTTCAGTCACGGTGCTGTCTGCAGAACTGGATTTTTGCACCTGCAGGTGGTTATTGGCGAGTGACGCAACCTGCGCAAGATGGGTGACACAAAATACCTGGTGACGTGGCGCCAGGCTTTGCAACAGCTTGCCGACAATTTCCGCAGTAGCTCCGCCTATTCCTGCATCAACTTCGTCAAAGACCAGCGTCGGGATCAGCCTTGAATTATTGCTGATAACCTGGATGGCCAGGCTGATACGGGATAACTCACCACCTGAGGCGACTTTACGAAGGGCCTGTGGGGCCTGCCCCGGGTTAGCAGAGACCAGGAAATCGATGTCGTCACTTCCGTTTTGCAGGGGTTTCTCAATGGACAGTTTTTCAACGTTAACGACAAAACTGCTGCCGGGCATGCCCAGATCGGCAAGTGAGGCTGTCACGCTTGCTGATATTTTTTTGGCCGCCTTCAGCCTGCATTCATGTAATTCAGTAGAAGCCTGCCTGTACTCTTCCATGCAGGCGTCACGCTTTTGCAGCAACTCTTCCAGCAGCCCTTCGCTTTGATTCAGCTGCGACAGCTGTTGCTGCAATTCCTGCAGTAGTTCGTAGACCTGGGATGATGGGATGTCATGTTTCCTGGCCACGTCATGGAAACTACCAAGACGCTGCTCCACGTTTTGCAGGCGTTCGGGGTCACTATCCACCTGGTCAAGGTAGTGACGTATTTCATCACCGGCTTCACTGAGCTGGATTACAGCGTTGTCGACCAACTCAACAGCGTTGGCCAGGCCTTCATCAAACTGCAGTGCCTCCTGTAAATCATTTACCGTGGCTGCCAGCATGTTCCCCGCGGAGTATTCATCCTCCCTGATGACCTGCAGGGATTTTTGCACCAGTTCGATAATACGGCTTGCATTATCCAGGCGCCGAAATTCATCATTCAGGGCTTCGTATTCATTTTCCTCGGGAGCCAGGTTTTCCAGTTCCTCTACCTGGTAAGCAAGCAGGTTTTGCCGCGCCCTGTGGTCTTCAGTATTACCACTGAGCTGGCTGATACTATCCTGTAGTTCATGCCATTCCCGGCAGGCCCTGTTGACCCGCTCCAGCTCACTGGCATGACCGCCGAAGTCATCCAGCAGGACTCGCTGCGCATCCCGCTTCATCAATGACTGGTGAGCATGTTGGCCATGGATATCTACGAGGTGTTCCCCGAGTTGACGCAGCAGGCTGGCCGGTACAGGCGTGCCATTAACAAAGGCACGAGAGCGCCCGTCACTGTTTACCACTCGTCGAAGCATCAGCTCGTTGTCCTCGAGGCTGATAGCCTGCTCCTCCAGCACTTCACGCAGCTCAGGGATATCAGGTGTATCAAAACTGGCGCTGATCTCCGTTCTCTCGCTGCCATCACGAATGATCCCGCTATCGGCACGATCTCCCAGTACCAGGCCAAGTGCATCGACCAGGATTGATTTGCCCGCGCCGGTTTCCCCGGTAAACACGGTCATGCCGTTTGAAAAACCCAGTTCCAGTTCTTCAATCACCGCGAGGTTGCGAATCATCAGCTGCTTAAGCATGTACTAGCCCCAGTGCAACTTGTTTCTAAGGGTGTTGAAGTGATTGTGGTGGGCAGGGTGAATCAGGCGCACCATCCTGTCCTTCTTGCGAATTCGAACCCGGTCTGCGGCCATTAATTCGAGTACGATCTCGCCGTCGCAACTCAGCCGGGCATGGTCTATTTCCGGCGTGCCGACAACGAGATCGACAATGCTGTTGCCATCGATCACGATAGGCCTGTTGCTCAGGCTATGCGGGCATATGGGAACCAGTACCAGCGCGTCGAGGGAAGGGTGCAGGATTGGTCCCCCCCCCGAAAGCGCGTACGCAGTGGAGCCGGTCGGCGTGGATACGATCATGCCATCCGCTCGCTGGTTGTGGACGAGGGTGCCGTTAACATGGGTTTCGAGTTCAATCAGCTTTGCGATATTCCATTTCTGGATGATGACGTCATTGAACGCGTCATTCTCCATGATCACTTCACCGTTTCGATTCACCTCGCAATGCAGCTGGAAGCGAACATCCTCGACAAAATTACCATCGAGGATTTCCCCGAGCTGCTCCTCGACGCTGTCAGCAGGCACGTCAGTGAGGAAGCCCAGCCGGCCCAGGTTGATTCCCAGCAGCGGTACATCATGGTCAACAAGCAGGCTGGCGGCGCGAAGCATGGTGCCATCCCCACCTATGGCAATTGCCAGGTCACATTCCTGTGACAGTTTTTGCATATTTGCCTTTTTGAGGCCAGAATCCGGTACCAATTCCGCGCAATATTCGTCTAATATTGGGGAAATGCCCCGCGACCCGAGGAAGCGCACCACCGTTTCAACCGTGGCCGCAATGCTGCTGGTGTCGTTGTTGGCAATTAGTATTATTTTTTCGAACATAAGTCGATAATATAGCGACTTGCCGGTCGAAACTAGCCCGTTTCCGGGAATCGGCCAGGTCAGGGTAATATTCAAATTAGCAGGATTTAAGTAATAGTAACGAGTATGGCTACACGGTCGATCAATGACTCAACCCAGCTGTCTGAGCGCAGCCTGAGCCTGTTCAAGGCCCTGGTGGAACATTTTATCAAGGATGGACAACCGGTTGGCTCCCGCACCCTGGCGAGGGACAGCCGTATGCAGCTGAGCCCGGCGACCATTCGCAATACCATGGCGGATCTTGAGGATCTCGGGCTTCTCTACTCCGCCCACACTTCTGCCGGACGTGTTCCGACCGTAAAGGGATATCGGCTTTTTATCGACTCGCTTCTCAGGGTAGGCAGCGTCAATGACCACGAGATGCGCAGGATTGCCGAGGAGCTGGACTCGCCGCAAAGCACTGACCAACTCATGGAGAGGGTGTCCTCGACCCTGTCAGAGGTCACCCGGCTTGCAGGAGTTGTGACCTTGCCGCGGGTAGAGCACAAGGCGCTCAAGCAGGTGGAGTTTGTGTCCCTCTCGCAAAACCAGGTGCTGGTTATCCTGGTGGTGAGCGACCAGGAAATTCAAAACCGCATCATTCATACCGCCCGCCAGTACACGCCTTCCGAGTTACAGCAGGCAGCGAACTTTTTAAACCATACTTTTGCAGGAAAGGACCTGCCCACGGTGAAAAAAGACCTGGTGAGCGAACTGGAGAACATGAAGTCCAACGTCAACCAGATGATGCAGACTGCAATAGAGATTGCGCAGCAGGCATTTGCCAGCGGCAATTCCGTCAATGAAAAGGACTACGTCATCTCAGGTGAAACAAACCTGATGGAAGTTGCCGAGCTCGGAGATATCGAAAAACTGAAAAAGCTCTTCGAGACATTTAACCAGAAGAAGGATGTGCTTCACCTTCTCGAGCAGGCCATCAATGCCAATGGCGTGCAAATATTTATCGGGGAAGAATCCGGCTATGACGTGTTTGATGATTGCAGTGTCGTCACATCCCCCTACGAGGTGAATGGCGAAATCATCGGTGTCCTGGGTGTCATCGGACCGACGCGAATGAATTATGAAAAGGTCATCCCAATCGTCGATGTCACGGCGAAAATGCTGGGCTCGGCCTTGAATTCTCCGAACTGATCCCAACCTAGCTTGGGGGCATGTTTTAATGCCCAGGCAGGCCTTTTGTTCAAAGAAAACTCTTATGTCGAGGTAAACTCATGGCTGTGATGCAGGAAAATGAGATGGAAAATAGTGAGGCTGAGGAAGCCCAGGCGCCTGGTGCGGCGGTAGCGGACGAGGAAGCCGTGGTGCAGGAAGAGCCGCTCGGCGAAGAAATCGGGCAGCTTGAAGAGTTGCAGCAAAAAATTGAGATACTTGAGAAGCAGTCCAGGGAAAGTATGGATACGGCGCTGAGGGCACAGGCCGAGCTCGACAATGTTCGAAAGCGTAGTACCCGTGATATCGAGAATGCACACAAGTATGCCCTTGAGAAGCTTGCCGTGGATGTGTTGCCGGTACTGGACAGCATGGAACTTGGGGTAAGCTCGATTGAAGAATCAGTGGATAATCCCACCCTGAAAGAGGGCATGGAACTAACCCTGAAGCTGTTTCGCGACGTACTTGAAAAATACGGCATCGAGCAGGTCGAGACCGATGGCCAGAAATTTGATCCGGAGAAGCATGAAGCCGTGTCCATGCAGGAAAAGGATGACAGTGAATCCGGGGAAATCATCTCCGTATTTCAGAAGGGCTATACCCTCAATGGCAGGTTAATTCGTCCTGCCATGGTCGTGGTAGCCAAATAAATAATTAAAAAACAATCACTTGTGAGATACCCGGCACATCCGCCGGGTGAGATGCGGTGCCGGGACATGGCGCTTCGGCCACCCGGTCCGATTAATTACCGTGCTGGCTCTTGAAATCCCGGTAGCCCACCCAAATATAGGCTGTCACCAGTTTTTTTATTTTTGAATCAACGTTATGGGAAAACCGGGCTGATGTTTCAATGAACATCAAATCGGCCCCAGATTAGTAACCCTGGAGAGACATTATGGGAAAGATAATTGGAATTGACCTTGGAACGACCAACTCCTGTGTAGCACTACTGGAAGGTGGCCAGGCCAAGGTTATAGAAAACAGCGAAGGAGGCAGGACTACCCCGTCTATCGTGGCATTTTCTGACGATGACGAAGTGCTTGTTGGAATGTCTGCCAAGCGTCAGGCCGTGACAAACCCGGCGAATACCCTTTTCGCTGTCAAGCGACTGGTCGGTCGACGCTTTGAAGATGATGTTGTGCAAAAAGACATCAACATGGTGCCTTATTCCATTATCAAGGCTGACAACGGCGATGCCTGGGTGGAAGCCCGTGGCAAGAAGATGGCGCCACCGGAAGTTTCCGCCAGGGTGCTGCAAAAGATGAAGAAGACTGCCGAGGACTACCTTGGAGAGGACGTCACTGAGGCCGTTATTACCGTTCCTGCCTATTTTAATGACTCCCAGCGCCAGGCTACCAAGGACGCCGGTCGTATTGCCGGGCTTGATGTTCGCAGGATCATCAATGAGCCTACAGCGGCCGCACTTGCCTACGGCATGGACAAGAAGCATGGTGATTCCAAGATCGCAGTCTATGACCTCGGTGGTGGTACCTTTGATATCTCTATCATTGAAATTGCCGAGATTGACGGCGAGCACCAGTTCGAAGTGCTTTCCACCAACGGCGACACCTTCCTTGGTGGCGAGGACTTTGACCTCAGGATCATTGATTTTCTCTGTGATGAATTTAAGAAAGAGCAGGGTGTTGACCTGCACAATGATCCGCTGGCCTTGCAGCGTTTAAAGGAAGCTGCGGAAAAGGCCAAGATTGAGCTTTCCTCGTCACAGCAGACGGATATCAACCTGCCGTATGTAACAGCAGATGCAAGCGGTCCAAAGCACCTGAATATCAAGTTGAGCCGTGCCAAGCTGGAATCCCTGGTCGAAGACCTGGTAGAGCGAACCGTCGCTCCCTGTGAAACGGCCTTGAAGGATGCCGGACTTTCCAAGTCGGACATCACGGATGTGATCCTGGTGGGTGGACAGACACGTATGCCCAAGGTACAGGAAACCGTTGAAAAGTTGTTTGGCAAGGAGCCCCGCAAGGACGTTAACCCTGATGAGGCAGTTGCCTCGGGTGCAGCTATCCAGGCCGGCGTGCTTGGCGGTGATGTGAAAGACGTCCTGTTGCTTGATGTGACACCGCTGTCACTGGGTATTGAAACCCTTGGTGGCGTGATGACCAAGCTCATCGAGAAGAACACGACGATTCCGACAAAGGCGCAGCAGGTATTTTCCACCGCTGACGATGGACAAACTGCCGTCACGGTTCACGTGCTGCAGGGTGAGCGTGAAATGGCCGAAGGGAACAAGTCCCTGGGACGTTTTGACCTGGCCGATATACCACCGGCTCCGAGGGGTGTACCCCAGATCGAGGTTGCCTTTGATATTGATGCTAACGGTATTCTTAACGTGTCTGCCACCGATAAGGCGACGGGCAAGGAACAGTCCATTGTCATCAAGGCCTCCAGTGGTCTCTCGGATGAAGAAATCGACAAGATGGTGAAGGATGCCGAGACTCATGCTGAAGAGGATCGCAAGGCCAGGGAAATGGTGGAAACCCGTAACATGGCCGAGCAGATGATCCATGCGACCAACAAGTCACTGGAAGATCTTGGTGACCAGGTTGAAGAGCAGGAGAAAAAGGACATCGAGGCGGCCATCGCCGAGCTTGAAGAAGCGGTGAAAGGCGATGACAAGGAAGCCATCGAGGAAAAAACAAAGGCCCTCACTGAAGTGGCCGGCAAGCTGGCCGAGCGTGCCTATGCCCAGGCGAATGAGCAGCAGGGTGCTGCTGGTCCCGAGGCAGCCGCGGAAGCCGGTGATGCCCCCGCGGATGACAATGTCGTTGATGCCGAGTTCGAGGAGGTTGATGACGATAAGAAGTAACTGATACTGGAACTGCTTTTCACCAGGCAGTTCCAGTTGTTTTTATTGCCACCCGGGTGAGAGAACGCGTGGCGAAGTATGTTCATGGCCTGGCAGGCTGAACCCCTGCCAGGCTTGTTTGCGACTAGAGAAGTGAAATAAGCATGGCAAAAAAAGACTACTACGAGGTCCTTGGTGTTTCAAAGAACGCCACTGACGATGAATTGAAAAAGGCTTATCGTCGCCTTGCGATGAAGTATCACCCTGATCGCAACCCCGATGACAAGAGCGCCGAAGAGAAGTTTAAAGAAGCCAAGGAGGCGCACGACATACTGTCCGATTCGCAGAAACGAGCCGCCTACGACCAGTTTGGCCATGCAGGTGTTGATGGTGGCATGGGCGGTATGGGTGGCGGCGCCGGTGCTGCTGGTTTCGGGGACATCTTTGACAGTGTTTTTGGTGATATTTTTGGCGGAGGTGCACGCGGTGGTGAAAGAGTTTATCGCGGTGCGGACCTGCGCTATGAACTCGGACTGACGCTGGAGGAGGCGGTTGCCGGGACGACGGTTAAAATCCGCGTTCCAAAGCACGTGGAGTGTGGCACCTGCGAAGGTAGCGGCGCAAAAAAGGGAACCGAACCGGTAAATTGCACTACGTGTAACGGCATCGGACAGGTACGAATGCAGCAGGGTTTTTTCTCAGTCCAGCAAACCTGTCCACAGTGCAAGGGTACGGGAAAAATGATCAGCGATCCCTGTACAACCTGCAGGGGCCAGGGAAGAGTTCGTGATAACAAGACCATATCTGTAAAAGTCCCACCCGGAGTAGATACTGGTGATCGCATTCGACTTTCCGGTGAAGGTGAAGCCGGGCAAAACCGCGGTCCGTCCGGCGATCTTTACGTGGATGTCTCGGTCAAGGATCATCCAATATTTGTCAGGGATGGCTCAAACCTGCACTGTGATGTGCCTGTAAGCTTTGCTACGGCGACCCTGGGCGGCGAGTTTGAAGTGCCAACCCTGGACGGCCGGGTCAAGTTGAAAATCCCGCCGGAGAGCCAGACGGGCAAACTTTTTCGGCTTCGAGGCAAGGGCGTGAAATCCGTTCGAGCATCCAGCAAGGGAGACTTGCTTTGTCGCATCGTGGTAGAGACGCCGGTCAACCTGAACAAGAAGCAAAAGGATCTGCTACGTCAATTTGAGCAGGCGATGGATGAAGATAGCAAGGAGCACCGCCCGCAGGCCAGTTCCTGGCTCGATGGAGTAAAGAATTTTTTTGACAATATGACCCAGTAAACCAGGCCGGGCTGGAATACTGGCAAGAATCGCATTAGTCTTTGGGTCATATTCCACACGGGAAGAAAACAAAAATGGTAAGAGTAGGGGTTTGTGGCGCTGCTGGCAGAATGGGAAAAACCATTATCGAAGTGTGTGACGCCAGTGACGGAGTCAAGCTGGGCGCAGCAATTGAGCACCCCGACTCGCCCGCCCTGGGCCAGGATGCCGGGCTGCTTGCCGGGACAGGTGAATGTGGTGTCAATATTGTTGCTGACATTGAAGAGGTTGCTGACGATTTTGATGTCCTGATTGACTTCACTTTTGCTGATGCAACCATTGGAAATCTTCTTAAATGCCGCGCTCTGAAAAAGCGCATGGTCATAGGTACAACCGGACTCAACCAGGAACAGCAGGACGAGATCGCAAGCGCGGCCGAAGACTGTGCTGTGGTTTTTGCTCCGAATATGAGTATCGGTGTGAACCTGTGTTTTAAATTAATTGAACTTGCGGCACAGATAATTGGTGAGGATACCGATATCGAGATTATCGAGGCCCACCATAATCAGAAAAAAGATGCACCTTCCGGCACCGCGGTGAAGATGGGTGAAATTGTCGCCGAAGCGCTGGGTCGCAATTTGAAAGAATGCGCGGTGTACGGCAGGGAAGGCATTGGGGATGTTCGGGACCGCAAGACCATCGGCTTTGAGACAATTCGAGCCGGCGATATCGTGGGGGATCATACCGTGATGTTTGCCTCGGCTGGAGAAAGGGTTGAGATCACTCACAAGGCATCAAGCCGAAAAACATTTGCCAGTGGCGCAGTGCGCGCAGCCAGGTGGATCGTGCAGCATGACTCCGGGTTGTTTGATATGCAGGATGTGCTGGGCCTGTGACGACTGATGCGCCACTAAAACTTCATTCGGAAACCATTCTCCCTGGCTGGATAGATTACAACGGTCACATGAACGTGGCCTATTATGTACTGGTATTTGACCACGCCACCGACGCTTTCCTGGATTATATCGGCCTGACCGATAGCCACCGTGCACAAAACCAGTCCTCCACTTTTGCGGCAGAGCTTCACGTCAACTACATTCGCGAAGTCCGGGAAGGTGACGAGGTCGAGGTGACGACACAACTTCTCGGGTACGACGAAAAACGTTTCCACTATTTTCACCAGATGTATCACAAGGGCGAAGGATGGCTATCAGCGAGCAACGAGGTGATGAGCCTGCACATGGATATGTCCGTGCGCAGGGTAGCGCCGATGCCCGGGGACATCCTGGAGAAGCTGGCAGATATTGCGAATGCCCATGATAAATTACCCATACCGGAAAACGTCGGAAGGAAAATGGCAATAAAGTCCCGGCCCAATCAGCAAGGCTAATTCTCATCACGCACCCGGGCTTATCTCTTCGCATGGCTGAAAAACTATGGAACAGGTACAAGAGCTGAGTTCGTCGGAGTCCCTTCAACATGTCCTTGCCAGGTGCCATTCGCAACTGGACGAATTATTCCTGCAACACCAGGAATCCCTGCTGCAGGGAAAACTCGAGGAAGCCCTGTTTTTGCTTGAAATATACTGGTCCTGTCATTCTCTTCATTCCGAGTTTGAAGATGAGGAAATATTTCCCGTTTATCGGGAATTACCCCGCCCGGGTCGCTGGGATGCAACTTTATATGATAAGGAACATCAAAAAATTAACGATCTTTACGAGACACTGCGAAGCTCAATTACTACACTGTTAGATAGGGCCTTGAAAGGCTCTGAATTGAGACGCGGTATCATCCAGTTGATGGACAGGGAAAAGAGTTTTAAAGGCCTTTGTGAACATCACCAGGAAAGAGAGGAGCAGTCACTGCTTGTGGAGCTCGATACCCAGGCTGACAGTGACTGGAAGATGAATACGATAGGAAAATTTTCAGATCTGTGGGAAGCGCATTTTGCAGAAAGTGTCCGTTTGATTAATCGTGGAGCAGGTGGTGAATAATGCTTTATAAAGTAGAAGCGAAACTCTCGTTGAGTAGTTACAAATATGCTTTGAAACTGTTCGGACTAATTTCCATTCTCCTGTTTTCCAATGCACAGGCCATGGAAAAAGACTGGAGTGAGGACGCCTGTTCCCTTGATTCATCCGAACAGTTCAATCACCAGGATTTTGTTCCGGATTCCTGGTTTGCCTCCTCGGCTGCCAGCGAGGCGGAACTGCAATCCGAAGTGAGTAGCATTGAGTCCGAGGACGGGGTTTACAGCCCTCGACTCGTGCCCACGCTAATCAGCATGGGTGCCCTGGCCCAGGAGAACAGTAATCACACCCAGGCTGCGCAAAACTATGAGCGAGCACTATATATCGTACGTGCCAATGATGGCCTTTACAGCACGCAGCAGCTACCCATCCTGGACAGGATGATAGAGAGTAATACGGCCAGCGGAAACTGGAAAAGTGTCGCCAATTCCTACGACATGATGAACTGGCTTTACAAGCGAAATTTCAGCGAAACCGATCCGCGTCAGCTGAAAAGTCTCAAGCGCATCAGGCGCTGGTACATGGAAGCTTACAACAAGGATATTGATCGTACACTGGAAGTGCTGTTTCGAAGTGCAGAGGAAACCTACGACAGGGGTATTAAGATCATGTGGGAGTGTACCAATGGTGATTCTGCAAAGTCTCTTTGCCTGTGGCATAAGTCGTGCTGCGCAAGCGGAGATGATGGCCAGGATGTTTGCCCGCTGGATGTGAAGCTAGAGCGCAGGTAATGAGTAGCAATATTTAATACCGAAGCAATGACGATAAAAGCAAAACTTGTCGTAGTGATTTTTCTTGGCTTGTACTTGTCTTCTACTCACGCCGAAGAGGAATCTTTTGTGGATGCCCAGTGGAAGGTTTACCAGGCAACCATGCACTACGCCTCTGAATTTTCCTTTTACAACTGCGAGGCCATGGAAAGCAAGTTGAGAAAGCTACTGGTCCTGCTTGGGGCGCGCTACGACGTGAGGGTTGAGACAGAGTGTTTGAATAACATGGTTCGAGGAAGAGTCTCACCCCTGGGGCAGCGATTCCATTTTGTCAGACTGGCCTTTGCATTACCTGTTCCTGCAGACAAGGAAGACCTGTCACGGGAAGTGTTTCCAGCACGTTGGCAAGACGCTCGAATCAGTGGAACCCAGGCCAGGTATCTGAATGGTGGAGACTGTGAATTGGTCAGGACGTTTATTGATCAAATATTGCCTTTTCTTAAGGTGCGAAACAAGAGTGGTGCCATGGAATGTTTTGCCGTGCAACGCACCGCATCAAGGCTCAGGTCGCGAATGCATGCACTGATACCGCTTAATGAAGAAGATCGACAGGTAATAAAGTGATGGCAAATATCCAACGTGGTGTTCCATCGTCTGTAACATGGAGGATAATGATCTTATCGCTGGTCATCAGCGCAATGCCGGGGCCAGGTTCCGTGCTGGCTGAAGCAGCACCGGTAGAAGCACAGTGGGAAGTTTACCAGGTGAGATTTCGCTATACCGGCATGTCTTCTCATTATACTTGCCAGGGTATGGAGAATACCCTGAAAAGATTGCTGAGGTTGATTGGCGCCAGGGATGACATGCGGGTCGAGGCCAGGTGCTCTTCTTTCAGTCGCATAGAGCGTTTCCAGCGTGTAAACATGGCATTCGCCCTGCCGGTACCCCGGGATACAACGGATATTTCTGATGAAGTATTTCCTGCTGAGTGGCAGGAGGTGAGAGTGTCCGGGGTTTCCAGTCGTTACCTTGACGATGGCGATTGTGAGTTACTTGAGGAATTCGAAAGACAGGTAATGCCAAAACTCAATATAGAAAATACAGGTAGAAAAATACGCTGTGTGCCCTTTAAGCGAGAATTTAATCGTGTCAATTTACGCGTAAAGGCACTTATAGCCCAGGAACAACCTGAGCTGGAAGAAAGACCCCCACTGGATATAACAGAAGACGATAAAGAATAAATGAAAACAGCAATTATCGCCGGCGTTGGACCGGTGGAGGGGCTGGGTGCGCAGCTTTGCCTGCGTTTTGCCAAGCAAGGTTTACATGTGGCGGTTGCCGGTAGAACCAGTGAAAAACTGGACCTTGTTGTCAGTGAGATTGAAAAGGCGGGTGGCCAGGCTACTGCGGCTATCTGCGACACTAGACATGAAAGCGATGTCACGCGCCTGTTCGAAGAGACAGCCAGGCTCGGGGATATATCACTGGCCGTATTCAACGTGGGAAATAATTATCCCGGTACCATCGTTGATATGGAGTCCGACTACTTTGAAAACGCCTGGCGCACGGTTTGCCTCGGTGGTTTTTATTTTGGTCGCGAGGCGGCAAAGCGCATGCTGGATCAAGGACAGGGTACGATCCTTTTTACGGGTGCCAGTGCCTCCCTTCGCGGCAAGGCCAATTTTGGTGCATTCAATTCCTCCAAGGCAGCACTGAGAACTTTTGCCCAGGCACTTGCTAAGGAGGTTGGGCCCGGTGGTGTACACGTGGGACATGTCGTCGTTGATGGCCCCATCAACGGGGACAAAATCAAGACCCGTTTTCCTGACTGGGCTGAAAGGGTGGGTGAGCAGGGAATGATCAGTATCGAAGGGATAGTGGATGCCTACGACTACCTCTATCAGCAGGATAAAACTGCCTGGAGTTTTGAACTGGATTTACGCACTGCCGTTGAAAATTGGTAAGTGGATACTGACTGCTCATTTCAGGGAAATAAAAACTCTACGATACCAGGGATCCATTTTTCAAAACCCTGGAAAGAATGGTCACCCCCTTTTTCCACCAGTTGCCTGCAAGCTGCATATTTTTCAGTAGCCAGCCGGTAGTCCAGGGTTTCATCGCCGGTCTGAACCATCAGCCAGTAGTTTTCTGTTAGGCTGATTTCTGCAACTTCATGCTCAAGTAAATCGTGGACATGATGCTCGCGAAGCACGTAGCTCTCATTGGTATGATAGTTATGTAATTCTACGTCGACATAGTCGGGCTTCAATATGGAAGGCCTGACCGCGGGGTTGATAAGCACAGCGCGTAAATTGTAGGTTTCCACGAGCCAGGTTGCCCAGTAGCCGCCGAGGGAACTGCCAACCAGCCCGATGTTGCCAGGTAACAGGTTTTCTACGATGCCCTGCAGCGTGTCCCGGGTATCGGCAGCGTAGGGCGTCAACGCCGGGCAATGATACTGAATGTCGGAGCGATTATTCCTGAGCCACTCCTTTACCAGTACAGCTTTATGGGACCTCGGAGAGCTGAGGAATCCATGAATATATAGCAGGTGCATTGCACGCTTACTTTCCTGCCTGGAATTCGGTCAGTGCGGCCTGCCAGTCGGCATCAACAGTTTTACAGTGCTCGCGTGCTGAAATAAGCTCGCGTGATTCAGCAAGGCCCTTCACATCAGCGATGATATCCCAGTCGTAAAATGCCTGCGCGACGTTAGCGGGATAAATAAATGACTGGTAAACAAGAATGTCGGCAAAGGTGAATTCTGAACCCGTGATAAAGGGATCAAAGTTGGCCAGCTGGTTCAGGGCACGGATTCCTTTTTCCATGATTGGTTTCACTTCCGCAACTGCCGTTTCGTTAATCGCATCGCCAAAGAACAGGTGGCTGTAGTGACGACGCGCGCTTAATTCAATATACAATTCGCATACATGCATGATCTCCCTGGCCTTCGCCCGTGCAAGGGGATCTGCGGGAAGTAAAGGTTGGGCTGGAAACGCATCTTCAAGATAATCCAGGATCACCACGGTTTCGCAAAGGAAAGTGCCATCCACTTCGATGCTGGGTACTTTTCCCATCGGGCT
Organism: Gammaproteobacteria bacterium; assembly: GCA_965243105.1. Taxonomy (GTDB): domain Bacteria; phylum Pseudomonadota; class Gammaproteobacteria; order Eutrophobiales; family Eutrophobiaceae; genus WLWS01. Next base: position 2,136,775 of record CBDEUC010000003.1, read on the forward strand.
TTTTGCCAGGTATCCCGGGTCCTGGCTGGGCATGGTGTGTACTTCTTCGAATTCAATACCCTTTTCCAGCATTGCCCACCTGAGCATGTTGTAGTAATTGCTAACCCTGAACCCATAAAGCTTGATCATTTTCGGTCTCCGTGCTTGAGCATTAGAAATATAAATAATAACGCTGCCTGGTTGATGTGATAAATCTCTCTTGCTTACTTAATTATAATGCTGATATATGCCTCGCTTACTATCACTTATTCCCTGGTATGTTCCAGCCGGTAGAATATACCTACAGCAAAATCATTTTTACCGTGGGCCAAGGTCGAAGATTGAAAAATTTCTTCAAAGGACAAAGCTGAATTTTTCATCTGCTTCGGGGAAATATAAAATTTAGCGGATGGAATTGAATAATAATACTTGCATCTAATACTTCCACTATCAAGTAACTGATCCTGTCCCCAGTCTGGTAGAAAAGACGGTAACAGCGCATTTGCAGCCACGATTGAGGCAAAATTACTATAGACACAAGACCCTGGTTCGACGGTATCCTTGATGGTGGAAATATCAAGCATTACCTGTTTTATCACGGAGACCCTTGATATTGCATCATCTTCGTTCGGAATCCTTGTCCATTCCCGCGTTCGTGAAAGTTCCATGCTTTCAATTCGGGGGGCATTTAGCAATCTCCCAACAGTCCGGCCGATGCCATTTTCAAAATTAGTTGCAAGGAAAAAAAGTGTTATTGTGAACAATACCGGGTAACGATACCTGTCAATCTTGAGAACTTGAATAGCGGAAAACATTGCCACCAATAATGCCGGTAGCAATGCCCAGAGAAGCCTTGGATATTGCCCCGGAAAAGGCCAGGCGGCTATCAGGACGAGGGAAAAAATTGCATACCAGGCATCCACACGGTTCTTTAACAGTCGTAGATACAGGCCCGGTATTACCAGAATACCAGCTACCAGGCTTGTCGGTATGTTGTCCCACAACCCGATCCATCCATTAATAAGCGAGCCGGCTTGTGAAAAAATATAGCTAACTCCGGACGCTTCTATTTCCTGCATGAAAATGGAAATGTAGCCAGGACTTGAGGGGAGACCAAGGCTGAGATAAAACATCAGCAGCAGACCAGTAACCAGGCCTGGCAGGTAATAAAGGAAGTTATGGAAATTGCGGCCCGCAGCCAGGGCGCAGGGGATAGCAAGGGCGAGCATCCAGCCTGTACTTCGCGTAGCTATACATAAACCTGTCAAGGCGCCGATTAGCATCCATTTATATGAACTTGTGCTGTCACAACGACACAGAAGCAGGACCAGCGTTGTCAGCAACAAAAACAGGTATTCAGAAAGAAGGTAGGCAAGCTGGTCAAGGGCTACAGGTAGAAATATCAGCAGCGACGAAGCGAGGAACGCTGCGAAAACAGGGACTTTTTCACGAATCAGCCAGGCCATGGAAAGGCTTGCTGCCATTCCGAGAAACACCGCGTTTAGCATCGCGGCCGAATCCGCATTTACCAGTACATCGCCTGCAAACGAGAGTATGAACGGATATAGAGGAGGATATTGTCTCGACTGCAGCATCAACTGGAGAAAGTCATCCTGCTCGCCCCGGTTTGAGTACCATTCAGCCATTAGCGCATACCAGGCATCATCCCAGTAGAGACCCAGTGGAGGAGAAGGCAGCATTAGCCATGCACACAGCAAAGAGAAAGCGGTAAAGGCGACGATCACAACGACAACAGTCCGGCCCGCGGCCGGTTTTGAACCCTGCCTGTATGCTAGTTCCATATTGTGCGAGGCCGGGCACTGGATTGGCGTGTAAAGACAATCACGGTCGCAATTGAAAAAGGTAAAAACTAATTGGATTTACTCTTGTTAAAGTTCGGGTTGCTGTAGGGGGTACGCGGACGTATGTATCCGGCCGGGTTGCGTTTCCTGGTAAGTACGTTATTGATTTGCCATTGCTGGGTTTCACTGACCTCACCAAGGTAATGGATATCACCATTAAGTTGTTTCGCTAGTGGTAAGCCATTGCTGAACAAAATTCGGTTTGTGTGAAGTGCCGGGATACGTTCACCGGGTAATATGATACCGACAAGGTTGAGTGGGTCCGTCGCAGAAATAACGCAATCGGGTAGCCTGGAGTTATTGTTACGTTGTTTTCGCAGGAGTCCGACGGCTTCAGGCAGGGCAAATTGCTCTCCTCCAAAACCATCTACAAAGCGTCCGCCCCTGATTTCACCGCGGGCTTCCATGCGACGGTAAACATAGAGTAGCTCTCGCCAGGGCGGAAGATTGCTTTCCCGTTCCAGTACTTTCCTGAAGACCACGCCGTATCTCTTTAACAGGCAATAGGCAACATGGTTCAGGGTTTCTTCATCAGTCTTTATCCACGCGGAGGTCGATGCAGCGGTAACGTCATTATCGCTGCCCGCTATAATGGACCATCGTCCCGCGTTGTCGATGCCGAAGGTTGCATTGGCTCCACGTCGGCGCCTGTGCTGTCGGCCGAAAGCCGGTCGCTTGTTGACCGGCGTGATTAAAGCTCGAAGACCGGCGAAACTATCCGAGGTAACAAGTCCGCTGGCAGCCAGCTCGGCCAGGCCTTCCTCAACATGGGTTCTAAGCATGCCGGTGTGGCCGACGATATCTACAAAGAAACTGGCGCCCTGCTTTTCAAGACACTCAAGTATTGCTTTCGCCCCTGAAGAGAGCGATACGCGCATGCTGTCGCCGGACTCCTGCAGAGATTGCCAGTCGGAAACATCCTGTCGATCAAGCAGCGTTACCGGGCTGTTTCTCAGCAGGTTGGCCTTGTTACCAGTCGTTTCGGCATTCCGTTGCCTGTGCAGCCGTGTCCAGATGATTCGGCCACTGCTACAAAGCTGGTCAAGACTGGACGAAACATAGCCCCTTATTCGAGTCGGTAGAATGTCCTGTTCCCATGCAGCTGCTGCAATGGGAAATCCCTGCAGGCGGTCGATTGCATTGGCCAGCGCTTCATCCCCTTCCGGCCTGGTATCACCCATACCGTGCCACTGGAACAGGAAGCGCATGTAGTCTGCGGTCGTCACTGCCTGGATTTCCCTGCGCAGTGATTTGATCGTGTAACGATGCATACGTGCCAGCAGTCCGCGTTCGCACCATTCGATATCCTCCGTCGAATTGGTATATTGCCCCTGCATGGCATAGCCTTCATTTTCCAGCGTCAGCATCGCCTGTCTTAACTCCCCTTGTGAACATTCAAAAAGTTCGGCAAGTGCATTTTCACGAACGGGCCCCGAGCATTCCAGGCGAGCCCGGGCCAGCTCCACCAGGGCCGGTTCCCTGTCCCAGCTTACAGCTGAACTGGAGCCTGCGGGTTCAATATGCGGGTTCATACTATGATCACTGAACACGGCTTTCACCTGCGCAAGCCGTTCAGCACAGACCCAGAGCAACTGCTTGCCAGTGTTAACTTGCGTGACTCGGCTGTCACGGGTCAAGGGCTCCAGGAAAGGGTGATAATTCATCCCGGCCGGGTTGTTTCCCACAAGTTCATCATCAGTGAGAACACCAAGCACCATGATTGCATCATGTAATTCTTCTACACTGCTGACCGATGGCCACGCTTCCCTGCAAACCTCGCGTATGGCATCAGCGTCGAGCTTTGCAATTTCTGATGCTTCAGCCGGACTCATGAATCGCCGTGCTGCCACGGCTCGCGTTCTTCTTTCTTCAGCGGGTGCATCATCGAGAAAGGCATAGGGTCGTGCTGTAAGTATTTCCTGCGCAAGCGGTGAGGGGCTACTCAGGTCGCGGCAATGGACCGTGATTTCCCGGGCTTCAATCTTTCTAAGGATGCCCTTCAGGGACTCGATATCCATTAATTCATTCAGGCAGTCGTCAACTGTTTGATCCACCAGTGGGTGTTCAGGTATTTCCCGTTCACCGGCAATGTTGTCCTGGCAGGCCAACTGGTCAGGGAACACCAGGGCCAGTAAGTCCTCGGAATCAGAGCGCTGAAAAACCGGGGGAACCTTGCTTCCGGCATAATTCCGTTTTACTGCAAGTGAAATCGTGGCGTTCCAGCGCCAGTGGGTAGGAAACATGGGAGCGCCCAGCATGGCCTGGCTTACAACCTCCTCGATGCTGTTGGAATGCACAAAACGGATGGCGTCTTCCAGGGGGAAACTGTGCGTCGCTCCAAGTGATATCACGATACTGTCTTCCAGCGCAGCCGCCTGCAGTTCAAAATTAAACTGCTTGCAAAAGCGCTTGCGCATACCAAGCCCCCAGGCCTTGTTCACCCTTGACCCGTATGGAGAGTGAATAACCAGGTGCTGATCGCCGGCTTCATCAAAAAAACGCTCAAATACGATGTCTTTCTGAGTAGGTATACAGCCCAGCGCGGCCTGTGTTGTGGCAAGGTAAGAAACCAGCTGGTCTGCTGCAGCCGTATCCAGCCGCAGTTCGTTTACCAACCATGCCTGTGCAGTTTGCATACCCTGTTCAAGCTGCTCGCCGACATTTTGCCGAAGCCGGGAAACTGCGTGGCTCAGGGCATCTGAGCGCCCAGGTGCTTCGCCAAACCAGAACGGGATATTGGGTGGCTGGCCCTGGGCATCCTGTACGCGCACTTTCCCCTGTTCGACCCGAAGAATACGATAGGAGGTATTACCAAGCTGAAAAATATCGCCAGGTAAAGACTCAAAGGCAAAGTCTTCATTGAGTGTGCCAACAAAATGTCCTTCCGGTTCCATGAATACGTCATAGTCAAACTGGTCTGGAATCGCACCACCATTTGTTACTGCGGTGAGTTTTGCCCCTTTACGCGCGCTTACACGGTGATTGACCGCGTCGTGATGAAGGTATCGGCTTCGCCTGCCGCGGCTGGTCGCAAAACCCTGTGACAACATCTCGATGATTTCATCAAACTTTTCTCTTGCCAGGTCGCGATAAGGATAGGCCAGCTTGATGTGCGAAAATAATTCAGAAAGTGACCATTCCTCGCAGGCCACCTCGGCTATGATCTGCTGGCAGAGTACATCCAGGTGACCCTTCGGCACGCTTAGCTGATCCAGCTCATCGCGTCGCACCGCATCGAGGATGGCGCAGCATTCAACCAGGTCATCACGACTGAGAGGAAAGAGACGAGCCCTGGGTATTGCGTTTACACTGTGCCCGGCGCGACCCGCGCGCTGTAGAAAGGCGGAAATGGATTTGGGAGAGCCAAGTTGGCAGACCAGGTCTATGTCACCAATGTCGATACCAAGTTCCAGGGATGCTGTCGCCACCAGCGCCTTCAGTTCACCCCGTTTTAGTCGTTTCTCAGCCTGTAGACGGTGTTCCCGCGCCAGGCTGCCATGATGGGCCGTGACGTATTCTTCTCCGATTCTCTCGGCGAGGAATCTTGCTGCCCGTTCAGCAAGACGTCGCGTGTTTACAAATATGAGAGTCGTCCGGTGATTTTCAATGAGTTCTTCCAGCCGTGTATAAATTTCCTGCCAGATCTCACCCGACATGACCGCCTCCAGCGGTGAGCCGGGTATTTCGAGGGCCAGGTCCCTTTCCCGGGAGTGACCGCTATCAATAATATGACAGCTTTCCTCGCGCGCACCGACTAGAAAGCGGGCAACTTCCTCTATGGGGCTTTGTGTTGCAGACAAACCGATACGGGTAAATGGATCCTTGCATAGCGCCTGCAGGCGTTCCAGGGACAGCGAGAGATGTGTTCCGCGCTTGTTGGTGGCGAGGGCATGGATTTCATCGACGATGACGGTCCTGACTGATTTCAACATGTCCCTGCCGGAATCACTTGTAAGCAGGATGAACAATGATTCGGGCGTGGTCACCAGGATATGCGGCGGGGTCTGTCGCATCCTGGTACGTTCACTTTGCGGTGTGTCACCGCTTCGAACTGCAGTACGAATATTTACCGCTGGCAGACCAAGCTCCAGCAAATTGTCCGCGATACCATCCAGGGGCTCCTGCAAGTTGATCTGGATATCATTGGAAAGTGCTTTAAGGGGCGAGACGTATAGTACATAGGTCTGGTTTGACAGGCCCTTTTCGAGTCCCTCAATGACAAGGTCGTCAATCGCGGAGAGAAACGCGGCCAGTGTTTTACCACTACCGGTTGGTGCAGCAATGAGTGTATGTCCACCTTTCTTTATTGCCGGCCATGCTTGTTCCTGGGAAACCGTGGCGGAACCAAAGGTACTGTGAAGCCAGTTTTGAACTGCAGGATGAAACAGGGCTTTTGACATCATTGAATAATACACCAATACTCGCTCTCCATCGCGGTCATAAATCGAAGCTCTGCTATCAGGAACAGGAATAACAGGAATGAGTGCCTGGGATAAATTCAGCATTAACGACAAGCAAAACTGGATATTTGACCTTGATGGAACACTGACGGTGAGTGTGCACGACTTTGACTATGTTCGGGCTGAGCTCGGGCTGGATGATGATGTGCCAATTCTCGAGGAACTTCGAGCCATGCCTGAAGAGCAGGCGGCGCCGCTCTGGGAGCGGCTGAACGAGATTGAATTCTACTACGCCAGTAAGGCCAGGGTCACGGACGGTAGCGTCGCCCTGCTGGAACGCCTGGCGCAGCGGGGCGCCAGGCTGGGAATTTTCACAAGGAACATGATGCCGGTCGTGCAGGAAACCCTGCGAGCCTGTGGTATTGACCACCTTTTTTCCGCAGAGGTTATCGTGGATCGCGATACCTGTACGCCGAAACCCTCTCCCGAGGGTATCTACCATCTACTGGATCTATGGCAAGGTAATACGCAGCAAACCGTTATGGTAGGGGATTACCTGTATGACCTGCAGTCCGGAAGAAAAGCCGGGGTGACTACCATTCACGTCGATAACGATCGCGGCGAAAAATGGCCGGAATACACTGACATATATATTCGAAATTTTGCCGAAATTACCGAGGTGCTTGGAAAACCTTCCTGAGGTCGGGTTACCGGGGCGCTTATTTCTTCGCAAATTCAACCAGGCTGGCATGGGAGAACATGTAATCCTGGCCCTCAAGTGGCACGTGGCAGGCTGCGCACTCGAGGTCGTTCTTTTTCACTGAACCATCGGTATTGTAAATGGCGAAACCCCAGCCGCCGGCACGATGTTCACCGCCAAAAGACTCATCCCAGCTATCGCGTTTTTCCATGACAGCGATTGCTGCGAACTTGCCTTTTTCAAAGAGACCGTTGCTGTCCATCATGGCATTGCCGCTTTCGTCCATTTTTGTCTTGTAAATTTCCATAACGATAACGGAACCATCGGCGAGGGTACCACCTGCAGCTGAATCAACAGCGGTTTTGTTGGCATAGAGAACCGCGAGCTGCTTGCCATTTCCGCGATTACGTACGTCGTAGTTTGAGAAGCCTGACAGGTAATCACCCGGGAAGCTGACAAATTCTGGATTACCGCCAGCGAAAGCGGCGATAGCAACTGGTATAAGGGTCATGATTAACAGTGTTCTTTTCATTTCAGATCCTCTCAAATATAAAAATGCTTCGTGCACGAAATATTGTAAAAGCGAGTATAGTGAAGCTAAAATTCAAACACAATCATTTAGTGTACGAAATAAATCATGAGCAAAGCAGACCTAAGGGCTCCACGTCTCGGGGAACAAGTATGTTACGCGCTTTATTCAACTTCAAGGGAGATCACCCGCGCCTACAAGCCCCTGTTATCGCCATTGAGCCTGACATACCCCCAATACGTGGTCATGATGGCCCTGTGGAAGAACGACAACATCATGATTAGCCAGCTTTCAGAGGCGACCGGGATCGGTAATGCCACGCTTACGCCGCTGCTTAGAAGACTGGAAACTACCGGGTATATTGAGCGACAGTTCAAGGCAGCTGATGAGCGCCAGAAATTACTCAAACTGACCTCAAAGGGCGAGGCACTGGCGAAAAAAGCAAAAAAGGCAAGCGAAGCGGCTCTTTGCGCGACAGGTCTCAGCGAGGGGCAGGCCAGGAAACTTTTGTCCCTTTGCGATGCCATAAAAGACCGTCTGCACGCAACATAACTTGCGGCCAGGCTGAACCTGTCGCCCTGGTCAACATATCAAAGCTGGAGGAAATCAATGCGTCTTGTATCGTGGAATGTGAATGGAATTCGAGCGGTGCTAAAAAAGGACTTCGCGTCTTCACTTGCGAGTATGGATACTGACATACTCTGCCTGCAGGAAACCAAGGCACAGGATGACCAGGTCGCGCAGGCACTGGAACAGCTTGAAGGTTATTACCTGTATTCAAATTCTGCGGAACGAAAGGGATATTCAGGTACTGCCATCCTGAGCAGGAAAGAGCCGCTGGCGGTGGATTACGACATAGGTGCTAAGGAGCATGATAGCGAGGGCAGGGTCATCGCAGCGGAGTATCCTGACTATATTCTCGTGACGGTGTATACGCCAAACTCGGGCAGTGAGCTGAAGCGCCTGGCTTACCGGCAAACCTGGGACAAGGCATTTCTGAAGTACATAAAAAAGCTGGAGAAACAAAAGCCGGTCATCGTCTGTGGCGATCTCAACGTGGCACACAGGGAAATAGACCTTGCCCGGCCAAAACAGAATTACAACAAGAGTGCCGGGTACATGCAGGAAGAAATTGATGGCATGGACAACATCATCGCCAGTGGTTTTGTCGATAGTTTTCGTGAGATCAGGGCCGAAGAGATCAAGTACAGCTGGTGGAGCTACCGCGCAGGTGCCCGGGCGAGGAACATCGGCTGGAGGATCGATTACTTCCTCTGCTCACCTTCCCTGGCAGGAAACATCACCGGGGCAGATATCCTGAATGACGTGATGGGCTCCGATCATTGCCCGGTTCAGCTGGACTTAAAATAAGCGAGTCATAATGATTAAGGTATAAAAGCCGGCATATTTCCCGGCTTACTATCCCTTATGTTTTGATTTCCTTGCCAGCAGGAAAACAACAACCCCGGTGGCGGCGGCAATTGTGCCTCCGAACAGCTGGGCTATCGGCCACATTGTCGCACCACCGCCAGCGTAGGGTGTGAAGTAAACGGTATAAAGAATAGCCAGCAGAAGGCCAAACCAGGGAACTGCACCAGCAAGGTAGATAGCCCACGGCTTTTCAATCAGTAATGCCGTGAGAAGACCTGAGAGTCCGGAAAGCCCGAGTAACAGTAGCCAGGTCAGCATTGAAGCGAAGTCTAGTTAGGCGCCGCCTCCAGCTCTTCTTCCTCGGGCTCCGTTTTCCTTACATTGACCTTTGAGTTACCCAGCAGGAAGTCCAGGCCCTTATCACCACAGCTTGCGATGATGAATAGATTTTCATCAGTCGTTTCAAGATTGTTTTCCTCGAGTATCTTTGTGGCTGCCGGGATTCCATCTTCGGGTAAATCCAGCGGATCGCCATCATACCTGGGCTTCTTGCGCTGTTTTTCAGCTTTCTTGATAACCTCGGGGTCGGCAGGTACTGGTGTGCGACCGAAATAACCAAGCACCATGTCACCGTAGTCCGGGGTGATACGTTTCCATTGACCCATTGCGACATTGGCATAGGCCTGCTGAAAGTAAAATTGCGATACCGGTGTTACCGAGGTACCAAAGCCGCCTTTTCTTACCACCTCCGGCATTTCCTTTAATACCTTTGGAAACAGGTGCAGCGTATTGATGTCGCGCATCATCATCGTGTTTGCCGTCAGGGCACCACCTGGCATGGGAGCAATAGCGACCAGCGGCGTGACCTGTTTCGCTTCAGGAGGTACGTAGTAGTCTTTCATGCAATCTTCCAGTACTTCCGCGGCAACGATAACTTTTTCATAATCAATATCGAGTTTGAAATCAGTACCTTTCAATGCATGCCACATGCTGATCATGTCTGCCTGCGAGGTGCCACCGGAGACAGGACTCTTGGCCAGGTCAATTCCATCGGCGCCGGCTTCGATGGCCGCAAGATAGGAAGGAATACCACAGCCCACGGTGTCATGGGTGTGAAGGCGGATATGGGTTCCCTCGGGAAGTAGCTTTCGAGCGCCCTTGATGGTGTCGTAAATTTTCCTGGGATTTGAACTACCGGTTGCATCCTTGAAACAAAAGGAATCAAAAGGCACGTCCATATCAAGGATCATCCTGATACGCTCGTGGTAAAACTCCGGAGTGTGAGCACCTTCGCAACCGGGCGGCAAATCCATTATCGCCACGACCACCTCGTGATTTAGTCCATGATGCTTAATTCTCTCTGCGCTGTACTGCAGGTTACGTATGTCATTCAGGGCGTCGAAATTACGTATCGTGGTTATGCCATGCTTTTTGAATAATTTTGCGTGAAGGTCAATGATGTCACGGGGTTGCTGGTTCAGTGCAACAACGTTAATGCCTCTTGCCAGTGTCTGAAGATTGGCGTCGGGCCCGGTGGTTTCTCGAAATGCGTCCATCATGTCAAACGCACTTTCATTGCAGTAAAAAAACAGGCTTTGAAAGCGTGCGCCGCCACCTGCCTCGAAATGGGTAATTCCTGCTTCCACGCTGGCTTCCAGGGCGGGGAGAAAATCTTTCGTCAGGACGCGAGCTCCGTAAACAGACTGGAAACCATCACGAAATGACGTATCCATTACCTTAATTTCTTTGGCCAAATCAATTTCTCCTTCGCTGGGTATTTATGTTCGTATTTCGCATTGTCTGTAGCGGGGGCGAAGCTTTCGGATTGTTCTTTATCGTGCTTCCGTTATCATTGCCCCGAATCTCGCCCAAATAGCGGGGAATAAACTCTTTAATAAAGAGTCATGACTTGTTTGAAAGTTATTATTCGAAATACCGTGACCAGAGAAAGAATTGTAATACGGATATTGCCACCATTACCACACGCATGGTCGTTATTCGGCCAGGCGAAACAACCTTGTTTGGCAGGGTGAAACGCATTCCAGCATGAGTAATTTCAATACATTCTGGTCCCAGTTTGTCAGTCTTGTCTGGGGTATGCCACTGGTCATCCTGTTGACGGGCGCCGGCCTGTATTTCACCATTGTCACGCGTTTTTTACCATTTAGAAGTTTTTTCCATGCCCTGCAGATCATCAGTGGCAAGTATGACAGGACTGACGATCCCGGTGAGATATCACATTTCCAGGCCTTGAGTTCAGCACTCTCGGCGACCGTTGGTATGGGAAATATCGCCGGGGTTGCTGTTGCCGTGGCAGTGGGTGGCCCCGGGGCTGTTTTCTGGATGTGGATCTCAGGCCTGGTGGGAATGACGACAAAATTCTTCACCTGCTCGTTGGCCTGCATGTATCGAAAGGATGATGAAGATGGAATCGCCCAGGGTGGACCGATGTATTTTATAGAGGTAGGGCTTGGACGCCGCTACAGGTTCCTGGCGGTATTTTTTTCCATATGTGGCATGGTAGGTACTCTCAGCCTGTTCCAGTCCAACCAGCTTGCCAACCTGCTGCGACAGGAATGGGGGGTACCACCATTATTTACCGGTAGCGTAGCCATGGTACTGGTTGCCGCCGTGGTACTGGGCGGAATTACGCGAATCGGGAAGGCGACGTCACGTATCGTCCCAGCCATGTGCCTGCTGTATTTTTTTTCCTGTTGCTGGATTGTCATACTCAACATTGAGCTGGTACCCGGATTATTGCTGAGCATCGTAACGAATGGCCTGGGACTGGAAGCACTGGCGGGCGGTGCCGCGGGCCTTGCCTTGCGTGAAGTCATGGTCACCGGCATTCAGCGTGCCGCTTTTTCCAATGAAGCCGGAATAGGAACGGCCCCCATGGCTCATGGTGCGGCAAAAACCAGCGAGCCGGTACGAGAAGGCCTGGTTGCAATGGTTGGTCCCTTTATCGACACTCACGTGATTTGTACCCTGACGGCACTTGTTATCCTCATTACCGGTGTAACAAGCGAGTCCGGCGGGATCACCATGACCGCGGCAGCTTTCGAAACGGCAATGCCGGTTTATGGAAAGATCATACTCAGCCTGGTAGTCGTAATGTTCGCCGTCTCCTCGATGATTTCCCTGTCTTACTATGGATTGAAATGTGCGCGTTACCTGTTTGGCAAAAAGCGCGGCTGGAACTACATTTATATTTACCTGTTATCAATATTGCTGGCAGCGGTATGGAGCCAGGGGGTTGTGCTGGACATAGTAGACTCCGCTTATGGCCTCATGGCCATCCCGACCGTGATATCGACGCTTATCCTTTCCCCTAAAGTCGTGAGGGCATTAAAGGATTACCTGCAACGAATGAAGCTGGCCGATCAGGAATTGCAATAATGTGCTGCCCGTCAGGCTGCATTTCCCCCAAGCAGGCTGAAAACAAATACGCTGAGGATGGCGATAGGTGCGATGAATTTAACCACGACAATTACAGCTTTGAACAGGAAGTGATCCACAGGTAACTCGAGTTCACTGGCGAATGAATCCTGGGAAATAACCCAGCCTGTAAACAGCGCCAGGATCAAGCCACCAACAGGGATGAATACGTTGGCAACAAAAAAGTCCATCAAATCAAAAATGGTTTTCCCCTCGAGCAGGGCCAACTGCGTGACAGGTTTAAAATCTGCGAGAATGTTGAAAGACAACAGTGAGGGTAATCCGCAAAGCCAGATAATAATGCCCATACCCATGGCCAACTGGGCCCGGGAGAATCTCTGTTTTTCTTCAAGGTAGGAAACTACAGGCTCGAGCATACTGAGTGCAGAGGTCAGTGCAGCAACGGTCATTAATACAAAAAACAGGATCCCAAACAGGATGCCAGCCGGCATCTGGCCAAAGGCCACGGGCAGGGTGATAAATACCAGCCCCGGTCCCTCTCCCGCAGTCAGGCCGTAAGAAAACACAAGTGGAAAAATGATTAAGCCCATCATGAGCGCCACGCCCGTGTCCGCCAGGACTATCACTGCTGATACGCGCGGAATTGAGATATGACCGGGCATGTAGGCGCCATAGGTAATGAGAGCACCTGCGGCAACATTGACTGAAAAAAATGCCTGCCCGACGGCCATGATCAGGGTTTCACCGGTGACCTGTGAAAAATCCGGGGTAAAAAGAAATTTTGTGGCACCGATGAAGTCGGCAGTAACAGCAGAATATACGAGCAACACCAGCAGTAGAAAAAATAGTCCCGGCATCAGGAAGCTTATCGCTTTTTCCAGCCCCTTTCGCACACCCTGGGAGACTATCGCTACTGTAATTGTAATGAACAGCGTATGCCAGAACACAAGGCGAAGCGGGTTCGATACAAGTGATGAAAAGTTACTGGCGGAGTCTTCGGGGTTTATCTCGTGGAGTTTACCCAGGAGACCAGAGACAGCGTAATCCATGGTCCATCCTGCGACAATACTGTAATACATCAGCCCGATAGTCGGGGCAATGATGGCCAACCAGCCAAAGCTCTGCCAGAAGGGTCCGGCGTTTTCCTCTTTTGCTACTTTCCTGACAGTAGCCACCGGGCTTTCGCCGCCGCGTCGACCCAGTGCGATCTCAGCCATCACAAGTGGCAGGACAATAATTACTATGCAGGCGCAATAGATTAAGACAAACGCACCGCCGCCGTTAACTCCAGTTATGTAGGGAAATCGCCAGATATTACCAAGGCCGATTGCGCTTCCTATGGCGGCCAGCAGGAATGCCCGGCGCGAGGACCATTTTTCATGTACAAATTGCTCTGACATATATCCCGGTGCCTGTCTGAAACAGCAATGCTTCGCTTGAAATATTTAAATACTACCATGTCACTGTCTAAGCGAATAATATAACCTCTGAACCTGGGCTGCGAAGCGGCGACCAGGACAAGCAAGAGGTCAACGACGTGATACTTGAACTGGAAGAAAACAACGAACCGGGCAGGGGATACGTGGTCATGCCAAACCAGGCAATGCCCTGGCGGCAGTTGCTGCGCTGGTACCTGCTAATATCAATGATTTCACTGGGTATCGGTGTCTATTTTTTCTCCAGGGGTATGATCCTGGTTTTGCCATTTTCGGGCCTGGAGGTACTGGCACTGGGATTTGCGCTTTACGTCAGTGCCTGGAAAAGTAATGAAAGACAGGTAATCAGGATTGGTAATGACAAGGTCGAAATTGAGACCGGTTTCCTGGCACCCCAGAGAAGTCAAAACTTTCAAAGAGGCTGGACCCGGGTCATCCTGCAACCCCCGGTTCATCCATGGTACCCGAGTCGCCTGGTCATCGGTTCACACGGTTCCCACGTTGAAATTGGCGCTTTCCTGAATGAACAGGAAAGACAGGGCCTTGCGCTCGAACTGAAACGTGCCCTGTCACAACGGGATTATCCCGGATCGGCTATTAGTTCACCCTGATAGATGGAGAAGAATATTGCCTGGAATTTATTTGCCTTCTCGGGCCTGCCTGTGCCTGTGCGTGCTGCTCATGTGGCCATTTAGTTCAAGTTCTGCTGATGCCCTTGCAGAAGGTGATGTGGCGCCTTCCTTTGATCTTGTCGATCAATACATGAAGCAACATAAATTGAGTGATTACCAGGGAAAGTGGGTAGTCCTCTACTTTTACCCCAAGGATGATACGCCGGGATGCACAACAGAGGCGTGCAACTTTCGTGATGATATTTACAAGATAAGGGAATTAAATGCCGAGGTACTGGGAGTCAGCCTTGACAGTGCCGAGAGCCACGCAAAATTTGCTGAAAAGCATGGATTGCCTTTCCCGCTGCTTTCTGATGCCAACGCTGACGTTGCGAAGGGATATGGGTGCTACTCGTCACTTGGCCCATTGAAGTTTGCCAGGCGACAAACCTTCATCATTGCTCCGGATGGCAGGCTGGCGAGGATTTATCGAAAGGTAACACCGGCCAGTCATTCCGAAGAGATCATACAGGAACTGCAGCGGCTACAGGCTGATAGTTGATTCGGCCTCGGGCTTTTTTTGTTTGTATAGCCATTTAACTGGCAGACCACGGTCCCGAATATAGTGGGCGACGACCATGCTGTGGGCACTGAAAAAATCGTTTAGCACTATTTCCTGTACGTTTCCGTCAAGTCTTTCAAACTTCCAGGTGACATAGTCGTCACCGATCAGGTTACTCACCAGGTAGTTATGCTTGTCGCGTCTAAGCTCATGCAAGTTACCCAGGGACACCACCGTTTTAGAAGGCATGAACCAGCGACCGGTATCAATCGTAATTTGCTCACGGCTTACATGAATATACTCGTCTCCCAGCGACGGCATGATGAGCAGTGGTAATACCAGGGATGACACCAGCAAGCCCAGGGATATTTTTCGAATGAACCCACGCCTGGCGATCAACATGGCCAGGATGCTGAACGCGGCCACAAAGCAAAAGACCATACCCCAGGCCAGCATTCTTTCACGGCTGCTGCTGATCAACATTGAGCCATCGACACCGACACTTATCGTCGCGGCGTAAAACTTGTGTAGTAATATATCGTTCAATGTTCTGTTTGTTTGAGGACCTTCAAAACAAGCATAGCTTGAAAAAAATACCCTGTTAATTCATCTTTTGGTGAATTTTTGTGTGCAGGCCTGTCTACCTCAATAGCAGTGAAAAAAACTGGATATATTGTGACTGAGAAACACTACAAGATTTTCTGCCTCGTCCTGCTTCTCGTACTGGCGATCATGGGCGCAACTCTCCTGCAGTATGCCAGCCGGAACGAAAGACTGGAGCAGCAAAGCCAGGAAATACAATTGCAATACCTTGATGCCGTGTCCAGGATTGACAGGCTGCAGCAGGACCTGCTTGTTTTACAGCAGGAAGCGCTTCATAAAATAAATAACTATGTCCCGCCAGCCGTACCCACTCCTGCAATCGTTCCCGATCCAGCTTCTGCAGCTGCAACCGAGAATGATGAAGTGACTGCCAGTGTCCCCGCTATGCCTGCGCCAGCCGGATTGGGAGAGCTGGATATCGCTCACCAGGAACAGAATATTTTCAATAGTGCCAACGAGAAGCTGACAAGGCTGGATTACCAGGGTGCCATCGAAGAGTTTTCAGGTGTTGAAGAAGATTCACCTTCGTACGTAACAGCCAGGTTGAGTATCGCACAGAGTTATTTTTACGCACATCAGTATCGACGCGCTGTTGATGAGTTTGAATTTGTGCTTGAGCAGAGTCCGGATCTTGTTGCCGCAGCAATCGGATTGGCGAATTCACATTCAAGGTTGGGAGATCATGTGGCACAGGTGGCCGCGCTTGACCGGGCGATTGCCACTGACCCCGGTAACTGGCTTCACTATAACGGACGTGCGACAGCCAGGCTTGCCCTGGGTGAATATGACAATGCCCGGGAAGACTATGAAAGGGCCGCAATGCTTGCTGGCGAAAACAAGACTCTAAGAGCAAATGCGCTTGAAAATATCGGGATCATTTTTATCAACCGTGCGCAGTGGCTCGAGGCGTTTGAGCATGCAAACGATGTTAATAAAATCGAATCTTCACTGGGGTGGAACTGGTTATTCAGGGGTATCGCGGCAGCGCAAATGGAGCGCAATATTGACGCCTATGTCTCCTATGACCAGTGGTTTAAATACAAAAAGGCCACGGATCCTTACCTGTTAAAGCAGCTGCTGCCGGAAACACTGCATGAATACGTCGACGTCACCGTGGCGGGCCTGCCTAAATTAATTGATCCCCCCCTGTTGGCAGGAGATTCCTGCGTGAATGATTACCAGTGTAAGAGTCAACAGTGCAGACCCGGTGCCCCCGATAATAAAACTAACTATTGCGTGGCTGAAGAGCTGGATTGCGCCGCAGAGAACAGTGCTGGCTTTCTTGCAGGAGAACTCGTGGAAATTGATGGTGCCAGCGTGCGTTGCTATGTGCCTTTAAAGGCCAATCCACGTTGGACAAGGGATAACAGGGGCTAAAGTGGTGTGGCGAATTAACCTGTCTTTACCTATACTTTTAAGGGTAATCTTCATTTTCGTGGATTCGTGAGGTACTGCGTATGCGCAATTCAATCATAAGAAGTATATTCATCGTCAGCTTGTTGCTTACGGGTAAGGTTGTGTCAGCCCAGTCCGTAACCATCCTCGGGCAAAGTGAAGATGCCCGCGAATGCTACTTTTCTGCGCAAATAGCCATCCAGATGCAAAGCGCTTCGCGCTCTGATATTGAAACCTGTAACAGGGCTTTACAAACGCAGAACCTGGGGCTCAGGGACAAGGCTGCGACCTACATAAACAGGGGAGTTATCCATGTGGCACTGGAAAATTACCAGGAGGCCATTGATGATTACGCCACGGCTGAAAATCTTCATCCCGAGTTTGGTGCAATCCACGTAAACCGCGGCAACCTGTTTTTTCTCAGCGAGGTGTATGACGGGGCAATCAAGGAATATAACAAGGCACTTGAAATGGGACTTACCCAGCAGTCAGTGGCGTATTTGAATCGTGGAATGGCCTACGAAAAACTGGGCCGTCTCCAGGAAGCAAAAACTGACTATTTGCAGGCAATTGAATTGGCACCGGACTGGAAACAGGCGCAGAGTAAACTGGAGCGAGTAAACAAAAAGCTGAACTAAACTGTTGTAGAAGCCATCCATTAGAACTGGTACACCTGTTGTAATATCTTCCTGGTAGTAACTCCCCTTTTGGTGACACTGGCGACGCAAACCTGTCGGTTATTGCCCACATCTACCTGTACACACCGAATTACTGAAAGTTATGAATCAATTTCTGCGAAAAACAGCAGCAGCCTTCGTGCTGGCTGTATTCTGCTACGCATCAACCAGTATTGCTGAAGAAGCATCTTTTCCTGATCGTCTTGCCTTACTCGGATTACTCGAGAATCGACAGTTAGCGGAACTCAGGGAATTAATTAATCAGTACCAGGAGGAATATGAGTCAGGTGGTGAGAGTGAAAGCAAAATTGTTTTCGTGCTGGAAACATTGGCAAACTCTGAGCCAGGTTATGTCGATATCATTAATGACTGGGTTACTGGTTCACCCGGGGATTATATTCCTCACCTTGTCAGGGCGTGGTCATACTATGACCTGGCATGGTCATGGCGAGGGCATCGTCTCAGGCAAGATACCTCCGCTGAAAGACTTGAAAAAATGCAGGCTTATCTCAGGCTGGCAGCCGATGACCTGAGCAAGGCCATCGAGTTGAAGCCGCGCCTGCCTGCGGCAGATGCATTGGCGATTAAAATCCTCATGCTCCTTGATGGAAGGCAGTATATGCGCACTACGCTGGAAGAGTCACTTCGACTAAACCCGGATAGTGTGCAGGTGCGTTCAAGTTACCTGTGGACTCTCAGGCCCGAGTGGGGTGGACGCGCTGAAACCCTTGTAGATTACGTGAATGAAGTGAAAAAGGCTGCCGGGATATATCCACAGCTGCAACCACTGCTGGGTTATTCAGATTATATTTTCGCGGCTGCCCTTGCCCGGAAAAAGCAATATCAGCAGGCCGCAGAGCATTTTGATTTTGCCGTTCAGCGTGGCGCTGACCATCTCATTTATCGTGACCGTGGCATCAATTATTACCGGCTGGGAAAATTTGAGCTGGCCCTGGAAAACCTCGACGAATCGCTGAGGCTGTGGCCACAGGCCAGTGAAACCCTGAGATGGAGAAGTTTTGTATATCAGCAACTGGACAGGAACAACGAAGCCTTGTTGGATCTTGACCTGGCCGTCAGGCTAAATCCAATGAACCGCTATGTTTTGCTTGCACACGCCAGGTTGTCGAGAAAAATGAGGCGCTATGAACAGGTACTTGATAACTATGAAAGAGCGCTTTATTACAATTCCGATGATGCGGTAATCTGGTTTGAGAAAGGCATGCATAACTCCCATGAATTGCTAAATTTTCGTGCTGCCGAGCTCGAATTCAAAAAGGCCACTGAACTGGCACCAAATGAAACCGATTATTGGTACGAGTATGCCGCGGTCCTTCACTACAACGTGGACTGCAAGATAGTGACACCACTCTCAAAGTATCTTGAACTTTGTCATTCTGGCCTGGCCTGCCGGTCGGCCGAGCTGAAATGGGCAGAGGACGCCAGCCAATGGCTGGAAGAATCAGGTAGATGCTCGGCCGGGTACTAGGGGAAAGCTAGTCGTCGTAGTTTTTAACCTTTTCTTCCATTTGCAATAACAAGCCATTCATTCCATCAGTCTTGATAATATTCCTGTACTCGGTTCGATATCGAGTGACCAGGCTCAGGGATTCGATGAGAAAATCATAGGCCATCCATTTTTCATCAACGAGTTCCATTCGATAGGTGATGGGAATCTGGATTTCATTGGAAATTATCACTGTATCTACCGTGGCAAAGCGGTTACCTTCTATCATGCCAGTGACGTATTCCACTTTTTCGCCATTATAGTTATTGATGCGCTCCCAATAGGTATTGAGCAGGATTAGTCGGAACAGGGATTCAAACCTTTCCTTCTGCTCTGCAGTCGATTTTCTCCAGTTAATTGCGAGGATACGGCGAGACATGCCGGAAAAATTTATCTGTTCACCAACGATGGCGTAAATTTTTTCCTTCCTGTCAGTATTCGAAATCGTATCATCCTGGAGCAAGCCGAGAACCTGGCCGACAGTTTCCTGGACCACCAGGCCAGGTTTGATCTCCTGCGCGGCCAACGGCATTGTCAGCGTTACGAGCAGGGAACAGGCTAATACAATGTGGAATTGAATTCTGGGCATACTCCGGTCTCCGGTACCAGCGTACAGCACTTTGTTTTTGCAGGCGTCGTCCTTAACTCTATTTTGATTACCAGACTCTTGCAAGCCATTTACGAGACAGGGGAACTACCATTCACCTATGCACGCGTGAGCAGGTGCATGTAGTCTTCCTGTGTATCGATATCAAATTCAGCTTCAGGTATTTCGAGCGTTTTTACCCGCGTAATATTTTTTTCTATAACAGCCTTGGCTCCACGATCTCCACTTAACTTCATGACATCTGGAAAAAAATCCCGCGGAATAATTACCGGCGCACCGACTGTGCCGGCAAATGATGCGGCAACAATTTGGGATTTATCCTGCAGCCAGGTCTCCTGTAGCTGGAGTAGCTGATCGGGACCAACCATGGCCTGGTCGCAGAGTATCAACATTATTGCCTGGCAGCTGTCAGGCAGGCTTTCTATTCCTGCCTTGATGGATGAGGCCATGCCGCTTTCCCAATCATTGTTGTACACGATTCCGGCGTCAAGGTTTTCAATTTCGCGGGTTATTTTCTGTGCCCTGGCGCCGAGTACAACCTTCACAGGGTTTTCGACGACCTCACTGGCGGACTTGACGCTTCGTTTCAGGAGAGACATTCCCTGGTATTCAAGCATCTGCTTGAGACCTCCAAAGCGTTTTGCTTCTCCGGCAGCGAGCACTACCGCGTAAAGATCTGTTGCCGTAGCTCCTGAAGCGTCGTGCAGGGGCTCATTGCTGGAGTTCAGGGGCTGGGCGTTTCTGCCGTAACGATTAGCCTGTATTTGCGCAACGAGAGACAGCGCAATTTCCTCGGGTGCTTCTCCTCCAATATCAAGACCGACGGGTCCAAAAATTCGTGAGCGTATTGAGGCCGTATCGTCGCCAAGCGATTCAAGCAGGCGGTCACGCCTTGCAGCGGGTCCGAGCAGTCCAACGTAGAGGGCAGAGGTGTTTTTCACTGCCGCGAGGTAGAACTCATCCTGTTCAATCTTGTGAGTCATGAGAACCAGCGCATCAATCTCCTGCAGTACAGGGCTGTCCGTCAACTCACTGGCATCGGATAGCATACGATTATCAACGTTGGAAAAACACTCCTGTTCCAGGAAAGATTCCCTGTAATCGACGAGACTGACTTTCCAGCCAAGTTCAAATGCAAAACGAATAATCGGCTCGGCATCGGGCCCGGCACCAATCACCATGAGATGAAAAGGAGGGCTGATCTCACTGGTGAATATGGAAACTTTTTCACCATCGACCTGGTGTTCCATGTAAACAGCAGAGCCAGTCCTGCGGGTTTCAGCAACCTGCTTTTCTATATCAGTACTCCAACCGGGCAGCATGTTTGAAGAATTGTCATCCCCGTCAGTGACAAGACAATTGAAGTCGCTATCGATTTTTTCATGGCCAGATTCACAAACACTTAGCAGAACCTGTTTTTGATTGCTTTCCAATGCCTTGTCAAAAAGGGAAAAGATTAGTGACTTCCCATCTCCGGGCACGAACTGCAGAAGGATCCTGACTGCGCCATTACAACCGAGACCAAGACCCCAAATTTCGTCTTCCGGCGCACGCATGTCATAAAAAACAATCTTGTTGCATCGGGAGTTAAACACTTCTTCCGAATGAGCCAGTAAATCTGCTTCAAAACACCCACCCCCTAGAAGACCAAAAAATTTTGCATCGGGTGTAATTATCATTCGAGCACCGGCTTTTCTGTAGGTAGAGCCCATGGTTTCAATTATCGTGGCCAGTACGAGCCCCTCGTGTTGTGACCCGAGCTGCCGATATTTTTCTAGGAGGGCTGGAAGATTGGTGTTCATTGAATCCTGTGCCTGTTACAAGCGCTGATTGTTTTAATGCTCAAGTTCCGGGATGGGAAATGATACAGGCCATTGATGTTCAATACCAAGTTCATGAATCAGCGCTGAGGGAAATGTGAGGACTCAACGCAGTTGTCAGCAGTAATTTGCGGGCCTGGCATGCAAGCCGCAGCGGGTGAGTCTCTCGCATCGCGAAATGCAGGATGCTGGTCGCTTACTTGTTTAGCTTTGCCAGTGCACGACCAGCCTGTTCAACGCCCTGTTCGTCTGCCAGCTTGTACCAGATTTTTGCCTCTTCGACATTGCTTGTCACGCCGCGCCCCTTGGCATAGATCACACCAAGGTTAAACTGCGCATTGGGATGCCCTGATTCAGCTGCCTTGCGATACCAGTGAAAAGCCTCAACGTCATCCCGTTCCACACCCTCTCCCTTACCATACATGTAGCCAAGATTGAGCTGAGCATCTATATGGCCCTTCAGCGCAGCCTTTTTATTCCAGCGAAAGGACTCGCTGAAGTTTTTCTCCACTCCATAACCCCGGGCATAAAACTCACCAAGATTGTAGATGGAATTCAGGTGCCCCCTTTTTGCAGCCCTGAGCGTCCAGTCAAAGGCCGCCTTTTCATCCTTTTCAATACCAACGCCTTTCATATACATCATGGAAATCGTGGCCTGGGAACTGACATCTCCCTGTTCTGCAGCTCTTTTGTACCACACAAACGCCTCGTTATAATCCTGCTCAACGCTGCGGCCTTTCGCATACATAACGCCCATGTTGAATTGAGATAAGGCGTGTCCCTGCTCGGCGGCTTTCTGGAACCACTTGAAGGCTTCCGCGTCATTTACAGGTGTTCCTTCACCCTTGGCGTACATGAATGCCAATGCTGCCTGTGCCTCCGCATCTCCCGATTCAGCCTCGCGGATTGGCCCTGCAAGGGGATCTTCTTTTTCCGGTTCTGGTGCGAGCTCGGCCGCTTTTAGTTTCGCAGGGCTGGCGCTTATGAAGCTTGATTGCCATTCCATTATAGTCTGCGGGCGGTCCTGATGCCTGAACTTCATCGCAGCATCGATCGCTTCCAGTAGCTTGCTGGAGTAACGACCTGCACCAATTTCTACGGCAGGCACGTAAGTATCCCTTGCCGCCAGGCTCAGGGCAGAACTCCTGTTGATAGCATCAGATGGCGGTACGCCGGCAATGGCCCTGTACATGGTTGCACCAAAAGCATAGATGTCGGTCCATGCTCCCTGCTGCTCGTCTTCCGAGTTGTACTGCTCAATTGGCGCATAGCCTTTTGAAAAAATACTGGTTAATGACTGTTGTTGTTCACTCAGGCTTTGCCGTGCAGAACCGAAGTCCAGCAACACCGGGTCACCATCCACTCGAATAAAAATGTTTGCTGGTTTTATGTCACGGTGAATAAAGCCATGGGCGTGCACCTGCTTCATACCATCGATGATGGGAAAAATAACCGTCCCGATATCTTCTTCATCAAGTATCTTTCGGCGATTGAGAATGTCCTGCAGGCTTTCTCCCAGCTCGTAGTCCATGACCATGTAGGCCGTGTTGTTCGACTGGAATACGTTGCGGACTCGAACGATGTTTGGATGGTTAAACAATCCCAGCGTGCGCGCTTCCTCCAGGAATCTCTCCAGACCCCAGAGGTAGCGTTCATAATGACTTTGAGAGATGGGAACAACACTGCCATCTTCACCCCGGGCTGCCAGGTCAATGGGCATGTATTCCTTGATCGCCACCTCGTGCGCGAGGTTCTTGTCATCGGCAAGATAGGTGATGCCAAACCCACCCTGGCCCAGGATCTCGCGAATCTCATACCAGTGAAGTTCCGAGCCCGGTTGCAGGGAATTCATGTGGCGCTTTTTACTTTGTTTACTCACAGCGTCTTGTACCGCTAATTCAGGCTGTTACGAATATATAGCAACATTGCATACTCCGTGCCATATGCACAGTGGTGGCAAGCTTAATATACAAACCTAAAAATGCCTTAATTGCAATAATTTAGGGGCAAAATATCGTTTATTTTATTAAAAATAGTGCTTATCACCATGATTCAATGAAAAATCTGTAAAGAGGGCAGATTTGAGAGGGTATTTCAGCGAGGGACCACTATGTCGACATATTCCCCGTTAGTTCTCAGCTGGATGCTGGAAAGGGCCTGCCCGGCACATGGACCCGCCACGCAAAAACCGTCTTCAATGCGAAACAGCGCACCGTGCGTAGCGCATTGAATATAGGTACTTTCATTGTCAAGAAACTGGCCAGGTACCCAGTCCAGGTTGACGCCGGTGTGAGGGCATCGATTGAGGTAGCAGTATACGTTTTCGCCCTGGCGCACCAGGAGTAAATCCAGCTGTCTACCGGAGTATTCAATTCGCAGCCCCCTGCTTCCACCGTCTTCTATTGAAGACAGCAGGAAACGCGCGGCAGGTTTTTGCTGTGGGTCCACTTCATCCATTAGTATTTCCTCTTTTACCCGGGACTCTCACACAGTACTGGCCGGGCCCGCCTATTTTACAACATGCAAGGCTTAGCCAACATTCTTGGCACGCATTCACGGGTTGTAATCCTAAGCCCATGATTATTATTGAACCTGCCTGGCTTCATGATGCTCTTCGCCGTCTTTTAGCAAAGGCTTGAGAAGAAAAAAACTCCAGATTATAACGACGCAGCTATTTATGATTGCCGCCGAAACATTTATAATTGACACTATTAACAGTCTCTTGTCCCGGTGGTAGAAAGAGATAAGGAACCTGACACGGGAGTGATCGAAAGATTACTCCCGTTTTTATGTACGCTGAATTTGTAAACCCTCAAAAAAGCGGGTGAAGGCATCCCCATTGCTACCCCTTGTTTGCAGGAACACTAACGGAGAAATGCTTGACCCATAGTGCTCTACTCGCCCTCGAAGACGGTACCGTCTTTCACGGTCGTTCTATTGGAAGTCCTGGTCAAACTGTCGGTGAAGTCGTATTTAACACCGCGATTACCGGTTACCAGGAAATACTCACTGATCCCTCCTACTCCCGCCAGATTGTCACTCTCACGCAACCGCACATAGGTATCGTTGGTACCAATGATGAAGATGAAGAGGCAGCCTCGGTTCATGCTGCGGGGCTTGTTATTCGGGATCTGCCAGGATGCATGAGCAACTGGCGTTCAAGGCAAAGCCTCGGGGATTACCTGGCCGAGCGTAACATTATCGCCATCGCAGATATTGATACGCGCTCGCTGACGCGATTGCTGCGGGATAAGGGTGCGCAAAATGGTTGCATCATGGCAGGTGACACGATGAACGAGGAAACGGCGCTTGGCCTGGCTCGTGATTTCCCCGGGCTGAAGGGGCTTGACCTGGCACAAGAGGTCACTGTCCAGGAAAGTTACCAGTGGCACGAGGGGACCTGGAGCCTGGAGGAAGGCATTTCCGAGGGGCCAGCCGAGGAGCAGCGCAGGTGGCACGTGGTGGCATACGACTTCGGCGTAAAACGAAACATCCTGAGAATTCTCTCGGACCTGGGCTGCCGGCTCACCGTTGTGCCGGCCCGTACTCCGGCCAGCGAGGTAATGGCCCTGGAACCTGACGGTGTCTTCCTGTCCAATGGCCCGGGTGATCCGGATCCATGTGACTATGCGATCACTGCGATCACGGAGATCCTGCAGCAGCAGCTTCCCGTGTTTGGCATTTGCCTGGGGCACCAGTTACTGGCACTCGCCTGTGGTGCAAAAACCATGAAGATGAAATGCGGTCATCATGGTGCGAATCACCCGGTGCAGGACCTTGATGGCGGGCAGGTGCTAATTACAAGTCAAAACCATGGCTTTGCGGTGGACGAGGAATCATTACCGGAACAGCTTAGAGCGACTCATCGCTCTCTTTTTGACGGCACCCTGCAGGGCATTCACCACAATTCGCTACCCGCTTTCGGATTCCAGGGTCATCCCGAGGCAAGCCCGGGTCCCCACGACGTAAAACCCCTGTTTAACCACTTTATTGACTTGATGGCAGGTCATCATGCCTAAGCGTACTGACATAGAAAGCATACTTATCATCGGTGCGGGGCCCATCATCATTGGCCAGGCATGCGAATTCGATTATTCCGGCGCACAGGCCTGCAAGGCCCTGAAAGAGGAAGGCTTTAGAGTCATCCTGGTTAACTCTAACCCGGCCACGATCATGACCGATCCTGAAATGGCTGACGCGACTTACGTGGAACCAGTTGAATGGCAAACCGTTGCCCGAATCATTGAAAAGGAACGTCCTGATGCCCTGTTACCAACCATGGGTGGGCAAACAGCGCTGAACTGTGCACTTGATCTTGATCGGGAAAAGGTACTTGAGAAATACGGCGTTGAAATGATCGGGGCAACCAAGGAGGCCATAGACAAGGCGGAAGATCGCGAACGTTTTCGCGTTGCCATGGAAAAGATTGGACTGGCAATGCCAAAGTGCGGTATCGCCCATGACATGGAACAGGCGCAGGCCGTGGCTGAGGAGCTGGGCTTTCCCATCATCATTCGACCTTCCTTTACCCTTGGGGGTACCGGGGGTGGTATCGCCTACAACCGTGAAGAATTTGTCGAACTTTGTGCCAGGGGACTGGATGCCTCGCCGACTAACGAAGTATTGCTGGATCAATCCGTGCTTGGCTGGAAAGAGTATGAAATGGAGGTGGTAAGAGACAGCAAGGATAACTGCATCATTATCTGTTCAATTGAGAACGTGGATCCAATGGGTGTTCATACTGGTGATTCGATTACCATTGCGCCGGCTCTCACCCTGACGGACAAGGAATACCAGCTGATGCGCGATGCTTCCATCGCAGTTCTTCGTGAGATTGGTGTCGATACGGGCGGATCAAATGTGCAATTTGGCGTGAACCCGGAAAATGGAGAGCTCGTAGTTATTGAAATGAACCCCAGGGTGTCGCGCTCTTCAGCACTTGCCTCCAAGGCAACCGGGTTTCCCATAGCCAGGGTCGCGGCAAAACTGGCGGTGGGATATACCCTGGATGAACTTGATAACGAGATCACTGGTGGAGTCACCCCGGCCTCGTTTGAGCCTACTATTGATTACATTGTTACCAAGATACCTCGATTTACCTTTGAGAAATTTCCCCGCGCCGATGATCGACTGACTACTCAGATGAAATCAGTCGGTGAAGTGATGGCCATCGGCAGGACCTTCCAGGAATCTTTACAAAAAGCCCTGAGGGGACTGGAAACCGGTATTGATGGTTTTAATGAAGTACTCGATGCGAGTGCAGCAGATGATGCGCGGGAAACGATAGAAGGGGAGCTGAGAGTTCCAAGGGCCAGCCGGCTGCTTTATGTTGCAGAAGCATTCAGACAGGGCATGACAATGGAAGAGGTCTTTGGCCTGTGCAAGATTGACCCCTGGTTTCTTTTTCAAATTCATGACCTCATTGAAGAAGAAGAAAATCTTCGAGGTACCGATATCGATAGTCTTGAGCGCGAGTCCCTTCTGCGATTGAAGCGCAAAGGTTTTTCTGACAGGCGCCTGGCAATGCTCACTGGTAGCAGCGAGCATGATGTGAGGCAGCAAAGAAGAAAACTCGATGTCCACCCGGTTTTTAAGCGGGTGGATTCGGTTGCGGCTGAATTTCCTGCAACC
This sequence comes from Gammaproteobacteria bacterium, assembly GCA_965243105.1. Taxonomy (GTDB): domain Bacteria; phylum Pseudomonadota; class Gammaproteobacteria; order Eutrophobiales; family Eutrophobiaceae; genus WLWS01. Next base: position 2,163,864 of record CBDEUC010000003.1, read on the forward strand.
ACAGCCTACATGTATTCATCCTACGAGACCGAGTGCGAAGCGCTACCTTCAAGCAGGGACAAGGTGATGATCCTGGGTGGCGGGCCAAATCGTATAGGGCAGGGCATTGAATTTGATTATTGCTGTGTGCAGGCTGCGCTGGCGATGCGGGATGCCGGTTACGAAACCATCATGGTGAATTGCAACCCGGAGACGGTATCCACAGACTATGATACTTCGGACAGGTTGTACTTTGAGCCGCTCACGCTTGAGGATGTCCTGGAGATTATCGAGATAGAAAAGCCCTGGGGAGTGATTGTCCAGTATGGTGGCCAAACCCCTTTAAAGCTCGCTCGTGACCTTGAAGCAGCGGGCGCGCCAATAATTGGGACCTCGCCTGATTCCATTGATCTCGCCGAGGACAGGGAAAGATTCCAGAAACTACTGCACGACCTGGACCTCATACAACCGCCTAACCGCACAGCGCGGGAGGAAGAGGAAGCTATAGCGCTGGCAGAGGAAATTGGTTATCCACTCGTAGTCCGACCGTCCTATGTTCTCGGCGGACGGGCCATGGAGATAGTCTATGGCGAGTCCGATCTCAGGAACTACATGAACAGTGCAATCGCTGTTTCAAATGAATCACCGGTGTTACTCGACAGGTTTCTCAACAATGCAATTGAAGTTGATGTGGATGCTATCTCCGATGGAGAGAACGTGGTCATTGGCGGCATAATGGAACACATTGAACAGGCTGGCGTGCATTCCGGTGATTCAGCATGCTCATTACCGCCATTCAGTCTCGGCGAAGAATTGCAGTCGGAACTGGCAGCCCAGGTGAAAAAAATGGCCAGGGGTTTAAACGTTATCGGCCTGATGAATACCCAGTTTGCTATCCAGGATGACAAGATATACGTTCTCGAAGTGAACCCACGCGCATCAAGAACTGTGCCCTATGTTTCAAAAGCGACCGGGCAACCGCTGGCAAGGATTGCAGCCCTGACCATGACCGGCCAGTCCTTGCAGCAGCAGGAGGTCAATGACTTTCCAAAAACTGACTACTATTCCGTCAAGGAATCCGTTTTTCCGTTTATCAAGTTTCCCGGCGTCGATCCGCTTCTCGGCCCCGAGATGAAGTCTACCGGTGAGGTAATGGGTGTTGGAGCTACCTTTTCTGACGCCTTTTACAAGGCCAGCCTGGCCACCGGGGAGAAGATTCCACGTGCCGGGCTCGCCTTTATCAGTGTCCGGGACGAAGATAAACCTGGTGCACTGGAGCTAGCGAAACAGCTGAATGCTGCAGGTTTTGACCTGTGTGCCACGCATGGGACGGCACAGGTAATCCTGGATGCCGGGCTCGACTGTAAAGGTGTTAACAAGGTAAGGGAAGGGCAGCCACACATAGTTGATATGTTGAAAAATGACGAAATTGATTTCATCATTAACACTACGGATGGGAAAAAAGCCATCGCCGATTCCTACTCGATACGACGAACGGCCCTTCAGCACAAGGTCTTTTATTTAACGACAATCGCCGCGGCCAGGGCCGCTGTCGCAACACTGCAGGGGCAGGTGCCAGAGCAGGTAATTTGCCTCCAGGAACTACACCAGGGAGTAAAAGGATGAGTAAATCACCCATGACTGCCAAGGGAGTTGAGCGTTTGAGGGAGCAACTGACCCACCTGAAAACCGTGGAGCGTCCGAGAATTGTCGAGGCAATAGCCGAGGCGAGAGCCCATGGCGACCTGAGCGAAAATGCCGAGTACCACGCAGCCCGCGAGCAGCAGAGTTTTGTAGAGGGGAGGATAAACACGATTGAATCTGCGATCGCCGATGCGCAGATAATTGACGTCACGACCCTTGACCCAGGCGGTAAGGTTGTTTTCGGGGCAACCGTCGATCTGCTTAATCTTGAAAATGATGACGAAGTCACATACCAGATCGTTGGTGAAGAGGAAGCAGATATCGACCAGGGCCTGATTTCCATAAGTTCCCCAATTGCACGGGCCATGATTGGCAGGATGGACGGAGACGTCATCGGTGTCGATGCGCCAGGCGGTGTCAAGGAATACGAGATTCTTGAAGTAAAGTATATTTAAAGTGATTAAGTTCCAACTCGCTGGAACAATTTACTTCTTCACATTTAAAACACTTTTCAACTGGCATCAATACCCAAACCTTCTATGGCGCGATCCAGAAAAAGCTGGATTAACAGGCAGCAAAAAGATCCTTACGCCAGGGCGGCACGCTCTTCACATTACCGGTCACGAGCCGCATTCAAGTTGCAGGAGATCGATGAGCGTGACCAGCTTTTCAAAAAAGCCAGGACTATTATAGATGTCGGGGCCAGCCCCGGTAGCTGGTCGCAATATGCTGTGTCAAAAACCGGACCTCAAGGCCACATCGTGGCAGTCGATATATTGCCCATCGAGCCAATCGAGAATGTTCATATCATTGAAGGGGATATTTGCGAGGATGCCATCCTGGAAGCCTGTGTTGCTGCCCTGGAAGGAAAGCCTGTAGACCTTGTAATGTCTGATATTGCCCCCAACTTATCTGGTGTAAGGACCAGTGACCAGGCTCGAAGTATTTACCTCGCGGAACTCGTGCTCGATTTTGCGGGATCGGTTTTAAACGCGGGCGGTGATTTAGTGATTAAACTGTTCCAGGGCGAAGGAACCGACACCTACATGGCAGATTTACGTCTTAAATTTCAAAAGGTTATGGTCAGGAAACCAAAAGCCTCCCGGTCCGAGTCCAGGGAATTTTATGTCCTGGCCAGGGGCTATAAGTTATAGTGGCCGGCGGTGCTCGTCCCGCATATTTCGCAAGCCCACGACTGAACCAATATGACTTGCTACAATTCAAACAAAGAGGGCACCGTAGTGCCGAATTATTGAGGATTAACAGTTGAACGAAATGGCAAAAAACATGCTGCTCTGGATCATCATCGCCGTGGTGCTGATGATGGTTTTTCGGAATTTTGGGCCGCAGGGTTACAGCATAAAAGTAGATTATTCGCAGTTTCTCAGTGACGTAAAAACCGGCAAGGTTGATTACGTGGAATTTGACGGTAATACGCTGAGTGGCAGGTACGGTGACGGCAATCCGTTTATCACCTATAGCCCTGAGACCAATAACAGCCCGCTTATTGGCATCCTGGAAGAAAACCGCGTCAGGTTTTCAAGTATTGAACCCAACAAGGGATCTTTCTGGGCGCAGATCCTGATTTCATGGTTCCCGATCCTGTTGATTTTCGGAATCTGGATTTACTTTATGAGGCAGATGCAGGGCGGTGGTAGTGGCCGCGGTGCCTTGTCTTTTGGTAAAAGTCGTGCCCGTCTTCTTGGCGAAGACCAGATAAAGATCACTTTCAACGATGTGGCTGGTGTTGAAGAAGCCAAGGAAGAAGTCGCAGAACTGGTTGAGTTCCTGCGTGACCCCGGCAAGTTTCAGAAGCTGGGCGGGAAGATCCCGCGCGGAGTACTCATGGTGGGTTCTCCCGGAACCGGTAAGACGCTGCTTGCCAAGGCAATTGCCGGCGAAGCCCGCGTGCCTTTTTTCACCATATCCGGCTCGGATTTTGTTGAAATGTTTGTGGGCGTCGGCGCGTCGCGTGTAAGGGACATGTTTGAGCAGGCTAAAAAGCATGCGCCCTGTATTATTTTTATCGATGAAATTGATGCGGTAGGTCGTCATCGCGGTGCCGGGCTCGGTGGTGGTCACGATGAGCGTGAACAAACCCTGAACCAGCTTCTAGTGGAAATGGATGGGTTTGAAGGCAATGAAGGTGTCATTGTTATAGCTGCGACAAACAGGCCCGACGTCCTCGATCCGGCACTTTTACGTCCGGGTCGTTTTGACCGACAGGTAGTAGTACCCCTGCCCGATATTCGCGGACGCGAACAGATTCTCAAGGTTCACATGAGAAAAGTTGCCGTGGCCGACGACATCAAGCCGAATATTATCGCCCGTGGTACACCGGGATTCTCCGGTGCGGATCTCGCCAACCTTATTAACGAGGCAGCGCTGTTTGCAGCGCGAGGTAACAAGAAGCTCGTTGACATGGAAGATTTCGAGCGCGCCAAGGACAAGATCATGATGGGTGCCGAACGACGCTCGATGGTCATGAGTGAAGAGGAAAAAAAGCTTACTGCTTATCATGAAGCGGGTCATGCCATCGTCGGCAGGTCGCTACCGTCCCATGATCCGGTTTACAAGGTGACGATCATACCCAGGGGGAGAGCGCTGGGGGTCACCATGTTTCTTCCCGAAGAAGACAGGCTCAGTTACAGCAAGAGTTTTCTGGAAGCCCAGTTATGCAGCCTTTACGGTGGTCGAATTGCGGAGGAACTTATTTTTGGAAAAGATGCAGTGACCACGGGTGCAAGTAATGACATCGAACGGGCAACGCAGCTTGCCAGGAACATGGTTAGCAAATGGGGCCTGTCCGAAAAAATGGGTCCCCTGGCTTACAGTGAAAATGAAGGTGAAGTCTTCCTGGGTCACTCGGTTACCCAGCACTCCAATATTTCCGGTCACACGCAACGGGATATTGACGAGGAAATTCGCAAGATCATTGATGAAAATTACGAACGCGCAGAATCCATCCTCAAGGAAAACATGGAAAAACTCCACCTGATGGCAGATGCCCTGATCAAGTATGAGACCATTGACACCGATCAGATTACAGACATCATGGAAGGCAAGGTTCCACGAACACCCTCAGGCTGGGATGACGATGACGAGGGCACTTCGGGTAATTCTGCCGATGAAGACGAGGAAGTAACAATAAGAAAGGAAGATGGTGATACTGGAAGCGAGCCACCGGTAAGCGGTCCTAATCCCGCGTAATTCAACACTGGACTCCAGCAACCCGGGGTCACCAACCTTCATTAAGCTAACTGAAGAGAGGATCGGTCAAATTTCTACGCTAAAGAAAAAGTACTTTGGTACGGATGGAATAAGGGGGAAAGTCGGTGTAGACCCTATAACTCCCGAGTTTGTAATGCGCCTTGGATGGGCTGCGGGTCGTGTACTGGCGAAAGAAGAGAACAAGGGGCCCGTGTTAATTGGAAAAGATACGCGTCTTTCAGGTTACATGTTTGAGTCAGCCCTGGAGGCCGGTCTTTCAGCCGCAGGCGTGGATATTCGCCTGGTAGGCCCCATGCCAACACCGGGAATAGCCTATCTTTCACAAAGCACCAGGGCGCAGGCAGGTATCGTCATCAGTGCTTCTCATAACCCTTTTGAAGACAATGGCATCAAGTTTTTCTGTAACAACGGCAAAAAACTTTCAGATGAAGTGGAATTAGCCATTGAAACTGAACTTGAAAAACCCTTGCAAGTTGTGGCTTCAGGTGAACTGGGCAAAGCGAAAAGAATTGATGATGCTGCCAGGCGATATATTGAATATTGCAAATCACGAGTATCACCTGATATTGATTTTAGATCTCTTAAAATTGTTGTCGATTGCGCACACGGAGCAACTTACGATATAGCGCCACATGTTTTTGAAGAACTTGGTGCCACAGTGGAAGCGATTGGGGCAAGCCCCGATGGTGTAAATATTAATAAAGGCTATGGTGCCACCGCACCGGACAACCTGGCCCAGGCGGTATCAGACACACAGGCCGACATTGGAATTGCTCTGGATGGCGATGGTGACAGGCTGATAATGGTTGATGAAAAAGGCAATGTAGTTGATGGAGACGAAGCGCTTTATATCATAGCGGCGGGGAAATTAGAGACGCTCAACGGCGCTGTGGTCGGCACACAGATGAGTAATCTCGGTCTTGAACATGCAATGCTAGGTATGGACCTTGATTTTCACCGTTCTGCGGTTGGAGACAGGTACGTGATGGAAATGCTCGAAGATAGAGGCCTGAAACTGGGCGGAGAATCCTCAGGTCACATCATCAATCTGAACCTGGCCTCTACCGGTGATGGGATTATTTCAGGTCTCCAGGTGCTTGAAGCCATGGTGAATAGCCAGCGTTCCCTGAACGAATTGAAAAACGGTATGACCAAGTATCCGCAAAAACTGGTCAACGTAAAACTCGACAGGAAAGTCAATCTTTCCGAATTTCCAGCCATCGGTGATGCTGTCAGGGATGTTGAAAGCGAGCTGGGTGAACGTGGACGTGTCCTTTTACGACCTTCAGGTACAGAACCACTCGTTCGAGTAATGGTCGAGGGTGAAAATGGAGATGAAGTAGATTCCCTCGTACACAGCCTGGCCGAAAGAGTCGAGCAAGTATTAAGCAGCGCCGCCTGAACCATTTTCAAAGGTTTCTTGAATTCGTCCGCCCAATCATTAGAATAGCCACTCCTTTTTGTAGGCTTTACGTGATGGTCGATGGACACACGGGCAAAGCAGGTTTAATTCATAATCGAAAGATGTGAAATTGCCGCAGGCTAATCGCCTGGCATGGCATTACTTACCTCTTCATGTCCCTTTAGCTGTTAGCTAAATTCCGTGTCCTTGTGTTATAGATCATTGATTGAAATTTATTTATTCACTTTGAATCAGATTAACCAATGGAAAAATTTGTATTAGTCGCCGACAAGATTGCCCAGTCGGGTATTGATTACCTCGCCCAGCAGGATGGGCTAAACGTGGATCACATTACCGGCCTGGATGAGGATGGTCTATGCGAAATCATTGAAAAATACCATGCTGTGCTGGTACGGAGTGCCGTGCAGATAACTGCAAAAGTGATTGATGCCGGGACCAACCTGAAAGTGATTGGTCGTGCAGGAATCGGGGTGGACAATATTGACGTGGCCCGGGCCACCGAAAAAGGTATCGCCGTGCTAAACACTCCAAATGCCAACGCAACCACAACGGCTGAACTCACTATTGCCCATATCCTCTCACTCAGTCGAAACTTGCCTGAAGCCGATCGCTCAATGAAAGCCGGTCTGTGGGAGCGTTCCAGGTTCATGGGGGCAGAACTGGCCAACAAGCGTCTCGGCATCTTCGGCTATGGAAACATAGGAAGGATTGTTGCTGCCAGGGCCAAGGGTCTCGGCATGCAGGTAGCCGCTTTTGATCCCTTTGTAAATGAAGAGGTATTCGTGGCAGACGGTGTAACCAGCATGGACCTGGATGAACTGGTCTCAAGTTCTGATTATTTTACTTTTCACTGCCCGGTCAATGATAAAACCCGGGGTATCATGAACGCACAGCGAATCCAGTCAATGAAAAAAGGCGCGCGCCTGATTAACTGTGCAAGGGGTGGACTGGTAGATGAACAGGCGCTCTACGAAGCCCTGCAGTCCGGGCATCTCGCCGGAGCTGCGCTGGATGTATTTGAAAAGGAGCCACCGGTTGATTCACCCTTGCTATCTCTTGATAACGTTGTCCTGACTCCTCATCTTGGTGCATCCACCACCGAGGCACAAACGACTGCGGGAAGTGAGATCGCGCAACAAATTGCAGTTTACCTGGATACTGGTGAACCTATTAATGCTATTAACCTTCCGCCGGTATCTGCCGAGGAACTTATCAAGATCGCTCCCTACCTTACCCTCGCTCAAAGGCTTGGAAGGCTCCTCGGTCCAATGATCCCGGAGGCGGTCAAAAATCTCGAGGTGTCCTTGTGTGGTGACGCGGCGGAACGCGATATCAATACCATCAGTACCCAGGCGCTTATCGGTTTCCTTGAAGCACATATGTCAGCACCTGTTAACCGGGTTAACGCCAGTCACATCGCAAAGCAACAGGGGCTCGCGGTGTCGCAAACAACGTGTAGCGAACATCCCGATTACCATGCAACAATCCGGGTGACCGCGAGTCATGGTGACCAGGTGACCACCGTGGAAGGCACACTGTTTGATCATCGGCACCCTCGATTGGTGAGAATCAACAATTACGAGATAGAAGCCGTGCTAAGTGGGCACCTGCTTATAACACGTCACAAGGATCAGCCGGGTGTGATTGCAGCCATTGGAAGCATCATGGCGGAACAGGAAATAAATATTTCCCGTATGCAGCTTGGTATCGTTAACGGGGGAGACATGGCGATGGCCGTGATAGAAGTCTCCCGTGCACTATCGCAGGAAGAAATAGAAAAGATCCAGGCTGTCGATGCTGTCTCCCGGACAATGCAGGTGAACCTTTAATCATGGATATTCGCCCTTTTCGTGGTTATCGTCCGATCCCGGACAAAGCCGGACAGGTAGCGTGCAGGCCTTATGATGTCCTGAGTAGTAGTGAGGCCCGCATCGAGGCAGAAGGTAATTCTTACTCTTTTCTCAACGTGGTTAAACCAGAAATCAGTCTTGCCCCGGATATTGACGAATATTCCAGTGCTGTCTACCAGGCTGGAAAGGCAAACTTTGAGTCTTTGCTTGAGCAGGGCATTTTTATCCAGGATGAAAAACCCTGTTTTTACATATATGAGCTCGTGATGAACGGTAGATCCCAGTCAGGGATAGTTGCCTGTGCCTCGGTTGAAGATTATCTCTCCAACAGGATCAAGAAGCATGAGCTAACCCGTCCGGAAAAGGAAAATGATCGTAAAAACCATGTGCGCGTTTCAATGCTAAACGCAGAACCCGTGTTTTTTGCATACAGGGCGAATGCAGAGCTTGATGTCATCGTAGACTTGGTAAAGGGAGAGCCGCCACTTTACCAGTTCATTGCAGACGACGGCGTGGAACATATTTTCTGGCGTGTTGAGGAAGACGACAGGATAGCAAGCATAAGGGATGTGTTTTCTTCAATGGAGGCCACCTATGTTGCCGATGGACATCATCGAACTGCCGCCGCAGCCCTGGTGGGCGATGAATTGAGAAAAGAAAACCCGGGCCATACAGGTGATGAAGGCTATAACTACTTTTTAGCCGTGCATTTTCCCGACGACCAGCTGGAGATAATTGATTACAACAGGGTGGTAAAGGATCTAAATGGACTTGATGCGGATGCGTTGCTTGGCAAGCTCGAGCAGTCTTTTGACATAAAGAAGATCGATGCAGCGGAAAAACCCGGGCACCTTCACCAGGTATGCATGTATCTCCCTGGACAGTGGTATACGCTCGATGCAAAGACCGGAACATTTAATGATGAAGATCCAATAGCTGTTCTTGACGTGACCATTCTTTCGAAGCAGGTACTTGAACCTGTGCTTGGTATTACGGATCTTCGGACAGACAAGCGTATAGAGTTCGTCGGTGGTATCAGGGGACTGCAAGAGTTACAAAAGCGTGTAGACAGTGGTGAAATGGCTGTGGCGTTTGCCATGTTTCCAGTGTCCATGCAGCAGCTCATGGATATTGCGGATAATGACCTGATAATGCCGCCCAAGGTGACCTGGTTTGAGCCAAAGCTCAGGAGCGGTTTAATCGTCAATAGTCTCGAGGACTAGCTGATAGCAAGCCTGGCCAGGCCTGTAGAAGACCGGGTTCAGGAAAAGATTTTTTTATAATTTTCTTCACTGAAGCCGAGAGTGAGCTTGCCATTGGTCTCCAGCAGGGGCCGCTTGATAATAGCCGGTTGTTCGAGCATCAGGCTTACTGCTGCTTTTCGGTCCATGGTTTCCCTTGTCGAATCAGGAAGTTTTCTCCAGGTCGTACCTCGCCTGTTGAGCAAATCTTCCCAGGCGAGGCTCTTTAACCAGGCGTTGAGCAACTTCTGGTCTATGCCTTCCTTTCTGTAGTCATGGAAAACGTAATCAATCCCGTTTTTTTCGAGCCACGCCCTGGCCTTCTTGATAGTGTCACAGTTTTTTATGCCATACATTTTTACAGGCATTTTCAGACATCCCTCAGGAGTTCATTTATGCCGACTTTGGACCTGGTTTTTTCATCGACCTGCTTGACGATAACTGCACAGTAAAGACTGTGACTTCCGTCCTCTGCCGGAAGATTGCCGGATACAACGACAGAACCCGGTGGTATATAACCATAGGAAATCTCCCCCGTGGAACGGTTGTAAATACGAGTGCTCTGACCGATATACACGCCCATTGAAACAACAGAGCCTTCACCGACTATGACGCCTTCAACGATCTCCGAGCGGGCCCCGATAAAGCAATTATCTTCAATGATCGTCGGGTTTGCCTGCAGGGGCTCAAGTACTCCACCTATTCCGACACCACCGGACAGGTGCACGTTTTTGCCGATTTGTGCGCACGAACCAACCGTGGCCCAGGTATCAACCATGGTGCCGTCATCAACGTATGCACCTATATTCACATAGCTTGGCATTAAAACGACATTGTTACCGATGAAAACGCCATAGCGCGCAATTGCCGGTGGTACTACGCGGGCACCCACGTCGACAAAGTTACTTTTTGCGTAGCCATCAAACTTTAGTGGAACCTTGTCAAAAAAGTTTGTGTAACCACCCTGTATCACGCGGTTATTGTTAAGTGCAAAATAAAGCAGCACTGCTTTTTTAACCCACTGGTGAACCTGCCATTCACCGTCAATTTTTTCTGCAACTCGAAAGCTACCGTTATCAAGCCCTGAGATTACCTCATTTACTGCATCTACAACCTCCGGGCTGGCATTACTGTCAGCGAGCTGCGCCCGGTTCTCGAATTGTTCATTGATCAAGCTTTCTAAATCACTCATGTGTCTTACCTTGTCTGTTAAAAATGTTTATTTCTTGATGTTACTTTGCTCTTGCCGGATTCCGGTGATTACAATGTCCTGGTGAAATTTACAATCCTTGTTGCAGCTTCCTCGCACTCCTTTTTTGACGCAACCAGCGCGAGTCGTAGTCGCTTGCTTCCGGGGTTTATACCATCAACCTCCCTCGAAAGGTAACTCCCTGGTAAGACGGTGACATGTTCCTTGTTGAAGAGCCCGCGAGCGAAATCGGTATCGGCAACGGGTGTTTCAGGCCAAAGATAAAAAGATGCCGCAGGTTTCTCAACCGGTAATACCGGGGAAAGAATATCAACTACGCTGGAAAATTTTTCACGGTAAAGCCGCCGGTTTTCCTGTACATGTTTTTCATCCTGCCATGCCAGGGTGCTGGCAACCTGGGTATATGGAGCCATGGCACACCCATGGTAGGTACGGTAGCGGTAAAATTGCTCAACCAGCTCGCTATCCCCTGCGACGAAACCTGAGCGCAGGCCGGGAACATTTGAGCGCTTTGACAGGCTATGAAATACCAGGCAATTACGGTAGTCATGCCGGCCCATTTCTGAGGCGGCCTCGAGCAGCCCAACGGGTGGCTTTTCCTCGTCCAGGTAGATCTCGGAATAGCACTCATCTGAGGCGATGACAAAATTAAACTCGTCAGACAGTTGGATCAGCTTTTGCAATGTTTCCATGCCGATGACCCGGCCCGTTGGGTTGTTCGGTGAGCACAGGAAAAGCAGCTGTGTACGTTGCCAGACAGAGTCATCGATAGCATCGTAGTCGGCGATAAAATCATTCTCCGCAGTACAGTTCAGGTACCAGGGTGTTGCACCACTCAGCAAGGCAGCTCCCTCGTAGATCTGGTAAAAAGGGTTACCTGTCATGACCAGCGCATCGTTCTGGGAGGAATCCACCACGCAGTGACAAATTGCAAACAGCGCCTCCCGGGTACCATTTACCGGGATTACGTGTTTTGCGGGATCGATACTCGACGCTTGCAGTGAAAACCTGTTTACCAGCCACTGGGAAATCGCTTCTCGCAATGTTGCATCGCCCCGGGTCAGTGGATATCGCGATGCCAGTTGCAGGTTATCCTGCATGGCCCTTGTCACAAACCCCGGGGTGTCATGGCGAGGTTCGCCTATGGACAGGCTTATACCGGTTTTTCCTGCAGGTGGTATTACACCTGACAAAAGGTCCTTTAGTTTTTCAAAGGGGTAAGGTTGCAGGTTTTCAAGGCCCTGGTTCATTTAATCGTTGCCAAGATTTCGGGGCGCGTAGTATAGGGCATAGGGCTCCTCCACGTCATGGCATTCTTGGTCGTTGGCGGGCTTTACTGCCGCAAAATGTGTCCGTCATTCACAGGTAAGTTGTGCTATTCTTTGCGCCCTTTTTTTCCAGGTCGATACAGGCAGGTACAGGCAAATGAGCAGTTCATACAATGTAGCGGTAGTTGGCGCAACTGGCGCCGTAGGGGAAACGATGTTGTCCATACTTGAGCAACGTGAGTTTCCTACTGCCACCGTGCATGCCGTGGCCAGCAGTCGCTCGGCAGGTAAAACCGTGGAGTATCGTGGTGAGGAACTGGTGGTGCAGGACCTGGAGACATTTGACTTCAGTGGTGTCGATATTGGACTTTTTTCCCCGGGTGCGAGCGTGTCAGATGTCTTCGCGCCCAGGGCGGCCGCAGCCGGTTGTGTCGTCATCGATAACACCTCGCGTTTTCGCTACGAGGACGACATTCCCCTCATCGTGCCCGAGGTTAATCCACATGCCGTCGCTCAGCACACAAACAGGGGCATCATTGCGAACCCAAATTGTTCGACAATTCAGATGCTTGTGGCTTTAAAACCCATTTATGATGCAGTCGGTATCGAGCGACTGAACGTGTGTACCTACCAGGCCGTGTCCGGTACAGGAAAGGATGCGATGCAGGAACTGCACGAGCAAACTGCAGCCCTGCTGAACATGAAGCCCATTAGCTGCGAAGTTTATCCCAGGCAAATCGCGTTTAATGCCCTGCCTCACATCGATACCTTCCAGGAAAATGGCTATACCAAGGAAGAGATGAAAATGGTATGGGAGACACGCAAGATCATGGAAGACGAGAGCATCGAAATTAACCCGACCTGTGTCCGAATACCCGTGTTTTATGGTCATTCCGAGGCCGTGCACCTCGAGACGAAGCAGAAAATCTCCGCCGCGGAGGTGAGGGAACTGTACCAGGATAATGAAGCCGTGGTGGTGATGGACGAGCGCAAAGACGGAGGATATCCAACCGCTGTGACCGAGGCTGCCGGCGAAGACCCGGTTTTCGTGGGTCGAATCCGGGAAGATATCTCCCATCCACGGGGAATTAACCTGTGGGTGGTATCCGATAATGTGAGAAAAGGTGCCGCATTAAATAGTGTTCAAATAGCTGAAATTTTGGTAAAACACTACTTGTAAGCTATAGTTAAGGGGTAATTATAAAGAACATTCGCAGGTTTTGGGGCCAATTCTGGGAGATAAAATAAGAACTTCCCGGGGGGCTAATGTGCGGCATATCACAAAACCGGGGCAAATTTGCCCTGCGTCGTTCTTTTTCCTGTTAAATAACTCGTTGTTTTAGCAGGGGTATTTGCCATCCCGAAGGTAACGGCGGAAATGAAAGTGAAACGACTGGTAATTCTGGTGGGCATCTTGCTGTGGCTACCCGTGCACGTGGCCACGGGGCTGGCCCTGTCAGACGTAAAATTGGAATCAAACCTGAACCAGCGCCTGTCCGCCAGGATTCAGCTTATCGACATGCCGGAAGGTGGTGTAGAAGACTTGCAGGTTCACGTCAGCGATAACCGCGACGAGGGAACAGCCGGGAAGCACCTGGTTTTGAAACATGAGGTAGTGGTTGATGGGTCAAACTATTACCTCCTTGTCAGCAGCAGGGACGCAATTCGCGAACCAATATTGAGCTTCGTCGTTGAGTTAAACTGGTCTGCTGGCCGCTTGTTGCGCAATTACGCATTAATCATTGACCCAAGGTAGTAACACAAGGGGAAACATAAAACGTATGAAACGGAAACTCTTGTTGGCCGTCGCCGTTCTAGCCTTACCGGGCCTGGTGCATGCGCTCGGCCTGGGTAAACTGCAATTAAATTCTTCCCTCAACCAGGCTTTTGACGCACGCATTGAGTTGTTATCTGCAACTGCGAGCGAACTTGATAACTTAAATGTCGGCCTGGCTGATACCGAGGCTTTCAAACGTGCCGGTATAGACCGCCCTTATGTACTCAGCAAGCTTAAATTCGAAGTAGTCGAAACAGAAAACGGTGCTGACTACATCAAGATTACCAGTCGCGATGCAATTCGCGAACCGTTCCTGAATTTCCTTCTCGAGGCGAGCTGGTCAAACGGACGCCTGTACCGCGAGTACACAGTTCTACTGGATCCGCCCTTGTATGATCCAGGCAGCTCGTCAAGAAGCAGCTCAAGCGATGCCTATGACAGTGCATCTTCCGCCGTAGACTACGATAGTGATCCGGTCAGCAGTGATGATTCACCTCCTGTCTACACTAGCTCTGAACCGTCCTACAGTGGTAACGAGTATGGCCCGACAGACTCCTCGGATACTCTCTGGTCAATCGCGTCACAGGTGCGCCCCGACAGTAGCGTCAGCGTACAGCAAATGATGATGGCTCTTTTGCGTGCAAACCCGGACGCATTTATTAATGGCAACATTAATGGTCTGAAAAGAGGCCAGATCCTCACCATCCCGAGTTCCGACGAAATAGACTCCCTGTCCTCGCAGGAGGCAATCAGCGAAGTCAGCGCGCAAAACTCTTCCTGGAGTGGCGGCGTTGCAGATCCCGTAGAGCGGGCAGACAGCATGAGCGTTTCTGAAGCGGACGATATGGACATGATGTCCGGGGATACCGATGCGGAAATGATTTCTGACGACGAATCCGAACTGCGGTTGGTAGCAGCGTCTTCCGACGGAGCCGCGGCCGGCGGGGTCGGAGGAGATAGCGCAGGCGGAGCCGACGTCGCACTGGTTAACGAGCAATTGCAGGCTGTTAAACAGGAAAATGCAGAGCTTCGTGATCGAAACCAGGAAGCGGAAACGATCATCCAGGACCTCAAGCGTCTGATTGAATTGAAGGATAACGAGCTGGCAACACTACAGCAGCAAATGGCTGGCGCTGAAGTCCCGGATGATATGGCAGTCGTTGACACCATGGAAGAAGACCAGGGCATGGTCGAGGATGGAATGGAAGCCGTTGAAGAAATGAGCGGCGCTGTCGACGAGGGAATCTCCGAGGGTGCGGAAATCGACGAAGTCACCATGACTGCCGAGGACATGATGGAAGACGCCGAAGTCGTCGAGGAAGAGCTCGTCGATGAGGAATATGACGTTGTTGATGAGGACATGGAAGTTGTCGAAGAAGATACGGAAGTAACTGAAGAAGATAGTGAGGAAGTTGTAGACGAGTCGGCTGTTGAAGAAGTCGCTGCCCCTGCAAGCCCGGCCCCGGCACAACCTGAGTCAAAGGGCATGGTCGACCAGGCGATAGCTTTTGTCATGGAATACCTGTTCCTGATAATCGGGGCCATTGGTGCCGTGATTGTCGTATTCATGGGTTTGCTCTTCGTTTCACGACGTAAGCAAAATGCAGCTGCCGAGGCAGATACGGAAATAAATACAACCGAGTTCCCCGACTTCGAGGAAGATGCCGCCGCTGAAACAGAAGCACCGGTGGCAGATGCTGAAATTGAATCAACGGCCGGGGGTTCAGAAGACGAAACAATACTGCCGGCAGAAGAAACGGGAGCCGCGGAAGACGCTGGTGAAAACGAGGCTGTTGCGTCGGATGAACCTGAAGAGCCGGCCGCTGCAGAGGAGGCCGCACCGGCTGCCCCCGAGGAACCTGAAGAAGAGCCCCTGGCGGAAGTGAATGTTCTAATTGCCTACGAACAATTTGACCAGGCCGAGGAGTTTGTTCGCGATGCGATAGCTGGTAATCCAGACAACGTGGAATTCCATGCCAAGTTGCTGGAAGTATTTTATGCTGCCAATGACAGGAAGAAATACGAGGAAGCCGCCCAGGTTCTTCATGACAAGGTCAATGGCGAAGGCCCCCATTGGGAAATGGCCCAGGCCATGTGGCAGGAAATGTCACCTTCCCGGGGTCTCTTTGAAGAAGGAGCAGATGAAGAACCTGCAGAAGCACCAGCGGCTGAAGGCGGTGGCATCATGGATATTACTGCCGATGACGATGAAGCAGCAGACGCGGGTGTTGATTTTGACCTGGGAATGGATGGTGGAGCTGAGGAGCAAGCAGCAGCAAGCGACTCATCTGACGAAATGCTGGACCTGACAGCGGATGGTGAAGATGATGATATCAGCGTACTGGACGTGACCACGGCCGCAAGAGTGGATGCGTCAACCTCTGATGAAGACCTGCTGGATGTCACGTCAGCAGTTGGCCTTGCGCCTGAAATCACGGGTCACGGAGAGGATTCAGTCGGTGCTGGCGAGGAAGAGCCCGTACTTGATGTGACCGGTGCAGATGAGGAAGAGCTGCTGGATATAACAGGGGGCGCCGCTGACATCCCTGCAGAGGAGCCTGCGCAGGAGGAAGACGTGCTGGACATCTCCCATGGAGGTGGAGAAGACCTGCTGGATGTAACTGCCAATGCCAACCTGGAAGCAGACGGCATGGAAGAGGATCTGCTTGATGTCACCGCTGTTGGTGCGGGGGCTGATGGAGAAGAATTGCAGGAAGTGGCAGCGGAGGAACCCGCGGAATCCGACGACAATTCCCTTGATTTTGATATCGGGGGCATGGGTGGCGAAGAGGAAGCTGCAGCAGAAGCAGCTGACGAAAGTGAAGGCGACGAAGACAGTAACCTCATCGATTTTGATGCCGGTGGGGACAGCGACGACGAGATTTCTCTGGATGCCCCCGAGGTAGAAGAAGCACTAGCAGAAGAGGATGTTTCACTGGATATGGATATTGAGGCCCCTGCGGAAGAAGAGGTCTCACTGGATATGGATATTGAGGCCCCCGCAGAAGAAGAGGTCTCGCTGGATATGGACATGGACGTGCCCGCAGAAGCTGAAGACGACGACGGCGGAGTTGAACTGGATCTGAGCATGGATGATGCAGCGGCTGACGAAGAAAGCGCCGCTGATGACGAACTTGACCTTTCAATGGACGATGATGAAGGTGATGCACCGGAAATTAGCCTAGACAGCGAGCCTGGGAATGAAGACGACGACCTGGCGATCGATCTAAGCATTGATGATGCTGATGAAGAAGCACCTGCTGCTGACCTGGACATCGATTCAGGTAGTGATGATGACCTGGAAATTGACCTGACTATAGATGAAGGAGATGTTGAAGCGGGCGGCGACGAATCTGCTGCAGCTGATGATATCGAGCTTGATATGGATTTTGATCTTGATATCGAGGATGACAGTAATAGCGGTGATGATGGCATGGATATTGACATGGATGGAACCGTGGAAATGCCAAAGCTCGACGTAGCTGACACCGGGATCGAAATCGATGAAGATGACGACGATGACGATGATGATGACCATACGGTTTTCGTCCCGCGGTCAGGCTCGACAGATGAGCAGTCTGCAGAAGATGAAGTTGCGACCAAGCTGGATTTGGCGAAGGCGTATGTAGAACTGGGTGATAAGGATAGTGCCAAGGGTATCCTTGACGAAGTGATGAGCGAGGGTAACGATGAGCAGAAGCAAACTGCCCAGGACTTGTTGAACCAGCTAGGCTAGTTGTAACTGGAGAGAGTAGTTCATCAAAGGTCGACACGGGCGAATCTGCTTTCCCGTTTGTACTTTTCTATGCAGCCTGGATTCCTGTTTTTATGAAAATCGCTGCCGCAGTTGAGTATTGCGGGACGCGATTTCATGGCTGGCAGCGCCTCAAGCAGGAGCGAAGCGTTCAGCAAACCGTGGAAGAGGCTATATCGAGAGTTGCCAACCACGAGGTCAATGTTGTCTGTGCCGGAAGAACCGATGCCGGTGTACACGCGCTTTACCAGGTTATTCACTTTGAGACCCATGCTGAGAGAGAGATGCATTCGTGGGTGTTCGGTAGCAACGCCAACCTTCCTGCTGATGTGAGCCTGCTGTGGGCCAGGGAAGTTGATAGTGATTTTCACGCTCGTTTCAGTGCAAGCTCCCGCACATATGAATACCTGGTATTGAACCGGCCTGCCAGGAGCGGTGTTTTTGGCCCCTTGGTAAGCTGGGAATGCCGTCCGCTGGATGTTGACCTGATGAATGAAGCGGCGCAATGTCTCGTAGGCGAGCATGATTTTACTTCCTATCGAGCACAGGGTTGCCAGGCTCATACACCTGTTAGAATTGTTCACTCGCTCAAGGTCGAGCGATATGAAGATTACGTAACAATTCGAATCAGGGCGAATGCTTTTCTTTACCACATGGTTCGCAATGTGAGTGGAGTGTTAATCGCGATTGGCAGTGGAAAAAAGGAAGCTGCATGGGCGAAACAGGTGCTGGACGCAAAAGATCGCAGCCTTGCCGGAGTGACAGCGCCAGCGGCGGGTCTTTACCTGGCAAATATCGAGTATCCGGAGAAATTTGCTATTCCAGGGGCAAGCAACATGCGGGCCGGTCAGCCAGTTTGTTTTTCCATAGCTTCGCTGGAAGCATAATTGACACCGGTGCCACACCTGCTAAAACAGGAGTAAAAAAACTGTCATACTTGAAGCATGGTCGGGATATTGCGGTGTTAATCCCGGATTTTTGAGCTGGAGTAAATGACATGCAAATACATACAGGCTTATTGGTAAATTAAATATGGCTAGTACTCAAATTAATACCCCCGGCGTCATGCCCGATGCTACCGGTCACTTTGGAAAGTACGGTGGTCGGTTTGTCTCGGAAACTCTTGTCGAAACCCTCGACGAACTGACGCAGGCTTATGACAGGTACATGCACGACCCGGAATTCCTGGAAGAATTCGACCAGGAGCTGAAGCATTACGTGGGAAGACCTTCACCCCTTTATTATGCGGAGCGCCTCAGCGGGAAATACGGTGGAGCGCGTCTTTATCTCAAGCGCGAGGACCTTAACCACACCGGTTCCCACAAGGTAAACAACACTATCGGCCAGGCTTTGCTTGCCAAGAGGATGAATAAAAAGCGCATTATCGCCGAGACCGGTGCCGGTCAACATGGAGTTGCGACGGCGACCGTCGCAGCCAGGCTTGGACTGGAATGCGTCATTTACATGGGCGCAGAAGATATACAGCGACAGTCTCCCAACGTTTATCGAATGAAGTTACTGGGTGCAAAAGTGGAAGCGGTGACCAGCGGTTCGAGGACGCTTAAAGATGCAATGAATGAAGCAATGAGGGACTGGGTTGCTAACATTGATTCGACGTTTTATATCATCGGCACAGTTGCCGGACCGCACCCGTACCCGGCCCTGGTAAGAAACCTTCAGGCGGTTATAGGGCGCGAGGCTCGCGAGCAATGTATCGAGCAAACAGGAGCGCTGCCGGATGCCCTGGTCGCCTGTGTTGGTGGAGGTTCAAATGCAATCGGTCTTTTTTATTCTTTCCTCGATGACAGCGAGGTCGCTATTTACGGGGTTGAAGCGGGCGGCGATGGTCTTTCAAGTGGCAGGCATGCAGCCCCGCTCAATGCTGGCAGACCCGGGGTATTGCACGGTTCACGAAGTTACCTTATGGCCGATAAAAACGGCCAGATACTGGAGACCCATTCGATTTCTGCGGGTCTTGATTACCCCGGTGTGGGTCCGGAACATGCATGGCTGAAGGACTCTCAAAGGGTGAATTACGTAGCATGTGATGATTCCCAGGCCCTTGAAGCGTTTCACGACCTGACCAGGATTGAAGGTATAATCCCGGCGCTGGAAAGCGCGCATGCCCTGGCATACGCAAAGCAGCTGGCACCCACCATGGAACAGGGCCAGGTCATCGTGGTAAACCTTTCGGGCCGTGGCGACAAGGATATTCATACGGTCGCAAACCTCGAGGGAATTGAACTCTGAACAAGCAGGGGAAAAAGCTATGAATAACCGCGATCGTTTAATGGAGATCATCACTGAACATGAACTCGAGAGGCGGGAAGTTGCTGAGCTGTTGAAAGTAAAGCAGGAGCAGGTGGATCGCTGGTTGCTTTCAAACGAGTCAAAGAACCACGAGGAAATGCCGGAAATGGCGATAGAATTACTGGAGCTGAAAATATCCCTGGGTATGCAGGGTGGCCAGGATGCTGTTGATCCGGAATGAATCGTATAACCTCCTGCTTTGAAAACCTCAGAAGCGTTCACCGCAAGGCGCTGATTCCCTTCGTCACAGCCGGTGACCCCGAACCGGCGGCTACCGTGCCTATCATGAACGCACTGGTAGAGGGTGGCGCGGATATTATTGAGCTTGGCATACCTTTCTCCGATCCCATGGCGGACGGCCCGACCATCCAGCAGGCCAGTCAGCGTGCCCTGGTCCACAATACCGGCCTGGCTGATGTTGTTGATCTCGTTGGTGATTTTCGAAAGGAAAATGATACAACTCCGGTGGTCCTCATGGGCTACCTGAACCCGGTGGAGGCCATGGGCTACGAGGCATTCACTGAAAGGGCCGCGCAAGCCGGTGTGGACGGGGTATTGCTGGTGGACCTGCCGCCCGAGGAGGCAAAAAACCTGGACGATATGCTGGAAGAAAAGGACATCAAGTTGATATATCTCGTCGCGCCGACGACAGGGGATCAGCGTGTCGCAAGCCTGTGCGAAGCGGCTTCCGGCTACCTTTACTATGTCTCGGTCAAGGGTGTAACCGGCAGTAACAAGATAGACGTATCCTCGGTGGCCAGCGGAATTGACCGGATAAAGTCTCACACGGACCTGCCCGTCGGGGTTGGTTTTGGCATTCGGGATCCGGAGACGGCAGCGGCTATTGCAGCGGTAAGTGATGCAGTAATAGTCGGTAGTGTGCTGGTTGATATCGTCGCTAAAAACCAGTCTGACCTCCCACGGATTTGCCGCGAACTATCCGCATCGCTGTCTGCTATGCGCAATAGCATCGACAGCGTCACAGCGGGCTGACAGGCAGGCTATGGATGCTTTGCAGTCTGGGTTAATATAGCGAAAAATGACACCGTAACGACATATGAGCTGGTTCAAAAAACTCCTGCCTTCCCGCATCAAGACCGATGGTGTCGCCCGGCGCTCGGTACCGGAAGGGGTCTGGACCAAGTGTCCCAGTTGCAGTGCGGTCCTGTACCGGGCCGAGCTGTCACGAAACATGGAAGTATGCCCAAAGTGCTCCCATCATATGAGAATTCACGCTCGCCAGCGTCTTGACCAGTTTCTCGATCCGGAGTCCCGCGAGGAAATCGGCACTGACGTGGCACCTGTCGACAAGTACAAGTTCAAGGATACGAAAAGATACCGGGAAAGACTCAGCCAGGCACAAAAGCAGACCGGCGAACAGGATGCGCTGATTGCCATGCAGGGGAGTGTCAGGTCATTGCCCGTGGTCGTGTGTGCTTTTGAGTTTAGCTTCATGGGTGGTTCCATGGGTTCGGTGGTTGGTGAGAGATTTGTGCTTGCTGTTGACAAGGCCATCGAGCAGGGCTTCCCGCTGATTTGTTTTACAGCAAGTGGTGGAGCAAGGATGCAGGAGGCAATCATTTCACTAATGCAAATGGCCAAGACAAGCGCTGCCCTGGCCGCCCTGAGACGTCACAAGCTACCATACATATCGGTTTTGACTGATCCGACTACCGGGGGTGTTTCCGCCAGTCTGGCCACGCTGGGTGATATCATCGTTGCCGAGCCAAATGCACTTATCGGCTTTGCCGGGCCAAGAGTAATTGAGCAGACCGTCAGGGAAACATTGCCCGAGGGATTTCAACGTAGCGAGTTTCTCCTGGAGCATGGAGATATAGACATGATAGTCGACAGGCGAAATATGCGAGAAGAGATAAGCTCTCTGCTTGCCATCCTGACCCACAAGCCCGCCATGCAAAGGGCCTGACAGCTTTTCCAGCGAACCAGTATATGGCTTCAGTCAGTCCCAATATCCCGTTTGAAAACCCGGCCGATCTTCGCTTCAGGGAACTGGATGAATGGCTCGCCTGGCAGGAAGGACTTCATTTTACCGCCATAGACCTTGGGCTGGATCGTTGCCGCGAGGTAGCGGAAAAAATGGGCCTGTTAGAGTTCGACTTCAAGGTAATCAGTGTCGCTGGAACCAACGGCAAGGGCTCCAGCGTGACAATGCTGGATATGATACTGAGACGCTCCGGCTATGCGACGGGCAAGTACACCTCACCTCACCTGCTGCGTTACAACGAGCGGATATGTATTAATGGAAGAGAGGTCGAAAGCGAATTACTGTGCAGGAGCTTTGATCGTATAGACAAGGCCCGTGGAGAGATCTCCCTGACCTATTTTGAATTCGGCACCCTGGCAGCCCTGGACATTTTCAGGCAGTCGAACCTGGACATCATCATCATGGAAGTCGGGCTTGGCGGTCGCCTTGATGCTGTAAATATACTGGATGCAGATGTCGCGCTTGTGACAAGCCTCGACATTGACCATGAGCGTTGGCTGGGATCTGACAGGGAAAGTATTGCCAGGGAAAAAGCCGGCATTTTCAGAGCCGGGAGGCCAGCCGTTTGCTCCGATCCCAATCCTCCAGCCAGTATCATCGAACAGGCAAGGCAGACAGGCACAGCACTTGAGCTGTTAAATGACTCTTATCGTTACGAGGTCAACGGCAACCAATGGGACTGGGAAAGCGGTGACCTGGAGTATCGTGACCTGGCCATTCCCGGTCCGGTTGATAATTACCAGGTACAAAATGCGGCTGGGGTGCTGAAGGTCTTACAGTGTCTCGCCGATGAACTTCCTGTCAGCGGCAAGGCGGTGACTTCTAGCATGCAGGACTTTCAGCTGAACGGCCGGTTCCAGCATGTGCCCGGGGAAGTATCCTACGTACTTGATGTGGCACACAATCGCCAGGCGGCATCCATGCTGATTGAAAACCTGGAAAAGTTGCCGGAAGCCGGTAATACCCACTGTGTTATGGGAATGTTTAAAGACAAGAACCATGAAAATGTGTTCAGGGAACTGAATCCGTTAATGGATTACTGGTACCTGGGCGAACTTGATTCTGACAGGGGAGCACAACCCGGGGATCTTGAGGCGGCGCTATCTTCGCTCTCATCACAGGTGGAATCCAGTGTATTTGGCACCGTGGCTGAGGCGCTCGAGGCTGCGTCCACGCGCGCAAAGCCCGGCGACAGGATCGTTATCACCGGGTCGTTTCTGACTGTAAAAGCAGGCCTGGTCTGGTTGGGACTGGATCAGTAAAGCATGGAAAGACGCTTAAAGGAGAGACTGATTGGTGCCGCCGTGCTGGTCATGCTGGCGGTTATTTTTATACCAATGGTGCTGGACAACAATTCAGGCACCGACGTCAAGATCGAAAAAAGTAACATTCCCGCCCGCCCGGAAGACAGTTTTAATTCGCGTATTGTGCCGCTGGAGGGCTCCGACCTCACTCCCTTGCCGGTAAAGGAAATTGAAGAGAAAGAAATTTCCGTAACGGCTGCGGAGACGGCAAGCATTGAAAAGGTGGAACCGCTTGAGGCGGTCACGGCAGAAGGTGAGGCAACACTGCCTGAAGCGCCGCGAGCGACAGTAGAAACGGCGATAGTGCCTGAAAAAGTGGTCGAAGAAGAACTGCAGGAAGTGAAGGAGTCGGCGCGGGCAGCAGGGGCCGGCGCAGTCGGAACGTCCGCCTGGGTTGTGCAGCTGGGAAGTTTTTCAAGTAAGGATAACGCATCAGCACTCAATGAAAAGCTTAGAAAAGCAGGTTACCCGGCATTTGTAGAACCCCTGAAAAGGAGCTCCGGAATGGCTTACCGGGTTCGCGTTGGGCCGGAGCTGAAACGTTCAAATGCTCAAAAACTGCAAGAGAAACTAAATAAGGAAATGAAAATCGAGGGTATTGTCGTAAGATACCCCTAACCTGAACAGAGAGTTTCGAGATCGGTCATAATGCACGCCGTTGATATTGGAATTATAGTCATCCTTGCTTTACCTGCGTTAATAGGCGTGATGTACGGTTTTCTCAATATCATATTTTCCCTGATAGCCTGGTCACTGGCATCAATCATCGCGACCAAGTTTGGCAGTAACTTCGCTCCCATGCTTGAAAGTCTTACCGATACAGTACTATTACAGAAGATCCTGGCTTTCATTGGTGTATTCATCATCAGCCTGATGATTCTTTCCGCCCTGGCCTTCCTGATTAGCAAGCTGCTTGGGCGAACCGGCCTGACTGCAGCAGACAGGATACTGGGCTTGTTTTTTGGATTTACACTCGGGGGATTTATAGTTGCCGTTATTGTTTTCCTGGCAGGTTTTACCGCGTTGCCCAAGGAGGACTGGTGGACAGAGTCGCTGCTGCTTGAACCATTCCAGTTAATAGCAGAATGGGGGCAACAGTATTTGCCGGAGGATTTTGCTGAGCATCACGAGTACCAGCTACCTGAAGAAATACCAGGAACAACAGAAAATGCTGAAATGGGAGACACCGCATAATGTGTGGTATTACGGGCATTGTAGCCAGGAATAACGTAAACCAGGCCATTTACGACAGCCTTACAATGTTGCAACACCGGGGCCAGGATGCAGCCGGTATGGTGACCTCTGACGGTAAGCGACTTTACCTGAGAAAGAACAATGGCATGGTCAGGGACGTATTCCAGACCAGGCACATGCTGAACCTGAAGGGTCACATGGGAATCGGGCATGTTCGCTATCCTACCGCCGGGTGTTCCTCGTCAGCCGAAGCCCAGCCGTTTTACGTGAATTCCCCTTATGGAATTACCCTGGCGCACAATGGCAACCTCACCAACGGCGAGGAACTTAGCCAGGACCTGATGAATTCTGACCTGCGGCATTTGAATACCGGCTCAGATTCCGAGGTATTACTGAATATCCTGGCCCACGAACTTCAGCAGGCGGGAAAGTCCCGCGAGGGTCTCACGGTAACAGATATTTTTTCCGCAGTAGCAGGACTTCACAGGCGTTGTCGCGGCGGATATGCCGCTGTCGCCATGATTACCGGGATTGGCATCCTCGGATTTCGCGATCCCTACGGCATTCGACCGGTTGTGTTTGGTGAAAGAGTGACTGATAAGGGCAGAGAGTACATGATTGCCTCGGAGAGCGTAGCGCTGAATGCCCTTGGATTTGAGTTACTTCGGGATATTGAACCCGGTGAGGCGGTTTTTATCACTGCCGATGGCGAGTTACATACCCAGCAGTGCGCCGAGAAGCCATTTTATGCCCCCTGCATATTTGAACACGTGTACCTTGCCAGGCCTGATTCCATTATTGACGATATCTCGGTTTATAAAACCAGGTTAAGAATGGGCGAAATGCTGGCAAGAAAGATAAGAACAACCTGGCCTGACCACGACATCGATGTGGTCATTCCAATACCTGATACCGGTAGAACATCCGCCTTGCCACTGGCCCAGGAACTGGGTATCAAGTACCGCGAGGGTTTTATCAAGAATCGCTACATTCCCAGGACATTCATTATGCCCGGGCAGAATATTCGAAAAAAATCGGTAAGACAGAAACTCAATGCAATCGAGCTGGAATTTCGTGATAAGAATGTGTTGCTGGTGGATGATTCAATTGTTCGGGGCACTACATCCGGTGAAATAATCCAGATGGCGCGGGAGTCCGGGGCAAGCAAGGTGTATTTTGCCTCTGCCGCACCACCTGTTAGAAACCCGAATGTCTACGGTATTGATATGCCTACTGCAGAAGAACTTATCGCCCATGGACGTAGCGAAGAGGAGGTGGCCAGTGCCATTGGCGCAGACAGGCTGATATACCAGGACCTGGACGACCTCGTCGAAGCAGCGAGGACCGGTAACCCCGCAATAGAGAAGTTTGATACCTCGTGTTTTACCGGGGAGTACATCACCGGGGATATCAGCAACGACTACCTGGAAAAAGTGTCCCTGGCCAGGAATGATGCGGCCAAGTCAGGCCAGGATAACATCGAAGAAAGCCTGGTAGACCTGTCGATAACAGAAAGTGGGGTCTGACCGGTATATCAACCGGTCCACAAACCGCCGTTAACGCCGATCTCGGTTCCAGTAATATAGGCACTTTCCGGTAGGGCCAGGAAGGCAACGGCATGTGCAATCTCTTCCGGTTTTGCCAGCCTGCCTGCCGGGATAGTGGCGATAATGGCTTCCCTCACTTCCTCGGGTATGGCTTCGACCATTCTTGTACCCACGTAACCCGGGCAAATACTGTTAACGGTGATGCCCTTGTCAGCCAGTTCGATAGCGAGGGAGCGACTGAAGCCAATCATTCCAGCCTTGGCGGATGAGTAATTTGTTTGTCCGAACTGACCCTTTTGACCATTGACCGAGGATATGTTGATGATGCGACCGTAATTGCGCTCCACCATGCCCTCGACAACGCACCTGGTCATGTTGTACACGCTATCGAGGTTTGTATCCAGCACAGCGTGCCAGTTTTCAGGTTCCATTTTTCTCAGCATGGCGTCCCTGGTGATACCGGCACAATTGACCAGCACATCAATCCGGGAGTATTTTTCTTCGATCAACTTGACCGCGGAAATACAGGAATCAAAGTTACTGACGTCGCACTCTACGATATCGGCTTTGATACCTTCCTGGGCTCGCTCTTCCACCCAGCGCTCAGCAATTTCTTTCTCAGGCTTAATGTAGGTTGCGACGATGCGGGAATTCTCAAGCGCCAGCTGCTTGCATATGGCCGTACCAATACCACCGATGCCACCGGTAACTACGGCAATGCCAGTCTTGACCTCATCATTATCGACGATTGCGTCATCTTCGAGAGTTTTATTATTTTTAGAAGTTGAAGAATTCATAGTTCCCTTAAAGTACATCTCAATGTTTTCATTTTGAAACCGGTTCAGGGTATTGAAAGTATCATTGCTGAACTTGAACAGGCGAGAAAAAGAATCAAAAGCACTATCGATCGAGTCCTGCCAGTTTTTAATCGCAAAGGACTGCGCTTTTTCAAATTCCTGCAAATTCTCCGGGAATAAGGCGCTAACGGTTTTGTATTGATATTTCATAATAGGTAAATTGAAAAAAAATTATTTGGAAAACCGGGAAGAACAGCTATTTTTTCTCGTCTTTTGAAGTGGAAGAAAAACTGGCTGCCTTGAAAAAATTATCCTGCGCTTCCTGCCATAGCTTGAGGTTACGCTCGGTTAAATCACTCATGGCACTAAAGGGGCTGGAACCAACTGATTCCTGCAGCTTCTCCTGGAATTCCAGCTGCTGCCGGGTAAATATCTCGATGCTTTTTTGCAGGTAATCCGAAATTACGTTCTGGTAATTTTGCCCGTAACATTGAATAAGTTGCGTCAGGGCCTGTGTAGAAAAGAGCGGGTCGCCATCATGCTCCTGCTCTGAAATTATCTGCAGAAGAATACTGCGTGTCAGGTCTTCCTCGGTTTTTACATCTTTAACGCAAAACTCAATATTTTCCATCACGAGGTTTTTTACGTCCTCGAGGGTGATGTATTTGCTTCGCTCTGTGTCGTAAAGACGACGATTAGGATATTTTTTTATAACGCGGATGTTGCTCATTGTTAGATTCCGTTTTATTTATATTCAAGCATAGAAAATGTGACAGGCAACAATCAGTGTATATATTGCCCACCATTTACAGCAATATCGTTACCGGTAATAAACGCGGCCTGGTTGGAGCAAAGAAAGCCGACGAGGGATGCAACCTCACCTGCTTCTCCGAGCCGGGCTGCGGGTATCTCTGAAACAAGCTGGTTGAGCTCATCGTCGCTAATGGATGTCGATGAGTCCAGGCTGATGTGGCCAGGTGAAACGGTATTAACGGTAACGCCTTTCCTGGCCAATTCCTGCGAAAGTGCCATGGTAAATCCATGCACGCCCGATTTTGTAGCAGCGTAGATGGCCTTACCACCTTTGCCTTTTCTACCGTATACGGAGGATATGTTGATAATGCGACCAAATCCGCGCTCACTCATGCCTTCGCTGATGAGTCGGCATATGTTAAAAACACTGTCCAGGTTAACGCTGGCGCTTTCCAGCCAGTCTTCATGGCTGGATTCAAGAAAACTTCCGGATACTTCAAGGTCAGAATTGTTAACGACGATATCGATGTGTCCCTGCTGCTGTTCAATTTCATTTACAGCATCTTTGCATGCTGAAAAGTCCCGGGTATCTGCGACAACCGAGTGAATTTCATGTTCGCTTTCCTGGAAGAATGAATCGTTCTGCTGTGCTGTCTCAGGGTTCTTAACGAGGCAGACAACATGTGCACCTGATTGGGCTAACTGCTGGCAAATGACCCTTCCGAGTTCACTATTTCCATCTGCCACGAGTGCTGTCCTGCTTTGAAGATCAATATTCATACAACGTTTCTCTCTGCTTGTTAGGTATTCAGCCAGTTTTTCGCAGGAGCCCGTTTATTCTACGCTGCACTGCACAAAAACTTGTTGCAGTGTAGCAAAAACAGGGAGCTGAAACCAGCAAACGCAGGATCAAAATTGTCCCCAGCGTTAGAGAGCTAATATATTGAAATATATGCTGAAATTATCTCGACCCGGAATTGTTGCAGGCGGTCGTGATCAAAAATGTATGGCGCGCTTGTCAACGGCGAGAGCGGCTTCATGCAGGGCCTCGGAAAGGGTTGGATGTGCATGAATCGTGCGCGCGAGATCCTCGGCACTGCCATCAAATTCCAGCGCCACGACGGCTTCTGCAATCAGTTCCGATGCATTCGGACCAAGGATATGCACACCCAGTATTCTATCGGTACTGGCGTCGCTGATAATTTTAACCAGGCCACTGGTTTCGCCCATGGCACGCGCCCTGCCACTGGCGGCCAGGGGAAAACTTCCGCTGTTGTAGGCAATGCCTTCACTCTTGAGTTCATGCTCGGTCTTGCCTGCCCAGGCGATTTCCGGCCACGTATAAATTACCCAGGGAATCGCGTCGTAGTTCATGTGACCAACATGACCAGCGATTTTTTCTGCAATAGCCACACCTTCCTCTGAAGCCTTGTGAGCAAGCATAGGTCCCCTGACAACGTCACCAATAGCATAAATATTTTCAAGGCCGGTACGACAATTCTCGTCCACTACGATGAATCCACGTTCATCAACTTCAATGCCTGTATCTTCTACGCCAAGTCCGGCGGTATTGGGTTTACGTCCAACTGCAACGATCAACTTGTCAACCACCAGCTGCTGTTTCTCGCCATCAGCTTCATAGGTGATGGTGACTTCGCGATTATTGCAACCAGTGCCGGTAACGCGCGCACCGAGTCGAATATCGAGACCCTGCTTGCGCAACAATTTCTCCGCTTCCCCGGCAATGCGTCGGTCAACTGGAGCAAGAAACTCATCAAGTGCTTCGAGGATGACGACCTCAGCGCCCAGCCGGTTCCACACGCTACCAAGCTCCAGGCCTATAACACCCGCGCCGATGACACCGAGGCGCTTGGGTACATCGGTAAATGCCAGTGCGCCGGTGGAGTCGACAATCAGTTCGTTGTCGACCTGGGCCGGGGGTATGGTCATGGGGACGGAGCCAGTTGCGATAATTATGTTTTTCGCACTGACGCTGTAGTTTTCTTCCTCGGCAGGTTGTACCTCGATTTCGTTGGCCGAGACCAGGCGACCGTGACCCTGCAACCACTCAACCTTGTTTTTCCTGAAAAGTCCGGCAATACCCTGGGTGAGCGTTGAGACGATGTTCTTTTTCCTGTCGATCATGCGATGTACGTCCATCGCCACGCTCGGAACATTGATGCCATGCTCCTTTGCTTCGTGCTTTATGAAACTGAAATGATGCGATGAATCCAGCAGGGCTTTTGAAGGAATGCAGCCCACGTTTAAACAGGTGCCTCCCAGCACCGGGTTACCTTCATCATCCAGCCAGCTTTCTATGCAGGCTGTTGATAATCCCAGCTGAGCGCAGCGGATTGCCGCGACGTATCCGCCGGGGCCTGCACCAATCACGACTACATCATAATTTTTCATAAGTTTTTTCCATCAATTGCAGCTCAAGACACACGCAAATGTAAATTTCTAGATTTGCAAAAGTAGCCTGGCTGGATCTTCTATCTGTTCCTTGATTGAAACCAGGAACTGCACCGCTTCACGTCCATCAATAATTCGATGATCGTAGGACAGTGCCAGGTACATGACTGGCCTGATGACAACTTCACCATTTTCGGCAACGGGTCTTTCCTGGATCTTGTGCATGCCAAGAATTGCACTTTGCGGAGGATTGATAATGGGTGTCGATAGTAGCGAGCCGAAAATACCACCATTTGTAATGGTGAAGGTGCCACCGGTCAATTCCTCGATGGTTAATTTTGAATCCCTGGCTTTCACGCCCAGTTCTCTTATCCTGGCTTCAATATCTGCAAAAGAGCTCTGGTCGGCGTCCCGTAAAATCGGCACAACCAGTCCGCGGGGTGCACTCACCGCGATACCGATATCAAAGAAGCCATGGTAGATGATGTCTTCACCATCGACCGATGCATTGATAACCGGGAATTTCTTCAGCGCCTCAACTGCGGCCTTGGTAAAAAAGGACATGAAGCCAAGTTTTACTCCATGGGCTTTTTCAAATTCATCCTTGTACTTTGCCCGCAGGTCCATGACGGGTTGCATGTTGACTTCGTTGAAGGTAGTGAGCAGGGCATTTTCATGTTGCGCAGAGAGCAGGCGTTCTGCAGCCCGCTTGCGCAGGCGCGTCATGGCGACCCTTTCTTCCGGTCGCTCACCTGCAGGAATATTGGCCACTTCCGGCGTCGGTGCCGAAGATGTTTCTACTGCCGGACTGGCTGGTGCAGGTGTTTCCGGGGCAGCAGGAGCAGCAGCCGGTTCGGCGGGTGCAGCAGCTGGTTTCTGCTGCTCAAGGAAATTAAGAACATCTTCCTTGGTAAGACGATCGCTGTCTCCAAGCACCGGTACCTGGTTCGGTGTCAGGTTATTTTCTTCCAGTAAATTGCGTACTGCCGGGCTCAGTTTTGGTTCACTGCTGGCCGGTTCGAGTTCGGGAATCGACTGCTGCTGGGGCTCACTGGCGCTTTCCGGCTCGGCCGCGGGAGCTGCGGCAGTCGCACCGGCCTCGGTATCGATCCGCGCGATTATCTCGTTACTCTCGACAAGCTCGCCATCTCCCTTGAGTATTTCCACGAGCACACCGTCATTAAGGGCTGCAACTTCAAGCGTCACCTTGTCAGTTTCGATGTCGATGAGGCTATCACCCCGGCTGACCGCATCCCCGGGTTTCTTATGCCAATTCATTAACGTGGCTTCCGCCACGGATTCTGCCAGTACCGGTACTTTGACGTCGACTTGCACGCTGAGCTCCTTTAGTTTGTATTTCCGATGTGAGTAGTGACTTCGAGTTTATTAAGTTGTAATGCATCGCTGACCAGTTGCTTTTGCTGCTCGAGGTGCAGGCTCATGTAGCCCACAGCAGGCGAAGCTGAATAAAAGCGGCCGGCATAACCAAACGTGTGCTGTCTTCCCAGGCACCCAATCATCGTGCCGCGTGATTGCATATAGTACCAGCTACCCTGGTTCTTTGGTTCTTCCTGCACCCACACGACTTCTTCAAGTTTTGGATAGGAGTCTATCACCTGTTTCATCTCTTCATGGGGAAAGGGGAATAACTGTTCGATCCTGGCAATTGCGATATTCTCGATGTCATTGGCCCGCCTTTCTTCAAGGAGGTCGTAATAAACCTTGCCGCAACAAACCAGTAAACGGGTCACTTTTTCGCGATCCAGTTCGTCGATTTCATCGATGACAGTCTTGAACCCACCCTTGAGGTCATCCAGTGAAGACGTTGACAGCTTGTGCCTGAGCAGGCTCTTCGGGCTCATGACAATCAGGGGTTTCCTGTAGGGCCGAATCACCTGGCGACGCAGCATGTGAAACATTTGCGCCGGTGTACTGGGAACACAGACCTGCATGTTTTCCTGCGCACAAAGTTGCAGGTAGCGTTCCAGTCTTGCCGAGGAATGCTCCGGACCCTGTCCATCATATCCATGGGGAAGCAGCACAGCGAGTCCGCAGTAGCGCCCCCATTTTGCCTCACAGGAACTTATGAACTGGTCAAAAACAACCTGGGCACCGTTGGCAAAATCGCCAAACTGGGCTTCCCAGATAACCAGCGCGTTTGGTTCAGCGCTGCTATAGCCGTATTCAAATGCCAGTACCGCCTCTTCGGAAAGTGTAGAGTTAATCACCAGGAATTCCGGCTGAGCTTCTCGAATATGCTGCAAGGGTAACCAGGTTTCTCCGTTTTCCTGGTTGTGGATCACTGCGTGCCGATGAAAAAAAGTGCCGCGACCACTATCCTGCCCGGATATTCGAATAGGTGAGCCGGTATTGAGCAGGGCCGCATACGCCAGGTTTTCGGCGAATCCCCAGTCCAGCGGCATTTCACCCCTGCCCATTTTTCCACGGTTATCGATAATCCTTTTCACAGTCGGATGAAGTTTAAATTCGTCCGGGATACTGGTGAGACGCTCGGTTAACAGTTCAATAGTGGCGTCATTCAGGCTGGTATCCGCTTCCTGGGTCCATGGAATATCGCGAAAAGGAGCATAATTGATCAGGTGCGTGGTATTGACGTTTTCAGCCTGTGGTCCTGCGACAGCAATATTTGATTCCAGTGAATCAATGTACTTGTCAGCGATATCCTTTGCTTCCTGTTCTGTCAGGACACCCTGCTTTACCAGTGCCTGGGTATGGCTGGTACGTACATCGGTATGCTTCCTGATATGCTGGTACATCACCGGCTGTGTTGCAGCGGGTTCGTCAGCTTCACTATGACCGTGTTTACGGTAGCAGACCATGTCTATTACCACGTCTTTCTTGAACTTCATGCGGTAATCCAGCGCCATCTTGGCGACAAATACAACCGCTTCAGGATCGTCACCATTGACGTGGAAAATAGGCGCCTGGACCATTTTTGCAACGTCGGTGCAATAAAGTGTCGAGCGGGAGTCCAGCGGGTCACTGGTGGTAAAACCAATCTGGTTGTTGATGATGACGTGGATGGTGCCGCCGGTTGTGTAGCCACGCGTTTGTGAGAGGTTAAATGTTTCCATCACCACGCCCTGGCCGGCAAAAGCTGCATCGCCATGAATGAGGATGGGCAGCACCTGTTCCCTGTCCCTGTCATTGCGACGGTCCTGGCGTGCCCTCACGGAGCCTTCGACTACGGGATCAATAATCTCAAGATGTGATGGATTAAACGCAAGTGTCAGGTGCACACTGCCTTTGCTTGTTTCAATATCCGATGAATACCCGAGATGGTATTTCACGTCACCGGACGAGGTTGTTTCGCCAGGTTTGCCTTCAAATTCGCCAAATAATTCGTGCGGGAGCTTGCCAATAATATTAACCAGCACGTTTAGACGCCCCCGGTGCGCCATGCCAATAACTATCTCGCGCATGTCCAGCTCACCGCAGCCCTGCACGATTTCATCCAGCATGGGAATGAGGCATTCGCCGCCTTCCAGCGAAAAGCGTTTTTGCCCCACGTACTTGGTATGCAGGTACTCCTCCAGGGCATTGGCGGCGATAACGCGCCCCAGGACATGTTTTCGTTTTTCTACGGAAAAGTTGGGCGTTGAGCGACAACCTTCAAGGTACTGCTGGATCCAGCGCTTTTGCTCAGTTTCATTGATGTGCATGTATTCTGCGCCAATATTCCGACAGTATGTTGTTCGCACGGTGTCGAGGATTTCCCTCAGTGGCGCTTCGTCCGGACCAACCAGCGAACCTGTGTTGAACACGGTGCCCATGTCCTGCTCGCTTAGCCCATGATAGTCGGGGTCCAGTTCCGGTACGGCAGGTCGTTCATGATGTTCAAGGGGATCCAGCGTGGCCTGGCTATGGCCGCGGAAGCGGTGCGCGTTGATCAGCTGCAGTACCGACACCTGCTTCTGGTGAGAGCCGCTGTCCTGCTCGCCTGGTACCGTCACCTGGCGCCTGGTGTTGCTCTTTGCGGCCTGTAAAAAAGCCTCTCGAATGGGGCCGTGTGCGATGTCTTGTCCACTTTCTGCCTGCTGAAGCTGGGCAAAATACTGCTGCCACTCAGCCTCGACACTTTGCGGGTCATTCAGATAATTCTCGTACAGCTGCTCGATAAAATCGGCATTGCCGCTATAGAGATGAGAAGCGTCAGAACGATTCATTTTTCTTCTTTTCCTTTCCTGCTGTTATTGGCTATCTTTTTTCTCGATCAGCCTTCGGTTTTTACCTGATTTCTCAATAGCTTAGTGAATAATATTTTAAGTGATTCGGGTAGTTGTGCCTACAAGTTTAGACGATTAGTGTGTTTTGTCATGTAAACATGCATAATTTAGGCCGGATTTGCCGGTCAGGCTTGCGGGGAATTCCTCTAGCCCTGTATGCTAGAAAAATAATAACAATTAAAACAATAAATAAAACGGTCTGTAACGACGCTAACCCTGCTACGGAGGCAATGATGTCTGATACTGTAACGATCACCGATAACCGGACTGGTAAACAGCTCGAATGTCCTGTTATCACCGGTGTTTATGGAGAGCCTGTAATTGATACCAGGGCCCTGCAAAAAGAACTGGGTATGTTTACGCTGGATCCCGGCTTCGGCACCACCGCCAGTTGTCGCAGTGCAATAACCTACCTCGACGGGAATAACGGTGTGCTCCTGCACCGTGGTTATCCAATCGAACAACTGGCAGAAAAGAGTAACTTCATTGAAGTCTGCTACCTCCTGATTCACGGTGAACTGCCCAGCGCTCAAGAATATGAAGACTGGGACCACGCCATCAAGATGCATACCATGACCCACGAGCATCTATCGCGCTTTTATACTGGGTACAGGTTAGATGCGCACCCGATGTCCATCATGGCTGGAGTCGTTAATGCCATTGCTTCTTACTATCACGATGCGACCGATGTACAGGATCCAGAGCACCGCTTGCTAACGGCAAAGCGTGTTATCGCGAAAATGCCCAATATCGCATCGAAGTGTTATCGTTATGCTTCCGGTTTACCTTTTGTCTACCCTGACAACAGTAAAGGGTTTGTGGAAAATTTCCTCTACATGACATTTTCCTGGCCGAGCGAGGAGTACTCACCACCGCCAGTGGCTATTCGGGCGCTTGAATTACTGTTTATCCTGCATGCTGATCACGAACAAAATGCCAGCACCTCGGCGGTGAGGCTGGCGGGCAGTGCAGAAGCCAATCCCTTTGGTTGTGTTGCTGCAGGAATTAATACTCTATGGGGCAAGGCTCATGGCGGCGCGAACGAGGCGGTTGTCCACATGCTGGAGGAAATTGGTGATGCCAGCAATATCAAGAAATATATCGATAAAGCGAAGGACAAGGATGATCCGTTCAGGCTGATGGGCTTTGGTCACCGGGTTTACAAGAATTACGATCCGCGGGCAACCATCATTCGCGAAGCCTGTCACGACTTGATCACGCAATTGAACCTGAACCAGCCCATGTTTGAAGTCGCCATGGAACTGGAGAGAATCGCGCTTGAAGATGAATACTTCATCGAAAGGAAGCTTTATCCAAACGTGGATTTTTATTCCGGTCTGATTTACCAGGCACTGAAAATACCTATCAGCATGTTCACCGTGATGTTTGCACTGGCGCGCAGCGCAGGCTGGATTGCACAGTGGATGGAGTTGATGGAAGATCCTGAATTTCGCATCGGGCGACCACGCCAGCTTTATATTGGAGCAGAAAAACGCGATTACGTTGACCTGGCAGATCGCTAGACTTTAATTCGCTAAGGCATCCATGCAGCACCTGCTGACATGATCAGCGTGTTCACGCTGATATGCCATATGCTCAAGGCAAGATTAATTAAAAAAACCAGGAGAAGTTACTAATGAAAGCACCTGTTCGAATAGCCGTCACCGGTGCCGCCGGTCAGATAGGATACGCACTGTTATTTCGAATAGCCTCCGGCCAGCTATTGGGAAAAGATCAGCCAGTCATCCTGCAATTACTTGAAGTCACCCCGGCCCTGGATGCCTTGAATGGTGTGGTGATGGAACTTCAGGACTGCGCTTTTTCCACCCTCGCCGGTATTGAAACAAGTGACGATGCCAATGTCGCTTTCAAAGATGTGGAATTTGCTTTCCTTGTTGGCGCCAAGCCGCGCGGTCCGGGAATGGAACGCAGCGATCTTCTTGAAGGCAATGCAGCCATATTTAACGTGCAGGGTAAAGCCTTGAATGATCATGCGAGCCGGGATGTCAGGGTTATTGTCGTAGGAAACCCGGCCAATACCAATGCATTAATCACAATGAAAAATGCACCGGACCTGAATCCACGAAACTTTACCGCCATGACGCGGCTTGATCACAATCGTGCACTGGCACAGCTGGCAGACAAGACCGGCAGCAGTGTTAATGACATCAAGAACCTGTGTATCTGGGGTAACCATTCTACGACGCAGTACCCGGATATCAGCCATACCACGGTGGCAGGAAAGCCGGCCCTGGACCTGGTTGACGCCGAATGGTACAGGGATGATTACATTCCTCGAGTTGCAAAACGCGGTGCAGAAATTATTGCTGCCAGGGGTGCGTCGAGTGCTGCATCTGCTGCAAACGCTGCACTGGAACACATGCGCGACTGGGCAACGGGTAGCGAGGAAAACAACTGGGTCTCCATGGCTGTACCCAGTGATGGTTCTTATGATATCCCCGAGGGCCTCGTTTATTCATTTCCCGTCACATGCAGCAACGGTGATTATGAGATTGTCCAGGGACTGGCTATAGACGAATTCAGCCGTTCAATGATGACCACTACCCAGCAGGAGCTTGAAGAAGAGCGGGACATGGTGAAACACCTGTTTCCCTGATATTTGCAAAGCTCCTGCCTGGCCTCACGCTTGTATTCAGCGACACGCATGGCATCATTGACCGATGATCGATTCTGAAGGCTATCGAGCCAACGTAGCAATAGTCCTGAGAAATACGCACGGCCAGCTGTTTTGGGCCAAGCGTCGTGGCATGGATGCGTGGCAGTTTCCTCAAGGGGGGATTCGAAAGAACGAATCGGTAAAAAAGGCCATGTACCGTGAGTTACAGGAAGAAACCGGCCTGCTGCCCGAGCATGTGAAAATTATCGGCTGTACCAGTGACTGGCTGCGCTACCGCCTGCCCAAGAAATTCATACGCAAGAACTCGACACCCCTGTGTATTGGTCAAAAGCAGATCTGGTATTTGCTGGAATTGCTCGCCGATGAAAGTGCAGTAAGGCTGGATGCATCGAAAAAACCGGAGTTTGACCATTGGCGCTGGGTTGACTCCTGGGAACCGGTGGACCAGGTCGTGGAATTCAAGCGCGGTGTGTATAAAGCTGCCTTGAAGGAACTAATTAAAACGGGTGTTCCGAGTATCTAGGAAACCTGCCTGACCAGTTTTACAAGTAGCCCGACTCCTATTGTTCTATGCTCTCTTCGGCGATTGCGGATTTTTCATACATCAATTGCATCAGTAATTTTTTTATGGCCCGGTTCTTGATGCTGCGTTCAAGACCAGTGTAACTTCGAGTCGGCATTTTTTCGGCCAGCTCGGCCCGAAGATCTTCCAGCCTGGCATCGCAGTTAGACACAGCAGCAGCGGCGATATTTCTCACATCTACCTGTTCCGCAAGCTGTTTCTGGGCATCCTGCTGTACGCAAACATGAAAATTCAGCGAGGTCATGTTGACCAGTCGGTGGTCCTCATTCGTGAGTTGATAGGCCTGTTCTTCCTCTGCAGAAATTTGCTGGGACAGGAGTAGTAGTAAAAATAGTGTTAATTTCCGCATAAACTTGGTCACTCTTACTTTGATGTTTATCATGCTTGCATAATTAATTCTTAAACACCAGTGCCGGCCCTTGAATCCCGGACATCACCCAGGTACGAAGCCACAATGCAGCGATAGCGGGAAATGTTAAATACTCTCTGGAATTTATTTTTCGGCATCTGCTGTTTCAGGTTAAAACCCCAGGATGTTCCTGCGGCTTCTGAATTGTTACTGGTCTGTCTGCTGGCCTATGCCGGCAGTAGTTTCTTTTTCACCTTCATTATTCAATCCTCTGCAATTGCCTTGTTGATAGCATCGGTACATACGATTGTACTTTCATTTTTTACCTACCTGGTTGTTTCGGCCTGGCGCGTGCCGCAAAGATGGTACCAGGTGACCACCGCGCTCGCCGGCACTGGTGTTATATTTAACCTGGTCGCTACTCCTCCTTATTTTTTCCTCGTAAACCTGCCCGAGGGGCATTCGCTTCTGGTGCTGCTTTTCCTGCTTGTTATAATCCTGATGGTGTGGAATATCGCTGTTATGACCCATATTATCAGGCATGCACTTGATGCATCAGTTGCATTGGGCTTACTCGTCTCCCTTATCTACGTATTATTGAATACCTTGATGGTTTCCCGACTGCAACCCGTGGTGATATGAACATTCACATCCTCGGAATTTGTGGCACTTTCATGGGTAGCCTGGCGCTGCTTGCAAGGGATATTGGATACCAGGTGAGCGGATCAGACAGCAACGTCTACCCACCAATGAGTACCCAATTGCAGGAGCAGGGCATTGAAATCATGGATGGCTACAAGCCTGAACACCTGCAGCACAAGCCCGACCTGGTCGTTGTCGGGAACACCATGTCACGGGGTAACCCGGCAATTGAGTACATACTTGCCGAGGGCTTGCCCTATGAGTCAGGACCCCAATGGTTGTCCAATCACGTATTGAAGGACAGGCACGTGCTGGCCGTCGCCGGCACACATGGTAAAACTACCACCAGCAGTATCCTGGCATGGATTCTTGACTATGCAGGCTTGAATCCTGGTTTTTTAATTGGCGGAGTGGTGGAAAATTTCGGTGTATCTGCGCGCACCAGTGATTCGAAGTATTTCGTGGTAGAAGCCGATGAATACGACACCGCGTTTTTTGACAAAAGAGCAAAGTTTGTTCACTACCGGGCAAGAACCTTGCTGGTGAACAACATCGAGTTTGATCACGCGGATATTTATCCAGGTGTAGCGGACATCAGGAAACAATTTAATCACCTGCTCAGAACCATTCCAGGTAATGGTCTTATCGTGCGTCATCATGGTGATGAAGAAATAGATCGTGTAATTGAAGAGGGTTGCTGGACACCAAGCGTAAGTTTTGGTGTTAACTCGAAACAGTGGCGACTTGAGCCACGTGCAAAAGATTATTCCAGCTTTGACATTAGCTTTGAGGGTGAAAGCCGGGGGAGCGTGGCATGGCAGCTTATCGGGCGGCACAATGCAGAAAATGCCCTGGCTGCGATTGCCTGTGCCGGGCATGCCGGAGTTGATTCCAGGCTGGCCTGTGAAGCATTGTCTGCTTTTAAAAGTGTAAAACGGCGTTTGCAGCTACGTGGTACTGTCAATGGGGTGAATGTGTATGATGACTTTGCTCACCATCCAACGGCCATCGAGGCAACACTGGAAGCGCTGCGCTCCAGCGTGGGGCCGGGAAGCAGGATAATGGCGGTCCTGGAACCCCGTTCTAACACCATGCGCATGGGTGTGCACAAGGACACTCTCGCAGCCAGCCTGGATGGTGCGGACAGGGTTTTCATGTTCCAACCAAGTGACATAGAGTGGGACCTGGAGAAAAGTATGCAGGCCCTGGGTAACCGTGCAGGGATATTCGAGATTGTTGACTCACTGGTTAGCGAACTGGTTAAAGAGGTGAATTCGGGGGATCACATTCTTGTTATGAGTAATGGTGGATTCCAGGGAATTCATGAGAAAATCCTCGCCAGTCTTTAGAGGGTTCACTTGATGGAGAAAATTCCCCTTTTCCCCCTGCACCTGGTCATGTTCCCGGGTTCGAAACTGCCATTACGAATATTTGAACCCCGTTATACGGACCTGGTCAGCGAATGCCTGCAGTCGAATAGCGGCTTTGGCATTTGCCTGATCAATGAAGGCAGCGAAGTGGGTGGGGATGCCCACTGCCATCTTACCGGGTGTTACGTGGAAATTATCGACTGGAGCCAGCTGGAAGACGGCCTGCTTGGGATTACCGTGGAAGGAAAAAGACGATTTCAAATAACCAGTTTCTCAAAAAGAAAGAACAGATTGCTTGAAGGGGAAGTCAGCTGGCTGGACGATGACGATGTCAGCGTAGACCGGCAATATTCGTTATTGCAGGAAATATTGCTGCGCATTTTTGAGCATTTTGAAATCGATTATGACGCCAGCACCAACAAGCTGGAAAATGCCAGTTGGCTTGGTTATCGACTGGCGGAGTACCTGCCGGTTCCAAACAGTGAGAAGCAATCGTTACTGGAACTCGCCGCAAGCCCGGAACGCCTGGACAGGATCCAGGATCTGCTCCAAGAGAGCGAAGCCGCGGTAGAATGAATCACAGCATGGTCACCGGGCAAAGAGAAAAAATGCAGGTTCTGATCCTGTCACTTTGCCCGGCACTGCTTGTGTGTACTAATTTTATCAATGCCATCCTCATGGCGCTGGTTTTCCTGGTCCTCCTTGTTGTATCTACGCTGACCGTTTCCCTGTGCAGGAATTTCCTTTCACCCCAATATTCACTTCTCGGTATTTTGCTGGTCAATGCGAGCTGGGCAGCCAGCCTTGAGATGTTGGCAAAGGTGTTTTTTTACGAGATAGCCGTGGAACTGGGTTTTTACCTGCCCTTGCTGGCCATGAATAGTTTCCTGGTAATGGCCCTGCAAAGCACCGCCCTGTTAAATACACCTGGAACTGCAGTTAGCTTTCACCTGCGCCAGGGATTATTCGCAGTCGCAGTGCTTTGCACGTCAGGACTCTTGCGTGAAATCCTGGGGCAGGGCACGATCCTGGACGGAGTGGAAAATATTTTTTTTCTCGACCTCGATACGATTGAGTTTTCTTTCCGGGGACTTGAAGTCCTGCAATCGCCGGCCGCTGTATTCCTCCTGCTCGGCCTTGCTTATCCCCTCATTGATCGGTTTTCCTGGTTAGTGAATATCAGCCG
Source organism: Gammaproteobacteria bacterium (assembly GCA_965243105.1). Classification (GTDB taxonomy): domain Bacteria; phylum Pseudomonadota; class Gammaproteobacteria; order Eutrophobiales; family Eutrophobiaceae; genus WLWS01. The sequence continues at coordinate 2,204,578 of CBDEUC010000003.1, forward strand.
CGATTGAACCTGCTCAAAACATTGTAGAATTGAAGCCTTGAACAGGGAAAAACGCAGCGCAATTTTCAGCATACTCAGGCAGGGAAATCCCGAACCCACCACGGAATTGCACTGGAGTAGTCCCTTTGAACTCCTGGTTTCGGTGATTCTTTCTGCCCAGGCCACTGATGTGGGAGTGAATAAAGCCACCGACAGCCTGTATCCCGTGGCGAACACACCTGCCGCGATTTTAAAACTGGGCGAGAAGGGCCTGAAAAAGTACATAAAGACCATCGGGCTTTTTAATACCAAGGCCGCAAATATCATCAAGACCTGCCGAATCCTGCTGGACGAACATGATGGTGAAGTTCCGAGGCAGCGCGAGCAACTTGAAAACCTTCCCGGGGTCGGGCGGAAAACCGCCAATGTTATCCTCAACACGGCTTTTGGCCAGCCTACCATCGCGGTGGATACACATATATTCCGGGTGTCCAATCGCACTGGCATTGCACCGGGGAAAGATGTCCTGGCGGTGGAAAAGCGCCTGCTCAGGCTGGTGCCGGAAGAGTTCCTCATGGATGCCCACCACTGGCTTATCCTGCATGGGCGCTACACCTGTGTAGCACGTAAGCCAAAATGTGCTGCATGCACGATATTTGACCTGTGCGAATGGAAAGATAAGGGTAAATTTGCAGGAGAGTGAGGGTGACAGTGGTATTTCCTGCTATTCCACGAGCATGGCACTATAATGAGCCAAATAGCCGAGAATAAAGCCAAACCCCGTCATGTTTGTAGATAATCGTGCAGATGCCAGGCGGTTTTTCCTGGATGTGTGGCAAAAATACGAAGAAAAGCGGCCCATGGAGCCGATGGAGGCGCTGATCCTGGAGGTAATACTGGCCCATCCCGAGTATCATAATCTCCTGCACAGGGGAGACGATGTGCTGCACGAGGAATACACGCCGGAGCAGGGTAGAGTTAACCCATTCCTGCACATGGGCATGCATATTGCCATCAAGGAGCAAATCCAGACCGATCGGCCGGCTGGAATAAGAAATCTCTGTGACACGTTGTTACAGCAAAAAGGCGACCAGCATGAAATGGAACACAGCGTGATGGAATGCCTTGGAGAAGCCCTGTGGCAGGCGCAAAGAAACAACACGATGCCCGACGACGAGGCATACCTGGAGAGCATAAAGGCCCTGAGATGAGTTCATCAAACGTACTCGAACTGTTTGAAAGCACCGAGGAGCACTCGCTGGAGGAGCAACTCGGCCTGCTTGCTGAAATTACCCAGTCCTTTGCCTTTTCCCTTGATATTAATGAGACCCTGCAAAATGCCCTGGAGCGTTTTCTTGAATACCTGCATGCAGAAGCAGATTCCATATTTTTACTTGAGAATAATGACACCGAGCTGGTCTGCCGCGGCTGTGCCGGACCCGTGGATATCACTGGACTGAGATTGCCTGCCGACAAGGGCATCGTCGGCAAAACAGTGATAAGTCGCAGCTGCCAGATAGTCAAGGACGTCAGCAAGGATCCCAACTTTTCCCAGAACGTTGACAAGGATACGGGTTTTGTCACGCGCTCAATTTTATGTGCCCCCCTGATGGTAAACGAAAAATGTATCGGCGCACTGGAGTTGATAAACAAGCGTAGTGATGACGGCTTGTTCGATGAAAGGGATCAGCACCTGCTTACCGCACTTGCGTCCGCCGCAGCCCTGGCCATTCACAACGCACGCATGGCAGATAAGCTTGTGGTGCAGGAGCGCATGCAAAAAGAACTGGAATTAGCCCGGGAGATCCAGGAGGGCCTGTTACCGGATCCCGGCGGTGAGGGTTTTCCGGTATTTGGTATCAACCTGCCTGCCCGCGAAGTGAGTGGTGATTTTTTTGATTTCTTTCAACGTGAAGACGGCCTTATTTACTTCAACCTTGCCGATGTATCCGGCAAGGGAATGAATGCTGCACTGCTCATGGCAAAAACCACCAGCCTGCTGCGCCACGCGGCAAAGGGCATGTCTGATGCCGGCCAGCACCTTGCCACGGTGAATGACGAGATATGCGAAACCGTGTCACATGGCATGTTCATCACCATCGTATCCGGCTTTATCGATGTGGAGGCCGGCATCATTGAGTTTGCCAACGCCGGGCATCAACCGCCTCTTTATCACGATGGTGAAAAGTACGAGGAAATTGAGGCAACGGCACCGCCTCTTGGGATCATTCCGGGAGCCGAATTTCCTGTCTCTACCCTGCCTCTAGAAGGTGGCAGCCTTTACCTTTTTACAGACGGCGTGACCGAGGCAGAAGGTGAGGTGAATGGACAACTGGATGTCAGTGGATTGATCAAGTTAATTGAGACCCGGCAGGAATTACACGGGGCCAAAAGGCTGGAAAGTATTGTCAACGAAATTTACGTGCCGGACACCAGCCAGCACGACGACATCACTATCATGCTCATCGAAAAACAGAAATCGTGAATACTGAAAAACTAGTCGAGCTTCATTTTCCGTCCAGGCCCGAGAGGCTCACGCTGGTGCGAGCCCTGGTAAAGCGCTCCGCGGAGATTGCCGGGTGCTGTGACGAACTGGCGGACAAGCTGGTCATCGCTATGAACGAGGCCTGTATGAACGTGATACAGCACGCCTATAATTTCGATGAATCTGGTGAAATTATCCTCGAAATCCTTAATAATGAAGAGGAAATACAGTTCAGGTTGACGGATCACGCTGAACCAATTGACCTGGAAAAGGTAGAGCCGAGAGATCTTGACGATGTACGGCCCGGCGGACTGGGAGTGCATTTTATCAGGGAAATCATGGACCATTGTGATATGGGGCATCTTGAAAACGAAAAAGGTAATTACCTGGATGTAAGAAAAAGCATCTACTAACTCGGCGGTAACTTTGGGGGAAAAAGTAAAAGCTTATGGGGACAAAATACAATACGAGAGAAGAGGGTGGCTTTGCCATAGTCGAACTCGCCGGCGAGGTGGACCTGTCATGCTCACCGGATGCGCGAAAGCAGATTCTTGAGTGTCTTGCTAACAATGATTTGCTGGTGGACCTGTCCCAGGTTACCTATATAGACAGTTCAGGTGTGGCCAGTCTCGTAGAGGGTTACCAGACCGCCAAGAAAAAATCCCGCAAGTTTGGTCTCATTGGCGTCAGTGATGCAGCAATGAACGTATTGCAACTGGCACGACTGGACAAGGTTTTCCCCATACACGCCAATCTTGAAGCGCGCCTCGAGGAGGAAGCTTAAGAGAACCGGGCGCGACTGGATTTCACATGCATGCTATTACAGGACAAGCCATTTAAGCCTGGACTGATTTAGACACCAGACAATGGAACACTTTCTAAACCGGATAAAACGGCAGTTTCCATTAGTAATTCTTACCCTGCTGGTTACAGCAATTTTTCTTTGTCACACCGCTGAGCTATTCAATTCCCGATTGATAAACCAGCTGGAAGCGTTTCTATATGACTCGCGTGTCAAGTTTACCATGCCCGGTGGAGTCGACCGCCGTATCGTCATTGTCGATATCGATGAAAAAAGCCTGAGCGAGATTGGCCGCTGGCCCTGGAGTCGAGACCAGGTAGCCAGGATGGTGGACCAGCTCTTTGAAAAGTATGGAGTGCAGATAGTAGGCTTTGACATCGTCTTCTCAGAGCCGGACGGAAGTTCCGGCCTGGAAATGCTCGATCGGCTGGGCAGAACCGATTTTGCCGACATCGATGAATACCAGTTCAAGGTGGACGAGTTGCGTGAAAGACTGGATTACGACCTTGTATTGAGAAGGAGCCTGGAAAACCGCCCGGTGGTACTGGGGTATTATTTCCAGCTGGGGCTGGTCGAGGACAAGGCGAGTGAGACAGGCATCCTTCCACTGCCGGTATTAAAGAACGAGGACCTGTCAGAGCAGGCGCGCCTGCAGGCCGGAGAACCGGTGGGCTACGCCGCAAGCCTGCCCATGTTGCAGTCCGTCGCCGCCAGTGGAGGCCACTTTACTCCCATGATCGACGAGGACGGCGTAGTCAGGCGAGTGCCACTGCTACTGCAGTACGGTGACGGGCTGTACGAGGCTCTCTCCCTTGCCATGGCACGCCAGATCCTTGACGTGGATAAGATTATCCCGGTATTCGGCGAGGCCCTTGGTGATAGCGATTACCCGGCACTGGAATGGCTGCAGCTGGGAAATAATCGTATCCCGGTGGACAGGTATATCCAGGCGCTTGTGCCATACCGGGGAATCCAGGGAAGTTTCAGTTATGTCTCGGCTTCTGATGTGATTAACGGCAAAGCAGACGGGGAACTGCTGGCAGATTCCATCGTGCTGGTCGGCACCACGGCCCCCGGTCTTTATGACCTTCGGGCAACCCCGGTGGACAACCAGTATGCCGGGGTGGAAATCCACGCCAACCTGCTGGCTGGCATACTGGATGGCACCATCAAGCAGAAACCTGCCTACACCATCGGCGCCGAGTTCCTGTTGTTATTGGCTACGGGTATTTTTCTGTCGCTGTGCCTGCCACTGCTGAGCCCGATGATGGCAAGTATCGTAACTGTATCAGTATTGGCCCTGCTCACTTTCGGTAACTTTACATTCTGGCAGTCCCAGAACATGGTCATGCCGCTGGCGTCAACCATATTGATGATCCTGATTATTTTCCTGCTCAACATGTCCTATGGTTTTTTTGTTGAACGACGGGGCAAGCGCCAGATAGCCAATATGTTCGGGCAGTATGTCCCCCCTGAACTGGTAGACGAAATGGGTGAAAATCCGGACATGGTGAGCTTTGAAGCTGAGAACCGCGAGTTGACGGTTTTATTCTCGGATGTACGCGGTTTCACAACGCTATCGGAAAGCCTCAGCCCCGGTGACCTGTCCCGGTTAATGAATGAATACCTGACCGAGATGACAAGAATCATTCATGACAATCGTGGCACCATCGACAAGTACATGGGGGATGCCGTGATGGCATTCTGGGGAGCCCCGGTAAAAGATGAAGAGCATGCCCGTCATGCACTGGATACTGGAATGGCCATGCTGGAGGCCCTGAAAGGCATACAGGAAGCATTCGTTGCGAAAGGCTGGCCCGAGATAAAGATTGGTGTGGGCTTGAACTCGGGCATGATGAGCGTTGGTGACATGGGCTCCCAGTTTCGACGTGCCTACACGGTGCTGGGCGACGCGGTAAATCTCGGTTCCCGTCTTGAAGGCCTGACAAAGAATTATGGCGTGGAAATTATTGTGGGTGAAGAAACACGAGCCCTTGTTACGGAGTATGCCTACAGGGAACTGGATGTTGTGCGTGTAAAAGGCAAGGATGAACCCGTTGCGATTTATGAACCCATCGGTCTAAAAGACCAGGTGGCAAAAGATGAACTGAAGGAACTACGGCTTCACCAGGAGACGCTCAAGCTGTATCGCGCGCAGGAATGGGACAGGGCGGAAATGCAGTTTATAAACCTGCAGAACATGTCTCCGGGTCGTGCCTTGTATGGGCTCTATATCGAAAGGATAGGCCAGTACCGCCAGTCGCCGCCAGGGGAAAACTGGGACGGCGTCCACACCCACACTTCCAAGTAGCGTCAAACGGTGAGAATGCCTGATTAGCAGGTGAACCACTGAACTCAAAAGCCGCAATTTTTTGTCCAGGCAAGGCGTGCGCTTTTAGAAAAGCGCAGCTATACGCGCCATAGTTCAAAGCGTTTGTTGTGAGTGGAAATCTGGAGATCGAGAACCCGCGCTCAAAGCTGAAGATTTTTTGATCAAACAAGGCACGAGCCGTTTTTAAAGCGGAGTGTACACGCCAGTACATGAGCATTTAAAAACGGCGAGAACGCCGTTTGGACGAAAAAGGGCAGGTTTGAGGAGAGTTCTCCTAAGAGGCAGAGAACTCCATCTTGATGCCGGCCAGCTCTATGAGATCACCACCCTTTAACTGGTAGGCTTTCGGACCAATGGCCTCACCGTTCACCGTGGGATATCGCTTCCCATCGCCATCACTTTCAATGTGGGTAAGGAAATAACCCTGGGGCCTGCGTGATATTACCGCAACCTGGGTACCTGGCTTGCCCAGGGTAATGAGGGCTTTTGTCAGTTCCAGCTCTTTTCCTGCGATTGGACCATTCAACACGGTCAGGCGGCCAAGCGGCATACCACCACCCCCACCACCTGCGGCTGGTGCCGGCGCAGTGGGCGCTGCGGATGCAGCTGCGGGTTCTGCGCTTGCCACGGCTTTTTCTGCTGCCTGGGCCGCGGCTACCGCGGCACTGGCTGAGCCAGGCTTGATGATCATGGTTTTTTCGAACTCGTCATCGTCTGCCGTGGCGAGTTCATTAACGTATTTTAATTCGTGCTTGCCAATGGCGATGACATCGCCATCTTTCAGAGCGTGCTTCTTGATAAGCTTGCCATTGACGTAGGAACCGTTGGTACTTCCGAGGTCTTCCAGGAATGAATCGTCCAGGATTGTGATGACCATGGCGTGTTTGCCGCTGACAGCCAGATTATCTATCGGAATGTCGTTATCTGCCTTTCGACCGATAGAAAGACGTTCTTTATCCAGCTGGTACTCCCCCTGGACAACACCGTTCATGCTCAGGACTAACTTTGCCATAGCTCTGTCCTATTCTTCCCCTAATGTTTACGAAATCGATTAACTAGTTGTTTTAGCGCCCCACCGGAGCTGGTAAACCCCTCGAGCGCCCTTATTAGTATCACTGAGATATTATCTTTGCCGCCTTTTGCATTGGCTAATTTCACCAATTCTTCGGCAGCCTGTACAAGATTAGCACTATATTTACTTAGGGTTAAGTGAATTTCTTCATCTCCTACCATATCATTTAATCCGTCAGAACACAGCAGGAATATGTCGTTGGTCTCTACCGGGACCTCCATCACATCAACCTCAACTTTTGCCTCGATTCCGAGTGCCCGGGTCACCAGGTTCTTTGGTGTTTTCTCGTGGGCTTCTTCCGGGGTGTACAGGCCGCGGTCTATAAGTTCTTGAATTAGCGAGTGATCTTTTGTTACTTGCTCAAATTGACGGCCACGCATGCGATAAAGACGTGAATCACCCACGTGGGCGATGGTGACAACACCACTGTGGAACAAGGCCACAACAATAGTAGTCCCCATGCCCTGGCATTCAGGGTCTTTCTCAGCGGAGCTGTAAATAGTTGAATTTGCTTTAATTACTGCACTTTTTACGATGCGGGACTCGTTGTGCATACCGGTTTCTGTATCGGTTTGCCCGCGCTTGATGTTTTTGAGACCGTTGAGAATATCGCCGTGAGCGGCCGTTACAGCAATGGCGCTGGCCACTTCCCCGGCCTTGTATCCCCCCATGCCGTCGGCAAGTACCACCAGTCCGCTGTCGATATCACTGAGCGTGCTGTCCTCGTTATGAGGACGACGACGACCGGTGTCTGAAACGTTGGCTATTTCAAGCTTGTCTACGAAGCTCATTATTTCTTATTTTTTAGTATTTTTAGGCACTTACGCATATCTGCAGCCAGCTCCCCGCCGCTTTGGTAGCGTTCCTCGGGGGTCTTGCTCAGTATCTTGTCCATGATCGATTTCAATTCCGGTATCTGCTCACCCAAATCGTCCCTTACTGCAAGAATATCAGGATGTGGGTCGTTGGCAATCTTAAACATCAAAGTTGCCATGGAATCGCCGGTAAAGGGCAGGGAGCCGGAAATAAGCTGGTAGAACATTACCCCGAGGGAAAACAGGTCAGAACGCCCGTCAATTTTCTTACCGGACAGCTGTTCCGGGGACATGTAAGACGGTGTGCCGAGCACCATTCCGGTCTTGGTCTTGCTTGAGTCAGTGATACGGGCAATACCGAAGTCCGTCAACTTGATGGTGGATGACTCCGGTATCAGCATGATGTTTGCCGGCTTGATGTCCCTGTGCACCACGTTTTGTTGGTGAGCATAATCGAGAGCTTCAGCAGCCAGGATAATGATCTGGAAAACATTGGCTGGTGGCAGTAATTTTTCCGGCTTGGTATATCTTGCCAGGTCATGGCCATTAAGAAATTCCATGGCAATATAGGCCAGGTCATGTTCTTCGCCTGCGTCATAGATTGTGACGATGTTTGGGTGAGTGAGCCGGCCTGCGGTTTCAGCCTCTCGAAAGAACCTTTCCTTTACTTCCTCGAGTTCATCCTCTTCAAATTCCTGGGCCAGTGCCATGGTCTTGATTGCCACCGTTCGATTAATCTTCGGGTCCTTGCCCAGGTAGACCACGCCCATGGCACCTTTGCCAAGTTCTTTCTCGACCTCGTAACGTCCGAGCTTGGGTTTCTCTATGCCATCGCCATCCAGCATCATGGTGCCTGCAGCGGCGGCCCCGGGCGCACCGAACATAAAGGTATCCTGCAGCTGCTTGTTGCGCTTTATCTTTTCCTTTACATCCCGGTAATCGGCATTAAAGGTGGCGATGTGTTCGAGCACTGACTGCGCCTTGTTAAATTGTCTCTTGCGTTCAAAATCCAGCGAAAGGCTGTACAGGGGTTCCAGCATTGACTCATCCAGCGGGCACTGCCTGAACTTATCAAAGGCCATGTCCAGTTGCCCTTGCTGCTGGTAGGCCAGTCCGAGAGTTCGGTTGCTTTGTGCGGAGGCTTCGTCAGCCTGCTGTTTTCCCTTTTCTGTTACCAGGAAGCGCTTGGTAATCAGTAGCAGGTAACCGCAGGCCAGCAGGCTCGCCGGAAACATCAACTGCAACCAGGTTGCCATGTTTATGAGGAGTACCTGGTTCGTGCCCACCAGTGCCAGCAGGAGTGCGGCGCTGATAATGGCCGCCATCGTAGCTGATAGTCTTGGCAGCACCAGTACCAGGTAGAGCGCGACCAGCAGGAAAATGACAATTTCAAGTGTGTACGCCCAGTCCGGTACCACGAAGAAGTTCTGGTTCAGGATACTGGCGACACTGTTGGCAAGGATGTACACCGGCTGCATAGCATCGGAAGATGGCGTGACAAAAGTGGTACCGACACCCAGGGCAGTGGCACCGATCAGTACTATCTTGTCCTTGAAGAAGCCAGCGTCAATTTTATCTTCGTAGACATCGTAAAAAGATGTTGAGGAAAACTGTGGTGCACCGCTTTCGTCGACATAATATTGCGGATACATGTGAGAAAGCGGGCTGGTAATAATTTCCAGGTTTCCAAGACTTACCGAGCGTCCAAGGTCGACCTGTATATCGTCCACAGACAGGTTGAGGCTCCTGGCTGCAATGAGCAGGGCGAGTGAAGGAAAAGTGGAGCCGTAATAATCGGATGTCAGCACTTCAGAGCGAATCGCGCCATCCACGTCAAAATAAATGGACAGGTGCCCAACCCCAACTGCTTCAGAACCAAGCACCTGGATGGGAGGAGTCACCGCGATTGCCGGGTGTGGAAAGCCGTTGGCCACGTTACCGTCAATATTCAGCAGCGTATTGTTTTGAATAAACTCGGGTAACTCTTCATCGGGATTGCCAATTGGTTCCCCGAGTTCAAACTGCATGCCGAGTACGACGTTACCGGCATTGCGATAGCTTGTAGCCAGCTTGCTGTCCTTGTTCAATTCGTCCCTGGCTGCACTGAGCAGGCTGCCGAATTCCGGGTTTCCCTCTGTCAACTGGTTGCTTTCCACGAAGTCAAGCAGGTCCTGCACAGCGACCGGTGCTGTTTGGGCCTCGGACATGAGGATCGTGTTACCGATCACGCGTGCCTCGGCTTCGCTTAACTTGTCAATAACGCTGGCGAGGATGTTTCTTGGCCATGGCCATCGCCCCAGTTTTTCGATGCTCTCATCGTCGATGGCAATGATTGCTATCTCGTTTCCCGGATCCTTGGTAGAGCTACGTACACCAAAATCGTAGGCGGTGCGTTCGATGCCCTGGATTAGCTCCGACTGTGAGAAAAAAAGAAACAACATTGAAACAAGCAGGCCAGCAAACCAGTCCTTCTGCCAGAAAGCCTTTTTCATGTGCAAACCAACCTGCTTGTCAGTGATCAGAAGTACGATAATACACTGATTTTATTGATTTTGTCTACGCGATAACAACTAGTCAGAGCACCACTTCTTGATGTCTTCCTGTAGCCCCCGGGTAATCTCCTGCCGTTCTTTTTCGCTGTAAACCAGCGGATTCAGGGGATCATCGGACTTCTTGTAAAGGAAGGACGCATTACGAACCTGCTCCAACTCTTTCCTGGCGGTCAGGCACTTCTCTTTTCGCTCGGCTTTTTCTGCCTTCTCCTGGGCCTTTTTTTTCTTCGCGGCTTCGCGGTCGTCTTCCAGTAACTTTAACAGGCGACGCTGTTTTTCCTGTCTTGAGCCCTGGTCGGGGTCAGCCTTGGGGGCGGATTTCAGCTTGACGCTTTCGGCATCTTTGCCAAGCGGCTTGTCGCTATAGTGAATCTTTCCGTCTTCATCTTCCCACTTGTAGATTTCAGCCGTGGCGCTGCAGCTGAATGCCAGCAGGAGGGCATAGCAGTAGGAGGAAAAATGCAAGAATCGCCCGGTTAATAACAGGCAGGCTAGAGTTTTACCTAGCGCTCGAGATATTGAAGCTTGTCGCTGACTTCCTTCCAGTCATCAGCATCTGCAGGGGCGTCTTTCATTTCGTTAATGACCGGCCATTCCCTGGAGAGTTCAGCGTTTAATTCGATGAACTGCTGCTGGCCTTCGCTCACATCATCTTCAGACATGATGGCTTCAACCGGGCATTCAGGTTCGCACAGGGTGCAGTCAATGCACTCATCCGGGTCAATAACAAGCATGTTCGGTCCTTCGTGAAAACAGTCCACTGGACACACTTCAACGCAATCTGTGTATTTACACTTGATGCAGTTCTCTGTAACGACAAATGGCATATCGGCTTTCCTGTAGATTATCTCTTGAAGTTGAAGTACGGATCATACCGTTTTCGAAGCGATTGAAAAAGATTGTTTTTGCTAGTTTTTGCTGCCCTGCTCGTCATCTACAAGGTCCATGATCCCCTCGATCAATGCCTTGCCACGGCTGAAATCCACGATTACATAGCCTTTATCTATCAGCAGTTTTTGCACTTCAATTTGTATTTCCCCCTGTTCCGTAGCAACCATGTCGAGGGAAAGTTTCTCAGGATTAATCCTGTCGACAACAAGCTCTGAAATGCCCGCCCGCGACTGCAGTTCTTCAAGCAGCGAGGAATCTGCGGGCCGGTCGAGAGTGAAGTTCAGCCGATTCTGCGTTGTAGCCAACTCGGAGATTGGCTTGTTGGCCACGAGTTTTCCCTGGTCAAGGATGATAACTGATGAGCATATATCTTCAATTTCATACAGGTTATGCGAGCTGATAATAAATGCCGATTCAGTGGAAAGCTTCCTGATCAACTGGCGCACATCGTTTGCCGCTACCGGGTCAAGACCCGCGGTAGGTTCATCAAGAATCACCAGTTTCGGTTTCCCAAGGAAGGCCTGCACGATGCCCAGTTTCTTTCTTTGACCATAGCTCATGGTGGATGCAGGGCGATTTACAAAACTTGAATCCCCAAGTTCATTTAGCAATTCGTCAACGGCAACACGTGCCTCGGTTTTATTCATTCCCTGGAGTTGAGCAAACAGTAGCAACTGTTTTTTTACCGGGATGCCTTTTTTGAAATTTGCATCCTGGGGCAGGATATTTAGCAAGCCGGTGCCGGCAATACTCCTCGGTGTGTATCCAAGAATGTTGACGTTCCCTGTATCTGCTTTCAGCGCGCCGGAAAGTATTGATAATAGTGTAGTTTTACCGGCGCCATTTTTTCCTACCAGCCCTATTGCCCGTGCATCGCCGATTTCAAGGTCAACATTTTGCAGTGCTTTCAGCCTGCCATAGCTTTTACCGAGGCCACTTGTTTTTAGCAGGGGATCCATTTCTTACCTCGCCTAGAAATTACGTCGGTCAAAAACGGTGATGGCCGCCGTGCCATAGGCAATAAAGTACGCGGGTAACACAGCCAGCGCAGTAAAATATTCAGAGGTTTCCAGCTTGAACAGGTCCCGGAACAGACCGACAGGCAGGCTGAAAGCGACGAAGCTAACACCCTGGGTTAGAACGGAGTAGATAAAGAACAGGTATACCACGCCACAGAATCCCATACCCATGAAAAGCACGGCGACCTGCGAGTTAAAAAATGCTGATAGTAGCGCCATCATGGCGATGTAGGGCAGTGCATACAGCAATGCTGCAAAATAGGTTTGAATTGCATACGGAAGGATCGCTGAAACTGCAAAACCATCATTCCTGATTGACAGTATCACGCTGATGATGGTGACGAGCAGGTAAGCCAACAGCACCAGGCATATTGCAGACAGGAATTGCCCCAGGAAAATCTCTATACGCCGGCACCTGGTAGCGAGAAAACGATAAAAACCCACCCTCATATCACTGCAAAACTGGCCGTAGGATGCGAGCACGATGAAAAACGGCGTGGTAATGACCAGCAGCATGTGCGGCAGGGATATGCTGATAGGGTGATTGATAAATAAATTTACTACGGTGTCGTATCCATAAATCTTCATCAGCCCCTCGGTTTCACTGGAGGTGAACTTGCCAATCAGGTCTTCATCGCCCACGAGGTAATAGAAGGTGATGAACCAGAAAAGTCCAAAGGGCACGAGAAACACCCATCCTCTTAGCCTGGCCAGGGTGTATATAAAATCAAAACGCAAGAGGAGGGCAATATTTCGCCAGTTCATTCTGACAGTTAATTCCTTATTATGGGACTTGGACGCCGTCGCCAGCCTGTTTGACCGATTAATATACAAGTACGCGGCGTGATTACAAGGTCAGGTATCCAGCTCGCTCTTGAGCCTGTAAAGTGCCTGCAGGGCGTCCCGGGGCGTCATGTTGTCGGGGTCAAGCGCCTGGATCGCCTCTCTCAGCGGATCTGCAGCAGTAAACAGGTCCTTTTGAACATCATTTGATGCTGTCCATGTTTCTTCATTTTCCATTTCCTCGAGCCGTAGTTTCGCATGCCTGATAATCTCTGCAGGAATACCGGCCAGCTGGGCAACCTGGATACCGTAACTGCGACTTGCCGGGCCATCTTTCAATGCGTGCATAAACACCACCTGGTCTCCATGCTCTACAGCATCCAGGTGTACATTCACTGCAGCCTCACATACTTCCGGCAGGGCAGTTAACTCAAAATAATGAGTGGCAAACAACGTCAGTGAATGTACCTTGCTGGCAAGGTAATGTGCGCAGGCCCATGCCAGTGCAAGACCATCATAGGTGCTCGTTCCCCGGCCAATTTCATCCATCAACACCAGTGAGTTCTCGGTGGCATTATTGACGATGTTTGCTGTCTCGGTCATTTCCACCATGAATGTTGAGCGTCCACCGGCCAGGTCATCACCGGCGCCGATTCGGGTAAAAATTCGATCGATGGGGCCGATGACTGCAGACTTTGCCGGAACAAAACTTCCCACGTGTGCCAATAACACGATCAGTGCGACCTGGCGCATGTAAGTAGACTTGCCGCCCATGTTCGGACCAGTGATGATCAGCATTCGTTGCAGCTTATGCATGTCAGTATCATTGGCAATAAAGTGCTGTGGCTGTACCTGCTCAACAACCGGGTGGCGGCCGCCGCTAATCTTGATCCCGGACTGCTGGCTCAATTCAGGCGCATTCAGATCGAGTGTTTCTGCACGTTCGGCAAAGCAGGCCAGAACATCGATCTCCGCGATGGCATTGGCAGCATCCTGCAGGGCGCAAAGTTCACCGCAAAGATTCTCGAGGATTTCCTCGTAAAGAAACTTCTCTCGCGCCAGGGCCTTGGCCTGGGCACTGAGCACCCGGTCTTCGTGTTTTTTCAGTTCCTCGGTGATAAATCGCTCGCTTGATTTCAGGGTCTGGCGCCGATGGTAGCTGGCTGGCACATCATCACTGTGCTGCCGGCTGATTTCAATGTAATAACCGTGCACCCGGTTATAGCCGACCTTCAGGTTTGCAATGCCCGTGTTCTGCTTTTCCCTGTCCTCCAGTTCCTGCAGGAATTCATTGGCACCCCTGCTCAGTGCATTTAGTTCATCAAGCTCAGCGTCAAATCCCGCGGCGATCACGCCACCGTCACGAATTGTTAATGGTGGCGTATCAACGACTGCGCTCCTGAGAAAATCTGTCAGCCCGGGGAAATCTCCAAGCTGTTGCAGTAACTCCCTGATTAGCGGAGAGTCGATTTCAGAAAGGCGATCACGTAGTCCCGGGATTTCCTCGAGCGAGGCCCGTAGCTGTACCAGGTCCCGAGGCCTGGCAGATTTGCAGGAAACACGGGTGAGAATACGTTCCATGTCACACACGGGACGCAGGCAGTTTTGTACATCGATAAATTGCCGGTTATGTAACAGGCTTTGCACGGCATTGTGCTTGAGACGAAGATCATCAATATCCCGGGTGGGTCTTTGTATTTTACGGCGCAGGAGGCGGCTACCCATCGTGGTAACCGTACTATCCATAACCTGTAACAGGCTATGCTCACGTTCACCGCTGAGGTTCTGCGTGAGTTCCAGGTTCCTCTGGCTGATGCCGTCAAGAATGACGTACTCGTTTCCCTGTTCCAGCTGCAGTGCACGCAGGTGCGACATGGCCTGCCGCTGGGTGTGCTCCACATACATCAGCACGGCGCCGGCAGCTGCTATGGCCGGCCCGAGTTTCTCGCAGCCAAAGCCTGAGAGATCGCGTATGCGGTAATATTCACACAGTTTCCTGTGGGCGGCCTTTTGCTCAAAGTGAAAGGCAGGCTGGCAGGTCACACCAAGCTTTTTGTCATCTACAAAGCGATCCAGCGGGCTATCCTCGGACAGCAGCACCTCGGCCGGGCCAATCCTGTTGAGTTCGCTATCAAGGTCGGTGGCATCGCCCAATTCCATGACGCTGAAGCGTCCGCTACTCAGGTCCAGGCTGGCCAGCCCGATTTGCTCACCTTCGATATGTAATCCGAGCAGCACGTTGTCACTACGCTCGTCCAGCAGGGCCTCATCTATAACCGTGCCAGGTGTCACTATGCGCGCGATTTCGCGCTCCACAGGGCCCTTGCTGGTGGCCGGATCGCCAACCTGCTCACAGATGGCAACTGACTCTCCCAGCCTGACCAGCCTGGCAAGATAGCCGTCTACCGCGTGGTAGGGAACACCCGCCATGGGAATAGGATCGCCGGCGGACTTGCCCCTTTTGGTCAGCGCAATATCCAGCAGCCTGGCAGCTTTTTTTGCGTCTTCGTAGAAGAGTTCGTAGAAATCCCCCATGCGGAAAAACAGCAGCATATCGGGGTACTCGGCCTTGAAGCCGAGGTATTGTTGCATTACCGGGGTGTGACTATCTTTGCTGGGCAGGGTGGCTGGAGGCATGTCTGCCATTTTAAAGAAAGCGGCTAAAGTTTGCTATGGGCCCAGGGTGCAGCTGTCGGTGGTTTCACACTGTACCGGCGCAGACTGCATGCGCATTATGGCCTGGGAATAGAGCGAAATACTGCGGCGACCCGAATTGCCCGCGGTAATAATGCAGTTGCGCGCAAAGGGGTCTGTAGGCGGGCCAAAAAATCCCGGTGGCGTTGTAGCAGGATCGCGCCAGAACTGGCCCCTGTTCGCCTCTGCCGGCGGTGCGTTGCCCGGTCCATAGCGTTGCATGGCCCAGATCATTTGCCCGATAAAAGGGATTACCAGCTCGTAGCAGTAGCCGACATGTATCTTTAGCAGGTTGGCATCCTGTATGGATTGTCCGGTGGCACCTGAAGATATTACTTTTGGATCCCGGTACATGAGGTTGTCATTGGGAATGAGGGTCACTGTTCCCATTGTGCCGTTACCATCAATGTCGTGGGAGTCACTGACTCCAAAATTATTAAATGAACCTGCACTTGGGTTTACCACTGTGATCTGTACAAGGCCATCAGTGATCTGCTGCTGTACGACGCGCCGGCCACAGATGACATTGTCCGAGTTGAAGTTATTCAGGTTGGCATCCAGGACCGGTCGAATGGCCGCGGCACCCTGGGTAATGGTGCGGGAACCGGTACCTCCCCGGCTACCCAGCCTGGCGACTCGTTCGCCGGAGTCAAGCACCTGCCCGGTGTTGGTATCTACCCCTATAGTGGGAACCTGGAAACTGGATTCGCAATCACCGCTGGAGTTAATGCTGGTATATCCCGTGGTGTACATTGGTGCCATGTTACTGGCGAAAGACAGCTCCATGTCGGACAGGCTGGCGTTATTCAAAGTACCTGCCCTGACCGCCTGGAATGTAGCATAGTTCAGGGTAGTCTTGGCGCGGTAAATCAGGCCAAACTGGACGATGGCAAGTATCAGCATCAGCATCACCGGGAGTATGATGACGTACTCCACCATGGCCTGGCCCGAGAGCCTGCCTTGCGCTTTGCCTTTACTTATCACGTTCTTCATTCTGTGTTGATAATTTCCTTGATCCCTTCAAGTAATGTGCTTGCTCGAGTGTACATGGGATCGTCCCGGTCAACATAAATCAGCATTTCGTTCAGGCTGTAGGCTGTTTGCTTGAGCTGGACAACACTGAGGTTGAACCAGGCCTTTGAAAAGGTTGGATCACGAAGCACCGCCTCCCTGTAAAGATTTATTGCCGCGACCGGGCGATTAGTGCGCACGTAGATATTTCCAAGGCGAAACCAGTGCTTTGCATTCTCTGGCGAGGCCTTGATGAGGATCTCGTAATTCCTCTCGGCAGTTACCAGGTCATCATTTTCATAGGCACTGTCGGCAATATTCTGTATTGCGAATAGATCCTGCTGTGGCTGCTTTTCTTCCGTGTCTTTTTTTACGCCAAGTTGATTACATGCACACAGGAAAAGAAGTGACACCAGGAGCAGGTACAAATTCGTGTTAGGTCGATGCTGCATCTTGCCACTCCAGTTGTTGGCCAGTCGTTAATCCAAGATTTTCTATACTATGCTCGGCAAGTTCAAGCACAAGGCTGGCACGGGAAGAGGCCGCCATGCGCCAGGGTTTCAGAGAAGCAATGGCCCGCACAATGGTTAATTGCCTGTCAAGAAAGAGCACATCAATAGGGTAACGCATTGCGAAAGTATGGATGGACGAGCAGGGAGAAATCAGCAGCCCATGGTCAGGATCCAGCCCTGATGTACCCAGCAGGCCACGCATACGTTCAAGAAAGTTACTTGTTTTGTCTACGTTTTCAATTATACAGCCGGCATTAGCAAGCCCGATACTGCCATGGATCATAGCAATCCTTCGCTGATGAATTTCATTGCGATGGGAAACAGGAGCACAACAAAAGTGACGGGGAAAATAAAAACCACGAGCGGAAAAACGAGTTTTACCGGGGCTTCCATGGCCTGTTTTTCGGCCCGCTGAAAACGTTCGCTGCGTCTTTGTTCTGATTGCAGGCGTAAAACGTTTGCCATTGAAGCACCCATTTTTTCAGCCTGCACGATGGAACTGACAAAACCTGTTATTTCCTGGATATCAAGCCGTTCGGCCATTCGCCTGAGAGCGTCAGATCGGGAAAGGCCGGAACGCAGGTCGCGAAGCACCACGGCAAATTCGTTGCGTAGTGGGCCCGGAGGTGCCTTTTCCATAGCCTGGCTCAGGGCACCCTGCAGGTTAAGACCACCTTCGACACACATGGTCAGGAAGTCCAGGTAAACGGGAAGCGTCCTGATAACGGCATCGTCGCGTTTTTTGCGTGTGTCGGACAACCAGATGACTGGCAGCATGAAGCCGACCAGTGGCGTGATGATAAACCACACGGGCTGGTAATTTTGCAGGCAGAACATCACAAACGCAGCCATTGCGGGCGCAATCATCGCCGATAGAATTCGCAGCGCAATAAATTGTTCGGCATTGAGCAGGTAGCTTACCCCTGAACTCATGATTTTCTTCTCGGTATTTTCAAGTATATCTATGGGAAGAAATACCACGAAAAAGTTAGCGATGATCTGTATTAACGGCCAGGCCAGTTTTAGTTTCCACGAAAGCGGATCCATGTAGGTCCGGTCTTCCTTGTCAATCATGGAATATAGTACTGCGATTAGAACATAGGTAAGGATTGCTGCAATCAGCGTGGAGAGTATTGTGCCGTTGTAGTAAAGGTCCATTGCTTATATCCGCTGGCTAAACGTCAATACTGGTGATCTTGTTGATGATGAAATAACCCATACCTTCCATGATGATTATCACGCTGAGAACAATCCAGCCTATGGTTGTTGTCCACAACTTGCTCATGGCTTCCGGTTCCATGAAGTTGAGTAATATGCCAAGAAAGATTGGCAAACCGGTCATGACAATGCCCTGCAGCTTTCCCTGGGCGGTGAGGCCTTCGATCTTGCCCTCCATCATTTGTTTTTTACGCAGGGTATCAGACAGTGTCTCCATGGTTTCAGCGAGGTTACCGCCAACTTCACGATTTATCATTAGCGCAGTGATCAACATGCTGAAATCCTGGATAGGAATACGCTCTTCCATTTTTTTTAATGAGAGCTCAAATTCCACGCCGAGACGCTGCTCCTTGAGAAACAACTCAAATTCCTGGGAAAGCGGCGCAGGTTGCTCTTTTACCATGCCTTCGAGGGCGATATTCAGGCTTGCACCCGCACGCATGGCGCCGGAGATCATTGTCAGGCCATCCGGTAACTGCTCTTCAAAACGCTTCAGGCGTTTTTTACGCATGTTTTTATACACCAGGGTAGGTAAGAGCACGACCACGGCCAGCATCACGAGAGTCGCCGGAATATCGCGGGTAACCAGCCAGACCACTGCAGGGAGTGCCACGATGGCAATGAGATTGAGAACAAACAGCTGGTTTGGATCAACCTGCATGAACATGTCCGACATGTTGCTACTGGCGGTACTGGTGAAAGTTTCGCGATAGTTGTCCATGGCGGACTGCAATTTCTTGGCCACGGCAAACCACAGCAGGCTGACCATGAGAAATACCGCAGCGAGACTAAGGTAGTATGTCGCGTTTGCTGATAATGAAAGCAGGAAGTCCATGGCTATTAATTAGAAAAAATAGACATGTCTACGGGGAGTCCTCGCTGCCGCATTTCCTCGTAGAAGTGTGGAATAACACCGGTGGCTTCAAAATACCCCTTGACCTTGCCGTTATCATCAAAGCCCTGTTGCTGGTACCGGAATATGTCCTGCATGGAGACGATGCCTGATTCCACGCCGGTGATCTCAGCGATATTGGTACAACGGCGGCTACCGTCAGAATAACGCGATATCTGGACAATGATGTGAATCGCCGAGGCCACCATTTCCCGAATCGCGGCTACTGGCAGATCCAGTCCCGACATCATCACCATGACTTCGAGTCGGGCAATCATGTCGCGGGGCGAGTTTGCATGGGCCGTTGTAAGCGAGCCATCGTGACCGGTGTTCATGGCCTGCAGCATGTCAAGGGTCTCGCCGCCACGACACTCGCCCACCACGATTCGATCAGGGCGCATACGCAGGCAGTTTTTTACAAGGTCACGAATGGGGATAGCGCCTTTGCCTTCAAGGTTGGCCGGCCTGGCTTCGAGGTTGACCAGGTGCGGTTGAACAAGCTTGAGTTCCGCGGCGTCTTCCACCGTGATGATGCGTTCATCCGGTGGAATATAGTTGGAAAGAACGTTGAGAAGCGTTGTTTTACCACTACCGGTGCCGCCGGATATAAGAATGTTCATGTGGTTCTGCACCGCTGTTTCGAGGAAATTGACCATCTTCTCGTTCAGCGCGCCGAAATTAATCAGGTCCTGCGCCTGCAGTTTTTGCTTGGCAAATTTTCGAATTGTCAGGCATGGCCCGCGCAGGGCCAGGGGTGGAATGATAGCATTCACTCGTGAGCCATCCTTGAGCCTGGCATCAACCAGTGGCGAGCTCTCGTCAATTCGTCTTCCCAGGGGCGATACAATTCGTTCGATAGCCGTCATCACTGCATCGTCGCTGGAAAAAGTAATATCCGACAGGGTCAGCTTGCCGGATTGTTCGATATATATTTCGTCGAACTTGTTGACCATGATCTCGGTGATGGATTCATTTGCCAGCAGTTGTTCCAGGGGACCCAGGCCAACTGCCTCGTTGAGTACCTCAACCGCCAGGTTTTCCTTATCAACATCGCCGGGCAGCTTTGAGCCCATTTCATCGATGATCTCCTTGATCATCCCTTCAACATGCTTGCGCAGGCGGTCTTCATCCATGTTACTGATATCGGTACGCCTGAGATCCATGGCGGCTAGCAGTTCATCGTGAACCCGGTTGCGCCACTTGAATTTTTCGTCGTGTTGAAGATCGATGAGGGTCTTGCTCAGTTCTTCAGATTCGTCAATGACCTGGTGCGATTGAACACCGATGACGGTCTTCATGTCTTCAAAGGCATCCTCGTCATCTTCGTCTACATCGTCCGCGTGGGTGTCGCTGATACCGGCCTGGATGTGGTAGCCGCCAATGACAATCTCGTCAGAAGTTCGAATTGGCCCATGGTGATCGACTTCTTCGCCGTTGACTTCGATACTGGTTTTGCCGGTCTTGTCCTCGATAAAGAGACCTTCCGAGGTGCGGCTGATAACCGCATGGTGATTGGCAACACGCCAGCCACGAAGTTGTATAAAGTTATCGCGAGATTTGCCGATGGTGCACTCCTGCACGGGGCAGGTGAAATTTTTTATACGTTCACCCTTGGAATTATTTACGAGTACATCAAACATATAGGTTTACCAATTTTTATTGAATAATTTCCAGGCTATCCATGTCGATAGCATCAATAGTTCCCTGGATGCCTTTCTTGGCGTAGTCGATGGCTTCCTTGTTCAGCTCGGAGTCAGCATCAAAAACTTTTGGTGTAACGAAGATAACCAGTTCACTCCTGTTGTCGCGAAAGGTTTCCGAGCGGAACAGTGCGCCAAGAATCGGGATGTCCTTGAGAAAGGCGACACCCTGCTCATCACGAGAAGCCTGCTGGTTCAACAGGCCTGACATCACCAGCGTTTCCCCGGAGCCGAGGATGACATCGGCCGTGGTCCTGCGGGACAGCAGGCCTGGAACACCGTCAACGGAAACCGAATTGTCGATAGCGCTCAGTTCCGTGGAGACATTTGCCCTGACGTTATTGTTAATGTCGACAGTGGGCTTGACCTCAAGCTGAATACCAAATTGCTTGAACTCAATGGTCGTGCCATTGATATTGGAAATCTGTATCGGAAACTCGCCACCGGCAAGGAAGGTAGCCTCACCACCGCTCCTGGCAGCCAGGCGGGGTTCTGCAAGTACCAGGGCGTTACCGGAATTGACCGCGAAATTAATGCGCGAAGTAATTTCCGATACCACGCCAAAATAACCAAGCGCACTTTCCGCGGCTTCCGGTCCAAGACCACTAAATGATGTAGCGGGCGCCTCGGTAGCCCTGAACAGCGGGTTGGTCGCTCCGTCAAAGGCCAGTCCGGCTGCCGGGCCGGCGACTGTTGTATCCCACTGGATACCGAGGTTTTTCAGGTAGTTCTTGTTAAATTCCGTGATCTTGATATTCATCAGGACCATCTTGTTATCCGGGTTGCTCAGGTCCAGGCCGCCTGTGCGGGTCAGGTTCATTACTTCCGGGAAGGACCCCTGCACGGTTTCAATGGCCTCGTCGTATCCACCCTCGATTTCGCCGGATAGCACGATCTTCTCCCCGACCATCCTCACCTTCAGGCCACCCACGTCGCCGAGCAGGTCCTTCACCTGGCTCAGCCTGTCGACCCTGTTATTTGCCGCGTTGACAACGTAAACCGAAAGATCCTGTTCCCGGCCATCATGGAACCAGATGTGTATCTGGGTTGCGCCTTCTTGTTCTGCAATCAGCAACAACTGGCCATTGTTGAGCAATGAATTACTCACAACATTCGGATTTCCAACGGCTATCCGTTCGATATTGCTGAGCTTGAGAATCTTCATTTCGCCCGCGTAAAGTTCAATCTTGTCTTCTGCAAAACAAAACGCGGAGACAAGAACCAGCAACAGGGAAAGAGCTGTTTTATTAACCATGGTATTGGGTATCCTTCATACTCTTCAAAAATAATTCTTCTATTTATTTAAATTTACAAAAAAGCGTCCGCATCCCAACCCCCGGTTGTTCGCGAACCCGGCAACTGTCTCACTGCTATTTTCTAATCGGGACCGTCACCTGCTTTGCCCGACCATCCTCGGACTGTCCCCCGAGAATCAGTTTTATACGGCGCTGCTTTTTAGCAGGCACATGCACATCATCGGTCGTATTGCCTGCCGAGTTGTCCTTTCCCGTGTCGCCCGGTACCGCGCCGGAAGCTGCTTTTTCCCCGGCGCCTGTGTCATCTGCAACAGTCGCTGGTGACATCACCGTGCATGAGATCACCAGCGTGCCAAGACAGCATCGGCAGGATGCTGCCAACCGGGACCAGCGGCTACTTGGCTTCTGCCGGAACGTCTTCCTCATCTCCGCGTATTGTCACGGTGGCTTGCTTGGCAACGCCATCTTCGCTTGCGCCACCGATAACCATGATGTACTTACCCGTGTCTACACTGCCGGTTATTTCCATTTCCTTCGCGACAGCGGCAACTTCCTCGTTTGAAAGCACGTTGCCCTCGGCATCCACGATTTCACCCTTTTCATTTACCCGCAGGCCTTTTTCCGCCAGCGCTTTCTTGCTCAGGATTGTCCCGTCAGGGCCAGTCACCAGGTCATTTGGATCCACGATGTTTCCGTGTTTATCCACGATGTTGCCATTTTCATCGACACTCAGGCCGGCAGCAGCAAGCTGCTCCTTGCTGAGTACCGTGCCGTTTGGAGCAACCACGACATTGTCAGAAACAACATTGCCGTCCTTGTCGACGATTTCGCCATTTGCATTGACTGCGAGTCCCGCTTCGGCAAGTGCCTCCTTCGACATGATCTTGCCATCGGCGGTGACCACGAGGTCATCAGCAGAGACCACCTTGCCATTCTTGTCGACAATTTCTCCATTGGCATTGACCGAGAGACCGGCAGCTTCCAGCTGTGCCCTGGTCATCACGGTACCATCAGGTGCTATGACCACGTCTTCCGCTGATACAACGTTGCCATCCTTGTCGATGATCTGGCCACTTTCGTTAACGCTGAATCCTGCCGCCGCCAGCTGTTGCTTGCTCATGACCCTGCCATCGGCGGTAACCACCAGGTCTGCCGGGTCTACCACGTCTGCTTTGCTGACCTCTATCGAGCCATCCGGGTTGATCTTGATGTTCGAGGCCGCCACGGGATTGCCACTGGCATCGACAATTTCGCCATTGGCATTGACCGACAGCCCTGCTGCAGCGAGCTGCTGCTTGCTCATCACCGTGCCATCAGCCGCAACTATAATGTCAGAGGGGTCGACGACATTGCCGTCCTTGTCGATGATTTGACCATTTTCGTTCACCGTGTAACCGGCAGCAGCCAGTTGCGCCGCGCTTGCAATTGGATTGCCACTGGCATCAACCAGGTTACCGCTTGCGTCTACGCCGCCAGCCTCTTTTACGGTCATGGGTGGGCCGCTATCTGCCGGTACAAGCTGGCCATTTTCATTGACGGTGTAGCCGGATTCAGCCAGTTGCTTGGCACTCATCAAGACGTTACCGTCGGCATCGACCAGGTTGCCATTTTCATCAAGACCTGAGGCCTCGGCTGCACGCGCAGCTCTTTCCTTCTCGGCCGCCGCCATGCGAGCGGCATTCCCAAACAGGTCAGGCGGACCCACCGTGGTAAATGGAGAATTACTTTCATCCTTGCGATTACGCAATAGCGTGACTATTTCACCCTTGTCTACGGCAATGGTGATAAGTGCTGCCTGCTGCGCATCCACCTCGAGGGCAATATTGGAAAAAGTCGATTCCGATCGGCGTTGTGGCTGGCCAAGTTGATCGAGTGTTTCAAGGTAGGGATCGCGGCCGGTAGCCAGTACCTTTACATTCTGTATTACCGGGATGATCACATCTGTTGGTGCAGTCATACCCAGTAGTTCTGTTGGATCATCAAGAGCATCTGCGGCTTCAAGCAGCTCGGGCGGAATCTCGGAAAGGACTTCAGAAGGAAGCAGGTTCAACAGCCCCTCGTCTTTTGCCAGGGCAACAAGTGCCGGGGAAAAACCGGAGGCGCCAAAGCCAATGTTGACGAATACATCAATCCGGTTTCCGGGTCTCAGGAATCCACCAATGGAATTGATATCATCCACGGTGATTGTCATGGCGCGCTTACCTTTCGGCACAAGGTCGGAAAAGTCCCGGGGAAAGTCACTGTCGACAAATGATTGCAGCAGGGTTTGTTCCGCACCAAGGTTGGCGGTCAGGGCCTGTCCTTCATAGCGACCGAAGTCACCCGGTAGCACTACGTCGGCATGGACAAACTCGTTGGGTACAAGCTTCGGCTTGAATAACGTGGGAGCGATGACTGTGCCCTTTGGCAGGTCCTGTATTGCGACAACAACCAGGCTGGAGTCCTCCTGGTCCTGTTCATACTTGGCTTTTAACTGGGCTTCCCTGGCATTGAGATAGAGCATTGCCAGGAGGGCAGCGACGACACCAAACCCAATGGCGCCAGCGATAAGTGGTAGGGCACTACTTTGCTGTTTCTTGGCCATAATTGTTGTTCTATGTATATAGGTAGTATTGCGTTGTTATTTCAGTAGTTGCTAGAAAAATGACAGTCCACTCGTAATGTCGCTCACGCTCGGTGGAATGTCTGAAGGCATTTCGAATGTCGGGGCGCTTGGTACCATCCCGTATAACTCGTTGAGCTTGTCCTCAACGGCGGTGATTTGTTCGCCGTTTGCGTCAAGAATGTACTCGCCAAGGTTGTCAAACTGTGGGAGTTCCGAGAGAGAAGCTGCGTAGGAATAGCCCTGGTAGTTGTCGTGAAAGACCGCGAGCAGGTCCAGGAAAATGTCGCCTGCAGGACCCATGGTGAGCACCATTACGCCGAACATCAATACAACGGCATATTCAGTCATGCCCTGGCCTCTCTGGGATTTTATAGTTATTTTGCTCCCAAGCATTCGAGGTCTCCCCATAAGGTGCTAAAACATTGAGTGTTTTACGGAATTTACAACAATCCGCGTGTAAAACTGGTCTTTCAGCAGCATGATGGTGACACGATTCCTTCTATTTTTAAATACCAAAGAATGGCCTTCATCATACCCGAGACTCTGGTCCGTCTCTGTTGTCCAGCCCTGGCCCTGGTAATGGCTTCGATAATAGTCAGCGTTTGAACGCACCGATTGCTGGTTTGACAGCAGGACGGTAGATGCGTCCTTTCCCGGGTCTTCGCTTTTCATTTCATTGAGAATGTATGTTCCCGGGATTCTAGGTACGGATTTCGCCAGCTTTGGCTCTTTTTTGCTGGCCTTTGGCAGGGGGCTCATGGACAGGTAACCCCAGGAACCGGACTTGTCGTTGTCCTTGACCCGAACCTGCACCGCCATTAGGTATCCATCCTCGATACGGCTGATAACATACCAGGGTGCCGCATCAATGCTCTCCATGTAGCCAGGCATGTCCTTTCCCACCGGGCGTTTCCATTCCTTGCGATAAAATTGCACCACACTTTCAATGGATTTTTTCGTGTGAAACGCGCGAATCGCGGACTTGATCCCGTTTACGTCAATATTCTGACCCACCCACTCCACCTGGGCCCTGGGTGGGGCTGGAAAATCCGGCTTGCCGGCCAGCGTGACGGCTGAGACCAGCAGTGAGCAAACCAGGACCAGGCCCTTTGCAATCCCCTTACGCTTCATTTGACACAGTCTCGCGAGGATTCTGACCGCGCATAGGCAGGGTCGTTGTATGTGAAATCAGCCATACCTGCGTCGTTTAACTCATGGCTGCCAATTCGCTCATCGGGCTTGGTCGGGTCAGCTATGAGTCGATCAGGATGAATAGCGTCAATGTCGATGTGGCCGAGCCACAGTCCGCCCTTGTCCGAGGATGGATAGGGAAAGCCAGGCTTGCAAAGGCGAAGTTCCGGGGCAAGTACCGAGGCAATGCTCCAGATGGTAGTGAACCCGGGAATTGCATTGAAAAGTTCTTTCAGCAGAACAGTCGGTACCATGCCACCCACCTGGTTATAGGTTTGCGCAGTACCGCCCGTGTTCCAGCCGTCAGACAGTACCGAGGCACGGGAAACAAAATCATAGGATGTGATAGTGCTATCAGTTCCAAAGAGATCGGGATTGTCATTGCTACCGGACGCTGCCGGGTTGTCTCGCAGGGCGTAAAAGTCCTCCGGAAGTTCTACCCTCATGGATTCGTTGACCGTGGCATAGCCGTCGGTAGTGATGGCATTGAACCCGACGTTGGAGCCGATCAGGCCCATCAGGTCACCCACGACGCCGAAAACAATACCGATACCCTGTAGCAGGATGTTAATTGCATCGCCAATGATTGGAATGGTCGGTGTATCAGTTGAACTGGTGAGACTGCGGCCCGTGCCATTAACACCAGCGTACAGGGGTGTGTCGCTGCGGTCGTCCCAGAATGGGTTCTTGTTACCGGCGGTCCATCCCGTGCTCTTGTCGCTTGAGGTAATGGGAAGCGTGGTGGTAGCGAACCCGGGATTGCTGTAAAAGCGTTGCTCAGCCTCCGCCTGGGTCTGGGTGGTTGTCTTAACCGGCAGGTCAAACTGGGTAAAGCCACCCATGACTTCGCCACCATTATTAAGTTTTCCGCTGGAGTAGTCGATTCCTCTCACCGTGTCATTGGCAAACCACACCGTGTACTCCCAGGCCTGGTAACGGGCCGCCTGAACGTTGGCCTGCCTGATGTCGATATACTTGGCAATGTAAATCATGGACAGGAACAGGGGGATCAGGAAAAAAGAGGCACTGATTACGAATTCCGTCATCGCCTGTCCGCGCTGGGATCGTCCCGGGCTTGATTTCCCTGCTTTTGTTAATGTGCCCTTGCTTACCATGGCAACATCGAGCTCAGCTTGTTAATAACGGAATTCCAGGAGTGGTTCAGGCTGACAAAATCCTGGTTTTGCTGTATTGCCAGTGCGATGGTGCGGTCAGCATAGCTGGTGTCCACCAGGCGTGCCTGCCAGTACGGATTAAATGCACTGCCGGCCTCGGTCATACCATCGCCGCGATGAAAATGCGAGGCGAGGCTGTCTGTGGGCCGAGCGAAATACAGTTCCGACTTGGCCAGTACTCCCAGTTCGTTATCACCCAAAGCCTCATTCATGTCGAGTCGGCCACCCAGGTCGTTGGAATTGTCCACATTACCATCATTCCTGCGGTAGGTGTTAAAGTCAGCCTCATCCTGCACCAGGCCTATGAGCAGGTTGGGGGCACCGATGCCCAGGAAGGGACCTTTTCCCGTGGTATCGACGTAGTGTGGCAGGCCCGCGTAACTCTTGTTAACCCGTGAGCCAAGGATAGTTTCGTAAATCTGGGCAGCCCCCTGGATACCCACCGGGGGAATGGGGCCCGGACCCGGCGACATCCAGGCCAGCATGTTGTTGGCAGCCTCCCCGTAGGCGTCGGTTTCAAGTTTCCCAATTGGTGCGAGGGTCATTTTCGCCGTGCTGAGATTGTTTGGCGTGTTTTTACCCACTTCCGCAAAGCCCGAGCCAAACGGCGCCGATGTTGGGAAGGGAATTGAAGGCACTATGGTGATTCGTTTTCCAAGAACCGTCAGGTAAAGGCTTGCCCTGGAATTCCCAAATTTCAATCCGCCGCCGATACTCACCGAGCCACAGGCGCCAAGGGCGCAGGCCCTTGCCCATGCGCGAAAATAAAAGTCGAGGTAGACAAACAGGCCGGTGGTATCAGCGCTTGACCAGTTCAGGGTCTGCCCGGCCTTAACTTTGCCACTGGCTGGCAACACGAAGCGAAGTTCGCTACCGCCCTTACGTTCGAGGGACAGGTCGAATTCGATTTCAAGGTCAAAACCAAACCTCACCGAGGCAATGCCGATGTCAATACCAAAGCTGGGATGAAGCTCGATGTCCAGGGGAAAACCCGGTGGCCTGAGCTCCCAGCCGCGACCCTGGACAAAAGAGGAACATCCTGAGCCGAGGCAGAGTTTCTCGCCCTTGCCACGGGTAAAAGGATCCCCGGAATCGCGAATCAGCGCCGCGAGGCGGGCATAGCCGCTGTCCTCGGCGCCAATATCGTCAACATCCACCTGCTTGGTGGGTAAATACGCCGTGGCAAACTGGTCGCCGGGCAGATTTGGTAACACACCATAGGTGGCGACGTGGGAAATCAGCGAGATAACCCCGAAATCTGATATTTTTGTGCCGGGAGGGCCATTCTGCGAGATAACGTCATTCAGGACCCCCACAGCCGATATGACGCTAATGGTGTGATAGCCAAACTGGGCGTAGCCGTAAATCTTGTTAATGTTATGAAAAACCAGCGTGGCAACATTGGCCAGCTTGCCAAGGGCGGTAACAGCAGCCTGTCCCGCACCTCGCCAGGGTCCGGTTATTGCCGTGACAATCGGCGTCGATACACCCAGCGTCAGTGGCGAAAGAATCAGCTTGTCGTAGGTATCCAGGTAGTCAGCAAAGGACTTGAAGTGATAGGCCCATGACGCCAGGCCAACAAACTGGCCGATAGCCACCTCGTTGGCGACGATGGCCCGGTTCATGTAGGAAGCAAAGTTCAGATCCCGGGCTTCAACAACAGACATGCTGTAAGCGGCGGCATCAGCCGCATTTTGCAATTGCATCTTGTTGTTGGTGAGTTTGCCAGCCTTGAACATGGCAAACATGGAAACGATGAGGATGGACGAAAAAAGCACAACAAAAACAGCGGCTTGACCGCGCTGCTTGTGAGGGGATTGTCCGGGTCTTTGCGGCAAGCGAATTTTGTCAGGCGTTATCAGGAACCTCGCCTGGTGAAGCGAGGTTCCCGGGTATTAACTTTTATTTTGGGCACTCCAATACCATGGCAGTGCTCTGGAGGTAAGACCAGGCTTAGTTTGCGTTGGCGTTACCGAAATCCGTCATATCGCGTGTTGCGGTGATCCTGGCATCAAGCTGTTTAGCGGAACGTGAATCAACATCACCACCGGTTAATTCCGTGGTCACGTCTCCAACCGTGCTTTTCAGGCCATCACCAAAAAATGTGAAAGCGCCGATGGCTGCAATCGCGATAAGGGCAATAATAATAATGTATTCCGTCATGCCCTGGCCGATTTGTTTGAACTGGTTTTTCATAGGAATTCTCCGTCCACTTTCTCTGGTCAATTAGCTCACACGAGCCTTTTGATTATGGCCGTATCATAGCGGTAAAGCAATGATCCGCGGTCCTCGTTGTGACTGGTTTGGGATAATTTGCCCGGTGCTTGAAAAATGGAAGCTATGCCCCCAATTTAACAGGCTGGATTGGTCAAAAAAATGCAAAAATTTAGCGAGAACAAAGACATATGAGCACGGGTACAAAAAAGGAGACTCTCGGCTTTCAAACCGAGGTTCAACAGCTGCTGGATCTCATGATCCATTCCCTTTACAGCAACCGGGAAATCTTTCTCAGGGAGCTGATTTCCAATGCGTCTGATGCCGCGGACAAGCTGAGATTTGAAGCGCTCAAGGACGACAGCCTGTTTGAAGACGAGGCGGAGTTGAAAATCCGCGTCGAGTTTAACAAGGAGCTGAAAACCATCAGCATCATCGATAATGGCATTGGCATGTCCCGCGAAGAGGTCGTGGAAAACCTGGGCACTATCGCAAAGTCAGGCACTCGCCAGTTTTTTGAGTCCCTGACCGGTGACCAGGGCAAGGACAGCCAGTTGATTGGCCAGTTCGGGGTAGGCTTTTACTCTGCTTTTATCGTCGCAGAGAAAGTCGAAGTGGTCACTCGCCGCGCCGGCGCAGCCCGGGAAGAAGGTGTGCGCTGGGTATCCGAGGGCAAGAGTGATTACACCCTCGAAACCGTGGATCGACCCAGGAGGGGGACGAAAATCACCCTGCATCTCCGTGAAGAGGCCGAGGAGTTTCTCAATGCCTATCGAATTCGTTCCGTGATTAACACCTACTCCGACCATATTTCCATCCCCATAGTGATGGATAAGGAAGGCGAGGATGAGACAGGAGAGGAAACTGTCAACCGCGCCACTGCAATGTGGACACGTTCAAAGAAGGATATTTCCGACGAAGAGTATGATGAATTCTACAAGCACGTGGGACATGATTTTGAAGCGCCGCTGGCCCGTAGTCATAACAAGGTCGAGGGCAAGCTGGAGTACACCAGCCTGCTGTATATCCCGGCGCGGGCACCTTTTGACCTGTGGGACAGGGAAAAACGCCATGGCATAAAACTTTATGTCAGGAGAGTATTTATCATGGACGATGCCGAGCAGCTGATGCCATCCTACCTGCGTTTTGTCCGCGGTATCGTTGACTCGGATGACCTGCCGCTGAACATCTCAAGAGAAATCCTGCAGCATAACAAGACCATTGACTCGATCCGCTCCGGATGTACAAGGAAGGTGCTGGATTTACTCGCGTCGCTGGCTAAAAACGATGAAGAAAAGTACCAGGTGTTCTGGAAGGAGTTCGGTCGAGTACTGAAGGAAGGCGTGATTGAAGTTACCGACAAGCAGGAAGACCTGGCGAAATTGTTCCGTTTCTCCTCCACGCACGACGACAATGAAGAGCAGCTGGTATCCCTTGAAGACTACGTTGGGCGCATGCAGGATGGCCAGGAAAGCATTTATTACATCACCGCCGACGGCTTCTCCACCGCGAAAAACAGCCCGCACCTGGAAGTATTCAGGAAAAAGGGTATTGAAGTACTTTTGCTCAGTGACCCCATTGATGAATGGCTGACGTCCCACCTTACTGAATTTGATGGCAGGCAGCTTGTGTCTGTGAGCAAGGGCGAACTGAAGCTGGATGAAATCGGTGAGTCCGGCGATGAAGATGACAGCAAGAAGGAAGAATTAAACGCAGACTTCGAAACGGTCGTTGAGCAAATTAAGACATTGCTGGAAGACAAGGTAAAGGATGTTCGCGTGACCGACCGCCTGACCAGCTCACCTGCCTGCCTGGTGGCTGACGAGCATGACATGGGCCGTCATCTTGAGCAGATCCTTGCGGCCTCCGGGCAGGCTGTGCCCGGTAGTAAGCCTATCCTTGAGATCAACCCGGAACACCCAATCCTGCAGAAACTGAAAGATGAGCAGGACGACGAGCGTTTTTCTGACTGGTCACACATCATTTTTGACCAGGCCCTACTGGCTGAGGGGGGGCGACCGGAAGATCCCGCCGCTTTTGTACACCGTTTGAATGATATGTTCCTGGAGTTGAGCGCTGACACGTAATTCTTGTGTCAGCCCCCATGTATCATTATTTTTCAGATCGACTAGAATGGAGAGCCAGACCAACTAGCGCGAGTGCCTGATTAATAATGGAATTATCAAAAATTGATTTTTCCGGTCTGTTAAAAGAGTTAACAGATATCGGCGTCGCGTTGTCGGCCGAAAAGGATCATGGGCGACTGCTTGAAATGATCCTGATGAAGGCCATGGAGGTCACCAATGCCGACGGCGGGTCCCTTTATACACACACCGAGGACAAGCGACTCAAATTTGAAATCATGATCACCACTTCGCTGGGTGTCCACAAGGGCGGTACCAGCGAAGAGGAAATCGAGTTTTATCCAATATCCCTCTACGGTGCGGACGGAAAGCCGAATAACAAGATGGTTGCTGCCTGGGCCGCGATCAGCGGAGAGACGGTGAACATCGAGGACGCCTATACCAGCGAACAGTTCGATTTTTCCGGCACGCGAAATTTTGATCAAAAAACCGGTTACCGCTCCAAGTCATTTCTCACGGTTCCCATGACCAACCACGAGAACGAACTAATAGGCGTGCTGCAGCTTATTAATGCCAGGGACAAGGTGAGTGGTGAAGTGATCCCTTTTTCAGATTTTGATCAACAGGTTGTCGAGTCCCTCAGTTCGCAGGCGGCTGTCACCATCACAAACCGCAGTCTCATCGACGCACAGAAAAAACTTTTCGACGCCCTGATCCAGCTTATAGCGAATGCCATTGATGAAAAGTCACCCTATACCGCCGGCCACTGCAGGCGAGTTCCGCTCCTGACGAACATGCTGGCAGATGCGGTTTGTGACATGGACAGGGGACCGCTAAAGGATTTTCACATGACGGACGTGGAAAAGTATGAACTGGAAGTGGCGGCATGGTTGCATGACTGTGGAAAGATCACCACGCCTGAATACGTCGTGGACAAGGGCACAAAGCTGGAGACGATCTTTGACCGCATCCACATGGTAGACACGCGTTTTGATGTACTCAGGCGCGATGCAAAGATCGAAGCTATCTTGCGCCAGCTTGATAATGGAGAAGAAATTCTAAAAGCCGTGGAAAAAGATGCCGTGTACCAGCAGAGATTGCGATGGATTGAAGAAAGCCGCGAATTTATAGGCACCTGCAACATCGGTGGAGAAACTATCAGCGATGAACACATCAGCCGAATCGAAGAGATTGCCGGGGAAAAGTGGTTAAAAGGGAATGACGGGGAGACGCCCCTGCTAAGTGAAGAGGAAACGCAAAACCTGAAGATAGGGCGTGGCACACTGTCTGTCAGGGAACGGGAAATTATTAACAACCACGTCACTGTCACCATCAAGATGCTGGAGTCCCTGCCGTATCCAAAACACCTGCGACGTGTACCGGAATATGCCGGCGGCCACCATGAAAAAATTGATGGCACCGGGTATCCAAATCGCCTGAGAGGTGAAGACATGTCCCTGCAGGCCCGCATGGTCGCTGTTGCTGACGTCTTTGAAGCCCTTACCGCCAGTGACCGGCCCTATAAAAAAGCCATGCCCTTATCGCAATCCCTGCGCATCCTTGGCCAGATGAAGCTCGACGGACATATAGACCCGGACTTGTTTGATATTTTTATCCATGATCGCATCTACATGAAATATGCGGAAGATCATCTTTCTGAACAGCAAATTGACGAGGTCGACCTTCAGAATATTCCCGGCTACCAGCCACTCGATTAATAGAGCACTCGGTCTTGAGTGCGATGGAAAATCTCAACACCCTGCACCAGGCTGTCGACTGGGTTGAGCAGCAGCTCGCGCTTGCCGATCTTCACTACGGTCACGGTACAGACAATGCCCGGGATGAGGCTGCCTGGCTGGTGCTGGGCGCCCTCGGGTTATCGTTCAATACTGCGGAAAGTGATTTGCCTGCTTCGCTTTCTTCGCCACAAAAACAGCAAATCAGTAATATCCTGCGGCAGCGTATCGAATCGCGTATTCCACTGGCCTACCTGCTCAGGCAGGCCTGGTTCTGTGGCATGGAGTTTTATGTTGATGAGCGCGTGCTGATACCGCGTTCACCGGTGGCAGAGCTTATCGATGAGTGTTTTGTCCCCTGGATGTCACCTGGCGAAGTTGATCGCATCCTTGATATTGGGACAGGCAGTGGCTGTATTGCCATCGCCGCCGCGATGGCTTTTCCCACGGCGCAGGTGGACGCCGTGGATATCAGCGAGGACGCCCTGGCCGTAGCGAAAATCAATGTCGAGCACTACGGTCTTAAACGGCGACTAAAGCTTCACCAGTCAAACCTGTTTGAGGATCTGCAGCCGGCTAAATACGACATTATTATTGCTAACCCGCCATACGTGGATGCCGAGGATATGGCGGTGCTACCGGCTGAATATCGACACGAGCCGCGCAGGGCACTTGAGGCTGGTGACGATGGCCTGGATCTTGTTCGTCTCATTATTGAACAATCGCGAGCTTACCTTGCCGAATCAGGAATACTGGTCGTGGAAGTTGGAAACAGCCAGCCGGCGGTGGAACGTGCCTTTCCAGGTATTTCCTTCCTGTGGCTGGAGTTCTCCTACGGGGGACAGGGTGTTTTCCTCTTGACGGCGGCGCAGCTGGATGGGCTATAGTGCCCGAATACAGGAAACACGCATTGAACAACGAACTCGACAAGGAACTACAGGAACACCAGGTAGCGGGTAACGGCCTGCTGCATCGCCGGCTTTTGCTGAAATCAGGTATTGGTCTTGCCATGGCGGGTGTTGCCACCGGGGCGAGTACTGCGGAGAAGCCGGCCGACGCCTCTAATATAGACCCGGCAAATCCACCCTGGATGCGAGAACCGGGAAGGCCTTTTTCCCACTATGGCAGTCCATCGCCTTACGAAGACGAGGTGGTTCGTTATCCCGCTGCAAATAGCCAGGTGGACGGCAACGGTTCTTCCTGGACACCCTTGCACGAGATGGAGGGCACCATTACCCCCAATGGCCTGCATTTTGAAAGACACCACAACGGCGTGCCCATGATTGACCCTGCCCAGCACAGGCTGCTGGTACATGGAAACGTAGCGAAGCCCAGTTTTTTTTCCATTGAATCACTATTACGTTACCCGATGGAATCAAGGATCTGTTTTCTTGAATGTGGTGGTAACAGTAACGCCGGCTTTAACAAGCGCCCTATAGGTGCAAGCGCGGGTTACTTTCATGGACTGGTTTCCTGTGCCGAGTGGACCGGTGTGCCGCTCGCGGTGGTACTGCAGGAAGTTGGTGTCGACCCCGCTGCAAAGTGGCTTATTGCTGAAGGCGCGGATGCCTTTGCCATGAACATCAGTGTTCCCATGGAAAAGGCCATGGATGACGCGATGCTGGCGCTGTATCAAAATGGTGAACGCCTGCGCCCGGAGAATGGTTACCCCCTGCGCCTGCTATTGCCGGGTTTTGAAGGTGTGATGAATGTTAAGTGGCTCAGGCGTCTTACCGCCACCGACTCACCGGTCATGGCTAGAAACGAAACTGCGCGTTACACAGAGTTGTTACCCTCGGGCAAGGCAGAGATGTTTACCATGACAATGGAAGCGAAGTCGCTTATAACCTCTCCTTCTTCCGGTATGCGCATGCAGGAACCCGGTCTTTACCAGGTCAGCGGACTCGCCTGGAGCGGCAATGGCAAGGTCAGCAAGGTAGAGGTAAGTGCAGATGGCGGCGAAAGCTGGGCTGAAGCCGCATTACAGGAGCCGGTACTGGATCGCAGTTTTACACGTTTTCGCATGCCCTGGCACTGGGACGGCCGGGACAGTGTGCTAAAGAGCCGCGTCACCGACGAGACCGGCTATCGGCAACCGGAAAGAAAAGAGCTTTTGAAAAACAAGGGCCGGCACGGCTTCTTTCACTATAACGCAATCGTCTCGTGGAAGGTGGAAAGCGGTGGCGATGTCATACATGTATATGATGAAGAAGATAATCTCGACGATCTCGGTCTTGACGCTGACTGGGATTAGCCTGGTAAGCGCAGAACAGGTGACAGGTCCGGGGCTTGGTGAAGCGGCCTCAGTGAAGGACATTCGCAGGTGGGAAATATCCGTGATGCCGGATGGTCGCGGCCTGCCGCCGGGTGAGGGGGATGCAGTTCGAGGTGAGAAAGTGTACACGGCGAAGTGCCTGTCCTGCCACGGTCCAAAGGGAGAAGGAGCCAGTGCGGATCAGCTGGCCTTTGCGGAAATGGGCCTGACCGATGAGTGGCCTGAAAAAACCGTGGGGACCTACTGGCCCTACGCTACCACGCTGTTTGATTTTAACCGGCGCTCCATGCCGACCCAGGCACCCGGTTCACTTAGCGACGATGAAACCTATGCCGTTACTGCCTACATACTTTATTTAAACGGCATCATTGATGAAGACAAGGTGTTAAATGCAAAGAACCTGGCGAAGATTCGTATGCCTAACCGGGATGGGTTCATTGATATTTACTCGAAGCGTAAGAGGTAGAGACACCAATTTAGGTTCGACTGACACCTGCATGGTCAAACCGCGGACACGCTACAAGTACTTCCCTGTAGGCTCGTCATTGACATCCCTGTCAATGGACGGTCCGCTTGTTTGGACCAGGCAGGTGTTCTCCCGGGCTTAATCCCAGTCAGATTTCCGGGCAAAAATAGAGTCAATTTGTTATCACATTTCTAATTTGCTCCTAAAACCATATAGAATACGCGCCCATGTCAGGTAACTCTTTCGGAAAATTATTTACAGTTAGCACCAGTGGTGAAAGCCACGGTGAGGCCTACCTGTGCATTGTTGACGGCTGTCCTCCAGGTATGGAGCTCAGCGAAGCGGATTTGCAGGGAGATCTTGATCGAAGGAAGCCAGGCAAGTCCCGGCATGTGACCCAACGCCGCGAATCGGACACGGTAAAAATACTTTCCGGTGTTTTCGAAGGTCGAACCACCGGTACTCCAATTGGTCTTCTCATTGAGAACGAAGATCAGCGTTCAAAGGATTACTCAGATATCAAGGACCTGTTTCGCCCGGGCCATGCCGACTACACCTATGAACAAAAGTATGGCGTGAGGGATTACCGTGGTGGTGGCAGGGCGTCGGCCCGGGAAACCTGTATGCGCGTGGCGGCAGGGGCTATCGCGAGAAAGTACCTGCAGGAAAAATGCGGATTAACAATCCGCGCCTATCTCGCCGAGCTGGGTCCGATAAAGTTGAACTGTGAAGACTGGAATGCGGTGGAAAGTAATCCGTTCTTTTGTGCTGAACCTGCAAAGGTGCAGGAACTGGAAGATTACATGGATGCCCTGCGCAAGGAAGGTGATTCCATCGGTGCCCGGGTTAACATCGTGGCAGAAAGCGTGCCCGTCGGACTGGGTGAACCGATTTTTGATCGACTTGATGCGGATATTGCCAGCGCCATGATGAGCATTAACGCGGTAAAGGGAGTAGAAATCGGTGCAGGTTTTGCTTCCGTCTCCCAGAAAGGAAGCGAACACCGTGATGAAATGACGCCCGAAGGGTTTCTCTCAAATAATTCCGGCGGCACCCTCGGTGGTATTTCCACTGGCCAGGATATCCAGGTCAGTATTGCGCTGAAGCCCACGTCCAGTATTCGTCTTCCCGGTAAGACCATTGATCGAAATGGCAATGCCGCGGAAGTCGTGACAAAAGGGCGTCACGACCCCTGTGTCGGTATTCGTGCTGTGCCAATAGCCGAGGCCATGCTTGCAGTTGTATTGATGGACCACCTGCTGCGACAGCGTGGCCAAAACGGCGATGTGAATTCTGAAGTACCCGTAGTTCCGGCCGGCCAGGAGCTGCCGGGCTAGGCTTTTGTTGCAGTGAAAGTACCGTTCAGGTACTGGTACCACCCACCGTCAGTTCATCTATCTTTATCGTCGGTTGTCCTACGCCTACCGGCACAGACTGGCCGTCCTTACCGCACATACCAACACCGGAATCCAGTGCCATGTCATTTCCGACCATGGACACGCGGGTAAGCACATCCGGACCGTTGCCGATAATAGTTGCCCCTTTAATGGGTGCTGCCAGCTTGCCGTTCTCGATCATCCAGGCCTGGCTGGCACTGAAGACAAACTTGCCGTTTGTAATGTCCACCTGGCCACCACCAAACTGGGAGGCATAGATGCCTTTCTCGACAGACGCAATAATCTCCTCCGCCGGGTATTCGCCGCCCAGCATATAGGTATTGGTCATACGTGGCATAGGTAAATGCGCGTAGGATTCCCGTCTTCCGTTTCCGGTTGGTTTCATACCCATAAGCCCGGCGTTCATCTTGTCCTGCATGTAATTTTTCAGTATCCCATTCTCAATGAGGGTAGTGCATTCACTGGCTATGCCTTCATCGTCGATTGAAAGTGAGCCGCGCCTGTTAGGGATGGTGCCGTCATCCACAACCGTCACGGACTCGGTTGCGACACGTTCTCCAATACGGCCGGCAAATGCCGACGTGCCCTTGCGATTAAAGTCACCTTCAAGGCCGTGACCGATCGCTTCATGCAGGAGAATACCGGGCCAGCCTGGTCCGAGAACCACCGTCATGCTACCTGCCGGCGCTGCGACAGCTTCGAGATTGACAAGGGCCTGTTCAATTGCTTCATCGATATAACTTTCCAGTAAGTCGTCGTCCTGGAAGTACTCGTATCCAAATCGGCCTCCGCCACCGGCGCTGCCTTTTTCAATACGCTTACCATCCTCCACGATGACATTCACGTTCAGCCTGACGAGAGGTCGCAGATCGGCGGCAAAAGTGCCGTCACTGGCAGCAACCATGACAGTTGAGTGCGATGCACTGAGACCGGCGATGACCTGTTTAACGCGGGGATCCTTTTTCCTGCAAAGCTGGTCGATCTTGTTCAGTATCGCGACTTTATCCTGGGAGCTGATGGACTCCATCGGCATCATGGGTGGATAAAGTGCCAGCGCATTATTTGAACTCCAGGCCGGCACCGTTCCGTTACCGCCCTGCCTGGCAATAGCCCTCGCCGCGGCGGCGGCGCTATCCAGCGCCGGAAGTACGATCTCGTCAGAATAGGCAAAGCCGGTTTTCTCACCGCTGATTGCGCGTACGCCAACACCCTGGTCGATGCTGTGTGATCCTTCGCGAATAATGCTGTCTTCCAGCACCCAGCTCTCCGCGCGGGAAGATTCAAAATACAGATCCGCAGCGTCAATGTCGTGGGCCATCAACTTGCCAAGGGTTTTTTCGATGTCGGCGACGTCCATCCCGACCGGGTTGAGTAACTGTTGCTGTGCTTTTTCAAGGGGCTGACTCATTAACTTCTCATACTCCTACTATTCGGTGATCAAGTGCTGGAAAGCTGCTGCGCAGGGATTCCAGTCTCTCCATGTCCAGTTCAGCGCAGGCCACGCCGGGACCATCTTCGAGCTCGGCGAGGATATTACCCCAGGGGTCAATAATCATGCTATGACCCCAGGTGCGCCGGTTCTCGGTGTTTTGCCCGCCCTGGTTTGACGCGATGACAAAGCTAAGGTTCTCCACTGCCCGCGCACAAAGGAGCATAGCCCAGTGCCGGCGACCGGTGCTGTAGGTAAAGGCGGCTGGCACGGTAAACATGGTTGCGCCACGCTCAACGAGTTCCCGGTACAATTCCGGGAAGCGCAGGTCGTAGCAGATGGTCAGGCCCAGTGTTCCAGCTGGAATATCTGCCGTGACAATGTCCTGCCCTGCGAGAATGGTATCTGACTCGTTATAGGACTCTTCGTCTTCCCGGCTTACGCAGACATCAAACAGGTGCATCTTGTCATAGCGCGCAACACATTCACCGCCTGGTGTGTATAAAAGACAGGCGCTGGCAACAAGGGCGGGGTTCTCGGTGCGTAGCGGTACCGTGCCGGCCATCAGCCATATGCCGTATTTCCTGGCCTGTTCCTCGAGCCATTGCTGGAGGGGGCCGCTGCCATAGTCCTCGACGATCTCCAGCTTGGCTTTTTCATTGTCGCTGATGATGGGGAAATACTCCGGCAGGAGTGCAAATTCAGCCCCGTCACTGGCTGCCTTGTCGAGCAGTTCCTCCGCCTGGCGCAGGTTGGCCTCAACCTGGTCACCGGACACCATTTGTATTGCAGCTACTTTAGTCATCTACTTTTATGCGGGTTAATACACGATCTTTCATTGCAAGCAGTATACGGTAGTGCCTGTAGAGAGCATAACCCCCTGGAACTGTAAAAGCCTGACTGTAACCCGTGATGCATATGCCGTATAATTGCGAGGTTTTTCAAGAGAATACGAACTAAAGTACTGTTCATGGATACCGAATTTCCAACAATTAAGCGCTTGCCGCCCTACGTTTTTAACATTGTTAATGATCTGAAGATGCAGGAGCGTCGAAACGGTGAGGACATCATCGACTTTGGCATGGGAAACCCTGACCAGGCGGCTCCGCAGCACGTTGTAGACAAGCTTGTCGAGGCATCACAGCGCAAGGACACACACCGTTACTCCATGTCGCGGGGAATACCGAGGCTGAGACGGGCAATTTGCAACTGGTACAGGGATCGCTACGGGGTGGAGCTCGACCCGGAAACGGAGGCTATTGTAACTCTCGGTTCCAAGGAAGGGCTGGCGCACCTGGCCATGGCGACGATGGACAGGGGAGACCAGGTACTGGTGCCAAATCCTGCTTACCCCATCCACCCCTATGGATTTGTGCTGGGGGGAGCTGATGTTCGTCATGTTCCCATAGGCAAGGAAATAGATTTTTTTGCCGAGCTGGAAAAGGCTGTTCATACATCCTGGCCAAAACCAAAGATGTTGCTGTTGAACTTTCCCAGTAATCCAACCGCACAGTGCGTGGAACTCGACTTTTTTGAACGCATTATAGAGTTTGCCCGTGAACACCAGATCTGGGTGGTGCAGGATTTTGCCTACGCCGACATTGTTTTTGATGGTTACAAGGCCCCGTCGATCCTGCAGGTTGAAGGGGCGAGGGACGTTGCCGTTGAATTTTTCTCACTTTCGAAGAGTTATAACATGCCCGGCTGGCGCGTCGGATTCATGGTGGGCAACCAGGTGCTGGTACATGCTCTCGCACGTATCAAGTCCTACCTGGACTATGGCATGTTTACCCCGATCCAGGTTGCCGCGATAAAGGCACTGGAAGGCGATCAACAATGTGTCAGGGACATCGTAAAGCTTTACCAGCGACGCAGGGACGTGCTGTGTGACGGCCTGAATAACATCGGATGGAAAGTGGAAAAGCCGCGAGCCACCATGTTCGTGTGGGCAGAGATACCCGAGTTCTACCGGGAAATGGGCTCACTGGAATTTTCCAAGAAGCTATTGCTTGATGCCAAGGTAGCCGCTTCACCCGGTATCGGTTTTGGTGAATACGGCGATAACTTCCTGCGCTTTGCACTGATTGAAAATGAGCACAGGACCAGGCAGGCAATACGCGGTATTAAAAATATGTTTCGAAAAGACCAGGCACCCGTAAGCCTGGCGGGTTAAAGAACAGGAATAGCGACAAGAATATGAAACCGGTAAAAATTGGATTGCTTGGACTTGGTACCGTGGGAGGAGGAACCGTCAGTGTTCTGACCAGGAATAATGACGAAATTTCCCGTCGAGCCGGAAGAGATATTGTTATCAGCCATGCTGCCGCCCGCGAGTATGATGCAAATGCGATTGAGGGCCTGGACAAGATTGATACGATCTCCGATGACGCTTTTGCTGTTGTCGACGACGAGGAAATAGATGTTGTCATCGAGTTGATCGGAGGTTACTCACCAGCGCGGGAACTTGTTCTCAGGGCCATCGAGAATGGCAAGCACGTGGTTACAGCCAACAAGGCACTTATCGCCATGCATGGAAATGAAATATTCAGTGCTGCGCGAGAGAAAGGTGTGACGGTGGCTTTTGAAGCGGCCGTGGCCGGCGGTATACCCATCATCAAGGCCATGCGCGAAGGCCTCGCGGCAAACAAGATCGAATGGGCAGCGGGAATCATCAATGGTACCGGGAATTTTATTCTCAGCGAGATGCGCGACAAGGGCCGTGACTTTGATGACGTGTTGAAGGAGGCCCAGGCGCTGGGTTATGCAGAAGCCGATCCCACTTTTGATGTAGAAGGCGTTGACGCCGCACACAAACTGACCATCATCGGTTCAATCGCTTTTGGTATTCCCCTGCAGTTTGAGAAAACCTACACCGAGGGCATTACCAATATTGAGCAGGTGGATGTGCAATATGCCTCAGAGCTGGGATATCGCATAAAGCACCTCGGAATAGCACGAAAAGCAGGTGACGGTATTGAGCTGAGAGTTCATCCTACCCTGATACCGGAAAGAAGGTTGATAGCGAACGTAGATGGCGTAATGAATGCTGTGCTGGTCTACGGTGATGCAGTTGGGCCCACGCTTTACTACGGCGCCGGGGCAGGTTCACAGCCAACAGCCTCGGCCGTTGTGGCAGACGTTGTTGATACGGTGAGGGCCCTGACCAGTGATCCGGAAAACAGGGTTCCGCACCTGGCATTTCAACCCGATGCCATGGACGATGCCCCTGTGCTGGATATTGAAAGCATAGAAACTGCCTATTATCTTCGTCTTTCTGCTGTCGATCAGCCGGGTGTATTGGCGGACATCACCAGCATATTTGGAGATTCCGGTATCAGTATCGAGGCCATTATTCAGAAGGAACCCGTGGATGGTAGTAGCCAGGTCCCGATTATCTTCCTGACTCAAAAAGTAATCGAAAAAAATATGAACGAAGCTATAGCGCGGATAGAAAAGCTGGATACTGTATCCGGCTCCGTCGCCAGGATCAGGCTGGAAACACTGGCCTGACAATTTATATCACAACCTCTTTTACCCTATGTCTCGTTATACCGGATTGATTGAACGCTATCGTGAACGCCTGCCCGTGGCTGCTGATACCCGGGTGATCTCGCTGGGAGAAGGACGCACACCTCTTATTCGCCTTGAAAATATTGCCGAGGCGAATGAGAAGAATATCGACCTGTATGTAAAGTACGAGGGCCTGAATCCAACCGGGTCTTTCAAGGATCGTGGCATGACCATGGCAGTCACGCAGGCCGTATCAGAAGGGTCGGAGGCGATTATCTGCGCATCTACCGGCAATACATCTGCATCTGCAGCGGCCTATGCGGCTCGAGCGGGGATCAGGGCCTTTGTTCTCATCCCCGAGGGGAAAATAGCGCTGGGCAAGCTCGCACAGGCAATGATGAAAGGCGCGGTCGTCATCCAGATTGAAGGAAACTTTGATGATGGTATGCGTCTTGTCAAGGAAGTGGCGACCGAGGCACCTGTTTCCATAGTTAACTCAATCAACCCTTACAGGCTCCAGGGTCAAAAAACAGCGGCATTTGAAATACTGGATGACCTGGGCCGTGCACCTGATTACCACTGTCTGCCTGTTGGAAACGCCGGGAATATCAGCGCCTACTGGATTGGCTTCAGCGAATATGCCGGCCAGCATACCGAGGCCTGCAGCTACTGTGAATCAAGCTGTAAACTCGGCGCATCTACCGAGGTTGATGGCCGGCCGAAAATGCTGGGTTACCAGGCAAGTGGTGCCGCGCCTTTCATGCGAGGGGCCCCGGTAGAAAATCCTGAAACAGTGGCCACTGCCATTCGAATCGGCAATCCCCAGTCCTGGGATAATGCATGGGCCGCCAGTCGTGAATCAGGAGGCTGGTTTGACGAGTTCGACGACGCTGAAATATTGGCGACGCAAAAACTACTGGCTGAGAAAGAGGGTATTTTCTGCGAGCCTGCTTCAGCCGTGTCCGTAGCGGGTGCGCTGCGAGACATTCGCGGCGATCGAATAGAAGAGGGCAGTTGTGTAACCTGCACGCTTACCGGGCACGGTCTCAAGGACCCGGATACAGCAATACAGCAGGCCAGTGCGCCGGTTATCAGGACGGACACGAAACTTGATAACGTGAAGAAAGCAATTCTCGACAATATAAGCTGAGGTTGTGATATAGATCTGAGCATTGCCCGATAAAACGAGTGAGATGAATATCCCGGTAAAGCCACCCTTGCAATGACACATTCATGCTGAGTATTACCTTACTTGTCCCCGGTCTTTTTGACGCTGAATACGAGCAACAGGGTCGGGATTCTGAATTACCTGCCCTTGAAGCAATCCTGGCACGGGCCAGTAGCAGGGTAATAAGCGAAACCCCCTATACTGCTTCGCTGTGCGATCTATTTCAGTGCAAATACGGTAATGAAGAAGATATCCCCATGGCAGCCATCGGTCGTTTGATTGATGGAGAACAGAAGCCCGAAGGCTACTGGATGAGGGCGGATCCGGTTCACCTGCATGCTGATCAGAAAAGCCTGAATCTCGTTGATGTAAATAACCTTGCCCTGACCCAGCACGATGCGCTTGCATTGGCAGCATCGGTGCGACGCAGTTTTACCGACCAGGGCTGGGAGCTTGAAGTGCCGGTACCCGGTCGCTGGTACGTGAAGTTGAGCGAAAGGCCGCTTATAAAAACCTCCGAGATTTTTACAGTTATTGGCCGGAACATACAGGAATTCATGCCGGTCGGAGAACACGCTTCAACCTGGCATCGATTGATGAACGAAGTACAAATCCAGCTTCATAACGCTGACATTAACAGGCTACGTGCAGAACGTGGTGAGTTACCCGTCAATAGCCTGTGGTTCTGGGGTTGCGGCAGGTTACCGGGTTTACTGGAACGGCAATGGACCCGGGTGTACAGCGATGATAACAGCACCATGGGTCTATCCATGTTATCCAATACACCCTGCCTGCCCTTACCCGCCGATTCTGGTGAAATCCTGCAGGAGGACAATACCAGCGCGAACATACTGGTTGTCATGTCAGATTTTCAAACGACCATGCTGCAACGAGGTCAGGCAAGGCAACGCCTTTTACAGTTCGAAAAAAACTGGTGCAGCATACTGGTCGATGGTTTAACAAAAGGCCGGATTAATCAATTGAAGATCATAACCAGGCGCCGGGAATTCAGCCTGGGCAAGTCGAGTTTCTGGAAGTTCTGGAAGAAGGCCCGGCCTTTTAACAATGTTCTTGAGCAACTTTCCTGAACATTTCTTATTGAACAGCCTGGAAGTTTAGCTTGAATCGAAAAACTATTGTTCGACGCCAACCCGCCAGCGTCACCAGGCTTTCCAACAAGCTCCACCCTGTAGTTGAGCGTGTTTATGCCGCGAGAAACGTCAGTAGTCTCGATGATATTGATTACTCCCTGGAAAGGCTTTTACCCTATACGCTATTGAGCAACATTGATGATGCCGCGCTGTTACTTGCGAATGCCATACGCAATAACAAGCGTATGCTCATTGTCGCTGACTATGATGCTGATGGTGCGACTGCCTGTGCGGTGGGCATGCGTGGACTGCGCGCCATGGGTGCGACATCGGTTGATTTCCTGGTTCCTGATCGC
This sequence comes from Gammaproteobacteria bacterium, assembly GCA_965243105.1. Classification (GTDB taxonomy): domain Bacteria; phylum Pseudomonadota; class Gammaproteobacteria; order Eutrophobiales; family Eutrophobiaceae; genus WLWS01. The sequence continues at coordinate 2,249,288 of CBDEUC010000003.1, forward strand.
TTTGAGCACGGGTATGGCCTGAGCCCCGAGGTTGTCGAACTGGCAACAGCCCAATCCCCGGACTTGCTTATTACCGTTGATAACGGAATTTCCAGCCTGGAGGGCGTTGACCTGGCACGGCAACTGGGAATGGAAGTACTCATCACCGACCACCATATACCCGGTGAAGTGTTGCCCAATGCCAACGTGATTTTGAATCCAAACTTGCCGGGCGATAACTTTCCGAGCAAGGCCCTTGCCGGTGTTGGGGTGATGTTTTACTTGCTCGCAGCACTGAGACACAAGTTAAAAGAATCCGGCTGGTTCGAGGATAAACAAATTCCTGTGCCAAACCTGGCAGCCCTGCTTGACCTGGTTGCACTTGGCACTGTTGCAGACGTGGTCCCGCTGGATTTTAACAATCGCCTGCTTGTGGCACAGGGCCTGCAGCGAATTCGGCAAAAGAGATGTGTGCCCGGTATAAAATCCCTGCTGCTGGTTGCAAAGAGAAACCCGGCATCCATCGTAGCGAGCGACCTTGGCTTTGCGATTGGTCCCCGGCTCAATGCGGCCGGTCGCCTGACTGACATGCGCCTGGGTATCGAGTGCCTGTGTTGTGACGACGAGGAGAAAGCGCTGCAACTTGCTGGCAAGCTGGACACCCTGAACCGGGAAAGACGCGAAATCCAGTCTGACATGGAGGAAGAAGCGAAAACACTACTTGGTGAACTTGACTTTGCTTCCCGGGAATACCTTCCACACGGCATCTGTCTTTACCGGGAAAACTGGCACCAGGGTGTTGTAGGGGTGCTGGCATCCCGTATCAAGGAGTTTACCCATCGACCAGTTATCGTTTTTGCCCGCGAATCGGAGCAGCAATTGAAGGGTTCGGCACGCTCCATAAAGGGCGTGCATATTCGTGATGTGCTCGAGTCGATTGCCACGGCGAATCCGGGTTTGCTGAGTAAATATGGTGGACATGCAATGGCGGCCGGGCTTTCGTTAAAAGAAAGCGACTACGAGGAGTTTTGTGAGCAATTTGACCTGTCAGTGAAGGAAAAAATCGAAACAAGCGGATTTGACGATGAGCTGGTATCCGATGGAGAACTTGAGGCCAGTGAGATCAATCTTGGTCTTGGAGAACAGTTGAAAAGTGCCGGGCCCTGGGGCCAGGGTTTTCCTGAACCCCTGTTTGATGGAATATTCAAATTGCTGGAAAGACGTGTTGTTGGTGAACAGCATCTCAAGCTGAGACTTGGCATTGCAGACGAAGACAAGGAAGTGGAAGCAATTGCCTTTTATACCTCCGATGCTGACTGGCCGAAGGACTGTGAATTTGTAAAACTGGCCTACCACCTCGATGTTAACGAGTTTAGAGGAAGAAAGACGCCGCAACTCCTCGTCAACTATATCGAGCCGGCCTGAGGGCCGCCTTTTAGCCCAGGCGAAATCGCGAAGCAATACATTAATTAATGTGCGCAAGCTGTATTGCTTGAATAGGCTGTAGTAGAATCCGCGCTCAAAATTTTTAAGCGGGTGATAAAGATGACACTTGAGATAAATCCACTGTTGATGCAGATCAAGGACCAGAAGGAGCGGACCGAAGCTCTCAGGGGGTACCTTTGAGTATGCTGAAAAGTCAGATCGGCTAACGGAAGTTCTGCGTGAGCTTGAGGACCCTGCGGTCTGGAACGATCCTGAGAAAGCACAGGACCTGGGAAGGGAAAGAGCGTCGCTTGAAAAAGTCGTAGGCACGATTGACAAGTTGAGCACCAGCCTGGCTGATGCTGGTGAATTACTGGAATTGGCCAAAGAAGAAAATGATGCCGATACCATTGCCGGGGTCGAAGTCGATTTGCAAGAGCTCGGACAGCAGCTGGTGGAGCTGGAATTCCGACGCATGTTTTCCGGTGAAATGGATGCCAACAATACATTTCTCGATATCCAGGCCGGTTCCGGTGGAACGGAAGCCCAGGACTGGGCAGAGATGTTACTACGCATGTACCTGCGCTGGGGCGAGCAACACGAATTTAAAACGGAGCTGGTGGAAGTTTCGCCGGGTGATGTTGCAGGTATCAAGAGTGCCACGGTGAGATACGAGGGTGACTATGCTTTTGGCTGGCTGAGAACTGAAACAGGTGTTCATCGGCTTGTCAGGAAATCACCTTTTGATTCCGGTAATCGGCGTCATACATCGTTTGCATCCGTGTTCGTATCTCCCGAGATTGATGACAGTATAGAGGTAGATATCAACCCGGCTGACTTGCGCGTGGATACCTACCGTGCCAGTGGTGCCGGTGGACAGCACGTTAATAAAACAGACTCGGCAGTGCGTCTGACCCATGTTCCAAGTGGGATTGTCGTGCAATGCCAGAGCGACCGGTCACAGCACAAGAATCGTGACCAGGCGATGAAACAATTGCGCGCAAAGCTTTATGAGATGGAGCTTCTAAAATTAAATTCTGAGAAGCAGGCAATGGAAGAGGCGAAGTCTGATATTGGCTGGGGCAGCCAGATACGTTCCTACGTGCTTGACCAGAGCCGCATCAAGGACCTGAGAACCGGTGTTGAAAGTTCCAGTACCCAGGCGGTGCTGGATGGGGACCTGGATGATTTTATCGAGGCCAGTTTAAAAAGCGGACTGTAAAGCCAGGAATTCAATCCTTATATCGCGATGACAATCAAAAACAGACAGGTAATAATTGAAGTATGAGTAATGACGAGAACGATCTCATCCAGCAAAGGCGAGACCAGCTTACGCAACTGAGGGAAAAAGGCAGTGCATTTCCCAATGACTTTCGGCGCGATTCCCTGGCGACAGATTTGCACGGGCTCTATGGTGAAAAAACCAAGGAGGAGCTGGAGCAAATGCAGGTCAGGGTCAGTATCGCTGGCCGAATGATGACAAGGAGAATCATGGGTAAAGCCTCGTTTGCCCACATACAGGACATGTCCGGCAAGATACAGATATACGTGCGCCGGGATGACCTGGAAGAAGGCATTTACAACGAGCAATTTAAAAAATGGGATATCGGTGACATTATCGGCATAAGCGGCGTGATGATGAAGACCAACAAGGGTGAATTGAGCCTTCAGGCAGAATCGATTCGATTGCTGACCAAGTCCCTGCGTCCCTTGCCGGAAAAATTTCATGGGCTCACCGACCAGGAAACCCGCTACCGGCAGCGCTATCTTGACCTCATCATGAACGAGGAAAGTCGCGAAGTATTTCGCGTTCGTTCTGCAGTTATTGACTATATTCGAAACTATCTACGCGAGCACAAGTTTGTAGAAGTGGAAACACCCATGATGCAGGTAATCCCGGGCGGTGCTACAGCACGACCCTTTGTTACCCATCACAACGCGCTTGATATGGATTTGTACCTGCGTATAGCACCTGAGCTCTATCTCAAGCGCCTGGTTGTCGGAGGTGTTGAGAGGGTCTTCGAGATAAACCGTAGTTTTCGCAATGAAGGTTTGTCACAACGCCACAATCCTGAATTTACCATGCTGGAATTCTACCAGGCTTACGCGGACTACCATGACCTGATGGATCTAACCGAGGACCTGCTGAGAAAACTTGTATTTGAAATCACGGGCAACTATGTCATCACTTACCAGGAAGAGGAATTTGATCTTGAACCGCGATTTCGTCGAATGACGGTAAAGGAATCGATTCTTGAACATAATCCGACGCTGGCGGACGCGGACCTCGAATCAGAAGCCAGAATGAGGGAGATCCTGTCCAGCATGGACGTTCACCTGGAAGATAGCTATGGCCTTGGAAAGTTGCAAATCGAACTTTTTGAAAAGACCGTGGAATCGAACCTGGTAGCACCAACCTTTATCACGGCCTACCCGACGGAAGTGTCACCCCTGGCCCGGAAAAATGATGACGATCCCTTCGTTACCGATCGTTTTGAATTTTTTATTGCCGGCAGGGAAATCGCTAATGGCTTTTCCGAGCTAAATGACCCGGAAGACCAGGCAGAACGATTCCAGCAGCAGGTCCGGGAAAAAGAAGCCGGTGACCAGGAAGCTATGCATTTTGACGAGGACTACATTACTGCGCTGGAGTATGGTTTACCGCCAACGGCTGGCGAGGGGATCGGCATCGACCGCCTGGTCATGTTTCTCAGTGACTCCCCGTCGATTCGGGACGTGATTCTTTTCCCCCATATGCGTCATCGCTAGGCTGGCGGCCAGGGAATCAATCGGAGCCCAGGATGACCGGCTTATCTGCTTGATTTATTGGGAATAATTTTCCATCAGTAAAACCGGGTACAAATTCAATACGGTACGGGCAGCGTCATTTTGCATGCCAAGAAACTTTTGCTGACTTAAAGTGTCCACAGACTCATGGCTGTAAGGTCATGGTAGATTATTGCAGTGTTCTAGCACTCAAGAATAATAGTTTAGTTAGTTGTGTAAACGTATATAAACCGGGTCAAATTGGCCTATTTTTTAAACTGAAGTTCAGGAGGATCCCCTGATGTCAAAGAAATCAACACTCAAGCCGGTTGCTGCTGCTCTCGGCACTACTTTTGCTGTATCACTGGCCGTTAGCCCGCTCGCTAATGCTGCCGAGAACCCGTTTTCCATGAACGAGCTTTCAAGTGGTTACATGGTTGCAGATGCACACGCCGAAGGTAAATGTGGCGAAGGAAAGTGCGGTGACAAGAAAAAAGAAGGCAAGTGCGGTGAAGGCAAGTGCGGTGACAAGGAAAAAGAAGGTAAGTGCGGCGAAGGAAAATGCGGCGACAAGAAGAAAGAAGGAAAATGCGGTGAAGGCAAATGCGGTGACAGCAAAAAGTCTGAAGGCAAATGCGGTGAAGGCAAGTGCGGTGACAGCAAAAAGTCTGAAGGCAAGTGCGGCGAAGGTAAGTGTGGCGGTAAGTAAGTTACCTTCAGCTGTACACGGGCAGGCTGGTTATACTTTGAGTAGTCAGTACCATGCCCGGTAAGTATCCCGTCAAGGGAGCAGGACTGGGTCTGCGGCGAGCCTTTATAGGCTCGCTCGCAGACCATATTCCTGAACAGGTGTCATTCATGGAGGTGGCACCGGAGAACTGGATTGACTTTGGCGGTGCCTACGGTCGACAGTTCCGTTCTCTCACGGAACGAGTTCCTTTTGTTTGTCACGGCCTGTCCCTGAATATCGGTGGTCCCGCTGAACTTGACGAGGCCTTTCTTCGTAAAGTCAGGGCATTCCTGGATGAACACAACATTCGAAGTTACAGTGAGCATCTCAGCTACTGTGGAGATGACGGTCATCTTTATGACCTGATGCCCATTCCTTTCACTGAAGACGCGGTTAAATACGTGGCAGAACGCATCATGCGTACGCAGGACATAATCGGCCGCAAGCTGGTCATTGAAAACGTGTCTTACTACGCGGCGCCAGGCCGGGAAATGACCGAATCAGAATTTATCAATGCTGTTCTTGAGGCAGCAGATTGCGAGTTATTACTCGATATAAACAATATCTACGTCAACAGTATTAATCACAGGTATGATGCCGAGGAATTTCTTCGTTCAATGCCCGCCGAGCGAATCGCCTATGCCCATATTGCCGGGCATTACGAGGAGGCTGAGGACCTCAGGGTAGATACCCATGGTGCCGATGTTATCGATCCTGTTTGGAATTTGCTGGGCAAAGCCTATGAGCATTTCGGTGTTTTTCCCACGCTACTGGAAAGAGATTTCAATATCCCATCCATGGAAGAACTGTTTGCCGAGGTTAGCCAGATCAGGGATATTCAACTGAGATACGAAGAGGGGAATGACAGGAGTGTCTCGGCAAGTAACTGACTTTCGCGAACTGCAGTACCAGTTCACCCATCACATTCGAGATCCGGAAAACGCACCTGCGCCTGCAGATATTGAAGATCGGCGTATGAAGATCTACAGGGATCTCCTGTACAACAACGTGGAGGACTTCCTGGCCAGCGGATTCCCGGTCCTGCGCAAGATCATTCCTGACCAGGACTGGCACGCGATGGTAAGAGATTACTTTCGTTCCCACCAGGCACGCACACCTCTGTTCCCCAAGATGACACAGGAGTTCCTGCAGTACCTGGATACGGAAAGGAAGGAGCAGGAAAGCGATTATCCATTTATGAGGGAGCTCGCCCACTATGAATGGCTCGAGTTGGCAATCTCTATTGATAGCCGGGAAATAGATGATGTTGAGGTAGACCCAAACGGTGACCTGCTGAAATCATGCCCCGTATTGAGCCCGCTTGCATGGCCATTTGTTTACACTTACCCGGTGCACAGGATTTCTCCGGATTTCCTGCCATCCGAACCTGGTGATCAACCGACCTACCTGGTTGTTTACCGGGATCGTGAAGATGAAGTGGGGTTTCTTGAACTCAACCCGATATCTGCAAGGCTGCTTGAATTGATCCAGGGTGAGTCCGGGCAGACTGGAGAGGAAATGCTGATGCAGATTGCCACTGAAATTCAGCACCCTGATGCACAGGTTGTTGTTAATGGTGGTGCGGCCATCCTTCAATCCATGCGTGAAAAGGATATCGTGCTCGGTACACGACCTCAAAGCTAGCCTGGAACTTTCTTTCCAAGGGATTGCTGGCATAGCATTCCACTTTTTGGTGTCTTGATAAGGTTTCGCTCCCCAAGGAGGGCATGAATGAATATTGATCAGGTCCAGGGTTTCCTGCTTTATTCCCTGGAAGTCCTCGCAGCGCTGTTTATTTTTAGCATTGGTCTCGGTGTGCTGACTGTCATTATCGTATTTATTGTCGACAAGACCCAGACAAAGCACGCAATACGTCGAAATTATCCCGTGGTGGGGCATTTCCGCTACTTTTTTGAACACCTCGGGGAGTTTTTCAGACAGTATTTTTTTGCCATGGATCGCGAAGAACTACCCTTTAACCGCGCGCAACGTTCCTGGGCTTACCGTGCGGCAAAAAACCTCGATAACACGGTTGCCTTTGGTTCCAGTCGCGATCTGCGGCCGCCGGGCACGGTATTGTTTGTCAACTGCCCCTACCCGACACTTGGAAAAGATGCCGTGGAGCCGGCCGTTGTTGTTATTGGTCCCCACTGCAGGATTCCCTACAGGCAGTCTTCGTTTTTTAATATCTCCGGGATGAGCTATGGCGCGATATCAAGGCCGGCAGTCCTGGCACTGTCAAATGGCGCGCGAATGGCAGGATGCTGGATGAATACCGGGGAAGGGGGGCTGTCGCCGTATCACCTGGAAGGTGGTGCTGACATCGTTTACCAGGTTGGTACAGCCAAGTACGGTGTTCGTGACAGCGAAGGTAACCTTGATGATGAAAAGTTAAGGCAGGTCGCAGCCCACGAACAGGTGAAGATGTTTGAAATAAAGCTGAGCCAGGGCGCAAAGCCAGGTAAGGGTGGAATACTGCCCGGTGGAAAAGTGACCCGCGAGATTGCAGAAATTCGTGGAATCGAGGTGGGGCAGGATTCCATAAGCCCCAACAGGCACCCTGATATCAACAGTAATGAAGACCTGCTGCAAATGATTGACCGTGTCAGGAGAATTACCGGTAAGCCCGTCGGCTTCAAGGCCGTGATCGGTGCTTATGGCTGGCTGGATAAGCTGTTCCAGGAAATTAACGAGATTGGCATAGAGGCCGCGCCCGACTTTATTACCGTCGATAGTGCAGATGGTGGAACCGGCGCCGCACCCATGCCACTGATGGACGACATGGGATTACCGCTGCGGGAGAGCCTGCCCCTGCTGGTTGATAAATTGCATGAATACGGATTGCGGGATCGAATCAAGGTGATTGCTTCCGGCAAGTTGATCACACCGACCGACGTTGCCTGGGCCCTGTGCATGGGCGTGGATTTTGTCACCTCGGCAAGGGGATTCATGTTCGCCCTCGGCTGTATCCAGGCCCTGCAGTGCAACAAGAACACCTGCCCAACAGGTATCACCACCCATAACAGGAAGCTTCAAAGAGGTCTTGTATCGACGGACAAGGCGCAACGGGTCATGCATTACCAGCAGAACATGCAAAAGGAAGTTGGCATTATCGCGTATTCCTGCGGTGTAACAAGACCGCGACAATTACGTCGTTACCATGCAAGGGTGGTGACAGCCAACGGCTTGTCCGTCGGCCTTGATGAGCTCCACCCTGAAAATTACCGTGCAGGCTGAATTATGTTAATTCAGACTGAAACTCGAGGCTAAACTGCTTGTCGAAACAGGCTGTGTAATGACAAAACATCTTAAAAAGAGGGGAAGCAATGGACAAAGTTAGCGCGCTGATTAACCTGGCCCAGGATATCCTCGACAAGGTAAAGAACTCTGTCGATATGCTTGGACCACTCTTACTGAGAATCTACCTGGTGCCGGTTTTCTGGGTTGCAGGTAATAACAAGTGGAATCCCTTTGACAAGGACAGTTCGCTGGATCCCATTATCCAGTGGTTTGGCAACCCGGACTGGGGATTGGGCTTACCCCTGCCAGCCCTGAATGCCTACATGGCGTGGGGAGCGGAGTATTTCGGTGCAGTGTGTCTTGCCCTTGGGCTTGGAGTTCGCTGGATATCGATTCCCCTGATGGTCACCATGATAGTTGCTGCAGTCACCGTACATATTGATAACGGGTGGCAGGCCATACACGATTTGAAAAGCCCTCATGTTTCAGCAAATGCAGGAGAAGCGCTGGACAGGTTAAGCAGGGCAAAAAGTATTCTCGAAGAACACGGTAATTACAGCTGGCTGACTGAGCATGGCAGCATCGTCATGTCGAATAACGGTATCGAGTGGGCAGCGACCTACTTCGTTATGCTTCTCGCCCTGTTTTTCCTTGGCGGTGGTCGCTTTATCAGCCTTGATTACTGGATCGCAAGGAAATTCAGAAACAGCCAGGGATAACGGGGCAAACAGCCCCGCTTATTTCCTGTTCTGGACACGCAGGCGCAGTGCGTTTAGCTTGATAAAACCCTCGGCATCTTTCTGGTTGTAGGCACCTTCATCGTCTTCAAAGGTTGCAATGGCTTCGTCAAACAGGCTGTCTGACTCCGATTTTCTGCCACATACAGTCACGTTACCCTTGTAAAGCTTTAGTCGAACTACACCGTTAACCCGGGCCTGGGTTTCGTCAATCAGTGCCTGCAAGGCACGTCTCTCGGGGCTCCACCAGTAACCGTTATAAATCAGTGAAGCATAGCGCGGCATCATTTCATCCTTGAGATGAGTCATTTCGCGATCCAGCGTGAGTGATTCGATTGCCCTGTGTGCTTTCAGGAGGATGGTACCACCAGGTGTTTCGTAACAGCCTCTGGATTTCATTCCTACATAGCGATTTTCAACGATGTCGACGCGACCGATGCCGTGGCTTCCACCCAGCTCATTCAGCCTGCGCAGTAATTGCCCGGGAGACAGTGCCTCACCGTTGATGGATATAGCATCGCCCTTTTCAAACTGGATTTCTATTTCTTCCGCCTCATCAGGTGCGTTTTCAGGTGAAACAGACCAGAGCCACATGTCGTCATTCGGTGCGCACCACGGATCTTCCAGCTCGCCACCCTCGTAGGAAATATGTAACAGGTTGGCATCCATCGAGTAAGGTGAACCCCCGCCTTTCTTCGCTTCAATAGGGATGTCGTGGTCTGCGGCGTAAGCGAGAAGCTTTTCCCTTGAATTAAGATCCCATTCACGCCATGGGGCAATAATCTTGATATCCGGATTTAGTGCGTAGGCACCCAGCTCAAACCTGACCTGGTCATTACCCTTGCCTGTCGCACCATGCGCGATAGCATCGGCACCGGTGCTTTCCGCAATTTCAATCAGGCGTTTTGTTATTAATGGTCGGGCAATAGATGTTCCAAGCAGGTATTCACCTTCGTAGATCGTGTTGGCGCGGAACATTGGAAACACGAAATCCCTGACATATTCCTCCACCAGGTCTTCAATGAAGATTTCTTTTACGCCCAGCTTTTCTGCTTTTGCACGCGCCGGCTCTACTTCTTCACCCTGGCCGATATCCGCGGTAAATGTGACGACTTCGCAGGAATACTGGTCCTGCAGCCATTTCAATATGACGCTGGTATCCAGGCCGCCGGAATAGGCCAGTACGACCTTTTTAATATTGGATGAAGACATTTTGTACGTGACTGATGTAAAAGGGCGCACATTGTAACTTCACAACCTGCCAGGGTGAAGTCTTTGTTCCCGCCAGGCTATTGCAGGAAGTTATACATTGACTGGTTTACCTGTTCCGGCTGGTCGGCGTGAAGCCAGTGACCGGCATTGGCAATGTTTTCCAGTCTCGCGCCCGGGAAATAGCTCAATATTTTTTCATGATGCTCGGGGAGGATATAGTTGGAATCGGCACCACCCAGGAAAAGGGCGTGATGGTCAAAGCTGCGTTGATTCGAGTACGCCGGAAATCCACCAATGTCCGCAAGTGAATCCCTGATACCAGGTAAATTAATACGCCAGCGAAATCCCGTGTCTCCCTGCACCAGGTTTTGTAACAGGAAAAGGCGAAGATTGGCTTCGGGAATTGGAACTGCCAGGCGTTCACTGGCCTGTTTCCTGCTTTCGAGTGATTCAAGTTCGAGCTCCAGCAGGGCATTGATAATGTCAACGAAATTACCGTGGTAGCTGACGGGGGCGATATCGAGAACAATCAGTTTTTCAATCGGCACAAGGTTCTCAAGGGCACACGCCATGGCAACTTTTCCACCCATGCTGTGACCAATAATACTCAACGGTTCGGCTTCTATCCCGGCAAGCAGCATCGACACATCCTGTGCCATTTCAGGATAGGTCATTGAATCTGCATGCCCGGAGTTGCCATGATTTCTCAGGTCAACAAGGTATACCGTATGCGTTTCAGCAAAGTGGCGGGCCATGGCCCGCAGGTTTCGACCTGAGCCAAAAAGGCCGTGCAGGATTACCAGCGGTTTACCCGAGCCCAGTACTTCATAATTAAGCTTTACCGTCATGCGCGATTACCAGTTCCAAAGTGCCAGACTTTAGCAAACACGTCGTGCAAAAGTCGAACCACCGGGTGTCGTGGCCACTGCCGGAATATGGCGAAAAGTGGCAGACAGCTGTGATTCTTGATGAAAATCAATGTAGACTCTCAGTCAACTATGCATAATGCTAAACATAAACAATTCAAGCGAGTGATGAGAAAATGAGCGAATTTGACAGCATCCTGGTAGCAACGGATTTTTCAGACATATCCGGAGACGCTTTTACAAAGGCCGTCGGTCTTGCGAGACAGCTAAATGCTCAGCTTCACATTGTGCATATTGTGCAGATACACCCTGCGAACATGCCGCAAAGTGGCAATGTTAATGTCGATGAGCTGGAAGCACTGGAAGAGAAAACTGCCGGTGACAACCTGCAAAAAGTACTGGATGAACAATGCCAGGGCATCGATGTTAAGACCCATATCCTGCACGGCGACCCGGCCGAGCAGGTTATGCAAACGGCGAAGGAATTTGGCGTAGACATCATTGTCATGGGAACCCATGGCAGGACCGGCTTGAGTCACCTGATCATGGGAAGCGTCGCCGAGAGCGTGATCAAGAATTCAGCAACCCCGGTACTTTGTGTAAAGTCAGGCTGAGTTAATCAGCCCTGCCAGTCTACCCCTGGCCAAATGCCGAGGTAATCCAGGTCTTCCACGATCCCATCCATCACGTCGAAGTCATTAAAGCCAGTCGCACCCGTCCACGCAAAGCTGTCATGCTCGTGGTTTAATTGAACCCGGCCATTGTGCCAGCGATAGTGAAAGAGGTTAATCTCGTAGATCCCGCCATACTTGGTATCTCGTACAGGTCCGAAAGTTTGTAGCAGTGTAGCGTCAAATTCAGGGCCTATTTCTTCAATCAATTCGCGCCGGGCGCACTGCAGGGGCGATTCGCCCTGTTCGATATGACCGGCTGGGAATCCCCACTGGCCGGGGCCCAGCGTCGAATCCCGGCTGCGTTTAAGCAGGAGAATTTCAGATTCTGAATTTTCAAGCACATTGATGGAAAACCTGGCCTTTAACGGCGGTCTTGACGAACTCATGATACATAGCTCCAGCGATAGCTTTTGCCAATGTCCGGGCCGGCAAGCTTACAGGAGTATATGGCGAATATCGGCCAGCACCGTACCGAGGTAGCGGGTAAACTCCGCCGCTGCGACACCGTCTATCACTCGGTGATCGTAGGACAGTGAATAGGGGAGAATTAAACGGGGGACGAACTCGCCACCTTCGTATACCGGTTTCATTTGCGAACGCGATACGCCAAGAATCGCCACCTCGGGTGCGTTAACAATCGGTGTGAAACCGGTACCGCCAATATGTCCAAGGCTGGAAATGGTAAAACAGCCGCCCTGCATGTCCGATGGTGAGAGCTTTTTATCCCTGGCCCTTTGAGCAAGATCAGCCAGTTCCCGGGCAAGGTCATAAATACCCTTCTGGTCAGCATCCTTTACCACCGGAACCATCAGGCCCTGGTCAGTATTGACGGCTATACCGATGTGAAAATAGTTTTTCAACACGAGGTTTTCGCCGTCGGAACTTAGCGATGAATTAAATTCCGGGTATTTTTTCAGGGCTACCACTACTGCCTTGATAAGGAATGTGAGGGGAGTGAGTTTTACTCCTTCCTTGGCCGCGGCGTCTGCTTTTGATTTTCTGAATTCTTCCAGCTCAGTGATATCTGTTTCATCAAACTGGGTAACATGAGGTACGTTAATCCAGCTGCGATGAAGATTCTGACCACCCAGGCGTTTTAACCTGGAAAGGGGTTTTAGTTCTACTGGGCCAAACTTGGAATAATCTACCGGTGGAATTTCAGGAAGGGAAAATCCGCCGGAGCGATCAAACACCCTGTCATCGGACATCACCGCCTTGGTAAAAGCCATGACATCTTCCCTGAGGATGCGACCCTTGTTGCCACTGCCTCTTACCAGGCCAAGATCAACGCCCAGTTCCCTTGCGAACTTTCGTACAGCTGGACTTGCATGGGCTTTTGAACTATTACTGCTTCCCACCGTCTGCGAACTGGTCGGTGTTTGCGGTGCGGGGCGTGGTTGCTGTTCTTCCTTTGGCTCGCTGGCTTGCGCTTCTACCGCGGGGGGCGCTTCTTTCTTTTCCTGTTCTACTTCCTGCGCGGCAGGTTTCTCTTCAACGGCCTCTGCTGGACCTGTTTCTTCAAGGATAGCGATAAGTGCCTTTTCACTGACCTGGTCACCGACACTGACCTTGATTTCCTTGATGATCCCTGCGGCCGGGCTTGGAATATCCATGGTCGCCTTGTCACTTTCAAGCGTGATGAGCGTATCGTCAATCGCGACCTCGTCACCCGGTGACACTGCGATCTCGATGACGTCGACGCTGTCAAAGTCACCGATATCCGGTAGTAGTATTTCCCTCGCCATCTTCTTACACCGTTACTGGATTTGGTTTATCGCTGTCAATTCCGTACTTCTTGATTGCCTCAGAAACTACACTGGCCTCGAGCTGTCCCTCGTCAGCCAGGGCCTTCAATGCCGCAACGCAGATGTAGTAGCGATTGACCTCAAAAAATTCCCTTAGTTTTTTACGGGTGTCACTTCGCCCAAAACCATCAGTGCCCAGGACGTGGTAACTTGACTTTACGTAGGGGCGAATCTGGTCAGCATATATTTTCATGTAGTCGGTGGCGGCGATAACCGGGCCTTTATGATTTTTCAACGACTGTTCAACAAAACTTTCCCTGGCTTTCTTGTCCGGGTGAAGCATGTTCCAGCGTTCAACATCAAGCCCGTCCCGCCTGAGTTCATTGAAACTGGTGACACTCCAGATATCTGCATCCACGGCAAAATCGTCCTTCAGCAAATCAGCGGCTGCAATAACCTCTCGCAAAATAGTCCCTGAACCCAGAAGCTGTACTCGAAGCTTTTTCCTGCCACCTTTCTGAAGCAGGTACATGCCCTTTAATATCCCTTCTTCAGCGCCCTCGGGCATTTGCGGGTGCTCATAGTTTTCATTCATTACAGACAGGTAGTAATAGATGTCTTCCTGGTCTTCATACATGCGTTTCAGGCCGTCATGAATGATCACCGCCAATTCAAAGGCGTAGGTCGGGTCATAGGAAATACAGTTGGGAATGGTGGAGGCTGCAATATGACTGTGACCATCCTGGTGTTGTAATCCTTCTCCCGCCAGGGTTGTTCGGCCCGCGGTACCACCAAGCAAAAAGCCCCGGGAGCGAAGATCTCCAGCGGCCCAGGCAAGATCGCCAATTCTCTGGAAACCAAACATGGAGTAATAAATGTAAAAGGGAATCATTTGCACCCCGTGGTACTTGTAGGCAGTTGCGCCAGCTATCCAGGATGAAAAAGCACCGGCCTCGTTGATACCTTCTTCCAGTATCTGTCCCTTCTTGTCTTCCCGGTAATACATGACCTGGTCAGAGTCCATGGGTTCATACAGCTGCCCGACGGAAGAATAGATACCCAGTTGCCTGAACATACCTTCCATGCCAAAGGTTCTTGCCTCGTCCGGTACGATGGGAACCACGTACTTTCCAAAGGCTTTGTCCTTGATCAGTGCGTTCAGGATTCGTACAAAGGCCATGGTGGTAGAAATTTCCCGGCCCGAAGTGCCCTCCAGCAACTTTTCGTGGATAGATATATTCGGAACTTTCGCCTTTGGTGCTTTTGGCCACTTGGAGAGCAGGAATCCGCCGAGTTCTTCACGACGCTCTTTCATGTACTTGATCTCGGGGCTATCCTCGTCCGGCTTGTAGAATGCGGCCTCGGCAACCTGTTCGTCTGATAGCGGAATGTTGAAGCGATCGCGAAAGGCAAGCAGGGCATCTTCACCCATTTTTTTCTGTTGGTGAGATATATTCTGGCCTTCCCCGGCTTCACCCATGCCATAACCCTTGACTGTCTTTGCCAGGATTACCGTGGGTTGCCCGGTATGTTTTACTGCCTGCGCATATGCAGCGTAAACCTTGTGAGGGTCATGTCCGCCACGGTTCAAGCGCCAGATATCATCGTCAGACATGTTTGCCACGAGCGCTTTTAATTCAGGGTACTTGCCGAAAAAATGCTCACGCACGTAGGCACCGTCCTTGGCCTTGTAGGCCTGGTACTCACCATCAACGGCTTCTTCCATGCGCTTGTACAGTAAACCGTGAGTATCACGAGCAATCAGTGGATCCCAGTATGAACCCCATATAACCTTGATAACATTCCAACCCGCGCCTCTAAAATCAGCCTCCAGCTCCTGGATGATCTTGCCATTTCCCCTTACCGGTCCGTCGAGTCTTTGCAGGTTGCAGTTAACGACAAATATCAGGTTGTCGAGCTTCTCCCGTGCAGCCATTCCGATAGCACCCATGGATTCGGGCTCATCCATTTCGCCATCGCCCATGAATGCCCAGACTTTTCGGTCATCATTGGGAATCAACTCCCGGTGCTGCAGGTAGCGCATAAACCGCGCCTGGTAGATCGCCATCAACGGCCCAAGGCCCATGGATACCGTGGGAAACTGCCAGAAGTCAGGCATTAGCCAGGGATGCGGGTAGGACGACAGGCCATCTCCATCTACCTCCTGTCGAAAACGCCCGAGCTGGTCTTCGTTCAGGAGTCCATACATGTATGCCCTTGCGTAGATACCAGGTGCTGAATGCCCCTGGATAAATACGAGATCACCGCCGTGGTCTTCCGTCGCGGCGCGAAAAAAGTGATTGAAACCGACGTCATAAAGAGTGGCGGACGACGCAAAGCTTGAAATATGGCCACCGAGTTCTGTACTCAGGCGGTTGGCTTTCACCACCATGGCCATTGCATTCCACCTGACCAGTGAACGAATGCGCCACTCCATTCCCGGATCACCGGGCGATCTTTCTTCCTTGGAAGGAGGAATGGTATTCAGGTAAGCGGTATTGGCAGAATAGGGGAGATAGGCACCGGCCTTGCGTGCCTGGGCGATCAGTTTCTCCAGCAGGAAATGCGCCCTTTCCACACCTTCCTTTTCCAGCACTGAGTCAAGGGATTCGAGCCACTCCTGTGTTTCCAGCTCATCGATATCGTTATTTTGGCTTGCCATCTTTTCTACCATGACGTGATTACAATAAAATAGCCTTGAGCTAAGATAGGATTCAAAGCATCTCCTGGCGTAATTCTAACAGATAAAGGTTCCCTATGAAGGTAACAAAAACCAATAACTCAATGATTTATTCTAATATCAAGCTGGTCCAGAACGAAAAAATGCCCGGCAAAGGCACACTGGATTCTTATAGCCATCTCGTTCTTTTACATGGACCGGCACTTGCAAAAACCCGCTTTCCCTATGCGGACAGGATACTGGCTCGCCGCAAGGTGCTGGGTCTCAAGCAAAAGGATACGGACGTCGTAGCGCTCGACCTGCCAAACAGGACAGCCACGCACCTTGTCTCTGCATGCCTGCAGGGCGGGGAAAGCGTTTTTGAACTGTTGAGCCTGGCCAGGAGAATAGTGGCGACACAACTTGATAACGGATGCAGCAAGCTGGCTGTCGCAGTGCTTGGTTTCAGCAATGATGAAGCTGAAAAATACGTGGAGACTATTGTTGCCGCTGCAGCGTCGGCGTCCGCGCAATTGCCCAGTTTGAAGTCGGAAAAAAAGAAGGACAAAAAAATTCGCAGGCTTGAAATATTTGGCTGCAAGGTAAATCACGGGTTCAAAAGAACACTGGCAGAGGCCGAGGGAAATGCCATTGCACGTTATCTCAGTATGCTTCCGCCAAATGAACTCACGCCAGGCATGTACAGGGAAAAACTGGTCGACCTCGCCAGCCAGGAAGGTTGGAAAATTGAGCAATATGACATCAAGAAGCTGAAGGCCAGGGGCGCGGGTGCTTTTCTTGCGGTAGTACAGGGAAGTTCTGAGAATGATGCAGCCATCGTGCGCCTTTGCTACAGCCCTGCAGGAGGAAAAGGCAAGAAAAAAATCAGCCTGGTAGGTAAGGGAATTTGCTATGACACCGGTGGCACCAACCTTAAGCCTGCAAATTACATGTTCGGCATGCATGAAGATATGCAGGGTAGTTCGGTTGCGCTGGGCTGCATGCTCGCCCTGGCACGATTACAGGTAGACTTTGAGGTGGAATGCTGGCTGGCCCTGGCGATGAATCATATTGGTCCACTCGCCTATAAGCCAAATGATGTTGTGACAGCGGCGAATGGTAAAACCATAGAAGTTGTGCACACAGACGCAGAAGGCAGGATGGTACTGGCTGATACGCTTGTTTTTGCATCCAGGGAAAAACCTTCGCTGATCATGGATTTTGCAACCCTGACAGGGGCCTGCGTTTACTCTATAGGGACGGCATACAGCGGTGTTTTCAGCAACCGGGAATCATTCCACAGTGCATTAATCGAAGCGGGAAAAGACAGCGGTGAACGCGTCTGGCCATTTCCCCAGGACGAGGATTACGACAAGGCAATAAAAAGCGATATTGCCGATGTAAAACAGTGCTCACTGGAAGGGGGGGTAGATCACATCCTCGCGGCAAGGTTTTTACAGAAGTTTGTCGAGAACGACACGCCCTGGGTTCACGTGGATCTATCTGCCAGTAATCGAAAGGGAGGCCTTGCCCACATAGCCAGTGATTCAACAGGTTTTGGTGTTCGTTTTACGCTGAATTTCCTGCTGGACAAAAAAATGCCGTCGCCCGGGGGAGGGTAGAGCGACGGCCAAGTTTTGGGGGAAGGGAGGTTATTGGGAGTTCAGTCAGTTAATTTTTTCTACAGCCACCTCGTCATGCTCAATACTTGAAGGAGCGTTCACGGGCAGGAGGAGATTCTCTCCACTCGGGCTGTGAGCAATTCGTGCCACTTCAGCCTGGTCTATTTCAGGAACCAGTAAATCAAGTCCCCTGTACAGGCTATGCACGTTTGACTTCAGCTCGAGGAATATCTGCTGTCGAATTGAATTCTCAAGAAAGAAACCTTGCTCCTCTGCAACGCTGGGCTGGCTGAACGCCACCAGCGCGACAAGCACTGCCAATAAATTAAGTCTTAAATTTTTCATCGTATTTCTCCAGGATTTTGTAAGTAAACTAACTAAGTACTAGTTCAAATTTTTTTCACCGTTTAGCAGCACGGGAGCAGCATTACGTAAGTTCGCATGGCCTTTGTCCTCCTGTCGTTCACCTGTGTTATCTCGTTCATTCTGTTGTTAGTTACCTAACTAAAATTACCGTAAATTTTTTTACCAGCCTGGTATCTAGGCAGCCGCTTCATCCTTTGCTTCAGTGACCTGAAGGGACTCGATCCACTTGCTGATCTGCCGAAACTGGCTCTTCAGCTGCTTCGCATCATGCAGCGTGTTACCCAGTAACACGGTGCCCTGTATTCGGGATATAAATTCAAATCCCAGTTCTTTTGCATTACCCAATCCCATTCCCTGGAATTGTTCGGTCGACCACTCCAGCAAAACTTTCAGGCAGTCTTCGGCCGAGTTACTCAGGCCGTCAATCTCGTTACTCATTTCTGAGCATAGCCGTCCGTGGGGGCAGCCTGTTTCAGCAATATCCTCGCTGGCATCTGCCATGGTCTTCACCAGGCGCAACAGCGCCTTTCTCGGGTCGTTTGACCGGCAGCAGGTGTTTAGTGTGCTGCTTAGATCCTTCTTGCGTTCTGCTATCACCGCGTCACAAATTTCTTCCTTCGTCTTGAAGTAGTAATACACATTGCCCAGGGGCACACCTGATTCCGAGGCGATGTCAGCGAGAGTGGTCTTGTGAAAACCCTGCACGTGTATCAGCTTGTCAGCTGCTTCCACCAAACGCTCTCTCTTGTCACTGGTTCTGGGCATAATCCACGTTTATAGTTAGTTGGATAACTAAGTATTATAGTCATCAATCTTCCTATTTCAAGGGCAAATGTGAAAATATTTTCAGTGCGCTGCAAAAAGGTGGTGTCTTCAACCTTTTTAGCTGCAAAATCAGCGAGATACAAACTCACGGTAATAAGTGGGCCAGGAAAAAATCGTATCCCGTGTGACTACTTCAAGGCTTTTTCACAGGTTTCAGCCAGGTCCTTGAGTGCCTCGGAAGCGCTCATTTGAATAAAACTACCCCCGGGACTGTTCTCGGCCAGGTCGCTGAATGGATTTCTCTGCGGGTTGATGTCAATTATCGTTCCCCGGTTCTGGTGAACCATGGACACAAGGTAATTTGGCAGGGTTGTAGCTCCCGAGGTGCCGACCACGATCAGGAGGGAGGTGCGCTCCGCTACCTGCATTGAACTGTTAAAACGAAAATACTCCTCGTCATAGCTTTCATCAAACCAGAGAACGTGAGGGCGTAACCACTCGCCGCAGGTCTCGCACATTAACAGGTGAATTTCCTCCTCGGCCAGGCCCTTTTCTGAACGCTGGGTTTTAAGAGGTCCGGGCAGGGGCAACAGCTTGTCCGTGCAAGCTGCACTGCAGCGGGTGTAATTGATATTGCCATGGATCTGGAAGGTCCTGTCCAGCGTATTGCCGGCGCGAATATGCAGGTTGTCGATGTTTTGTGTAATAAGGGTGAAGCGATCGCCGAGTGACTTTTCCATCAGGACCAGTGCCTCGTGACCGGCATTGGGCTCAGCGTGAAGGCAGACACCCAGCCGGTAAAGGTACCATTCCCAAACCTCCCCTGGGTGACGTGCAAACATTTGCCAGGTGGCGACTTCTTCCGGCATGTAGACCCTCGAGCCCACTGTCCAGTAACCTTCAGGCCCCCTGAATGTTGGGATACCCGATTCTGCGGAAATACCCGCCCCGGTCAATACTGTTATCCTGGCACCAGGGTCGGCCAGGGCGAATTTGACCTGCTCACTAAATTCCAGTGTCATTCCTGCGCAGTGATACTTCAGCCGAGATTGGCAAACTGTCGCTTGAGAACGATCCCGCCCCAGGTGATAGCCAGGATGATAACCAGGCTACCTGTACCATCCGCCATGTTTGCAATCGCCCGGTGCTTTTCCAGCATATCAAGATCGATAAGTATGTTGCCCCAGTCATGATAGCCCGGTGAGTCCGCCCCTGTACGACCACCGAGCAGTACCAGTTTTTGATCGATCGCATCATCAATATAAGGTGCAATATCCATCAGGCTTTGACCTGCCCACCACAATCCCACGGATGCAGCGAATGGGTTATGGTTTTTTATAAGGAATGTGAACATCACGATAAGGGGCATTAACACCTGGAACAGGCTACCTCCAAGGATACTCATAAACCTTCCGAACGGAATAAAAAGAATGTGACCTGCCTCGTGAAATATCAGGTTTATGTTGTGCATAAATGAACGCCCTATCTGGAAGGGATTAGTGACAAAGTCCATCTTGATGAAATGCCATCCCCATAGCGCCAGCAGCACGAGAAGAACCAGCCTGCTCCAGAAAACCACCGGGTTGGTTTTTTCATCGGGGCCGAGCATGTAGCCCAGCAGGAGAACTTTAATCGTGTCGCTGGAAGAGTCGGTGTCCGCTGTTTCCGGGTAGTGGGTTTTTTCACTGGCAAAGCGGGATTTCAGCCATTTTGAAAAAATCACGCCACAGCCTGGGCAGCTCGTTCCGTCACCTGCTTCGTGGGCTTTTATCTGGTACTGGCACTTGGGGCAGGTCTCGTACATTCAGGCAGATTCACCAGCTTCGCTGACAGGGTGTTCCTGCCCACACTGCCAGCAGGCATTAAACTGCGCTTCTATTGTCTCTCCGCAGCTGCACAGCCAGTCACCGCTTTTACTGTTTTCCTGGGACCTGACCTCTTCGACCAGCCTGAGGGCTCGATAATAATCAGCATCATCCGTGACCCAGATTTCAGGCCAGCATTCAAGCGGAGGGATTTCTCCCAGTGCTCCACCGAGGTTCTGGTTTTTTACCAGGCAGGCAATGCCGTTAGCTTCAAGGACGCTGTTTACCAGGCCGGCCTCGACAGTGTTGTCGGCACTGAAAACCTTCTTCATAAAAGCAGGTAGGCAACAAGCCCCAGGGAAACCAGCAGTGCCACGCAGGACACTCCAAGCACGAGGTTGATACGCTGGTTTAGCCTGGCAACGGATTCGGCAAGCAGTTCGTTTTGACGAGCCAGTTGCTCGATGAGTTTAATTTGCTCAATGTTGGAGTTATCGCTTGCAGCCAGCCTGGACTCTATTCGGGCAATATCTTTTTCCAGGCTTTGAATACTGGGCTGTTCGGCATTCCCGCTGTCACTTGAGTCGGGCTGTTCCCTGATGATCTTTATCAATTTCCCCGCCCCCTGGATAATCATGGGAGCTGAATTCAGTATGGTGCTGATGGTGGCTGGCGTCATTTGAGGTATCCGGGGCATGGGCAAGTCATTATGCCTTAATACAAATTTTTATTTTAGACGCCTTACCGTACAATAGCGCTTTTTGTTCAATTACAATGACTTTCAGCAGGAAATTCCGCTTTTGTGTTACCTCGGCAAACCTTCCCCCGTCGGAATTACTTCGAGTGCAGGGGCACATTTACGGATTGTAGATTGGTGCTGGCTGAGCCTGGCCCCAATTACAGGACGAGACAGGAAATTGGACAGTTAACCAGATGGAATTTTGTATTCTGCTGCTAGTCAATATAAGGCGGTATTAAATCAAAGAGAAATGAAGTATGTCTGCAAAATCGGATATCCAGCAACTAAAACAATATATTGGTGAACAGATCATCGGCCAGGAAATACTGGTCAGTCGTCTTCTAATCGCGCTACTGGCAGATGGGCACCTGCTGGTTGAAGGCGCACCGGGCCTGGCCAAGACCAGGGCTGTTAAAGTCCTGGGTGAAGGCATCGAAGGTGATTTTCACCGTGTCCAGTTCACTCCCGACCTGCTACCTGCGGATCTGACTGGTACGGAAATCTATCGTCCACAGGATGGTACTTTTATATTTCAGCAGGGACCGCTTTTTCATAACCTGGTACTCGCTGACGAGATAAACCGCGCACCCGCCAAGGTGCAGTCCGCATTGCTCGAAGCAATGGCCGAGCGACAAATTACTATCGGTCGTGAAACCTATAACCTGCCGCAGCTTTACCTGGTAATGGCGACGCAAAACCCGATTGAACAGGAAGGTACCTATCCCCTGCCAGAAGCACAGCTGGATCGATTTCTCATGCATGTGAGTATTGACTACCCCCGGGCCGAGGATGAGCAAAAAATCCTGCAACTGTCGCGCGAGGAAGCGCAAAATGAATCAAGCCAGGGCCCGTCCAGCTTTCAGCCGGTCAGCCAGCAGTCTATTTTTAGCGCGCGCCAGGAAGTTCTCGAGATTTACATGGCGGAAAATCTTGAGCAGTACCTGCTGCAACTGGTGCTGGCAACCCGGCAACCAGGTGTGTACGGAGATGACCTGGGGGACTGGCTGCAATTTGGTGGCAGTCCGAGGGCGACCATCACGCTGGACAGGTGTGCCCGCGCGCATGCCTGGCTTGCGGAAAGGGATTACGTTGCACCGGAAGATATCCAGGCTATTGCATACGATGTATTGAGGCATCGTCTTATCCTGAATTACGAAGCCGAGGCCGAAGGTATTACCGCTGACCACGTTATCGCTGAACTCATATCCCGTATTCCTGTTCCCTAGTGGCCGGGTTGTGCCTGTACCAGTTTTGAAAAAGTGAGCGATTAGCTTGAGTTACCAGTCCTAAATGCAGCAATCACAGGAATCAGACGAGGCGGTGCGGGTTAGCGTACCGGCGCTCATTCAACTCAGCCGTTATGCACCTTTCCTGCCTCTCGGCTCAGAGAAAATTCTCGCCAGGCAAAGTGGTGACTACCAGTCACCTTTCAAGGGCCGTGGGATGGAATTTGATGAGTCCCGTCTTTACCAGCCGGGAGATGATATTCGAAATATTGACTGGCGAGTCACCGCTCGAAGCGGTAAGACCCATACAAAACTTTTTCGCGAGGAGCGGGAAAGACAGGTATTTGTCTGGCTTGATTTGCGAGCCAGCATGTTTTTTGCCACGCGTGGAAGTTACAAGTCGGTTATCGCGGCCAGGCTCGCCAGCCTGGTAGCCTGGGGCGCCATTCATCACGGGGATCGCGTTGGTGGATTAGTCTTTTCCGACGAGGTGCATCATGAAATAAAGCCCTACCGCGGTAAAACAGGGGTATTGCGCCTGATAAACCAGGTCGTTAGCCATCCCAGCTGGAGTGTCGAGCGGCAGTCGAAAAAGGATCCTGCAACGCTGTACCGTTCCCTGGTGAGGTTACGTCGCCTGGCTCGACCGGGCAGCCTTGTTTTCATGATGAGTGATTTTCGCAACATGGACGACAAGTGCGAATCCCAGCTCGTGTTGCTGAGCAGGCATACAGACATCGTGATGATTTTTATATATGACCAGCTGGAGCAGTCTTTGCCGGCGGCGGGGCTTTACAGGGTCAGTGATGGCCGGCAGGAGCGCATGCTGGATACCTACGATCGTTCCTTTGCGGAACGTCATCGAAATAATTTTCTCGCGCACCAGCAGAGGTTGCAGCGACTTTCAAAAAAGGGCGGCATACACCTGGTTAATTGTTCCACGGAAGATGACCCCCTGGGCACTTTGCAAAGCGGTCTTGGACTGAAATAGCGAAAATGACAAACCCGTCCGAGTTACCCCTGAGGGATATACATTTACCAGCAGAGCCCGGGTGGTGGCCACCAGCGCCGGGTTGGTGGTTGCTGTTAATGATAGTGATATCCGGGCTTGCGCTTGTCAGCTGGTGGCGCTGGCGCCAGCGTCGCTTGAAGAGATCTGCCATCTACATGGCCCAGGCAGAGCTCGATCGGCTGCAGGCGGAATTTGATCAGCACCGGGATTCGCGCAGGTTCGTGGCCGATGTCTCGATACTTCTCAGGCGTATGAGTATAAGTACCCTGCCACGCGCAGACAGTGCCAGCCTTACCGGCGAAGACTGGCTGCGTTTCCTTGATCTTCCCTTTAGTGACCACCCGTTCAGTAATGGCCCGGGCAGGATCCTGCTGGAGGCTCCCTATCGACCTCAAAGTGATACCGGTGAGCTGGAGCCATTTGTTGACCTGTGCCGAAGATGGCTCAACGAGCTTGTCGACGCAAGGGGCGGTTTAAAGACATGATTCATTTTGAATGGCCATTGTTGTGCCTTTTATTGCCCCTGCCATGGTTGGTAAGACGCTGGCTGACACCGGTAGCAAGTGCAGCCGAGGCCGCTTTAAGGGTTCCTTTTATCGAGGATTTCGATGTCAATGAAACAGCTGGTGCAAAGAAATCCCTGCGTTGGCCCCTGTGGCTGGCGGCGCTGGCCTGGCTGTTGCTTGTACTGGCCAGCATGCGTCCACAATGGCTCGGCGAACTTGTTGAAATACCGGTAAGTGGCAGGGACCTGATGCTGGCGGTGGACCTCTCCGGAAGCATGGAAGAGCAGGATTTTTTTCTGAAGGGCCAAAAGGTGAACAGGCTGGTCGCCACGAAATACGTTGCTGGCAACTTTATTGATCGCAGGATAGGAGACCGTATTGGGCTGATACTTTTTGGTGAACAGGCATACCAGCAAACCCCGCTTACGCTGGATCGTGAAACAGTGCGAACACTCCTGCACGAATCGGCCATCGGCCTGGCTGGCACCGCAACCGCAATTGGCGATGCCATCGGGCTTGCGGTCAAGCGACTCAGGAAGCATGAAGACAGCAATCGAATTCTTATACTCCTGACCGATGGCGCAAATACCGCTGGCGTGGTCGAACCTGTCGAAGCTGCGGAAATGGCTGCGGAGCAGGGTATGAGGATCTACACCATCGGTGTTGGCGCCGATGAAATGGTAGTAAGAAGCTTCCTTGGTAACCGAAAAGTAAACCCTTCAGCCTACCTCGACGAGGTTACCCTGACAGCAATCGCCCAGAAAACAGGTGGCCGTTATTTTCGAGCACGGGACACAAAAGAGCTTGAAAAGATCTATGAAGAACTCGACAGGTTGGAGCCTATAGAACGGGACGCAAAACGATTCCGGCCTCGTCAATCGCTGTATCACTGGCCCCTGGCAATTGCACTGCTTATATCGGCCGTGCTTCTGGCCTTGAAACAAAGTGGAAGGATTCGTTAATGGACCTGGAACAATTTCACTTTTTGAGGCCGATGTGGCTGGGACTGCTTCCAGTGTTAATTGCAGTGACCTGGTTGATGGTAAAGAGACGGCTTGGAAACCGAAGCTGGGAAGCTGTATGCGATAGCCACCTGCTACCGCACATGCTGATTGGCGGCACTCGCCGTTCTCGAAGCCTGCCAATCATTCTTACTGCGCTATGCGGTACCCTCGCAATCATCTCCCTCGCTGGTCCTGTTTGGGAAAGGCTTCCACAACCTGTCTTTAACCGACAGAGCGCGCTTGTCATCGCGCTTGACCTTTCACGTTCAATGGATGCCAATGATATCTCGCCCAGTCGACTCGGACGCGCAAAGTTCAAGATTGCGGACATTCTTCGACAACACGGTGAAGGGCAGTTGGCCCTGCTGGTTTATGCTGCGGATGCATTTACCGTAACACCCCTTACCGACGACATTGAAACCATTAACTCCCAGTTACCTGCGCTCACTACTTCGATCATGCCGGCGCAGGGTAGTCGTCCCGACCTGGCGCTGCAAAAAGCGGAAGAGCTTTTAAAAGGTGCGGGGCATGCCAGCGGTAACATCCTGTTGATCAGCGACGAGATTGATAGCGCCGTAGCAGCACCTGTCGCCGAAGAACTGGAGTCCCAGGGATATCGAATTTTTGTGCTTGGTATCGGTTCCCGGCACGGTGCACCGATCCTTAACGACGACGGAAGCTTTTTAAAGGATGCCAGTGGCGAAATTGTTATTCCCGTCCTCGAGGAGCAGGGTATGCGACAAACGGCAGGTGCCGGCGGTGGCATATACAGGCAGATGACGACGGATGACGGCGATATAAACCTCCTGATGAAGGCCATGAGCAGCACACTGAATGGTGAACAGGAGGTTTCAACGGAGTTTGAGACCGACACCTGGAGGGAGCAGGGGCCGTGGTTGCTATTGCTGTTGTTACCCCTGGCTGCCCTGTCGTTCAGGCGCGGTTACATGCTGGCAGTCTGTATACTGCTCTTGCCCGTTCCCAACAGGGTAGAAGCATTTGAGTGGGACAGCCTCTGGTTACGGGATGACCAACGTGCACTCAGGGAACTCGAAAGTGGCAATACCGAGACTGCTGCTGCACTGTTTCGGGATCCGGCATGGAAAGGCGCGGCTCAATATCGTAATGGTCAATTTGACTCTACACTGGAGTCGCTCGATGCACTGGATGATCAGCTTTCCCTGTATAACAAGGGCAATGCCCTCGCGCGCCTGGGGCAATACGAAAAAGCCATAGAAAAATATGACGAGGTGCTGCGCCTGGAACCGGATCATGAAGATGCCCGTTACAACAAGGAATTGCTGGAGAAGGAACTGGAAAAACAGCAACAGCAGCAATCTGGCCAGAACCAGGATGATCAGCAGGACCAGGACCAGGAGCAGGAGCAGCAGCAAGAGCAGCAGGAACAACAGGGGAGTGATTCGCAGGGCGAAGACCAGCAACAACAGGATGAACAACAATCCGACCAGGCAGGAAGCGGGGACAAAGACATGGAGAACAAGGATGATCAGGAGCAGGCGGAAGGACAGCCCGAGCCGCAAGAGGAACAGCAGGCGGACCAGGAATCGCAGCAGCCTGAGCCCGGGACCGAGGAAGAGAAAGAAGCGTCTGAGAAGGAAGCCCAGCTTGCCCAGGCACAGCAGGACGAGCAGAACGAGGAACAACGGGCAACTGAACAATGGCTTCGCCGCATCCCGGACGATCCGGCGGGCCTTCTACGAAGAAAGTTCCTGTACCAGTACAAGCAGAGGCAGGGGCAGCAGGAACCAGGTAAAAAACAATGGTAAAGATTTCGACAAAAACTTTTTTCCAGGGACTTGTTTCATTGATTATCCTGGTCCATGCCCAGCTACTACAGGCAACAACCATCACTGTCAAAACAGACAGGCAGGATGTGGGTTTAAATGAATCATTCGTGATGATTTTTGAAAGTGATGGCTCGGTGGACGACGATCCGGATTTTTCGCCCCTGCAGAAGGATTTTCAGATCCTTTCCCGAAGCAGTAGCAGTAACATGAGTATTGTTAATGGAAAAATCAGCTCCACCAAGACATGGAAACTAACAGCCCTTGCCCGGCGTGAAGGCAAGCTAGTTATTCCCCCTGTAAGTTTTGGCAAGGACCGTAGCCAGCCATCATTTGTCAATGTCAAAAACCGGGCGGGGAAGCATTTCAAAGCCCGGTTCCGGTGAAGATATCTTTCTTGAAGTGGAAGTGAATGAGCCTTCACCTTATGTACAGGCAGAAGTCATATACACGGTACGTCTTTTTCTTTCCGTGGCAGTTTCCAATGCCAGTCTTACCGAAGTTCCACAAGTTAGCGCTGATGCAATTGTAGAGCGCATCGATGAAGACAAGCGCTACCAGGTTCGTCGTGCAGGCAAGAGATATGAAGTTATTGAAAGACGCTATGCAGTATATCCACTGGCCAGCGGACGGGTATCTATTGAACCGGTGACATTCCAGGGACAAACAAGCCGAAGTGCATTTTCCATATTTGATCCTTTCGGGCCAGAGCCAAGAACGATAGTGGAGCGCTCTGAAAGTGTCAGTCTTGACGTCAGGCCGGTACCCGATTCCTTTCCGGGGCAAAACTGGTTGCCGGCAAAGCTGCTTTTATTGAATGAAACATGGTCAAAAGAACCACCCGTTTTCCAGGCCGGTGAACCCATCACGCGTACTCTTACACTTAATGCAAAGGGGCAGGTGGCCAGCCAGCTCCCGGTGCTCGATGAATGGCAGGTTCCCGGGTTCAAGCTTTACCCCGATCAACCGGTTATGAATGACGAGAAAAAGGCGGACGGGACCACTGCCATACGCCAGGAAAAAACCGCCATTATTCCTGAACAGGCCGGGAAATATACCTTGCCGGGAATAACAATACCCTGGTGGAACACGGAGAAAGACAGGCTGGAATACGCGGAATTACCGGCCCGCGAAGTGAATGTCCTGGCAGCGGCTGGCGCCTCGGCCATACAGGACCCCGTGGCAATTGCACCACGGCTCGATCCCCTGCAGGTAGAAGAGCCAGCTGCAATGGACCCAGCGCTAAGCCCGGCGACAGCAGGGGTTGAAGGTTTTTTCTGGAGAGGGCTGAGTGCCGGCCTGGCCCTGCTCTGGGTGCTCACCCTGTTTCTGTGGTGGAAACAAACAGGGAAATCTTCACCCCGCGAGGAAGTCAATGAACGTGTACTAAAATCCCGTACAGTAATTGCCGATTTAAAGACAGCGTGTGCAGGGAACGACCCTGCTGCGACGAAACAGGCCCTGCTGGCCTGGGCGAAGTTGTGCTGGGGTCACAATGCGCCTGCAAGTCTAGGCGCTATAGCAGGGCATTGCCCCGCGGCGCTGGCAGACGAGATAGCAAAGCTGAATAACAGCCTGTACTCGAAGGATGGTGGTGACTGGCAGGGTGCGGCGTTGTGGAAGCTTTTTAACGACTACCTGGACGCCAGCAAAGACAAGATCACAGAGCACGCCGGTGACTTGAAGCCGCTTTACAAGATCCAGCATTAGCCCGGGTTATTTATTGTTTTAGCAGTGCCAGTAGCATTATTGCCCAGCCGAGGATAAACGCCAGTCCGCCAAGCGGGGTAATCATGCCAAGCCAGCGCAGGTTACTCAGGGCCAACGCGTAGAGGCTACCACTGAACAGGATTATGCCCGCCAGCAGGAGCAGACCAGACCATCGAAGCAGACTGGATGCTGGCAGGTGAAGTGCCAGGATACCAACTACCAGTAGCCCGAGCGCATGGTAGAAATGGTACTGCGTGGCTGTCTGGTATACCTGCATCATGTTTTCGTCCAGCCTGTGTTTCAGCGCATGGGCACCAAAGGCTCCGAGCACAACCGCCAGGGCAGAATTAAAACTTCCCAGGATAAGTAATAACCTTGCTGTATCGTTCACCTGTTGTTTCCCCGGGATATTATGCGGAGTAACTATCCCTGCCAGATACTTCTTCATGCCAGCGCCTTGCGTTCGCATGCGCGGGGTCGAGTCTAATCTTTACTGCACGGGCAAAGTCAATGGTACAAAGGGCCGTAATGTCGGCGATGGAAAAATTATCTCCGGCGACGTATGCCTGGTCTGCCATCAGGGCATCGAAGTTATCGAGAAAATCCAGGAACCTGTTCCGGCTGCGCTCGGTTAATTCGGGAATTGAAGGATACACCGCGGGTTGACCCGGAATCGCGCGTTCTGCAAAAAACGGCACGGCACTGCGAAACACATCAGCCAGTGGTGCCAGCCCATCGAACTCAATGTGTCTTTGCATGGATTCAATTTGCGCCTTTTCCAGCGGGGTATTGCCCATGAGTACTGGCTCGGGGTATAGCTCTTCCAGGTAACGGCAAATTGCTACTGTCTCATCAATTCGAGTACCGTCATCGAGTTCGAGTGTAGGAAGCAGGCCCCGGGGATTGATTGCCAGGTAATCCGCCTGCAGGTTTTCGCCCTCTGCAATGTTGATTTCAATCTTCTCGACATCACTGATCCCTTTTTCCGCCATGAATATCCTGACTCTTCGAGGGTTCGGAGCCATCTTCATGTCATATAGCTTCATCACGGGATCACCGACAGGTTATACATCGTGGTTCCAGTATTTTTGCATTTCATAGTACATAAATGACGCTGTCCAGGTAATCAGCACAAGGCCGGTCAGTGCTTCCAGCCCGGCAAGGAAGCGCAGGTCTCCAACCGGGACGATATCCCCGTAACCCAGTGTCGTGTAGGTAATAAAGGAAAAGTAGGCACAATCTGCAAGAGTTATATGATCGACCCCGACAAGGTGGCCGAATTCACCGGACTTGATCATGAAGTAGTAAGCGAAGGTAAACATCCAGACTTCGAGGGTGTGTGCGACCAGTGCACCAAAAATTCCGATAGCTATGCGAAAGCGATAGCGGATTTTCATTCGGGGCATAAGACGTGAAAGAGAGGACAACATCTCAAAATGAATGATCACTGCCACGGAAATGACGAGGGTGTTTAATGCTATAACACTAATTATGCTAAGCATGACTTATGCGGGCCCCATCCAGCGATACTTTTCCAGGTCTACCTTGCCCCTGTCATTAAACTCGATTCCTTCTTCTTCGAGTATAATACGCTGCAGCGCATGACCATCACTGCTGTTGCGCGTACTGATCTGTCCCTGGCTGTTAATCACGCGTTGCCAGGGCACATCGGATTCTTCATCCAGGGATGACATGGCATAACCCACTTGCCTCGCGCCACAGCCCCCCAGGATTTTTGCAATTTGACCGTAAGTAGCAAGCTGCCCCTCGGGTATCTGGCAAACCAGTTCATCTATGCGCTGGTAAAGCTGGCTGCGCTGCTTTTTCTTCTGTAGCGCCTGGAAAAGACTTTTTTCCGGTGGGTTAAAGCCCTGTGAATTGAGCCAGTCCCTGAGAATATAACCGGTCGCTGAATCCCAGGTAAAAAGATCCCCTGCCTTGATATGCTTATAGCTGCGCAGTTCTTCATTGAGTTGAATCTTACCTTTCGCCCTGACGAAATATCCCATGATGATCTGGTTCATCCTGGCAAAAGGATAGATATCTATGAGCTCAGTATGCACTGCAGTCAGGCCAAGCTCTTCCTTTACTTCCCTGGCCGCACCTTCTGCGGCAGATTCCTTTTTTTCCAGGAACCCGGTTATCACCGAGAAGATATGGTCAGGCCAGGCATAGTTGTTGGCCAGTACTATGTCCCCCCTGTGTTCGACAACAACTGCGACAACAGGAGTGGGGTTGTCCCAGTGTACAAATTCACAATCTTCGGCAGGACATGCCATGCGCATGGCATCACTCAAATAGTTTTCGACCAGCTCGGTGGTGCAAAGGGGGCAGAATTTCATAGCACCTATGATAAACCATCGACACTGAATCGCATGTTTAAATAACGGAATAATTGCCTGTTTCGAGCAATTACCGGAGAATTTGCCCATGGAAACTTTTGTCTTGTCAGGATTTATTTTCCTTTTTGCCGGTGCCATCAAGGGCATGGTGGGCTTTGGATTCCCCCTTGTTGCGCTGGTACTCCTGACACTATTTATCGGTTTGCATGAAGCTCTTCCACTTACCATCCTGCCCTCTGTCATTACCAATATCTGGCAGGCGATAGATGGGGATCATTTTCGCGTAATTGTAAGGCGCATGTGGCTTTATTTCCTGGTAAGTGTAATGACCGTTCTACTTACCTCTTTCCTGCTCGTAACCGTCAATGTGAATTGGCTGACTGCCTTGCTCGGGTTGGTTCTGCTGGGATTCGCCCTGACGCGCTTCCTCGATTTTGAACCAAGCATCCCGGTGAAGTTTGAACCTGCTGCAAGCCTGGTCCTGGCGCCCCTGAATGGCTTTATTAGCGGGACAACAGGGGTCTACCTTGTGCCATCGCTGCTTTACATGAGGGCGATTGGTTTCAGAAGGGATGTGTTGATCCAGGCCATGGGTATATTTTTCATGATGTCATCAATCGCCCTGGCCGTGTCACTGAAAAGACATGAGCTTTTGTCCGCTGAAAATGCCATGGTATCCCTGGTCGTCCTTTTGCCGGCATTTGCCGGAATGTACCTTGGAAGACACGTTCGAAAAACCATCGATGCCGATAAATTCCAGCTTGTTTTTGACACATGCCTGGCGCTTCTGGGCGCCTATCTTCTTTGCCGCTCTGCATGGCTTTTACTTGTGGTCGGGTAACTCCAGGTGTTCCGCAGAAGGGGGGAAACTTTGACGAAAGCTGAAAGCGTAAGGGCTTTCAGCATTTTCCTGTAAATATACAAGCCGTCTTTCAGCCTCCTCGATAGAAGGCTCGGTGCCGGCCCTTATCCACCACATGACCTGGTAGGCCTTGTCAAACTTGCTAAACCATTCTTTTTTTCTCTTCAGTATTTCAATGTGAAATGAATCATAGACAAATGACTTGAGCTGCTCGACGCTTTCCCAGACAGACATGTTGACCAGCAGCATATCGTCATCAAATATGCGGATCGCCGTGGCATCCCCCTCGTCAGTCTGCAAGCGCCATACATAGCCGGGGCTGCCCTCTGCAATCTTGTTAACTCCTTCAAGGTTGTCGACGAAATCTTTCATTGCCGGGTCATCCATTGGCGTTCGCATTTGTGCGATATTGAGTTGTGCGAGATGAAATTTACTCATGGTGGGACCAGTTTTTTAAATGTGATGATGTTATCAAGCTGGTAAACCTGAAGCAGCCGCCTTTTCCGGCACCGGATGCTTCTTTGCCCCTCCGCTGTGAGTTTTGACGATGTTCTATTAATACCATATTTGTTATATAGTTTTCTTCCAAACCTTGGAAAAAGCTTGAAAATAGACTCCATGCCATTCCGCTTTCTCGTATTTTGCCTGTGTACCGTATTGCCAGTTATGCAGCCTGCCCATGCCGACATCTACAAGTACGTCGACAAGCATGGACGCGTTATCCTTACAGATAAGCCCAAAAACGAAAAATACAAGTTACTGGTTAAAACCTGGAAGGGATGGGAAGAGAAAAAAAGTAACATTGATTACGACAAGTTTACCCAGAACCAGAAGAAGTTCAGCTCCACCATTGACTACTACGCCAGCCAGTACGGACTGCCCAGGTCGCTTTTGCATGCCGTCATCACTGCAGAGTCTGCCTATGATCCAAACGCCATTTCCCGTGCTGGTGCTGTTGGCCTTATGCAATTGATGCCGGAAACGGCTCGTCGTTACGGTGTGAACAACCGGCGTAATCCATCCTCGAACGTGAGTGGCGGTTCACGTTACCTCAGGGACCTGTTGAACATGTTCAACAATAACCTGGTGCTTGCCCTGGCAGCCTACAATGCAGGTGAAGGTGCGGTAAAACGACATGGCAACAAGGTGCCGCCGTACAAGGAGACCCGCAATTACGTCAAGAAAGTTATCGACTATTACCGCGAATATAAAAAGAACATGAGCTAGATACGTATTCAGCTGTAGTCGGGCAGGCTAACAACTGAAAACCAGAAGTGTTCAATAGCGTGGACGATTGAGACAAAGTCATTGAAGCCGACCGGTTTTTGAATATAACAATTTACGTTGAGGTCATAGGACTTCGCCACATCAGTTTCCGCCTCTGATGTAGTCAGCACGATAATGGGAATGGATTTTTTCTCGTTATCATCCTTGATGGCCTCGAGGAATTCCCTGCCATCCATTCTTGGCATGTTTAAATCAAGCAGGATTACATCTGGGCGCGGTGCATCCGTGTAGTCACCCGCACGATTGAGGAAATCCAGTGCCTCGAGGCCATCCCTGACGCGATGGACTTCGTTTCTAATCCTTCCATCACCCAGCGCTTCTTCTGCAAGAATGACGTCAGCATCGTTATCTTCTACAAGCAGGATTGTTGCAGGTACACCATTAAATTTCTTGGCCATTTTAGTTAAACCCAGTTATGTCTAATTTACTTGTCAATTATCTTATCAATGTCGAAGCGGCAGGGTGAACTTGAAGATTGAGCCTTGAGACAGGTTTCTTTCCACCCATATATCACCACCGTGCCGCTCAACAATCTTCTTACATATGGCGAGACCGATACCGGTACCGCCGTACTCTCCCTTGCCATGAAGTCGTTTAAATATAACGAAAATCTTTTCGGCAAATTCTGGTGCTATCCCTATACCATTGTCACTCACGGACACTTCCAGTAGCCGGTTTTCCATTTCGCTACAGCTTATCCTGACATCCGGTGCGAAATCCTCACCGGAATACTTGAGGGCATTTCCAACGAGATTTTGAAATAACTGCAGCAGTTGCTGCTTATCGCCCTTTATCGTGGGTAACTCCACCGAGGTCACTGAAGCGGACTTTTCAGCAATAGCTAATCGGAGATTATCCCTGGCATCCAGGAATACCTGGTTTAAATCAACATCCTCGTGGGGCTTGTCTTCTCTTCCCACGCGTGAGTACATGAGCAGATCGTTTATGAGCTGCTGCATTCGCTTTGCTCCGTCAACCGAGTAACCTATATATTCCAACGCTTTCTCATCGAGTTGTTCAGAGTAACGCTTTGCCAGCAGATCGGTAAAACTTGCAACCATTCTGAGTGGTTCCTGTAAATCATGTGAAGCCACGTAGGCGAATTGTTCAAGCTCAGAATTAGACCGCTTCAGGTCTTCAGTGTATTGCTTCAGCGCCTGCTCAGCGTTCTTGCGCCCGGATATGTCTGTAAAAGTCCCCACCACCCGGTATATTTCCCCCTGGTCATTTGCTACGCTCAACGCGTTTTCTTCTACCCATGTTACTTTACCGTCCGGTGTCACGATCCTGTAGTCGGCGTTGATTTCTATAGGAGTACTTAATAATTCACTCTTGAGGGATTCTAATAATGGTTGATCTTCGGGGTGAAAAAAATCAACCGCGTCCTTTACGGATAATTTCTCATCGCTATCGTGAGGCAGTTGAAACATATCAACAAGCTTGGGTGAGGCCCATATACTGTCATTCTCAACATCCCAGTCGAATATACCCGCATTTGATGCCGATACCGCAAGGTCAAAACGTTCCTCACTTTCAGAGAGTTTTCGCTGCGCTTCCACCTCACTAGTCCTGTCAAGCGCAAAACTTATCATCGAAATCACCTCACCATTTTCATCGGTAAGGCTCGAGTTAAACCACTCAACATGGAGTACATCACCACTTTTCGTATTGTTGCGATTTGTAATACCAGCCTTCACAGTCTCATCGCTAAGTATAGGTTTGAATACCTTTTCCTGGATACGTGAGAGGTCTTCCGCATAGATCATACCCAGTTCGACCGGGGTGTTTCCCAGTGCTTCGTCCCTTGTCCAGCCAAAGGTCTCCTCCGCGGTCTGATTCCATTGCACGATTTTTAAATTTTTATCAAATTCAATTACCGCAAGCGGTGTATTGGAGATGTGTGAATTTACGCGCTTTAATGCTGTGGTGATATTTCGGTTGGCGCGCTTTCTTTCAAAAATGGGCGACAGCTGGCTGCTTACGTAGTGAAAGAGCTCGACAATGTCTGCATCAGGCTGAACATCGGTGCTTGAGAAGAATTCAAAAACAGCGGCGATCTCGTTTGAGATCATAACCGGGAATCCAACCCCGGCCCGGAGACCACATTCATCGGCGACCTTTTTCCTTGGAAAAGAGTCCTTGGTCGCCGCTGAATCTATCCAGACTGTTTTCCTGTCCTGGTAGATAATTCCTGGTAAGCCGGTTCCCTCGGAATATTCGAGATCCCTGGTTGCGAGGTAAAAGTCCCTGTAACGGACTTCGTCCTTTAGATAAAAAAGCTTGGACGACTTGAGACGTGTTCCTGATTCACCGTGCTCGTCAACAATATAAATATGGCCAACTTCCCAGTTCATGTAATTACCGATCGTATCCAGGCAATTTTGCATTGCCTCTTCCGGCTCATCGGACTGGTTAACCTGCACGGCAATACGCTGTAGTAATTCCAGTTTTCGAGCCTGGGCAAGCTGCTCCTCTTCCTGTTCTTTTCTTTCGGTGATATCTACAGATATTGTGCCGGTACAAAGCAAGTCACCGTTTTCATCAATTATAGGAAATACCGTGCTAAGTACCACGCGTCCTGTGTCCTTGTGGTATCGCTCGCTCGTAATCTCCTTGAGAGCCTTCATGACTTCAACTTCCACATCCTCGATGGAAGCGGCGAGTTCGTCACTGACAAATTCACCGACCCGCTTGCCTATCATGTCTTCACGAGTAGTGCCGAGTAACTCTGCCACCGCATTGTTACCGAGCAGGTAACGGTGCCCTGTATCTTTCAGGGTTATATACCCGGGGCTATGTTCAAGGTAGGCAGTAAACTGGGAGCTAAGATTGCTCAGCCGGTTTTCAGCCAGCCTTTGCTCAGTGATGTCCCTAATCTGGCAGGCAAAGTATTTAGGGATGCCGGATTCGTCGTCGACACGCGACACATCGAGTAATACACGAATGATTTCACCATTTTTGCAGACGTAATTTTTTTCGTCACTGAAGTTGTCAATTTCTTTCGTCAGGAGTCTGTTGATATAGCCAAGGTCTTTTTCAACCTCTTCATCCTTCGTGATCTTGCTGAAACTCGTATACAGCAACTCGTCCTGGGTATATCCCAGCATTCTGCAAAAGGCATCGTTTAACCTGATCCAGTTACCCTCGGGGTCAGCAAGGGCGATACCCAGTGGTGCATGGTCCACCAACACGCGATTGAGACTGGTTGCTTCGTAAAGTTTTCTTTCTTCCTCTTTTTTCTCGGTGACATCAAGGGATATCGTGCCAATGGATGTTGTTTCCTTATCCTCTCCGAGAATTGGAAAGATCAAGGACTGAAAGATTTTTTCCTGCCCTTCAATCATGCGCGTCCATTCCTCGGACATGGCATTGCCGCTTTGAAGCACCCTGGTATCAATGTTCCAGTCAATATTCCTGTCTGTTATTTCAAAAAGATCTTCATGACGCTTGCCAAGAATGTCGTTTTCATCGAATTGAAAGAGATCCAGGGCATGCTGGTTTACCCGGGTATATTCGAGGTTTGAATTTTTCATTGAAACCATGCCGGGAATGTTTTCAATGAAGGAATTTAATTCAACTTCCCTTTGCTTTTGTGCCTGCTCTGCTCGAACACGCTCTTCGATATTCATGATTTGCCCGATAAAAAATTCGGCATTGCCATCATCATCATAAACTGCAGAGCAGTGGATATTTATCCATACAAAATGCCCGTCCCTGTGACGATAACGCTTGTTGTAATTGCCAACATTAACTTCACGGCTGGCAAGTTTACGTATTATGTCCTCGTCCTTTGCCCTGTCTTCCTCGTGGGTAATTTCATAGAGATCTGCCGATATCAATTCTTCCCTGGTGTATCCCAGCATTTCACAAAGCGCCGCGTTCACACGAAGCCAGTTTCCCTGATTATCTACCAGGGCAATTCCAATCGGCGCATCATCCACCATGATGCGATCAAGCTTGGAATAGTGCTGCAGTTTCTCCTCGGTGATCTTGCGTTCGGTCTGGTCGATGATGGATGCAAGAACGTGAAGCCTGCCGCCGGAATATACCGGGTTAAGGGCAATCTCCACGGGAAATTCAGAACCGTCTTTTCTCAGTCCTGCCAGGGAGGAATTCTCACTTCCCATTTTCCTGGCACTGGGATTTTTAAAGTAAGCCTCGAGCTGTCCTGAATGATGCAGGCGGTAAGACTCCGGGACTAGCTTGTGAATGGGTTCACCGATAAGTTCACGGGGCTTGTAACCAAAAATTTCCTCGACCTTGGCATTGATCAGTACAACCAGGCCGCTGTCATCCACCAGCACCATGCCAGTGGGTGATGCGTTCACCGCTACTTCAAAGAGATTATCCATGCGTAGCTCTCGCGCTACTGAACTCGTCATTCAAGCCGCTCCGGTCATTGTCCGCCTGCTCTGCAATTCAACAAGGATGGAACCTAGTCTACACATCCTTTGATTGCGCCTCAGAAATGAGGTTGTCTCTACCCTGTTTGAAGGAGCCAGGATCCCTGGCTTCTCCTTGACCTGTCCTTCATTCGTTATATAGCGACTCTATTTCTGCAAGCTTGATGCCAGCTCAAGTCAACACCGAGTTAAATCTTGCCGGGACCTCTCCTGGTGCTACCTGGCGTGGTGTTGGACGAAGGAGCTAAGGTGCTGGATTTAAAACACATTCAGCGGAAACACGACTCACTTTTTCAGCAAGTTTGGCACTGGGCTTATCACGCGAAGCAGCGCCGGCGCCGAAGGCCGGGTGTCCTGATGTTTGACGGAGTGTCAGAATCCAGCAATGGCATGGCGGCCATACGATTGTTGTTCGATTGTCAGTCACAGGTCCGATGATGCCGTGTGATGATTGTATTCCATCGACAAAATTTAAATTGCATCAATAAAATAAAAGTATAAAAAGAAAGTAAGTATTCACTAATAAAGAACATTCTCTGGTATTCGAGGAGTGCACTGTGCCCTGGAGTCTCACGGCCGATTGGCAGCAGGCACTTTTGGGGACAATTTTGATTTGATACCCCAGCTGCGCTAGCGTATTGCGTTTTTTAAAGCCTGTAGTGCTCGGGACATTTTAACTTGCCATATTCAAACACGCTGGCCGCCATGCTGGCCCAAAACGCGGAAAAGCGACCCGACAGCGTCGCCATATACTGCGACGGCCGGCAGTACACATTTAAGGAACACCATGACAATGCCCGGCTCCTCGCCGTGGCTCTAAAGGGGCTTGGGTGTCAGGAGGGTGATCGCGTGGCAATCATGTCCAGGAACAGCGTTGAGTACCTGGAGCTTTATGCCGCCTGTGCACTGGCGGGCATTATCATGGTGCCGGTAAATTTTCGCCTGTCTGATGCGGAAGTCGGCTGGATTTGTGAAAACACCCAGCCTCGGGTGGTGTTCTACACACCTGAATACCAGCAGACCAGGAATTTCCTTTCGCAAGGGCACCAGTATATTCGTAATTTTATCTGTATTGATGAAGCACCGGGCACCGATACCCGCTTTGCCGAGCTCAGGAATGCAGCGCCGGGTTACCAACTGGATTATCGAGCGAAAGAACGGGATGCGGCCTGTATCGTTCACACGAGCGGTACCACGGGAAAGGCCAAGGGCGCGGTGCTTGGGCAGGGTGGCCTGTTCGCCGTAGCCAACGCCATTGCGTCAGATGCTGCAATCGAAGAGACAGATGTTGGCCTGGTGATGCAGCCACTGTTTCATGTTGGCGCGAGATTTCTCCAGTTGGCTCATCATGCAAGAGGCGCAGCTATCCGGCTTGAATCAGCTTTTGAACCGGCCACTGTCTGGAAAATACTCGCAGAAAAGCAGGTTACCACTATCCAGCTGGTACCCACGATGCTGGCCATCCTGCTGGAGCAATACAGCGACGACTATCCGCAAACTTCCCTGAAGACGATTTTTTATTCCACGGCGCCTATTGCCAACGAATTACTCCGAAAAGGCCTGTCGGTGTTTGGACAGGTCTTCCTGCAGCAATACGGTTCGACGGAGGCGGGACAGGTCACCTCGCTGGCAAAATCCCTGCACCTGGCCGAAGGAAATGAACAGGAGCAGGCCTGGTTACAGTCAGCCGGGCAGGTAAACCAGGGTGTAAATGTTCAAATTATCGACGCCAATGACAGGCCGGTGGTGGCGGGAGAAATCGGAGAGATATGTGTAAAAAACCCCTGGTTGTTTCTTGGTTACTGGAACAACAAAGAAGCGACGAAGGCTGCCTTGACTAAAGAGTATCTGCACATGGGTGACATGGGATATCTTGATGAGCAGGGATTTCTTTTTATCGTTGACAGGAAAAAGGACATGATTATTTCCGGGGGCGAAAACATTTATCCGAGAGAAGTCGAATTGGCCCTGGAAATTCACCCTGCCGTTTCAGAAGTGGCGGTTATTGGTATACCCGACCCACGCTGGGGGGAGAGCGTGTTGGCAGTGGTCGTACGCAAGGAAAGGGCAGCAGTGAGCGAAAGCGAACTGGTCGCCCATTGCCAGGCGCATATCGCCAGCTATAAAAAACCCAGGAAAGTGCAATTTGTTGATGCGTTACCACGCAATAGCATGGGAAAGGTGGACAAGCCGGCAATCAGGGCACCATGGTGGAGCCATCGGCCCGGCCAGCTGGTGTAAGTCCGGGGCAGTCTAGCACGACTCAATTATTCGTCAGTGACACAGCCCTCGGAAGCGGGTTTTACATTTTTGATGTACTTGTAAAGCGTTCCGCGAGAAGCCTTGTAGGCCGGCATTCGCCAGTCATCCTGCCTTTGCTGCATTTCTTCGTCAGTCAGATCCACGGTAATGACGTTATTGACAGCGTTAATGGTTATCCTGTCACCATCCTTTATGAGTCCGATTGGTCC
Source organism: Gammaproteobacteria bacterium (assembly GCA_965243105.1). Taxonomy (GTDB): domain Bacteria; phylum Pseudomonadota; class Gammaproteobacteria; order Eutrophobiales; family Eutrophobiaceae; genus WLWS01. The sequence continues at coordinate 2,289,246 of CBDEUC010000003.1, forward strand.
ACCTTCCTGTGCTTCCGGTGTGACGTGACCAATAATAAAACCATGGGAGCCACCTGAAAAACGACCATCGGTGATCATGGCAACATCACCGCCAAGACCTGCACCCATGATAGCGGAGGTCGGCGTCAGCATTTCCGGCATCCCGGGGCCGCCCTTTGGGCCTTCAAAGCGAATAACCACGGCATCGCCTTTTTTTATCTGGTCTTGTTCCAGGCCCGCCAGCATGTCTTCCTCTGAATCGAATACCCGTGCGGGGCCGGTAAAATGCTCACCTTCCTTGCCGGTAATCTTTGCAACCGCACCGGCGGGAGCAAGATTACCCTTGAGGATCCTGATATGCCCACTGTCTTTGATCGGTTTATCCATTGGCTTGATAATATCCTGCCCCTCGGCCAGCCCCGGCAGTTCGGCCAGGTTCTCCGCTATGGTTTTACCGGTGACGCTCATGCAGCTGCCATCTATCAATCCTTCTTCAAGGAGATACTTCATCACCGCAGGTATGCCGCCAATATTGTGCACATCTTCCATCACGTACTGACCGCTTGGTTTGAGGTCAGCGATAAATGGAATACGGTCACTCACCGCCTGGAAGTCATCGAGTGTTAATTCGACGTCGACGGCACGCGCCATGGCAATCAGGTGCAATACCGCGTTGGTTGAACCACCAAGCGCAGTAATTAACACCATGGCGTTTTCAAATGCCTGGCGGGTCATTATGTCCCGCGGCTTCAGGTCCATTTCCAGCAGTGTACGTATGGCTGCACCGGCACGAACACATTCCTCCAGTTTGCCAGGATCGGTTGCCGGTGTTGATGAAGAGTAGGGTAGTGACATACCCATGGCCTCTATGGCGGAAGCCATGGTATTGGCTGTATACATGCCACCACATGCGCCTGCCCCGGGGCAGGCATTCTTAATCACGAAACTTCGTTGTTCCTCTGTGATACTGCCACTGATGAATTCACCATAGGCCTGGAACGCGGAAATAATATCGAGCTTCTTTTCGCCCTGGTATCCAGGCTTGATTGTTCCTCCGTAGATCATGAGCGAAGGACGATTGAGGCGAGCCATTGCCATAACGCAACCGGGCATGTTCTTGTCGCAGCCGGGAATCGAAATATTGGCGTCATACCACTGTGCAGCCATGACAGTTTCAATGGAGTCAGCAATCAGGTCCCTTGACTGCAGGGAATAGCTCATTCCGTCGGTGCCGTTTGAAATTCCATCACTCACACCGATGGTGTTAAAGCGCATTGCAACCAGGCCAGCTTCAATCACCCCTTCCCTGGTTTTTGCCGCGAGATCATTCAAGTGCATATTGCAGGTATTCCCCTCGTACCAAACGCTGGAAATTCCTACCTGTGCCTTGTCCATATCCGCTTCTGTGAGTCCAGTACCGTACAACATCGCCTGGGAGCCACCCCTGGATTTAAGTTGCGTTATTTCGGAGCTATAACGGTTGAGTTTTTCTGTCATTTGTCTTCCACAAAATATTGTTTATCACGGTATTAACCGGGTGAGGTAGAATACATGAGAGAGGCCAATTTTTCAGGCTAAAAATTGTAATAGAGATGAGCATAAACAGCCCACAGTTCATGGAAGCATTTGCACAGCTGGTAGCATTGCCATCTGTGAGCAGCGTTGATCCGGATTTCAACCAGAGTAACCGCGGAGTGATAGAACTTCTCGCCAACTGGTTTGAAGACCTTGGATTCAGTTGCGAGCTTCAGCTCGTCTCCTCGAATCCCGACAAGCTCAACCTGATCGCATGTTATGGGAAGGGAGATGGTGGACTTGTGCTGTCCGGCCACACTGACACCGTACCTTTTGACGAGGGGCTGTGGCAGCAGGACCCGTTCTCCCTGAAAGAGGTGGACAATCGTCTCTATGGCCTCGGTAGTACGGACATGAAAAGCTTTTTCCCGGTGATACTTGCTACGCTGGAGAAAATCGAACTGGCAAAGCTCAATCGACCCCTGGTTGTTCTTGCTACAAGTGACGAAGAAAGCACCATGGCTGGCGCAAAAGCGCTGCAGGCATGCGGGAGGAAATTTGGTCGGCATGCCCTGATTGGAGAACCAACTGGCCTGCAACCCATTCGCATGCACAAGGGCATGATGGTTGAGTCAATCAGGTTGCTTGGCCAGTCGGGACATTCAAGCAACCCCTTCCTGGGCAATAATGCACTTGAAGGTATGCACGAGGTCATTGCCGGGTTAATTAAATTGCGCAGGGAATTGCAGGACAAAAATCACAATCCTGATTTTGAAATACCTTATCCCACCATGAACCTTGCCAGCATTCACGGGGGGGATAACGCAAACCGAATTTGTGGAGACTGTGAATTAACAATTGATATGCGACTCATGCCAGGCATGGATATTGACGAGAGCAGGGCGTCCATCAGGCGTAGTGTCATGCAGTCTGTAGATGGACGTGGGCTCACCGTGGAATTTGACCCGGTCTTCAGTGGAATGCCCGCCATGCAAACTGAGCGCGACGCAGAGATTGTGCGATTGGCGGAGAAATTGACTGGAAATGAAAGTACCTCGGTTGCATTTGGTACCGAAGCTCCTTATTTTAATTCCATGGGGATGGAAACGCTTATTCTTGGGCCTGGCGACATCGACCAGGCACACCAGGCCAACGAATACCTGGAAACAAAAAGGATTGAACCGATGATCGACATTCTCAGGCAGGTAATTGAGAACTTTTGTATTGTGAACGAAGAATATGACTGAGGTAGATTCAAACTTTGTAGACTGGTTTCGCTCAACTGCCCCCTATATCAGGGTGCACAGGGGCAAAACTTTTGTCATCCAGTTCGATGACAAGCTTGTCTATGGCGACTGCTTTACCGATTTTGTTCACGACCTGGCATTATTAAATGGCCTGGGTATAAATCTCGTCCTGGTGTTCGGTGCGCGTGAGTCAATTGAGAGCTGGTTAAGGGAAAACAACGAGCCTTCCAACTTTCACGATGACCTGCGCATTACCAATGCTGAAACCATGGACCTGGTCAAGAGTGCGGCAGGTAAGTTACGTTTTGAAATCGAGTCCCGGCTTTCGATGGGACTGGGCAATACGCCGATGTCCAATGCAGAATTGATAGTAAGTTCCGGCAATTTTGTTCGCGCTCGACCTGCAGGCATCGTCAATGGAATTGACTACCAGTTCACCGGTAAGGTTCGCAGTATTGATGGTGATGCCATTGAGTCCAAGCTGGCCCGGGAGGAAATTATCCTGCTTCCACCACTCGGATATTCCGTGACGGGTGAAACCTACAACATGAACGCCATCAACCTGGCCTCGGATGTGGCGGTCGAACTGCAGGCAGACAAGCTTATTTACCTGGTCCATGGTGACGGTTTGCTGGACCAGGACGACGCCGTGATCAGGCAACTTGTACAGGCAGAGGCTGAAACAATGCTTGCCGAGGGCAAGCTTGAAAATAATCTGCATGCCAGGGCCGGCCTCGCGGCCTGTGGTAAAGGCGTGCCGAGGGTGCAGTACATCGACGCTGATACAAGTGGTTCGCTTCTGCAGGAGCTTTTCACCCGGGATGGTGTGGGTACGATGATTAGCGCAACATCCTACGATGAGATAAGGGGTGCAAGCGTCGATGATATTGCCGCGATACTTGATCTCATTGAACCTCTTGAAAGACAGGGAGTGCTGGTTGAGCGTTCACGGGAGAAGCTGGAGCTTGAGATTGAACACTTTACCTTGCTGCTGCGGGATAATGTAATCATAGGGTGTGCTGCCCTTTATCCGTTTATGGATGAGAAGTCGGTCGAACTGGCATGTTTCGCAATACACCCGGAATACCATGGACTTGGAATGGGAGTACAACTGCTGGAGCTGATGGAAAAAACCGCTGCGGATGCAGGAATGCAAAACCTGTTTGTATTAACCACCCAGGCAGAGCACTGGTTTCTTGAAAACGGCTTCACAGAATGTGAACTGGAAGACCTGCCGGTGGAAAAAAAGCAGCTTTACAATTACCAGAGGAAATCCAGGGTCCTTACCCGTTCCATCGGGTCCTAGTGCAGCGCTTTTTCCTTTTCTTTTTCCTCGACGACAATCTTCAGTTCATCATCTTCGGTGGTGACAAGGATGTGTCCACCGTGTTCGAGTTTGCCAAATAACAACTCTTCCGCCAGGGACTTCTTTATCCTGTCCTGGATCAGGCGCGACATTGGGCGAGCACCCATTATCTTGTCGTAACCATTGACTGCCAGCCACTGCCGGGCATCTGCATCCACGTCCATGGTCACTTTTCTATCATCGAGCTGTGCCTGCAATTCAACCAGGAACTTGTCTACTACGTTGAGAATAGTCTTGCTGCCAAGCGGGTTGAACTCGATGATGGCGTCAAGGCGATTGCGAAATTCCGGACTGAATGTGCGGTTAATAACTTCAGTCGCATCTGAACTGTGATCCTGTGGAGTGAATCCCATAGAGGAGCGGCTAATGCGATCCGCACCTGCGTTGGTTGTCATCACTATGATGACGTTTCTGAAATCAGTTTTACGTCCATTGGTATCTGTCAGTGTACCGTGATCCATAACCTGCAGGAGAAGGTTAAAAACATCAGGATGTGCCTTTTCCATTTCATCCAGTAGCAATACCGAGTGCGGTTGCTTGTTGATCGCTTCCGTGAGAAGCCCGCCCTGGTCGAAACCAACATATCCCGGCGGCGCACCGATCAGCCGCGATACGGTATGACGTTCCATGTACTCGGACATGTCAAATCGGACAAGCTCGATACCCATGGTCAATGCAAGCTGACGCGTAACTTCCGTCTTACCTACACCGGTCGGACCAGCAAACAGGAAGGCGCCGATCGGTGTTTGCGGGTTACCAAGCCCTGAACGTGATGTCTTGATAGCAGTAGCAAGTGTTTCGATGGCCTTGTCCTGTCCGAAAACAACCATCTTCAGGTTACGCTCGAGATTTTGCATGGTGTTACGATCATTTGTATTGACCGTTTTCGCCGGAATCCGCGCTACCTTGGCTACGATATTTTCTATGTCCTGGGTGCCAATCGTTTTCTTTCGTTTTGAAGGCGGCAGCAAACGCTGGGCTGCACCAGCCTCGTCAATGATATCGATAGCCTTGTCAGGCAGGTGACGATCGGTCATGTAGCGGTCAGTGAGCTCGGTTGCAGTGCGCAGGGCCTGCTGTGTGAACTTCACCTCGTGGTGCTCTTCAAAGCGGGATTTCAGTCCCTGCAGGATCTTTATCGTCTCCTCGATGGAAGGCTCTTCCACGTCAATCTTCTGAAAACGTCTCGACAGCGCCCTGTCTTTCTCAAAAATTCCGCGGTATTCCTGGTAAGTTGTTGAGCCGATGCACTTCATATCACCCGAAGACAACACCGGCTTGATAATGTTCGAGGCATCCATGACGCCACCGGAAGCGGCGCCAGCACCAATGATGGTGTGAATCTCGTCAATAAAGAGAACCGAGCCTTCTGTTTTCTTGAGCTGGTTAATGACACCTTTCAGGCGTTTCTCGAAATCCCCACGATACTTGGTGCCCGCCAGCAGGCCACCCAGGTCAAGTGCGTAAATAGTGGAATCTGCCAACACTTCCGGTACTTCCCCATCCACTATTTTCTTGGCAAGCCCTTCTGCGATCGCAGTTTTACCGACACCCGCTTCGCCAACATAAAGAGGATTATTCTTGCGGCGACGGCAAAGGATCTGGATGGTGCGTTGTACCTCGTGTTCCCGGCCAATCAGTGGATCAATTTTCCCCAGTTCGGCCTGTTCATTTAAATTCACCGCATAGGTTTCAAGGGGATTTGAGCCAGCCTCGTCCGGACGACCTTCCTCATCTCCGAGGGACTCCTCGTTCTCTTCCTGTTCATCTTCGGGGACCTTGGTAATGCCATGGGAGATGTAATTAACAACATCGAGCCTGGCGATGTTCTGCTGGCTGAGGAAATAGGCTGCGTTTGATTCCCTTTCTCCAAAAATAGCAACGATAACATTTGCACCGCTGACTTCTTTTTTGCCGGAGGACTGTACGTGGAACACGGCACGTTGCAGCACCCGTTGAAAGCCGAGAGTGGGCTGGGTTTCTCTTTCGTCATCGTCGGGGAGAAGGGGAGAGTTTTCCTCGATAAATTTTACAAGGTCGTTGTGAAGAGCATTGAGATTTGCTCCGCAGGCTCGCAGCACTCGAACCGCTGAGCGATTGTCGAGCAATGCCAGTAGCAGGTGTTCAACGGTCATGAATTCATGACGTTGCTCCCGCGTCTTTCTAAATGATTCGTTTAGCGTCTGTTCAAGTTCTTTATCTAGCATGGTTCAGTCTCCAGGAATTAATAAGCCTTTTCCAGGGTGCAAAGAAGAGGATGCTGATTTTCTTTTGAGTACAAGTTGACCTGTGACACTTTTGTTTCTGCAATTTCGTGAGTATAAATTCCACATACACCTTTACCACTGGTGTGAACTTCCAGCATGATCCTTGTCGCATTTTCCCTGTCCTGTCCAAAAAAAACTTCAAGGATGTGCACGACAAACTCCATGGGTGTGTAGTCATCGTTAATAAGGATGACCTTGTACATGGGAGGACGTTTTAACTTCGGCTTTGCTTCCTGTAAAGCAAGGCTATCGTCATGCTGATTGTCAGTGTTGTCTGACATGGTTTACTTCTCCAAATCTAAAACATCATTACCGGATTTAGTATAACCAAATCCGGCAACTTTGTGTGCAAAGGACGTAACACGATTGACGCTTTGCCAACTGTGGCACACAAGTGACTTATGTGCCTGTTGCTTCAATATTTGACACTGCCAGGGGGCTGAAAGTGCCCTGCTGAAACCCTTCAAGTGCTCCGGGATCGAGCAGGTCGATAAAGCGCCTGGCGGCAGGCGATAAAAACTTTCCTCGCCTCAATACCACCCCATAACTACGCTCCGGGAAGTATTCCGTGAGCGGTATTCTTGCCAGTTTTTCTTTACCAGTCAGGCAGATACTGGTCACAATTGATATTCCCAGCCCAAGCTCGACATACTTCTTGATGACTTCCCAGCCTCCTGCTTCCATGCTCACCCGGTAGTCAAAATTGTGCTGTTGAAACACCACGTCAATATAGTTTCGCGTTGACATGCTGTGCGGTGGAAGAATCAATGCGTACTCTGCAATGTCCTGTAATGACACCTTGCGCCTTTTCGCCAGGGGATGCCCGGGCGGTGTAATAAGCACCGGGGAATAGGACACGAGTGGGCTGTACCATACCTCGTCCGGTATTTCTGTCATCGGGCCTACCGCCATGTCCACGTCACCGGAGCGCACCATGGACAGCCCTTCTTTGCCGGGTACGTTGTGCAGTTTCACCTGGATTTGCGGATAGCGTTGTGTAAAGCGGTCGACGATAGCCGGTAGCAGGTAAAGCGTGGTGGATTCACCGGCGGCGATATGCAGGGTACCTGCTACCGTGTGATTGCAGCGGTCATTAAAGGTCTCCGGCAGGTTTTCCAGTCCTTCAACCAGGGGCAGGGCCAGCTCCAGCAGGATCTTTCCTTCCTTGGTCAGCTGTAGTCTCGGGCCCTGCCGGTCAAAAAGCCGGCTTGAGAGGTCTTTCTCAAGTGCCTGAATTAAAAGAGAAATAGAGGGCTGACTCAGGTACATGTGCTGGGCGGCACGGGACATACTTTTCCAGCGGGCGGTACTACAAAAGGCTCGTAACTGCTTGAGCCGGTTCTGTTTATAGTAAAAACGGGACAATTTTCATCCTGTGGGTAGCTATTAACTATTGAAAAAACTAATATTTAATATTGACATAATTAACTTGTCAAATGCTGCGTTGCAACGATAGATTGCGCTACAGCCCGCTGAGGGGGCCTTTTCTGAGGGCAAGGTGACGGGCTGTTCAACGACTCACCGTTGTGTTGAATCCAGGTAAAGGCCGAAGAGTACAGCCGGGTTCATTGGGGCCGCATGCAAGCGAGTTTTATTCCTGAGCATCGACATGCGGGTTTGCTTTTTGTATTGGAGACTTAACTTATGGCTAACGACCTTGAAGTAAAACAGCTCGAAAAAGAATGGGCCGAAAACCCACGATGGAAAAATGTTAAACGAGATTATTCTGCAGAGGATGTGGTGCGTCTGCGCGGTAGTGTGCAAATCGAACACACGCTGGCTCGACGCGGTGCAGAGAAGCTCTGGAAACTGGTAAACGAGGAAGACTACATTAACTGTCTTGGCGCGCTGACCGGTGGCCAGGCGGTGCAACAGGTCAAGGCAGGCGTGCAGGCCATTTATCTCTCCGGTTGGCAGGTAGCCGCCGACGGCAACACAAGTGAAACCATGTACCCTGACCAATCCCTGTACGCGGTTGATTCAGTGCCTACCATGGTCAAGAGAATCAACAATGCATTCAAGCGTGCTGACGAAATCCAGTGCTCAAAGGGTGGTGGTGATATCGATTTCTTTGCCCCCATTGTTGCCGATGCCGAGGCAGGTTTCGGTGGCGTGCTAAACGCCTTTGAACTTATGAAGGGCATGATCGAAGCCGGTGCTGCCGGTGTTCACTTTGAAGACCAGCTTGCTTCTGTGAAGAAATGTGGTCACATGGGCGGTAAGGTCCTGGTACCTACCCAGGAGGCTGTACAGAAACTCACCGCTGCCCGTCTTGCAGCAGATACCATGGGTGTACCCACGGTTGTCCTGGCCCGAACAGATGCCAACGCAGCTGCACTATTAACTTCCGATGTAGATGAATGGGACGCACCATTTGTCACCGGCACTCGCACACCGGAAGGCTTCTACGAAACAAAGGCCGGCATTGACCAGGCGATCTCGAGAGGGCTTGCCTATGCACCGTATGCAGATCTGCTCTGGTGCGAAACAGCAGTTCCAGACCTGGAAGAAGCAAAGATCTTTGCCGAGGCTATCAAGAAAGAACATCCTGAACAGCTGCTTTCCTACAACTGTTCACCTTCTTTCAACTGGAAGAAGAACCTCGACGATGCCACCATTGCCAAGTTCCAGCGTGAGCTGGGAGCCATGGGCTACAAGTACCAGTTCATCACCCTCGCCGGTATCCATAACATGTGGTACAACATGTTTGACCTGGCACAAAACTACGTGGAAAAAGGCATGACGGCCTACGTTGAAATGGTGCAGGAGCCGGAATTTGCAGCCGCATCCAGGGGCTATACCTTTGCCAGTCACCAGCAGGAAGTAGGTGCAGGTTACTTTGATGATGTCACCACGGTGATCCAGGGCGGGCAGTCCTCTGTCACCGCTCTCACGGGTTCCACCGAGGAAGAGCAGTTCGACAAGGCCGCTGGTTAATCCTGCCGGTCACAGGAGTACAAAAGCCGGACCATGAAGGTGGTCCGGCTTTTTTTTGTTCAGGCATAAAATGATGTAGTTCATCGCTGCATCATGAACCTGTCACATTTACGCCATAAAGCAGTTTTAATCTTGCGTTTAATGGCGCATATTTACAGCATGGCTTTTCGGCAGCAATTTCTTGATCGTTTGCGGGCATTGCCGCAAAGAGACACCTTTGTATTTCCCGATGACAGTGTTCCGCCAGATCACAAGATGGCTGCAGTTCTACTGCCATTCTGGGCCAGTGGCGACGACTCGGTGGAAGTGGTATTTACCCGGCGTCCGGAAACCATGTCCAGCCACGCCGGGCAGGTCAGTTTTCCGGGTGGCCGGGTCGACGCCGATGATGAATCGGTTGCTGCGGCGGCCTTGCGCGAGGCAGAAGAAGAACTCGCCATCGACCCGTCACTCGTTACCATCATGGGAAGACTTGATGATGCCTGGAGTATTGCCGGGCATCATGTGATTCCCTACGTGGGCTGGTTGGAACAGCGTCCCCAAATGAAAGCTAACGAGGCAGAAGTGGCCGAGGTTCTAGTGGCAGACGTGGAAACCCTGATGCAACCCGAGACCGCCTGTTTACATGAACATGTTTTCCGCGGGGTAAATCGCAGGACCCATGCATTTAACTGGGATGGTGGTTATGTCTGGGGACTCACTGCGGACATCCTGCTTGAAATGTTGCTCTGGGTAAAACAGGAGCCTTCCAGCAGGGGGCCGATGCGACTGGAAAACATGAATCGTATGAAAGGGCTGGCTGGCCCGGTCGTCTCCAACGACGTGTAATCAGGCCTGGCTATTAGCTGAAAAAAAAGCAGGCAGGTAGTAATCAACCAGTTCTGCTGGATAGCCAATGAGTTCTACCAGCCGATGATGACACTCCTTTTCGTCCGCTCCGTTTTGCTTCCACACCGGTACCCGCTTGATCAGTGTTTCAACCCTTTCTCTTGGCGTGATGATCCAGGTGTCCTGGGGTGTATGTCCAAAACAGAAATCGATGGGACAGGTTTTGATCGCCGCCGGCTTTGTGTACATGGCCAGCGAAAGAACTTTCCGGGCACCGCTTTCTACCACGTATTTTTTCAGGAAACTCATGGTTCCGCCGTAATCCGCGAGGTCATCAATCACGAGTATCGTTTGTCCGCTCACCGGGATCGAAATGCCATGTTGCACAAGGGGCTTGTCGTAGCGTTCGCCCGGACCCTTGTAGAGAGACACGCCTATGGTGCCAAACTCTATCTTTGGTACGCTTGCTGAACGCCCTTCAACAAGGTGATCAAACAGCAATACGCTGGGCAATAACCCACCCATTGTTACCATCAGGGCGCCGGTAATCTGTTCAGGTGTATTCGCATTTTCTTTTTGATAGGCGTGCACAAGTTTTGCCAGCTCAAACATTGCGGCAGCTTCTACAGCGTCGGGGATCAACAGGAAACGCAGGTCGTCACCGGGGATCGAGACCCCTTCGGGGTTACGCCAGAAATCCAGGTCTATACCCGTTTGCCCCTTTATGACCTGTTCACTGTACGTGGTCATTCGGCTCTCCGTTCAAGGGAGGTTGCCAATTTCATAGCAGCAGGTGCTCCAGCACCTTGCCGTAGATTAGTGGCAGGTTTTCAAGATCCTTCACACTGACGCATTCGTTTACCTTGTGAATCGTCTCGTTTACTGGACCAAGCTCCACAACTTCCGCACCGGTTGGCGCCACGAACCTGCCATCCGACGTACCCCCGGCAGTGGATAATTGTGTATCCATACCGGTAGCTGCCTTTATTGAGGACTTGACCGCATCAACAAGTTCGCCTGAAGGAGTCAGGAAAGGAAGCCCGGAAAGGTTCCATTCAATGTCATACTCAACATTATGCCTACCCAGTATTGATTCAGTCTTCTGCATTAAATCGTCGGCGGTCACCTCTGTCGAGAAGCGAAAATTAAACAGTACCTCGAGCTGACCGGGGATGACATTGACCGTACCCTGGCCTGCATGGATATTGGAAACCTGGAAGGAGGTCGGAGGATAAAATTCGTTGCCCTGGTCCCATTCCGTTGCACAAAGCTCGGCAAGTGCGGGAGCGAGATCATGTACCGGGTTTCTTGCCAGGGCCGGGTAGGCGACATGGCCTTGAACACCATTTACCACCAGCCTCGCACCCAGTGAACCGCGTCGCCCGTTTTTCACAATATCGCCGAGCCTTGACTGGCTCGAGGGTTCCCCGACAAGGCACCACTTGATACTGGTGTTTTCATCCTGCAGTTGCCTAATCACTTTTACCGTGCCATTCACTGCCACACCTTCCTCGTCACTGGTAAGCAGCATGGCGCAGGTGCCCCTGTGTTCTGGATTGGCACGAACAAACTGCTCAAGAGCTACTACCATGGCGGCGACACTGCCTTTCATATCAGCGGCGCCCCTGCCATACAAATAGTCGCCACGAATCTCTGCACTGAATGGATCGCTTTGCCATGCATTTAAATCCCCTGGTGCGACGACATCGGTATGACCAAGAAAACAAAACACAGGATCACCTTCGCCATGGGTGGCCCAGAGATTGTCAACGTCATCAAACTTCATGTGACGCGTGGTAAAACCTGCCTGTTCGAGCCTTTCTGCAATCATTGACTGGCAGCCGGCATCGTCGGGCGTCACCGACGGTAACTCAATAAGCTTTTTTGTAAGTTCTATTGCCATGCTAATCATGTTGAGAAAACTGCGAGCAGTTCGCGCACTTTTTTCCTGTTGCTTGTATCACAGCTGATGGTTCGCCTCACATCAAAAGTAAGTATCTTTGCCCCGGCTTCGCGGTATAGTGCCTTTACCTTTTTTGTATCATGGTTGGATATGACCACTCTTACACCCTGCGCTGATAATCGCGCAGCGGTCTCAGCCAGTAAAACCTGGTCATCCCAGTTAAACCCGCCCACATGATAATCAGTAAAGTAGGAAGTTGCACTAAGCGGTACATAGGGCGGGTCACAGTAAATAACATCACCTGTCCGTGCCTGGCCCATGGTGTCCTGGTAGTCGGCGCATTCAAATACTGCATTTTCTGCCAGCCATGCAAATTCCTTCATTTCACGCACCGGCAGCCTGGGTTTCTTGTAGCGACCAAAAGGTGTGTTGAAAATTCCCTTACTATTGTATCTGCACAGCCCGTTATAGCAGTGACGATTCAGGTAGACAAACAGCGCTGCTCTTTTTCGCCTATCGGTGCAGGCATTGAACTCGTCTCGAAGCTGGTAGTAGCGGGACTCGGCATTATTCTTTTCGATGAACAGGGTGTTCGCCTGCCTGATAAAGGAAGCTGGAGAATCCCTTAATTCCTCGTATACGCTGATGAGATCGGGGTTGGTGTCTGCAAGCAGGTTTTTCTCAAAGCCCGCGTTAAGGAATACCGCTCCTGAACCCGTAAAGGGCTCAATCAGGCGCTGGCCCGAATCCAGCGTGGCGAGGATTCTCGTTCGTAGCCGGTACTTTCCCCCGGGCCACTTCAGGAAAGGTTTTATTCCTTTACTGATGAGTGTTCTTCCGCGGTAAGAGCCTTGATGCTTAGTGCGTGGATTTCGGAAGGCATCAAGCTGTCCACGGCACCATATACCATGCGGTGACGGGCCAGTGTAGATTCACCGGCAAAGCGTTCGGAAACGATAAGAACGTTGAAGTGACCGCCGCCACTTGCTGCACCCGGGTGCCCTGCATGTTTGTGTGAATCGTCCACGATTTCAACGTAAGAAGCATCCAGTGACGTTTCCAGTAATTCCCTGATAGTAGTAACACGGTCCATTGGTCTAGCTCGGCATGGTTTTTTTGAAAGGCTTGACGGTGACTTTTTCGTATACCCCGGCCGCCTTGAAGGGGTCATCGTTGGCCCATTTTTCAGCTTCAGCCAGCGAGCCAAATTCAGCCACGATCAGGCTGCCGGTAAACCCTGCAGGCCCGGGATCTTCACTATCGATTGCCGGGTGCGGACCGGCCAGCAAGAGTCGTCCCTGCTGCTGGAGTTCTTCAATTCGCACAAGGTGCTCAGGTCGATTGGCTTTTCGTAATTCCAGGCTATCGGCACTGTCTTCGCAATAAATGCTGTAGAGCATGTCTTATTCCTTTGGTTCTTCTTCAATTTCAATCATGTAACGGGACAGGTATAGCACCAGCCCCAGGATAAAAACAAAATTAATTCCCATCACACCAAAAACCTTGAAAAACGCCCAGGTTTCCGTGGCAAAGTTGTAGGCAACATATATATTAATGACGCCGAGCACGGCAAAAAAGGTAAACAGGCTGATATTTACCCGTAACCATACAGCTTGAGGGGCATCGAACATGTGCCCCATGAGTTTCTGGGGAATATTGCTCGCACCGATAAACTGGCTGCCAAGACAAATCAGGCCAAATACCCAGAAGACAATAGTCGGTTTCCACTTGATGAATCGCTCATCCTGGAGAAACAATGTCATGGAGCCCAGTACCAGCACGACGAAGAAAATGATGACGTACTGCTTCTCTATTTTCTTCGTGATGGCCCAGGAAATGAGGATCTGCAAAAAAGAGGTGACAATGATCACCTTTGTAGCGAGGTAGATTCCTTCTTCACGGGTTTCTGGTATATAAAGCGCTACCAGGAATGCGACAGCAGGAAAGAAGTCAAAAAGGAATTTCATTGGTTAATCGATAGCAAGAGTTGTGTCGGGAATTTGAAGTATCATTAAAATTAAAAGCACGTATCTTAGCAGAAAATAAGTAAAACCCTATGGGACAGTATTTTGAAATTCACCGGGATAACCCCCAGGGGAGACTGGTTCAGCAGGCGGTTGAAGTCATCAGGAAAGGTGGTGTGGCGATTTATCCGACGGACTCATGTTATGCCCTCGGATGTCTTCCGGGTGAGAAAAACGCACTCGACCGGATTATTCGTATCAGGCAACTGGATGAGCGTCACAACATGACCCTCGTCTGTAATGACCTGTCGCAGATCAGTACGCTGGCGCGCGTGGGCAATACCGAGTTTAGACTGATCAAATCACTCACCCCGGGCCCGTACACTTTCCTGCTTAGGGCTACCCGCGAAGTTCCGAGGCGTTTGCAGCATCCGAAACGGCGCACCATCGGCATTCGTGTGCCTGATAACAAGATTGTCGACGCCCTGCTGGAAGCACTGGGTGGCCCCATGCTCAGCACCAGCCTGGTACTGCCCGGTGACGACCTTCCGCTTAATGATCCCGAGGAGTTTCGTGAGCGGCTACAGCGGGAAGTTGACGTCATCATCGACGGTGGTCCGGGGGGACTTTCAGCCACAACCGTGCTGGACCTCACCGGCGATGAACCCCAGCTTGTGCGCGAGGGACTCGGCAAGCTGGATCACATTGTCGAGATACCCTGAAAGCCCTTTTCCAGCCTGAAAATAAGCCCACAACTTTTATGCGTGATTGATATAATCGGCGCTTGTTAACTTTCGGAGGAGGTATTTTGGCAGTTTCAGGCACCCAGCGCGTGATGTCAGGCATGCGCCCCACAGGACAGCTTCACCTTGGCCATTATCATGGCGTACTCAAGAACTGGTTGAAATTACAGACGGAATACGAATGCTTCTTTTCCATCGTGGACTGGCACGCGCTTACTACGGACTACGAGGATACAAGCCAGGTAGAGGAAAATGTGTGGGAAATGGCCATTGACTGGTTGGCTGTTGGCATCGACCCGGGCTCTGCCAAGCTCTTTATTCAATCTCGGATCCCTGAAATTGCGGAGCTGCACCTCCTGCTTTCAATGTTTACTTCGCTTAGCTGGCTGGAAAGAGTCCCGACCTACAAGGACCAGCAGGAAAAGCTCAAGGAAAAGGACCTGGCTACCTATGGTTTCCTGGGTTATCCCCTGCTTCAAACGGCAGACATCATCGTATGCAAGGCTAACTACGTGCCAGTGGGCGAAGACCAGGTTGCCCACGTCGAAATGTCACGGGAAATAGCACGGCGTTTTAACTTCCTCTATGGCCGCGAGCCAGGTTACGAGGAAAAGGCCATTGCCGCCGCCAAAAAAATGGGCAAAAAGAATAACAAGCTTTACCAGCAACTTCTCACGAGTTACCAGGAGCAGGGTGATACCGAGGCGCTGGACAAGGCCAGGGCCCTGATAGAATCGCAGCAGAACATCAGTATCGGTGACCGGGAGCGCCTGATTGGGTTTATCGAGGGCGGCGGAAGAATGATTTTCCCGGAACCCCAGGTGCTGTTGACACCGGCCTCGAAAATGCTCGGGCTTGATGGGCAGAAAATGTCAAAGTCCTATGGCAATACCATCTCGCTGAGAGAAAACCCCGCAACTGTTGAGGAGAAGATCCGTACCATGCCCACCGACCCTGCACGCGTGCGTCGCAGTGACCCGGGCAACCCCAACAAGTGCCCGGTATGGAGCCTGCACCAGGTTTACTCTGACGAGGAGCAGAAAAAGTGGGCGGATGAGGGTTGTCGCAGTGCATCCATTGGTTGCCTGGACTGCAAGAAGCCTGTTATTGACGCGGTATTGGCAGAGCAGCAGCCGATCAGGGAAAGGGCGAAAGAATACCAGGAGGACCCGGAAACCGTCAGGGGGATTATCAACGAGGGCTGCGAAGCGGCGAGGGATGTCGCCAGGGAAACCCTGGAGGAAGTGCGCCAGGTCATGGGCCTGGATTACTAGGAAATGGGGAATGACAAAAACCCGGTCAGCGACGATAATACCGGCACCGTGAACAGCAACAGCAGCGATCCCCAGGAACAGGTCAGCAGCGAACAGGCAGAGATGCCCTTCGCCATAGTGCAGGGCTCCCCCATCACCGAGGTTCCCAGGGACCTGTACATTCCACCTGATGCCCTGGAAGTCTTTCTTGAAGCCTTTGAGGGCCCGCTCGATCTCCTGCTCTATCTTATCAAGCGGCAAAATCTCGATATCCTCGATATTCCAATCGCGCTGGTCACAGAACAGTACATGAAATATATCGAGCTGATGGAGGACCTGCAGCTGGAACTGGCCGGGGAGTACCTTGTGATGGCGGCGATGCTGGCGGAGATCAAGTCGCGTATGCTACTGCCGCGACCGCCCGTGGAGGATGACGAAGAAGATCCCCGTGCCGAGTTGATTCGTCGATTGCAGGAGTACGAGCGCTACAAGCAGGCAGCGGAAGACATTGACAGCATGCCGCGTTACGAGAGGGATATTTTCGGTACCATCGTTGAATTTCCGTACAGGACAACCACCCAGGAGCCACCCGAGGTGGAGCTTGACGTCATACTAAAAGCTTTTGCAGATGTTTTGACACGAGCGGAGATGTTTTCCCATCACCACGTGCAGCGGGAAGCCCTGTCTGTTCGGGAACGAATGAGCATGGTGCTGGAACAGGTAAAGGCAGAAGAATTTACCGAGTTTGGTGCGCTCTTTACTGTCAGTGAGGGCAAGGCAGGCGTTATTGTGGCGTTCCTGGCCATCCTTGAGTTGATGAAGGAGTCTCTCATTGCGATGGTACAAAATGAAACCAATGGACCGATTTATGTTAAGGCCGCAGGATGAAACCAGAACAACTGAAAAATATTATTGAAGCTGCGCTTATGACCAGCCAGGGAACAATGAGCGTCAGCCGATTTGCTTCACTGTTTGAAAAGGATGCGGAGCAACCGGACAAGGCCGAGATTCGCAGTGCGTTGGGCGAACTGCAGGAAGAGTACAAGGACCGCGGAATTGAGCTGAAAGAAGTTTCGAGCGGGTTTCGTTTCCAGGTGCGCAGCGAGTATGCAGAATGGGTAAATCGATTATTTGATGAAAAGCCCCAGCGCTACTCCCGGGCATTGCTGGAAACCCTGGCGATTATTGCCTACAGGCAGCCCATCACGCGCGGAGAAATAGAGGATATTCGTGGAGTCAGCATCAGTTCAAGCATCATCAAGACCCTGCAGGAAAGAGAATGGATCCGCGTTGTGGGTCATCGTGATGTACCGGGAAAACCGGAACTGCTTGCAACGACCAGGACCTTTCTTGATTATTTCAACCTGAAGAAACTCTCGGACCTGCCGTCGCTGGCGGAAATAAAAGATTTCGACAAGCTTAACCCCGACCTGTTCGAAGGGCTCGAGGAATCACCTGCTGTCGAAAACACAGAGGATAAAGTGGCCGGTGAAGAAGCGAGTTCCGGTGAGGAAGGCGGTCCAGCACTGGAAGTGATTGATAATCCTGCAATAGAAACAGGCGACGAGGACGCAGCATCCGCTGCCGAAGAAAGTACTACCGATGCAGAGGTTCACAGTGAGGACGAAACCGGTGAACAGGAAGAGGAAGAATCGGTAGACAACGTCGTTCCCTTCAGCAACTGAGCACGTCTCGATCGTGCGAGACAGGAATCGGCCCGGGAAAAAAGAGGCTGACGCAGAACGTATTCAAAAGGTACTTGCCCGTTCAGGGGCGGGCTCGCGTCGACAAATTGAATCATGGATTGAGGAAGGAAGGGTCAAGGTCAACGGCAAGCCGGCCCGAATCGGAGATCGAATTACCACGCGGGATAAGGTCAAGATTGATAACCGGGCTGTCAGGCTAAAGGATGCCGGGACGCTCAAGACAAGGGTTCTCGCCTATTACAAGCCGGCCGGTGAAGTATGTTCCCGCTCGGATCCGAACATCAAGAAAACGGTTTTCGACAAGCTGCCCAAAATTAACAACGGACGCTGGATAAATATTGGCAGGCTGGATGTAAATACCATTGGTCTGCTCCTTTTCACTAACAACGGCGAACTGGCCAATAGCCTGATGCACCCCTCGCAGCAAGTAGAAAGGGAATATGCAGTGCGTGTTCTTGGTGAAGTTGCACCGTCTAAATTGAATGCCATGCTTAAAGGGATAAAGCTGGAAGATGGCATCGCCCGCTTTACTGATATTGTAGATTCCGGGGGAGAAGGTGCTAACCACTGGTATCATGTTGTTATCATGGAAGGCAGGAACCGGGAAGTGAGACGCCTGTGGGAATCACAGGGGATCCAGGTAAGCCGCCTTATGCGCGTTCGCTTTGGCCCATACATCCTGCCTCGCTCAAAGCGACCCGGCAAATACTGGGAACTGGAAGAAAAAGATGTTCGTGCACTTTACCGCGAAGTGGGCATAGACCCGGAACCAGGTACCAGCTCAAAGAAGCAGAAAAAATAACTCGAGTTTCTTTTCAACAGGACTTGCATTCCCTGCAAGGTTCTATTTCTCCAGTCATCTTCAAGCCTCACCTGGCGGCCGCGGATTGCTTAGCCTGCCAAGCGGAATGATCGACTGCGTCACACTTTTGAAAAAAGGTTTTTAAAGGCCGGGAACTGGCACAAATTCTGCCTCGTTACCTGTGTAGTCCTGAAACCAGGAGAAGCCGGCATGAACAAGGTGCACGCGAACGTGGTTCAGGCCCAGAGGAAGGCATGGGCCAACCACCTGAAAAAAGTGACGCATAACCCTGAAAGTTACGGGTTTTCACGAGCGGACATTCAGCGGGATTCTGTTTCCGGCACGGAGGCGCAGCCAAGTCGCTGGGAGCGACGGTTTCAGCAGGATAGTTAAGCATGTCGTTAATAGCTGACAGGCAAGACCGGTAAACCGGCAAAACTGTCACCAGTGAGGAAGGAATTCAACCGGTGAGCAGAAATAACTACGAATAAGGACAGGAAAGGCTTATGACACTACAAATTATAATGTTTCTCATCAGTTACGCGCTATTGATCCTCATTTGTCGTCTTATTATCAATCGCTTTGAATACATGGCGGAGCTGGGCAGCAAGGCCCGGCGCAACAGGGATTCAATGCCGGGAGAAGAAATACCCGAGGTCAGCAGCAAGAAACCCGTCAAGCAAAACAACCTGACACAAAAAGCAGCCTGAGTAATCGACACTTTATTTCCTGGTAGCCCGGGACCCGGGTGTTATCCTCAAGGGCCTGTACGCAAGTGACTGGCCACATCATCGCAAGCGCACTATCATGCGCGTAAACAGAACGCTGTATGTCTTCGACCCCGTACGGGCCATTGTCGCAAGAGAATTACAATGAAAAAACGCTATATCATCCTTCCCTTGTTTCTGCTACTCCTGCTTGGAATAGGCTTTGTTGCTTACAAGTCTCTCAATTCACTGGAGTCAGCAATCAAGCATGCCATACAGACCTATGGCAGTGATATCCTGCAGGCTGAAGTTAGCCTTCAAAAAGTTAATCTTGATATTACCGATGGCACGGCCGGTCTTGGCGGCCTGAAGATTGGAAACCCGAAAGGTTACAAGACAGAGCATGCCATGAAAGTTGCTGATCTGCAGCTACGCCTCGACCTTGATTCCATTACAAATCAGCCCATCGTGATAAAGGACATCCTCGTCATGGAACCGGATATAATTTTTGAGAAGCTTGATGGTGTTAGTAATTTTGATGCACTACTGAACAATATTGAGGCATATACCGGCGAAAGTGAGGCGAGTGACGAGGACGGGTCAAGTGCGCCAAAGATTGTTATCGAGAATTTACGGGTCCAGGATGCAAAGGTGGGTGCGAGCTTCAAGCTAATTGAAGGCAAGGCACTTTCATTACCGATGCCGGATATTCACTTGAAGGACATTGGAAAAGACAAGGGCGGTGCGTCGCCAGCCGAAGCGGCACGCGAGATCATGGGTTCAATGAACCAGGCTATCGGCTCGGTGCTGGGTGGCATCAAGGATGGTGCGGCAAACGTGCTGAAAAAAGGTAAGGAAGGTGCGAAGAAAGTCGGCGACAAGCTGAAGGGGCTTTTTGAATAGGTTCTCCGTAAACGGGCGCCAAGGGCACTCTTTTATATTTGCTGGTTAGTGAAGGAATAACTCGCCACGCCCATGTGGCTCACACCTAAGGTTTGATCGATAAATCCCGAGGTCATGGGTTCAACTTATATACGGCCCACCAAATTACCAAAAATGTGATGTATGTAATGGTATCCTCGGAAATTAATTGCTAAGGTTGGCGACTTCTATTTTTAAAAAAAACAATAACTTATATTCCTGTGTCCTATCTTGCTAGATTTAGTGTCAAGGTACTTATAGTTAGCCTGGTAATTGGTAGCGGCGCTGCAATGGCCAACCCTCAGGGGGGCAATGTTGTTGCTGGTTCTGCAACGATCATATCTGACGGCAACACTTTAAATATTAATCAGGCTTCTGATCGCGCTGTTATTGATTGGAACAGTTTTTCAATCAATGCCAGTGAGATAACTCGCTTTAATCAGCCTGCGGTAAATTCCGCGATTTTAAATCGTGTTATGGGCGGGAACCCTTCTGCGCTTTACGGTACGTTGTCATCTAATGGACAAGTGTTTCTAATTAATCCGAATGGCATCATTGTTGGACCGGATGGTGTGATCAATGCGGATGGTGGTTTTGTTGGTTCTACTCTTAATGTTCCTGATAGCGAATTCCTGTCGGGTGGTGAACTTAATTTTAGTGGTAATAATTTTTCCGGAATAGAAAATTACGGCACAATTTCCTCGACACAAGGCGATGTGACATTACTGGGTTATTTCGTTAAAAACGAAGGAGCAATCGATACTCCACAAGGTGGAGCATATTTAGGTGCAGGCCTGGAAGTACTACTAAAAGCCAGTGGGCCGGATCGCTTGTACATAAAATCCTCAATTAAAAAATCAGAAGATGAAGATGTTAATGGCGTTGAGCATTCCGGTGTCATTAATGCGGCTTCGGCCGAGTTAAAGGCGGCCGGTGGTAATGTCTATGCTTTGTCGATCAATAATGCGGGCACCATAAACGCAACGGGCTTTGAAAACAAAGGTGGTCGCATAGTACTAACCGCAGCCGACGGTAATGTCAAAGTCGGTGGAACGCTCACGGCAAAAGACGGAAATGGCGCTGGTGGTGAAGTACTAATCGGTGGTGAGTATCAGGGGGGCGAGCCTGAACGTGTCGCCAATGCGCGTAATACATGGCTTACTGAAGAAGCATTTGTTGATGTTAGTGCCGATTCTGATACGGGTAATGGTGGACGAGCCATTATCTGGTCAGAAGACAGTACATATTTTTATGGAAAGATAGATGGACGGGCGGGTAGCGCTGGCGGCGACGGTGGTTTTGCCGAAGTATCGGGGAAACAGTATCTGGATTATCAGGGTTTAGCTGATCTCAGAGCGCCTGATGGTAAGAATGGATTGTTATTACTTGATCCGACTGATGTTGAGATCAGGGACGGTGTGGGTGAACAAAATGTCTCCGGACCGGCAGGCAATGTAATAGGTAGTAATGGCACTTCTCCTACGATTATTAATGCCTCTACTATTAACACCCAATTGGGCCTGGGTGACCTGACAATTCAAACCAATGGCGCGGGTGCGGAGCCTGGCGACATCATTGTCAACAGTGCGATTACATGGAGTAGCAACAATACTCTAAACTTTGACGCGCACAACAGCATCATCATCAACGCCAATATTACAGCTAGCGGCCCTTCCGCAATTTTAAATTTATATGACTTTAATGGTGCTTCGCGTGGTGCGGGTGATATTACTTCTGCTGCCGGCACAACATTAACTGCTTTCGAGATCAATGTTGCAACTGCCGGCAATGTTAGTTTTGACGGCGCATTAGATACTTCTCTGTTGCGAATAAACGGCATAACGAACGGTGTTGGTGGTTCATTCTCTGCCACCAATACCGCGAACAAAATTACCGAATTGTCTTTTGCCTCGTCCAGCCAGATGACGGGTGACGTGAATATTTTTGACAGTGCTGGTGGATTGGGCCTTCGTTTTAGTGATCTTAATACTCTGGGTTCAGTGACCATACGTACAGTGGCCGATTTTAATATCACCGGTGGGCCAACTCTTACGGCGGGAGGAAACGTTACGTTTGAGGCTAAGGGTGGCACTTTTGCAGAACAATCAGGTGTTTTTACAATCACTGCGCCCCGTTACCTGGTTTATGCGGATAGTTTTACTCAGGGAGTACTGGCAACACCGGATGATACCAGCTTTGCTGATTTTGGAAGCGATCCGATTGGTACCGGAAATGTCTTTTATGAGCCAGCGGCTGCGGCACCTCCGCCACCACCACCACCTGAGCCGGATCCAGAACCCGAGCCAGAGCTCGAACCTGAACCGGAGCCAGATGTAGATGGGTTATTTGGTGAAGATGTCGATCAGGACCAAGAAACCGCGAACAACCTGAACCTGACAACGACTAAAGCTCAAATTGTGACACTCGATTTTGATACGAGTGAATTTGAAGAAGAGGAGGAGCAGCAAGATATCGAGCCCATCGATCTCAGTGGCCTTGTGCTTGAGATAACTTGTGTTCCTGAAGATTGTAATTTTAATACCGAGATGGAAATCGATCTCACCAATAGCGTGGAAGAGTCTGCGAACATTACTGTTTCAGGAACAACTGTCTCAAGTATACAGGCAGTTCAATTTCTTGGCTTAAATGTTCCTTTTGGTTCAGAAGAAGTTGTAGAAGATGTCCTGCGAGAAGCATTTGATGACTGGTTAGAAGAGTTTCCGGGTATGACCTGGGATGACTTTCTAAACGCCATTCAGAACAGGGAACCTGAAGCACTGGGTGCATTTATTGGGATCATGAGTACCCAGTTGAAAGAATGGGGTGAACTGCCGGAAGGTTCTCTATCACCTGAACAGCAGGCTTTTATGAATGAATTTAAACTTTATATAAGTATGCAGAGGGACAAATTAGCTGAAGCAGTGCAAACCGAATATCTTAAAATGCAGTCAAATAAACATCACTTATCTGGCGTTTTCAGAAATTATTTCCCTGATATTGTCACGATTGCCAGGGAAAATCTCGCTGGAACAGATCCAGAGAGAGCTAACTTGCTTTCAGAGGTGTTAACGACAACAGGAGCAGTAACAGGGACTGGGCTTGCAGCACTAGGGCTTCCAGCCTTATTAGAACGTGATGTTTCCAAAGTATTAGATAAGCTCGATCTTGTTGATACCGTAGATGATTGGGTAGAAGATAATTACGACGAAGCTAAAAAAATAGAGTCACGCGTGAGGGCTGAACTCGCTGGTGAATCTGATGAAGTGATACAAAAAGCGGTAAAAGAAGCAACAGATAAGGCAGCAACAGAAGCAATAGAAAAAGCTACAAAGGAAGCGATGGGGGAAATTCTGGAAGAGGGTGTTGAGAAAGCCGCAACAAAACTTGGACCAAAGTTAGCCGCAAAGTTGGGTAGCGCGGGTTCTAAACTGGCTTCCAAACTATTACTTGCTTCCGGCCCCGTGGGCATTGTCATTGAAATGTTAAGTATCGGTATAGAAGGTGTTTTAAATATGACGGAAGACGTCAAGAACGAAAATGCCTACAACAGGATTATGGAAATGGCTGATCAGCCAGTGGATCTAAGTACGATGGATGACGTGGAATTACAGACTTATCTAACTCTAATGATGGCGGGCTAAGATGAAAGATAAGTCACATTCAACTTTCGTATCCAATATTTTATGCTCGTTTGTTTTCTTATTTTTCGTTTCGCCCTCACATGGTAGAGATTTAAGACAAATTGAGCCACAGACTGTGCCTGAGACCGCTAAACCCGAAGCACCACAAAAGGAGAGACAAGGCGGGGTCAATTTAAAGGCAAATGACGCCGCTGAGTTTTTGGGTGTCAATCTCAGGGGGTTGGCATTTTTTGACCGACCGAGCCAAATTAGTGCTGATGGTCTGGCAATTGAAAATGATGAAAGAGATAGCGATACACTGTTAATTAGTGCGGTACCAGTTGAGACATTGCAAAGTTCCGAGTTTGCTGATCGTTTAAAATCTTATACAAACATTCCGTTAACTCTGAATGTTCTCAGAGAATTGCAAGAAGAAGTGATTAATTATTACAAATCAATCGGCCGGTCTTATGTTGCGGTCAGCGTGCCACCGCAAGACATTTCATCGGGTGTAGTACAAGTTGTAGTGATAGAAGCACGAGTTGGGAAAATTTCTGTAGATGGAAATAAATGGTTCGAGGAAGAGCAATATAAGGACACACTTCGATTGAAAACAGATGATGAGATTGATCTGAACAGACTGGATGAAGATATAGCCTGGGTTAATCGCAATCCCTTTCGAAATGCAGATATCGTCACGGAGGCGGGTGAGCAATACGGGACAACTGATGTCACCATCTTGACCAATGAACGTTTTCCATTAAGGGTGTATGCCGAGTATGACAACTATGGTACTGATATCTCAGGCAAAGATCGCATACTAGCCGGCTTTAACTGGGGTAATGCCTTTTGGCAAGGCCACGAATTAAATTACCAATATTCACGTTCTACTGATGGGAATTTATCACGCGGACATTCCGGCAGTTATATCATTCCTTTACGCTGGCGACATATACTTGGGATCTCTGCCGCTTATTCAAAGAATAACCCGGATATAGCTCAACCATTTGATAGTGAGGGTAAATCCTGGTCATTGGATATGACCTACACAATCCCTCTAAAATCACATGGCAATTACTCACACCAGTTTTCTATCAAGGTACCTTTTAAATCCAGTGATAATACGTTGGAGTTTTCCCAGACACCTATAACTGATAATGAAACGCATATTTTACATGCTGAATTATCTTATTCCGGCTCGTGGCAACAAGAGGGCAGTTACCTGGGTTTTAACCTCGGCTTTATCGGTAGCCCCGGTGGCCTGACAGGCCGCAATGAAGATCAGTTTTTTAATACAAGCCGGGCTGGAGCAACGGCCGATTACGGTATCTTCAGGGCAGGTGTGTCTTTTTCGAAAACACTGCCTAAGGACTTTAGCTGGACAACAAACCTGAGTGCACAAACAGCGACCGGCAATTTAGTCGGCATCGAACAGTTTGCCCTCGCTGGTGTAGGTGCAGTGCGTGGTTATGATAACGGAATGATCTATCGCGATCGAGGGTTTGTGGTGCGTAATGAACTACGTGCACCGAATCTTTACCCCCTGCAAAAATTCACCAGAGGAAATAACTTACCAAACGGTACTCTGCGCCTTTATGCCTTTCTCGATGTGGGAGTAGGGAGTAATGTTGACTTACTTCCAGGTGAAGATGATAGCGCTACATTAGCTTCGATAGGTTTGGGAATGCGTTTCGCCCTGGGAGCATTACTGTCAATAAATCTCGATTACGGCTGGCAACTATCTGATGATCATGTATCTATCAGGGATACATCAAGTCAGTTGCACGCATCGGTAACAATTGGATACTAGAAACCAGGTTTTCATATTTGGCGATGCTCAATTGGGGGCGGCTTCACAACTGCATGACTCTATAGAAAAATCCTATTGAAGCTTGTGGGTGATTGTCGCCGCCAGGATTCAATCACTGTCCTGCCGATTTGTCGAACCTTCGAGGCTTGAATCATGGCCATACCGAGGCAAGATAAATAAAAAAGGGCCGTGAAGGCCCTTTTTTATTATATTGGCTGGGGGTAGAGGATTCGAACCTCTACTGGCGGAGTCAGAGTCCGCAGTCCTACCATTAGACGAACCCCCAATTACAAACTAAATTCTTATTCGGCCCCTCCTGGCGCAGGTCCGTACTCATTATCCCCATGACTTTCCATGACATAAAAAATGATAAGTACAATTGCCCCAATCAAGGGTACAAAGGCAATCAATAGCCACCAACCAGTTCGACTGGTGTCATGCAAACGCCTCACAGAAACACTGAGACTGGGTATCAGTACAGCCAATCCAAATAACGCCGATAGAATGGGAAACCCAATCATCGATATAAATACAAACGCATCTACAATATTCAGAACGATAGAGATGATTATGTAAAACAACACAAACATCCAATATTATGTACGTGTCGCACGGCCTGAAAAATCTGCAAACTTACTAAACGCGTCCAGAAAATGTCCCATATTCACTGCCCCCGTATTTTAAATTAACGCCTTTTAAATAAATAACAGCCCTCAGTAACAACATCGCGCTGTAATAGTAACACTGGTTGGGATGTCTTCGGAATCACAAATCAGGGGACTACAGCTGGCAGCACGTGCCCCCGGGTGTCACGGAAGTGAATATCTGGGACAAACTGCCTGGAAAACGCCGCGATTACCGGCGCCGTGATTAACGCTTGCTGTACTGCGGACGCTTACGGGCCTTGTGAAGACCGATTTTCTTTCGTTCCACTTCCCTGGCATCACGGGTAACGAATCCAGCCTGGCGCAAAGGTTTGCGCAGGGTTTCGTCGTATTCGATCAGGGCACGGGTAATACCATGTCGAATGGCACCGGCCTGGCCGGTGATTCCGCCGCCGGAGACGGTAACGTTGATATCAAAAGTGTCGGCCATGTCCACCGTTTCAAGTGGCTGGCGCACGACCATGCGACCGGTCTCTCTTCCGAAATACTGGTCCAGGGTACGTGTATTGATAGTGATGTTTCCTGAACCGCGTTTCAGGAATACGCGGGCAGTTGAGCTTTTTCTTCGCCCGGTGCTGTAATAAGTTTCTTCGGCCATTTTCTAGATTTCCAGGGGCGTAGGTTGTTGCGCGTTATGTCCATGCTCGGCGCCGGGATAAACGCGTAGTTTGCGGAACATGTCGCGTCCAAGGGGTCCCTTTGGAAGCATGCCTTTCACTGCCTTTTCGATGATCAGTTCAGGCTTCTTGTCACGCAGCTTGTCGAAGCTGGTGGTCTTCAAACCACCTGGATAGCCGGTATGATGGTGGTACAGCTTGTCGGTGGTCTTGTTTCCGGTCACCTGGATTTCACTGGCGTTGATTACAACAATGTAATCGCCGGTGTCCATGTGCGGGGTATATTCTGGTTTATGTTTTCCACGCAGGCGACGGGCAATCTCGGTAGCCAGTCGGCCGAGGGTTTTGCCCTTGGCATCGACCAGGAACCAGTCGTGCTTGATGTCTGCTGGAGTGGCACTAAAAGTCTTCATTTGCTTCTGTTGGGGGTACCCGGTAAAAAAAGAGGGGCAATGGTACGGATTGGTCCTGTGACTGTCAACGTCTGGGCCGCTTTCGAGACGGAAATTTACCTATATAAGCAGCAGTTTAGCGAAATACGCGTTAAGATCAGCCCATGTTTGAGCGTCAATATAGTCCCCTTGACCGGGTAATCATCGATTTCGACCAGTTATTAAGTGGTGTATCTACCGGAAAACAAACGGTTTTACGGCAGAATCCCGGCGAAACGAGCAGCCCCGGGCAGCTCACCGAGCAGTCCCGCCAGGTCTCCAGTGGCCTGATGCGAGTCAACCATGCTGGCGAGGTATCGGCGCAGGCGCTTTACCATGCACAGGCCCTCACAGCGCGCTCACCGGGAGTAAAAAAGGCCATGCAGCAGGCGGCCGAGGAGGAAATTGACCACCTCGAGTGGTGCGATCAGCGTCTTAAAGAGCTGAATTCCCGGCCAAGCTACCTGAATCCGCTCTGGTACGCGGGCTCTTTTGGCATTGGCCTGGTGGCAGGCTTGCTTGGAGATCGCTGGAGCCTCGGGTTTGTCGCGGAGACAGAGAGACAGGTCGTCGCCCATCTTGAATCACACCTTGAGTATTTGCCGGAATCCGACAGCAGGAGTCGTGCCATCCTCGAACAAATGAAAACCGATGAAGCCGAGCATGCGAGCATGGCCACGCATTCCGGCGCGGCCGAGCTGCCCCTGTCTATTCGAAAAATCATGACCCTTTGTTCCAGGGTGATGACCACCACGGCTTACTGGATTTAGCCTCTGGCTACCTGCTGTTGCCCCGTTAAAAATCTAAATCCCTGCCCCGTGTGGTACCGTGCACCGCCGGCCTTATTTTGCGGATGAAATAAAATTTGATCCACAAATCTTGAAATTAATTTCGCTATCCCCATATCCCGTTCTGTAGAGAAACATAAGTTATTCAGGAGGTGTCACATGTCACTTATTCGTTACGAGCCTTACGGCCTTTTGAACCGTTTCGCCAATGAACTTAACAGGGGTAATTTGCTGGATCCCTTTGTCTCCCTGGTAGAGGGTGACGACCAGTCAAACGTCGCTGTAAGCCAGTGGCGACCAGCGGTGGATATCAGGGAAGATGAAAACCAGTTCACCATTGTCGCAGACATTCCCGGTGTTGACCCGGCAGACATAGATGTCAGCATGGAAGATGGCGTACTCACCATCAAGGGTGAGCGAAAAACTGAAGAGGTCGAGGAGAAAAATGGTTATCACCGTGTAGAAAGAAGCCGGGGCAGCTTTTATCGACGATTCAGTCTGCCCGATACCGCCGACGCGGATAAAATCGCGGCAAATAGTAAGCATGGTGTGCTGGAAATCGTGTTACCAAAGCAGGCAAAGGTGCAGGCAAAGAAAATTACGGTCAACGCCTGATCTGCAAGGCTGGAATGAAAAGGTGGGGTTTACCCCACCTTTTTTTATCCAGGTGAATTACCGGGCAAATGAACTTTCTCGCTGATGCCCTTCTAAAATAATCTACAACAACAATCTGTAAACACGCAGGAAAATAATATGATTGCCAAGCGAATATATGCCCTTATCAGTTTTGCCATGCTGTTTTTTACACCGTGGCTAACCAACGCGGCGTTACCACAGTCAGTTGACGACAAACCACTGCCGAGTCTTGCCCCGATGCTGGAAAACGTTACGCCAGCCGTGGTGAACATTGCAACTGAAGGGCGTATTCAGCTCAAGCAAAACCCGCTGTTCGCGGATCCGTTTTTCCGTCGCTTTTTTAATATTCCACAGCAACAGCAGCCGCTGGAAAGGAAAACCCAGAGTCTCGGTTCCGGTGTCATCGTGGATGCGAAACGTGGCCTGGTTCTGACCAATAGCCATGTCATCGCTAACGCGGTGGAAATTAGCGTCACCTTGAGGGACGGCAGGCAATTGAAAGCTGAAGTGGTCGGTACAGATCCGGAAACAGATGTTGCCGTCATCAAGATACCACCGGAGAACCTGGTGGACATTAAACCAACAGATTCAGATGAGTTGCGCGTTGGTGATTTCGTGGTAGCAATTGGTAACCCGTTTGGCCTGGGCCAAACCGTGACCTCGGGTATTGTTAGTGCTTTAAGTCGAAGTGGGCTGGGCATCGAGGGATACGAGGACTTTATCCAGACCGATGCATCAATCAATCCCGGAAACTCCGGTGGCGCCCTGGTGAACCTTCGCGGAGAGTTGATAGGTATTAATACGGCAATTTTCTCCCAGAGTGGCGGAAATATCGGAATAGGATTCGCAATTCCCATAAACCTCGCCATGCAGATTACCGAGCAATTGCTCGATACCGGTTCTGTAAATCGAGGTTTTGTTGGAATACAGGCGCAGGACCTCAGCCCTGAACTGGCGGAGGCGTTTGGCGTGAAAAAGCAGCGCGGTGCCATTGTGAACAGCGTGATGCCGGATTCCCCGGCGGAGAAAGCTGGTCTTATGCCCGGTGATGTCATCACCGCGGTGAACAAGAAAGACGTGACAAAGGCCGCCGACGTTCGTCTCCATATAGGCTTGCTTCCAGTTGGTGAGAAGGTGGTCTTTGAAATATTACGCGAGGGTAAAAAGAAGAAACTGACTGCAACCATTGCCGCCAGGGCCGAGGTTGCCGAGAACCCGGCGGTGGTCAACCCGCGTCTTGAAGGTGTGGTAGTAAGTGATATTGATGAAGACAGCCCTTACTTCGGCAGGCTTGAAGGTGTGCTGGTCGTGGATATCGATCGCGCAAGTCACGCCTGGAAAAGCGGAATGCGTAAAGGGGACATCATTACTTCAGTAAACCGTGAAAGTGTGAAAGACCTGGGTGAATTTCTTCGCGCGGTGGATGGTAAGAATAAATCGTTGTTGCTCAGGATCGTCAGGGGCAGATCAGCGGCCTTCCTGGTAATCAAGTAACCCGCAGGAGTGTTTATCCGCGGGCTTTAACCTGCGGGCTTGACACCCGGCAACTTACAGCCACTGATAACCTTGCTTACCAGTTGAGTAATTTTTTCACGTGGGTAGCTATTGCGATAGGCGATGGCGACTTCGCGTTCCGGTGCTGGCCGAGTAAAAGGCCGAAACTCAAGCAGTGAGTTAACTCCCTTTTCTTCGCTGACCGATGTGCCCGGCAGTATGGTGACTCCTGAACCGGCCGCGACCATTTGACGTATCGTATCCAGTGAACTCCCCTCGAGGGTTTTCTGGATGGAGTTTTTTGAGAAAGTGTCGCTTTTACATGCGGGGCAGGCTTCCATGACCTGGTCCCTGAAGCAATTGCCGCTTCGTAAAAGCAGTAGTGTTTCCTCGATAAGATCTTCCGCCTTGATGCTTTTCTTCCTGGACAGGGGGTGCTCCTTCGGTAGCGCAACAATAAATGGTTCCAGGTAAAGAACACGTGTTGTCACCCCTGACAGATCAAACGGTGTTGATACGATAATAATGTCAAGCTCACCGCTCTTCAGTTTCTCTGACAGGTTGTGAGTGTAATCTTCGTCGATGATGAGGGTGAGGTCGGGAGCCTGCTTATTTATGAGTGGAATGATACGAGGTAGCAGGTAAGGACCGATCGTATATATGACGCCGATTCGCACCGTACCCCGCAGCTGATCTTTTCCCTCTTCTGCAATTTGCTTGATGATGCTGGATTGTTCAAGCGTATGCTGTGCCTGTTCGATAATACGCTGACCCAGCGGGGTGACTGTCACATCATGCTGGTGACGTTCAAAAATAGTCACGCCGAGTTCTTCTTCAAGCTTTTTAACGGCAACGCTCAGCGTGGGCTGGCTTACAAAGCAGGACGCGGCAGCCTTGCCAAAATGCAACTCACGGGATACTGCAACAATATATCTCAGTTCAGTCAGTGTCATAGTCGGCAATTAAGCCATAGCGCAGCAGGCTTTAGCAATACCCCGGGGGAAACAGGCAGCTGTATCAATCAGCTCGTCGCTGTAGCCAGTTTCTCTTCCTGGCCGGGCTTTGAGCCAGGAATGCCTGCTGAGTTTTCCCGTATCTGCTTCAGGAGTTCGATATCGACAATATTGCTGGAGAAGCAGTCACCGCTGATGAGTTCAAATCCCTTGCCGGGTTCACCCAGCTGGTCTACAACCAGTGCTGCCCCGGAAAAGTCGTCGCTAACAGTGTAGGGATGAGTCGTTATTACCGTTGGCAGGCCAGCCGCCAGTGCCGACCTGTTGCCGTTGTAGGTATCCTCAAGGGCAATACAGTTTTCCGCCGGGATAGCGATTTCATCGAGTGCTCGAAGATAAGCAGCCGGCGACGGTTTTTTTTCTGTTACGGTGTTGGAGGATACGATGGAAGAGAACAGCGCCAGCGCATTTTCACCAAGGGTATTTCGAAGCAGGGTGTCTACGTTGGCCTTGCAGGAGCTGGTAGCGATAGCAAGGGTCATCCCTTCATCCCGTGCCTCGTTGATCAGGCGAACAACGCCTTTCCTGAGCTGTATCTGGCCATTCACCAGCATCTCGCGATATATATCGGACTTACGTTGATGAATTCGAATTACAAGTTCGTCGAGACTTAATCCATCCACAGGCTCAGTCTGCTGTTCTTCCATGTAGCTTCGAATGCGTTCCTTACCACCGGAAATGGCAAGCAGCCGCTTGTATTCTTCGAAAGGCCAGACCCAGCCAAGATCAAACTCGGCGAATGCGCGATTAAACGCCTGGCGATGGATATCCTCCGTATCTGCAAGGGTACCATCCATGTCAAAAATTATTGCCTTCAGCTCAGCCATGGAAAGTCCGGAATTTGATGCCTGGATCCGTATGACTCAAAAAATGTTTTTATATTTAATGAAAAATACAGCAGGAATACTAGGGAAATTAATTATCTTCGTCCAGAGGCAGGGAAGATACTGTGATCGGTTCATCATTATCCAGTTCCACCCTCTCAATTTTCTTAAAGTGCGAAGAAATTTTTCCTGCAGAAATATTTACCTTTTCCACATCATCATTGGCCTGCCTGATGTGTAATGCAAGCTTGTCCATGCGTTCCCTGAATCGATCAAAGTCAACGGCAAGGTGCCCAAGATGTTCCTGTATGACGTGCACTTGTTCACGTGTTGCGGCATCCTTGATAACCGCCCTGGCGGTGTTAACGATCGCCCAAAGTGTCGTCGGCGAGACCATCCACACCCTGGCCTTGTGCGCTTTTTCGACAAGATCCGGGTGGTGCGCCTGGATCTCTGCAAAAACCGCCTCGGCAGGAATAAACATGACCGCGCCATCCGACGTTGTGCCGCTGATAATATACTTTTCCGAGATGTCCTTGATGTGTTTACTGATGTCCTGCTTGAACTGTTTCTCAGCTGCTTTCCTGTCGCTGTCCGAGGCATCGATATTTGTCATTTTTCGATAAGCTTCCAGCGGGAACTTCGAATCAACAGCGAGCATTCCGGTGGGCTCGGGCAGGAAAAGCACACAGTCAGCAATGGCCTTGTTTGGAAGAGTATATTGCAGGCTGTAATTGGCTTCCGGTAACACGTTGTCAACTATCGAATTCAGCTGTACTTCGCCAAAAGCCCCCCTGGAACTCTTGTCTGCCAGGATCTCCTGCAGCCCGACAACGTTTGAAGACAGCTCTGTTATTTTCTTCTGTGCCTCATCAATCAGGGCAAGTCGCTTCAGGATATCGCCAAAGGTCGCCGTTGTTTTTTCAAACCCCTCAGCCAGTCGTTTTTCTACCTGTCCGCTGATCTCCTGCAGGCGCTTGTCGGTATTTTGGGTAAGTCCCTCCATTTTCTTGCCCATTTCTTCGTTATTGCGGCTCAGGTTTTCGCCAACCTGTTTTTGTATGTTGGTCATTCCGCTTTGCAGGGATTCTGAGAGATTTTTGACCGCTTCAGACTGGCGCTGTTCAAAGCTGGTATTGTGTTCTGCAAGGATTTTTCGGAGTTCCTCGCGAAGTTCAGAAAAAGCCGACACAAGGTGTTCTCTCAAGTGTGAGCTGGCTTCCTGCTGCTGCAGAACCAGTTCACTGATTTTCCCCTCCATGGATTCCAGTCGCCGGGAGAATTCATCAAGACGTGTCTCAAAGCGGATGATGTCATCCCTGTTGCCTGACCTGTAGGAACGTACAAGTAGCCACAGAGAAACAAGCAGAAGGATCAGGAGTAAATTGTCAGTTAAAATAGGGAAAAGCATGACGATTATTAGAGTATATCCCTTGAACAGCAGCGCCAATTATTACACCTTATATAAGCAGTGGAAAGCAGGTCCAAGAGAATAAAGGGCAGGGGCACTGACAACGAAAGTAGCCCTCGATACCTGGAGCACAGCAGGCAGCCACTGGAGGATGCGGTAGAATTCCCGGAGGAGTCCGCCAGCGTAAAAACCACTGTCATGGATGAGGTGGCAAAGTCCATCATTAGCAGCAATAGTTCTCCGGATGTGCCTTTCGAACTGTCTATCAACCCCTACAGGGGCTGCGAGCATGGCTGCAGTTACTGCTATGCGCGACCAAGCCATGCCTATCTTGACCTTTCGCCCGGGCTGGATTTTGAAACCCGTATTATTGCCAAGCACAATGCTGCCGAAAAACTCCTGGAGGAACTTGCGGCGCCTTCATACAAGTGCAAGCCTATTGCCCTTGGTAGTAATACAGATCCTTACCAGCCGGTAGAGAAAAAGCTCGGGATCACCCGGCGAATTATTGAAGTTCTGGCAGAACACTCACACCCACTGACAATCGTTACAAAATCTCACCTGATACAACGAGACATGGACCTGCTCTTGGACATGGCAAGGCGCAATCTTGTGCAGGTGTTTATCTCGGTGACAACGCTGGATGCGACTTTGGCGAACAAGCTCGAACCACGAGCCAGTTCACCATTTAGAAGGGTTGAGACTATTGAAAAACTGGTCACGGCAGGTATTCCCACCGGGCTGTTGCTCGCTCCGGTGATTCCGGCTGTGAATGACATGGAAATCGAGGACATACTTCGTGCCTGCGCTGATGCAGGTGCCAACACCGCCGGATACGTACTGCTGCGCTTACCTCTTGAAGTCAGGGAAATTTTTATCGAATGGCTCGACAAGCATATGCCGATGAGGAAAGACCATGTTATGAGTATCGTGCGTGATATACGCTCTGGTAAGGACTATGATTCATCGTTTCACACGCGCATGAGTGGCACCGGGGTATTTGCCACGCTTATCGCGAATCGCTTCAACAAGACCTGCAAGGAACTTCAACTGCAACGTAAACGCATTTCACTGGATTGCAGCCTGTTTGAAGTGCCCCAGCTGCCGGGGACACAGCAGGCGTTGTTCTAGTCACCCGGTTTTCATGGAAATTCTCAGCAGCTACTGAATCACAAAAAAATGCCTAGCCCCATTGAACGCTACCAGCAAGACCTGGACTCGGGTGAATTCAGCCCTGACGAAGTTCAGCGCAGGGCCGTGTCCCATACGGAGTTGCTGTACCAGCAGCTGCTTCAGGACTCCAGTCAAGGCAAGGGTGTGCTCGGGGAATTACTGCGAAAATTACTGGGCCGGCAGACCAGCATAACCAGGGGACTTTACTTCTGGGGAGGGGTCGGGCGTGGAAAGACGTGGTTGGTAGATGCTTTTTATGATTGCCTGCCATTCGAGGAAAAGATGCGCATGCATTTTCACCGTTTCATGCGCATGGTGCACATGGACCTGAAAAAACTTGAAGATGTGCAGGATCCGCTGGCCATTGTTGCTGAAAAGATTGCATCGCGAGCGAGGGTGCTTTGCTTTGACGAATTTCACGTTTCAGACATCACCGACGCCATGCTGTTACACGGGCTTTTGCGCGCCCTGTTTGAACGAGGCGTGGTGCTTGTCACAACTTCGAATACGCACCCTGACAAGCTTTACTGGGACGGCTTACAGAGAGAAAGATTTTTACCAGCCATAGAACTGCTTAAAGAGTTCACCGAGATAGTCAACGTTGATAGCGGCACAGACTATCGATTGCGTTACCTTGATACCGCGGAGATCTATCACCAGCCACTTGATGACCAGGCAGAAGAAAAGTTACTGGAAAACTTTCGCCATATTGCACCTGACAGGGGTGAAGAGAATGCGACGATCATTATCGAGCATCGCCCGATCCAGACATTGCGCTGCGCTGATGGTGTTGCATGGTTTGAGTTTTCAGCTCTTTGTGACGGACCGCGGGGCGCCGCGGACTACATTGAGATCGGCCGGCTTTACCAGACCGTCCTGCTGTCCCGTGTGCCGTGCATGGACAGCAACATGAATGACCAGGCCCGGCGTTTCATGACCCTTGTTGACGAGTTTTACGATCGAAATGTAAAGCTGGTATTGAGTGCAGCGGCTGAACCGGGAGAACTCTATACAGGCAGTGCCCATACCGAGGCCTTCAAGCGAACCGTATCGCGGCTTGTGGAAATGCGCACCCACGATTACCTGGCACGCCAACACCTTCCTTAAAAATAAACTTTTATTACAATAAGTTGTAAGTTATTATTAATTTTAAATATTAATAATACTTTGTAATTCTCTACCCGTGCAGGGAATCCTGCTTCACCAGGCTCAAGAGAATCGTGATTTTCAGCGATAAGGTTTTATGAGGAACAAGAACACAATAAGGGACCAGGACAATAGCCACGAAGCGAGTATCGCTGCTGAACTTGCTCACCGCTTTGGTGCCAGGCCGAGTCTCAGGAGCCGGAAAAATCCGGCCAGCCTGCTGCAGGAGGCCCAGGACAGTGGTTTCCTGGATGCGGAGGGTTTCCTGACGCGAAAAGGCAGGGCACTCCTGGCGCGTTATCACTAGAGCACTGGTCTGACGCTCTCGCTTCACCCGGATGCTTTTCACACCACGATTTAATAACAGTTCGTTATTTATATAGTCGAATCTATTATTTTTTAGAATAAGACGGCATGATAGTATCCTCGCCCCTATTTGGAATAAGCGAGTAACAGGCAGGTTTTAGCGTGTACAAGTACGATCAATATGACCAGACCGTTGTGGATGAACGAGTGGCGCAATTTCGCGACCAGACCTCGCGCTTTCTCGCCGGTGAGCTAAGCGAAGATGAATACAAGACCCTGAGGCTGATGAATGGCCTGTACGTGCAGCGTCATGCCCCCATGCTTCGTGTCGCCATACCTTACGGCCTGCTCTGCTCACGCCAGCTCAGGATGCTGGCACATATCGCGCGAAAGTATGACCGTAATTACGGTCATTTCAGTACCCGCCAGAATATTCAATATAACTGGCCTAAACTTGAAACCGTTCCCGATTTACTGGCGGACCTGGCCAGCGTGGAAATGCATGCGCTGCAGACCAGCGGTAACTGCATAAGAAATACCACTTCCGATCACCTTGCCGGGGTTGCCAGGGATGAGCTGGAAGACCCACGGCCCTACTGTGAAATCATCAGGCAGTGGTCGACATTGCATCCCGAGTTTTCCTTTTTACCGAG
This sequence comes from Gammaproteobacteria bacterium, assembly GCA_965243105.1. GTDB lineage: Bacteria > Pseudomonadota > Gammaproteobacteria > Eutrophobiales > Eutrophobiaceae > WLWS01. Next base: position 2,325,971 of record CBDEUC010000003.1, read on the forward strand.
AAAATTCAAGATCGCCGTCGGTGGCGCAAGCCAGGATCGGGCAGCTGTCAGTGTTCATGATATTGGCCTGTACCTGGTTGAAAATGAGAATGGTCACGTCGGTTTCAGGTTGCTGGTCGGCGGTGGGCTGGGGCGCACGCCATACATTGGTACCTGTATTAACGAGTTCCTGGAAAAAAAGGATTTACTCTCTTATCTCGAAGCTATCCTTCGCGTGTATAACCGTTACGGTCGCCGCGACAACATTTACCGCGCGAGGATAAAGATCCTGGTTAACTCACTGGGTGCGGAAGAATTCAAACGCCAGGTAGAGGAAGAATGGAAGGAAACCAGCGAAACAGTCCAGCAGCTGGATGATGCCTACATCGAAAAGATGAAAGCCTATTTTGACCCACCTCAATACGATACCAGTGCCAGCGACGATCCTGCTATTGCCGGGAAAATTGATTCTGACAGGGCATTTGCAAACTGGGTTAAGCGAAACGTACATGAACACAAGGTGGAAGGTTATCGCGCAGTTTTCGTTTCGCTCAAGTCAGCAAATGCGGCCCCCGGGGATGCTACGGATGCTCAAATGGACGCTATCGCGGACCTGGCGGAAAAGTACAGTCATGACGAAATTGTCGTGACCCATGACCAGAACCTGGTTTTGCCACATGTAAAGCATGCAGATCTATATGCCGTCTGGGAGCAACTGGCGAGCCACGATCTTGCCACGCCAAATATTGGCCTGTTAACCGACATGATTTGCTGTCCCGGGCTGGATTTCTGTAACCTGGCCAACGCCGGTTCCATACCAATTGCTGCGCAGATCAACGAAAAATTCACAAACCTGGATTTCCTTCATGATATCGGGGAAATCAAGGTGAAAATGTCCGGTTGCATGAATGCATGTGGACATCATCATGTGGGTCACATCGGGATACTGGGTGTTGATAAGAAAGGCGAGGAGTTCTACCAGATCACGCTGGGAGGCAGTGCCGAGATTGACGCCACGCTGGGTGAAAGACTTGGTCCTGCTGTTGAAAAGGCAAAGGTGGCCGAAACCATAGAGACCTTACTGGAAGTCTTTGTTGCCCATCGGCACGATGAAGAGCGTTTTCTTGATACCTTTCGAAGAATAGGTATCAAGCCTTTCAAGGATGGTGTTTACAAGGCGAAGCCCGAAGAAAAGGAGGTCGCCGTTGCAGGTAATTAAAGATAACCAGGTCGTTGAAGATAACTGGACGCGATTTGAAACTGACGACACTGAAGCGGCATTGCCCGAAGGCGATGTAATCGTGCCACTTGCTTACTGGAAGGCACGGCGCGACGAGTTAATGGCCACCGGTAACAGGATCGCTGTGTGCATAAACGGTGACGATGAGCTGGATGACATCGTGCCTGAGCTGGACAAGCTGGAATTGCTTGCTATCGAGTTTCCCGTATTCAGGGACGGCAGGGGTTATTCCATGGCGCGGGCTTTGAGGCAGAGGCACAATTTCCAGGGTGATATTCGCGCAGTCGGTGAGGTTCTTCGTGACCAGCTGTATTTTATGCAGCGAGTCGGGATCAGCTCTTACCAGCTAAAAGATGGCAAGGATCCACAGGATGCCTTGAAAGGGTTCACCGAGTTCAGCGTTCGCTACCAGGGAGCTGTTGATAACAACGAAGCGATTTACGGCCGTCGCTGACCCCTGGCCGAAAGCGGGAAGCAATGCAATTATACGGTCAACGAAGTGATTGTTGGCGTGTTCAAATCCGGGTCGCTGTGAAAACCACGTACCAGTAAGAGAAATTCCCCGTCTTTCGCCAGCCCGTGCTCCTGGGCGACCCGCCGCGCCAGTTCATTGGGGTTGATTGAACCCGTGTCTTCATCCAGTACCGGGATCACTCCCCATAACAGTGACATGCGTCGGCGAACATCTTCGCGCGACGTGATTGCGAGTATCGGGGCTGCCGGCCGGGCTGAACTCATGGTGGCGGCTGATACACCACTCTGGGATATCACCAGTACTGCGTGGGCGCTGAGCTGCTGTGACATGGTCGAAGTCGCATTGGCAATCACGTCCCACACGGTTGCCTGCCCGGGTTGTGGATCCCGGCTTTTCCCGTAGCTTCCGCTTTGCCAGAGGTATGATTCGGTCTGGCGCGCAATTCGATCCATCATCGCCACTGCTTCCAGAGGATACGCACCGGCTGCGGTTTCCGCGGAAAGCATGACAGCGTCAGTACCAAGTGTCACCGCGTGGGCAATGTCGGTGACCTCTGCGCGCGTCGGTCTCGGGTTGGTGATCATTGATTCAAGCATTTGCGTGGCCACGATCACCGGCTTGAACTTGCTTCGCGCAAGGTCGATTAACTGGCTCTGTGCAACTGGCACCTGTTCCGGCTGTAGTTCAACGCCAAGGTCGCCCCGGGCTACCATGATTCCGTCGGCAGCGTCGAGAATTTCAACGGCCTGTTCCAGCGCCTCCGGTTTTTCAATTTTTGCGATTACGCTCGTTTCATTACCGGATTTACGAATGATCTTTTTCAAATCCTGGATATCTGAAGCGCTTCTTACAAAGGACAGTGCGAGAAAATCCACGCCAAGTGAAAGGGAAAACTCTGCGTCCCTGACATCTTTCTCCGTCAGGGATGGAGCAGATACTTCGACACCGGGAAGATTGATTCCCTTGTGGTTTTTCAAAACACCGCCATACACTACCGAACACTGGATTTCCGTGTCTTCCACCTTGTCCACGCGAAACTCCATCTCGCCATCACTCAGCAGAATTCGACTTCCCTTGACAACATCCTTCGATAACGCTTCGTACTGCGAAGGGATCAGCTTGTCCTCGCCTACCACGTCCCGTGTCGTGACGACCACCTTGTCACCCTTTTCCAGTACTATTTGCCCATCCCTGAACTTGCCAGTGCGAATTTTCGGGCCACAAAGATCCGCCAGCACTGCCACGGGCTGCTGCAGTTCATCGGCAATTTTCCTGATTCGCTTGTATACCTTGCGATGACCTTCGTGATCACCGTGGGACATGTTGAGCCTGAACACATTGGCGCCAGCCTCCACCAGCTGCCTGATGACTTCCTCGCTTTCAGAGGCGGGACCGATGGTTGCGAGGATCTTGGTGCGTCGTTTAATCAGCAAATCGACTTCAGTCACTATCGACATCGGGTTTCCTCATGATTGACAGTCGCCCACAGGGCGGCGATTACCGGGCCGTTGCCAGGCCCGGTGCTGCTACTCTACAGCGGAACGTATCCGGCAAGGGGTCGCCAGTGCCGGGAATTAACAGTGTTTGTCAGCTAGAACGGAATATCGTCGTCAACGAAATCATTGTCGGCAACCCGTGGGGCCGAGTCGCCCGGCCCGGACGGCATGCCGCCGGCAGCCTCGGCATCGGTCGGCATGGGTGCAGTTCCACCACCGCCGCCCCTGCCGCCAAGCATCTGCATTTCGTTAGCCACGATTTCCGTGGTGTAACGGTCGTTTCCGGTCTTGTCCTGCCACTTGCGGGTTTGTAATCGACCTTCAAGATAAATTTGCGAGCCTTTTCTCAGGTACTCGCCGACAATTTCAGCGAGACGCCCGAAAAATACCACCCTGTGCCACTCCGTACGGTCCTGTTGTTCACCGGTTTCCTTGTCGCGCCACGAATCAGTCGTCGCAACGCTTATATTGGCTACAGCAGCTCCGCTTGCTGTATATCGAATATCAGGGTCGTTACCCAGGTTTCCAACCAATATAACTTTGTTGATCCCTCTGGCCATAATTGCCTCCGGTTAAATTATTTAATCTTCGATTCCTTTAGTCTTTCGACTGGCTTAATATTAACAGTTTACCCTCGAATCAGTGAATGAATTTTTATGGATACGATTCGCATCCGCGGCGCCCGCACTCACAATCTGAAAAACGTGGACCTGGATATTCCCAGGGACCGTCTCATCGTCATTACTGGTCTTTCGGGGTCTGGCAAGTCATCCCTGGCTTTTGACACCATATACGCTGATGGGCAAAGGAGATACGTCGAATCGCTGTCTTCCTACGCCCGGCAGTTCCTGTCGATGATGGAAAAACCTGATGTTGACCATATCGAGGGCCTGTCTCCTGCAATCTCCATTGAACAGAAGTCCACCTCGCATAACCCGCGATCCACGGTGGGGACGGTGACCGAGGTTTACGACTACCTGCGTCTTCTTTTTGCCCGCGTGGGTGAACCAAGATGCCCGGACCACGATATCGTCCTGCAGGCCCAGACCGTGAGCCAGATGGTGGACCAGGTGATGGAATATCCGCAGGATGAAAAACTCATGCTGCTTGCGCCGGTACTGCATGAGCGAAAGGGAGAACACGTACAGCTGATTGAAAAGCTGCGCAGTGAAGGTTTTATCAGGGCAAGGGTTAACGGCAAAGTCTATGAACTGGATAATGTTCCGAGCCTTGATCTCTACAAGAAGCACACTATTGAAGCGGTGGTTGATCGATTTCGCGTTCGTGAAGATATTCGGCTTCGGCTGGCAGAATCCATCGAGACTGCCATCAGGCTCTCAGACGGACTGGTAGTGCTTGCGGCGATGGATGATGAGGACCGTGAAGACGTGGTTTTCTCGGCACGCTTCGCCTGCCCTCACTGTGGATACAGCATAAGCGAGCTGGAGCCAAGGCTGTTCTCGTTTAATAACCCCGTTGGCGCCTGTGTCGAATGTGACGGACTGGGTGTACTGCAGGTTTTTGACCCGGAGCGTGTCGTCCAGAATGCTGAGTTAAGTCTACCTGGGGGTGCAATTCGAGGCTGGGACAGGCGCAACGCCTATTACTACCAGTTGATCAAGTCGCTGGCAAAGCATTACAAGTTCGACATTGACAGTCCCTATGAAAAATTGCCGAAGAAAATACAAAAGGTCATCCTTTATGGCAGTGGTAAGGAAGAGATCGAATTTGAATACATAAATGGCAAGAAGGGTTTTATCAGGCGCACCCACAGCTTCGAGGGTGTTATCCCCAACATGCAAAGACGTTATCGCGACACCGATTCTGTCATGGTCCGGGAAGAGCTGATGAAATACCAGGTCAACCAGCAGTGTAATCGCTGTGAAGGTACCCGGCTGAACCAGGCTGCCAGGCATGTGTTCGTGGCGGAGCAATCTCTGCCTGACCTGACGCGGTTGCCGGTGGTTACTGCAATGGAGTTTTTTGAGCAGCTGGAATTGCCGGGCAGGCGAGGCGAGATTGCAGGAAAAATTCTCAAGGAAGTGAGCGATCGACTGCAGTTCCTCGTCAACGTGGGTCTTGATTACCTGACACTGGATCGCAGTGCAGACACACTTTCCGGTGGCGAAGCCCAGCGCATACGGCTGGCCAGCCAGATCGGGGCAGGCCTGGTCGGCGTGATGTACGTACTGGATGAACCGTCTATTGGCCTCCATCAAAGGGATAACGCCCGCCTGCTCGAGACCCTCAGGCGCCTGCGCGATATCGGCAACACGGTTATCGTTGTAGAACATGATGAAGAGGCCATCAACGCGGCGGATCATGTTATTGATATCGGGCCTGGAGCCGGCGTCCATGGGGGCGAGGTGGTTGTCCAGGGGAAACCTGCCCAGGTCGCCGCCCACGGCAAGTCTCTTACCGGGAAGTACCTGTCCGGTCGCCTCGAAATTGAATTGCCTGCCGAGCGTACCCAGGTGGACAGGAAGCGCATGGTAAAATTGCTTGGCGCCAGCGGTAATAACCTGAAGTCAATTGATGTAGAGATACCACTTGGTGCCATGGTGTGCGTAACAGGTGTCTCTGGCTCAGGAAAGTCGACCCTGATCAACGATACGTTTTACCGCATTTGCGCCCGTAAGATAAACAAGTCGAGCGTCACGCCGGCACCGTACAAGTCGATCAAGGGGATCGATGTCTTTGACAAGGTGGTCGATATCGATCAAAGCCCGATCGGCAGAACACCGCGTTCAAACCCGGCAACCTATACCGGCCTGTTCACCCCGATACGAGACCTGTTTGCAGCAACCCAGGAAGCAAGATCACGTGGTTACAAGGTTGGTCGCTTCAGTTTTAACGTCAAGGGTGGAAGATGCGAGGCCTGCCAGGGAGACGGTGTGCTTAAAGTTGAGATGCATTTTCTACCGGACATTTACGTGGCATGTGATGTGTGCAAGGGGAAACGTTATAACAGGGAAACCCTCGATATTCGCTACAAGGGAAAAAATATTCACGAGACCCTGGAAATGACCGTGGAAGAGGCCAGGGAGTTTTTTGACGCGGTTCCGGTCCTTGCCAGGAAACTCCAGACATTGATGGATGTTGGCCTGTCCTACATCCGCCTTGGGCAGAATGCAACAACGCTGTCCGGTGGTGAAGCCCAGCGCATCAAGCTGTCTCGCGAACTTTCAAAGCGGGACACCGGAAAAACACTGTACATACTTGATGAGCCGACCACCGGTCTGCATTTCCATGATATCCAGCAGTTACTGCATGTACTGCACCGCCTGCGAGACCATGGAAATACCATCGTTGTTATTGAACACAACCTTGACGTGATAAAAACCGCCGACTGGATCATTGACCTCGGACCGGAAGGTGGCGATGGTGGTGGGGAAATAGTTGCCACCGGGACACCGGAGGACCTGGCAAAGTCAAAGAAATCACATACAGGACGCTACCTTGCGCCTATCTTTAAAAAGAAAAAGAAGACGGGAAAGAAACCCCTGCAAATGGATGCGCTTGAAGCTGTGGATTAATCCCTGCCTGGATTGACTCAGTTGACCTGGTGTCCCAGGGAAATACCGTATAGCAGGATAATGGGACTCTGCATGATCAACACCATGGCCTTGGATATAAAGCTGGCGGAATTTTCAACGCGAAACTTCTCATCCAGTTCCTCTCCAATCCTGGCGGCGGCATGCAATGCGAACCAGTGCGTTAGTACGGCCATGACGAGAATGAACACCATTGTCACCAGTTCCGGGAAATAGCTGACATCTTTCACATTTTTCGTCTCTGCCAGCCAGGAAAACAACACGGCAGACGCGGTCATTCCCTGTAGTGGAAGAACAAGGAACTCCATGTTACCAATCACCGGTAGTAAGGGCATGAGTAATGTCAGCAGGAAAATAATATTCACTACCCGGGTACCGCGCTCATCATCCATGGCAAGTAGCTCGGCAATGGAGGGCGCATCCCTGACCGCAAACAGCTCGGGATAAGCCAGGCTGATAAATACCAGGATCAACAGTGTTCGCAGCAGCGGAGTGCCCAGGTGATCCCAGGGCCATTGCAGTGCCTGGTGTTCAAGCTTGCGATGCAGCCAGTCAAACAGCGGAAGTAAAATAACGATACCAAGGCAATAAAACGATATGGCTGTAATGATATTGGCGCTGAATATGACATCAAAAATAGACATGTCGGCAAGGCGCTCGAAGCGGACCTAGCTGGGCAGGCTAACCAGCGATATCATTCGATGGCCGCGGCACCTGCCAGTGCACACTCGTGATCCTCGGTCGGCGCGCCACCACCGATGCCTATGCCACCAATGAGTCGCCCTTCTTTAAATACCGGGATGCCACCGGGGCTGGGCAGGGCCTGTGCAGGCACCACGCTGGGAAGTGAGTACCATAGCAGGGGATTCATTTCCTTTTGCTCGGTTATTTCCATGGTGGAACGCTTGAACGAGGCTGCCGCCATTGCCTTGGCCCTCGAGGTGTCAAAGGTAAAGAAGCCTGCATTATCCGCCCGTGAAAAAAACACCAGCCGACCTGACTCGTCTACCACTGATACGCTCATGGGTTTGTCGAATTGTTTCGATTTTTCATGTGCTGCGCTCGCGATTTTTTCCGCGAGTTCCAATGTCATTTCAATCATAAAACGGTGTCCCCCTGGAATAAGCTGATATATTTGCGCGGAAAGAAAGGTGTTTCGAAATTGAAAGATTACAGGGGACACGAGCTTCACTCACTGCACCCGTACATGTATTCACCGGCAAACTGAAGTCGGTGGTTTCCGCAGGAGAATACTAACTCAAAAAGCCGCCACTGGCGTCGGCTTTATTTCATGGAAAGAAAGTAAAAGTCAGGCTGCGTCCTGTTTTGCAGCTTCCAGATCCTGTCGAAGACGCTCAAGCTGCTGCCTGAATGCCGCTGGAAGACGCTCCCCAAATTGGCTGTAGTACTCTTCGATCAGCGGAATCTCCTGCAGCCAGCCGTCTATATCCACGCGCAACAGGTTGGCCTTGTCGGATTCATTGAGCTCGAGACCGGCAAAGTCCAGGTCTTCAATACCGGGCAGGTTGCCGATGGGCGTAGACACTGCATTTCCGTCCTTTTCGCAGCGCTCAAAAACCCATTTCAATACGCGGCTGTTCTCCCCGAATCCGGGCCAGATAAACTTGCCTTCATCGTCCTTGCGAAACCAGTTGACGTAGAAAATCTTCGGTAACTGGGCATTTGCCTGCTCACCGATTTGCAGCCAGTGATTCCAGTAGTCCGCCATGTTGTATCCGCAGAACGGCAGCATGGCCATTGGGTCTCTTCGAAGGTCGCCGATTTTTCCGGCGGCTGCGGCGGTTTTCTCCGATGCTACTATGGAGCCGAGAAACACCCCTTCTGCCCAGTCCCGTGCTTCGTTGACCAGTGGCACCACCGTGGCACGGCGACCACCAAAAAGGATGGCGCTGATAGGTACGCCCCTGGGGTCTTCCCATTCTTCGGCGATAACCGGGCATTGACTGGCGGGTGCGGTAAAGCGGGCGTTGGGGTGGGCCGCGGGTGTTTCACTGCCAGCAGACCAGGGCTGGCCTTTCCAGTCTGTCAGGTCACCGGGTGCCTCGTCGCTCATGTCCTCCCACCAGATATCGCCGTCTGCTGTTTCAGCGACATTGGTGAAAATACAATTTTCCTTCATGGACAGCATGGCATTGGCATTGGATTGCATGCTGGTGCCTGGTGCAACGCCGAAGAACCCCGCTTCCGGGTTGATAGCATACAGGCGGCCATCCTCGCCAAACTTCATCCAGCAAATGTCATCGCCAATGGTTTCAACTTTCCAGCCCGGTATCGTCGGTTGCAACATGGCCAGGTTGGTTTTGCCACAGGCACTTGGAAAAGCACCGGCAACATAGCGAACTGAATTTTGCGGGCTGGTTATTTTCAGGATCAGCATATGCTCAGCCAGCCATCCCTCATCCCTGGCCATTGCGGAAGCGATGCGTAGTGCAAAACACTTTTTGCCGAGCAGGGCGTTGCCACCATAACCGGAGCCATAGGACCATATTTCCCTGGTCTCAGGAAAATGGACGATGTAGCGGTTATCAGGATTGCAGGGCCAGGCAACATCTTTCGCGCCGTTCACAAGGGGGGCTCCTACTGAATGGATACAGGGCACGAAATTTCCATCATCACCGAGTGCTTCAAGTACGGCTGTGCCAACACGGGTCATGATATGCATGCTGGTAACAACGTAGGGAGAGTCGGTCAATTCCACGCCAATGTGTGCTATGGGAGAACCTATTGGTCCCATGCTGAATGGAATCACGTACATGGTGCGACCCTGCATGCAACCTTCAAACAGGCCGTTGAGGGTTTGACGCATTTCGCCGGGTTCAACCCAGTTGTTGGTTGGTCCGGTATCGATTTCCTTTTCGGAACAAATGAAAGTGCGGTCTTCTACTCGCGCGACATCGGCGGGGTCTGAGCGAACAATGTAGCTATTGGGGGCGTTTTTTCAGGATTCAGACGTTTTGCGGTACCCGATTGCAGCAGTAGCTGCCACATACGGTCATACTCTGCTGTCGAGCCATCACACCAGACCACGTCGTCTGGCTGGCACAACCTGGTCATTTCATCGACCCAGGCCTGTAACTTCTGGTGCGTCATTCACTCATCCTCAGATAGGCATAAATGACTCCCACGGCGGCGCTCGCCGATGAAAAATTCTGGAATCATTCATACTCAGAATTTCAAAGGCGGCATTATGTCATTTTCAAGTAATCAATCAAGCGCCAATTATTCATCGTGTGTACTGCGTCACGCCGGTGAATTTTTGATTGTAGAAATCACGATCGGACGAGCCGGTTTGCAGCCCGGTTTTGCAAGTCGAAACTGCCGCGCGTGCTGCCAGTCAGGTGCTTGATTGAAGATCTCGAAAGAAAGTTATCTTGTCCCGGCCGACGTTCTTGCAATGGTAAAGTGCCTGGTCCGCTTCCCTTACCAGTACATGAACAGTCTCGCTAATCCTGTCCATGGGAATTTCGCCATGCTTTGCCGGGGGTTTTATGGTGGAAATACCAATACTGAGGGTAATACCAAAAGTTTTTTCGTCGTTTTCCCATTGCAGGTTGGAGACTGCCTCCTTGATCCTCTGGGCGAGGAGCTGTACACCGTCACTGTCGGTATTGGGCACGGCGATTGCGAACTCCTCGCCACCCATGCGCGCCAGGATATCCTCTTTTCGTGATTCCCTCGATAAAATGGCGGCTACGTCCTTCAGGACCTCGTCCCCCTGCTCGTGACCGTGGGTATCATTGACGGATTTGAAATGATCAATGTCGATAAACAACAGGCTCAACGATTCGTTGTATCGCATCGCCCTTGCCAGTGCAGTTGGCACTTCCTTGAAGAAATAGCGCCTGTTATTGATACGCGTGAGGTCATCAACAATGGACAGGGCCTGGTACTTTGACTTCAGGATTTCCGTTTCATGCAGGGATTTTTGCAGCTCACGCGTCCTGTTCCTGACCTGGGATTCCATGTCCTTGACCAGGCGATGATTGCATAGCATGTATGCGAGTATGTTAGCGTGAATTCCAAGTACATGTTCCTGCCATGGATGAAAGAAATTCGACTCAGGGTGGGAAATATTCATTACGCCAAAAAAGCTTTCCCCCGATACAATCGGCGCGCATATTAATGAACCGGAGTTCTTGTCATTATTCGCGTCTATGATCGAGAGGTAGTTCTTGTCCTTTCGGCAGTCACTGCAGTGATAAGTCAGTCTTGTCTCGGCTGCCCGGCCGATTATGCCCTCACCGGGTTTAAATACGTGGCTTTCCCTGTGCGGCACCGGCTTCCTGCTGACATTGTCTTCCCACAGGTAACCCGCAGCGCAGTAAAGTTCATCGTTGGCGTTTTGTAAAAAGACCGAGCAACGTTCAAAATCCAGGTTCTGCGTCATCACGTCAAGTACGGAAGCGAGCAATTCTTTCTCATCTTTGCCATTAACATCTATGTTGGTGAGACCACGAATTCCCGAGAGCGCCTGCAGCAGCATCATGAAACCTTTACCCAGGTTTTCATTGGCAATATTGAGGTTCTGCTCGATAGTCATCTTTTAACCTGCCATCTGGTTGGCTATATTTTGAATATCCTCAAGACTGCGCTGGCAGCGTTCGGCGATTTTTTCCAGCTTTGCCTCTTCAATATCAAGGGCGTCCAGTATTTTCCGTTCATTGTCATCAAATACAGGCTTATCCAGGTCCAGCACCCAGGTGCGGGCGATTCGTGAACAAAGACCAACAAGCAGGGCTTCCTGCCAGTGTTCTTCCCTGTATTCCGGGTAGTGGTGATTTTCGATAACAATCGAGACGTCACCGGGAAGCCGCCATTTTTGCGCCAGCCATGCCCCGGCCTGGTGGTGATCCATGTCCAGCAGGGATTGCTCGGTATAAACAAGGCGGCGCTCGGGAAAAGATCGCGCCTTGGTAAAGATGTCGTCCATCAATTGCGGAAACCTGTCCACCAGTACCAGGATGCCGAAATTATGCAGCAGGCCATACAGGAAGAACTGGCTTTCTCCCATGTTGTCCTTGCTGTTCAGTAGCCGGGAAAAGCGCATTGCCAGTTCAGCTGTCATAAATGCATGGCTCCAGTGGCGCACGATATCGAAGCTGTAGCATTTCTTGACGTCAAAAACACCTCCCATCACCATGGTCAGGCCGAGTGCCCTGACCATATTCAGGCCAAGTACATTGACGATGGCTTCTGTGAGATTATACAGGCGGCGGTTGAAGCCAAAAAAAAGCAGAATTTGCAAGCCCGAGGATACGTGATGTCAGTATGGGATCCGCCTGGATCACTTTTGCTATGTCATCAATACTCGAGTCGTCATCATTTATCGCAGCGAGCAGTTGTTGCGCCACGACCGGAAGGGGTGGTAAATCCTTTATTTTCTGTATTTCCAGCCTGATGCTGGTACACGCGGTGGATGTCGCCACAAAGCTACCCTTGTAGTTATATATGTTTATCGCTTATGTTATCGGCTCATTCCCTGTTCTCTTTAATGATATATCCGTGCCGGAACGAAATAATTGTGGCTCAAATTTCGTATCAATACGGGACCCCGGAGTCCGGTGAAAATCGCGCTGGTAGCAATATGGATCGATGATAAATTTTCCCGCAATTAACCCTGTTGCTTTTGAACTGGGCCCACTGCAGGTTCGCTGGTACGGAATCAGCTACGTCTGTGGGATCCTGCTGGCGTGGCACCTGCTGGCGCGCCGGGCGACTCAACGCCCGGACCTGGGCTGGACCAGGGAGCAGGTCGGCGACCTCATCTACTACGCCACGCTCGGAGTCATCATCGGCGGCAGGCTGGGTTCGGTGCTGTTTTATAATTTGCCCTACTATCTTGATAATCCAGTCGACATACTCAAGGTGTGGCAGGGTGGCATGTCTTTTCACGGTGGCCTCATCGGGGTGATGGTTGCAGCGTGGTATTACAATCGCAGGGACGGTCGAAACTTTTTTCAGACCACCGACTTTTTTATCCCTGCTGTGCCCGTGGGGCTGTTTTTCGGGCGTATAGCCAATTTTATCAATGCCGAGTTGTGGGGTTCTCCCACGACGGTGCCCTGGGGTGTCGTGTTTCCTGTCGAAGAAGCCGGTCGAATTGCCAGGCATCCATCGCAAATTTACGAGGCGCTGCTGGAAGGCCTGCTATTATTTATAATATTGTGGCTTTACTCGTCGAAGCCACGACCGCTCATGAGTATTTCCGGGCTTTACCTGGTGCTTTACGGAGCATTCCGCAGTTTCGTGGAATTTTTTCGGGAGCCGGACGAGCATATTGGCTACCTCGCAGGTGAGTGGTTAACCATGGGGCAGGTACTGTCCCTGCCCATGATCATCGCGGGGGGGCTGTTGCTGTACTTTGCCCATAGAAAATCTCATGATGCGAAGTAAGTGAGACATTAAATAGACAAATGAAACAATACCTCGAATTAATGCGACATGTTCGCGATCACGGCGTAGAGAAATCAGACCGCACCGGCACCGGGACAAGAAGTGTTTTTGGTTACCAGATGCGCTTTGACCTTGCTGACGGTTTTCCTGCGCTGACCACGAAAAAGCTCCATCTCAAGTCCATCATTCACGAGTTGCTCTGGTTTTTAAAGGGAGACACCAATGTCAGGTACCTGCAGGAAAATGGGGTGACCATCTGGGACGAATGGGCTGACGAGCAAGAGGGAGCTGGGCCCGGTTTATGGTGTCCAGTGGCGCAGTTGGACGAGCGCAGGTGGTCAGACTATTGACCAGATCAGTAATGTTATCGAACAAATAAAAACCAGTCCGGATTCACGCCGCCTGATCGTGAGCGCCTGGAACGTGGGTGAGCTGGATAAAATGGCGTTAATGCCATGTCATGCCTTCTTCCAGTTTTATGTTTCCAATGGCCGTCTTTCCTGCCAGCTATACCAGAGAAGCGCCGACATATTTCTCGGTGTGCCTTTTAATATTGCCTCTTACGCCCTGCTCGTGATGATGATTGCGCAGGTGACTGGCCTTGAAGCCGGGGAGTTTGTGCATACATTTGGTGACGCACATTTATATCTCAATCACCTCGAACAGGTTGATGAGCAATTGGGCAGGGTACCGGGACCATTGCCGGTGATGCATATTAACCCCGAAGTAAGCGATATTTTTGCATTCAGGTTTGAGGATTTTGAATTGCAGGATTATCACGCTCAACCCGTGATCAAGGCGCCCATAGCAGTTTAAGGATGAAACTCTCGATTGTTGTTGCCATAGCCAGCAATGGGGTCATAGGCAGGAACGGCGGGCTGCCGTGGAGACTGCCGGCGGATCTTGCTCATTTCAGGGAAATCACCATGGGACATCCCATCGTCATGGGGCGCCTGACCCATGAATCCATTGGCAGGCCCTTGCCCGGTCGTTTAAATGTCGTGGTGAGTTCAAATCCAGGCTACAGCGCTGAAGGATGCGAGGTCATAAGCACGCTTGAAGCGCTCGGTGACATCAATTCCAGTACCGGCGAGTTTATGATTATTGGTGGTGCCAGGCTCTATGAAGAATCACTCGGTGTCGCCTCACGACTTTACCTTACCGAGGTTCATGCGGAGCCGGAGGGCGATGTTTTTTTTCCTGCCTATGATCGAAATGCGTGGAATGAAAGCGCTCGTGAATTTCACCGGGCTGATGACCGCAATGAGTATGACTATAGTTACGTTGTACTCGACAGGTCCTGAATGACAGGATTATTGAGGTGTGTTTTTCCTGTATCCGGGAACACTGAAGTATTGCATATCGTCCAGCCTCAGTGCTGTCAGGTCACCTCCCCAAAGGCAACCCGTATCAAGTGCAAATACGTTATAAGTCCCACTGTCCACGCTGTATTTTCTCAGTGCCGCCCAGTGTCCAAATATAATTCCGGTGTCGATGTTGCTGCGATTGGGAATCTCAAACCACGGCATTAAATCCCCGGGTTGAGTACCGGGGGAGCGCTTCTCACCGAAGTCCATGCGGCCATACTCGTCGCAATATCTCAGCCGGGTGAGGTAATTTGTAATTACTCGAAGTCGCTCCCAACCGCCGATTTCCGAAGACCATGTACTTGGTACATTTCCATACATGTGGGAAAAGAATTCCCTGTAGCCGTCAGAGGCAAGCACATCTTCAACTTCACGGGCCAGGTCGATTGCCTGGCTGGTTGACCACTGGGGTGCAAGACCGGCATGTACCATGATGAGCCCTCGATCTTCGTCAAGGTGGAGCAGGGGTTGTACACGCAACCAGTCAAGCAAGTCGTCACGATCTTTTGCCGCGAGTATGTCTTCGATGGTGTCTTCCCGGTGCATGTACTGCTCCTGGCCATTTGCGATAGCCAGCAGGTGCAGATCATGGTTGCCAAGGACGGTGACTGCGCTATCACCGAGTTCCATGACAAAGCGCAGTGTTTCAAGGGAATCCGGCCCGCGGTTGACCAGGTCACCGGTAAACCAGAGTGTATCTTGAGTCCTGTCAAAACTAATGTGCTCAAGCAGTGCCAGGAGTTCATGCTGGCAGCCCTGGATATCACCTATGGCATAGGTAGACATTCGCTATGGTCCGTCTTCCGCTTTTGCGTGAAACAATGAAATAATTAGTGCAGGGTATTTGGAATTGCCAGGCTAAATACGGGTATGGGTGCGTCAAACTCAAGAGCATCGTCTGCAAGCATGTCGTAGGTACCTTCCATGCAGCCAACAGGCGTTTCCAGCATGGCGCCACTTGTGTAGCGAAAAGACTGGCCTGGCTCAAGATGGGGCTGTTCTCCGACAACGCCGTCGCCGTGCACTTCCTGTATCTTGTTGTTGGCGTCGGTAATTACCCAGTGCCGTCTTAGAAGGCGGGCAGGAATCATACCGGTATTAGTGATAGTGATCGTGTAGGCAAAAACGTAGCGACTTTCCTCCGGATCCGACTGCTCCTGGATGTAGTCAGTTTCCACCTGTACATCAATTGAATATTGGTCTCTGTCCATGGCTTATTTGACAATATTGTGGCTATTGGGGCAAGTAAAGGGTCCCGGGATTCAGGGTTAATAAATGTTTGGAAACTTAAACTGGCGAAAGTTCAATGCTTCAGACAGGTGAGTTGTCAATATAGCCCTGCTGTTCTCAAGATCGGCTATGGTTCGAGCCAGGCGAATTATTCGGTGGGTGGCTCTTGCTGAAAGGCCAAGATTATCGATTGCGGCCTCAAGCAGCTCGTAGTGTTCATGCTCCATTTTGCAATATTCCTCAAGCTCAAGCCTGTTAAGCTTACTATTTGGCTTACCTGCACGCTGCTGCTGGATGTTATGTGCTTTTAATACACGTTCTCTAACCACGTTGCTTGTCGCTGAAGATTGCTCAGACCGGCGATGAAGTTCATGGGCAGGTACCGAGTTTACTTCCAGGTGTATATCGATGCGGTCGAGCAGTGGGCCGGATATACGGTTGCGATAACGCACAATGGACTCGTTAGAGCATGTGCAGTTTCGCTGTGTTGACCCGAAATAGCCACAGGGGCAGGGGTTCATTGCGGCGACCAGTTGAAAATCAGCCGGGAATTCACACTGCTTACTGGCGCGAGAAATACAGATTCGTCCTGATTCCAGTGGTTCGCGCAATACTTCCAGCACCCGGCGCTGAAACTCCGGAAGCTCGTCGAGAAACAGGACGCCATTGTGTGCGAGTGATATTTCACCCGGCCTGGGTTGGCTGCCTCCTCCAACAAGGGCAATTGCCGAGGCGGTGTGGTGGGGAGCCCGTATCGCACGGAGTTTCCATTTTCCGGGATCAAATCCCTGGCTGCTGATCGATGAGATGGCGGCGCTATCCAGCGCCTGCTTTTCTGTCAGCGGTGGCAGTATCCCGGGCAGGCGTTCCGCCAGCATGGTCTTTCCGCTGCCGGGGGGGCCGATCATAAGCAGGTTGTGTCGACCCGCGGCTGCAATTTCCAGTGCACGCCTTGCCTGGTGCTGACCAACCACGTCAGAGAGGTCTGCATAGCCAGGGCGTACTTCATTCGACGGAATCTCCTGCTGCCTGGGTACAAGCATCTTTTCATTGTTAAGGTGTGCACAGACATCAAGCAGGTGCTTTGCCGGCAGTACCGAGAGATTCCTGATCAGTGCGGCCTCGCTCGCGTTTTCACTCGGTAGCACAAGTGACCGCGATGCTGTGTCGACCTTGCTCGCTATGGCCAGTACACCCTTTAACCTGCGCAATTCACCGGTAAGGGCAAGTTCCCCGATAAATTCGTAGTCGTGCAGGTCAGTTGCGTTGACCTGGCCCGAGGCGGCAAGGATTCCAATGGCAATTGCAAGGTCAAATCTTCCTCCGTCCTTGGGCAAATCAGCCGGGGCCAGGTTCACGGTAATCCTGCCAAGAGGAAATTCAAATTGATTGGCAAGGATTGCGCTGCGAACACGGTCCTTGCTTTCCTTGACCGCTGTTTCCGGCAGGCCAACGATGGTGAAGCGTGGAAGACCTCTCGAAATGTGGACCTCGACTGTTACAGCGGGTGAATCTATACCGCTAAGTGAGCGGCTGAAGAGAATTGCAATATCCATTTGCATGCCTCCATGGCGAAAGTATCGGTGTTATGTCCATGAAGCGCCAATCCATTGCGCGCGACATGGCAAGTCTATTTTAAGATCAGGCTTCTGTATTGTTTTGCTTTTGTTCTAACTCTTCGATCCTCTTTTCCAGTTCATCAAGCATTGCCCGCGTTCGACTGAGTAGTTCGGATTGAATATCGAATTCTTCGCGTGTAACCAGGTCCATCCTGCTTAAGCGGGCATTCAATATCGCCTGGATATTCTTCCTGACATCATCCCGGCTTCGACGCAGGTCTTCGGGTATCAACTTGAAAATCTCCTGCACGAAATCGTCATTCTTGTTTTTGCTGATCATCTGCTTATTTTCTGTTGCGTGATTACTGGCGTTCCAGCTTATAGCTATATTTCGTTAGAACCTCAACATCCTACATCGAAGTCGCCTGTTCAGCACTAATTCAGTGCAGCGCCCCAATTCTTCGCACAACTAGCGAGCGCCACGGAGCCGGTCTTGCTGAGTCAGCCTTATCAAAATGCACCTAAGTCTCTAAGACTAATAGTGTTTCAGCAGTTGGCATGAATGCTGCTCTTAGTGCTTCGGATTCAAAATTCAATCATAAATAAATCTGCGATAGAAAAAATTACTGAGGAGGTTTCAGTGGAGAACCAGATTTTTGAATTGCAATACGCAATTGATACTTTTTACTTTTTAGTCTGCGGCGCATTGGTGATGTGGATGGCTGCCGGGTTTGCCATGCTTGAAGCCGGGCTTGTCCGGTCGAAAAACACGGTTGAAATTCTCACCAAGAACGTCGCGTTGTTTTCAGTGTCCTGCATCATGTACATGGTTTGCGGTTACGCAATTATGTATGGCGGCGACCTGTTCCTGTCCGGTATTGCCGGCGGCGAATCACTTGTAGATGATGCCCTCGCGGCGTCTGCGGAAAATGGCTTCGGCGGTGACTCGGTTTATTCCGGGGCGTCGGATTTCTTTTTCCAGGTGGTTTTCGTGGCAACTGCCATGTCCATAGTCTCGGGTGCCGTTGCTGAGCGAATGAAGCTCTGGGCATTCCTGCTTTTTGCCGTATTCATGACCGGCGTGATTTACCCGGTTGAGGGTTCATGGACATGGGGCGCCGAAGGCATGTTTGGACTTAACCTGGATGACCGCTTCGGTTTTTCAGACTTTGCGGGCTCAGGAATAGTTCACATGGCGGGTGCCGCGGCTGCCCTCGCAGGCGTTCTACTACTTGGACCGAGGAAGGGTAAATATGCAGCCGATGGCAGTGTATTACCACTACCCGGGGCCAACCTGCCACTTGCTACTCTTGGAACGTTTATTCTATGGATGGGATGGTTTGGGTTTAATGGTGGTTCCGTGCTGAAACTCGGCGATATTGCCAGCTCTAACTCGGTGGCCATGGTATTTCTAAATACCAATGCCGCTGCCGCTGCTGGTCTCGTGGCTGCACTACTGGTGTCGCGGGTAAAGTTTGGTAAGGCGGATCTTACCATGGCCTTGAACGGTGCCCTGGCGGGCCTGGTTGCTATCACCGCAGAGCCCTCAACGCCTTCTGCCCTGGGAGCAAGCCTGATTGGCGCCGCGGGTGGTGCACTGGTGGTTTTCTCCATCGTCTTGCTGGACAAGCTCAAGATTGACGACCCTGTCGGCGCGATTTCGGTGCACGGTACGGTCGGCCTGTGGGGCCTGCTGGCGGTGCCGCTGACCAATGATGGTGCGTCCTTCATGGGGCAGATTGCCGGTGCTCTGGCGATATTCCTTTGGGTGTTCCTGGCCAGTGGCATAGTCTGGTTTGTCATCAAGGCAGCCATGGGTATCCGGGTTGACGAGCAGGAGGAATACGAGGGCGTCGACCTCTCGGAATGCGGTATGGAAGCGTATCCTGAATTTGTCAGCCCAGGATCGTAAATATCATCTTGATAGGCCAGAAATTGGGTGCAGACAGGCGAATGTCAATGAGTTACCTTGTTATAATGCCCTGTACCCGGTCTGGCCTGTCAAAAGCCAACGAATTGAAATGAAGAGGAAATCTAGATGAAGTATGTAACTGCGATAATCAAGCCATTCAAGCTGGATGATGTTCGGGATGCCCTGTCAGAAATCGGTATCAACGGCCTCACTGTAACGGAAGTGAAAGGCTTTGGCAGGCAGAAGGGTCACACTGAACTTTACCGCGGGGCGGAATACGTTGTGGACTTCCTGCCAAAGGTAAAGGTCGAAATCGCAATGCAGGATGACATGGTTGATGCCGCCATCGAGGCCATAAGCAAAGTGACTAACTCGGGCAAGATTGGTGACGGAAAAATATTTGTAACCAACCTGGAGCAGGTCGTCAGGATTCGCACCGGCGAAACCGGGAACGACGCACTCTAGGTCTTAGTCCATATCACGGAAACGGGCACTATGCACCAGGGTAGTGCCCGTTAATTTTCACCTGCACTATTATAGTGCATTTATTTACTTCTACGTCCTGGTGAATATCCCCTGACTGACCATAAGCGCTTGAATCGCAAGCGCTAATATCAACTGGCACAGTATCTGCTGAAGCCTCTCACGCAGGCGCGTATTGCCGCGCCAATTTAGACCAGGAAATTCACAGGATCATCAGCTGGGGGAACTACATTGAAACTTGTCAGTGCGGTAATAAAACCATTCAAACTGGACGACGTGCGTGATGCATTGTCAGAACTGGGTATTCAGGGGTTAACAGTCACCGAGGTAAAGGGTTTTGGGCGCCAGAAAGGTCATACAGAACTGTATCGTGGTGCCGAGTACATCGTTGATTTTCTGCCCAAGGTCAAAATCGAGGTGGCTCTCGATGAAGAACTTGTTGAAAAAGCCATCGAGGCAATCTGCGGCGCTACCAATACCGGGAAAATCGGTGACGGAAAGATTTTTGTTTCCAGCCTGGAACATGTCGTACGCATTCGTACCGGTGAAACCGGCGTCGAAGCTTTATAACTGCCGGAGAAAATTACGATGAAACTTATTAATAAACCAAGTTTAACAATCCCGGGTCTTGTTTTTCTGCTTTGCCTGTCGCCGCTGGCCAGCGCCAGTGAATTGAATGCTGCCAACACTGCCTGGATTTTAACCTCAACCGCACTGGTATTGTTCATGACCCTGCCCGGGCTTGCACTATTTTACTCGGGCCTTGTACGAACCAAGAACGTGCTTTCCGTCTTGATGCAATGTTTTGCCATAGCCTGCATGGTCTCCATACTCTGGCTGATCTTCGTGTACGGCATGGCATTCGGGGATGGCGGTGGCCTCAACAAGTTCACCGGCCTTGGAAGGTACTTCATTACCGACATGGGTACGGCAAGCATGAGTAGTGATATCCCGGAGACGGTGTTTTTTATGTTCCAGATGACTTTCGCCATAATCACCCCGGCATTGATAGTCGGTGGATTCGCCGAGCGAATGAAGTTTTCTGCAGTGATGTGGTTTTCAGCACTTTGGCTTGTACTGGTTTACGCCCCGGTTTGTCACTGGGTATGGGGTGGTGGTTGGCTCAGCGACATGGGATTCATGGATTTTGCCGGTGGCGCCGTGGTTCACATCAATGCCGGTGTTGCTGCAATCGTTGCCGCTATCGTGCTTGGAAATCGCAAGGGATTTCCGCAGACCATGATGCCTCCTCACAACATGACCATAACGGTTACCGGCGCCTCCATGCTCTGGGTCGGCTGGTTTGGCTTTAATGCCGGTAGCGCACTCGCCGCGGACGGAAATGCCGGCATGGCAATGCTGGTGACACACATATCCGCGGCAGCGGGTTCACTGGCATGGATGGCCTGCGAATGGATCAAGCATGGTAAGCCAAGCGTACTCGGCATAGTGACCGGGATGGTTGCAGGGCTTGGCACCATCACTCCCGCTTCCGGGTTTGTCGGACCCGTTGGTGGACTGGTGATTGGCCTGCTCGCAGGTGTCGTTTGCTACTATGCCACACAATACATAAAGCGTGGCCTCGAAATTGATGATTCTCTTGATGTTTTTCCTGTGCACGGTGTCGGCGGCATCCTCGGCACGCTATTAACCGCGGTTTTTGCAGCCGAGTCCTTTGGTGGCTTGGGACTGGAAACCACCATTGCCGGACAGTTTCTTACCCAGGCAATCGGCGTTGTTGCCACGGCCGCCTGGTGTGGACTGGTCAGTTTTATCCTGCTCAAGCTGCTTGATAAGGTCATCGGACTCAGGGTCAGCAACGAAGAAGAGACTGAGGGTCTTGATCTGGTTCTGCACGATGAACGTGGGTATAATCTCTGAGCCTTAAGGTCGGTCAGGCACTGAAAACGGGCGCTGTAGCGCCCGTTTTCTTTTGTCCGGCTGTAACGGTAAAATAGCGGCTCAACAGGCCATTTGCACAGCACAAACCTGTCCGTCGATACAATCACAAGCTAGCGTCGTAACTCGGCACGGACACAGAGGAAAATAATGTCAGACAATCTCGTAGATAAGGGTGTTTTAAAGTCTTTCGTTCCACCTAGCGCCCTGAATGCGGAAAACTTCCAGGAACTGGCCGGTAAGGCCGTGGTAGAGGAGGTAGCAGCAGGTAAAACAATTTTTAAACCAGGTGATAACGACAGGAAGACCGTCTACCTCATAGAGGGAGAGCTTGAAATTACCACTGAAGGGGGTGACAAGACTACGCTGAAGTCAGGTGCCGACCTGGCCAAGCATCCCGTGGCAAATTTTCAGCCACGCAAGCACACAGTGGTTGCGGCCAGTGCCAGCAAGATAACTCGCATAGATAGCGACCTGCTGGATATTTTACTCACCTGGGATCAACTTTCCGGGATCGAGGTGGACGAAATATCCGTGGCCGAAGACGAAGTTGTGGAGGAAGATGATGGGGACTGGATGACACGTATCCTGCAATCAAAGGCCTTTCTCCAGGTACCGCCTGCCAATATCCAGGCCATGTTCATGCGTATCCAGGAAGTGCCGGTCAAGGCGGATGAAACTATCATCAAGCAGGGAGATGACGGGGACTATTACTACATCATCAAGACCGGGAAGTGCAAGGTAACCCGTCCATCAAAAACAGGTTCTGAGCTGGTCCTGGCCAACCTTGGAGATGGTGATGCCTTTGGCGAAGAGGCACTATTATCCGAGGCAAAGAGGAATGCCAACATCGTCATGACCACTGATGGCACCCTGATGCGCCTGTCTAAAGAGGACTTTAACGAGCTACTGAAAGAACCCATGCTGAGCTGGGTCAGCAGTGACGAGGCAGACAAGATGGTTGCTGAAGGTGCTGCCGTGTGGGTCGATGTAAGGCTTGATAGCGAATTCAAGAACAACGGCATTGAAGGCGCGACCAACATTCCACTTTTCATGCTAAGGATGAAAGCGGATTCCCTCGACGCTGGAAAACATTATATCCTTTATTGTGACACGGGCCGTCGAAGCTCTGCGGGGGCTTTCCTGCTGAGTGAGAGGGGGCTGCAAACAAGTTGCCTCCAGGGTGGCTTGCAGGGGCGGTCCGGCTAGGGGCGCAGCGGCGCGCCCGATCCATTGGCAGGCGCGGTGATAACAGGGTGCTCCTGACGTGGCACATTCCAACCAGTTCCAATTCAAGAGCGGTGTCGACAACTACGCGGTTTTTGGCAACCCCATAGCACACAGTAAGTCCCCGCTTATTCATTCGCTGTTTGCGCAGCAATGTGGCCAGGGACTGCATTACCAGCCCGTGCTGGTTGAAAAAACCGAATTCCTTTCCACGCTTCTGCGATTCAGGGATGAAGGTGGCCGCGGTCTTAACATTACCCTGCCTTTCAAGGGAGAGGCTTTCGCATCGTCTGACAGGGTCAGCACTCGCGCCAGGCTGTCGGCTGCCGTGAATACCATCACCATCGAGGAAGATGGTCTTATTGCCGGGGATAACACGGACGGGGTCGGTCTTGTCATGGACCTTAAAGCCCAGGGGGTACAGCTTGACGGTTGCCGCGTTGTAATACTTGGAGCGGGTGGTGCCGCGAGGGGCGTGCTGGGCCCTCTCCTTGAACAGGGGGTCAGTACAATCAGCATCGCAAACAGGACCCTGTCGCGGGCCGAGGAATTGGCCGCCCTTTTTTCTGAAGCCGGGAAGGTACAGGCCATGGCCTACGAAAGCCTGCTACAGGTCTCGGCAGATGTTGTTATCAATGCGACTTCGTCAGGGCTTGGTGGTGAACGTCCGCCGCTGGCCCCGCCCACGATCAAGGGTGCATTCTGCTACGACATGGTATACGGCGAAGGATCCCGGCCATTTCTCGACTGGGCACAAAGCCATGGTGCCGCCGCTACGGCAGATGGACTGGGTATGCTGGTCTACCAGGCAGCCGAGGCCTTTTACCTGTGGCGCGGAGTCAGGCCGGACACGCCCCCGGTTATCGAGAAGTTACGCTCCCGCTAAATCCTGCCGGTCGAATCAAAGCGATCATAGCCCCTGCCAGCTATCCATCAGGTTGGGTAGCCACAATACTGCTTCGGGAAAAACGAGGATGAGGATAATGACAAGAACCTGCAGCGCGATGAATGGCAATATTCCCCTGTATATGTGCTGGATAGTAATTTCAGCGGGGGCCACCGCTTTCAGGTAAAACAGGGAAAAACCAAAGGGTGGAGTAAGAAAAGAGGTTTGCAGGTTAATGCCAATGAGAATGGCCAGCCATAGCAGGTCGATATTCAACACGATAGCAATAGGCTGCAGGATAGGCACGACAATAAAGCAGATTTGCAGGAAATCCAGGAAGAAACCGAGTGCGAAAATCAAGGCCATACTGACGGCAAGGAAGCCCCATTCACCACCGGGCAGTGATAGCATCAGGTCCCGCACCAGGGCAGCACCGCCCATTCCACGAAAAACCAGGCCAAATGCCGTTGCACCAACAAGGATCAGGAAAACCATGCTGGTGAGACGGGTAGTTTGCTGCATCGCCTGCTGAAGATTTTCCAGTGTCAGGCGTCGGTGAGCTGCGGCCAGTATCATCGCCCCGATTGCGCCGATTGCGGCTGACTCAGTCGGTGATGCAATGCCAAAGAATATGGAACCCAGTACTCCGAGCACGAGTACCAGGGGTGGCAGCAGCGTAAACAGGACCTTATCCCATAGTTTCTCATCGCTGTCGCTGGTGTTGATGGCCGGTCCGGCAGCCGGATTAAGCCAGGTATATATGGAGATATACGCGAGGAACAGCAGCACCAGGATAAGACCAGGAATGACAGCTCCGATAAACAGTCGACCAACAGGTACCCCGATAACATCGCCGAGCAGGATCAGGATGATGCTGGGTGGAATAATCTGACCAAGGGTTCCTGCTGCGGCGATGGTGCCGGTGGAAAGTTGCGGCGAATAATCACGCTTTAGCATGGTTGGCAGGGCTATCACTCCCATGGTGACGACCGTCGCGCCGACGACGCCAGTGGTCGCTGCCAGCATCGCCCCAACCAGCACTACGGATATGGCAAGACCACCCCGCATTCGGCCAAATAACTGGCCCATGGTATCCAGCAGGTCTTCAGCTAGTCCTGACTTATCAAGAATGATCCCCATCAGGATGAAAAGTGGCACTGCCAGCAGGGTAAAGTTAGTCATCACCCCCCAGATTTGCAGGGGCAGAAGATTAAAAAAGTCGATACCGAGAAATATACTGCCGTAGAGTAAAGCTACTGCACCGAGTGTAAATGCAACCGGGTAGCCAAGCAGAAGCATGACCATCAGGGTCAGGAACATCAGCGCAATCCAGAGACTCACTGGTGTTTCTCCATGACGGTCAGCAGGTTCCTGGCAATGTCAGCCAGTCCCTGTAGCAGAAGAAGAACAAACCCGGCAGGAATCACGGCTTTCAAAATCCAGCGGTAACCAAGTCCGCCCGGGTCGGGTGAGCCTTCCATTGACGAAAACGAAAGGGATACAAATGGCCAGGCGCAGTAAATAATCAGGCAGCAGTAGGGCAGAAGCATGAAAAGGCTGCCAAGCAGGTTAACCCAAGCTCGACGGTAATCATTCATGAAACGGCTCTGGTAAAAAAGATCCAGCCTCACATGATCGTCATGTTTGAATGTATAAGCCGCGCCAATAAGGAAAATCACTGCAAACAGGTGCCACTCCATTTCCTGCAGGGCGATGGAACCGCTGCTGAACAGGTAGCGCATGCTGACGTCGTAACTCACCAGCAGCACCAGTGCCAGCACGAGCCATGACACGGCTTTGCCCGAGTACTCGCTACAGTCGTTAAGGAATTTTGAAATTAACCTGAGGGCTTTCAATGCCGGCACTCACGCAAGTTAAGGACGCGGCAGTATAAACCATTCATTCAAGCCCGCAAAAATACAGGCACAGGTTTTATTCGAAACAACAGAAACTTACTGCTGATTCATCCAATGCATTGATAAAAATAGCGTGTAAAGCGGTATTTTATGCACAAGGTTCATAATATTGGAGCATGAAATAATAGTGAATGCTCACATACTTGTTCATATTATGAACAATATAGGTTTAACTTTCTGAATATAATGAGTTTTATTTGATTCCTGGCCAGTGCTGTCGTTTTCCATCGTTTTATTTTTGCCTTTGGCAAGCAAGTGCAAACGGGCACTTAATCCCCTGACTTATCCACAGATTTATCATGGCCTTAAACGGCCTCTGTAACGGCGTTGGACAGTGCCACGAAGTCAGCTACGCCCAGCTGCGCCGGTCGAAGCTTGCAGGATAATCCCTGGGCTTCAATTTCCTCTGCGGAAAGAAAGCCCTGCAGGGCTTTTCTTATTGTCTTGCGTCGTTGTGAAAATGCCTGTCTCACCAGTCTTTCAAAGATTTCCGGGCTGCTGATATGTGAAGAAATTTCGTCAGACGGTTGTAGCATCACCACGGCAGATGTGACTTTCGGGACCGGGGTGAAGGCAGTAGCAGGTACCTGGAACAATTTTTTGACTTCGCAACGGGATTGAACCATTACCGAGAGACGGCCATAGCTTGCAGTGTTGCTTGTTGCACATATACGGTCGACTACTTCCTCCTGCAGCATGAAAAGCATACTCTTTACAGGTGCGAGTTGTTCAAGAAGGTGAAATAACAGCGGGGTAGAAATATTGTAGGGCAGGTTTCCAATCACCTGCAGTGGATGCGGTTCAATGCCTGCAAAGTCAAACCTGAGCGCGTCAGCACAGTAAAGGTGAAACTGCTGTACCCCCTCAAATTTAGCTTTAAGATCTTGTGCAAGATCGCGGTCAATTTCAATGGCGTGAACCTGTTTTCCAAGTTTTATTAATTCTTCGGTCAACGCTCCTTTACCGGGACCGATTTCCACCACGGGCAGGGCGCTATCAAGCTCAATTGCATTGACGATTTTTGAGATGATATTCCTGTCATGTAGAAAATTCTGCCCAAAACGTTTTCTTGGACGATGCCTGGAAGTATCGGGTTGCAAGTAACTACTCCAGGGAGGATCTTGAAGCTACCATGCGAGCAGCTTCCAGGACCGCTCGTTCCAGGCTGCCGGATTCAGCCCGGCCCGTGGCGGCGAGGTCGAGGGCAGTCCCGTGATCCACGGAAGTTCGAATGATCGGAAGCCCAAGGGTGATGTTCACCGCGTCGCCAAACCCGTGTGACTTCAGCACTGTCAGTCCCTGGTCGTGATACATGGCAACCACGGCATCCACATTTTCCAGGGCCCTCGGGGTAAAAGCCGTGTCAGCCGGCACGGGGCCGCTCACCTTCAGACCCTGTCCAGCCAGTCTTTGAATTGCCGGGGCTATTTCATTAATTTCCTCTTTTCCAAGCTCGCCCTGTTCACCGGCATGTGGGTTGAGGCCGCAAACCACGATATTTGGCTGCGTGGCACCGTAATATTCCTTTAAACCCTGGTTGACCACCGTCACAACGGTTTCCACTTTCTTTGCCGTGATACTGGAACTGACTTTTGAAAGCGGAACATGCGTTGTCACCAGGGCCACCCTGAATTTTCCATTATCGAGCACCATCACCGGCTGTTCACAGTCGCACAATTTCGCAATGAACTCTGTATGGCCACTGAACTTATTTCCAGCCTGGTTGATGGCAGCCTTGTTAACCGGACCGGTCACCATGGCATCATATCGCCCACCCAGGCATCCCAGCGTGGCACTTCGAATGCATTCGAGGACATAGTCCTGCTGCTGCAGCTGTACCTGGCCGGGTACCACCGGCTGCGGGCATTTCAGTGGACTGAAAAACAGGATGCCGGGAGCGGCACCATCATCATCACCGGAGAACTCCCTGAGTTCGATTGGAATATTGAGAGTTGATGCTCTTTGTTCAAGAATTGCCGGATCAACAACGGCAACCAGCGTGACGTCCAGCTGCCCCTGTGCGAGTTGTAATGCGATGTCCGGGCCAACGCCGGCGGGTTCCCCGAGCGTCAGGGCAATACGAGGTTTGGGCAGATCAGGAACCTTCTATGCGGTACTCGACGTAGGCGTCGTCACGCATTTCACGCAACCAGTTCTGGTGCGCTTCTTCCAGCTTCCTGCGACGTATAGCTTCCCGTGCCTTGGCGCGCTTTACGTCTTCGGTGCTATCGTGTTCACGTCTTTCCAGTACCTGTACGATGTGAAAGCCGAACTGCGTTTTGAAAGGCGGGCTGATTTCGCCCGGTGCCAGTGCATTCATGGCATTCTCAAATTCGGGAACAAGGTCTCCCGGGCTGACCCAGCCCAGGCTGCCACCATCCGCTGCACTAACGCTGTCGTTGGAATTACCGCGAGCGAGGTCAGCGAAATCGTCACCACCCTTGATCCTGAGAAGTAGCTGGTCAAGGCGCCTTCTTGCATCGTCTTCACTCACCAGCTCGTCAGGCCGTATCAGGATATGCCGGGCGTGGGTTTGTGTTACCACAACCTGCTCGGTGCTGCGCACGTCCAGTAGCTTGATAATATGAAAGCCACTGGAACTGCGGATAATTTCGCTGTGGTCGCCTTTCTCCATGTCTGCTACAAATTCAGCAAAAAGAGTTGGCACCTGGCCCGCTTTTCTCCATCCCAGCTTACCCCCGTCAAGTGCATCCTGGCTGTCTGACCAGGTGGCGGCGAGTTGGGCAAAATCTTCGCCATTATTGAGGTCTTCCAGTACCTGGTTGGCAAATTTCTTTGCCTCGTCACGCTCAGCAGCGCTGGCCCCTTCAGGGGTGGCAATCAGGATATGGGCAAGGCTGTATTCTGTCTCGACTTCGCCCTGGTGCTCCTGGTTATCCATGTAATTCTGAATTTCCCGGTCTGTGACCGTGATTCGATTATCTACCTGTCTCTGGCGCAGGCGGGAGGTGAGAATTTCGTTGCGAATGTCTTCCCTGAATTTTTCATAGCTATAACCATCGCTCTCGAGGATCTCCCTGAACTGGGCAATGCTGAGCTTGTTTTCCGCAGCGATATTGCCGATCGTGCGGTTGAGTGATTCATCGTCAACGCGGATCCCGGTATTTTCCGCCATCTGGATCTGTAACTTGGTCAGGATCAGGCGGTCGAGCACCTGCTTTTGCAGGATAGACGCAGGCGGCAGGGTCGTGCCCTGTTCTCGCAGTTGGTTCTGCACCGTCCTGATCTTATCGTCCAGCTCACTCTTCATAATGACGTCATCATTGATAACCGCGATGATGCGATCGAGTTCAACCGCGGCATGGCTCGATTGCACCAGGCAAACAAGGCCTAAAACTGTTAAAAATGAAGAAGTTAGACGCTTTTGCATAAATTTAAAACCCACGTTCGTATCCCGGAATTTGCTGGTTGAGAAAGTCTACCGTTTTCTGGCCCACTCCGGCTAGTCCTTTTAGCTGAATCTGAAGGAAAAAGCCGGTCTGGAAATCACCCCGTAAATTGGTCAAAAAACGCCTTCCCACGGCCCTGAGACTCCAGCAACAGCTGTTGTACTCCACGCCGGCAAATGTCTCCAGTGACTTTTTCTCGCCAATGGCATAGTTCCAGCGCCCCACTACGCTCCAGTCCCGGCTCATGGGCCATCTCAGGGATACGTCGGTCTGTTCAATGTCGGTTGTATTGCGTCGAATTACCCCCGAAGGCGCGCGACGTACGCGGTAGGCCAGGTTCACGACCTTTCCTTCCTCCGGTCGATACTGCGCGCGAACATCCAGTTTTTGTGTAATGTTGTCGTTCGGGTCGTAATGTAACTCAGCAGTCAGGCTTGTCGATTTTGAAGGTGTCCAGCCAAGTTCCGCGACAAATGGTGAAAGCAGGTTGGTGTTGACCGCCCCGTTGTTAACGAGATTGCCAGAATTGTTTAGACGTTGCCTGATGACATCCTGATCCGCCAGGTAAAAACTTTGACCCACGCGAATATAGCCGTATCGTCGACCTGTTGTCCTGTTTATCAATCGACTGGTGACAGCAAGGGTAATTTGATTCGAATCACCCATCCTGTCAGCACCGGAGAAGCGGTCATTGCGGAAAAGCTGGTTGTATGAAAGGTTGAATATCTTGGTATCAAAAACCGGCAGGTTATCCTGGTTTTCTTCGGGTACGTAGAGATAGAACAACCTTGGTTCAATGGTATGTAAAAAGCGATCACCGAAAAGTGACATGTCCTTTTCCAGGAAAATACCGCTATCAACACTAAAACTTGGAAGCACACGACTGGGGGTTTCCTTGAATGGCCCCTCATCCGTCAGTGCATATTGTGTATAGCGGATCCCCAATTTAGGAGTGAAAAAGGCGGCTTTTGTGCGTAATGGATAACTGACCGATGGAAACAGATCCATTCGAAACCCATTAACCGAGTTGTCGAGCAATATGTCTTCGGCTCTTTCAAAATGGGACAGTTCGCTGCTCAACTCGAAATTCAGCTTGTTCTTTCCGCGTGGGGAAAACGCTCTAAAACGTATCTGTGGCAGTCTCTGGTATGGTCGCGATGTTGGAGCGATACTATTGTCTACAATCTGGAAATTCTGAACACGGGCTGAGGCATTCCACCAGCTGCCACGGTAACTGACATTGGCCAGTCTCTGCAAAAAGCGTCGACTGGTAGTTGTGAGCTGAGTACCCAGGTCCTCGAAATACTCCCGGTCGGACACACGCTTGTAAATCAACGACAGCTTGCCTGTTCTTCCAAAAGACTGGCTGTGTTCAAAATCGATATAGCTGCGGTCCAGGTCATTAAAGTTTGCGTCACTGGCGAGGTATTCAACGTTGAAAATACCTGAACCTCTTTCAAACAGGTAACGATATTCACCCATACCCATCAGGCCACTGTCAGTCAGCAATCGCGGTGTAAAAGTGGCGTCCATGTTAGGCGCGATATTCCAGTAGTACGGTGTCCTGATATCAACGCCATTGTTATTAGACGAGCCAAAACTTGGCATGAGGAATCCGGATTTTCTTTTCAAGCCGAGTGGAAAAGTAATGTACGGTGTATAGAAGACCGGTATATCCTTGATCTTTATAATTGCGTGCTTGCCAGTACCCCTGTCGGTCTCGTGGTTCAGGACAAGTTCCTTTGCGTTTATCTTCCAGAAATTATTACTCAGGCTGAATTCACCGGTCTCGGGGTCGCAGGTGCTGAATTCAATATTTTTGCCCCTGGAAAGTGAGCCCGCGTCGATAAATAGTTCGTCCGCAGTGCCCCTTCCTCGAATGTCAATTAGCCGGTAATTTGCGTCTTTAAAGGTTCCTGAGCCTATATCCAGTTCGAGGTGTGATTTTGAGCTTTGCAGGTATAGTGCTTCGTCCCAGTAGTTAACATTACCTTCAAGATCGGCTGTTTCCCTTGTACTGTTGTAGTCAATTATGTCAGCGCTAACCTGTTTATTGTCCTTGGCAATTTCGGCATTACCTTCCAGGTGGGAGATGCCTTCCTCGATCAAATCTACAGTGTCTGCAGTGATAAAAGTATCTCCTTCATCGAGGATTTCTTCTATGGTTGGACGATCTGGTATGTCGAGACCAGCAGGACAAAGTCTCGTAGAGTATTGTTCCTGTGCACTTAGATGGGGCGGGCAAAAAGCCAGGATCAGGATGGTGAAAATATTACAGGAACGCAGGACACCTTTGCTACGCAAAAATTCGGTGTCAGTTACCGAAGCTCTTCGCAGGATGTTGCACGTCGTTCGCGGAGTCCAGGTCATTATTAGATACTAGGAACCAATTTCATGGTTCACATTATTATTATAAATATTTTAGAGTCGGCGCATGCATGGGCTAGCCCCATGTTTGCTTCACCGCCCGGATTGACGAGCAAGCAATGCACTCAGTCTGTTTCTTCAGTGGATTCGTTCTTATCCCGAATTTCGCCGAGCAGGATAATTACCTTGCTGAATCCGAATAGCAGGAGAATGCCAATAACGCAGGTAAAAAACGCGCCCAGGCAGAATGCTCGATAGATGTCGCTCTCAATAACGAAGGTGCCGGAAAGGAAGACACCCGCCAGCGCCACAGCCAGGAATCCCATAGTTTGCAAAGACTTTACAATATCTGGAACAGAGGCTTTCATGGTCCAAATTCCCCTTTGAAATTGCTAGTAATTATCAGTGCTTACCCGATGCGCGGTCAAGCCTGAAAAAGTAACAGGGCACGTCTCCTGGCCCGGGCATGTTCAGGGTAGTCGAATTACCGGGTCAGTCATGTTTGCGCGGTAAATACTTGCTGTATTTCCTATTTTCTGTACCAGCTCTGCGCCGCTCTCGAGGCAAATTTGCTGGATCACTTCGTCACGTTTATCACGTTCACCCACGCGCACACTAATCTTGACCAGCTCATGGTGCTGCAGTGCACTTTCTATTTCTTCCATGACGTTGCCAGTCAGGCCATTCTGGCCTACCCAGACAATGGTTTTCTTTTGCTGGGTAAGGCTGCGAAGAAATTTCAGGTGTTTTTTTTCAAGCATGCCAGGTAGTTTCCGCCTATTTGAATAATTCTTCACGATTAATTTTATAGTATTGCAAGGTATCCCTGATCTTGTTTACCAGGTTTCTCGATGTAATGGTCGCACCACTGATGGCATCAAATTCGCCCCCTTCTTCCTGTACGGCCCAGCCTCTTAAATTGCCTTCATCAAGATGGCGGGAATTAAACTGCAAGATCCAGGGCGAAACCTCAAGGTCAATTGCGTCTCCCAGGCCCGGTGTTTCGCTGTGCGCGGTAACCCGTACAGCGGTTATCTCGCCAGCATAACTGACTCCCATCGCCAGTTGTACCGGTCCGCTGTAGCCCTGGGCGGTGAGCGGCATAAAAACCAGTCCAACACTGGATGTCCCACTTCTCGCGCGGTACACGGTGCTGTTCAAGGCATCAATAGACTTGCGATCTTCGAAGATATTGTTGCTGTGGGGCAAGGGCATCAACTGCTTGAGAATCGCGAGAGAAGCCGTCTCCCTGTTTTTTTTAATTTTATTGCCTGAAAATTGCTGGGTCACAAATAGCACCGCGGTAC
This sequence comes from Gammaproteobacteria bacterium, assembly GCA_965243105.1. GTDB lineage: Bacteria > Pseudomonadota > Gammaproteobacteria > Eutrophobiales > Eutrophobiaceae > WLWS01. The sequence goes on from CBDEUC010000003.1 coordinate 2,358,692, forward strand.
AGCAAGCAATAATTGCCAGGATTGGCAGGTACCTCGGTATTAGCCTGTGCGCAGCAGGTGAACTCATGGAGTGACCTCGCCCACGACCCTTGGCCGAGTATAGTGCTCGATACACGGTGTACAGGCATTGGCAATCAAAACTGCAAAGGCAATTCCATCCGGGTAGCCCCCCCAGTTTCGAATCACGTAGGCAATGACGCCGATCATGAAACCGAAGACCAGTTTTCCCTTGACAGTGGAAGGTGATGTGACGGGGTCGGTAGCAATGAAAAAGGCGCACAGCATCGTACCCCCGGCACAAAGGTGAAACAGCGGTGAGGCGTAAACATCACTGTCGTAGATATTAAAGACAAGACTTGTAAGAAACATGCCGAGCAATACGCCGGCTGGTAAATGCCAGCGAATGACACCTGAGAACAGGAGGAATACTCCGCCCAATGCGTACATGGCGGCAATCCATTCCCAGCCTTCACCGGCAACTTGACCAAATAGCGGACCCTGCCTTATTTCCGAAACCATGTTCATCAGGCCGAGTTCAGATTTCAATTGTTGCAGGGCTGTAGCACCACTAACAGCATCGAGCCTGGGTGAATCACCGTTGAAAATTGCTGCGAGGTAAGCGCCGATGTCAGGATGTTGCAGTGATGGCCAGGTTACCAGCTCGGAAGGAAAGCAAAGGATTACGAATACGTATCCGGCCATCGCCGGGTTGAATGGGTTCTGGCCCAGTCCGCCATAAACGTGCTTGGCAATAACGATTGCAAAAGCGACGCCGGAAAATGTGACCCACCATGGAACAAGTGGAGAAAGACATAGCGAAAGCAACAGCGCCGTGACAATTGCACTGCCATCTTTAAGGAAAATTTCAATGGGACGATTTTGCAACCTCAACATGAGGTATTCGAGCAACACTGCAAAGGCAAGGGCGAGCGTAAGCTGGATAGCTATTCCCCAGCCAAAGAAATACAGATACGCCAGGATACCGGGTAACAGGGCAAGACAGACCAGCATCATCATCTTCTGCACGGAGGCCCCCCCGTGCGCGTGTGGAGAGCTAAGTAGTCCTGTTTCAGTCATCCTTACTACCTGCATCCCCGGTCGCGGATTCCTGCTGTGACTGTTGGCGTTTGGCCCTGGTTCTTTGTACTGCCGCCTCGATATACGACTGTCGGTCCTGCTCCGTGCTTTGCTTTACCTCGCTCGCGTTTTCGCCCGTATTTTCCTGCTGCAACTTTTCCATTCGCCTGTTGCGATCAAGAAAACGTTGCCTGGCATGATCAGCGCCATCGCGGCGTCGTTCTTCCGCGGCGATACCTGACTTGGCATAACGAAAGTAATGAACCAGGGGGATGTTGCTTGGACAAACATAAGAACAACAGCCGCATTCAATACAGTCAAAGATGTGTAATTCCTGTGCTCCTTCAAAGTGATCCTGTTTTGCTGCCCGGTAAAGGTTCTGCGGCGTTAATCGGACCGGGCAGACATCCACGCAATTTCCGCAATTAATACATGGCATCACCGGCGCGCGTGGTTGAACTTCCTGCACGAGGATGCAATTTGTCGTCTTGATCACAGGGACCTCAGGGTTGGTGACATGCATGCCCATCATGGGGCCCCCAAGAATAACGCGGCAATTGTCATCGGCTTCAAAATTACAGGTTCTAATACAATCTTTTACAGGTGTGCCAAGCAACACCTGCAGGTTCCTTGGTCTTTCTACTCCCCCCGTGACCGTCACGTAGCGAGAAATAACAGGCTCACCCCGGGTGACCGCCCGGTAAACTGCGGCGGCCGTTGCCACGTTGTGCATGACCATGCCAATGTGAATAGCCAGCCCACCGCTGGGTACTTCTTTACCTGTAATTACCTGGATTAGTTGTTTCTCTCCACCTGCAGGATAACGCGTGGGGACCTTGACCAGTTCGATATCGTCGTCGACAAGCTCCTCAAGCCTGGCATAAGCGTCCGGCATATCGTCTTCGATGGCGATGACACAGCGCTTTGCCTGCAGGGCATGCCGAATCATTCTCGTGCCCGCCACCACGTAATCTGCCTTCTCCTGTAGCAGACGATCATCGCAGGTAATAAATGGCTCACACTCAACCCCGTTGATAATGAGAGTGTCCACGGCATTTTCAACACCTTCGCTGAGCTTGACATGGGCAGGAAAGCCCGCACCGCCCAGTCCAATGATCCCGCATTCCCTGATCACCGCCTGCAGTTCTTTAGGGTCGACAGATCCGTAATCGTGGGTGGGCTGAATATCAAACAGGGTATCTTCCCCATCGGACTCGATGACTATGCAGGGAGCACGAATACCCGAGGGGTGTGGGACAGGATAGTCACCAATGTCATAAATAGTACCGGAGGTGCTTGCGTGCACAGGCACGCTGACATACCCATCAGCCCGTGCTATTACCTGGCCTTTCAGAACCCTGTCTCCTTTTTTTACCTGGGGTTTGGCCGGAATGCCCACATGCTGTTGCAGGGGAAGTATCAGTTTCTCGGGTAAGGGATGAAGTATCGACTGCTCCTGGTCTGACATTGCCTTGAAAGTGGGCATGACCAGGCCGCCCGGGAACTTGTGCAGTTCAATACTCATTGAACTCTTGCGTAGGGAGTCCCGGGCTTTACCCAGATCCATTCGCCCACTTTTTCCGGCACGCTCTTCATGCTAATGCAATCAACAGGACAGGGCGGAAGACATAGTTCACAACCCGTACATTCGGAAGCGATAACGCCATGCATCTGCTTCGCGGCGCCAATGATCGCGTCGACCGGGCAGGCACGAATGCACTTAACACACCCAATGCAACTCTCTTCATCTATGCGGGCAACCATGCGGGCCTGATCCGGTTTGGCAAGCGCAGGCAATTCGCCTGTATCCTGCCCAAGCAGGCGAGCAATTTTCATCAGCGTTTGTTGTCCGCCCGGCCTGCACAGGTCGATTTCCGACTGCCTCCTAACGATCGCGCGTGCATAGGGCCGACATCCGGGGTACTGGCATTCACCACACTGGGTCTGCGGTAACAAGTCGTTGATCAAATTTTCAAGTTCTTCAGGGCTTGCGTGTTGCGATTTCATGTCTTCCTTGCCCAGGAGGAAAACTGCCAGCCCGCTGATAACAATCATCAGTATCAAAGCCATCAGCAGGCTCATAGCTGCAGACCGCTAAACCCCATGAAGGCCATGGAAAGTATGGCAAGCGTAACCAGCAAAATGGCAGGGCCGTCAAATGGCGCTGGAATGTCTGCCTGTGCGAGGTTTGATCTTAGCGCCGCAAACAGGACAAGTATGATGCCAAAACCAAGTGCGGTGCCGATCGATTGCAGGAGCATCGCAAAAGGCCCTGGCGAATTTTCCAGCACAAGCAGTGCTGCACCAAGCAATGATGAATTAGCCAGCATCAGGGGGAAAAAAACTTCAATCCTGGTGAGTATTGATGGTCGCAAGCGTTCAAGCACGATCTTGAGGGCGTACACTGAAACCACCACGAGTGTTACAAATATAGGAAGGCGCAGGTACTCCAGTCTTGCTGGAACCAGCAGGAAATGATGAGCGAGATAACAGCTGGTGGTAGTTACAGGAAGCACAATGAGCAGAGCCAGGGCCATGCCGGCTGCGGTATCCACGGTTCGTGATACTGCATGCACGGCGCTAACGCCGAGCAGATTTTCCAGGACAAGATTATTGACCAGGCATGCCGCCAGGATTACCGGGAAAATTTCGCTCACTGCATACGTGTTGAACCAGGAATGTAGCTCCTAGTATGAAAGGATTCACGCCGATGAACAAGGTTATCACGACGTGTCCCCTGCAGCGCTTCTACTTGATTCGCATACCCGGTTCAGCGCCCTGGTCCGGTGTAAGAATGAAGATGTCAGCACCACCGGGGCCGGCGGCAAGCACCATGCCTTCGGATACCCCAAAACGCATCTTGCGCGGAGCCAGGTTGGCAACCATCACGGTGAGGCGCCCTTCAAGATCTTCCGGGCTGTAGGCTGCCTTGATACCGGCAAATACGTTGCGCTTTTCGCCGCCGAGATCCAACGTAAGTTGTAACAGCTTGTCAGCGCCTTCCACGTGCTCGGCTTTTTCAATCCTGGCAACTCTAAGGTCTACCTTCATGAAATCATCAATACTTATTTCGTCAGCTATGGGGTTTTCGCTGAGCTGTCCAGAGGTATTTTCCTCCTGTGAGTCCTGTTCGTTACCCAGGCTTTCTTTGCTGTCTTCTACCATTGCGTCTATCCGATCTTTTTCCACGCGGGTCATGAGTGGTTTAAATTTATTGATTTTTGTTCCCAGCAGGGGTTGATTAATGTCTCCCCAGGTAAGTGGAGATACGTTAAGAAACTGTTCTGATTTTTCTGCGAGCACCGGTAAAACGGGTTTCAGGTAAGTGATCAACACGCGGTACAGGTTGAGGCCCATACTGCAGATATCCTGGACTTCTTTTTCGCGTCCAGTCTCCTTGACCAGCACCCACGGCTTGTGTTCATCAATGTACTGGTTTGCTTCATCAGCAAGCAACATGATCTCGCGCATTGCACGGCCATATTCGCGCGATTCATAGAGTTCCGCGATGTATTCACTTTTCTCGGGGTTTGAAAATGATGCATACAGGTCTGCGTGTGATAGCTCCGCCGACAGGGTGCCGTCAAATCGCTTGTTAATAAATCCGGCACATCGACTGGCTATGTTGACTACCTTTCCCACGAGGTCTGAATTGACCCGCAACAGGAAATCATCGAGGTTCATATCGATATCTTCCACGCGGTTTCCAAGCTTGGCAGCAAAGTAGTATCGCAGGTATTCCGGATCCAGGTGTTCGAGGTAGGTCCTGGCATTGATAAAGGTACCGCGGCTCTTGGACATTTTCTGGCCGTTGACTGTAAGAAAGCCGTGGACAAACACGCCCGTTGGAGAGCGAAACCCTGCTCCGTGCAACATGGCTGGCCAGAACAGGGTATGGAAATACATAATATCCTTGCCAATGAAATGATACATTTCAGCGTCGCTGTTCGGACCGATGAATTCTTCGATATCTATTCCATTGTTGTCACAATAATTCTTGAAGCTGGCGAGATAGCCGATAGGTGCGTCCAGCCATACATAAAAATACTTTCCCGGTTGGTCCGGGATTTCAAAACCGAAATACGGCGCATCACGGCTGATGTCCCATTCCTGCAAGCCAGCTTCAAACCATTCATTCAGCTTGTTGGCCGTTTCGCTTTGCAGGTTGCTTTGTGTCCAGTCCCGTAGCATGGATTCGAATTCGGGAAGCTTGAAAAAGAAATGCTCCGACTCACGTTGTTCCGGTGTCGCCCCCGAGATTGCCGAGACCGGGTTCACCAGGTCGGTTGGTGAATAGGTTCGATTGCAGTTCTCGCAACTGTCCCCGTATTGATCCGCGGAGCGACAATAAGGACACTCTCCCCGAATAAACCGGTCCGGAAGAAACATTTGTTTATCGGGATCATAAAACTGGCTGATAGTGCGCCGACTGATGAAACCACCATCCCGCAAGCGCGAATAAATCAGGTTAGCAAAATACTGGTTTTCCCCGGAATGGGTGCTGTGGTAGTTATCCACCGAGATATGAAAATCCCGGAAATCCTGCTCATGGGCTTCTTTAGCCCGGGCAATGAATTCTTCTGCAGCCACACCGGCTTTTTCAGCGCTGAGCATGATCGGCGTGCCGTGAGCGTCGTCAGCACAGACGTAGTAGCACTGGTGCCCACGCATGCGCTGGAAACGGACCCACACGTCCGTCTGCAGGTACTCCAGCATGTGACCAATATGGATTGGGCCATTGGCATAGGGGAGAGCGCTGGTTACCAGTATTTTTCTGGGTTTATCGGTCATTTTCGGGCTGACTGCAAAAGGGGCGGTAACTTATCATTATTCATGTTCAGGGTGAACAGGGAATTCCGCGACTATGGCCGTGTTTTGTTGGAGACAGCCCGCGTTCGCCAAAATTAATGTAAACTAGCCGCCTTTTTGCAGAATCAGGTATCGAACAGAAATGAGTGAAGTAAGCAGGGAACAAGTAGAAGCTGCCCTTGGCGGCGTGGTTGATAGCAATTTACAGGATAACCTTGTAGCGGCTGGTGCAGTAAAGAATATCTCCATGGACGGCGCCAACGTCCGGGTGGAAATAGAGCTTGGCTACCCGGCCAATGGCTACCGCGATGAATTGTCAAACCAGGTTAAGGAAGCCCTGGCAAATGTGGAAGGTGTTTCCAACAGTGATGTTGAGATCGGTTCAAATGTGATATCCCACGCGGTTCAAAAAGGGGTAAAGCCACTCAAGAACATCAAGAACACCATTGCCGTAGCCTCGGGTAAAGGTGGAGTGGGCAAATCCACGACTTCTGTAAACCTGGCGCTTGCGCTGCAGGCAGAGGGAGCAAAAGTCGGCATCCTTGATGCGGACATTTACGGTCCCAGTCAGCCACGCATGCTGGGATGTCACGCAAAGCCTGATAGCCCCGATGGAAAAAGCATAGAGCCCAATATCAGCTACGGTATCCAGTCCATGTCCATCGGATACCTTATTAATGACGAAACACCGATGATATGGCGCGGCCCCATGGTCACGTCAGCGCTGGAACAGCTACTTGGTGATACTAACTGGGAAGACCTGGATTACCTTGTCATTGATTTACCACCGGGCACTGGCGATATTCAGCTTACTTTATGCCAGAAGATTCCGGTCAGTGGCGCGATGATCGTAACCACTCCCCAGGACATTGCCCTGCTCGACGCGAGAAAGGCCCTGAAAATGTTTGAAAAAGTCGAGGTACCGGTATTTGGTATCGTGGAAAACATGAGCACCCACATCTGCAGTAGTTGCGGCCACGAAGAACATATATTTGGTAGTGGCGGTGGCCAGCAGATGGCGGAACAATATGGCGTCGATTTACTGGGTTCATTGCCACTTGATATCACCATTCGAGAAGGTGTGGACAGTGGCCGTCCTACCGTTGCCATGGACACTGAGTCCCGTATCACTGAAATTTACCGGGATATCGCCAGGAAGACAGCAGCGAAGCTGTCGCAAAGGGCAAAGGACTTCAGCGCCAAGTTTCCCAAGATCGTTGTTGAAAATGCCTGATCGCAAGAGCCGCGTGTAATGACAATTAAATCCGACAGGTGGATTAGGGAGAAGGCAGAAAAAGAGGGTCTTATCGATCCTTTTGAGCCCGGACAGATAAAGGAAAATAATGGTGGTCGAATCGTCTCCTACGGGACCAGCAGTTATGGCTATGATGTAAGGTGTGCATCTGAATTTCGTGTCTTTACCAATATCAATTCGGCGATTGTCGATCCCAAGGCATTTGACTCAAACAGCTTTGTTGCCGTGGATAACGACGTTTGTATTATTCCGCCTAATTCCTTTGCCCTCGCTCGTACCGTGGAATATTTTCGCATTCCTCGAAATGTACTCACGGTATGCCTGGGTAAGTCCACCTATGCCCGCTGCGGCATCATCGTAAACGTCACTCCACTGGAGCCAGAGTGGGAGGGGCACGTCACGCTGGAATTTTCAAATACCTCGCCATTGCCGGCAAAGATTTATGCCAACGAGGGTGTCGCGCAGATGCTGTTTTTTGAATCTGACGAGTCCTGTGAAACGTCCTACAAGGACAGGGGTGGAAAATACCAGGGACAAACCGGCGTTACCCTGCCAAAGACCTGATTAGAAATGGCTGCCCAGCCCGGGCAACCAGAGTGCAATCCCGGGAAAGAAAATCAACAGGAAAAGAAGTATAGCGGCACAGCTCATGAAGGGTAGTACCGCCAGCCAGATGTCCTGTAGCCTCGTGCCGGGCGGCGCGACGCCCTTCATCACGAACAGCAGCAATCCCATTGGTGGCATGGTCAGGCTCATTTCAACTGCCAGCAAAACAATGATGCCAAACCATACGAGATCGAATCCATAGAGTTGCGCCAGCGGTACAAAAATGGGTAGCGTCAACATCATCATGGAAAGCTGCTCCATGAACGCGCCAAGCATCAGCATGATCAGGAACATCGTCAGCAGTGCGGCAATGGGCGACAACGTCAGGGTGCCAACCCACTCTACCAGCCCTGTTGTGGCCCCCGAGAAAGCAAGGACCTTGCTGAAAGTGGATGCTCCAAGAATAATCATGAACATCATGACAGTAACCCTGGTTGCGCCAAGCAGGGACTTGCTTATCACCTCCATGTCCAGTCGACCCTTGCAGGCTGCGAGGATTGCCACCCCGGCAACACCGCAGGCGGCTGACTCAGTTGGCGTCGCCCAGCCGAGAATGATAAGGCCAACCACCAGGAAAATGACAAGGCTCATGGGGAGGACATCACGGGCCAGCAGGAGTGACTTCTCCTGCCACGAAATTTTTTCCACGTCGTAGGCGGGTGCGGAAGCCGGGTCGATTTGAATGCTGACAATAATGTAGAGAGTATACAAAGTCGCCAGCACCAGCCCGGGTATGACACCTGCGACAAGCAGTTTGCCAATATCGATGTGCGCCAGGCTGCCAAGTAGTACTGCCAGTGCCGATGGTGGTATGAGAATAGCCAATCCCCCGACGCCGAGAATTGGCCCGATTGAAAGCCTGTTTTTATAACCGCGCCTGGACATCTCGGGCACCATCAGCGTACCCAGCAGGGCAGTGGATGCCATGCTGGAACCGGACAGGGCCGCAAACATGGTGCCGCCACCCACGGTGACAAAAGAAAGCCGCCCGGGCAGCCTGCCAAACAGCTTGTCGAGGGCATTAAATGCAGCATGGCCGAGACCCGAGTGAAAAAATAATTCGCCCATGATCAGGAAAAGAGGGACCGGGACCAGGGCAAATTTCGTCAGCGCATTTGCAGCCGTACGTACCAGTTGTGCCAGCCCCGCATCACCGCCCATGAAAAGCATGGAACCGATGACATCGGCGGTCAGGAAAGCGAATGCGACAGGGACACCGAGCGCGATCAGGAAAATGATCAGGATAAACATCAATGCCAGCGCCAGTGACCAGGCAATATACATGCTATGTCCCTTTGTTCCTGTTGCCCGGCTTATTCATGCAAACCCATTTCACCGTCATACATGCTATCCCTGCCGATAAGATAGCGTCCAAACTCGACGGTTAGCAGTGAAAAGCAAAACGGCATGATGGCAAAGATAAGCCAGCGTGGCATGTCAAAAGAGCGCACCTCTGTATCGCCACGGATGAATGTTTCCAGTGTGACCTGGGCCGAATACCACGCGATCAAAAAGCACACCAGGGTACAGACCAGGTAGGCGAAACGGGCAATATAGACTCTAAAAGAGTCCGGGACAGCAGCTGTCAGCAGCTGCATGTAGATGTGGTGCTTGTGACGAACAAGCCATGGTGAACCCAGCAGCGCGGTGTAATAAAGGCCATACTCTGTCATGGCCAGCGTGTGCGCGAATCCTGCTACGCCGAGGTTTCTTGCAATAACGTCGTAGAGAATCAGGAGAGTAATAATGCCAAGGATCCCGGCGCCCAGGCAAAAAAGCATGTAAAGAAATCGCTCGTACCTGCCTGTTGGTGTTTCCATTATTCACCAGGCTCCCTGAAAAACTTTTGCCTGAGTTCCCGGTAGTGCTTCGGTGACCGTTGCCTTAGCCGGGACCAGATAACATCATTCGCCAGTTCCCGGTACCTGGATTCAGACTCACCCGATAATTTTATAACCTGCATACCCAGGCTTTGAAGATCTTCATCCAGCCCTTCAGTGAGCCGCCGAAAACGATGGTAGCTTTCTTTTTCGTACTCGATTGCCGCAGATTCAATCGAAGTTCGAATGTCCTCGGGTAATGCCTGCCATTTTTCGTCATTGAACGTGATCCCGACATCGCTGGAAAAAACACCGGGGTCAATGCGGTATCCCAGGTGCTGGTGCCACGATGCGTCTGCCAGTCCTACTATTGGCCATCCCACTCCCTGGATCATGTTACGTTCCAGTGCCATGTAGACATCAGGTGCTGCTACATTGACAAAGTTGGCATTGAGGCTGGTGATAAAATCACGCCAAACCGGTCCGCCCCTGAGTGATTCTCCATTCATGTCGGGCACTCCGAGATGGTTAATCGATGGACGTTCGCGGGTAAAGATATGAAATTCGATATACATGGTCCGGGCCAGGTAACGGGCATTCAGTTTCTCGCGGTGGATTTGATCCATCAGGGCAATTCCCCCGTTGGCCCTGGTTTGCATTGGTGCCAGGTTGCTGGAAAACATGGCTTCTACTTCAGGTACCATGCCAATGTAATAGGTTGCCGGTCCAAACATCATGTGCACCACGCCTGTACGCAGTGCGTCTGCCTGTTCAAAAGTAGGTATAGCTTCCGGACCGCCGACAAAAATCACCCTGAACCTTCCCTGTGCATCGCGATTCAGTTCAGCGATCCATTTTTCAAAGTCCCGCGTGTACTCGGTCTGCCTCGGCAGCATGCTGATAGCGCGAATGATCTCGATGTCCTGCTGTTTTTCGCAGCCGCTCGACAGCAATATCGCCAGGGTCGAAACCACGATGCCAATATGGCTTATAATAGAAAAACGACGCATGATAACCAGGACAAATCCAGGACGTGTCTCAAAGCTTAGCGAGCCTGGCATGGCAGGACAACAGGATTTGATCGAGACAGGAAAAACCTGAATGAAGATTGACTTGCTGCAAATTCGTTTTCGCAAAGAGTTTTCCAGATGAACTTACCAATCAGGCTGGATGGACAGGCACGACCGGAACTGCCGTCATCACATTATATTGATAACCGAATTTATACCGATCCCGCTATCTTTGAAAAGGAACAACAAAGTGTGCTGGCAAAGAGCTGGCGCTTTGTTTGCCATGAAAGCGAATTGCAGGAGCCTTTCGATTTTCGACTTGTCGATGTAGCAGGAAGAGAAATCATCCTGTTGCGTGACGAGCAGGGCCAGGTGCGCGCCTACCTCAACAGCTGTCCTCACCGCGGTGCACGCATCATTCGCGAGCCGGCTGGAAAGCTGAATGACGGTCGCATGACATGTTTTTACCACCTGTGGAGTTTCGGCAGTGATGGAAAGTGTCTAAACATCTCCCAACCTGCAGCATACCGGGAAGCCGGCATAGAACGCGGTAACACGGGATTGAGTGCTGTAAGGGTGGACACTATTTTCGGGCTGGTATTTGTCTGTCTCGATAATGAGCAGGAGCCGCTCAGGACTTTTCTCGGTGAGGACCTGGTCAAGGCCATGGATGTGCCCTTTGGCAGGGCAGAACTGGAAGTGTTTCATTTTCACCGGGTTGAATTTGAAGCGAACTGGAAGCTGTTCGTGGAAACCAATAACGAGGGCTACCATGAACTCCTGCACCTGTTAAACCGGACCACCGCCGTGGCAGAGCAGGACTACCGCCGACGCAACTGGTTGATGTATGGCAATGGCCATGCCAGCCTGGAACCTGCACGCATTGGTTACCAGAATCTCGATTACGACGATCGAGAGGAAGATACCTTACCGGGCATGGAACCGAATGGCCACGTGGTAGTGAACCTGTTTCCGGACATGATGCTGAATTGCCGCTCCACCGTTATACGTTTTGACTCCCTTGTTCCTGTTTCTGCAACACGCACCATCCTGGAATGTCGGGGTCTGGGTCTTAAAGGGGATTCCGCCGAGATACGGCAAAAGCGAACCAGGCATCACAACCAGGTCTGGGGTCCGATGGGGGTGAACCTCGCTGAGGATCTGTGGGCGGTACAAACGCAGATGAAGAACATGAGGAGTGGTAACAGCCTTTACAGCATTGTCGCGAGACAGGAGGAAGGCCCAATGAGCGATGAGACCCTGCGTCACTTCTATGCCGAGTGGTCGCGCCAAACCGGGCTCAACGCTCATCAACCCGTCACTGGTGATGCTGGCGTCTCGTCATGAGTTTCGATAGCGGGGCCGCCTATAGCCTTGAGAGGGCGATTCACGCCCTGGCCCGCTACCAGGACGGGCAGGATTTTGCTGCCTTCCTCGGGGTCATGCTGGAGGACTCGAATTACCTGGTGACGGCGCGGGCACCGGAGCTCAGGCAGGAGATGACCTGGATGCAGCTGACAAAACAGGAGCTGGAAAAGCGACTGGCCTCCCTGGCCGAGCATGAGTGGGAGATTGGGCAGCTGGATCAAAGTCGCCTTATTTCCATCAATAATATTGAAAAAATACACGAAAAAACGCGAACATCTTCTAACTTCGCAATCTATAATACAGACGAAAAGGGTAAGACCAGCCTTTATGCCGTGGGTGTTTACGAGGATGAGTGGGTGCTGCAGAAGGACACCTGGCGCCTGAAACATAGACAAGTTGTATTAAAAACACGACAAATTTACCCCCTTTCACCCCTTCCTCTTTAAAACGTTTTACAATGCAGAATCCGGCCTATATCAGCTAATTAGGTAGTGGTATTAGGGTAAAATATGGTTTAGTATTTCCGCGATACGCCAGCGTATTGTATGAATTTTGTCACGGTCCGTTCGTGGCTTAACGATAATCAAGGGGAGCCCAGATGATGTATCTACCTAGCAAGCATAAGCTCTTGTCTGTTGAAAAATGTATAACAGGTTTCACTGCAGCACTGCTATCGGCAGTGTTTGCACTACCCGCCGCTGCACAGGACAGCGGCATCAATTCACTTCTTGAAGAAGTTGTTGTTACCGCGAGGAAACGCGAGGAAGGTGTGCAGGACACGCCTATTGCGGTATCCGCCTTCAGTGGTGACAGCCTTGATGCCCGAGGCATTCAAAGTGTCGATGCGCTGGATAATATCACTCCGAACATGGAGTTCAGGAACATCAACACCAACGGTGGTGGCGGAAGTAACGCCTCTATCTACATTCGAGGTGTTGGCCAGACTGACTTCGTGCCATCAGCTGACCCGGGTGTGGGTCTCTACGTCGACGGTGTTTACATCGCTCGAAGTATTGGTGGCGTACTGGACCTGATTGATATTGATCGTGTTGAAGTATTGCGCGGTCCTCAAGGGACTCTCTTTGGACGTAACACCACGGGTGGAGCCATCGACATTCACACCATCAAGCCTCACGAAGAGTTTGAAGGAAAGTTGATGGTCCGTGCCGGTCGCTACGACAACCTCGACATCATCGGCAAGGTTAACGGTGCCCTTGCTGACAACTTGTTTGCCAACGTTACCATGGGTAGTTTTAACCAGGACGGTTATATCAAGAACCCCGATACCGGGTTGGACGTGGGTGATACCGAGAGAATGGCCATGCGCAGTGCACTGCGCTGGCTGGTCACCGACGATATCGAGGTCAATATCGCTGGTGATTACACCTTCATTCGAGAAAACGGACAGGCGACTGTCAGTTCACGGGATCCAAACCGCGTGCTCTTGCTTGCTCCCGGCAGCGGTGGTTTCTTCCACAACGTAGGCCTGGGTCAATTCGACCCGGCGTCTTTCCCGATTTTGAACCCGGGCGGTGACCCGCTGTTCCAGAGGAGAAGGAACAACTGTGATGCGACCCCGGCGAACATGGCCGGTAGTCCGGGCAACCTCGACTGTGCAAACGCCGATACCGTTGGTCTTGGTACCAACAACAGTACCTCCCCGACTTTCTTCGATGCTGACATCTGGGGTATTTCAGGTACTGTGGACTGGCAAATCAATGACAGCCTTTCTTTCAAGTCCATCACTGCCTATCGTGACCTGGAAAGTGAATTCTCCCACGATGGTGATGCAAGTCGCTTCCTGCTGTCCTGGGTACGAGACTTTTACCACCAGGACCAGTTTTCCCAGGAAGTCCAGATCCAGGGTCTCGCGTTCAATGATCGCCTGAAGTGGATCGTTGGCGGGTACTACTTCACGGAAGACGGTCTCAACTATAACCCCGTGGATTTCGCCCTGCTTGATATTGAGAGTGGTGGTTTCTTCGACCACGAATCTGTCGCTGGTTTTGCCCAGGGTACGTTTGATGTGACTGACCAGCTGCACATTACCCTTGGTATTCGATATACCAAGGACACAAAGGATTTCACCGTGCAGCAATTTACCTTTACGGGTTCACCTGGTGTTGCAGCCCCAAATCAAACTATCGATATTCAAACGGCACAGGTCTTCCTGGCACCACCGTTTGTCACACTGGGACTTGTTACTCCTGACACCTACACCCTCAAGGCTGACGACTGGACACCGATGGCTAACATTTCCTATGACTGGAATGATAACCTGATGACCTACTTCACTTACTCGGAAGGTTTCAAGAGTGGTGGTGTACAGCAGCGTATTGCCGGGCCTGTTGGATTTGCTCCTACCTACGACCCTGAGTTCGTGGAATCCTACGAAATAGGCTTCAAGTACAACAATCCAGACCACAATTTCACCCTGAACGTGGCCGGTTTCTACGTGGATTACACAGACATCCAGCTGGAAACTATTGACCCCAATGGTGGTATTGCGCCGCAGCTGCAAAACTCCGGTATTGGTGAAGTAATTGGTTTCGAAGTTGAAAGTCGCTGGTCACCCATCGACAGCTGGTTCTTTGAAGTCGCGCTGGGTTACCTGGATACGGAAATCACGGAGGCTGATGCTACCCAGGTGGGCGGTCCGGCAGTTGGTGACAGGTTCCCATTTGTTTCAAAATGGTCCGGCGCCATCTCTGCAATTAAGGAATTCAACCTCGGTGATGGTGGCGTTATCATTCCAAGAGTTGATTATTCCTATCGTACCAAGGTCAAGTTCAGCCCGGATAACAATCCGCGCAATGCCCAGAAGTCTTTTGGCCTGATGAATGCGAGTGTTGGCTGGACCAGTGCTGACGACAAGTACTCACTGGATGCGCGTGTTGATAACATCTTTGACACGTACTACCTGAACTACACGGACCAGTCACCTTCATCTGCCACGCAGCTTGACCTGCCGGCGATTGATCGTGCCTGGTATATCACCGGTACCTATCGCTTCTAAAGCACTTGTTGAGAGTTGTATTGAAAAGGCCTGCCTAGCAGGCCTTTTTTTATGTCCAGGGATGGACGGCCGAAAGCTGTTCCCTACGCTTTCGGCATTTCCGCCGTCCATGGCGGTCATACTCCGGCAATGCATGGAGCAATTGCCGGCGATGTCCAGGTATCTACACCCGGTTCTGAAGATCAGGATAGCTCTGGAAAAATAGCGACCACCCTGGCAGGTGTGCCACTGACGCCGACAATTCTTGACGCACCTACCATCAGGGTACCTGAACCCTGCGGCATGGCGGCGAGCTCATCAAGGTTGGCCAGGTTTTCCACCAGCTTCCAGCCCCTTTGCAAACCGAGCGCGTGAAGATAGGGGCCGTTAATGACTGCCGGGGTATCATCAACGTTACCGCCTTCGCCGAGCAGGCTTTCTCCGGACTCCACCGCGATGTTGTCCGCAGCAAGTCCATTTATACGAATACCTTTCTTATCTTCCAGTGCAATTAGCCAGTCCACCACCTCGGGAGTCACGCCGGGATGATTGAGACCATTGTTGTACGGGTGGTACCAGCCATTTTCAGGGCCGCTGCCCGCATAGGTCTGCTCCCAGCCGGTATTGAAAACGATGTAACAGCCGTCGGTGATGTATTGCTCCACGGCCACGATATCCGCCAGCCGCACGGTGGCTTCGCTTGAATTACCGAAATCGGTAATGTTCGTATCCGGTGAAGGGACACCGGCATTTTTTTGCAGCTCCCGCTTGACCCGGTCACTGATATCAACATAGACAAGGGGGCCCACGAGGTCCGCAAGGGTAAATTCGTGAGCATAACGCCTGTCGGGCTCGTCGATGCACAGGTCGGGGTCGGTCGTGACGAAGTGGCACTGTGAATCCACGTGCGTTGCAAAATGCTCATCAAGACAGAAAAAACCCCAGCGAAAGTAGCCATTGCGTGCCTGGAAATCTTCTTTCTGGATCCTGGTGCCAAGACCGTGGCCGCAAACCACGTGACTGTCACCGATGGGGCGGGAAAGGTCGGGTCTTGTCAGGTCTCCATCCACAGCTTCAAAAGTCGGAGCGGCATGGGTCAGGTCAATATAGACCTGCCTGTTGATTGAATGTGAGGGCTGGAATGTCATTATCGCTATGCAGTTTGTATTACCCGGCTGTTGACCGAAGAACGTTCAGCCAGCCTGCGTACGTGGTGATGATAAATCAGGCAGAGCCGGGTGGGCCAGCACTAAATTTGGTGACAGGAAGGAGTATCAGCCCAGGCCTGTTGAGGCTACTGCACCACTTGCCCCTGTTTCAAGCTCGGCTTGCACTCGTACCTTCTTGATTTCCTCTGCCTGTTTTTTGAATATGTGATGGACAATCTTTTCTTCATCTTCATCACTGATACTACGAAAATCCACCGCTACCCGGTAACCGGATGCCCGGTCATTTTTAAGCGCCTGGCAGTTGACCACGCTGGCGAAGACCGAGATGTAGTGATGCTCGGGATAAGTCACCAGTTCAAGCTTCAGGGAGGTACCTTCTTTCAGGGGAGTTTCGGCATCAAAGGCAAGCCCGCTGGCACTGAGATTGATTTCCCTGGCCTGGCTAAAAGCACTTTCGTCGTAATCGTCCACACCCAGCATCGCTTCGTGTAAGGCCATTTTTCTTTGAAAAAGCGCCAGTATTTCAGCCAGCACCGGGTTGTCATTTTGTAACTGGCTGTTAATAACATCCAGGCGTGCATCAATAGCAAGCGCAGCGTTACGAAGCTCGGCGAGTTCTTTTTGCTTGCGACTGGTCCTGTCCAGTTCCTTTTGCAGGTCCCCAGGCTGGATTACCCGGTAATTCAGCGACACCTTGTCGTTTATCCGGTAGAAGCGTCGTCGTTCCTGGTTCATTTCGTTGTACCCTCGGTTATCTTTGAATTTTTCTTCGAAAATTTCCTGATGCGAGCTTCCAGCTCTTGCTGGTCAATTTCTCCTGCGTTAGGCGTCTTGCTGTCTTTCTGCATTACAGTGCTCCCGGATGAAGCCTTCTCTTCCCCAGTTGTTGCATTACCGGCAAGCAGATTTACACCGGTTCCTGTTCCCGGGTTCTCCCCCGGCATTTGCTCCTTCGCGCCGTTAAAGCTGTTGCTGCCGGCATCGGCACCAGGACCGGTGGCTTCACTACTGTTATCGTCCGAATTTGTGGGTTCTTGAACCCTCGGCATTAACTGGCGGTACTCCTGATCATCAAGGGTCTCCCCCTGCACAATGGTGAGTTCTACCCGTCGATTCAGCGCGCGGTTGGCGGGTGTGTCATTTGGTGCCAGGGGGCTGGCGTCCCCGTGACCCTCGACCACGAAACGATGACGAGCCAGCTCTTCGTTTTTCAAAAGCTCGTGGGCGACGCTGACAGAGCGCGACGAGGACAATTCCCAGTTTGAACGAAAGCGAACGGTATTGATTGGCACATTGTCCGTGTGGCCCGCAATCCTTACCTGTCCAGCTATGGTTTTCAACTCTCCCCTCAGCTTGACGAGGACGGGGATGAAATCTACGCGGAACCTGTCGGAGCCCGATGGAAATGAGCCTTTCTCCCTGATCCTGACCAGGATCTTCTTGCCTTCTGTGCCTATCTCAATGAGACCTTTTCTTACCTCGTCTTCCATGGCCCGCAGTAATTGCTGGGCGTCAGCCGCTGTGTCTGGATCGGTATCGAGTGCCTGGGAATAGCTCTCGAGAAGCTCCTCATCCAACCCCAGTTCCTTGAGCTGTCGGATTTGCTCCGCCTCCGTGGGGCGCTGAATGGGAACATCCACGGTACCGTCACCGTCCTCCCCGGAGGTGTCATCTTCCCCGTCCTCTTTTTTTGTCGTGACATCGGTAAATTCCAGGGTTTGCTTGGTATCGTCAATGGAGTTCTGGCGAATGACATTGAGCGGGGTAGGGGATGGGCGGCCAGGACTGAATTCCTGGGCAATAACGCTGGTTCCCTTTGGCATTTCCATGGTTTTTATTTCGCGCTGGACACCAAAGGCGTTTTTCATTGAGCCGGCAACCTGCTTGTATTTCTGCAGGTCCATTTCCGAGAATGAAAGCAGTAACACGAAAAAACACATGAGCAGCGACATGAGGTCCGCAAAGGTCATCACCCACGCGGGTGCCCCTGCGTCTTCTTCCTGTGGAGGAGCTTCGTCGCTCATACTGGGCTAACCTCTACTGGCCCCCCGGCGGCAGTTCGTCAGCACTCCCGCTTGAACTCGGTACGCGACACATTTTTACTCACCACCGTCCCCGTCTTCTGCAGACTTGCGCTTGGAGCCGGGCAGGTAAGTCATCAGCATGCCCTCGATAACACGGGGGTTCCGTCCTTCCTGGATACCGCTGACACCATCTATGATCATGGACTTAACCAGGCGTTCCTCGTTGCTGCGCAGACCCAGTTTTTCCGCGATGGGATTGGCAAATACATTGGCAATCATGGCGCCGTAGAGGGTAGTTAGAAGCGCTACCGCCATGGCGGGGCCGATTGACTTGGGGTCGTCCATATTGGAAAGCATTTGCACCAGACCGATGAGGGTACCGATCATGCCCATGGCAGGTGCAACGTCGGCGATGGACTTGAATATCTTCTTTCCAAGGTCATGTCGCTCAACGGTCAGGTTCATTTCGCTTTTCATCATGTCCCTGACGACATCAGGTTCATGGCCGTCTACCATCATCTGGATACCCATCTGGTAAAAAGGATTCCCGGTATCTTTTTCTTCCAGGGCCAGGAGACCACCTTTACGGGCAGAGTTGGCCAGGTCTACAGTGGTTTCGATCAATTCCTCCGGGGACATGGCCTTGTTGAAAAAGGCCTTGAGTGCGACCTTGATCGCTCCAAAAAACTGCCCCAGGCTAAATTGCATTAATACGGCACCAATGGTGCCACCCACGACTACAAGCATCGAGGGCACATTAAAAAACGTACCTGCGCTACCCCCGAGAAAAATCGAGGCGCCGATAATTCCCATTGCTGCCAGCATGCCAATCAGTGTCGCCAGATCCACGATGAGCTCCCAATAGTAAAAATTAAAAACTAAGTGGATGATATTTAAACGGAAAACAAGGGGTTCCGATATTCCACCGCTCCCTTCCTATATCGGAAGTATGGCGAGAATCTTTAAACCTAAATCAGCTTCAAAAAGTCGCTCCAAGATCCGAATTTCTTCGCAGATCCCTTTGGCACTACAATAGCGAAATGAAATTCTTCCCGGTGTTCATGGACGTTTCCAGTTTTACCAGCCTGGTTGTTGGCGGGGGAGATGTGGCGGCCAGGAAAACCCGGCAGCTGCTAAAAGCCGGGGCCAGGATACGTGTCGTGTCGCCAGGATTGTGCGAGGAACTAGAGCAGCTGGTGGAGGCCGCTGATATCGTACATGTCCAGGGTTCCTTTAGCCGGGAAGCATTGGACAATTGCGGGCTGGTTGTTGCCGCCACCGATGATGAAAAAGTTAATCATGAGGTTTCACGTCTTTGCAGGGAACGGGGTATTCCGGTAAACGTCGTGGATAACCCCTCGCTTTGCAGTTTTATTACGCCATCCATCGTGGATCGCGATCCGGTGATTGTTGCCGTGAGCAGTGGCGGTGCATCCCCGGTCCTGGCCCGCCTGTTACGCGCGCGCCTGGAAACGCTTATTCCCTCTGCCTATGGCAGGCTGGCTGAGCTGATGAAAGGTTTTCGGGGCAGGGTGAAGGAGCGTTTCCCGGACTTTCAGCAGCGTCGACGTTTCTGGGAACAGGTGCTGCAGGGTCCGGTGGCCGAATTACTGTTTTCCGGCCAGGAAAAAGCAGCATTAAAATCTCTTGAATCCTCACTTGATGAACCTGCCGGGCCGCATTTATATGAAGGCGAGGTGTACCTTGTCGGAGGGGGGCCGGGTGATCCTGACCTGCTGACATTTCGTGCGCTGCGCCTCATGCAGCAGGTGGAGGTGGTACTTTACGACCGCCTCGTATCGGAGGAGATCGTCGATTTATGTCGCAAGGACGCAGATAGAATATACGTGGGCAAGCGTGAAGATCAGCACGCACTTGACCAGTCCGAGATTAATGCGCTACTGGTAAAGTACGCCAGGGAAGGAAAAAGGGTCATGCGTCTAAAAGGAGGAGATCCCTTCATTTTTGGGCGGGGTGGGGAAGAGATCGAAACCCTGATGGAGCAGGGGATCAGCTTCCAGGTGGTACCGGGAATTACCGCTGCCAGTGGTTGCGCCTCCTATGCGGGCATTCCCCTGACTCACCGGGATCATGCTCAATCCTGCATTTTCATCACCGGGCACATGAAAGACGGCAAGTTGGACCTTAACTGGGAAGGGCTGGTAAGGGCGGGTCAGACCATCGCTGTTTACATGGGTATCAAGGGTGTCGATGTCCTCTGCACCCAGCTAATCAAACACGGCATGGCGCCGGACACCCCTGCTGCCATCATTCGACAGGGCACTCGTCCCACTCAGCGCACCTGGGTAAGTGAACTTGCAAAGCTTCCAGCGCTTGTTGCCAGTGAAGATATAGCTCCACCCTCGATGATGATAATCGGGAGCGTAGTGAGCTTGCAGTCAAAGTTGAACTGGTTTGAGTCGCGTCAACCCGGGAGCGACTAGGAAACCGCGCCTTGCCAAAACGTTTTCCTTTCTTATTCCTTCTTGTCCAGCTTGAGCGAGACGGAGTTTATGCAATAGCGTAGCCCGGTGGGATTGGGCCCGTCGTTGAATACGTGTCCCAGGTGGGCGTCGCAGGCCGCACACAGGACCTCGGTCCTGACCATGCCGTAATTCCTGTCATCTTCAGTTGCCACCACTTCATCACTTTGTGGAGCGTAGAAACTGGGCCAGCCTGAACCTGAGTCATACTTCGTTTCTGAACTGAATAATTCCTGTCCACAGCTTGAACAGCGATAAACCCCTTCGTCCTTGCAGTCGTTGTATTCGCCGGTAAAAGCTCTTTCTGTACCCTTGTTGCGAGCGATTTCATACTGCTCGGGGCTTAGTTCCTCGCGCCATTCGGCGTCACTCTTTACTACTTTCTTGATGGCCATGTTCTGTCCCGATTTGTTGTCACTGTGTTCCCGGTAATTTCTTCGACAGGCAAACGTCAATAATTACCCGGATTTTTATCGGGGTGACAATAACCTGCACGCAAGAGCGATTCAAGCAAAGCTGCCAATTACAGCGCCTGGGCCAGGACTGGCATTAAAAGCTGACAATTACTTGAATGATCTCTAATTGTTCTCTAATCTATAAAAGAGAACAATTAGAGATCATAATAGTGTTAACCAAGTTGGAAAAGCGGGTTCTTGACCTGGTAGCGGATTGCATTGCCCGTGAAAACCAGGCGCCCACCATGAAAGAGATTGCAGAATCGCTGGGTATCTCCTCGAGAGGCACGGTGCATCGCTATGTCCAATCACTAATCGACAAGGGCGAGCTGGAGAGGAGAGGGCGGGCCTGGCGCGGCATTCGTCTATCCAGGAAAAATGATCGCAAGTTGACGATCCTGCCGTTGCAGGGTGCGATTAAGACCGGCAGTGCACTGATACCTCCTGACAAGTTAAAGGAGGTGAACTTTTCCGCCGGCCTGCTTGGACCTGACCGGGTGTGTTACCGGGTAGCGGACGATGGCATGCTGGAAGCGGGTATTATCAAGGGTGATTTCGTTATAGTGCAAAAGACAGCCATTGCAGACGATGATGACATTGTCGTGGCCCTGATCGACGGGGGGGAAATGACCTTGAAGCGCCTGCGAAAACACGGAGACAGGATCGAGCTTATTCCCGCTAACAGGAAAATGCTGTCACTGATTTACCCAACGGAGCGGGTCCATATTCAAGGTGTTGTTGTTGGACTGCTTCGAATGTATTGATGTAGCGCGAAGACCTGTCACCACGGGGCGACGCTTATTGTCCCGTCCTGCAGCATTACCTTTCCAAGTACTTGAAAAACCTGTATTTGCAAGTTGGCACATATCCTGCTGTTAAGAAATCGAGTCCAGCCAGGAGACAGGTCATGACAACTTCGCAGGGTTTTCTTTCTGTTCCAGCGTGTGTCCTCCTGGTGTTATTGCTGTGCGCCTCAAGCTCGGGTTACACAAATGAAAGAAACTTTACAGACAAGCAAAACGAATACACCTCGGCCGAATCATCTTCCTTCATATCAAGCGGGCGATTCACGGCTGTCTATGGACACCTGCCCCACTGGTATCGACGCATTACTGGCTGGCTTGTGTCTATCTGGTGAGCAGCCAGCTGAACTGGACAAGAGACTCATTGATCACAGTGAGTCGAGCGCGTTGCTCAAGGAAATGTTCCGGGTGACGCAATCAAAGACTGTCCTGTAAGCTTCGATGAATTACCTGCTTTGCTCAGGCGGCCAGCTCGTCGAAGCCTATTGTTATTCGCACATCCAGTGTTCCCTGGATCAAGTCATGGACACCACGTAAAACATCCGCGGGTAACTCGGCAAAACGCAGGTCAGCAATCAATAGACCCGGATGCTTATTTGTTGACAGGGATTGCTGCAGGATGACAACTGGCAGGAATTCATTGTCGAGCAGCAGGCGGTAAGCGCGGTAAATGCTGCCCACAAAATCATTACCGTAATCCCCGTACTCGTTTTGAATGCAACCCAGGGACTGCATCAGTGCCGGGTCGATATCCGTGCCGAGGGAGCAGAAATCGACGCCATAATAGCTCAGGCTTTTCCACTTCAGCATTTCCTGGTAACACACCATGCCAATGACATGTTTTTCCCACTGCAGCAGATCCGGATCATCGGAGCTGAACAGGCCGCTGTCCCTGAAAGCGAGCTGTCCCTTTTCGTAGACCATGAAACCGAGATAGGTGCCGTTAGCGCGAGTAAAAAGCACGGGTAGTTCACTCAGGCCGTGGCGGAACAGGTTTTCCAGCAAGGACATAAATGTTGGACAGTTTTCAGAAGTTTGCTCGCTCATATGCTCCTCGAATAGTGCCGTAACGGGCAATAGCAGGATCAATCCCGCAGACCTTAACCTTTTATATCGTTTGCTATGCAGGAAACCTTGAGAAATTTGAGCGGAAAAGACATGAAAAAGCGGAGTGTGGGCGTAGAGTCACCTCTACACGGGTTACAGGGAATAGCGGGCCATCACGCCATTACGCGCGGGTGGTCCTGCAGGGTAGTACGGGGTTAATCGTACTCTGGATAGTCTTCCAGCAATTCCTTCAGGCGCTTTTTTTCCTGGAGGGCTTCTATTGCTCTCCTCGGGGACTTGCTTTTTCCCCGTTGACTATCCTGCAATTCCATCGCGTCGAGAAATGGATCGATATCAGAGTCCTCGTCTACCGAATCGAGGTCATAATCGTTCACGTCATCGTGTTCTCTATTCGTTCCCATATTAACTCCAGTTAAAAGTTGATATAGACGGCTTAAACAAACGTACAGAACAAGCTAAACAACAACATTTCAATATCGGCGAAATATACATTCGGATTGGCCAATGTCAACTCTAAAATGAGTAATTACAAAACGCTGTCACGAAACCTTCATAAAGGGACCTGGCCGGCCTGGCATGGGAATAAATATGCGTGGCAGGGCGCCGCAGGTCCTCAATTCAAGTATTGGCCATTTTTACCGATAAATCTTGGGGATAAAGCCAGTAAATAACACCGGGTGCGGGACCTTGATGAGAAATCTTCATGGATTGATGAGCCCTGGTGAACACAGAGAAATTAATTACCGGGAAGAGGTTTAATGGCGGTCAGCGAAGCAAAAATCGACGAGCTTGTCGATGAAAAGTCCTTATCGGCAAATGCCTGGTTTCAGCTCCAGGTTCAGCCGGATGGCTCGCGTGCGCTCGTCAGGAAAATCGTTCCCCATCGTGGGGACGGCAAGCCGGTTACGGCGGCAGATATTCTCAGGAAATTGAAAGAGAACCGCGTTTGCCATGGCGTCGAACTGGCAAGGATCGAAGAGCTGATAGCCAGGGTCGGGGCAGGCGAGGAATGTGAGAATTCGGTCCCCGTTGCACTGAGCGATGTCAGGGAAGGCGAGGATGGAGAGATCACATGGATGGTTGATGAGTCCAGGGACGAGCTTATTGTTGCTCCCGATACGCAGCTGGCTCTACTTCGGCCCGGCAGGCGCGGTGTAGCGGGAAAAAATATTTTCGGTAAAAAGAAGCAGGCGCGCCCGGTGTATGAACCGCGGTTAACCGCTGGCAACGGAGTGCGCATGGAGGAACAGGAAAATGGCGAGTTTCTTTTTACCAGCAGTATTTGCGGTGTGCTTGACCTGCAAAACGACGTTATCAGCGTAGATGGACGAGTCAGGGTGTCTGCGGATCACATGAGCGCATACATGGACATGCCGGTAGGTGTCATCCAGCCAGCTGGACACATCGTGACCGAGCAGGATGTCCTGGCTATGCTGGAATCACTCAATGTGACAGACGGTATTCTTGGTGACGAAATAAGAAAAGCCCTTGGGAATGCGGAAGGTGAAGCGAAAATTCTGGAAAAGGTGCTTGTGGCACAGGGAAAGGAACCAATAGACGGTATCAATGCAAAGCTCATCATGGAGGAGAGTCTCGCAATAGGAAAACTGAAGGAAAATGGAGAAATTGATTATCATGAAAAATCCTATCCCTGGAATGTCAGGAAAGGTGACATCGTTGGCACCATCTCTCCGCCACGGAAAGAGGAGAACGGCTATACCGTAACCGGTCGAGTCCTGGAGGCTGAACCTGCGCTGGGGATTGGTATGTCCCTCGATGGCCTGGTTAAAGAAGCAGACGGACAGGTGGTAGCAAGCAGGGATGGTGTGTTACTTATCGGCGAGTCTGCACTTAGTGTATCCGACACCCTGCTAATTGATGGTGATGTGTGTCATCGCACGGGAAATGTTCATTCAAGCAAGCCTGTAATTGTAAAAGGATATGTTGAACCGGGTTTCTCGCTGCAAAGTGACGGTGAAGTCGTCATCCAGGATAATGTAGAACAGTCCGCTGTGCGTGCTAACGGAGACGTAGTTGTTAAATCAGGGATCCGTGGTTCACAAAGCAGGGTGGTTTCCCGCGGGGATGTCAAAACAGGATTCGTAGAAAACGCACGAATCAAGGCACTCGGCAATATTTCCGTGGAAAACAGCCTGGTGAATTGCCATAGTTTTTGCCTGGGAACCTTGACGGTTGGTTCCACCCGTTCCCCCAAAAGCACTTTAATCGGTGGTCATACCCATGTTGTAAAGGGAATAGTTGCCAGCAACCTGGGTTCCGAGGGCTGCAGCAAGACAGTGATACGGGTAGGCGTCATGCCGGAGATTGAGCGACGTTACAGGGAAACCCTGGAGGAATTAAAGAAAAGGAAAAAACTGCTCGACGAGTTATTGCTGATGCACAAGCAAAAACGAAAGCTATCAAACGGTGCTGATGCCCAACTCGATGTTATCGCCAATACCTGTCGATTGATAAAGAAGGAGTTTGAACAGGTAAAACAGGAAAACCAGGGACTGTTAAAGCAGCTAAAGGAAACCAGGAAGGCCAGGGTTGTGGTACAGCAACAGGTATTTCCGGGGGTGACGATCCAGATACTGGACTATAGTTTTGAAGTGCGAAAAAAGGAAAACGCCGGGGTTTTCTTTCTCGAAGATGACCTGATAATTTTCAGACCCAGCGCGTAAAAGTCATTCACTGAATGCCGGTTTAATTTCGGCCTGGGGGCGCCAGTCATTACCATATAGTCGACGAAAGACCTCGGGTCTGTCCACGGATCCCTTGGCGACTCCACCGTTCCAGAGGTCATACTCGCTGGCAGCATACCTGGAAAAAAATGTGTCCAGTTTCTTATCAAGATTTGTAACAATATCGCGGTACTCGGGATAGTCAACTACGTTAGTTTCCTGCCCGGGATCCTTTTGCAGATCAAATAATACATTCCTGCCCGTGCTTCCCAGTCTTTTCCAGTATGAATAACGCCGGGTTCGAATAACCCGTGTCTCCTCCTGTTCAAAGAAAACTGCATCACTCCAGTCTTCCTCTTTACCACGCAACAGTGATACAAAGCTTTGACCGGGACTGTTTTCAAACTCAACGTCGTTAATACCAAGGTAGTCAAGGATAGTGACCGGTACATCGTACTGGCCGATTAGTGCTTCACTTTTGCTTCCAGCGGGGATGTGACCAGGATGCCTGACTATCAGAGGTACATTCATTGCTGTTTCGTACATGCTGGCGGGTTTTGTGACAATGGTGTGTTGCCAAAGTCCGTGTTGACCATAGAAATTACCCTGGTCGCTTGAATAAATTACAAGTGTATTTTCTGCGAGGCCCTTTTCCTCCAGTTTTGCCAGTACCCGGCCCAGGCCATCATCGACCAGGGTGTTTTGCGAAGCGACGTTTGCCATAGTCGCAGGGTCATTGTGCATTGCCAGGCCCTGCCGTAATTTTTCCAGGAAAAATGGACTGGTGTTCTCCGGGTCCATGAGTTGCTGTACGAGGTTTTCGTTGTAAGCGACCCGGGGAAACGAGGGAAAATCCTTACCCGCGTATTCTTTATAATACCGATTACGTGCCGGACCCATATTGGTTGGCGGGTTGGTGTAAGGACCGTCATAATTTAACTGGAGATAAAACGGTTTTTTACCATCGTAGTTTTCAAGATATTCCACAGCCTTGTCTGTAAAAAAATCAACGATGTGCTTGCCTTCGACCTTGTAAGTGCGGTCGTTGTCGATCACGGTGTTATTCCAGAAATCGACGGTATGGCCATCGGTGAAAGTGATCCAGTGCTGGTAACCGATTGATGCCTGCCAGGGCTGCCCAAGGTGCCATTTGCCAATCATGGCAGTCTGGTAGCCGCGATTTAGCAGCGTAATCGGCAGGGTACGAAACTCTGCTACAGCGGACCAGGTCTTTGGCCACTTGTCCAGGAGGGCATCATCAAGCCAGCTGTGAATTCCATGTTGCGAGGGCATCAGGCCAGTCATCAGGGTTGCTCGAGTTGGAGAACACATGCCGTTTACGGCGAATGACTGGTTGAACTGGATTCCTTCGCGGGCCAGCTGGTCAACGTGCGGTGTGCGGATATCAGTATTGCCATAGGTGCCCAGGAGGGTGGATGCCTGGTTGTCGGTCAGAACAAACAGCACGTTCAAAGGCTTATCCATCGCCTTAACGGCGGGGCAGGTGAAAAAAACGACAAGGCAAAGGGGCAAAAACTGATTAATTTTCATGCTTTGTTCTCCTGGACCAGCAGGCTCGAAGTTCTTGTGTTTACCTTACCAGCCATATCATACCGATGACAAATCAAGGCCATAGTTCCCACACCGGCTTACAGGCTGAAGGCAGCGATGCCTGGCCACCAAGCTCGGACCAGGCCTGTCCTGGACGATGAAAATCTGAGCCAGTGGATGCATAGAGATTTTTACGTTGGCACAGCCGGGCAAGTTTCTCTGTCACCTCGCGGGTCTGTTGACCTGAAATAACCTCCATGGCAAGACCACCACAGCTGGCAAAGTCGTCCAGCAGGCGTGCCAGCCTGGTATTGGTGAGGCGATAGCTGGAAGGGTGTGCCAGTACCGCGACACCACCAGAGTCAGTGATGCAGTGAATAGTTTCCTCCATTGACATCCACAGGCACTTGATGTCACCGGTTTTGCCCGGGCCAAGATATCGCTTAAATGCTTCATTTTCATTTTTCACCTTGCCATTTTCCACGAGGTACTGTGCAAAATGGGGTCTGCCAATAACGCTCTGTCCGGCAATCTCCTGCACGCGCTTCCAGGTGTTTTCCATACCCAGTTTGTCTAGCTTCGATGAAATCCGTTGAGCTCTCTCCATGCGAGCCTTGCGCTGATGTTCAATTCCATTTGTCAGTGCCTGGCAGTCAATGTCCACATTCAAACCGACTATGTGTATTCCAACACCCTGCCAGGCTGTTGAAAACTCAACCCCATGGATTAACCTGACGCCCGGGTGCTCGAGATTTCCGATCTTTGAATAGGCATCTACGGTATCGTGGTCGGTGATGGAAAAAAGCTCTATGCCTCTTGATCCAGCTTCGCGCAGAAGCGCGGCCGGAGTCAGCCGTCCGTCAGATATCGTGCTGTGTGTGTGCAAATCAACTTTCATCGTTATCAAGGGTAAGCAAGGTTCGAAGCAGTTCAGGTAGTGATGACAATGCGCAATGCATCCAGTCGAACGTCGCTGGCATCAATGGCGATTTCAAGCCTCTGTAACTGGTCCTGAAGGTATTCTATTTCATCCTGGCGTACGTTGGGATTAACTGCAGCCAGCTTCGTTAACCTTGATATTTCGGCGTTAAGCAGGCTGGATGCTCTCGCATGGGCCTTATCAAGGAATTCGGGCCCAATGACCCTGGCCCGGTTTTCTGATTTGCCAAGTAACCCTTTTAACTCCGGGGCTTTTAGCTTTACAACCTGCATCGCGGTATCGCGGTCAATTTCTTCCGACAACTGGTTTAATGTTTCATGCTTCAACACGTCCGACCAGTCCCTGCCCGTCTCATCAAGCACAACCCGAATACAGCTCGGGGGCAGGTATCTATTGATTTTCAAATCCCGCATAGTTACAGCGCCAAGGATATAGATACACTCAAGAAAGAGTTTCCCCGGTTCAAGCTTTTCATGGGAAATGCTGATCATAGAGGTGTTGCCAAGCTCACTGCTAAGAACCATGTCCATGGCACCAATCACCATCGGGTGCTCCCAGCTCAGGAAGTGTACATCTTCATGGCCAAGAGCAATTTCCCTGTCATAGCACACTGTCATACCATCTTCCTGTAGCTGGGGAAAATTCATTAGCATATTCTCCGCAGGGTGAAGAATATAGCGACCACGACTGTGTTCGACGCTGTCTACACCAAAGCAATCAAAACTGAGTTCCATGTAATCCCGGATCGAGGATGCAGAATCTTCCTTTTTCGCTGCATTACATAGCTCTGCAGCGACAGATGGCCTGCAGGAATTGTACTCCAGCAGGCGATCCCGGCCCTTCTCCATTTTTTCTTCAAGTTCAGCAAGCCTTGCCCGCGTATCTTCAAGCAGTTTTGCCCAGCTTTCATCCAGCGGATTCGCAAAAGCCTGTAGCAATCTTGGCTGCATTTCCTGGAAGATCACGGATGCAGCCGGGCCTGGCTTTTCAAATGCCCCGAGTCCATCATGCAGCCATTGAAAGTGTACGTGCTGTGCCGAATTTTCAAAGTAGGCAAGGTGAATTTGTACAGTTTCTTTCTGCCCAATCCTGTCGAGACGGCCAATCCGTTGCTCGAGCAAGTCCGGGTTCAGCGGCAGGTCAAAAAGTAACAGGTGATGGGCGAACTGAAAGTTACGTCCTTCACTGCCGATCTCGGAGCAAATCAATGCCTGGCAGCCCTCGTCATCATCGGCAAAGTAGGCAGCGGCGCGATCTCTTTCGATAATACTCATGTCTTCATGAAACACTGCCAGGTGTAACCCGGACGAAACTCGAAAATGCTCGGCGAGATCCAGTGCAGTTTCCCGGCTTGCGCAGATCACGAGGCAACGCTCGGGCCTGATTTCCTGCAGCTTCTTTTCAAGCCATTCCACCCTTGGATCTGCTTTTGTCCAATTTTTTCCGCCTTGCTTATCCAACAGGATTTCAGGTGTGAGTAGCTGCCAGGTTTCATCTATACCAGGCTTCAATTGGTCATATAGTCCTGGTCCCGGGATTGCCGTAGCTGACAGCTTTCTTGGAGGAAAGCCATCCACTGAAGCCCTGGTGTTTCTGAATAAAACGCGGCCCGTACCATGGTGATCGATAAAATGTTCTATCAGGCGGGTTCTGAATTCGTCAGATTCGCCAAGTTCGGCGAGGCTACTTTCAATGAATTCACCAAGACCACGGAAAGATTCTTCGCTGACGCTATCCAGCAGCTGCTTGCGAACTGCAGGACCAGGTACTTCACAGGAAAAAAGTGTTTCAATTGCCTCGGCTACTGGCTGGTAGTAATTTTCTTCCTCTATGAACCTGGCATAGTCAGGGAAACGTTGCGCATCCAGTAATCGCAGCCTGGCAAAGTGACCGGATTTTCCAAGCTGTTCCGGTGTTGCAGTGAGAAGCAGGACGCCCGGGCAGTTAGACGACAGGAGCTCTACTGCCTTGTAGCTGCTACTGGCGCCATCCGGGGCCCAGTGAAGATGATGCGCTTCGTCCACGACAAGCAAATCCCACTCTGCAAGGCTCGCATGTTGCAGGGCATCGCTATTTTCAGCCAGGAATTCAATACTGCAAAGAACAAACTGGTCATTATCAAAGGGGTTCTGCCGAGGATCACCCTCGAGGATGGATTGGTACCTGTCTTCGTCAAATATACTGAAGTGCATGTTGAACCTGCGAAGCATTTCTACCAACCACTGGTGAACCAGGTTCTCCGGCACTACGATTATGATTCGACTTGCCCGTTCTGTAATGACCTGTTGGTGCAGTATCAACCCTGCCTCGATGGTTTTTCCGAGACCGACCTCATCCGCCAGCAGGACTCGGGGTGCATAGCGGTTCGCCACTTCATGCGCAATGTACAATTGATGAGGTATCAGGCTTACCCTGCAACCGAGCAGCCCATGAAGTGCTGAATGATTGAGACGGTTTGCTTCTACAAGACTTCGATAGCGCAACGCGAACCAACGGTCTTTATCAATTTGACCGCTTTGGAGTCTTTCAACAGGACGATTTAGCTGCAGGTGGTCGTCAAGTGAAACCTCGCTAACTTCGTGTTCGCGACCTTCCTTGTCATTACCAGTGTAGGAAACGAGATCTTCGATGACATCAACCCTTGATACGGTTATCTCAAGGCCGTCCCGGGTTTTTATTTGATCTCCTGTTGAAAAAATTATCCTGGTCAAGGGTGCGGACTGCAGTGCGTAGCTACGAGTTTCACCGCTGGCCTGGAAAGACAATGTAACGGTACGTCCGTCTACCTCGAGAACAGTACCGAGGCCAAGTTGTAATTCGGCGTCGTTGATCCAACGTTGACCACTTGCAATATTTTCCACGATTACATCTGCATGATTTAAAGCTGAGCTATAGTAGAGGAATCAGCACGGATTACCAGTCACCCCGGGTGTTCTGGGCTTGCTGATTCCAGCTCCTCCCAGCGCTGGTATGCTTCGTTCAGTTTTTGTCTTACTGATTGCAGATGGTTATGGGCACTTGAAATGAGATGCTCCTCCTGGCGATAAAATTCGGCCCGACTCATTTCGTCTTCCATGCTGCTTATTTCCGTTTCAAGCCTTTCTATTTCGG
Source organism: Gammaproteobacteria bacterium (assembly GCA_965243105.1). Lineage (GTDB taxonomy): Bacteria > Pseudomonadota > Gammaproteobacteria > Eutrophobiales > Eutrophobiaceae > WLWS01. The sequence goes on from CBDEUC010000003.1 coordinate 2,389,920, forward strand.
CAGGGAGTTTCAATAGCTCCTGCTGTTCTCTATAGCCCAGCTTTGCAGATTTCCTCGGTCGGGGTTTCGTATCCCTGACTGGATTTATCCTTTCCTTTTTCATTTCGGGCAGTCGTTGCCTTTGCCAGTCCTCGTATCCTCCGACATACTCTTTCAGGCCCTTGTCGCCTTCAAAAACAATAGTGCTCGTTACTACGCGATCAAGGAAATACCGGTCATGACTGACAAGTAAGAGTGTGCCTGGATAATCTGCCAGTAATTCTTCCAGTAATTCCAGTGTCTCAATATCCAGGTCATTGGTTGGTTCATCCAGTACCAGGAAATTGGCCGGTCGTGTAAAAATCCGCGCCAGCAAGAGCCGATTTCGTTCGCCACCGGAGAGACTCTTTACTGGGGAATTGATTCTTTCCGGGGAAAACAAAAAGTTTTTCATGTAGCTGACGACATGCTGGGAGCGCCCGTTTATTTCCACGTAATCCGATGAGTCAGAAATATTGTCGCGTATGGATTTTTCTTCATCCAGTTGTTCTCTTTGCTGGTCGAAATAGGCGACGGTAACGTTGCTGCCGCTCTGAATCTTGCCGGAATCAGGTTTCATTTGGCCCAGCAGAAGTTTAATAAGGGTGCTTTTCCCGCAGCCATTTGCACCAATAATGCCAACACGGTCTCCCCTCAGGATACGGGTACTGAACTTCGAAATGATCGCTTCTTCAGAGTAGCTGTAGCTGATGTTATGCGCATTAATAACCAGTTGTCCGGAATCGACACCACTGTCGAGCTGAAACCTGGAAACACCTTCTTTTTCTATCCTGGCTTTTCTCAGGCGACGCATGTCCTCAAGTTTTCGTACTTTCCCCTCGTTACGGGTTCGCCGCGCCTTGATACCCTGGCGTACCCACACTTCATACTCTGCAAGTTTCCTGTCAAACTTCCGCGCAGCTTTTGACTCCGCATCCAGATTAACCTGTTTGCGCTTGAGGTATTCAGAATAGCTGCAGTCAAAAGAAGTCAGCCCACCCCGGTCCAGTTCGATTATTCGACTGGAAACGCGCTGCATGAGCTTGCGGTCATGGGTGATAAATAACAAAGCACCCTTAAACCCGGTGAGAAAATCCTCCAGCCAGCTAATCGATTCAATATCGAGATGATTGGTCGGTTCATCCAGCAATAGAAGGTCAGGTTCACTGACGAGGGCCTGTGCCAGCATAACGCGACGTCGAGTTCCGCCGGAACATGCATCGAATGGGGTATTCGCCGTTAATTCAAGCCGGTCGAGCACCGACTCCACTTTCTGGTTGAGATTCCACCCACCGAGCATTTCAATTTCGTGCTGCACAACATCAAGATGCTTCATCTCCATCTTCCCGGCACGGACTGAAAGTTCGCGGTATTCCGCCAGCAATTCGCCAAGATGCCCAAGTCCGCCGGAAACAACGTCATGCACACTTTTTTGCGAGCCCTCCGGCACCTCCTGGCGGAGGAAGCCTGTTTTGAGTCTTTCCCTGGACCATCTCTCTCCTTCATCTGCTTCGAGTTCGCCGTTTATCACTTTTAGCAGCGTCGATTTACCGGCCCCATTACGACCCAGTAGACACAGTCTCTCGCGCGCTTCAATTTTCAGGTTGACGCGATCCAGGACCGGGGACTGGCCAAAGGAAAGGGACAGGTCACGTAATGTCAGGATAGCCATAAATATACTTGTACCAGGGCTTGGAAGGATAAAGTTGTGTGCATAGTCTGATTTTGAGCTATCTGCGCTTTTCCATTGATGTAATTATCCTTTACAGTATGACCCGTGAATAACTGGTATGTATATATCGTAAGATGCGCAGACGACAGCCTTTATACAGGCATTACCACTGATCCAGGGCGGCGTGTCCTGGAGCACAATGCAGGGGGACGGAAAGGCGCAGGTTGTACCAGGGCTCGACGGCCGGTGTCGCTTGTTTACACTGAAAATGCAGCGTCGCGTTCTAGTGCAGCAAAAAGAGAGTACCAGATCAAGCAACTCAGCAGGAAGGAAAAACTTGTACTCGTTAGTGAGGCAACAGAATTAAGTATGGACCTGGCCGGTGAATGACAATACCGAAATTACATTTCTTATAGGGCAGGCAAAAAGTGGCGATGTAACCGCCCAGCTTACCCTCGCAGGTCTTTACGACAGTGGTCTCGGCGTCGCCCAGAACATGGGCCTGGCTGCCCAGTGGTATCGCGAGGCGGCAAAGCAGGGTTCGGTGGAGGCGCAGGCTCGAATCGGGGAAATGTATCTCGAAGGCACCGGGATAAAACAAAATTTTGACGAAGCGTTTTACTGGTTGCGACTGGCAGCAGGTCATAACAACCCGGATGCTATCGCCGTGCTTGGATGGAGCCATCAAAATGGCATTGGAACCAGGATAAATTACAAGAAGGCTTACCAGTGCTACACGCGTGCGGCAGAGCTTGGTCATGCCCAGGCACGCTATAATCTCGGTGTTATGTATGCCAACGGACTGGGCACACAGAAAAATGAAATCTCCGCGGTAAAGTGGTACAGGAAAGCGGCCAAGCAGGGAAACCTTCGAGCACAGCTTAACCTCGGATTGTGCTCCCTGCATGGACATGGTGTTCCACAGTCCGACGTGGATGCGGTTGAATGGTTTCGAAAGACTGCAGACCTGGAATTTTCAAAGGGGCAATATAATCTTGGGCAGATGTACCTGCAGGGCCGTGGAGTACCGCAGGATTTTCATATCGCCGCCGAATGGTTTGAACGCGCCGCAGAGCAGGACTACGATCGTGCCCAGTATGAGCTGGCTATGCTGTATCTAAAGGGTAGAGGCGTGGAAAAGGATGAATCTGCTGCATTTGGCTGGCTGGACAAGGCCGCATTGAACGGCTATTACAAGGCTCGCTACCAGCTTGGCCGTATGTATGCTGATGGAACCGCCGTCGAAGCTGACCAGAGAGTGGCTGTGACCTGGTTCCATTCAGCAACCGAGGAGGATTATGCGCCGGCACAATATCAACTCGGCAAGCATTACCAGGAGGGCAGGGGGGTAGAGAAGGATGAAACGATTGCGATGGCCTGGTACCTGAAGGCTGCCATGCAGGGGAATGAGGCCGCCCAATATCACCTGGGCCTGCTCTACGGCCAGGGCAAGGGCACTGAAAGGGATTACATTAAATCCTACGCCTGGCTTTACCTGGCATCTAAAAATGGTGAAAAGCGAGCACAAAAGGCCCTGAAGGCGGTTGCAGACAGGCTTGACCCTGTGCAGCACGTTGAGGCTGAAAGTCTCGGGCAGGGATTCGTGGAAAAATACAATAAGACCTGAACTCAACCAGCGCTGGTTGTCATTAATAAAGTGTGAAACACGTCCGGAGGAATGATGCAAAACGACGAAGCTGAGAAAAAAATCGATATGCTGCAAAAAATATTTGAAATGCAGGCAGATCTGAACAATTACGTTTTTAACAAGAACCAGCTTGTGGATGGCGATGGTAACACTTTGACCATGGACGCCATATTCAGGGCGGTGAGTAACGATGAGTTAAAAGTAAACCAGCTGCCAAACAAGTGGCTGGCAAATTATTCAAAAGCAATGAGTGAAGAAGTTAATGAATTGGACGAGGAGTTGTTATGGAAGTGGTGGAGCAAGGACGAAATCGACATTCAGAATATCCGGGTTGAACTTATAGACATTCTTCACTTCCTCGTGTCAGCCCTGATATGCGCAGGCCTGACACCTGAAAAAGTATTCGATATTTATTGCCAGAAACATTCAGTCAACCTGAATCGCCAGGACCAGGGCTATAGCAAGTCCAACAAGACTGAAGCAGACAACAAGTCCATAGGTTAAAAAATGAAGAAATTCCTGTTTTGTTATCTATTTTTATTTTCCGGTTTTGCACTTGCGGCTTCAGCAGAAGATAAACGTCTAATCGACCTGTTTGATCGAATCTGGGAATTCCAGATGCTAAGTGACCCGACGTTTGCTACCTACGTCGGATACCCCGGTCAGAATGCAAATTGGCGTGACGTGAGCCTTGAAGCGGTCAGCAAGAGTGATAAGAAACTTCGTTCATTCCTTGAAGAAATCCGCGACATCGACAGCTCGAAATTAAGCGAAAGTTCGGCTTTTGACAAAATGCTGGTAGAAAAACATCTCGCTGACCAGGTTGCGGGGATACAGTTTCCGGAAGAACTCATCCTGATTTACCAGCTGGGCGGTGTGCAGCAGGATGTTGCCGGAACACTGGAGATGATGCCAAAGGCGAAAGCACGGGATTTTGAAGATCGCATATCACGTCTTTCAAAGGTAGCGAGCGTAGTGGACGACACCATTGCGGTTTTACAGGTGGGCCTGGAAAAGGGAGTCACTCCACCGGCCGTGACCTTGAGAGATGTACCTCAGCAAATACGCAACGTTATGACAGACAATGTCGCGGATAGTCCATTGCTGGCCAGTTTTTCCGGCTTTCCGGAAAGTATGCCGTCAGGGCAGCAGGCCGACTTGATAGCACGGGCAAAGAAAATTATCACCGCTGAAATAAACCCGGCCTTCAGACGCCTGCTGAAATTCATGGAGCAGGAATATATCCCCGGTTCAGCCAGCTCGATTGCCATGAAAGATCTTCCCGGCGGCGAGGCCTGGTATCGCCACCGTGTCAGGCATTACACTACCCTTGAAAAGGATCCGAAGGAAATTCACGAGCTCGGCCTTAGTGAAGTAAAGCGTATTCGTGCTGAAATGGACCGGGTGATATCAGAATCGGGTTTCAAGGGAAGTTTTGCCGAGTTCACCGAATTCCTGAGGACGGACCCGCAGTTTTTCACGAAAACACCGGAAGAGCTGCTCATGCGCTACAGGGATATTGCAAAGCGCGCAGACCCCGAGCTGGCCAGGTTGTTTGGAAAACTGCCAAGGCTTCCTTACGGTGTAATTCCGATTCCGGATTATGCCGCCAAGTCCCAGACAACCGCTTACTACTGGGGTGGTTCAAACAAGGATGGTCGCCCGGGATATTTTTACGCCAATACTTACGCGCTGGAAACACGCCCGATATGGGAAATGGAGGCCCTGACCCTGCATGAAGCCATGCCCGGTCATCACCTGCAAATTTCCCTGGCCCAGGAATTACCTGAAGCTCATCCATTGCTACGCAACCTGTTTTACACGGGGTTTGTCGAGGGCTGGGGACTTTATTCAGAGAGCCTTGGTGAGGAAATGGGGTTTTACCAGGACCCGTACAGCAAGTTTGGTCAACTCACTTACGAAATGTGGCGCGCGGTTCGACTGGTGGTTGATACGGGTATGCACCTTTTTGGCTGGGACAGGCAAAAAGCTATCGATTTTTTTGCAGCCAATACAGCCAAGACCCTGCACGATATTGAAGTGGAGATAGACAGGTATATTGCCTGGCCCGGACAGGCGCTGGCCTATAAGCTGGGTGAACTCACGATAAAGGATCTACGCGCAAAAGCTGCTGATAAGCTGGGAGATGAATTTAACATTCGTGAATTTCATGACCAGGTCCATTCCAGGGGCGCAGTACCGCTGGATGTGCTTGAGTCAAGAATGAACAGCTGGATGAATTCAAAGATTAAGTAGTTCTTGCTAGTTGCATTTCCGGGCAACCAGCAAGGCTTCGTTCCTTGAGCCCTGCGACAGGTCGCCAACCGTGCTGTCCTCCCTGTAATACAGCAGCCTGAGTTCGCTGAAGTGTTCAAGCAGTTCGTTTTGACCGAGGCGGTAATCCGGGTTCGCAGGACCTGCATCGCTGGCGGCATCCTGGATAAAGGTCTGGTAGAAAATTATTCCGCCTTCACGTAGCGCTTCGCTCAGCGCCGGCATGATGGCCCTCTCCAGGAAACGACTGACGACGATAACATCGAAAGACCTGGCAGCGGGCGGGTCAGTACAGACATCCCTGGACTCGAGAGCCAGGGAGATACCCTGCGAGTCAGCCTGCTCGGCCAGCTTCTCAATAGCAACAGGGCTGATGTCCCAGGCGTGTGTATCGAGACCTCGTGCAGCCAGGAGAAGTGCATTGGCTCCCCTGCCGCAGGCCAGGTCCAATGCCTTGCCCCTGGCAGGTAACAGGTGCGTGTTTTCCCTCAGCACCTCGGCCGCTGCTGCTGGCGGGCTGGATTTCCTGGAATAAATACCATCCCACTTTTCGCGGTCCGGGCTTGCCATCACCTGCGCCAGAAAGTCGGTGTCAGGAGTACCAGCAGTGTAAATATTTCCAGGCGCCCCAGCAGCATGGCCACGCACAAAATCCACTTGGCAACATTATTAATGTCACCGTAGTGGGCGCTGACATCGCCAAGACCCGGACCAAGGTTGTTCATGCAGGCAGCCATTGCGGAAAATGCTGTTACCTGGTCAAGTCCTGTTGCCATGAGTATCAGCATCAGGAACGCAAACATCGCTACGTAAGAAGCAAAGAAACCCCATACCGCGTTGATAATGGGTTCCTGTACCGGTCGCTCACCCAGCTTGATGTGGATTATCGCGTTTGGATGTACCAGCCTGTATATCTCACGAATACCCTGCTTGAATAAAAGTACGACCCGAATAACCTTCAGTCCACCTCCCGTGGAACCGGCACAGGCACCAAAAAAACTGGCAAAAAGGAGTAGTACGGGAAGAAACGTCGGCCAGCCCTGGTAAGTGGCGGTGGTGTAACCAGTCGTCGTGGCAATGGAGACAGACTGGAACACACCATGTGTGATCGCCGTGAGAGGATCGTCATAAACGTTCTTGTATATAAGGTAAGAGCAGGAAATTACACAAATCGAGAAAAGGACTGAAAAGTAGGCTTTAAGCTCGGTATCAAAAAAGTAGGGTTTCAGGTTCATGTTTCGCCAGGCAAGGAAATGCAGGGTGAAATTAATTCCAGCAATAAACATGAAAACGACCGCGATAGCATCTATCAGCGTATTATTGAAATAACCAATACTGAGATCGTGAGTTGAAAAACCACCGATGGATACCGTCGAAAAACTGTGCGCAATAGCGTCGAAAAATGTCATGCCCGCAACCCAGTAAAGCATGGCGCAGCTTATGGTGAGAGCAAGGTAGATGTACCAAAGCGCCTTGGCTGTTTCGGTGATACGCGGAGTCAGTTTTGTATCCTTGATGGGACCGGGTGTCTCAGCGCGATAAAGCTGCATACCGCCGACACCCAGCAATGGCAAGATGGCAACTGCCAACACGATAATTCCCATACCTCCCAACCACTGCAGTTCCTGCCGGTAAAACAGGATGGACAGGGGCAGGTCATCAATGCCGGTGATAACGGTAGCTCCCGTGGTAGTCAGCGCCGATAGAGACTCAAAAGCTGAATCGGTGAATGATAAATACGGGTTGTCAGAAAGAACCAGGGGAATCGCGCCGGTCAGTCCAAGCCCGGCCCAGAAAAGTACCACGACCACGAAACCGTCACGAAGTCTCAACTCCTTTTTAACGCGGCGCACCGGGAACCACAACATTGCCCCCAGCGTGATTGTAATAAACAGGGCCATGGCAAAGGCGGTGAGGGCACCATCCTGGGTCCACCAGGCAATAGCCAGCGGTGGGAGAAGAGTGATGCTGAACAATGCCAGCAATATACCAAGAATGCGCTGGATTACCGCGTATTGCACTTAACGCTTACCTGGAACTGGAGCTTTAAATTTGATATGCATGAGACACACGGCCTAGAGAAAGGTCACACTTACCTGGAACAGGCGTTCCACCTCGGGCACCCTTTTTTTGTCAGCCACCAGTAATATCACGTGGTCCTCAGCTTCAATAACAGTATCGTGATGTGCAATAAGCACACTTTCATCACGAACTATTGCACCAATACTGGTGTCCTCGGGCAGGGATATGTCTTCTATCGCACGTCCGACCACGTTGGATGACTGCCGGTCACCGTGTGCGACGGCCTCGATGGCCTCGGCGGCTCCACGTCTCAGTGAATGGACAACCACGACATCACCGCGACGAACATGTGCAAGCAGGCTGCCGATGGTGGCCTGTTGCGGAGAAATCGCGATGTCTATGACGTCGCTTTGGACCAGGTCTACATAGGCAGCCCGGTTTATCAGGGACATCACCTTCGGTGCACCGAGACGCTTGGCCAGCATGCAGGAGATTATGTTGGCCTCGTCAGCATTGGTTAAGGCACAGAATATGTCGGTTTCATCAATATTTTCTTCAATCAGCAGGTCTTCGTCAGCGGCATCTCCCTGCAAAACAATGGTGTTACTGAGTTCCTCCGATGCCCTGTGGGCCTGTGCCACGTCCAGCTCAATGAGTTTTACCTGGTAGTCTTTTTCCAGAAAGCGTGCAAGTCGAATACCAATGTTTCCTCCACCTGCAATCATCACGCGCTTTACCGGCTTTTCTTTTGAGCGGACAGTTTTTAACAGGGTCCTGATATGTTTTGGCGCGCCAATGATAAAAAGTTCATCATTCTTCTCAATCACCGTGTCACCGTTGGGAATGATTGCAGCACCTTCCCTGAATATGGAAACAACGCGATAGTCGATGTTGCTCAATTGTTCGCACATATCGACTATCTTTTTACCCACCAGGATGCCATCAGGTAAAACGCGGATCGCCACCATCTGCGCTTTACCGGAGGCAAAATCCAGGACCTGGAGTGCTCCGGGAAAGCTGACCAGCCGGGCAATATATTCCGTAACGAGCTGCTCCGGGCTAATAAGGACATCAATTGGCAAGGCTTCCTGTGCAAACAGCATGGCATTGTTCTGGTAATCAAGGCTGCGTACACGGGCAATTTTCGTTGGTGTGTGAAAAAGTGTGTAGGCGACCTGGCACGCGACCATGTTTGTTTCATCGCTGTTCGTTACCGCGATAATCATGTCCGCATCATTTGCTCCGGCCTTGGCAAGTACGGAGGGATGAGAGGCTATACCGTGTATCGCCTGTAGATCGAATCGCTCGCTGAGGTTCTGTAACAACCTGGCATCAATATCCACAACTGTGATGTCGTTGGCTTCATTGACAAGGTTTGCTGCGACTGAGGAACCAACTTGTCCTGCACCAAGAATGATGATTTTCATTGTTCAGAACCAGGTAGTATTTTAAACCCCGGGATACTGGAGATACTTTGATTTTTATCCCACTTCACGTGTTTACATCAATTCTTGATATCGATGCCCAGGGTTTTAAGTTTGCGATAAAGATGGGTGCGTTCCATTCCAACAGCCTTGGCAATCTTGCTAACACTGCCCCCCGCCTGTTTCAACTGGTACTCAAGGTAGGCTTTTTCAAACCGTTCGCGCGCTTCGCGTAGCGGCATATTAAAATTGTAAAGGTCGTCCGAATAACGGGTACTGGGTTGCTCTCCCAGTGCTGTTTCCACTTCTTCCAGGTCAATCATTTCGCTGCTGCCCAGTATCAACAATCGCTGTATCAGGTTTTTCAATTCCCGAAGGTTTCCAGGCCAGCTGTATGTACGCAGGCGATTCTGGGCGGCGGTAGAAAATCGACGGTAAGTTAACCCATCCTGCTCGACGAAATGATTGACGAAATATTCCAGTAATTCCGGCACATCTTCGAAGTGCTCTCGCAATGGTGGAATTTTCAGGGGGATAACGTTTAGAAGAAGTAGCAGGTCATCCCTGAATTCTCCGTACGCGACCTTGTCTTCGAGGCTGTGGCGAGTGGCAGCAATAACCCTCGCATCTGCAGCGACCGGCTGCATGCCCTCATTCCGGGTAAAACTGCGGGACTCCAGCGCAGCATGCAACCTGGCCTGGGAGGCCATGTCCAGATCTGCGACGTCTTTCAGGAAAAGGGTACCTCCGCTGGCCTGTTCCAGGAAACCCTTGTGCAAATTTTCTCCTTCTTCGCGCCCGAAAAGTTCAGCACCCATAGTTTCCTCGGTAGAACCGGAAAGACTGACGCTGACAAATGGACCTTCCTTTCGCTCGCTTCGTGAATGCAGGTAGCGAGCAACAAGCTCCTTGTCAGTTCCGGACTCGCCGCTGATGAGTACTGGCGTGTCATGGTTGGCAATTCTTGATACCTGGTCCTTGAGCTTGGCTATTAACTTGCTTTTACCCACCAGTTCGATACTTCGCTGACTGTAATTGCGCAGGCGCAGGTTTTCATTTTGTAGCTGGTTCCTTTCCAGGGCGTGTTTTACTGTCAGTACAAGCTTTGCCAGCGACAGTGGTTTTTCAAGGAAATCATAAGCACCAAGACGAGTTGCCTCGACGGCGGTTTCGACAGTGCCATGCCCGGACATAACGATCACCGGCGAATTAAGCTCACCACTCTCAGACCACTGCTTGAGCAGGGTAATGCCGTCAATATCCGGCATCCAGATATCAAGAATAATGAGATCAGGATGGCTGGACGATCGCAGGGTGTTGGCTTCGGTTCCATTGGCCGCAACAACGACTTCAAAGCCTTCGTCTTCGAGAATTTCTTTGACCAGGCTACAGATGTCTGGCTCGTCATCAACGACGAGAACTTTTCCCTTAGTCATATATGTAAGCTTTTTAAAATGAATATTATAGCAGTTAGAATTACCGCGAGGACCCGCTATTAGCTCTCAATTCCCGCATATTAGCAGTATATTCGGCGCTTGCCACAGGTAATCGTATCACCGCGCAGGCCCCGTCAGTATCCTGGTTATTTTCCATCCATACAATCCCGCCATGTTCCTCGATAATTTTCTTCACTATGGCCAGTCCGAGCCCTGTTCCTTTTTGCTTTGTGGTGACATAGGGCTCAAAGATATTCCCGATAAGCTCATCATCAATACCCATGCCCTCGTCCATAATGCGCACCTCTATGAAATCGACACCGGTTTCGCTGACAAGTTTAGAGGAAATGCCCAGTTGCCTGTCTGAGTGACCTTCCAGGGCGTCAAACGCGTTATTCAGCAGGTTATTAAAAACCTGTCGCAGCCGGCTCGGATCGGCCTTGATCTGGGGAATATTGCCCGACAGGTCAAGGTTAATCACGATTTCCGAATCCAGCGTCGAGTACAGGTCAACTGCTTCCTTGATAAGTTCATTAATATTCATGAATTCCGGGGACGTACCCGGCGCACGTGCATACTCGGTGAAGGTGTTGACCATGTGCTTCATGGTTTCAACCTGTTGCACGATAGTATTGGTGAGACGGTCCAGCGTATCGGCGTGTTCCTGGTCCATGGAAGCCAGGTACTTGTGACGTAAACGCTCTGCCGCCAGCTTGATGGGAGTGAGGGGGTTCTTGATTTCGTGAGCCAGTCGTCTTGCCATTTCGCTCCAGGCGGCATCCTTTTGTCCCTGGATTAGCGCGGTGATGTCATCAAAAACGATCACGTAGATCCTGTCAGTGCTTTCATTGCCAAGAAAAATGGACGTGCCGCTACTCATCAGGATTTGTCTGCCACTGGCACCAAACAGGGTTATTTGCTCACGCCAGTCATCCTGCTTGTCCATGTTCGCTGAAATTGCAGAAACAAATTTTTCAAGGTAGCGATACTGGCTTGCAATTTCAGGTAATGGTTTGCCAATCAGTTGCTTGATATCAGCTGACAAAATCTGCCCACTGCTGATATTGGCAGTTCTAATCTTTTTGTTTCCGTCCAGCGCAAGCACGCCCGAAGAAAGTCTACCGAGTACCGCCTCGAGGTATGCCTGCTGTGCTTCCGACTCATGCTGTGCGCGACTTGCGTCGTCCCTGGCCTTACCAATCTTGCGCGTCATCTGGTTAAAAGACGCAACCAGGAACCCGAGTTCATCTCGTCTTGTTACGGGAAGCTGTGTCTTGTAATCCCCTTCGGCAACGGCCCGGGTACCCTCGGCAAGATCCCGGATTGGAGCGGCCAGGCGTCTTGCCGAGTAAAAAGCTGCCCAGACGGCGGAAAAAATACTGAACAGAAGAACCAGTGTCAGGATCAGGATAAAGCTGACCTTGAGTCGCTCACGAAGATAGGAAAGTTCCTTGTACTTTATGTAGGATTTCTCGACGTTCTTCGCAAGATCATTAATGCGTGGTGTAACAGGAAAAAGTGCAAGGATAATCCTGTCTTCACTGGCAATGTCGAGCGCGGGAACATTCACCGCTACTCGAATGGAAAGGCCGGAATCCTGGATAGTGTCAAGGCCAATATAGCTACTTCCCTGCTGAACCTGGAACAGTATTGTTTCGTTAGGCTGCGCCGGCACAAAGCTGAGCGTGTTGCTGGTACTGGAGGCTATGATGCTTCCCTGCCGGGTGAGCAATGTAAATTCCTCAGCTCCTGAACGTATCCTGTATTCATCAATTTCGAACGGCATGACAGCGTTATTTAATTCTGTCATTTCTCCTGCTATCTGCTCGGTTTGTTTCAATATTTCTTTCATCCTGAGATCAAGGGACAGGCGACTTAATTCGAGTGAGTCATCCAGGGCCTGTTCAAACTCCAGGTCGAACCAGTTATCAATGCCCCTGTGCAGGAAATCGAGTGAAAAATAATAAACTATCAAAATGGGGGTAACGGAAAGGGCTGCGAACATCATGACCATTCTTATGGTCATGATTGAACCGGGAATTCTTTTTCTCAGTTGTCGGACAAGACGCCGAAAATTCAGAAAAATAAGTATTGTTAATGTAACAAGCCCTACGCTTATAAAGAGCAGCAGACCTGAATAGAGATTGTCAAAACGAGCTGAGTTTTGCAGGGCCTCGCTCATCATGACCAGGGAAGCCAGCATAAAGATGAAAAGGCACAGTCCAATAAAGAAAATTATCTGGCCACTTTTCCTCATTTCACCAACCACTCATACCAGTCGCTTTTTGCTCGCCAATGCCCTGAAAAATAAGCCATGGGCCTGAGAGGCGGTGGCAGGGACTCAATATCGAGCCTGGCCCTGATGTAACCCACGTAGCTGGCCTGGTCATCAATCGTAGAAGCATCAAATAAAAAATGCTGATTGATTGTACCGAGGTCTGTTAACGCTTCGTCCAGGTACTGGAATTGCTCTTTTTGCCCTGTCTGCAGGTTAATAAGCAGGTAGTGATCGCTTAGAGCATGGCGTTCCAGTCTAAAACTGACAGTTTCGTCCCTGGTGACCGGGTCCCATAACCATTCACGGTTTCTTTTAACCTTTATGTGGATATCAATGGTGATTGGAATGCCGTGACTCAGGGCCGTAATAACTTCGTCGTCAAATTCGAATTCAATGAATGCATCCATGACGTAATTCTCTTCAACCAGGGTGGAGGTTGCGTACTCGATGGACATGTCGCTTGCAACGACGGGAGAATTGAGCGTCGACAGGAGCAATGCAAGGGTGAAAACTTTTTTCATCGCGTGGAAATCCCTGTCAGCCAGTAATTGCTTTTTCCAACAAGGCATAATAAAAGCCATCGGTGTCTTCCAGTACCGGCAGGGCCTGGCGGCCAAATCGGGTTTCCGTTCCCCAGGTTGCCGACGTCCGTATTACCCTGGCGTCCGGATTACTCTGTAGGTGCCCTTCAATCTGCATATCATTTTCATCATGAAAAATTGAGCATGTGCAATATAACATTTTGCCGCCGGGTTTTAGCACTGCCCAGAGTTTTTGTAGCAGGGAAGACTGTAGTTCATGTAAATTTTCAACCTGTGCCGGGCTTCTGAGGTATTTAATGTCCGGGTGACGCCGGACGATGCCACTTGCGCTGCAGGGTGCATCCAGAAGGATTCGGTCAAACGGCTCGCCATCCCACCACTTTTCGACTTGCTGCGATTCCGCTTCCAGGATCTCAAAAGAAAGTTTTAACCTGTCACGGGTTTCCCCGAGGAGACGGGTACGCTGGGGGTTTCGGTCAATTGCGATCAATGTGCCAATATTGGGCTGAGCCTCCAGGATGTGTGCCGATTTGCCACCCGGCGCGGCGCAGGCATCGAGCACCCGATCCAGCGGCCCGGCGTCCAGTAGTCCAGCAGCAAGTTGAGCCCCCTGGTCCTGTACGGAAATACTGCCGTCAGCAAAACCTGGCAAGCCGGTGATCTCCATCGGGCTATCCAGTTCTATTCCAGCAGCAGACAGCGGCAAGGCGCTCGAGCCGATGTCCATGGATAGCAATTTCTCCAGGTACACATCCCGCGGACCTTGCAGCAGGTTGACACGAAGATGCATGGGCGCTTTTTGGTTATTGGCCTGCAGCAGCGACTGCCAGTGCCCGGGCCAGTCGTTTTTTACCCTTGTTATAAACCAGTCTGGATGGGCAAACAGCGCGGAGGGAATATTCTTCACCTGGTTCTCAAGCTGTTCTTTCTCGCGCTGGAAACGTCTCAGGATCGCGTTGACAAGATTTTTCGCCCAGGGTTTGCCAAGCGAGTCGCAGGCGTCCACGGTGGCCGAGACCGCTGCATGTTCCGGGGTTCGCATATATTCGAGCTGGTATATTCCCAGCATCATCAGCACAGACAGGTGCTGGTCCTTCTTCTTGAGCGCCTTATCCAGCAGGCTGTTTACCAGCCATTGCAGGCGAGGGTACCAGCGCATGACACCGTAACAGAGTTCCTGGACAAAAGCCTGGTCCCGCTTGCCGAGATTCTCGAGTGACTTTTCATCCAGCGCCTGGTCCAGGTGCTGGAAATCGAAAATCACCGCGGCCAGGGTGTCGACCGCCACGGCTCTTGAATTTACAGCCCGGTTTTTCAATGGTCTGCCCGGGATTCGAGGAAGGATTTGTGTCCATTGAGAAACTCGTCGACATGGACCGCTTTTTTGCCTGGTAGCTGCAAGCGAATTACTCCTAGCGCCTGGTCACCGCATACCACGTTAAAGCCTCCATTTTCTCCATCCAGTACAGTTCCCGGAACAAGATCTGGCGCGGGACATGGCCTGACTTCAGCTTCCCATATTCGCATCTCCAGGCCATTGATCTGCGTGAAACAAACAGGCACGGGATTAAATGCGCGAATTTTTCTTTCTACTTCCTGCGCCGGTCTTTGCCAGTCAATCTCGGCTTCGGCGCGGCTGATTTTTCCTGCATAGCAACTCGCGGAATCATCCTGTTGCCGGGCTACCAGTTCGCCCTCGGCCATCTTGACAAGGCACTCGACCAGTACCTTCGCACCCAGCAGGGCCAGCCGGTCGTGCAGGCTACCGGCAGTATCATCGTCATTAATAGGGGTGCTGGCCTGTTGCAGGATATCACCCGTATCAAGACCATGGTCCATTTGCATGATGGTAATACCAGATACTTCGTCGCCCGCTTCGATTGCTCTCTGGATCGGAGCAGCACCTCGCCACCGGGGTAGCAACGAAGTGTGTACGTTGACGCAGCCCATGGCGGGATTTTGAAGGATTGCTCCAGGAATGATGAGGCCATAAGCCGCAACCACCATGACATCCACCTGCTTAAGCAAGACCGGATCTATGGCAGCTGGCTTTACTGGTTGATGGATGCTTAAACCCTGCGCTTCCGCGAGTAACTTGACCGGGCTCTTTCGTATTTTTCTTCCGCGACCCGCTGCGCGGTCAGGCTGCGTAAATACGCAGGCTATATCGAAGCGATCGTCATCCAGCAGGAATTCCAGGATGGTTGCCGCCAGTTCAGGTGTGCCTGCAAAAGCGACTTTCAGTGGTAGCGCCAAGATGAACGGGACCCGAACTGCGTAGAATTAAGGATTGCTAAATTATGCCTGCCTGTTTAAATCAGTTGCGCCTGTAACTTTTCCTGCTTCTCTATTTTTTTCATCAGGCGCTGTCTTTTAAGTGGCGACAGGTAATCAATAAACAATTTGCCATCGAGATGGTCAATTTCATGCTGGATGCACACCGCGAGTAATCCATCCGCTTCTTCTTCGTGCATTTCTCCATCGATGTCCAGGTAGGAAATGCGAATATTCTCTGCCCGCTCTACATCATCATAGTATCCCGGTACCGAGAGACAGCCTTCCTGCATTTGCTCGGTGCCTTCGCTGGACAGGATGGTAGGGTTGATCAAAACCCGTGGTTGATTTCGGTCTTCGCTGACATCTATAACGATAATGCGCTTTTGAATGTTGACCTGGATAGCTGCAAGGCCAATCCCGCCCTCATCATACATTGTTTCCAGCATATCCTCGGCAATCCCCTTGATCTCGCTGTTGACCGCCTCTACCGGGCTGGCTTTCTTTCTTAATCTGGGGTCAGGAAAATGCAATACTTCCAGTTTGGTCATTAAATGCCCTCTCCACTACTACTTCTAAGCTACTGATAGTATACAGGAAAATACAGAAATGGCCTGACAATATAGCGTAAGGTTGGTGATGCGCCTAACTTTTTGCTAGACTTTTTGCTAATCTACATTAAGGAATTCCCCTAAGGTACCAGCGATGCTAAATAAAATTGTATTTACTACCGGCTTGCTATTGCTAGCGATAAGTCCATTGCAGGCGGATGAAATCAAGCTAAACGAGGACCAGCCCGGTTCTTATGTTGTCGTGGAAGGTGACACACTGTGGGATATTTCTTCCAGGTTCCTGCAGGAACCGTGGCGTTGGCCGGAAATATGGCAGGGCAATCCGCAAATCGCCGATCCCCACCTTATCTATCCCGGTGATGTCATTAGCCTTAGCTACCAGGACGGATCCCCGGTCCTTACAGTAAACAGCGATGGTAGCGTTCAACCACGCAGGCGTTCAGGAAGAACCGTAAAATTGTCTCCCCGGGTTCGTTCCACCGAGCATGCCGATTCAATACCATCTATTCCAGTCGATGTTATTGAACAGTTCCTGGTGAGGCCCCTCGTGGTCAATGAGGATGAGATGGATGGCTGGCCCTACATCGTGTCCAATTATGATAATCATTTGATCGCCGGTACCGGCAGTCGCGTCTATGTCCGCGGGCTTTCTGGTAGCTCGGTCGGAGAGCGTTATTCAATCTATCGCAGGGGACCTGCTTACCAGACAGGCACGGGTGACTCCCGCAGGATCATCGGTTACGAAGCACTGCACGTGGCGGATGCTGTCATCGAGCGCACGGGTGACCCGGCCACTGCGGTTATTGTTGATGCAACCCGCGAAGTCTTGCCAGGTGACCGTTTCGTGGCCCAGTCCAGTAGCGACATAAACCGGGATTTTATTCCGCGATCCCCGTCAAGCTCCATAAACGGTAGTGTTATCTCCGTGATCGACGGTGTGTCAGAGATTGGACAATACCAGGTAGTGGTCCTGGATGTAGGTGAAACCCAGGGACTTGCCAATGGTAATGTTGTTGGTGTTTATCAAAGCGGTGCAATCATTGCTGACCGGGTAAACGCGGATGCACAGTGGCGCCGCGCCGGAGAGAGAGGAGACAGCGTATTCGATGGCGATGCATTCATGGATTATCTCGGCAGGAAAAGAGCAGCAGGAGAGCCTGTCCAGTTACCTGACGAATATGCCGCCGTTGTCATGGTCTTTCGAACTTTTGGAAATATTAGCTACGGACTCGTAATGGAGGCGAATGCGCCAATTCACCTGAATGACGCTGTACGCAACCTGTAGTTATTCTGCGGTCAATAAATCTCTTAAAGCCAGTGAACTGGGGTTCACTGGCTTTTTTTTGTCTTCGGTGTCCGTGCTCACATAATCATCATTCAAGATAATGCTACTGTCTTCTGCAGGCTTCACGCTGTAAGACAGGATGATAGACGAGAGTATTTTTAACGAGGACTACCTTCCCTTTCTGCTTGCACTGGTCCGTGTTCCGGGCTTCGGTTGCAGGACCATATTGCAACTGTGTGAATACGCAGGTTCCCCTGAACTTGTATTCAAGCTTTCGCCGGGAGAGCTCGAGTCACTTGGTGTAGAAAAGGATGCCATCGATTTTATCGCATCACCGCACTGGTACAGGGTGGATGAGGACATTGAGTGGCAGGCAAATTCGAACAGCCATCACATTCTAACGCCCGCCTGCGAGCATTACCCACGGTTACTGAGGGAGGTGGTGGACTTTCCACCGGTAATTTATGCGCGGGGTGAGGTAAGTTGCCTGAACTCGCTGCAGTTGGGTGTCGTCGGAACACGAAAACCTACCGCGGATGGCAGGCGTCTCGCGCGAAGCTTTTGCCTGCAACTCGCCGGGCAGGGTCTTACTATTACCAGTGGTCTAGCCATTGGCATCGACAGTGTCGCACACCAGGGAGCGCTGGAAGCTGGCGGAAAAACCATTGCAGTCATGGGGCACGGGTTGTCAGAGGTATATCCGCGCAGGAACAGGAAACTGGCTGAACAAATTTGTCAAAGCGGTGTGCTGGTATCGGAATTCCCCCTCGAATACAGGCCAGTGCCTCACAACTTCCCGAGGAGAAACCGCCTAATCAGTGGCATGAGTTACGGTGTGCTGGTGGTCGAAGCCGCCAGGAAAAGTGGCTCCCTGATTACGGCCCAGTGCGCCGTGGACCAGGGCAGGGAAGTCTTTGCGATTCCCGGAGCTATTTACAACCCCATGGCCCAGGGCTGTCACTCGCTGATACGCCAGGGGGCGAAACTGGTAGAGCAAGTCGTGGATATCGTGGAAGAAATTGGCACGCTTACCCCCGTTCCCGGGACGGACAATTTTGGGTCGACAGGTAGACAGCCATCAATAAAGGGACTTGACGCAGACGCGAAACTCCTGCTTGATAATATAGGTAATCTGCCAGCACATATTGATTACCTTGTGGAAACAACCGGATTGCCAACAGATGCTGTTGCCGTTAATTTAACGAAACTGGAGTTACAGGGCCTGATAGAGTGTATGCCAGGAGCCAATTACATACGTAAGCCATTTGAGACATAAATAGATGAAAGAGACGGTTTTTGATGTATTGATGTATCTGTTCGATAACTATTTTGAAGAAGACTATGAAATAAACTCTGACCAGGACTCCCTGAAATATGAATTAGTCCAGGCAGGATTCGGTGACAACCAGGTAAGCAAAGCCTTTGATTGGCTCGAAGGCCTGGCATTACAAAAAGATCTCATTCAGTCAGATAACCTGGCCGAGAAAGCAACTCTCAGGATGTACAGTGAAAGGGAGATGGAAAAACTTGATGTCAAATGTCGAGGCTTCCTGATATTCCTTGAGCAAAGTGGTGTAGTGGATGCTTACGATCGAGAAGTTGTGATCGACAGGGCCATGGCCCTTGAAGCTGATGAGATTGACCTGCAACAGTTAAAGTGGGTCGTGTTAATGGTGCTGCTTAACCAGCCGGGTAAGGAAGCCGCATTTACATGGATGGAAGATATAGTTATGGAAAATTCCAAAAGCGGTTTGCACTAGCCATTTTAAACAAGGCATTTCCCATGGTGCAGGTTAGATTGAGAATAGAAAATAAGAATGACTAAGTCCCTTGTAATTGTAGAATCCCCAGCCAAGTCCAAAACGCTGTTGCGTTACCTGGGCAAGGACTTCGAGGTGCTGGCCTCAAACGGGCACGTGAGGGATCTGTTGCCAAAGACTGGCGCCGTGGACACTGAGCAGGATTTCCAGATGAACTACCAGATCATCGAGAGAAATGCCAAGCAGGTGGATTCAATTGCAAAGGCCTTGAAAAAGGCTGACACACTTTACCTCGCCACTGACCCGGACCGGGAAGGCGAAGCCATATCCTGGCACCTTTATGAATTATTGAAAGAGCGAGGTGCTCTTGATGGCAAGGATGTAAAGCGCGTTGTATTCCATGAAGTGACCAGGAGTGCTGTGCAGGATGCCATCGCACACCCGAGGGAGCTGTCGGTGGATCTAATCAATGCCCAGCAGGCCCGGCGTGCGCTTGATTACCTGGTCGGATTTAATCTGTCCCCGTTATTGTGGAAGAAAATCAGGCGAGGACTGTCGGCGGGCAGGGTCCAGAGCCCGGCGCTGAGGCTCATCGTGGAACGCGAGCAGGAGATTGAAAAGTTTGTATCCCGTGAGTACTGGACTGTTGAGGCAGACCTGAATCACGGGAAACAGGATTTCGTCGCCAGGTTGACCCATTTTGATGAAGAGAAGCTCAAGCAGTTCAGCATCGACAATAAAGACCAGGCGGACAAGGTATTTGAAACACTGACCAGCGCAGCTAATGGCAAGCTGAAAGTCAGCAAGCTGGAAAAAAAGCAGCGCAAGCGCCAGCCAGCTGCACCCTTTATTACTTCCACCCTGCAGCAGGAAGCCGTTCGTAAACTCGGCTTTACCGCACAACGAACCATGCGTATTGCACAGCAATTGTACGAAGGTATCGACATAGGTGAAGGAGCAGTTGGCCTTATTACCTACATGCGTACTGACTCAGTCACCCTGGCAAAAGAGGCAGTGGAAGAAATCCGACAGTTCATCAGTGACACCTATGGAGAGAAAAACCTGCCCTCATCCCCGAGGGAATACAAGAACAAGTCGAAGAACGCCCAGGAAGCTCACGAGGCAGTAAGGCCTACATCGGCCTTTAGAACGCCAAAAGACCTCAAACCTCACCTTAACGCCGAGCAATTAAAACTTTACGAGTTGATCTGGAAACGCGCAGTGGCATGTCAAATGGTGCATGCCACGCTGGATACCGTGGCTGTAGACCTGGCAGCGGGGCCCGGAAACATGTTCCGCGCCAACGGCTCGACCGTGCGCGACAAGGGTTTCATGGCGGTTTACCAGGAAGGGCAGGATGATGCCAAGCCAGAGTCTGATGAACGAATATTACCGGCCATGGAAGTGGGCGATGAGATCGACATGAAGGCGATTCGACCTGAGCAGCACTTCACTGAACCGCCGCCCCGCTATACCGAGGCGAGCCTGGTGAAGACCCTGGAGGAACACGGCATAGGACGACCATCTACCTATGCCAGTATTATTTCGACTCTCAGGCAAAGGGAATATGTAGAAGTCGACAGTAAGCGATTTATTCCCAGTGAAGTGGGGCGCGTAGTCAATAAATTTCTCACGGACCACTTTACCAATTACGTGGACTACGATTTCACGGCAAAACTCGAGGATGAACTGGACGCAGTGTCCAGGGGGGAGAAAGACTGGGTGCCCTTGATGGAGTCATTCTGGAAACCCTTTGACAAGCAAATCAGGGATAAGGAAGAAAGTGTCAGTCGCAGTGAAGCGGTACAGGCCAGGGTCCTTGGCACGGATCCAAAGAGCGGCCTGCCGGTATCGGTAAGAATGGGGCGCTATGGGCCTTTTGCCCAGATTGGCAGCGTGGAGGACGAGGAAAAGCCGAAATTTGCCGGCCTGCGTCCCGGGCAGCGACTGGATACGATCACTTTTGAAGAAGCCATAGAACTGTTCAAACTTCCGAGGATGCTTGGACATACGGAAGAGGGCGAGGAGGTCGCCGCCAGCATAGGTCGTTTTGGTCCCTACATACGCTATGGAAAGAAATTTGCCTCGCTGAAAGAGGACGACCCCCATACCGTGACCCTGGAACGGGCCCTGGAAGTGGTAGCAGCCAAGAAAAAAGCGGACGCTGAGAAAGAAATCAGGATTTTCAAGGAGGAAGGAATATCCGTTCTCAATGGGCGTTACGGACCCTACGTCACCGATGGCCACAAAAACGCCCGGGTGCCCAAGGATACGGATCCAAAGAGCCTGACGCTCGAGGATTGTCAGCGCATGATTGCGGAAGCGCCCGAGCCACGAAGGAAGAAAAAGGCAGCAAAAAAGGCGAAAACTGAAAAGAAAACCGCGACAAAAAAGGCCACCAGGAAGAAGACGACAAAGAAGGCGACCGCAGGCAAGAAGAAAAAAGCCAGTCGAAAGAAAGCCACCGTGGCCGAAAACAGCGACTGATTATTACAGGTATTTGCACTTGAGCGGGCTCGGTCTGACCTCGCCACTACTGTGTCAACCAGTTGATTTCTAATGAATTCCAGGACTTTCTCAGCCGAAGAGACGGAGCGCATGGCGCGGGCGGCGGACGCCATACTTGCTGGCGGGGTGATCGCCTGTCCAACCGAAGCCGTATACGGTCTCAGCTGCCTGCCGCGCGACAGGCAGGCACTGGAGAGATTGCTTGACCTTAAAAACCGACCGGCGGAAAAGGGTTTTATTGTTGCCGCCGCCGCGATTGAGCAGCTGCAGGGGCTGGTTGAAGTCGAAGGCAGCCCGATGATCGAGGAGATTCGGGCTTCATGGCCGGGACCGGTGACATGGATTCTGCCAGCCCACGCAGATGCACCGGAGTGGCTATTTGGCGCGAGCCAGGACCTCGCGGTGAGGGTTACCGCGCACCCAATCCTGGCCGGTTTGTGTGAGCAATGCGGGCCGCTGGTCTCCACCAGTGCCAACCTCTCCGGTGCCGAACCGGCCAGGAGCGCCAGGCAGGTAGCGGAATACTTTGCCGGGCAGCTTGACTATATTCTTGATGGAAAACTGGGGGATTCGGGCCGCCCCAGTGAGATTCGCCACGGCCTGGACGGGGCCATCCTGCGCCCTGGCTGAGCCCAAACAGGCCAAATTCCCGCCTCCAAAGCCGGCCTGCCATTGGCCGGGAATGCCACGGAAAATCCCTCGAGAATGAGACTGGGATGCTCTAAAAAAAACAAAGAGTTATAGTTGACAGCCCAACCAATCTGAATCAAAATGTGCGGCTAGCATTTTAGGAGGGATACCCAAGCGGCCAACGGGGGCAGACTGTAAATCTGCTGGTTCTACCTTCGGAGGTTCGAATCCTCCTCCCTCCACCAATTTATTGCGAGTGAGGATTCGATAGCTGGTGAGTTGCCTGGGTAGGTGAATGGCTGGGCAAAAATGCGTTGTTGTAAATTCTAATGGGGATCGACATAAGACAGGCGAAGCTGCGGGTGTAGTTCAATGGTAGAACCTCAGCCTTCCAAGCTGATGATGTGGGTTCGATTCCCATCACCCGCTCCAAATGTCAATTTGAAGTTATCGGTAATGTTGTAAGTGTTGTAGCGATTGAAACGGAAACGCTTATAGCTGGCTGGTGACTTGAAACGGGTTTTATCGCGCTCATATAGCTCAGTCGGTAGAGCACTTCCTTGGTAAGGAAGAGGTCACCGGTTCAAATCCGGTTATGAGCTCCAGATTATTTAGTTAAACAGTAAAGCTGAAAAATTTATTTATCGTTGAGGAGAGCCTTCAATGTCCAAGGAAAAATTTGAAAGAAATAAACCGCATGTGAACGTGGGCACCATTGGTCACGTTGACCACGGTAAGACGACGTTGACAGCGGCAATGACGACGATCCAGGCAGGCAAGTTCGGTGGTGAAACGAAAGCCTATGACCAGATCGATAACGCGCCGGAAGAGCGTGAACGTGGTATCACGATTGCCACGGCTCACGTGGAGTACGAAAGCGATACGCGTCACTACGCCCACGTAGACTGCCCGGGACACGCAGACTATGTGAAGAACATGATCACGGGTGCAGCGCAGATGGACGGCGCGGTGCTGGTGGTAAGTGCCGCAGACGGCCCGATGCCGCAGACGCGTGAGCATATCCTGCTGGCCCGCCAGGTAGGTGTGCCTTACATCGTGGTGTACCTGAACAAGGCGGACCAGGTGGACGATGCAGAGCTGCTTGAGCTGGTCGAGATGGAAGTGCGCGAGCTGCTGGACACGTATGAATTCCCGGGTGATGACACCCCGGTAGTGACGGGTAGTGCACTGAAGGCCCTGGAAGGAGACACGAGTGACATCGGTGTGCCGTCAATCGATAAGCTGATAGCGGCGATGGATGATTACATTCCGATCCCTGAGCGGCCGGTAGACCAGCCGTTCCTGTTGCCGATAGAGGACGTGTTCTCGATATCAGGACGCGGCACGGTGGTCACAGGCCGAGTCGAGCGCGGCATTATCAAGGTGGGTGAAGAAATTGAGATCGTGGGCATCAAGGAGACGCAGAAGACGACGTGTACGGGTGTCGAGATGTTCAGGAAGCTGCTTGATGAAGGCCAGGCGGGTGACAACGTGGGTGTGTTGCTGCGTGGCACGAAGCGCGAGGAAGTGGAGCGAGGCCAGGTACTTTGTGTCCCGGGTTCCATAACACCGCACACGAAGTTTGAAGCAGAAGTGTATGTACTGAGCAAGGAAGAGGGTGGACGTCATACGCCGTTTTTCAACAACTACCGTCCGCAGTTTTACTTCAGGACCACGGACGTGACGGGAGCGGTGACCTTGCCGTCAGGCACGGAGATGGTGATGCCGGGCGACAACGTGAAGGTGGAAGTGGCATTGATCAACCCGATTGCGATGGAAGAAGGTCTGCGCTTCGCGATACGAGAAGGCGGTCGCACGGTGGGTGCGGGCGTGGTCTCAAAGATCATCGAGTAAGGTCATCAAGACAAAGAATATCATCGGTTAAACAACGTAATTTACAAGAGATAACTATCAGGGGTCAGGCCTTGCATATAGCGCGGTGTCGTCGCGCAAAAAAGGCCTGACCCCTGTCGTTTTCTTGAAAGAAGAGTTTAGGCCAGTAGCTCAATTGGCAGAGCGGCGGTCTCCAAAACCGCAGGTTGGGGGTTCGATTCCCTCCTGGCCTGCCAATTTAGAGTAGCAGGCTGGCACAGGCTATAAGCGGCAATATATAAGTAGTTAGTAAAGATAAATGAATACAAAAGTAGAGACCGCATCCGGGAAGCTGGATTTTTTTAAATTGTTTATATCGCTGGCGATACTGATCGCGGCGATTGCTGCGTTCTACATTTATGAAGACCAATCGCAACTTTTACGCGTTGTGGGCTTACTGGCAGCGGCAGGTGTATCCATAGCCATCGCGCTGCAGACGGACCAGGGACGTACGCTCTGGGCCTTTATCCAGGATGCGCAGATTGAAGTGCGAAAGGTCGTATGGCCGACACGCCAGGAAACTGTGAACACGACCTTGATTGTCATCGTCGTGGTAATTTTATTTTCGTTAATACTTTTTGGTCTCGACTGGTTACTGGGATTGGGAATCGAGCAGATTCTCGGGCAGGGGGAATAAAAGAATGAGTTTGCGTTGGTATGTTGTCCATGCCTATTCGGGATACGAATCACAGGTGATGAAGACTATCCAGGAGAGAGTGAAACGCTTTGAACTTGAAGATCAGTTCGGTGAAATACTCGTGCCTACGGAAGAAGTCGTGGAAATGCGCGATGGTAAAAAGCGTAAAAGCGATCGGAAATTTTTCCCGGGTTACGTGCTTGTACAAATGGAAATGAACGATGCCACCTGGCACCTGGTTAAAGAATCACCAAGAGTCCTGGGTTTTATCGGTGGCACAAGTGACAAGCCGGCACCGATTACCGACAAGGAAGCAAACGCGATATTGCAACGTGTCGAGGATGGGGTTGACAAACCGCGTCCGAAGATACTGTTTGAACCAGGAGAGGTTGTACGGGTCAACGACGGACCGTTTACAGATTTTAACGGCGTAGTGGAAGAAGTGAATTACGAGAAAAGCCGTCTGCGGGTATCCGTGCTGATTTTTGGTCGCTCGACGCCGGTTGAGCTTGAGTTCGGCCAGGTAGAGAAAGAATAAGGTTTGGTAGTACTCCGGGGGCGTGTATCCCGGGGCTTGCAGTTTAAGGTTGTTTTAATAACACGGGGAGCTCTACGAAGAGAGGGCGCTTGCACCCAACAGGAGTAATTGAAGTGGCAAAGAAAATTGAGTCGTATATCAAGCTGCAGGTTCCTGCAGGACAGGCTAATCCGAGTCCGCCAGTGGGCCCGGCGCTTGGCCAACATGGCCTTAATATTATGGATTTCTGTAAGGCCTTCAACGCGCAAACCCAGGGCATGGAACAGGGACTACCAGTCCCCGTTGTCATCACGGTTTACTCTGACAAGAGTTTTACTTTTGTTACCAAGACCACGCCGGCTTCGCATCTTTTGAAAAAAGCTGCCGGTATCAGCAGTGGTAGTGGTACGCCGAACACCAACAAGGTTGGCAAAGTTACCCGTGCCCAGCTCGAAGAAATTGCAAAGACCAAGGAACCTGATTTAACCGCTGCTGATCTTGATGCCGCCGTTCGAACTATCGCCGGTACCGCGCGCAGTATGGGCCTGGAAACGGAGGGCGTTTAGACATGGCAAATTTAAGCAAACGTGCAAAGCTTATCGAGGAAAAGGTTGATCCCGAAAAGAACTACTCGGTCCTTGAAGCATTTGAATTACTGAAAGAATGCTCCTCTGTGAAATTTGATGAATCTGTGGAAGTGGCGGTCAACCTTGGCGTAGACCCACGTAAGTCAGACCAGGCGATCAGGGGTTCCACCGTGTTGCCCCGTGGCACCGGCAAGTCGGTGAAAATTGCCGTGTTCACCCAGGGTGAGCCTGCCGATGAAGCGAAAGCCGCTGGTGCAGACTATGTCGGTATGCAGGAGCTCGTGGATGAAATCAACGGCGGGCTTGATGATTTCGGCGTGGTTATTGCCACACCTGATGCGATGCCAGTCGTGAGTAAACTCGGTAAGGTTCTTGGCCCGCGTGGGCTAATGCCAAATCCCAAGACTGGTACCGTGACAAAGGATGTAAAACAGGCTGTAGAGAATGCCAAGGCGGGCCAGGTTCGCTACAGGACAGACAAGAACGGCATTATCCATGGTGCTATCGGCAAGGTGTCTTTTGAAGCCGATGCGCTACGCGAAAACCTTGAAGTGCTTTTGGCTGACCTGAACAAGGCCAAGCCCAGCACAGCCAAGGGCATCTATATGAAGAAGATCACCGTGTCCACAACCATGGGCCCGGGATTGGTGCTGGACCAGGCTAGCCTGTCCAGTTAATTAAAAGACTTTGGGTTGATCTAAGGACAGGTCAACCGTCAAAGACCGCAGGTGTTCCTGTCGCAGTACGAAAGCAGGAACTTAATGTAAATAAGATTTACCTGCGCAGGCGGTGTTACCCGATCAGATTTTTGAGACGGTCACTGTAGTTGAAACACCGGTAAGGACATGGAAATTGATGTATCAGGTTCCTGCCGGGAATGTAACAGGAGGAAGTAATTTTGAGTCTTAATCTGGAGCAAAAAAAGGCAATTGTCGAAGAAGTTGCCGAAGTTGCAAACCAGGCTCCCTCCGCTGTAGCGGCCGAATATATTGGTTTGAGCGTGGCTGAGATGACGGAACTTCGTCAAAACGCACGCAATGCCGGTATCTACCTCAGGGTTGTTCGAAATACTCTGGCGCGCAGAGCGCTGGAAGGCACGAAATTCGACTGCATGCGGGAAGAGATGGTTGGTCCGCTTATCCTGGCCTTCGCCAACGAAGAACCAGGTTCAGCGGCTAGAGTTATCCGCGACTTCGCAAAAGAAAACGACAAGCTTGTTGCAAAGCTCGTGTCCCTGGATGGCAAGTTACTCAACGCAGCTGATCTTGATCGGCTAGCGAGTATGCCTAACCAGGACGAAGCCAGGGCGATGCTGCTCGGTCTACTGCAGGCACCGATGTCCAAGATGGTGCGCACACTCGCAGAACCCGGTGGCAAATTTGCCCGCTTGCTGGCCGCAAGGCGCGATCAGCAGCAGGCCGCCTGAGCAGGCAACGAACCAAATATATTGTTAAAAAATTAAATTATCAGGAGTAATAGAAATGGCTGTTTCAAAAGATGAAATCAAAGAAGCTTTAAGTCAGTTGCCAGTGCTTGAGCTGGTTGACCTTATATCTGAACTGGAAGAGGAGTGGGGTGTTTCCGCTGCCGCTCCGGTTGCCGTTGCTGCCGCCCCGGCTGCGGGTGATGCAGGTGGTGCTGCCGAAGAGAAGACTGAGTTTGATGTCGTAATGGGTAGTTTCGGCGACAACAAGGTAGCAGTTATCAAGGTTGTTCGCGCAATCACCGGAATGGGTCTGAAAGAAGCCAAGGACATGGTTGAAGGTGCACCTTCCACTGTTAAGGAAGGAGCGTCCAAGGAAGAAGCCGAGGATATCAAGAAACAACTTGAAGAAGCCGGCGCCAGCGTCGAGCTGAAGTAAGGCAATTGCTAAAAAATTCCGGGGGTAATTTAGCGATTACCCCCGGTCCAGTTTATTACTGGGGCACCCTGTGTGCCTTGCTGTAGTGACGGGCCTGCTCGCCGTACTTGAGTGAACAGACCTGAATTTGATTAAGTATTTTGACCGCGAGGATGTGTAATGACCTATTCTTACACTGAGAAGAAGAGAATCCGCAAGGATTTTGGAAAATTGAGAAGTGTGCTGGACACACCTTATTTACTGGCTACCCAGATTGATTCTTTTCGCCAGTTTTTGCAGCCAGGAGTGGAGACCGAGTCTCTTCGCGATGTGGGCCTGCACGCTGCATTTAAGTCAGTTTTCCCAATTGAAAGCTATTCCGGTAACGCTATGCTGGAATATGTTTCCTATACCCTTGGGACACCGGTATTTGATGTAAAGGAATGCCAGCTAAGGGGAATGACTTACGCTGCTTCATTAAGGGTTAAAGTACGCCTTGTCATATATGACAAGGAAGCGGGTTTAAACAAGAAGGTCGTCAAGGACATCAAGGAACAGGATGTTTACATGGGGGAAATCCCTCTCATGACAAAGACCGGGACCTTCGTCATCAATGGCACAGAGCGCGTAATTGTTTCCCAGTTGCATCGTTCACCTGGCGTGTTTTTTGAACATGACCGGGGTAAGACGCATTCATCAGGAAAGCTGCTTTACTCTGCACGTGTCATTCCCTACCGCGGCTCATGGCTTGATTTCGAATTTGATCCCAAGGATCTCGTTTTTTGTCGTATTGACCGACGTAGAAAAATCCCCGCTACGATTCTTCTGCGCGCGCTTGGTTACGAAACTGAGGAAATACTTAGTATCTTCTTCGATACCAACACCTTCCATATTTCTCCGAAGGGCATCAAGCTCGACCTGATTGCCGAGAGACTGCGCGGTGAAACTGCTGCGTTTGATATCACTGCCAAGAAAGGCGGTAAGGTGATAGTTGAAAAAGAAAGACGTATTACCGCGCGTCATATCCGCGAGATTGAAAAGGCAAAGATTACCCAGCTCGAGGTTCCAGCCGAGTACCTCATTGGTAAGGTACTGGCAAAAGCACTGATCGATCCGGAAAACGGTGAAGTTGACCAGGAGACCGGGGAGGTTATTCCGCTGGCTCCGGCGAACACCGAAATTACCGAGGAGTTGCTTGAAAAACTCCTGGAAGGCGGTGAATACGAATTAGAAACCCTTTACGTCAATGACCTGGATCGGGGTCCCTACATTTCTGACACGCTGCGTGCGGACACCACCACCACTCAGCTCGAGGCAATGATTGAGATCTACAGGATGATGCGTCCTGGAGAGCCACCGACAAAGGATGCCGCAGAGAACCTGTTCAAGAATCTCTTTTTCAGCGCTGACAGGTATGACCTGAGCGCTGTTGGTCGTATGAAGTTTAATCGCCGTGTGGGCCGTAAGGATGTGACTGGCCCCGGCATTCTTTACGACGGCAAGTACTTTGGTGAGCGTAACGACGAGCTTTCAAAAACGCTTTTTGAGGAAATTGGTACGGAGCGCTCGGATATCATGGATGTCCTGAGCACGCTTGTCGCGATCAGGAACGGTCGTGGCTCCATTGATGACATCGACCACCTGGGTAACCGGCGTGTTCGCAGCGTCGGTGAAATGGCTGAGAACCAGTTTCGAATTGGCCTGGTGCGCGTAGAGCGCGCTGTCAAGGAACGC
This sequence comes from Gammaproteobacteria bacterium, assembly GCA_965243105.1. GTDB lineage: Bacteria > Pseudomonadota > Gammaproteobacteria > Eutrophobiales > Eutrophobiaceae > WLWS01. Next base: position 2,419,451 of record CBDEUC010000003.1, read on the forward strand.
CTGAGTCTCGCTGAGTCTGAAGGACTTATGCCTCAGGAAATTATCAATGCGAAGCCGGTATCTGCAGTCATCAAGGAATTTTTTGGCTCCAGTCAACTTTCACAGTTCATGGACCAAAACAATCCACTCTCAGAAATCACGCACAAGCGCAGGATTTCGGCCCTTGGACCGGGTGGTCTGACAAGGGAACGTGCTGGATTTGAGGTTCGTGACGTGCACCCGACACATTACGGCAGGGTTTGCCCTATTGAGACGCCGGAAGGCCCCAATATTGGCCTGATCAACTCGCTTGCCATGTATGCCCGCACCAACGAATATGGGTTTCTTGAAACACCGTATCGAAAGGTGGAAAACGGCAAGGTCACCGAGGAAATCGAATACCTGTCTGCCATTGAAGAAGGTGACTATGTTATTGCCCAGGCAAATACGCGACTGGATAAAAATGGCAAGCTGGTGGACGAGCTGTTGTCCTGTCGTCACCTGAACGAAACCATCATGTCGACCCCGGACCGTGTTCAGTACATGGACGTGTCGCCAAAACAGATCGTTTCGGTTGCGGCATCACTGATACCTTTCCTTGAGCATGATGATGCGAACCGCGCCCTGATGGGATCCAACATGCAGCGCCAGGCGGTGCCCACCCTGCGTAGCGACAAACCGCTGGTAGGAACCGGGGTAGAGAGGCTCGTGGCCATCGATTCCGGTGTGACCGTGGTTTCCGATCGCGGTGGTGTTGTTGATTCCGTTGACGCCAGCCGTATCGTTATTCGTGTTAATGATGACGAGGTAACAGCTGGTGAGGCAGGCGTGGACATCTACAACCTTATCAAGTACACGCGTTCTAACCAGAACACCTGTATTAACCAGCGCCCGCTGGTGAAGCCGGGCGACATGGTGGCACGCGGCGATGTGCTTGCTGATGGTCCGTCGACTGATATGGGTGAACTGGCACTTGGCCAGAACATGCTGGTCGCCTTCATGCCCTGGAATGGCTACAACTTCGAGGATTCCATCCTCATTTCTGAACGCCTGGTGCAGGAAGAGCGGTACACCACGATTCATATCGAGGAGTTGACCTGCGTAGCCAGGGACACCAAGCTCGGGCCGGAAGAGATTTCCGCTGATATTCCAAATGTCAGCGAGAGTGCGCTTAACAAGCTGGATGAATCCGGCATTGTGTATATCGGCGCCGAAGTGAATACCGGCGATATCCTGGTTGGTAAGGTAACGCCAAAGGGCGAAACCCAGCTGACGCCGGAAGAAAAACTCCTGCGCGCAATTTTTGGTGAAAAAGCATCGGACGTTAAGGATACGTCCCTGAGAGTGCCCTCGGGTATGAACGGGACTGTCATCGATGTACAGGTGTTTACCCGTGATGGTGTAGAGAAAGATGCGCGTGCCCTGGAGATCGAGGAGTCCGAGCTGAACCAGGTGCGCAAGGATCTCAATGACCAGTTACGAATCATGGAGGACGGTGTTTACCAGAGAATAGAAAAACACCTGCTTGGGAAAATCGCCAGCAGTGGCCCAGGTGGTATTACTGCTGAGACAAAACTGGCAAAGAACCACCTGGCAGAGCTATCCCGGGAAAAGTGGTTTGAGATAAGCCTGAAAAATGATGATGCAAATCGCGTCCTCGAACAGGCAAATGCCCAGTTACAGCAGCTCAAGGAAGAATTTGACCAGAAGTTTGAAGAAAAGCGCGCCAAGCTCACCTCCGGTGATGATCTTGCCCCGGGCGTTCTGAAGATGGTCAAGGTTTACCTGGCAGTCAAGCGCTGCATCCAGTCTGGTGACAAGATGGCAGGACGCCATGGTAACAAGGGTGTGATTTCAACCATTGTGCCTGTTGAGGATATGCCTTACATGGAAGATGGAACACCGGTCGACGTAGTACTGAATCCGCTGGGTGTGCCATCTCGAATGAACGTTGGACAGGTCCTTGAAACCCACCTCGGGTGGGCGGCAAAGGGACTGGGTAACAAGATCGGCAGGATGCTCGAAGCGAAGAAGGAAGCCCAGGAGCTGCGCAAGTTCATGGAGAAGGTCTACAACGCCAGCGGTAAATCAGAAGACCTGGATAGCCTGAGCGATGAGGAAGTACTGTCGTTGGCGAAAAACCTCGAAGGCGGCGTTCCCATGTCAACTCCGGTTTTTGATGGTGCCAGTGAAGATGAGATCAAGAACATGCTGGCATTGGCAGATTTGCCATCGGACGGTCAGACCCAGTTGTTTGATGGGCGTACCGGCGATGCCTTTGACCGAAGGGTGACCGTGGGCTACATGTACATGCTCAAGCTGAACCATCTTGTCGATGACAAGATGCATGCCCGTTCAACCGGTCCATACAGCCTCGTTACCCAGCAACCTCTTGGTGGTAAGGCCCAGTTTGGTGGGCAGAGGTTCGGTGAAATGGAAGTCTGGGCCCTTGAAGCCTACGGCGCTGCATACACCCTGCAGGAAATGCTCACGGTGAAATCAGATGACGTCAGCGGCCGAACAAAGATGTACAAGAATATCGTGGATGGTGATCATCGAATGGAAGCCGGTATGCCGGAATCATTTAACGTTCTTATCAAGGAAATTCGTTCCCTTGGTATTGATATCGGCCTGGATCAGAAATAACGATGAAAGCAGAAATTTCCACATCAAAATGCGTTCCACAGTGTTTCGGAGGTAGTACACATTGAAAGACTTACTCAAGCTTTTAAAACAGCAGGGTCAGGTTGAAGAGTTCGATTCAATCACCATTGGTCTGGCGTCACCGGCGAAAATCCGGTCCTGGTCCTATGGTGAGGTCAAGAAACCTGAAACCATTAACTATCGTACCTTCAAGCCGGAACGCGACGGTCTGTTTTGCGCGAAGATTTTTGGTCCCATCAAGGACTATGAATGCCTGTGCGGTAAATACAAGCGACTGAAGCATCGCGGCGTTGTCTGCGAAAAATGTGGTGTTGAAGTCACCCTGTCCAAGGTACGACGTGAACGCATGGGGCACATTGAGCTGGCCAGTCCCGTTGCTCATATCTGGTACCTGAAGTCGCTGCCGTCACGTATGGGCCTGTTGCTGGATATGACCCTGCGTGAAATTGAAAGAGTCCTGTATTTTGAGGCCTACGTAATTATCGAACCCGGGATGACAGAACTCGAACGTGGCCAGTTGCTGACAGAGGAAAATTACCTCGAAGCGATTGAGCAATATGGCGATGAGTTTGAAGCCAAGATGGGTGCCGAAGCGATTTTTGAATTGCTCAAGAATATTGACATCAATGTTGAAGTTGATGAGCTGCGCGCGCAGATTCCTGAAACCAAGTCCGAAACAAAGCTCAAGAAGCTGACCAAGCGCCTGAAACTGCTGGAGGCATTTCAGAAATCAGGCAACGATCCGCAGTGGATCATCCTGCAGGTATTACCGGTATTACCGCCGGAACTGCGACCCCTGGTACCACTTGATGGTGGACGCTTTGCGACATCGGATCTGAACGATCTGTACCGTCGCGTGATTAACAGGAACAACCGCCTCAAGCGACTGCTTGACTTGAATGCGCCGGATATCATTGTGCGTAACGAAAAGAGGATGCTGCAGGAAGCTGTTGATGCGCTCCTGGATAATGGTCGGCGTGGTCGTGCCATTACCGGCACCAACAAGTTACCGCTGAAGTCCCTTGCCGACATGATCAAGGGTAAGCAGGGTCGTTTTCGTCAGAACCTGCTCGGTAAGCGCGTAGACTACTCTGGTCGCTCCGTTATTGTTGTGGGCCCAACGCTGAAACTGCACCAGTGTGGTTTGCCCAAGAAGATGGCGCTGGAATTATTCAAGCCATTTATTTTCAGCAAGCTTGAGCGACGCGGTCTTGCCACGACTATCAAGGCCGCCAAGAAACTGGTTGAGCGTGAAGGCTCTGAAGTCTGGGACGTACTGGAAGAAGTTATTCGCGAACACCCGGTGATGCTAAACAGGGCGCCGACCCTGCACCGACTGGGTATCCAGGCGTTTGAACCGACGCTTATCGAGGGTAAGGCTATTCAGCTGCATCCGCTCGTGTGTACCGCGTTCAACGCTGACTTTGACGGTGACCAGATGGCCGTGCACGTGCCGCTTTCAGTTGAAGCACAGCTCGAAGCCAGGACATTGATGATGTCCACAAACAATATCCTTTCACCGGCAAGTGGTGAGCCTATCATCGTGCCTACCCAGGACGTTGTGCTCGGTCTTTACTACATGACCCGTGAATCCGCTGCGGCGAAAGGTTCCGGTATGAAATTTTCCGACGTGGACGAGGTCCATCGTGCTTACGAGGGTGGTCATATCGAAATCCATGCAAACATCTCCGTGCGCATTCCAAGCGTCACCATAGATGATGATGGCGTGGAAACTGAAACCCTTGAGCGCGTGGAAACGACAGTCGGACGTGCGCTACTGTCCCGCATACTTCCGGATGGCCTGCACTTTTCCCTGGTAAACCGGGCTATCACCAAGAAGTCCATTTCCCAGCTTATCGATACGTCCTATCGCAAGCTGGGTCTCAAGCGTACCGTAGTGTTTTCAGACAGGTTAATGTACACCGGCTTCTATTATTCAACCCGTGCAGGTGTTTCGTTTGGTATCGAGGACATGGTTGTTCCGGAAGAGAAGAGCAGCATCATCGGCCAGGCCGAGGAACAGGTTAAGCAGTTTGAAGAGCAGTACAATGCCGGCCTGATTACTGACGGCGAGCGATACAACAAGGTGGTCGATATCTGGTCCCACACCAATGACCAGGTGGCAAAAGCCATGATGGACAAGCTGGGCACAGAGCAAATTACCGACAGTGAAGGTAATACCGTTGACCAGGCAACATTCAACTCTGTTTACATGATGGCCGATTCCGGTGCTCGAGGTTCGGCAGCACAGATAAGGCAGCTGGCCGGTATGCGAGGCCTGATGGCAAAGCCGGATGGATCGATCATCGAGACACCCATTACGGCTAACTTCCGTGAAGGTCTGAACGTGTTGCAGTACTTTATTTCCACTCACGGTGCGCGAAAAGGTTTGGCGGATACTGCGCTGAAGACCGCAAACTCCGGTTACCTGACTCGTCGCCTGGTTGATGTTGCCCAGGACCTGGTGGTGACTGACGTAGATTGTGGAACTGATGCCGGTCTTACCATTACCCCGCTGATTGAGGGTGGTGACGTGGTGGAACCGCTTGCCGAAAGGGTTCTTGGACGCGTCCTGGCAAAGGATGCCGTCAAGGAACCGGATGGTGACGTCGTTGCGAAAGCGGGCACCCTGCTGGATGAGCACTGGGTACAGGTGCTGGATGAACGCGGTATCGACGAGGTGGTGGTTCGCTCGGCAATTACCTGCGACGTGCGATACGGTGTTTGTGGCATGTGTTACGGCCGTGATCTTGGTCGAGGTCACATCGTCAACATCGGTGAGGCAGTGGGTGTTGTTGCTGCACAGTCCATCGGTGAACCGGGCACTCAGCTCACCATGCGTACCTTTCACATCGGTGGTGCCGCCTCGCGAGCTGCGGCTGTCAGCAGTATTGACGTCAAGTATGGTGGCGTAATCAAGCTTCATAACGTGAAATTGCTCGAGCAGAAATCGGGTAACCGTGTAGTTGTATCCCGCTCCGGTGAGCTTGCACTGCAGGATGAAGTCGGACGTGAAAGGGAACGCTACAAGATCCCCTATGGTGCCGTGTTGACGGTTGCTGAGGGTGACAGCGTTGAACCAGGCGAAAAGGTTGCCAGCTGGGATCCACATACTCACCCGGTTATTTCGGAAGTGGCTGGTAAAGTCCAGCTGGTGGATATCGTGGAAGGTGTTACGGTTGACCGTGAAGTAGACGAAATCACCGGTTTGACCAACGTCACGGTTATCGATCCAAAGCTGCGTCCAAGCAGTGCCAAGGACATGAGACCCCTGATCCAGCTCGTGGACGCCAAGGGTAGCGAGCTGAAAATCCCCGGTACGGATATACCGGCACATTATCCACTGCCGCCAAATACGGTGATTACCACCACTGATGGTGGCGAGGTGAAGGTTGGTGATGTTATTGCCAGGTTACCCCAGGAATCCCTCAAAACCCGTGATATTACCGGTGGTTTGCCACGGGTCGCGGACCTCTTCGAGGCGAGGAAGCCCAAGGAGCCGGCGGTATTGGCAGAAATCAGCGGAACTGTGAGCTTCGGTAAAGAAACCAAGGGAAAACAAAGACTTGTAATTACCGGGGCAGAGGGAGAAACGCACGAGGAGCTGATACCGAAATGGCGCCACGTTAACGTTTTCGAGGGTGAGCACGTGGAAAAAGGTGAGGCGGTTGTTGACGGTCCCCTGACTCCCCACGACATCCTGCGCCTCATGGGTGTTCATGCCCTGGCGAACTACGTTGTTACCGAGATCCAGGAGGTTTATCGCCTGCAGGGTGTGAAAATCAACGACAAGCACATCGAGGTGATTGTCCGCCAGATGCTGCGCAAGGCCGAGATCACCGAATCCGGGGATACCCAATTTCTCAAGGGAGAACAACTAGATAGGGGCCGTGTGCTGGAAGAAAACGAGCTGATGGAGAAGGAAGGTAAAGAGCCTGCCAGCTGGGAGCCGGTGCTGCTGGGCATCACCAAGGCATCTCTTTCTACGGAATCCTTTATTTCTGCGGCATCTTTCCAGGAAACTACGCGGGTTCTCACCGAGGCCAGCGTCAGCGGAAAACGGGACGAATTACGTGGTTTGAAGGAAAATGTCATCGTTGGAAGGCTGATTCCGGCCGGAACGGGGCTGTCCTACCACGCTGAGCGCAAGCGAAAAGCCGAGGAAAAAGAGCTGCCTGAGGCCACTGCTGAAGTGGACGAGGAGGCCCTGGTTTCAACGGCTGAAGTGGGGCCCGAAGTGACCCAGGAACTGCCTGAGGGCGATCAGCCGCAAGATAGCGCAAACGCTTAAAAATTCTATAATAAGTCCCTTGACAGCTTTGCTGTCAAGGGCATAAAATCCCGCTTCTTTGTCAGGCCGAAGTGCGCTTCGGCCTGTCATAATTTTAGGGCTCGGCAAAATGGTACTTTGCGGAGCCCTATTTCGTGATTCATCCGAATCAAACATCGCGTGTCCAGGACACTGGCTCGACCGGCTTAGCCTCGGGTCAGGAAGGCTGGCTACGCACAGGATTTAGAACAAAGGTTAAACAAAACAAACAGGCTTATGGCAACAATAAATCAACTGGTTCGTAAACCTCGCAAGAAGCAGCTCAGCAAGAGCAATGTGCCGGCGCTGGAAAGTTGTCCGCAAAAACGTGGCGTTTGCACAAGGGTGTATACAACAACACCCAAGAAACCAAACTCTGCGCTGAGAAAGGTTGCCCGTGTTCGACTGACCAATGGTCATGAAGTCACTACCTACATTGGCGGTGAAGGTCATAACCTGCAGGAACACTCTGTCATCCTGATTCGCGGCGGTCGAGTCAAGGATTTACCCGGTGTGCGTTACCACACCGTGCGCGGCACGCTGGACACATCCGGTGTGAATGATAGAAGACAGGCCCGTTCAAAGTACGGTGCCAAGAAGCCTAAAAGCTAAGCCACTGAAACAGAGCCATTGAAACAGAGATAGGCGCGAAATATGTCACGAAGAAGAGCAGCAGAGAGTCGTTCCATACTTCCGGATCCCAAGTACGGTGATCAGGTTCTTGCGAAATTCATCAACATGATAATGCGCAGTGGAAAGAAGTCCGTGGCTGAAAAAATTGTTTACGGTGCGCTGGATGAAATCCACGAGCGCAAAAAAGAAGACGCACTCGACGTATTTAACAAGGCTCTTGAAAATGTCAGGCCGATAGTCGAGGTACGTTCCAGGAGAGTTGGTGGTGCAACCTACCAGATTCCTGTCGAAGTCCGGTCTGACCGAAGCCAGACACTTGCCATGCGCTGGCTGGTGGATTCCGCGAAGAAACGTGGCGAAAAAAATATGGGCCTGCGCCTGGCAGGTGAATTACTGGACGCCGCTGAAAATCGAGGCGCGGCGATGAAGAAGAAAGAAGATACGCACAAGATGGCAGAAGCCAACAAGGCTTTCTCTCATTACCGCTGGTGACAAATTGCTAGGGAGTCAAAAAAATTGTGGCACGAACGACTCCTATCGAGCGTTATCGAAATATCGGCATCATGGCTCACATCGATGCTGGCAAGACGACAACGACTGAACGAATACTGTATTACACGGGCGTCTCTCACAAGATAGGCGAGGTTCACGACGGTGCTGCCGTTATGGACTGGATGGAACAGGAGCAGGAAAGAGGTATCACGATTACCTCGGCAGCAACAACCTGCTTCTGGAAAGGAATGTCAGGGCAGTTCCCTGAGCATCGTATCAATATCATTGATACACCCGGGCACGTGGATTTCACCATCGAGGTGGAAAGAAGCCTGCGGGTACTGGATGGAGCCTGCGCTGTATTTTGTGCAGTAGGTGGCGTTGAACCCCAGTCGGAAACGGTCTGGAGGCAGGCCACAAAATATAATGTGCCTCGCATGGCCTTTGTTAACAAGATGGACAGGGCCGGTGCGGATTTTCTGCGCGTTGTAGGGCAGATAAAAGAGAGATTGGGTAGTAACCCGGTGCCGATACAGCTTCCAATCGGAGCCGAGGAAAAGTTTGAAGGTATCGTTGACCTGGTAAAGATGAAAGCCATCTACTGGGAAAACGAGAATATGGGAGTTCGCTTCGAGGAGAGGGAAATTCCCGAAGAGATGCTGGAGCAGTGCCAGGAGTACCGTGAACTGATGCTGGAGTCTGCGGCTGAAGCCTCGGAAGAGCTGATGGAGGCCTACCTGGAAGATGGCGACCTTGATGAAGAAGCCATCATGCAGGGACTACGCACCAGGACCTTGAGTAACGAAGTTGTGCCGACACTGTGTGGCTCTGCTTTCAAGAACAAGGGTGTGCAGGCGATGCTCGATGCAGTTATCAGTTTTATGCCGGCACCGGTGGACGTGCCAGCAATTAGAGGCATCCTTGATGATGGTAAGGATACCGAGGCAGAAAGAGCACCCGAAGATGATGGTCACTTTTCTGCCCTTGCCTTCAAGATTGCGACGGATCCCTTTGTGGGGAACCTGACCTTTTTCCGGGTGTATTCCGGGGTGTTGAACTCGGGGGATACATTATATAACCCGGTTAAGGGTAAGAAGGAGCGTATCGGCAGGTTGCTGCAAATGCATGCAAATAGTCGAGAGGAAATAAAGGAAGTCAGGGCAGGTGATATCGCCGCGGCGGTTGGCCTGAAAGATGTGACCACCGGGGATACGCTGTGCGACCCGGATGAAATCATCACCCTGGAAAGAATGGAGTTCCCGGACCCGGTTATTGCTGTAGCGGTGGAGCCGAAGACTAAACCGGACCAGGAGAAGATGGGTGTGGCACTGGGCAAGTTAGCCCAGGAGGATCCTTCATTTCGTGTACACACGGACGAGGAATCCGGTCAGACAATCATTTCCGGTATGGGTGAATTGCACCTGGAGATTATTGTTGACCGACTGAAGCGCGAATTCAGTGTCGAGGCCAATGTCGGAAAGCCGCAGGTTGCGTACAGGGAAACCATACGCAGCGTAATTGGAAAGGCCGAGGGCAAGTTTGTAAGACAGTCAGGTGGGCGAGGGCAGTATGGACACGTAGTACTGAAGCTGGAGCCGCAGCCACCGGGAAGTGGTTTTGAGTTTATTAATGAGATCGTCGGTGGCGTTGTACCAAAGGAATATATACCGGCGGTGGGCAAGGGAATTGAAGAACAGATGCAGAACGGGATAGTCGCTGGCTACCCCGTTGTAGATGTGAAAGTAACGCTTTTTGATGGTTCTTTTCACGAGGTTGACTCCAGCGAGATGGCGTTTAAGATCGCCGGCTCCATGGGCTTCAGGGAAGGGGCAATGCAGGCCAGCCCGGTTGTACTGGAGCCGATTATGCAGGTTGAAGTAGTGACACCGGAGGATTACCTCGGGTCTGTCACCGGTGACATTAGTCGCCGCCGAGGAGTACTGCAGGGTACAGAAGAATCGCCGGCAGGAAAGATAGTCAGGGCTGAAGTACCCCTGTCTGAAATGTTTGGATATGCGACAGATTTGCGCTCTGCATCACAGGGGCGAGCTGTCTATACGATGGAATTTTCGAAATATAGTGAAGTACCGGCGAATATCGCCGAAGGGATAATTGCAAAAAATCATTAACAGTAAATGAGCTGAGGTAAAAATCGTGTCCAAGGAAAAATTTGAAAGAAATAAACCGCATGTGAACGTGGGCACCATTGGTCACGTTGACCACGGTAAGACGACGTTGACAGCGGCAATGACGACGATCCAAGCAGGCAAGTTCGGTGGTGAAACGAAAGCCTATGACCAGATCGATAACGCGCCGGAAGAGCGTGAACGTGGTATCACGATTGCCACGGCTCACGTGGAGTACGAAAGCGATACGCGTCACTACGCCCACGTAGACTGCCCGGGACACGCAGACTATGTGAAGAACATGATCACGGGTGCAGCGCAGATGGACGGCGCGGTGCTGGTGGTAAGTGCCGCAGACGGCCCGATGCCGCAGACGCGTGAGCATATCCTGCTGGCCCGCCAGGTAGGTGTGCCTTACATCGTGGTGTACCTGAACAAGGCGGACCAGGTGGACGATGCAGAGCTGCTTGAGCTGGTCGAGATGGAAGTGCGCGAGCTGCTGGACACGTATGAATTCCCGGGTGATGACACCCCGGTAGTGACGGGTAGTGCACTGAAGGCCCTGGAAGGAGACACGAGTGACATCGGTGTGCCGTCAATCGATAAGCTGATAGCGGCGATGGATGATTACATTCCGATCCCTGAGCGGCCGGTAGACCAGCCGTTCCTGTTGCCGATAGAGGACGTGTTCTCGATATCAGGACGCGGCACGGTGGTCACAGGCCGAGTCGAGCGCGGCATTATCAAGGTGGGTGAAGAAATTGAGATCGTGGGCATCAAGGAGACGCAGAAGACGACGTGTACGGGTGTCGAGATGTTCAGGAAGCTGCTTGATGAAGGCCAGGCGGGTGACAACGTGGGTGTGTTGCTGCGTGGCACGAAGCGCGAGGAAGTGGAGCGAGGCCAGGTACTTTGTGTCCCGGGTTCCATAACACCGCACACGAAGTTTGAAGCAGAAGTGTATGTACTGAGCAAGGAAGAGGGTGGACGTCATACGCCGTTTTTCAACAACTACCGTCCGCAGTTTTACTTCAGGACCACGGACGTGACGGGAGCGGTGACCTTGCCGTCAGGCACGGAGATGGTGATGCCGGGCGACAACGTGAAGGTGGAAGTGGCATTGATCAACCCGATTGCGATGGAAGAAGGTCTGCGCTTCGCGATACGAGAAGGCGGTCGCACGGTGGGTGCGGGCGTGGTCTCAAAGATCATCGAGTAAGGTCATCAAGACAAAGAATATCATCGGTTAAACAACGTAAGTTATAAGAGATTGAGAAGGAAATGGCAGAGCAACAGATAATTCGTATACGCCTGAAGGCTTTTGATCATCGTCTGATTGATCAGTCCACACGTGAGATCGTGGAGACTGCTCGTCGTACCGGCGCACAGATCAAAGGTCCTATTCCTCTGCCTACCAAGAAAGAAAGATACACCGTTTTAATCTCACCTCACGTTAACAAAGATGCCCGCGACCAGTATGAAATCCGTACCCATAAACGCCTCCTGGATATTGTAGATCCAACGGAAAAAACCGTGGACGCGCTTATGAAACTGGACCTGGCCGCCGGCGTGGATGTGCAAATCAAGCTGAACTGATATTTGAGACCCTGGCTAAATTAGATAGATAAATTCTGGAATTATAGAAATGAGCATCGGAATAATTGGTAAAAAGCGCGGAATGACCAGGGTCTTCACTGAAGACGGTCAATCTGTGCCGGTGACAGTGATAGAAGCCAACCCGAACAAGATCACCGGGGTAACCGATGTGGACCGGCAGGGTTACCGGGCTATCCAGTTGGCCTGGGGTGAAAAACGCCAGAGCCTGATAAACAAGCCCAGGGCAGGTGTATTGTCCGGAGCTGAAGTAGAAAGCGCCGAGGGTCTCACCGAGTTTCGCCTGCAGGAAGGCGAAGGTGAAGAACTGGCAGCGGGTGGCGAAATCAAGGTTGATATCTTTGCGGATGGACAAATTGTCGACGTGACTGGCACAACGATTGGTAAGGGATTTGCCGGTGCCATCAAGCGTCATAACTTCCGTCACCAGAGAAATTCTCACGGTAACTCTATATCTCACCGTGCGCCCGGCTCAATTGGCCAATGCCAGACTCCGGGTCGCGTTTTCAAGGGTAAAAAAATGGCGGGTCACATGGGTAACGTGCGTCGCACCAGCCAGAACCTTGAGATTGTTAAAGTTGATGCCGAACGTAACCTGCTTTTGATTAAGGGTGCTGTGCCAGGTTCCAAGGGTGGAAAAGTCATCGTCAAGCCAGCTGTTAAGGCGAAGGGCTGAGAGAAGAATTATGGAACTAACATTACATAAAAGTGGTGGAAAGGCTGGCAAGGTCAGCGTGTCAGAGACCGTGTTTGGAGCCAGCTACAACGAGGCGCTGGTTCACCAGGTGCTCACCTCTTATACGGCCGCAGCGCGTGCAGGTACCAAGGCACAAAAGAATCGTTCCGCGGTCAGTGGTGGTGGCAAGAAACCCTTTCGGCAGAAGGGAACAGGTCGCGCAAGGGCCGGTACCATTCGTAGCCCGCTTTGGCGTGGTGGCGGTGTGACATTTGCTGCGAGGCCGCGTGACTACTCAAAGAAAGTAAACAAGAAGATGTATCGCGGAGCAATTCGCTCAATCTTCTCCGAGTTACTTCGCACCGAACGCCTTATCTGCGTTGAAGAGTTTCAGTTGGAAGAACCGAAGACCAAGGCTGCTATTGCCAGCCTGGCTGCGCTCGAATTGACCGAGGCACTGATTATTACTGATGAGGTTACAAAAGATCTTTTCCTCGCGACCCGGAATATTCCGAGGGTTGATGTAATCGATACGACGGAAATAGATCCTTATTCACTGATTGGGTTCGACAAGGTTTTGATTACCAAGAGTGCCCTGGAGAAAGTCGAGGCCTGGTTATCATGAGTAATAACGAACGATTGATGAAAGTACTGCTTTCTCCACGCATCACCGAGAAAAGCACCCTGGTTGGCGATAAGCACAACCAGTTCGTATTCAAGGTGATGAAAGATGCCAGCAAGCCGGAAATCAAGCAGGCTGTAGAACTGATGTTCACTGTTGAAGTGGAATCCGTGCGTGTTTGCAACGTAAGGGGCAAGCAAAAAAGATTTAAAAATACAGTAGGCGGCCGAGCCGACTGGAAAAAGGCCTATGTGAAGCTGAAACCCGGTTTCGACATAGATTATATGGGCGCTTAAGAAAACGAGATTGAAGCGATGCCGCTAGTTAAACCAAGACCGACATCACCCGGACGACGAGGGGTCGTTAAAGTTGTAAACCCGGACCTTTATAAAGGTGCGCCTTATGAGCCGCTGCTTGAAAAGCAGAGCAAGAGTGCCGGGCGAAACAACGCCGGCCGAATCACCGTTAGACATCGTGGTGGTGGCGCAAAGCAGCGTTATCGCATTATCGATTTCAAGCGGGACAAGGACGGTATCCCCTGCAAGGTTGAGAGGATCGAATACGATCCGAACCGCAGTGCCAATATCGCGCTGCTGTTATACGCAGATGGCGAGAGACGCTACATCATTGCGCCGCAGGGAATATCCCAGGGTGCTGAGTTAATGTCTGGTGACCAGGCCCCAATTAAAGCAGGAAATTGCCTGAGCTTGCGCAGTATTCCCGTGGGCTCAACTGTTCACTGCATTGAATTGAAGCCAGGCAAGGGCGCACAGATGGCCCGCGGTGCCGGAACCAGTGCCCAGCTCGTGGCACGGGAAGGTGCCCACGCTACTCTCAGGTTGCGCTCCGGTGAAATGCGTAAAGTGCTGTCTGATTGTCGTGCAACCATGGGTGAAGTTGGTAATGGAGAGCATTCTTTACGACAGCTGGGTAAAGCAGGTGCCAAGCGCTGGAGGGGTATTCGCCCGACGGTTCGTGGTGTCGCTATGAACCCGGTTGACCACCCACATGGTGGTGGTGAAGGCCGTACTTCAGGTGGTCGTCACCCGGTAAGCCCCTGGGGCGTGCCTGCAAAAGGGTTCAAGACCAGGAAAAACAAGCGTACTGACAACATGATCGTACGTAAGAGAAGCAACCGGAAATAGGCCGAAGAGCCACAGGTAACAGGAGATATTAGTGCCACGTTCAGTTAAAAAAGGTCCTTTTGTAGACCATCACCTGATGAAGAAGGTTGAGACGGCTAAAGAAAGTAACGACAAGAGGCCAATCAAGACATGGTCCAGGCGTTCAATGGTCTTACCTGAAATGGTTGGCCTGACAATTGCCGTACACAACGGTAAGGACCATATGCCGATTTTTATTTCGGAAAACATGGTAGGGCACAAGCTCGGAGAGTTTGCCGTTACCAGGACTTACCGTGGTCATGCCGCAGACAAGAAAAGTTAGTGAATTATGACAACCAAAGCGACATTAAAATACGCAAGGCTATCGCCGCAGAAAATGCGCCTGGTAGCTGACCAGATACGCGGACTGCCGGTGGACAGGGCGCTCAACATTCTTGAATTCAGCAACAAGAAGGGCGCGGTCATTGTCAAGAAACTGCTGGAATCAGCAATTGCAAACGCCGAGCACAACGATGGCGCTGACATCGATGAATTAAAGGTTTCCGCTATTTGCGTAGACCAGGGTCCAACCCTGAAAAGGTTGAGACCAAGGGCGCGAGGACGTGCCGATCGAATTATTAAACGTATGAGCCACCTGACTATTACCGTGGCCGAGGCTGGAGAGCAGGCATAATGGGACAGAAAGTACATCCAACCGGGATTCGCCTTGGGATAATCAAGGACTGGACGTCAAAGTGGTACGCCGACTCAAAGGATTATGCGGGCTACCTGAAAACCGATCTCGAAGTGCGTGATTACCTGCGTAAGAAGCTTGCCAATGCATCGGTGAGCCGTATCCAGATTGAACGTCCGGCGAATAATGCCCGAGTAATCGTACACACCGCTCGCCCGGGTATCGTGATTGGTAAAAAGGGTGAAGACATTGATCGTTTAAGAATGGATATCACTCGCATGATGGGTGTACCCGCCACCGTCAGCGTTGAGGAAATCAGGAAGCCGGAGCTGGATGCATACCTGGTGGCAGAAAGTGTTGCTCAGCAAATTGAGCGAAGGATCATGTTTCGTCGCGCGATGAAAAGAGCAGTGACAAACACCATGCGCCTCGGAGCCCAGGGCATCAAGATCAATGTCGCCGGGCGTCTGAACGGTGCAGAAATTGCGCGTTCCGAGTGGTACCGCGAAGGCAGGGTTCCACTGCACACGCTACGGGCTGATATTGATTATGGTGTAGCTGAATCAAACACCACCTATGGTGTGATTGGCGTAAAAGTATGGATTTTTAAAGGCGAAGTCCTCAGTCATGAGGAAGTTGTTGAGGAAGAAGCACCTGCTCAGCAGCCAGCACCCGCCGCAACTTGATGAGTACATATCGTGTTACAGCCAAAGAAGACAAAATTTAGAAAGCAGATGAAGGGCCGCAATCGCGGACTTGCCCAGACTGGTTCAAGGGTGAGTTTTGGCGAGTATGGCATGAAAGCTATAGGCCGGGGCCGTATCACTGCCAGGCAAATTGAAGCTGCACGACGAACCATTACCCGCAAGGTAAAGCGTGGCGGTAAGTTGTGGATCCGCGTGTTTCCGGACAAGCCTATAACCAAGAAGCCGCTGGAAGTTCGACAGGGTAAAGGTAAGGGTAATGTTGAGTACTGGGTGGCACTGGTGCAGCCAGGCAGCATGCTTTATGAAATCGAAGGTGTGTCCGAAGAGCTGGCACGGGAAGCATTTGAACTTGCAGCAGCCAAACTTCCAATCAAGACGACTTTCGTAAGCAGGACGGTGCTGTGATGAAAGCTGCAGAGCTAAGAGAAAAAAGCAGTGAAGAACTGCAAACGATGATCTCGGATTTATTACGAGAGCAATTTAACCTGCGTATGCAAAATGGTTCGGGCCAGCTTGCAAACTCGAGTCGCATGAAAGCGGTACGCAAGGACATTGCACGGATAAAGACAGTAATGAATGAAATGAAAACGGCTGCGAATTCATGAGTGAAACACAACAAATTGCTAAGACACTGACCGGAAAAGTAGTCAGTAACAAGATGGACAAGACCATTGCGGTAGTTATAGAGCGTACTGTGAAGCACCCTCTGTACGAGAAATTTATGAAAAGGTCTACAAAGTTACTTGCTCATGATGAGAATAACGAGTGCAAGGAAGGCGATACCGTGATTATCGAAGCATCACGACCGATTTCAAAAAGCAAATCCTGGCGGCTTCAAAAAGTGGTCGAAAAGGTCCAGGAAGTTTAATTTTTAAGAAACGATAAGAAAGAGACTGGAGAAAACACGTGATACAGATGCAGACAATGTTGGACGCCGCTGACAATAGCGGGGCGCGTCGTATGATGTGTGTCAAAGTGCTGGGCGGCTCGAAACGTCGCTACGCAAAAATAGGCGACATTATCAAGGTCACCATCAAGGAAGCGATTCCGCGAGGAAAGGTAAAAAAGGGTGAGGTTTATAACGCAGTCGTTGTCCGAACAAGGAAAGGGGTACGTAGAAACGATGGTTCTGCTATCCGCTTTGATGGAAACGCAGCAGTGCTGCTGAACAACCAGCTACAACCAATCGGTACTCGAATTTTTGGCCCTGTGACACGTGAACTACGTAACGAACGATTTATGAAAATTGTTTCGTTGGCTCCAGAGGTGCTTTGATATGAATAAAATCAGGAAAGGCGATGAGGTTGTGATCCTCGCAGGCAAAGACAAGGGCAAACGTGGAGTTGTGCTACGCGTCGTTGATGAGCGTGATGGCGTAATCGTTGAAAATGTAAACATGGTGAAGCGTCACACAAAGGGTAACCCAATGCAGGGCACGCCTGGTGGCATCGTGGAAAAAGAGATGCCCCTGCATATTTCCAATGTGGCGATATGGAATCCTGTTTCCAACAAGGGCGACAGGATCGGTTTCAAGACCCTGGAAGATGGGCGCAAAGTCAGGGTATTTCGGTCAACCGATGAGGTTGTAGACGTTTAACTGCTACGACAGTTAACTAATAAGGTATTAATGAGATTCAAATGGTCAGGTTAGAAGAATTTTACAAGAACACAGTCGTGGGCCAACTGACTGAGCAGTTTGGTTATCAGACACCAATGCGTGTTCCCAAAATCACAAAGATTACCCTTAACATGGGCCTGGGTGAGGCCATCGCTGATAAGAAGGTGGTGGAGCATGCTGTTTCTGATATGACACAAATTGCCGGGCAAAAACCTGTTGTCACACGCGCACGCAAGTCAGTGGCAAACTTCAAGGTTCGTGAAGGCTGGCCGGTTGGCTGCAAGGTGACGCTGAGACGGGATCGTATGTACGAATTCCTGGACCGGCTGATCACCATCGCAATCCCACGAATCCGCGACTTTCGTGGCTTAAGCCCGAAGTCCTTTGATGGAAGGGGTAACTACAGTCTTGGAGTTAAGGAACAGATTATTTTTCCTGAAATTGACTACGACAAGATTGACGCGATTCGTGGCCTGGACATAACTATTACCACCAGTGCAAATAGTGACGAGGAAGCACGAGCACTGCTGGCAGCATTTAATTTTCCAATTCGGAGTTAAGCATGGCAAAAGCATCGATGGTCAATCGCGAGTTAAAGCGACAGAAGCTGGTGAAAAAGTACCAGGAGAAGCGAGCTGCGTTGAAAGCGACAATTGTAGATATGTCGCTCAGTGAAGAAGAAAGAAATGCAGCAAAAATAGCGCTTAACAAACTGCCGCGTGACAGCAGTCCATCAAGACTTCGAAACCGCTGCAACCTCACGGGTCGCCCACACGGTTTTTACCGTAAGTTCGGCCTCGGCAGGAACAAATTGAGAGAATCTGCAATGCGCGGTGATGTTCCCGGACTGGTCAAGGCCAGCTGGTAAAAGAAACTAGCTAAATAGAGATAGAGAATGAGTTTACAGGATCCAATATCAGACATGCTGACCCACATACGCAATGGTCAGGCGCGAAATAAACGCAGCGTGACAATGAGTTCGTCAAAACTCAAGGTTGCCGTGGCAAATATCCTGAAAGAGGAAGGTTATATAACCGATTTCGGCGTTACTGATGACGAGATCAAGAAGAACCTCACAATTGAATTGAAATACTTCGAGGGCAAGCCGGTGATTGATACTCTGAAAAGAGTGAGCAAACCAAGCTTGAGGAGATACCGCTCGAAGAATGACCTGCCTACGATTTTGAATGGTCTTGGTATTGCCATCGTGTCTACCCCGAAGGGTGTGATGACCGACAGGTCTGCCAGGGACCAGGGTGTAGGCGGCGAAGTTTTATGTATCGTGGCCTGATAAGCGGAGTAATTTAGAAATGTCCAGAATTGCCAACAGCCCGGTCAGTATCCCAAGCGGAGTGGATATTAACATCAGTGGTCAACAGATAACCGTCAAGGGCAGCAAGGGTGAATTAAGCCACGATGTTCATGAACTGGTTGGCGTTGAGCAGGAAGACGGCAGCCTGAAATTCAAGGCACGCGAGGAGTCAAAGAACTCGGTTGCGCTGGCTGGTACAACTCGTGCCCTTTTGCAGAACATTGTTACTGGTGTAACTGATGGTTTTGAAAGGAAACTGACGATTGTCGGTGTCGGTTATCGTGCCCAGGTGCAGGGTAAAGTATTGAATCTCAGCCTCGGTTTTTCACACCCGGTAAATTTTGAGATTCCCGAGGGAATTACTATCGAGACACCCAGCCAGACAGAGGTTGTTGTAAAAGGGATCGACAAGCAAAAGGTTGGCCAGGTCGCTGCTAACATTCGTGCATATCGTCCGCCGGAGCCTTACAAGGGCAAGGGTGTACGATACGAAGATGAACATATTATTCGCAAGGAAGCCAAGAAGGCTTAATTAAGATGAAAAAGAAAGAAGCAAGACTGAAAAGAGCAAAGCGTATTCGTGCCAGGATCGACTTACAGGGGGCGAATCGGCTGTGTATTTTTCGTAGCCCGAAACATATTTACGCGCAGATCATTGCTCCGGGTAGTGAAGCCGTCATTGCAAGTGCTTCAACAGTTGAAAAGGATCTTAAAAGCGAAGTGAAGAATGGCGGCAATATTGCCGCGGCTGCGGTGGTTGGCAAAGCAATTGCCGAGCGCGCAAAAAAAGCCGGGATAGACAAGGTTGCGTTTGATCGTTCCGGGTACAAGTATCACGGCAGGGTAAAGGCATTAGCTGAAGCTGCCCGCGAAAACGGTATGGAGTTCTAAGATGGCTGTAGCTGAATCAGTAACGGGTAACGACGATCTGCTGGAGAAACTGGTAGCGGTAAACCGTGTCGCCAAGGTGGTAAAAGGTGGTCGTATTTTTGGTTTCGCCGCCCTCACCGTAGTCGGTGACGGCAATGGCCGGGTTGGTTTCGGTCGCGGTAAGGCCAGGGAAGTTCCTGTCGCCATTCAAAAGGCAATGGAAAAAGCCCGCCGCAACATGGTAAGCGTGCCCTTGAAGGGTGAAACATTGCAGTATGCGATTAATGCCAGGCACGGAGCTGCCAAGGTTTACATGCAACCTGCTTCTGAAGGTACCGGAATTATTGCGGGTGGCCCGATGCGAGCTGTTTTTGAATGCGTAGGCATCCATAACGTACTGGCCAAGTCCAATGGTTCGACCAACCCGATTAATGTAGTAAGGGCGACCATTAACGGGCTCCAGGAAATGATGTCTCCAGAGCATATTGCGGCAAAACGCGGCAAGAGCGTAGAAGAAATCACGGGTTAATTATGGCTAGCGAAAACAAAACTGTACGCGTTACGCTGAAACGCTCAACCAACAGGCGAACTGCGGCCCACAAGGCCTGTGTAGCCGGGCTGGGTTTACGAAAGATTGGTCACACCGTGACAGTGCAGGATACACCTGAAAACAGGGGCATGATTAACAAGGTGTCCTATTTGCTTCAAGTAGAGGAAGCCTGAAATGCGTCTTAATGAATTAAAACCTGCTGCCGGTTCTAATCCGGACAGAAAACGAGTTGGCCGCGGTATGGGTTCCGGTGACGGAAAGACAGCCGGTCGTGGTCACAAGGGACAGAAATCACGCTCTGGTGGTTTTCACAAGGTGGGCTTTGAAGGTGGACAAATGCCATTGCAGCGCCGCCTGCCAAAGGTTGGCTTTCGCTCACACATGGCGAGGATTACCGCTGAGCTGCGCTTGAATGAGCTCGAGCTGGTGGAGGGTGATGTTGTTGATATCAACAGCTTACGTAAAGCAAATGTAATTTCGAAGAGTACCAAGAGGGCAAAGGTCATCGCTTCAGGCGAGATCAAGAAGGCAGTGACCCTCAAGGGTATTCGAGCAACCGCAGGTGCGCGTGCAGCGATTGAAGCGGCCGGCGGCAAAATAGAGGACTAAGGTGGCAGCAAATAATCCTGCCCTGCCAGGTGGTATTGGCGGCCTGGCGAAGCTGACCGAGTTACGTCAGCGATTGTTTTTTGTATTGTTTGCGCTGTTCGTTTACAGGGTGTGTACGCACATCCCTGTACCGGGTATTAACCCGATCGCGTTGGCTGCGATGTTCGATCAGCAAAGCGGGACTATCCTGGACATGTTTAACATGTTTTCCGGGGGTGCCCTGGAGCGCCTGTCCGTGGTTGCACTGGGAATCATGCCGTACATTTCGGCATCGATTATTATGCAATTGCTGTCTTTCGTTGATCCGCGGCTGAAACAGCTGCGCAAGGAAGGCGAATCGGGCCGCAGGAAGATTACGCAGTACACGAGGTATGGCACCGTGGTCCTGGCTACGTTCCAGGCTTTCGGGGTATCGGTCGCACTGGAGGCACAGCAAGCTGCAGGTATGTCGGTGGTTATGGATCCGGGTATTGGATTCAGGATCACTGCGGTGACTACCCTGGTAACAGGCACCCTGTTCCTGATGTGGCTGGGTGAGCAGATTACCGAGCGTGGTGTTGGTAACGGAATATCGTTGATTATTTTTGCCGGTATCGTTGCAGGTCTGCCTGCCGCCATAGGGGGCACGGTTGAGCTGGCAAGAACCGGGCAGTTGCACCTGTTAACGGTTGTCGGGCTGTTTGCCCTGAGTATAGCGGTTACCGCTTTTGTTATTTTTGTAGAGCGGGGACAGCGCCGTATAACGGTGAATTATGCAAAGAGACAGATGGGAAGAAAGATGTATGCAGGCCAGTCCAGTCATCTGCCTTTGAAATTGAATATGTCGGGCGTTATACCGCCGATATTTGCGTCGAGCATCATACTTTTTCCGGCAACGCTGGCAGGTTGGTTCGGGCAAAGCGATAGTATGCGCTGGTTACAGGATATGGCTACATCAATATCCCCGGGCCAGCCACTGTACGTGTTGCTGTATGCAGCAGGTATCGTGTTTTTCTGTTTCTTTTATACGGCGATCGTTTTTGATCCCAGGGAAACGGCAGACAATTTAAAGAAATCCGGTGCATTTGTACCGGGAATGCGACCAGGAGAGCAAACGGCTCAATACCTGGACAAGGTGTTAACAAAGCTGACAATGGCAGGCGCGATATACATTACCGCGGTTTGCCTGTTGCCGGAATTTTTGATTTTGAAGTTTAATGTGCCGTTCTATTTTGGCGGTACTTCGCTACTGATTATTGTAGTCGTCGTAATGGACTTTATGGCGCAGGTGCAGGCACATTTGATGTCTCACCAGTATGACGGTCTTTTGAAAAAGGCCAATTTGAAGGGCCAGGGCAGGCGGGTTTAAGCAGCTTTTAGGAGACAGGTAATGAAAGTAAGAGCATCAGTTAAAAAAATGTGCCGCAATTGCAGGGTAATCCGGCGCAAGGGTGTCATACGCGTTATCTGCAGTGATCCTCGCCACAAGCAGCGGCAAGGCTAAAATTTCTTTGGAGAATTAATATGGCTCGCGTAGCAGGAGTTAACATACCGGACAACAAGCATCTCAGGATTGCCCTTACCTATATATATGGTATTGGAGCAACTCGTGCCCAGGCGATTTGTGATGCAACTTCATTGCAGGGCGATGCAAAGGTCAGGGATCTGAGTGAGGATGACCTCGACAAGATAAGATCAGAAGTTACCAAGTATGAACTGGAAGGTGATCTTCGCAGGGAAGTTGCGATGAATATCAAGCGCTTGATGGATCTTGGTTGTAACCGGGGTATACGTCATCGACGTGGCTTACCGGTACGTGGGCAACGCACGAAAACAAACGCACGAACCCGCAAAGGTCCGCGCAGAATGGTTAAGAAGTAAACAGGTAAGTAGAAATGGCAAAAGTAGCGAGTCGCAGCAAAAAGAAGGTAAAGAAGACAGTGGTGGACGGTGTGTCACACATTCACGCCTCCTTCAATAACACCATTATCACGATTACCGACAGGCAGGGTAACACCCTGGCATGGGCCACTGCCGGTGGTAGTGGTTTTCGAGGTTCTCGTAAGAGTACACCCTTTGCCGCTCAGATAGCTGCGCAAAAGGCTGGTGAAACCGCGCAGGAATTTGGCATGAAAAACCTGGAAGTATTTATCAAGGGTCCTGGTCCTGGTCGTGAATCTGCCGTTCGAGCCTTGAATGCAATAGGTTTCAAGATTACCAACATTACAGATGTGACACCCGTTCCGCATAACGGATGTCGTCCGCCTAAACGGCGTCGTGTATAAGCAGGAGATAAAATAATGGCAAGATATCTCGGACCAAAATGCAAGCTGAGTCGCCGCGAAGGCACCGATCTCATGCTGAAGAGCCGTGCACGCTCTATCGAGTCCAAGTGCCAGATTGACAAGTTGCCAGGAATTCAGGGCACACGTCCAAAACGCATGTCCGATTACGCACTGCAGCTCAGGGAAAAACAAAAGTTGCGTCGCATGTATGGCGTGCTGGAAAAGCAGTTTCGCAGTTATTACAAGGAGGCTGCAAGGCGTAAGGGTTCAACCGGTGAAAATCTATTGAAGCTCCTTGAGTGCCGTCTTGATAATGTCGTGTACCGCATGGGCTTTGGTGTGACCAGGAACGAGGCTCGCCAGCTTGTCAGTCATAAGTCCATCCAGGTGAATGGCCAGACTGTGAATATACCTTCGTACCAGTTAAAAGCGTCCGATGTCGTTACCATACGCGAAAAGAGCAAGAAGCAGTTGCGAATCCAGGATGCGCTGAACATCGCAGAGCAATTTGGTTTTCCAGACTGGGTGCTGGTGGATACCAAGAAGATGGAGGGCACTTTCAAGGCGGTGCCGGAAAGAAGTGAATTGCCTTCAGAAATTAATGAACAACTTGTTGTAGAACTTTACTCCAAGTAATCAAAGGGATAGTACATATGCCGTCATCATATACAGAATTACTCAAACCAAGACGAGTTGATGTAGAAACCACGTCCAACACACGGGCCAGGATTATCATCGAACCTCTAAACAGGGGATTCGGTCACACCCTGGGTAATGCTCTTCGTCGCGTATTGCTGTCCTCAATGTCTGGTTGCGCAGTAACAGAAGTGGAGATTGAAGGTGTGCTACATGAGTACACAACTATTGAAGGTGTACAGGAAGACGTAACCGATATCCTGCTGAACCTCAAGAAGCTTGCTATTAATATGCACGCCAAGGACGAAGCAACCCTTACCCTGAAAAAGTCAGGTCCGGGCGAGATTCGTGCAAGTGATATTACCCTTGATCACGATATCGAAATTGCCAACCCTGACCTTGTTATCGCCAATCTTACAAAGGCCGGCGAATTGAACATGACAATGAATATTGAACGTGGTCGCGGATACCGTCCGGTCGTTATTGGTGGAACTGATGAAGCTGAACAGACAATCGGTCGCTTGAAGCTCGATGCGTCATTCAGCCCTGTTCACCGCGTTTCATACGAGGTGCAGAGTGCTCGAGTTGAACAGCAGACAAACCTGGACAAGCTGATCGTGGAGATTGAAACCAATGGCACGATTGACCCGGAAAATGCGGTTCGAGAAGCGGCCGGTATCCTGAGAAACCAGTTGTCTGTATTTGTTGACCTGGAAGCTGAAGAAGCTATCGAAACCGCAGCCAACAATGAGCCGACCATTGATCCGATCCTGCTACGTCCGGTTGACGACCTTGAATTGACCGTACGCTCTGCTAATTGTCTCAAGGCAGAGAGCATCTATTATATTGGTGACCTGATACAGAGAACCGAAGTAGAACTGCTGAAGACCCCTAATCTTGGCAAGAAATCTCTTACCGAGATTAAAGATGTACTGGCATCTCGAGGTCTTTCCCTTGGAATGAGGCTGGAAAACTGGCCGCCGCCCGGGCTTTACGAAGAAGGTGACCAGGCCGCTGGTTAAATTTAATAACGTTTATTTGAGTAAGCAATCATGCGTCATAGAGAAAGTGGACGAAAGCTGAATCGAAACAGCAGTCACCGTAAAGCGATGTTTCGCAACATGACTGTTTCACTGATGCAGCATGAAATTATCACGACGACTTTGCCAAAGGCCAAGGAGTTACGCCGTGTAGCGGAACCCCTGATCACCATGGCAAAGAGCGATAGCGTGGCAAAGCGACGAACGGCTTTTTCCCGATTAAGAGATCGTGACATTGTCAGTAAGCTTTTCAACGAGCTGGGTCCCCGCTACGCGGAAAGACCCGGAGGTTACCTGAGGATCCTCAAGTGCGGTTATCGTCCCGGTGACAAGGCGCCCATGGCTATTGTTGAACTGGTCGACAGGCCACTCGACCAGGAAGCTGAAGTGACGAACGAGTCAGAAGATTGACACTTACTGGCAAGTGAATCGCAAGAAAACCGGGGAACACCCCGGTTTTTTTTTGCCTGTTGATTGCTTTTGGATGACGCAAAATTACAATGACTCGATGATTGTACTTTTTAGCGATTATGGCGACGAGGGGCCGTACATTGGCCAGGTTGAGGCGGCAATGCTGAAAGGGAATCCCGATGCCCGTATTGTGAACCTCACTGCAAATGCGCCCAGGAATAACCCGGTGGCTTCTGCCTATCTGCTGGCGTCCTACGCCACGGACTTCATGCCCGGCAGTATTTTTTTCTGCGTCGTTGATCCCGGTGTGGGCAGTTTCAGGGATGTTCCCGTGATGGTCGAGGCAGACGGAAGAACATATGTCGGACCTGACAACGGGCTGTTCGATATCCTGATCCGTCGAAGCGCGAAGGTGACAATTGAGGAAATCACCTGGCAACCGGAGATCCTGTCCAATAGTTTTCACGGCAGGGATCTCTATGCGCCGGTTTGCAGTATGCTAAGTGTCGGTGACAAGCCCGAATCGCGAATTGTGGACTGGAAGGATGCCAGGGATTTCCCGGCTGAACTAGACGAGATAATCTTTATTGATCATTTCGGCAACTGCATCAGCGGTCGCAGGACTTGCACCCTTGAAGGCAGGCCTCAACTAAAGTTGCGGGAACGGGAAATCAGCCCGGCAAGGACTTTCTCAGATGTAAATGAAGGCGAGGCCTTCTGGTATGAGAACTCTAATGGGCTGCTGGAGATAGCTGTAAACCAGGGAGATGCTTCCAGCGTTCTTGAACTGCATATCGGCAGTAAATTCAGCATAATTTGACCGCAGTACGGTAGTTGACCGCTTTTCTGTGTTTATTCACTTGGATATAATAGTCGGCTCGCCTGCAGAAAATCAGCCGGCGAAAGCCCGTATTTTCAGGACGTAATATTCGTCACGAACAACAATTCCATTGAGGTCAGGTTTGTAGCTATGAACAAAACCATGTACGAAAAAATCTGGGATGCCCACCTGGTGCATGAACCGGAAGGACAGGCTCCGATACTTTACATTGACAGGCATCTTTTGCACGAGGTGACAACGCCACAGGCATTTGAAGGACTGAAAGACGCAGGCCGGCCTGTGAGACGCAAGAACGCAAACCTGGCAACGCTGGATCATTGTGTACCCACCATTGACAGGGACAAGCCCATCAAGGATCCCATTGCGAAAAAGCAGGTCGAGGTGATGATAGAGAACTGCCGCATCCATGACCTTGAGTTATATGACATGGAAAGTGAGAACAACGGCATCATCCACGTCGTGGTGCCCGAGCACGGCTTTGTCCACCCCGGGATGACCACAGTTTGCGGGGACAGCCACACGGCAACCCACGGTGCATTTGGTGCCCTGGCTTTTGGAATCGGTACGTCAGAGGTTGAACATGTTCTTGCCACCCAGACATTAAGACAGGCTAGGTCGCGTACCATGCTGGTAAAAGTCGAAGGTGAATTATCCGAATTCTGTACTGCCAAGGACATTGCTCTTACCATCATTGGCAAGATTGGCACGGCCGGGGGTACCGGCTACGTGATCGAATATTCCGGTGAGGCCATTCGCTCCCTGTCAATGGAAGGTCGTATGACACTTTGCAACCTGGCTATTGAAAGCGGCGCACGGGCAGGTCTTGTTGCCCCGGATGAAAAGACATTTGAGTTTCTCAAGGGGCGTGAATATGCGCCCACCGGGGATGCCTGGGATGTTGCGCTGTCCTACTGGAAAAGTATCGTTACGGACGAAGGCGCCGAGTATGACAAGGTTGTCACTATCAGTGCCGATGAAATTGCCCCGCAGGTCACGTGGGGAACCTCACCCGAGCAGGTAATCGGGGTGAATGGCAAGGTGCCCTCACCTGGAGATTTTGATGACGAAATCAAGAGAAAAGCCTGTGAGAATGCACTGTCCTACATGGGGCTCGATGCCGAAATGAACATCACTGACATTGAGATAGACAAGGTCTTTGTGGGCTCCTGTACAAACAGCAGGATTGAAGACATACGTGCTGCAGCCGAGGTAGCAAAAGGTACAAAGGTTGCCAGCGGCGTAACTGCGCTGATGGTGCCGGGTTCATACCAGGTAAAAAAGCAGGCAGAAGAAGAAGGTCTTGATGTGATTTTCAAGGAGGCTGGCTGGGAATGGCGGGACCCCGGTTGCTCCATGTGCCTGGCGATGAACGGTGATGAACTGAAGGAAGGGGAACGCTGTGCGTCCACTTCAAATCGAAATTTCGAAGGTCGACAGGGCAAGGGTGGTCGAACTCACCTTGTATCACCGGCAATGGCCGCCGCGGCTGCCGCTGCCGGCCGCTTTGTTGATATTCGTAAACTTGGAAAATAGGCAGGTACGCAAGATGAAACCCTACGAAAAGCACGAAAGTATTGCAGCATTGATGGACAGGAGTAATGTCGATACCGACCAGATTATTCCAAAGCAATTTCTCAAGAAAGTAGAGCGTTCCGGCTTTGGCGTACACCTGTTCCATGACTGGCGCTATAACCCGGATGGTTCTGATAATCCCGATTTTGAATTGAATAACCCGGTATTCAAGGGAGCACGCGTGCTGGTAGCCGGCGATAATTTTGGTTGTGGCTCATCTCGCGAGCACGCACCATGGGCAATCGCCGACTTCGGGATTAATACTATTATTTCAACGAGTTACGCTGATATTTTTTACAACAACTGCTTTAAAAACGGTATTTTGCCGATTCGCGTGAGCAAGGAGACACTGAAGTCATTGATGAATGAAATCAGTGAAAACGAGGGAACGACATTCGCGGTAGACCTGGAGAACCAGCAAGTGGTGACCCGGGCTGGCACCGTAGTCGATTTCGACATCGATGAGTTCAGGAAGGAAAACCTCCTGAAGGGGCTTGATGATATCGGCTTGACACTGAATCACGTCGACAGCATTGATGCCTTTGAGGCAAAGCAGAAAGAGCAGTTGCCCTGGCTCTGGGCATCCTGAAAGCTAAACCCTTTAGCTGTCTCTTTAATTTTCTGACCTGTATACCAGCCACTTTACGCGCCTGATGGACGGAGAAAAGAGACACATTGAGCTGATGGACACCACGCTACGGGATGGTGAGCAAACCCGTGGCGTTTCCTTTACTCCCGATGAAAAGATCAATATCGCGAAGGCGCTCTTACAAAAGCTGGGTGTCGATCGTATAGAGGTTGCATCGGCGCGGGTTTCCGATGGTGAGAAGGCGGCAGTAACCACTATCAACCAGTGGGCAAGGGAGAACGATAAGGGTGAGCGTGTTGAAATCCTCGGCTTTGTTGACCATAAACGGAGTGTCGACTGGATTCAGGAAACAGACGGCTCGACTATCAACCTGCTTACCAAGGGAAGTGAACTACACTGCCGACGCCAACTAAACAAGACTGTCGAAGAACATATTCGTGACGCAATTGAAACTATCGAGTATGCGCACTCAAAGGATCTTCGCGTCAATCTTTACCTGGAGGACTGGTCAAATGGTTACAGCAACAGTCCCGATTACGTGTTCAGGATGATGGACGCTTTGAAAGACCAGGGGGTCAATCATTTTCTTCTACCCGATACCCTCGGAGTGATGGGTTCAGACGAGGTCTACGCGGCTATCCACGACATGAAGCAGCGTTACCCCGAGCAGCATTTTGATTTCCATCCGCACAATGATTACGGCCTCGCCACGGCTAATGTTATCGCGGCCGTCAAAGCCGGTGCTGACGCGATTCACTGCACGATTAACTGCCTTGGAGAGCGTGCAGGCAATGCTTCGCTGGCTGAGGTAGCTGTAGTGCTACGGGATAAGCTCGGCATGGAACTGTCAATCAATGAACAGCACATTATTGACCTCAGTACCATGGTAGAGAACTTTTCTGGCAAGCGAGTGTCTTCCAATGCCCCGGTTGTGGGCAGGGACGTGTTTACTCAGACGGCTGGAATTCACGCAGAC
This sequence comes from Gammaproteobacteria bacterium, assembly GCA_965243105.1. Classification (GTDB taxonomy): domain Bacteria; phylum Pseudomonadota; class Gammaproteobacteria; order Eutrophobiales; family Eutrophobiaceae; genus WLWS01. Next base: position 2,448,358 of record CBDEUC010000003.1, read on the forward strand.
GGTGATCAGAAAGGTGGACTTTATGAAAGCGAGTTAACACCTGCGCGTTTTGACAGGCATCGTAGCTACGCGCTTGGCAAAATGAGTGGCAAGGCCTCCTTGCAGAAGAACCTGGAAGCGCTTGATCTCAGCCTGAGCGAGGAGGCGCAGAAAAAGGTACTGAAAAGGATTGTCGAGCTGGGTGATTCAAAACAGACAATTACACCGGATGACCTGCCCTTTATTATCGCTGACGTGATGGAGAGTCGCGATTACAAGCACATAGAATTACTGGATTGCTCCATCAGCAGCAGCCTTAACAGTGAATCCTCCGTCTCCGTGAAGGTTCAAATAGATGAAGAGATCTTTGAGGCCAGTGGAACAGGTAACGGTGGTTTTGATGCCTTCATCAATGCCATAAACCAAGTCATGGCCAACAAGAACTACGAATTACCAAGGCTGGTAGATTATGAAATTCGTATTCCACGTGGCGGTGAAACCAATGCGCTGACGGAATGTATTATTACCTGGCAAAGTAACGGTAAAAATATCCGCACACGTGGTGTACACGCAAACCAGGTCTACGCTTCGGTCAATGCCGCGCTGAGATTAATCAACCTGCAATTACATGAAAGACAGACAGGTCTTGTCTAGCAGCGTTACCTGCTAAGCGCTTCAACAACCCTGTCACCAAATTCATCAGTCTTAATCATCTTTACATCAGCACCGGGCTTGGATAGGTCCGGGGTTGAAAAGCCATCTGCAAAGACACTTTGCATGGCGTTCCAGACATTCTTTGATTCTTCCAGCATGTCGCAGCTCAATTCCAGCATCATTGCAACTGACCCAATCATGCTATAGGGATTTGCAATATTTTGCCCGGCGATGTCCGGCGCAGAACCATGGGAAGGTTCATAGTAGGCACTTGTCGGGCCAAGGCACGCAGATGGCATAAGCCCGAGCGAACCCAGCACGCCGCCACCCTGGTCACTGAGAATATCGCCAAACATGTTCTCCATGACCATGACATCAAATTGCGTTGGGTTTAGACACAGCGCAGTTGCCGCCGCATCAACAAGCATGTGCCTGACTTCCACCTCCGGAAAGTCGGCTGCTACTTCGCCAAGCACTTCATTCCAGAGCACGCTGGATTTCAACACGTTACTTTTATGAATGTTGTGAAGTACTTTTTTGCGTCGCATGGCCTGTTCAAACGCAACCTTCACGATCCTTGCTATTTGTTCCTCGTTATAGTCGAGGGTTTCCTTGACATAGCGCAGACCTTTATCGTTGGTACCGACCTCTTTTTCTCCAAAATACAGGCCTCCCACCAGCTCCCTGATCATGACAATATCTATACCCTGGCCGATTATCTCGGGCTTGAGAGGTGAAAAATGTGCAAGACCCTTCGGTAAGGATACAGGTCTAAAATTAGCGTAGGTGTTTAGCCGCTTGCGCAGGGGTAACAGGGCGCCACGTTCAGGCCTCAGGTCAACCGGTATTTTTTCAGAATCCTCGTGGTTCAGGCCGATGGGCCCCTTAAGAATAGCGTCTGCCTCGTCACACAGCGTTTTTGTGCTCTCGGGAAAGGGATGGCCCCCGTCGAAATAGGCGCAACCACCGAATAGCGCATTTTCAAGTTCAAAGCCAACATCATTTCTCTCTTCGATAACACGAAGAACCTTGATGGCTTCCGTCATAATTTCGGGGCCGATTCCATCACCTGCCAGCACCGCAATCCTGTAATTTTTCATTTTTTCAGTTGACCTGTTTTTTCTACTTGTTAGGGCCGCGTATTATAGCCGAGCGGGACAATGTCACCAACGTCGCAAATCAACCTGAAACCTGGCCCAATCTGGCCTGTACCAGCAGGCCCTGGGGCATTATGCTCGTGAAAGATTGAAAATGATCCTGTCTACTCAAGGAGGAGTAAGATGCAGAATTTACAGTCACGCAGCCACTTTCGTCACGAGCGTCGTTGCTCCAGCGCCGTCATTCGAAAATTATGTTCGACCATCGCCATACTTGTCATTATTGTCCCTGTGCTGGCAATGCCTGCCCATGCCAGTGTCATAACCTTTGATCTACTTGGCGCTAGTGCAGGTATAGCGCTGGATGACAGGCACGAGGGTCAATTGATCCAGGGTAACCTCGCCGCCCGACTGAGAGTCCAGGCACTACCGGGTAACGAAGGCCTGTTCAATCAAACAGCCAGTCGATTTGGCATAAATACCAGCACTACCAGCGAGGATTCCGCTTCACTGGTGGATAGTTTTAACGGTATCCCGGAAGGCCTGCTTATTTCTTTCAATTCGGATGTCTTGCTTGAGCACATCGTGCTTTCATTATTTTCACCCGGCGAGAAGGCCCATATATCGCTGCCTGGCCAACCGTTTGGAATCCTGGAAGGCCTGGATTCGGCGATGGATATTTACAGTTTTGATGGCTTGCTGCTGGGCGCCGGTCAGAATATCCTGCTTGCCCATCGAGCCGGAAATGGGTTTAGCCTGTCCAGCTTTTCTGTCAGTCCGTTACGAGTGACGGAGCCGTCTACAGCCTTGTTGCTACTGGGAGCGTTGCCACTTTTGATTATTGCTCATCGATATCGCCAGGCGCTCGACCAGGGCTGACTCAGTTATCCAGTTTTTGCCTGATGAGCTGGTTTACCTGCTGCGGATTCGCCTTGCCCTGGGATGCTTTCATCACGCGACCAACGAAATACCCTATAAGCTTGCCGCGCTTTTCTTCAGGGCTCTCCCTGTATTGTTTTACCTGGTCCGGACTGCTTTGAATAACTTCATCAACAAACTTTTCAATTTCGCCGGTATCGGTAACCTGCTTCAAGCCCTTGCTTTCTATGATTTCGTCAGCGTTACCTTCTCCGGACCACATCGCTTCAAACACCTGGCGTGCTATCTTGTTTGATATTGTGCCATCCTTGATACGGCTGATTAATCCGGCCAGCATATCCGCACTAACTGGGCTGTCACTGAGCTCAATTTCATCACGATTGAGAGCGGTTGAAAGTTCTCCTGTAATCCAGTTCGCCGCCAGCTTTGCTTCACCACCGGAGGCACTGACAACGGATTCAAAAAAATCTGCGGTATCGTGATTTGTTGAGAGCGCTGCACTATCATATTCGGACAGGCCCAGTTCGGAGATAAAACGTTCCCGCTTGGCATCCGGTAATTCGGGGAGTGAGCTCCTTATAAGCTCGATATCCTCCTGGGAAATTTCCATGGGTAGCAGGTCAGGATCTGGAAAGTAGCGATAGTCATTGGCCTCTTCCTTGCTGCGCATAGAACGAGTTTCATCTCTATCAGGATCATAGAGGCGCGTTTCCTGGATTACCTCCTTGCCGTCTTCCAGCAAGTCAACCTGCCTTTCAATTTCGAAGTTAATAGCCTGTTCGACAAATCGAAAAGAGTTGATGTTTTTTATTTCAGCCCGTGTTCCGAGCTTTTCCTCTCCTTTTAAACGAACAGAAACATTAGCATCACACCTGAAGGAACCTTCCTGCATGTTGCCGTCAGAAATACCAAGATAGCGAACCAGGGTATGAATCTTTCGCATGTAAGCAACCGCTTCTTCTGCAGAGTTCATTTGCGGTTCTGAGACGATTTCAATCAATGGTGTGCCAGCGCGATTCAGGTCTATACCAGTCGAACTACCAAACCCTTCATGAACCGATTTTCCGGCGTCTTCCTCGAGGTGCGCGCGAGTGACGTCAATTGTCTTTTTTGTACCATCAGCAAGTTCAATATCAACGTGACCGCCGCTGACCACGGGTAGTTCAAACTGGCTGATTTGATAGCCCTTGGGCAAATCCGGATAAAAGTAGTTTTTTCGTGCAAAAACAGAGTGGTCAGCAATATTCGCGTCAATTGCCAGGCCAAACTTGATGGCACTTTCCACCGCCGACCTGTTTATCACCGGCAGCACCCCCGGAAGCCCCAGGTCAACAGCACAGGCCTGTACATTTGCCGGTGCACCATAGGCTGTGGATGCACCGGAAAATATCTTGCTCCTGGTATTCAGCTGGACGTGAATTTCCAGTCCTATAACAGTTTCCCAGCTCATGACACCTTAAAACCTTCAGGTTGCAACTGATGCCAGTCGCTTAATAGCTGGTACTGGTGTGCAATGTTCAACAGCCTGGCCTCTTCAAAATAGTTGGAAACAAGCTGCATGCCTACAGGTAATCCGCCTGCAAGTCCGACGGGGATCGACATGCCGGGAAGTCCCGCCAGGTTGACCGAGGCTGTAAAAATATCTGACAGGTACATGCTGATCGGGTCATCAATATTTTCTCCGAGTTTAAAGGCCGTACCGGGAGTAGTGGGTCCCATGATGACGTCAACTTCAGAGAATGCTTTTTGAAAATCATCCCTGATTAACCTGCGAATTTTTTGTGCCTTTAAATAGTAAGCATCATAGTAACCTGATGAAAGCACATAGGTACCAATCATGATCCTGCGCTTGACTTCACTACCAAAGCCCTCTTCGCGGGAACGGCAATACAGGTCTTCAAGGCTTTCCGGGTTATCACAGCGATAGCCAAAGCGTACACCATCATAACGCTCCAGGTTCGATGAGCACTCAGCGGGTGAAATAACGTAATAAGCCGGGATTGAAAGGGCTGTGCTGGCCAGGCTGATCTCTGATATTTTCGCGCCCTGTTGTTCAAGTAGCTTCACCGCAGCTTCAATGCTTGAAGCTATGCCAGGGTCAAGCTCATCATTAAAGTACTCCGTGGGAAGTCCGATCTTTAAACCATCAATTGTATTACCAAGAGCTCCGCTGTAATCGTCAATCTCCCTGTCGACGGACGTGGAATCCCTCTCGTCAAACCCCGACATAGCTGAAAGCATCAGGGCTGCATCTTCCGCACTCCTTGCGAGTACACCACCCTGGTCGAGGCTGGAAGCGAAGGCGATCATGCCGTAGCGCGACACCCTGCCATAGGTGGGTTTCAGCCCGGTTAGTCCACAGAAAGCTGCCGGTTGGCGAATGGAGCCACCGGTATCAGTACCGGTTGCCACCGGTACGAGTCTCGCCGCCACGGCGCTGGCAGAGCCCCCGGATGAACCGCCGGGAACCCTTTCAAGGTCCCACGGATTTCGCACCGGTCCGTAGTAGCTGGTTTCATTTGAAGAACCCATGGCGAACTCATCAAGATTTGACTTGGCCAGGCACACCATCCCGGCTGCTTCGAGTTTTTCGACAACTGTTGCATCATAGGGTGAAACAAAGTTATCCAGCATCAACGATCCGCAGGTGGTCCTGACTCCCCTTGTGCAGAAAATATCCTTGTGGGCAAGTGGAATTCCCGTGAGTGGCCCTGCATCTCCACTTGCCAGTAATTCATCAGCACGGGCTGCCTGTTGCAGGGCAAGTTCAGGTGTCATGGTGATATGACAATTCAGTGTGCCTGCGAGCTCTTCATTCCGGGATATGTAGGCTTGCACCAGTTCTACGCTGGAAAATTCCCTGTCCCCAAGGAGGCGTGACAATTCAACGAGATTGTGTTGAAACATAATGGCTGAGTACGGCGAATAATGAATTCAGGAAATGAGTGACTACGCTATTCAATCACCCTGGGTACCAGGTAATGTCCATCCTCAACCGCCGGTGCAATCTCCTGGAAAAGGGAACGCTGGTCTGACTCCGTCACTTCGTCCGTACGAAGCCGGGCCTTGATTTCAAGAGGGTGGGCGAGGGGGTCAATACCGTTTGTGTCCACCGAGTTCATCTGCTCCACCAGATCCAGGATCCGCCCCAGTTCCGGGGCGCTTTCTTCAACGGCGGCCTGACTCGGTGAAAGTCGAGCCAACCAGGCGATTTTCTCTATTTCAGAGCTGTCGATTGACATCAAAAAATACCCATTTCTTATTGAAAAATGAACCATTTATGATACCTAACAGCTTGCTCAAAGTCTCCCCCATTGATAAAGTTACGCTTTTACAACCAGAATGAAGGTGATCTTGCAGGAGTTTGAGATCGCTCAGAAAATCAGCGGCTTGCCGGCCAGACTCAATCACTGGCTGAGGATTTTAGGATGCGGATACCGAATCACAACCAGCAGCTGTCCAGTTTTCAAAAGCTTTTCACGAAGTTATCTTCATCAGATTTAGAAAGTTGATACGTTAAATGTTTAAAAGTTTAAGAGGATTTTTCTCTAACGATCTGTCCATTGACCTGGGTACGGCCAACACCCTGATTTACGTCAGGGGTAAGGGTATCGTGCTCAATGAGCCTTCGGTGGTGGCCATTCGAAAGGAAGGCGATACCATCAATGCCAAGTCCATTCGAGCCGTGGGTGCCGAAGCCAAGCGCATGCTGGGACGTACTCCCGGGCACATTACCGCCATCAGGCCTCTCAAGGATGGTGTTATCGCCGAGTTCACCGTTACGGAAAAGATGTTGCAGTACTTTATTCACGCCGTCCATGGCGGTACCGTTTTTAAACCCAGCCCCAGGGTACTGGTCTGTGTTCCGTGCGGCTCAACCCAGGTTGAACGACGTGCCATCAAGGAGTCCGCCATGGGAGCAGGGGCACGCACGGTCCACCTTATCGAAGAACCCATGGCTGCGGCAATTGGTGCGGGTATGCCAGTGAGTGACGCTCGTGGGTCAATGGTGCTGGATATCGGCGGTGGTACGACCGAGGTCGCAGTAATATCCCTTAATGGTATCGTTTATTCAGATTCCGTACGTATTGGCGGTGATCGTTTTGATGAAGCAATCATTAACTACGTCCGCCGCAATTACGGCACCCTTATTGGCGACGCAACTGCAGAACGGATCAAGCACGAGCTTGGTTGTGCTTATCCCGGCAACGAAGTTTGCGAAATAGAAGTGCGCGGTCGCAACCTGGCCGAGGGTATTCCCCGTAGTTTTACACTCAACAGTAATGAAATACTCGAGGCACTGCAGGAACCGCTAACGGGTATCGTTGATGCCGTAAAGAATGCTCTCGAGAAAACGCCGCCGGAACTCGGTTCAGACGTTGCTGAAAGAGGCATGGTACTAACCGGGGGTGGTGCGTTGCTGCGAGACCTGGATCGCCTGCTAATGGAAGAGACTGGCTTACCGGTAATTGTCGCCGAGGATCCGTTGACCTGTGTAGCGCGAGGTGGTGGACGCTATCTTGAAATGGTTGATGAATACGGCAGCGATATTTTAACAGTAGAGTAACTGGAATTTAGAAGGGGGGAGTGAGTCATCAAAACACTGTTCCTTAAAAGCCCGTCTGCAAACGTCAGGATAATTATTTTTGTCCTGTTTTCTATCGTCCTTATGACGGTAGACCACAAGCAGAATCACCTTGAGGCGGTGCGTTCAGTGCTTTCTACCCTGGTTTATCCCATCCAGTACGTGGTAAACCTGCCTGTGGCCGGGGCCCATAGCCTCTCAGATTCGCTTGTTACACGAAAAAAACTGCTTGAAGAAAACTCCCGCCTCAACGAAGAGCATCTCAGGCTTCATTCACGCTTGCAGCGCTTTGCTATCCTCGAAGAAGAAAACAAGCGTTTACGCGAATTGCTTGAATCGAGCATGGAACTAAACGAACGGGTTCTTGTTGCAGAATTAATTGAAGTCGACCTCGAGCCTTTTCGCCGGCAAATCGTCATAAACAAGGGCCGGAACCAGGGTGCCTACGATGGGCAGCCTATTGTGGATGCGGGCGGTATCATGGGGCAAATAATCCACGTCGGACCGTTTTCAAGCACCGTGCTGCTGATCACTGACCCAACCCATGCCTTGCCGGTACAGGTAAATCGCAATGGTTTGCGTGCGATTGCTGTCGGAACAGGTCAGGACGGCGTGTTATCTCTTGAGCACCTGCCGACAAACGCCGACATCCATGAGGGAGACCTGATAGTTTCCTCCGGTCTTGGGCACCGTTTTCCGAGGGGTTATCCAGTTGGCACAATCTCGGAAATAAATTTCGTGCCGGGCGAGCCGTTTGCGCGTGTCGCGGTATCTCCCAGCGCTAACCTTGGCAAGAGTCGCGAAGTTTTGCTTGTGTGGCCATATGAAGATGTACAACAGGACCTCAAGTCTGAAGAAGTGGCGGTGAAATAGTGATTGAAAGACCACACAACGGCGGCTGGGTCATCATCCTGAGTTTCATAATCGCTATCATGTTAACTGCCATGCCCTTGCCGGACTGGGCAGTAAACTGGCGTCCCTCATGGCTTGCCATGGTATTGATTTACTGGTGCATCGCGCTGCCCGACAGGGTCGGTATTGGTGTAGGCTGGTTCCTGGGGCTCCTGCTGGATGTTCAGCAGGGTACAGTTCTCGGACAAAACGCGCTGGGCCTGGCGGTCATTGCCTACATTACCATTGTTTCCTACCAGCGTTTTCGCGTTTATCCGCTGGCGCAGCAGGCGATGATTGTTTGTGCATACCTGCTTGTCATCCAGTTTTTCAATATGTGGATCCGCGGAATCATGGGTATACCGACGCAGCACTGGTCCATATGGCTTCCTGCACTAACCAGCATGTTACTCTGGCCCTGGCTTTTCATCATACTGAGGGATATCAGGCGCAGGTATAACGTGTATTGAAGAAGTATGATTTAGTCAATGCCCCCTGAGTTTCATCTCAAGGATCCAAATTACGAATATCGGCTGATCAGTCGACGCATATACATCGGTGGTCTACTGATGTTTTTACTTGGTTTACTGATCGTGGTTCGTGTGTTCTTCCTGCAGGTGGTCATGAACGACCATTTCAGTACCCTGTCACAGCACAACCGGGTAAAAATTCAGCCAATTGCACCCATCAGGGGCCTTATATACAGCAGCGATGGCGTTTTGCTTGCGAATAACAGGCCTTCATTCAGTTTAAACCTGGTACCAGAAAGAGTGGATGACATGGATGCTACACTCGAGTCCCTTGCCTCTCACGTCGTCCTTGAAGAAGCTGACATTTCACGTTTTAGAAAACAGCTCAAGAAAAAACGTCATTTTGCCAGTGTGCCACTGAAATTTAACTTAACGGATGACGAGGTTGCCCGTCTTTCCGTCAACCGTCACCGGTTTCCCGGCGTTGAAGTGGTAGCAGGTCTGAACCGTTTTTACCCATTTTCCGACAAGATGGCACATGTGACCGGTTATGTCGGAATGATTGACGAGGATGAACTCGCTGAGCTTGATAAATCCAATTACAAGGGTACTACCCATATCGGGAAGTTGGGGGTTGAACAGGCCTATGAAGAACTCCTGCATGGAAAAGTCGGTTACCGGCAGGTAGAAGTGAATGCGACGGGGCGGGTAATCAGGGTTCTCGACAGGACGGCACCGGTATCGGGGAAAGATATTTACCTGACCATGGATGCCTCGTTACAGGAACTTGCAGTTAAGACCATGGAGGGAAAACGGGGTGCGATCGTGGCAATTGATCCTAGGAATGGAGGCATACTGGCCATGGTCAGCTCACCGGGTTACGACCCGAATTTGTTTGTTAATGGTATCGATTCGAAGTCTTATCGAAGTCTTCTTTCCTCAAAAAATACCCCGCTCCTGAATCGCGCCCTGCAGGGGAAGTATCCCCCGGGTTCCACGGTCAAGCCATTCTTTGCCTTTGGTGCGCTGGAGTATGGTTTGAGACAAAAGTCTGATGAGACCTGGTGCAAGGGATGGTTCAGCCTGAAGGGTAGTACTCATCGTTATCGTGACTGGAAAAAGGAGGGGCATGGGCATATCAACATGATCAATGCCGTTGCACAGTCATGTGATGTCTATTTTTATTCCCTGGCACATGATATGGGGATAGATCGGGTTCATCGACTCATGGACCGCTTTGGATTTGGCAAGAGAACGGGCGTTGATATCGTGGGAGAAGTGGCTGGTTTGAACCCATCACAGGAATGGAAAAGGAAAGCCCTCGGACAGGCCTGGTATCCCGGGGAAACCTTAATTGTCGGAATTGGGCAGGGCTCCAGCCTGGCCACACCAATACACCTTGCGGTGGCTACCAGTGCACTTGCGAATCGTGGCAAGCGTGTAACACCGCATTTTTTCTCCAACGCAAGGGATTCCATAAGCAACGAAGTGGTGGATACGTACGAAGTTGAACAAGCAAGCCCGATCCCCAGCCAGGATCCCGAGCACTGGCAGCATGTCATCGATTCGATGATGGAGGTGACCCACGGGGTGCGAGGTACAGCCAGGCGAGTGGGTTCAAAAGCAGAATACAGGATGGCTGGCAAGACGGGCACCGCGCAGGTCATTGCCATTGCCCAGGATGAAGAGTATGACAAGGATGAAGTTCCGGAAGAGTTCCGCGACCATGCACTGTTTGTTGCATTTGCGCCGGTTGAGGAACCAATGATAGTTCTGTCAATCGTAGTAGAGAATGGTGGTAGCGGTTCATCAGGCGCTGCGCCAATAGCCCGAATACTTTTTGACCACTACCTGCAGGGGAAAGGCTAAAAAGGCAATATGGAAGACACCTCTCTATCCCAGAGATTGCATCTCGATATACCCCTTTTGCTCGGATTAATCCTGCTCAGTGGCGTAGGACTGGTGGTGCTCTACAGTGCCGGCGGACAGGACATGGGGCTTGTTTATCGGCAGGCTGTACGCATGGGCCTCGCTATCATGATGATGTTTCTTGTTGCCCAGGTATCACCGGCAAGACTTGCCCGCATGTCAATCTGGATATACCTGCTGGGCCTCTTGCTGCTGGTACTTGTATTACTCGCGGGAGAAATAGGGAAGGGTGCGCAGCGCTGGCTCAATCTTGGTATTGTACGCTTTCAGCCGTCCGAGTTAATGAAGCTGGCATTACCGATGTTATTGGCCTGGTTTTTCGCTGACCGGCATCTTCCACCTGGACTTGGACAAATGCTGCTGGCAACGGGGATGATTGTTGTACCGGTGTTGTTGATTGCCAAGCAGCCTGACCTGGGTACTTCCCTGCTGGTCGCGGGCGCTGGCTTATCTATTCTCTTTGTTGCGGGCGTAAGCTGGAAAATCATCCTTGGTTTTATAGTTATGGCTGCGTCATCAACACCCGTTTTGTGGTACCTGATGCATGATTACCAGAGACAGCGTGTATTGACCCTGCTTGATCCGGAAAAAGATCCGCTGGGTTCCGGCTACCATATAATTCAATCCAAGATTGCCATCGGATCCGGTGGCTTGTACGGTAAGGGATGGTTAAATGGTACGCAATCACATCTCGAATTCCTGCCTGAACGTTCTACCGATTTTATATTTGCGGTTTTTTGTGAGGAATTTGGGTTGATGGGAGTGTTGCTGTTAATCTGTATTTATATGTTTATCATCATTCGCGGCTTGTATATCTCGCTTAATGCTCAGCATACATATGGCAAGCTGCTTGGGGCCGGGTTGACCTTTACCTTTTTTGTTTATGTATTTGTAAACATGGGAATGGTTATCGGGCAACTGCCTGTTGTAGGTGTTCCCTTACCATTGGTGAGCCATGGCGGTACTTCCATGGTCACATTAATGATCGGTTTCGGTATATTAATGGCAATTCATACTCACAGACGATTACTATCGGATTAAATCAGATTATGTACAGAATAATTCCATTTTTTCTCCCCTTTTTCCTGTCAGTGTTTTCCTTCCCGGTTTTTCCAGGCGACCTTGCTGAGAGGGATGATGTACAACAGTTTATCCAGGAGATGGTTGATGAGCATGGTTTTGAACGGGAAACTCTCAGCAAGCAATTCTCAAGGGCAAAGATTGCCAACTCTATACTGAAGGCAATTTCCCGCCCTGCGGAAGCAAAACCCTGGTTCAAGTACAGGAAAATATTCCTGACGACGGACAGGATTAACCAGGGAGTAAAGTTCCTGGAGGAAAACTTTGATACTTTGAAAAGAGCAGAGTCAGAATACGGTGTCCCGGTGGAAATAATTGTCGCCATTATCGGGGTAGAGACCCGCTACGGACGGCATGCAGGCAGGTACAATGTGCTGGATTCGCTTTCCACGCTGGCGTTTGAATACCCCAAGCGTAGCAAGTTTTTCAGGAGCGAATTGAAGCAGTTCCTGTTACTGGCCAGGGAGCAGAAGCTCGATCCTCTTGAAGTGAAGGGTTCCTATGCCGGTGCCATGGGTATACCCCAGTTTATATCAAGCAGTTACAGGAACTTTGCGGTGGATTTTGATGGTGACGAAAAAATAGACATATGGGATAACCCGGTCGATGCAATTGGCAGTGTCGGTAATTATTTTAAAAAACATGGTTGGCAGGCGGGAGAAACCGTGGCTGTGAAAGCCATGGTCGAGGGTGACGCTTATCTTGCAGTTCTCAGTAAAGGTCTTGAGCCTCATATTAATACTGCAAAATTAGCTGAATTCGGGATAAGTGCCGAAGAAATGCCGGGTGAGCATAGTGATATCAAGTTTCTTGAGTACGAATTGGAAAAGGGCAGGGAATTCTGGCTCGGGTACAGGAACTTTTACGTGATAACGCGTTACAACCATAGTTCCCTGTATGCGATGGCTGTATACCAGCTGGCAAGTGAAATCGCGGGAAAGTATTACAGGACGCATTGACCAGTTAGCAGGTTTATTATCTATGAATTCTTTTAAAGGAATACAAAAGCCGTCGCGCGAGACTGTTAATTCATGCCTCGTACTATTGTTTGTCCTGCTGTTCCTGCAGGCCTGTTCAGGTAGCAAGGTCAAGCCGGGCAAAAGGCCTGTCAGGGATAGTGCACCTGCAGCAGACAGCGTAGATATTGATGCAATCCCCAATGCTGTGCCGCGCGCGGAGCCCAAGAGCAAGTACGGCAATCCCAATTCCTACGAAGTTTTTGGGAAGCGTTACTATGTAATGGATAGTAGCAGGGACTTCGTGCAAAAGGGTATTGCCTCCTGGTATGGAAAGAAGTTTCACGGGCGTCGTACTTCCAGTGGCGAAACTTACGATATGTACGCTATGACCGCAGCACACAAGAGCCTGCCTTTACCAACCTATGTCGAGGTGAGAAACCTGGACAACAATCGAAAAATAATCGTCAAGGTAAACGATCGCGGCCCGTTTCATGAAAACCGGATTATTGACCTGTCATACACTGCTGCGAGGAAGCTGGATATAGTCAGGAAAGGTACCGGGCTTGTTGAAATACGGGCAATTAATCCCCGCAATTGGTCAGAGAAACCAGAGGAACCGGTTTACGTGGGTGCACCGGTGCAAAACGCCCCCGCATCATCGGCGAAACCGGGTTTTTACATCCAGGTGGGCGCATTTCATGATGAGGGGAATGCCGAGAAACTGCGTGACAAGATGTCCGGTCTTGGCGGAAACCTTGTAAAGATTGCGCCCGCCGTGGTGAATCAGCAAAAGATATACAGGGTACGACTTGGCCCCCTGTATGACGTAGACAGCGCGGATTCGATCGTAGGCAAGCTCGAAGAATACGGGATTCGGGAGCATCGAATCGTTGTACCACAATAAGCCATGGGGCTTTTCGTCGGTGCATGCAGGAAATTACACACTGAATCAATAAACAGGCAATGAAAATGATGGACGCAAGAAGGTATACCTTACCGGGGGTGTTTTTCCTGGTATTTATATTCAATTTTTCCGCACTCGCCGGCGTGGTACCGGCGCCGCCGCAATTAAAAGCTTCTTCTTACCTGGTCGTTGATTTCCAAAGTGGCCGTCACCTCGTGGAACACAACATCGACGAGCGTGTAGAGCCTGCCAGCCTGACCAAGATGATGACTGTCTATGTCGTGTCAAGGGAGTTGGCCGAGGGAAATATTGATTTGAAGGACATGGTCATAGTAAGTGAAAAGGCATGGCGCATGACAGGTTCTCGCATGTTTATCGAGGTAGACAAGGAAGTGTCGATTGAAGAATTGCTGAAAGGCGTGATAGTGCAGTCGGGCAATGATGCCAGCGTGGCACTGGCAGAACATATCTCAGGCAGTGAAGAAGTTTTTGCCCAGGTTATGAATCAATACGCGGCTGAACTCGGAATGTCTGGTACCAATTTTATGAATAGCACTGGATTACCTCACCCGGATCACTATACAACTGCAAGGGATATGGCACGCCTGGCCCATGCGCTGATTAGTGAGCACCCCGGGATTTACGAGTGGCATTCTATCCGTGAATACACATTTAATGGCATTAAGCAGCATAATCGTAACCAGATGCTATGGCGGGATGACAGTGTCGATGGTATCAAGACAGGTCATACCGAGAGTGCGGGCTATTGCCTGGTCGCTTCTGCATTACGGGGTGACATGCGCCTGATTTCAGTGGTGATGGGCACGGATGGCACCAAGGCACGAACCCGGGCAACCCAGTCCCTGCTAAATTTTGCTTTTCGATTCTACGAGACTCACAGGCTTTACGAGGCAGGAGAGGCAATTGCGGAAAGTAAAGTATGGAAAGCCAATGTAGACAACTTTAAGCTTGGCATCGAACAAGACCTGTACATTACGATTTCCCGTGGCAAGTACAAGAAGCTTGATGCTGCGATTGAATTATCGCCGACCATTGTTGCTCCCGTCAGAAAGAACGAGGTCAAGGGAACACTGAATGTCATGCTGGAAGGAGAAAAACTCGCCAGTCGACCCCTGGTATCTCTCGATAATATTGAAGAGGGTAGTTTTCTACGTCGACTGCAAGATGATGTTCGCCTGCTTTTTGAATGAGGATGTAGAAACTTGTCTATTGTCTACCTGAATGGTGAGTACCTGCCGCTGAAAGAGGCCAGGATTTCAGTACTCGATCGCGGATTCACATTTGCCGATGCAGTGTATGAAGTAATCCCGGTTTATGGTGGAACGATATTTCGCCTGCTGGAGCACTTGCACAGGTTACAGAACAGCCTGGCTTCAATTGAAATAAAAAACCCCTTTGATGACAAACAATGGGAAACAGTGTTCAGAAATGTCCTGGATAAAAACCCCTGCGAGGGAGATTGTTCCCTTTATGTCCAGGTTAGCAGGGGGGCCAGTGACCGAGATCACCTTAATGACCGCGATTTACAGCCGACTGTATTCGTGATGTCGCGCGAATTTCAGCATCGCGAATGGAATGAGGGAGTAAAAGTAATAACGCACAGGGATATCAGGTGGGAATATTGTCACATCAAGTCCACTGCGCTCCTTGCTAATGTTATGTTGAAGCAACTGGCTCGTGCAGCCGATGCAAAAGAAACTACTCTTACCCGGGATGGAATGATTACCGAGGGCGCTAGTAGCAACGTTTTTATCGTTTACCAGGGTGTAGTTGTTACTCCCGAAAAAGACGGTAATATCCTGGCCGGCATTACGCGTGACCTGCTGGTGGAATTGTTAAACCATGCAGGCATCGGCTGTGAGGAAAGGCAGATACCTGTCGAAGAGTTTGATAATGCTGAGGAAATCTGGATAAGCAGTTCAACCATGGGACTGGCCCCGGTAGTCAGGGTGAATGATCGAGTAGTGGGCGATGGCAAGCCTGGACCGGCCTGGAAAAAGGCTAATGATCTTTTTCGGGATTTCAGGGAAAATCGAATTACTCTTTAACACTGGTATAGCAGGTCGTATACCTGGAAATTTCTGTAGGAGAAATCAATGTCTGCAATAAAGGTGACGGAGTTACTGGGCGATGGAATAGGGCCGGAATTAAGAGAATCTGTTTACGCCGTAGCTGACGCTCTTCCCCTTGATTTTGATTTTATCCCTCATGATCTTTCCCTGAAAAACCGGGAATCGGGAAATCGTGATCTTTTTGATAATCTCGTAGAGTCAATGAACGAGACGAAATTGTCCATAAAGTATCCAACAATCACTAATGTCAGCAGCCCAAATGCCATTATCCGCAGAATGTGTAACTTCAGTGTTATCCTGCGGCCCGTTATTTCCATAAAAGGTATTGAGTCAAATTTTACCGAGGAAGTATTTCTTTATATTGTAAGGATTGCGACCGGTGGTACTTACGATGATCCCGGCAGAAAAATCGGCAAGGACTCTGCCATTTCTATCAGGCTTGTAGAACGCGACCCCTGCAGGCAGGCTGCACGTTTTGCCTTTGAGTTTGCGCGGAAAAAGAATCTCAGGGTGACGTCTTCCTCCAAGCACACAATACAGAGAGCCACTGATGGGCTATTCCAGGAAGTTGTGGAAGAGGTTCACGAAAACTACCGGGATATTCCCCACAATGTTGAATTATTCGATGCCTTGCTGGCAAAGATCATTCTTAAACCGGAAGATTATGAAGTTGTTATTGTCATTAATGAGTACGGTGACTTTCTTTCCGACATGGCCAGTGGATTAATCGGAAGTATTGGTACCGGTGCGAGCGGTAACTTTAGTTTTACCGACGATGACGAGGTTGATATTGCGATGTTTGATCCGTCAGGAGGAACTGCACCGGACATCGCAGGACAGGACAAGTGTAATCCGACAGCAATGCTCCTTGCTTTTGGTATGCTGCTTGATCACATTGATCGTTATGATGTGGGGCATCAACTCAGGCTTGCGATACTTTCATCCATAGCTGAAGGAAAGTGCACCGGTGATATTGGCGGAAGCATGGGTACCAGGGCTTTTACAAATGAAGTGATACAGCGCTTAAAAGGTTAGTAAGCCCGGCCCCGTCAAAAGTATTCTTGCATCAGGTTTTTATTCCCGTTCCCTTGAACAGGAGATACAGCGAATAGCTGAATAATATTGCGATAAAAATAACAATTATAGAAAAAGCAAAGGAAATGCTGATATCGGAAACACCAAGTATTCCGTAGCGAAACGCGTTTACCATGTAAAGGATGGGGTTCAGTCTTGATGCGTTTTGCCAGAAGTCAGGCAGTAAATCAATCGAGTAGAATACACCGCCGAGATAAATCAACGGTGTCAGAACAAATGTCGGTATGATCGATATGTCATCAAATTTCTGCGCATATACAGCATTGACGAATCCTCCAAGCGAAAACAGTATGGAGGTCAGGATCACTGTGGCGATGACAACCCCGGGGTAAACAATCTGCAAATCTGTAAAAAATAGCGCAACAATCGTAACGATGAGCCCGACAAACAGCCCTCGTATAACCCCCCCGGTAATATAACCTGCCAGTACAAAGAAAATTGGAATCGGGGCAACCAGCATTTCTTCAATGTGACGCTGCATTTTTGCGCCAAAGAAGGACGAGACAACATTTGAATATGAATTATTGATGATCGCCATCATGATAATTCCCGGCGCAATAAATTCCATGTAGTTAAATCCCTGCATTTTCCCGATACGTGAACCGATGAGGTTACCAAAGATGATGAAATACAGGGTCATGCTGATTGCAGGCGGGAGTATGGTTTGCACCCAGATCCTCATAAACCGGGAAATTTCTTTTCTCACGATCGTAGCGTAGGCAATGAATATTCTTCTTTTTTGCATAGCCAAATTCAGGATTCCGTGTCTTTCTTATCCAGCAGGCGAATAAACAATTCCTCAAGTCGATTGGACTTGTTTCTCATGCTAAGTACCTGGATGTTGTACTTCGCAAGGAAGTCAAAGAGCTCATTCACGCTTTGCTGTTTCTCAAGTTCAACTTCAAGCAAGGCAGGTTCGGTCTTTCGGAAGTTGTAGCTCGAGTTTTCGGGCAACTGCTCTACGGGGCTGGCAAGTTCAAGAACAAATGTTTCAATATTCAGCTTTCCGAGCAGCTCCTTCATGGAACTATTTTCGATAATCGTGCCGTTATCGATAATTGCAATGTTCCTGCAGAGATTTTCCGCTTCTTCCAGGTAATGGGTGGTAAGTACTATTGTCGTACCGTTACCGTTAAGCTCCTGCAGAAATTGCCACATGCTGCGTCGTAGCTCAACGTCAACACCGGCTGTCGGTTCATCCAGGATTAAAATTCGGGGTTCATGAACAAGGGCCCGGGCAATCATTAGTCTTCTTTTCAAACCACCGGACAGGTTACGCGACATTTCGCTTCGCCTGTCCCATAGCTGCAGCGCCTTCAGGTATTTTTCAGCCCTTTGCCTGGCAGTTTTACGGTCAATCCCGTAGTAACCCGCCTGGTTAACCACTATTTCATAAACATTTTCAAACAGGGAGAAATTTATCTCCTGGGGAACAATACCAAGACATGACTTCGCGTCATAGGTGTTGCGATCAAGGTCATAATCAAAAATAGAAACACTTCCTGCTGACTTTGTAACCAGTGAGGAAATAATGCCAATGGTAGTGGATTTTCCTGCACCATTTGGTCCAAGCAGAGCGAAAAAATCCCCTTCCTTTACCTGCAGATCAATGCCTTTTAAAGCGACATGACCATTTTTGTAGGTTTTTTCCAGTTGTTGAATCTCAAGCGCGTTCATACATTACAGCAGGTAAGAGAGTTAATTAACAAAAGAGGGGATTACGACACAAGAGAATCCTGCTATCAGGACTTCTGGATATCATCAATTTCCTTTTTCTGGGCCTCGCCGATTTTTTTCAGGGCATCGTAAAGCACACTGTCCCTGTTAATGACCAGGCGAAAGAATTCCTTGGGTACCTGGATCAATTTCACTTCATCATTGCTGCGGGCATATGCATTTCGTTTACCGCTGCTACCGGGCAAGAGTGCCTGCTCGCCAAAGTAATTGCCGCGGCCGTGTTCTGCGAGGATACTGAGCTTGCCATCATCGTCCTGGGTAAAAATTTCGACCGTGCCATTAAGAACAACGTAGAGAACTTCACCTTCATCAGCTTCCTTCAGCACGAAATCACCGGGACCCACCGTTACCAGTTCGGTCCAGTTGCCGATGTTCATCAATTCTTCCTGAGTCAGGCTGTTAAACAGGCGCATTCCTCGCAAAAGCTCGACAATTTCCAGTTCCATGGGAGATTGCTTGCGAATAGTGATTTCCTCGGATGCGTCAACCTCTCCCTGCACGCTCATGAGTACGTGCTTCTTGTCGATTTTAAATACCTTGCAGGGGTGAATAGCACGCACACTGGCATTACGCCTGTCCGTGTTCTCCGGCATCAGGGATACATCGCCAAAGAAGTCACCCGCACGCAGTGTCGCAATAGTGACTTCACGGCCACCGCCGCCACTACGGATGGTCACTTCTGCCACCCCTTCAAGCAGCACGTACATGCAATCACCAATCTCGGACTCCCTGATAATCGTGTCCTTGGCAGCAAATTCTTCTATGCCATTGTCCGGTGATTCGAGGATCCCCAGCAATTCAGCTTCGGATAAGGCGCTGAATATCGGGATATCCTTCAATATACTGGTGTCGTGCAAGGTGTCACTCATGCGTCTTCTGTGCCCGGATATTTAATTCTCGTGATATTGAAAAGTCTAGCCAATATAAATAGTAAATACTCACTTCCGTTTCAATATTTGTACTGAAACGATAAATATCTTTATTTATCAACTAATTAGCTCAGCCAGCGCCTATCTTCGACCCTTGTAAGCGCGAACGGCAGAGTTGAACAGGTCTGCAACAGCCTGCATGTCGTCCACGACCTTATTATTAAAAAGGACAACAATTGCTTTTTGTTCATCCGTGGCCGCGTCTCCCCAGCTTTTCTCTACCCTGGCGATACAGGCAATGTATTCATCACCTTCGGCAATGTAGGCCTTCATTTTCTTTTGCGCAGCAACAAGTTCCTCTTCGGTAGCCGTGCGGCCGTTGGGAATAGCGGGTTGGCGCGGATACTTGCATTTACCGGCGATATCGCCGGAAGAAGATTCCTGGGCTGCTACGGACATTGTCATGCCAAGGCATAGCAGTACGGAAAAAATTAGACTTGTGGTTTTCATAGTGTCACCTGCTTGTTGAGCGTACAAAAATGGCGCGATATTGCCGAATATTCAGGCAAAAACGTCTTTATATGTTACGCTTTTTATCTAATATTATGAAACACTTGTCAAAAAAATTGTGATGGATATTGAAGAAAGTCCCCTGACTTTTCCCTGTAAATTTCCCATCAAGGCGATGGGCAAGGATGAAGAAGATTTTGATGCCCTGGTGGTTGGCCTGGTACGCAGGCACTCACCGGATTTGCTTGAGGGCGCGGTCAAGTCACGCCGTAGCAAGGGTGGACGCTTTGTGTCGGTGACAGTGACAATCGAGGCCACAAGCAGGGAACAACTGGATAATATCTACATGGATCTTACCGCGGAAGAGCGCGTGCTAATGGCACTATGAGCGAATCCATCGTCATCAGGCGCCTGGGCCAGGTGGATTACCAGCTGGCATTTGAGGCCATGTCCGTTTTTACCAGCCAAAGAGAAGCGTCGTGGCTGGATGAAATCTGGCTGTTACAGCATAACCCGGTTTTCACACTGGGTATGGCTGGACGCATGGAGCATGTGCACCAGCTCGGCGATATACCCCTGCTAAGGACTGACCGAGGTGGCCAGGTGACGTATCACGGGCCGGGGCAGCTCGTCGTCTACCCGATGCTGAACTTGAAAAGAAGAAAACACGGTATCAAGGACTATGTCAGCCTGCTTGAGCAATCTGTGATTAATTTTCTGGAAGAACATCATGTTGTCGCGACGAGGCGCGCGGGGGCACCCGGCGTTTACGTGGATAACAGGAAAATTGCCGCTCTCGGCGTGCGGGTGCGCCGTTCCTGTACCTATCACGGCCTGGCAATAAACGTAGACATGGATCTCGAACCATTCTCCAGGATTGATCCCTGTGGCTATAAAGAACTTGAAGTCACCCAGCTGGTCAACTACCTGCCCGGAACTGACCTGGCAGGGGTGGAAAAAAATTATCTACAACACCTGCTGAGAGTTTTGGGTGACAATGAACAAAATGTGTCGTGGAAATCCTCCCTTGATGACCTGCTGGTGGATAATGCCGCGGCCTGATTAGACGATGACAAAAATGCAGAATGAAATAAAAACCAGGCCCACGGTTCAACAACGGGGGGAACTGAAAACCTCTCGAATACCGATCAAGGTGGTACCCAGTGAAGGTCCGATGGTACGCAAACCGAAGTGGATCAGGGCCAAGGCACCGACCGGTAAGCGCGTCAATGAGCTCAAAAACCTGATACGTGAGCACGGATTGAACACCGTGTGCGAAGAGGCCGCCTGCCCGAATCTTGGTGAATGTTTTAGCCACGGTACGGCAACATTCATGATCATGGGTGACCTTTGCACGCGCAGGTGTCCCTTTTGCGACGTGGCCCATGGCAGGCCGCAGCCGCTGGACGAGCATGAGCCGGAAAAGCTGGCCCGTGCCGTGGAGCTGATGAAACTCAGCTATATTGTGATTACGTCGGTGGATCGAGATGACCTGCGTGACGGTGGCGCAGCTCACTTCGTCAATTGTATCGATGCCGTTCGTGCGCGGGTGCCGGGTATCACGATCGAGATCCTGACACCTGATTTCAGGGGAAGAATGGAGATCGCGCTGGAGACTCTCGCTGCGAGTCCACCAGATGTGTTTAACCATAACCTGGAAACAGTCTCCAGCCTGTATGAAAAGGTTCGCCCGGGTTCGGATTACAAGTGGTCACTTCAGCTGATTAAAAATTTCAAGGCCCAGCACCCTTCCGTGATGACAAAGTCAGGCATCATGCTCGGACTCGGGGAAAGTGTTGAAGAGGTAAAAAGCCTGCTAGGAGATCTTCGGGATCACGACTGTGACATGTTGACCCTGGGACAGTACCTGCAGCCAAGCCGATACCACCTGGCGGTCGAACGCTTTGTGCATCCGGATGAATTCCGGGAGCTGGGGCAATATGCTGAAAGTATTGGTTTCACCCACGTGGCAAGCGCCCCCATGGTTCGCTCTTCCTACCATGCTGACCTGCAGGCGAAAGGGGAACTCTAGATAGAAGTCCCGCTCAAGGCTCCGGAGAAACCACCAGCAGGAGTGGATTCACCATCACCTGGTTAAGCATGACACTCCAGTGCAGGTGGGCTCCCGTGACTCGACCTGTTTTGCCAACCGTACCAATACTGTCCTTCTTGCTGACTGACTGGCCGGGTTCGACGTCGATGCTGTTCATGTGGCAGTACATCGTGATCAGTCCCTGTCCATGATCAATAAAAACTGTTTTACCATTGAAAAAGTAGTCCCCGGTAACAATCACCTCGCCATGCGCCGCAGCGTGAATGGGCGTGCCCAGGGGGGCAGCAATATCAAGACCGCTATGGGGTTTTCGAGCCTGCTGGTTAAAAAATCGGCGAAGACCAAAGGGGCTGCTAATCCTGCCCTTGACCGGGAGCTGTAGGCGAACATCGGGAAGCTCGATATTTGACCAGGTAGCGCGTGCCCCCTTGATAGCTTCCGTATCACGATTGATGCGTTCCATGTCCAGTGCACCTGGATTGACTTTCCTCTTGTCCTTGATGGTGATGTATTGCGCCTCGTACTCCTTGTCTTTAACTTCAAACACAAGTGTTTCCTGCCCATGATCTGTAATGATCACGAGCTCGTGCTCACCGGGTTCTGCATTTAAGTCAATACCGACGATGGCCTGCCATTGATTGTTGTGCGGAAGTACCATCACCTTTCTTCCGTCGTACACGGCAACGGGCTTTTCGATCGAAATAATTGCCAATTCAGCGATACCGCCGGGCACGGTTTCAGCGAAAGGACCGGTTTGCAAGAGCAGCATGGCGATTGCCATCAAGCTGCCCACTATGGACCTGGAAATCATTTGCGTGACTTTACTTCTTCCACGGTCGAGATGAATTCACCGGACGCCACCCGGGTAGTCGTGCTTTGCCCCGGACGCAGCTGGCTCACATCGCGGACAATCTCGTCGCCATCGATACTGACAATGGAGTAACCCCTTTCCAGGGTAGCCAGTGGACTCACTGTATGCAGCCCGTGTGAAACATGCTTCAAGCGCTGGCTGGTGCTTTCAAGCCTGTGATGAAGATGCAATTGCATTCGCTCAAGCAGGAACTGGCACCTCTCCTTTTGGAGTTTCAACATCTGCCGTGGACTAAAGCGGTTGAGCGTTGCACTAAGCTTCAATACGGCATTTTGCCTGGCAGCCATCCTGGTTTGCAGTGCATTAAGACTCCTCAGGCCAAGCTCGTCGATACGCTGGGAAATTTGCTGCAGTTGTTTTTGCGGATGGGGCAGGCGAACTTCCAGTTGCTTGAGATGAGCCGAGTAAAATTTCAGGGTGTTGGCGAGGTAAGCTGCCAGTGCATTTTCATGTGTTTCCAGTTTTCTCAATAGCTCTCCGACATCAGGACTGACAAGTTCGGCAGCAGCTGAAGGTGTGGGTGCCCGCTTATCGGCGACGAAATCGGCAATGGTAAAATCAATTTCATGCCCCACACCGCTGACTATCGGCAATTCACTGTCAAATACAGCGCGCGCAACAACTTCCTCGTTGAAAGACCATAAGTCCTCCAGTGAGCCTCCTCCGCGGGAAAGAAGCAGTACATCACACTCCTTGCGCTGATTAGCTTTAGCGATGGCATTGACAATTTCCCCCGCTGATTTATCACCCTGTACTGCAACCGGGTAAATAATCACGCTTGCAAGGGGATAACGTCTTGAGAGTACCTGCAGGATATCCTTTACTGCGGCCCCACTGGCGGACGTGATGACGCCGATACTGGCCGGAAAGGCAGGAATGGGCTTCTTGTGCTTGTCTTCAAACAAGCCCTCGCCGGCAAGTTTCTGTTTCAGCTTTTCAAAAGCCTGTTGCAGGGCACCCTCACCGGCAGGCTCCATTTGCTCGATGATGAGCTGAAACTCGCCACGTCCTTCGTACAGGCCGACATTTGCCCTGGCCAGTATTTCCATACCGTTATCGGGCTGAAACTTGAGGTTGCGCATGCGGTTTTTAAACATGGCACAGCGCACCTGGGAGTGCCGGTCCTTCAGGGAAAAATAGATGTGCCCGGATGCAGGACGCGCAAGATTGGATATTTCGCCCTGGACCCAGAGGGGAGGAAAGCTTCCCTCAAGTACCGCGCGGACTTCGCGATTCAGGCGCGTGACGTTGTATACATCGCGTTCCAGCAGTGACCCCGTGCTAGCCATTACTCAGCACCTGCTGCCCATGACGTGGATTGCGAGATTTACCGGGATTGCCATACATACTATAATAGCGCTTCTATGACGGGCACCTCGACATTTCGGGGCGCCCTTTTTATTTATTTTCCTCGCAAGAACAGGAAGACCTCGACGAACCATGCGGATTAGTGAAGAAGCTCTTACCTTTGATGATGTCCTGCTGACGCCCGCTTATTCCCAGGTACTGCCCCGGGAAGTCAACCTGCAAACGAGCCTCACCCGGGATATTACACTCAATATCCCCCTGATGTCAGCGGCGATGGATACCGTGACAGAGTCTGGCCTGGCGATTGCCCTGGCCCAGGAAGGTGGCATTGGCATCATCCACAAGAATATGAGCGCCGAGGAACAGGCTGACGAAGTTCGTATTGTTAAAAAGTACGAAACCGGTGTTATTACCGATCCCTTTACCGTGGCATCGGCCACCACGGTGCGCGAGGTGATTGAACTCACCCGGGCCAATGGTATTTCGGGTGTGCCGGTTGTTGACGGTGAAGACCTGGTGGGCATCGTGACCAGCCGGGATTTACGATTTGAGACTCACTTCGATGATCCTATTTCATCCGTGATGACGCCCAGGGACAGGCTGGTCACTGTTAAGGAAGGGGCAGAAGCCAGTGAAATCACGGCGCTTCTGCACAAGCATCGAATTGAAAAAGTGCTGGTGGTCAATGACCAGTTCCAGCTGCGGGGCATGGTGACGGTAAAAGATATTCAAAAGGCCAAGGAATACCCGGAAGCCTGCAAGGACAGCGACGAACGCCTGCGGGTCGGGGCGGCAGTCGGTGTAGGCCCCGGCACCGACGAAAGAGTCGAGGCGCTTGTCACTGCCGGCGTCGATGTGCTGGTTGTGGATACCGCGCACGGTCATTCCCAGGGCGTGCTCGATATGGTGGCCTGGATCAAGAAGCATTTTCCGGATTGCCAGGTAATAGGTGGCAACGTGGCCACGGCTGAGGGCGCGCTGGCCCTGGTGGATGCAGGAGCAGATGGAGTCAAGGTCGGGATCGGTCCGGGGTCTATTTGCACCACGCGCATTGTTACTGGTGTCGGCATGCCGCAGATTAGCGCGGTGAGCAACGTGGCAAACGCGCTCAAGGATAGCGGTGTCCCATTTATTTCTGATGGTGGTATTCGTTATTCGGGCGATATTGCCAAGGCAATTGCCGCAGGTGCTTATTCCGTCATGGTCGGGGGCCTGTTGGCAGGAACGGAAGAGGCGCCCGGTGAAGTAGAATTGTTCCAGGGCCGTTCCTACAAATCCTACCGGGGCATGGGCTCGGTCGGTGCCATGGCCCAGACTCACGGTTCCTCGGATCGCTATTTCCAGGAAAGTGACGAGATTGAAAAGCTTGTCCCGGAAGGAATCGAGGGACGCGTACCCTACAAGGGCGCGATGAATGCAATCGTCCACCAGCTGATGGGGGGCTTGCGCGGATCTATGGGTTATACCGGTTGTAAGACCATCAAGGAAATGCGCACGCTGCCAAATTTTGTCCGTCTCACCGGGGCTGGGATGAAGGAGAGCCATGTTCACGACGTAACGATCACTAAAGAGCCTCCGAATTACCGTGCTTAGTACGATAATTCTATAGAACAATTGTAGGGCCGGATTCATCCGGCCATGTGGTCGAATAAATTCGACCCTACAATAAATATTGTCGCTTTTTGAGACGGGCTGGAATAAATTTACACTTCTCAATTAAATGAACGATCTCCATTCTGACAAGGTCCTGATCCTCGATTTCGGGTCCCAGTACACTCAATTAATAGCCCGGCGTGTGCGCGAGGCGAAGGTTTACAGCGAAATCCTGCCGTTTGATATTGGCGAAGAGCGTATACGCGAATTCGCACCACGGGCGATTATTCTCTCCGGCAGCCCGGAATCGGTAAACGATGCCGTCGATTTTCGAGCACCCGGCCTGGTATTTGAACTGGGTGTGCCGGTGCTCGGCATTTGTTATGGCATGCAAACCATGGCGCAGCAGATGGGAGGCAAGGTAGCGGCTTCCGGTCTTCGGGAATTTGGTCATGCCAGGGTACGCGCACGGGGACACTCGATCCTGCTTCGCGACATACAGGATGCGAGTAACGAAGAAGGCCACGGCCTGCTTGATGTGTGGATGAGTCACGGTGACAAGGTAGAGGAATTGCCTGAAGGCTTTAAAGTGATTGCTTCCACCGATAATGCGCCCATTGCGGGTATCGCGAACGAAGAAAGAAAACTTTACGGCCTGCAATTTCACCCGGAAGTTACCCATACAAAACAGGGAGCGGCCATTCTGAACCGTTTTGTTCACGAGATTGCCGGCTGTGGTTCAAGCTGGACCATGGATAACATTATTGATAATGCTATACAGGAAGTTCGCGCAAAAGTAGGTGAAGACAAGGTGTTGCTGGGCCTGTCCGGGGGCGTTGATTCTTCTGTCGTGGCAGCCCTGTTACACAAGGCCATCGGCGACCAGCTCACCTGCGTGTTTGTTGACAACGGCCTGTTGCGTCTTAACGAGGCAGACCAGGTCATGAAGACCTTTGCCGAGAACATGGGCGTTCGAGTGATCCGGGTTGATGCAGAAAGCCGCTTCCTGGAAGCCCTTGCGGGTGAAAACGATCCTGAAGAAAAGCGCAAGATTATCGGCAGGGAATTTATCGCGGTTTTTGAAGAAGAGGCGGACAAGCTCAGCGAAGTCAGCTGGCTTGCACAGGGAACGATCTACCCTGACGTGATTGAATCTGCCGGGGCAAAGACAGGCAAGGCCCACGTGATCAAATCACATCATAATGTGGGTGGGCTTCCGGAAAACATGCGTCTCAAGTTGATTGAACCCCTGCATGAATTATTCAAGGATGAAGTCAGGCGCCTCGGCGTAGAACTGGGGCTGGCACCACAGATGATCTACCGTCATCCCTTCCCCGGTCCGGGTCTCGGAGTTCGAATTCTTGGAGAGATACACAAGGAATATGCCGATATTCTTCGCCTGGCCGACAATATTTTTATCGAGG
Organism: Gammaproteobacteria bacterium; assembly: GCA_965243105.1. Lineage (GTDB taxonomy): Bacteria > Pseudomonadota > Gammaproteobacteria > Eutrophobiales > Eutrophobiaceae > WLWS01. The sequence goes on from CBDEUC010000003.1 coordinate 2,475,338, forward strand.
AGCTGATCAACCAGGATTTATACGACAAGGTAAGCCAGGCCTTTGCCGTGTTCCTGCCGGTTAAATCCGTTGGTGTTAAGGGTGATGCGCGTTACTACGAGTATGTTATCGCCTTGCGAGCCGTGGAAACCATAGACTTCATGACCGCCCACTGGGCCAACCTGCCCTATGAATTCCTTGCCCATGTGTCCAATCGAATTCTTAACGAGGTGCAGGGTATTTCACGAGTCACCTATGATATTTCAGGTAAACCACCTGCCACGATCGAGTGGGAATAAATGAGAGCTGGCGTCAGGACGATTCACAAGTACCTGAGCTTTTTTATTTCCCTGCAGCTACTCCTCTGGACCATTTCCGGGATCTACTTCGCGTTCAACAAGATTGAACTGATAAGGGGAGAGCAATACCGCAGCAGTCCCGGCTTTGACGTTCAACTCAATGAATTTGATTTCAATATCAGTCGTGCCTGGCGGGTCAGGATATTAAACCGCCTGGGCGAAAATATTGTCGTGGTGAAAGGTGACACGGGCACCCAATATCTTGATAAAAGTGGTAGCGCGGTGTCGAAACTGTCGCCTGCGCAGGCGCAGGACATTGTCCGCCACGCAACCAGCTTGAGTCCGCTGCGTGTTGCTGAAGTAAGTGAAGAGCAGCGGGGCTCAGAGTACCGGGGGCGTGCCCTGCCACTTTACAGGGTGCCAGCCAATGACGCGGGTGAAGAGGAAATAAATGTCTATGTTGATGCCTATTCAGGTGAAATTGTTGCCATACGCTCAGCAAGCTGGCGAGCATGGGACCTGATGTGGGGACTGCATATTATGGACTGGCAGGAACGGGAGAAAATCGACAACCTGTTGCTGAAGTTATTTTCGGTACTGGCATTTATCAGTTCAATGACAGGCATTATCCTGTTTTTTAAAAGCCGGGCGTAATGACGAACGACGATAAGTGGATGCAACGGGCACTGGAGCTTGCGCGCCGCGCCGAGTCCGAGGACGAGGTGCCTGTGGGTGCCGTGGTGGTCCATGATGGCAATATCATCGGTGAAGGCTGGAACAGGCCGATTCAAAGCAGTGACCCGAGCAGCCATGCCGAGATCAATGCCCTGCGTGCTGCCGCACTTGCCCTGGATAACTACCGATTACCCGGTGCTGAACTCTACGTGACCCTTGAACCCTGCGTGATGTGTGCAGGTGCCATGGTGCAGGCCAGGATATCCCGCGTGGTATACGGGGCCAGCGATCCCCGTGCAGGCGCGGCAGGTAGCGTTTTTGAAATTTTGCCCACAGACAGGCTGAATCACCGGGTTGAAGTCACCGCTGGCGTGATGGCAAATGAATGTGGCAATATTCTCAGGCAGTTTTTCGCAAACCGGCGCTAAGGTAATTTTGCTTGCCCTTTAACGATGAATTTCTAACCGCCCAGGCCAGCACACTGGCCGACTTCCTGTTGCAGCATGACATCATGCTGACAACGGCGGAATCCTGTACCGGTGGTGGTATTTCTCACCTGCTTACCTCACTACCCGGGAGTTCCGCCTGGTTTGAGCGCGGATTTGTCACCTATTCCAACGAGGCCAAGCAGGACATGCTCGGTGTGGCCGCCCTCACCCTGGAAAAATACGGCGCGGTGAGCGAAGAGTGCGCGGCAGAAATGGCCTCGGGTGCTGTGACCCACAGCCGGGCTGAGGTGGCTGTTTCCGTGACGGGAATCGCCGGTCCCGATGGGGGCAGCCCGGGCAAGCCGGTGGGCACAGTCTGCTTTGGCTGGTGTCGGCGCGAGGCTGACAGGCTTACCGCCATGCATGTTTTCAAAGGAGACCGTGAGGCGGTCAGGCAACAAAGCATTTCCATGGCGATACAGGGACTGATTGAGTTACTGGACACCGGCTAGTCATGGCGCGACTTTTTTTCGCCATCTGGCCCCCCGATGACGTACGTGACCAGGTAGCACAGCTGGCCATGTCACTGCCGCTGCAGCAGGGCGCCCGCCTGCTGGTGCCGCAAAACCTGCATCTCACGCTGGCATTCCTGGGGGAAGTCGACGAACAGACCGCTCAAACCCTGGAACAGGAAGCCTCCTCGATAGAGGCTGAGGAAGTATCCTTTGCTCTTGATAATCTCGAGAAATGGCAGAAACCCCGCATAGCCTGCCTGGTGCCGTCTGAATATCCTGCTGCCCTCGGGGCACTCGCTGAGCGACTGGTCGAGCTTGCCAGGGCCCTCGACATCAACATGCAGGACAGGCCATATCGGCCGCACGTGACCCTGGCGAGAAAGGTCAGCCGGGCCATGCCGGAGCACCCGGTAACGCCCATTCGGTGGAAGGCGGACGAGTTCAGGCTGGTGGAATCCATCAGCACCGAAAATGGCGTGAAATATGAATCCAGGGCGAGATGGCCAATGAAAATTATGAGATAATTTACGGCTTGTTGTACGGGTAATTATTGATAACTAACAGTTAAGAGGACTCTAATGGACGAGAAAAAGAAACAGGCCCTGGGCATTGCCCTGAGCCAGATCGAAAAGCAGTTTGGTAAGGGATCTATCATGCGTATGAGCGACGACGGCGTGGTCGCGGATGTTGAGGCCGTCTCCACCGGTTCCATCGGACTTGATATCGGGCTCGGTATCGGTGGATTGCCAAAAGGTCGCATTGTCGAAATTTATGGACCGGAGTCTTCCGGTAAAACCACCCTGGCACTTCACGTGGCAGCGGAAATTCAAAAAGCCGGGGGAACCGCCGCATTTGTAGATGCGGAGCATGCCCTCGACCCGCAATATGCGGAGAAACTGGGTGTTCAAATTGAAGACCTGCTGGTGTCACAGCCAGATACCGGCGAACAGGCGCTGGAAATCACCGATATGCTGGTCCGCTCCGGTGCTGTCGACCTTGTTATCGTCGACTCTGTCGCCGCGCTGACACCCAAGGCAGAAATTGAAGGTGAGATGGGCGCCAGCCACATGGGACTGCAGGCCAGGCTCATGTCCCAGGCGCTGAGAAAGCTCACCGGGAATATCAAGCGCTCCAACACGCTGGTGATATTTATTAACCAGATCAGGATGAAAATTGGCGTCATGTTTGGCAACCCGGAAACCACTACCGGTGGTAATGCGCTGAAATTTTACTCTTCCGTGCGCCTGGATATTCGCCGTATCGGGGCCATCAAGAAGGGTGATGAAATCGTGGGTAACGAAACCCGCGTCAAGGTCGTGAAGAACAAGGTCGCACCTCCGTTCAAGGAAATCTTTTTTGACATCCTTTACGGCGAAGGTATTTCCCGTGAAAGCGAACTAATCGCGATGGGTGTACAGCATGGTATTGTTGAAAAATCCGGCGCCTGGTACAGCTACAAGGGTGACAGGATTGGCCAGGGTAAGGACAACGTTCGCGCGTTTCTAAAAGAAAACCCTGAAACAGCGGACGAGATTCAACAGGCCATACGAGAGAAAGTCATACCGGAAAAATCGCCGGGCAAAGAGCAGCCTGAAGAAGAGGAGGCTGAAGCCTGAGCGAAAACTCGGCGGATGTAAAGCAAAGAGCCCTGGCCTTACTCGCGCGGCGGGAGCACAGCGAAAAAGAGCTGCGTGGCAAATTGCGTGCACGGGATCTTGATGCTGAAGACATCGACGAGGTAATCAAGCAACTGCAAGAAGAAGGCCTGCAGAGCGACATGCGCTTCGCCGAGGCGCTGGTGCATGACCGGGCCGGGCGTGGCTATGGCCCTCGACATATCGCCCAGGAGCTGAGACAAAAGGGTATTGCCGATCATATTTCCGAGGAATTCCTTGACGAACGTGACGGTGCCTGGCTTGACCGGCTTAAAGAAGTACGGCAGAAAAAATTTGGAAACGAGCTTCCCGGTGATTACCGGGAGCAGGCAAAGCAGAGCCGGTTTTTGCAGTACCGGGGCTTTGCCGGTGACCAGATACAGCGCCTGTTTAAAACCTTGAACTACGATGAAGACTAACGAGTTACGTTTAAAATTCCTGGAATACTTCCAGCAGCGAGAACATGAGCAGGTAAAGAGTAGCCCTCTGGTACCCGGCAATGATCCGACGCTGTTGTTCACCAATGCAGGCATGGTGCAATTCAAGGAAGTTTTTCTCGGGCTCGATAAGCGTTCCTATCAGCGGGCCGTCACCTCACAACGCTGCGTGCGAGCTGGCGGTAAGCACAACGACCTTGAAAATGTCGGCTACACGGCGCGACATCACACCTTTTTTGAAATGCTGGGTAACTTCAGTTTTGGAGATTACTTCAAGCGCGAGGCGATCCAGTTTGCCTGGGACTTCCTTTGCAATGAGTTAAAGCTGCCACCGGAAAAACTCTGGGTGACTGTTTTTGAAGAGGATGACGAAGCGGCAGATATCTGGTTGAACGAAATTGGCATAGATGCAAATCGCTTCAGTCGCTGTGGTGAGAAAGATAACTTCTGGTCCATGGGCGATACCGGTCCATGCGGCCCCTGTAGCGAGATTTTCTACGACCATGGCGAAGACATTGCCGGCGGCCCCCCGGGCAGCCCGGACGAGGACGGCGATCGCTACGTGGAAATCTGGAACCTCGTCTTCATGCAATATGACCGCGATGGTGATGGCAAGCTAACTCCCATTCCACGCCCATCGGTGGATACGGGTATGGGACTCGAACGCATAGCTGCTGTCATGCAGGGAGTTCATAACAACTATGACATCGACCTGTTCCAGTCGCTGATAGCCAGTATCACGGAACTGCTGACGGTAAAGGATGAGGACATCGTCTCCGCACGGGTCATAGCGGATCACATTCGCTCCTGCGCTTTCCTTATCACCGATGGCGTGATTCCGTCCAACGAGGGCAGGGGATATGTCCTGCGTCGAATTATTCGTCGAGCCGCGCGACACGGCAGCAAGCTCGGGTTTAATGAGCCCTTCTTTCATCGGCTCGTGGATCCCCTCGCCGGGCTAATGGGCGAAGCTTTTCCTGAATTAGTGGAGGCAAAGGAGTTTGTAGAAAAAACGCTGAAGCAGGAGGAACTGAGGTTTGCAGAAACCCTGGACCAGGGCCTACGTCACCTGGAAGACATCATTGACGGACTTTCCGGAGGTGAGATAGGTGGCGCTGACGTCTTCAAGCTGTATGACACCTATGGCTTTCCCGTTGACCTTACCGGCGATATCGCTAGGGAGCGTGGCCTGACACTGGATATGCCCGGCTTTGACCAGGCCATGGCGGAACAGAGAAAGCGTGCCCGCTCGGCCAGCAAGTTCGAGTTAAACGCGGACGAGGGCGCTGCGGGACTCGATCTCGAAACACAGTTCACCGGTTATGACGTGGCAGAGGGAGACTCAAAGGTCGTGGCCATTTTTCGTGATGGTGCCACCGCCAACGAAATTAATGTGGGCGAAGAAGCCGGCGTCGTGCTCGACACAACACCGTTTTATGCCGAGTCCGGTGGGCAGGTTGGAGATCGCGGAAAGCTGGTTGCCGATGGCGTGGTTTTCGAGGTGCGCGATACGCAGAAGCAGGGAGACGCGCATATCCATCTTGGTGAAGTCGTGCAGGGTAGTCTCGCCGTGGGTCAAGGCGTACGCAGTCGAATCAATATCATCGAACGGGCGGATATTGTGCGTAATCACTCGGCCACCCACCTGCTGCACGCGGCACTGAGACAGGTGCTTGGCAAGCACGTCACGCAGAAGGGTTCGCTCGTGGCTGCAGATCGACTTCGTTTTGATTTTTCACACCCGGATGGGCTGAGCGAGGAGGAACTGTTAAAGATCGAGAGCCTGGTGAACAGCGTTATCCTTGAAAACGCCGAGACGGGAGTGGCAAATATGAGCCTTGATGCGGCCATGGAGTCGGGCGCCATGTCACTTTTTGGCGAAAAGTATGCTGACGAGGTGCGAGTGCTCAATATTGGTGACGGGTTTTCCACCGAGCTCTGCGGTGGAACCCACGTGAGCCGGGCCGGAGATATTGGTCTATTCAAGATATTGTCTGAAACAGGCATCGCGGCCGGCGTCAGGAGAATTGAAGCTGTGAGTGGTAATGGCGCACTGGACTGGGTCAGGGATAACGAGGCTCGCATGGGTCGAATAGCCGGCCTGCTCAAGTCTGAAAAAGAGGGCATTGAAACACGGCTGGAAAGTGTCCTGGAGCGCTCGCGCAAGCTGGAAAAGGAAGTCGAGCAACTCAAGTCCCGGCTCGCCAGCAGCGCCGGCGATGATATGGCCAGCGAGGCAGAGGACATTGATGGCATCAAGGTACTGGCCAGGCACCTGGAAGGCGCCGATCCAAAAACCCTGCGGGAAACGGTGGACCAGCTGAAAAACAAGCTGGGCACAGCGGCTCTTGTTCTTGCCACGGTGAAGGATGACAAGGTCAGCCTGGTGGCAGGCGTGTCAAAGGAAGCCTGTGACCGCGTCAGGGCCGGAGAGCTGGTCAACTTTGTCGCAGCACAGGTTGGCGGAAAGGGTGGCGGCAGGCCGGACATGGCGCAGGCTGGAGGAAACCAGCCGGAGAACCTGGATGCTGCCCTGCAGGGTGTTCCAGGCTGGGTAAAAGAGCAATTAAATACCTGATTTTCCTTGCTTTTAGGCTTTAATTCCTTACAATCCCTGTCCCTTTTTTCGTAAATTACCGGGGATATCCCACTTCGCATTCAAAATGGCATTGATAGTCCACAAATATGGCGGCACTTCGGTCGGCAGCATCGAGCGGATCCAGGCGGTAGCAGATCGGGTCATCGCTGCACGTGCAGCGGGGCACGACGTTGTCGTGGTGGTGTCTGCCATGAGCGGCGAAACTGACCGGCTGATCGGGCTGGCGAGGGAGGTTCATGACACACCCAGTAGCCGCGAGCTGGATGTGCTCCTGTCTACCGGTGAGCAGGTCACTATTGCCCTGTTGAGCATGGCGCTGGAGGCCAAGGGCTGCAGGGCCCGGTCCTATACCGGTTACCAGGTGGCAGTCCATACGGAAGCCGTGCACAACAAGGCCAGGATCACAGAAATCGATACGGATGCCGTGAAAAGTACCCTGGCAAATGGTGAAGTTGCCGTGGTGGCCGGTTTCCAGGGAATTGATGAGCATGGAAATATCACCACCCTTGGACGGGGTGGCACGGATACCTCTGCAGTTGCCATGGCGGCGGCCCTTGAAGCAGACGAGTGCCATATTTATACGGACGTTGACGGTGTTTACACCGCTGACCCCCGAATTGTCACGGATGCCCGGCGAATAGAGCGCATCTCCTATGAGGAAATGCTGGAAATGGCCAGCCTGGGCTCAAAAGTGCTGCAGATCCGCTCGGTCGAGTTTGCCAGTAAATACAACATCAATCTCAGGGTCCTTTCATCCTTTGAGGATGGACCCGGAACCCTGATTACCACTGAGGATGAAAGCATGGAACAGGTCCTGATCTCCGGTATCGCCCACAACCTGGACGAAGCCAAACTCACCATTAGAGGTGTTCCGGACAAGCCCGGTATCGCATCGCGCATACTTGGCCCCATCGCAGATGCAAATATTGAAGTGGACATGATTATCCAGAACATCGGCGACGAAAATAGCACCAGTTTTACCTTTACCGTGCACCGGAATGACTATGCCAAGGCGAGGCAGGTGCTGGAAACTACCGCTTCCGAGCTGGGCGCTGCCGGGGTGGATGGCGATGACAATATCGCCAAGATCTCGGTAGTTGGCGTGGGCATGCGCTCCCATGCCGGAATTGCTAGCAAGATGTTTGCCGCATTGGCGGAAGAGGGGATCAATATCCAGATGATCTCCACCTCGGAAATCAAAATTTCCGTGGTTGTGGACGATAAGTATTTAGAATTGGGCGTAAGAGCGTTACACTCTGCGTTTGGGCTAGATCAGGGAGATTAAGTACTAAGGGGCCCTGGTTGACGTCCTGGGACGGAACCACCCGGAACAATAAAACAAAGATCGATACGGGTGGATTCAATATTGCTACGCAGGTAGCTAAGGGCAATTATAGGAGATGTAAATATGTTGATATTAACGCGCAGGGTTGGCGAGTCATTAATGATTGGTGACGAAGTTAACGTAACAGTATTGGGGATACGTGGTAACCAGGTAAGAATCGGTGTTAACGCACCAAAGGAAATCGCAGTACACAGGGAAGAGATCTATGATCGAATCCAGCAGGAGCAGGATGGTCCTGAAGGAGAAGATTATTCAGATCAAAAAGCCGAGGGGAACGGTTACTAGTCTATTCACTTTCTGTACTTTAGCGTAACAAAACAAACCTCATCTCTCAGTACTTGTACTGCGGGATGAGGCTTTGCGAGTTTTGATTTTGAAATCAGATTTCAGTGTAGATTAAACAAAGAATTGGAGAGGTGCCGACAAATTTGCACAGAGCAAATTTGGACGTTCGAGTGTAAGCGAGGACGGTACGCAGTACCGAGGCACGAAGTGCCGAGTCAGTGGCTGAAGGCAGCGCTTCGAAGAAGCGCCAGGTAAAATACTGAATCAAATCTCAATGTAGATTGAACAAAGAATTGGAGAGGTGGCCGAGTGGCTGAAGGCGCTCCCCTGCTAAGGGAGTATACGTCAAAAGCGTATCGAGGGTTCGAATCCCTCTCTCTCCGCCAGAATATAAAAAGCCCTCGTAAGAGGGCTTTTTATATTCTGCAGTGAGCAGAGGCTTTGAAGAGAAGCCTTCGGTTCGACAATCTTCCGCAGGAAGATTGGACGGACGACGCGAAGCGAGTCCGCCCCGCAGGGGTGAACAATCGCTTAAAGCGATTGTGAATCTATCCCTCTCTCCGCCAGAAACGCAAAAGCCCCTTAAAGGGGCTTTTTTGTTTCTATGGAAAATGTTGAGCCTATTGCTGGCATCGATTATCGATTACGGATACCGGACTTATTATTGTTGGCGGCGGTACGGCTTTTGGCATAGTTTCTTTTTCTGCTCTTTTTGCCTGAGGCCCGTCGTTTGCCTTTGCCACTGTTTTTTGAACGCGGGTCGGAACTCGGCGTGTTTAGCCGCGTTTTAGCCGCGACGGATTCTGGTACAAGGTGGCCAGGCTCAAAACCCTCAATTTCTTCGCGTCCGATCTTACGCATGAGAAGACGCTCAATATTCTGCAACTGTTTAGTTTCATCAGCACTGACCAGTGAAATCGCTTCACCGCTCGCTCCCGCACGACCTGTACGACCAATGCGATGCACATAGTCTTCCGGGACGTTCGGCAAGTCAAAGTTAACAACATGTGAAAGCTGGTCGATATCTATACCCCGGGCAGCAATATCGGTTGCCACCAGCACCTGGATTTTACTCCGCTTGAAATCAGCCAGTGTTTTTGTGCGCTGTGGCTGGCTCTTGTTGCCATGTATTGCTGCAGTATGGATAGCATCACGCGACAGGCGCCGGACCAGCTTGTCGGCGCCATGCTTGGTACGACAGAAGACCAGTGCCTGGTACCAATTACCTGACCGGATCAGGTAGCTGAGTAATTCTGCCTTACGTGCCTTATCCACCGGGTGTACCATTTGCGAGATTGTTTCTACAGTGGAATTACGTGGCGCAACGTCGATTTCAACCGGGTTTTTAATAATGCCCTTTGCAAGTTGTCGTACTTCCTTTGAAAAGGTTGCAGAGAACATCAGGTTTTGTCTACGTTTCGGTAGTAGCGCCATTATCTTTTTTATGTCGTGAATAAATCCCATATCCAGCATGCGATCGGCCTCGTCCAGTACCAGGATTTCAAGGTCATCGAAGCGAATGGCGTTCTGTTGATACAGATCGAGTAAGCGACCAGGTGTCGCGACCAGCACATCCACACCACGACGTAACTTCATCATCTGGGGATTAATGTTAACGCCACCAAACACAACCGCAGAACGCAGTTGTAGATACTTGCCATAAGTTGAAATGCTGTCCTGCACCTGTGCGGCAAGTTCACGGGTTGGAGTCAATACCAGTGCCCGCGTGCGATTCTTCTTCATTTTTGATTTGTTAGATATATTTTGTAAAAGCGGTAGCGTGAACCCGGCGGTTTTCCCTGTGCCGGTTTGTGCTGCCCCCATTACATCATTACCTTCTAAAATGGCCGGGATAGCCCGGGCCTGGATTGGCGTTGGGTTTGTATAACCGGTAGCTTTCACGGCGCGTAATAATTCTTCAGATAAACTGAGTGATTCAAATGTCATTTTGTATTCCTTAAATCGCATTAGTACCTTTACCCAGCCTTGTTAAGTGATAGCTACGGGCAAAGGAATAGTGTTTTGGCCTAGAAACTACGAGCCCAGACTTAAACGGTTGCGAATCGTTGTATCTTTAGTGGGGGCGTAAGAAAGCTCTGCCAGTGTGTGTACCCGTTATGCAGACAGGGGTACGGGCGGCACGCAATAATTGGCTCTCTATTGGGAGGGACAGCTGGTCTCGATGAATGCTGCTATCTTCGATATACAACAAAAATGAGGCGAACTAACAACTAGTGATGACGCTTTGGGCTCCCATCGGGGATGCTCCAAGTGCGCGCACTGTACCATAATGGAACCAGGAAGCAACATATAAAGCCTAAAAGCCTGTAATACCTCTGAATTTTCAAAAGCCCTGCCCGCAAGGATATAAAAAGCTCTCGCCAGAGGCCTTTAATGTTTTTATCATCATTTCTATAAAGAGGAATCCGCCAGGACAATTGAAAATGATTAGAGCACGGGTAGTCGTATCCTTACTGCTGGCAGTTGTTTCATTAACAAATACGGTGGTGGCCAGGGACACGCAGCCAAATGTCGTCTTGATTGTATCGGACAACCAGAGCCATAGCTTGCTTGGGACATATGGAAACCCAACAATCAAGACCCCGAACATTGATCGCCTCGCTGACAACGGTATGCAGTTTAACCTTGCCTTTGCAGTGAACGGCGTTTGCTCTCCGACCCGGGCAACATTGTTAACCGGCCTGATGCCATCTCAAACGGGTATTCATGTGGCATTGCCTTCCGATATTGATGTGCCGGGATGGGCTGGTATTGAAGAATTTCGATCTCTACCGCAAACGCTTTCCGAGGCCGGGTACCAGACTGCATTGGTAGGTAAGTATCATCTCGGCATGCCTCAGACACCGCAGATAGGCTTTAATTACTGGGTGACTTTTCCTTCAGGGCATACCACCACTTTTTATGACCAGACAGTGATAGATAATGGCAGGGAATACCAGGTCGCCGAGCACCTGACAGATTTCTGGACCAAAAAGGCCGTTGAATTTCTACATCAACAGGATGCGGGCAAACCATTTTTTCTCTATCTCTCCTATAACGGTCCCTACAACCTCCCGCCTACGGTCACGATGGAGCCCCGCAATCGTCATGCAGCCTACTACACGGAAAATACACCGGCGATGCCGCAGGAGAGTATTCACCCCTACCTGAAAAACTGGGCGCAAGGTGGCCGCGGCCCCTCCAATCTCATGGTAAAAGAAGGAACCACTGCGTGGACTGCTATTGAAGCGCTTAATAATAAAACCGCGATGATCAATGCCGGGTCAGAGACAGCAATGGTGGATGACGGAGTCGGTACAGTCATGCGTACCCTGGAAGAACTGGGCCTTGAGAAGGATACGCTTGTCATTTATACCTCGGACCAGGGCGCCTCCTATGGTCATAATGGCCTTTTTGGCAACACATCCTGGTCGTTTCCTTTTACAGCACAAAATATCAATATGCAGATCCCGCTTATTGCAAGTCACCCGGGTTCGATACCAGCCGGTAAACAATCAAGTGACATTATCAATCAGTTTGACATTTTCCCAACTTTGCTTGATTACCTCGGTATGGGGGACAAGGAAATTGCCAACAGCCCCGGGCGAAGTTTTAAGCCAATATTGAAAGGTAAAGAAGTTGAAGACTGGGGTGATGCTGCCTTTTTTGAATTTGTAACTATTCGAGTCATTCGCACGAAGAAGTGGAAATACATGAAAAGACTGGATGATGAAGAGCCTGACACATTGTTTGATTTGCAAAATGACCCCGGCGAAAAGAAAAACCTGGTTGATGATCCGGCATATACGGCTGTACGAAATGAACTTGATAAGCGATTGACGGCCTTTTTTAGCAAGTACAGTGACAGTAAATATAATGTGTGGGAAGGGGGTTCTGCGAAGGGGATCTTGCTTGAAAAATACTATGGCCGTGATGATATTTTCACCAGTCGATTCCCGGGCTGGAAACCTCCTGCACTGGAAAAAGCAAAACACGTATTTACGGACAATTAGGCTGGTCAATACAGGAATGTACTGTCCAGGCTTTCAGTCTAAACCACTTCCAGAGCCCCTGGACGCCAGGCAAACAATATATATGGAGTACGGTTTAGACTGGCTGCCCCGGTGAATACCGTTTAATACTCCGGGTAGCTTACCTTTTTCTTATCTCATGGCATCTCGAATCGGTGATCTTCGGGATGCACCGTTAAAACGGGGCATGGCGCCTTGCGAACTACATTTTCAGCAACACTGCCCATCAGGAGGTGCATCAGGCCGCTATAGCCATGGGTTCCCATTACGATCATCTTGATATCCTGCTCCCGCGCGTAGCGAATAATCTCTACAAATGCGGCACCCTCTATCACTTTTCTCACTATTCCACTTTTTAAACCCTCGTCATTTTCCAGTACCTGCGACAGGTTACTTTCAGCGCTCTCCATAACATCCTGGTAATAACCTTCCGGTAAAAAGCCGGACATGGGCGGGCTAACCGAGACCAGCGCTTCAGATATTACATATACAAGGTGTAATTCCGCTTCAAACGTCTGAGCCATGGTGTATGCATAGTTTAAAGCGTGTGCTGAATTTTGACTGAAGTCTGTCGGGTGGAGAATACGGTCGATGTTAATCATATGATTTCTCTCCTGCTCTTTTTCACGTTTTATTTTCAAACTAATTCAACCTGCCTCGTTGATCTGGATCAAGAAAGGTCTGTTGAGGCTGGCCTACTATCAGGATGAGGATTGTTGTGTGAACAGCTTTCCATGCAATTGATGCTCTTGGCCAATGAGGAAGCACTGAAATGAACAGAATCTCGATACTTACCCGGCTAATTTGCCTTGCTGCCATGGCAGTGCTCGTAGTTGCCTGTGCTAACAGGGTCTATAATCCCCTCGACGACTTTGAAGAAGTTGCGCCTGCAACGGCACTCGAGGTACCGCAGGTATCGCCGGAAAACGCGCCTACCGCAGAGCTCGCAATGATCAAGAGAGGTCAATATCTTGTTGAACTGCTGGGTTGCGCCAATTGTCACACTGACGGCGCGCTAATTGGCCAACCGAATTCGGATAAAGCACTCGCCGGTTCGAGCATCGGCATCGCATATTCAAATCCACTGCAATATGAATCGCCAGGAATTGTCTTCCCGTCGAATCTCACTCCGGATCGGGAGACGGGTATTGGTGACTGGACAGATATCCAGTTAATGAAAATGATTCGCAGTGGTATTGATCGACATGGCCATCGAAAACTGTCCGTAATGCCCTGGCCTGCCTATTCCGTTATCTCCGACGACGATGCCCTTGCCATGACAGCCTACCTGCGAAACCTTGAGCCGGTAAAGAATCGCGTGCCTGCTAACGTTGCGCCCGGTCAGGTATCAACTGAGCGCTACGTGCATTTTGGCATGTACCAGAGCCGGGAGTAGATTTTCGATTAGTAGCTGGCGTCTATCCAGGGCCCGTAAAAGACCCGTTCGCCTTCTATGAATTCAATGCCAAGCTGGTATTGAAATGTATCACCACTTAATACCCACGAGGGGATGACAATGTTGGCACTCTCGCCAACCTGCAGGGTGACGTGATCAGAGTATGCGTGCGCCTGGAAAACCTGTGCATCCTGGCGTACTCGAACAGTCACCGTGTAGGAATTGCCGGATGTTATGCCTTCAAGCTCCAGGGTCACATCCAGCTCATCGTCAATTCTCCTGATACCTCCGTGAACAGTGGGTATGGTTTCCACGTCTTCCGCGTATTCTGACAACAGCTGCAGAAAATCTGTATTCACTGCCGAGTAATCACAGTTGGCCCTGTTCAAAACGGAAGCCCAGAATGCCTCGCCTGCCAGGTTTGTTGCACCCAGGTCTGCCATTGCGCGAACAACGTCTCCGGGAGCCTGTTGACCACATGCCCGGGCCAGGGAAGATACCCAGGCTTCACCAATCGCATAAATCACATTTTCATCATACTTTTCAGCAAATACTGCCGCAGACATGAGATCATCAAACTTCAGGTCGTGCCTGGTCCAGGCGGCTGATGCAAGGATTCTAAGTGCGTTTCGTGTTTCATCGAGTTCAAGGGTTTCGTAAGAAGCCCACTCGGCAATCCCTTCGCTAAAAAAGCGGGCATCATCGGCATGGTCACTCATGCGTCGGTCTGAACCAATACCCACGAGAACATGCACTGTTTCATGCACGAATACGTGGGCGCGTTCATCCGCATCTCGCAAAGCACTGCTGCGCATACGCAGTTTCTTCCAACCAGCAATGCCCAGGTGCTGATCGCTGGTATCGGTAAGATCAGCCACTACCTTGCCTGACAGGCTTATCCCGAGTAGTTGCTCAACGTTCCTGTAATGTTCGTCAGCTTCAAGCTGTAGAAGCTGAGCGAATTTCTCGTCCCTGGCATAATGTGAAAGTCGGTAGAACTCGGTTTCTACAACTCGTGGGCGATAGTTCCCTCCATCGCCTGCCAGTCCCCCTACCATGTCGGAGAACATGGTAATGCTAAGGTAGCTCAGAATTACCATGGCCGCGGCCAGGGTAGTTAAAATGCCTTTCACGCGAGGGCCCAGCCTGTTGGTAAACCTGACAGAGGTATCCTGGTCGCTGGATGTCCACAGGCGACCCGCCAGGAAAAAACACAGGCTGGCAAGAACCAGGTGATAACTCCATGCTTTTACAGAAAAAAGTATTTCCTCGCCGCGGTAATCGGGCACCAGCAGGGAAGACGGATTTAGAAATTTTAGTGCCGGAACACCTGCCTCAAGAACGCTTATACTGATCCAGTAAATAATTACGGCAAGCACTCCGAAGACACGGAACCAGGAGGCAAATAATCCGATGGCCAGCCCGACAAAACATACGCCAAAACCAAGAGCGAGCTCAAGCCACCACAGTTTCCATGAAAATTGAGTTTGGGTAACTGAATTCACATTAAAACTATGTACGAAGAAGGAGTTGAACTGGCTGATGATAAAGATTGCCAGGAGTATGAAGGAGGTAGCAAGTACCTTGGTAAAGTAAACTTGCCAGCGTGATACAGGCAGACTCCATAGAAGGTTTAGTGTTGAATGTTCCCGCTCATGGGGGAATATCCTGTAGGCGGCGACGAGGCCGATGACAAAATAGGTGCCGGCAGAGATCATTGCGTTCTCAGTCGTAAGTATTCCTGACAGGTAGGACCAGGTGATCGTATCGGGTGTTTGTTCGGAAAGAAGGAAATACCAGCCAAGTATTTCAATTGCGAAAAGGGCCAGGATAAGCGGAATCATGTGATGCAACTCTTTCCTGGCCAGGCTCAGAAAACAGGCAGCATTCATGGCATAACCAACTTGTCATAGCCGAACCTTACAATCATGTTATAGGGCATGAGCTGGCATTCAAGGGCGGTGTAAACACGATTTCCTTTACCATACCTGCCTGTTATAGATCGAATCACCTGCTTTTGCCCAACCGGCCATGTGAACTCGTCTTTTCGTAAAGTATTAGGCGCGACGGGAATGTTGTAACCGGGAAGCTTGCGATGAAGCGCGGTACAACTCATCTCTGAAGCAAGGGCTTTCTCAAGCTCAAGGTTAAATTTTAAAACCCGCTGTCCGCTCTCGTTAACCTCGCCGGTAACGGAATACCTGGCTACTGGAATGGCTGCGATCCTGCTGGCGTACTCTTCTTGCCGTGCAAGTTGTTCTACCTGGTTTCTCCATTGCTCAACAAACCCAGGCCATGAAAGGCCGGTTGCTGACTCAAAACGTGCTGTGAAAGGCTTACGCCAGTCCGACCACCAGTCACGTATATCTCCATGAACCTCGCGTCGAAATTCGGACTCTGCGAATTGCCTCACGGTGTCATGACCCACCAGGTCTTCCAGTACGCGCCAACCTGAGTAAGAAAGGGCAAGGCCGAGGGATTCGCCTATGCGATCGCTGGTCGTTTCCCACTGGGTAATTGTTTTTTCATCTATGTTGACTCGTTGCGAGACATACATGGCAAGAACGAGTAAATCATTTGCAGGGGTATCAAGCGACCCAGGGGGTTCTCCGTTATGCACGACTAACCAGCTTGAAAACCCATCCAGGAACCAGTGCGAAGGCTCGAGTATTACCCTGTTTAACGAAGCGGTGGATAACAACTGGTGAACAACAAAAATACCAAAATGCGGAAAATTCCAGCCGGGTGCGTCAATAAAGTTTGCATCAACCCTTATACCTTGCGTGGTGCTGGCCAGGCGTGTGGAGTACGCCTTGGATTTAGCAATGGGCGAAAGTGAAATACGGGTGATGTATTCATCCTTGTTAAAGGGCAGGTATGACTCAACCTTGGATAGCGGTATTTTCAACTGGTCTGCGAGTGTAATTGCATCCTGTTCATATTTTGGATCCAGGTAAGCTATCTCAAGCTTTTCTCGAGCGATAACATGTTCCTGCGTAAAGGCAAAGTTTTGTTCATTGCCTGGAGGCTCGAGCATGCCAATCATGCCGAGTGATACAACCACCAGCACAAATAGAAAGCTCTTGTCACGCGTTGACATGGGTACAGCAAGACTTTCTACGTAGGAACCATCGTCGACGTTCATCAGTAGAAAAGCCAGGGCTATAGCAATCACCCCTATAGCCAGGGATATTCCCAGCTCTGCAAGGGGGAAACTGTCCCGTTCAAAACTAAAAAGTTCCTGGTCGATGAGTGCAACAGGACCAAAGCGGTTGAGCTCCAGTGATGTTTCTGTGCTGATAAAAAAAAGAGCGACTGCTGCAAGGCTGGCGAGTGGTATTCGCCAGCGTCCCAGTAGTGAAAAAACAAATACGCAACTCCACACGACAAAAACGTAAGCCCCAAGGCGGGTAGCCATGATCACGGAAAAGCGGAATTCGAGAGGTTCGTGAAAACTGGCGGTGTACATTGAATACCCCCAGACAGAAAACGCGAAAATACTGACCACCACGAGGCCTATAGCGTACTTTACAGATACCATGTAAGCAGGCCTGAAGGGGAGCGCCTCGATAAATCGTTGTGTCCTGCTGTAGTATTCCTGGGTAACCAGGAAGTAACCAACCCCGAGTGCGATAAAGACAAGTGCCGGCCAGGCAAAAATGGGTACCAGCTGCAGGTCACTTAAGACTGCATCACTGAACAACATGAACCTGACGATGAGCCATGCAAATATTATTGAAACCAGCGACAACCAGGCAAAGCTAGCGCGATGTTGTCGTAGCTCCTTGCCAGCCAGGCCGCGCAGGATAGTGATCATAACTTGACTGATTCGCTGACCATGTCGACAAAGATATCTTCCAGGGAAAGCTGTTCCACGGTCCAGGGTGCGCTGACCGTTGCTGGAATGTCCTGTTCATGAAATCGAAGGGTGACTGCCCGCCCGGCATCATTGCGTCGGTCCTGCAATACACTCGTCGAGCATGCGAGTAATTCATCCGGCAGGTCCATATCAAGATCTATGCCTTCACCTGCGCTTAACATATATCGTCGTATAGAAGCTCTCAGGTTTTCAAGTGAACCCTCGTAGAGCATTGTGCCGCGATTTATAATGCCAACAGTATCTGCTGCGCGCTCAATTTCATCGATGAGGTGAGTGGAAAATAGCGTGGTCCTGTGTGCCCTGACAGTATGGTCGCGCACAATATCGATAAATTCCCGGCGCGCCACCGGGTCCATACCCGTGGTGGGCTCATCCAGCAGCAACAATTTTGGATGATGTGCCAGCGCCAGTGACAGGGCCAGCTTGGCGCGCATGCCGCTGGAAAATGCCTGTATCTTGCGATCGGTAGGGACCTCGAAAATACGCAGGATACGCTGGTATTCTCCATCATCCCAGCCTGGATAAAAGGATGATACGAACCTGCCCAGCTCACCAGCGGTCATCCATTCATAAAAGTGGTGTTCCTGTGCGACATAGCCTATGGATGCCCGCGGCTTGAAATCATTCCTTCCAACGGTATTGCCAAGTATGGAAACTTTGCCCGAATTTGCATGGGTGATCCCCATGATGATACGCAGGGCCGTCGATTTACCCGCGCCATTTCTTCCCAGGAAGCCATAGACTTGCCCTTCTTCAACGACCATGTTCAGTCCATTGATCGCAACCAGCTGTCCATACTTCTTGTGTACATCGCTAAGCTCTAATGCACTCATATCATCTACTCTACCATCAACATCCAGGTTTTAGTTGACAAATTCCTGCAAAATTCTCGCACTAAAACAGTTTAAAGCGGGCGAACTGGCTTCTTGACCCGGGAATAGACCGCCCTCAGTGTCATTGTAGTAACCCCGGGCAAAGTACCCGAAACTACTGCTTTTCTGGGGAATATTCGTACTCACTTTCCTGCCAGTCATTGTTTTTCTTGGCCGTTTAACCCCTTCCGGTTTTTGCTGCGTTTCAATAAATACGGACACAGGACCGAATTCGATAATCCACAGCAGGAGAAATTCCATGAAGATAATTAACAAGCAATGTGTGCTGATTGCCGCGACTGTATTTTTGGTCGCCTGTAGCCAGGATGAATCCACCAAGATATCAAAGTCATCCGGTAAGCCAGGGGACCTCAAGCCGGTTCCGATGCAGGTAGAAAGCGCAATAACAAACCCTGTCGATATTTCCAGCGTCGAGCCAGTTGAAATTGATGAGGCCAAAATTGCGATGGAAGCTTCATTACCCCCGCTGGAGCGTGCCATGGAAGCACCAGCGACGGTAGCGGGAAAACCGAAGAAAACCAGGGAAATCAGTATTGCCAGGATGGAATCTGCCGATTTTGCGGCACCTGCCTTTTTCCGGGAAATACGCGCTGCGAGTGAGCCGCGAGACAGGGAAAATTACGCACATTTCGAAGACAACCAGACCAGGCGTGTCATGGAACATCCCGTTTCCACCTTCAGTATCGACGTCGATACCGGCTCCTACGCAAATGTAAGGAGGATGCTGAATGCTGGCAGGTTGCCAGCACGCGACGCCGTCAGGACAGAGGAACTGGTGAATTACTTTTCCTACGATTACCCGGCGCACAACAACCGTGACGAACCGTTTGCCCTTTACAGGGAAATCGCACCGAGTCCGTGGAATGAAAATACCTACCTGTTACACCTTGGTATCAGGGGTTATGACCTGGCAGAAACATCCTTGCCGGCCTCCAACCTGGTTTTCCTCGTGGACGTGTCAGGTTCCATGCAATCAGCCAACAAGCTGGAGTTACTGAAATCTTCCCTGAAACTGCTTACCAGGCAGCTCGATGCGGATGATCGGGTCTCGATCGTGGTATACGCCGGTGCTTCGGGTGTTGTCCTTGAACCGACTCCCGGGAATCAAAGGGCCAGGATCATTGCCTCGCTGGAAAGTCTTCAGGCAGGTGGTTCTACCAATGGTGCCGCGGGTATTCGCCTGGCCTATGCAATGGCGGAACAGGGATTCATCAAGGGAGGAATAAACCGGGTCCTGCTGGCAACCGATGGCGACTTCAATGTTGGCACAAGCAATATTGAGCAGCTAAAGGATCTTGTCGCTGAAAAGCGAAAAACAGGGATTTCGCTGAGTGCCCTGGGCTTTGGTACCGGGAATTATAACGATTACCTGATGGAGCAAATTGCAGATACCGGCAATGGTAACTACGCCTATATCGACACCCTGAACGAGGCACAGAAGGTACTGGTCGATGAAATGAACTCAACACTCTTTACGATTGCAAAGGACGTAAAAATCCAGCTGGAGTTTAACCCGGCACTTGTCTCGGAGTATCGACTCGTGGGCTATGAAAACCGCGTGCTGAACAGGGAGGACTTTAATAACGACAAGGTTGATGCCGGAGAAATTGGCGCAGGACATACCGTAACTGCGCTTTACGAGATAAGCCTGGTTCCAGGAAAAGGCAAGTTGATTGACCCCCTGCGTTACCAGCAGGAAAAGCTGCCGGGTGCCACTACTGATGAACTGGCCTTCCTGAGGATCCGCTACAAGGAACCGGACTCTGAGACCAGCAAGCTTCTCGAGTGGGCGCTGGATAAAAAAGAGATCATCGCTGATATAGAAAAAACCAGCACAGACTTTCGCTTTGCATCAGCCGTGGCCTCCTTTGCCCAGGAGTTACGTGGTGGCAGGAATATCGGTGCTTTCTCCTACCCACAGGTTTACCAGCTGGCGAAAGGTGCACTGGGCGAGGATAGCTTTGGTTACCGTAGCGAGTTTATCCAGATGGTAAAACTTGCCGGGTCAATCAGTACGCCAGGCAGGCATGCACAGCTTATTCGTTAGGAAATTGGGTGGTGAGCACCCGGTGGCGCGGGTGCTCCTCAATAAAGTTCACCTGGGATCCTCAGGGACAGGTTTATTCCATTCCGAGTAATTGGCGGGTCTCACGCATGACGATTTTCCAGGCCGTGGAAATCGGCGCAATGACATCAAAATGCCCGGCGCCGTCGACAACAGCGAGGCTGATATCATCACCTGCTGCGCGCGCCTTCGCCAGGAATGCGGTGCTCTGCCTGAGAGGTACAAGCACATCTGCGGCGCCATGCACCATGCGCACGGGTACATTAAGCGGTAGTAACTGTACCGGGTTTACCTGTGCTACGCGTTCAGGCACGTCTTCCGGCTCGGCCATGAGCAAACCAGGGACACCGGTATTGCAATCCTGGGTGTCATACTCATGGCGATAGCTTGAAAGGTTACTGATAGCTGCCAGGGGTACCACTCCCCTTATTTTTAGCGGGTTGGCGCTATAGAATTCGCTACTGGAGTCAAGGTTGTTTCTTGCCGCGTACCACAGCACCAGGTGCCCCCCGGCCGAGTGTCCCATCAACACCACGCGCGAGAGGTCAAGTCTGTGCCCGGGTGCAATTTCGCGAAGGTATTCAATACTGTTAGCCAGGTCATGCATGGTGCCCGGCCAGGCGCCTCCTTCATTACCAATACGACGATACTCCACGGTCCATGAGGCAATACGAGCCCGGGCCAGTTCTCCGCTCAAGTTTGCTGCCATGGTTAAATCAAAGTCGGAGAGCCAGCAACCACCGTGGACGAATACCACGACTGGATGCGGTCCTTTACCCGCAGGCAAACGTAATTCGCCAAACTGGTATTGGCCTGGCCCATAATTGATTACATGGTCTGCTGGTGGCTTGGGTAGTGCACTGAGTTGCTCCCAGCTAATCGGCAAGCCTTTTTCACCGGCCTGGATACTGGCCACTGAAAGAGTGCCCAGCACTGCTATGAGTACAAGGAAATATTTTTTACAGTGTCTGCTCATTTTGAAAACACCATTAAACGTAACAACGGGTAGAGGATAACAACAGTCAGGCAGGACGTGATGACTTCAATTGCAATAATATCTGCCATAACATAGTGTGCCATGATAACGCTGGAAAAAAGTGTAATCACGCCGGCCCAGTTAACATTCTCGGGCTCGTCATCTGAAACTTCCAGTCCTGCCTGTATTCGAGGCTTCACTAAAAAGTAATCCACAAGGATTATCCCGGACAGGGTGCTCAGCAATACACCGAGCAGGCTGATCCAGGCCTCTACCAGTTCAAGAATATGACCGTAAAGCATCAGCAGGCCGATAATGTTGGCAAAGACGATGAAAGTGAAGCGACCCGGGCGCCATTTTATCAATGCGTCGAAAAAGTTTGTCAGGGAAAGCGACGCGGCATAACAATTAAGTACCTGCGCCTTTGCCTGCGCAATAAACATGAGTAGAAAACCAGTTACACCGCCATAAAGCATGAATGCTGCGGCAATACTATCAGGACTTTTTAACACCAGTTGCTGTGCTTCCTGCATGGAAAGACCCTGTGACTCGACATAGTAATTGGCGAGCCCAGCCGCTGCCGCGTACATCAGGATACCCCCTGTCAACATGACCAGTACTGACTGGAAAAAACCGCCAATGAGCACCGCAGAGGTTGCATGCATGGTAGAGCGGGCATAGCGCCCATAGTCGACCGACACCAGTGGCAGGGCACAGGCCGGACCAATGAGAATATTCAAACTGAAAACAAACTTGTCCCAGTCAGACTGTATACCCATGGATCGAAGTGCCTCTGCCGGGAACTGGCTTTGAAACGTGAGGACACCTGTTAATGAACTATCAGCCTGCATGACGACCTTGACGAGCACCCATGCCATGACCAGCAAAAAAGCGATTAGCAGGAGCGACGAAAAGCGTGCAATGATGGCAAAACCAAACGTGGTCACGAGGATCCAGAGAAGGGTCAGGCCGCCATATATAATGAGTTTCATGGCGAGCCCATCGGACAACTGGAAAAAATGCAGGATACCCCTGTAAAGCAGGGCATTTTCCAGGGCCAGCATTCCGATTATGAGGAAGCTGAAGATTACGGACGCCAGTACAGAGCCCTTGATGCCGAGCCCATATTGACGGGTTACAAGGGTATTGGAGTACCCGGTATGGTAGGCAACGTGGGAAAGGCCCCAGCCGAGGAAACTGCCAAATATCAATGAAACAATACCGGCGATCAGGGCAATTTTCACGCCGGCAACAAAACAAACCAGCGCACCAAAAAAAAGGATCACCAGGGTAGTCACAATACCCGCTGTGTTCCAGGTCAGGCTCAACCAGCCAAGACGTTCCTGTTCAGGAACTGCCTCGAGGGAATGGTCATCTACAAGCGCTTTAAGGTTCTCTGCCATTGAAAAATAACAAGCGTCTTTACCAGGGAAGAATGATAAGCCTGAGAGCTTACATTTGACTGGTTTTACTGTCTATAGCACCATCATTGGCACAGGTGTTTAAACAACCGACTCAAACCAACAAAGCTTCGCAAAATACCGGGAAAAAAATGGCAGGGCCTAAATTTAACAAGAACCTGGAGTTCTATCATCGGCTGGTTGATAGTATTGAAACCCGCCCGGAATTACTCACGGACTATCTCACTCCAAATGACAGGTTTTTTGTCTGTAATGCGGTGGATGCACCGTTTGTTGATGTGAATGACTATCGCCTTAAGATACACGGTGACGGAGTCAGTAAGTCACTTGAGTTGAGTTATGAAGAAATAACAGCATTACCCCGGCATGATCTTGTCTGTTACCTGGAATGCGCAGGAAATCACCGTGAATTATTTGACCGAATCAAGGGTCAGCCGATTCTTGCCGCCGAGGATGGATTTGGCATGACTGAGTGGACAACAGGTGGTGTCGGTAACGCAAAGTGGGGAGGTGTTTCCCTTCACGTTTTACTGGAAATGGCTGGCCTCGATCCTGCTGCTGTCCAGGTCAATGGCAAGGGACTGGACGCAGAGGCTGCAGAAGGTGGGGTGAGTCGACCCATGCCACTCGATAAAGCACTGGACCCGGACACCCTGGTGGCCTGGTCAATGAATGATGAGCCCCTTCCGGTCGACAACGGATTTCCGCTTCGCCTCATCGTACCTGGTTGGGTCGGCACCAACAGTATCAAGTGGCTGGGTGAACTCCTTGTGTCAAAGTCCCCTGTGAGCGTAAGCCGCAATACTGAACATTATGTATTAATCGGTCCGGATTGGCCTGCTAATGGCGAGGTTCTCGGCGAGGTCATCAATGAACAAAACATAAAAAGCTCCCTGGCGCTTCAATGGAACGCTACCCTGCCTGCAGGGCTGAATATTATTCGTGGTAATGCACGTTCACCCCTGGCACCGATTGCAAGCGTGCAATGGAGTGTGGATGAGGGTGCCAGCTGGAGCGAAGCGACCCTGGTGTCGGAAAATACCAGGTACAGCTGGTGTCTTTTTGAATTTGAATGGGAGGCGACGCAAGGGGAGCATGGCATCCTGACCCGCGCGACAGATGCGCAGGGTAACACCCAGCCAATGACGATTCCGTTTAACAAGGAAGGTTACCTGTTCAACCAGGTATTTTCGCATCCTGTTTCGGTGACCTAGCTTATACACCGACTCACAACTGGCGAGTCTATTATCACCGGTACAACTGCATTTTTTCACGTTTGAGTCCTGTCTTTTAATTGCAGCACCACCATTCGCTGTCATATGCGGCACCAGGTAAAGCGCGCAATTATTGACCTGGATCATGGTCGAATTCTGCTGTCGTTTTAAGCTATTGATACAGCTTTCAAAACGGAGGTAAACCATGACCGGGATAATCGATACTATCCACGCGGATCACCGTAATTATTCGGTGCTTTTATCGATGCTTAATGCTGACATTGATAACATGAAAAAAGGTGAGAAAGCTGACTTTATCAGGCTATATGACATCATGAATTACATGATTAATTATCCGGATGTAAAGCATCATCCTGCTGAAGAGATCATTTTCGAACGACTCGAACAAAAGCAGCCGGAAATAAAAGAAGAGGTCACGCAGCTCGTGGAAGAGCATCGGCAACTGGCTGAGACAGGGCGTGCTTTACAGGAAAAACTTCAGCAGGTCATCGGTGGGGGCATAGTCTCAAGGGAGTCGATCAGTGACGCTGCCAGGGATTACTATGAACTGCTGTCAAATCACCTGAACTTTGAAGAAGGCAAGTTGCTGCCGCTGGTGAAGCAGTCTTTCTCTGACGATGA
This sequence comes from Gammaproteobacteria bacterium, assembly GCA_965243105.1. Taxonomy (GTDB): domain Bacteria; phylum Pseudomonadota; class Gammaproteobacteria; order Eutrophobiales; family Eutrophobiaceae; genus WLWS01. The sequence goes on from CBDEUC010000003.1 coordinate 2,500,073, forward strand.
CTGGCAGAATATACAAGTCAGGCTCTCTGAAGATGAAGATCCCTTGTTTGGAAACGCTATTGATGAGCAATTTACAAACCTGTTACAGCGAATTTCAGAGTACAGGAATCTAAACTAGTTTCTTGTCCAGCAGGGGCAGGGTAGAGAGCAAATAAAAACCCCGCCCGGGAAACCGGGCAGGGGCTTGTCAATCACTGTATTTAATCGTCTATCAGGGCTGGTAGGGCAGGGAAGAATGATGCAGCACAATTCTCAGCGTTCCTTCTTCGTCTTTCTTATAGCCCCAGCTTTTATCAAGCTTGGTGACGTTGCCATCCTTGTCAGTGCAGATCACCCAGCCCATCCACATTGCCACGTCTCCCTGGATGAAAGTGGCTGAAGTCTCAGAAACCACGTTGCGCCACCCCTTGATCGCAAAACCACCATCCAGCGGATAGTCATCACTGTGACCGACGAAGTAGGATAGTGCACCTTCTCTCGTTGGTCGGAAAGTTTGTTCGCCGCTTGCGAGGGTCGGCTTGAACAGGACCGGACCCATGTTATAACCATAGGCAGCATCAAGCGCGCCGTTGGCCATTTCCGTCGCAGCATCGATACCGCCGTCTTCGAAAGCTTTTGAAATAGCAACCAGGGCATCGCCCCATATCTTGCGTGCTTCTGTCAGTTCCTGTTCCGTAATCGTAGTTGTCATCATTACACTCCATAATAAGCACCATGAAGGTGCACCTGGTTTTAATTGTGAGCCAGCGAGTCAGGCCGTAGCTGTTTTAATACTGTAAAAGCTGCATTCGAGCCGACGAAGATGGGCACAGTAAGAGGCAGCCAGATAGAAGTCAATAGAGGAAAGTTCGAATAAAATTTAGTAAAAACTCGAAAAAATCGAAGTTTCCACTGAGCAAAGAAGGCTCCTGTGCCGGTTGACATCCCAGCAACCGGGGAGTGTCAAAAAGAATGGTGCAGGCTGACCTGGATTTGCCCCTTGTCGACGTTGCTGGTTGCCTGGTGCATATAGCCGCCCTGTATTTTGAAGTTCTTTGTAAGGCTGTATCCAAGCGCGGCATAGAGACGATTTCGATCAAAGGTTTTTACGCGCCGACCGTTGCCAATATTTTTTTCCAGGTTGAGAAAGATCTCGTTATAAATTGCAAGATACCAGGTGCCCGGGTCAATGTGGGTGTTATTCAGTGGAATATCCATGAACAGTGCGTAGCGGAAACGAGTGCGAAAGTCCTGGTCCTCCACCCATCGCTGCTCTGTACGAAATCGGTGCCTGAACTTGAGGCGTTCGCCAAGCCCGTGCCGAACCAGGGCTTCCTGGTAAATACGGTGTTCATTGCTGGTGGCATCGCTGTCCCCAAAAGCACCGGAAGTAATATTGGCGTAACCCTGTGTCAGCGTCACAACCTTGTTCCTCGTGGTCCAGGTCAGCCCACCCCTGAGCAACAATTGCTCCAGGTCACCACCAAGATCCCAGTTACGATATTGCACATCTCCCTGCAGACCCCATTGCGATCCTTCAAATTGTTTGGCGAAAAAGTACATGTACCATGCGCCAGTATCGTCCTCGTCGATAGCCTGCTGCGCAAAGGAAACGCCGGGCAGCATCTTCAACACCAGGATAAGGCACAGTAATTTCTTGATTGGCTTATTCATACGGGGCGGGATTATGCACAAATACATCGGTGTTCTTCAATTTTTATGCAGCGCTTGGCGAGGGGTAAACGCGCATTCGGGTAAGTTTTCGCGTCGAACATCAGCGCCAGGCTGCGTGGATATCTTGAAAGTCTTGCTTGTCATGGCAATGGATTATAACCGTATTTGTCACCCATTTGAGGTAGTCAGTGTCAGAATTCCGTAAGCGAAAAGCAGTAATATCTCCTGCGCTGACATAAATCTGTCCTTATTTGATGCATACCGGGCCAGTCCCTGCTGGCAGCCTGCCTTCACTTGCGGGTTCGCTCGATTAACGATTATCATTTGTCGACTTTCCTTGTCTTATACATCTCGAATGTGTTTTCGAAACTGCTTTCGAACATCTTTTGAGTAGATTTGCTGAGTCCAATCTATAAATAAAAACAACAATTCAGGGGTCTGAATCGTCGCAGGGGGAACCGCGAGGGAAATGGAGGAAAAGAGTCCGGAAGATGCAGGGTTGCCTTCGCCCGAGAGCCTGGTGCAGGACATTGGGCGGGGCAGGTTACAAGCTGAGGGCTTACTCGTCTCCCGTTACTGGCGCAGCCTGTATTTCATACTCCAGCGCCGAAGCAATGATGTTGATCTCGCTGCTGACATTGCCCAGGACACCTTCATGGTGGTCATTCGCAAGGCCCGCAATGGTGAAATAACCAATCCTTCTGCTGTCGCCGCGTTTATTCGCCAGACCGGTATTAACCTGCTTATCGCGCATTACAGGAAGGAAAAAAGAAGAAATACAGAGGCTGACAGCGATATTATTCTTGACGCCGCCGATAGCTCACCTGGCCTGTTACAGTCAGTAGAAGCAGAAAAGGTATTCGAACTCGTCATCCAGGTGCTGGAAGAGTTAAAGGTCGAAAGAGACCGCGAGATTCTAAAGGCCTATTTTTTACATGAAGAAGAAAAAGCCGCGATATGCGACCGCCTGGGGCTGAGCCACGAACATTTTGACCGGGTACTTCACAGGGCCAGGGGCAGGTTAAAGCAATTACTTGAATTCAAGTACGGGGAAATCAAGCTAACTGGTGCAGAAGAGAGCATCGCCAGTACCCTGTTACTGATGCTTTTTCTCATTGAAACAGCTCATATTCCTTATCATCCGCATAATTTCTCTAATTCTGCATTTACAGTGAGAGAACCGCACTCTTCCCATCACTATGAAGGCAGAAACGAGATTTACGGAAGAATCTTCAACTCGGGAGGGGAGGACAGCTATACCTGTCCCATGAAAACCAGTTGAGAGTGAATTAAATGGATAAAGACTACATAGAAGAGCAGGACATTTCGGGTAAATACCTGCGTGGCGAGTTAACTGCTGAAGAAATAGAGAGCTTTGAGCTTCTGTTCATGGATGACCCGGAACTGTTGGAGCGACTTGAACTTGACGCAGCGTTTTTTCGACATGCAGGTGGTGCGCACGAAGAAATTGATAATGTTAATAAAAACAGCACTTGGTTATCGTTTATCCAGGTTGCCATGGGCATGGCAGCGGGTGTACTGATCATGACTTTTGTACCCCAGTTAACCAGGGATGATGAGGATTTACTGGACACCCTTGGTATTGCCCAGGTCGAATACATTGATGAACTCAGGGGTGTTGATCCGGGTAAGGTTCCAACACGCTCGATTGAGTTAAACAGTAGCGCAGAGAACCTGGTGATTGTCATTGATACCGGTGACATATTAAACATGTCCTATGACATCGTTATTAACAGGAACTCAGGAAACAGGCAGGTGGTCTCCAGCGTTATTAATGTCGCTGATACAACGGGTGAACTTGTCATTTATATTCCCGTGAGACTTATTAGTGAAGATGTTTATGTCCTGACAATGTATGAGAGTGGCACTCGTGATGTGATGAAAACATTCTTTCTTGATGTAAGCCATTAGCACGGTTCTACATTGCCCTGTAGAAAAAATGAAAAAAAAAGATATACGGGCACTTATTCCGGAGATAGCGACGAGCATGACGGGTGCCAGTTATGGCTCTTCTACATTGAGCGCCGGTATGACCTACCTGGGTCAGTTTATCTCTCACGAAATCGTTCCTAACACCATAAAGCTGACTACTTCACGGGTAGTCACAAGAGAACTTAACCTTGACAGCGTCTATGGTGACAACAGTCTTTACACCAACCTGCTCGGGGATAAGGATAATATTTTCTTTCGCAAAAACGGGCGGTTTGTCCTGAATGAAAACAATCCGCATGACCTGAACAGGATTGAAAAGGGCCCCTTGAAGGGAACCGCCGTTATACCGGAGCAGCGTAATGATGAAAACATGATCATTGCGCAACTGCACCTGCTGTGGCAAAAGTTACACAATGCCCTGATGGATAAAGGTATCGCAAGGAGTGCCCTGGATGCGCGAAAGATAGTCACGCTCATGATTCAGGTGGTTATTATCGAGGATTACCTGCACCAGGTGCTGGACGAGAATGTGTTTCACGCTTACTTCAGAAGCAGCAGGAAATACCTGAAATTCGATTTCACCAGCATCCCGACTTTTTTTTCACACGCTGGTTTCCGCTTCGGGCATAGCATGGTCCGTGAAGTCTATGAAGTGAACAACGGCAGGAAGCTGCCCCTGTTAAGTCTCTTCGGCAGTGAAATGCCTATCCCGGGCGACAAGGCCATTTCATGGGACAAGTTTTTTAGAATCGACGGTAGTGAAAGTGCGCAGAAAGCGCTTGAAATAAATACTTTTATCAGCACACACATGAAAAGCATACCAGGCAGTGGTTTGCATAACATCACAACCCATATTATCGAGCGTAATCTTCTTGCCGGGTTGGAAGCCGGTTTGCCAGGTGGTAAGGAGTTTGTACAGTCAGTTATGGAACAATGCAATCGCTGCGACATCAAGAAAGACCTTGACCTCCACCTGCTGGAGGATATCTCGCAGGCTTCTTTCAGCGATGTCAAAGGCCTTTCCATTGATAACCTGCCATTGTGGCTCTATATCCTTTACGAGGCACAGGTGGAACATTCAGGTTTCAGGCTGGGCGTCCTCGGAAGCATGATCGCCGCGGAGGTATTAAGTGCCTCAATGTCCGGTGCTGCTATTTCCGTATATAAGAATGACACTTACGAGGTAGATGAAGTTATGGAAATGCTTGACGAATTAGTTCCGGGATTCACGTCGGGATTTGATGTGAATTTCAAACAGGCCGACATGTTCATGTCGAATTTGATCAAATTTGTGGAAAACAGCTAGGAGGAGGAAAGATGGCTAAAGACTATAAGAAGGAAACGGACTGGGCGGCAGGGCCCCACAACGTATCGACAGCTATATTCGAGGTGGATAATTCCCAGGCAGAAAAACATACCGATCTACATCCGTATCTTCCCAGTGACAATGGCAAGTACAAGTTCAAATCGCTGGTGTATCCCGACGGAGCGGGTGGTCACTTTATTTTCCAGATACCCGATGATAACGGGCCATGGGATAAAAACATGGGCGTTATTATGCGTTCGCTGAAGTTAAAATTGCAGGATGATGAAAAAGGTAATCCTTACCTGCTGGACGCAAATGTCAGCTACGATCTGAAAGGGGGTAGCATTGGTAATGATCCCGGTTGGGATGTCACCGAGTGGCGTGTCGATGTTGCGAATATTGGTAGGGAGGATGAAGAAATCCTGGACACGGTTACCTGGACCAAGGAAGGTGTAGGTACGATCCAGACCTTCGCCAAGTGGCGTCCTTACAAAGAGCTCGCATAAACACACAGGGCAGGTTGTCAGCATGGGAGTGAGATTCCTGTTTTTAAGTTTGAGCCTTCTGGTTTGTCCAGGGGCTCTCGCCTGCGATGTTGAGTTGATTTTCTCAAGGTCATTGCCTTCCGCGCAGGGATCAAGGAGTGACCCTGTCGGAGCGCTGGCAATTCACGAGGAATATTTGCAGCAGGTGTCCTGCAGAAGCAGCCCCGCTACTCGAGCCGGTAGTTCTATCAAGCTTGTCGAGCTAATCCTTAACAAGGCGCAACATGGGTCGGCTAGCCGGGAAGCCTTGCATGAAAATGCGATTGCGCTGATCAGTGATGCAAAAAATGAAAGTAAGGCTAATGGTTTGTATATCGAGTATGCACGCCTTCTTCAATTGCAGTGGGTCCTGCATCTCCAGATAAATGAATCCATAAAAGGCCTGGAGCTGCTACCCGAGGCTATTGATTACTTAAAACGAGCTGAAGCTCCCACTGAATTGATCGCGGAGATTTATAAAGATCTTTCCTACACCTATATCCTGGCAGGAGAATTCTCCAGTGCGAAAACATACCTGAGACGGGCTGTTGTTCTTACAGTAAATTCCAGCGATGACGATCTAAAAACAGAAATTATCCTGTCTATCGCTGATGCCTATAGAAAAACGGCCGAGCTCGAAATTGCAACAAGATACTATCGGCAGGCATATTCAATCAACGAGGCGAAAAACAATGAATTCAAGTACGACGCCCTGCTCAAGCTGGGTACCCTCGACAGGGAACAGGGCTACATTGACAGGGCTGTTAAGAAACATCTTAATTCCTACGAATTCTTTAAAAGTGGAAATTATTACAGGTCACTGGTAGCTGAAATCGAACTTGCCCGTGATTTCCTGGCAAAGAGTGATCTTGAACAGTCAAGCAAGTACGCATTACTCGCCTTCAATGATAGTCGTGCGTTCACTGAGCAAAAACTCGATGCAGTGCTGGTATTGATGAAATCCGATCCGGGTAACTGGGAAAAATGGTCGAATGAAATCCAGGCTATCCTGGAGAGCGCTATAGCAAGATCAGGCACTGATGTTGCTCACCCGATACGCCAGCTGGAGCATGCTCGCCTGGAACTTGGGTATGTTTCAGAATCAGGAGATGAAGATGCTATCAGGCAAGTAGGTGAAAAAGGATTACGCGTATTCACAAGGTTACGCGATGACTTGAACCGCTCAGAGGAGGCTTACCACGGCTGGATGGCGTCCGCAAAACCCTTTATCAGCACCTATATCAAGACACTCTATCACACGGACAAGGAGCGCCTGTTTGATGTCCTTGAAAAAACCTACTCAATTAGTCCGAAACCGAACCAGTTACAAGGCGCTCCCCTGCTTAATCAGCAAAAGGAACCAGAAGAGATTGCCCTTTTTGAAGCCTATCTTGGCGCCGAGAAAATGGTGGTCGATGCCAGTTCGGACTGGGAAAAGGAACGTAATACTACTAACAGGGAAAAGCTGGAGCAGCTCAAAACAAGCAGGGACCTGGCAAGAGAAGCTTACCTTGAATCGAGGAAAAGCAAGCAAGAGAAAATTATTCCTCGGCCCGAAGTCGTCGAAATGACACCGAGTGAAATCGCTCCTGGAGACCTGTTTCTCAGGTATTACCTGCAAAAAGATATCAGCCTGTTGCTGGCAAGGCATGCGGGTGGTGAAGAGATTATCGAGTTGCCAGCTCGCTCAGAAATAAGAAAGCTGGTGAACGAACTGGACGAGCTTTTCCTGTCTGGTGGATCGAGCCGTGCAAAGCGACTGCAGTTACTGGGCCAGTTACGGGTGCTGTTGCCAGTACAATTATTGCAGGACAGGGATTTCCTCAGGCTGGTCATCCTGCCCGATGACGAGATCCACAGGGTACCCTTTTCCGCGATCAACCTGGAAAACCGGGATGGCTTCTATAAACCTGTTTCGAGCAAGTATCGAATTACACGAACACATTCGGCATACCAGTACTATGCCGGGAATAGCCAGGGCAACATGAATGTTGAAAATACCGGTGCTGATATCCTGGTATTTGCCGATCCACATTTTGACGAATATCGGCATGCTGGTAGTTCCTCAGACTCTTTCAGGAACTGGTCAAGGAACCTTGCTCGATTACCGCACACAGCGGATGAAGCCAGGCAAATCGTTACTCTTTTCCCCGATAAGAAAACCGCTGTTTTCCAGGGTAAAGAAGCTACGGACGCAATCCTGTTATCAGAGCAGGCAAGATTGGCAAATGTTCTGCATATTGCCACTCACGGTTACTACAACCAGAACACACCGGACATTGTTGGTGTCGCAACAGCGGTGGAAGACAAGGATGGTAATCCACAAAGGGGTTTCCTGAGCTTGTCAGCATTGCTGAGCATGCCCTATAACTCGGACTTAATTGTCATCAGCGGTTGTGAAACTATGCTTGGAAAAGAATATGACGGTTTTGGCGTGCAGGGCCTTGCCCAGGCCTTCATTGCACAAGGTGCTGGCTCCGTTGTCGGTACGCTATGGAAAGTTGCAGATAAACCCACCTCGATATTTATGAGGTACTTCTACGAGGCGCTGAAATCAAATGGCGGCAACAGTTCCCTGGCATTAAATACTGCCAGGAACAGGTTGGCATCAATGGGGAGATACAGGGATCCGATTTACTGGGCTGCATTTGTCCTGACTTCGGCGAATACCTCGTTTGAGGAAAACATTCTTCATTGAATAGTGGCTGGGACTCAGGCGATCGTCACCATTAAATCTGCTTAACCAGGGCTCCAGGCAGGTCGACTAGTCCCAGGAAAAATCACCATCCTGGTTCAAGGGCACCCCTTCCAGTTCAAATGCCCTGACCAGGGGCTCTAGTTCTGACTCGTAGTTTTTCCAACGGTACACGGACTTACTATAGATAGGTTGCCTGACCTGCCAGCTACTGGCTGTCCTGACGGACCTGCCGAACTCCTGTGGTGAAAGACAATTCTCATCCCACTCTAGATCAAGGAAATCCAGGAGAGCTCTAATTTCCCTTTCACCATGACCAACCAGGTCCTGGTATCTCATGGTATAAACGGGTATATCCAGGTTCTTTGTCCAGTGCTGCATTAATTTCAGGTACCCGGAGTAATAACAGGCGATATTACTCAAGGTGAAACTGAAAGACTGTGAGTCTACAAAATTTTGAAAATAACAGGACAGGCAGGTATCAAGCGTGTTCCTGACACAATGAATAATGCGGGCCCTGGGGAAGATTAGCTTGATCAAGGGCAAGTAGGTAAAGTTTGCAGGCATTTTATCAATAAAACGCACAGGACCAGCGCCTACCAGGTTTTCCGCTTTTTCCAGGTAAAGCTGTGCGAAATCTTGCAACTTTTCCCTGGTTATATTTTCACGGTAGCCACTGAATGCATCTGATGTACCGGAAGTGATTACCCTACCAGACTTGTTTGTTGATAATTTACCGCTAATAACCCTCTTATTTTTACACAATTCAAAATAAAAAAAGTTGTGAATATCTCTCAGCTCTCCCATACCAGCCACATCCCGGTGGGAAGCAAGAATTTGCTCTGTTAATGTCGTGCCTGACCGGGGCATGCCGACTATAAAAACAGGCCTGTCATCACTTACCCCGCTTGATTGGACCGAGGCCATATATTCCACTGAAAAATTGGCAATCAGTTGATTAATATGCTGGTGAAAATCTGTTTGGCTGAATTGTAACTGGACCCGGGCATTGCCTTTACGATAATGACGAAATGCCTCCCGGTAATTTTTACAGTCATCGTAGATTTTCCCCAATGTAAAATGCAAAGTACATTGTGCGTCTTGCGATATGTCGGGTTGCCTTAAAAGCTCTTCTGCTTTACTAATTAGAGATTCTTCACCTGAATATTTCTTACAATGTGCCAGTTGATAATAACTGTTAGCAAATGACGGATTTAACTCGAGTGATTTTAAATACAGGGTCTCCGCTTCCGAAAAAAGACCCATATCAAACTTGGCATTACCCATCCTGTATATGGGCAAATAGGATTCACCATGTAACTTGATGACCGTGGCAAGTATTGCTATTGCATCTTCAGCCTTATGTTGTTGTTGAAGTGCCAGGGCAAGCCCGAGCATGGCTGAAAAATTGTTTTCGGACTGTTCAAGTATTTGCCGGTAAATGATTTCTGCGTCTTCCGGCTTTTTCTCATTATGATACTGGCGCGCCTTCAGCAGTTGTTCGTCGAAGCGGGCTTTCCGTGGCCTTATTTGGCCTTTTATTTCATAGTTCTTGTTCATACACTACTTCGCCATGGAGAAATGCCGTAAAATCGCTAATCATTTCCAAGGTTTCTAACTGAAAATATCTCCTGCCCGGATTTTCTCATCAACGATGGCGGGGCAGCGAAAACGCTCACCATATAAGCTGGTAAGTTCGTTACAGCGCTGACTAAAATTCTCCAGGCCATAGGTATTGACGAACTGTATAAAGCCCCCGGTCCAGACCGGTGCACCAATGCCCATGATGGAACCGATGTTTCCGTCGACGACTGACCTCAAAACACCGGTTTCAAGACATTTGAGAGTTTCAATCACCTGCCTGAATAGCAGCCTGTCCTTCACATCCTGGTCATCAATGTCGAACACGGGGTTGTAATACTTGTCCAGCAGTGAAGGCCACACGGTCCTGTTACCATCCTCGGTATAGTCATAAAAACCGCCGTTGTGATGTTTACCTCCACGGTTATTTTGATTCACCAGGAAATCCAGTACTTCCCGTTGAATATCCAGCTCACCCCACTTGTCTTTTTCTCCCATTGCATCCCAGGTCTCAATGATCTTCAATGACAGCTGCTGGCTGACTTCATCATAGATAGTTATAGGGCCTACAGGCATACCGAGAGCTTTTCCAAGATTATCTATTTTTACCGGGTGAAGTCCTTCGTGCAGCAGGCGGACCCCTTCATTGAGATAGGTGCCAAAAGTACGCGAAGTGAAAAAGCCCAGTGAATCGTTTACCACGATGGGAGTCTTTCTAATCTGTTGCGTGTAATCAAAGGCACGTGCCAGTGTTTCATCGCTGGTTAATTCGCCACAGATGATTTCTACCAGGGGCATCTTGTCTACGGGCGAGAAAAAATGGATGCCGATAAAATTTTCCGGGTGTGAACTTGCCTGAGCCAACCCGGTAATAGGCAGGGTGGAGGTATTTGAACCCCAGACCCCGTTAGCTACAAGGTATTTTTCCAAAGACTTGATAATTTCATTTTTTACATCCTTATTTTCAAAGACGGCTTCGATGATGAGATCGCAGCCCTCAAGCTCATTATCATTCGCGGTTGCCTTGATGAGTCCAAGTACCTGCTCCTTGCCTGGTTCATCCATACGACCCTGCTGCACTCTCTTGTTCAACAATTTTTCTGAATAGGCTTTACCCCTGTCAGCAGATTCCTGGCTGACGTCTTTCAAGATCACTTCGATACCGGCCATTGCGGAGACATAGGCGATCCCCTGGCCCATCATTCCTGCACCCAGGACACCGACTTTATTCACCCGGCTTTTCTCCACGTCGACAGGACGACTGGCGCCGCTATTGACCTTGTTGAGCCCGAAAAAGAAGGTGGTGATCATATTCCTGGCCACATCGGTCTGCACCAGGCGGGTAAAAGCCCGTGACTCGACACGCAGTGCCGTGTCAAAGTCCACGGTAGCAGCCTGTACCGCACAATCAAGCACCTCGGCAGGCGCCGGCAGCAGGCCACGGGTTTTCTGCGCCGTCATGGCAGGCGCGCCCATCAGGACCTGTGCCAGTCGCGGTGAATTTGCACCGCCACCGGGAATCTTGTGACCTTTACGGTCCCAGGGCTGGAAGGCGGCTTCTTCATTACCTTTTTGTGCAAGAAGCCAGTCTCTTGCCCGAGGTAGCAAATCATCCAGGCTTTGCACCGTCTCGTGGATGAGCCCGGCCTGCAGGGCCTGTTGAGCATCAAGCTTCCTGCCTTCAAGAAGATAGGGCGCTGATTGTTCCAGTCCAAGCAGGTTGACGGTCCGGACAATTCCACCGGCACCCGGGAGCAACCCAAGAGTCACTTCCGGCAAACCCAATTGAACCGATTTGTCATCAAGCGCAATGCGGTAGTTGCAGGCAAGGCAAATCTCAAACCCACCCCCGAGAGCTGCCCCGTTGATAGCCGCAACTACAGGCACCGGCAGCTTTTCAAGACGGCGAAACTGTAATTTTACTTTTTCAACCATGTCAAAGAATTCACTTTCAGATCCGGGCTTCACTGCAAGAAGCTCATTCAGATCACCACCTGCAAAGAAAACTTTCTTTGCTGATGCGATAATGACGCCACCCAGTTCTTCTTCTTTCTCCAGCCTGTCCACGGTGCTGACCATGGCTTCGCGATACTCTGCGTTCATGCAGTTGACCGGGCCTGACTGGTCCATGGTAATCGTGACTATGCCGTCACTGTCTTTCTCGTATTTAAAAACACTCATGCTCAAGATCCTGTTATACGCGTTCAATAATGGTCGATATACCCATGCCACCGCCGATGCAAAGAGACAGCATGGCACGTTTTAACGAACGTCTTTCCAGCTCATCCATCATGGTGCTGACAAGCATTGCACCCGTGGCTCCAAGGGGGTGGCCCATGGCTATGGCACCTCCGTTAACATTTGTGATTTCATGATCGATATCAAGATCGCGCATGTAACGCATTGCCACCGATGCGAAAGCTTCATTGATTTCCCAAAGGTCAATGTCCTTCTTTTCCAGGCCGGCCTTTTTAAGGCACTTTTCCGCTGCAGGTCCCGGACCAGTTAACATGATAATAGGATCAGTAGATAACACTGCTGTTGCCACGACACGTCCCCGGGGTGTCAGTCCGAGATCCTTTCCTGCCTTTTCGCTACCAACCAGGACTGCACTGGATCCGTCGACAATGCCGGAAGAGTTGCCCGGCGTGTGAACGTGGTTCACTTTCTGGAGGGTGTTGTATTTCCTGATGATGATGTCATCAAAGCCATACTGGCCCATCGCCTCAAAAGACGGTTTAAGTGCGGCCAGGCCTGCCATGGACGTGTCGGGCTTGATGAAATCATCTTGGTCAAGGATGGTAATACCGTTTTTGTCTTTGACCGGTACGACGGAACGGTCGAAATAACCATTTTCCCTGGCATGGCTCGCGCGTTTCTGGGATTCGACGGCATAGGCATCCACGTCTTCACGGGACCATCCCTCGAGCGTGGCAATAGTGTCAGCACCGATACCCTGTGGCACAAAGCCCGTTTTCATTGCGAAGGCGGCATCCTGCACCATGGCCCCGCCATTACTGAACATGGGTACCCGTGACATTGATTCAATACCCCCGGCAACTACGAGATCTTCCCAGCCGGAAGCCACCTTCTGTGCGGCAATGTTCACAGCTTCCAGGCCTGAGGCACAAAACCGGTCCAGCTGCATCCCTGCCACGGACTCGTCCCAATCGGCATTTTGCACGATCATTTTTGCGACATCGCTACCCTGTTCACCCACCGGCGTCACGCAGCCCATAACCACGTCATCTACGTAAGAAGTATCAAGGTCGTGCCGGCTTTGAAGTTCCCTCAACAGGCCTGCGCCCAGGTCGATAGGCTTTACCTCGTGCAGGCTGCCGTCCTTTTTACCCTTGCTGCGAGGGGTTCTCAGGGCATCATAAATATAGGCATTCTCGGGCATTACAGTACTCCAGTTTATAACTCGCCAGCTGGCATAAAATTAATTTCAAGCGGGCTTGGGAAGATAACCCTTCCTGCGTAACATTCCAAATAAAGAACATTCACTGGCCTGGCTATTATTCCTCGCCAATCAAGCAAAGCACTGTTAAGCTCGGTTGAAAAAGCTCAATGAGCAAATGGTTTACAAGGCTCAACTGTTGATTTGTTCCACGCGCTCCAGGTTCAGGGCAAGACCCTGATGCTTCGACTTCGCTCACCCTGCGTCACCCCTTGTAATTTACACTGGATTATCTGCATCACTTTTATTGTGATCCTGGCCGCGAGCCCGGGTATAACTCTTGCAGCGATCATGGGACCAACGGACGATCGCCGACAGCCCCGCCTGGAAAGAGATGAGCATGCTTTTGCTGCCACAGGCCAGGTCAAGTGTACGACGATATCGGGTAAACATTCTGCAACTGCTGCGCTCCTGCATACCCCGGGGCTGGGTAATCGTTATTTTCTAACTGTCGGTCACGCTTTTCTAAATCCAGGCACTGGTGAGAAATTTCGTGGATGCCGGTTTTCCCTTGCCGGGCGAAGCGGGGAATATCCTGTTCTTCAAAACAGGCACGGTGACGTGATGACCACGGGCTGGGATGGTGATTGGGCAATCGGGCAGCTTGCTAATACAGCGGGACTGGAATCCATGAAGGGGTTCAATCTGCGTGCGACGAACCCCTATGACTTTATCAAGAGTCCAGTCCTGCAATTGCAATACGACACTGAATCGAAGCAGCTACTTGTTGCAGAGAAATGTAAACTGTATCGCATGCAGCTGTGGAACCTGCAACATGGAGAGCGTATTTTTATCCATGATTGCGACATTCGCGCGGGTGGTTCCGGTGGCCCCATGGTGGTTAAAAACGATGGTGCTTATCAAATTATCGGGTTTTATTTGGGTACGGTTTCAAGGAACAGGTATTACGAGATGGAACCTAAAGCGGATTACTCCCTTTTTGATCCGGAGTCCTTTGTCAATGTTTCCCGGCGGGTTGATCCGGAAATATTGCAGGCTATCGAACAAATGGACAGTATTGGTACTAAGCCCAAACTTCCCTGAATAGTCTCAGGGAATTCAGGCCCAGGATCTTTTCAATACGCTGGGAAGTGTGTCCGCGAGAGTGAAGCATATCTGCCAGCTGCTGGAATTGACCGGGCCCCTGGATTTCCGGAATAAATGGAGTGACTCCCGGTTTTTCCCCCTTTGCTGCGATACCGGCTTTTTTTCTCATTTCATGTTCTTTTCTGAGCGCAGCTCGATAGGCATCCATGTCGTCTACGGCTGTTGTGAGGCCGTCGGTACCAATGCCTACGTGGTCTTCGCCACAGATTTTAATCGCATGCTCGATATGGCGGACGATATCCAGTGCTTCAGGAAAGCTGTCTTCTTTAAGAAAAGGCATAAAGTATATGCCCACCATGCCACCTTTTTCTGCCAACAGGCGTAGCTCTGCATCGGTCTTGTTGCGCGGAGTATCGGCCAGTGCGCGGCAACCGGTGTGGGTGATGGCAACGGGTTTACTCGACGCTCGAATAGCGTCAAGGCATGTTTGCTCACCGCTATGACTCAGGTCTACCAGGGTATTGCTTTCATTCAGCGCTTCTACAACTTCGTGCCCGAGCCTGGTCAGGCCCCTGTTTTCCTGCACCATGGAACCATCACCCACCTTGTTGCGCAGGTTGTAGGTGAGCTGTATTACCTTGACACCGAGATTCGCGAAGGTAGAAACCCGCTCCGGCTTATCATCGAGCATCAGGGAATTTTGAAAACCCATGATGATTCCGACCCTGTTTTCCTCGTGGGCCTTCCTGATATCTTCCGTCGACCAGGTTTTTAACAGGTGTTTTGAGTTTTCCCTGATTATTCGATTCCAGTTGGACACGCTTTGAACACTATATTCAAATGGCTCCATGGGACCGGCGACGTAACCGATAGTGACATTGATTGCGGTGGTTCCGGATGCAAGTACGTCCTCGATGGTGCGCGGACCCAGGCTTGACGCCGGGGCGCTGATTTCATAGCCCGGCAGGTTTGGGTTTGCAAGAAAGCCAAGGTTATTGATAACAAGCGGATTGCTTAATCCCGGGAACGTAACGGTCTCTGGAATTGCCTGTTTTTCACCAGCCAGTAGTTTTTTTGAGGATAGTGAAAGGGCCAGTGAATAACCGAGGAGTTCCCTGCGCGTAATCCTGCTCAATTTTTTCTCTCGTCTCTTTTCCCGCTCATTATAAGACCGGGCCCGGCATGATGTGAAATCGAATATCGTGCGCGCCCAATTAGCAGAGTCAATTCTATTGATTATTCATGCCTGTGCTGAAGCAAGATCTAAGCAGTATGCTAGAATCGCCCTCTACAGTTCTCTTAAAGAAATAAATGCCACATGACTCCGCTTGATGTATTGAGTAAACATACCAGCAGCGCCATTGAGTCCAGGCAGTTTGGCAAGACATTACATAATGCGCTTTGCGAATTGATTGATTGTCTCGGGCTTGCCATTACAGTCAGGGACGACGGCGAAAGTTCCTACCTGGTATATTTTATTCACAGCAATGGAGAGGAAGTACTTCCATTAAAGGGGAAGCTTTCTGATTGCCTGAAAAGTGATACACAGGTTTCTAACATTGCCCTCAATTCCTGGACCGCCTTTGAACGATACGAGTTCCGGGCGAAAAACGATGTAACAGCAGAAATACAGGGTTACGAATCTGTCGCCAGGATTGCCTGGCAACTGGGCGGATACTCGACCTATGACATTCTTCTATTTTCCATTGGAGATTCCGGGTACAGCGGAGTCGTTTCTGAATACCTGCAAATGGCGGTCAACCTGCTGGCCACGGGTATATTGCGCCGCGTGGAAAACACCGAGCTTTCAAAGGCAGAAGGCTGGATAAACAAGGAGCTTGAGGAGATTGCGAAACTGCAGGAAACCCTGCGACCCGATATCCTTGACGATATAAGGGGTGCGGAGTTTGCAGTTCATGCCGAGGCATACCGATATGCAGGTGGAGATTATTATGACGTGGCAAACCTGAATCACTTCAGTGAAGAGAGCCAGGCTTCGGATTCGGGTGATATGTTCAGTCTGGCAATAGCCGACGTGTCCGGACATGGTCCATCTGCGGTACTCGAACTTGCCATGCTGGACGCGATCTTGAGAACATACAGCACAAGCCAGGCTTTCCTGGGTGAATCCCGGGGTCCTGACACTGTCGCGACTTACGTGAATCGTAATATGTTTACCCGTCGCTCAAGGGCGACTTTCACTACGGCAATATTCAGCGTTTTTAATCCGGAAACCAGGATCCTCAGTCATTCATGCGCGGGTCATCCAGCACCAATATGGAAAAAGGCCGATACCCGGCAGACCATTGAGTTACTGGTTACGGAAGACATCCCTATTTGTGTACTGCAGGACTACCAGTGGTCAAGAATGGAAACCAGCATCGCACCCGGGGACATCATGGTTTTTTATACCGATGGCATTACGGAAAGCCGCAGTGATGATGGCTCGTTGTTTGGCACTTGTCGCCTTGTTGAGGCCGTGGATAAAGCACCACCCGAGCCACAGGCTGTAATCGACTCCGTTCTCGAGTCTGTAAACCATTTTACTTCAAATGCGGAAAGCGAAGATGATGTGACCTTGCTGGCGGTAAAGTACAACTAGCTCCCGGTACTTCGCCTCGCAGCTCTTCAGATGAAATGGAAAACAATCACTACCTTTCTGAATTAGTTACTTCAAGTTTTGTGACATGGAAATAAGTGTTAGCATGATTTCTTCCTGAACGAGAAATAAAAGGAAAATAATTTATGGCGACTATCACACTTCATGGGCACGCGACAAACACCAACGGTGACCTGCCCGTAGTCGACAGTATTGCACCGGACTTCACCCTGGTAGATGGCGACTTAAACGACGTTTCGCTCGGTGATTTTCGAGGTAAAAGCAAGTTACTAAACATTGTGCCGAGCCTGGATACTCCTGTGTGTGCCGCATCGACCAGGAAATTTAATGAAGTCAGTTCGGACTATCCGGATACTGTATTCCTGACTATTTCCGCTGATTTACCTTTTGCGATGAAACGCTTTTGTTCAGTTGAAGGTGTTGATAACGTCATTCCCCTGGCCATGATGAGGTCTAACAAGTTTGCCTCGGACTACGGGGTGCTCATTGTTGATGGGCCAATGTGTGGCATAACGGCGAGGGCAATTGTCGTACTGGACAATGAAAACCGGGTATTACACACGGAATTGGTGCGAGAGCTTGGTGACCAGCCGGATTACGACGCAGCACTGGCGAAACTTTAACCTGCAGCAATTGATGTTGTAACTGGCTGAAGAAGGAGCATGGAATGAAAAAAGTACCCGTAAATAATCAAAAGGCACCCGACCTCGGCAAGGTATTTAACTGGGGATTAAAAGTCAGCGATTTCAGTGAACTGTTCTTTGTCTCCGGTCACGGTGCAATGAACCCGGATTTCAGCGTTGAATGTGCGGGTGATCCCGGGGGGCAGGCACGTTTCATCTTTGAACAGGTGAAAGAGTACCTCGCAGAGAATGACTATAGCCTTGACGAGGTTGTGCAAATAAAACTCACCATTACAAAAGATGTCACGGAAGAGCAGTTTCATGATGTCGTGCAGGTTTACGAAGAGTACATGAAAGATATCCCGGTGCGTCCTACCGGCGGCACCATGCGCGTGGTGGACAGGCTGGCTTTTCCCGGCATGATGGTGGAATTTGAATTCCTGGCAGCAAAGTAACAAAAAGGCAACAAATTGATGAAACGGTTTATTCACTTTCGAGGCCTGGTAAGCAGGTGTGCCTTTATTTTTCTGTGCATGCAGGTCCAGGCAAGTGATGAAGTCGGCACCGCAAGTGTTCTTGAAACAATGGAAAACATTATTGTTCCAGCCTCTGATACGCTCTGGGGAGTTGATGATCCACAAACCGGGGAAGACTGGCAGCGTCTTGAGACGGCCGCTGGCGCCCTGGTAAATGCGGGACAGGCAATAAAGCAGGGGGGTAGTGGGCCGAGTGATGCGGCCTGGGCATCAGAGGCCCAGTGGCAGGAACTGGTGTCATCAATGATACAGGCTGCTGCCAGTGCACAGACTGCGGTGAAAGAGAAAAACCTGGATGCACTGCTTGACGCGGGAGATGAGCTCTATCCGCCCTGCGAAAGCTGTCACAAGCTGTTTAACCCCGCGGTAGTGAACCAGTAAGCAACTGCTTTTAGTCGATTGTATTCCCGGGAACGCGTACCAGGCCTTCCATGAGCACACGGGCGCTCCGGCCCATGCTGACTTTCTCCACCAGCCATTTTCCTGAATCATTCCTGCAGGTTGCGCCGACCTTGAGCGTTCCCGAGGGATGACCAAAGGTGACACTGCTTCGTTCACCTCCGCCAGCCGCGAGGTTAACCAGGGTACCGGGAATACTGGCTGCCGTGCCGATGGCCACTGCAGCGGTTCCCATCATGGCGTGGTGTAATTTGCCCATGGAAAGCGCGCGCACGTTCAGATCAATATCTGCTGAGGACACCTGCTTGCCACTGGACGCCCTGTAATCTGCCGGTGGTGCAACAAACGCAACCTTGGGCACGTGCTGGCTTTTCTCAGCACCAGCCAGGTCATTAAACAAACCCATCATCATTCCGCCGTGGGCGCGAATAGTTTCAAACCGTGCCAACGCTTCGGGATCGCCATTGATTGCGTCCTGTAACTCGGTTCCGCTGTAGCCAATGTCTGCTGCATTAAGAAAAATGCTCGGTATTCCGGAATTGATCAGGGTGGCATCAAGGGTCCCTATCCCTGGCACCTCAATTGAATCCACCAGGTTTCCAGTAGGGAACATCTCTTCCGAGGGGTCTACGGGTTCGAGAAAATCAATTCCAACCTCTGCTGCTGGAAATGTCACCCCATCAAGTTCGAAGTCACCTGTCTCCTGTACCTCACCATTCGTAATTGGCACATGGGCGATAATGGTCTTTTGAATATTGACCTGGAAAATGCGTACCTCCGCAGTACCGTTTTCCGGGATTCGACCAGGCTCGACCAGCCCGTTGCTTATGGCAAAGGGGCCGACCGCGGCTGACAGGTTGCCACAATTTCCGCCCCAGTCGACGAAGGGTTCGTCTATGGATACCTGGCCAAACAGGTAATCCACATCATGATCGGGCTTGTCGCTTTTACACAGGATCACGGCCTTGCTGGTGCTCGACGTTGCGCCTCCCATACCGTCGGTGTGCTTGCCATAGGGATCAGGGCTTCCAATAACCCGCATCAGGAAGCTGTTCCTGGCTTCACCTGCTGCGCGTGCTGATTCGGGTAAGTCGTCGCGAAGGAAAAATACCCCCTTGCTTGTACCACCTCGCATGTAGGTGGCGGGAACGCGGACTTGGGCTGGATGGCTCATGCAATATTGTCTCAGGCAGCGGTGGAATCAAGAAAATCCTGGGCGAAGCGTTGCAAAACACCACCGGCAGTATAAACGGTTAACTCTTCCTCGGTATCAAGACGGCAGGTGACATTTATCATGACACTGGATCCGTCCCGTCTTGTCATTTCCACCACCAGCTTTGAAGCGGGTGCGATATTTCCCGTCACCGTAAAAGTTTCGCTGCCATCAATTTTATAGGTCTCACGTGTTTCACCACTTGTGAACTGCAGCGGTAACACGCCCATGCCGACAAGGTTGGTACGGTGAATACGTTCAAAACCTTCGGCGATAATGGCCTGCACACCCGCCAGGCGCACACCCTTGGCGGCCCAGTCGCGCGATGAACCCTGCCCATAGTCAGCACCAGCAATAATACAAAGAGCCTGGTTCCTGTCCATGTAGGTTTCAATCGCTTCCCACATACGCATTTGTTTACCTTCGGGTTCGAGTCGTGCCAGTGAACCCTGCATCACCTCGCCATCGTCATCCAGGCACATTTCGTTTAACAATTTTGGGTTGGCAAAAGTTGCGCGCTGCGCAGTCAGGTGGTCGCCACGATGGGTAGCATAGGAATTAAAGTCTTCTTCCGGCAGACCCATGCTGGCGAGGTATTCACCGGCAGCGGAGCTTGCCAGGATAGCATTTGAGGGCGAGAGGTGGTCAGTGGTGATGTTATCACCCAGTACCGCCAGCGGGCGCATATCCTTGAGAGAGCGTTCTCCGGCCAGTGCTCCTTCCCAGTAGGGAGGCCGGCGTATGTAGGTGCTTTTGGGTCGCCAGTCATAAAGTGGGCTACTGGCAGGTTCAATCTTGCCGAGATCAAACATCGGGATATAGACGGAGCGGAATTGTTCGGGTTTTACAAATTCATTCACAATGGCATCTATTTCTTCATCGGAAGGCCAGATATCCTTGAGCGTGATGGAATTTCCATTCGCGTCCTGTCCCAGCTCATCCTGCTCAATGTCAAATCGAACCGTGCCCGCTATGGCATAGGCAACAACCAGTGGTGGCGAGGCCAGGAATGCCTGCCTGGCATAGGGATGAATGCGACCGTCAAAATTTCGATTGCCCGAGAGCACCGCCGTGGCATAAACATCGCGATCAATAATTTCCTGCTGGATAACAGGGTCCAGGGCCCCGCTCATGCCATTACATGTGGTGCAGGCATAGGCCACGATTCCAAAGCCCAGTTTTTCCAGCTCATTTAGCAGGCCTGCTTCTTCAAGGTAGAGTTTTGCGACTTTTGAGCCCGGTGCAAAGGAAGATTTCACCCATGGCTTGCGAACCAGTCCCAGTTCATTGGCCTTTTGTGCAAGTAAACCCGCTGCTACAACATTGCGAGGATTTGAAGTGTTTGTGCAACTGGTGATGGCTGCAATGATCACCGCGCCGTCAGGCAATTTGCCTTCTTCTTCCTCTGCCCTGGTCCTGTCCAGGTTAACCGCTATACCTTTCTCCGCAAGAGCAGAAGTTGGCAGACGCCTGTGCGGGTTGGATGGTCCTGCCATGTTTCGCTCAACCGTGGACAGGTCAAACTGCAGGACCCGCTCATATTCTGCTGCGGAAAGTTCGCTTGCCCATAATCCTGCGGCCCTGGCATAGTTCTCTACCAGTTTTACCTGCTCGGCATCGCGCCCGGTCAGGTTGAGATAGTCAATGGTCTGCTCATCAATGTAGAACATTGCCGCTGATGCGCCATACTCAGGAGTCATGTTGGAAATTGTGGCTCGATCGCCAATGGTGAGTTTGCTGGCGCCATCACCATAAAATTCAACGTAGGAAGACACGACACGTTCGCCACGCAGAAACTCCGTAATTGCAAGCACGATATCGGTGGCAGTTATGCCAGGCTTACGTTCGCCAATGAGTTCTACCCCCACGATTTCAGGCAGACGCATCATTGAGGGCCTCCCCAGCATGACGGTCTCTGCTTCAAGACCACCGACACCAATCGCAATTACGCCAAGCGCATCCACGTGGGGTGTGTGGCTGTCGGTACCAACACAGGTGTCCGGAAAAGCAATTCCATCCCTTACCTGGATCACCGGGGACATTTTCTCAAGGTTGATTTGATGCATGATGCCATTACCGGCTGGAATAACATCCACGTTCCGGAATGCAGTCTTGGTCCATTCAATGAAATGAAAGCGATCTTCATTTCGGCGCTCTTCAATAGCGCGATTTTTTTCAAAAGCATCCGGGTCAAACCCGGCTGCTTCCACCGCGAGAGAGTGATCAACGATAAGCTGGGTGGGCACCACGGGATTCACATCGGCAGGGTCACCACCTTTATCGGCAATGGCATCACGCAAGCCGGCAAGATCGACCAGCGCCGTTTGACCGAGAATATCGTGGCAGACTACGCGTGCAGGATACCAGGGAAAGTCGATTTCCCTTTTGCGCTCGATGATTTGTTCCAGGTACGCGCCCAGTTGATCGGGATCGCAACGTCGCACCAGCTGTTCTGCCAGGATACGCGATGTGTAGGGTAAACTCCTGTAGGCCCCCGGCTTGATCTCATCCACAGCAGTCCGGGTGTCAAAATAATCCAGCTCGGTGCCGGGAAGGGAAATGCGGTACCTGGAATTGGTCTTCATAAAACTTCAAATTGTCGACATTTAAAGGAAATATTAGAAAATAATTCGCGAATACTAACAATATTCCCAATAATTGTCGACAATGTTGGTATTTTTGATCTTTCTCCCGGTGTTCGTCCGCAGCGCTGCATAACATCGAAAGCAGCAGGATTTCCAGCCACGTCAGGCCAGGAAGATGCGCAGCGAAGGGTCGCCGCCAGGCCCTGTAGGCAAATACACGCTTCGCAGCGCTTTAGTTTTTACCGTCGCTACCGATATGCAGGTAAATAGAATTTTTACAGGCATATCGTCCGTCATAGCTGGTCATTGAACGTGGGCATACCATTGGAAAATCAACTCGAATTTACTGACCAGCAATTCAACAAGCTGAGAAGTCTTCTTCACCAGGAAGCAGGAATAGCCCTGGCAGACATCAAGAAAGAATTGATGTATGGAAGGCTATTCAGGCGAATCAGGAACCTGAACCTGTCCGGCTTTGATGATTATCTTTCATTACTTGAACACAAGCCGGAACAGGAGATGGGGGATTTTATCAATTCCATCACTACCAATCTCACCGGTTTTTTCCGCGAAGAACATCATTTTCATTACCTGCAAAATGAAGTATTGCCCTGGATATACCAACGTCACCGCATCGACAAGCGTATCAGGATATGGTCGGCGGGCTGCTCCACGGGAGAAGAACCCTACAGCATTGCCATGGCGCTGCTTGAAAGCATTCCTGAACCACAAAAGTGGGACATACAGATCCTGGCCACAGACATAGACTCCCAGGTTATCTCGACAGCGTCTTTCGGTATCTACGGTGCCGGTGCCATCGCTAAAATTTCTCCCCGGCGAAAGCAGCGCTGGTTTGAGCAAGCGGGCCAGGAAGAGGGTGGGAAAATGATAATAAAAAAGGAAGTAAGGAACCTGGTTACATTCAAGCGCCTGAACCTGGTAGATGATTGGGCAATGAGAAACAAATTTGACGTTATCTTTTGCAGAAACGTGGTGATCTACTTTGACAGGAAAACGAAATGCAGGCTTTTTGCCCGCTTTGCAGAACATAGCTGCCCCGGTGGATTCCTGTTTATCGGGCATTCCGAGTCCCTGTTTGATCTCAATGATAGTTTTAAACTGATTGGTAACACGGTTTATCGAAAAACCGGCACGGACAATAAATAAGATACTTATTGTTTAACAACTTGAACAAGAAAAAGAAAATGGGAAAGAGCATAAAAGTATTGATAGTCGACGATTCTATCCTCGTCAGGAAACTGATGCAGCGCATCCTGGAAAAGGACGGTGACCTGGAAGTCGTGGGAACTGCGGAAGACGCCTTTGTCGCCCTGGAAATGATTAACAGGCTAAAGCCCGATGTACTGACCCTTGATGTCGAAATGCCAGGGATGAATGGCATCACTTTCCTGTCCAGGTTGATGCAATCGAATCCCCTGCCTGTGGTAATGGTCTCCTCCCTGACTGAAAAGAATGCGGATATCACACTGCAGGCGCTGGAACTTGGTGCAGTTGAATTTGTGACAAAACCAAGGGTTGATGTTGCTGCGACGCTTGATGGATATTCCAGTGAATTGATTCGTAAAATCAAGATCGCCTCAAAAGCAAATATAGTGGCGAGACATACTCGGGCGAGGCAAGCACCGGCGAATGCCAGAATCAAGACAACCTCTTTTCGTCGATCTTTAACGTCGCAGGACAGGCTCGATGAAGCCGATTATCCTGCCCCCTATGAACTAATCGCTATCGGTGCTTCGACTGGTGGCACTGAGGCGATTCGTGAAATCCTTCACGTGATGCCACGGACGGCGCCAGCCATCGTTATCACTCAGCACATCCCGGAAGGTTTCAGCGGAGTGTTTGCCAGGCGTCTCGATTCAATCACCGAGATGAATGTGTGCCAGGTCGAAGGTGAAGAACAAATTTGCGAGGGTAACGTTTACATAGCACCCGGTAATCGACATCTCTCGATTGTTAAGCAGGGAAACAGGTTGTCCTGCAAGTTGACAGCGGGTAAACCGGTTAATTACCACATTCCATCTGTAGAGGTTCTGTTTCGTTCTGTTGCAAGGTATGTCGGCAAGAATGCGATCGGCGTGATGCTCACCGGGATGGGCAGTGATGGTGCAGATGCACTCAGGGAAATGCGGCAGACCGGTGCCCTGACAATTGCCCAGGATGAGCAAAGCAGCGTGGTCTGGGGTATGCCGGGAGAAGCTGTTTCAAGGGGTGCGGTTGATATCGTCCTGCCCCTGAATGAAATTTCTACAAAGCTACTTCGTGCTTCACGAAGACTGGCGGCATAAATGCCCTGAAGGAAATCAGGGGCTTTACCAGTATAGCGTCGCTACTTTAACCGGAAGCCATCGTACCCGCTGTTTGCTACCTCGCGGCATTTTTCATAATAACCAGGACAGCCTATGTAGGGCATAAACACCCTTGGTTTCCCCGGGATGTTCGCCCCGAGATACCAGGAATTACAGCCCAGCAACAATGATGTTTCGGCAAGTTCATTCACGTGGCTTACCCAGGCCTGTTCAGCACTGACTTCAGCCTCCATCGAGCCAAGTTGTTGCTCGCGCAGGTAGACGATAGCGTCCCTAATATACTCAACGTGCTGCTCTATAGATGGCATCATGTTGCTTAACACCGAGGGAGAGCCAGGACCTGTAATCATGAACATATTTGGGAAACCGGCAACTTGTAGTCCCAGGTAATTAAGTGGTCCGGCTTCCCACTTGTTCTTTAACGTTTGCCCATCACGACCACGTATATCTATTCGCAGCAGAGCACCTGTCATGGCGTCGTAGCCAGTAGCCAGTACGATAACGTCAAACTCGTACTCTTTATTTCCAACAAGGATACCCTTTTCTGTGTAGCCTTCGATGGGTGTTGAGCTGATGTCCACTAAATCAACATTTTCACGGTTAAAGGTTTCGTAGTAGCCAGTGTCCGTAACGACTCTTTTACAGCCGAATATGGTTTGTGGAAGCAGTTTTTCAGCAACAGCAGGATCTTTGACGGTCTGACGAATTTTTTCTCGTATAAAATTTGCGGCAATATCGTTGGCATTTTTGTCAACCAGCAGATCGGCGAAAACACCGTACCACTTCAAACCACCCAGCTCCCAGCGATGTTCCAGTTCCTTTCGAATCTCCTCTTGGCTCATTTCCCCGGCACAGCGTTCATTGGGTTCAAACTCCATGTTGCCAAACTGGCTTCGCGCAGAATCGCGCAAGTCGTCATAGTGGACCTTGATGTTTTCCTGCTCCCCCTCGTGAAAAGGGCGATTGTGAGAGGGTACGCTGAAGGCAGGTGTACGTTGAAAAACAGTCAGCTCTTTGGCCTGCTTCGCGATAGCGGTAATACTTTGCACGCCGGATGAACCGGTACCAATCACAGCGACTTTTAGCCCGGAAAAATCCACCTCTTCGTGGGGCCACTCCCCAGTATGATAGATCGTTCCCTTGTAGGCAGACTCGTTTTTAAACACCGGCCTGGAAGTGTTAGAGAGACAACCGGTTGCGAAGATGCAAAATTGTGCAGAGAAGTGTTCGCCTGTGGTTGAAACCAGCAGCCAGCGGCAATTTGCTTCATCATATGTTGCCGACTCAACGCGAGTGTTCAACCGGATACCATCGGCAAGTTTGAAGCGCTCTACCACGTGTTCCATGTAGGAAAGGATCTCGGCCTGGCTTGAATATTTTTCTGACCAGGTCCAGTCCTGTTGTAACTGCTTGTCGAACTGGTAGGAATATTCCATGCTGGGCGCATCGCAACGGGCACCCGGATAACGATTCCAGAACCAGGTACCACCGATGCCACTGCCAGCCTCGAGGACTTTTACAGAGAACCCGGCTTCCCGGGCACAGTGCAGCATGTACAGGCCAGAAAACCCTGCGCCTACAATAATGATATCCAGCTCTGAATTTTCCCCTGATCCTGTCATGCTATTGCTCCGCCGTGCATGGCAACATTACCATCACACGCCGGGTTTTACGATAGACATCACGCAAGCAGGCGAAATGGGTAGCTAGGTAGCGGCTTTATTTGTCAACCACAGGGTTTGATATGGCGCCAGGCTGATGGTTGCCTGCTGATCCTCGAAACTTGTTCCACTGACCAGGTCTGTCCATTCATCAGTCACTATCAGGTTTATGTCCATCAGCCTGAGAGACTGTTCCCGGTGCGTGATATTGTGAAGGCAGAAGATGCTCTGGTCTCGCTCGAGGCTTTGTCTCCAGAAAGCGAATATTGTATCCCCCATGTGCATGGTGAACTGGGTAGCATTTGGGTGGAAAGCAGCCTGGTTACGGCGAACCTTTATGAGATGTTTCAAGCGACTGAAAACTTGTGCATGGTGAGTTGCTCCTGAAAGCTTACTTTCCAGATCTTCGAGGTCCCAAATATGGCGGTTTATTGCACGATTACTGCCGGTGTGCTCCCGACGATTGTGATCATTTTCTGTGGCCACGAGGCTGTGCAGGTAGAACGCAGGAATACCCTCAAGCCCGAGCATGATGGCATGGGCGCAAACAAAACGTTCAAGTTGCCACTCATCGGGCTCGCCCTCAAGAGTACCTTTCAACGCGTCAAACAGCGCAATATTAATTTCATAGGGTTTCTTCTCGCTGTCATTGAGTGCACGCCATGACACGTGACCGCCGAAGTTTTGCATGGTGTTTATCAGGGCGTCGAGGTCATCATCATCCAGTATTCCCTCGACAGGTCTTAGACCTATGCCATCGTGTGAAGCGATAAAATTAAAATATGTTGTTCCCATCTGTGCCGGCGGCATGCTCATCATCCAGTTCTTAAGGTGGTGACAGTTACCGGACAGCAGCGTGTAAAGTAAAAGCGGGGGTAATGAAAAGTTGTAAATCATATGGGCTTCGTTGGCATTACCAAAGTAACTGAGGTTCTCACGGTTGGGAATGTTGGTTTCCGTGATAATGAGGCTACCCGGCGTATGTGCTTCAGTGATACTACGAAACAGGCGAACGATCTCATGGGTTTCCGGGAGGTTAAGACAATTAGTACCCGGTTCTTTCCAGAGGAAGGCAACGGCATCAAGCCGAAATATTTTTACTCCTTTTTCAAGATAAAATCTTACAATCTCGACAAATTCGATTAATACATCGGGGTTTGAAAAATCCAGGTCGACCTGGTCTGCGCTGAAGGTGCACCAAACGTAACGCTCCCCATTCGGGGTATCTATCGCCTTCAGGAGCTCATTGGTTCTCGGTCGGACTACCATGGACAGGTCTTTATCAGGAGTGGTCGTATAAAAGTAATCTTTCCCGGGAGATTCGCCGCGCCTGAATTGTTCAAACCAGCGGCTCCTGCCGGAGCAGTGATTTATCACGAGGTCAGACATCAACTTGAAATGTTCGGCGAGTCTTTCTATGTCTTCCCAATCGCCCATCGAGTCATTGACCTGCAGGTATTCCATGACAGCAAAGCCGTCGTCGGAACTGTAGGGAAAGAATGGCAGCAAATGAACTATGGAGATGCTGTCAGCGAGGTAGTGATCAAGAAAATGCTGCAAGGAGGCAAGGGGATGCCTGGTATCCTGTTCAAGGGTGTTGCCGTAGGTAATAACCGCGATGTCGGATTCATTCCAAAGCGACGTATTATCAACACTCGGTTCGCAACTACTGTCTAACCCGGCAGCCTCCAGGATACGTGTTGAGATATTTTCAACATCGTGCTCGGGATATATGCGGGTAACGTGATTAAGAACGCGAGCGAACAGCCCGTCAGCTTCAAATTCTGCTGGCACGACTTACTACTCCGACGCAAATTCTTTCATGTCTTCATCCACGGCCGAGAGAAACTCGGTAGTGACCGTTGGTATTGCACTGGTAATACGGGTCCAACTGGGGATAAAAGGTGTTTCCATGGGATGGTCAAGAAAGTGGAGTCCGGCTTTCATAATATTCTCTGCAAATAATTCCACGGCCTTCTCCTCGGCATGAATGTCCAGGCTGAGACCGTTTATTGCCGCATCATTGTTGTATGTTTCAATAAAGTCCAGTGCAATTCTAAAGTAGGTAGCCTTTATTGTGCGAAAGGTTTCAGTATTAAACACCACGCCTGTCGTCGCCAGTTTTCTAAAAATTGCCTTGCTGATATCAATTGACATCTTGGAAAGCCCCTTGGACTCATCATCAAAGGACAAGGTCTGGTGCTTATGATCATACTGATCTGCAATATCCACCTGGCATAATCGATTATTCGCGTAATTACGGTTCATTTCTGAAAGAACACCAATTTCAAGACCCCAGTCACTCGGGATTCGAATATCATTTATAACGTCCGTTCGTAACGAAAACTCACCGGCAAGCGGGTATCGAAAACTATCAAGGAATTCAATGTAGCTATCCAGGCCAAAAATCTTCTTGAGAGAACGTAGCAGGGGGGTGACCAGCAGGCGGCATACGCGGCCATTGATAGAGCCCGCTGCCACACGCGGGTAGAACCCTTTACAAAACACATAGTTAAAGTTCGGGTTAGCTACAGGATAGATGAGGCGGGCCAGCATTTGCCTGTCATAGGTAACAATGTCGCAGTCATGTAGTGCGACGGATTCGGCAATGTTTGCGGCATTCACGTAGCCGAGGCAATACCAGACATTACGTCCCTTGCCTAGCTCACGAGGCTGCAGGTTATGTGCTTTCAGTTTCTCATCGATTGCCTGCAAACGAGGGCCATCATTCCAAAGCACCCTGTGGTTACCCGGTAACCTGGCAAAAAAACTTAGAGCATGGCGGTATTGTTTCTCGTCGGCCCGATCAAGACCGATAACAATTTGTGACAGGTAAGGTACCTTGCATAGTTCATTAACAATCGTCGTTAAGGCGGGGCCTTCCAGTTCGGAATAGAGACAGGGAAGCACGAGCGCCATGGGCCGGGACGCTGAAAAACTGACCAGTTCCTGCTCGATTTCTTCGAGTGGCCGATGAGTCAGGTTGTGTAAAGTCGTTACAATTCCGTTCTGTTGAAAATCACCCATTAGATTAATCCCCTTCGCTTTCGTGTTTTTGCAGCAGGCTTAAGATTGCGTCGTTCCAGCCCTTTGGCCCGACCTGATTTGTTATCGTGAGTCTATCATGGCTAAAAACTGGTAGATGATGAACCGGGGAACGAACCAGGACTGCTTCGTCAGCGGTCTCCAGCATGCGTTTATCATTCTCGCTATCTCCCAGTGCAACGACCCATGGCTTCGTTGACCATTTTTCATGATAGTAATTTCTAAGCCACGCCATGGCGTCAGACTTGTCATATTCACCCTGAACATGAACGAAGCGCCCACCACGTTGTGTATGTAAATTTTGCAATGACAGGCGGTCACAAAAATCATCAAGATGTGAATCCGATTGCCGCCACAGCAGCGGTTCACTGAAATCGCGTTTCATGGCATTCATTGCAGCTTTTATTTCAAGGCCGGTGGATGACTGGATTTCCTCGATCGTCATATCGGCGAAACCGATAAAGTTGTACTGCTGCTGTGTCCTGAGCCGGTGAATAATCTCCAGTATTTCCTGGCGCTTTTGCGCAAACGTTATTTCCGGGGTGGGCGTGTCGGAAAGGTATACCGCAGCGCCGTTTTCAACAACGAATGGGTCTGTCACACCCAGTTGTTCCCGAAGAGCGAGTATTTCTGCGGCAGTTTTACTGCTGCTGAAGACCAGTGGGATCCGGTGTTTCTTCAGGGCATCAATACCGGGCAATGCCGCTTCGTAACTGTAGGTGTGATGGTCCAGCAGGGTACCGTCAAGGTCAGTGATTACTACGATTGAAGATGTGCCTGTCACGGGTGAACCAGTTTTGAATCTACATGAGCGGTGAAGGCGAAATTATACCGTTTATTGGGTGTGAGGGCGG
Organism: Gammaproteobacteria bacterium; assembly: GCA_965243105.1. Classification (GTDB taxonomy): domain Bacteria; phylum Pseudomonadota; class Gammaproteobacteria; order Eutrophobiales; family Eutrophobiaceae; genus WLWS01. The sequence goes on from CBDEUC010000003.1 coordinate 2,530,155, forward strand.
CATTTTGGTTTTCATGGAGTTCGCCCCAATCTGGGGAAATTGCATCCTTTTGGGGCATGTTCAAGGCTGTCATTGAGATTGTGCAGGAAACATAGATAATCCTGTTCTGGGTTATGAATGCTTCCCGGTAATGTATCTGTATCCTTAAAAGACGGAGAACACATCACTATGAAATTGCCAGCGGTCAATCTCACCATCTTCCTCACTATTTTTTCTCAACAGCTAACAGCTCACCCGTTTCACGATAGCCTGTTCCATTCACATTATCTTTCGTGGGTCGCCAGCAGCGCGGTGTTTTGCGTCATCATCTACTTCGGTGCACGGCAAGTAAAAAATATGGGCCAGCAGAAAAAAGCCAGGCAAAGAAACCACGGGGATAAATAACAGGGTGAACTTTCCTGCTCTATCTTCGAGTGGTTTGAACGGAGATATTGATTCCCGCCAGGTCGCTCGACACTGGCCTGCGCAGCTCAGTCTTGCATATGTGCGGAACAGGGAAGGCACAAAGCTGGCCAGGCGTCGCCACTTTGGGCCCCTGTGCGTGCAGAAACCTTTTTACCCGGAAGGGCCTGGAGTCTGTCACACCTATATCCTGCATCCACCGGCTGGCATCGCCGGTGGTGATGCCCTTGATATTGATGTCGAACTGGACAGCGAAAGTGAAGTCCTAATAACAACGCCTGCGGCGACCAAGTTCTACCGCGCAAATCCCTACCCGGCAAAGCTGACACAACAAATCAGGGTTGCAGAGAGAGCCAGCATGGAATGGCTGCCCCAGGGGAATATCTTTTTTGATGGCGCTGAAGTCCTGTTAAAGACGATCATGAAACTAAAGCAGGATTCGCGTTTAATTGCATGGGATAGCCAGTGTCTCGGACGACCAGCATGCAAGGAAATCTATAGCAGCGGAGCTTACCAGCAAAGGTTTGAAGTGTGGGTAGATGAGCAACCGGTAATGATCGATAGCCTTGGCTTGTCGGCAGGCTCAAAGATGCAATCGGCTCAATGGGGTCTTTCTGCAAAGGCGGTAAATGCCATCCTTGTTGCCTACCCGGCTGACCAGGCCCTGCTCGAAACCATTAACATTTTTATTGAGCAGAACATCCCTGGTTGCGCAGCCACGCTTGTCGATGGTCTATTGCTCGTTCGTTGTTTTGGGGATGAACTCGATAGTATGCATCACAGGCTGACCAGTCTCTGGCAGCTGCTTCGTCCTTCGATACTTGGGAAGGAACCCTGTATACCAAGAATCTGGAATACTTAAATAGAGGTTTGCATTATGGATCTGACTCCACGGGAAAAAGACAAGCTTTTGATTTTTTGTGCCGGCATGCTGGCGCAGCAGCGGCGGGAACGGGGCATCAAGCTGAACTACCCGGAATCCATGGCACTGATATCTTCAGCTATTCTTGAAGGTGCCAGGGAAGGAAAAAGTGTGGCGGAACTCATGGATTACGGGCGCACGATACTGACCATCGACGATGTGCAGGAAGGTATTGCGGACATGATCCCGGAAGTGCAGGTTGAAGCGACATTTCCTGATGGCACCAAGCTGGTGACCGTTCACAATCCAATTATCTGATGGCGAGAGAAATATGAAACCCGGAGAAATTCTGACGGACAGCGGTGATATAGAACTGAATGCGAAGCAGGAAGTGACCGAGATTAGCGTGTCAAATACGGGGGATCGGCCGGTACAGGTGGGCTCCCACTATCATTTTTTTGAAACCAACTCTGCCCTTGAATTTGATCGAGACAAGACCAGGGGCAAGCGCCTGAATATACCGGCTGGCACCGCCGTTCGATTCGAGCCAGGTCAGTCGCGCACGGTGGAACTTGTCGAGTATGGAGGTGATCGCAATATCTATGGTTTCACCGGGCAGGTAATGGGCGCACTTTGAGGGAAAGTTAATGACAAGTATTTCAAGAAAAGCTTATGCAGAGATGTACGGACCGACCACCGGCGATCGCGTGCGGCTCGGCGACACGGAATTGTTTATCGAGGTCGAGAAAGATTTTGCCCGCTACGGTGACGAGGTTAAATTCGGGGGTGGCAAGGTCATCCGTGACGGCATGGGACAAAGCCAGCGAAGCGATGCTGAAGTTGTGGATACGGTCATCACCAATGCACTCATCCTGGATTACTGGGGCATCGTCAAGGCGGACGTGGGTATCAAGAACGGTCGTATTGCGGGTATCGGCAAGGCGGGTAACCCGGATACACAGTCCGGCGTGGATATCGTCATAGGTCCGGGCACGGAAGCCATTGCCGGCGAAGGCCAGATCCTGACAGCCGGCGGCATTGACGCACACATCCACTTCATTTGCCCACAGCAGGTGGAAGATGCATTGATGTCCGGGGTTACCACTATGCTGGGTGGCGGTACGGGCCCGGCGACAGGGACGAATGCCACTACCTGCACACCCGGAATTTGGAATATACACCGCATGCTGCAGGCGGCAGATGCCTTGCCCATGAACCTCGGTTTTCTTGGTAAGGGAAACGCCAGCGTTCCCTTGCCTCTTGAAGAGCAACTGCTTGCCGGCACCATGGGTTTGAAACTGCATGAAGACTGGGGCACAACGCCAGCTGCCATCGATAACTGCCTTTCAGTGGCCGAAGAATACGATGTTCAGGTGGCGATTCACACAGATACGCTGAACGAATCGGGATTTGTTGAAGATACTGTTGCCGCCTTTAAAGACCGTGCGATACACACCTACCACACCGAGGGTGCAGGTGGTGGTCATGCGCCTGACATTATCAAGGTATGTGGTCTTGCCAATGTTTTACCATCCAGTACCAATCCAACACGTCCGTACACGATCAATACCGTGGATGAACACCTGGACATGCTGATGGTGTGTCATCACCTGGATTCAAAGATCCCCGAAGATGTTGCCTTTGCCGAGTCACGTATAAGAAAGGAAACAATTGCTGCGGAGGATATCCTGCATGACCTGGGTGCGTTCAGTATGATCGCCTCTGATTCCCAGGCCATGGGGCGTGTGGGAGAGGTGGTGACTCGAACATGGCAAACTGCTCACAAGATGAAGGTACAAAGAGGACCACTCGCAGAGGATAGCGATCGCAATGACAATTACAGGGCCAGGCGCTATATCGCAAAGTACACCATCAATCCTGCGCTGACCCACGGCATTGCCAACGAAGTGGGTTCCATAGAGAAGGGTAAGCTTGCTGATCTCGTATTGTGGAAGCCGGCGTTTTTTGGTGCCAAGCCTTCTCTCATCATCAAGGGTGGGTTTATTGCAGCGGCACCCATGGGTGATCCCAATGCCTCTATTCCGACACCCCAGCCGGTACATTATCGCCACATGTTCGGTGCGCTTGGCGGCGCCATGGAAGAAACCAGCGTCACTTTTATTTCCCGGGCGGCTGCCGAAGACGGGTTACCCGGGAAAATCGGGCTTCGTTCAAAAATTGCAGTTGCCGAGAATGCCAGGACTATCCGGAAAACGGACATGAAGCTGAATGACTACATGCCCGAGGTTGATGTTGATCCTCAAACTTACGTGGTGAAGGCAGATGGGGAAATACTGACCTGTGAGCCTGCCGAGGTACTGCCACTGGCACAGCGTTATTTTCTTTTCTAACTATGCAAATTATTGTGCAATGCTAAAACTCGTAGAGAAAATCAATGACAGCCTGGAACACGAAGCCAGCCTGGAATTGCCCTTTGAGGATCGCCAGCGAGCGCGCCTGAAAACGGTTCTTGATGATGGCCGGGAGGTAGGGCTTTTTCTTCCCCGCGGTGACATTTTGCGCGGGGGAGATCTTCTAAAAAGCGAGGACGGCATCATTGTCAGGATTGCCGCGGCAGCGGAGAGCGTTTCCACCGCGAGCTGCACTGACCAGCACCAGCTTTCCAGGGCCTGCTATCACCTGGGTAACCGTCACGTGGCGCTGCAAATAGGTCATAACTGGCTGCGCTACCTGGAAGATCACGTGCTTGATGCGATGGTAAAGGGTCTCGGTCTCGAAGTCATTCATGAACAGGCACCTTTTGAACCGGAATCCGGCGCTTATTCCGCTCACCATCACCACTAGCCCGGCATGCAGCAATTAGTGAACAACCAGGCCCTTCTACAGCTGGTAAGACTCGCCAGTCCCAGCCTTCCAATCGGTTCTTATTCCTATTCCCAGGGACTTGAACATGCCTGCGAAGTTGGCTGGATAAAAAATTGTGACGAAGCTCAAGCCTGGCTCGAAGGCGTTATGCTAAACGGTCTTGCCAGGCTGGATATTCCGCTCTTGTCGCGCATGTGGCATGCCTGGGAGTCAGCCGACGCTATCGAGGCGCTCAAGTGGAGCCGCTACCTGCTGGCCTGCCGCGAGACAAGTGAATTACGCAAGGAAGATCGACAGACTGGCATCTCGCTTGCGCGCCTGCTGAGAGACCTGGGTAACGATGCCGCTGATGACTGCATGGAAAGTGAATCAGCTTCACTGGCCCTGAGTTTTACACTGGCGGCCCATCACTGGAATATCCCCCTGGATGGGTGCAGCTATGCCTATTGCTGGTCGTGGCTGGAAAACCAGGTAGCGGCAGCCATCAAGCTGGTACCCCTGGGACAGACAGACGGGCAGCGTATCCTTGGTGAACTGATACCAGTCATCGAGCAATGCGTGGACACCGGCCTCGAGCTCGAGGACGATCACATTGAAGGGAGCCTGCCGGGACTGGCGCTAGGCAGTGCCATGCATGAAAATCAATACAGCCGATTATTTCAATCATAGAGAGAAGACACGATGACAAAGCAGGTATTGCGTATCGGAGTAGGCGGGCCAGTGGGCTCGGGTAAAACGGCCCTGTTAAATGCTTTATGCAAATCCATGCGGGATGATTATGAAATCGCCGTGGTGACCAATGATATCTACACTCGCGAAGACCAGGAGTTTCTTATTCGACACGAAGCGCTTGAGTCGGAGCGCATCATGGGTGTTGAAACCGGGGGCTGCCCCCATACCGCGATTCGCGAGGATGCCTCGATGAACATCAATGCCGTGGAACAATTGATAGACAAGTTTCCGGGGCTTGATTTTGTCCTGATCGAAAGTGGAGGGGACAACCTGAGTGCGACCTTTAGCCCGGAGTTATCCGACCTGACTATTTATGTTATTGACGTTGCCGCGGGCGACAAGATCCCGCGAAAAGGTGGCCCCGGAATTACAAAATCTGACATCCTGATCATTAACAAGATTGACCTGGCTCCCATGGTTGGTGCTTCCCTTGAAGTCATGGAGCGTGACGCAAGAAAGATGCGTGGTGAAAGACCCTTTATTTTCACCAACCTCAAAGAAAAGGATGGGCTTGGCGAGGTTATTGATTTCATCTGTGACAGGGGAATGCTTCACTGAGTCAATATCGCCTGTAACTACAGGCACTTCGGACTGGCATCAGTTACAATTTGCTGAATGGTTGCCAGTAATCACACAGCTTCGCAGGAATATTCCGCCTGGAACCCGGGAATTCTCTCAACGATTCCCCCGGAATACCGGGAACTGGAAACCATCCATGATCCCGCCAACGTAAGCAGTCGTTACAGCGAAGTCACCGACCTTTCCAGCACGACCGGTTTGCCCGTGGAAGAACTGGTGAGTTTCAGGCCGTCGCGACTTGTCCTGCACGAGGTGATTGTTCGTGTTACTGCTGACATCGTTGTCATGGAAGGTGAGAAGGAAGAAGATCTCGGTATCAATTTTCGCCGTATCGCTAACTGCATCCTTGACAAGTACCTGGCGCCACGGCGTGGAGACATCGACGCCCAGTTTCAACAACGAAAGCTCGAGGTCGAGCAACGTGTTCGGGAAGAAATTGATTTTCTTCTCAATATCGATGCAGTAGCGGCGAGTGAAAGACCTTCCCTGCTTGCACGATTGCTTGGAAGGAAAACAGCAAGGCCGGGACTGGCGCCGCTTGATCGTGAGGCCTCGGAAATTGGCAGCATAAATCGTTACAAGCAACTCGGGCTTGAAGCAAGCGATGCGCTGGACGTAGCGGTATATCGAAGCCTGTACCGTGTGCTGGGATCCCTGCTTGCGAAAAGAGGTTACATCGGCCGCGATCCCCGGCTGTTGCAAGAAGTGTGCAGTATTCACGCGCTCAACTACCTGGCCAGCCATGATATTCGCGGGATTGTAGGGCAGGTGATTGATCAAGCCATTGCGAAAGAAGCCTACCAGGTCATTCCCGATGCTGAGAATCCCATCCTGTTCAGCCTGAAAGGGGCTTCGGCAGCGGGAAAAAGTTCACTGCGACCCCGCTTGCGCGAGCTGATGGTCGAGCTCGGGATCAGCACCAATGCTTATGGCACCATCAGCCCTGATATCTGGCGCAGGCTACTGATTGACTACGACGGGCTGGGAGAGGCCTACAAGTACGCCGGTCGACTCAGCAGCAAGGAGGTCAACGTGATTGACGACAAGCTGGATCGCTACATTCGTGACAAGGCCGAGCAAAGACAGGCGCTACCGCACCTCATGGTGGATCGCTTTCGCTTTGACAGCTTTGATAGTGAAAAAGTTGGTCGGGTTTTGCAGGACACCTATGTCAGGCATATCGATACCATGTACATGTACTTTATTATCACGCCGCCGGAAGCCACGGTTGAAAGAGGCTGGTTGAGAGGCCTTGAGCGGGGTCGCTACAAGGCAGTTGATGATTTCCTCGGGCACTGTGTCGAAGCCTATGTGGGTATGCCAAGGCTCCTGTTCAAGTACATCGGCAAGACGAGGCCGAAGTACATGTTTGAATTTCTGGATAACAGCGTTCCCAAGGGGAAATTTCCCTCGCTCGTAGCGAGGGGTAGCCAGGACCTGATGCAGGTTTATCGAATCGAGCCCCTGGTCAACATCGAGCGATACCAGCGAATCAATGAACTGGCTAATGCCCCGGACAAGGTGCATGCACCGGCAGATGAACTGGTTGTCGCGAGGAACCTGCAGTTCATCAGGCAATGTGTAAAAGCATTCAAGACGATCGAGTTTCTTGAACCGGAAACAGCACAGCTCTATCTCAGGGTGAGTAATGGAAAATATTCCGTCACTGACCAGGAAGTATTTAACGCCGCGCTGGGTGATGAGGTCCTGCGCGAAACCCTTGCCTGTCTTGCACCTGAGTTACTTGCTGAATCGGGTTAAAATCCAAGGCTTAAATTTAATATAACAAGCGTGAATTTACACCATGACTACTTCGCTATTTGATTTATCAGGCAGGTTGGCACTGGTTACCGGTGCCAGTCGCGGGATTGGAGAAGAAATTGCCAGGTTACTGGCGGAGCAGGGTGCGCATGTCATCGTCTCCAGCAGGAAAATTGATGCCTGTGAAAAAGTGGCTGATTCTATTCGGGAAAACGGTGGAAAAGCATCAGCGTTTGCCTGTCACATCGGCGAGTTGGAGCAGATCGAGAAAATCTACCAGTATATTAAAGATGAGCACGGGAAGCTGGATATCCTGGTCAATAATGCTGCTGCCAATCCCTATTACGGACACATCGTTGACACCGAACCGTCGGCCTTTCAAAAAACGGTAGACGTGAATATTCGCGGATATTTTTACATGACCTCCAGTGCCTGCAGGATCATGGGTGAAAAGGGCGGCAGTATCATCAATGTTGCATCCGTCAATGGTGTCAGGCCGGGGGATAAGCAGGGTATTTACTCTATTACCAAGAGCGCCATTATCGGCATGACCAGGGCCTTTGCGCTGGAGTGTGGCCCGGACAACATTCGTGTAAATGCGCTTCTGCCGGGCCTGACCGATACAAAGTTCGCCAGTGCATTAACCAGTAATGAGCAGGTGCTCAAGACCTGGTTAAAGCAAATACCGCTCAGGCGTTATGCACAACCTTCAGAAATGGCAGGTGCGGTGCTCTACCTTGCCTCTGATGCTTCTGCGTTCGCCACTGGTACCTGTATTACTGTTGATGGTGGTTACCTCATCTAGATCATTTGCGGGTTCAGGATAGTGGATACTTATCGTCAACAATTGGCCGAGCAATTTCGTGAATTTCTTGATGATGAAAGTGTCATCGACCAGCCGACGTCCCTGGCTGCCTATGAATGTGATGGCCTGAGCGCCTATCGCCAGCAACCCCTGCTGGTTCTCCTGCCTTCAACAACAGAACATGTTCAGGAGATCATGCGTATTTGCCATGAAAAGGAAATCCCGGTTGTTGGTCGTGGCGCAGGCACAAGCCTGTCGGGTGGTGCCTTACCACACAGTGAAGGCGTCGTGCTCAGCCTGGCAAAGATGAACCGCATCCTGAAGATTGATCCTCTTGCGCGCAGTGCCGTGGTTGAAGCCGGGGTCCAAAACCTGTCCATTTCTGATGCTGTGCGCCAGCATGGACTGTACTACGCACCGGATCCTTCCTCGCAGATCGCCTGTTCCATCGGGGGCAACGTTGCTGAGAATGCCGGCGGCGTCCATTGCCTGAAGTACGGGCTCACCCTGCATAATGTACTTGCACTGAAGTATGTTGCCAGCGACGGCGAGCTCATGGAGATCGATCAGTGTTCCATGCAACAGCATGGCTATGATCTTCTCCCTTTACTGGTTGGCTCAGAGGGAATGCTCGGTATCGTGGTGGAAGTTACGGTGAAGCTACTGCCAATACCCAGCAGCGCAAAAGTTGTCATGGGCGTGTTTGATTCTGTTGACCTCGCTGGCAACAGTGTCGCTGCAATCATTGCCGCGGGAATCATACCGGCTGGTATAGAGATGATGGATAACCCGGCGATTCGTGCTGCCGAGGATTTTGTTAATGCGGGTTACCCGGTTGATGCCGAGGCCATCCTGATTTGCGAACTGGACGGTACTGAAGAGGAAGTGCAGGTCCAGCTTGAACAGGTAAAGAAGGTGCTCGCCGATGGCGGTGCAGTTGAGACGCGCCTGGCCAGGAATGAGGCAGAACGCCTGCTTTTCTGGTCTGGTCGAAAGGCGGCTTTCCCTGCAGTGGGGCGACTGTCGCCGGATTACTATTGTATCGATGGCACTATTCCGAGAAAGGAACTGGCAAAAGTGCTTTCCGGCATAAAGGAACTCTCCGAATCTTATGGTCTGCCCGTCGCAAACGTTTTTCACGCGGGTGATGGCAACCTGCACCCGCTGATTCTTTATGATGCAAACAGGGAAGGTGAGCTTGAAAAGACAGAGGAACTCGGCAGCAGGATACTGCAGCTTTGTATTCAACATGGTGGCACGATAACCGGTGAACATGGCGTTGGTGTGGAGAAGCTCGGTGAAATGTGCATACAGTTCAGCGACGCTGAACGGGAACGCTTTCATGAACTCAGGGAGTGCTTTGACGAAAAGGGGATCCTGAACCCGGGCAAGGCTATTCCCACCCTGGCACGTTGTGCCGAGTTCAACGGCATGCATGTACATGATGGCGACCTGCCTTTCCCGGAACTGGATCGTTTCTAGGCATCATGCTCGAGGATTCAAATATCGAGGCTGACCTGCTGGCACAGGTAAAGGAAGCGCTGGAGAAAAAGCAAGCCCTGCGCATAGTCGGTGGTGACAGCAAGGCATTTTACGGAGAGCAGGTCGACGCGGAGAATATCTACATGTCCGGCCACTCCGGTGTTGTTGATTATGATCCTGCAGAACTTGTTATCACCCTGCGCGCCGGTAGTCGCCTCAGGGATGTCGAGGGCTTGCTTGCACAGCACCAGCAAATGCTGGCATTTGAACCGCCGTGCTACTCTGACAACAGTACTATCGGCGGTGTGGTAGCCAGCGGGCTGGCGGGTCCTCGACGGGCCTTTAGCGGGGGCGTGCGGGATTACCTGCTTGGCGTGAAGATGATTGATGGTCGGGGGCAGCTTCTTGGCTTCGGTGGCCGGGTCATCAAGAATGTTGCCGGCTTTGATATCTCCCGTTCCATGGTTGGTGCGATGGGTACGCTTGGATTGCTGCTGGAAGTATCCATTCGTGTTGTCCCCTTGCCTGCCACGGAAGTGACACTGTCCTTTGAACATGATGGTGCGGGAGATCACACGCACTGGATCAACAGCCTGGGTTCTAAACCATTACCGCTATCCGCTTCGCTCTGGCACAGGGGGCAAAGCCTTGTTCGACTCTCCGGAAGTGAAGTGGGTGTTGCCCAGGCCAGCAAGCAGCTGGGTGGTGAGGAAGTGCAATTTGACTGGCGCAACCTCGCCGTGCAAAAGCATGACTTTTTTGAACCCGGCCAGGCCATTACCCGTGTTGCTGTTCCACCCACCGCGCCCCTGCTTGATGTTGACGCGGCCTGCCTTGTCGAATGGCGAGGAGCCCAGCGCTGGTTTTCAGGTGAGCTTGGCATGTCACGCCTGCGCGCACAGGTCGACGCTCTCAATGGCAGCGTCTGTGCTTTCAGGGATCATCCACGCGGTGTACTTAAATTCCATACGCTACCCGAAGCCATGCTGGGACTGCAGCGCCAGGTGAAAGCCCGCTTTGACCCGCTTGGGATCTTTAACCCCGATCGAATGTACCCGGGGATCTAGCCATGCAGACTCGACTCGAGCATGACTTCCTCGAAACCAAAAACGGCCAGGCAGTCAATGACATTCTTCGAAAATGCGTACACTGTGGTTTCTGTAACGCCACCTGCCCAACATACCAGTTGCTGGGCGATGAGCTGGACGGACCTCGCGGTCGTATCTACCAGGTAAAGCAGTATTTTGAAGGTGCGCCAGCCAACGGGGAAATTCTCAAGCACCTGGATCGCTGCCTGACTTGCAGGGCCTGTGAAACTACCTGTCCTTCCGGTGTCGATTACAGCCAGCTCATGGAAATCGCCCGGCCTGCTATTGAAAAAGACCAGCAGCGCCATGTTGCTGACAGGATGACACGCCGTGCGATCCTGTATTTGATAAATCGTACATGGCTCTTTTCAGCCTGTGTGTTTATTGCACGCTCACTGGGTAGCTTGTTACCGGCCCGTTTGCGCACGGCAGTTCCGCCGGCGCAAAAATTGTTACAACGTAAAACGGGCAAGCATGACAGGAAAATGCTCTTACTCGCCGGCTGTGTGCAGCCGGTGTTTAGCCCGAATACCAACCACGGCGTTGCCAATTTTCTCGATTCTATCGGTATCGAAGTCATTGAGCTTAATGAGAGTCTTTGCTGCGGTTCCGCAGCCATGCACACATCCGACATGGAGCGCGGCCTGCAGCAGGCGAGGGGGTTGATTGATCGCTGGTGGCCCCACGTGGAAAGTGGGGTGGAGGCGATAATTGTCAGCGCCAGCGGCTGTGGCGTCACGGTGAAAGATTACGGCCGCCTGCTGGCTGGTGACAGGCAGTATGCTGAGAAAGCCGCGAAAGTTAGTGAGCTGTGCCGTGACCCCATTGAAGTGATAGAGCCGGTGGCCGACAGGATAGTCAGCCGCGACAGGCGAGGTTCCCGAATCGCGGTGCACACACCCTGTACACTGCAACATGGTCTTGGTATCACGGGTCGCGTGGAGGCGCTGCTGGAAAAAGCCGGCTATGAAATCTGCAAGGTAGAAGAAGCGCAGCTGTGCTGTGGTTCCGCCGGGACTTATTCCCTGCTGCAAAGTGAAATATCAGCCACGCTCAGGGAAAATAAACTACGGGCGCTGTCGGTGAATAAGCCGGACATGATTGCGACGGCGAACGTGGGTTGCCAGGCACACCTGTCCCACGGCGATATTCCCGTGGTTCACTGGATAGAGTTGCTGTAGCAGGCTGAGGTGTTAGTCCAGCAGTAACAGGATCACCAGTAACAGGAGTACACCGTGAATTGCGCTGAAGTAAAATTTACGAGGTGCTCTACCTTGCTGGCGCAATTGTTCCCTTTCTTCACTCAAACCGGCATATTTATCCGGCCAACTGGTTCCCATGTACTCGGCAAGGAAGTTGTTGGCTCGCTCCACCTGCAGGCCCATGTCACGCATCAGGTCATCTATGTAGTGAATATTCACCGGGCCAAGAAAATATCCTGCAGAGCGATAGGTGTACTCCTGTATCCATTCCAGCACGCGATCGATTTCCTTTTCCATGAAATCCCTGGCGGGTAACCTGAGTTCACCCCTGAAAACCTGCGCCAACCAGTGTGCCGATACCTCGGCCGTCAGGGTGTTGTTAAAAGTTGATGCATAGCCAATGAAGCCGAGATGCTGTTCTGCAGGTGGCAGGATGTGACGGTAAAGTCGAAACTTGCCATCCTGCCTGGCGAGACCCTGTAGTTCCTCGCTGAGAAAATCAAAGCCCTGGTTCCAGCCGGTACCGAGAACCACGAGATCGGCTTCGAGCTCCTCGCCACATTCCAGCAGCAGGCCCTTTTCGGTAAATGACTTGATTGCTCCCTGCACCATGTCCACATTGCCGTCATTGGCCTGGGCAAAAAATTCGTCAGCCATACCAAGGCTTTCAAGACCGGTGGGCATGTCATGTTGTGGCACCATGATATCGGGCATGTTCAAACCACCACGCATCATGCGCATCTGGAATTTCCAGAATAGTTTTGCCAGTGGCTTTCCAACGCCGTGCATGAACTTGTCCAGGGTATTCAGGGTGTGATACTTGAGGAATGATTCGGAGAAACGCGACTGCAGCAGGTAATCCGTGGGTATACCGAAGTTATAACGGGGTAACATCCAGTGTGTTCGCCTGAACAGCAGGCTACAGTGACTCGCCGTTGTCGCGGCAAAGGCAGCGCAATCAAGCGCAGACTTGCCAGCACCCACGATGACAACACGTTTACCCCTTGAGATCTCCGCATCAACAAGATTGCTCGTATGCCTGATCTCTCCCCGAAACTTCTCCTGGCCCTCTATTTCCGGGATTCGCGGTGTTGAAAACACGCCATTACAAACCACCACGAAATTGAAACTTTCCGTGGATTCAGCTGTGTCTTCACCGGCACCTTTCACGCTTACCTCAAAATGCGTCTTACCGTCAGCGCTTATTCTTTCAATGTTTGTGATCTCACGGTTAAACTGGATACGTTCCGTAACGCCGAACTTGCCAGCATAGTCGGTAAGGTAGGCGTGTACATCGGTTGCACTGGGATAATCCTTAACATCATCTGGATAGGCGAGATCGGAGTAACGATAAACTTTCTTTGCCGTGTTTGTTCGAAGCCCCGGGTAGGCCCGGGTACCTGTCCAGACTCCTCCAAGGTCAGGTTCCTTTTCGAATACGGTTACGTCAAAACCATCAGCAATAAACACCTTTGCAGTGGCGATGCCGGCCAGCCCGGCGCCAACGATGGCTACGCTACCCTGTGAAGTCGTCATGAGGATCCCCTGCAGGCGGTGATTGTGCTGAAAATAGTAGCATGAACATTCTTAATTGCCATGCTATGGTGTTTTTATTTACCGAAATTGAGTGAATCCTGATCGTGACTTCAAGTTCAACCAGGCCCCTTGCACTTGTTACCGGTTCCGCCCGTAGAATTGGAGCCGATATTTCAAGATTGCTGCACGCCAATGGCTATGATCTCGCGCTTCACTATCGTGATTCTGAGAAAGAAGCCGAGCTACTCTGTGCCGAGCTGAATGAACTGCGCAATGAGTCTGCCTTTACGCTGCGTGCTGATCTTCGAAATATGGATGAGGTGGAAAAAATATTTGAAAAGCTTGCAGTTCGACATGATGGACTGCAGTTACTGGTGAATAATGCCTCGGCTTTTTACCCCACTGAACTTTCAAGCGCCACTGTTGAAGAATGGGATGATCTCTTTGACACTAACCTGAAAGCACCGTTTTTCCTGAGCCAGCACGCGGCAAAATATCTTCAGACCAATGGCGGTAGTATCGTTAATATTGTTGACATCATTGCGGATAAACCAAGAAAAGACTACACCCCTTACAGCGCGAGCAAGTCAGCGCTGGTTGCTATGACGCGTTCGCTGGCACGGGAACTGGCGCCGGACATTCGTGTCAATGGCGTTTCACCGGGCGCGATACTTTGGCCGGAGGACGCCGCCGAGCAGAGCGAAGAGGCGAAGCAAAAAATTCTTTCCGCGACACCGCTTGGCAGGATTGGGGAACCCGCGGATATTGCGCAGGCGGTGTTATTCCTGGCCCGCGACGCTGAATACGTGACAGGCCAGGTATTATCGGTGGACGGAGGAAGCAGTCTTACTCGAAGTTAGTTATTGCTTGGAAAAGAAAACTGCGCCTTTTCGCGCACACCACCTGAAGGCCATCGTTGCGTAATGGTCTTTCTTCGAGTGTAAAAACGCACGCTGTCCGGGCCGTAGGCATAGAGATCGCCAAACAGCGAACGCTTCCAGCCGCCGAAACTGTGGCAGGCCACGGGTACCGGCAAGGGCACATTGATTCCCACCATGCCCACCTTGATCTTGTCACTGAAATATCTCGCAGCTTCACCATCCCGGGTGAAGATACAGGTACCGTTTCCAAATTCGTGATCGTCAATGAGCTGCATGGCCTGCTCTTCGGATTCGGCGCGTACCAGGCAAAGAACCGGTCCAAAAATCTCTTCCTGGTAAATACGCATGTTCGGGGTTACCCGGTCAAACAGGCAGGGACCAAGGAAAAAACCATTTTCATGTCCATCTACCACCAGTGAGCGTCCATCAACGACGAGGTCAGCGCCTTCTTCAACACCGAGGTCCACGTAGCCACGTACTTTCTCAAAGTGGGGCCTTGTTACAAGGGGCCCCATGTCATTGTTGTTATCATTGCCGTTACCCACGCGCAATGTTTCAAGTTGCTTACTGATGCCACTCGCTACGGCATCCGCGGTTTCATCGCCTATACATACCACTACCGAGATGGCCATGCAGCGTTCTCCGCAGGATCCATAGGCTGCACCAATCAGCGCACTCACGGCATTATCAATGTCCGCATCGGGCATGACGATGGCGTGGTTTTTTGCACCGCCAAGAGCCTGTACACGTTTGCCCTTCTCGGTGCCCTTTGTGTAAATATATTCGGCTATGGGCGTAGACCCGACAAAGCTGACCGCCTCAACGCGATCATCTTCAAGCAGGGTATCCACGGCTTCCTTGTCGCCATTGACCACGTTAAAAACCCCGTCAGGAAGACCGGCTTCCTTTAATAACCGTGCAATCAGCATCGGTGCGCTGGGATCTTTCTCGGAAGGCTTGAGGATAAAGGTATTGCCACAGGCGATGGCCATGGGGAACATCCACATGGGTACCATGGCGGGAAAGTTAAACGGGGTAATGCCTGCCACGACACCGAGAGGCTGTTGTTCTGACCAGCTATCAATAGCAGGCCCGACGTTCTTAGTATGCTCACCCTTTAACATCTGTGGAATACCGCAGGCATAGTCGACTACCTCGATGCCTCGACCCAGTTCACCCATGGCATCATCCAGCACCTTGCCATGTTCATTGGTGATCAGCGCGACAATTTCATGCGCATGTTCTTCCAATAATTGCTTGTAGCGGAACATGACCTGCGCCCGTTTTACCGGGGGCGTATCACGCCAGGCGGGGAAGGCGGCTTCGGCGGCAGCAATGGCCTGCCTCACCGTATCCGCAGAGGCCATGGCCACTTCGCGGCTCACCTCGCCGGTCGCCGGGTTGGTCACGGGTTGTGGACGGTTGCTGTCATCAAGCACTTCACCGTTGATGAAGTGACCAAGCACAGTGCCTGTTTCAATGTTTACGTTTTCAGCAATATTCATAGTTGGACCTGCTGGTTATCAATTTGGGTCGGGTCTATCTCTCAATAGCCCACGGACGCGCTGTGAATACATCCATGTACGCTCAACGGTGGCATCCATGCCACCGAAGGTCCGTGTGTCTATTGAGAGACAGCCCAACAAGGGTTGTAAGGGAATTAAATTGTTGTTCCAGCTAATCAGCTGGTGGCGTCTATCACTTTCCTGACGCTGGCAAAACCTTTTTCCAGTTCATCAACGCTGGAATCAAATATCGGGCAGAAAGCCACGATGTCACCGGTCGTCCTGACCAGCAGGTCTTCCTCCCAGAAACACTTCTTGTGGATCTCCATGCCGCGAATGCCGACTCCATCTGCAGAAGGCTTTACGTCTATGGCGCCCATTAAACCAATGTTTCTTACGTCGGTAACATCAGGATGGTCGTCAAAACTGTGCAGCATGTCTCCAAAGGCCTGCTCCAGTGCACGGGCCTGTTCAAAAGGACCATCATTCTTATAGATGTCCATGGTGGCAATACCGGCTGCGGCAGCCACCGGGTGACCGGAATAGGTATAACCATGAAACATTTCTGCCATGTGCTCCGGTCCCTGCATGAAGGTTTCGTAGATTTCATCCCTTACCAGTACAGCACCCATGGGAATCACGCCATTTGTCAGGCCCTTTGCCAGGGTGATCATGTCAGGCATCACGCCGAAACGCTCCGTGGCAAAGGCATGCCCGAGACGACCAAACCCGGTAATGACTTCATCAAAGATCAGCAGGATGCCATGCTTGTCACAGATATCTCTCAGTCTCTGCAGGTAACCCACCGGGGGTGGCAACACGCCGGCGGAGCCGGCAACGGGTTCCACGATGACCGCAGCAATATTACTGCCGTCATGCAGGGCAATGACACGTTCCAGGTCGTCGGCAAAGTGCGCACCTGATTCTGGCTGTCCACGACTGTTTCGGCTGTTTTCAGGATCGTGGGTGTGCCGAATATGATCGACACCGGGGATAAGGCTCGCACTAAAGGCCTTTCGATTTGGCAACATGCCACCCACGGACATGCCACCGAAGTTCACACCATGGTAACCCTTCTCCCGGCCAATCAGGCGGGTGCGATTACCCTGGCCTCGAATGTTGTGATATCCAAGTGCAATCTTCAGCGCTGTATCAACCGATTCGGAACCCGAGTTGGTAAAAAAGCAGCGAGTAAATGACGGTGGTGCCAGGTCAACCACCTTTTCTGCCAGTTCAAAGGACTTGCTGTTACCCAGGTTGAAGGTCATTGCATAATCCAGTTCAGCGACCTGCTTCTGAACAGCCTCAACAATTTTCGGGTGGCAATGCCCAAGGCCACTTGTCCACAGGCCTGATGCCATATCAAATACATCGCGGCCATCGGTCGTGGTGTAGTAGCGACCACTTGCGGAGGCAATCACTCGCGGGTTTTTCTTGAAGTCCCTGTTCGGGGTAAAGGGCATCCAGAGTGCATCTGTTTTTTCTGCGGTGGTGTTCATGGCTTTGCTACCTGCGTTGTTTGGCTAGAGGGTCAAAAGTGAATCGAGAGTATAGAAGCTATTATCTATGTTAAACAAGCAGTTAGTCGGCTGATTCCAGGGTATTGAAACACATGGGTTTTTCCTTAAGAATGTTCAGTATAATAAACACTTTTGAAAGGCTGGAATAATGGACAAAGAAGTAGGTCAGCGCTTACGCGCTATTCGCAGGCGCATGGGGATTTCCCAGCGCAAGCTCGGGCGCCAGGCCGGCGTTGCCAACGCCACCATTTCGCAAATCGAGTCCGGACAATTGAATCCAACCGTCAGCATGCTGAAAAAAATCCTCGACGGTATTCCCATCAGCCTGTCTGAATTTTTTTCCGATGACAGTGATATCCAGGAAAAGATTTTTTACCGTGACAGTGAACTCATCGAGATTGCCGAAGGAGGCGTGAGTTTTCGCCAGGTAGGTTCAAACCTGCGTAACAGTGCGATCCAGCTCCTGAAAGAATGCTACGAACCGGGAGCCACGACTGGCCGGCATGCGCTAAGCCATGATGGTGAAGAATGCGGAATTATTCTAAGCGGCAGGCTGCAGGTTGAAGTGGGCGATCAAACCGGGGTACTGAATGCGGGGGACGCCTACTACTTCAGGAGCGATCAGCCGCACCGTTTTCAAAACCCGGGAAACGAGAAATGTGAGCTCGTCTCTGCCTGTACACCACCCACTTTCTAAGCAGGAATAAGCCCGGCCTGTTTAGAGACCAAGCTTGGCCAGGCTGATGTCTTCACACTGCTCCTTGATTTCCTGGTAGCTGTCATCGAGGCTGACCAGCTGGCTGGCAACCCTGGGTGACGCCAGGAAGCGATCAAACATGGGCGAGGTGCGGAAAAAACCAAAAGGCTGCCAGCCCCTGGCCACCATCTGTTGCAACATCTGCAGGGCGCGGTCGGTTTCCCCGGTCATGTGAAGTAAGGCAACATTAATACCCGCCAGGGTCGGCGTGTTCCAGCCCAGCTTGCGTAGTGACTCGAGTCTTTCAAAAGCCTGTTGAAAGAATTTGCCAGCCCGCGTGTTATCACCATCAAGTTGCAGCAGGCTATCGCCATGATAAATAAGCGCGGCAATCTCTATCTCCGGCTCAAGCTTGGCGCAATCGCCCCGGGCAACCTTGTTATGAAATTCCGAGAATCCTTCACCAACCTTTTCGAAATTACCATCAAGGTATGCAGACATTCCTCGCAGGTAGCTCACCAGCAGGCCCGCGCAGGCCGGCGGCATGTGCTTGCCCTTGTCAAATTCCTCTGAGTCCATGAACTCGGACAGTTCGAGTATTCCCTGGCCATCCCTTCGTGCCACGGCAATGCTGCCTTTGATCCAGGCTACCTGCCAGTCGTTCATCACGTTTCGGTTATCAAGAACGATGCGTTCCGCCTTGTCTTCATCTCCGAGCTGGATCAGTGCTTCGACAACAATGCGATCTGTATAGGGCTTGTACTCGGTGCTGAAGGAATGCCCGGCTACCAGGTTCAGTACCTCGTCAAACTGGCCAAGCGCAAGACGTGCTTCGATCATCAGCTTGATGAAATTGTCGTTGGGATTCGTCCTGGAAAATTCTTCGAGAATATTAAGCGCTTCCTCGTAGCGGCCCTGCATCATCAGGGCGTGTGCGTAGTTGAACTGGACCTTGGGATGCAAGGGGTCAATACGCAATGCATCGCGGTAATGATCGTGTGCTTTTTCCACGTAGCGCGAATCAAGCCAGGAATTACCCAGCCACATGTGGGCCATGGAATACTGCGGTTTTAACTCCACTGCCTTGCGATAGGCAATGCGCGCCTGCTCCGGCTGACCGGATTTTTCAAAAAACATGCCCCTTGATGCATGTGCTTCAGCCAGGTCGGGTTCGAGCTCAAGTGCCCTGTCAATGGCTGCGACGGCCTGGTCTCGAACATCGTCCATGGACAGTGGGCCGTAGGTAGTCTGGAAGACCAGTGCATCGGCAAGCCCGGAGTAGGCGAGCGCGTACTCCGGATCCAGTTCCAGCGCCTGGTTGAAGTAGTCCACTGCCTGCTCAATGGAATCTGCAGTGCGCTTGTGCCAGTGGTGACGCCCGAGGTGATAGTAGTCATGGGCCTCTACGTTCTCGGTCGCGCCCCTGTATATTTCTTCCGTACCTGCCAGTGTCGCATCGATTTGCAATGTGGGTGCAAGCTGGCGTGCAATTTCACCGGCAATTTCCGTTTGCAGTGCCAGCTTGTCATCGGTGTCCCGCTCGTAGCTCGCGGCCCAGATGGAGTAACCATTGCGCGCATCGGTAAGCTGGGTAGTGATACGCAGGTGGTCCCCGTTGATCCTGACCGTACCTTCAAGCAGGGCATCCACATTCAATTGTTCACCTATGGTGCGGACATCCATTGGCTTGTTCTTGAATACAGATGAAGAAGTCCGCGCTGCCACACGCAGGCTCGTGGCAGACATCAGGGTGTTGCGAATATCTTCTGACAGCCCATCACTGAAATACTCGTGATCGGGATTTCCACTTATGTTGAGAAAGGGTAGTACCGCGAGGGATCGAATTTCGTCCGACGCGACATCAGCGTTTCCGCTACCAGCCAGCAGGTCCCTGGTGGTAATGGGATCAGCGGGGGCGGCCTGTAGCGTGCTTGCTGTTTCAGGGACCGGTTGCTGCATCAGGGACTGTTCCCTCTCGTCGATAAGGTTGGCAACCAGCATGATCAAAAGCGGTCCAAGAATGACCATTGCGGCCCTGGTCAACAGGCTATTACCGGCCAGTGATTGCGCTGCGGATACCAGCCAGGGTTTTTCTTCGTCATCTTCGCCCGGGACTGCAGGGTAAAGGGGTTCAACCGGCGCAATCAGGCTATAGCCACGCCGGGGAATTGTTCGAATGTAGATTTTTTCCCGGTCAGTGTCGCCGAGGACAGTGCGAAGTTCGGAGATACAGCGGTTGATGGCGTCATCGCTGACAATGACTTTTCCCCAGACTTCTTCCAGCAGGGCGTCCCGTGTCACCACCTCGCCCCGGTGATGGGCCAGGCAAACCATGACGTCCATGACCCTGGGTTCGACGTGTACCTGGTAAGTGCCCTTGCGCAAACTGCCGGCAAGCGGCCTGACTTCCCATTCCCTGAGGTTAAAACCTCGAAGTAAAGCATCTTTCTCGATGTTCATAAGTCCCCTGAATTGCCTTTAATTACTCGTTATTTTGCAACCCTTATGCTTCATGCAAGAGAGGAGAATAATCCCCTTAAGCTCTTGAGACAACTCCTGTTTTTAAAAGTTCATCAGCTTTCCATAAGGTTTGAATAGACAAAAAACAGGCTTTCAGAAGCATAACTCTGTTTTCCCTACAGGATTCGATCCCTGCGATGAATGCATTATTTGCCGCGACGAAACGCATGAACGACGGAGCGCCAGCAAATGGCAAGACCCAGGATGAGACTGCTGTATTTATTGATTTTCTTTATACAACAGCAGGTTAGTGCAGAAATTGGACCGGGAACGGTGTTCCGGCCGAGTGCTGCGCGAGTTTCGCCGGCGCTCCCCAGCCTGCTGCTCTCACCATCGAAGCGCGGTATTGAATCTCCTGGCAGTGTCTCTATCACCTCGAGGGCCTACCAGGGTGAGCTCGAGGCGGTCATCGCGGCGAGCCAGCGCTTTAACCCTCGATCCATCGAGGAAGACAGGGAATACATGGGCGCCATCCTGCAAAAGGGCGGTGACTATCACTATACCGTCGCGCCGGGTGAGACGGGTGAAGACCGTATTACTGTCAGGGTACCGGTGCCAGTTGGCGCCACCATCGTGGCTTTCTGGCACACCCACGGTGCCGAGGCCCATGCGAGGGAATATTTTTCAGAGGTGGATACGAAGCTTGCAATGGACTGGAAGCTGCCTCTTTACCTGGCTGACTACACCGGGGTGTTAAAGGTTTTCAGGCCCGGTGACCAGGTCCTGCCTGTGAAAATGGCACAGGCCCATGGTCTACCACCGAAACGCGGTTTTGCCACGGGCAGGATTGTCGCCGACGACGCTGGGGATACGGTGAAGATAGCCACGGGCCTGCCAGCGAACAACCTGCTTGGCAGGCTGGGAGTGGAATAAGCAGAAGACGAGAAAAAATTTATTACCGGTTTACCCGCGCACGAATTAGCCCCGGCGGGGCGACAGAAAGGCGCACTGACCAGCTGAAGGGTAATAGCGGTGAGGGTCGAGGTCATCTCCCATACGATTAGTTCAATTGACCTCGGCCCTTTTTTTTATTTTCCCGAAAGGCCTGCTTTCGAGAAAACACGCTAATTCAAGTGTAGACCACGGTTCAGGTGGTCACCAGCCATATTTACACCACGCGACGCCTGTGCATGGGGAAATGCGTATTGTGCCCGTAGTCAGGGATGTTAGCGGAATCGGCCTTCATATCCTTGAGTACCGGGGAAGTCAGGGCCGCGTGAAGCGCAGCGGTTGAGTCAAACACCACTTCATTTCCCAGCATGTAGTTTTCATGGTGAATGTCGGCATGGGCCTGGAATTCAATTGGCACGTAGCACATGATGCTGCGAATGTCCGGGAAGTTGGCCTCTACCTGGGGATGATGCGTGATATAAAACTCCACGAAAGCTTCCGGTTCAACACTGGGATGATGGTAGCGTACCACGTAGGACAGCGGCGCCGTCCATTCACCGGGTTCATCCTCGCCTGCCACGGGCAAAAACAGCATCTCCATGGCATCGTGACTCAGCCGCGCTCCGGGCAGCGCGGCCAACTCGTCCGCTATGGTTTTGAACTCACTTGAACGCAGCCCGGCTTCGAGGCTGTCTACATCACTGAAGCACACCTGCAGCGTGAGGATTGGACCCTTGCCATCGTTGGTCATGGGATCGTCAAACTCGGCGAGATCATAGCGGTCTATCCGTTCAACACCGGCAAGCTCAGCAAGAGCCTTCAATCCAGGAGCAATGAAATCATCGGCCAGGGTGCCGACCTCGATATCATCGCTGTTCACTACAAGAAAAAGTGCGATGCTCATAAAATATATCTGCCAATCAGGTGGATTTACTGGAAATAGATTCGCCCACGTCACGAATGACCTGCACCAGGAAATCCATGTCGCGCTTTTGCATGCGATGGTTGATCTGGCAGGCTCGAATTACCGGCCTGCCGTTTAACAGTGTCCCGGTGATAAACACCCGGCCGTCACTTTCAAGCGCCGGGATAATGTCGCTATTAAGCTTATCTACGTCAGGGGTACTGGAAGCAGGCAGATTGCCCAGGTAGCGAAAACAGCAGATGGATAGTGACGCCGGGCTGCAAAGTTCGAAGTCACTGGATTCGCTGATCGTGTCTTCCAGGTACTGGGTCAGGTCGATGTCCTTGGCCACGGCCTGCCTGATACGATCTGTACCGTAAGCCTTGTAGCTCATCCATATCTTCAGGGCCCGCGCGTTTCGCGAGAGCTGGAAGTTGTACTTGTTAAAATCAAATCGCTGATCGGACTGGTCATCGGTAGACAGGTAGGACGCAGACTTGTAGTAACTGCGTTCCATGTCCGACCACTGTCGCACGAGGACACAGCCGGCTTCAAAGGGCTGGTAAAACCACTTGTGAAAATCAATGGCGATGGAATCCGCCTTTTCCAGCCCGCGATACTGATCGCGAATGGAATCCAGCATGGCTGCAAGGCCGCCATAGGCCCCGTCAACGTGAAACCACATGCCCTCAGCACGCGCAATTTTTTCCAGATCATCCAGCGGGTCGATGGCACCTGAATTTACCGTGCCGGCATTGCCCACGAGACAGAAAGGCCTGCGACCGGCGGTAGTGTCCCGCTCAATCGCTTCACGCAATTTATCCAGGTCTATTCTCTGATCATCATCGACCGGAATCTTGCGCAGGTTGTCACTGCCTATGCCAAGCAATTCGACACTCTTGTCCACGCAGCCATGCACTTCGGTTGAGGTATAGACGACGAGCGGGGGCAGTGCATGGAGACCCTTTTCACGAACAGCTTCCTTTTCAAACATGATGTTACGAGCCATGGTCAAACCTGCGAGGTTTGCCGCCGAGCCACCGCTGGTCAGCACACCGGCACATTGATTTGAATAAGCGATTAACTCACCGGTCCATTGAATGATGCGTTTTTCAATTTCACTCATCGCCGGTGACAGGTGCCACTTGCCCAGGTTCTGGTTAACTGCCGAGGCCAGCAGTTCGGCAATGATCGAGACATGGTTGCCACAGGTATTTACATAGGCGTGATGGTGAGGGCCGATATTCAAGGTGGCGGTTTCCATGACCCTGTTCCTTACTTCTTCCAGCAGCAGGTTGGAATCCATACCGACACTCGGCATCTTCTCATCAAACCAGGACTCGACTTCGGCCGGTGAAAGACCGGCATAGGCGGGTGCCTTGTCGAGATTGCTATAACGTTCAATAACCAGCTGAACTGCCTGGTTCAGAAGCGTCTCAAACGTTTCAAGGTCATAGTCAAGAGAGTGTTCTTCATTCATTGGGAGATATAATCCACGTGCTCAATAACTTCACCCAGTTCAGTCAGTGTACTGAACCAGCTTTCGACCAGGGCTGTATTTGACGGGGCATCGGTAACACCCGCTGCAATTTGCCCCGAGGCCAGTGCATCAACGGCCAGTGATACCGTCAGGGAAACGAGTCGTGCCATGGCATTACCGCGCTCATTACCAGTTGCGTCCATGCTGTATCCCCTGTGCCAGGTGGGCTGCTTACCTTGCCTGGCTTCAAGTTCAACGCAGAGCACCACGCGGTCGGCTTCGCCTGCTTCATAGCCATGTTTTTGCCAGAGCTCTTCGCCGATTTGCTGCAGGCGCTCTTCACCGTTTTCACCTTCGAGGCTATCCAGTTCCGCAAAAATGTCTTTCCAGGCCTCGGTCCAGCCATCCAGGCGTAGCGTGCCGCGGACAAACTCCTTCACCTGCCAGTTGTTTTCAAACCCGTAGGCTGCCATGAAGGGTAAGGCATCGCGATTGGGATAGGCTTCAAAGTCTTCACTGCGATGGCCGGGCAGTGTTGCGCGGTAGCTGCTGATTGCCTGCCAGGGTCGGCTCACGTTTAGCTCCCTGCCATCTCGTATGCTCCTTGATGGTGACTTGAGTGCTCGAAGCACACCTACCGGCGACCAGCTGAACTTGTAGCGGAAATCGTTGGCGACGGCGGGGAACCCGCCGCAGTAGGAACGAAAGTAAAGTTCGTTGTCATCCGCATAGGCGGATGACGCACGGTAAGCCGCGACAAGTAAATGGGCCATGAGATGATCAATACCCGGGTCCAGCCCCACTTCATTGACGAGACAGAGCTGTTTTTTTCTTGCTTCCTCGTCAAGCTCGGCCATCTCGGGGCTGATGTAGGAACTTGAAACAAAGTGGCAACCGTGTTCGAGGCAAAGCCTGGCGATGACCGGGTGAAAACTACCGGGCAGCATCGAAACCACGATATCGCCCGGTGTAACAGCGGCAGCAAGGGCATCCATGTCAAACTGCTGCAGTTTTACTTCGGCGGACAGACCCTCTATTACTTTTCCGGCTTTCTCAACCGTGCGGTTCCACAGCCACAGTTTCGCCGGGCCCTGTGCGAGTCGACGAATACCCGGGCCGGAGGAAAGGCCTGCTCCGAGCCAGTGCACATTAGTATTTCCAGGGGCTTCAGTCATTCAGCTCATTACCTCTCAAAACAGGCTCGCACATTTTTCGTTAAACAGCTTTAAAGCACCTGACCATGTCCGGTCACTGGGGTCGGCCACGGTTAGCAGGTATGGCATTAATTGCTCCCCAAAATCTTCGCTCGATTCAGCCGGTAATAACGATGGCAGGTGATCAATTGCGCAAAGATAAAGCGGTGCTTCACCCTTGATAATTTCCTGCACTGGCCTGGCGAACGTTGTGCACTCATTATACAGTGGTATCGGGTTGAAAGGGCCGGGGTCACAACTCACGTCGCCGATCACTGACAGTTTACGCCTTTCATCCTGGATACTTTCAAGGTTAATAAAGGGCGGTATCTTTTTATTCACCAGCACGCAGTTAATAAAGATATCTCGTTCAAGGATTTCATCAAAGGGACCGCCCTTGGCAGTTTCTTCAAGGTCCCACGGCGTAATATCCAGCTCAAAACGGTCGGCAAGATCCGATGCGCCCTTGCCAACCCTACCGAGCGCTCCCAGTATAATCACACCTGGCAGTTTATTTCCCGAGGCTATCGCCCTGTCCAGTGAAACTTCCACGTCCTCCAGCAGGGCAGTGCGATCAACATAGGGTTCAAGTGTGGTCAGTACCGGTTCATAGCCAAGCCTTGAGCCCGCCCAAATTTTTACGGCCAGCGCGCAACCGACAAAACCGGCCCAGTAACCAAAGGCGGCCACGCGTCGCCCGTTTTCATCAAGCAGGTATTCCAGGTCATAAAGCTGGCCGCCGCCTTTGGCAAAACGGCCAAGTAGCTTTTCCCAGCCGGGCTGGTTCTTGTAGGCATGGGCAAAATAGATATGGCGGTGACGAAGCGCACTGTCATCATCGGGCAATTCCTTCAGGCCCAGGATCCAGGCATCATCGGGAGCATCGCGCCAGTCATTCGGCTCGACCATGGAACAGCCGTTTTCAGCGAACTCCTGCCCCTCGAATATTCGCTGCTTGCTGTTTTCAACAAAGACCTCCATGCCATTTTTTACAAGCACGCCACATTGTGCCGGTGTCAGGACGCAGCGCGCCTCATCTGCTTTTGACTCGGCCCTGAGCCAGATTATCGTTGCCATGACTTTACCTGTGATACTACGGGTGAAATTGGGCAAAGTGTATCGTATATTGAGCGTTACCTGTTGAAAGATTGGCCAGGGGTTGATAATGGAAAATGATGATGCTGCCCGACCTGACTTCGTATGAACACTACCTGCAGCTGAGCCAGGTGCGGCTCCGCTATCTCGAGGCCGGCGAGGGGCCGTGCCTGTTACTGCTTCATGGCATGGGCCCACAGGCGTCTGCCGAATCCTTCCAGTTTATGTTTGAAGACCTCGCGCGGGACTTTCACGTAATCGCCATCGACCTGCCGGGCTTTGGCAAAAGTGATCGTGTCATGAAACACGGTCCTACCTTTGATGTCATCGTTGATGCCCTTAGGGAGTTTATCGATGTAAAACAATTGCAAGCTCCAGGTGTCCTTGCTCACAGTGCCGGTGGCTGGTTCGCCAGCATCCTCGCCTATGAAAGTCCGGAGCGTCTCGGCAAGCTCGTATTAATTGGCCCTGCGGGACTTAATATCGAACCTGCTGCAGTCGCGTCGGCAAAAGGTGGTCCCACGCTTGATGGATTGGTCAAGGGCAACATGGCAAGTGTCTACGAGGGTTCCGCGTTTACTGCCGAAATGGCGAAGCAGGTGGGACAGCAAATGCTGGGGTTTATAGAATTACCCGGTGCGCTTGAAGCACTTGGCCCACTAAAAGCGCAAATGTCCAATCCCGACAGTCGTAGCGCTTACCTGTTACAAAGAAGGTTTCCTTTAATTAAAAACCCCATTTTAATCATCTGGGGTGGTAAAGATCGCATGGAACCTTTTCCCACCTGGACTGAAGAATGGGAAGAAACCGGCAAGAACCCGGGGAAAGGATCAAAGCCCTGGGTATCGCCGGCAATGCGCTTCGAATTAATCCCGGATGCTACGCATTTCACACACTGGGAATACCCGCAGCGTGTGCAGGCTCTCGTACACGAGTTTCTTGCTTGACATGGGACACAAGGCGAAAAAGGAATCACCCTGGCAGGCTTACCTGGAGGCGAACCTGGGTTTTCGTAATCACTGGTACCCGGCGTTTTTCAGCAAGGAACTCACCGAAGCAGATGAAAGCCAGGGCCTTGGAGAAGCGGTAAGTAATATTCGCACTGAAGTGATTTGCGGTGAACGCATACTGTTCAGACGCATTAATGGCCAGGTGTATGCGGTTCACGATCAATGTATTCATAAGGGAGTGGCTTTTTCAAAGAAACCGGAATGCTACTCCAATGACAGTATCACCTGCTGGTACCACGGCTTTACCTATGACCTGAAAAGCGGTGAGCTGGTCAATATCATTACTGATCCCCAGAGCAGCCTGATTGGTCGTCATCACCTGAAAACCTATCCCGTAGTGGAGGCCAAGGGGATGGTGTTCGTTTTTATCGGTGATGAGTCGCCGACAGAACTGGTCAATGATGTTCCTCCCGGATTTCTTGATGATGATCTACTGGTTTATCCCGATGGCTGGTCAAGGGAGGTTAAATGCGACTGGCGATTGGGCGCGGAAAATGGTTTTGATCCTGCTCATGCCTACATGCACCGCAACTCGCCACTCGTTACAGGTTTCAAAGTGCCCACAGTACTGGGCGATGCCGACCTTGGAGAAGGTGGTATGGAAATCGTCAATGCAAATCGAGAGGAGCCCGGCCCTGTTGGTGTCAGGTTAATCCGCGGGGTCGGTCGACCAATCTGGGAAACAGAAGTTGTGCCGGGAAAAACTCTCAAGGCACGCTATCTGCCGGAAGACCCCTGTGTAATGCAAGGCATGGTGCCGGAAGTGGGTATCTGGATGCCTGGAGCACTTCGTGTTGATCCCTTTCCCGCTCCTCACCTGGTGCATTTTGAATGGTATGTTCCCGTCACTGAGCGTAGTCACCGTTACATGATCACATGGGGAACCGTGGACTCGGATGCGCAGGCGAAAAAACGTTTTCACGACGAAATTACCCATTTATGGAAGGATTTTGTGCCGAGATATTTCAATAACGAGGATGTGTTTGCCCGTGAAGCCATGGATGAATTTTATGGAAAAGAAGCGGGCTGGGAGAGGGAACAGCTGTTCGGCCCCGATGTGCTTGTCACGGCATGGCGAAAGCTGTGTGCCAACTCCAATCGAGGAATACAGGTCCTTCCTTACGGCGCACAATCGCCAGGCTCCTGATTTTGCCCCGGCAACCAGGATGTTGCTGAACGCTAAACTCCTAATTCAAATAGCTTTTTATTAAGACGCCCACCCGAAAGCACGATTAAAGCTTGCTCGTAATTGGTCGATAAACCAATAAGGGGAGTTACAGGAACACCAAGGCGTCGACCATAAAATGAATATTGCAGAAAACGTCCTGGCAGAAGTGCCAGCCGTCACATCCGTCATAGACCTGCCGGCGACGCCATATTGCATCAAGGGTGAGAAAAGAAATTTTTACGAAGCGGCTATTGAATTGCACTTTGCCCACGGTTCTATTGACTATGGTCAACTGCACTCGTTGGATCACGAGGTGGAAGAAGTCTGCTATGTCTCCAAGCAAACGAAGTGCGAGCTTCGCGTCAGCTTCAACGATATCGGTTTTATTCTTTTCCCGGCAGACCTTCAATACCAGCTTGACGAACACCCACTAAAAAACCAGCCCGGCACCATGGACAGCTCCGGCTTACCGCAATCATTCAGCATCAATTTTAAAAATGGCAGTAGCATGCAGGGTGACATGGCCATCGCCATCGACAGTGATACCGCCCTGCACCTGTTCAAGGTGAAGCAGGGTAACATTGCCACTCGTCTTTTTATTCCCAAGCGCAGTGTTGACAAGTACATACTCGGCGACCAGCTTGGGAAGATCCTGAAAAAAGAACTGGGTGTACCGAGCGAGGCCGTGGAAAAAGGGCTTGAAAAGCAGCAGGAAGTTCGCGAGAAGCCTATCGGTGAGTATCTCAAGGCCCAGGGTGTTGTCAGCGATGCGGCTTTAAGAAAGGTACTCAAGCACCAGACCAGGTTTCCCAAGGTACGACTGGGCGAACTCCTGATCGAGGAAGGGCTGATTACCGAAGAGGAGCTTGAAAAAGCCCTGATGATGCAACAGGAAGATCGCAGTCGTCGACTTGGGGATATTCTTATCGATATAGGCGCGACTTCTGAAGACACGGTACATTCTGCCCTTGCTCAAAAACTCGGCCTGCCATTTGTGAATTTAAAAGAGTACAACGTCGATCCAGCCGTGCTTGACCTGATGCCGGCGGATATTGCGCGCAAGCATACTGCCATGCCGCTCATGGTGACCAACGACTACCTTGTTGTCGCCGTGGCAGAACCGCACATGGGAGAAAACATCAACGTCCTTTCCTTTGTTACCAATCGCACCATCGAACTGGCCATATCCACACCGAGCCAGATCAGGTGGGCCATTGATCACTACTACGGCAATGCCATCGATGATGATGGCGACATGCTGGAAGCGCAGATCGTCCCGCTAAACGACGGGCAAAAAATTGATGAAGACATGGAGAAGCTGGCCAATGAAAAGCCCATTGTCCGGCTCGTGCAAAACCTGCTTGCGGAAAGTATTGAGCGTGGTGCGTCGGATATCCACATTCGCCCCCTGTCAAAAAACGTGCAGGTTCTTTTTCGAATACACGGCAAGATGACCCACATACGTAACCTGGGCAAGCCACTGCTGGCACCCATCGTCTCCCGCATCAAGGTGATTGCCCACATGGACGTGGCGCAGCGCCGTATACCGCAGGATGGCCGGGTCCAGGTCACTATCAATGATGAAATAAAGGACATGCGCGTCTCTACCATTCCCACGGTTGAAGGAGAGAGCGTTGTCATACGCCTGCTGGCCAGCGCCGCAACTCTCAAGCCGCTTGATCAGCTGGGTTTCTCCGAGGGAGACACGGAGACCCTTTCTGAACTATTACAGCGCGGGTCGGGCATGCTGCTGGTCACAGGCCCGACCGGTTCCGGTAAGTCCACCACGCTTTACTCGGCGGTGAACATCCTTAGAGAAACCAACGTTAATATCATCACGGTTGAGGACCCGGTGGAGATAAGACTGGACGGGCTTGAACAGGTACAGGTTAATCATGACATCGACATGGGTTTTGACCGGGTACTGCGCAACGTGCTTCGTCACGATCCCGATGTCATCATGATCGGTGAAATACGCGACGAGGAAACGGCGAAGATAGCAGTCAAAGCAGCACAAACCGGGCACCTGGTACTCAGTACCCTGCACACAAACAGCGCAGCCGATACCATCGTGCGCCTGCGCGAGATGCACGTTGAACCCTACATGATATCTACAGCGCTTCTTGGCATCGTGGCGCAGCGACTGATCAAGCGTAACTGTGAACACTGCATCGAGGAAGAAAACGTCTCCAGCACGAATCGACAACTGCTGGGCGTGGGTGAGGATGAAAAATTTTACATCGGCAAGGGATGCAGCAGGTGTAATGATACCGGCTTATCCGGCAGGGTTCCCGCCTACGAGTTTTTAAACGTAACGCCGAGTGTGCAGCAGGCCATCCTGCAAAATGCCCCCACCCAGGAACTTAACGAGATAGCCCGCTCCTGGGGAATGAAGCCCCTGTCTGAGTGTGGAATCAGGTACGCCAGGGATAAACAAACCAGTATCGAGGAAGTGCACAGGATTTATACCAACGACTAGCATTTCCCTTGTCTATTCTTCCGTCCTCGCAGTCAGTGTTCCGAGGCTATGCTGACCTGTGCTACCCTTGTGCCAACATATTATTCAAGCCCAATTGACAACACACCTGGTAGGTGCAGATGGACATTGAAGCGGACAATTCTGAGAACGCGCAACACAACAAGTTAGCTGAGGCAATTGGCTCGCAGGTGAGGGAATACCGCAAGCAGTTGCAAATGACAGTAGCAGATCTGGCCAAACAGTCAGACCTGTCTCCCGGCATGCTATCCAAGATCGAAAGGGGGATTACCTCCCCATCCCTGAATACCTTGGCTGCAATTGCATCAGCCCTGAACGTGCCGGTTACTGCCTTCTTTCGAAAGTACGAAGAACAAAGGGATTGCACATTTGTTCGGTCAGGTGAAGGCCTGGAAATTGAACGACATGGTAGTCGCGCCGGGCACATTTACCGTCTGCTTGGCCACAGTATCGGCGGAAAGGTCAACGCCGAACCCTACCTCATAACGCTTACCGATGAATCCGAGGTATTCCCGCTGTTCCAGCACCAGGGCCAGGAGTTTATATACATGCTTGAAGGGGAAGTAATCTACCGCCATGCCAACCAGACCTATCACCTGCGGCCAGGGGATTCCCTATTCTTTGATGCGGACGCTCCCCACGGGCCGGAAAGCCTGGAATCACTACCAATCCGTTTCATCGCCGTGCTATGTAAGGCGGTCGGCGAAGATTAATATTTACTAATAATAAAAAAATATTCCTAAAAGTAATATTTCGTTGTACCATGCTCCCAACATTAAACGACCAGGGAGCAAGTACGTGTGCGGTATCGTCGGATTATTCGCCAAGTCTGAGGCCATAGAAAACAAGCTGGGTGTTCACCTGAGCAACATGCTTATCGAGATGACGGAGCGTGGGCCAGACAGTGCAGGTATTGCGGTTTATCGCAACCCGGTAAATGGTGGTACTACCAAGCTTACCGTGCTTTCGCCTTCTGAGGATTACAATTGGCAGGAAGTAAAGACTGCCCTGTTCGAGAGTTTCAAAAGCGAAGCTGAGTTAAAGGTTCATGCAAACCACGCGGTACTCCTGCTACAGCGCGAACCCAAAGGCATATATGACTGGTTCTACGAACACTTTCCCGAGCTATACATCAATAGTTCAGGTTCCACTATCGAGATTTACAAGGATAAGGGTCTTCCGGAAAACGTGTTAAAACGTTTCCAGGTGGACAAGCTGAAAGGTACACATGCGCTGGGACACTCACGAATGGCCACGGAAAGTGCGGTAACGATTCAGCATTCACATCCATTTTCGACCGGAGAGGATCTCTGCCTGGTTCACAACGGTTCCCTGTCAAACCACTACACTCTCAAGGAAAACCTCGAAAAAGAGGGCATCATCTTCCGCACTGATAATGACAGTGAAGTTGCGGCGGGTTACCTCATGCACCGATTACGCGAGGGCGATAGTCTTGAAGAAGCACTGGACAGGGCCCTCGCTGAGCTTGATGGTTTTTATACATTTGCTATTGGCACGAAAGATGGTTTTGCGGTGTTGCGTGACCCCTTTGCCTGCAAGCCGGCAGTGATGGCAGAGACCGATGACTGGGTTGCCATGTCATCCGAGTATCGCGCCATCGCAGTGCTACCCGGTGCCGGTAAAGCAGAATGCTGGGAACCTGCACCTGCGCAGATTTACAGTTGGAGTCATTAAGAGATATGGCTAGTTACGATCTGGATAACCAGGGTATCCGTGAGCTGAACCATGCTTTGCATGAATTCAATGGTTCTGATTCTGATGCAGAGTTCAACGTCTCCAATCCCAAGGGCAGGCATGCCATTGCTGTAGGTATCGATGCACCACTCAATGTCACCATTGACGGCCACGTAGGTTATTACTGTGCAGGTATGAACAAGCATGCATCCATTACCGTCAATGGTAATGTAGGCCCGGGTGTTGCAGAGAACATGATGTCGGGAAGAGTACAAGTGAACGGCAGTGCATCTCAGTATGCCGGTGCCAGTGCCCATGGAGGATTACTGGTCGTGGAAGGGGACACCAGTTCCCGCTGTGGTATTTCCATGAAGGGCGTGGACATCGTAGTGCGAGGTTCCGTCGGACACATGAGTGCGTTCATGGCGCAAACTGGCAGGCTGGTCATATGTGGTGATGCCGGTGAAGCACTGGGTGACTCTCTTTATGAAGCCCGAATATACGTGAGGGGCAAAATTGCGGGTCTCGGTGCAGATTGCGTGGAGAAAGACGTGGAAGATGAACACCGTGCCGAATTAAAGGAATTGTTATGTGCGGCGGGTATGGATGAGATGAAGGTGGAAGACTTCAGACGCTTCGGGTCAGCGCGCAAGTTATACAATTTCGATATCGATAATGCAGATGCATATTAAAGTTGGCTATTAAAAATGACTGAAAAGAATCCAGAGCATTGGTTACGTGAATCGGCCACTTTTTCCAGGCCGGTTATCGCGGACATTCAACGAGCAGCTCGTACGGGTATCTATGACATTCGCGGTTTCGGAGCCAAGCGCAGCCTGCCCACTTTTGATGACCTGGTATTCCTGGGCGCCAGTATGACCCGTTATCCCCTGGAAGGTTACCGGGAAAAGTGTGACACCAGTGTCACCCTGGGTGGACTTAATGCCAGTAAGCCCATCGAACTAAAAATCCCTATCACTATTGCCGGTATGAGTTTTGGTGCCTTATCGGGGCCCGCAAAAGAGGCCCTTGGCAGGGGAGCGTCTGAGGCTGGAACAAGTACAACAACAGGAGATGGTGGTATGACTCCGGAAGAAAGGGGGCACTCCGATAAGTTGGTGTACCAGCTCTTGCCTTCTCGCTACGGAATGAATCCTGATGATTTGCGCAAGGCAGATGCGATTGAGGTCGTGGTGGGGCAGGGTGCCAAGCCCGGTGGTGGTGGCATGTTGCTTGGTCAGAAGATCAGTGAACGGGTCGCGGAAATGAGAGATTTACCCGAAGGCATCGACCAGCGCAGTGCCTGTCGTCACCCGGACTGGACTGGCCCGGACGATCTGGCTATCAAGATCCAGGAGTTAAGGGAAATTACCGAGTGGGAAAAGCCCGTGTACATCAAGATCGGTGCATCGAGGACTTACTACGACACAAAGCTCGCTGTGAAAGCGGGTGCTGATGTTGTGGTAGTGGATGGCATGCAGGGAGGAACTGCTGCAACCCAGGAAGTTTTTATTGAGCATGTTGGTATTCCCACCTTGCCGGCCGTTCCACTGGCAGTACAGGCTTTGAAAGAAATGGGTATGCACCGCAAGGTGCAGCTCATTGTTTCAGGTGGTATTCGAAGTGGCGCCGACGTGGCCAAGGCTCTCGCACTGGGCGCGGATGCAGTTTCCATTGGTGTTGCTGCGCTAATAGCGTTGGGAGATAACAGCCCAGAGTTTGATGAGGCTTATCGCAAGATGGGCACAGCGGCAGGCTTTTATGATGACTACCAGGATGGCCAGGACCCCAGTGGCATCTCAACGCAAAGCGAAGAACTGGCAAAGAATTTTGATCCGGTACAAGGTGGGCGACGCCTGGCCAATTATCTCAGGGTACTTACCATGGAAACACAAATCCTTACGCGTGCCTGTGGAAAAAGTCATGTGAATCATCTCGATCCGGAAGATCTTGCCGCGCTTACTATCGAAGCCGCAGCCATGGCACGAGTTCCACTGGCGGGTACCAACTGGATTCCCGGTGATACTGGATTTTAATACGACTTGAATATTGATTACCTGTAACTTGAAAAAGACTAATTGAAGGAGAAATCCTATGGCTACAAACCTGGCACAAGTAGCAAAACAGAAAGGTATAGAATATTTTCTTATCAGCTTTGTTGATATGTTTGGTGGGCTTCGGGCAAAGCTGGTGCCAGCCTCAGCCATAAAGGATATGCAAAAAGAAGGCGCAGGCTTTGCGGGTTTTGCTGCCTGGCTTGATATGACACCCGCAGATCCGGACATGTTTGGCAAGCCTGACCCTGACAGTCTTATCCAGTTGCCATGGAAACCGGAAGTGGGCTGGTTGGCAGCTGATCTGTGGATGAACGGAAAGGAAGTGGAAACCGCGCCAAGGGTAGTACTGAAACGGCAATTAGAGCGGGCGAAAAAAGCCGGTTACCGCTTAAAAACCGGTGTTGAGTGCGAATATTTTTTGATCAACCAGGAAGGCAACGCCATTTCAGATCCTTTCGATACCCAGGGTAAACCCTGCTATGACCAGCAGGCATTGATGCGTCGTTTTCCCGTCATTAGCGAAATATGTAATGGCATGCTGACCCTGGGTTGGGGCCCGTACCAGAACGATCACGAGGACGCCAATGGCCAGTTTGAAATGAACTGGGATTATGATGATGCCTTGCGTACTGCGGACAAACATGTGTTTTTCAAGTACATGGTAAAAACCATAGCAGAGAATCATGGTCTCAGGGCGACCTTCATGCCAAAACCATTTGCCAATCTTACTGGTAACGGTTGCCATACACATGTTTCCATTTGGGACAACGCGGGTTCGAAGAACCTGTTCCTTAAAAAGAGTGATGATTTGGGCTTGTCAAAACTGGCATACAATTTTCTCGGTGGCATTATGCATAACGCCACTGCGCTTTGTGCAATTTTCAATCCCACCATCAATAGCTACAAGCGAATTGATGCACCAAGAACGTCATCCGGCGCGACCTGGTCACCCAGCTCTGTAACCTATACCGGTAATAATCGCACACACATGATACGTGTTCCTGACCAGGGTCGATTCGAGCTACGCCTGATGGATGGCTCAACCAATCCTTATCTTTCACAGGCCGCCGTACTGGCAGCAGGTTTGGACGGTATTGAGAACAAGCGGGATCCAGGTAAACCCCTGCACATCGACATGTATGCAGAAGGGCACAAGATAAAATCAGCTCAGAAGCTTCCGGCAACTTTACTCGACGCATTGCGGCTGCTGGACAAAAGCAAGGTACTTAGAAGTGGACTGGGAGATGAAGTTATCGATTCCTTTGTGAAGCTAAAAATGCAGGATTGGAGTGCCTATACCTCTCATTTGAGTGACTGGGAGCGACAAAATACTCTTGACTGTTAGCAAGACCGGATCTTGATTTCCTCCTCAACAAGAAGTCAGGGCCTTGACGGTGGCCGTCTCCCCCCGACGGTCACCACCTTTAACTCTTTTTGTTATGGAAAATGAACTCAGTGCCTTTCGAGTAATTTTTACCGAGTTTTACTACTGGGTCACCGTGGTATTCATGTTTCTTATTCACGTTGGTTTTTGTGTCTATGAGGTTGGCGCGTCAAGACACAAAAATCATCTGCATACTCTGATGAAGAACACCATGGTGGTGCCGCTGATTACCCTGACCTTTTTCCTGTTTGGTTGGTGGATTTATTTTGCCTTTGCCAATGGCCCCGGGATTACTGGTGGCGTGATTGAGGCACCCTGGGCGCTACCCTGGAGTGAGCTGATGGGCGCACACCTTGGCGGCACACCGGTACAGGACGCGATCACTGGTGCGGACGCCCAAGCCTGGGCCAGGTTGAATGGTGTATTCTGGGCGGCGTTTTTGCTTTTTTCATGGACCGCCGCTTCCATAGTATCCGGTGCATGCATAGAGCGTATAAGACCCAATGCTTTCTGGATACTGGCAGTGCTCATTGGTTCGGTACTCTGGATTATTGACGCCGCCTGGGGCTGGCATCCTGACGGCTGGATGGTACAAGTGCTCGGCTACCATGATGCCTACGCCTCGGGAGTGATACACGCTATCGCCGGTGGCTTTGCACTAGGTATACTTTTTGTACTTGGACCGCGAATAGGCAAATTTGCCAAAGACGGTACACCGCGAAAAATCATTCCTCACAATACCTGGTTTGTGACAGTTGGCTTATTCCTGATCTATACGGGTTTCTGGGGATTTTACGCCGCCTGCAATGTGCCAATGATAGATATCCAGGAAGGAGAGGGGGTTCTTTTTTCAGCAACAAACATCTACCTCGGGCCTACAACACTTTCAGCGATCACCTTTAACTTCCTGTTGTCCCTATGTGGCGGAATGATGGCAGGCTACATAGTTTCTAAAGCAGATCCCATCTGGACCTATAACGCCGGTCTTGCCGGTATCATAGCAGCGTCGGCCGGTAACGATCTCTATCACCCTTTGCAGGCCCTGTTAATTTCCGCAATCGGTGTCGTATTTGCTTACCGCCTGAACAGCTTCATGGAAAGGCGATTCAAAATTGATGATCCTGTCAGCGCGGTTGCGGTTCACGGCTATGCAGGATTTTTCGGCGTCTGTGCGGCAGGGTTTATACTGTGGGGTTACCCCACTTCACCAAATCCGAACTACGCCCTGATTACGCCCTGGGGACAGTTTATGGGTGCGTTAATCATGTTTGGCTTGTTGGGTTTTTTACCTGGTTTCCTGGTAGCAAAAATTTTGAATCATCTTGGCATGCTGCGTATACCAAGGGAGATTGAACTCGTTGGACTGGATATTCTTCATGAGCTGGAAGCCGAGGAAAGTGCACGCGAGGTGGCAAACATGGAACAGGAAGAAGCCGAAAAGATTGGCATAAAGTAAATCTGCTGTATTATCGGGAGTATTTCACATGTCCACGGGAAACATCGAAACATTAGGCGGTCAATTATCGGAAATAGGTCCGCTATATCCCTTTGTTGGAACTGAATTTGTTTTAGTTATCCTGGCGTATGTGTTTTGGATAGCCTGGCATGCCTGGCAATTTCACTTGGAAAAGAAGGAGTACCAGGAGGAATTGGAACGTTATGTCACTAAAGATGTACTTGGGCGAGTTTTGAAAAGAGAAAAAGAGGATTCGGGAATATAACCCACGGCCCCCTGCGGGTCCGTGGGTTAAATAAAGGAATCAGGTTCTGGATGCCTGGAAAATACTTTCTATGGAACTGTCTATGGTGCCATTAAATTCATCATCAGACTGCTGCGCCGATAAGCCTTCCGTGAGCGCTCTTGAAAAACTCGCAATCATGCCATTTTGACGGGACAACCTCTCATTGGCTTCTTCACGGCTATATCCTCCCGAAAGCGCCACAACTTTGAGCACGTTTGGATGATTGATGCAATCCTGGTAGAGATTATCTTTTTCCGGTAAGGTCAATTTCAACATAACCATCTTACTATCAGGTAATTCATCCAGTTGTTTCATGATATTGGCTTTCAGTAGCTCTTCCGCTTCAGCTTTATCCGGGCAATGGATGTCCACCTCGGGTTCAATAATGGGAACAAGTCCAGCTTCAACGATCTGCATGCCAATCTCGAACTGCTGATTGACAACCCTGGTGATGGCGTCCGGATTGGCCTGTTTAATCACCGAACGCATCTTGGTGCCAAATACCCCTTTGGTCCTGGCCCGTTGAAGCAGATCAGCCAAATCCGGCATGGGTTTCATTACCTGCACACCATCTTCTTCATCCGCCAGCCCCTTGTCGACTTTTAATATAGGGACGACATTTTTTTCTTCCCAGAGGTAAGACACGGAAGACTTGCCTTCAATATCCCTGTCCATGGTATTTTCAAAAAGAATAGCGCAAAGAATGCGATCTCCGTTGAAGGCAGGGCTGGTGACAATACGTGTACGCATGTCATGTACCAGGTTGAACATTTCTTCATCATTGGCATAGGCATCTTCTTCCACGCCATACAAGCGCAGTGCCTTTGGTGTGCTACCACCACTTTGATCCAGTGCAGCTATGAAGCCGTCCTGGTTACGAATTTTTTCCTGTTGTTGTTCAAAGTCACTCATGTTTAACTCTATTGGGTTGATAAAAATGGGTTGCCTAGGTTATTACATTCGCCTGCTTATGTCTTTCTTTCTCAATGCCTTGTGTGAACTGTGTCAGACCCTTCAGGGTAGCAATAGCAGCTTAGATTTAATGGATATATAATTTGCCTATAAGGCAAATATTTTGCATTATAGTAAAAATTACATCTACAGGAATGTTGTCCCTAAATGCCCCTGGCACTCCTTAAAGCCGGACTGAAAAACGTAGCGGATCCTCGACACCTCCCCAGGGCCAAGGCACTGAAGTCCGCATATGATGTGGTGATTATTGGAGCGGGTGGCCATGGCCTGGCGGCTGCCTACTACCTCGCCAGGTATCATGGCATCACAAATATTGCGGTTCTCGACAAGGGCTACCTGGCTGGTGGCAACACCGCTCGCAACACTGCCATTATTCGTTCCAACTACCTTACCGAGGAAGGGGTGAGGTTTTACGATGAATCAGTTCGTCTTTACCAGGACCTCAGCCATGAACTGGATTACAACATCCTTTACTCGGAACGCGGGCACCTGACCCTGGCGCATACAGATGCGTCCCTGCGGACTGCCCGTTGGCGCGCCGAGGTGAACAAGCACCTCGGCGTAGATTCCGAGCTGGTTTACCCGGATGAAATTGCCAGGCTATGTCCTGAACTAAATCTTTCTAGCGAAGTTCGCTATCCCATTCTTGGCGCTCTGTATCACCCACCTGGTGCCATCGCACGTCATGATGCGGTGGCATGGGGGTACGCACGACGTGCGGCGCAGATGGGTGTCGAGATTCACACGCATACCGAGGTAACGGGCATAAACATAAGCAACAATAGGGTCACCGGGGTTAAGACCAGTCGCGGTGAGATTCAATGTGGCAAGGTGCTGCAGGCTGTTGCCGGTATGAGTTCCGAGGTGGCACGTCTCGCAGGTTTTAAACTGCCCATCACTACCATTCCCTTGCAGGCTTGTG
The DNA here is from genome assembly GCA_965243105.1 of Gammaproteobacteria bacterium. GTDB lineage: Bacteria > Pseudomonadota > Gammaproteobacteria > Eutrophobiales > Eutrophobiaceae > WLWS01. Next base: position 2,569,563 of record CBDEUC010000003.1, read on the forward strand.
TATCGGAACCAGTAAAACCGTTTCTCGATCCGATCATCGTGTCGGGTTCTCTGCATGTATACGTGTCCCAGTCATCTCGAGGTGAACTGGTGATGGGGGCTTCTGCCGATCCCTACCCGCTTTACTCGACCCGCTCGACCCTGGGTATGAAAGAGGAACTTATGACGCACCTGCTGGACTTGTTTCCTTTTGTTGGCAAATTGCGGGTACTCAGGCAGTGGGCCGGGCTTGCTGATATGACACCGGACTTCAGCCCGGTAATGGGGCTGACACCGGTTGAGAATTATTACATTGATTCAGGTTGGGGTACCTGGGGATTCAAGGCCACACCGGTAAGTGGCAAACGTATGGCAGAGACCATTGCCACCGGCAAAGTACCTGATTTGATCAAGCCTTTCGAGTTGGAGCGGTTTTATCGGCTTGATCAAGTTGGGGAACGGGGTGCGGCCTCGGTAGGCCATTGATATGAAAATAATGATTTGTCCTCTCAATGGCCCGCGAAACATCTCCGAGTTTGCTTATGGAGGCGAAGTGACCAGGCGACCTGATCCGGCAAACTGTAGTGACCGGGAGTGGGGCGAGTACCTCTTCATCGACAACAACAGCCGGGACATAGTCAGGGAGTGGTGGATCCATACGCCATCTTCTTACTGGTTTATTGCCGAAAGAGATCGCAGTAGCAATGAAATCACTCGTACCTACGCGGCAACTGAACTTGATGTTGGAGACAGCGAAGCGTGAGCAATGCATCAATGCGTCTTGCTGAACCCCTTGGTTCTCTTCTGAATCGTAAAGAAACGGTGCGCTTTCACTTTGATGGTAATCCGATTGAAGCTTATGCAGGGGATACCATCGCCAGTGCCCTTGCGGCAAATGGAATTCGTGTACTTTCCCGTTCCTTCAAGTACCACCGCCCAAGAGGGATCCTCAGTATGTCTGGCCAGGACAGTCATGCGTTGGTACAGGTGGATGATGAGCCTAACGTGCGGGCCGATACCCGTTTGATCGAAGAAGGTATGCGGGTCAGTGCGCAAAATGTGTTTGGTAGCCTGGATCGAGATTACGCCAGTGTGCTTGGCAAGCTGGGTCGTTTTCTTCCGGTTGGTTTTTACTACAAGACATTTTTCAGACCTAAGGGTGTCTGGCGCTTTTGGGAAAAAGTGATCCGTCGTCTCGCCGGTCTTGGTGAAGTGAGCCTCGATACTCGAACTGAGGAAACCGATAAGCACTATCGATTCATTGACGTTGCCGTCATCGGTGCCGGTGCTGCAGGTATGAGTGCGGCAATTGAAGCCGCGGATGCAGGTGCAAAAGTATTGTTGATCGAGGAGAACACTGAAGCGGGTGGCGCACTCAATTACGCACGTTTTACACCGGGACAGGATAAAGAAACAAACGTCCGAGACGAAATGATTAGCAGGGTCACTGCACATGAGAACATTGAACTACTTTGCCAGGCGCAATGTACTGGATGGTTTGAAGATAACTGGCTTTCAGTTTTTACATTTGACAACTTGATCAAGTTAAGAGCCGGGGCTGTTGTGTTAGCGAGTGGTAGCTTTGAACAACCTGCGGTTTTTCGAAACAACGATTTACCCGGTGTGATGTTTTGTGGTGCCGCGCAAAAACTTATCAGGCTTTACGGCGTGAAACCCGGCAAACGAGCTGTGGTGCTGGCTTGTAACGACGATGGCTATGCCACAGCACTGGATTTGCACGATGCGGGTGTGGAGGTGGCAGCCATTCTGGACATGCGAATGAATGTTGGAAATTCATCATGGCCTGAAGTTCTTGAGCAAAAGAAGATAACTGTGCACACGGCTTCCGCTGTTTATGAAGCACTTCCCTTACCGGGTAACAAAGGGCTCAAAAGCATTGCCAGGGCAGGGCTTGATGAGCAGGGTGCTTTGACCGCTGTGCATGAAGAGATTGAATGCGATTTACTTTGTATGAATGCTGGTTATTCACCTGCGGCGCAGTTGATCTGTCATTTTGGTGGTCGTCTTGTTTATGACGAAACTGATGCAATGCTAAAGCTGGATGGTATGGAAGAATGCGGTCTTCGTGAAAAGGCGCTGGCTGCAGGTTCAGTCAACGGCGTATTCGATATTGATAATGTTCTGGCCGATGGTCGCCGCGCAGGTCAACAAGCGGCAACGCTTCTTGGTTTGAATGTTGAAAACAAGGAAGCACTTTTCAATGATACTTCAGCTTCAAGTCAAAACTTTCCATGGCCCATCATTCCCCATCCGAAGGGTAAGGAGTTTATTGACTATGACGAAGACCTCCAGGTTAATGATATTGAGCGGGCGGTGGCAGAGGGTTATGAAGATCTCAACCTGGTAAAGAGATATTCCACCGTGGTGATGGGTCCTTCCCAGGGTCGTCAATCGGCTCTTAACAACCTGCGTCTCGCCGGTCGTTCAGCAGGCCGGGCACTGCAGGGTGAAAGTGTCACTACTCAACGGCCACCATTTCATCCCGAGACGATTCAGTTGCTGGCCGGTCGTTCCCTTCAACCACTTCGGCGTACTGCGATGCACCAACAACATCTTGCACTGGGTGCAAAGATGTTTCCGGCGGGTCTCTGGCATCGCCCGGAATACTACGGAGATAAAACCTCAGCCCGAAAAAATATTGAGAGTGAATATATAGCTATCAGGGAAGGCGTGGGTCTTATCGATGTCTCAACGCTGGGTAAACTGGACATCAGGGGGCCGGATGCTGGTGAGTTTATCAATCGTCTTTATACCGGCAAGTTTGATCAACAGAAACTAAACCACGTGGGTTATGCATTGCTCACTGACGAAACCGGCGTGCTGGTTGATGATGGAGTGTGCTGTCGTTTGGCTGAGCATCATTACTATGTCACCACCACGAGTGGTGGTGTCGATGGTGTTTATAGAAATATGCTCAGATGGAATGCTGAATGGCGACTGAAGGTAGATATCGCCAATATCACTTCTGCATTTGCTGCAGTGAATCTTGCCGGGCCTGTTTCGAGAAAGGTGTTGGAAAAAGTTTGTGATGATATTGATCTCAGCGCCGAGACCCTGGGTTTTAGCCGGGCTGCATTGGGACACGTGGCAGGTATCACTGCACGAATAATGCGTGTGGGATTTGTTGGCGAACTGGGTTACGAGATACATGTGCCATCAAGCCAGGGTGCCGCACTGTGGGACTACATCATGGAAGCGGGGAAGGTCAACAACATTCAACCAGTAGGGATAGAGGCCCAGCGACTGCTCAGACTCGAAAAAGGACACATTATTATTGGTCAGGACACGGACGGCTTAACCACACTGGCGGAACTGGGTATGAACTGGGCGGTGTCAAAGAAGAAAGATTTTTTTGTAGGTAAACGCAGTATCGACATACTTGGAAAGAACGACTTGAGCCGAAAGTTGGTGGGGTTTGAACTACCTCCAAACTCGAGCTTACCTCAGGAATCCAACCTGACTTTACGCGATGGAAATATCGCTGGGCGTGTGACTTCCGTTGCCAGGTCAAAGGTGCTGGATAAAGTCATCGGTCTTGCCTATGTCCATCCGGAGCAAACTGTAGTCGATACACAATTTGAAATAAAGCTGAGTGATGGAGAACGCTTGATGGCAAAGGTTGTGCAAATACCTTTTTACGATCCCGACGCAAAGAGGCAGGCCATCTGATGAATCGTTTAAGTCCCGTTGCACACAAATTGCCTTCCGCTAATGATGAATTGAAGAACAAGGAGCAAGATCTTAAGGATCTTAGCCACCAGCTTCGCGCAGGTTATCGTGGGCCGGGGTTTATTGACTGGTTGAAGGATGAAGAAGGTATGGAAATCCCGGGTATCAACCAGGCTGCTGAGTCAAACATGGGCTTGCTCACTCTGCGTCTGTCCCAATCAGAGTTTATGTTTCTTCAAACCGATGACGAAGGGGCGCCGGCACTGAATAGCCTTGTAGATAAAGTTGAGAACCTTAACAATTCAACTGAAAACCCGGGAGTCTATAAGCTCCCACGCCAGGATAGTCATGCCTGTTTCCAGTTAAGTGGTAATCATTGCAACGACACACTGGCAAAACTCTGTGCTGTAGATTTGCGAAACGAAAGTTTTGCCAACGATCAGATCGCACAAACTTCCATGGCCCATGTCGGCGTGATTATTGTTCGCAAAGATATGGATGAGCTACCGGCCTATCTGATACTGGTGGACTCAAGCCTCGCCGAATATCTCTGGGACTGTCTTGTTGAAACTATAGATTAAATGGACTTGTAATCTCAGGCAGAATGTTCCAAGGTAGCTGAATATCCCTGAACGCTCGAATGATGAAGTATCCTTTTTCCTTTCCAAGGAGATAAGAAAATGAAATCCAGGACATACTTTGTGGGCCTTTTGATTTCAATTTTTCTCTTACATGCTTGCGGCAAAGATGAGACGGAATCTTCTTCTAAAAACATAAAACCCAAAGTCGTAGAGAACGAGACGGCTACAGGTCGTGATCATGAAGGTGATTCAAATCCGGAGAATGATCCGGGTAACTGGCTGTTGCATGGCAGAACTTATGATGAACAGCGTTATAGCCCGCTGGATCAAGTTCACAAGTCTAATGTTGATCAACTTGGTGTCGCCTGGGCACTCGACATACCCAGTCCGAATGGTCTTGTTTCCACTCCGATTATCGTTGACGGGATCATTTATCTAAGTGCGCCATTTAGCGTTATCCATGCTATTGATGCTGCAAGCGGTGAACTGCTGTGGAGCTATGATCCCGGCGTCAAGTTAAACCTCAGCGTTACCTCCTCCTGGGTGTCACGATGGAACCGCGGTGTAGCGGTATCCAATGGCAAGGTCATCGTCGGTACTGGTGACTGCAGGCTGGTTGCTATCAATGCAAAAGACGGAAGCCCGATCTGGGATGTCAAAGCCTGTGACAGTAGGGCCGGGTACGGTATCACTGGTGCGCCGAGGCTCGGCAATGGCAAAGTATTTATTGGAAATGCTGCAGCAGACTTTGGATTACGTGGTTATGTCAGTGCCTTTGATGTAGAGACAGGTAAACAACTCTGGCGCTTTTATACAGTGCCTCGTGATCCTGCGCTTGGCCAGGAAAGTGAGATACTGGAAATGGCGGTAAAGACCTGGAGCGGTGATATCTGGCACCAGTTTGGTGGCGGTGCTTCTGTCTGGGATTCCATGACCTACGACAATGAGTTGAATCGTCTCTATGTTGGCACCGACAGTGCACTGCCCTGGGACACGGGTTATCGCAACGAAGAAGAACTGGATAACCTTTTTACCAATTCCATTATTGCACTTGATGCCGACAGTGGTGAGTACCTATGGCATTACCAGACCGTGCCAGCGGATAAATGGGACTACAATGCGGCGGCACACATGATTCTTGCTGACCTGGAGCTAGAGGGTAAAAAGCGAAAAGTGCTGATGCAGGCGCCGAAGAACGGATTTTTTTATGTGCTTGATAGGGAGAACGGCAAGTTAATCTCGGCAAACAACTTCACCACCGTTACCTGGGCCAGCCACGTTGATCTCGAAAGCGGCAGACCTGTTGTCAATCCAGATGCGCATTACACGCATAATGATCATGGAGAGACACAGGTTTTTCCCTATATCTGGGGTGGTCATAACTGGCATCCCATGAGCTACAACCCTGAAACAGGCCTTGTCTATATACCGGGTATGGATGTGAAAGGTGAATTTCGCAAGTTACCTGCCATAGACAAGGGATTTTCACTTCAGGCCAATCCTTATGGCACGGGTACTGGTGAAGTCGCAAAGGACGACATACTTGGCAAGCTCATCGCCTGGGATCCCGTCACCCAGTCTGCGCGCTGGTCCCAGGATCATCGACTGCCATGGAACGGTGGTGTGTTATCGACGGAGGGCGGACTGGTTTTCCAGGGCAATGCCGAAGGCATGTTTAATGCCTACGCGGCGGATGATGGTGAATTACTCTGGTCTATGAAAACGGGTTCCGCCATACAGGCACCACCAGTCACTGTGAGGATCAATGGTGAACAACTGGTGATTATTCCGATCGGCTGGGGCGGCCCACAACGGCTCTGGATCCCATCGCAAAATGCAACGGATGATGCAAAGGGAGGTAGTCGCCTTATCGCGTTCAAGCTTGGCGGCGATGCAGACTATGCTGTTGAGAACCTGGACATGTCGACGGTGCCTGAACCACCACAACAAACGGCAAATGCGGAAACCGTTGCGAAAGGTGAATTTCTTTTCCTGGATATAGGTTGTACCTGGTGTCATGGCATTGATGCAGTGGGTGGTAATGGCTCGGTTCCGGATTTGAGATATCTAACGAAAGAAAAACATAAGGCCTGGGAGGCTATTGTGCTGGGTGGGGCATACCAGCACAAAGGTATGCTTTCTTTCAAGGATGCACTCAGCAATGAAGATGCTGCAGCAATCCAGGCATATGTCATTGATAGAGCCTGGGCAGGCTATAACAAGAATTCAGCAGAATAGAGAATAGAAAATAAATGAACGTATACAAACCAGGCCAAGACTTGGGCGAACTGAAAGAAAGTAATTTCCTGGAAGAAATTGGCGCAAGAATACTGGAAGGTGATCCAAAGTCTGTATCCCGTACAGACTTTGGTGACTCCGGAGGACCACTTTGTTCCGGCATCTATGGTGTGACACCTTGCAAGTTTGAAGTGGATTACACCTGGACAGAAATAGCCACGCTACTTGAAGGCCGAGTTCGTCTGACGGATGCGAATGGCAATGTGAATGAAATAGGCCCTGGCGAAAGTTTTTTTGTTGCTGCCGGGGAGACGATTACCTGGGAAGTCCTTGAAGAAACCCGAAAGTGTTTTTACTACTACATGAAATAAATGGGGTCCAAATAAATGGGGTCAGATAAGATTTTTTCTCTTGAAATAACTTTTATTTTTAATAACAAAAAAAATCGTATCTGACCCCATTTATTAAAAACTGTATCTGACCCCATTTATTGATCAGTGCCTGATGGTACTTGAAAACAACTGAATCACTACCACACCCGCAACGATAAGTATGATCCCAATAATGGCCGCAGGGTCCATTGCCTCACGGTAGATGATACTCGCTATGACCGTCACCGCCGCCACGCCAATACCGGTCCAGATGGCATAGGCCACGCCCACCGGAAATGTCCTCAATGCCAGCGCCAGGCAATAAAAAGAAATAATGTAACCGGCGATGACAAGCAAGGTTGGTAGCAGGCGAGTAAATTCGTTTGTAGCCTTGAGTGCAATCGTGGCGAGTTAAATTGTTCTCAAAATAGAGAATCCGATGGAAATTATCTTGAGAAGCACATTATTTTACCGAGAGGAAAATAAATTGACTATACGTCATATGACGTATAGAATTGGCAGCCAGATTTACAATACCAGGGGGAAATTTTCAATGAAATCAGTCACAAAACTGTTTACGTTGCCGTTGGCAATAATGGCATTGCTAATTTCACCCGTCAGTGCACAGGTACTTGAAGAGGTGATTGTTACCGCGCAAAAGCGTGAACAGAACCTGCAAGACGTTGGCGTATCAGTTACTGCTTTCAGCGGCGAGCAGGTTAGAAACCTGGGCTTTACCCGTTCCAACGAAGTGATGAACCAGATGCCTGGTGTCGCGTTTAACAGTGTTGCCAGTGGTGGAACCTTCAGCCTGCCAACCATTCGCGGCGTTTCCCAGAATGACTTTGCCCAGACCCAGGAAGCCCCCAACGCGGTGTACATAGATGGCGTGTACATGAGTTTTATCACCGGCCTTAACTTTGCCCTTTTTGACATGGAACGTATTGAAGTATTACGCGGTCCTCAGGGTACTCTCTATGGGCGTAATGCAACGGGTGGTTTGTTCCATTACGTGACACGTAAGCCCACAGACGAATTCGAGGCTTATGTAGATTTTACCTATGGTTCCTATGACCAGATCCGTTCAGAGGCAGCAATCAGTGGGCCGATCACGGATCAGCTTAAAGCTCGTTTATCATTTACCTCTGATCACTACGATGGCTGGTGGGAGAATCGTAACGGTCGCGATGGTTTCGATAAGGACCAGTTTGCTGCTCGAGGACAACTGCTGTTTGAACCCAACGAGGATGTGTCTTTTCATTTAAGCATTACCGCAGGAAGCCAGAATGACGACGCGGGTCTCTACGATGGTGTCGCAGCGGGTGTTGACCAGTTTGGTCGAGGTGTAGATGTGGGCGGACCTGATCCCTTTTTCGGCTACGAGGACACCACCGAGGATGCACATAACTCGGCATTTAATCCAATCGGTTTTCTCGACAGGAAGATTCTCAGTGTAGCTGGCACCCTGGAATGGCAATTCGAAAACGTCAAGCTGACCTCTATCACGGGTTACCATGATTTTGACTATGAATATCTCGAAGATTGTGACGGCACACCGATCGACACCTGTAACTTTGGTTCAGGCCTCGACGATTCTAACCAGTTTTCCCAGGAAATTCGTCTCAGTAGTGAAATGGATAAATTGCGCTGGACCTTTGGTGGGTATTACCTCGATATCGAGAACAATGCTTTTGGTAATTTTATTACACCTTCGTTTGGGCCCGGGGTTTTTGCCTTTGACGTGGAAAGTAATTGGGAAACGGATACAGAATCCTGGGCAGTTTTTGGACAGGTGGAATACGATATTTCCGATAAGTTCACTGTCATCGGTGGTCTTCGCTGGACTGAAGAAGAAAAGACCCATACGGCACAAACCCGCATTGTAGATTGTGGCACTTTGGTTTGTGGCGAGACAGCCCCGGGTAGTGGTATTCCATTCCCGGCTGGAACCTTGATCTACAACTACAATCAGACGAATCCGATCGAATTGCTTGGCCCATTTGCAGGTACCCCTGTTACCAAACAAGATGTGGGGGACTGGGCCGGAAAGATCGAACTGGATTACCGACCCAACGACGACTTGCTCACTTATTTCAGTGTGACTCGTGGTAACAAGGGTCCGGGTTTCAACGTACCATTGGATGGCTTCCTGAGTTTCGCCAGTACAGCATTTTCAGAAGAGACGCTTACCTCCTACGAAATCGGGTTCAAAAGTACATTGTGGGACGGTAAGGCGCGCTTGAATGCTGCGGGCTTCTATTATGATTACAACGATTACCAGGCCTTCCAGCTCATCGGCCTGGCCCAGAGTATTATCAACAGGGACGCTGAGATGTACGGTGGTGAAGTGGAATTGACCGTATCACCCGGCGGTGGCTGGGATTTCTTATTTGGCGTCAGTTACCTGGATGCCGAGGTTAAGGACTTAACGTTACCCGATGGTATTACCACCATAAATCCAGTCCCACCGCAATCACCGGAGTGGACTTTAAACGGCCTGGCTCGCAAGGAATGGCCCATGTTCAATGGTACAGTCGCCGTACAGATGGACTTTAACTATGTGGACGATTACTTTTCCGCCGTCTCCAATGCACCCACGACATTGCAGGAATCCTATGTACTTGGTAATGGTCGTATCAGTTATACATCGGGTGATGGCAAGTGGGATGTTGCAATGTTCGTCAAGAACATAGCCGATGCAGATATTTCGAACTATACATTCGACCTGGCAGTACTTGGTGTGAATATCCACTCTTACATGCCACCACGCTGGTTTGGTGGGCAAGTCCGATATAACTGGTAACCAATCCTCTTCTAAAGATACGAGTAACATTCAAAGCCGGATGAATTTGTCCGGCTTTTTTTATGGAAATAAATGGGGACAGACCACATTTATTCTCATTTGTTGATCAATGTCGAATAGTACTTGAAAAAAGCTGTATCACTACCACACCCGCAACGATAAGTATGATCCCAATAATGGCCGCAGGGTCCATTGCCTCACGATAGATGATACTCGCTATGACCGTCACCGCCGCCACGCCGATACCTGTCCAGATGGCATAGGCTACGCCAACAGGAAAAGTCCTCAATGCCAGGGCCAGGCAATAAAATGAGATAATGTATCCGGCAATAACAAGAATAGTAGGAAGCAGACGTGTGAACTCATTGGTCGCTTTAAGTGCACTTGTGGCGATTATCTCGATAACAATGGCAATTGCCAGGTAGATATATGACATGTTCATGGTGTCGTGTCCTCGCGTCGTAGTTGTAGACTGGATTGGCGTGTCTGCTAATTTGAAGCGGTACACCACTGATAAAAAGCAGTTTCAAAATCCAGATAACAGCTGAAAGATCCTGCATCACCAAAGGGAAGGATCTGCGAGGCCCAGAATCCACCGAAACCATTTTCCTGATCAATCCAGTAAAATAAATTAGCAAGACCTGCCCAGCCTAGCGAACCTGCAGGTCTACCGGTAGGTGTCTGTTCATCGTTTACCATGAATGAGAATGCCCATGACTTGTCTTGACCAGGGAAAAACTCAGCGTCATTGCTGTAGGCCGGATTAGTGCTAAAGAGGGGATTTACTTTTAGCTGACCAAGCTGGTTAGTTGAGGCCATAAGCACGGTTTCTGCACTTAGAACTTCACCATGCTCACCTTTCCCATTATTAAGCCACATCCTGATGAAACGCATGTAATCTTCGATATTGCCATAAAGTCCGTGACCACCCATGTGGATTTGAGGATCTTCAGGTAACTCGAACTCTAGCGGCTCAAGAGAAGCGTCCTCCGGATTGCGGGCGTGCATCTGTACGAGTCGGCTACGAACTTCGTCATCAATTTCAAAAGTCATACTGGTGATACCGAGTGGCTGAAATATTTCTTCATCAAACACCTGACCAAGGCGTTTACCAGCAACAGCTTCAACTATTTGTCCGCACCAGTCCAGGTTGGAACCGTAATTCCACTTTTCCCCGGGGTCAAAAAGCAAAGGGGTCATAAGGCTTTCCCTGGTTGCTGTAATAACGCTGGGCTGCTCATGTTCTTCGGCGAGCCGAAAGTAATGTGGGTCAAAAAAATCATAACCAAAACCGGCTGTATGTAGCAGCAGCATACGCGGGGTAATGGCTTGCCTTGGCGGTCTAAATATTGGTTCACCGCTATCGCTGAAACCTTCAAGGACCTGCAGCGTTGCAATCTCCGGAATGTACTCAGCTGCGGGGGTTTCAAGATCAACCTGGCCTCGCTCCACCAGCTGTAAAAGTGCGGTTGCGGTAATCGCCTTGGTAGTGGAGAACAAGGCAAAAACGTCATCAGTCTTTACCAAATCATTGGAGCTACTACAGCGCAAACCTTCAGCACCCATATAAATATTGTCATCGCGATTGGTTATCATTGCCACCACGGCTGGTACACGATTGTCTCCAGATGTTGCGGATTTCAAGATTGCATCTGCGAGGGACTTTAATTCATCAGCCATGCTATTGATCTCCAGGTATGGATTGGAACCAACTTTGGGATTGACGCCTAGGTAATTGAGAATCCCTTGTAACCGCCGTCTGCTAACTCATTACATTTATCGCGATAGGTGCCAACTCCACCCGTATAGGATAATACTCGTCTTGGTTTACCTGGCACATTAGCACCGTTGTACCAGGAGTTGGTTTTTGAAATAAGTGTCGCGCCGGCAACCTCATCATGGTGCTGCACCCACTCATCCTGTAATTCACGTGTTGCCTCTATGACTTCGTAATTGGAACTAAGCACGTGATTTACACAACGACTAATCCACTCTGTTTGCTGCTGCAGGCAGGTAGTCATATTGCAAAGTGCAGCTGAGGGTGCCAGGGGTGCACCGGTCATGAAAAGGTTTGGATAGCCGTGAACCTGCATACCCACAGCGGTTCGAATATCTTTACTCCACTCATCTTTGAGTGAGCGATTGTCCCTCCCGCGTATGTCAATCCGGGTCAGTGCACCGGAGCCAGCATCAAAACCTGTAGCAAGAATTATCACGTCCAATTCATGTACCGAGCCATCTGCGAGTTTTATCCCCTCGGGCACGACAGCGCTTATTGGATTGGCCCTGACACCTACTGCTTCAACATTCTTACGATGATAGACTTCAAGATAATTGCTTTCCAGCGGGACACGATGGGTTCCAAATCCATAATCATCAGGGATAAGCAAGTCACACAATTGCGATTCTTTAAGACGAGCGCGCATCTTCTCGCGAACAAATTCAGATACTTCTTCACTGATTTCTTCTTCAAAAAAAATCTCAGCGAATGAGGCCAACCATAATTTTAATGAACCATCCGCATAACAGTGTTCAAGCCTCTGGTGCCGTTGTTCCGGTGTGAGGTCTTTCCAGGCGACTTCGAAATCATATTCAAAGCCGCTGAATGTACGTGGAAGAATTTCGCAAAATTCTTTAAAACGCGACTTGTAGGTTCCAGCTTCCTGTTCGCCGTATTTCGGATTATGCATGGGCAGTACATATTGCGGAGTACGGATGAACACTTTAAGCAGTTCCACTTCACTGGCAATGGTCTGGATCACCTGGATACCCGTAGCGCCGATGCCAATAACCCCAACCCTTTTGTCCGAAAGTTCAATACTCGACCTAGGCCAGCGAGCGGTATGAAAAATCTGACCTTGAAAAGAATCCTGGCCCGGGAACATGTCTTCAAGAGGAGCCGATAGCATGCCACAACATGCAACCAGAAAACGGGTCTCTATCTTCTCGCCACTTTCCGTTGTGACTATCCAGCGTTTCGTCTCGTCATTGTAACGGGCGCTGACGATGCGGGTGTTAAATTGGATGTCTTTCCTGAGCTCCAGATTGTCTGCAACATAGTGCATCCAACGCTCAATTTCGGGTTGACCCGGGAACCGCTCGCTCCAGCTCCAGTTCTTGTAAAGCTCTTCTGAGAAAAGGTACTGATAAATATAACTTTCAGAATCAAACTTTGCACCTGGATAACAATTCCAGTACCAGGTGCCCCCCACATTGGAAGCGGTATCATAAGCCCTGACTTTCAGACCCAGGTTACGCAGCTGGTACAGTTGATAGAGGCCCGCTACACCTGCACCAATAACTAGTGCGTCAAGTTTCTTTGTTTCTGCAGTCAAGATTGAACTCCTGTCCCCGATAACATGATTAATTTATCGGATTTTTGTCAATTAGGTTGAACCGAAAAAATATTTTGCTAGCGAACCATGTACACTTTTCGCACGGTTTCTTTAACTTCACACTCTCCTTTCCAGCCCGCGGGAAAACAACCTGCAACACCCGCCTCTACCACTAACACCTCGCCGTCATCGGAATAGTAAATAGCTTTGCCGGAAAGAAAGTAACAGAATTCGTCTTTTTCCACTTCGCAGCGCCAGCGTCCGGGTGTGCATTGCCACATACCCATTTCCGAAGACTTGTCTTCACGTCGAAACATTAAAACACCACTTTCATGGGATACAGGTTCACCAATAGGTGAGGCAACATCGCCCCAGTCAGTCAAAGTCGCGGATTCAATCTCCAGTGGATTATTAAGTAGTTTGGCTTGCGTCATCTATGTTTCCTTTTTCAAAAATTGATCAATAGCTTCAGCGGCACGAGCGCGACCATCCTGCTTTTGCATATAGGCACCGGTGTTTCGAACGTTATTTCGAATTTCATCGTTCGTCATCAGCGTATTTATGTTATTCAGAAATTCTTCATCACTCCATTCGTAGCGATGCATACCAATACCATGCCTGGTGTCATTTACACGCTGGGCGTTGTCATGACCATCCCAGACGAATGGCATAATGAGAGGGGGAATTCCAAAATACAAACTTTCATTAAAACTGTTGTTTCCACCATGCTGAATGAACAAATCTACATGAGGTAATACTGCCACCTGTTGGTACCAGCTGTTGATAATGACATTGTCAGGAATCTCGTCATATTCATCAATGTAATCGCCAACATTCACCAGGACTCGATAGGGTTCTGTCGAAAGTAGCTTGATGATGCGTTTGATCACATCTACATCGGCCCCGCCCAGAGTGCCATAGCTCAAGTAGATAAGTGGCTTATCGTTGTTGGATTTAAATTCCGGTACGGTGTATTGCGTTGCTTCCTGCCTGACACATCCATCCAGGTAAATAAATTTTTCCGGGTCCAGTGGCTTTTCTCTTTTAAACCGCAGGGGGTCCGGGTAAAGCAACAGGTTCAGGTAGGGAGATGGCAGTACAAATTCCGGGAACGGTAGAGGTTCACAGTTATTTTCCTTTAAAAACTCGTTGAATTCGTCATGCATGGGTTTGATCTGTTGTTCGAATTCATCTCGGTATTTTTTGAAAGCATCAAGATCGTTTTCCGCGCAACCGGACAGGTGTGGTGGAATACTGGGATCGATAATCTCATTCTCTGAGCAAGAAATCATACGTATCCAGGGGCAGCCTGCTTGTTGCGTGGCGGGATAGAGTGCCACATTGTCATTAATGATTAAGTCCGGTTTCAATTCTGCAAGAACTTTGTCCAAGCCATTTTTTACCGACCACATTGACGTATCAATGATGGCTTCCCAGCAGGCCTTAACATATGTCCCAATTTGATCGTAAGCAGAAGTACGGAAAGTGGGCATATACCTGACCATGAAGTCATCCCAGTATTTCGCCTGCTCTTCTTCTGACATCGGCGGCATACAACTGAGGTAGTGTTCTTCAAAGCCATATTGTTCAACGGTGCCTTTTAAACCTGGCTCCAGAACAAAAATACAATCATGTCCGAATTCTCTTAAGCCCTGGCATATTCCCACCAGGTTCATCACTGGCCCTATAGCTCCGGGTTCGGGGAAGACGACGATTTTTTTAGTCATTTCTTATCTCGTTTTTAGAAAACTTTCCCATTGCGTTTTGTGCTCAGCTTTCATCTTATAGCCTTACTGTATCAGTAATTTCAGCTCGATTGCGGATTGCGGGCATAGCACCGTAAATCTCAAAGCAAGCTCACTTTATGAAACAAAAATACACAATATTTTCACAATGGTGAAAAAATATTTAAAAATTTTCAAACATCAAAAAATATGCTACTTTTTTTAAACATAAGCCAGTGGTGTATAGGGAAATATGTGTGAGAGTCAGGGAGAAATAAGAATTGATCATTCGTCATATGACGAATAAAATTTACAACTGGCTAATGTAAAGCTATTGACTTACTTCGCTTGTGGGTTTTGAATGAGCAACAAGCATAAGTTAAGAAACTTTAACTATTTTAATCGATTATCATTTTTAGTTTAGGTTTTTAACGAAGAATTGAGCCTTTCTGTTTGGGGTTAAATACGGCGTTGTAATTATACAACATTGGTGTAATCAGAAGTACGGAGCCGAATTTATAATTATGCAGTTGACTAATTAACTGCTTGCAGACAAACTCAGATTTTCGTTTTTGATTTAAATACGTGTACTTATTGAGGAGGGGATAATGCGCAATCTCACCTGGTCACTCATTGGCAGAGTTTCTCTGCTTTCTTTATTTACCCTTGGTTCACTGCAGGCCCAGATCCTCGAAGAGGTTGTGGTTACCGCACAGAAACGCGAGCAGGATTTGCAAGACGTTGGTATCGCGGTTACAGCGTTCTCCGGCGAACAACAACGGGCTCTTGGTTTCACCAGCAGTCTGGATCTTGAGATGCAAACTCCCGGTCTTATGTCGTTTAATTTTGGTAACGGTGGTGGTTCCGTGATGTCTATCAGGGGTGTGGGACAACTTGATTTTGCTGACCACCAGGAACAGTCCTCCGCAGTTTTCCATGACGGTGCCTACAACTCCTATCTCGGTGCCGTGTCCTTTGCACTTTACGACATAGATCGAATCGAGGTGCTGAAGGGTCCGCAGGGTAGCCTGTTTGGACGAAACGCTACAGGCGGTGTGTTGCATGTTCTTTCTGCAAGACCAACCCGCGAATTCGAAGGTTATGCCGAGTTCCAGGGTGGAGAGTTTGACAACTACCGTGGTGAACTCGCCATCAGTGGCCCATTGACAGAAAATCTTTCCGCAAGGTTCTCGGCAGTGAAGGACAAGGCCGATGGTTTCGTGAAGAACAGCCTGGGTGAGGATGGTCATGACAAGGACAATACCAATGCCCGCCTGCAATTACTCTGGGAGGGCCAGGATGTTGAAGTCCTGTTCAAGGCCGAGTTTGGTACCTATGACAACAACAACCCCACATATATAACAGACAGGGGTGTGATACATAACGATGCACTGACCGGCCCCATTACCGGCGGGCTTAATGACGGACTGGCAAGAATACCCGGCCCCAATGACGGCCAGAACTATGCCGACTTTTGCGATAACTTCTGGCTGGCCGGCGGTTTTGACCCCAATGCGCCTACAAATGTCAGCTGTCTCGGTACCACGGTCACTGGCCTGAGTGAGGCTCACCGCACGGCGATATCCGAGTACACCGAGCAGCCGCTGGCCAATGTCGGTAACGGTGCCGGTGGCAATGGGCATTCGGATCGCGAATTGTGGAGTGTCGGGGGCACCATCACCTGGGATATTTCCGATAGCCTGCAAGTGGTTTCAATCACCGACTACCGCGACTTTAAGAAGTCCTATCGTGAGGACGCCGACGGCATGGACCTGTTTGTGTCCGATTTCTATATCCAGGATGACAGTACCCAGTGGTCACAGGAATTACGCCTGCACGGCGAGAATGACAATCTCAAGTGGATACTGGGATTTTACTACCTGAGCATCGAGCACGATATGTTTGGTGGTCTTGATTCTGATCCCATCTTCTTTTCAAGTACGACAACAGCTTCAGAACTGGATACCGAAACCTACGCTTTCTTTGGTCATGGAGAGTACACCGTTAATGACCAGGTAAGCGTGCTGGTCGGTTTACGCTGGACCGAGGATGAAAAGGACCTCTTTCTTGATGGACGCTGTACCGATGCACCTTTTCCCGGCGCAGCTGGCACTTGTGACTTTTTCTACGGCGGCCTGGTTAACAACAACTCTACAGTAAACGCTAGTCGTAGTGAGGGAGAGTGGTCCGGTACCTTTGAACTTAACTATCGTCCCAACGACGACTGGTTGCTGTATGCCAAGTATGCTCGAGGAAACAAGGCCGGCAGTTTTAACACTGGCTTCCTGACCCTGTTCACGCCTGATGCAGTTGAGTTCGACGGTGAAATCCTGACAGACTACGAGGTCGGTTTTAAATCCACCTTCTGGGATGGCAAAGCACGTCTGAACGGCGCAGCCTTTTACTATGACTACGAAGACTTCCAGTCCTTCTTCCAGCTGGGCCTCAACTTCTCTGTTCAGAACCTGGATGCCAACGCCTACGGCGGCGAACTGGAGCTGATTCTTAACCCGGCTGAAGGTTGGGATATCCTGCTTGGCCTGTCCCTGCTGGATGCGACCCAGGAAGATGTGAACAATAACGTCATCACCCGTGACCGGCAGATGCCCTTTGCACCTGACGTGACCTTCAACGGACTGGTACGTTACGAATGGGCCGCCTTTGCCAACGGCATGATGAATGTCCAGTTTGACTGGAACTACAGGGATGATTACACCACCAATGCAATTGACCACCCGGCCCTGACAGAAGATGGCTTCTGGCTGGCCAATGCCCGCATTGGCTGGATATCCGGCGATGGCAAGTGGGAGCTGAGTGCCTGGGTGAAAAACCTCACCAACGAAGATTACTATGTGAATGGTTTTGATACTTCAACCTTCAGTTCTACCATCATCAAGGTCCCCGGACCACCGCAGCAGTTTGGTGGCACCATCCGCTACAACTGGGGTGGATAGATTTACCCAAGGATAATTAGAACTTCTAAGCTGTAATGTTTATCAAGCCGACCGGTTTCTCCGGTCGGCTTTTTTGTTCCTGGTGTAGTAAATAAATCCCGCCGCTGATTTCAGCGCAGATAAAGTGTAAGCTTTCCCTGTCAGGCCAGCTTTCCCTGGAATCATAAGAAATGAAAAAGTCCGCTTCCAAGCCACGTAGCAGTGCAGGTCGTCGAAACCCGGGTCGGCCTAAAGACAAGACAAATCTGCGCGAATCCATCCTGGATGTGGCGGAGCAGGCTTTTGCAGAAACCGGTTTCGCCGCGACCACGACCCGAATCATTGCTTCTCGTGCTGATGTTAACCAGAACCTGATCCGCTATTACTTTAAAACCAAGAAAGCACTATTTGATGAAGTGATTCGAAGACGAGGCGCACTGCTCGCCGGTCGTCGTCATGTGCTTCTGGACAGGTTGATAGCCGATGGTCGTAACTATTCCCTTGAAGAAGTTATACGTGCCTATGTGCAACCCCAGTGGGAAATCAAGCAAAGCGGCCCTTCAGGTGCAGCTTTTATCCGGTTGCAGGCACGCCTGCACGCGGAACCCGATGAACATTCCCTCAATCTTCGACATGAAGTTTACGATGCAGCAGTTCGTCGTTATCTTGATGCAGTGGCACCGTTACTGCCGGACATAGACCGGGAAACCATCAGTGTTCGTTGGGCTTTCCTGGTGGGAACTTATCTCTTCATGTTAAACGACCTGGGGCGTCTCGAGGATATCTCCGATGGCAGTATCACAGATCTTGAGAGTGAAGTGCTGCTGGATAACATGGTTGCCTTCCTGGCGGCTGGATTCAGGGCGCCAATGCCCTGATTAATTTATTTATCACGCCCTACTTTTTCAATCCAGGCAAGTATCAGTTCGGCAATTTCGTCACTGTTTGTTTCTGACATCATCATGTGGCCGTTGCCTGTAATGCCATGTTCCCACAATTGAATATGCTCAACGGCTTTCTTCTTTTCTCGAAGATATTCGACAGCCAGGGCATTTGATTCCCTGAACCAGCTTGCATCAGCAGTAAGCACGGCAATGGGGCAGTTGTAGGGATCGTGCTTACCATCAAAATCGGCGGCAGCCAGACCATTTTTGAATGTACCCAGCGCATGTTGTTGCCCTGGATAGCCCAGCGGTTCACAGGCAACGATGGCTTTAACCCTGTCACCAGCAATGGCCGAGAGCGCCCAGCCACAGGGACCACCCGCGGAATGAGACAGGAGAATGGTTTGTCCGGTGATTTCAAATAGTGCGGTGCCAATTGCTTCCACATGCCTTTGTGATTGCTCAAGCTCTGTAGCCAGCGGGCCCTGGCTTGCCATGAAGCGGTCTTTGGCAGTTATAGCTTTCGGCCACCGCGTGTGCTTTTTCGCTTCGGGCCAAAGATCATGCAGCGCTGCTTCAGCAAACCTCGGGATCAATGATTCATAGCTTTGCTGGGGTAAAGCGGGCCCCAGCACTTTTTCGTTCCAGTGATTACGACCGTGACCCGGTCTATCGAGGATGTAAACGGGGTAACCTGCCCTGAGAAAGCAGTGCGCCCAGCCCGGACGTCCATCGGAAGTGGTGATAAATTCCGCACCCTGGCCACCACCACCATGGACAAAGGTAACAGAAACATCCTTGCTGTTTGCTGGAATAAACCATTGCACATAGGCCGAGATGCCCGGGAAATTTTCTCCATTCAAGTCCACGGGCTCACTTGTGATGAATTGCCCGCCGAAGTCATCAAGTACAAGCTTCGACATGCTTCTAATTGAACTTTGTTTCCATGAGTTTTGTAAAGCCAAGTGCTTCGCGCATCAGGGCAGGATCCCTGGCCACTTTCTTGGCCCAGGCAATCCAGTCATCCTTTGCCTGTCCAGGCTTCGAATAGTACATCAGGCGAAGGTTGTCACTTGCCCTTGGAGACGTATGCTCTATAAAAATTCGACGTCGATCACTTTCATAAAACGACAGTAGTTCTTCTCCAGCGCCGTCGTGGATAACGCGGTTCAGGGCTTCTACCAGGGCAAACGCATCGAACATTCCACCGGTCAGTCCAAGACCACCGGTGGGGTTAGTGACATGACCTGAATCACCCGCCAGTAATATACGACCAAGACGCATGCGATCCGCCACCCGTTGATGCATCCTGTAAGGTGCGAAGGCATCAACTTTGTATTCATCAACCGGCACATGAAGCTTCATAAACTCATCGATGCGTTCATGTAAGCCCTCCATGGGAAGATCCGGATCTTCCATGAATGTAATGCGCCAGAAATGGGGTTGAGCCAGCTTACAAAAGACCCCGCCGTATACATGATCTATTTGCATAGCGATGTTCTGGTAATCAACCTGGTCCAGGTCGATGTAGGCGTTCAGTGCGACATAACGTTGCGGCCAGGTGGTACCAAAAAAATTTGAATCAAGAATGTTCGAGCGAACAGTGCTGGTTGCGCCATCTGCCCCGACCAGGTATGCGCCCTCTATTTCTTCAACACCGTTTGGTCCTTCTATGCTGGCAACCACACCCGCATTATGCTGAGAACAGGAAAGGAGTTTTGTGGAGAAGCGGATGGTGACATTTGACAGGGGTTCGAGATGCTTACTGAGTACTGTTGAAAGTTGACCCTGGTGAAGATGAAGTGAATAGGGATGGGGTTCATGATCGTCATAGCAGGACAGGTGCCAACGAATGAGTTCGCCACTGCTATGTATACGCCAGGCAAAATCCTGCCTGGCAAGTCCTTCATCAATGCAGTCTTCCAGTACCCCGTATTTCTCCATGTGGGGCAGTACGGGAAAGTGATAGACCACGGCGCGGGGGGCATTATTCAATTGCGCTTCAGCTTCGAGGATAGTCACCTCACTGCCAGCCTTTGCAAGGCCAAGTGCGGTTAATAATCCCGCAGGACCACCTCCGGCAATGATGACATGTTCAGTCATTGTTCAATTTCAATTAAACTGAATTTCGGGCGGTACGATATTTCCATCCAGCACGATGGGTTCATCATCGAGAAACAGGGAACAACCGCGTAGAGGGATATCAAGATGACAAGCGGTATCGTTGGCGCCACCAAGTTCATTATTGGGCCCCGTGGAAAACAGTACATTGCCAAGATAACTTCGCGGCTCCATACCGATACCTCCGGGAAACAGCCCGGGTGACAAACCATGCCAGTTTGCATCGGGGTTCATGCCCCAGCCGATATGACTCATACCGAAGCCGCGTTCATCATTGAATGATGCCATGTAGGACTTCACCAACTCTGCTTCATGTCCACCACGAATATCCGTGACCATGCCTTTTTCCACCGTGTAAGTGATGGGTTCTTTTACATAAATGTTCTGAGGCAGCAGGATGTCGCCAGTGGCAACAACAAAGCTACCGTCAACACCATCATCGTCACCACCGCTGAATACAAAACCGGAAGGCCAGTGATCCCAGCGACCGGGTTCATCGGTGCAGGCGTACTCGGTGATAGTCGGATATGTATTCAACTTGTAGGTAATGTCTGTACCGTGGGGTGAGGTGACCCGTAGTACCTTCGCCTTTTCCAGCATTTCCCCGGCGGCTTCGACTTTTTCACGCAGTTCTTTACTGGGTAACATCCTTGCCAGCAATTCAGGCGGTTCAATCACTGTGAGTATTCGTGTTCCGGAGGCCTGGATGGCCATTTGTTCAGCAGAGAAAAGCAGGAAAATGCAGTCAATGACCATGTCCGCACCTTTTAATGCTTCAATAGCTTCGGGCATGTTTGCAAGTCCTGTTTGCCCTACGGCCCAACTGCCAAGGGGGGGCGGTGCAGGGAGGCGCATGTGGTACATGCTCGCGCCGAGTTGTCGACTTGCTGCCATGAAGGCATCGGCATAGTCGAGACGTTCATCGCCCTGGGTTAACACGATCAGCTTTTCATCACTTTTCACACCGGACATTTTTAGCTGGTGTACGCATATTTCAATAAAGCTTGCCTGGTCCATAATTATTTCCCGATTGTAGAACGCGCTATTTTTAAACCCTGAAATCCATCACCGCATCAAGAAATCCTTCCAGGTTATCCCATGGAATCATGTGGCCGGCCTTCTCTACGATCTTGATTTCGATACTTAAATTCAATTGCTGGATTTCCTTGATGTCATCTTCATTGATCACGGGCGCATCACCCGCAACGACAAGCCGCATGGGAAGCTTCAGATGAGGAAGATCCTGGTGAATATCGTCGGTATGAAAGCCGTCATAGGCGGTT
Source organism: Gammaproteobacteria bacterium (assembly GCA_965243105.1). Classification (GTDB taxonomy): domain Bacteria; phylum Pseudomonadota; class Gammaproteobacteria; order Eutrophobiales; family Eutrophobiaceae; genus WLWS01. The sequence goes on from CBDEUC010000003.1 coordinate 2,591,504, forward strand.
TTGATTGCGTCGAGCTGGCAGGTATGCAGCCATTCTGCACGTTGGCTTAACTGTCGTTCTGTCCAGGTAGGACAATACTCTTTCATGTCTTCCGCCGAACAGCCTTTTTCTGCCATCAGGATGGACTTTTCATACCAGTCCCACTGGGAAGGGTAGGCGCGGCGACCGGGGCCGCTCACTGGCGGGTCCACAAGCACGAGTCCAGAAAAAGAATCTTGTGATTTACGCGCTGCGCGAATGGCAATACGCGCACCCATGGAATGTCCGAGTACGACAGGTCTATCCAGTGTCGAGCTACTAACAATTTCAATGGCATCGTTAGCCATGGCATCCAGGGAATAATCCAGGTTTCCCGATTGAGATAAGCCGCGGCCACGAACGTCCAGTACATGTACATTGAATTGATTAACAAGGCGTTCAGCGACGAAATCCCAGGTTACGGCTGGCGAGGTGATTCCAGGGATCAATAGTAGATCCGGTCCATCACCTTCAAAATGCAGCAGGTGATGGCGTATGCCGTTTGCGTGCAGATTGTAACCCCTTGGCATAAGCATACTAGTATGCACCTGAAAGCAGTGCACCACCACCGGGCACCCTGGTGTCAAGCTTGAGCGCTTTCAGAATCGACCACGTGGTAGCAATAGACGCACTTAATACTGGTTTTCTGACCTCTGCTTCTACCTGGGATACGGAGGGAAGAGAAGGCATCTGCACACAGGCTGACAGTACAAGTGCATCAATTTCGTCGATTTTATCTATTGTGGACACTATACCCGGAAGCAGGGCAGGATCGTGTGCGGCCACCTGCAGGTTATCGGGAATTTCCAGGGCCCGCCATTCAACAACCTCGATACCCTCATGGCGAATATAATCGACCACGAGTTCAGCCAGGGCTTGCATGTAGGGACATACCAGCGCAATTTTTTTTGCCCCAATGGCCTTGATGCCGTCTACGAGGGCACCAGCAGAAGTGACTACAGGTGATTCAGCACCATTTTCAGCCGTTACTGTGCCCAGTCGCTGCTGTGATTGCCGATGATAACCATGGCCCATTGACATGATGGCAACCAGGCATGCATAGCCAATGACATCCACCGCAGCGTCAGATAGCTCAAGGGCACAACGATCACTGTCCTTGTCCATCGCAGCCAGTTCTTCTTTCGTCACACGCTTCATACGCATGCGCGAGGAATGAAAGGTAAAGCGTTCAGGCGAAATGTTTTCCCTCGCTTTTAACAGCGCTGGAATTTCAGTTTCCATGGTGACATTGGAACTCGGTACAATTTGGCCTATTCGGTACGGAGTCATTAATAATCTCATTAATATCAATAGTCTACATAAGATTGTGCCGATTACTAATGGGCCAAATCGAAGCGGTAGACTTAATTATACAATTGGATAATAATAGCCCATGCAAGCGGGCTTGTCGACTTTAGCCGAGGAAGTTTGAGGCGCAGTCACTCATGCAGCCCGGCAGGAAGACTACACGGGGTGAGAACACGTATGCAGGCTGATTCGAGTATTGATGCACTGGTATTGGGTGCGGGTTTTGCCGGTGTCTCGGCAGCTCGCGGGCTGAAAAATGCCGGGTATAGGGTGCTGGTGCTTGAGGCAAGGGACCGCATTGGCGGTCGAGCCTGGACCGGTGAGCTTGACGGTACAAAGATAGAATATGGAGCAACCTGGATTCACTGGTTTCAGCCCTATGTGTGGAATGAGTTTATGCGTTCCGGGCTCAGCCTCCATGAAGATCCTTTTTTCCCTCCCATCACCATTCATGGTAATGGTAAGTCCAGGCCACTTGAGTTTGATCAGTTTCGCGCACAGTTACTCGCAGGATGGAATGCCTTTGTGCCGGTCTCCGAGTATGGACCACTCATGGAAAGACCCTATCACATGTCCGAATTACAAAACGCAGCGGAGCTGGATAACCTGTCTGTGCAGGATGTTATCGATGGCCTGGATATTGATGATGACACCCGGCTCGCCTTTTCAGCCGAAGTTTCAGTACAAATGAATGCTTTGCCCAAAGACGTGAGCTACCTGTCGCAAATACGATGGTGGTCAGCAGGTGGTTGGGATCTCTCACTCATGCTGGACTGTCTTGCACGTTACAAGATCGATTCGGGCTTGAGTTCATTGATTACGCACATGGCCAGTGAAGCTAAACTGGACATACGCCTTGAAACACCGGTGGCAAAGGTGGAGCAAAATGAAATTGGAGTCACGGTGACCACCAGGGATGGCGAGACCTTTACCGCGAAAAAGGTTGTGTGTGCGTTACCGATGAATTGCATAAAGGATTTGTCCTTTGAGCCGGCAATTTCAAAAGAAAAATTGGCGCTCTCAGAAGAAGAGCATGCTGCCAAAGGCATGAAGGTTTTGTTCAAGACCAGGGGCGAAAAAGAAGGGCACGCGATACTCGCTGCACCGGGCGAGAAAGCCATTAATCTGCTAAACCCGCTTCGCGTAGACGGTGATGAACGACTTTATGTTGGTTTTGGTACTGATGGCACGGCGTTTGACGCTGAAAATCTTGACCAGGTCAATGCCGTACTGAACGATTTACACCCGGATTTGAATGCGACAGCCTGCGCTGGTCATACCTGGCATGACGATGAATTTTCCCGTGGCACCTGGCACATGCCAAGACCTGGTCAGAATATTCGCATTGCAGAAGCGTTCAAGGAGCCGGAAGGCAACATACACTTTGCTGGCGATTACCTTGGTCGAGGCTGGGTGGGTTTCGTGGATGGTGCCATTGAGTCCGGCATCCTCACCGCCGACGAGGTACATCACGCACTTGGCGGTAATCACTGATACTGTCTTTGAAAGGGGGAGTTAAACAATGTCAAAAAGAGTTGAGCATTTTCACCTGGTTCCGGGGCTTGAAAAACAATATTGCTTTTCCATTGGAGTACGTGCCGGCGACTACGTGTTCATGGGTGGACTCACCGCTTCCGATGATGATGGCAATGAACTCTTTGCCGATGACGCTGCCCTGCAAATGAAAAATATTTATGAACAAATGGCGAGAGTACTGGAGAATTTTGGAGGTACCGCTGCGGACATCGTGAGTGAAGTTATTTACTATTCGGTATCCATGGATGAATATAATGAAAAACTCTTCCCACACAGGGCAGCATTCTACGCAGACTGCGAGGCACCATCAGTGGCTGGTATGCAGGTTCTCGGATTTACCAGTGATGCCATCAAGGTTGAAGTCACCGCAATTGCCTACTTGCCGGAATAACAAGTAACAGGAGGCGCCGATGGCTAATGATTCTGAAAACACCTCGATTAAAAGACGTAACTTGTTAAAGCTTGGTGCCCTGGCTGCCGGCAGTGCCGGTCTCGCCAGCTGTGCCGGTGAAAACCCCGACCGTACCCCCCGAAATAATGGTGATGGAATTGATGTGGTCGTGGTTGGCGCTGGCTTTGCCGGCGTTACAGCGGCAAGAGAGCTGGCAGCAAAGGGTTGGCGCGTGTTGGTCCTTGAGGCTCGCCCGAGGATTGGCGGGCGCACTTTCACCGGGCAGTTCATGGGACGCAATGTCGAATTTGGTGGTTCGTCTGTACACTGGATCCAGCCTCATGTTTTTGCGGAAATGCAACGTTACGGTTTCGGCTTTACCGAAGTACCGCTTTACGATCTCGATGCAGCTTACATCATGCTGGCCGATGGTACGGTAAAGAATGTCCAACCTGCAGTTTTCGATAAGGAATATACTGAGGCATTTAACAAGTTTTGCGCCGATGCCTACTCCCTTTTTCCCCAGCCCTATTCTCCTTTCTTTAATGAAAAAGTGCTGGAACTGGAAAACGTATCGGCAGAAGAGCATATGGCATCACTGGGACTCAATGATCTGCAAACCGCTTCACTCCGGGCTGAACTGACACTTTACGCGGGTGCACCAATATCGGAATTCAGTTATACAAGTTTCGTAAAATTGTTTGCCCTGGCTTCATGGGATACCTTCACTTTTACTGACTCTGAAAAACACTGGCATATAGACAAGGGTGGGGCGACAGCACTGGCACAGGCAATCATGGATGACAGTGGTGCGGAATTACGCTTGGGGTCGGTTGTCAGATCGGTCGAGAGTAATGACAAAGGTATTGCTATTCGTACCGCTGACGGTAGCACTGTCGAAGCGAAAGCGGCTGTTTTTACTCTGCCCACCAGGGTTTATCCCGATATTGAATTTAAACCCGGGCTTTCCGAAGAGAAACGTGCATTCATCAACAATGCGGAAATATGCGATGGTGCAACAATGTACATGCGTCTTGCTGAGAATATCGGTAATACATTTACCTTTTGTGATGATCCGAATCCTCTAAACGCAATACAAACCGAAGAATTTAACGACGAGATTGGCACTATACTCAAGACAACACTGGGTCGACAATCATTGCTGGACCTGAATGATTTTGATGCCGTGGTTGCCGAGTTACATAAAATCCACAAGGGCGTTGAGGTCACCGACATTGCACCCTATAACTGGGTAAAGGATCCCTATGCAAAACAGGCCTGGCCCTCATATCGTACTGGCTGGTTTAGTAAGTACGGTGATATGGCCAAACCCGAAGGAAGATTGTTTTTTGCCGGTTCAGCCACGGCAGATGGATGGCATGAGTATATCGACGGTGCGGTGGAAAGTGGCATTCGTGTTGGTCGGGAAGTCACAGAAGTGCTGGAAAAAGAAATTGCCTAGATTGCCGGCTCTAGCACGACCGTATATTTATATTATGTTGCTTGCGGTCGCGCTGTTGCAGGCCTGCTCGCAAAGTCAGGATGCTCAATCCACGAATGGCGCTTCGAGCGAGATACCAAAAGAAGCGATACAAAAGGCAGTCCTGGAACTTGTCGCCGACGAATCGCTAGTCGAACGTGGTCGAAAATTATTCAGTAGCTGTTCAATGTGCCATTCGACCGAGGCCAACACGATGTCACCTGCCGGGCCACACCTGGGCAATGTGTTCGGTCGTCAAATTGCTTCCGTGGAAGGCTTTCCCTATACCAACGCTTTACGTTCAGCTGCTGGCGTGTGGACCATGGAAAACCTCGACAGGTTTATAGAGAACCCGCTTTCTTCTTATCCCGGAACCAGCATGGCCTTTGGTGGTATTTCCAGGGCGAATGATCGAAAGGCCATCATTGCCTTTCTTGCATCGAAGTCACAGGATTAAAAAAAAGACATGGAGATCGCCAAGCTGGGAGAGCGCCCCTTCGTCACGCTTGCGGCGGCGGCCCTGGTCTACGCCTTTTCCATTGTTCTTATCGATATCGCACCTTTTTACATAGGTATTTATATAGACTATCTCGGTTTGAGTTTATCCCAGGCAGGTTATGTACAAACTATCGACCAGGCCGGCGGAGTGCTGGGTGCCATTACCGGTTTCTTCCTCATGCCGAAGGTTACCTGGCGTAAAGTCCTGTTTATTGCTGGAGTCATGGCAACCCTTGCCAACATACTTACTGCCCTTGTTGATACATTTACCACCCTGGCTATTGTGCGTTTCCTCTCCGGTTTCTCAGTTGTCCTGATTACAACGATCACAGCCTGTATCCTGGCCCGGGCGGCCACACCGGATCGTGCTTTCGGTGCAGGCCTTGCCATGGGTATGGGGTTTTCAGCCGCTGCCATTTGGGTACTTGACTGGTTACGCGCAGACTATGGATATGCGGCCAGTCTTGGTTCGGGGGCTATATGGCTTGGTGCGGGATTGTTGCTTACAATTTTACTTCCTGCATCGCTGGGAAAGGTGGGTGACATATCTGAATCTCTTGTAGAGGATAATGAAACAGCCGCGACCCACCGTATGGGTCGTTCCGCATTAATCGCCCTGGGTTTATTTGGCATCAGTGTGAATGTAGTTTACGGATATGTTGAGCGTGTTGGCCTTGCAAATAATCTTGATCCTTCAGGGGTTGCCACCGCACTGGCCTTTGGCTACATCTTTTCTGCTATAGGCAGCCTGGTGCCGGGTTTCTTCGGTGCAGTAGGAGGCAGGCTGAAATGGATCGCCTTAACCACGGTATTATTTTTTGCATCCCTGTTTGCACTCTATGCATCCAGGACCGTCGTCCTGTATACCATTGCCTTTGGACTTTATGCGTCGGTGTGGAACATGGGCCTGGCTTATTACATGTCGCTTACGGCTGAGAATGATCCCAGGCAACAATACACCCGCGCCATGTACATTATGACAGTCGCCGCCCAGTCCATAGGCCCTGCCATCGCCGCTACTGTACTAACCGGCGCACCTCTGTTCTTTATCTTTGTAATCTCACCAGTGCCAGCCTTACTTGCAGCGGCACTTGTTATCGGTGTCCACTTTTACAACACCAAAAACTAACTGACTGGCAGCCTGTCTTCCATTTGTAAAAGCGAATCAGGATACAGATCGAATTGGCAGGCTGCGGATTCGTGGTCCACCGGCATCAACAATGGCGTTAACCAATGCCGCCATGGTAATGGGCACAGCATCTTCACCGACACTGAGGGGTGGCTTATCAGAAGGAATGATCTCCACCTGTACTTTCGGCATCTGGTTCAGCCTCAGGATGGGGTAGTCGTGGAAATTGCTTTGCTCTACCTGGCCTTCACTTACAGTAATCTCGTTAAACAATGCACCGCTTAGTGCGTACGCAACCCCACCTTCAAGCTGTCTTTCAACAATACTCGGATTAATCACCGTACCTGCATCAATCGCGATGAATACACGATTCACGACGACCTGCCCACTCGTATCCAGGTGGGCGTCGACAATGGCGATTTTTGTGGATGACCTGTAACCGTCGTAATAGTCCGAATCGGAGTACGCAATCCCGCGGCCTGTTCCAGCTGGCAGCGCATCATTCCAGGATGCCTGGCTGGTGGCAAAATCCAGTATACGGTTATAACGCTCAAAACGGTTCACGCTGAATTCATATACATCAGAATCCCTGGAAAGCCTGGTCGGGTCGATAAGCTCACGATAAAAGGACAGGGGTTCTTTACCACTCAGTAAACGCAACTCATCAAGAAAACTAAAATTCATCCACAGTTGTTCGCTATAGCCCACGCCCCGCATAAAACCAAAAGGCACGGGAGTGCCTTGATCCCGATCGTATTCGAACCGTGTATTGGGTATATGAAAGGGGAGACGTGTGCCACCGTAGGATTTTTCCGCTGAAAAACCGCTGGCGGTGCGACAATGCCAGGCAATCACCTCGCCATTATCGTCTATACCACCCTCATAGCTGGCAATGGTCATGGGTGCGTAGTAACTGTGCTTGGTGCTTTCTTCCCGGCTTGCTATTAACTTTACAGGCGTGCCCGGATTTTGCATTGCTACCTGCACCGCCTGGTGTACAAAGTCGTTGTTAAGTCTACGACCAAAACCGCCACCGGCGGGCAGAAGGTGCACATGGGTATTCTCGGGCGCGGCACCAGTAAGCTCGTAGGCAACCCGCCAGGCATCATCAGCAAACTGGCTGTTTGTCCAAAGATGCACTTCGTCGCCATCCACCATCGCACTGCAGTTCATGGGTTCCATGGGTGCAGGATCCATAAAGGGATAACGGTAAACGGCGCTAATACGCTGGCTGGAGTCAGCCAATGCTGCATCCACGTCGCCAGACTCCGCCACCACAGTGAGCTTTTCCTGGACGCGCTGTCTTAATGCTTCTTCATGGGACTTACTTGAGTAGGTGGCATGTTCACTGTCAGACCACTTTACATTTAACTTATCCAGCGCCGTCTTTGCCTGCCACCAGTTGTCGGCGACCACCGCAAGCGCGTCATCTGCTCTCACCTGTGTTGCCCAGAGATCAGGATCTTCGCCTTCAGGAACCGGGGAATTATAGCCAACTACGCCACCTGCAACCCTGTGCACAGATGGATTCCCTTTTTCCTGTGCGATCCTGGAATCGTCAATTGAAAGCAGTTTTGCGCCATATACGGGACTTTGACGAATGGCGGCAAAGCGCATTCCGGGCATGTTGAAATCAATTCCGTAATGCTTTTTACCCTGGACAATATTTTGAAAATCAATTTGCGCGATACTTTTGCCAATGAAAGTACGGGAGTCAGCATCTTTTAATACGAGTTCCTCGAGACCCGGGGGTTCCAGTTTGGCTGCCTCAAATGCCAGTTCTGCATAACTGAGTGAACGTGCTGAAGCATCATGGCTAACAATGCTATTTGATGTTTTTAATTCTTCGTTGGAAACTCCAAGTCTTGATACAGCGGTTGTTAACAGCATGCTACGAATTTGTGCAGCAGCCTGGCGGGCGGGCTCATAGAGATAGGTTGCAGAAAGGCTGCCCAGGGTTGTTGTCCACCCGTAAACATTATCGCGACTGGCATTAATGATTGGATCGTAAAATTCGTAATTAATATTTGACCAGTCAAGTTCAAGTTCGTCTGCAATAACCTGGCAAATAGTCGTTGCTACACCCTGGCCAATATCCGTTTGTGGAATTGTTATTGTGCAGGTGTTATCAGGCCGAATGGTGACCCAGCTGAGGAGATCAACTGGCTCTTTACTTTTTTCAATAGTTCCTGGATTTTCGCTGGTGCAGCCGGGGAAACAGATAGCAAAACTAACCCCCAGGGTCGATGAACCGATGGATTTTATAAAGCCTCGGCGTGAAATCATGCTATTGGTCGCTCATTTTTATCCATCTTTGAAACTTACACGATACTCAACCAGGAAACTGTGTTTCCATGTTTTCAGTAAAGCTCAGTTCCTGGCGCATCAGGTCTTTATTTTCTGCGATTTCTCTTAGACGTGCCAGCAGTGCATCTTTTCCAATACCCGGGTAGGTTTTATACAGGTTGCGTAAATTATCCGATGCCCGTGGTGAAGTGAGTTCTATAAATATACGCCGTCTGTCAGCTTCGTAAAAATCCAACAGGTCCTCGCTGGCACCATCATGCATAACACGGTTGAGAGCTTCAATGAGTGCAAAGCTGTCAAACATTCCCCCCGTTAATCCCAGGCCACCGGTAGGGTTGGTAACATGGGCAGCATCGCCAACCAGTAACACGCGACCTACACGCATGGAATCTGCAATACGCTGATGCATGCGGTATGGAGAATAGGCGGCGACTTCGTAAGGCACACTTGGCAGGTGATCTACAAACATTTCTTCAATTCTTTTTGCAATGCCGTCATCAGGTAGCCTGGCATCTTCCATGAAGGTGACTCGCCACAGGTCGCTGTCATCAATTTTACAGATCACGGCCCCGTGCTTATGGTCAATTTGCATGGTCGTCTTACAGTAACCGAGACTGTCCAGGTCGATTCTCGTATTTGTCGCAATGTAACGCTCGGGCCAGGTGTAGCCAAAGAAATTAAGACCGAGGATCTGTTTACGCACCAGGCTGGTGGCTCCATCAGCACCGATAAGATAGTCAGCTTCAAGTTGTTCTGAGCCACTTGCTGTTTCGAGCTCGGCTACAACGCCTGTGTCATGTTGTTTACAACCCGTGAGTCTTGTTAAGCGACGTAGTTCGACATTTGTATTGGCTTCAACATGACGTGCAGCGATACGGGATAAAAGGCCCTGGTGCAAGTGAAGTGCGTAGGGGTAGGGTGTTGTGCCGTCGAGAGCGGATTTTGTGTCCCATTGGATCATTTCCCCGGTTTCGTGGATATGCCAGGCAAATACTTCTCGAAGCATGCCAGCTGCCATGCAGTCCTCAAGAACGCCAAGCTTTTCCAGGTGTGGTAGTACCGGGTGGTGATAGACGATCGCCCTTGGAGAGTCATTCAGATCTTCGGCTTCTTCCAGGACTGTCACACGGCTGCCGGCCTGGGCCAATCCCAGCGCTACCAGCAGGCCACATGGACCTGCACCAGCAATAATGACATGCTTGGACATAGGGTCGTTCCCGAATTAAAAGCCACGTGCGGCTCAAAACGAGGAGTATCGGGGCCTTGTTAGTTTCCGCCGAGAATCTCGCTGGCCTGTTACAGGATTCTATACTAAACTGGGAATTAATTATACGCTTGAATAATTAATATGAACAGACCCAAATGGTGTTAATTGGAGTGTATTTCCATCCATAATACGGTGAGTGATGATGTCCAAACGTGATCCACGCTACGATATTTTGTTTGAACCTGTCCAGCTTGGCCCGGTTGTGGCGAAGAACCGTTTTTATACTACCCCGCATGCCCTTTGCATGGGTTTCACCCGCCTCGAAGAAATGATTGCCTATCGGCAAACCCGGGCAGAAGGTGGTTGGGGAGTCATCTGCACCGGTGAAACCTATATTCACCCAAGTTCAGACCATGCCCCCCTGGCTGTGCCAACCCTTGCCAGCGATGCTGATATCGAGCCCATGGAGCGACTGGCCCATGCGGTGAAAAAACATGGTGCGCTGGCTGGTGTGGAACTGACCCATGCTGGTGTTTCAGGACCCTCATGGAATTCGCGTATGCATCCCATCGGGCCATCGGCCCAGTTTCCAAGAGATTTTATTAACCCTGTCTCCGCGCGCAAAATGGACAGGCGTGACATCGCGGAATTTCGTGCCTGGTACGTGAACGCTGCGAAACGCGCGAAGCGAGCTGGTTTTGATATTATTTATGCCTACTGTTCTCACGATCTTTCTCTCCTGCAGCACTTTTTAATGACAAGAACAAACAAGCGTGATGATGAATATGGCGGCATGTTTGAAAACCGGATGAGGCTGATCAGGGAGGTACTCAGTGATTTGAAGAATGCTGTTGGTGATACTTGCGCGGTGGCATTCCGTTTTGCCGTGGAGGACAGGCAGGTACAGTCGAGTTTAAATGCGCAGGAAGAAGGCCGACGGGTAGTAGAAGAGCTTGCAGATATTCCTGATCTTTGGGATGTAAATGTCAGTGACTGGGCCTGGGACACGGGCAGTTCGCGTTATTTTGAAGAAGGACAACAGGAACCTTTTATCAGTTTTGTTAAACAAGTGACCAACAAACCCGTGGTGGGTGTTGGTCGTTTTACTTCCCCCGACACCATGGTTAGCCAATTGAAAAGGGGTATTCTCGATATCATTGGTACCGCGAGACCATCCATCGCCGATCCTTTTATTCCCAACAAGATTGACTCCGGTGAGCAGGACGATATTCGTGAATGTATCGGGTGTAACGTGTGTGCGGCGGAGCTCATGAATTTCACAAAGATCCGTTGCACACAAAACCCGACCGTCGGCCAGGAATACAGCCTGGCCTGGCACCCGGAAAACATGCCACCGGCTCATGATGCATCAAAAAACATACTGGTAGTCGGTGGTGGTCCGGCCGGACTGGAAGCGGCACTGACGCTGGGTAAACGTGGTTACCAGGTGACTATTGCTGATGCCCGGGAAGAGTGGGGTGGTCGGCTTGCCAGGGAAAGGCAGTTACCAAGATTGAGCGAATGGGGTCGGGTAGTGGATTACCGCGTACGCGCATTACAACAAATGACTAACGTTGAAATGTACCTCGCCAACAAGTTGAGCGCTGATGATGTTGAAGGCTTTGAAGCTGATCACGTGGTAGTCGCAACCGGTGCGATGTGGCGTCGCGATGGTACAGGCCGTAGTCACGAGGATCCTATTCCAGGCTGGGAAAAAGATCATGTCTTTACACCGGATGACATTATGAATGATCTGCAGATAGAAGGTGATGTCATCGTGTATGACGAGGACTACTATTACATGGCTTCGGTGATTGTCGACAAGTTGTCCCAGGCGGGTTTGAAAGTTATCTACATAACTTCAGCCAGCATTCCCTGTCCCTGGACCATAAAAACCCTGGAGTATGGGCACATACTCAATGCCATGAACGAGGCAGGGGTCACCATTGAGGTCAATATCTCTTTAACGGAAATTGAAGATGGCCGGGTACGTGGCGTCAATCTTATCAGTGGTGAGGAATGCGAATTTCATGCAAACAACCTTGTACTGGTCACCGGTCAACTTGCCAAAGATGAACTTTATTATGAGTTAATGGAGAAAAGCGAAGCAGGAAAAATTAACTCCCTTGAACGCATTGGCGATTGCGTGAGCCCTGCCTTTATTGCACAGGCAACCCATGATGGCCATCGTGCTGCGATGGAGTATGGAAAAAATTAGCCAGGTCAGCTGGCAGTCAAGGCTTCCACGCTGCGACGATAGTGCTTCATACCATAGGCAAAGAGGACGATTGCCACTGGTATCGAAAGCGCAGCGGTGGAAGATAAAGATAAATAAATCCTGGCATCGCTCCGATACACATAATCTGTAAACAAACCGATCAACAGGGGGCCAAGCCCCAGGCCTATGATGTTATTGATAAATAGATAGATGGCAGATACCTGTCCACGCATTCTATTTGGCGTCACAATTTGTAAGCCGGACGGAATAATGCCGTAGTGGTATCCGGCAAAAAATATGTGCCCGGTGAACATTAATAATGCGGTTTTCGCGGATGGCATGAGTGGAAACAAAATAGCAAAAGGAGCCAGGCTAACTGAGCCAATCAGAACCGCTCGCAAGTGTGCGTCCTGGTACCCTTTGCGCATCAACCAGTCGGCGACGATACCGCCGGCAAAGGTACCCGAGGTGCCAAATATGAGAATAATGCTCCCGGCGTACAAACCGATATCGGACATGGGCCAATCGTAGGTGCGACGAATAAATTCCGGGAACCAGGTAAGCACACCGTAGGTATAAATGGAAATGAAGGAGATACCGAGAATATAAGGCAGGAAGGTTTGCCATCTTTCCAGCAAATACTTTATTACGAGAGAAAAAGGAACTTCTTCACTCGATTGTGCGATACCTCTGCGTGTTGGTTCCCTGATGGTAAGGGCGAGAAGAGCGACCAATACGCCTGGCAAGCCAACAATAAAAAACACGGTTTGCCAGGGCTCTAATTTGCCGACGAATGGTAATGAAACTGGAGGAGCGCTACTGACAACTTCGACCACAAAGCCGCCAACGATAAATGCCAGGCCGACACCCAGGTAAATCCCGGTGCCGTACAGGCTTAATGCGCGGCCAAGAAGTTCTTTGGGAAAATAATCAGCGATGAGTGAATATGCTGCCGGTGAAAGAGCCGCTTCGCCCACTCCTACTCCCATGCGCGCCAGGAATAATTGCCAGAAATTTCGGGCGAGCCCACATGCTGCTGTCATAAGACTCCAGAAGAATATGCCGACGAAAATTAACTTGTTGCGATTGTGATTGTCCGCATAACGTCCCAATGGGATACCCATAATGGTGTAAAAAAGGGCAAAGGCGAAACCACTAAGAAGTCCGAATCCCGAATCAGAGATTCTTAGATCGGCACGGATCGGGCCCACCATGAGAGAGAGGATTTGCCGGTCGATAAATGACACGGTATAGGCAATCATCAATACCACGACTACATACCAGGCATAAGTGAGGTTTTGCGGTCGTTCAGGCACTTAAATCGTTGTTGGAAATGTGAAGAAGAAACAGGAAGCGAGATCTTCTGGCGGACTGTTAATACTTCCTGCCGCTACCATCGTAAAACCAGTCATCCGGGTAGGGATACCACCATTCCTGCACTTCCGGTTTAGCGTCGATGATGCCCATCTTGCTCTGGCGAAAGGCATCCAGACCGAGTCGCCCCAGTTCACGTCCGACACCGGACATCTTCCAGCCGCCAAAGGGCAGGGCGTCGTTGTCGATGAGTGGGTTATTCACCCACACCATGCCAGCCTGCAGGGTGTCATAGGCCTGCATGGCTTCGTCCATTCTTGTTGTAAAGAGTGACGCACCGAGACCAAATTCACTGTCGTTGGCCAGTTGTATTGCTTCGTCAAGTGAGCTCACCTTGCATATGGTGGCAACCGGCCCAAAGGTTTCTTCGCGCATGATATTCATTGACGGGGTAACGCCGGTGAGTACGGTTGGCTCGAAGTACCAGCCTTTATCAAACTCTGCAGGAATTTTTCCGCCACAAACCACTGTCGCGCCATTAGCCACTGCATCGTTTACGAGTCGTACAACCTTGTCGCGCGCCTGTTGGTTAACCAGTGGTCCAATCTCGCTTTTTTCAAGACCCGGACCGACACGTAATTTTTTGACTTGCCCGGCAAGTTGATGGACAAATTCATCATGTACCGCTTCGTGTACAAAGATACGTTCACTCGATGTACAAATTTGCCCTGATAAATGAAAGGCAGCAGTCAGGGTACCCGCAACTGCAACTTCCATCGGCGCGTGTTCACTGATAATAAGTGGATCACTGCCACCGGCTTCGATGACGCTGGGTTTCATTTGCTCGGCGCAGGTCATGCCGACTTTTTTACCCACCTCGACACTGCCGGTGAAGGCAACCACGTGGGTGTTTTTTGAAGCAACCAGTGCGGCGCCGGTATCCCCATCTCCCGTAATGCAGTTGACCAGCCCGGCCGGCAGATCCCGAAAGTATTCCATGAATCGTAATGTTGACAGGCTGGTTTGCGGTGCCGGCTTGATCACGCAGGCGTTACCCGCGGCAAGGGATGCCGATACCGTCCAGCAAAGGATCAGGATAGGGAAATTGTAGGGCATGATGTGCGCACTGACACCGTAGGGAAAGTAGCGTGCAAACTGGAACGAACCTGCCTGGGTTGTGCCTGGCATGTTGCCGCCCTGGTCGCGGGCCATTTCGGCATAGTAACGAAAAATGGGACCGCAGTTGGCCATCTCGCCGGTGGCTTCCGGGTAGGGTTTACCCATTTCCAGTACAAGCTGGCGTGCAGCGTCATGAAAGTCACTTGAGTCCAGTGCATTTGCCACCTTGTGTAAACAGGCGGCGCGAGTCTTTTCATCAAGCTTTGCCCACTCAAGCTGGGCCTTCGCGGCTACGGCCAGCGTGGCTTCTACTTCATCAGCATCACAGTTGGCGATTGCTCCTTCCTTCTCCAGACTGGCCGGATTGATAACCTCAAGCCGGGCGGAAGAAGTAGACTGGCGATAATCACCACCCACATAGATGAGGCCCGCGTTAGGATCGAAGCTTGTCACTATGAACCCAGCAGGTCGTTCAGCAAGGCTGCCGCCTTGTCAGGACCCGACTGGCTTTGCATGTGGGCCGAGGTTTCTTTTAATTTTGCTTTCATTGAATGATCTTCAAGCATTCGCGTTATACGGTCGGTGAGTTCATCTTCTGTCCAGTTTTGCCGGTGAAGATGAAAACCATGGCCTGTTTCCTGGACGCGCGTGGCGTTGTCATGGCCATCCCAGACATAGGGCATAACGATGGCGGGCTTGCCAAAATAGAGGCATTCGGTAAACGAGTTGTTGCCACCGTGGTGGATCACGGCATCAGCCTGGGCAATCACGGAGGGCTGGGGATACCAGCTTTCAATGTGGACATTGTCAGGTACGCCATCACTGTACGCATCCATGTAGTCGCCCACGTTAAAGAGTGCCTTTACCGGCAGCTTTTCAACGGTCTGCATCAGGCGTTTCAGCAGCTTTGTATCACCGGAACCAAGGCTACCAAAGCTCACGTAAATAAGCGGTTTATCATTATTGGCGGCAAACTCTGGCACGCTGTAATCCTCTTCCTGTCGTACACAACCTTCAAGATACTGGAACAATTTTGGGTCGAGCGGGTTTTCTCGCTTGAATTTGACCGGCTCAGGGTAAAGCAGCAGGTTGAGATAGGGCGAGGCTTCAAAGAACTGGCCGATAGGATAAGGATCCTCACCACATTCCTCGAGGAATTTGTTGAATGCCGCGTGGCTTGGACCAATCACCTCGTTAAAACGCGCATCGAATTTTTCAAAACCTTCCCTGTCGTTTTCTCCACAGCCGGAAAGATGGGGTGGAATGGCTGGATCAGGAATTTCATTTTCAGAGCAGGAAATGATACGCACCCAGGGGATATTATTTTCCTTTGCGTAGCGCTTGATGGCCGGAAAAAGGATCACGTTATCCACGCAAACCAGATCCGGTTTCACCTCGGCAAGCACGCCGGGCAGGTCTTTCTCTGCCCACACGGACGTATCCACGATGGCTTCCCAGCATTCCTTCACATAGTTATCAATTTGTTCGTAGGGTGATAAATCAAAATTGGGAATATGGCCATTGATAAAATCCGACCAGTACTTCGCCATGGCTTCCGGTTCCATGGGTTCACTCATATTTACCGTGTACTCGGGAAAGCCATAGCCTTCATATACACCACCCATACCCGGGTCAGTTAAAAAAACTGCCTTGTGGCCCATGCGCTCACAGGCCTGTGCAATACCCACGGAGTTAAGTGCGGGTCCAAAGGCAGCTTCGGGGAAAAACGCGATGGTTTTTTGTTCGCTCATTACTTGCTCCGTGAAATTGTTCTAATAGGTTGGAGGGGAGGTACACCAGATCACTTCGGCTTTTTCTTCCTCGGGATTGAAATAGGCATGCTTGAGATTGCTGGGAAAAGAAAAGCTATCGCCTTTTTCAAGTATGTAGGTTTTACCATCAATACTCAGCTGCAGCTGTCCCGATATAACGACGCCACATTCTTCTCCGACGTGAGAGTAGGGTTCTGCTTTTTCCGTGGTTGCCTGGGGTTCAAATGTACTGAACAAAAACTCAAACGATTCTACTGAATTGGTATTGAGTAACTGGTCGACAATGCCCGATTCATAGCGAATGCTGCGGCGACGTTCACTTCGCACGACGTACTTGTCCTCATCCCTTTGCGCTTCGTCCCCCTCGTGGAAAAACCAGTTGATACTGACACCAAGCGCATGACTGATATCAAACAAGGCTTTCACTGTGGGGGAAGACAGGTTGCGCTCAATCTGGCTCAGGTAGCCCACCGACAATCCGGTGCGCTCACCCAGGCCGCTCAGGGTCAGCTTGCGAACCTTGCGCAGTTTTCGAATTTCGTTACCGACCAGGCCAGCCTGGTCGGTGATTGAGTCGGCTTCTTCCGGCATTTGTTCTGTATCCATGGGATATATCAGTTTACCTGGCTAAATAAATTCACCTACGTGAAAAATAATGAGTGAAACAGGGAGTGTCAAGGCAAAAATTGTGTTAATGCTTGTGAAAATGCTAAAAAATTCAGTTCAATAATTTCATAACAATGATAAAATTCTTCGATATTTTCACTTTTTAGCAGTGAATAGTTTTAAAATACGGATAAACCTGCTTCTGTTCGCCTGTGCGCTTACGGCGCGGCAAATCGAAGCTGTAGCATGCCAATCAAGTATCAACGTGGGGAGAGAAACCTGTCTCGTAGACTGAGATTGGCGATTAAGGGGCGGACCCAGATTATATGTCGGAAAAGACTTTACCTTCCCATGCCCAGGTGGTCATTATCGGTGGCGGTATCATCGGTTGCAGTATCGCCTATCACCTGGCAAAGCTGGGCTGGAAAGATGTCCTGCTGCTTGAAAGAAAGGAACTCACCTGCGGTACCACCTGGCATGCGGCCGGCCTGATCACCACGCTTCGACACACTGAAAACCAGACAAAGCTGGCGAAGTATTCCCAGGAGCTTTTCGGGAAGTTGGAAGAAGAAACCGGGCAGGCCACCGGTTTTCGCCAGGTGGGATCCATCCAGATAGCCAGTTCCCCGGAACGATTGCAGGAGATGCAGCGTGGCTGTGACCTGGCGCGATGCTTTGACGTGGAAGTGGAAGAGGTATCCGCCGCAGATATCAGGGAAATGTGGCCGCTGGCAGAAACCTCGGACATTATCAGCGGTTTTTACTTTCCCAATGACGGTCGCACCAACCCCACCGATACTACCCAGGCCCTGGCAAAAGGTGCAAAGCAGGGCGGCGCCACCATATTCCAAAATGTCCGTGTTGATCGCGTGCTGACAGAGAACGGCAGGGTTAAAGGGGTCAGTACCGAGAAAGGAGAAGTGACCTGCGATTTTGTAGTCAACTGCAGTGGCATGTGGACACGGGACTTTGCCCTTCAGAACGACGTGCATGTGCCTCTGCAGGCGGCGGAACACTATTACCTGATTACCGAAGCCGTCGAGGGCATGCATCGCGATTTGCCCATTCTTCGCGATCCCGACTACCGCGCTTACTACCGGGAAGAAACCGGCAAGATCATGCTGGGCATGTTTGAAGATGTATGCGCGCCCTGGGGTATGGACGGTATCCCTGATGATTTTTCCTTTGATGAATTACCGCCAGACTGGGATCGACTTTATCCCTATCTTGAAAAGGCCATGAAGCGTATTCCCGTTATGGAAGATACTGGTATTCAAATGTTGTTCTGTGGTCCAGAGAGTTTTACTGCCGATCATAATTACATGATGGGCGAGGCCCCACACATAAAAGGTTACTTCGTTGCTGCGGGATTTAATTCACTCGGCATACTCTCTTCCGGTGGAGCAGGGCTGGTAATGTCGGAATGGATCGTCAATGGTCATCCACCCATGGATGTGTTTGATGTCGATTTACGTAGAACTCACAAGTTTCAAAACAATCCTAATTTTCTCAAAGATCGCATAGTCGAGTCACTCGGCCTTGTTTACCAGAATCACTGGCCCTATCGTCAGTTTGAATCCGCCCGCGGCGTGAAGAAACTCCTGCTTCATGATCGCCTTGTAGCCGCCAATGCCTGCATGGGTGAGTCGGCAGGTTGGGAGCGTCCCAACTGGTATGCGCCCGAAGGAGTAAAGCCGGAATACGAGTACAGCTTTGACCGACCCGGCTGGTTTGACCACGTCGCCACAGAACACAAGGCCGTACGCGAAAGCGTCGGTATGTTTGAGCAGAGCTCTTTTTCAAAATTCCTTGTGCAGGGCAGGGACGCGGAGAAGTATCTCAACTGGCTGGCGACAAATAACATGTCTGTAGCGGTTGGCAGGATTGTCTACACGCAATTCCTCAACAATCGTGGTGGCATAGAAGCCGACATCACCATTACCCGTATGTCGGAAACGGAATACATGGTTGTGACACCCGCTTTCACTGCCACCCATGTACTGGGCTGGCTACGTGAACATGTGCCTGCCGAGGATCACGTGACCGTTACTGATGTAAGCTGGAGCTACGGCATTCTTAACGTCCAGGGGCCGCGTTCACGGGAATTCCTGCAGTCGCTCACGGACACGGACATGTCCAATGAGAGTTTTCCCTTTGGCACCATGCAATCCATGGCTATCGATTACAGTGAGGTACTGGCGTTTCGCGTTTCCTACACCGGTGAGCTGGGCTGGGAGATTTACATTCCGTCCGAGTACCTGCAGCAGGTTTATGATCGCTTTATCGAGGAAGGTAAGGCATTTGATCTCAAGCATTGTGGCTACCATGCATTAAATTCCCTTCGAATAGAGCGCGCCTTCAGGGAGTGGGCCCATGATATTGGCGGGGATGATAACCCGGTGGAAGCGGGTCTCGATTTTACCTGTCGCTTCAAAAAGCCCGGCGGATTCCTGGGTATGGACAAGGTGCAGGAAATGCGCGAGCGGGGGGCACCCGCACGGCGCTTGCTGCAGTTCAGGCTCAATGATGCCAAGCCCATGCTTTACCATGCCGAACCCATCCTGCGTGACGGCCAGCGTGTCGGTTATACCACGTCGGGAATGTACGGTTTTACGCTGGGATCGGCTGTAGCCATGGGTTACATTAACAATGATAACGGTGTTGACGATGAATTCGTCGACTCCGGTAACTATGAAATTACCGTGGAAGGTAAGAACTATTCGGCTGAGGTAAGCCGTACATCTTTTTATGACCCGGAAGGTTTACGTCCCAAGTCCTAATTGGACGAAAGTTTTACTACATGTAATTTGCTGCTGCATGTAGGGCCGAGGAGTGGTGCATGGATGCACCGTTTATGGACCTAAGGATGGAATTTATCCGGCCAAACGGTCGAATAAATTCGACCCTACGCTGTGAGAATTAATTGCGAGGAGAATAGTAATGAAAATGTACTTTGCCAGAACCCTTTTGATAACCCTGTTTACACTGCTGCTAATCAGTGCCTGTGGCAAGGATGAACCTGCAAAGCAGCCTCCCGCAGGAATGGCTGACAAGCCGGCCATGCCTGAAAGCGAGCCGATGAAAGAAGCATCCGCTCTTGCCGATAGCTGGTGGCCGCAACATGGTCTCGAGGCAAGCGAGCAGCGTTATAGCCCGCTAACACAGATCAATACCGACACCGTTAAAGACCTGGGACTGGCCTGGACCTATGAACCGCCGGTGCCTAACGACGGTTTTGCCGGAACCCCCATAGTGGTGGATGGCGTTGTCTACATGACAGGTACTGGTGCGGTTGTGTTTGCCCTCGATGCCATCACCGGCGAAGAACTTTGGTTTTATGATCCGGAAACAAATTTCGGTCATGGCTTCAGTGTTTCCTGGGCAGGCCGACGTAATCACGGTGTAGCGGTTGAGGATGGCAAGGTCTTTGTTGCCACACCGGACTGTCGTCTCATCGCATTGAATTCTGAAAACGGCGAAGTGATCTGGGAAGTGCAGGCCTGTGACTCGGACGCGGAATATTCCATGGCGGGTGCACCACGTGTCGCCAAGGGCAAGGTGTACATTGGTAATGGTATCTGTGACTACGGCGCAAGGGGCTTTGTTACAGCCTATGATGCCAATACCGGTGAACAGGTATGGCGATTCTTTAATGTTCCCGGTGATCCTTCAAAGCCATATGAGAACCCGCACCTGGAAATGGTCGCCAAGACCTGGAGTACGGGTTGGGCAGAAGGCGGTGGTGCCTGTGCCTGGGATTCAATTGTCTTTGATGAAGAATTTAACAACATCTATTTCGGTACGGACAGTGGTTTACCCTGGGATCCCAGCGTACGGAGCCCGGGAGGTGGCGATAATTTGTTTCTGAACTCCATTGTTGCGGTGGATGCAGACAGCGGTGAATACCGCTGGCATTACCAGACCGTGCCTTCGGACGCCTGGGACCTTAACGCTGCCAGCCAGATCATCCTGGCTGATCTTGAGATTGAAGGTGAGAAACGCAAGGTGCTGATGCAGGCACCAAAGAACGGTTTCTTTTACGTCATTGACCGTTCAAATGGCAAGGTCATCTCGGCAAACAACTATGTCCCTGTGACCTGGGCTACCCACGTGGATCTTGAAAGTGGACGACCGGTAGAAACGCCGAATGCCCGATATTTCCTCAACGAGGACAAGAAATCCAATATCGAACCCATGGTGCTGGGTGCGCATAACTGGCATGCAATGAGTTACAACCACCTTACCGGGCTTGTCTATATACCTGCGCAGAACTTTGCGACTACCTATGACTCGGGCATGGGGTCCCCTCTCGGCGGTATCTCATTCGGTTACTACGAAGATAAAAATATGAATGAAGACGCAACAGGTTTGAGTGAAGAGGGCAAGAAAAAGGTCAGAGGCCAAATCATCGCATGGGACCCGATCACACAAACCGAGAAATGGTCACTTACCCATGAAGCGGGTATGAACGGCAGTTTATTTTCTTCAGCCGGTAACCTGGTATTCCAGGGCGCTGCTGATGGTGTTTTTCGTGCACACGCGGCGGACACCGGAGAAGTGCTGTGGAAATTCGACACAGGCTCCACGCTGCAGGGTGGGCCGGTGAGCTACTCTGTCAATGGAGAGCAATACATCCTTCTGCCTGCGGGTTCGGTAAGCATGGTTCGTTACATGGTACCCCTGTATGGAGATCTGCCCGGTCCTACGCAGATGCTGGCATTTAAACTCAACGGTGACGCAGCATTACCGGAATATACCCCGTACGAGCCGGAAGTGCCCTTACCACCTGAACAAACTGCTTCTGCTGAACAAATCGAAAGGGGTGGTGAACTTTTTGACGCCGTGGCCTGTGGTCTTTGTCATGGTTATGCCGGGGTGGGTGTTCGACCGGGTGGTTCCGTTCCAAGCCTGCAATACCTGGCGCCAGAGACCCACGCCCAGTTCAAGGACATCGTTCTTAAAGGTATTCGCAAACCCATGGGAATGCAGCCCCACGAAGGCATAATCACCGAACAGGATGCGGAAGATATTCATGCCTTCGTGATACACAGGCAGTGGCAGCTATATAACGCGAAACAGAAAGAAAAACAGCAGAACTAAGAAATCCACGTCATGAAAGTACTCGTTGTCATGGCCCACCCGCGACGCGATTCCCTCACTGGTAAGTTGACGGAAAGTTTTATCGAGGGATTAAGGTCGGCCGGGCACGAGGTGGACTTTGCTGACCTGCAGGCAGAGGGCTTTGACCCGGTATTGCGTATCGAGGATGAACCGGACTGGGAGGACGGGAACAAAAAATACTCGCCCGATGTCGAGCAGGAAATGGAAAGGATCAGGCGCAACGATGCGACGGTGATGATCTTTCCCGTCTGGTGGTGGTCAATGCCGGCTATTTTAAAAGGATGGATAGACCGGGTGTGGAACCATGGCTTTGCCTACGCCTTTGCCGAGGGGTCATCGAGTTATCCCCATGAACACGCCCTGATGATTGGCGTCGCCGGCAATGACCAGGCCAGTTACATGAAGCGAGACTATGACATGGCAGCGGATATCGAAATGGCTACGGGTATTCTTGGCTATTGCGAGATTCAAAACCACGGGCTCGCCATGTACTACGATACTTTGAGTGGTAATAGTGAACTGGTGCAGGAGCAGCTGGCGTCCGCTAAAAAGCTTGGTGCGGAATTCCCGGCGCTGGAAAACCTGCCGGGTAAATTTAAACAGAGATAGCGTGTATGAAGATAAAGGAACTATTACCGGAAAACTGGGGCCTGCTTTATGCTGCCTTTGCTTTCTCCCAGGGAATTGGATTGCTCGGTTACTGGGCCCTGCCACTGTCAGCCGGTGCCCTGGTAGCCGGTCTTGGCCTGAGCGCGACGGAAGTGGGTTTACTGGGTACTATCGAATTCTCAGGGCTGTTTATTACATCCTTCCTGTTGGCGAACTTTGTCGACCGGGGCTACCGTCGTCGAGCAGCCATGATCAGTGTTGCGGTGGTGGTTGGTGCCAACCTGTTATGCGGATTTGTCAGCATGGATTTCACCGCGCTGGCAATCGTGCGTTTTATCAATGGCCTTGGTGCTGGTCTCGCATTGGCTGTAGGTAACGCCACCATTGCCAACGCAAAAGACGCGGAAAAATTTTCCAGTCATCTTACCGTGATGCTGGTGGCGTTCATGGTCGTGGTCATGCCTGCACTGTCTCGCTTCAGTGACAGCTTTGGTTACCAGGGCGTGTTCCTGGCGCTGGCCGGGACGGTATTGATAGGTGCGATTTCAATGCTTTTTCTGCCTGATGGTCCCGATGCTACGCTTGCCTCGGAGGTTAGTGAAGACTCCGGCACTGATGTTGGCCTGCTGAGTACCCTGGGCATCATGGTACTGGCTATTTCACTGATGTTCGGAGCGCGAGGCACTTTACCCTGGCTCGTTACCGAGCAGCTGGGTATCGATGCAGGTATGACAACACCGGAAGTAGGTAACCTTTTTTCATTGATGTACGCCGTGAGTATTCTTGGGCCTGGCCTGCTGCTTTTTCTAAGCCGGGTTGCCGGGCCTCGTCCGATACTTTTCTGGTCCCTGCTTATCGCCGGCTTTTTTAACTGGATGTTTACCGTTTCAGACGGTAACGCCATGCAGTTCAGCGTCGGCGTGGTGGTGTGGGCGACCATATATTTCATGGCCTTTGCCCAACTCAATGCAGTGGCCGCCATGGCAGACAGGAAGGGACGCCTGGCGTCCGCTGTCGGTAGTGCCTTTATTGCCGGTGTCACCATTGCTCCATTTATTGGTGGGTCCATCGTGGACTGGGGCGGTTACACCTGGCTTGGCAATGCCGAGATCTTTTTGACAGTACTTATCGGAATTGCGGTGTTGATGGGGATCCCTCGTCACCTTTCCGATAACAAGTAACATATGCAATCCCCGCAGGAGGTAGTGACATGAATACACAGTTAAAAGAAGTAACGCAAAACTTTCTCAATGCATCATTAATCAATGGTGAATGGACAGCCGGAAGCAACGGCACCTTTGATGTGTTGAGTCCTGAAACGCGGGAGGTATTGCACAGCGTGGGCCGATGCTCTGCGGAAGACGTTGATCGCGCAGTGGCTGCCGCGAAAGAAGCCTTTCCTGCCTGGTCTGGTCTTTCAGTCATCGAACGTGCCAATATCCTGCGCAAGGTGCAGGAGCTTTTTATCGAAAATGGCGAGGCCATTGCGCAAATGATTGCTGCCGAGGTGGCCAAGCCCATCATGGTGTCCCGCGAGGAAGTCTATGAATATTCGGCTCCATCCTATGGCAAGGCTGCGGAAGAAATTCTTCGCTACAGGGGCATGTTGCTTCCATCGACACAGGAGGCTTCCAACAACAAGCGACTGGTACTTGGTCATCGGCCTCTTGGCGTTATTGGCGTGATTTCTCCTTACAACTTTCCCACGGATATCGCCTCCATCGCGCTTGCCCATTCTGTGGCAGCAGGTAACACAGTGGTCTGGAAACCCACCGAGTATTGTGCGGCTGCCTGCGCCATGGTGGCAGAACTGTTTGAAGAAGCAGGCATGCCTCCCGGCGTGATAAACCTTGTACAGGGCCTGGGTGATGCCGGTGCGGCGATTGTCGACCATGACGGCGTGGACGGGATCTTTTTTACCGGCTCAACCGCAACGGGAAGACAGATCGCCACCAAGTGTGCCCTCAAGCCACATTTGCTGGAGCTGGGTGGTGATGGACCATTGATCGTTTTGGAAGATGCTGATGTTGATGCTGCCGTGGAAGGCGCCATAGTCGGGTGCTTTTACTATACCGGGCAGGTGTGTACCTCGGCAGAACGCTTGCTGGTCCATGAAGACGTCCATGATGAGTTCGTGGAAAAGTTCTGTGCTCGCATGAAGGAACTCAAGCAGGGGCCTGCCGCAGAGGAAGACACCGATATGGGTCCGCTGTGTAATGACGCGACCTTTAACAGGGTCAAGTCGCACGTGGAGGACGCGGTAAACAAGGGTGCAAAAATTCTTGACCAGCACGGCAAGGAAGAAAACCTCTACTTTCCCGCTACGGTGTTAACCGGCGTGACGAAGGACATGCTTGTGATGCAGGAAGAGACCTTTGGTCCGGCTGTGCCGATCCTCAAGATCAGCTCAGCAGACGAGGCCGTGGCCATTGCCAATGAATCCGATCTTGGCCTCACCGCATCACTCTGGACCCAGGACCTGGCAAGGGCATGGCGTATTGCCGAGGCACTGCCCCATGGCACGGTAAATGTAAACGAGACCAACAACTACTGGGATCAGCTGGCGCCTTTTGGTGGTGCCAAGAACAGTGGCGTGGGGCGCGAACTTTCCAAGTGGTTCCTGGATAACTTTACCGAAGCAAAACTGATTTGCTTTGACCTCGGTGGGGAAAGGGTCGATAGACGAGCTGCCGGCGGCTGGTAGACGCTAGCCCGGCTTAGCCAGTGGATCCAGAAGATGAATGTTCAGGCGAGTAAATAATATTCTTTGCCTGGCGAATGATCTCTGCACGTATCCCGCGTAGTTCGCTGTGCTGAGGTTTACCGTGACCAATGATAAGTAACATACCCTCGCTCATCATGCCGACGATGGCTGCCCGTTGCCCGACGACTTTCGTTGGTAGGTCAGGTCTCATCTCGGTGATGATGGCAGCAATACTCTGCCGGTGCATGATATAGAATCTATCAAGAGCGGCAGCGGCGTCTGGATCCCGCGAAGCCAGGGCCCACATCTCTGGGAAAAATTGGCAAACAAAGGGTTCTTTCAGGTCATCGATGAGAAAACCGAGTACTGTCTCCAGCTTTTTTTCTGCTGAAAGGCCAACGTAGTTATTGCGAGTCACCTGGTATTGACCGATGTAGTAAGTGCTGATGGTGTATTCCAGTACTTCGGTCAAGAGGTCACGCTTGGTTGGAAAGTAATACTGTACCGTGCGCAGGTGTACGCCTGCTGCCTTGGCCACGCTACGCATGGAAAACTCGCTGTGACCTTTCTCAGCCAGCGCACTACGGGCGGCCTCAAGCAGGATGATCTTGGTCGGTTGTAGTTTCTTCTTGGCCATGGCGTCAGCATAAGGCAAAGCGCCCCATGCCACCAGCACCTTGATTGCATCTTTTTATATCGCAAGAAAAACGGGAAAGTTTGATTCAAATCACGTTTTGAGTGCCATGGTCTAAAATATAATTAACAAACACCCGGTAAGGTATGACCTGATGCCTTTATCTGAACTCGTTCTTGTCGTAATGGGCCTGCTCACCGTGGCAATGTTGGCTGCGGGCATTTGCAGGAATCTTCCCGTTCCCTACACGGTTTTCCTGGTGATACTGGGCCTGCTGCTGGGTGGCATGGCCAGGTCATGGCCACAGTTTGAAAACCTGCAGGCATTCCAGCTTACCCCGGAACTTGTGCTGTTCCTTTTTCTACCTGCGTTGATCTTTGAATCGGCATTTAACCTGGATGGACGACAACTTCTGAAGGACATAGGCCCCATCCTATGCCAGGCCGTACCTGCGCTACTTATTTCCACTGGCCTCATCGGTGCCGGTCTCTGGCTTCTCATTGACCTCGATATCACCCTGGCCCTGCTTTTTGGCGCCCTGATTTCAGCTACTGATCCCGTCGCGGTTGTTGCCCTTTTCAAGGAGCTGGGTGCGCCACAAAGGCTCAACGTGCTGGTAGAGGGGGAATCACTGCTCAACGATGCCACCGCCATTGTCCTGTTCAATATCATCCTCGGTATCCTGTTAACAGGAAGCTTTGTTGTCGCCGACCTTGGTGGTGCCGTGCTGGACTTCCTGCGGGTGTTCATTGGTGGTGCCTGCGTGGGAGCAATTACCGGTGTCGTGATAAGTGAAGTCCTGCATCGAATGAAAGCCGGTCTCAGTGCTTACATGGTGATGTCGGTGGTGCTGGCTTACGCCAGCTTTGCGCTGGCTGAGCATGAGCTGCACGTATCCGGTGTTATGGCAGTGCTGAGCGCCGCGATTTGTCTTGGCATCTTTGGCGTCAGCCGTGTACCACAGGAAGATATTCACACCATCATGGAGACCTGGGAAGTGCTGGCGCTGGTGTGTAATTCACTGTTGTTTTTACTGGTGGGCCTGTCGGTGGACATAGCGGCGCTGACTGAACGCGGCGAGATTATTCTTGTCGCCGTTTTTCTCGTGTTACTTGCCCGGGCCGCCACTGTCTACACGATGGTGCCGGCAACCGTGAAGATTTTCAATCTTCCAAAGATAACCATGGGCGAAAGACACATCATGTGGTGGGGCGGACTCAAGGGTGGCCTCGCGATTGCCATCGTGCTTTCCATCCCGGCAGAAGTCGCAGGCAGGGACATGCTGCTGGATATGACACTGGGCGTCGTGCTTTTTTCCCTGCTGGTGAATGCGCCGACAATACGACCACTGATGCATCGGCTTGGCATAGATCGACTTACCGAGGATGAAAAGGACGATTTGCGTCATGGCCTGTATAACGCTGAGAAAGAAGCGACGGAAATTCTTGGCAAGTTACAGCGAGCAGAGCTTATCTCGCGCAGTACCCGGCAACTCATAGAAAAGAAAAACCAGCAGGTGTTTGCGACACAAAGTGGTATTGCTACAGCCGGCCAGGATACCAGGCATCTTGTTATTCTGGCATTGAAAGCGGAACTTGAAGAGCTCAAGCACTTTTATGACATCGGCCTCATCGAGCAGTATATCTATCTTGATCTAAAGAACACGCTGCAAAGGGACAGGGAAAGATGGCTCAACAGCGAAGAAACCGGCAAGGCACCGGGACGGGTAGATAAGCCCAGCATTTTCAAACGCACCGAGTTTGCTCTGATAAAGCGCATGCGTGAACATGATTGGGCCACCGGCATCCTGTCCCGCTACCAGTACCTGCGCTTTGCCCAGAGCCTGCAGCGTGACATGGTCGGCGTGATGATCGCTGCAGCCGCGCTTGATGCCCTCGAGCAACAGGAGGGGCATGATGAAAAGCAGGTGCAGTCCATTATCAAAATCTACAGCGAGCGACTGCAGCACCGGAGAGAAAAACTTAAAAGCGTGGCCCACGAATTCCCCGAGTTTTACCTGCGCTTTGAAACACGCCTGTTTGCAAAGGTGGCCATGCTCGCTGCAAAGCACTATAACGAAGTGGAGAATCACCATGGAGGGATTGGCCAGAAAGCCTTCGTTCACATTGAACGACGCATCAACGAGGCACTGGGTGCACTGCCGGCGATATCCAATCCCGCGCCACGACTGGCACCGGGGGACCTGATAGCAACAGTTCCCCTGTTGAACGGTCTATCAAATGCAACGATAGAGCGCCTGGCGCAGAAGGCAAAGCCTGTTACTTTTATTGCCAATGACATAATTATTGGCGAGGGAGAACGAGGAGACGCGCTGTATATCATCAGCCATGGTTGGGTAAAGGTGACCAGGCACGCTGACGAGCAACACCCGGTGGCGGAATTACGCGATGGTGATTTTTTTGGCGAAATAGCGTTGCTTGGCGATCACATGAGAACGGCAACCGTAAAAGCTGTGACAACCTCCACCTTGCTGCGCCTGGGTCGCAAGGATGTTATTGCCCTCGCTGAAAAGGATCATGAATTAAAAAACCGCCTTGAAGAAGCCAGGCAGCAACGCGAGGAAGATAACAGCTAGCCTGCTTACTCCATGGTGGTCAGCCATGATGAAAAAGACTGGTACTCGGGGTCATCCTTTAGATTATCCCCGGACTCACCTTTTCTCTCCTGGCGATTATGCCATTCACGCATGGTTTCAAGCAGTGCAGCAGCCTCGATGTGATGGTCCAGCTCAGTTAACACACCATATATATAGCGTGCGTGCTCCAGTTTTTCCAATTCGAGCAAGGCCGTGCCGCGTAACTGCAGTCCATAAGCATTGCCCGGCATCAATTCAAGGCTACGCGTGCTGGCAGAGAGCGCCTCGGGGAAGTTTTTTATCTCGATAAAAATTTCAGCCAGCCTGATTTCAGCTTCAAGTGACTGCGGGTTTATTTCAAGAGCGGCCTGGTATTTCCTGATTGCCTTGTCAAGTTCGCGCCTTGCTCTCTCACTGTCATCGTAATTACCGGCACGGGCCTGGTGTTTTTTCCCGGCGTTCACAAGGCGCCTGGCCTTTCCTTCAGCACGGGGTGATGCAATTCCCTGTTCTCGAAGATGAGCCTGCATGGCATCACTTTCCTGTTGCATGAGACCTTCATGGCCGCCACCGACCGCAGGCAACTCAAGCGGCAGTAACAGGGTGACAAGCAGGAACGGCAGGAGCGAAGTGTATTTATGTACCGGGGGATTGAAGGACAACACCGCACCGGAGGAGGGAACCAGTGCGGTGTTTTTGCACGGAAGGCTATTCGCCTTCAATGTTATGAATGTTAAATACCTTGCGAATGGTTTCATGTACTTCCCAGGTCACCGTTTCCCCGGCCACGGTAAAGAAACTGTCCCCCACGCCAAAATCATGGGTATTTCCATCAGCATCAGTGACCGTGATACGACCGGCGAGCAGGGTGCAAATTTCGTCGCCCGGGTAGGTGTATTCAAACTTGCCCGGCGTGCATTCCCAGACCCCAACCTGGATGCGCGAGGTAAATCCGCCATGGTCAAAGCGCCCGGCGTGTTGTGGGTCGCCTTCAAGCACATTCACAAATGGCAGTTCATCAAATGGCGGCCAGCTTTCAAGGCCACCCTTGTCTTTCAACTCTGCGTAATCAAGCATTTTTCTTTCTCCTTAAATTCTCCAGGAAAATACAGGCTTAGCCCAGCCGGGCTTTCACTTCGCGTGCTGCATAAACACCCTGTTCAATGGCACCATCGATAAAACCACGCCAACCATTAGCCCAGTCGGCACTACCAAAAATAATACGTCCCTCGGGTTGCTGCAGGTCCTTTAAGTACTTTGTGTATTGTCCCGGACGAAAGACGGCCCATGTGCCTTGAGAGAAGGGATCGTAACCCCACTGGTATGCGGCCAGCTTTTCCACTTCAGCATCGGGCAGGAAGCGACGTACCGCAGACTGCACCTGGTCAGTATCGTTTACATCAAGTGCTTCAGGGTCAGGTCCAAAACCAATCATGTGTGTCATACCGTGACCCACGTGCTCGGTAAATAACCAGTTAAGCGGGTTCTTGCCCGGTGCCAGGCAACCCAGCACGCCATAATCGCCCTTGAGCAGTACATGGACCTTGGTGCAGTTACCGGCATGCTTCTCGCTGGAAGCCGCAATCTTGTTTTCCATGATCTTCGGTGACCACTCGATATCCGCCAGCACATTGAGGGGCAGGGTACAGATAGCGGTTTTTGCCACGATTTCATCACCGTCTTCCGTGGTAATGATGACGTGGTTCCTGTCCTGGGCGACTTTCTCAATCGGCGTGGCCAACCTGACTTCCGGTTCAGCATCGGCGATCATGGCGTTGATTAATGCGACAGTGCCATCCCTGAAACGATAACGCGAGATGGAGTCATTCATGTCAGCGAGGTTATGCCCGGGCAGGGCATACCAGCGTATCATTTCTACCCAGGCTGACTCGCTAATATAATTTCCGCTGCAGGTGCCGAAAAAACCATCCAGTATGTCCCGGTCCAGGTCACTGATCCCGCTGATTGAAGCCAGTCTTTCCGCGCCACTTATGGGATCAATTTTTTTATAGGCATCAGATGCAAAGGGTGAATGGGGTTGCGGAAAAATTTCACGGGATGACCCCATGAATTTTGCCGCTGACTCTTCCAGCTTTCCCCAGTGACTGGCAAGGTCAACTTTTTCGAT
Organism: Gammaproteobacteria bacterium; assembly: GCA_965243105.1. Taxonomy (GTDB): domain Bacteria; phylum Pseudomonadota; class Gammaproteobacteria; order Eutrophobiales; family Eutrophobiaceae; genus WLWS01. The sequence continues at coordinate 2,622,199 of CBDEUC010000003.1, forward strand.
ATCGCCGTTAGCTCTTCGCGCAATCATGGTCGAGGCTGCTGCACCGGGAGTCTCTTCCAGTGGCAGGCCATAACGCATGATCTCGGACCAGACAAAGGGTTGGCTCCAGTGCACCCATGTGCCGCCGAGGTCAGTTGCACGGCCGTCAAACTCCGTGGTAAATGTACGTCCACCCAGCCGGTTCCGGGCTTCAAGAAGCACAGTGCTGAAGCCGTTCTTGCGACAGTCCCTTGCAGCGGAGACACCGCAGAAGCCGCCACCGATAACGGCCACATCATAAACAGAGGATGAGCTACTGCCCGTTGCCGAGCTGGCAACGCGCGTTCCGGCAGCGGTGGTTGCGGCCAGGGCTGCCGCGCTCGTGGTTTTTATAAAATCACGTCTGTTAACTTTATGCTTGTTAGCGTCAGTCATGGCGTTCTCCGGGTTTCAGCACTCTGTATCAAGAACGTAGCAGACCAGTGCCTTGCGTTCGGCATCATCTTTTAATCCCGCAAATGCCATTCGGTTGCGGGGGACATACTTCATGGGGTTTTGCAGGTAGGCATCAAGCGTTTCCGCGGTCCATGTAATCCCTGACTTTCGAAAAGCCTTGGAAAACTTGAAGCCTTCCACGCTGCCCGCCTGGCGGTTAGCCAGCTTGTTAAGACTTGGGCCTGCACCGTGCTTTCCTTCTTCAAGAGAGTGGCAGGCTACGCACTTGTTCCAGGCGCGTTCAGCCAGTTCATTGGCAAGCAGCTGACCGGGGACAAGCAGGATGATAAGCATAAGAATTGGCATTGGTATTAATTATCAGTTCGAATGGAAGTGGTCGTCAAATTGAGAAGCGTCATTTTTGCTGGTAACGATATTCCTTCCAGGCCTGTTTCACCACGAATGCACGCAGGGCCTCGGCATCTTCGCTGCTAAGGTATTCATGTGCCAGCATACCGTTTTGCTGCTTGGCGCCTTTCACCACCACTTCAAACCAGGCTTCCTTAGACTGGATCATGGGTGATGCCCTGAGATCGGGAGCAGAACCACTGAATCCCGTGGCCTGTTCACCGTGACATATCCAGCAGCTACCGGCGTTAAAAAGCTCCTTGCCCAGTGCCAGGGCTTTCTTGTCACCAAATTCCTTCGGCGGTTTCGGCACCACCGCCTGTTCCATCACGGCTTTTGGCATGGATTTTTTGCCATCCAGTGAAAAGGCCATCAGTCGCGCGGGGCCACGTGCTTTTCTCGACGCACCGTAGTCGGGAAGGGCATTACGTATCATAGTCGGAGCGCCAATCGCTGCGAGTATGTACTGTTTTCCATCAACACGGTATGTGATTGGCCCACCTTGTATTGAAGAACCTGTCGGTATTGACCAGAGCTGTTGCCCGGTTTCCGCTGTATGGGCGCGTAGTTCACCTGTACCTGTACCATGGAATACAAGGTTACTGGCAGTACTTAACGTGCCACCATTGATAGGTACATCCTGGGGAATCCGCCAGCGAGCGGTCTGGCGAACGGGATCCCAGGCCTGTAGCCAGCCACGACCCTTTATCGCACTCGCGTCATTACCCATGGCGTAGTTGTCCACCAATACACCCCCAAGCTTGGCGTCTTTCTTGTACTCATAGAGTGCAGGAATATCCCAGGCGCTGAAATAAACAAGACCCGTGTTGGGATTGAAGCTCATGGGCTGCCAGTTATGGCCTCCCCAGATGCTGGGATAAACCAGGGCCGTGCCGTCCGGGTTGTTGTAGTAGCGGGCGCCGGGCAACTCAACCGGACGACCGGTCTTCTTATCGTAGTGACTGGCCCAGGTTACCGGCACATAGTTATTGGCAGAAATAAATTCACCGGTTTCCCTGTCAATGACATAGAAGAAGCCACTCTTTGGTGCCTGCATCAACACCTTGCGTTTCTTACCGTCAATTTCCAGTTCAGCCAGGATGATGGGCATGTTGGCGTTGTAGTCCCAGGCGTCATGGGGCACGGTCTGGTAGTGCCACTTGTACTCGCCGGTATCGGCATCAACAGCAACGATGGAGTTGGTAAAGAGATTGTCTCCACCGCTCGGGCTGCGTACGTTGGCGGCCAGTGGCGAACCAGCATCAGTGCCGAAGTAGACGCTGTTGAATTCCTTGTCATAGACAATGGTCTCCCACACGGAGGCGCCACCGCCCGGTGCCCAGCCGCCATCCCATGTCTTTGATGCCATCTCCATGGCCTTATTTTCAAACCCCTTCTTCGGATCGCCGGGCACCGTGTAGAAACGCCAGGCTTCTTCACCGGTTTCTACATCATAGGCTGCCAGCACTCCGCGCGAACCAAAGTCGGCCACACCACTACCGATGTAGACCAGGCCATTGGCAACCCTTGGTGCACCGTCCATGCCATTTTCACCGCGAGGGTCGCAGGCGGGGTCGGCAGATTTTTCTTTTGGCGCCACCCAAACCACCGAACCCAGTGCGGCATCGAGTGCCACCAGTCGACAGTCACCGGTTGCCACGATCACCTTGCCATTCCACACGGCAACACCCCGGTTAATGCGTGCAGTCCAGCCGTTGGAAAAACTTAAGCCCCTTTCCACACGCGGATCGTAGGTCCAGAGAAGCTTGCCGGTGTCTGCCTTGTATGCATACACGCGGGAGAAGGGCGCACTCATGTAAATTACGCCGTCTACAACAATGGGCGTTGCTGACAGACCATCCTTGCTGGGAATGTCCACGTACCAGTCAAGCCCCAGCTTGCTGACATTGTCTTTATTGATTTGCTCAAGGTGGCTGTAACGCTGATCACCGTAAGCACGGCCGTAGGTCATCCAGTTGTCGATGTCACTGTCGGCGGCGAGGGCGCGCTCCTGGGTAACATTGCCTGCGCTACCCGCGGCCATGACCGCGCAGTTAACACACGCAAGGAATACAGATAGCAGTCCAATGGGTATGGATGATTTGGCATTTTGCATAGACTTCCTCCCGCTTAAGGGTTATTCGTCATCAGACGCGAACTTGTTGAATTTGGCCTTGTTCAGCGCCTGCACTCCATAAAACTTTATAAGTACATGATAAATAATAACTAATATTTATCCCATTTTTTATTTCTCATCCTGGTGGTCAGCAGGACCAACCGTTGATCAAGTTTCATATAGAACCTATCATTAGTCAACTGACGTATAAACGTACTGGAGCCAAAAGTATCATGATTTTAAACTTCAACCGCTGGCTGCCTTCGTGGCAAAGTTCCCTCCTTTCCCTTGTATTTCTTGCGCTTGTATTGCCTGCCACGGCGAAGGAGACCCAAAACGTAGATTGGCCACGACACGGTCTGGGTCACGAGGAGCAGCGTTTCAGCCCCCTGGACGCCATCAACCAGGACAATGTCTCAAGGCTGGGCATAGACTGGTTCCTGGATATCCCCAGTATAGATGACGGCCTGGCGGCCACGCCTATCGTCAAGGACGGTGTCATCTACATGACCAGTTCCTTCGCCAATGTTTATGCCGTGGATGGAAAAACCGGTGAACTGCTATGGCATTTTGATCCGGAAGTTACGGTGCATTCCAGCTTTGCCAATTCCTGGGCGGCCAGGGTGAACCGCGGTGCCGCCGTCGCCTATGGGCAGGTCTACGTGGGTACACCGGATTGCAGGTTGATTGCCATTAATGCAAAGACGGGTGAAAAGGTGTGGGACGAAGTGACCTGTGATTCCACTGCAGAGTATGGCATCACCGGTGCACCACGTGTTGCCCGGGGCAAGGTCTTCATGGGTAACGGCATCTCCGACTTTGGCGCCCGTGGCTATGTCTCCGCCTACGATGCAGTGAGTGGTAAACTCATCTGGCGATTCTGGACCGTGCCCGGTGACCCGGCCAGGGGTCATGAAAATGAAACCATGGAAATGGCGGCAAAGACATGGGCCGAAGGCTGGGCCAAGGGCGGGGGTGCGAGTCCCTGGGATGCCATTGTTTATGATCCCGATTTCAACCATCTCTATATCGGCACCGACAGCGGCCTTCCCTATGACCCCTCTGTGCGCAGTCCCGGTGGTGGTGACAACCTGTTTCTCAATTCCATCATCGCGCTGGATGCCGATACGGGGGAATATAAATGGCACTACCAGACCGTGCCCAATGATGCCTGGGACTACAACGCAGCGAATCACATGATCCTGGCGGAACTTGAACTGTTTGGGAGCCCGCGCAAGGTGCTGATGCAAGCACCAAAGAATGGTTTTTTCTACATCCTCGACAGGAAAGACGGCAAGTTATTCTCTGCCTCTCCCTACGTGGGTGTGACCTGGGCAACGCATATTGACATCAAGAGCGGGCGCCCGGTGGAGGCTAAAAATGCACGCTACTACCTGAACGAGGACAAGCGGGCCGAGGTCATACCGGCCCTGCTTGGTGGGCATAACTGGCATCCCATGAGTTATAACCGTGATACTGGCCTGGTTTACATTCCCGCCCACGAGTTCAAGACCACCTACTACCTGAACCCCGATGCAGTGGTAGGGGGTGTGATGTTTGGCTGGTACGGTAGTGACTTCGACAAGGACAGGGCGGATCTAAAGACTGAAACGTCTGGCAATATCGGGCGCCTGATTGGCTGGGACCCACTCAAGGGTAAGGCGGTCTGGACAGTGGACCATGATCTGCCCATGAACGGCGGCGTCATGTCTACCGCGGGTGGTCTTGTTTTCCAGGGTACTGCCACCGGTCAGTTCAACGCCTTCAATGCAAAAAGCGGCGACAAGCTCTGGAACCAGGATGTCCAGGCCTCGGTGCAGGCGGCACCTGTGACCTACAAGATTGATGGCCGGCAGTACGTTCTCGCCGCCGTTGGTGGTGGAGGCGTCGCCCGCTTCCTGGTGCCCCTCTATGGTACGTCCGAAAAAGCCATGGGCCCGAGCAGGCTGGTGGCATTTTCACTCGAAGGAAAACAAACCCTGCCCGAATTAGAATTATTCGAAGCGGAAGTACCCAAACCACCGGCACGCATCGGAACTGCCGAAACCGTTTCCCATGGAGAAGATATCTTCGAAATTGCAGCCTGTGGTCTCTGTCATGGCTCCATGAATGTCGGCAGGCGGCCCTACAGGACGACATCGGTGCCAGACCTTCGTTACATGACTGCCGAAACCCACAGGAATTTCAAGAATATCGTCCTGAAGGGATACAAGAAACCCAATGGCATGTTACCTTTTGAGGGTATTATTGAAGAAAAAGACGTGGAAGCCATCCACGCTTTTCTCATCGACTGGCAGTGGAAGCTCTATAACGAGCAGCAAATGGCACAGAAAGAATAAATTCTGTATTTACTCGATTGGAGAGATAAAGATGCGTACAAGATTAAAGAAATTCTTCCATTTAATAACCATGCTACTACTTGCTTCTGCGGTGTCGGCAGAATCACCTGCACCAATGAAACTATCCAACGATGCGCTGGCCGGTAAGGGCCTCGGCGAATTCGCTCCATGGCCCGGTGAAATGGTGATCAGTGGTAATGACGGACACACATTCAGCGAGTTATTCGTGGGCGAAATTGCCCTGGGTGTTTACCAGTCAAACCCCACGGCCCTGAAAATTACTTCCCCATGGCCTTTTGATGAACTGGTGGCGGTGCTCTCGGGAGAGCTACACCTGACCCCGGAAGGATCGGACACGACCATCGTGACAAAGGCCGGCGAAATGGTGGTGGTGCCTGTGAAATTTACCGGCCGATGGGAAATGAAGGGCGACTACGTGGAGTTGTTTGTGATCGAAACAAAAGCCTATAAAAAATCCCAGGAACCCGGCGGCCTGCTTTCTGATAATGACAGGAACAGCTTCAAGGGAGAGATGGCCAGGGGTGTGAAAATACTAAACACAGTAGCTGCCAATTAAACATCAACAAGCCTGGCGAGGAGAATTCCCATGAGTAATGCACCCGTTTTAATGAATAAATCAATCATCGCTGGCGAAGGCCTCGCTGAGATACCGCAGTGGCCGGCAGAGATACTCAAGTCAGGCTGCGAAACCCACAAGGTGGCGCCTCTTTTTGGCGGCGAATTCGTGGTGCTGGTTTACGAAGGTGAAGATGGCATTCTTGAATTTGAAGATTATCCCTTTGATGAATATTGTTACGTGATCCAGGGGAGCTCCATTCTTACTCCTGCAGGTGGTGAACCACAAACCTTTAACGTTGGCGATCACTTTGTCGTACCAAAAGGATTTACCGGTACCTGGGAACTGAAGGACAATTTTCGCGAACTGATCATCATGGAATCCGCTGCGAACGAGGTAGGGATGAAAAAACTGGGGCTGGCCTGAGCCCTAGAATCGGATTATTTCGTCGGCGGGTCTTGCGGGTCGATATCTCAACCCGAATTCGCGGTTGAGACGAGGCCCCTGTCCCAGGTTTGTTTTCTGGTGCTGGCTGGCCAGCTCGGCAAAATCTTTCTTTAACCTGTTTAACTCCCTGGCCAGTCGAGCATCCTGCGTAGCATCACGCTGGTTGAATACCGTCGCAATAGCCTGGTTTATCACGGTGGCGTTGTGATCAAACATGTCCCTGTACTGCTGGCTGCGCAATTTTTCCCGCTCGGAGTGAGCCACGAGAATGGCCTGCTGCCACCCGGGCTCCCTTTGCAGGAGGCCTTCCAGCTTATGTAACCATTGCTGGCGGTCATCCAGCCAGGTCACATCGAATCGCTGGATATCCTGCATCGCTTCTACCAGGGTTTCCTTTTGTGCGTCGTTTAGTCTGCCCATAAAACGTCGAAGGTTTTTTGCCAGGTTTTCCCTGTTCTCCTTTCTATATTCAGTATCATCACGTTGAAGATATTTCTTCCTGTACTTCTCCTGGCTCTTCCAAAGTTTTCCTTGAAAGTCATCGATCTGCTCATCGCTCATGTCCGAGCCAATATCGATCATCAGCAGGAGCATGCGCGATTCGACCCTTTCTATCGCCGTGGTAATGTCCTCTACCCAGAGGCCGACAGTTTCGCCGCTTAACTCTCCTTCAAGGTCCTTCTCAATACCTTCAAGGATTTGCACATAGCCAAGCAGCTCCTCGTGACGATGCCATTCCAGCAGGGGTTCAAGTCGTTGTCGGAACATGACCTTTTGTTCCCGGTCGAGATCGATGTAGTCGCCCATGTACCAGGAGATGAGCCAGTCAAGGCGGTTGTAGGTGAACTGCGTAGAACAACCCGCCAGGACCACCGCCAGGCAAAGAAGAATAGCTATTCTTGTTGGAGAGACCACCGGCCGGCGCCCGTCAGCCCTTAGCGGGCCTTTGCCAGGCTATCCTGCAAGGTTTTTTGAAAGTCATCGTTCATCGGCGTCACGTGTGAAGGGTAGGCCCCGACGACCTTGCCATTTGCATCAACGAGGTACTTGTTGAAGTTCCACTGGGGCTCGTGGCCGGACTCTTTCGTTAGCCAGGCGTAGAAAGAATTGGCATCGGGCCCGCGCACGTGGCTCTCACTCACCATGGGGAAGGTAACGCCATAGTTCACGTAACAAACTTCGGCAATTTGCTCTTCCTCGCCGTGTTCCTGGTTAAAGTCATTGGAAGGAAAGCCCACTACCTCGAGTCCCTGTTCACGATACTGCTGGTAGACTTTTTCAAGATCTCGAAACTGCGGGGTAAAGCCACAGCGGCTGGCGGTGTTCACCACAAGCAGCACCTTGCCGGCGAAGGCTTCGCAGAAATTGATTTCCTGGGTTGAACGAAGTTTCTTCGCGGTGAAATCCAGGGCATTTTCACAGGTGGCGAAGGTGGAAGCTGAGCCGAGGAGCAGGATGGCGGCAAGTACTAGTCTTTTCATGGTTTACAGTCCAATTGGGGATTTTGGAAAAAGTTACTGGATCGAGAGTGAAAACCATGTGAATACCGTGCCAAGACGAGGTGAAAAGAGCCTTTACTGGCTGATTTCCAGGGAAATTTGACAGGGACCTCCAAGCTATTGATAATTCGCCCTCTTTTTAATTCCGGTCATTGAGCCGGGATCATATATAATGTCACTTACGCACCCGTAGCTCAGTTGGATAGAGTACCTGGCTACGAACCAGGGGGTCGGAGGTTCGAATCCTTCCGGGTGCGCCATTTCTAAAGGGGATGTACCGGAAACATCATTTACAGTTTATACCGGAGACATCCTTTACACTTTTGCATAAACGTCTTACACAAATTAATGCTTGCACGGATACCGTGTAATCATTAAAATCCTTGAATGATTTCATCTTTTGGTGACAAGCGCACCGGTGATTTATTCCATGGTAGGAGTACGGCGGCAGTTCGTCGGATAGCGATGGATATTAGAGCAGCAGTTTTAAGGAAGCTCGACATCGTTCAAGGTGCGGAAAAGCTGATAGATCTACGTAGTCCCCCGGGTAATCGACTTGAAGCTTTATCCGGCGATCTCTCAGGTTTTTATAGTATTCGTGTTAATGATCAATGGAGGATTATATTCAGATGGGAATCTGATAAAGCACATGACGTTAAATTGGTTGATTATCACTGAGGTATAGAAAATGATCCCTGAAAATAGAATTAGCACACATCCGGGAGAAATCCTTAAATATGAATATTTGGAACCCTTAGGGCAGTCCCAAAGTGGTCTCGCTGCACATCTGGGTATTCCTGTGCAAAGGGTGAATGAACTCGTTCGTGGTAAACGTGGTGTGACACCAGATACTGCGTGGTTACTTTCCCAGGCATTGAATACAACGCCTGAATTCTGGATGAATCTGCAGAATAATTTTGATTTATCCAGTAATAGACCAAAGAGTAAAATCAAACCAATTGTACGCCAGAAGAAATCTGCGGCTGTAATGCAAAAGCGTAGCCGCTAATATTTGATGTCCCACAGTTCAACCCAACTTGACGTATAAACAAGTACTTACCTAAGGTGTTAGACCAGTTTTGTGGGACAGGGTGTTCAAGTATTCTGTTGATATTGAAAAGGTTATAGAGATTAGAGTACCAGTCTACGAATCTCCGACAAATAAGCCGGTTCGACAAATCGGCGGGATTGCCGATTTGGACGGACTTTAGTCCGCACGAAGTGCGAGCGACAGAAAGTCGCGAGTCCATCCTTCCGGGTGCGCCATTTTCTAAGAATGTGAGTTCCCATCTCAATTTTCCGCCGATTTCGCAATACTAGGCATCTTAACCATCAAAAGTGATGGCACAGGAAGTAATCGACGTGGTAAATAATTAAAGCTAATTTAGATGCTAATCAATGCACATTGATGCAATCATCTTTAACAGTCGACATTAGGAATGGTAGCAATTACTTAGGTGTCCACCAAGGTCGTAGTAAATATTGATTTTCGGTAATAACAAAATGCAAGAAACCGAGTCTCTGTCATTTGTACTCGGCAGAGTAAGTGTTTTTTCACGTCCTTCTCCGGACGAGAAAGGAGCGAATGAAGATAGAGCTGCTATTGTAGCAGTTGATGATGAACGTATGGTCCTCATCGTTGCGGATGGAGCCGGTGGGTATGGAAACGGTGATATTGCATCGCAGATAGCGGTTGACGCGATTATTACATCGATCGAATCGATAAATGTGCCTGGCAAGGAACTACGTGAGGCAATTCTAAGTGGAATAGATAACGCCAATCGTCAGATTCTTAATAGCACCGGCGGGGCTGCAACAACCATTGCCATCGTCGAGATTAGCAATCGAACTCTGCGTGTTTATCATGTTGGTGATACAGAAGTCCTGGTAACTGGACAGAGGGGCAAAGTAAAACTACAAACCCTTTCCCACTCTCCTGTAAGTTACGCTGTTGAAGCCGGTTTACTCGATGAAGAGCAGGCGATCCTGCACCAGGAGAGGCATATTGTTTCGAATATTTTGGGATTTCCGGAAATGCATATCAGTATCAGTGGCCCCATCAAACTCGCACAGCGCGATACCGTGATAGTTGCCAGTGATGGCGTGTTCGATAACTTGCAAAAAGGAGAAGTTGTTGAATATATACGAAAAGGTCCGCTCGAGAGTTGCAGCAAACTGATCATTGAAGGTGCTACTAACCGAATGCTGAGTGATGAAACAGATCAACCATCAAAAGCAGATGATTTAACCTTCATACTATATCGAAGACATACGTTCGATAATGAAGGAAAGGGGAGTTCATAAAAGTGACCGATCATATTGATGAATTTAATTTGAAACCCGGTCGTGTCATTGCCCGAAAATATGAAATTCTTGATCAACTCGGCACGGGTTGGGAAGGTGAGGTTTACAAAATAGTTGAGCTTTCGACGGGCATAGAAAGAGCCGCAAAACTCTACTACCCACAAAGAAATATCAAGAATAAAACGGCCAGCAGATATGCCATGCAATTGCACAGGCTCCGTCATTGTCCAATAGTGATCCAGTATCAAACAGAGGAGAGAATTATATTCAAACGTGTTCCTATCACAGTGATGATTTCAGAATACGTCCACGGACAAATACTGTCGGAGTTTTTAAATAGTCAACGCGGTAAACGCTTACCACCTTTTCAGGCATTGCACTTCTTACATGCTTTAGTAACAGGATTGGAGCCAATCCATCATTTAAATGAATACCATGGTGATTTGCATGACGAAAATATTATAGTCAGTCGGTTTGGCCTGGGATTTGAACTAAAATTGTTGGACACTTTCCATTGGAAGGATTCGAGGAAGCTGAACATTCAACAAGATTTGATTAGCTCAATTCAAATATTTTACAGTTTGCTTGGTGGTCAAAAATACTATGCAAAGCAACCGAAAGTCGTCAAGGAAATTTGTTGTGGACTTAAGCATTCGCTTATTCTTAAAAAATTTAAAAATGTGTCTCAGTTAAGAGAACACCTGGAATTGCTGAATTGGGAAGAATAGATGCGTGCCGAATAGCAATTAAGTTAACTGGCCATCTGAATTTGATTGGTCTGGTTGCATTGCTAAATCCGTAGTTTTTCCAACATTAAAGTGGCGCGTTCGGGGATTTACAATTGTCGGTCTGGAAATAATTAAATTGTTCGGGTAAATAATACTCTCACGATCTTCAGTGATTAATTTAGTTGAAAAAAGATTGATGTCCGCCACATAACCTTCAATATAGTTATCAAGGTCAATGACTCTAATATAATTGCCGCGCCTGAAAGATTGATGGATCAGTAAGATAAAAAAGGCAGTAACATTGCTAAGAATTGACCAGTTTGCAAAAAGCGCAACACCTGTCAAAGTCAGCAAACTCGTTGACAACAATAACAAGCCTCGGAAATCAAATCCCCAAACTAAACAGACAAGTGCAAGTGACAAAGTACCGAGGATAATGCTTGCGGAGTTATTAGCAGTTTTCAAAGATTCGTCTTTGAAACGTCCCTGGTGTATAGATTCCTCTATTTTTGGGCGCGTGTACCAAAGCGCAATTAAAAATGTAACAAAAATAGATAATGAAATATAAATATTTAATTTGTATTCCATATACCAATAAGTCAGCTGAGTAAAATAGGATTGTAGTTCCATAGGTATCCGCGCGAATTGCCTTTATCGATTATCTTTGTAAATGAGTTCTTTAAGCTCATCAATTTTTTGATGTAAGCGAATAATCTCAAGATCGGTCTTAAGACTAATTTCGTAGTTTGCCTTTGAATCCAGACGGTCTTTCTCGGCTTGACGATTTTGGGACATCATAATTATTGGAGCCTGTAATGCAGCCAACGTCGACAGTATCAGGTTAAGTAGTATAAATGGATATGGGTCAAATGCTCGGTCAGCCCAAATAAGATGGGAATTTACAAACATCCAAATGACCATTACTGCAATAAACAAACTGATGAACGGCCACGAGCCACCAAAGGCAGCAACTTTATCTGCGACACGCTGCCCTAGTGTGAGTTGATCAGTAAATACGGCATTTACATTCTCGGCAATAGGTTCAGCATTCGCGATGCTATCGATTACATTCTTTTCTTCATCTGACAATTCGCTGTATTTTGTTCCCAACAGCCTGTGAGTCAATTTTTCCAAATACTTGATCATATTTATTCTCCATGTAGCCAACCCATAGAGTAAATCTGGTGGTTAGTCGGCAACGCCTCTTGTTTCGGGCGGCGCGAGTATATTCCTTTTTTTCGAAACGTAAACAAAAATATTTTGTTGATAAATTGTAGAAGAGAGGGGACTGGCATCGGTAAATTCAGCCCTTAAAATCCGTCCAATAAAAATGTCGCTAACTCCATAAAACAAGTACTTAACTACCATTAAGTCGTGGAAATATTGGACAGAAAGGAGATGATAAATCTCATAAAAACAATATGTTATATGATTTTGACTATCAGACTACGAACCAGGGGGTCGGAGGTTCGAATCCTTCCGGGTGCGCCAAAATACAAAAGGCCCTTCATGGGCCTTTTTTATTTTGTGGTATTTCGTGATGCTATTCGAACCTCCGACAAAAAAGACGATTCGACAAATTACATCCTTAGTTCCGTAATCGGTGCATCCATGCACCACTCCTGGCAGGGTTGCCGATTTGGACGGACGCTAGTCCGCACGAAGTGCGAGCGACAGGACGTCGCGAGTCAGTCCTTCCGCACCCCTCCGGGTGTAAAGGTGCGCCATTAAATTAGAAAACCCGCCTTGTGCGGGTTTTATATTTGTGCATAGCTTGGCTAAACACGATTTACATCGGTTTCTGGAAAGAATTCCACAAAGATAAACCAGAATAATTTGCTTTTTAAAGTGTTGACCCGCGTAAGCTGCTCTCCTTGAGGTGTATTACCAAAAATATCGACTTCTGAAACAGGTATGCCAGTGCCATTAAAAAACGCAGTTACCACATCAAATTCATTATCATAATCGACGACAACGCTTTCACCACCTATAGTCGTATTAATTGGACCTCCCTGTTCCTGCACAAAGTCTTTGGAATAGGCAACATGATCCCCATTTAAGGAAACGGTATAGACCAGTTCCTTCATGGGTAACCTTTTATCCTTATATTCAATTGTCGGGAAGGCAGGCTTTTCATTTTCCGCCCAGTTTAGACCAACACCCCAGTACATCATCACATTACGAACCAATCTATCCCATGCTGCAACAACAGGGTTTTCAGAAAAATCAGCTATTTCATTAATAAACACCTTGCCGTCGGGATAAAGCGCCTTAAAGGAAGACATGGGCATTCTGATCGTTGCGTATTCCTTCATTGCCCGTTGACTGTCATCTCGTTCCTGTGTTCCCCATATCTGTTGTATAGGTTCTCCACTGTTCTTATCGAACATGACCAGGTTATTTTTCAGTTGCGTCATCACCGTGAGGTCAAGTTTCTTGTCGTTGATCACCGGACTGTAGGCGATACCGAGATTAGTCAAGCCGCAATACGTCATGATGACCTCTTCACCGTCGACGGTATCTCCCTTTACGACATGAGGCTGTAACAAATAATAATCTGAGTAGGCGTAGGCCCCGTTATCCGTTTCCAGAACAACAACATTGATATCATCCACAGAATCATATGATTTTGGACCAAAATGTGCCCATTCAAGACTACGTTGCATGTACTGCTCTGCTTCATCCACAGGAACAAACATGGCCTCATGCTGTTGTGAACGAAACATCCACTTCGGATTTATCATTCCGGAGTAAAAGTTAAAGACGAACCCCAAAATAAGGAAAGCCATAAGCAATTTGCTGCACAACTGTCGATTCTTTATCCATAAAAACACGGATACCGCCAAAGCGATTACCCCAATTCCACCAATCAAATGTCGGTTGTACCAAACACCCATAATGAATTCACGTGTAGATTGGATTACCCATTGGCTAATATCGGCGAGGTCTTTGAAAATGATGAAAGCGCAGACCTGAGCTACGACCATCAGAATCCAAAAAACAATTTTACTAGTATTGCCTGTCATACCTATCCTTATTTCGATTGAGTGATAGCTTCAGGTATTCTTCTGCATAAATGAATAAATTTTAAGAAACACACAAGTTGATCTACTTCGGTGGAATCGGCGTAAATAGGGGTTTGACCACGCCAACTTCAGGATTGTAATTTAGGAACGCATCTTCAAATACTTTGTATGCATGGCTACGTATTACTTCAGATTGAGCAACATGCCTCCATTTTGGATGTACTTTCTTTGCAATAATTTCTGCAGATTGATCAACATAGTTGCCCCAGAACACACCAGCCGTTAGCCCAGGCCCCTGCTTTTGAACTGCAGCACCAATTGCAGCACCCGATTCCCAAGTCGGCGCTATTTCGGTGAAGTACGCATCATACAGATCACCTAAGTATTCAAAGGTCCTTTCAATATCACGTTTGTAACCCACATTGGCATGCCCTAAGTTCGCAAACTGCCATTCTTCGCCGAGTACATGCCGAAGAAAATCTACCCACCCAGTCATGTTGTAGGATGAGCTAACATAAGCTAAAGGTACACGGCCTGGATAATTGAAGTCGACATACATAATCACGCCGTCTGGAGTTAACACATAGCTATCCGCCGCACTATGGGCAGCGGCTACAGGAGTTCCTAAAACAAACTCGAAGTCTTCAAATTGAAAAGTAGATCGACCATCTGCTAATACTTCCGTTGGGGGCGCAACACTATTTTGATGAGAACTAATCTCTCGAGCTGCACTACTACTGGCAATTATGCGAAGGTCTTGTCCTTTATCTTTTAATGCTTTTTGGAGTCTATATGATCCTCCGACATGATCAGTGTGTGTATGAGAATAGACAAGAGCCTTGATGGGTAGATCAGTAAACTGATTAATAGCAGCAAACATATCAGTAGGTACCAAAGTGTTTGATGCATCGATGACAAGCACACCCCTATCACCAACGAAAACAGTGCTTGCAAAAGCATTGCAGATCATGAAATACGTTCTATCGGTTAACTTTTGAACATACCAATGCCCTGGCTTTCCAAAATCAGGCACCGCAACTCTCTGACCAGGTTTCAATTTTTCAGAGAAACTTGGCCCTGCATAATGCTCGTCAGGGGCATTCCAAGGATTGATAAGGTTTGCCGGTTCGATATGTTGTGTCACATATTCCCCAGCTGATAACGATGAAGTCAACGAAGCATGAAAAATGGACAGGATTAGTCCAATCGTTGTAATTCTAGTTTTCATTGCACGAAATAATCCTATGTTCTAGATGATAGATGTAGGATATTGCGGAATGAAGTTGAGATTAACAATTACCTGTCAGGTAATATGAGTCTAGTTTACTTTCTTTGCTGAAAAAATTTAGCTGTTGCTTCATCCATTGGTATTCCCGTTCCAATTTGAAGTTCGTGCAACGTGAGGTCCTGGGGCGAACCAAGGGTGGCTATAGTTGTAAATATTCTGATTTCACTCTCAGCATTTTTTAAATGAAGTGGAGTTACGACTTGCGGCAAGGAATTGATATTGTCTTCAGTCGCTTCTTCTAATGACACAAATTGTTCGATTTCCTCAAATAATTTAATCATTTCTTTGTCATCCGGAGACGCAAGTATCAAACGTCTTACTCTGCTAATTATGTAAGATTTGAATTCGTCCCAGTTTTGAATATTTGTTCGCCAACCTCTTGGGTCCATTACCAGTCTGACAAGGTTCAGATTATCTGGATCATAATACGTTTGTTCTGCAACAAAAGTAATTGCACAATGTCTTGCAGCACTATTTGCGTTTATCACATTCCAATAGCGATCAATTATCATTGCCGGATAGGGTTCCGTTACGGTAAGCATGAACTCCAGGGTCTTATTTACCTGGGCCATTTCCTGCTGGCTCAATCCTGTATCGCGGTACTTAGGAGCATAACCGGCGCTTTCCAACAGCGCATTGCGTGACCGAAGGGGAATATCTAATTCGTCCGCTAGCCGTAACACCATCTCAACACTTGGATGGGCCCGGCCGTTCTCAATAAAACTTAAGTGGCGCATAGAGGTATTGGCACGTTCGGCCAGGTCCATTTGACTGAAACCACGGTTAACACGCCAGTTTTTAATCTGTGCTCCTAGAGATTCGCCGTCATTAAGCATAAAAGTGAATGTTAGGATATCTATGGTTGGTGATATTTAATGGATTTTTTTAAAAATATAACTGATTGATTAAGAAAAGAAATATTCCAGCGCAACGTCCATTATATCTGAATATATTACCTCTCTGGTAATAGATTAGCGTTGCCCAAATTCACACAATAAGTCTGTGAGGCATTAATCGGCCATTTATTGTTTTGGGGGGGGGTAATTATGTGTTACGGACGGAAAGGTAGACCTGATTTACTAAATCGAACGATACCTAACAGCCTTATCAGCGCTCTTATATTTCTAGTTATATTAATTCAATCTCCCTTGTTATTCGCGCAAGGTGGTATTTTGGAAGAAGTCGTCGTCACAGCTCAAAAACGTGAACAATCCATTCAGGATGTGCCGATATCAATAATAGCGATATCCGGTGAAAATTTAAGAGCCAATGGCATTTCTGACCTTGAGGGCATGTCTGCGTCGGTACCGAATTTCAATTTTACGGAAAACGTGTCCGGTGGAGACAATATGTACATGCGAGGAATTGGTTCGGGATTTAATTTTGGTTTCGAACAGACCGTAGGCCAGGTAATTGACGGTTTTTTTTACGGGCGGAGTCGTTTTGGCCGGGGAGCGTTTCTAGACATTGAACGTGTAGAAATATTGAAAGGACCTCAAGGAGCACTGATAGGTAAAAATACATCTGCAGGCGTTGTAAACATTACAACTGCGAAGCCAACTGATGAATTTGAAGCATGGGGTGCAGGCACATGGGAGTTTGAGGGAGCAGAGGGTTTTAATTTCGAAGGGGCCGTTTCTGGCCCTGTGACAGATGGTCTTAAAGCGCGTTTGGCGCTCCGTTACGATGAGCGTGACGGATTTGTCAATAATGTATTCAACGGGGATGATGAACAAGCGCTGGATGACTATACATTACGAGCTACTGTTGTGTGGGACATATCAGAGTCACTCGATGCAACATTTATGTACCAACGTGGTGACTATGATCGTAATGGTCGTACTTCGCAATTGGGTCAATGTGGTGCTGCATTGAGAAATTTTGATCCAGATGGACCGGGTCCAGCACCTGCGGGTGCCTTATTTGGTGCGATCACGTCTACTGGTGAGGATTGTGAAGCTAACTTTAGCCACAATGTTGTGAATTTTCGTAATGGTGTACCGGGAAGGAGAAAATATGATACTGAGTTTGATACATTTGGTATGACTTTAAACTGGCAGGTATTCGGCGACCATACATTGACTTCACTTACTGGATACTCTGAATACGACACATTGGATGATTTTGATGCTGACTTTACATTTGCAGAATTGGCATCCGTCCTCGCCACCGAAGACTACCAGCAGTGGTCCCAGGAAATTCGTCTCACTTCTCCCACTGGAAATCAATTTGAATATATAATTGGTGCCTTTTTTCTCTTTACCGACCATGAAGTCGATTTGCGCCGGGACATTGCAGCCTTGCCGCCACCACTCACACCTTCAAGTAATCTGATTAATACGATTCAGGAGGGTGAGACGTACGCCGTGTTTGGCCAGCTAACCTGGCATGTCAATGATTACTGGGATTTTACCGTGAGTGGACGATTTACTCATGAACAGAAGGATGCAGTACAGATCCAAACACCAACAGCGCTGTATACAAATACTCCTATCGCACTATTTCCACCTGTCGGACCTACCGCCGGTTTACACAATATTAGCGGGAAGAGAACTGAAAATAATTTTTCACCTACGGCTAACCTGCAATGGCGACCCAATGAAAACACAATGCTTTATGCAAGTGTGGCACGAGGATTTAAGGGTGGCGGATTTGATATGCAGAACGACGGGTCCCAAGCGACAGCAGCCTCAACTTTTGAATTTGAAGATGAAGATGTAACATCATATGAAGTAGGGGCGAAACTGGTCCTGCTTGATGGCTCAGCTCAATTCAATATTAACTGGTTCAGGAGTGAGTTTGATAACTTGCAAGTGACCTCAATCGATGCGACGACTATCACGTTTAATGTTGGAAATGCTGCATCCGCGATTTCCACTGGTGTAGAAGCCGACGCAAAATGGGCAGTAAGCGATAATTTGACCTTTAATGCCGCAATTGCTTATTTAGATGCCGAGTTTGATTCTTATCCAAATGCTCCCTGTAATGCTGAGTTAATACTCAGCGGTAATTGTACGGGAGCAGGAATGACGACAGATCTAAGTGGAAGAGAATTAGCTTACGCACCAGAGATAGCCGCTTCCATCAGTGGGCAACATCAATGGCAGTTGACTAATGCACTAGAGTTAACGACGTTTGTTCAGGTTGCATATAGTGATGATTATGCACTTGTTCTAGATCTGGATCCGAATGCGTTTCAGACATCTTATGCCAAAGTAGATGCAACATTTACGTTAAGTAACCCTGATCATAGTTGGGAGATTTCTTTAATAGGTCGTAATCTTACTGATAGAACGACAAGGGCCTATAGCGATGATGCCCAGGGCGGACCATTCATGATTGGCAGTCATTTAACTTTAATGGATCCACCAAGATCAATCGCGTTGCAGGGACGATTTAGATTTTAAGATGTAGCAGTCTCAGGCAAAAGAAGATGGGGTTTGTAAAACAAATTAGATATTTAAATTAATAGGGGCAAAAGTGATGTTTCCTGAAAATGTGTGGTATGTCGCGGCATATCCAAATGAAGTAAGCGATAAACCCTTGGCACGTACATTACTTGATCAAGCACTAGTATTTTATCGTACCAAGAGTGGCAAAGTGGTAGCCCTTGAGGATAAATGTATTCATCGTATGCTGCCTTTATCCAGAGGATGGGTCGTGGACGATGAATTACAGTGCGGGTATCACGGTGCTTTGTACAACACGAGCGGAAAGTGTACTCGAGTACCAGGTCAGGAAGATGTACCTGACAAGGCACAGATAAGAAGTTTTCCGGTACAAGAGCGTTATGGATTTGTTTGGGTGTGGATGGGTGACCCAGAGCTATCATCATCGACCGAGCCGTGTTCGCTATATTCGTATCTTGATGACGAGGACTGGGATACAGAAGACGGATATATTTACATCAAAGCTGGGTATGAATTGAGTAACGATAACTTGGCAGATGTAACACATACGGAATTCGTCCATAAAAGCACTCTTGGTTCTGAATCATTTCGAGCTGCTCGTAAGGAGAACAAACCACAAGAACAACAGGACGGGCAATCCTTTAATACCGATCTTAGGGAGGATGGATTCGATGCTTGTATGCATTTAAGTGGCGCAAAAATCTCTCCTGCATTTGAACAAGCGTATGCTCAGAGACATGGAAAAGAAAATTGTGTTGATTTGGAACTCGATTTACAAATCCATTTCACTCAACCAGGTTTCTGGATTTTCAGTCCACGAATTAATCGAGCTGGTGCAAATGAAAGTGACAAGGTATGGGTAAGTGGCATACTTATTAATACACCCGAAACGAAATACACGACACATTTTTTCCATAAAATGTCACAGAAATACATTCCCGGTAATAAAGAAGTTACAAAACACTGGCACGAACAAACAACTTTCGCATTTCATGAGGACAAGGAAGTTCTGGAATATCAACAGGAAAGGGTTGGGGAATTTGATGTTCACGATCATCCAGTGGTGTCATTTGAAGGTGATCGGCTTGGGTTTGTCGTTCGCAAAATAATAGAATCACAATTAGCAGCGAATCAGTCTGCGTAATCTATAAAGGCTTATTGGAGAGAGAATTATGTATAGAGTCCGAGCGACTTATCTACCGCGTGATGACATGAAATTTGATTATGAATACTATTTTCGTGAACATGTCGCGCTTGCACAAAAACAGACTTCAGGGAAACTGAATATTGTAAAAATAGAAGTTGAGTCTGAAGAAGAATTGCTGCTTGAATCTGGTGACAAATGTTCACCGTTAGTATTTATCATGCACCTGGAAACCCTGGAAGAGGTGGATAAACTACGACAGTTTTTTCAGTCTCCTGATATTGCAGCGTTGATGGAAGATGTTCCTAAATATACGAACTGTGAGATAAAATGGACAGTCTCAAAGCTTCAAGAATTTGGATAATTAGTGTCCAAGGCGATTTACTAATTCCCACGAATTACCTGTTAATCGTTCCCCTAAAGTTGGGGAGAGACTTGAAATGCGCACAATGAATGATCTTCATGTAGCTTAGTTCTATTTACCCCAGCAAATAGCTTCGATATTGTCCGAAAAATAATCTATAAACATACGCACCTTGGCCGAAACGTAGCGTGTATTAGGATAAACCAACCATACTGGAAAATCTCCGTAGCGATATTCATCAAAAATCGATACCAGGCTTTCATCCTCCAGATAAGGTCTGACGTATAGTTCTGGCAAACGACAAATACCAAGCCCCTCTCTACTGGCAGTAATAAGTGCCGATGCATTATTACTACGCCAATTTCCCTGTAGTTCCACGTCAACAACCTTTTTGTCGACTTTGAAATGCCAGGTAGTGCAGGGCTCAAAAGTTGCTATGAGGCAATTATGTTGTTCAAGATCACTTATATCCTTCGGATATCCATATTCATCAAAATAAGCTGGAGATGCGCAAACAACATGGGGAAGTTCCAGGACCTTGCGAGCTCTCAACGAAGAGTCGGTCATTTTTCCATACCGTACTGCCAGGTCATAACCTTCTGCTACCAGGTCGACCAGGCGGCTGGTCACGTGCACGTCAACTTTCAATTGCGGGTGCATTCGGCAAAATTTTGTTGCTGCCAGGGAAATGTATTTTTCTCCCAGCATGTCTGTGCAGACTATGCGTAAATGACCGCGTGGTACATCTTCCAGATTCAATACTGATTGTTCTGCCTCTTCAAGGCTGCTGAATAAGCGCTCGCACTTAAGAAACAAGGCATAACCCGCGTCCGTAGGATTTATTTTACGTGTAGTTCGAAACAGGAGCTGGGTGCCAAGATGTTTTTCCAATTGGGCAATCTTGCGACTGACAAGTGAACGAGAGACTTCGAGACGGTCCGCGGCAGCGCTGAGACTGCCAGCGTCCACCACAGCCACAAAGGTTTCCAGTAAATCCCAGCGTTTCATTGTTGCATATAGATCAACAAAAAAATGAAAAAATGAATATTATCATCATAAATTCATGAAAGTATACTGCCTACTCGAAAATAATTTGGTGAGCCTGGGGCTTTAGTGGACACGGCTGTTAACCAGGCAATTTTTGAAATTGGGGTGATACTAATGACAAAACGCATCTATCTTTCCAGATCATTTCTGGTCCTTTTATTGCTATTCACGTGCACCAGGGTCGCCGGGGTCCATGCCCAGTCAGGGATACTCGAAGAAATTACCGTGACGGCCCAGAAACGTGAGCAATCGATCCAGGATGTTGGTATCAGCATCACCGCATTCAGTGGTGAACAGATGCGAACACTTGGTTTCGAAGATTCCTTTGACATCGCACGAATGACGCCCGGTGTGCACATCAGTGGCAATAATGGTGGGCAGAAAACTTTGTTTACTATTCGTGGCGTTAACCAAAACGATTTTAACGATCAGACAGAATCGCCAGTGGCAGTCTATATCGATGACGGCTATGTCGCCTTTGGCCAGGGGCAGGTGTTCGGTTTGCTAGATGTAGACCGTGTAGAAGTGTTGAAAGGACCCCAAGGCACACTATTTGGTCGAAACGCGACGGGTGGTTTGGTGCATTACGTATCCAGGAAACCCACCCGGGAACGTGAAGGCTATCTCGATTTTACCTATGGTTCCTACGACCAGACCACCGTCGAAGCCGCCCTAGGTGGGCCCCTGAGTGAAACCATTTCAGGACGTGTCGCCATAAAGCACAATCGATTTGACGAGATCATTGAGAATGATTATCCAAACCGCTTTGTCACCCTTGATGGCAATCCACTGCCTATTGGCGGAGAAGATACCTTCAACGATGATACCCTGACGTTTCGCGGACAGCTGCTATTTGAACCCAATGAGGACGTTGATTTGCTGGTGACCGGTAGTGTCGCGCGATCACGCATGGGCACATCGCCTTTTCTTGAATTACCAACGGTGCCTATCTTCGATGCGGCTGGCAATCATGTTGGTACATTTGAAGCTTCGCCCACCGAGACAAGGGAAGCGATACTGCCAGACGGTACGCCTATCAATCACCCGCTATCGTTTGATCCAGCCGACTTTGGCCCTGTGCCAGACGTGCTCAGGCCGGCGGGGGGCAACCTCTACGGCCCAAGTTGTACTGATGCAGACCGCGAGGCCTTACGCTGCGGCATGGATTTCGCATTTTCCGATTTAAATACCACGGACACTTGGGGAGTCTCGGGGAAACTTACCTGGGAAATGGACAACATGACGCTTACCGCAGTCAGCGATTACAAGAAATTTGACAAGTTCCAGGGTCTTCCTGCGGATGGTGGTCCGGCGTCGACAATCAACGTCCTGTTTGACGCCCAGGCAGAAACCTTTACGCAGGAATTGCGTCTTAACGGTGAACTGGACCGCATGCGCTGGGTCGTTGGTCTCTACTACCTGAACTCTGACCTGGATACGCATGTTGCCATCACCGCCGATCCAACTTATCTTTTTCAACCGCTTGTTGGTCTCGCCTGGGAAGATTCGGCAATCACAGATATGGAATCTAACTCCTATTCTGCTTTTGGCCAGGTAGAGTACGATCTGACCGACGAGCTCACTTTTATTGCCGGTATTCGTATTATCCAGGAGAACCAGGACTTTACCGGCGAAGAGACATTTTTCGCCAGTACAGATCCTCTTAGGCTAGAAACCGATATACCCCTGTTCTCACCGCAGCCGCAGATGAGTTTTGAACAGGATAAGACGCTGTGGAGTGGTAAAGTACAGCTCGACTGGCAGGCATCAGATGATCTCCTCCTCTTCGCTGGTGTCAACCGTGGCGTAAAGGCCGGTGGATTCAATGCCCCGTTTACCTTCGGGGCAGGTTTCCCTTCTACCGATGTGCCTTATTCGGAAGAAGTGTTGCTTTCTTATGAAACTGGTTTCAAGTGGGACAACCTGTTCAACGGTACAACTCGTATTAACGGCTCTTTTTACTACTACGACTACAAAGACTACCAGGGCTTTGTTTTCTCGCAAGTAACTGGCTTTGTTCGGAACGTTGACGCTGACTACAAAGGCCTTGAGCTTGAATTGTTCAGTTCGCCGATTGAAGGCCTGGATTTCGCATTTAACCTTGCCTATCTAGATGCGGAAGTGAAAGATGTTCAGTTAGGTCCGGGTATTTTCGTAGACACCGAACCAAGCTTTTCCCCGGATACACAGCTCTCCGGGATACTACGCTATACCTGGCCGAACGACGTGATGGACGGCAGGTTCTCGGCGCAGGCATCATTCAACTATGCATCTTCATTCTGGGACAACATCAGGAATTTCGAGGCTTCTGAATTGCCATCTTACATTCTTGGTAATGTACGACTGGGTTGGGATAGTAATGATGGAAAGTGGCAGGGTGCTTTTTTCGTCAATAATGTCGCTGATGAACGTTATTTCACTATCGGATTTGACCTGGCCAATGCAACAGGTTCAAACTCACTGGTACCCGGTAAACCACGCTGGTTTGGCGGAAGTATTCGATATAACTTCTTTTAGAAAAATAATATTGATAGCTGAATGAATTTTGCCGCAGCAAAACTGATACCGATTGAATCCATTCCAATCATAGATATCGGCGCACTTGTTAATGGTGAGCCAGAAGCGGAATTGAGAACGGCCGATGAAATAGCAGAGGCCGCGAACAAGGTTGGATTCTTTTATGTAAAAAATCATGGAGTCTCCCAGAAGCTTATTGATGACGCTTTTGACATCAGCAGGCGTTTTTTTGAAGCAGAGAGTGATGCGAAGAACGAGGTCAAAGTAAGTCCCAAAAAGCGAGGCTATATAGAGCCATATACAGGGACCATGCAAAACAGCTCCACCACGGATTTCAGGGAGACCTTTCTATGGGGGCGGGAATTCGATGATAAGACGCTTGCTGAACTGCAGGGCACTCCGCTTCTCGGGCCAAACCAGTGGCCGGTGTTTTTACCCGAAATGAAGCTGATACTGAATGAGTATTTCGAGGCCTGTGTATCAGTCGGACGAAGTATACTGCGTTCCTTTGCAATCGCGATGGACATCGAGCGCGAATATTTTACAACTCATTTTGATCGCTGTATTGCTCGTGGATCAACACTGTACTACCCACCCCAGCCGAAAGAATTGGGTGAGGAACAGTTCGGTATCGGAGCGCACACCGACTGGGGTGTGCTGACACTGCTCTACCAGGACGATGTGGGTGGTCTCCAGGTACTTTCCGGTGACGGAGAATGGGTAACCGCTCATCCTATTCCGGGTACATTCGTGGTAAATGTAGGTGACTGTCTTGAGCAATGGACCAATCAGCGTCTTTTATCGAATCGACACCGAGTGGTGAACAGCTCCGACCGTATCCGCCAGGCAATTGCAATGTTCGTCGATCCCAATTTTGATACCCCTGTTATTCCAGTAGTTAAACCCGGGGAGACAACAAATTTTAAACCCACTACCTGTGGTGAGAGAGTAATGGAGAGTTTTAAAAAAGCTTATGGCTGAGTAGCCAGGAGGTATCTGTATGTACGCTGTCAGTATTCGCTATCCCCGCGAAGTCGGAAAAGAATTTAATTTCGAACATTGGGCCGAGATACATATGCCACTCGGGATTGCTACCTTCAAACAGACGAATGGGTTTGCGCCGGTCAAGGTAATGGTGCAACACAACACCTTTGGCATGACAGGTGAAGCTGAATCATCAGATAGTTACATTACCGTGTGGTTAGTGTTTGAATCCAATGACGGTCTTCAAGGGTTTATGAAACTCCACAATGACCGCGTATCAAGTGCGGAACTCACCGAGGATTTCGACAACTACGCACCGCTACCACCCGCCCTCGTGCTGGGTGAATTAACTGTTTTTGAAGATATGGATGATGTATTGGCCCGAGGTAACGCAATACTGCATCGATAAAGTGCGAGCGACATGAAAGTTGCGAGTCAGTCCTTCCGGACGCGCCATTAGCAAAAAAAGCCCACGAATGTGGGCTTTTTTGTTAATGATGCTCCGAAAAGTCTTTCGAATCTTCGACATTCGCAGTGGGGTTCGACGACCGAGCATTGGCGAATGAAGAACGCAATAGGGTAGCGACTGTGAGCTTTCAGGGAGAGGTCATGTAAAGCCGATAGACTGGATTAGCTGACTTTATAATGGCATTCTCTTTCAAGTGAATGACGCAGATACAAATAGCGATATTGTAGCCAGCGGCGCTGAACTCCTTGTAGATGAACTGGCAAAGGGAGGGGTCCGCTTTGCTTACACGGTGCCTGGTGAGAGCTTTCTTCCTGTCCTGGATGCTCTCAGGGATCAAACTGATATAAGAACCATTGCAACGCGGCATGAAGGGGCAGCAGGTTTCATGGCGGAGGCATCGGGAAAGTTAAGTGGCTGCCCAGGCTTATGTATGGCGACGCGCATGGTAGGCGCCGCCAATATGGCGATTGGCTTGCATACCGCGATGCAGGATTCGAGTCCGCTAATAGCCCTGCTGGGCCAGGTCCCAACAAGCAGACGTGGCCGTGAAGCTTTCCAGGAAGCTGAGCTTGCGAGTATATTCGGATCGTTAGTGAAGTGGTCAGTTGAACCAACAAGGGCAGATAGACTTGCAGAGATCGCAAACAAGGCTGTACGGGTGGCAACGGAGGGTCGTCCTGGACCGGTAGCAATTTCTCTGCCCGAGGATATTCTTTCCGTTGAGTGCAGGCTGTCAAAGTCAACGAAACAACCTGCGCTCCCATCCATAGAAGCACCAGCCAACATTATTATCGAGGTACTGAATCGATTAAGACGTGCAAAGAATCCCGTTATTATTGTTGGCGCAGGTGTCCTGGCTGCAGGTGCAAGTAAGGCCGTTGCGGACTTTGCACAAACAGAACAGGTCGGCGTGCTGGCAGGTTGGCGACGACCGGATGCCTTTCCAAATGATCACGAATGCTACCTGGGCCACACGGGTTTACGTGCAACGGCCACGGTAAGAAAGAATCTCGCAGAAGCCGACCTTGCCCTGATAGTGGGGCATCGACTGGATGAGAATACCTCGCTGGGTTACTCCTTTCCTGGTAAAGACCAGGAATTGATCCTGGTGGATACTGCTGCTGAGAGCATGACGGTACCTTTCGGTGCAGATATGACCGTGGTAGCCGATGCCCTGTCTTTTTTTAACGCTTTGAATAACGCGGCCAACACAGCAGCAGCTGATGAGAAGACGCTTGTTAGCAGAAGGCAACTGTTAACTCAACGCCGAAATGAATGGAGGGAGGAAACCACGCCGCAGCGCGGTTCAGCTCGCGATTCGTATGCTGACCAGACTTCAATAGCTGGGCATATCCGCAACCTGGCGCCGGCCTCGACTATTTTTACCAGCGATGCAGGTACATTTTCGGGCTGGCTTGATCGTTATATCAGGTTCAATCAAGCAGGCACTTTTCTTGGACCCATATCCGGGGCCATGGGTTACGCACTACCTGCGGCTATCGCAGCAAAATTGCACAAGCCAGACCAGGCAGTGGTTTCTTTTTCAGGTGATGGTGGCTTTCTCATGACTGGTGCGGAAATAGAAACGGCAGTGAGAGAGCAAACACCGCTGGTCGCACTGGTATTTGATAACCAGAAATACGCGACCATTGAAGTGCACCAGGAACGTCATTACCCGGGAAGACCCATCGCGACCGCGCTTGGTCCTGTCGATTTTGCGGCTTATGCCACATCCCTTGGCGGCCGAGGTTACACGGTTCGACACGAGTCGGAGTTTCCCGATGCTTTTACCGAAGCTTTAAGAAGTGGCGAACCCTGCGTAATTGATATCAAGACCGACCCGGAGCAGCTCTCGGTTAACGAGGATGTATCGACTCAATAACTTCTGGTGAACGACAATCGTATTGTTCGCAAAATAATTGGAGGAAAAAATGACCAAGGCTCTTGTAGTGCATGAACCCGGCGATGCCGACGTGATGAAGTGGGAAGATGTGGATGTGGGCGAACCCGGAGAAAATGAGATCCTGATCAGGCATCGAGCCGTTGGCCTCAATTATATAGATATTTATTTTCGTTCAGGGTCCTACCCCGCACCCAATTCGCCTTTTATCCCCGGGATGGAAGCTTCGGGGGTTGTAGAAGCCGTGGGGCCGGGAGTGACAGGCCTGCAGGTCGGCGACCGTGTTGCTTATGCCGATTTACCCATGGGGTCATATACCGAGGCACGAGTTTATCCTGCGGATCGTGTCGCCAGGCTTCCCGACGATATCGATGATGAAACGGGAGCGGCCATGATGCTGCAGGGAATGACAGCTGAGTACTTATTACGACGCACTTACGCGGTGCAGGCTGGAGATACCATCCTTGTGCAAGCTGCGGCAGGGGGTGTTGGACTGATTGCTTGCCAGTGGGCCAACCATATAGGCGCAACCGTGATTGGTACCGTGGGAAGCGAAGAGAAAGCAGAGCTTGCAAAACAACACGGCTGTCATCATCCCATCATTTATACAAGTGAGAACTTTGTTGAACGGGTGAAGGAGATCACTAATGGCGTGGGTGTCAATGTTGTTTACGACGCGGTGGGTAAGGATACCTTTACAGGTAGCATGGAATGCCTGAAAACCCGTGGCCTGATGGTGAGTTACGGGCAGTCTTCCGGCCCGCTGGAACCCATTACCCTGGATGATCTTAAATCCTGGGGCTGTGTTTTTATTACGCGTCCGTCCCTGATGGTCTACAACGAACCCCCGGATGAATTGCAGAAGTCTGCCGCTGCACTCTTTGACATGGTCAGTGCAGGGCATGTGAAGATCCCGGTTAATCAGAAGTTTCCATTAGTAGATGCGGCCAGTGCACACCGTGCCCTGGAAAGCCGTCAGACCACCGGTTCGACCGTGTTGACCCTGGACTGAAAAAACAAGGCAACTCAAGAAGTACTATTGTAAGTATCCCAGTTGCCTGGAAATCTTGTCAGCCGCCTCGATAATATCCGGCGCGAAAGAAGTGAGTGTTTTTTTCTTCAAACGTTCCATCGGTCCTGAAATACCAATCGCCGCCACGACCCCTGACCGGACCCGGATGGGAGCAGCAAGACCGCAAACAGAACTTCGCCACTCCCCGAGATTCAGGGAATAACCGTTCTTTCTTATTTTCTCCATTTCCTTCGACAGGGACTGGAGATCGTTGAGAGTGTTTGGTGTGAACGGCTGAATATTCTTTGAAATTTCGGTGAGAACTTCATCACTTTCAAAGGCAAGCTGTACTTTTCCTGTTGCGACGCAGTAGGCTGGCGCCCGGCCACCGATAGAACTATACGCACGTACGGGCTGGTTGGAATCCAGCTTTTCAATGTAGATCACTTCTGCCCCGTCAAGGACTGACAAGTGTACAGTTTCATTGAACTTTTGAAGTAAATCTCTCATGTACGGCAGGGCAATATCACGCAAGTTCAGTTGATCGATAACCTGGTTTGAAACTTCCCAGATTTTCAGCGACATCTTGTACTTACCCGAGTGCGGACAGACCTGTACATAGCCCAGGTGTAGCCAGGTTTGCAGGATTCGATGGGTGTTACTCTTGGTTAAGCCCAGCTGCTTACCGAGTTCCGTCACGCCGACGGGATCCCTGGAACCGGCAAGCGTCTCCAGCAGGTTGATAGCCTTGACCACGGTTTTATCAACCCGATTGCTCGCTACAGGATTTCCTGATCCAGGCATAGATTAGTGACCCTTTGAGAGGGGCCCGTGATGAAGTTCCACGTTAAAATTACTCGACTGGCAGTTTGGGCTCGGTTAAGATAATACGGTATTCAGCACACTGTATCAATATTCAGAACAAAGCTAATAACAGGAAATTACTACCTGCTTGTTGGACCTGTAATATTGTCTTGTCCTGGATGTGGGAAGATGTCACTGGATAGATAAAAACTGACCAGAGAAAGAACAAATGTCCGAAAATACGCTACCCGAGAAGTTTGCCCACCTGGAAAAATATGTTGAAGAGTGGTCAATCGCCGATGAAGAAGGGCGTTACCTGAAACGTCATAATTCAACCCTTGAAGAGATGACAGCTTTCTTCAATACAATGGATCCCTTACTCGGAGAAATTTCCGAGTACCTGGATCAATATTCCCTTGACGACATGCCCGGCGATTGTAAACGATTACTGGGTCTCGCCTTGATGTGCCAGGAATGTTTTTCTTCCGTGGTGCTGTTCAAGCACCCGCACGTGCCCAAGGTGTTACCCTGGCAACAGTTCAAGGTGTCATCATCCATCATAGAGAAAGTGCGAAAAGTCCCGACAGAAAGAACCAAGTAAGGCCAGGAGGAGAAAGACCATGGCAATCGGTAAAAGTATGCATATCAAGGTTGATAAGGGCGACCTGATTAACCAGCATGTTCACTACTCGGAAGCCCCTTTTCCGGACTCGGATGGCAAAGATACTCCACCGTGGGATTTCAAGCCGGTCCCAACAGAGCCCCTGTACACGCAGGAGGCCTATGAAGCCGAGCGCGACAAGATATTCCGCAAACGCTGGATAAACATCGCCCGCACATGGGAAGTTCCCGAGCCGGGTAGTTACATTATCAAGAACATCGAAGTCCTGGGCGCCTCCATCATAGTGCTGCATGGCACGGATGGGGTTATTCGTTGTTTTCATAATGTCTGTCCTCATCGTGGTAATCAGCTCTTTGATCCCAACAAGCTACCCTGCCAGGGACGTACCCGCACGGTGATGTGCGCTTTTCATGGCTGGACTTTCGACACCGAGGGCAAATGCATCAAGATCAGTGATGAAGGTAAGTTCTACGATCTCGATAAGAAAGATGTTCCGATGATGAGCATCCATACGGACATCTGGAAGGGGCAGATATTCATCAACCTCTCTGAAACTCCAAGCGAAACCCTGGAAGAATGGCTTGGTGATTTTGCCAATGAAGTCGGTCATTATGACTGGGACCGCTTTGAGATCGCCGCCAAGTGGGAATCGGAGGTCAATGTTAATTACAAGGTATTCATTGATGCTTTCCAGGAAACTTACCATGTGAGTTTTATCCATCTCAGTTCGTTTACTGGCGATATTGAAGAAGATACCGATCCCTACTTTAACCTGAAGTACATGCGGTTTTTTGGACCCCACAAGGCCCTTGCCGTACCGGCCCGTGGCTCCCCTGAAACTGAAGTGCGTCAGAAAATGATTCGACAGGATGGTGAGAACGTAAGAAGGGGAATCAACCTGGATCGAATTGAAGACTGGGGTTTTGATATCGACGTCGTGTTCCCCAATTTCTTCTTCAACATGCTGAACAATTCCTATTTCACGCATAACTTCTGGCCAGTAGGGCCGCACAAGACCCACTGGGAATGTCATCTTTACCTGCCCAAGACGGATAAGGCCAGTGATCTTATTACCTGGGAAAGGGAAAAGTGCCTGTTGCGCGATGCCATTAACGAGGACCTGTCAACCAATGAGGCCACGCAGGTGTCGCTGAATAATGGTCATATCAAGCACCTGCACTACTCGGAACAGGAAACCGCCCTGCGACATCACTATTACTACATGGAACAATTCACAAAATAATTGAAGGGGGCAGTATGACAGTCAGAAGACCCACAAAAGAGGATATTGCCGGACTTGCGGACTACTACGGCATGAATCTAAGCGATTCAGACCTGGGTGAGTTTCACCAGTTACTCAGCGATTCACTTGCGTCCTACGACCGCATAGACGAGCTGGATGAACCTGTCCTGCTCAGTGATTACAAGCGAGATAGGGGTAGTGCCGCTGAAGCGGCTGATAATCCGCACAATGCCTGGTACTGGAAGACAACTATCGAAGGCGCCAGCGATGGTTTGCTAAAAGGTAAAACGGTGGCCATCAAGGACAATATCTGTATCGCCGGCGTGCCCATGATGAATGGCTCAACCTCGGTGGAAGGATTTGTGCCCAATAACGATGCTACCGTTGTTAGCCGCATTCTTGATGCTGGCGGTACCATCCTTGGCAAGGCGACCTGTGAAAATCTTTGCCTGTCAGGTGCGAGCTTCACTTCTGCACCACAGCCAGTAAGCAATCCCCATGACCCGAGTCGTTCAGCGGGGGGATCTTCCAGTGGCAGTGCCGTACTGGTTTCCATCGGTGCTGTGGATATGGCGCTAGGTGGCGACCAGGGTGGTTCCATTCGTATGCCCGCTTCCTGGACAGGTGTCTATGGGCTCAAACCCACCCATGGTCTTGTGCCTTACACCGGCGTATTTCCCATTGAATTGACCCTGGATCATTGTGGTCCCATGGCGGCCACGGTTGAGAACGTAGCATTACTACTTTCTGCAGTCGCCGGTGAAGATGGTCATGATCCAAGGCAGATTAACGTTGTTAAGCAGGATTACATGGCAGCCCTTGGACAGGGTGTGAAAGGCATGAAAATCGGCATTATGAAAGAAGGCTTTGGCCGCCCGGAAAGTGAAGAAGTGGTTGATGTAAAAGTCAGGGAAGCTGCAGATAAATTCGCCCAACTGGGTGCCGAGGTTTCCGAGGTATCTATTCCCATGCATCTCGACGGACCGCATATCTGGAATGCGATTGGTTTTGAAGGAGTCACCCTGATGATGATGAAAGGTGGTTCACAGGGAAGTAACTGGAACGGGCATTATCTCAGTGACCTGGCGGATTTTTACGGCAGGCAATGGCGTGAACGTGTAGATGAACTGTCCACAACAACAAAGTTCGTGATGCTTGCTGGTGAATACATGCAAAGGGAACAGCCGGGTGTTTATTACGCAAAAGCGCAAAACCTCGGTAACGTACTGAGGGCAAAATACAATGAAGCATTGGAACAGGTGGATCTTTTATTGATGCCAACGACCGCGATGCGTGCGCAGGACATCGGTTCACCGGACATGGCGCCGCTGGAATATGTTGGCAAGGCCTTCGAAATGCTTGGTAATACCTGCCCGACAGATATCACCCATCACCCGGCCATGAATGTACCCTGTGGCATGGTAGATGGCCTGCCTGTTGGGATGATGTTGGTGGGTAAACATTTTGATGATGCCAACGTTCTCAAAGCAGCGGCAGCTTTTGAAAGCCTGGGTGACTGGAAAAATATGTAATAGCAGGAAAGTGTAGATTAATGCCTGGTAATGCTGAACTTTGCCCCGGGCATTGAGCAGCTACCTGGCAGACTACCTGCTTGATTTTGATTAGTCCCTATTTCACTCCCTGGATAACTTTTATCTAATCGCAATTTGAAGAGCGCAATTCAACAATGTCCATTATCAGGTTAGGCAATTTTGTCAATGAACTTGGCCGGGTCATCAAGAGCAATCCGGCGGAGCCGGAACTTCTGCAGGAGGCCAGGAACCTGATGCACGAGCTTGTCAGCCATGATGACTGGTTACCTGATCAATATGCCATCGCTCATCCGGACACCTATCAACAATACCTGCTGTATTGTGACGAACAAAAAAGATTCTCCGTAGTGAGTTTTGTCTGGGGACCGGGACAAAAAACACCGGTACACGATCATACAGTCTGGGGTGTTATCGGCATCTTGCGCGGTCTCGAGTTGTCTCAACGTTATGTCTTCGATGATTCGGGGACACTGAATCCCACGGAGCAGGACAGGTTGTTACCAGGCGATGTTGATCTTGTTTCTCCGAGTATTGGGGACATTCACGAAGTATCAAATGGCCTTGATGACCAGGATTCAATCAGCATTCATCTTTATGGTGCGAATATCGGCGAGGTAGAACGTCACGTGTACGCAGTACCTTCAGGGGAGAAAAAATCTTTCGTCTCGGGCTATGTAAATTCAGACACCCCTGACATCTGGCAAGAGAATTGAGCCCGGTGTAATCAACGTTATAGAAATCGAACCAATGAATACTGAAGAGAAACAGGCTGATAAAGAACCGAATAAGCATAATATGCTTGCCGGTCTCAAGGTCATAGAGTTCGGCCAGATTGCTGCGGCGCCTTTCACTGGCAGCCTGTTGGCAGATCTTGGTGCCGATGTTGTGAAAGTTGAACGACCGGATGGTGGTGACGGAATGCGCCAATGGCCGCCCATATCAAGCAATGATGATGGCGAAGGCTTCAGCGAAAATTTCGCCTCTGTAAACAGGAACAAACGAAGCATTTGCGCCAATCTCAAGGATAAAGGGGATATTGCACTGGTAAAGCGCCTCTGTGAACACGCGGATGTGCTGATTGAAAATTATCGTCCCGGTGTTTTGAAACGCCTGGGACTTGGACCAGAGCAAATTGCCGAGATAAATCCGCGCCTGGTGTATTGCTCCATCAGTGGCTATGGACAGGTAGGGCCGTACCGTGAAAAAGGTGCGTTTGATGTTACCGTGCAGGCAATGAGTGGACTAATGAGTGTAACGGGGGAGGAAAATGCGGAGCCGGTAAAGTGCGGTGTGCCTGTGGGGGATTTCGGTGCTGGTCTTTACGCAGCTTATTCTATTCTCGCGGCCGTTATGTATAGTCGTCAAAGTGGTCAAGGTGCATACCTTGATTGTTCAATGCTGGGTGCACTGATCGGAATGTCGGCATTACAGACCAGCGAGTATTTTGGTACTGGTGTGGCGCCACGACCCCTGGGCTCCGCACATCCGCGTAATGCGCCGTACCAGGGCTTTCAGGCAAAAGACGGATACTTTGCTGTTGCCGCTGGAAATGACAAGCTTTGGAAGGATTTGTGCCAATTACTTGGACTGGAAGAGCTTGTGGAAGATGGGCGCTTTTTAACCCAGTTCAAACGTGCACAAAACCAGAAGGCACTGGCCGAAATCCTGCAACCTGTCTTTTTAAAGGAATCGGTTAAACACTGGGTTGATGCGATAGACAGCTATGGTATTCCTTGCGCCCCGGTAAACGATTACCCCACTATCCTGGACGATCCACAGGTAAGGGAACTTGGCCTCGTTGAGCCAATAACATTGCCGAACGGGTATGAAACCAGTACCACGCCATTTCCGGTGATGATCGATGGAAAAGTGCCATCGGTGAAACGTGCTCCGCCCAAGCTTGGAGAGCATACAGAAGAAGTATTGCAAGATTGGGCAGGCGCGTAAATGACTTCCCTGGTGTCATTATCTGAACTGCAAACGAATACCTGGGAACTGGTATTACTGCGTGAAGATAAGGCGAATGCGCTCAACGAATCGCTGGTTTATGAGATACACGACGGTATCAGGCAACTCGTAGAGAAACAGGCCCGTGCCGTTATCATTCGCAGTAGCGGCAAGGTATTTTGCTCCGGTTTTGACTTTAGCGGTCATCGAACTCTATCAAGTGCAGACTTGCTGCAGCGGTTTGTGGCCATCGAGTTAATGCTGCAGGAACTGAGGTATGCTCCTTTTGTGTCCATGGCCTATGTTGCTGGAGCTGCATTTGGTGCCGGTGCGGATCTCGCACTTGCATGCACCTGGCGGATTGGTAGTCCGGCGAGTCAGTTTCGATTTCCTGGATTCCAGTTTGGCCTGGCACTGGGTACAAGGCACCTTGGCAGGGTTGTTGGTCATCAAAAGGCACGGGATATTCTTTTGCTCAACCAGGTACTTGCGGCAAGTGAGGCCAGGGAAGTTGGACTATTAACTGAACTTCTTGATGTTGGTGAATTCAACAACCACCGTGAGAGCATATTGGATCAGCTTGGAAATCTCGATAATGAAACCATCGAAAGGATCACCAGGCTCACATCAAATGACACCAGGCATGAAGATCTTTCTGAGTTGGTTCGATCTTTGACCTATGGAGATTTACATGCCCGGGTCGAAAGTTACCTTGAGAAGAGCAAACTGGCGGGGAAAAACTGATTCGCCATATCCTTACTACAGGGCTTCTTAATTAACACACCGGGTAATAGCGTAGAAGACATGAACAACGGAATACTGGTCGTCATCACCTTGCTTATTGGAAGTATCTTTCCTTTCCAGGCGGTACTCAATAGTCGCCTCGGGTCAGCCCTGAATAATCCCCTGCTTGCAGCCTTCGTATCTTTCTTTACCGGGACATGTATTTTATTTGTACTATTGCTGATCACCCGGGTGGAAGCACCGACATTGAAGGAATTGCAGGATGTTCCAGGATACCTGTACCTTGGTGGATTAATAGGAATAACATTGATCGTGATGTATATCATCATGGCCCCATTGATCGGGGTAGCAAACGCAATCATGGCTGCAATAGTCGGACAGCTGATAATGTCCATCATCATCGACCACTATGGTTTGCTGAATATGCCGGTAATTTCAATCAACCCCGCCCGCTTACTGGGGGCGGGATTGTTACTTGCTGGCTTATATTTAATTCAAAAAAAGGCTTTTTGAAAAAACCACTCTTTTAAATCCCAATAATTAACAATAGAAGGATCGTCAAATGAAACTCTATACGCACCCTGGTACATGTTCTTCCGCTGCCCACATAAGTCTTGCCGAATCAGGTATTGATTATGAAATTGTAAAAGTTGATATAAAGGGTGATCGAATTCTGCCTGATGGACGACATTTGAATGATGTTAATCCCAAGGGTTATGTCCCGTCACTGGAATATGCGGATGGAAAGTTCCTGACGGAAAATGTTGCAATATTGCAGTACATAGCAGATCAAAGCCCGGATTCAGGTTTAGCGCCGGCAAACGGTACAATGGAGCGATATGAGCTACAAAGTTGGCTGGGCTATGTTAACTCCGAAGTACACAAGACATTCGGCGCCATGTTCAATCCGGCGCTACCAGAAGAAATGAAAGGTCCCATCCTGGAGAAAAATGCAACTCAGTTAAGGTACATCGATGGACACCTGGCCGACCGAAAGTTTCTTATGGGCGATGACTTTAGCGTTGCAGACGCATACCTTTTTATCACTTTGAGCTGGATGCCGGGTTTTGGGGTCGATTTATCAAACTACCCAAATTTAGCGGCTTATGAAGCACGTATTGCCGAACGAGAATCCGTTAAGACAGTCAAGGCTGCCTGAACCAACAATCAGTCCTCTTTTATCCTTACCTTAAGGTGCGCCATGCAATAAAGAAACCCGCCGTGTGCGGGTTTTTTGATGGTCTGACAAAATTCTGAGATTGACCATCAAGTTCAAC
This sequence comes from Gammaproteobacteria bacterium, assembly GCA_965243105.1. Classification (GTDB taxonomy): domain Bacteria; phylum Pseudomonadota; class Gammaproteobacteria; order Eutrophobiales; family Eutrophobiaceae; genus WLWS01. The sequence continues at coordinate 2,658,382 of CBDEUC010000003.1, forward strand.
GACGCTACTTAGTCGACGAGGTTGCAAGTTTCTCTAACCTGTCCCGAATAATAGGCATCTCAGTTTCATGGGACACGCAGGTCAGCTTCCACTTTTCGTCATCCGCCTGCAGGTTGCGCCAGCTTAACAGTGTCACCAGGCAGCTATCACTGTCAGCACCCACTACCTCGCCGGGTACGATGCGAATAACATTTCGCGGCTGGAGGTTTTCTGGGTCCGGTCCTACATGGTAATAAATCATGCCCCGTTCCGGGTCTTTATCTATGCGGACATAGAGTTCCGCCCCGTTAAAAATGGAAGTGCCGGAATAAAGATTGTCACTCAACTTGCGCCTGTTCATGCTTCCCAGTGTCCAGTCCCCCTGGGCAACACCGTCGCTGAGATACTCAAAGGCGATCTCAACGGGCGCCTTCACTTCGATAGTGCTGCTATGACAATGCTGATCACCTGTGTACATTGATAATTTTCTCCCTGCGGAACATATAATCGCTAACTATACGATATTGCCGAATACGCCAGCAAACTCAAACCGGGCAATATGATAAGCTAGAGCTTATGACAAGCTCGAAAATCAAGGATTTCGATAAGTTGCTCGCCGATGCCGATGCGGCGTTGACCGACTGCGATACGAGAACGCTGCAGGGTGGATTGTCTCCGGATGAAGCACCGAAGTACGAGCTTTATCACAATGTCGGCTCGATTTGTGCACAAAAGGTGCGGACCGTGCTTGCCGAGCTGGACGTCCCTTATGTCTCCCACGATATCCCCATCGTTGCCGAGCCCTGGCCAACCTATAATCCCGACTATGTGAAGCTACGTATTGCCGGGAGCAGGGGACAGGATTTTGTCAGCGGACATACGGGAAGCAGTTCCACGAGTCAGCATGGCTTTGATCCCACTGTCGTTCCTACTTTTATTGACCGTGTCGCGGAGAATATAGTGATTGATTCACAGCGTATCTGCCGTTACATCGATGCAGAAATCGGCCAGTCAACACTGCGACCGGTGGAATTGGAAAAAGAGATTGACGAGCAGACGGCCATCGTGGATGACATTCCCAACATTGCGCTTTCCTTTGGTACACACCCCGGCGTTGACCCCCGGCCACACAGTATCAGGAAGTATGCTGATGGCGCCATGTTACGAAAACTCAAGGCTCTCAAGAAGGTGCGTGAGCTTCATAGCTCCAACGAGACAATCGTCAAAGCTATTGATGCAAAGATGGTCAAGGAGCAGGCTGCTCTTGATTTCCTGGACGATGCAGAATTTATGAATGGTGTACTAGCGCGGACAGATAACTGTATCGCAACACTGGAGAGCGCGCTGGAGAGTTCAACAACAGATTGGCTGTGCAGCGATAACTACACCATGGCGGATCTTTTCTGGGGTATCAACCTGTATCGACTGAAAGCGTTGGGGATGGGCTATTTGTGGGATCCCGAGGCCTACCCTCACGAGAGGGCAGTTGATCGCCCCAACGTTCGCGCCTATGCAGAGCGCCTTGCCGGGAGGCCGTCTTTTCGCCATGCCGTTGCTGATTGGGGCGTGGCATTTAACTAATCTCTGGAGTAGGCTTTGGCGTACCGGCTGCGCTATTCAAATTAAATGGGGGAAGAGTTCAGATGAGTGATGAAGAATTACAGTCGCAGCTTAACAGCCCGGTAGTCTTATTCTCGGTATTCATTATTGGTGCCCTGGGAATTGTCGGGTTCCAGGTCGTGCCGGCAATGGCCATCGGCATGATTACCGATCTTTCCTTTAATGAAATACAGGTAGGTCGTGTCGGTAGTGCACAGCTATGGGGTATCGCGCTCGGCGCCTTGATCACACTTCCCATGGTGAAGAAATTCAGATGGAGGACCATTGCTTATATCGGTATAGGCAGCATTATCCTGAGCGACCTGGCATCCATATGGCTGAACGAATATAACGCCTTTATCGTAGTTCGTTTTCTGCAGGGGACCGCCGGGGGAATATGTGTTTCTTTTGCCTACTACGCTCTTGGTAATACACGACTGGTAGATAGAAATTTTGGATTGTTCCTGTCGGTACAGGTGGTTATCGCGATACTGGCCAACATGTTTTTACCGGCGATGGTTGAAGCCAGGGGCATTGCCGTTATTTTCATTGCGCTTGTGACACTGGAAGTCATTACCCTGTTATTCCTGATACGCAAGATTCCCAACATGGAAGTCAAGGAGCACGCCGATACCGGGACAAACGATTCAAGCAGCTGGTTTTACTGCGTCTCACAACTCCTGTCGATTTTGTGCTTTTTTATCGCGATAGGGGGCGTATGGGTCTATCTCGCCCCCATTGGACTGGATGCGGGTCTTACAGAACAGGCAACCGGCCGTGCTATCAGTATTGGCCTGTTTGGCGGGCTCGCGGGTTCGTTTGTCGCAGCACAGCTGAACATAAAATGGGGTCGCATTTTGCCGGTGATTGTTTCCGCAGGCATTATGCTTGCTGCAGTCGCGTTGCTGTATAGCGGATTTGATTACGCCCTTTTCATGCTGGCAGCGGGCCTGTTTGTGTTTGGCTGGTATTTCTACTTTCCCTACCAGCCCGGGACGCTGGCCGAATTTGACCGGGATGGCAGGCCCATGATCCTTGTAAATTTTGTTGCCGGTGTCGGCTCAGGAGCCGGCCCTTTTGTCGTATCAATATTTCTTGAAGGAAACTTCGTGCCAGCCTACCTGGTTACTGTTACCTTTTTAATTCTTTCGGTCCTGGTAACAGTCTTCAATATCATTACCGGTCGCAAACAAATGAAAAGCGCTTGATCTGTGCCTACGATTACCCAATTGGGGCCTCAATCAAAAAACCCCGCTAATGCGGGGTCTTCGTTGTAACACTGTCAGCTTTCATGCTTACTGAGTGACAACATCGACTGCGCTAGGTCCTTTTGGTCCATTTTCTGTGTTGTATTCAACACTTGCACCCTCTGCAAGAGATCTAAAGCCATCTGACTTGATTGCACTGTGATGTACAAAGACATCAGCGCTGCCATCAGATGGTGAAATAAAACCAAAACCCTTGCTGTCGTTAAACCACTTTACTGTTCCTGTAGCCATATCGGTGACCTCTAAATTAATTAAAAAGAAAATTGTATTAGCGCGTAAGAATATTGCGAATAAAGTCGGAAGGAGCTGCGTTAATACATTGCGAGGAACTACCGGATACCGCTACCAACATCACTAATGGGCGCACACTATAGTATTAGATCCAATAAAGCTATCTTTATTGCCAAGTATTTTACTATTGGCTGAATATAATCATAGATCGTTATAGCTAATCATGACCGAACCATCGCTTTTAAATTGCCGTTTTTCGATTAATCTTCTTGATGCATTTTCTATATCTACACGTTTGTCTTTGACAATCTGCATGGGGTCACCCTGGAAAACCCTGTATTTTTTGCGTAAATCGTCGATTTTGACCCTGCACAGGATGCGTTCTCCCTTAAGTTGCGCAACGATGGTTGCGACATTTGTTTCAGGGTTCAAAGAATGAAGTGTCGGAAATGAAAGAGTTTCATCACCTGTTTTACCGGGCGTTCGGTTTGGAGGTGTCATTTGCGTTGTTCTCCAGTTGATGAGTGGATTAACGCAAAAATGCCGACTGCCAACACAGGCTATGGATACGCTAAATATAGGGTATCAAGTTACCATGAAAGGGTCAGGATGTCTTGTAAGAAGATATTATTCCCGCGATTGCATAAAATCTCGCACGATTTTTTCCAGTTCCGCAAGCTCACATTGTCTTTCGGTTGAATAGTGACCACATCGCCCAGGCAATACGTGGCTCTCCAGGTTCAAGTCGTGTGCCAGTTCAAGGGAAGGTCCTGGATTCAGAGTCATGTCGGTGTCAAAAACAATAACCAGGCCGCTAACAGGCCCTAACCCATCCAACCGGTCCTGCAATTTTTCGCCGTAAGGTGTACGAATGTCATGGTCAAGTACAGCCCTCACCTGGCTTCGGCGGTCAAGCATTGATGCTGCGACTTGTTGCTTTTGTATGCTGAAGGTTTGCCAGGCCTTATCCGACTCTGAAGCTTTGAATGTGTCAATAACGTAAGCCGGTGTCCATGAAAAAAGTGCGTCCATTTTTGGTAAAAGCGTCGATAGCTCACTTGCCTTCTCCTTGTCATCTTCGGCAAGGCCAAGAAGCTGGTCGAGGGACTGCCAGAGAAGTTTATCGTAGGAGCTTAACCACGGTGTGCCTTCAATAGAAACAAAATGGTCAGCGAATCCAGGATAGTTCATCAACCATTCAAACACCTGGTTTCCACCCATAGACAGGCCGGACACAGTATGAACATGATCTATTAATAGATGTTCTGTGAGCAACCTGTGCTGTGCATTGACCATGTCTCGTATTGAAAATCCAGGGAATGCCGTGCCGGATTGACGCGTATTGTTGGATGGGGATGACGAGATACCGTTACCAAGAGCATTGATCACGATAATACGATACCGGCTCGTGTCGTAGAGTTTTCCAGGCCCAATGAGATCGCTGGCATAGACATCCAGCGCGGTGCCCGTGTGCCATGTTGGCACAACGATGATTTTTGCAATTTCACCTGCATGTTTCCCAAAAATGCGAAAACCAATGCGACAGTCCAGGATCGACGCGCCACTTTCAAGCTGGCATTCACCCAAATCCGCGTATTGCAGTTCATTTCCATTCTCGGCAATCCCCGTAACTGGCGCAAAAACCAGGAATAGTGAAGAAGCCAGGATCAGTTCCAGGAATCGAGGTAGTTTCCCAAGAGCCATTGTATGTCCAGGAAAGAGCATCAGGAGGTAATCGAGCCTCCAGGCGGAATAATTATTTCGTACTAACGGTGAGCTTATTTCGATCCACCACCTGGCCGCCCTTGATGACTGTGTTGATCTTCTTTGCATTGTTGATGTCATCTACCGGGTTGGCATCGAGAATCACCATGTCAGCCAGCTTGCCCTCGCTGATTGAACCCAGGTCGCTCGCTTTACCAAGGAACTTTGCCGCATTGAGGGTGCCAATCTTGATGACATCCAAAGGTGAAATACCCGCTGCAACCAGCAGTTCCATTTCCCGGTGCACGGCGGGTCCTATGCTTTGATCTGTGCCAAGGGCAATCACTCCGCCAGCGTCATGTATTTTTCGAATATTCTCCTGGGCAATCGGGGTCATTATTTTCATCCACCAGGTCCAGGTTCTATCGCGGTATTCTTCACGGGTCTCTGTTTTTAATTTTTCGATCTCGGTTTCAGTTAAGGCAGCCCGGTAAAGTGGCTGGTCAAGATGCTCCGGGTGTTCCACCAGCCGACTATAGTTTTCGCCAATGGTCAGGGTGCTGGCCATGGGGATCTGCTTTGCCCCCATCAAGCTGGCAAATTTCTCGCTGACGGGCCCTGTAATGACAGGGTGAGAAAGCGCGTCGATACCCGCAAAAATAGCCTGCCTGGCTCTTAATTCACTTGCGGCATGGGCCGTCGTGCGTATGCCATGATCGTTATAGTATTCAATAATGTTTTCCATCAGGGGCAGGGGTAGAAGCGGGATAAGCGGGCGAGCTCCCCAGCCCCGTTCCTCGAGGGTCAGTTTCAGTATGTCCGGCTTACGGGCAATATGTTCATCCAGCAGGGGAATGGCCTCGGGCCAGTCGTCCACCAGCGTGGCACCCGCGCCACTGCCATGGCTACCGGGGTAGGTGACGATACCACCGGTCGCAAAAATTCGTGGACTGGCAATCCGGGCATTTCTTTCTTCCTCCCTGAGACCCATGATGTAGCCAGGTACATTACCTGAATCAAATACGCTGGTGACGCCGCTGTATAGAAAGCTCCTGAGTGCGCGCAGGCCTTTCTCCCTGTCCAGCGCCACCTCGCGTAGCCCATCCTTGTTAACCTTGACACTTCCAACAAGGTGGATATGTGCATCAATTAATCCTGGTATTAAATACTTACCCTTGCCCTTTATGACCTTCGCGTTCTTCCGTGCAGCCCCCTTAATTTTTCCCTGCACAATTTTTTCAATGCGGTTACCACGAACAAGGATACTTCGAGATTCTGCAGGAGGGCGGCCAGTGCCATCAATCACGGTAATATTTTCAATGATCAGGGGCGTGTCATTGGCCTCACCTGGGGCTGGCAGTAATAGAAAGAGAGCAAGGAGTAAACCCGGGAGCCTAAAAGTCATTGTTTCATCCTCGATTGATCGTGCTTAAAGTTAACAAGAATTCCATGTCGCTTTCAAACAGGTGATGCCTAATTTGCACCAAGGGCAACAAAAGACCCCAGCCGGGTTATTGAACCCTGTGACCATGCAGTTAACCTTGGATGGCAAGCCACTTCGACTATACCGGGAGGCGTAATGACATTTCACAAAAGGTCGTTCTACTGCTCCCTTTTTGTCGTTGTGCTCTCTCTCGTATCACCCGCCCAGGCAGGTGGCGAAACACCGCTTTCACTTGAGCTTATTTTCTCCAACGAAGATTTCCAGGACGGGTCAATTGATAACGTCCAGTGGCTGGAAAATGAGGAAGGTTTTTATTTCTCGCGTCGAAATTCCAGCAGTGGAATGCAGAATTGGCACTTCTTTGATGTTGCAAAGAAAACTGCAAGACTGGTCATAAGTGGCGACGAATTGAAGTACCGTGGCCGTCCCATCAAGCCGTCCTGGTTCAGGTGGGCGAAAGGAGAGGCCTACTTGCTTGTGCGTGGCCCCTTGAAGTTGACCTGGGACGGTCGCCATGAAGCTGCCTATTACCTCTACAACGCGCGTGACAGGTCTATATCTGCACTGGCTGATGAAGACGCCGCGTTAAGAAATGTCCAGCTGTCCCCGGATGGCAGGTTTGTTGGATATGTAAGGGAAAACAATCTTTATATCACCGGCATCACGGATGGCCAGGTTCGTGCTGTCACCAGTGATGGTGATGAAAACATTTTCAATGGCTTCCTTGACTATGGCAGCACCATGTTTGGTGACCAGCAGGCCTGGTACTGGTCCCCTGACAGCAGGAAAATCGCTTTCTGGCGCATGGATGCAACGGACGTGAACGTGTATTACATGGTCGACGAACTTGGTAAATATAATACCGTTCGTCCGATGAAGTTCCCCAATACCGGTGATAAACATGCGATTTATGCCGTTGGTGTTTACGACCTGGGTGACAGCACCACAACCTGGATGGATATCGGTCACGATGCGGATGACTATATTCCCCGCATTCACTGGACTCGAAGCGCAGGCAAGCTGGCCTTACAGCAGCTGACCAGGGACCACGAAAAACTGACCCTGTGGCTCACTGATACCAGCAATGGTAATGCCCATGCCATTGCCAGTGACAGCGACACGGCATGGGTTGATATTACCAATGACCTGCTGTTCCTTGGAAAGTCAGATCGCTTCGCCTGGACGTCCGAGAAAAGCGGATACCGGCATGCCTACCTCTATGACTACGCGGGTAACGAGACCCGGCTGACCACTGGCGAATGGGAGATCACGTCATTAATCGGAGTGGATGAAAATAATCACTGGCTTTATTTTTATGCAAAAAAGGATTCATTTATCGATCAGCTTGTTTACCGGGTTAGCCTGGATGGTGGGCCGGTAGAAAAAGTTAGTGACAGGCGAGGATGGTACCGGTGGCAGCTATCACCTACCGGTAAGTACGCCATAGAAACCTGGTCTGATGCGAACTCATCCCAGGAAATACGGCTACGACTTACAGTCGGCGGCCAGGTAGCTATCCTTGCAGACAACAAGAACCGGCAAAGGGAAAAGTACTCAATACCCCACAAGGAGTTTCTTAAATTTAAAACCCGCGACGGCATTCTCGTGGATGGATTCATGATTAAACCTCCCGCTTTTGACCCGGCTAAAAAATATCCTGCCATTGGATACGGTTACGGCAATGCCGGTTCCCAGGTCGTCATAAATGGAAAGCCCTGGTGGCCCAGTCCGAAAATGGACTTCTGGCACGCTTACATGGCACAGCAGGGCTATATCATCTTTGGCTTTGATAATCGTACGACCGCGGGACGTGGCAAGAAGGCAAAGAATCTTACCTATGGCCACTACGCAAAGTGGGCGATAGCCGATTACCTTGAAGGCGTGGATTACCTGGAAAGGCTGTCCTATATTGATCCGTCCAGGCTCGGTTTCTGGGGCTGGAGCGGCGGCGGATATCTTGCCGCGGCATTAATGACAAAGGGTGCACCCCATTTCAAGACGGCGGTCAGCGTGGCCCCGGTGATTGACCTGTCGCGTTACCAGGCGGTTGGGGTAGAGCGCTGGATGGATTTCATCGAGGACAACCCGGAGGGTTACCGCGAGGTTAACCTGGTCAATTTTGCAGACAGGCTACAGGGCAAGCTATTACTTATTCATGGTACAGGGGATGAGAATGTCAAATATGCCTTTACCCTCCAGTTTGCCGAAGCATTGGTTAAGCACGACAAGCAGTTTGACATGATGATCTATCCCAACCAGCATCATGATATCCTTGACTACCAGCAGCATGTATTCACAACCATGACCCGCTATTTTCTGGAGAATCTTTAATACTATGCGTACTTGCAAATGGTAACCCTTGGCAATCATTACCGGGCCACCGCGCATACACGGGAACGTGATGCGGTGAGCCGTTTCTATACCACCGTGCTTGGGTGTGAAAAGCTATCAGCGGATGGCGTCACGAGCGGTATACCAGAGAATGTCGACCTGTTTGTCTTTGCCAATGGACAGGTGCTGGGTGTTGAATATTCAAGCGATGAAAGCCAGTGCCTGTCACTGGCGCAAAACCGCCAGGCCTGCTGGCTTGAAGTGAAAACGGATGATAAGGATGCCTTGAAAGCAAGGTGCCTGGAAGGGGGCGCGATTGAAATTAGCGACTACTGGGACAGTGAACACTTCTACTTTCATGCACCCGGTGGCCAGGTGTTTCGAATCATTGGCGAGGATGAATAAGAGCTAACTGGTAGTGCCCCTGGAGATACGAGCTACCTGAGGCTGGTGCTGTCCGGCGTGTAGACTTTACCCCCCTTGATAACGGTGACGATGCGGTGCTGCAACAGGGTGATATCCCGCAAGGGATCGCCATCAACGATAATCATGTCCGCAAGCTTGCCCTCACTGACGGTACCAAGGTCATGTTCTACTCCCTGCATCTGCGCTGCGCGCAGGGTCGCGCTTTGAATCACTTCCATGGGTGTGAGACCTGAGCGCGAGAGGTTTTCCATTTCCCGGGTGAGCGGGCTGTGCAGGTTAAAGGGCGCACCGGCATCGGTGCCGGCAACCAGCTGTTCACGTCCGCCGGCGGTGACGAATTGCCGTAGCTTTGCCCTGGCGGCCTTGATTCTCTCCCGCGCCCCGATACCCCAGGGGACGGAACTTGGATTTAGCCAGCTCTTTTTAAGGTGTGCATAGATATCTGCCGGGTACTGCCTTGCATAACGTGGATGGTCCAGCATCTCAGGAAAGTCCAGCATGCGTACATAGGCATTACGCATTTCTATCGTGGGCACGATATAAGGTCCGCGCAGGATGTTGGCCATCGGGCCGCTCGCACTCGGCTTTAATCCCCGCACCAGTAAGCGATAGTCTTCGTTCGAGTAACTGGAAAGGGGATCCGCGGTAAAGACATGGTGAAGTCGATCGACACCGGCTTCTATGGCAGTGCGATAGGCGCTGATGTGACGTACATCGGCATCGACACCGAGTCCCGCTTCATGGGCGGTATCGGTTACAGCCTGCAGGATTTCCCGATCCCAAAAACCATACACCTTGACCTGGTCAACACCAAGTGCGATGACTTCCTGCGTGACCCGGCGCGCCTCCTTGACTGAGCCGACCCTGTACTTGTTCTCTCCACGGCTGCTGCCCGGCTGTCGTTGACGGAGTATGGGCCCGGCCAGGAAAAGACGTGGGCCTTCAACATCCCCAGCCTGTATGGCTTTACGCAGGCGAAGCTGGGTCTCTATGGGTCCACCGGTGTCACGAAAGGTCGTGATGCCTGCATGCAGTGAGGTTCGCGCAACTGCCGCCATGACGTCATAGGCCCTGGACTCAAATTCTTTTGGAAAATTAGCGGGGTCACCCTCACCGATATGGAACAGGTGACCATGTGATTCCCATAATCCCGGCATGACCGTCATTCCGTTAGCATCGATGACGCGCGCGTTACCCGGCAGGCTCGCACCCTGGTCGGTGGTGATGCTGTGAATGCGATCGCCTGCTACCAGGATCGTGATGTTATTACGGGGAGGGGCATCATAACCGTCGATGAGCCGTCCGCCCTTGATCACAAGGTCAACAGTAGTTCCATCCGCCTCGGCACATAGCTGTGCGGGAAGAAGCAGGAAAAGAACAAGCACATGTAGAAGAGGGCTGCGTGTGTTCATGATAGTTATAGTCCTTCTATAATTATGCTACGCGTTTGTGTTTTTCACTTCGCTGGAATGGTAAAAACCATGCCATCCTCCGCAAGGATGAAAGGGCCATCATAAGCTTTTTTAACCGCATGGGTCATTTCCGCCCATACCTGGTCGCCCGGTCGCGGACCAAGGTAGAGAGCCGTCATTTCTATTGCCTTGTCGAGACTGGAAAAAGGTGCCAGGTGGTAGGCAACGAGCTTTTTCACACCTGCTTCAGTTGCTATTTGGCCAACCTCGGTGGGCGTAGTATGGCCGGTTTGTGGCCGCTTGGATTTTTTCTTTTCAAAATCCTTGTTGCTGTTCTCCTGGAATTCCTTATTGGCAAACTTGCCGCCCGTCAACATGCCCGGATCCGGTTTCATCATTTCATGAATGAGAATGTCTGCTCCTTGTGCCAGTTCGGTCAGTGCCTTCGATGGGCCTGTATCACCACTAATGACGACAGAACCGTACTTTGAGTCCACGCGGTAGCCCAGGCTTAGCTTGTTTGGTTCAGGGTAGTGCGGGGTCGAAACCGCGGTGACTGTAAACAGTTCGTTTTTAACAATGACACCGGGCAGCACATCTTTGACCACCAGCGGAGGCTCTTTAGCTGGCCTGGTCGGAATTGAAGGTGGCCAGTTAGCAACGAGGAAACGGACAAACTCCTCATCCGAGGTATGCATTTTAAGGGCGCCTTCATGCATTGTTTCAGTGCCCGGTGCCCCGTAGACCTGGATGGGCTCCTGGCGGGCGCCTATCCAGGAAGCGATGACGAAATAGTCATAAGTGGCAATATGATCGAAATGATGGTGAGTGAAAAAAACATAGTCAATATCCAGCGGGTTGATATCGGCACGCAAGAGGTTGTCCATGACGCCCCTGCCAAAATCAAACTGTAAAATTGTGCCATCAATGATTACGGCGACGCTGGCTCCTGCGCGTTGTGGATCGGGAAAGGCAGACCCGGTACCGGTCATGACAACATGCATACCCTGCCTGTACTTTTCAATGACTTCAGCGTGGACACTTGTGAACAGCAGGTTGCTGCCAATCAGGACAAGGAAAAATCTAAACAGGGTTGCTGAAACCCTGGATAATAAATATTGTTTCATATTTTTTCCTCTCATCTGCAACGGGCGTTTACGCCGGAAAATTGGATCCCGAAGCGGGGCGCAATTGCGGCCTGGATTGTGCGATTCATTGTAACCCCGGGCTAGCTGTTATCAATACCAGTGCAAAAATGGAATTGTTGCCCTGTAAGCAATGAATGAGCCTTCCGGACATTATTGCAGCGACATGCAGAATTCGATATAGATGCAGGTTATCAATCCCTTTTCGCGGGAGAAAAGAGTGCAATTTAAAATCGCCGCAGCATTTTTCTTAATTTGGATTTCAATCGGCCCCGTATCAGCCCAACAGATGCTGGAGGACATGACCTGGAAGAAGGTTGAACTGGCCCTCAAGAGTGGAACCGACAGTGCAATTATTACTATCGGTGCCACTGAACAACATGGGCCTCAACTGCCCCTCGCCAGTGATTCAATCACCGGGGATTGCCTGGCACAGGAGATTGCTGAGCGGGCAGGGCGCACCCTTATTACACCCAATATTCGACTGGGTATCTCTCCCCACCACATGCATTTCCCCGGCACTATCACGGTGAGAAGTGAAGTCCTCAAATCACTCGTGTATGAGTATGTCCATTCTCTTGCCTGGCATGGCTTGCGTCATATTTTCATTATTCCGACCCACGGTACCAATTTTGGAATGGCCGGGGAGCTGGAAGTGGAGCTAAGTAAACTCTATCCACACATCAATATTTTTTCTTTCTCCGACGCCGAGGCCTACATAAAAACACTCATCGATACCTCCCGGCGTCTTGGCATTGATCTTGCCGAGGCTGGCTCACATTCCGGCCTGTCGGAAACGTCAATGATCCTCGCCTGCCGAGGCGAGCTGGTTGACATGGAAAGTGCGGAAGTCGGCTTCATGGGGGATGCGTATGCCATGGGTGAAAAGCTTAACAGGGATGGCACCCATTCTATTTCACCCATAGGCGTGCTTGGTGATCCGCGCAAGGCGAGCGCGAAAGCCGGTAAGGAATACCTGGCAGGCCTGGCCACGCTGCTTACTGACTACATGCTGGAGCGGCGTTCTGCCTGGCAGGCGAAACCACCGGCGGACTTACCCGGCGGAGGACTGGCCGCGCCTGAAGGCGAACTGGCGGAAGCCATCAATGCCCGTCGCAGTGGCGATTTCAAAAAGGCACGACGCCTGCTGATGGAAAAATCAAAAAAGCATCAAGACGATGCGATGGTATCCATTGAGATTGCCAGGCTGGAGATGCTTGAAGACAAGTACCCCGCGGCAATCAAGCGCCTGGAAGCACTGCTTGCCGGGAAACACGGTAACGAGATCGTCGAGGAAATTCACGACGACCTTGCACTGGCCTACCTTTACCCTGGCAAGTTTTCTGTTGCCACCGAACACAAGCTTAAAGCCAGGCAACTTCGCGCAATAGCCAATGACCCGGTGGGTGAAGGTTTTAAACTTTTTTATGTCGCTTATTACCAGATTGGTACCGGGAAAATCGAGCAGGCACTGGAAAGTTATCAGCAGGCTCTTGAACTGGCCCCTGATGTCAGTGTTATAAATCTTGATATAGAACACCTCACCGGCCTTGCCGAGGTACAGCTGGGACGCTTACTCAACGCAGCTCAGCGCCTGCGGGTCATTGGTGATGCATTACGTGATCCACAATACAGCGCCCAGGTTCGACGTTTTTACCATTTAAACGGTGAGCTCCTGTTAAAACTTGAGCGCCCGGCTGATGCCATTGTTAATTTCAAGTCTGCCATTGGCGTCTACGATCATCCCCTGTATCGCGAAAGCCTGGCACGGGCCTATTGGGGAAATGGAGATATCAGCGCGGCAATTTCCGAGCTTGAAAAAGTAGTAAAACTTGCCGATGCAAGGCTTGATGTACCGATTCACTATGTCAAGGCTCACTACCAGCTAGGTCAGTTATACGAAGCACAAGGTAATACAAAGAAGGCACGGGAGTGGTATCAACGTTTCCTCGACTTCTGGGATACCAGTGATACGCAGCTTGAAGAAATCAACCAGGCGCGAAAAAAAGTAGGTGCGTAACCAGGGGAGTACAAGACTAATGCAGAAAGGTATGGCAGTCCTGTTGTTGAGTTTCTTCCTGCTACCTGTTGCCTCCGGTATTGCCGGCGCACAGGACATGTCAAAGTACTATACCGTCATGCACCCGGAAAAGTTCGCCACCGACTGGACTGGATTTTACAAGGCGAACAACGAGGCCACTGCCAGGGTAAGGCAGCAATATCCTCATCATCTTGATATCTCATTTGGGTCGCATTCAAAGCAGGCGCTGGATCTATACCTGCCACCCGGGGACGTGTCGGCTGCACCGGTGTTCCTGTTCCTGCACGGGGGTGGATTTCGCGAAGGTGACCGTGCCCACTATGGTTTCATCGCATTGCCTTTTATAAAAAACGGGATTATCACGGCTGTTGCCAGTTATCGCCTGATGGGTGAAGGATTCCATTTCCCCGCCCAGTCAACGGATGTAAAACACGCCGTTAAATGGTTGCATGATAATGTCGGCCGCTATGGCGGAAATGCCAACGCGATTTTTGTCGGTGGACATTCGGCCGGGGCGATTCTTTCCGCTGATATCGGCGTTGATCGTGAGTGGATGTCGAGAATGGGCATCCCCAGGGAAGCGTTAAGGGGCATCATACCGGTGAGTGGGCCCTATGATTTGCGCAACAAGGTCAAGACCACTTACGAATCAGCCTACGCACCCACGGTGGAACTCAAGGTCCTCGCCAGCCCCATCCTGCACATCAACGATCCCATGCCTGCAGCTGTTGTCGCCTGCGGTTCAAAGGAAAAATACGAGGAATCTTCAAGCGAGTTTAGTCGCGCGCTTTGGGCTGCCGGCGTGAAAGGCGAATACCTGAACCTTGAAGGGCAGGGCCATGCTGACACTGCCCTGTCGCTGGCGAATGAGAACAGCCAGCTTTTCAAACGGGTGCTCGCCCTTATACAGGAACATCAATAAGCCAGTACAAGCCTGCCCTGCGCCTCAAGGGCGATAGGCAAACTCTTCACGAGTGTAGGACTTGCCCTTGTAAATAATGCTTTCTATCTCGCGAATGTTCTCGATGTTATCAAGCGGGTTTTCTCTTAAGACGAGGAGGTCAGCCAGTTTTCCGACTTCTATTGTGCCAAGTTGATCTTCTATGCCAATGACAGTCGCGCCATTTTTCGTCGCTGCCACCAATGCTTCCATTGGACTCAATCCAGCCTTAACCAGTAACTTCACTTCCCAGGGAGTGTTGTAACCCTGGAAGTTAAATCCTACTGGTCCACCGGCATCGGTACCGGTAGCGAGCAGGATACCTGCCCGGTGAGCCTTGAGAATATTCTCAAGAAAAACCGGGATCTTTTTCTCGGCCCATTCATAGACAGGCATGTTGGCCACTGCCAGGAAACGCCTTGTCTCTTCAGCCCTGTAATCCGGGTCCTGCATGTAGTCCAGCAGGAAGTGCGGCACACTGGCACGTAGCACGGGATCGTCAAGATCCGCCGCTGCATCGTCATGTCGCAGGAAAGATTCCCACAGGCTATGGGTAGGTACGAGAGCAACACCCTGTTCCAGCATGTCCTGCAGGATCGAATCTCCTTCAGGTATAGGATCTTCGAGCCCATGAATAATGGCTCTTGATCCAATTTGCACCGCCGAATGAAATTCATCGAGATTAATGGCGTGAGTGTAGATGGGAACTTCGTGTTCCTTTGCAATTTCAGAGATGGCCTGCATCATCTCATCGCTCATTCTCACATACGTACCCGAGGCACCGAGGCCATCTTCAATCATGACCTTGAATCCATCGGTATCCCGCGCCACGTAATCCAGCGCGCGGGCCCTGGCAGAGCCTGCATCAGCCAGGGCACCTCCATGTCGACTGCCCCAGCCGCCTTCCGGTGTCAGCGAGCGGCCCATGGCATAGATGCGCGGAGCCAGGAGTTTTCCGCGCCTCTCCGCTTCGCGTTGCGCAAATATCCAGTCCGTGTCCGAGGAAACATTGAGGACAGTAGTTACACCGTTATATAGAAATGCTTTTGGCGTGTGCTCAATGATTTGAGTCTTTTCTTCCGGGGTGAGCTGAAAAACAACGGGTGCATCCAGGTGAACATGGGTGTCGATGAGACCGGGAATGACATACTTGCCGCTCGCATCGATGATCTTGCCTTCGAAGCGCAGGGATAGCCCGCTACCAATCTCCGCGATACGCTCATCTGCGATTCGAATATCAACACCCGCTTGAGGATCGCTGCCTGTGCCATCAATGAGTATGACATTCTTTAGTAAAACTTCACCGGGGGAAGCGTTGTCGCTGCTAACCTGGTGTTCGACGACACTTTCAGCCGCCTGGCCATCCTGCGTGGATGAATCACAGGCCGAAAAGCACAGGGGCAGGGCGAGAAGCAGCCAGGCGATCCTGCTGTTCACGCTATTCGCCCAGCTTGTTGCGGTAAACCTCGCCTCCTTTCATTACCAGCATAATATTGCGCAGGGCCTTGATGTCCTCGACAGGGTCTTTGTCCACGGCAACGATGTCCGCGTACTTGCCGACTTCCAGGGAACCAATAGTGTCTTCTGCCTCCAGCAATTTAGCGGTTTCAATGGTCGCAGAGCGCAGGGCCTGCAGCGGCGTCATACCCGCTTCCACGTAGTACTGTGCCTCCCTCGCCGTGGCCGTGGTGCCGTCGTTGGGCTCATGGGGAAGCTGATCCGTGCCGAGCGCAATGTTTACACCCACCTCGATAGCCGTTTGAAGAGCCTTCCAGTGACCTTTACCCGCTGAATTACGACGGTCAAGGTACCATTGTGGTGAGCCGATCTTTTCGAAAAAGGGCTCCGTGGCAGGCTGGCTGACGACAATGGTGGGCACCAGCCAGGTCCCTTGCTTCTTCATTTTCTTGAGAGTCTTTCGATCAAGGAAATAGCCGTGTTCAATGCAATCAATTCCAGCGTCCACTGCCACGTTAGTGGCCGCAGATGAACCGGAGTGGGCAGTGACCTTGACACCAAAGCGATGCGCGGCATCAATGACTGCACTGATCTCCTCGGGAGTCATGAGCGCGTTGGCAAGACCGCCACCGTCTGTCGCGATACCGCCGGATATGAGTATCTTGATCCACTTTGCACCGGCCATGATTTGTGTTCGCGCGGCCTTGATGAGCTCATAGGGCCCGTCATAATTTTGCTTGCCGTCTTTTTTTGAACCGTGGCCGGCAGTAATGGTCAGGGCTTCTCCTGAACTGAATATGCGCGGGCCAATGGCCTGGCCCTTCTTTATTGCGCGGTCCAGTGCCAGGTCAGCATGGGCTGTATCACCGGGCAGTCGAATGGTGGTGACGCCAGCCTGCAACACCTCGCGTGCGGAAGCGGCCATGCGCAGGGCCAGCGCAGCTTCACTTTCATTGGCCAGTTCAGCCTTCATTTTGCCGGGGAGGATGAGCCCAAGATGCACATGCATGTTCATCAAGCCGGGAATTAGCCAGGTACCGCTGGCGTCGATGCGTTCCGCGCCACCGGGAATAGAGATTTCAGAAGCAGGGCCGATCGCCGTGATTTTCTCACCTTCAACGAGGATAACGGCATTCTCAATTGGTGATTTGCCATCAAGGTCAACAACGGTACCACCCACTATGGCTGTACTGGCCGCGAAGACCGGGGCAGCAGGAAGCAAAACCATCAGGGAATAAATCAGAATGAACAGACTTCGTCTCGTCTTCATTTCAGTTACCTCTCTGTAGAATAAAGCAAACGCCCTGCCAGGGCGGCTGACGCCGCCTCGACAGTGCGTTTTTGGGGGGAAATAAATTACTGGCCGTAGCTATAACTCAGTCGGATGCGCCGTAGTTATACCTGACCCGAATACCATAACTCTGCATGGAAGGCTCAAGTGCCACGCCACTGGCCCAGGCCTTTACGTAGGCATTCTGGTAAAAGTGGTTATCAAACAGGTTCTCGGCATAGGCAGTGACAGACCACGTGTCATTACGAATACCGGCGCGCAGGTTGAAGAAGTTATAGGCAGGTACTTTCCAGGGAAAAGTGTCAGGGTGAATTAAACCTTCAACAAGTGTCCTGTCCACGGTGTCGCGGAAGACCCATTCCAGGCGGCCGAATCCCTCGTATTGGCCCATGACCGGGAAGGTATATTCTCCGTCCGCGGATGCGGTCCATTTGGGAGACAGGGGTGTAGTGGCACCGTCGAGTACATGGTTACATTCAGTAGACGGTGGCACGTGGTCACACTGGTTGTCCCGGATAAAGATGGTTGCCCTGTTCAGCTTTGCCCTGAGATAGCCAAGGTTGAAATTCACAACTAGGTTGTCCAGAGGAAGGGCAGTAAGGGATAGTTCTACGCCCTTCGAGGTGGCTTTCTCGGCATTACTGATAAAGGAACCGCCGGTAGCACCCGTGGCCAGCACGGGCACCAGGAATTCCACCTGCATGTCAGTCCAGTCCATGACAAAAGCCGCAGCGGAGAAACGCAGCCTGTTGTCAAACATTGTTCCCTTTACGCCCATTTCATAGTTCCAGACAATTTCCGGTTCATAGGGCACAGAGGTGTTGGTCAGGCCGGTCACACCACCGGATTTAAAACCCTTGGAGATGGTACCGTAGAGGTTGATGTTCTCGGTCGCCGCGTAGTTAACAGCAAAGCGGGGAGAGAAGCTTTTGAACTTCGTGTCCACATCAATAACTCTTACACCCGTATCATCTATCTCTCTATAAGTACTGTCTTCCTCGGCCCAGCGACCGCCAACGGAGAGAGTGAGCCTGTCGGTAAAGTCGAAGTCAAACTGGCCAAAAATCGCCAGGGCCTCAATGGACTCGTCCAGGTTATTATTGGGGAAGTTAAAGCCCTGGTTAACCTGTTCACCACCGGTGCCGCCCGGAAGGCCGAGTCCGGCAAAGAAGCTCTCGTCTCCGTTAAAGGTTTCACTGTCAAACAGGCCGTTGTCTTTAGCCCAGATTACACCAAGGCTCCACCTCATCCTGCTATCATCGGTGTTCTGTATACGGAACTCCTGGCTTACGCTGTCACGCTTGATATCGCGATACTCCTGGAACTGGTTCAGACTGACCCCGTCAATGTCACCATTAAGAAAGAAGTTGGAGTCGATGTGACCGGTAATGCTGGTGAAAAGGAGATCATTCCATGCATAATCGACGCGACCGACGATCTGTCGATAATTCAGACCAACTTCCTGCGGGTCGCCGAAGTTTGTCTGGTCCCGGTTGTTTGGCCAGAAACCAACGGTATCAACCAGGCCTTCCCTGAAACCGTTGCCGTCGGCATCCGGTTCGTTTCTCGTGTCGCTACCGAAAAGGCGTTCGCCAAAGAAAGACAGCACACCGGAAGCAACACCTTCACGCATGTTCACTACCTCCGAACCTACCGATGCGACGATATCTACTGTCAGATCAGCGTTAGGGGTCCATCGTGCTGCGAGCCTTGCATACTTGTTTTCTTCGGAGTTGCCATCGAGGTCCGGCTGGATGTTCTTGATATTGCCATCGGTTTCGAACCATCGGATATTACCGCGCAGGGCCAGCACATCCTTGATGACCGGGACATTGATTACGCCCTCGACCTCCTTGGTATCGAAATTGCCGTAATCAGCCATGATGCTGCCTTCGATCTTCTCGGCATTGGGTTTTCTCGTGGTCACACTGATACCACCACCCATGGCGTTCCGACCAAAGTAGGTGGCCTGCGGACCGCGCAGGATCTCGATACGCTCGATATCCATCAGGGGCGGATTACCGGAACTGCCGCCGATACTGAAATCATCCTCGTAAAAGGCAAAGGTGTTGGAGCGCAGCGTGGAATTTACGTTGAGGAAGTTGGTCGTGCCGCGAATGGATAGTTCCCGGCGTGACCTGGAACCGGTTGAGGCCCAGCTGATGTTCGGTGTACGGGTCACGTAATCAGCTACGTCTTCGAACATGTTGGCCTGGATATCTTCGTTGCTGAATGCGTTGATACTGATAGGAACGTCCTGCAGGCTCTGTTCCCTGCGTTGCGCTGTCACCACAACTTCTTCCAGGGTATCCTGTGCAACAACCGGGACACCGGTGACTGACAGGATAATGGTTGCGAGCGCTGTTAATGTTCGAGTCGTGCTTGTCTTGACTCCGGACAGGTAGTTTTCTTTTTGCTTGATGTTCATACTTTTCCCCAATCAAATATGCGTGAATAACAAGATATTTGCTGATTTCCCCCGGGATACTTTTCTGTAAAAGAAACGTTCCCAAAACCTCGACGCGTCTTCATGGTGCCCCCTACACCAGTATAGAAGCTGATCCCTCGTAAAACAGGAATATTCAAGGTTTTACATTGGACTAAAATAGATTCATTGTTTCAATAACAGGGATAGACCTGTTTTATTGCGTCAAACGCAATTCGTGTTGTAATTCTACAAACATTGCCGGAAAACAGCGCTGGCACTGCGGATCCGCTGATCCCGGGGTCAATCTGCGCTTGCAGCAATCTCCGGCACTCCGAGCATGCTTTCAGCAAGCGCGTCAATGGGAATCGGGCCGGCCCGCAGCACCGTATCAACGAATTCGCGGGTGGTAAATCGCTGTCCCAGGCTGACTTTCTGCTCCTGCCACAGCTCTCTAAAGGCATGGAAACCGAGGAAATAACTGGGAATCTGCAGTGGCGAGTTCATCACCCGGTTCCACAGGTTAATCGCAAACTGCGGCGCCAGCAGGCCACGATCTGTCGCGAATTCAATCAGCTGGTCCTTGTCCCAGCCCCGGTAGTGCACCATGACGCTGACATAGGCCCGGGTGGCGTTTTCCAGTCGCTTTCGAAGATGCGCCAGGCGAGTGAGCTTCAGATCGTTGCCCCAACCAGCGTCCAGCATCAGTTCCTCGCTGAAAGTGCCCCAGCCTTCAACATAGACGCCGTTGGCAAACAGCGAGCGTAGCGCAGGTGCGGTACTGACTCCGACCTTGTATTGCAGGTAATGGCCGGGGAGCATCTCGTGCGCAATGATCATGGTATTAAAGTGCGTATTGAAAGAGCGGTAAAAGCCTGACTTTTGATCTGCAGATGAGCTGTCCGGGATACTGGGCAGGTAAAACAGCGTGTCGGCATTTGGATTGAAAGGACCGGTCGGGTAGACCCCACCGTAAGCAGCCCCTGAAAAATGATCGGGAGAGAGGGCAACTTTGAGCGTGGTGGGTTGAGGCACCGTGGCTATTTCATTTTCTATGACAAAAGCTTCTGCTTCCCGGGTTAGTTTCACAAAAAAATCCAGGAAGTCCTGGCGATTGTCCGCGCGATCGCTTTCCATGGCGTCCATGGCCAACTGCAGTAACTTATCCTCAACAGGAACTGCCTTGTCCGGGTATTCCTCTACCCACCAGCTCTTCGCCAGGCTGGCCATCATTCTCCTGACCTTTTCAATTTCCGTAATCGCAATTTGTTCCAGTTTTTCCGGAACCAGGTCGGGCTCGAGATGGACTCTCAATTTACGCGTGTAATCCTCGTTCGTAAATTTATCGGGAATGGATGCTGTTGGCAGGACCTGCTTGTTAATGTGCGCGATTAATGCTTCAACCGCTTTCACGGTATTCTGAATCTCTCGCTCAAGCCCAGGGTTGGCTTTCCCCGATAACCATTCAGCTGCTACCACGGGCAACCCGCTTTCATAAAAGCTGAGGGTTTGCTCAAGGATATTGACTGCTCGTTGTGTCCTTTGCGGGCTGCCATTTTCAAGTTTAGCCTGCCCCTGCTCACTCAGCGACTGGATGCCTCGCAAGCGAGTCAGCAGGATGCCCACTTTTTCTTCGGCTGTGAACTGGTCCCTTACCAGCACGTAGGTCAGCGCCTGCGAAATAAGCTCGGCATAGAATATTGCCTGGTTATGCAGCACCCTGTCGTGTTGCCATGCCTCAAGTTCCAGCAGGGATTGACGTAGTAAAACCCGTGAATCAATTTCCTCCTGGATGGATAATTTTTTATCGATAGACTCCAGTTTTGCTGCCACTTCCCGGTTATAGGCCAGCCAATCTGCGACACGTGCATCGGAAAAATTTTCAAATTGCCACGCTGCCTCAGCATGTCCGTTGGTGAATGCCTCGCTTGGATAAAATTCAATCCACCTGGCAACATAAGCATCACTTAGTTGCTGTATGCCAGCATCGGCAAAAACACTCGTGCAATGAATCACCAGTGAAAATACAGAGAGGATTAAAGTCCTGGCTGATTTAATTTTCAGCCTGGTAAAAAGTGCAGTTGTAAGTTGGTGGAAACTCATGCGACCTGTCTCTGTAGTTCAGATCAATCGAATGTAGTCCATTGATCGAGGATTATCAACGTAGCACCTCACATTCCCATACTGATAAAAATAGTCAAATCTTGAACCTTTTTTTAGTGAAGAGTACTTTAGAGTACTGGAAAACTTCATTCATGCAGTTCTCCCGGGAGGTCACAAAAACGTGAACGCTTGCTGGTCAACATTTGTCGTTTCTGTTTTCTGCTTGTCTTTCAGTCACTCCTGTTGGGCAGTCAACCAGGATGAGAAAATCAACCTGGAACGTGAGACGCCTGGACTCTGGTACGGTGATGTCAATATGCTGGGGCCCGTCAATAGGGATGGTTTCACCCGGTCACCCTATTCAAACTGGTTCCTGTCCGGGTACCGGGATTATCAACCAGGCAGCAATATAATCAGTCAACTCAAGTCAAGTATGGGCCGTGAACCCGGAGGTTTTGAAATCACCGTGTTCATGGGCACGTGGTGCAGTGACAGTAAAAAGCAAATGCCGAGCCTGTACAAGATACTTGACCAGGTCCAGTTTGATGAAAAGAATTTGACAGTTCATGCACTGGACATAGTGCCGGAAAACTTTCGAAAAACTCCGGATGGCGTTGCTGAAAAAGGAATGAATGTCTACCGTGTTCCTACCATCATTATTGAAAAACAGGGTCGCGAGCTGGGCCGTGTAGTGGAGTCACCTGTCCATACCCTCGAGTCGGATTTACTACGTATTGTAAAGGGAGAGCCAATCAAGAAGCCAGATCATCACCTCGAAGGTGAAGTTAATTATTACCTGCAGAAATATGGTGTGGCGTACATGGAAAGAAATGTTGAAGCAATGGCAAACGAATTCAGGGAAAAGGGCATCAAGGAGGATGAGTTGGACCAGTACATAGCCTATAACCTGATCTATTCACATCGGTATCGTGAAGCTGCTCTTGTCACGAGGATGATGATCAAAAATTACCCGGCCTCTGCCCATTTACACCTGGTCCTGGCACTTATATACGAACTGATGGAAAACGACGAGCTGGCACAATCCAGTTACAGGGAAGCCTCCAGGTATGTTGTGGAGGAAGGCAGGATGTCCATCTTTCGTAAAGCTATCGAAAGAAGCCAGGTTTCTACCAGGTAACTCAGGGAGTGACCGCGAAACTTCGACCGTTCTCGAGCTCCAGTGACTTGCCATCAAAAGTGGCTTTGAGCTCGGTGTCAAAGATATTGCTGGCCGAAGAGCTGTCCGCGCGTGTCCAGCGCGCTACCTTGAGCATGATGGAGTCGCCGTTTTTTTCATAGGTGCCGTAACCTGTATCAGCACTGCTTTCGTCTCCACTCACCAGGATAAAGTAGCCGTCGACGAGAGCCAGGGCACCATCTTTCAGCTTGTAAACTTCCCCGCTACCGGAACCAACGCGTTCAAAATTCTGCACTGTGCCCGTGCCCTTGCTGAAGACCAGGGTCAGATCTTTGCCAGAGCGGCTCACTGCCACGTCGTGCTCCGTCAGGCCGCGGGACGAATAGGGTGATTCTTTTGTTGGTGCTGTGCTTATTGTTTGCCTGGCCACAAGGTGAACAAATTCGTCGACGATAGACCAGGGACCGGCATGGGCCATTGCTCCCTGGTCTTTAAGCGGTTCACCATCAAACGCGGCATACTGTACGAATACGTCATCCGTAAAAAGGAAAATACCCTGCAGGGGGAGTTCTTTCCCGTCAGAGGTTGTTAAACCGGTATATAACCAGAGTCCGCTAACCTGCTTCTCAAGCATGGCCGCATTATCCGGTTCACTTGCGGCAAGATTGCCACAACATAGAAACACCACGATGTAAAAGAAAAAACGCTTGATGGTAATTTGCCTGTTCATAATTCAGCTCGCCTTGGGCTCCACCAGTTTCGTGAGTGGAGATGGGAATTTAGATTAGTTATAGCACGCCGTTTACAGTATTCAATAACATGCCCTGCTGGATATTGCTGTCCTTGAAGCAACCTAAATGCAGCTTGGCCGGTAAACATAAGCAGGCACTGCTAATGTGGAAGTGCCCTGGTAACGTTTTTCAGGTAGGACTCAATGCTTAATGACAGGCGATGGGCAGCCACGGGTAACTGCCGGCCAATGCGGGTAATCAGGTGAGTCTCGGTGGCATTTAGTATGTCGCTGGTAGTGGATACAGCAGTCAGTTCGCCGCTCATTAATCCCCGCTGAACCACCAGCTCTGGCAGGATGCACACACCACGATCAGAAGTGACGAAATCAGCCAGCAAATCCAGGGAGTTCGTTGTCATGGAAGCTTTCAGGAACACTTCTTCCTGCTGCTCGGCGGTACGTATGATCTGGCGTATGCGGAACTCTTCTTCCAGCATGCCTATTTTTTCGTCCACGAGTTCTTCCAGCCTGACCGATTTTTTCTTACTCAGGGGATGCTTGCTGCTGACAATGACCTTGAGAGGTTGCGGAAGGGTCAGCCGGGCCCTGATTTTCGGGTCGCGAGGCATGGCGAATACCAGTCCGAGGTGCGCTTCATCGTCCCGCACGTGTCTCAGTAATTCGGCGGTCGTGTGGGTAATTATGTGTACATTGATATTGGGATACTTTTCCATGAAGCCCTGTAACATTTCACTAAACTGCTGGGAGATAAAGGCAGCGCCCATGGCAAGGTAAATATTACCCGTGCGCATGTTTTTCAGTTCGTTTATGCGAGAAAGGAAGGCTTCTTCCTGGGCCAGCTTGTCGCGAAAATACAGGAAGGCGGCTTCACCGGCTTCCGTCAGCTTGATACGGCGGCGACCTTTTTCTATCAGTGCGATACCCAGCTCTTTTTCCAGCTCAGCGATCTGCCGGCTCACCGATGAGGTAGCCACGTCCAGCTTGTCGCTGGCGGCTCTCATGGTTTCGAGTCGCGCGGATTCGTAAAGGTAGCGTAGTCGTATGTCGCTGATCATCAGTCCTGTTTACACGGCGTTTTCGCAAATTATATTGCATAAAACGCAATAAAAACAGGATTCGATTGTTATTTACGAATTTTCTTCGGAACTCGGTTTTCCCGGCAGGCTATCGCGACCATAGCCGGTGGCGATGGCAAAAATGGTCACCAGCATCAGGCTCCAGCTGAAAAAATTATGCAGGCCCACATCAAGGGGGCTCACGGAAGGAATATCAAATTCAGAGCCGGACAGGGTCGCATTGGACATGAGTATGACCGGGATAAAATAGGGCAATATGAAAGGGAAGGTGGAGACGACAAGGCCAAGCAGGTTGGCCCTGCGGTACTTGTTAATATTCATCTGTTCACCTGCCTGCCTGGCGAATTCACTGGCTGTTAATATGGCAACAATACTGTGGCTCACCACCAGGACTACCAGCCCGATGGAACCTGCAATCCACGTTTCTGCCTGGCGAGCGCTGGTGATCTTCTTTGAAGAAAAATTGGCCAGGCTTTCAAGTAATCCGCTTGCCTTTACCGAGGCCACCAGGCCCATCAACAGGATGGTAAAGAAACTGATCCCCACGGCGCGGTTGATGCCATCAATAACAAAACTCGTGGCGCGAAAATTGTCGAGATCCAGGGAGAGAATTTTTGCAGGCGGCAGCAGCCCAAAAAGCAGGGCAGTAATTACTCCGGCGACAAGACCGGCGAACAGTCCATAGAACAGGTGTTTCCGTTTTAACAACATATAGATTATGACAATGGGGACGACGACCATCACCAGGGCCAGGGGTTTGGCTTCGAAGCGGGTCTGTAGTGTCAGTAATTCATCGGAACGCATTGCCACGCTCAAGGAATAAAATACTATGGCCATAAGCGCGGCGGGCACTACGTACTTGAGGCGCGTGCGCACGGTACCACCGATGTCTGCGTCCTGGCTTAGTGCACTGGCAATAGTCGTGTCGGAAACCGGCGCGATACAGTCACCGAAAGTCGCGCCGCCGATAATGGCACCCGCCAGCGTGGGCAGGTGTACGCCAAGTAAACCACCCGCAGGGAAAAGCAGTGGGCCACAAATGAGTATCGTGCCAAAGCTGGAGCCGGTGGATACTGAAACAATCACGCAGACAAAAAATACGGCAACGACAAAGAACGTGTGTCCCAGTTGAAGTTGATTAGCGACCCAGGTCAGCGCCTCGACAAAGCCGGTTAAACCCATCAACACGCCAATGGTGGAGGCCAGCATCCAGGCGGTGATCATGATCATTACAATGGGCTGGGACATGCCTTCAATCACGGCTTCGCAGAAACGATCCTTGTCTTTTGCGAGTAATAAACTCAGGCAAAGGGAAAACATGAGGATAGGCCAGAAACCGCGTTCGTCAGGTGCGCCGAGTAATGAAAGAGTAATAACGCCAGATATAAATACTATGGGGGCTATGAGAGCACCAGCCGCGCCGCCGTAAAACTCCACCCGTATATTTTTATCCCCAGACATAGTCAAACAAACGCCCCCGTTTTATGAGACCAGTTATGTTGCGTTGAACGCATGATACTTTTTTTTCATTGCTATTGCCTAATATCGCTTTGCTACTAAACTAGCCACAATAGCGGTCCCCCTGGGATAAGGACAACCGGAACTTATAATAATGAGTAAGCAGGCATTAAATTTCACGCTCAACGGGCAAGAGGAGTCGATCGAGGTCGCACCCCGTACCCGTTTAATCGATGCCCTGAGAGTGAATCTCGGCCTGACCGGCACAAAGGAAGGTTGCGGCACGGGGGATTGTGGCAGTTGCACGGTGCTGCTGGATGGCAAACCGGTCAATTCCTGCATGGTGCTTGCCTTGCAGGCCGAGGGTCGGAACGTCACAAGCATTGAAGGTATCGGCAAACCCGGTGACCTGCATCCCGTACAACAGGCCATGATGGAGAAGGGAGGAATCCAGTGCGGTTTCTGCACACCAGGCATGGTGGTGTCATTGAAATCTCTCTTTGATGACAACCCCAATCCATCGGAAGAAGATGTCCGCGTCGCAATATCCAGCAACCTCTGCCGCTGTACCGGCTACACGAAAATATTTGAGGCAGCGCGCGCGCTGGGTGCCGGGGAGATTTCTCCACCCGCTGAAGAACCGGATTGTTCACTTGGTGCTCGAATGATTCGCAGCGACGCCGAAGAAAAGGTAAGCGGTCGCGCGATCTATGCCG
Source organism: Gammaproteobacteria bacterium (assembly GCA_965243105.1). Taxonomy (GTDB): domain Bacteria; phylum Pseudomonadota; class Gammaproteobacteria; order Eutrophobiales; family Eutrophobiaceae; genus WLWS01. The sequence continues at coordinate 2,685,318 of CBDEUC010000003.1, forward strand.
AGGACGTTCAGCTGCCACGCATGATATATGGTGTTGTGCTTCGAAGCCCCCACGCGCACGCAAAAATCCTGGGAATCGATACCTCCGAGGCGGAAAAGGTTCCAGGCGTCAAGGCAATTGTATGTGGTCGTGATGTTGAGATGGATTACTTCGGCTATGAGCTTCATGACTATCGCGTGTTGGCGGTTGAAAAGGTCAGGTTCATCGGTGAGCCTGTTGCCGCCGTCGCCGCGACAACGGTAGACATCGCCAGGGAGGCAGCGGCGAAGATCGTGGTTGATTACGAAGAACTGCCCGCTGTTTTTGATGCCGAGGAAGCACTGCAGGAAGATGCCCCGCTTGTGCATGACGATGCCAATGCCTATGACCTCGATTGGGAAACAGAGCGCTCCGGCAACATGTGCTACAGGCTGGAATTAAGTGATGGCGATCTCGAACAGGGTTTTGCTGATGCAGATGAGATTATAGAAGGAGAATATGAAACCCCTGAAGTCCAGGCAGGTTCGATTGAACCGCACAGCTCCACGGCAATGGTGGATCCATCAGGAAGGATCAGCGTGTGGACAACAACGCAGAAGCCCTTTGCCTTTCGTGGATTTCTGGCCAAGGCACTGAAAAGACCAGTAAGCAATTTCAGGGTAATACCGACACAGATCGGCGGCGGCTTTGGCGGAAAACTTTTTCCCTGCCTTGAGCCCTATGCCGTACTACTGGCTGAAAGCTCGGGCTACCCCGTACAGATGACTCTCACTCGAGAAGAAGAATCTATCAGCACACTCTTGCGCCATCCTTCAAAAGTGCGTCTTCGCACCGGCGTGAAAAAAGACGGCAGTCTCGTCGCCCACAGCGTACGAATGGTTTTCAATACCGGCGCCTACGGACTGTATGGGCCCAATACTGCCGGTCTCGCCAGTCTCATGGCCACCGGTCCCTATCGCATTCCAAACCTGGAAATTACCGGCCTGGTTACCTACTCAAATAACGTACCCTGTGGTTCCGTGCGTTGCCCGGGAGGCCCGCAGCTGGCGTTCGCGATAGAAACACACATGGACAAGATAGCGCTCAAGCTGGGAATGGATCCCCTGGATTTCCGCCTGCACAATGCCTGGGAAGACGGCGATGTTACCTGCTCGGGACAAACGCTGCAGGCAGTGAGTATCAAGGAGTGCTTGCAAAAAGCGGCAGATGCCATCGACTGGGATCAGCCCCGCGAACCCGGAGTGGGTAAGGGAATTGCCTGTAACTGGTGGGTAAGCGGTACCTGGGGGACACAGTCTTTAATTGAATCCAACGAGGACGGTACATTTCGCCTCATCACCGGAAATGTCGATATGGGCACGGGTGGGCTCACCAGTGGTGTGCTTCAACTGGCGGCCGAAGGTCTTGGGGTACCGGTAAAATCCATACAGCTTGTACGCGGTGATACGGACAACCTGCCATGGGATCATGGTACCGGCGGAAGTCGCGCCGTGTTTACCAATGGCCGTTCTGCTTTCCAGGCCGGGCAGGATCTCAGGCAGCAGCTGGAACAAGAAGCGGCAGATTACCTGGAAGCTGCCAGTGCTGACATGGTGGTTGATGGTGATCGCGTGTATGTCAGGGGTGACCCCTCTAACCACGTCACGCTCTCAACGCTATGTTACAACCGCCATAAAAAGCATGGCGGGCCCATGGTTGGCGTGTCGTCGGTACTTGAGGCCGGGCCTCCCACGACGAAAAAGCATCCGATTGGTGGTTTTCCGGCGGCCAGTTTCTGTGCCCATGCTGTTGAACTGAAAGCAGATGAAAACACCGGGGAAATAGAAGTTTTACGATACGCTGCGGCCCACGACGTGGGTAATGCTATCAACCCCACGGGGTGTGAAGGACAGATTGAAGGTGGAATCGCCATGGGCCTGGGCATCGCCCTGATGGAGGAAGTCAGGGAGGATAAGGGCAAAGTCTTCAACCCCGGTTTTGCCGATTACCTCATGCTCACCGCGGAAGACATGCCTCCCACCGAAAGCATCCTCGTGGAGCAACCGGCATTGGAAGGACCCTTTGGTGTAAAGGGCGTCGGTGAGCCTCCCATCGCACCTCCAACCGGTGCGGTTGCAAATGCCGTTGCCGACGCCGTTAAAGTAGACGTAAACCGCCTGCCCCTGACACCGGAGCAGGTTTCATACCTCGTGAGCCAGGCAGCCAGGTGATAAACGACTTTACATTTGTTCAGCCTTCAAACGTTGAAGATGTGCTGCAGGCTTTTTCCGGTGAAGGACGCATCGTCGCTATCGCCGGTGGTACCAACGTGATGGTAAATATGAAGCGGGCACCATTAGAAGCCGATTGCGTTGTAGACCTGTCAAGGGTCGAGGAATTGAAGGGAATCAGTGAAAAGGATGGCCTCGTGCGGATTGGCGCCGGCGTTACCTTTGCCGAGCTACTGGACTGGCACCCGGGTGGCGCAGTCGAGGGGCTCATGCAACCCATGTGCGAGGCCTTTGCCGGCCCGCTGATTAGAAATCTGGCCACGGTGGGCGGCAATATCTGTGATGCTTCAGCCGCGGCAGACCTCTCACCTGTCCTGCTTGCACTTGACGCCAGCGTGGAATTGAGAAGCCTCAAGAATGGAACGCGTGAGCTGGCGATGGCAGATTTTTTCAAGGGCGTCAGGGTTACAACGAAAAACAGCGACGAGCTCGTGACTGCGGTGACCTTCAGGAAACCTGCTGACGAGGAACGCTGGTACTACTACAAGCTGGGCAAGCGCAAGGCGGATGCGATTTCCATTGTCAGTCTTGCGATGACAATTAGCATGGATGGTGACCACGTTGAAAAAGCACGTATTGGCCTTGGCGCCGTCGCGCCGGTGGCCTTTCGTGCCGTTGAAGCTGAAAAGTCATTGACCGGTAAGCCACTTGATGAAAACAGTATTGCCGAAGCTGCTGCGATAGCGGAAAAAGAGGCCAGCCCTATTGACGATTTCCGCGCACAGGCAGCCTATCGGCGTCAAATGGTCACAACCCTGGTGAGCCAGGGGCTGGAAAGTATCGCCGGGAAATAAAAGACTAGGCAGAATTTTTTTCGCGCAGCTTCAGCAGCTTTTCTGACAGGGACGGACCGCGCCCGGGCTCTGACCAGGGGCACACTTCAAGACATATTCCACAGCCGTAGGTACTGCTGAAGTAGGGCACGCAACGGTCAAAGTCCACGTACCATTTCCTTACTCCACGAACCATCTGCTTTTCATTATAAATCGCATCAGGCGGGCAGCCCTTTCTACAGGCCTGGCAGGTTGTACATATATCATCCACTCCAATGTCGACAGGCTGGTCGATTTCCAGGGGGAGATCCGTGACCACGGTAGTTAGCCTGAAATTTGATCCGTATTCTTTACAGATAAGCGAACCGTGTTTGCCCAGCTGACCAAGACCGGCTGCGATGGCAATCGGTATATGGAGGTAGTCGCTGGCGCTGTTTACGGGCAGGGCCTTGGCAGGCCATCCAAGGGAACGGATATAGCGACACAGATTTACTGTTAAATATGACCCCTGGGTGTAGACCCGCTGCACTTCCATGGCAGCGGTGTGCCCCGGTACATTCAACATTTTTTCCCGGTCCATCGGTAAACCAATGGAAATTGCGTAGCGGAAAGTGTTGCTTGCCCCTTCAATGAGGTAGTCGTCTTTCATTTCGCAGATCCCGACAATGCCCGCACCGAGTTCCCTTGCCTTGTTTTTTATTTCTGCGGTCATGGCGCCGGGATCAGTTACCTCACGTCGCTCCGGCCTGAGATCGCCCTGTGGTCTGAATGTTGCCCACGCCCCCTTGATGATTGCGGGCAACATTTTTGCCGGCACGCTATAGCGAAATACGTGTTGCATGCGGTCAAAGGGTAGAGGCCCGGATTTACCATTGGAGTGATAGATATAGCTGGCCCGCCGGGGTTCAGTCTCACCAAGTCCGTTTATTTCATTCCCTGAACAGGGTGGTTCCCTGTAAACAACGGTCGCTTCGCCGGGCGGGTTTGATTTCAGCTTCATGCAGGCCTGCCTAGTTGAGGTGGTCTTCCACGATCCATTTTTCACCGCTCTCCCGGTACTTCTTTAGTTTCCTGCGCACAACGGTTCCAACGGTAAGATGGCGCAAGGCATAGAGCGCGATCATCGGGACAAATCGATAAAGGGCCTGTAACAGGCTCGGGTTATCGTCGCTGGGTACTACAGGTCTGTGGGAGTTACTCATCAGTGAAACAATGCTGGGTCCATGTGTCCGTCAATGGATTGTTCATTAATAAAGCTTGAATTCATATTCACCCGGCTTGTTTAGTATTTCGAGTTCCTTACTTGCCAGTTTAATACTCAATTCGTCGTTAAGGTCTTCAGCCGCTGCAAGCATGATTTCCAGCTGCTGCATTAGCTGCTTGCGGAATTTTTTATTGCCATACAGGTTTGTTATTTCTGCCGGATCGTTCTTCATGTCAAAAAATGCATTATGACGCGCCCGGGGGTCGGCACTGAAATCACGCAAAACCAGCTTCCAGCGTTTTGTTCGCATCGCCCGCTCATCAAACCACGAGTTCTCGATCGCGGCCTCTGGAAAATTCTGGATAAAAACCGGTTGCGGCCAGGTATCTTTGCCTGAATTAACTTCCGCAATGAGATCCCGCCCATGAAAGGGGGAGCCCTCACGGCCGGTAATGATTTCCAGCACACGGCTTTTTGTATTAATCCCGGTGGCAGCAAGGATGGTAGGTGCGATATCGACCAGGCTGACACCCGAGTCCCAAACCACGTTGGCAGGTAGTCCATCAGGCCAGTGCATGATCATGGGTATTTTTGCAGCTTCATCATAGGCGATGCCCATACCACGGTATGAACCGGGACGCTTTCGAAACGATCCCGCGTGATCCGCGGTAATAATGATCAGGGTATTGTCCAGCAGATCCCTGTCCCTTAGCTCGGACACGATTCGACCTACGTTTGCGTCAACACTGCTTACCGCGGCGTAATACTTTTTATGGTCGATATTCTTCTTATCAAAGAGTTCAAGATACTTTTCCGGGGGCTGGTAGGGTCCGTGGGGCGTGTAGTAGGACTGGTAGAGAAAAAAAGGCCGATCCGCGTTTTGCTGGATAAAGCGGATACCTTCATTTGTCTGTATGTCTTCACGATAGGCGGACTGGTTTGGCGTCCCGACCCAGTGAGGCATCAGGGAATTATAGGATTTAAAAAGATCGAAAAACCCCGGGTTGCTGCTACCGAGATGCCATTTACCAATGTGCGCAGTAGCGAAGCCCGAATTAGTTATGTACCTGGGAAAGTTGATGGCCAGGTTAAACCGCGGTTCATTGAATGGATTGGCATAGGGCTCCCTGTACATGGTTGGCAAACCACCATTAATGCCCGCCGGGTACATGGTTTTACGCACACCGTGGGCATGCGGATAAATACCGGTAATAATCGATGCGCGCGCCGGGCTGCACAGGGTGGCAGTGGTATAGGCGTTATCAAAGCGCACCCCCTGGCGTGCCAGGCTGTCAATATTGGGTGTGGCTACATCCTTGGAAGAGTAGACGCCAAAGGCATCCTGCCGGGCCCAGTCCAGCAAAATGATAACAACATTGGCGGGTCGAAGTTGCTCTTCATATATTTCCTGCCCGGTGGTGTCAGCCGCAGCTGCAAAGGTCTGCGTAACCAGGCAATAAAGGAGAAGAAAACGTAGCACTATTATTCGTGAAAGAGAGCTTTGATAAATCATTGTCCCGACCCTGGTAGATGGTAACAAACATAATCCCAATGTTGCTTCGCTGCAATATCAATTGAAAGGAGATTTGGTTGTTCTGGGGGCAACGATTACTTCCAATTTGGGCCAGTCGCTATATGCTGTAGGGAAATTACTTCATTGCTAAGCTATCGCTTGGATAGTGAAACTTCATTTAGGGATGTCACATGGCACAAGTTCAGACCCTCGCTGGAAACAGTACAACAGGAGAAATCCTGGAAACCATTCATCGTGATGGTGCATGCATTTTATCGAATGTAATGTCCCAGGGTGTGCGTGAGAAAATAACTGAAGAAGTAAGGCCCTATATCGAGCAAACAAAAACCGGTGAAAAAACTTTTAGCGGAGACAAAACTCGCCGCACCGGCGCCCTTGTGGCTCGCTCTCCATCCTGTCGCGACGTGGTGATTAATGAGAAGGTGTTGGACGTGGCAAACGGATTCTTGCTGTCTTTTGCAGACAGGATCCAGCTGAACCTGACGCAGACCATTGCCATTGAACCGGGACAGGGCGCCCAGCCACTTCACAGGGATCGGTTTGGCTGGGGAAAGTTTATTCCGAAAGATATAGAACCCCAGTTCAACGCGATCTGGGCACTGAGTGATTTTACTTCCGATAACGGTGCTACCTGTGTGGTGCCGGGTAGTCAAAAATGGGGCTGGGACAGGGAAGCGGATCCATCTGAAGTATGCCAGGCAGAAATGGAGAAAGGTTCAGTGCTGCTTCATACAGGCAGCGTCATTCATGGAGGGGGAGAAAACAAGAGTAATGAAACGCGACTTGGCCTGAACATCACCTATTGCCTGGGCTGGCTTCGACAGGAAGAGAACCAGTATTTATCCTGCCCTCCCGATATTGCCAGAAACTTTTCAATTGAGTTGCAGGAATTACTTGGATATACGCAGGGCAATTACGCACTGGGCTATTACTCTGACCCGGATAACCGGGTAGAGCAGGATTCAGGGATCCTCGCACCTGAAGTGTCGGTAGGCGCGCGCCCAAGAACGCAATGGGTCTCTACGGAAAATGGCTACGAATCCATTGACTCGGAATGAACAGCACATGAAACCCGTCTTCAAGTTGTACAGGCGCTGGCCATTGCATGGCCTTGTCTGCGCTTCGCTCTTGCTTTCATCTTCCCTTGCCGAGGCAACCAATGGGTATTTTTCTATAGGTTACGGTGCAAAATCCATGAGCATGACAGGCGCGGGTGTGGCCCATCCGCAGGACACGCTGAGTGCCGCGCAAAATCCGGCCGGTATGCACTTTGTTGACCCCGGTATGGATGCAGGCAGCCGCTTCCTGTTTACCTTTCGCGAAGCCTCGCATGACTGCAGGGGCATCGGCTTTTGTGACACGGAAGTCGATGACAGGAGCAACCAGGAGTTATTCCTGGTACCGAACCTGGGTTACAGGCGACGTTCTGACGGCCCGATATCACTTGGTATTTCCACTTATGGAAACGGAGGCATCAACACCAACTATCACCGGCCCCTGTATGACGAGGCGGGTGCGCGAATCGCGGGGTTAACACCCGGCGACCCGGGTTTCCCCGAAAGACAGACATTGGGTGCGAACTTCAGCCAGCTTATATTCGCACCCACCCTGAGTTATCAATTGAATGACAGGCACGTGCTTGGCATTTCCCCCTTACTCGGGCTACAACAATTCAGGATACGCGGACTCCGTTCATTTGCGGCTTTATCCAGTGATCCCACCAGTCTTACTAACAGGGGTACATCCTGGACTTACGGGGCGGGTGTTCGAATAGGCTGGATAGGGCAGGTGACAGATGGCCTCAAACTGGGTGCCAGCTGGTCCAGTAAAATCTACATGGCAAAGTTTGAAAAATATAACGGACTGTTAGCCAACAACGGTGACTTTGACGCACCGGAACACTTCACTGTCGGGCTTGCTTGGCAGGCAAACCAGGATCTCACCCTTGTATTCGATGTACAGCGTATCCTGTTTGGTAATGTCGATGCACTGGGTAATCCTGGTCCTACTGCCCAGGAGCTGGCAGGAAACATTACTCCGGATCGATTGCTTGGCGCTGAAAACGGGATCGGCTTCGGCTGGCGCAATCAAACCGTGTTGAAGTTTGCGGGCGATTACAGGCTGAATGAAAAATGGACATTGCGCGCAGGATACAATCATTGCACCAGCCAGATACCGGATAGCCAGATGTTGTTCAACCTGATATCACCCGCCACTATTAACGACAACATCGCGGCGGGCGTGAGCTTTCGACCGAATAAAACTACCGAGTTTAGCCTCGCGCTCATGTGGGCATTCAAGAAAACGTCTACCGCTGAAAACACGGCCTTCTTTGGAACCCGTGCCGAGGGATGGATATCCCAGGGCTCAATCGATATTTCCTATTCCAGGAAATTTAATTGATAAGGTTTTCGCTTGCGGATATTGAGGCAAGAACATATGCCCCTAGTAACTGACATCCAGTTTCCTGTGGTCCCAACTGACGATCCTTGACGGCGTAATGACGATGGCTGTCTTCTTGCTACTGGATTTTCTTGTCATTTCTTCGATGTCTTCAGCCTGTTGTTCCGCCTGGTTACGGATGATGAGCTTTTTTTCCATCGACTGAACTTCATCGGGATCGTCAAGCAGGCTTGCATCAGCATTGATAGAAACTCCTACCAGGTTTTCGTATTCATCCCCATCTTCAAACAGGATCGCAATTTTCGAGTTACGCTGGAGGTTCCTGATTTTCTGGGACTTCGTATAGCTCACAAGAACAATACTTTTACCTGACACGAAAAACCACATGGGTACCAGGTGCGGCGAACCATCCTTGTTGATGCTGCATACCTGTACCGTTTTTTGCGACTCGATGAATTGCCATATTTCATCTTCATCCATAGAAATCGTGTCGCGCCTGTTGGGCATTACCTGATCCTTTGTTCTACGGGAATGTAATCGACATCGTAGCCAAAGTAGCGGGGTTGAAATACCTCCAACCCGGCAGGTCTGCGCCACAGATCTGCCGCACGGTATGACAATACGGAGACTTCCTGCCCCCTTGTAAAATCGGGATTACTGATCCCTTCATGGCTCTTGCGATCAATCATTGTTATGAGATCGGGGCATGTCGCGATGACCTTGCCATTCCTTGTCGCGACAAGGTGTTCGTTCTTGTATTGAAGGAAAAGTGTTTGACCATGATATTTACCTCTTCCTTCAAGGGTGACATCACCAACCAGGAAACCATCGCTGTCTTCCCAGTTAAAATCCCGCACAACCCCGTCAAGCAGCCTGTAGCCATCGCCGGCATCCTGCGCGGCCTGCACTGGATCGGATCCAGATTTTTTTGCGTCGCGCACCGCGCGCCCGATTTTCGCTGACAGGGACAGGCTGTCCTGCACGAGAACATGTTCTGTTTTCGCAAGTGCGCCGTTGATAGCGGCATCGGTGACACCCACGAGCCGGCTAACCACTGACAGGGCTCGAAATATGTCCTCCTCGCGACTGGGGTCCTGGACGCTTTCCAGGATCACCTGATCACCAAACTGCGTAGCGGCAGCGGCGGGTGTAATGGCATGACCTGCCACGCGTACCGAGTGCTGGTTGATTTCGGGTGTTGCACGGCCCACGGTGTCTGCATCAAGACTGGGCACACCCAGTCGCGCAGCCAGTGATAGGGCTTCCGCTGTACTCAGGGGACCTATTTCGCCCACGATCACAGCAGAAAACTTCACGCCCAGGTGATCCTCAAGCAGCTTGAAGGAAGAGATGGTGGGTGCTTCATCCTTTTTTTTAATTCGATCCAGCCTTTGCTGCATTTCCTCGCTGACCGGCGCCAGGCTTTCCAGCGCATAGGGTGATGCAACCATTTCTTCGTCAGATAAATCGTGGACATTTAGCAGGCGAAAGGAATAGCCCGCTGCGACATCCGTGGCTATGAGTTCTCGTGCGGCGTCAAGACCTCCACCTCCGCCACAGCCGAGATAGCTACTACCCAGCAGTATGTCTTCCAGCCTATCAGCATCAAGCCGCATCGCCTTAGTATTGCCGGTGTCTTTCCTCGCATTTGCCGCTTGCAGGGCTGCCCCGGCGCCAAGCGCCACGCCCACACCCTGGATAAATTGTCTGCGATGCATTGTTCTTCTCCACAAGGACATGCCCTGAGATGTCGCTACCCTTGCCTGTAATTACTTCAAATTCGTCCGCCTCTACTGGCTAATGGTACTATCTCCTGAAATACCTTTAAACGGATATGGCGATGCTTGAACTTTATTACCTCGAGGAGTGTGACTCTATTTGTTCAAACCGGCCGCGCATGGCCCTTGCCGAGAAGGGCATCGAAGACTGGGTGCCGCACAGGATGGAACTGGTTAAACGCGACCAGTTCAAGCCCGAGTATTTAAAGCTAAATCCAAAGGCCCAGGTGCCCACGCTGGTTCACGATGGTCAGGTGATAAGAGAATCTTCGATTATTTGTAACTACATTGACGATCTCAGTGACGAACCTGCGCTTAAACCCGCCAGCGCCGTCGACAGGGCACACATGCAGGAATGGATAAAGGACTGTGACGAGGCAGGTTACCAGGCAACAGCATCAATCAATTTTGTCACCAAGTTCAGGTTGACCATACCCATCGAGGTGATGGAAGCCAGGTGGAAACAGGTTACCGACGTGGAACGGCTGCACCGCCAACAGTCCTGCATACGAGAAGGTATGCAATCACCCTATGTCATCCGCGCTGTTGCATTTTATGAACGCCTTTTTAACAAGCTTGAAAACACCCTGGTGGATGGTCGCCCCTGGGTGATGGCTGAGCAGTACACGCTGGTGGAGATCAACCTTGCTCCATTCATCAAGGTGCTTGAACTGCTGCGTTTACTACCGCTATTTCTTGAAGACAGGCCCAATGCCAGTCGCTGGTGGCAGGAAGTTACAAGTCGCCCCAGCTATACGCAGCTGGAAGACTATCCCGGGCAGTCACAGGACGATGAGACTCCCCATGCGATCACGGGCCCGCAGGTTATTGATGAAGTCAGGGAGCTGCTTGCTGGAATTCGCAACACGTAACTGGTTTCCCGAGGGGCGGCTGCGTGAAAACCCGATCCGATATCGAGCTTGGAATGCAAAAGAAAATCACCCGGCGTGATTTTCTGAACGGTGCAAGTATTGCCATCGGGGCATCCCTGCTTCCCGGATCAGTCGCAGGGGCTGACAGGGCGGGCCCCGCAAGCGTTTATTACCCACCGCTACTGAGCGGAATGCGCGGTAGCCACCCGGGCTCCTATGAAAATGCCCACGCCCTGCGTGACGGAAAACAATGGCAGGGAACTAATACTGGAGAGAAGTATGATCTCGTTGTGGTGGGCGCGGGGATTAGCGGGCTTTCGGCAGCGCATTACTATGCCCACGCGGCCGGTGACAGGGCAAGGATACTCATCCTGGACAACCATGATGATTTTGGCGGTCATGCAAAGCGAAATGAGTTTGTCATCAATGGCCGTACCCTTATCGGTTATGGTGGGACTGAATCCATTGAGTCGCCGGGGTCGTATCCGAAAGTTGCCAGCGATCTAATCAGGGAGCTCGGTATCGATACGGGGCGATTCTATAGCGCCTTTGATCGTGAGCTTTACGACTCCCTGGGTCTCAGGCGCGGCACATTTTTTAACAGGGAATCCTTTGGTGCCGATCATCTTGCCCCGGGAAGTGCGCTGGACCCCGGGATACTCAGCGATATTCCAATGAGTAATGAAGGCAAGACCGGGCTGACAAGACTTCTCAGAAATGAAACCAACTACCTGCCAGCTATGTCACCCGCAGAACGCCTGGCGTTATTAAGGCACATGAGCTATCGCGACTATCTAAAGCAGCACGCGGGCATGAATGATGAAGTTCTCAGGTATGCGCAAACCCTGCCAAGCAATACCTGGGCGATCGGTGCAGATGGTTTGCCCGCCGCCGCCGCATGGAGTGCTGGCAGCCCCGGCTTTGCCGACATGGACCTGGGTTTCCAGGCTTACCGTGATGAAGACGCTGAGCCCTGGATATTTCACTTTCCTGACGGTAACGCCTCAATAGCGCGCATGCTGGTGAGGCGCATGATACCTGCAGTAGCGAGTGGTAACGACATGGAAGACATTGTTACTGATGCCTTTAACTATGATCGGCTTGATGAGCCGGGTTCCGCGGTGAGAGTTCGCCTTAACAGCACGGTGGTCAGGGCAAAGCACTCGGGCAAAAACCAGTCGGGGCCTGTCACCGTGACCTATGTAAAGGGAAGAAATGCGCACAGTGTTACGGCGGGTAATGTGGTCATGGCAGGTTATCACGCCATGGTTCCAGCCCTTTGCCCGGAGATCCCCGAGGCGCAGCGTTATGCCTTGTCGACGGCCCAGCGCGCACCCATCGTTTTTACCAATGTCCTGATTCGAAACTGGCGCAGTTTTCAAAATCTCGGCGTGGATTATATTTATTGCCCCGAAAGCTATCACAACAGCATCGAACTGGATTTTCCCGTGAGCCTGGGCGATTACAAGTGTTCAAGATCGCCGGATGAACCGATGATCCTTCACCTGGTGCGAACACCGGGGCAACCTGGCCTGGGCGCCTACGAACAATTCAGGGCAGGCAAGCGGGATTTGCTGGCCACCTCTTTTGAAACATTTGAACGAAACGTTCGTGACCAGCTGGCGCGAGCACTTGAAGGAGGAGGCTTTGACCCGGCCCGGGATATTGCCGGCATTACGGTCAACCGCTGGCCCCACGGCTATGCCTATGGTCACGATCCGGATAGTGGTGAGATCGCCTTTGAACCGCAGCTATGGCCCGATGCTCAAAGGCATTGGCAAAGGGCAAGGAAACGTTTTGGTAATATCAGCTTTGCTGGCACAGATGCGGCTTCCAATGCCATGACCGAGGCGGCCATCGAAGAAGCCTACCGCGCTATTGAAGATCTCAAACCCATCCAGTAAGCCGGGACACCTCGTTAGTCTCTTTCTTCGTAGGACTCATTTATTTCATTTAACAGGCTACGCAACCAGGTATGCATGGGGTTGTGATGATTCCTGGCATGCCAGTACAGGTAAAAATTTGCGTCAGTCGTCTGCAAGGGCGGATCCATGATGGCAACCTGCGGCGTGTTTTTAACCTGGCTGGCAATCTTGCTGGGAATAGTGAAGAGGATGTCCGAGGTTTTACACACATGGGGAACGAGCAAAAAGTGAGGGATATGCAGGACTACCTTGCGCTCCAGTCCCAGCTGTTTTAGCGCTCGGTCGACGAGTCCTTCGCCTCTTCCTTCAGGGGACACCAGGCCGTGGTCAAGCTCAACAAAGCTATCGAGATCCAGCCTGTTATTCATTTTTTTTGCCAGCGATGGACGGCACACCGTGACATGGTGATCGGAAAACAGACGGCGCCGATGATAGCGTGCACCGCTGCTATCCAGCGCCGTTATCACGTAATCAGCGATGTTGTTATCCAGCACTGAAAAGTCACCACCAATCATCTGCAGGATCCGTATTTTTAATCCCGGTGCTTTTTTTCTTACCGTGGCTACGAGCCGTGGAACAAACAGCAGCATCTCCATGTCCAGCATGGCCAGTCGAATTTCAGCGGAGACATTTGCCGGGTTGAATTCGGGTACATGGACCAGTTGTTCAATACTGGATAAGACATCATGCAGTGGATCAACAAGGGCCTTTGCACGTGGGGTGAGGTCGAGCCCGCGACCGCTACTTACCAGCAGTTCGTCATCAAGCAGGATGCGAAGTCGCGCCAGCGCGCGACTCATGGCGGGTTGACTCATTCCCAGCATGCTTGCCGCACGGGAAATGTGTTTTTCCCTGAGCAGGACTTCAAGCGCCACCAGCGTGTTGACATCAAAATTTCGAATATTCGTTTGACGCATAGCTAATATAATAATTATGCATTATACGTATCATGCTGATTGCGGTAGATTATTTCAAGTTACAATAGTCTTTGTACTGTTAGAGATACAGGATGTTTCATGCAACCTTCATACAGCGGACACAAGCACTATGAATACGACCAGTACTACGCAGTTTCAAACCCTGTCCGGGCGTTATCTACGAGTCTTTCCGTCTCCTGTAAAAATACTCCCGGGCTTCTTACTGCTGATATGTCTCTGCATGACAGGCAAGCCTGTCTTCGCTGAGCAGTCGGCGAACGAGTGGAAGAATGCGGAACACCTGTACGAGCGCACCTGTGCCTACTGCCATGAACTCGGGGTGGGACCCTACCTGAAAGGGCGCAAGTTACCGAGTGCCTATTTCAAGCTGCGCTTACGCGCTGGTTTTCGTGCCATGCCGGCTTTTAAGCCCAGTGAAATCAGCGACAGCGACGCGGACATGCTGGGCAAGTGGCTTGAAGAGTCTGAAGCTGAAGAACAGCATGCCAAGGGTGCGCAGTACAGGCCGAGGCCGTCGAAATGATTGGTCGCAGGGATTTTTTCAAGACCAGTCTTGGTGGTGTACTGGTGTTAAATACAATTACACCGCTTGCTTCAATCGTGAAAAACCTGGGAAGCGGCAGCAGTGAAGTTTCGCTAATCCGTGGACTCGATCTTGAGTGCAAGACCTTTGTGGATTGCCTCGCGGGTGTCAATGCGCCCTCGGAGGTTATTCCCTTTGATGCCTCTGCCTATCATATCGCCATGGTGCGCCAGCGTCTGAATTACCTGCAGGAGAATTTCGCCGGCCCTGTTTACCTTTCAGGCTTTGTCGGCGCTCACGCAAACCCGGTGTTGGAAACCCTGTTTCGAGACGTGGGCGCTGCCTTACTGGTACGCGGAGAACACGTGAGTCGCAAGGGGTATGAAGCCCACGTGTTTCACACCACGGCTCAAAGCCGTGGAGCCGCCAGCCTGTTTAGCCAGGCACTGGACGGTCACCTGCCGGGAGAATCAGTCAGGGAAGTCAGTATTGGCCAGGGTGAAGTGCCTGTTCTGAAAAGGCCTTTTGCAATACAACAGGACGGCAACCGCCTCGCCGCCCTCGGCAGGGTGTATAGCCAACTGCTGTCAGCGGAGTTTGATCAGGGGGCAGTTGAACTTGATACAGCAAGCCATGAAGGTGGCTTTTTAAACCATGAAAGCTTCATTTTCAGGGTTGAGGGAAAACACAGGAACAAGCAAAAGAGGACCCAGGCATGACAGATAAAGAATTTGTAGTACTGCCCCCGGGTGTCAGCGCCAGCAAGTTTCGTGACGCCATAAAGAAATTTCGCGACATCGTTGGCAGCGATAACGTGGTCACTTCCGCCGAGATGATCGCGGCCTATACCAAGATCATGATCCCGGAGGATGAGGCAAAGCACACTCCGCCCGGTGCCATCATGCCAAAGACCACCGAGGAAGTGCAGAAGATCCTCGCTGTCTGTAATGAATTCAAGATTTCCGTCTGGCCCATCTCCACCGGCCGTAATTTTGGCTATGGTTCGGCGGCACCTGCAAAAACCGGCAGCATGGTGCTGGACCTGCGTCGCATGAACAAGATTATCGAGGTCGATGAAGACCTTGGTTACGCGCTTGTTGAAGCAGGTGTCACCTACCAGCAACTGGCGGACTATATTGAAGAGAACAACCTCGCGCTCTGGCTGGATACGCCCATGCCGGCACCGGTGGCAAGCCCGACCGGTAACACGCTGGATCGCGGAGTAGGGTATACCCCCTATGGTGAACACTTCATGTTCCAGTGTGGCATGGAAGTCGTACTGGCAAACGGGGAAGTGTTACGCACCGGAATGGGAGCACTTGAAGGTTCCAATACCTGGCAGGTATTCAAGTGGGGCTTCGGTCCCTACCTGGACGGTATATTCACCCAGTCGAATTACGGCGTTGTCACCAAGATGGGTTTCTGGCTGATGCCAAAACCACCTGCCTACAAGCCTTTCCTGGTGAAGTATCCAAAAGAGAAAGATATCGTCGCGGCGATTGATACGATTCGACCGCTTCGCCTGAACCAGATCATTGCCAACGCGGGAACTGTTTCAAACGCGCAATGGGAACTGGCTGTAACCGAGCGCAAGCACGAAGTGTGGGATGGCAAGGGACAGATACCCAGCGATGTTGCCATTAGCGAAGCGAAAAAGCGCGGTCACGGGGCGTGGAATGTCTACGCGGCGCTCTACGGGACACCGGAACAGGTGGAAGTAAACTGGAAGATGGTTAAAGGCGCCTTTGAAGCCTCGGGCGGAGAGATATTGACTGAAAAAGATCTTGATGCGGAAAGCTTTCACTGGAATTACCGAAAGGACATGATGTCCGGCACACTATCCATGCATGAATTCGGGCTTTATAACTGGCGCGGCGGCGGTGGGTCGACGTGGTTTGCGCCGGTGTCACAGGCTCGTGGCAGCGAAACTCTCAAGCAAATGGAAATGGCAAAGGCCATTCTCAAGGAATTTGGTATTGATTACGTGGCGCTGTTCATTATCGGCTGGCGCGACATGCATCATATCGTTGATATGCTGTATGACCGTTCTGACCTCGACGAGAGACAGCGCGCCTATGACTGCTATGACAAGCTGCTACATGATTTTGCAGCGGAAGGTTATGGAATTTATCGAGCCAACACCGCGTTCATGGATAAAACGGCGGCGCTATATGGTTCGGTAAAGCACGATGTCAATATTGCTATCAAGAAGGCGCTGGACCCCAACGGTATCATCGCACCCGGTAAGTCCGGTATTGATATCTGATATACAAGGCCCCGGTATCCAGCAAATATAGAAATACTTAACAGCAATCAGCTGTCGCCGATTACTACGGGAAACATAGCCGAGTCTAATGGCATACCGTCTTCCAGGTTGTCATTATGCAAACCGGCATTTGTACCGGGGCGGGTATCATAAACTATATCATCGCCTGTATACCTTACCGTGTAGCCCCTGCGTCGATTAGTATTACTCATGTTACCGGGAGAACCGTGTACCGTCATAGCATGAAACAGGTAAACATCGCCTGGCTGTAAATCCCAGGAGACAATGTCGTATTGATCACGATTGCCATCAATGTCCGGCATTGGCTCATAGTCAGGATTTTTTTCATAATCACCAAAGCCGCTGGTTTTTCCAAACGCTTCAGGTTGGAACCAGCGATCCCACCTGTGTGATCCCTTGATAAATTCCAGCGCGCCACTATCAATGGTTGTTACGTCAAGGGCTATCCACATGGACAATACCTGCCAGCCACGCACTGCCCAGTAGGGTTGGTCATTATGCCAACGGGTTGGATTTGAAGTGCGTTTTTCTTTCACGAACAGCTGGTCATAAAGCAGGTTAACCTTGTTTGACTGCATGATCTTCTTCGCGATCAATGGTAAACCTGATACAAAGCAGAACTCTTTCAACTCCGGGTAGGTCTGCCAAAGCCGAAGGTTGCCATGAAAGCGTCCACCGTCTTCGCTTTCGTATCCATGGTAGAAGGGACCGGGATTGGCGATATCCCGTTCAATGACATTCTCAAGGACTTCAAGTTCTTCAGCCGAAACAACCTGTCGAAGCGGTAATACGCCGTCACGGTCAAATGTCTCGATGTCGCTTTCTGTTATTTCCATGGGTTAAGTGTAAGAAAAGGGATAAGGTCAATCAGAAAAATACTCCAGGGCTGCCCTGGCAATGGCTTCACCCCATTCCTGGACAAAATGCCCGCCGTCTTCAATGACCATCAGTTCTGAACAACCCCTGATATTGTTCCTGAGATTTTCCATTGCAGGGACACCCAGTACAGGATCAGCTGCGCCCACCGCCATAAAACATTCACCGTCCCAGCTATTACTGAAAAATTCTACGGCCTGTTTTGAAATCTCCACGCCATCCATAGCAGGCTCGATCATTACCAGTTCGGGGAAACGGCGGACCCCGGCTTTATACTCCTGGCCCGGAAAGGGCGCACCGTAGGCAGCGGCTTCCGCATCGCTTAAAACAGGCGTGGATCGCTGCATCAGGCTCACAACATCAAGGTCAGGGTTGGTGGCGGCGTAAGCTTTCCACTGCAGAAAGCCCTCGCCGGGGCTTTTTCCCGTCGCCAGGGTGGTGTTCATCACAACCATGCGCGAAAAAAGCTGCGGGTACTCATGTGGCAGGGTCAGTCCGAGAAGTCCTCCCCAGTCCTGGCACACAAGGGTGATATTGTTGAGTTCCAGTGTTTCGATTACCGCTTTCAGGTAATTACGATGGAAATCAAAGGTGTAGAGAGCATCATCCACGGGCTTGTCTGAACGTCCAAATCCGAAAAAGTCCGGAGCAACCACACGCGCACCGGATTCGACGAACACCGGGATCATTTTTCGATAGAGATAGCTCCACGTTGGTTCGCCATGCAGGCAAAGGAAGGTGTGCTCGGCATTTGGGTCGCCCTCATCAATGTAATGAGCGCGCAGCCCTTCATAGCCTTGCAGGTTCTCAAGGTATGCTGGCCTGTAGGGGAAACCGGGAAGATTGCTGAATGCTTCATCCGGTGTCCTTACAAAATCAATATTCATAGCGCCCTGTACCTGCGAGGTAACTAGAGTCTTGAAATACACTTATCAAGAGCAGCGATTAGCTGGTCCGCGTTGTCCCGGTTAAATACCAGCGGTGGTCGCATTTTTATTGCATTGCTGTGACGGCCAAAAGTAGATACCAGCACGCCTTCGTCTTTCATCATGTTCACCAATTTACGCGCGCTTTCTTTATCCGGTGTTTTCGATGCGCGGTCTTTTACAAGTTCAAGCCCGAGAAACAGACCACGTCCGCGTGCATCGCCGATGATTTCATGTTTTTCCTTTAGCTTCTCAAGACCAGCCAGGGTATATGCACCTGTCTCGGCGACACTTTCAAGGATATGCTCCCTGTCGATCACGTCGATGACCGCGTTGCCCGCAGCTGCTGATACCGGGTTTCCACCAAAGGTGTTGAAGTAAGTGGATTTGCCTGCAAATTTCTCGGCAATTTCGTAAGAGGTGACCACTGCAGCAATCGGATGTCCGCCCCCCATGGGTTTACCCAGTGTAACAATGTCCGGCACGACATCGTCATGGGAGAATCCCCACCACTTTCCGGTGCGGCAATAGCCGCCCTGTACTTCATCCATGATCACGAGTCCGCCAGCTTCCCGGGTAATCTCAGCAGCCTGCCGGAAGTATCCCGGCGGCGAGGCAATCATGCCCTGGCAGTCAAAGATGCTGTCGATCATGATGGCCGCAGGCTGGTGCCCGTGTTTTTTTATGGAATCAATGGCATCCCGAACCGAGTCAAGGTAACCACCGAGGAGATCATCTCCTTCAAATGGCTGGCGATACTGGCAGGGTGGTTCAAACACGCCGAGCCAGTCGGGGCGAACGTTACAGTCTGCAGTGGACAGCGTGTGCACCAGCGTGGAATCACCGTGATAGGTATACTCAGCCACAAGAACACCTTCGTTCCCGGTGGCCGTTCGCGCCATGCGCGTGGCCAGGTCGTTGGCCTCGGTACCGGTGCAGACAAACAGGCAAACCTCGAGCTTGCCCGGCAACTTCGCAGTGATTTTTTCCGAGAGCTCGACGATATTTTCATGCAGGTAGCGTGTATGGGTGTTCAAGGTCGCAGCCTGGGTGGATAGCGCCGATACAACATCAGGGTGACAGTGTCCGACCGACGGCACATTATTATATACGTCCAGGTATTTTTTCCCTTTCTCGTCCCACAACCAGGTCCCCTCGCCGCGCACCAGGTGAACGGGATCATCATAAAAAAGCTCGTAGGTCGGTCCAAGGGCCCTGGCCCGGCGCTGTGCTAGGTCGATGGTTATCTCTCCCGGTTGTAGCCGCAGGCGGCGCGCAATCTGTTCACCTGGCTATTGTGGTCAAGATGGATAATCTTCTCAAGCATGTTGAGAGCCTCGCTTCTGTCGTCACCTGCAGTAGCCTGGTAAGGGTCAAGCAGCAGCTTGATGTCACTCAGCAGTACCGTGATGATCAGGCGCAGGATTATCGCGTCCCAAAGCAGGGCAACTTCTTCATCGGAAAGTGGGTGAACAGCGTGAAAGCCGATAAGAAGGTTTTCAACGATGCCGAGATCGTCCAGTGTATTTCGTTGAAAGGTGGTGGCAGTGACTGCCAGTTCATTGATGATGGGGGCGTATACCATGTCACCAAAATCAATCAAGCCAACCACGTCCTGTGAAGAAGCATCGGCGCGTAGCAGGTTTCCCGTGTGTCCGTCATTGTGTATCACCTGCGAAGGGCAGGCATTGATGGCAGGTAAAACCTCTTCGCGTAACCTGTCCAGCAGGGGTGTGGCAAGACTCCTGATATCAGGTGCCGCATCGGCCCACAGGTCACGCGAGACTGCAACGCCGTTGGACAGGTTCCACGGCATGAAGTGCCTGGCAGCCGGGTGTTCAAAACTTTCAAGAGCATTCACCATTCCCGCCATGAAGGCACCGATTTTCTGCAGGTGTTCAGCGTCAGGAAATTCACCATCGCCATAGGGAATGCCATCAATATAGCTCACCACGCGCAGGGCATGATTTACTTCTTTGGCATTTGTGATTTGACTGAGATTTGCACCGCTTTGCGTAGGAACAATACGTGGCACCGGGATGTGGGGGCTAGTCCTTTCAAGAAAAAGCAGGGCTTCTACCTGGAATTCTGTTATTCCAGGTTTCTCATCCGGGCCCGCAATTTTCACAACATACCTGTCACCTTGCGAGCTTGTTAGCCTGAAGTTTTGATCCCGTTCACCCACCAGCGGTTTCCACTGTCCCTCGAGTCCGTAGTCTGCGGAAACTATTTCTGCGACCTCAAGTTCCTCAAAAGACGGCGGGTTGAAGCGCATGTCCTGCGGTGTGAGTAAATCCGTATCCACGAAGTTAATTCTTTATTAAACCAATGAGAATGACATGATACCCTGATATCAATGAATAGTACGTCACAGAAATTCGTGGTAATTGGTGCCGGCATCAACGGACTGGTTGCCGCCAACTACCTGCTGCGAGCCGGGCACCAGGTGACCATGCTGGAACGAACAGGGCGAGTCGGTGGCGCCTGTGTAGCGGAGACAGCTGAAGTCGATGGCATACAGCAGGATTATCCGCTGGGTGCTACGACCCTTGGATTGATGCAGGATTTTGTCTGGCAGGAAACCGGCCTCGCCGATCGATTGCAAACGGTGGCCTGCACACATCCGGGACTGGTATATTTTCCAGGCATTGAGGACGCCACGCTGGTTTACGATGACAGCGCCCGCCTGAAGCGCGAGCTTTTCAACGTCTGGGGTGAGAACGGCGATATCGAGGCCATGCAAAGGGATGAAGAGCGCGTGGTGAGCTTTATGCAGGCCGGTTTTCGTGCGGCTGAGCCACCGAGCCTGGAACGGGCGAGGGAAGAGCTGGGAGAGGAACTCACCTCGCTCTGGATTACTGGCAGCGCAAAGAACCTGCTGGATCATTATCTCACTGCTGAACGTACCAAGGTCATGTCTGCGATGGATGTGAACGAAAGTGGCCCCGTCTCGATTACTGAACCTTACTCGGCATTCGTACTACCCATCATGAGCTCCGGCTCGGTTTTTGGCGGTTATTATGGGTATGTACGTGGAGGTATGTGGCAGATTACCCGGGAGCTCGGTGAAATCAACCGTGAACTGGGCATGGAACTGGTGCTTTCCTGCGAGGTGGACGAGGTGGATACCGGGGCCGGTGTCGTGCGCTACGAAGATGATAACGGGCAGCAAAAAATTGAATTTGAGCACGTGGTGTTTGCCACCGATCCGCAAGCAGCAGCGCGCCTCAGTGGCGACGATGCGCTGTTAAGTAAAACCGGGCAGCAGCGGGTATTGGGCACATCGGGAAAGCTCAACCTGATGTTTCGCAGGCCGATCAGGTGGAAGCAGGGCACCGACCAGGCCGGATCAGATTCTGCCTTTCGCTACTTTTTTGCGGTAAATACCCTGGATGAATTCGATGCAGCCACTGAGGCCGTTTTGAATGGCGAAGACTTTGCCCCGGGCTATTACCAGGTTTATTGCGATGGCGCGGCGCAGCGGGAGATGGGACTGAATGAACCCTTTGATCGAATCACCGTGTTTTTCAAAAACCTTGCGCTTGGAAAAAGCGGTGAGGAGCTGAAGGAAGTCGAGGAAGAGATAAAGTCATTTATACTTGGACATATTGAAAACCCCGATGACTGTGCCTGGAGTCGACTTCTTGCGCCGGCGGACCTGAAGCAGGAGTTTGGTTTCCCCGGCGGTAATATCGAGCACACCATGCTGGTGGAAGGGCAGACATATTCAGGCCGGCAGTATGCCGGTAACAGTAATCAACGCTTCTACCAGCTGGGTGACATTGAAAATGCATCTATCTGTGGTTCAGGCACCTATCCCTGTGGGTCAGTTGCGGGCACACCCGGCTACATGTGTGTGGGTGAATTATTGCGTTCACTTAACTGAGTAGAGCAGGCTGACACCTAACAGTTATCCGAGTACAGGCGAAGCAGGAAATATATTGCGACATCATGCTTTCATGGGTCAGGACATATTCCAAAGATAAGGTATCCGGTGATATCAGCGCCGGGATAATTGTCGCGACCATGCTGGTGCCCCAGTCCATGGCATACGCAATGCTCGCCGGTATGCCGCCGGTGACAGGCCTGTATGCCTGTATCGCCCCGGTAATGCTTTATGCTGTTTTCGGTTCATCCAATTACCTGGCCGTGGGTCCGGTTGCTGTGGTTGCCCTGATGGTTGCAGAAATCACCAGCCAGTTTGTAGCCCAGGGAGTAGGTAGTTACGAGTCTATCGCCGTAACACTCTCAATGCTTTGCGGTTTATCCATGGTGCTGTTTTCACTGTTTCGATTTGGCGTACTGGCCAACTTCCTGAGTCATTCTGTCATTGCCGGTTTTATCAACGCCGCCTGTGTCCTGATTATCGCCAGCCAGCTCGGTCACATTCTCGGGCTCGATATTGGGCGGGGTGATTCATTTCTGCACACGCTTCAATTGATCTCGAATAATGTCAGTAATACGAATTACGCGGCCCTGGCCGTCAGCGGCATAACATTTGTGATCTTGCTCCTGTTTGGCAAGCCCCTTGCCGGCTGGTTGCAAAACAGGTCGGGAAGCCACGTGCATATATATATTTCAAAAATGGGACCGCTGCTGGTGGTGGTACTGGGATGCATTGTCACCTGGCTGTTATCGCTGGATGCTGAATACAGGCTCGCGATTGTCGGCGAAGTGCCCACTGGATTGCCGGGTTTCTTACTGCCCGCTTTTGATACCGGCACCTGGCTGACATTGTTACCTGCGGCCCTGCTTATCGCTTTTGTTTCCTACCTTGAGAGCATTTCCATCGGTCGTTCGCTGGCCAGCAAGCGACGCGAAAAGGTGAAACCAAACCAGGAATTATTTGCGATTGGTACAGCCAATATCGCTTCCGCTTTGAGCTCGAGCTTCGCTGTGGGTGGAGGTTTTGCCCGCTCCGGGGTCAATTTCAGTGCAGGTGCCAACACGCCGCTGGCATCACTGATCACATCCGGGCTCATGCTGTTAACGCTGGTCTTTTTTGCACCGCTGTTTTACCACCTGCCTTCGGCAGTGCTTGCGGTAATCGTTTGCATGGCAGTCATTAACCTGTTTGATATGAAATCAATCGTCGAGGCCTGGAAGTTTAACCGGGCTGATGCAATCTCAAGTATTGTCACATTTGTTCTTGTCCTCGTGGTTGGCGTTGAGCACGGCATACTGGGTGGCATTTTACTTTCCCTGGGCCTGTACCTGTGGCGCACCAGCAAGCCTCACATGGCTGTCGTGGGGCGCGTTGGCGACACACAGCATTTTCGAAACGTCGAGAGACACAAGGTACGAACAGAGCCCAATATTATTGCAATTCGCATTGATGAGAGTCTTTATTTCGCCAATGCGCATGCGCTTGAGTCAAAGATACTCAACCTGATCACGAAGCAGAAAGACGTTAGCCATGTTGTACTGATATGCAGCGCAATCAATTTTATTGACTTCAGTGCGCTTGATACGCTGGAAGGTATCAGGGAAAAATTACACGATGCCGGTGTGCTCCTGCACCTTGCGGAAGTCAAGGGTCCGGTGATGGATAAACTTCGCCAAACTGACTTCTATAGTAACCTCGGCGAAGGGAAAGTTTTCTTGAGCACGCATGATGCCTTCAAGGAACTGGAAATTGAGTATACGGACTATCACATTTAGTTTTATCGAAAAACCTGGTCGTAAGTACGCGCGAAATAACAGGGGGTAATGATGACTGAAAAAACAAAAGTGGCGAAGGTCTTTGAATCGACTAACCTGGACCAGCAGCAGGAAGCCTATGATAACTGGGCGAGCCAGTATGAAATCGACCTGTGTGCCATGGGCTATCGAATCCCTGCCATGATTGGCGCCGTGTTTGTTAAGTACGTTCCACCTGGCACATCGCCAATCCTCGATGCCGGTTGTGGGGGTGGTATCCAGTCCGAGGCACTTGCGATGCTTGGATATGGCCCGATAACCGGAATTGACCTGTCAGAAGGTATGCTCGCTGTCGCACGCTCAAAAAATATTTACGCTGACCTGCGGCAGGCAACCCTGGGCGAGAGACTGGAATTTCCTGACAACTATTTTGCTGCCGTCATTTCTTCAGGGACCATTACACCGAGACACGCACCGCCGCATACCTTTGAAGAATTGATAAGGGTGGCAAAACCGGGTGCTCCTGTCGTATTCAGCATGCGCAATGATCCCATGCAGGACCCGGAGTACCCTGCGATGCTTGAAAAACTGGAGAACGAAGGGAAGTGGCAGGCGGTATTCAGCACCGATGGCTTTTACTCCATGCCCTATGGCGAACCTGAAATCTCGAACCAGGTCCATGTTTATAGAGTCCTGTAATGACAGGTGCTTTACACCTGTGCCAGCTGCGGCCTTTTACAGGTACTGGTATGTGCCTTGACCAGTTCGCTTAGCTTTTCGGGCTGATCTTCCGGCACCAGGTGGCCACAGTTTTCCAAGATATGCAGTGTTGAGCCCGGGACGGCAGCATGAAGCTTGTGTGCCCAGTCCACAACCTGCCACTGGTCATTTGCACCCCAGATGAATTGAACAGGCAGGTTTTCGAGTTCATGTAATCTGTCCACCACCTTCAGGGTATGTCCAGGGTCATAATGCATGATCTGGTGTTGAAACAGGCTGGCCTGACCAACCGGACCGGAGATCATGTCGAGGTAGGCATCGTGTGGTCCTGCAGCCAGGTTCTCGTGATCGAATGCAGCTGAATAAATCCATTCGCTAAAGTGTCGGCGGTGCTCAGCGTCACTGGCGCCGATAAGACTTTCCAGTCCGGCCGCCATTTGTTCACGGGTGCGTTTTGAAGGCCAGCTATCAAAACTGACCGTATCAATAATGGTCAGTGTTTTTATTCGCTCGGGATGAAAAATCCCGAGTTGTTGTGCAATGGCTCCACCAATGTCATGTGCAACAACGTGACAGCTCTCAATGCCCCAATGAGTCATGAGTTCAAGCAGCACTGGTAACTGGCCACTCACTGATGTGTCAACGGAAGGGTCCCGTGGTCTTTCCGAGTGGCCAAAGCCCAGCAAGTCATAAATATATACGTTGTGTCCGGCATCAACGAGAGAAGGAAGTACCTTGCGCCAGATATGGGAGAAAAATGGGGTGCCATGGATGAGCAACAGTGGCTCGCCCTCACCATGAACGCCGTATGCGATCCTGCTGCCACCAATAATCACGTTGTCGTTTACCAGTTTCGTCATTTTTCCAGTCCTCTCCAGTTTTTTGGCTACTATGCCCGAATTTACTACATGACTAAAACGACAATTAAACATATAATTCATGAGAAAATGTCATATAAGGTATTTCATGGCTGACCGACTCGACATTGATATGCTGCGCACGCTCAAGGCTGTTCATGACCACGGGGGTGTTACACGGGCGGCAGAATACCTGTCGCTATCCCAATCAGCAGTGAGCCACAAGATAAGGCGTTTCGAAGACGGTATCGGTTGCCAGTTACTGAGGCGAAAGCCAGGCCAGGAATTACTCACCAGTGATGGAAAGCACCTCGTGTCCTATGCTGAAAAAATTATTTCAATTCACGATGAGGCCCTGCTTGGAATTAACAAACCCACCTTCAAGGGCCAGGTTCGCCTGGGCATCACCGAGGAACTGGTCACAGCGGGCCTGGCCAGGGTACTGGGACGCTTTGCTCGAGTTTATCCCGGCGTGCGGGTAAGGACCCTGGTTGAACAAAGCATGGTACTGGATGACTTACTTGGAAAATCAAAAATTGATATGTCGGTCATGCAGGTTTTCAGGCACGAGGTGAAGGATGATGACCAGCTACTGATGGATGATAAGCTGGCCTGGGTTAAATCCATCGACTATGAATTACCGCTCGGTGAAAAAATTCCCTTTATCGCGTTTGATCAGAATTGTTTTTATCGTCGCTGGGCGGTTAAAGAGCTGGCAGGTTCAGGAGTCAAGCTGGATGTGGTGCTTGAATGCGCCAGTAATGAAGGTGTGTGCAGCGCAATTTTAGCGGGGCTGGGTGTAGCGCTGATGGCTGAGCGTCATATTCGACCTGGCATGGAAAAACTCGATATTGCCAGTGCTCCCGGCATCGTTTTTGTTATTCGAACGGGCAAAGAGAAGCCGGGAGATCACCTGCTGGCATTGCGCGAGGAAATTATTAAGACATTCCACGACAGGACAAAGAAGATCCAGTCGGTGTGAGCGTCCCGAAAATGATAATCCTTGCATGAATATTAAGTGGTGTGGGGAGTGACAGGTCGGAACGATGATTTGACCAGCGCTCGGAACCGTATACCTTTTTCTAAAACACCTGGTTCAGCCCGGGATTGTGCTGTATCAATGGGTTTCCATCTTCTTTTGTCGGTCGTTCGTGTTAATATGCGCCCCCTGTTACCCCATAGTTAAAGGATCATGACAAGCAGAACAGACGATCTTCGCATATCGGAGATGATGGAACTCATCTCTCCCGAAGCGCTTATTGGTGATCTACCAGTTTCGGAAGCGGCAAGCGACACGGTGAGTCGCGCCAGGACTGCTATTCACGATATTCTCGCTGGTGACGATGAGCGAATGCTCGTAGTTGCAGGGCCATGCTCTATCCATGACCCTGAGGCAGCAAGGGAGTATGCCGGAAGATTGAAAACAATTTCCAGTGAACTTGCTGAAGACCTGTTTATCGTCATGCGGGTTTATTTTGAAAAGCCCAGAACGACCGTAGGGTGGAAAGGCTTGATCAACGATCCTGATCTCGATGACACTTTTCAGATTAACAAGGGGCTTCACCTTGCACGTTCACTATTACTGGACCTGGGTGAAATGGGGGTCCCGTGCGGCACTGAGTATCTTGACCTGATCAGTCCCCAGTATATTGCTGATCTTATTTCCTGGGGGGCAATTGGTGCTCGAACTACTGAAAGCCAGACACATAGAGAACTGGCTTCCGGTCTCTCCTGCCCGGTAGGTTTCAAGAACGCAACGGATGGCGATATCCAGGTCGCAGTGGATGCCATCGGTTCAGCGACAAAACCTCATCACTTTCTTTCAGTGACCAAGGGAGGTCAGTCGGCGATCTTTAAAACCGCTGGAAATCGCGACTGCCATGTCATCCTGAGGGGCGGCAACAAGCACCCTAACTACGACATGTTCTCTGCCGAAGATGCGGCAGAACTGCTGACGAAGGCGGGACTACCAGCGCGCATCATGATTGATGCCAGTCATGCCAACAGCCGAAAAATACCGGCAAGGCAGATTCACGTGGCACACGATATTGCCACCCAGGTTGCTCGAGGCAACAAGGACATTTTCGGTATCATGATAGAAAGCCACCTTGTCGAGGGACGCCAGGATGTGGTTAAAGGAAAGCCATTAACGTATGGACAGAGCATTACGGATGCCTGCATCAATTGGGAAGATACCGAAGTTGTTCTGAGGGACCTGGCCAATGCTTCGCGTAAGCGAAGAACATAGTATTCAAAGAACGAATTGGTTTCGCCCTTTATCGGGACCCAATGAGCAATCTGATTCAGGACGCGTTATTCGGAGACTGGAACCGCGACAGATATGTGGTCTTCTGTGCCCACCGCTTCAGTGGTATGGCCTTTACCCGTGACATCCTCGAGTAATACGACGCTACCCGGTTCAAAACGACGTTTTTCTCCATCGGTCACGCCCACTTCTACGGTTCCCTGCAGGATAAACATGAATTGCCGTCTCGGGGCAGGGTGCCAGTCTTCAAAGACACCTTTTTGAATATGGACCAGGGTAGCACCTTTCCCGTTTAGCATGTGATGAACACCCATCGGTGGCGCGGGTGGCGAGTACTCTTCGATAGAAAAATCAATCGACCCTTCTGCAAAGTGCGAGACACCAGCAGAGTCAGTGTAAAGCCTGGTGTAGCTAAGTG
Source organism: Gammaproteobacteria bacterium (assembly GCA_965243105.1). Lineage (GTDB taxonomy): Bacteria > Pseudomonadota > Gammaproteobacteria > Eutrophobiales > Eutrophobiaceae > WLWS01. The sequence goes on from CBDEUC010000003.1 coordinate 2,713,507, forward strand.
ATGGCACATCCACCGGACTGTCAGCAATAAGATAGAGCGGAAGAAGCAGCAAATAAAAGAAGGTTGCCAAGTGGGAATAATTGACGCGATTCATCGATCTGGTCTCCATTGCGACGATGGTACGGTGACTCACAATCGCCTGCGGTGGTTGGAAATTTTGTCATATTTCAAGTGTACAACTCTTTTGAACGTGGTGGAAACGCGCTTTTGTAAATGGTGCTGGGTGCGTGCAGTTTTATGGGTAAGTCCAGGGCGAATAAGATAAGCCCGGTGATTTTCCAATCCTCTTACAAAATGAATATAGGTTACCTGTTGGAAGTGAGCATCAAAGTGACACGTAGATTTGCCTCTCAAAGTCCTGCTGGGTTTCCCTGAAGTTATGTGAATAGTAGGCATTAAATTTTTTCAGCTGGTTCTTTGAGATACTGATTGGATCTTTAAATACCACCCATCTCACGCCCTCGGTACATGGCGGGGTGGTCAACGATCCGTCATAGTAATAGTGCGCCTTGTCTTCAGGTAAGAGGTTTTCAAGGTGAATCTCTGTATGAAGCTCCTCGCCTATATGGGGGATCTTGTCAAAAAAGTGATGGTCCTGGTCCTGCATTGAAACATCCATAAGAAGACCAAGGACAGCCAGCTCGCCTCTTTTGTCCCTGTGAACAAGGTGCATTTCCGCGGGGTAATGAGCGCCATCAACCGTGTGCTCGCTATCCGCATGGAAGTGAAACTGGACAAGCTCATACTTGTGCTCTTCAATGTACAGGTAATTTGGTTCTTCCATGTCGAACTCTATGGTATGAGAGTTATTAATTATTTTTGTTGGAGTGGGGTGATAGAACACCCTTAGCTGGTGCTCTTTCGCAGTCGCAATATCCGGATGTATATCAAGTGGCGACTGGTTTCTTCCCTTCTCACATGTGCCAAAGTGAGTGGAAAGTTCAGCCCAGTGTTCGGGTGATTCGTGGCCATCATAACTCCAGTGAACGTTCTTGGGATCGGAACAACTACTACAAAATACAAGCAGGCAAAGCAGGGCTGGATATTTCATATTGATTCTCATCGTTCGCAAAATCCCACGACAAAGAGCTGTCGGGGATAAGCATAATTTGTCGTAGATAAATTTCCCGGGTAGCGAAGCTACTTCGCATAGTTAGGGTAACGGCAGAAACAATGATTTCTTTAAAGCAAAAATGCAGGTGGGATCCCGAAATATCCCTGGGGTTTAATGACCGCGAAAGGCAGCACAAAGGGTACGGAATCCATCGGAAACATCATAGGCATCTATATGGACTTCAATCAACACCAGCTTGTCGCCGGCGCTGGCTGAAGCCTGTTCCAGTGCCATTTCCAGTTCGCCCTCTGTTCGAACCTCTATGCCAATACCACCGCCAAAGGTCTCCGGTAACTTGTGATACTGCCACTGGGGAATATCGTTAAATTCGCCATCGTGGATAAAGCGTTCAGCGGTGTATCCCTGGTTATTGATGACGATTACGATGGGTGACATGCCGTATCGAATCATGCTGGATAGTTCCTGGGCGGTCATCTGGAATGAACCGTCTCCTTCCACGGCAATCACGCGCTGCTTGTCCGCGGCGGCGAAACATGCGCCAAGTGCCGCCCCGAACCCCATGCCAATGGATGCCCAGTAATTGGATGCAATAAATTCTGTTTTTTCGGGAAATTGTGTATGTGCCAGGTTAAAGGCACAGCTGGCGTCTGCCAGCACAATGTCATTGGGACGAAAGAAATCCGCAAGCCGGTCGTAAAAACGCTGGCTTGTCACGGCGGCGTGGGGTTCAACCTCGTAATCCCTGCCGGGCCTGTGCATGAATGACTGCACAGGCCTGCTCGTGTCATTCATCAAGTTAGCCGGTAGTCCTGTCGCGAGTCCATCAATGACATCAACGATTGATATATTCTCAAAACTACCCTCTGACATTTCAAGCCTGTTGTTCCAGGCGGTCACGGTCTGTTCTCCTGATAGTTTCGCGGTAAAGCCACCAAGATTGAGATCGGAAGGTACCGCTCCCAGGTAGACCACGGTATCCGCTTCCTCAACATAGGTCCTGACATCTTCCTGGCTTGCCGCACCCTGGTATGAACCCAGGCACTGGGGCAGGTGTTCAAGAAACTCTGCTTTTCCGACAAACATTGAAGCTGCTGCAATACCGGTTTTCTCCAGTAACTCAACAAGCCTGTGCTGTAACTGCCAGCGATGAATCTCATGTCCGGGCAGGATAACTGTGCGCGAACTTTGCGTGATTCGATCAATCAGCACAGACAGGGCCTGGGTCGTTGCTTCGTCGTTTGTGCCGGTGGAGCTTGCCTTTATGCCGGGCTGATCTGCCGCGATATCCAGCAGCTGTATATCCCGTGGTACCTCGAGGAACACGGGTTTTTTTCTGCTGATGCAAATATCCAGCGCCCGGTCTATTTCCGTGATAACAGTGCCCGGGTTATCAAGCAGTACAGCATGTTCACATACCTGTTCAAATACCTTGATAGAAGCACCATAGTTATCAGTCAGCATGTGGTGCAGAACCGGGTTTGGACTGGCCCTGTATGCGCTGGTTGGTGGGCCGCCCGAAATTACCACGAGTGGCACGTCTTCGGCATGGGCGCCGGCGATAGCGTTGACGACACTGAACGATCCAGGTCCATAAGTCACGACGGCGACGCCGATACCTTTCAGTCGGGCATAACCATCAGCGGCATAGCCTGCATTGAGTTCGTTACAGGTGGCAATATGAGTTATATCGCTCGCCGACAGGCATTCGAAAAACGGCAGGATAAAATCACCCGGTACGCCAAAGGCATGATCTGCGCCCAATGACTTCAATCGCTTTAGAAGATATTCGCAAACATTCATGGTTTTACCTCTGGGCATGATATATGGAAACAATAAATACTCTCATATAAGAGTAATTATTTGCTGTGATGAAGTCAAGAACTGGCAGCCAGGTGCTAAGCTTCCAGCATGTCTTTTACATGTAGGCGCAGTTTTTTCATGGCCTTATGAAAAGAGCTTAATTCACTTTTTGTTAGTATTTTTTCAATCGAGTCATCAGAAACGCTGTCTCGCTTGATGACCTGGTCGTGGAGCTTTCTGCCTTCTGAGGATAAAGAGACATTGGTTTGGCGTTTATCACGGGGGTCGACAGCCAGCTTTACAAGCCTGGCATTTTTGAGCCGCGTTATCGCACGACCGGTAGTCGTCTTGTCGAGTCCAAACAGGTTAATAACATCCGCTGCGCATATGGAGCCATAAATAAAGGCGAGTCGCAGGATTCGCCATTCGTTAACGGTCAATTTCGTACCATCAAGCGTGTTTTTCATGGTATTGAGACTGACCAGGTTAGCGAGGGCAATAATAGAGTAGGAAACATGGGAATCGTAAAACTCGTTTTCCAGATCGCGAATATTTGATTTGACTTTTTTCTTCATGGGAAATTTTGTTAAACCTGGTCACTATGCTCTCATAAGAGAGCATATCACCAGGACAAAGAAGAACAAGAGGTGAAAAACGAATCGAGGGTTACGGTAAGACTAAAATATTATCCGGAACTAGAGTTGTTTTTGGAACTCATCCAGTGCCATGTGAAATTTCTCGATGAGGAAATCGATTTCTTCATTATTGATAACAAGCGGTGGCATTACTGCAATGGTTGACAGGATCGGACGCACGATAATGCCATGTTTCATGGCGATATTTCGAAACTCTTCACAGATGACTTCTACCTGGTGCATGTCTTCAGACACAGGTTCCATTGTCTGGTTGTTTTTCACCAGTTCCACCGCGCCAATCATTCCCAGGCTTCTAACTTCACCGACCAGGGGATGACCCGCAAGAGACTGCATTGCCTCGGCGAAATAAGGGCCGGTTTCCTTGCTGACTCTTTCTACAATATTTTCTCCTTCAAGAATACGTATGTTTTCCAGGGCCACGGCGCAGCACACCGGGTGACCGGAGTAAGTGAAGCCATGGAAAAATTCTCCCCCCTTTTCAATGAGCGTGTTGGCGACCCTGTCATTGACCATGACGGCAGATAGCGGGACATAACCGGATGTAACTCCCTTCGCGAGGCACATCAGGTCTATATTTTCGATACCAAGACTGTCGCTGCCAAACCACTGCCCGGTCCTGCCAAATCCACATATCACTTCATCTACCACCAGCAAAACATCGTACTTCTTGCAGATCCGCTGGATTTCAGCAAAGTAATTCTTCGGTGGAATCTTTGCTCCACCCGCACCCTGTACGGGCTCAGCAAAAAAGGCGGCGACCTTATCAGCACCTATCCCCACGATCTTCTCTTCCAGCCATGCGGCAGATACAAGGCCGAACTCTTCTTCGCTCATGTCGCGGCCGTACTGGAACTGGTAGGGACACTGGATGTGTTCAATGTTTCCAACGACGGCAGCCTGCTCGTGCATCCACGGCATGCCGGAAAGTGCGCCGGCGGCCACCGTGCTACCGTGGTAGGACATTTCCCGCGTGATGACGGTTTGCTTCTCCGGTTTACCTTCCAGGGTCCAGAAATATCTCACCATGCGCAGGGCCGTATCATTTGCCTCGGAGCCGGAATTGGCATAGAAAACCTGGTTTAACCCGGCCGGGGTAATCTCTATCAACTTCTCAGCCAGGGTAATAGCCGGCTTGTTGGTCGCTTTAAAGAAACTGTTAAAGTAACTGAGCTGGTCAATTTGCCCCGCGGCGGCATTTCCAAGTTCGCTCCTGCCATAGCCGATATTGACGCAGGCCAGTCCGGCGAGCCCATCCAGGTACCTGTTATCATCACTATCCCAGACAAAACAGCCTTTGCCCCTTGTTATGACGCGTGCTTTTTCTTCACTCAGCGCCTTGTAGTCGGTAAAGGGATGCAGGTAGTTATCTATGTCGGCCTGTTGCCATTCCTGTGTTGTTCTTTCTATATCAGTCATTTATTTGCGCAATTAATTTCAGTCAAGGTAAAAAGATATTAACAGCAATCCAGATTTTTTTGTGGTTTATCACCTAGCTTGCCTATTTTAGCCTTATTTGACTTTGCCATCTTGAAAGCTATAATTTTATCAGTCACTTGACTGGTAAAATGTGATGAATAAGAAAAAGCGACAGCCAGATTCACGAACCGAACTAGGGCTTGAACGACCAATTTTTCGTCGAGATCTTCTTAATGGCATGGTTATGTCTGCAGCGACCCTGGCCACATCCAGCCTTGTAGGGCAAAGACCAGTGTTTGCAAATGAAAAGATGCATTCCACCTATGCCCCAGAAAAAGATCCAGATTATTACCCCCCTGCTTTGACAGGTCTGCGTGGTAGCCATGCAGGTTCCTTTGAATCCGCTCATGCTCACGCCTGGACTGGAATGACATGGGATGATGTGAGCGATCTGGATGAAGAATATGATCTTGTTGTTGTTGGCGCTGGCATTAGTGGTTTAACCGCTGCGTTTGAATATAAACAGCGAATTGGTTCTGAAGCGAAGATACTGGTCATAGATAACCATGATGACTTTGGCGGGCATGCAAAGCGTGTCGAATTTAAGCACGAAGGAGAAACCTACCTGATTCCTGGCGGTAGTGGGTTTATGGAAACTCCCTATTTTAGCGAGGAAGCAAAACGTCTTTTGTATGACGCAGGAGTCAATTTGGCTCGCCTGGAAAACGGACAGGTAAAGGATTTACGTTTTCATGCCTATGACATGAGTCCCTCCATATGTTTTGACAAGGAAACCTATGGCGAAGCTGTAACACTTGTCGATGATTTCCTACCGATGGACAAGAAGGACGGTAATGGTGAGTACACGATATTAAAGCACATTTCGAAAATGCCAATTTCGGATGACTTAAAAAAGGAATTGCACGAGTTTCTTTCTATAAAGAATGACATGTTGGCGGCTTTGCCCAAACAAGAGCGACAATCTGTGCCTCATACAATGAGCTACAATACTTTCGTGACGAAGTATTGTGGTTTGTCCCAGAAGGCTGCTGATGTGCTATTTACTCGTCAGCCAGGCGCGATTGTAGGTCTGACCAGCGAATGCACTTCTCTTTATGAAGCGGTAATGCTGACAGGGCTTCCCGCACTTCACGCAATGGGTAAACTCGGGGAGGAACTTCAGAAAGAAAAAGACAGTTTGCCACCCATTGAAGGGCACTATGCTCCAGAGGGTAATGCTATTATCACACGCAACCTGGTGAAAAGATTAATTCCGGCGGTAGCAAATGCTGAATCTATGGAGGAACTCACAACAGCGAGATTTGACTATGCCAGGCTCGATGAAGAGAACTCAAACGTCAAACTGAGACTGAACTCAACGGTGATAAACATTGCTCATAAAAATAATGCATCAAATGTGGCCGTAACGTACGTTCGAGGTGGTAAGGCGACACGCGTGACCTCAAAACACTGTATCTATGCTGGTTTTCACATGTATCTACCACATATTTGCCCTGAGTTACCGCAAGCTCAAAAAGATTCACTGAAAGACAATGTAAAAATGCCCTTCATTGCCGCCAATGTTTTCTTGCGAAATGGTAAAGCACTCCAGGAACTGGGTTCGGCCAGTTTCTACTTTCCAGGAAAAGTATTGCATGAGTGCGTCACCTGGGGTCGTTCCCTGGGACAACATCAACAGGATTTTCGAGTTGATGCGCCAGTTACTATCTACATGATTGGACCCATGGTAGACCCCCACACGGGCCTGAATCCCCAGGAGCAGTATCGCCAGGGACGTCGGAAATTACTTGCAATGACATTTGAGGATTACGAAATCGAAGTTCGACAACAGATAGCCAGTCTTTTCGCTGGAACGAGTTTTGATATAACTAGAGATATGATTGGTTTGACGATAAATCGTTGGCCGCACGGATATACTCGCCAATATAACTCTCTTTTTGATGGGAAGTATGAAAACGGGCAGCGACCGCATGAGATAGCTCGAAAACGTAATGGGAATATTGCGATAGCCAATTCAGACGCAAGTTACGTGGCATTGGCCAACACTGCTATCGACGAAGGACTCAGGGCAGTCAATGAACTACTAGGGTGAAAATTCAGGAGTCAAACTATGAATATTGAAAACGACATCATGCAGATCAGTAAGTCTATTTTCTTTCTACTTACGTTGGCTATCACGAGTAACTCCTTTGCAGACGGGAAAAGTTCGGATGTGGTATCACCTCTTCGACTCAATGCTGACATGATAAGTGGAATTGGTATTGAAAAAGCGCCATGGGACGATGATGCTAGATTGGCAAAGTGGAGTCATCTATTTACCGGGAAGGAACTTTCGGTCTCTGTTTTTGAATCAACTCCGAAAAAGCTTGGTGATATTGGACACACCAAGAATCGAGTTCAAGATTATCCCTATGATCAGTTTGTCGTTGTGCTGAGTGGAAAGTCCATACTCACTGATGCTGCTGGAAATGCGCAAACTTTCACCGCAGGTGATTATTTTGTTGTGCCCCGGGGGTTTAGTGGTACCTGGGAAGAATTTGGTATTTATCGAGAACTTATAGTGATTCTCGAAGAAGCAGTTCGCACAAGAGAGCTCAAGATAGAGCCTGTGGAATAGTATGTCCGAAAGTGAATGAAATCAGCAGTGGTGAAAAAAACTGGTGACGCCAGGCGCGAGGAAATATTAGATACAACCATTGAGGTTTTGGCGAACGAAGGTTACTCGTCGGTGAGTATGCGGGGTATTGCCGAGCGAATAGGGATTCACCTGGCAACCCTTCAATATTATTTTCCAACAAAGCGCGATTTGCTGAAAAGTACCATTGAAAGAAGTATTAGTTCCGTAGTTAGGGAAATGGATGAACTGATATCGACTCCAACTTCAGATCCAAAGAAAGTCTTGCGAAAAGCACTAAAAGCTCATCTTGAGGCTTGTCAAAACCCAATCATATCCAGGCTTTTTGTAGCGCTTTGGGGAATGTCCAGTCATGATGAAGATGCCAGCTATTCATTATCCGAAATTTACCAACGCGATTGTCAGCGATATGCTGCTCTGGTAAAAAACGCAAATCCGAAACTATCAGGCTCTGCTTGCAATAACATCGCAATATTAATCCTGGCTCAGCTAGAGGGCCTGGTCCTGTTTGTTTCGCCGGGGAAACCTTTTGAGCACAAAGCCAAAGTAGTTGAAAAACAATTTTGGTCTCAGCTCGAAGCGATTATTGGCTAAAAATAGAAAGATCAATTAGCCGTTTTTGTTAATTTTGGTGTAATCATTTATCACGTATTTGAATAACACGCTGGATCAAAGGTCCCGGACACATCATAGTGTACGTCCTGGATTGAATTATTAGAGGATTCATTCATGCATCCAATTACGGATCCACAATTGCTGGAAGGGCTCGCAGCATTTGAAGAGGCGGTGCCCGGAGGTATCAAGCTTGATGATATTCCGGCAACGCGAGAATTCCTCGATGGGCTGAATGCCGCGATGGCCGCTACGATGCCGCCAATTGAGGGCGTCCAGAGTGTGGATCACCATGCACCGGGACCCGATGGTGCACCCGAGGTCATGGTCCGTGTTTACCGGCCTGAATCCGCTACGGGTACCCTGCCAGCGTTACTCTGGATACATGGTGGTGGTTATGTGCTGGGTAACGTGGAAGGTGACGAGCCCCGGGTGAAATCCATGGTGAAGAGCCTCGATTGCGTGATGGCCTCGGTGGAATATCGCCTGGCACCTGAGAATCCCTTTCCAGCACCCCTTGAAGATTGTTATGCCGCGTTGCTTTGGTTATCCAAAGAAGCTGAAAACCTGGGAATTGATGCCTCTCGCATCGCAATTGGCGGCGCCAGCGCAGGTGGCGGCTTGACAGCAGGGCTGGGCCTGTTGACCCGGGATCGCGGGGAAATCGATATCTGCTACCAGTTATTGATCTACCCGATGATTGATGACACGAACGTAGAACCTGCAGGACCCGGTGCGCCGGACGCGCCACTGTGGAACCGTGAGAATAATCTTGTAGGCTGGCGTTCCTACCTGGGACAGGAACCGGGAAGCGACGACGTTTCACCCTACGCCGCGGCTTTTCGTGCGAAGGAGCTGGATGGGTTGCCTCCTACGTATCTCGGTGTGGGAACACCAGACCTGTTTCTCAAGGAGAATATTGCTTACGCCCAGCGCCTGGTGGAGGCCGGTGTGTCGACAGAGTTACACGTGTACGCTGACGGGTTCCATGCATTTGACATGTTTGCTCCCGAGGCTGATGCATCTCAACGGTTTACTAATGAATATGTGCGCTTACTCAGGAAAGCGCTGCATGACTGATTAGCTTTGCGAAAATGGTAAAAAAAATATTCCACCTTACTGGCGAAAACATCAGCGTAAACCAGGCCTACATCATGCTGGCCCTGACCGTATTACTGTGGGCGGTTGGCGTGGTGATCGCTCGTGGCGTCAGTGACGAGGTTCCCCTGGTGGGCCTGTCTTTCTGGCGCTGGTTTGCTGCCACGCTAATCATCGTGCCGCTTGTTTACAGTGATCTCAGGGAAAAGTGGGACATTGTCAGGGAAAACCTTGGCCTGTTGATTATCCAGGGTTGCCTGATGGTTGGTAGCGGCACACTGTTATTTTTTGCCATGAAGTACACCACTGCCATCAACGCCACGATTGTCAACGCCACTCAACCTGTCGCAACAGTCGCATTGGCCTGGCTCATACTGAAAGATCGATTAAAAGCTATCCAGTGGCTGGGAATAGTGTCCGCTTTTATCGGTATTGCAACCATGGTCTCGAGGGCGGATATTGCGATCCTTTCCAGCCTCAGCTTCAACATCGGCGACATATTAATTGTCATAGCCATAATGGGCTACGCGACCTATTCCATTAACGTTCGAAAAATGCCAAAGGGGATCAGTCCGTTCACGGCACTTTCCATCATATTAATTTCCGGCAGCATGTTGATATTACCGTTCTATGTGTACGAGACAGTCTACGTGCAGTCATTTCCTGTTAACCCAATGACGGTTTTTATTGTGCTGGTACTTGCTTTCCTTGTTTCCATCGTTTCCATCGTCATGTGGAACCTGGCCATACACGTCGTGGGCCCTGGGCGGGCAGGGATGTTTGTAAATCTTATACCGGTATATGGTACGGCACTGGCGATCGTGTTTCTTGGTGAGAAACTTTTTTTCTATCATGTAATTGGGGCAGCGCTGGTGTGCCTGGGTATATTTCTCGTGTTGAGAAATCACTAGCTAACAAATGCTCATGACATTGTTGTATTTTAAGTTTGCGGGGAAAAACATATGAGAGAAAGCCTTGCTTTTCTTTTGTCCTGGATGGTCCTGGTCCTGCCAGCCTGGGCCGTGGATTATCAGCAGGACATCGCACAGCTGGAGCTTGCGAAGAGACACAGTTCTCAATGGCAGGCGGAAGACCGCGAAATCGACTTCAGGCTGGAGAAACTCAAAAATAAATCAGGCAGACCCAATATCGTTTTTATCCTCTCTGACGATATCGGCTGGGGTGAGCTGGGTTCCTACGGCGGTGGCAAGTTAAGAGGTACACCCACGCCTAACCTGGACAGGCTTGCCAATGACGGCATGCGCTTTTTACAGCATTATTCGGAGCCTTCCTGTACCGTGACACGTATTGCCCTGATGACAGGCCGACTTCCCATTCGTACCGGCGTCGATAACGTATTGTTCCCAGGTAATCCAAAGGGCCTTGTGGAAGAGGAAAAAACCATCGCCGAAGTACTTTCAGAAGCTGGCTATGCCACCGCCATGTTCGGCAAATGGCACATGGGAGAAAGCCTTGAGCACCAGCCTACCAGCCAGGGCTTCGACTATGCTTTTTACAGCATGTACAACGGCGGCGTATGGCCGTGGTCGGAAAATGTCGACTACTACAACGAGGACAATGAGACCATTGGCGAGATACCCTACCAGCTTGATATGCCATCCGATTACGAACAACTGTTTGATATCCAGATCCACGGAATCCAGGAAAGCCGCAAAGGTGAAAAACCGAGGGAGGTGGGAAAGCTGACGCTGGAGCGCTACAACATACATGATAATGAACTTACCGATAAGGTGCTGGATTTCATCGAAAAGAATGCCAGGGACAGGAAACCATTTTTTGCCTATTTTGCTACAAACGCCCAGCAGGTATTCGCCTGTCCGCCGGAGGAAAGGAATGAGAAGTACGTGGATTCAAGCAACTGCCAGGCAGCGCAACTTTCCCAGCACGACAAGAATGTAAAAAGAATTCGTAACAAGCTCGAGGCGCTGGGTATTTCTGAGAATACGCTGCTTGTCTGGGCAAGTGACAACGGGCCCATGTATACCTTTTATCCTTCTGCCGGCTTCAGTTACCTGAATGGAAGAAAGCACCAGGTCAAGGAAGGCGGTGTGAGAACACCTGCAATAGCGTGGTGGCCCGGTGTTATTGATGCAGGCTCGGAGCCACTGGATCTTGTCCACGTCACAGACTGGTTTACCACCATGGCAACGCTCGCGGGCGCAACAGCTAATATACCTGCAGACAGGGTGATTGACGGGGTCAACCAGGTATCCCTGCTTGTGAACGGCGAAGGGCATTCCCGCAGGGACTATGTCTTTCACTACAAGTACAGCGTGTTTGGAACGGGGAAAGGAACCTACCTGAAAGCCATTCGCTGGAGAAATATCAAGTTTTACCCCAACGAGGTAGAGATATTTAACGTCATGCGCGACCCAAACGAAGGCTACTCAAACCGTAGACAATACCTCTGGGCGATGGAACCCATGCGCCAGATGATGACTGCGCATCAGAAACTGATGGAAAAATATCCCAATCGCGTTTTAAAACACTGATCAGTTTTTTGCGTCTTCGATCGCAATGATCGGGTGGTCCTTGCGGGCACAAGGTCGTTAATCTCTTATCCACGTCAATCCTTACGTGGAGATCTCATGTCATTCATTATTGAAGGCCTGTCACCCGGACAATTTCAACCGTATTTTGGTATGTCCGCGAGTGAACTGGCCGGGCATCGTGCCCGGAAATTTGTCGTCAATGCGAAACCCGGTTTTCCATGCAGGGTAAGTCTTGAAGATGCTGAGATTGGTGAGACCGTCATCCTGGTAAATTATGAACACCAGTCAGCTGATTCCCCCTTCAATTCCAGGCACGCTATTTACGTGCGGGAGAACGCAAGGAAGCCTGTTACAACTGCTAATGAAATCCCGGCTATGTTTCTTTCGAGACTCGTTTCAATCCGGGCCTTTGATTCCGAGCACTTCCTTGCCGGAGCAGATGTGGTGAAAGGCACAGAACTGGAACAGGCTATTCCGGCAATGCTTGGAAGAACAGGAACGGAATACATTCATCTTCACAACGCCATGCCGGGGTGTTTCCTGGCAAAAGTGACGAAACTACAGGCGCGAATCCAGGGAAATCCAGTACCGGAAAAATAATTGCAACCAAATTGGCCTTTCGCTGCGTCCAAGTACGTAGTTAAGAAAAAAGGTTGAAATGGGGAACCGGATTTGCAATCAAATATTATACTTACTGTAGGCTTTACCCTGGCACTTGCCGCGACTGTAGTCACGGGCACATCGGGATTTGGTGCCTGGTTAAGCTGCCTCGCCGGTGGCTACGAAGCGCAGGTCGATTGTGAAGATGTTGAAAATTATTGCTATTCAAATCAATCGCTTACCAGCGGGTATACTGGCCGTTTAAAACCCATTTAAACCTTTATTGAGCGCACAGCGTCTCATGCAGGGAAACTGAAAGAATTAACAACCAATGCAAGAACAACAGCTCAATGCTGCTGAAGACCGCGTCGTGGACAGGCAAGAGCTTGACCTGGTAGCGGCAGTTAAAAATGGAGACAGGCATGCTTTTCACCAGCTGTACCAGCAACACAGTGGCAGGGTGTACGCGCTTTGTTACCGCCTTACCGGCGAAAAAAGCCTGGCCGAGGATGCCAGCCAGGAAGTTTTCATCCAGGTCTGGCACAAGATTGGTGAATTCAGGGGGCAGAGCAAGTTTTCAACCTGGTTGCATTCGGTTGCCGTCAATATCACGCTTTCGCACATGCGCAAGCAAAAGGGCTGGTTATCCCGTTTCAAGAACGTGGATGCGAACAGCGAAGCTGAGCAAAGCACTGAAATGAAGACCGATGATTTCAATCTTGACAGATACATTGCCCGCTTGCCGGAACGGGCACGCATCGTTTTCGTATTACACGCGGTCGAGGGCTATCGGCATGAAGAAATCGCCAGCAAGTTGAACATGGCAGTCGGAACCAGTAAATCCCAGTTTCATCGATCAAAAGCTTTATTGAAAGAGTGGATAGAATCATGAAAGACGAGCAATTTGAGCAATTGTTACAGGAAAAGCTGGATGCTCTTCCACGAGATATCCAGCCCGAGCAGGATCTCTGGCCAGGCATTGATCATGCCCTGGAGCATGAAGTGTCACGCATGAACTCTTCCATGCGCTGGACCGGTATCGCCGCATCTTTTGCTGTGCTTGGAATAACAGGATTACTGCTGCTGAATTACTTTTCAAAGCCGGAGATTGACGAATCAGGGATCAACCAGGTTGTCTCTAACATGAGCCAGGAATACGAAGGTCAAAAACAGTTGCTGTTGGCCCATTATCAACAGCAGCCTGCACTTACCGACAACTGGCAGCAGCAACTTGATGAACTGGACAGTGCGGCAACGGTTATCAAGGCCGCGCTGGAAAATGATCCCAATGATGCAAACCTGATCAGGCTATTAAAACAGGTATATCAACAGCAACTAACACTTATTCAGTCAGTGCATCAGCCTGACTGGATGTAATGACGAGGTAGAAAATGATGAAGAACATGATATTGGCAATTACTCTCACCGCGGTCTCATTCACTATCCAGGCTGGCACAAAGATTGACCAGGCACTGGATGTACCGAAGACAGCCGATGTTTCCATTCACGATCAGCATGGGAATATAAAGGTAAAGGCCTGGGACAAGAATAAAGTCAAGGTAAGTGGTGAGCTCTCCGATCGCGCAAAAGATTATACCTTTGAGAGTCATGGCAACACGGTCACGTTTGACGTGATATACGATGACAAGTGGAGCTGGAACAAGAAATCTGCAAAAGAGGACAACTCGAACCTGACATTTTATGTACCCAGGGGCAGCGAGCTCCAGGTAAACAATATTACGGGTGATATATCTGTTAGCGGTGTTGAAGCGGGAGCAAATATTGAGACCGTGAATGGTGCCATCAAAGCTGAAAAACTGAAGGACAGGGTTAGGTTACAGTCAGTAAATGGAAACATCAGTGCGGCCAACAACGAGGGCAAGATTGATATTGAAACGGTGAATGGCGCGGTAAGCGACAGGGGCTCCTCCGGTACGCTACGGCTGAGGACAGTGCAGGGTAATGTCACCTGTAAAAGTACCTACGTGGATGTCGCTGTTGAAATTGTGAATGGTAACCTTTTGCTTGACCTGGCGAAGATCGATGAACTGGTTGTTGAATCAGTTAATGGCAAGGTTGATGTAGCCCTGGACCTCAACAGGAAAGGGGATGTGTCAGTTTCCGGCGTGAATGGAACGATTAACCTGGATTTTAACAAGGGAGTTGACGCTGAATTTGAACTTGATACGGCGGTTGGTGGTTCTATTACCAATAAGTTGACAGATGACCAGGCGGAGAAGCAGAAATTCCTGCCCGGAAGTAGCCTGGGCTTTACCACCGGTGATGGCTCGGGAGATGTAGAAGTGACTACGGTTAACGGGAATGTGAGTGTCGGGTATCGTTGATGAATGTAGTTCCAATGTGTCCAGGCTGAAAAGGTAGCTGGTTTCCTTGCATCAAGCTTGAAGCAACAGCCAGGCAATTTCGACAGCGGACAGCGAGAGGATATGCAGCTATCATTGAATTGTTGCCCAACAGCCCGGGAGTTCCTATATGAGTGCCTTTCGCCATGTTTTCAAACTGCTTGTTATTAGCCTGCTTTCTCCACTTTCACAGGCAGAGCAGCAGTATCCAAATATAAAGGGCGATCTTGTTTTTGAAGACGAGCGTGTCATCGTTCAGCGATTTCGCCTGGAGCCGGGCCAGTGGGAAGGTCTGCATACACACCCCGAACATCAACTTGTGATCGTGCTGAAAGACACAGAAAAAGTTGTTTCAACATTTGGAGACAAGGAATATTTCTTTACAAACGAAGATGTCGATAATTCAATCCCAAGCGCATTTTGGCGCCCCGGTCCTGTTTCATTGGAGGATAAGCATAATTCGGGAAACCTGGGCGGCAGGACACTGGAATGGATTGCGATAACCTTCAAGAAGGATTCCATCGCAAGTGAACGTGAAATTGAAACTACGGAAGACCTGGTGCCTGCGGCCGACTAATGCCGCGTATTATTGAACATCACGATCGGGATAAACGGTGTTCAGCATTTCCCGAATGATGGGCTCAAACTTCACTTCGCTGAAGTCCTTCTTCATGTAACCCGCCCACACTGCTACCAGGTCCTTGCGCGGATTCACAAGGAATCCCTGGCCGGCCCAGCCACCCTTGAAGAAGTCGCCATTGACGCCTATCTCATCCCACTGGTAGATATTATGCTTGATGCCGCTGCTTGATGACGGGGGAAAGCCCGCATTTCTAAGTAACCCAGGCCTGCCACCGGAGAAGATAAATTCAATGTGCTTGTCGGAGATTATCTTCCGGTCACTGACAACGCCGTAACTGGGTGTGAACAGGAGCCCAAGACGAGCGAGATCCCGCATCCGCGAAAGAAAACCGCCGTGGCTTATGGGTATCCCCTGCACAGGGGCAATATAAGCTGCGTTTGATTCAGCACCAATATGCCACCAGATTTCCCTGCTGAGTACGTCCTGGAAACGCACACCGGTGACTTTTTCTACGAGCCAGGCCAGTACGAAGGTGTTCATTCCTGAATAGGAAAACCGGGTGCCCGGCTCATCCACTTTCGTGGCCTTGAGCGTTTTAACAAACTCGTAGGCGTTGGCAGGCGCATTTTCTGTCCTGAAGCCGTCGCCAACACCCATGCTGTACAGGTAGTAGCATGAAGTGCGGTCGTCATATTCATCTTCACAATCAAGCCCCGTTGCCATGTCAAGAATATCCCTGACACTGATACCAGCAAGATCTGATGAGGAAAGTTCGGGGAGATAGTGATCGATACCGAGACTGACATCGATTTCACCCCGTTCTTCCAGGATTCGAACAATGGTGCCAACAAAAGCCTTGGCCACCGACCAGTACACCGGCATTTCATAGGCCTGCATGCGCGGGTAACTTTCATAGGCGATCCTGCCCTTATGCAAGATAACAACCCCGAGTACGGTAGACTGGTCGTCGCGAATAATGTCTTCAAATGAGAATTTACCCATTGGTGTATCGACTTCAAACTCGGCGATAGCCGGGTTGATTGCGTACTCAAGCTCTCGCACAGGCCCATTGCGGTAGACATTAACTGTTGGAAAAATTTGATGAAGATTCTTGAAATTCCACGCCATGTCTTCACCGTTGATCTTCCACCAGATTTCATTTACTGGTAATCGCTTGTGCTGTAGCAGGACCTGGTCTGAGGATGTGGTAGGAACAAACTCTTCACTGAAAGAGGGAGCACGTTTATTGTCCGAACTTACTTCGCTCGTAGATTCGAAGTCACAGGCTGTAATCAATAGCAAGATTGCTAACAGGAAAAGGTATGCAAGGGGATTCATAGATTACGTATTCGCTTTGTTACATTCAGTCCCGGCAAGACTAATCAAAATCGATTTATTGATATGTTAATTCCCCTTGTTATCTACGGTCATAAGATTCATGCTTGTTGACTGTTGAGGAGTGCCAGCATAGTGTAGCAGGAACTCCCAAGTTGTTCATTTGAAAGGTAAAACTCCAGGAGGCTTATGATGAGAAAAATACTAGTTGTATCCCTGGTCGCCCTGACTGCCAGCCTGGTTTCTTCAGTCCAGGTCGCCGCCCAGGCATCGATACAGGACAGGGTCTCGGAAATCATGGCAATGGACCACCGAAATGACGCCGACACCCGCAGGGACAAGAATCGTGCTCCCCATCTCGCACTGGAGTTCATGGGGATCAGGGAAGATATGAAGGTCATTGAGTTTGCCCCGGGCAATGGCTGGTATTCGAAAATACTGGCACCGCTGCTTAAGGAAAAAGGCGAGCTTCACATGGCCTATAAAAAAGAGTGGCTGGATGGCCTCGACGATATTCTCGCCGAAAAGGTAATGAGCAAGGCGAGAAAACTTCCCATGGAACTGGGGTGGAATAATGAAGAATATCGTTACGTTTTTGGTAAACGAATTGATTTTGGCATAAGTGATGCCGACATGGTTTTATGTATTCGCGAGTATCACAATTTCAATGAAGAGGACAAGGCCAGGTTCAACAAGGCCGTATTCAAGGCACTGAAACCCGGCGGGACTTACGTTGTTATTGATCATAGTCGTCGTCATATGGCTCCTGAAACGTGGGAACTTCGCCGACGCGAGGACGCGGTGGAGGTGATCCTGGGTGTACAGCAGGCAGGTTTCAAGCTGGAAAAATCGTCAAGCATGTTCTATCGACCTGATGATGAGCTGGTATATGAAGTAGGGCGCAAAACAGTTACTGGCAACACTGACAGGTTTACCCTGGTATTTCGAAAACCGATGTAACTTGCCAGTTGATCTGGCTGTCCCGGCGACGCTTTTGCTATAGTGGTATCTCATTTGGCCAGATAATGGATCTGCAGCCAGCCAGCGAATACGATGACCAGGTATGTCACATTCGTAGTTTTTATCATTACTGCCAGCCCTGTCACTGCGGGTTCCCTGTTCCAGTGGACAAGTAATAACATCCAGTTATTACACGGTAGTGGTTTTGAACTGGGCGAAACACATCGAACCACGATCACTTTTGAGCACGCCAATGCCTGGACCTATGGTGATAACTTTATGTTTGTTGATATTGTGCAGCGGGATGATGTGGGCCTGCAGTTATATGGAGAGTGGTACCCGAGATTGAGTTTGAGCAAGGTGCTCAACAGGAATTTATCAAATCGTGTCTTCAAAGATATTTTCCTGGTCGGCGGATTGAATCACAGTACCTTGCCTGAAGGTGATCCGTTCAAGGCCTACTTGTTAGGGATTGGAACAACGTTTAATTTACCCGTGGCCGGAGTGCTAAATTTAAATGTCATGGCGCAAAAGCATGACCAGGAAAAGACCACTGGCATACAGATAACGCCTTCCTGGAGCATTCCTTTTAAAATTGGGAAACTTGATTTTCGCTTTGATGGTTTCCTCGACTGGGTAAGTGCAAGTAGCTCGGGTGGCAAACCATTTATCCTGGCTCAACCACAGCTGCTACTGGATGTTGGAAAACTCACCAGTACCGGAGAAGGGATCTTCCTGGGTATTGAGTATTTTTACTGGCGCAACAAGTTCGGGATCGACGGAGTCAATGATAACGCCGCACAAATCATGTTGAAATTCGACTTTTAGACAGGCACATCTTTGTACCGTGACTGATGCCAGGATGCTAGTTACTGTATGAACGTTTCAAAAAAATACGGGCAATAAGTGCCGCGATAACCAGTGCTGAGGAATATATAAGGCATTGTAAAAATTCACCGCTTAGCAGCAAGCTGCTTATCTTCACAGTCTCACTGCTATTACCCTGTTTGACTATCGAGTCGTGATAGGGGGTGATATAGAAAAACCACAGTATGGCCATCAGGCTAACTCCTGAAATAAGCATGTAATTGCAGATACGCAATGAAGAATGAAGTAAGCCAGCGTCGATTTCAGAGCCGGGTGTAATATGAATATTTTTGAGGAAGGTTTTTTCGGCACTCGTAACCTCACCACGTCCTGAAACAATCAGTATGGTAGTAATGCTCAATACCAGCGCGATGATAAATGGGTCAAGGTAAACCGGCAGGTCGATTATGCCGCTGATATCAAGCAGCTTTGGAATGATATTCCCGAGGAACCCGGTAATAATCCCCCAGAAAGCGGCGTTCGCCGTTATTGATTTGCTCCAGATACTCATAAAGGCAACAGGTCCCCACGAAGAGGCAAACAGTGTCCCGGCAAAGTAAGTGATAACCATGATCGATGGCGGTTGAAAAAAAGCTATGCCCAGCACGACAAGCCCGACAAGAAGCATGGAAATCCTTGTCACGAGCAATTGTTTTTCCTCGGGCATATTATTAAAAATCGAAAGATCATGACTTACACTAAAACCGACCAGTGACAGGAATGTTGAGGCCGAGGAGAGGCCTGCAGCCGTTATGCCGGCCATGAGTAATACGCCAGGCAAAACCGGCATCAGGTTGAGGGCCGCCCAGATCATTGCGCGTTCGGTGGGTTCAATATTCGCATTGGAAAGATTGATAATGGCCGGTGCACTTAGCAGGGCAAGGTAAACCAGTAACACTGCGCCTGTGGCAACACAGGCGGCCCGTATCACGGTATGCTCGTTTTTCGCCATGAGATAGCGGCTCGATTGCCAGGGGCTGACCGCGAGTACAAGGCTCCAGGAAATTCCCAGTGTCACTCCCCAGGTCATGGCATCAACTGCATTTGACCACCTGGCACCTTCCCCCACAAGACCATGCCAGGAAATGATACCCGGCTTGTCCTCGTACACAGCCAGTGATTTTATCGCAGCATTCCAGCCACCGCCGGCATCGACGATAAAATACAGGGCGACGAACGCAACGATAGTGAATAGCAAGAACATGATCGTGTCAGTAATTACTACCCCACGAGAGCCGGAATAGAGTGTAAAAAGCGTGTAGCCAAGCCAGACAATAAGCAGGGTCTGCGTGTAGGGTAAAGCCATGACCTCGGAGATTACCAGGGACACCCCCTGGGTGACTGCAAGAAGGTAAGCCGATATACCCGCGATTATGGTGATTCCTGCGGCCATCTGTACCCTGCGATCATTGAAACGCTGACCAAAGAATTCCGCGACTGTCAGGACATTACTTCGCCTGAGGTAGCGACCGAAGAACAGCGCACCCAGTACATAGCCTATGCTGTTCACTGCGGTCATGATCATCAGCACCGGGCCATAACCGCTGTAGGTAAAGCCGGTTTCACCAAGGAAAGCATTGGTGCTCAAAAAACTGGCAATCAGGGTGCCGACGATGAGAAGAGTTGAAGCGCCACGACCCGCAACATAAAAGTCATCCAGGTGTTTTATCTTTCTGCCCGCATAGCTGCCGATTGCCAGGTAGAGCAGTATGCTGCAGATAATTCCGATGGCGTAGGTATTCATTGGTTTCTCATTATACTTGTAACTCTAAAGAAACTGACAAGACTTATGAATTTCATTAAATACGCTTATGAAATTTAATTGGGAGTTGGTAATAATACGGATTGCGGCTAACATTTTCGAAACTACGCCAACAATCACCATTAGCGGCTAAAATTACATTCAAACAATACTCTTTTACTTACGGTTAACCTGCCATGCCAATGCTATCTGACAAGTCCCCGGTCACGTTCAATGATGCGCTACCCGATAAAGTTGATGTCGTGATCATCGGAGCCGGTGTTATCGGAATTTCAACTGCCTGGTTTCTCATCAAGGCCGGCCTGTCAGTGCTGGTTTGCGAAAAGGGCAGAGTAGCCGGTGAACAGTCATCAAGAAACTGGGGCTGGGTAAGAAAGCAGGGTCGCGATGAAGCGGAGGTGCCCATAGCCAAGAAATCCCAGGAAATATGGGAAGGGCTGGCGGAGGAAACCGGCGAGAACCTGGGATTCACGCGCTGCGGTTTGATCTATCTTGCCAATAACGAGTCGGGCCAGCAGGACTTTGAAAACTGGATGGAAGTTGCACGGCGCCACGAGCTGGATACGAAGCTCATCAGTGCTGCCGAATTGGGCGAGAAACTGGGGTATGAAAGTCATCCCTGGAAAGGTGGTATGTACACCGCCAGCGATGCCAAGGCAGAGCCCTTTGTTGCTGTACCCGGTATTGCCCGCGCCGCCCAGCGGCTCGGCGCCAGGATTATAGAAAACTGTGCGGTACGTTCGCTGGAAACGGAAGCGGGGCAGGTCAGTGGCGTGGTGACAGAACTCGGTAGCGTGAAGGCATCCACGGTGATGTGCTCTGGCGGTGCCTGGTCCTCGGCTTTCCTGGCTAACCTCGGTATCCGCTTTCCCCAGCTACTGGTCAAGGGAACAGTGGTTAGGACAGACGAAAGACCGGAGGCTTACATGGGAGGCGCCGGTTCGCACAAGTTTTCATTCAGGCGTCGACAGGACGGCGGCTATACCCTGTCAAAAGGAAACTATCTCGATCACTATGTTAGTGCAGACAGCTTCAGGTATTGTCTTGATTTTCTTCCGGCGCTCAAGGTCACCTGGAGTGGCCTGAGACTTCGATTTGGAGACGGGCTGATGGAACGGTTATTTCCAAAGCGCAGCTGGGAGGATGACGAGATAACGCCGTTTGAAATGACCCGGGTGCTGAATCCGGAGCCAAACCCGGATGCCGTTAGAAGAATAAAAAATTACATGGCCGAGAATCACCCGGTGCTGGAAAATGCAGGAATAGTAGAAGCGTGGGCCGGAATGATTGATGCGCCACCGGATTTTGTCCCGGTCATGGACGAGGTGCCGGGTTACCGGAATTTCTTTCTTGCCACGGGTTTCAGCGGGCACGGTTTCGGTATTGGTCCGGGCGCCGGCTATGTCATGGCAAAGATGCTACAGGGCCAGGAAATCGAGTTTGATCTCAGTCGTTTTCGTTTTTCACGCTTCAGTGATGGTAGCCCTGTTAATGTCGGGCCAGCGTTGTAATTACGGGGGGCAGGCGGCTATAAGGGCTTACTCCCGACTACGCTAGTCGCGAGACATCCTTTCACGGTAGTCCCAGGTGAAAATACTGCGGGGCTTTAGCGTTATCATGACCTCGCTGTGCGATTTTTCAAGGAGATGCCTGGCCAGGCTTGAATTGGTATCCCCCAGGTACTTCACAATGAGTTTCTCCAGTAATTCCGCCGCTCCTGCAGATTGAATTTCGGCATCTGCGTAACCTCGCAGGCCGTAGTACGGAGGTTCATTTGGCGACAGTTCAAACCCACATTGAGGATTTGATCCGAGGATTTCAATCAGCTTCGCGTTTTCCTGCGTGACACAACAAAAGCATGAGTTGCTATATTCGTACCACAAGGAACAAATGAGGGGGTAGCCCGCGGGCAGTATGGCGCTGATCCTGAGCGGGGTAACCAGCCCCTTACAAATCTTCTCAAGCTGCTGTGGATTCGTGGAAGTCACCGACATGATATGATGAATTATACCTTCAACTTCGCAGTTAAAGTACGTCACCCTTTTGACGGTGGCCTACCAATGCAGGGTCCCTGGAGAGCCTTTGAAAGGCCCTGCAACATCCGATGTTATCCAGCCGCCGTAGAATCCACCGGGTTGAGGGACTACCAACTCGTCACCAACATAGCACGCCTGCATAGCGCCCGCGTAAAAACAAAGGAAATTCCTGATTTGACTGTAACGTTCGGCAGGCTGTGAATAACTCCAGCCTGCCGCAGTTGCGACAACATCATCCCGCACGACATCGTAGTAGGACGCGGCACCTTTCCATTCGCAAAAAGATGATCTGCCTCCTGATGCTACCAACATCCCCATGTCCACGTCAGCCGGTGGCAGGTAGTAATTTGGCGGGTGACTTGTTTCAAGTATGCAAATGGCAGAGCTGGTTTCTGCCAGCAATTTACCCGCGAACTCGATGCGAACAGTTTTTTGGCATGTCCTTATTGCGGGTGGCCTTGGGTAGTCCCACACGGATTCCTGTCCCTCCTTTACAGGATCGGGAGCCGGGTGAAAATTCACAGGGAGTTAACCAGGTTCAAGGTGATTAGCAGGGAGACGACGCCTGTAAGGACCGAACGTAACTTTCGATACCAGGCGGGAAAGTATACAGGCCAGAGATACCTGTATTCATAGAAGAACAACAGCAGGAACGAAAACAGCAACATTGCCAGGGCAATGGGTAGCGGCAACAGGATGCTCACCCAGGCAAGCAGGCTTGGAACAACACTGGCGATAATCACCAACTGTGTATTCCCTTGATCATTCTTATTAACCACCAGCCCCCAGTGCACCCCACCAATAAAAGTCAGGATGATTGCCGCGTAGGCCTGGAATGCAAAGCGTGCGAAAATCGCGGAGTCGCCATCTACCAAAAACATGAATACCGTCAGGCCAATGAACGGAATGAGGCCTGCGTAACCAAGAATGCCTGCAAGTTTGCTAATAGAATGAGCCAATGTCAGGTTGCCGGTAAATAAACGAGTAAAAAATATTTGCCTGTGCGTGAAGCCACTACATTATAACTTGCCTCATGACGGACAAACAAAGGCCGTGAAAAAACTCGAAACAGTTCATGTCAACTCTTTGACACTGTTCACCTGGGTATATAGCCAGGTAATTCACTGCGAAGACAGCAGCAATCTCGGGCAATTCATGGGATGAACAGTCAATTATGAGCCAAAATAGTGCAGGAAACAGGATGATGGCGCTACAGTTCATTTGATGACATGGTCACAGATTTAATACACGGGTAGTGCGGTTTGAGCTCAATTTTGACGCTATACTCAGTATCAGATGAATTGGGGGAATATCCTTGCTTTATACTCTTGTCTATAAAAGCACAGCGTTGGTGGAATTGGATCGATATGAGCTAAACGCGCTTTTGCACCAGGCCAGGGCCAGGAACAAGCGGTTAAAAATCACCGGCCTACTGTTGTACGCAAATAAACAATTTATACAGGTGTTGGAAGGAGAAGAAAAAAACGTGTTATCACTCTACAGTGAAATCCAGCAGGATCCTCGTCATACAAAAGTGGAAGTGTTGATGCAAAACCCTATCGACAAGCGAATGTTTGCTGACTGGTCGATGGGTTACAAGAAAATTGATCCGAAAGAGTACAAGAATATTCCGGCACTCTCGATGTTTATTGATGATGACAAGATATCAAAACCCTACGAGTTATTGCTGAAATTCAGGGAAGAAGTGTCCCGGGAAGACCAGTAAGTTATTGGCTTTTGATTATCTTGCGCCCTTGAAGTGTCACTTCAGTCAATAGAAGAGGGAGGGCCCAGCATATCCAGGCTGCTCCTGTTATCCGCTCCGGCATTGTGCCGATATCCAGTGCGATTGTCGCACCCAGGAAAAGACGAAAAAAAACAAACCCGAGGGTAACTACGTAACTTCTTATCATCCACTCCATGTGCATGGTAAATTGTTTTTTCAGGATAGCCAGCAATGCCATACCACTGGTCAGCACCCATGCCAGGCCAAGCCCACCCAGTCCAAGTCCAACCAGCCAGCCATTTGAAGTCGTCATGGCAAGATAAAACGTGGTGACGGAAGAGTAAGCAATCATTCCAAGATAAAGCCAGCCAAGCTTGCGATGTAATTTACCGGTTCGTCCCGTCAAGCCCATCCATAGTTGAGGCGCCCCGATGAATATTGCAATACTGCCACTGATGATATGCGTGATTAACCAGAACTCTTTTCCCTTGAACGCCTGTATGTGACCAGGTTCAAACAGCAGGTAGGGCAGGGCAAAACCAAGAAAGAAACCAAGGGATAATAAAAAGCCAAGCACGATCAGACCTGTTTTTGGCCAGGACAGGGTTCCGGTATTCATTAATTATGGTTTAACTCGAGCTTGTTAGAATCTTTGCACACATTACAGAGCAACCCCGGTCCACGCAATACGTAGTTGCTTAACTGTGCTTTTGAAAACTCTTGCCGGTGACAAATTAGACCGTAGGCCCTTTTCTCGCTTGTTACGGCAATATTGAACAAAACTGTTTTTTTTTACAAAATGTAAAGCTGTTTATCAAGTTCTATAGGAAATAGATTCTGTACTTGTAGTGGAAATGTGACTGTGCCAGCAAGCAACAATTACCTGGAATTGAATTCCCCTTTCACCAGTGCGGCCGGGGGGCTTTTCTTAACCGGGCGAAATAATCTGCAAGCCCCTGGCAATTTTGATAGCTGTAAATATCATGATCGTTGATTTTAGAAAATGTGACACAGAGCATTTTTCGAATTATGACATTTGCATCATAGGGGCAGGTGCAGCAGGCATCACGGTTGCGCGGTCCCTGTACCAGGATGGTTTGCGCATTGCATTGCTGGAAAGTGGCGGTACAGATTACGAAAGTGATGTACAACAACTTGCACAGGGTTCAAGCAGTGGCTATCCCTATTATGAACTTGTCGATTCCCGTCTACGCTTCTTCGGCGGAACTACCAGTATCTGGGGTGGCAGGTGCGCACTGTTTGACGAGATAGATTTTGTAAAACGGGACTGGCTTCCCTACAGCGGTTGGCCCTTTCAACGGTCAGAACTCATGCCGTACTATCATCGTGCCCAGTCCTTGCTTGGCCTTGATCCACTGCAATTGGACAGTAATACCTGGTCGAAGCATGATCTCGAGCCACCGCCATTTGACCAGGCCCTGATTGACACCTCGTTCTGGCAGTTCGATGGTGTAGCGGACCGTTTTGTCATGTCCAGGGCCGAGGACCTGCAACAGGCGGAAAATGTATGTATTTTCCTCCATGCGACGGTTACAGATATCGCGCTGAATGAAGCAGGCGACCAGGTAAATTATGTTGAGATTGCGGACACCCTCGGCAAACGCGGTAAGGTGAAGGCAGGGACGTTTGTTCTCGCCGCTGGCGGGCTCGAAAACCCAAGGCTGTTGCTTAATTCTCGAGGTGTGCAGTCCCGGGGTATTGGTAACCAGAATGACCTGGTTGGACGTTTTTTCATGGAGCATGCTCATGCCCGCGGAGGACGCCTGGTGACAAATGAGCCGTGGCGGACGATTAAGATCCTGCCCCGTGCATACCGTCACCGCGGCGACCGCTATGCCAGTGTCGCAAGGCCCGGTCTTACGTTACAGGGTGAAGAGCAAATTCTAAATACATCCTTTACTATTTCGGCCCGGCGTCGTAGCGATCAAAAGCAGGCATTGAGTACACGCGCCTACCAGTCGCTACGTCATGAATTGAATCCCACATCAGGTAATCGCCGCTTGTGGCAATTTCAACGTCGTGTTTTCGCTAGGGCCGCACAGCATGTTGGCCAATACCTGCGCTGGATGGTTGTTAAATCCGGCATGCAGGATCTATATGCCGTGATCCGCGCAGAGCAGGCGCCTAACCCGGACAGCCGTGTCACCCTGGTAGATGAAAAAGACGCCCTGGGAATGCAAAAAATCAATCTCGATTGGCGGTTTATGGAGATAGACAAGAGAACGGTGAGTGTATTGATGCGAACACTGGACAAGGAGATGAAGCGTCTAGACCTCGGACATCTTGAACTCGCTCCCTGGCTTGAAGATGATTCAATTCCATGGGAAACAGATGAGCTCATAAGTAACCACGCGATAGCAGGGTATCACCACATGGGTACGACGCGAATGTCCAGCGATCCCCGGACCGGCGTAGTTGATGAACATTGCAGGATTCACGGAGTCAGAAACATCTACGTGGCAGGTAGCTCGGTATTTCCCACGAGCAGCTGGGCTAATCCGACATTGACGATACTGGCACTCTGCCTGAAGCTGGCAGATCATCTAAAGAAAAATTATTGAAGAAGCTCAATACCAGATCCAAACCCACCCGGGTAACATGTAATATATTAGTTAGCTCGCAATGCCGTTAGTGACAGCAGTTAAATAACGCATTTCCGTGTAACAAAGTGTGCGAAGGTGAATAAGGAATCAAATGAAAAATAATTCGGACAAGGACCTCGGCACGCGGCGCAACATTAGCCGGCGCGATTTTTTAAACGGTGTTAGTGTCGCGATTGGTTCGACCCTGTTTTCAAATAGTCCTTCCAGCTGGGCAAATCACCCTCACGATGCGCTGGCACACTATCCGCCGTCATTAACCGGGATGAGGGGAAGTCACAGGGGGTCATTTGAAGTTGCCCACGCCCTGAGAGAGGGCTATCGCTGGGAGGCGTCGAATACGGGTGAAACATACGACCTTGTTGTGGTAGGTGCAGGTATCAGTGGGTTGTCTGCTGCTCACTATTATCGCGAATCTGCAGGAAGCAAGGCTCGTATTTTAATCCTCGATAACCATGATGATTTCGGCGGGCATGCAAAAAGAAATGAGTTTGAAGTCGATGGTCGTCATCTCATTGGGTACGGTGGCACCCAGAGTATTGAGGGTCCGGGTGGGTACCCAAAGATTGCCGCAGATCTAATCAAGCAGCTGGGTGTTGATACACAACGGTTTTACACCGCCTACAACCAGGATCTTTACGAATCCCTGGGGCTGCAGCGTGCAACATTTTTTAACAGTGAAGGGTTTGGTCGTGATTACCTCGCTGTAGGAAGCCTCGCGGACGAGCGGGTGTTGAAAGATGCCCCATTGAGCAGCCAGGGAAAAGATGATCTTGCACGCTTAATCCGGGACGAGAAAAATTATTTACCCGGCATGACGGTTAATGAGCGTCTCGAACTACTGAAGAACACGCCGTACCTTGCATTCCTGGAGCGTTATGCCGGAATGAACGAGGAAGTGCTCACCTATGCAGAGTCACTGACGAGAAACCTCTGGGCACTGGGCGCAGATGCCTTACCGGCTGCGGCCGCGTGGAGTGGTGGAAGTCCCGGCTTTGGAGGAATGGACCTGGGTTTTGAAGCCTACCAGTCAGAGGGAAGAGAACCCTACATCTTTCATTTTCCGGATGGCAATGCTTCGTTGGCACGCTTACTGGTTCGACGGATGATACCCGCCGTGGCACCTGGAGCAGACATGGAAGATATCGTGACGGCGAAGTTTGACTATAGCCACCTTGACGAAGAGTCATCCCCGGTTCGAATTCGCCTGGGCAGTACGGTGGTCGGCGCTGCCCATGGCAATAGTAACGGTAGTGGACAAGTAACCGTTTCCTATGTGAAAGATGGTAAAGCCCGGGCAGTGACAGCGGGTCGCGTTGTCATGGCAGGATATCATTCCATGGTTCCCTACCTGTGCCCGGAGTTACCGGAGTCCCAGAGAAGTGCCCTGTCCAACGCGATACGGGTACCGATTGTTTATACCAACGTTGTTATTCGCAACTGGAAAAGTTTTCAGAACCTTGGTCTTGACTATGCCTATTGCCCCGGCAGTTTTCACAACAGCCTGACGCTGGACTTTCCAGTCAGTCTCGGTAAGTACCAATTTCCCGAGTCACCCGATCAACCCATGGTACTTCATCTCACGCGTATTCCCGGAAAACTTGGTGCATCACCTTATGAACAATTCATGGCTGGTAGAAGAGACCTGCTGATGACTTCATTTGAGGATTTTGAACGTAATATTCGCGACCAGCTGGGCAGGGTGCTTGGCGCCGGGGGATTTGACCCTGCCGCGGATATTACGGCTATCACGGTGAATCGTTGGCCCCACGGTTACGCCTATGGCTATGATCCTGAAAGTGGGGATGTTGCTTTTGAGCCGAGCCTCTGGCCCAAGTCGAAACGACACTGGCTAAGAGCAAGAAAACGATATGGCAATATCAGTTTCGCCGGCACTGACGCGGCATCCAATGCCATGACCGAGACCGCTATTGTCGAGGCGCACCGCGCAATTGAGGATCTCAAGCCGCTGTAAGCAGGCTTGATTTTTGAGCGGCTTAAGACCTGTTGGCAACAGGCCCCTGCTTTTTCTTCTTCACCGGTATGTGCACATCAAATCGTTTTAGAAACCAGGGTGTGAAAGGAGCATTCCAGAAAACGGCATAGGCGTCGCCAGCTTGCTCAAGCTCTGGATGATTCTCAAGCCATGATTCAAGTTTTATTCGCACCTTGCTGACGTTTTTCTCCTTGTAGGAGCCCTTACCACCAATACTGGCGACCATTCGTGCTGGCATCTCAACGACATTGACCGATTCGGTACTTTCGATATTGGCAGGTGCATCATCGCCCACATAGAAGCGCATCCTGGCAGCCGCGAGATCGCCTTCGACTGGCACAGTCATGGCAATTTCGTTCTCCTTTATGTACTTGAACAGGCTGCGAAAAAGCGTATTTGACTGGCTGAAGTAATCGCCTTCTTCTCCGGCCTCGATAAGCCTCGCAGCGGGTAAATCCAGTACCTGGATTTCGCCCACCGTTGTTTTTGTATAGGCCTGTTCGTAGCCATATAGCTGTGTGGTTAACACCAGGCCAGTGAATATCGTGGCGACTTTTAAAAAGAAAATTTTCATCATGTTTTTTCGTTGGAATTGAATGCTCCATGTTGTGGCTTTGCAGGTGAAGAAACTGTGAATTCGGGCTAAAAAGCAGGTGAAACTCCGCATAAAGATAGTTTGCTGGTATTGTGTGAATACTAATAACAACAAGTGAAGGGGATAAACATGTCTACTACCGATCATTCTGCTGATAATGTCCTGTTACTGCGCGTTGGCTGCATAACCCTGCTGATTGCCCTGGTGCTGGCCTGGTGCCTGGTACTATCAGGTATGGAAATCCAGTTTGTACTGGATATCTTCAAGAGTAAGAAAGCACTGCTTTCTTCGCATCTTGATTTCCTGATGATGACGATGCTGCTGGTGGCAATTTATGCCACGCGGATCCCCCTGCCCATGTATGTACAATGGCCTACTGCGATCGGTTCTGTGACGAACCCGACCTGTTTCCTGCTGGAGTCAATTTTCCCGGAATACGACGCCCCGTTGATGCTGGAGTT
The DNA here is from genome assembly GCA_965243105.1 of Gammaproteobacteria bacterium. Classification (GTDB taxonomy): domain Bacteria; phylum Pseudomonadota; class Gammaproteobacteria; order Eutrophobiales; family Eutrophobiaceae; genus WLWS01. Next base: position 2,743,238 of record CBDEUC010000003.1, read on the forward strand.
CGTCTACGCTTCAATCGTTATCGCGACCATTGGCTATGGTCTTGCCGCAATCAAGTTGTTTCGCGCGACGATGAAATAAATGTCTTGCTGTACCTGTGAAGTTTATTCCACTGGCACTGTCGGCGGTGCGCCTGTGCCCTTGATAAAAAAGACCAGGATTTTTGCAGCTTCCGTGTCACTTGCATTGCGTGATACCTCGTGAATATCATCCGGGCTCTCGTAAAAGGTCTCGCCTGCCTGCAGGGTGACCGGTTCGCTGCCCCTTACGCCCATGACGACACTGCCTTCCAGTACGTAAACAAAGGTGTGCGCATTGTGTCGATGCTGGGCCGATGATTCTCCGGGTGCAAATGTAACGGTGAGCACCTGGCCGGATTTACCCGGAATATCCTGCAGTTGTTGGTCGAACAGCAGCTGGACATCGGCAGCATGGCTGGTAAATGCCAGCAGGCAGAGTAAGGCCGTTAAAAGAAAGTGGAATCGCGCTCGTGCTATCATTTTACATCTCTCCCTTGTCCATGGACGATGTAATTAGCTTAACCACCTTAACGATGCAATGAAAGTCTCACGACAAATCTCCGGTTTTATGTACAGGTAAGTTCCATGCTACAGCTCGCGCAGACCCTTGTTATTGATCCGGGGCAGGAAAAGGTCCTGCTGGTACTACACAAGCAGGGGGAGTTTGAAGGGCTCTACACCGGCCTGATTGGCTACGTGAATGATGATGAGTCCCCGGAGTCCGCCGCCAGGCGTATCGCCGACGAACTATGTTCAATCACCCTGGTAAAACTGCAATTAAGGGCACGTTTTATCATGCAGGTTGAGAATGATGAGAATGCCGAAGAATTCGAGTATTACTGTGATGACTATTCAGGTGAAGCTGGCGAGACTGAAACCGTAAGTGCGAGATGGTTTCATTTCGATGAAATCCCCTACCAGCGAATGCCCCCGGATGATGAAATCTGGTACCCGCCTTTCCTGGCAGGTGCTTTTCTCAAGGGAAATTTCTCGTTTAATCGGGACATGTCTCGCATCACCTCTCACACCTTGAAGGAATTGCAGTCGCTTTAATTAGCCTGTCCCTGCCAGGTGCTGGATATAGCTCTTGAAATATACTGGCCAAAACGAAACACGTTTCTTTCAAGGTGAGCGTACGGTCCCGGTATTGAATGACTTGATTTCAGGCCCCGGTAAACTTCGCCAATGATACCTTCGTCTTCCGCATTGACGGCGGTGAGAAACTCGCGATTATTTTCGATAAAGTTCCTGGTGTCGGGTTGATCCGCAAGAATTTCAGGGGGGAAGGATACTGACCAGCGCATGCGGAACTGATCCACGCCCTGCGGTTGAACCGTAACATACCACAGCATATCCGGTTGTAATTGCATGGTATGTGCGGGAAATACACAGGCAAGCAGGGTCTGTCGACGCCAGAATTCATCCATGTGCTGGTTATCCGGGTGAGCAATTCCCACAGCGACATCAGTGCGCTCGTAGTCCAGTTGACCAATATCAATGAGGTGATAGGTATGGTGCTCATCGCCGTCGTACAAGCTCGTCGCTTCCTCAGCGGAGCCATATTTTCCAAAGGTGTTCTTGTGCACCTTGAATATGTGATAGGCATCCATGTAATTTTCCACGAAACACTTCCAGTTTGCCGGCCACACTGCTTCGCAGGTAAAGCCGTGCACGTAATTCTCTACCCGGTAGTGGTCGACAATTTTTTCAAATTCCGCCAAGCGTGTCGAAACAGGCGTCGCACTGTCATCCAGGGTCACGTAAATAAAGCCGTGCCACTCTTCCCAGCGCACTTCAGCAAGCTGGTAATTCACCGTATCAAAGCCCTGGGCCTGGTCCATGTAGGGCGCAGCAAGCAGGCTACCATCTCGTTGATAGGACCATGCATGGTAGGGACAAACAATCTGCCCGGTCTTACCACAGCCGTCTAATAATTGTGCACTTCTGTGCAGGCAGACATTGGCAAACACCTTAATGCCACCGTTGTCCTGTCGAATGGCGACCACCGGTTGATCCAGCAGGTCAAAAGAAAAGTAATCACCGGGTTCGGGGATCTCTGCAGCCCTGCCAATGCAGATCCACTCTTTTTTGAATATGTCCCGGATTTCAAGCTGCAGGAATTCTTCACAGTGGTATATCCCAGGCGGCATGGTGCGAGCTGATTCGAATTCTGCGCCTGCGGCGCTTGCCAGCTTGTCGAGTAATGCACTCATGTTCGAAGCGGCGTCACTACTTTTTCACATGCGCTTCCAGTTTTTCCAGCCACCACTGGTTAAATTCCCATATGCATTTTTCATAGGGATTGGAAAGGCGGCCCTGCTCGTAAAACGGGCTCCGTATTCCCTGTTGGCACAGGTCAAAGACCGGCATGTCATCTGACTCGTGAACAATTTTCGTGGCCCATTCGGTACGTGCTTTAATAGCATCTTTCATGGACGGGTCTTCCACCGTGCTGCGTGGCATCAGGTCATTCAACCACAGGTCATGACTTTCCGCAGATGTGGGCATCAACCGGTAATAAGCGACCTGGTCGGGGCCTACTCCGAGCAACAGGCTTGGCCAGACAAACACCACCAGGGGTTCCATGCGCTCGGCTTCGGTGAGGCCCTCGATAAATGGCAGGGCATCTCCCCCGTCAATGTTTGTTGCAGCACTGGCCTGGGCCCGGCCGAACCCCAGTATGGAGTAAAGACCGGAACTCTCTATAGGATGAGAATTTGCCGCAGGAAACGTTGGCTGGAATGTATCAATATGGGCACCCAGGTGGTGGTACGCCTCGAGAAAGGACTCTGCATTAATTTTCCAGTTCTGTCCCTGGTCGTAATAAACGGGTTCATGACCTGGAATGAGATCTTCCATCTTCCAGTTGCTAAGGATTTTTCTCAGGCCCTCAAGCTGCGGCGCGAGTGGCTCAGCATTTCCACTGACATTAACAAAAATAAAGCCTTCCCAGATTTCCATGGGAATTTGCGCCAGGCGACAGCTTGATTTGTCAAAGTTCCTGGCCTTGTCCATCAGGGGTGCTGCCTTGAGACTGCCATCAAGGTTATAGGACCATGCATGGAACGGGCACACAAACATCGAAGCGTTGCCGCGACCCTCGGCCAGCAGGGTTCCCTTGTGCTGACAGACCCGCGACATGACATGGAAGTCATCGTTCCTGCCCCGTGTCACCACCAGCGGGTAATCGAAAACATCGACGCAAATATAATCACCGGCACTGGGAAGCTCGCTAACATGTGCAAGGTTAACCCAGTTGTCCAGGAACAGGTGTTTCGATTCTTCCTGGTAAATATGGTCGGATACATAGGCCGCGCGGGGGAAGTTATAGGCTTCCTCGAGGGGAAGCTTCATCCTCGCCACCTGTTCTTTGCTAAGATATGTGTCGTCGATGGTCTTCATTGATTTTGGGCACCTGCAGCTTTCCACATTATTATCAATCCAAGGGGAAGGGATAACAAGCCAATCAGCAGTACCGGGATATAGCCGTCACCGCTCAGTAGCATGGAGGCAAATGCAGGCCCTGCTGCGAGTGCGCCGGGAAATACCACGGACAGCCCAACAAGGAGCCGACCATCCATGTCAATATTGGCAATTACCGCGGTGATATAGGGCAGGCAAAAATACCAGGCGGCATTGAACAGGCAGGCGGCGAGGGTGAAACTCGCCAGCGAAGAGGTTCCCCACAACAGGCTGATGCCAACCGCCGAGCACACCATGCTCAGGGTAATGGGAACGCGACGCCCATACCTGCCAGACAGCAGGGTCGCGCTTACGGCGCTGGCGATAGCCGCGAGCAATGACAGGGACAGCACGCTGCCAATTGACGTGGCCTGGAACTCAGCTTCAATACCAATGCGCTCAATAAAGGCCCACACGGCGGCCTGGCCACTGTAGTAAATAAATATTCCAACAAGTGCGGATAGTCCAAGTAACACCCGCGACAGGTGGCTCGAACTACCATCAACTCCCTTGCCATGCTTTGGAAAATGTTTAACCAGGAAAAACACCGGAAGCGCGATGACGACGATACAAAGGTATATGGCAGCAATGCCGAATCCAGTGATAAAAAAGGGCAGGAGAAAAAGCCCGGTGGCACCGACAACAAGTTGCGCAACTGTCCAGAATCCATAGTTGCGATCAATTTTACTGGTGAGGCCGATAGAGACCATGGTCATGTTCATGATTAGCCCGGAACCGAGACCGGCAAAAAATCTTACTTTCATCAGGTCAGCGTAACCATGTGTCCAGGTTGACAGGATATTGGCCAGTACTACGATGATGACACCAGACAGCAGGATATGCTGCCAGCAAAGTCGGGTCAGTATGGCAAACACGATCAATGAGCTCAGGGTTACCCCAGCCATTTCCAGTGAAAACAGGAAACCCGCCTGGGAGTCGGACAGGTTTTCCAGCAAGACATAATTTCCGATAAGGAGTGGGCCAAAGGACAGGTTGGCGATGCCCGCTGCCGATGCGTAGGCAAAAGCAAACAGCGAGAGAGGCTGATCAAATTTTGAAGTATCGTTCAATACCAGGTCCCACCATTCACTCAAAAGACTGAAACCTGGTCAAGTATAGAGTTTGCCGGGTTTTGTATCCAATTGAAATTTATGTAAATTAAGTGTGATAACGAAGCTTGTTGATTCTTCATAGCTTGCTACAATTATTTCCCTATCTGTGAAGCAGGAGAAAGAGCCGATGCCGAAAGGTAAAAGTGCAGTTCAAAAAGCCTATACGCCAAACCCTGTCGTGACTGAACTGTGGCCGGAGACCTCAGGGAATGAAATAAATGGTCTCGGTGAACCTGAAAGCGGACGTCCACGACCTGTATTCTGGCGTCTGGATGACTCAATAAAGCACACAAAGGCATTGCAGTATTTTTATAACCGCGACAAGGATAATCCACGTATTGCAGAGTCGAGAAAATACCGCGAGAGAACGGCGGCTATTCCTGTTAATGATGTCGCGCCGGACAAGCAAGAGAAAAATGCAGCTGAGTGGACCGAAGAAGTAAAGCAGTTTGCCCTTGAAACAGGCGCTGATGATGTCGGTATCTGCGAGTATCGCGAAGAATGGACATTTGAAGACCGGGATATTCCGCAGGGAAAGTATGCAGTAGTAATGGCTTTTGCCCATGACTATCCCGAGTTAAATACTGCGCCGGATGAACGGGCCTACATCGAGGTAATGCGGCAATACAGCCGGGCGGGAGATACATCCAAGCACGTGTCGAACTGGATCCGTGATAACGGGTACTTTGCCGCTGCCAAAACAGGCCCCAACACCGAGGACGTGCTGATGATCCCTGCCGCAATTGCGGCGGGCCTGGGCGAACTGGGTAAGCATGGCTCAATGATTCATCGAAAGCTTGGCGCAAACTTCAGGTTGTCCATGGTGTTAACAGATATTCCTCTGCTAACTGATTCCGCTGACGTGTTTGGTGGCGATGACTTTTGCATGCGCTGCCAGGTTTGCTCAACAGCCTGCCCGCCTGAAGCAATTTCAAGGGAAAAAGTAATGGTCAGGGGTAAGATGAAGTGGTACGTGGACTTTGACAAGTGCCTGCCCTATTTCATGGACAACAAGACCTGTGGTATTTGCCTTGCAGTGTGTCCATGGTCACGCCCGGGCGTGGCCGATAACCTGGTTGTGAAAATGGCGCGCAAGCGGGAAGAAGCGGCAGGAGGGTAGCCCAGAGTTTGTATAACTACTTGTTCGTGTGGCCCTGCTGTTGCTGAATGATGTAATCCACCAGGGAGTCCAGTTGCCCCGAGCTGATTTCAGAGCGGCGAAACAGCGGCATTGCGCCAAGACCTTCCCGAACAACTTGTTTCATGTATTCACCCGTCAAAGGGGGCCGCTCCAGCAGCACGGCCATGTCTTTTCCACGAGTTCGGCCAAGGCGCAGGGTACCGGGTGCTCCCTTGTCGTTTGAATGACAGGGAACACACCATTTCCTGTAAAGTTGCTCGGCATTCATCGGGTCCACCGCGTAAACACTACCCGGGGAGTTGAGGACGAAAAAGGAAAGGATCAGTAATTTTTTCATGCCTTGCCCATTCCCTTGTGAGAGCCCCACACACCTGACTTTCCAGGCGCCATAATACCGTTTGGATCGATTGCGGCTTTTAACTGTTCCTGGAAGCGCAGCATGGCGCGGTTATTGAAGTCGTAGGTATCGGCGACCTCGTCCATGTAATTCAGATGTGTTCTGTATTCTGCATAGCCATGCTTTGCGCAGTTCCTGATAAGTGCAGAAAATGCACCGCGCACTCGTTTTTTCTGCTCCTCGTCCTTGCTGTCAAATATGAGGGTAGTGACAAGACGAAAGAATCGATCTTCGCAATACATACCACCGCGGTAATCCAGCCCCCACTCGTTCAGGGTGTCATAAACAATCTTGTAGACATTTTCTATGTGCTCAGCCGTGAGTGGAACCACCGGCGTGAAATCAATGTGGGCACCGGAGTCCTCCCAGTTCAGGCAGTTGAATTCATGAAGATGCGGTGTGCCTGATAAAGATTCATCCCTGAAGTGATGAATTTTTTCACCCCGGGCATAAAAACGACTCTCGTACTTGATGCCACGTATGTCCTTAATGGCCTCGGTGATAGCATTCCAGCGATACTGGACCTGTTCCTCGGGACCATACAGGCCGAAAAAACCATTCCACCAGCCAAGCCCGAGTTCTTTCTGTATCTTTTTCAGGATGTCCCTTGGTATGGCGCCGGGACCTGAATACCACTCCGAGCGTGCCCTGGCGTAGGCCGCGGGTATCAGCAGGTTACCCATGACCATGGGCGTATCGATCATTCGGTTCAGCTTGAAATGACGTAAGCGTGTCATGAGCTCGCCGATGTCCTCTTCGTGCTCCAGGGAAATCTCGGTCGCCATGAAACCGTCCGGCTCAGGAGTCAGGAAGCGACCCATGCGCGTGACGATACCGTAGCCGGACTGTGAGAAAAGACCGTCGACCATGGGTCCAAAGCCGTATTGCATGATGTGCCAGCTGGGGTTTCCTGTCATTGCTCCGTTGCCGGTCCTGAGCAGATCGCCATTTGGAAGTACCACTTCCATTCCAATCGTTGTGGCCAGGTGGTCACTGTCTCGTCCATAACCTACGCCCCTTTCAAGCGCGTTGCCAATCACACTTCCCCAGCCGGGTCCGGGTACTGAGATCCACATGTGATGACCGTTTTCCTTGAGATAACGATGAAGATCAAAAAAGCTGACTCCAGGCTCTACGACGGCGTAGGCAAGTTCATCATTGACCTCGAGAACCCGGTTCATCCTTTTCAAGTCGAGCACGACGCAATCATTGGTGCGTGGAGCCGCGCCTCCATACGCCAGGTTTCGACCGGTCGATACCGGCCACAATGGCACCTTTAGTTCATTGGCGACGCTGACTATTGCCTGTACTTCCTCGACGCTGGCAGGCGCAACGAAGCCGGAAGCAATGGCTTCTCCTGCAGCATCAGGACTGTAGGCATCGACATACGCGCGTCGATCCGTCTCGTCGGTCGAGGCCCACTCATTTCCGACAATTGCCGCGAATCGCCCCATCGCCCTGTCAATTTGCATTTCTTTCTCCTGCAATAACTCTCTTATACTTCTTTCCGGAAAAAACCATCGACCAGGCACAGAGAACCTGGTCACCCCTGGGGAAGCTATTTGAATTACCAGTAACGCGCCCGTTTAAATTCAAGGCATCGTTCACCTGCGTCTCACTCCACCGGGTTTCGATGCTGACGCGATTAAGAGATCTGTCATGGGCAACATCAAAATATCCAGTGCGACTGAATTCTTTCAGGATAAAAAAGTGGGAATGTCGAGTAAGCCCAAGGATCGTGGTCGGTATGTCACGAACTTTTTCATCCATGTAGCGGTACCAGACTTCGCTTATATCGTTCCAGTCATCCGCGACATCCAGGTCAGGACGGCTCTCGAGTGACAGTGTGGTGTTTCCTGGCACCAGTCCGGGCAGCGCGACAAGAAGAACCCGTGACGAATTTCGCAAGGGCAGGCTCCCAGCGGTAAAGGCATGCGAGCCAAGCGGAATACTCGCTGGCAGCCAGAGCAGCCGTTTTGTAAATTCACGTCGATTCATCATCAGGATACCCTTGTAGGGTCGGGCTTATTCAGGCTTTCGCGCCCTGATAAGGATACGGTCCGTGTAGTAACGCAGGCCATCGGCATAAATGGATTGTGAATGGTCATCTTCGGGGTTGGCGAGTAAGTCCGAGATTTCTTCGACCTTGAAACCTGCCTTTTTCAGCATGTCATAAACAATATCGGTTTCCAGGCGATGCAAGTCCGCGTTGTCATTGCCGGCGACACCAACATGTTCAGCAATTGCAAGTACACCTCCGGGCTTGAGGGCCTTCTTCAGTGCATTTAATTGTTTCTGCGTAGCGTCTTCGCCGCCCTTGTTGTAGACATCGTGCATGTTATAGCCCCAGAACACCATGTCCATGGAACCGGCAAAGGGCATGTCGATGGCATCTACAAGCATATACCGAACGTTTGCCAGTCTCCTGTTATCCAGCCTGGACCGCATGGCCTGGTGATGGGCGCCGTTTATCAGGTCAAGGATGTAGTGAGAATTTTGCGCGTAAACTATGCCATCGGGACCGACGGCTGCCGAAAGTATTTCCGCGTTGTAACCGGAGCCCGTTGTTGCATCAAGCACCGTCATGCCTTCAGAAACACCGAAAAATGCCATGGTCTCAACCGGTTTTCGCCCGGGGTCCTTGATCGCGTCATACTCACCCCGTCCTTTTGAAACAAGCTGTTGTTGAATACGCTCGGCCATGGCTGCATCAGCTTGCTGCGCTACGGCCCTGCCATTCGTAAACAGGCAAAGTATAATGGTCATGTGAATAAACAGGACTTTATGTCTATGAGTTGTGTTTCGCACCTTGATTACCTCCCGTTTAAAGACGCTTTAAATGCTGTTGCCCGAGTTCCTTTACATCACTGACTCCGAGCAATGCCATTGAACGTTCCAGCTCAGAGACCAGCATGGTGAGAGCCTTCTCCACACCCGGTTGCCCCCCGGAGGCAAGACCATAAAGATAAGCTCTGCCTATTGAACAGGCGTCAGCACCCAGGGCCAGTGCCTTAATAATATGAGTGCCACGTCGAATACCACCATCGACGATGAGCTCCAGCTTGTCTCCGATTGCGTCTCTAATTGGCGCAACACAATCCACCGGCGCGGGTGCCCCTTCCAGTTGTCGTCCGCCATGATTGGAAATCATCATGGCAGAGGCACCAATCTCTACCGCTTTTTGAGCATCACCGGTCGACTGGGTGCCTTTAATTACAAAAGGACCGTCCCACTGTTCCACCAACCAGGCTGCATCGTCCCAGGTAACAGTGCGGTCAAACTGGCTGTTAACATAGTCAATAAGTCCCATGGCGCCGCCCTTTAGTGCATCAACCCGGTGCGCCACGTTGGCTAGCTTGAAATCTGGGAATCGTAGCAGGTTGAATATCCATTCAAGGCTCGTTGCATAACTCAGCATGTTCTTCGGGGACACTGTCGGAGGCACTGTCATACCATTGACAAGATCCCGTTCACGATTTCCGGCCACCATGGTATCCACCGTCAGGCACAGCGCCTGGTATCCGCTGGCTTTACATCGTTGCACAAATTCCTTTGTCAGTTCCCTGTCCTTGAGAATATATATCTGGAACATTTTCGGGCCTGGAGTTGTCGCCGCGACATCCTCCAGCGTCGTGGTTGCCATTGTGGACAGGCTATACAGTGTGCCGAACTTGTGTGCGGCACGGCATGCCGCAAATTCCTTTTCGTGATGGAAGAGTCGATTCATTCCCGTCGGTGCGAGAAAGAAGGGTAGCTCCAGCGTGCTGCCAAGCACCTCTGTTGCCAGCTTTATGTCGTCTATTTTTCGAAGATACCCCGGCATGAACTGGTAATCGTCAAATGCCTCGGTATTTCTGCGAAGTGTCCATTCGTCATCAGCTCCGCCGTCCATGTAGTGAAACATCGGTGCAGGTAATTTCACCTTTGCTCTTCTTCGCAAGTCGAAGATGTTATGGCAATTTTTCAAAGAGGGCATGGGTAGATGTCAGCCGTAAGCGGTTGATTATTCTTGACCCCGATAGTATCACCAAGCTGCCGGCTTATGCCATTGTTGCTGCGGTCATAGTCTGTTTGACTTCGATATGTGACAATAGAAGGAAAATTACCAGTCAGGCGAAATCCCAAAGGAGGAGAAATGAGCGCGTTCAAGGCATTACAGGTTACCCGCGATGGTGATGATTTTAATAGAGCAATAGTGACACGAGATGTCGAGGACCTGCCCGTGGGCGATATCCTGATCGAGGTGCGCTTCTCCTCCCTGAATTACAAGGATGCGCTGTCGGCCATCGGGAATCCCGGTGTGACTCGAAATTTTCCCCATACGCCGGGCATTGACGCGGCCGGTATCGTGGTGGAGAGCAGTGATTCTCAATTCAGTGCCGGCGATGAAGTGATAGTGATCGGTTTTGACCTGGGCATGGGAACGGCCGGCGGTTTCGGCGAAAGAATTCGTGTACCTGCAGGCTGGGTGGTACCGCGACCTGGTGGACTAACACTTCATGAAAGCATGCGTCTTGGCACTGCGGGATTTACCGCCGCCGAGGCCGTCGACAAGTTGTTAAATTCAGGTATGACCGTGGACAGTGGTCCTGTGCTGGTTACTGGTGCAACCGGCGGCGTGGGTTCAGTGGCGGTGAAATTGCTCGCACAACTTGGTTTTGAAGTCGCCGCGGTGAGCGGCAAGCCGGACAAGTATTACCTGCTCAAGGAACTGGGCGCGAGTTCCATACTGACCCGCGAAGAAGCCTCGGAAGGTGCAGATAAGCCCCTGCTCAAGGAGCAATGGGGTGGCGTCGTTGATACAGTTGGTGGGGATATTCTGTTTAACGGTATCAAGGGGCTGAAATATGGATGTAGCCTGGCCGCCTGCGGTCTCGTGGGTAGTTTCGATATTCCGGCAACGGTGCTGCCATTTCTGCTGCGTCACGTGAACCTGCTTGGAATTGACTCGGTGCAGTTTCCTATTGAAGAAAAAACACGTATCTGGAATCGCCTGGCGAGTGAATGGAAAATGGATATCAGCATGCTGGAGGAAGAGCTGGATCTTGATTCCCTGTCCGGGGCAATTGACAGGATACTGGCTGGAAAGATGGTCGGCAGGGGTGTGGTTCACCTCTAGCCAGAACGTTTACCAGAATGTTTAATAGGGCAATCCAACGTAGTTTTCTGCAAGCGTCCTTTGGGCGTGTTCAGAATCCCTGAGATAATTGAGCTCTGCCTGCTGCATGCGCCTGTCAAACGGCGTGTCCTCCGGAAACAGGTGCAGTAATTTTGTCATCCACCAGGAAAAACGTTCGGCTTTCCAGATACGTCGAAGACAGTTATCGGAATAGTTATCCAGTCCGTTGCTTTTGCCCTGCCTGTAGTACTCTATAAGTGCTTCTGAACAATAATAAATATCCGAAGCCGCAAGGTTGAGCCCCTTTGCCCCGGTGGGGGGAACGATGTGAGCTGCATCCCCTGCAAGTAATAGTCGTTTATAACGCATGGGTTCGGCAACAAAACTGCGAAGTGGTGCGATACTTTTTTCAAGGGATGGTCCCCTGGCAAGGTTTCCTGCAATTTCTGCAGGTAATCTTGATTGCAGCACATCCCAGAATCGTTCATCGGGCCACTCTTCCACTTTCTCGTCCAGCGAGCACTGCAGGTAATAGCGGCTGCGGGTTTCCGAGCGTTGTGAACAAAGATAGAAACCATCTTCATGGTTTCCATAGATCAATTCATGTGAAACCGGTGGGGTATCAGAGAGCAGGCCCAGCCAACCAAAGGGATAAACCCGCTCATATTCCCGCTGCATGTCCGCCGGAATGTAGCTTCGTGCCACGCCATGAAAACCATCACAGCCGACAATAAAGTCACAGGACACCTGGTGTTTTTCTCCATCCTTTACGTAACTCAACCGTGGTTGAGTACCATCAAGATCGTGGATTTCCACTTCGCTGGTTTCGTAGACCAGGTTTCCACCAGCCGCCAGCCGTGCGTCAACCAGGTCCCGGGTCAACTCGGTCTGACCGTAGACCATGACGCTCTCGCCGGTGAGGGCCTTGAGATCAATTCTCAGGTGACCGTCACTGGAGTCAATACCAACGCCATCGTGCACCAGGCCTTCGCGATCCATGCGTTCTCCCGCCCCGGCTTCGCGCAACAGCTGCACCATTCCGCGCTCGAGGACACCAGCTCGAATTCGCGCAAGGACGTAATCCATCGACTGTCGCTCCAGGACAACCGACTCGATACCATTCACATGGAGTAACTGGGAAAGCAGGAGCCCGGACGGGCCTGCGCCAATGATGCCGACTTGTGTTTTCAAATTAATCTCTCCGCTGACGGATGCTGGCTATTTCAGGGCAAACCACTGAAACTGTCAACAAAGCTATCAATGACCTTTGCTGCCTCTTCATATTTACCCTGGTTTCGTAATTGAACACCTGAGAGCTGCGCCTGTTCCTGGGCCAGCACGTATTCAAAAAAGGCCCGGTCTTCCGGAACTGCCAAGCCCGGCAGGAGCTTTAACTTTTCAACATACTTTTCGGTGGCATCACTCATCAATTGCATCGCTTTGTTCGGCGCTACACGCATGGCTAAATTGAGAGACCAGGTCTTCAGGTTTACCAATAGCGTATTAATCTCGAGACCGTGTTTTTTTGCCATTTCCAGGTAAAGCGGTTCGCTCAACTTTTCCAGCCGGGAAAATGCAATCCAGAATGCTTCTTCCCTTGAGCCTTTCATCATTTCCGCGATATATGGAATGGTTTTGCGGGCAAAAGCACGGTTGTTGATTTCGTACTGGAATAATTCTCTTAACATTTCATCATCAGGAGTGCTGTTAGCATCGGTGATTACAAGGGTGCTGACCAGCAGGATAATAAAAAACCTGGAATAAAAATTGAAACCCATAGTTGCCTGTCCACCGGGGAAAGTATCTGTTATTGTCCTATGAACAGGTCAGAAGGTAAATCAGGAGGTGCATCAATATGAATACGCGAAAGCGCCTTTGGACCGCGGCCAGGTTTTTTTCCCTGGCGGTGTGTCTTCTCATTTTTACGGCTTGCGAAAAAGATGCGCCGCCAATTTCTTCCCAGCAAGTAACGCAGTCAGCTTCAAACTTGCCAGGCATCCAGTTTTGTGCAGTCGAAAACCCACTTGTGCCTTCATCCGCATTTGATATTTTTCATTCAGAAAAGCATCAAAAAAGCGGCTACTGGGTTGAATACAGCTGCAAGCAACCCTGCCCGGAATGGCGAGAATGCCTGGTGCCTGCTTATGCTAATGACAATGGAGAACTGCTTTATGATGGGAGGGAAAGTGGAGTACCCAAGGAGTCACTGAGTTTCGTTGTCGATGGCATGGGTGGACATATTGCACTTAACAGCAGTGGATACAAAACCGTGTTTATCCATACGGGAGCAGGCGGGACCCGATACTATGTTGAGCCAGCGTTAAGCCTGGAACAGGAGTCCAGCGCAAGAACAGTGATGATGCGTTGGGAAAAGGGCTATGTCGCATCAGAGGTCCAGGCACCTTTTACACAGCCAATCAGCTGGGGCTGGTTTTCACGAACGTCGGATAAAGCGACTGATATCAGGGAGCTAAACAAG